>NZ_CP025333.1:0-4038634 GCF_003932995.1 Brevibacterium aurantiacum
AGGAAGATTGACGGTGTCGAATTCCAAGAATGAGCTCATCAGCCAATGGCGGACGGTGGTCTCGACCCTGGATCAGGACCCCAGTCTGACTGCCCACCAGAGGGGATTCCTCTCGCTCGCGCTGCCCAAGGCTCTCGTCGACAATGCTCTGGTCCTTCTCGCTGTCCGGGACGAACACACGCGCAGAACCATTGAGACTCGACTTCTCGGTCCGCTGACCAGGGAGTTCTCCCATGTTCTTGGCTTCGAGGTGACCTTCGGGTTCGTCGTCGATCCGGAACTCGATGTACCGATTCGGTTCGAAGATCTCATCGGGGAACCCACACCGGGATCACCGATCGAGATCGATCCGGAGACATCCACCTCGGCGATGGATTCCACGGCGTCCCCAAGCTATGCGCCGACGCAGGCCCCAGCGTCCGAGCCGCAGATCCCCTCTCCCTACAACCGCGCGCCTCACCCGCAGCCGCAGTCACCCAGGTACGAAGACGCCGGGCCGGCACCCAGCAATGGGGCACCTGTGGAAAGGACGACGCGAGAGATGAAGATCGCCGAGGCGACCGCCGCCCAGTCGACTCCGCCGGTCGAGGTTCCCGGACTCGCCCAGCTCAACCCGAAGTACACCTTCGACACCTTCGTCATCGGCGCTTCCAACCGCTTCGCACATGCCGCGGCCTTCGCTGTGGCCGAGGCACCGGCCAAGGCCTACAACCCACTGTTCATCTACGGCGATTCGGGTCTGGGCAAAACGCACCTCTTGCACGCGATCGGCTACTACGCAACGCAGCTGTTTCCTGAGATCCGAGTGAAATACGTCTCGAGCGAAGAGTTCGTCAACGACTTCATCAACACCATCGGTTCGTCGAAGACCTCGAATTCGCTGCGTCCCGCGTTCCAGCGTCGCTACCGCGAGGTCGACATTCTGATGATCGATGACATCCAGTTCCTGCAGGGCAAGGATGCGACGGTCGAAGAGTTCTTCCATACCTTCAACGCTCTGCACAATGAGGTCAAACAGGTCGTCATCACCTCGGACCAGCCGCCGAAGATGCTCAAGGGCTTTGAGGAACGGCTGCGCTCACGCTTCGAATGGGGTCTCCTCACTGACGTGCAGCCTCCGGATATGGAGACCCGTTTCGCGATTCTGCGTCGCAAGGCCGCCGGCGAGCAGCTCGACGTTCCCAATGACGTCCTCGAATACATCGCCTCGCGGATCTCATCGAACATCCGCGAGCTCGAGGGCGCACTCATTCGCGTGACGGCCTTCGCCAACCTCAATGATCAGCAGGTCGATGTGAGTCTGGCCGAGACAGTACTCAAGGACTTCATCACCCAAGACGACACCCCAGCCATCACCGCAGCCGACATCATGGGACAGACCGCTGCCTACTTCAGCCTCACCCTCGATGACCTGTGCGGCACGTCCCGGTCGCGAACGCTGACCACTGCCAGGCAGATCGCCATGTATCTGTGCCGTGAGCTCACGGAGCTGTCGCTGCCCAAGATCGGCCAGGCCTTCGGCGGTCGCGATCACACCACCGTGATGCATGCGAACAAGAAGATTCGAACTCAGATGGCCGAACGACGAGCGGTCTACACTCAGGTCACCGAGTTAACAAACCGCATTAAACAGCAACATCGCCTATAGAACGCGGTATACACATCTGTGGATAACCATGGGGACAAACTGCGTATCCTGGGGATAGAATGGTGGATAACTCCACGAAGTGAGTGGACGGCTGTGAACTACATGGATGTGCTTACCCAAGCGCCCACCGAAGCATGTGTGAGCGTACACAGGGGATCCACACCCTCGGAGATCGCCCAAGCCTTGATTACTAGGGCGTAACCGATGGTTGTCCACAAACTCCACAGGTGCTAATACTTCTACTCATTGAATGGAAGTAATAAGAGGGTGACCGCCACCGACTGCATCGGGTCGGTTGGGGAGCTCTCGAGTGAGAGCTCGAGACCCATTCTGAGCACTGCCATTTATTCGAACACACTGTCACAGCCGATTCTCGAATACGAGATCCCTGAGTTCTCGCTTGAGTCGGTGTCTGTCGACGTTCATGATGTTGGCTGCCCAATGCCGGGACGCTGATATTTCCGATAGGCTGTGTAAAGTTTTCCGAGCAACGTCAAGCCAGTGTCTTGAGTACGTCGGGTGGCCACCCCGAAGGAGTAAAGTGAACGCCGAAGCATCTCCCCTGAAGTTCAAAGTCAACCGCGATGTCCTTGCCGATGCGGTGACTTGGGCTACCAAGACCCTCCCCAGTCGTCCCTCCTCACCAGTTCTCACCGGCATCCTCATCACCGCCGAAGCTGGTGGCACGGTCCGTCTCTCCGTCTTCGACTACGAAGTCTCGTCCCGAGTGGAGATCGCGGCCGACGTGGTCACGCCCGGTACGGTCCTCGTCTCCGGTCGACTCCTTGCAGACATCTCCAAAGCTCTTCCGAATCAGGAAGTCACCCTGGAGCGGATCGATTCGAAGGTCGACGTCACCTGCAGCTCGTCTCGCTTCTCGCTGATGACGATGCCGGTCGGCGAATACCCATCGCTGCCGCAGGTTCCCGACGCTTCGGGAACGGTCTCCGCCGGGGAATTCCAGAACGCCGTCTCCCAGGTCACGATCGCAACATCGAAAGATGACACTCTGCCGATCCTGACCAGTGTTCGCGTTGAGATCGAGGGCGAGAAGGTCACACTCCTGGCCACCGACCGCTACCGGCTCGCTGTCCGTGAGTTCACCTGGAATCCAGGTCGCCCAGACGTCTCCGCCGTTGCCCTTCTGCGCGGACGGACACTGTCCGATGTGTCGAAGTCCTTGGGCGGAGATGTCACGATCGGCCTGAGCAACGATGCGGGCAAGGATCTCATCTCCTTCACCTCGGCGGGCCGAGTCACGACCTCGCTGCTCGTCGAAGGCGAATATCCGAAGGTGCGGTCGCTGTTCCCCGATTCTGTGCCGATCCACGCGATCGTCGAAACAGGCGTTCTGCGTGAGGCAGTTCGTCGTGTCTCCCTCGTTGCCGAGCGAAACACTCCGCTGCGCTTCGAGGTCAGCGACGGAATGCTCACACTCCACGCCGGCACCGGTGACGATGCCCAGGCATCGGAAGCCGTTGAGGCTGTGCTGCAGGGTGACCCGATCACCGTGGGCTTCAACCCGCACTACATCGCCGAGGGTCTGGCCGCGATCGAGAGCCCGTACGTGAACTTCTCGTTCACTCAGCCGATGAAACCCGTCATCATCTCGGGACAGAGAGATCTGGAATCGACGGCCGACGAATCGTATCGATACTTGCTCATGCCAACTCGTATCTGAATGTGGATATCCCGACTTTCGCTGCGTAACTACCGGTCCTATCCGGAACTCGACCTCGAGTTCGAGCCCGGAGTCACCACATTCGTGGCCGACAACGGAACCGGCAAGACCAATATCGTCGAAGCCATCGGGTATCTGGCCCATCTGCGTTCTCATCGAGTTGCCTTCGATGCGCCTTTGGTCAACGAGTCCGCGCAGACGGCAACCGTGTCTGCTCTCGTCAACCGCGATCAGCGTCACGCCACTGTGGAAGTCTCGATTCAGTCGAAGGGCGCCAACCGGGCACGAGTCAACCGCTCTCCAGTGAAGATGAAGGAGATCCTGGGACTCGTGTCCTGCGTGGTCTTCGCACCGGAGGATCTCAGCCTGGTGCGCGGCGAACCAGCTGAACGACGTTCGTGGATGGACACCCTGGTCGTCTCGCGCAACCCTCGCTACTCCTCGGTGATCACGGACTTCGAACGCGCGCTCAAGCAGCGCAACGCTCTGCTCAAACGTCTTCGTGAGGACCGTGATCCCGGACTCGAGGCGACCTTGGACATCTGGAACATGGCCTACGCCGACTCTGCCTCGGAGCTGGTCTACGGCAGGCAGCGGATCCTCGCCGACATCGTCGAGCCGCTGCAGAAGAACTTCGCCTATATCGCCGCCGATGCTCGACTTGAGCGTCAGGGAATCCAGGCTCGCTATGATTCGCGCATCGACTATTCGCAGGCCGAATCGGCCGCCGAATGCCGCGAGCTGCTGTTGGCCGCCCTCGAACGTCGCCGCACCACCGAGATCGAACGCGGTCTGACCCTGCACGGTCCCGGCCGTGACGATCTGGCGCTGACGATCGGAGACCACCCGGCAAAGGGCTACGCCTCACATGGAGAAACCTGGTCCCTGGCCTTGGCCATGCAATTAGCCGGATGGGACCTGCTCAGCTCCGATGCCGGATCTGCTGCCGAACAGCCTGTCCTCGTCCTCGACGATGTCTTCGCCGAACTCGACACCGGACGCCGCAACCGACTTGCGTCGCGCATCACCGAGGCCGAACAGGTATTCATCACCGCGGCCGTGGACGGCGATCTGCCCGAAGGGCTGGAAGGCCGAAGGATCGGGCAGGAGCGTCTGCAGTCATGAGCGGCATCCAAAAGGACACCTCAACTCCGGTGGCCTCACTTGAGGCTCTCGACCGGGTCCGACGGATGGAGGCGACCGAGGCAAAGTTCGTTCGCAGCCGTCGCCGCTCGCGACTGCGCGGTGAAGCCGTCTACAGCGGCGCAGGTAAGGACAGACGAGATCCGGCAGCGATCTCATCGGCCCTGGGGAAGCTGATCTCCGCCCGAGGTTGGTCCTCGTCGATCGACATCGGCAAGGTGCTGGGCCGGTGGCCGGATCTGGTGGGAGAACAGGTGGCGATGCACTGCAAGCCCGTCGACTTCTCCCCTCCTCTGCTGATCATCGCCGCGGACTCAACGACCTGGGCGACTCAGCTGCGAGTGCTTAAGCCGACGATCCTCAGAGCGCTCGAGGCTGGTCTCGGCTCACAGACGATCACGGAGATCGAGATCCGCGGACCTAGGGGGCGCAGCTTCAAGAAGGGCCGGCGCAGCGTATCCGGCCGGGGACCTCGCGACACCTACGGCTGAGCCTCAGAGCCAACCCGAACGACGGTGTTCGGAGGGATTTCAGCAAGTGAAATTCTGACTCGGCTAGAGCCGAGATCTGAAAAGCGATAGAGAGCCTTAAACGGCGATAGCCGGTCCCGTTCGTGCCCGGGGGTACATCTGAGGCTTGGAAAATCCGGAAATGCACCTTAAAGGGCCGCTTACGGGCATTTCCGGTCATGGCGCGGTAGAATAGGAAGCTGATAGCGCCCACCCTTACAAGGAGTCATATGACGACCGAGGATCTGCCCCATTACGATGCCGGGGATATTACGGTACTCGAGGGTCTCGAAGCAGTTCGCAAACGACCTGGCATGTATATCGGTTCGACCTCGGAACGCGGTCTCCACCACCTGGTGCAGGAAATCGTCGACAACTCCGTCGATGAGGCGATGGCCGGATACTGCTCCCACATCGAGGTGACGATCCTCGCCGATGGTGGCGTGAGAGTCGTCGATGACGGGCGCGGAATGCCAGTGGCGATGCACCCCACCGAGGGCAAACCCACCGTCGAAGTGATCCTGACGATTCTGCACGCCGGCGGTAAGTTCGGCGGAGGCGGCTACGCCGTGGCCGGCGGTCTCCACGGTGTGGGTTCGACAGTGGTCAACGCGCTCTCCGAGCGTCTTGAGGTCGAAGTCCGCCGTGACGGCTACTTCTGGAACATGAACTTCGAGAAAGGCGTCCCCACCGGTGAGCTCACCCGTGGTGCTGAAACCTCAGAGACCGGCACGATGGTGACCTTCTGGCCCGACTCGACGATCTTCGAGACCACCGACTTCTCGTACGAGTACCTGCGCGCCCGCTTCCAGCAGATGGCGTTCCTCAACAAGGGCATGAAGATCAGCCTCACGGACGAACGCCACGTCCAGGTGGATGACGACAATGTTCAGATCGACGAAGACGAAGAGACAGACGCCAAACCGCGTGAGGCTACCTACCACTACGAACATGGTCTGCTCGACTACGTGCAGTACCTGAATTCGACGAAGAAGGCCGATCTCGTCCACCCTGACGTCATCGTCTTCGAGGCCGAGGAAGCCGAAGAGACGCTGTCGCTCGAAATCGCCATGCAGTGGACGACGTCCTACAGCGAATCGGTCCATACCTATGCCAACGTCATCAACACCCATGAGGGCGGCACCCACGAAGAGGGCTTCCGCACTGCGCTGACCTCGCTGATCAACAACTACGCTCGTGAGCAGAAACTCCTGCGGGAGAAGGACGCGAACCTCACGGGTGATGACATCCGTGAAGGACTGACCGCGGTCATCTCCGTCAAGCTCGGCGATCCGCAGTTCGAAGGTCAGACCAAGACGAAACTGGGCAACTCCGAGGTCAAGGGCTTCGTCCAGCGCGTTGTCCGCGATGAACTCGGACACTGGATGGAATCCAACCCGGCTCAGGCCAAGGACGTCGTCCGCAAGGGACTCCAGGCATCCCAGGCGAGATTGGCTGCACGCAAAGCCCGGGAAGCCACTCGACGCAAGGGACTGCTTGAGTCTTCGGGCATGCCCGGCAAGCTCAAGGACTGCCAGTCCAAGGACCCCACGATCTCCGAAGTCTTCATCGTCGAGGGTGACTCGGCCGGCGGCTCGGCGACTCAGGGCCGCAACCCGAACACACAGGCGATTCTGCCGCTGCGCGGCAAGATCCTCAACGTGGAGAAGGCCCGCCTCGACCGAGCTCTGGGCAACAACGAAGTCCAAGCCATGATCACCGCCTTCGGTACCGGTATCGGCGAAGAGTTCGACCTCGAGAAGCTCCGCTATCACAAGATCGTGCTCATGGCCGACGCGGATGTCGACGGCCAGCACATCACGACGCTGCTGCTGACTCTGATCTTCCGCTACATGAAGCCGCTCATCGAGCACGGTTACGTGTATCTGGCGACTCCTCCTCTGTATCGGATCAAATGGTCGAATGCTCCTCATGAGTTCGCCTACACCGAGAAGGAAAGCGACGGATTGCTGGAAGCCGGTAAAGCGGCGGGCAAACGCCTGCCCAAGGACATGGCGATTCAGCGCTATAAGGGTCTGGGCGAGATGAACTACTCGGAGCTGTGGGAGACAACGATGGATCCCGACCACCGGCTGCTCAAGCAGGTGTCGCTCGACGACGGGATCGTCGCGGATGAGATCTTCACAGTCCTCATGGGTGATGACGTTGACTCGCGTCGACGCTTCATCCAGGAGAACGCGAAAGACGTTCGCTTCCTCGATATCTGATTCTCACCGTCGGTTCCCGGCCTGTGCCGGGAACCGACGGTCACACAGACTTTCATGAACTCAAGCACCGCCCTCATGCGCGGGTTAAGACACAAGGGAAGAGCCCACATTGGCTGACGAAAACGATATCGGAACCGAAATCAACCGTGTCGAACAGGTTGATCTCAATCTCGAGATGCAGAGGTCGTACCTCGATTATGCGATGAGCGTGATCGTCGGACGTGCTCTGCCTGACGTCCGTGACGGACTCAAACCAGTTCACCGGCGCGTGCTGTACGCGATGTTCGACGGCGGTTACCGTCCGGACCGCAACTTCTCCAAGTGCTCACGCGTCGTCGGCGATGTCATGGGCCAGTACCACCCGCACGGTGACTCGGCGATCTACGATGCCATGGTCCGACTCGTGCAGCCGTGGACCATGCGCTATCCGTTGGTCGCGGGACAGGGAAACTTCGGCTCTCCAGGTGACGATGGTGCGGCTGCGCCACGTTATACCGAGTGCAAGATGGCTCCCCTGGCTCTCGAGATGGTCAGGGACATCGAAGAGGGCACCGTCGATTTTCAGGACAACTACGACGGCCGTAACCAGGAACCGACGGTTCTGCCGTCACGGTTCCCGAACCTGCTGGTCAACGGTTCGTCCGGCATCGCTGTCGGTATGGCGACCAACATCCCACCGCACAACCTCCGTGAGGTTGCCGCCGGAGCGCAGTGGCTGCTGTCTCACCCCGAGGCCAGCAAGGAAGAGGCTCTCGAAGCACTGCTCGGCATCGTCAAGGGCCCGGACTTCCCGATGGGTGCAACCATCCTGGGTCGCAAGGGCATCGAAGACACCTACCGCACCGGTCGCGGGTCGATCACACAGCGTGCCGTCGTCGAGGTCGAAGAGATCCAGGGACGCACCTGCCTGGTCGTGACTCAGCTGCCCTACATGGTCAACCCCGACACCCTGGCTGCGAAGATCGCCTCCTACGTCAAGGACGGCAAGGTCGCAGGCATCGCGGATCTCCGCGACGAGTCCTCGGGACGAACCGGACAGCGTCTGGTCATCGTGCTCAAGCGCGATGCGGTGGCCAAGGTCGTCCTCAACAACCTCTACAAGCACACCTCGCTGCAGGAGAACTTCTCCGCGAACATGCTGGCGATCGTCGACAGCGTGCCGCGCACTCTCAGCCTGGACTCCTTCCTCCGTCTGTGGGTCAAGCACCAGGTCGAAGTCATCGTGCGTCGCACCGAGTTCCGTCTGCGCAAGGCCGAGGAACGTGCGCACATCCTGCGTGGCTACCTCAAGGCACTCGACGCCCTCGACGAGGTCATCGCACTGATCCGGCGTTCTCCCTCGTCCGATGAGGCTCGGTCCGGACTGATGGACCTCCTCGAGGTCGATGAGATTCAGGCCAATGCCATTCTCGACCTGCAGCTGCGTCGTCTGGCCGCCCTGGAACGCCTGAAGATCCAGGAAGAGGCCGAGAAGATCGAGCAGCAGATCGCCGAGTTCAAATACATCCTCGCAACCCCCGCCCGGCAGCGTGAGATCGTGTCGGAAGAACTCGACGAGATCGTCGAACGCTACGGCGATGATCGTCGGACCAAGATCATGGCCGGATTCGACGGCGATGTATCGATGGAAGACCTCATTCCGGAGGAAGAGGTCGTCGTCACCATCACCCGCGGCGGCTATGCCAAGCGCACGCAGAACCACCTGTATCGCGCTCAGCACCGCGGTGGCAAGGGAATCAAGGGCGCAAACCTACGCGGCGACGACGTCGTCGAACAGTTCTTCGTCACCTCGACACACAACTGGCTGCTGTTCTTCACCAACACCGGTCGTGTGTACCGCGCAAAGGCCTATGAGCTCCCCGAGGGTTCACGGGATGCCAAGGGCCAGCACGTGGCGAACCTGCTTGCCCTGCAGCCGGGCGAGATGATCGCCAAGGTACTCTCCATCCGCGACTACGAGGAAGCAGAGTTCCTCATCCTGGCCACGCAGTCCGGTGTCGTGAAGAAGACCCGTCTGAGCGAATACGACTCGAATCGCACGGGCGGCGTCATCGCGATCAACCTCCGTGAGTACAAGGGTCAGCCGGATGAACTGGTCTCGGCACGGATTGTGAGCTCCGAGGATCACCTCCTCATGATCTCCCGCAAGGGAATGTCGATCCGGTTCGCAGCCGACGATGATTCGATTCGTCCCCTGGGCCGCGTCACCGGCGGCGTGACCGGAATGAAGTTCAAGGGTGATGACGAGCTGCTGACCATGGATGTCATCCAGCCAGACACCTTCGTCTTCGTTGTGACAGAGGGTGGCTATGCCAAGCGGACTCCGGTCGATGAATACCGTCTGCAGGGCCGTGGTGGCCTGGGAATCCGGGTTGCCAAGATCACGGAGCAGCGCGGAGACTTGGTGGGCGGACTGATCGTCGATGAGGGAGAAGAAGTCCTCGTCGTCATGGAACGCGGTAAGATCGTACGGTCGAATATCGATGAAGTTCCGGCAAAGGGACGCAACACCATGGGTGTGGTGTTCGCGAAACCGGGCAAGAATGATCGTATTATCGCTGTAACGCGTGGACCCGAGACCGTGGTCGAAGAACTTGACGAAGAAGCTGAGGAACCGGAAGGTGAGGACGTAGAGCCTCAGACCGGCAGCGAGGATGTGGAAGAGTGAGCGAGAACAAACAGCCAGGCTCAGGCAAGATCATACGCACGTCCAGTGGCTCCACCCGCTTGACAGCAGGATCGTCGAAGGACGGGGAGAAGGCTGATCATTCTTCCGGCTCCGATGACCCGGGCGGCTCCGGCGAATCGGCGGGCTCGAATAGATCGGCAAGCTCGGGTGAATCGGGTACTGCACCCGATAGGAACCGAGTCGTTGCTCCCCCTACGCCCAAGGCCTCGCCGAAGCCCAGCAAGGCTCCCTCGGCCGGTCAGTCCTCAGCCGGTTCGGCCTCCGGCCGGCAGCCCTCTGCCGGGACCTCCACCGGTGGCTCGACGCCTTCGAGTCAGGCAACCGGTTCGCAGAACTCAGCGTCCGGAAGTGGTCCGGCCACCTCGGCGATGGGATCAGCGTCCAACACCATTCGCGCCAGCTCCGGCAGCGTGAAAATGGGCGTCAAGAACATGGTCGACAGCGGCAAGGGCAATAAAAAGAAGAAGGGCCCGCGAACGGTTCGCCTCACCGTGTCAGCGGTGGACCCATGGTCGGTCATGAAGATGTCGTTCCTCATGTCTGTGGCCATCGGCATCGCCACCATCGTGGCATTCGTCGTGCTCTGGGTCGTCCTCCAGGCCACGGGCGTCATGAGCGGTCTGGAAACGACGATCTCCGAAGTTGCCGGCGCGGAATCGGCCGAGAAGATCGTCGGGATATTCGGTTTCGGACGAGTTGTGGCCGCCGGCTTCATCATCGCAGTCATCAACATCGTCCTGATGACCGCCCTGTCCACTCTCGGTGCGTTCATCTACAACATCGGATCCCTCATCGCGGGTGGATTCCATCTGACACTGACCGACGACTGAGACCTGCGGCAGCCTCTTTCGGTGCTATGTGCTCCTACCTGCTCCCAGAACCTGGCGGCGGCTCGGAATCCCAGTCTGGGAATTCCGAGCCGCCGTCGGGCGGTTCCGGGGAGGATCGCAGAGTATTATGGGGTCATGTGAGGCGAGTCACTGTCAGCCGATTTGTGTTGGAATGACCCGTTGGGTATCGTTTTACTTCGGGTTCACCCCCTGAAAAGGGCCTATAGCTCAGGCGGTTAGAGCGCTTCGCTGATAACGAAGAGGTCCCTGGTTCAAGTCCAGGTAGGCCCACATCCTTTCGAGGAGGATCATGAAGAAGTGGATTCTCAGTGGTCTCACGCTTGTGGGACTCGGAGTTTTCTTCCGGTGGCGGCACGGTAATCTCAGTGCCCAAGCCGAATGGTCCGAACACACCGACTCGGTGTGAAGGTGAATCCCGTTTGGGGGTATGGCGCAATTGGTAGCGCACCTGCTTTGCAAGCAGGGGGTTAGGGGTTCGAGTCCCCTTACCTCCACCAGATGACGAAGGCTCCGGACCGAATCGGTCCGGAGCCTTCGTTGTGAAGAACTTCCCTCGTGCCCCGCACTCTCTCCACTTCCGGTCTCTTTTCGCTCTCTGTTCGGAATAAGTCCGCCCTCATCATTGTTGCCTGCTACATCCGCGAATGTCGTTCGCAGTTTCCGAACTCGCACTCGCCTTCCGGGGCAGATGGCTGCAGAAGCCAGTTCGGCCCTTGATCACATCACTCGATCGGAGTTCCTCTTTGTCCAGCGACACTTCGCCCTCCCGTACCAACGACGCGCAGGCTGACGCCATCGATCCTGCCGGGATGCGGGTGATCTGGCTGCTTCTGGTGGCTGCCTTCGTTGCGATCCTCAACGAAACGACGATGGCCATCGCGATCCCAGAGCTCAACGTTGCCCTCGGTATCCCTCCGGAACTCGGTCAGTGGTTGACCAGCGCGTTCATGCTCACCATGGCCGTCGTGATTCCCACCACCGGTTTCCTCCTGCAGCGCTTCACCACCCGTCAGATCTTCCTGGCGGCAATGATTCTGTTCTCCGCTGGCACCCTGATCTGTCTCGTGGCTCCGGGCTTCACCGTCCTACTCGTCGGACGCGTCGTCCAGGCTGCGGGCACCGGCATCATGATGCCCCTGCTGATGACAACGATCATGAATGTCGTCCCTGCCCACTCGCGCGGTCGGATGATGGGTCGGGTCGGCCTTGTCATCTCGCTCGCTCCCGCAATCGGTCCGACGATGTCGGGCATCGTGCTCGACTCCCTGGGATGGCGTTGGCTGTTCGCCATCGTCCTCCCGATCGCGCTCATCGCTCTCGGCTTCGGCGCCAAGTGGATGACCAACCTGGGTGAGAGCACCCATGCTCCGATCGACATCGTCTCAGTCGTGCTCTCTGTCCTCGCCTTCGGCGGCATCGTCTTCGGTCTCAGCCAGTTCGGTGGGGGCCAGGCAGGCGGCTCCACCACCGGCTCCGCCTGGACTGCGATCGCTGCGGGACTCGTCTTCCTGGGGCTGTTCGCCTGGCGACAGCTGATCCTGCAGAAGGAAGATCGGGCGCTGCTGGACCTGCGCGTCTTCTCCGCGAAGAACTATGTCATCGCAGTCGTCATCATGGCCGTCGTCTCGCTGGCCATGTTCGGTACCTTCTCCCTGCTTCCGCTGTACCTGCAGAACGTCGCCGGGCTCAACGCCACCCAGTCGGGTCTAGTCCTCCTGCCCGGATCCATCCTGATGGGCGTTCTTGCTCCCGTGATGGGCCGCATCTACGATGCGCGGGGCCCACGGACACTGTTGGTCCCAGGATCGGTCATGATCGCTGCATCGATGTTCGCCTACTCCATGGTCGGCGTGGGCACACCCACGTGGGTCCTCGTCGTCATCCAGACGGTCATGTCACTGGGGCTGGCCGGGTCGTTCACACCCCTGTTCTCCGCCTCACTGGGGTCACTGGACCGGAAACTGTACTCACACGGATCTGCGGCGCTGAACACCATGCAGCAGGTGGCAGGAGCTGCCGGAACCGCGCTTCTCATCTCCATCTACTCCTCTGCCCTGCACTCGGGTGAGGCGGCAGGACGCTCCGTCGCGGAGTCAGGTTCGCCGGGAGCGCACAATGCGTTCCTGTTGGCCGCAGTCATCGCCCTGGTGCCCGTGGTGCTGTCGTTCTTCATCAAGAAGCCCGAAGATCAGGAAGACGCCCCCGCCGAGGAGGTCCCCCTGGTTCCGGAGACACCTGCCACATAATCTGAGGATGAGTTGACCCAAGGTTCCTGCCCATCTGCACGTGTGGCGCTGTGGCAACGACCTGAACTAGAGTCATCGGCGTGAATTCGAAACGCTGGCAGCACATCATGGAATGGCCACTCGTGGTCGCCGCGCTCACCTTCCTCGGTGCCTACAGCTGGCAGGTGATCGGAGCGCCCACCGGCACATATGCCCAACTCGCTATGGCCTTGGTCATCATCACGTGGCTCGTCTTCGTCATCGACTACGTGGTCAACCTCTGGCTCGCCGAGGATCGCTGGGCCTGGTTTCGTCACCATCTCTTCGATCTCGCAGTCATCGCCCTGCCGTTGCTGCGGCCCCTGCGAGTCCTGCGGGCCATCACGGTCCTGCACATCCTCAACCGCACCGTCGGCACCGCTGTGCGCGGGAAGATCCTCATCTACACCGCTTCGGCGTCAGCACTGCTCGTCTACGCCGCTGCACTCGCCGTCCTCGACGCCGAACGCGGAACCGAATCGGCGATCAATTCCTTCCCCGATGCGATCTGGTGGGCCTTCGTCACCGTGACCACCGTCGGCTACGGGGACATGGCGCCGATGAGCGGGTTGGGCCGGATGCTCGCTGTGTGCCTCATGCTGGGTGGGATTGCTCTGCTCGGCGTCGTCACCGGCACGCTGGCCTCCTGGATCGTCGAGAAGGTATCGACGGATGCGGAGGAGAACCAATCAGCCACCGTCGCCCACATCCATGCCCTCGAGGAGTCGATCGCGGCACTGACACTCCAGGTCGAAACCATCGGCGGGCAGGCGCAGACAGGATCGGAATCGCTGAGGCACACCGGTGATCGATTCGAGGACTCGACATATAGCGACCCTGCGTAAGAATCTTCGGTGATTGCTCGGGCCACGGGTGATTGTCTGAAAACGAGGGGTTTACGAAGATTGCCGACACCGGCCCCGAGGTCGGGGTGCCAAGCGCGTGTAGATGGGCCTGGAGGGGTCTTCGCAGGTCGTTGCCGTTGCTTGTGGACCACAGCCGATTTCGCACGCACCGTTCAAGCGGGTAATATCGGCCTGTACTCCGGGGGTATGGCGCAATTGGTAGCGCACCTGCTTTGCAAGCAGGGGGTTAGGGGTTCGAGTCCCCTTACCTCCACTCGAGAAGCTATTGAGACAGCACTCGTAAAAGAAGATCCCGCCGACAGCGATATGGACGCTGTCGGCGGGATCTTTGTCTGTGCTCTGTGCCCGACTAGATTCAGGCGTGGACGCGGATGAGGTGTTCGTTGGTGAACGCCTGGAAAGCCCACTGGGCGTTCTCGCGGCCGTAGCCCGAGCGGTTGATGCCGCCGAACGGGTACTCCGGTCCCGATTCCATGTGTCCGTTGATGAGAGTCATTCCGGCGTTGATCTTGGCACCGAATTCCTCTCCCTTTTCGAGGTCATCGGTCCACACCGAGCTCATGAGACCGTATTCGGTGTCATTGGCCAGACGCAGTGCATCCTCTTCGTCCTTGGCTCGGTAGATCATGACTGCGGGTCCGAAGAGCTCATTGCAGCCGAGGTCCGACTTCGGGTCGATGTCGGAGATCACTGCAGGCGACATGAACCAACCTGGACGGTCGAGCTTCTTGCCGCCAGTGTGCAAAGTGGCACCATCGGATACTGCCTTGTCGATCATGGCGACAACCTCATCGAGGGCGCCCTCGGAGGAGACCGGTCCCATGCCGACATCCGGGTCATCGAAGGTCGAGACCTTCGTCGCCTCGGCGGCCTTGACGGCCTCGGCGAGGAACTCGTCGTAGAGATCATCGACGACGATCATGCGCTTCGGTGAGGTGCAGACCTGACCGGCGTTCGCCAGGCGCAGTCCGACGAGCTTCTGGGCCAGTGCCGGCACGTCCTTCGAGTCGAGGACGACGGCGGGGTCATTGCCGCCGAGTTCGAGGACGGCACGCTTGTAGTACTTGGCGGCGATGGCGGCCACTGAGGCACCGGCACCCTCGGACCCGGTGAGCGAGAAGCCCTTGACGCGGAAGTCCTTGAGGACCTCCTCGGCGTGGGAGCTGTCGAGGTAGATGTTCTGGTACACACCCTTGGGCAGCCCCGCCTCGGTGAGGAGATCTTCGAAGTACTGTGAGGACTTCGGGCAGATGGAGGCCTGCTTCATGATGATCGAGTTGCCGACCATGAGGTTGGGCAGCACGAAGCGAGCGATCTGGTTGTAGGGGAAGTTCCACGGCATGATTCCCAGCAGCACGCCAAGCGGCTGGTGGCGCACGAAGCTGCTGGCCGCACCTGCGGCAGCCAGATGTGTGGGTGCCAGGTGGGTGGCGGCGTTGTCGGCCATCCAGCGGGCTGTGCGGGCGACCTTGTCGACCTCGCCGAGTCCCTGCTTCTTGATCTTGCCCATCTCACGGCCGATGATGTCGGTCATCTCGTCGGCATTGGCATCGACGAGGTCAGCGAACTTCCGCAGGATCGTCGCGCGCTCATGCAGCGGAGTCTCTTTCCACGACAGGTGGGCTTCGTGGGCGCGATCGATGTAACCGGGAATCTCTTCCTTGGGAACGGAGGCGAACTCCTCCTCGATCTCACCGGTATTGGCATTTGTCACTGCGAACTTGCTCATGAACGTCCTCTCGAGCATAGGAAACGGCGATACAGGGTCAACAAGAAGAATGACGTGCGCATTCCGCTGGGGCAAGTCGGTCTCACACCTTGCCCACCTCTGACCCGAATCTCGGGCCTCAGTTCTCAGCGCGAGAAGCGGAACTGGGGGCCGCCTCGGCGATGATGGTGGTCCGGGAAGAGCACTGCCTGCTGCGTTTCACGGCAAACGACAGCGCGGCAGCGACCGCGCACATCGCGGCACCGCCCCACCAGGCGTAGGTGTACTCGCCGAAGACGTCGCGGATGACGCCCGCACCGAAGGCCGCGGCCGCAGCACCGAGCTGGTGGGCCGCGAAGACCCAGCCGAAGACGATCGTCCCCTGCTCGCCGAATACCTCACGACACAGCGCCGAGGTGGGCGGAACGGTGGCGACCCAGTCGAGGCCGTAGATGACGATGAAGAGCACCATGGACGGGTGCACGATGTCCGAGAGCAGCCAGGGCAGAAGCAGAAGCCCGACGCCGCGGAACGTGTAGTACGTGAGGAGAAGGATGCGCGGGTCGAACTTGTCGGTAAGCCAGCCCGAGAATACGGTGCCGACGATGTCGAAGACACCGACGACGGCGAGCAGGCCCGCCGCTGTTGTCGACGGCATTCCGTGGTCATGGGCGGACGGGATGAAGTGGATGCCGATGAGCCCGTTGGTCGTTGCCCCGCAGATGGCGAACGCGATCGCCAGAGCCCAGAAGGAACGGTGTCGCACCGCGAAAGCCAGCCCCGCAAACGCGCGCTTGGCGGCTCCGCCCGTCGGCTTCTCCTCTGGTACATAGGTCTCGGGATCGGCACCGTAGGGCAGGACTCCGCGGTCCTCAGGGTGATCGCGCAGGACGAACCATACGATCGGCACGGCCACGAGAGCCGCGGCGGCGATGAGCAGCGAAGCGGGTCGCCACCCGGTGGACTCGGCGATTGCGGCGACCGGGGGCAGGAAGATGAGCTGACCGGTGGCCGACCCGGCGGTGAGCATCCCCATGACCAGTCCGCGCCGGCGGATGAACCAGCGATTGGCAATGGTTGCGGCGAAGACCATGGCCATTGACCCCGTGCCCAGCCCGATCAGCACGCCCCAGAAGACGAGCAGCTGCCACGAAGCGGTCATGATGACGCTGCCACCGGCGCCGGCGGCGACGAGGAAGAGCGCGAGGGCGACGATCTGGCGAACTCCGAAGCGATCCATGAGCGCAGCGGCGAACGGGGCCGTGAGTCCGTAGAGGATGAGGTTGACGCTGACTGCCAATGACATGACACTCATCGACCAGCCGAAGTCATTGTGGAGCGGGATCATGAGTGCGCCAGGTGCTGCCCGGAAGCCTGCTGCGGCGAGCAGGGCAAGGAAGGCGACGGCCGCTACCCACCAGGCAGGGTGAATGCGGCGGCGCTTCGACCCCTGTGGTCCGGTGGTGCCTCGAGGAGTGGTCGACATCGATCCCTCACACTTTCTTGAAAGAAGTTATGCTTGAAGAAGTATAGACAGACTTCGCTGAAGAAAGGAAAGGGCTCATGCCGTTGAGATCAGACTGGTCCGAGGCGCTGTGCCCCATCGGGAGATCGCTCGATGTGCTCGGTGACCCCTGGGTGCTGCTCATCGTCCGTGACGTCCTCCATGGACGCGGTTGCTTTGAGGCGCTGCGTGAGGGACTGCAGATCTCCGAAGCGGTGCTCAGCCGGCGTCTGCATGCGATGGTCGAGGCCGGTCTGCTCGAGCGGGTCGACTATCAGGACGGTGCACGCACCCGCCAGAAATACGCTGGCACCGAGGCCGCGGCCGATCTTCTGCCGATCCTCCAGCAGCTTGCGCTCTGGGGAGAGAAGCACACGGAGATGCCCGCTGCAGGCGGACATATGGCGATGATCCACGAAGTCTGCGGCGAGGAGACCACGCACGGTGAAGTGTGCAGCTCGTGTGGTCAGACGCTCGTGGCCGAGGCGATGACCTGGGTGAAGCCGTGGAAGAACGTTCGCGTCACCCTGGGGCCGGCGGGTTCGCTGGTTTAGACTGCGAAGATGCCCGATCAACGAAGACTGAGCTATTTCGTGGCCTCCTCCCTCGACGGCTTCATCGCAGGACCCGATGGGAGCGATCCGAGTTCCTGGTGGCCCATGACCGATGACTACCTCGACTTCATCCGCACCGAGTACCCCGAGACTCTGCCCGGCCCCGCCCGGCAGGCGCTGGGCGTCACCGACCCTGGGCATCACTTCGACACCGTGGTCGAGGGACGTCGTTCCTTCGAAATCGGACTGGCCGCTGGATTGCCGAACGCCTACCCTCATCTGCGCCACCTCGTGGTCTCAACGACTCTGGAGTCTCCATCCGATTCGGACGTCGAAATCGTCAGCGGCGATCCGATCGAGCGGATCAGGCAGCTCAAGGGCGAACCGGGCAAGGGCATCTGGCTTGTCGGTGGAGGCACACTCGCGGCGAGCCTGCGACCGGAGATCGACGAACTGATCATCAAACTCGGGCCCGTGACCCTGGGCTCGGGAATTCCGCTCTGGGGTCACGACGCAGGATTCGACAGGGAGATCTGGTCTCGGGCCGAGGCCACAAGCTACCCCGGTGGAATGACCCTGCTGCGCTTCGAACGGGCCGGGGACGGCTGAGACCCAGGAGATGGAGGGTGTCGGAATCTTCGGATGGGTCCATGACCCCGAGGGCAACCGAATCGAGCTGTGGCAGCCGCCTGCCGACTGACGGTGGCAGCGGTCATTGCTAATCGGCGCAGCGGGAGGCGTCGATAGCTGAATGCTTCGTGTCATCGCCCGAGGGTTTCGTGTCGAGCAGGGCCGAGTCGAGCGACACCGAGTCGAGCGAGGCCGAAGCGACGTTGTCGGCTGCAAACCTCCGCTCGCCCCTGATCGCGATCGCGGCGACCCCGAGTGCTGCCACTGCCAACACGATGGCGACGACGACCGGTGCCGTGAATCCCCACCCGAGTGCGATGACCGCCGCGCCCAACGCCGGTCCGATGGCATTGCCGACGTTGAACGCCGAGGTGTTCACACTGGCTGCCAGGGTCGGTGCCTGGGTGGCGATCTGGAAGACGCGGGCATTGAGCGCCCCGGCGATGGAGAACCCGCTGGCGCCGACGAGCACGATCATCACGATCGCCGCCCAGCCGTTTTCGGCCACGAGCCACAAGGCGAAGAGGCTGATCGCCAGGGCAATGAGGCTGCCGACGATATTGCCGAAGATATTGCGATCGGCGAATCGCCCGCCCACGACGACGCCGATGAATGCGCCGATGCCGAAGGCGGCCAGGACTCCCGGCACAAGGTCGTGGGAGATTCCGGCCACCTGGGTGAGCAGGGGCGAGAAGTAGGAGAAGGCTGCGAAGACCGAAGCCTGGAAGAGTGCAGTCGTGGCCAGAGCCAACCAGATCCGCGGGCCCTTGAACGCTTGGATCTCGGCCTTGAAAAGGGTGGGCAGATGCTGGCTCGACCCGCTGCGCTCCCCGGTCGCGCTGCGAACTGTGAGCGCAATGAGGACGGCGGCGAGAGCGGTGACGATCGCGACGGCCCAGAAGGTCGCCCGCCAACCGAACTGGGTGCCCACCCACGTGCCCACGGGCACACCGATGAGGTTTGCAACGGTCAGACCGCCGACGAGGCTGGCCAGGGCACGACCATGCACCTCGGCGGGGGCGATGCGGGTCGTGTGGACGGCGGCGACGGCCCAGAACCCGCCGCAGGCGATGGCCGCCAGGACACGGGTGACCATGAGGATCGAATAGTTCGGCGACAGAGCGGCCACAATGTGCAGTGCGGAGAAGGCCACGATCGAGATGATCATCGTCGCCTTCCGCGGCAGCTTGAGGGTCAGCAGCGCCATCGCCGGTGCCCCGACGATCATTCCCACGGCGAACCCGGTGATTAGGAGACCAGCCTGGGGGATGCTGACCTGCAGGTCAGCGCTGATGGGTTCGAGGATCCCGGCGATCATGAACTCGCTGGTGCCCAGGCAGAAGATCACCGCTGCCAGAAGGTAGACCTGGGCCGGGACACGGACTCTCGCGTGAGTCGAAGTCGTCACTGGGGGCTGCTTTCGGTTGAGACGGGAAGTCCGGGTGAGTCGATGCCGGTAGAGGCTGCCGTGTGGTCGTGAAGTGCTGTGAGCCCCGCAGGAGTGCACAGCCCTGCGATGAACGCGGTCGCCTGCGCCTGGACGTTTTCGGCGGGCATGACTCGAGCGGCGACTCTCAGCCCGGCGAGCACACTGTGGATGAGCTCCGCATGCACCTCCGCATCGAGCTCGGAGCGAATGTGGCCCTCGACCTGGCCGCGTTCCACGACGATGCGGTACGTCTCCAGCCAGGCCTGACGATCGGGATCGAGGATCGTGCACACCGCGTCGACCTCACGTCCGAGTTCGGCAGCGGTGTTGGCAGACAGGCATCCGATGCGCTGATCGTCCTCACACTGTTTGGCCAGTTCCCCGCCGAGGCGGTGCATGATGAGTGCTGGTGCCGGTGCTGTCCCTGTCCTCAGTTCCTCCCGGAGCGGGATTCCAGACGCGGTGTATTCGCGCAGTGCCCGTAGGAACAGGGCATCGAGGCTCTCGAAGGTGTTGTAGAAGCTGGAACGGCCGATGTCAGCGCGTTCGCAGACGAGGCCGACGTCGGTGCCGGTATAGCCGTGCTCGCTGAAGACGGCGATCGCGGCGTTGATCACCGCCTGCTCGTCGAAGCTCTTCTTCCTGCCCATGGAACGAGAGTAGGTTATTTTGGACACTGCTGTCCAATATAGGCTGAGGACTGATCAGATCATGGGTGGCGCCAGATCACGGGTCGTGGGGTGAGAGGACGCAGAACTCGTTGCCCTCCGGGTCGGCGAGGACCACCCAGGGCTCCTCACCGGTCTGGCCGACGTCGACGCGGACGGCGCCGAGACGAAGCAGTCGCTCCACCTCGGCGTCGCGATCATTCGGTCGGAAGTCGAAGTGGAGTCGGTTCTTCACGGACTTCGTCTCATCGTCGCGTCCGAAGAGGATGCCCGGAAGTCTGTCCTTGGTCTCGCGGATCTCGAATTCTTCCGGATCATTGCCCACGACGACCCAATCGAGTGCCTCGGCCCACCAGCGGCCGAGGACCTGCGGGTCGTGGGCATCTACGACGGTCTGCTCCCATTCCAGTGCCATGAGTCAACGATAGTTTTCGCGCGAGCACTTGTGAACCGGGCCCAGGTGCCGAACGGGGTACTGCAGGTGTAGCGTTACGGCAAGGAACCATGCTCACGCACCACACTCGAGGAGGAGAGTCGTCCATGAGCTCGATCAGCCCGGAAGAGAAGCAGAGACTTCGCGATGACGATGCGAACTGGAAGCTCGGAGTCCTCTACTTCTGTCCCAAAGACCCAGCGTTCCTCGTGCCGAAGCGCGTCGGGATCGGCTGGGGATTCAACTACGGCAGCCCCTGGACCCTCGTATTCGTCCTCGCCGTCATCGCGATCATCGTCTGGGGCGTCGTCTTCTGAAGTGCCGAGGTGCTCAGGCGTTCACGCGCCGACGTCGTGGAGATGATGCTTGAGTTCGTGCAGTCCGTATCGGGTCAGTGAAGTGACCGTGAATTCGCGCCCGTCGGCGCGGTAGCCGACCCGATCCCACTGATCCCCGGAGACCTGCGACAGGCCGGCAGCGTAAGCCAGGGCTGCAGCTCTCAGTTCCACGGCCACCTCGGCGGGGTCCTGGTTCCGGTAGTCGGATTCGATGGCGACAGCATCACCGTCGAAGTTCGGCAGGGTCGGGGACTCCTGCGTGATGATCAGGTGCGTGCGCTCGCGGAAAAGGTCGAGGATGTCACGCACATGAGCGGCGTACTCGACGTCAGACCAACGGTCCGGTTGGGTGCGCTCGCGCGCATTCGGCCTGGTCAACACCTCGTTCCACGTTTCCGCCGAGGCTGTCGCGAAGTCGGGGACGCTCGTGACGTCCTCGTTTCCGGTGAACCCGCATTCGGGGCATCCGGCCTCGAGCACATCCGCCCAATCGCGTGTGTCCGGTTCGATCTCGTTCATGTTCCGCCCTTGTTCCCTCAGTTCGAATTCTTGCCGTCGAGCACGTGTTTGAGCACCGTCGCGTCGCTGATGTCGTCGCGCTTCGAGGCCGTGATGAGGGTCAGTTTGCCCTTCTTCGCGTACTCCTTGAGCTGCTTGAACGCCTCGGCATGGTCATCGTCTTTGAGCTCGTCACGGTAGCGCCGCGAGAACTCCTCGAACTTGTCGGGGTCGTGGGAGTACCACTTGCGCAGGTCGCTGGAGGGAGCGAGCTCTTTGAGCCAGTCGTCGAGCTCGGCCTTGTCCTTGCTCACTCCGCGCGGCCAGATGCGGTCGACGAGGATCCGAGTGCCGTCGTTCTGAGCCGGGTCGTCATAGGCCCGCCGAACCTGAACCTGATGCTTCTGCGTCATGCTCGACCTCCATGCTGTCGTCGGTGTCCCAGTTCCGTCGTCTGGTCCCATTACCGTCGTTCTGACCCCAGTGTAGGACAGACGAAGTGAACGGCAAGGACAACTTCCGCGGTTGTCGAAAACGGATATTTCCCGTTGTCAGACGGTTGCCGGCCGTTGTCAGAGGGGGTGTATACTGACCAGCCAAGCACCATTGCGATGATGCAGTGCACCTCGATGATCATTCGTGCGAACGAGGAGATGATGGCGTGACGGTACAGAACGTGGCACTTCCGAACGGGAGGACTCCGCAGCACGTCCTGGGTCCGCCTGCCCCCTCGGCGATCTTCCTCGTCGTCACCGTCCACCCGGGCGCGGAAGCTGAGGTCAAGGACTTCCTCGGCGATGTCAGCGGACTCGTGCGCACCGTCGGATTCCGCTCCCGCGAAGACCACCTGAGCTGTGTCACGGGCATCGGCGCCTTGCTGTGGGACCGCATGTACTCGATACCGCGGCCCGCTCAGCTCCACCCCTTCATCGAACAGCGCGGTGACACCCACACGGCACCTTCGACCCCGGGTGACATCCTCTTCCACATCCGCGCGCGACGCATCGACCTGTGCTTCGAACTCGCGCGGCTCATCATCGGAGAAATCGGCTCGTCTGTCGACGTCGTCGACGAAGTGCACGGATTCCGCTACTTCGACGAACGCGACATCTTGGGATTCGTCGACGGGACCGAGAATCCCGAAGATCAGGAGGCCATCGACTCGGCCTACGTCGGTCCCGAGGACCCCGACTGCGAAGGCGGCAGCTACGTCATCGTGCAGAAGTACACGCACGAGATGAAGGACTGGGAATCGCTGAGCGTCGAGGACCAAGAGGCGGCATTCGGTCGCCACAAGCTCTCCGACATGGAGTTCGACGACGATGACAAGGCCGCGAACTCCCATCTCATCCTCAACACCATCGAGGATGAGGACGGCACCGAACATAAGATCGTCCGCGACAACATGGTCTTCGGTTCCGTCGAGTCCGGCGAATACGGAACGTACTTCATCGGCTACGCCGGCGATCCCTCGGTGACCGAGCAGATGTTGGAGAACATGTTCATCGGAGATCCTCCCGGGACCTATGACCGCATCCTCGACTTCTCGACCGCGGAGACCGGCAATCTGTTCTACGTCCCAACCCAGGACTTCCTCGAGGATCCGGGCGAGGACGAGGATGCAGCCACGGACGACGACACTGGTCGCGCCGAGGTCCTCGCCGAGGATTCCACCGAACCCGCAGATCAGACAGCCGAAGAAGCCGCTCGGGATACATCCGACGGCAGCCTCGGAATAGGCAGTCTCAAAAGGAGTAGACAGTGAATAATCTCTATCGCGATCTCGCCCCAGTCACGGACTCCGCCTGGGCCGAGATCGAAGAGGAAGCCCGCCGCACCTTCAAACGCAACATCGCCGGCCGCCGCATCGTCGACGTCGAAGGCCCCACGGGCTTCGAGACCTCATCCGTGGGCACTGGTCACATCCGCACGCTCGGAAGCACGGGCGGCGACATCTCGATCAAGCAGCGCATCTCGCAGGAATTCATCGAGCTGCGAGTGCCGTTCACGGTCACCCGGCAGGCCATCGACGATGTCGAACGCGGGTCCGGCGATTCGGACTGGCAGCCGGTCAAGGATGCCGCCACCACGATCGCGATGGCCGAGGACAGCGCGATCCTCCACGGCCTCGACTCGGCCGGCATCGGCGGAATCGTGCCCGGCAGCTCGAATACCCCAGTGGCGATCCCTGATGCCGTCGAGGACTTCGCCGACTCCGTGGCCCAAGCGCTCAGCGGTCTGCGCAAGGCCGGAGTCGACGGCCCCTACAGTCTGCTGCTGTCCTCCGAGGAGTACACGAAGGTCTCCGAATCGACCGACCACGGCTACCCGGTCCGCGATCATCTGTCCCGCCTGCTCGGCGACGGAGAGATCATCTGGGCCCCGGCTCTCGAGGGCGCGCTTCTCGTTTCAGTGCGCGGCGGAGACTACGAACTGCACCTCGGCCAGGACCTCTCGATCGGCTATCACAGCCACAACGGCGACAGCGTCGAGCTCTACCTGCAGGAGACCTTCGGATTCCTCGCCCTGACGGACGAATCCAGTGTTCCCCTGCACCGCTGACCTCATCCTCAGCGGCAACAAGGACGGTCGATGAACGGCGCTCCGAGTGACGCCCCGCCCGGCGCTCCGAGTGTGAACAGGCTCGTGCCCGCGCCGCTGGAGACGGTCACGCTGCCTGAGGCCTTCGCCTTCCCGGAGGGTGTCGAACACTGGGTGCGCGCCGTGTTCGTGGCTTCGGTCGATGGCGCTGCCACCATCGCCGGTCACGCTGGTGGACTGGGCAATGACACGGACAAGTCGCTCTTCGCGCTCAATCGCGCGCTGGCCGACGTCATCCTCGTGGGCGCGGGCACGGCTCGGATCGAGGACTACGGCCCGGCCGAAGACGATCGGCAGTGGCGTCACCTGCGTCAGGGGCGAACCCCGACTGCGCCCATGGCTGTGGTCTCACACAGCCTGGACTTCGACTTCTCGTCCCCGCTGTTCACCGAGGCTCCCGACGATGCACGAACAATCGTCATCACGTGTGCCGATGCTCCCGCGCAAGCCCGTGCGCAGGCAGCTGAGGTCGCCGAGGTGGTCGTGGCCGGGCGCTCGACCGTGAACCTGAGCGCGGCGATCGCTGAGCTCGTCTCTCGCGGGCTGACGCGCATCGTCTGCGAAGGCGGACCCCGCCTGTTCACCGATCTGCTGAGAACCGGGGACGTCGACGAACTCAGCCTGACGAGGAGCCCCATGCTGGTGGCAGGGGATGGAACCAGCATTCTCCACGGTGCGCGGTTCGACCCGCCAGCCGACCTTTCCCTGGCGTCCCTTTACGGCACCGACGACGGCTATCTCTACCTGCTCTACCGCCGCACAGGCTGACTCGCCGCGCTCACCGGACTGCGGACGTACCCACTCGCTTCCGCGCGCTCTCGCTGAGGTTGTTCATGACAACCGTACGCACCTGCTGGGCGATGTACTCCTCGAGACTGACCTCCCGCTGCTGGAAGTACCAGTGCTTGAGTGCCCACATGTGCGCCATCGTCATGAGGTCGTGGCCGAGGGTATTCGCATCGACGTTATGGAGATCGTCTTGTGCCGCTGCCTCGGAGACGACATCGATGAGTGGCTGCAGGGTTGCGAGTTCCTGAGTCTGGATGGACTCGAGGCCGTCACGCGAGAGTGACCGTGAGACCTGGTAGGTCAGCACAACCGCCTGCCGATGCTCGTCGACGACCTGGCAGAACTCCGTGAAGGCCGCGATGATGCGGTCGACGGGGTCGTCGGCCTTCTCAATGGCCGCCGGCACGCGGATGCGGAAGTCCTCGAGCACCCGCGTGATTGCGGCGAGGACGATCTGCTCCTTGTCCGAAAAGTACTTGTAGAGCAGACCGACGCTGACCCCGGTCGACTTCGCGATCGCCTGCATGGACACGGAATGCGCGCCCTTCTTCTGCATCAGGCCGATAGCGGCGTCGACGATCTGCCGTTCACGGAACTCGGCTCGAGCACCGCGAACGATGGCATTGAGATCTTCGGTCTCACTTGTCATGCTTCACAACCACTTCCTCGCGCAGTTTGAACTTCTGAATCTTACCGCTCGGAGTGCGCGGGAACTCGTCGAGGATCTGAAGAACCTCGGGCCAGTAGTGCTTCGTGACCCCCTTCGAGGCGAAGAATTCACGCAGATCGTCCATTGTGAAGGACTCTCCTTCGCGCAGGGAGACCACGGCACAGGCGATCTCCTGCAGGCGCGGATGAGGCACGGCGACGAGAGCGACCTGGGTGATCGCCGGGTGCTCGTAGAGGATGTTCTCGACGTAGGCGACGGGAATATTCTCCCCACCACGAATGATGATGTCCTTGGAGCGTCCGCCGATCTTGATGAAGCCCTCGGCGTCCATCTCGGCGATATCGCCGGTGTCCAGCCAGTCCCCGTCGAACGCGCCTTCGGTGAGCTTCGGCTCCAACAGGTAACCGACGAACAGGAATGGGCCTTTGACCTGGACCTTTCCCTCACTTCCTGCAGGTACCGGCTCGCCGAGAGGATCGACGACCCGCAGCTGCATGTCGCCGAGGGCACGTCCGTCCGTGCTGGCGACCTTCTCCTCTGAGTCACCGGGAGCGGTCATGGTGACGAGGCCGCACTCGGTCTGACCCCAGCCGCCGAAGACGTTGAGCTCGGGCAGCAGTTCCTTCGACTCGCGGATCATGACACGAGGGATCGGTGCACCCATGCAGCAGAAGTGCCGGAGGCTGGACAGGTCATGGCTCGTCGTCTTCGCCACCTCGATGAGGTCGTGGAGGAACGGTGTGGCTCCCGAGGTGTGTTCGACCTTGAATTCGTCGATGAGACGGGCAAACTCCTCACCGTTCCAGACATCCTGGAAGACCCCGGTTCCGCCGATGAGCAGGGGCAGGCACACTCCGTACATGAACCCGGTGAGATGGCCGAACGTCGAGGCCATGTGAATGACCGAGCCGGCTCCAAGCCCTAGGTGGTCCGGCCAGGGCAGGGCAGCCGCCAGCACGGAGTTGTGGGTGTGCATGACGCCCTTCGGGTCGCCGGTGGTTCCCGATGTGAAGAGGATGAGACCGACGTCGTTGGGGTCGGGTCGACGCGCTTCCCAATCGACGCCGGCAGCGGAAGCGCTGTTGCCGCGGCCGAGGAAGTCCGACCACCGTTCGAATCCCTCACGTGGGGCGAAGTCGGTTTCCCCAGGCGTGCTGAGCACGACCGTGTGGCGCAGATCTGGGAGCTGGGCCCGCAGCCGGTCGACCATCTCCGTGTAGTCGAACTTCCGAAACGTGTGCGGGACGAAGAGCACGGACACTCCCGATTTCTTCGCCATGTAGCCGATTTCGCGGTCGCGGTAGATCGGGATGAGGCCGTTGCTCACAGCCCCTGCCCGGATCGCGCCGAGGTGGATGACCAGCCACTCGTACCAATTGGGCAGTTGGATGCCGACAACGTCGCCGGGCTCCACACCGAGGTCGACCAGGGCGCGGGCGCACCGCTGAGAGTCCTCGGCCAGCTGCCGATAGGTGTGGGACCCGTAGGGGTCACGTGAGGCTATCGCATTCGGAGTCTCCGCCGTCCAATGATCGAGGTGGTCGAGCAGTGTTCTGTTCTTCCATGCACCGGTCGAGGTGTGGTCCGCGATGAGGGATTCGGTGAGGATCGTGTCGAATCGAGTGGGCATGTCAGGGCTCCTTTGCGCTGTGTGCGTGCCGTTGATTGCTGATCGTGCGGGTGGACTGTTCGGTTGATCGGGGTGGGGACTGAACGGGGTGGGTGGGTCAGGCCATGGTGAGTCCGCCGGAGACGGACAGGGTCTGACCGGTGACGTAGGCCGATTCGGGCTGGGCGAAGAAGGAGACCGCGTTGGCCAGATCGTCGGGGTGGGCGAGGCGACGCATCGGAATCGCCTTCTCCAGCGCGGTGCGCAGCTTCGGGTTGTCAGCCGAGATCTCCGCGAACAGCGGGGTGTCGGCAGGGCCGGGGCAAACGCAGTTTGCGGTGATGTTGTGTCGGGCAACCTCGCGGGCGAAGGTCTTCGTGAACGAGATGATGCCGCCCTTGGCCGCGGAGTACACGGCTTCACCGCTGGAACCGACGCGACCGGCGTCGGAGCCGATGCTGATGATTGCACCGGATTCAGCGGCGATCATGTGACTGGCGACCGACTGGGTGCAGTTGAGGGTCCCGATCAAGTTGATCGCGATGACGCGGTCCCAGGTGTCGGCAGTCGATTCCATGAAGGGTTCGACCTTGTCCCAGCCGGCGTTGTTGACGAGGACGTCGATGCGTCCGAATTCTTCGATCGTTCGCGCGGTCATGGCATCGACCTTGGCCCGGTCGGTGACATCGACGGCGATGCCGATCGATCCGTTGCCCAGCGCCGAGGCGGTCTCCTGGGACTTCTTCTCGTCGAGGTCGGCGACGACGACGGTGGCTCCGTCTGCGGCCAGGCGGGTCGCGATGCCCTTGCCGATTCCGGAGGCGGCGCCGGTGACGATGATGATGCGGTTGTCGAGTGCAGACATGATGTGGTCCTTTCGGAAGGTGTCTTGGTCGGATGAGTGGCTGTGATGGTGTTTCAGGGGGCGTAGGCGCGTCCGGCTGATTCTCTGGCGATGACGAGCTTCATGATCTGCGCGGTTCCGTCCCCGATCTGCATGCCCAGGACGTCGCGGAGGCGTTTCTCCACGTCACGGTCCTGTTTGTAGCCGTTCTGACCGTGGAGCAGAAGACACTGGTGGATGGCGTGATAGGACTCGAGTGGAGCCCACCATTTGCACATTGCCGCCTGCGAAGTGTGAGGTAGACCCTCGTCGCCGAGCCACAGCGTATTCAGACACAGCAGCCTTGCGGCGGCCATCTTCGTCTCCGCCTCCGCGAGGGGGAATGAGACGCCTTGGAACTTCGACAGCGGCTGGTCGAAAGCCTCGCGTTCCCGCACGTACCCCCACGTGTCTTCGATCGCTCGGGTGGCGCTGCCTGTGCACTGGAGTCCGATGAGGGCACGGGAGAAGTCGAATCCCTGCATGACCTGGGAGAATGCTGTTCCTTCGGCGCCGAGGAGGTGATTGCCCGGGACCCTGACATCGGTGAAGTCGACGGAACCGCGAGCCACCGCGGCCTGCCCCATATCGGCGATCGCAGTGAGGGTCACTCCGGGGGCATCGAGGTCGACGAGGAAGGCGGAGATGCCCTTGCCTCGCTTCGCATCAGGATCGGTGCGGGCGAAGATGACCGTGGCCGTCGAGGTCATGGCCAGTGACATGGACTTTGTGCCGTTGATGATCCAATCGTCGCCATCGCGCGTGGCGGTGGTCTGGGGATTGCCTGCATCGGAGCCGGCGTCGGGTTCCGAGAGCCCGATTGCCACTGTCTCGGCACCCGAGGTGATGAGTCGGCAATAGTGCTCGGCAACTTCAGCGCTGGCATTGCGGGCGATGACTTGACCCATCAGCGAGCCCACCACCTGCAGATATGCCACGTTGAGATCGCCCCGAGCGATCGCCTCGGTGACCAGTCCTGCGCTCACCTTCGTTTGGCCCTGCCCGCCGAGGTGGGTCGAGAGTTCGGGTGCGATGAGTCCGGCGCGACCCATCTCCTGGGTCAGCTCGGCTCCGATCGACCCAGCGGCCTCCCGGTCACGCGCCTCGGATATGAGGCGGTCCTCGAACGTCGCTGCTGTGTCGAGCAGTCCCTGTGTCTCTGGGGTGATTGCGAAGTCCACTGTGATCCTCTGTTCTGGTGGGCTGGTTCAGTACGCATTGTCGAAGCTGCTGAAGTCCGGGTCGCGCTTCTCGGCGAAGGCGGCCGCGCCCTCATGCGATTCCGGTGAGTGCGCGTAGAGGTCGAGTGCGCTCATAGCCAGGTTGGTGAACCCGGTCTGCATCTCGCTGTCGGCATTGAACGACTGCTTGAGGAAGCGCAGCGCTGTGGGTGCCTTGAGTCCCAGTGCTCGGGCCCGTTCCTTGGCCCGTGGCATGAGTTCCTCGGCCTCGACGACTTCATTGGCCAGTCCCCAGTTCTCGGCCTTCTGGGCGTCGATGAGCTCGCAGAAATACCACATCTCGCGAGCCCGCTTCTCGCCGACGACCCGTGCAAGGAAGGCCGTCCCATATCCGGCGTCGAAGGATCCGACCTTCGGCCCGGCCTGTCCGAAGCGAGCATGCGTGGCCGCGATCGTGATGTCGCAGAGGGTGTTGAGGACGTTGCCTCCGCCGATGGCTACACCGTTGACTGCGGCGATGATGGGCTTCGGCACCGATCGCATGGTCTTGTGCAGCTCCGAGATGCGGAACATGCCGTACCGGCTGGGACCGTAGTCTCCGGTCTTCGCCTTCTGTTTGACGTCGCCGCCGGCGCAGAACGCCTTCTGCCCCGAACCGGTGAGGATGATCGAGCGGACGCGATTGTCACCCCAGGCCAGTGTCAGCGCCTCGATGAGTTCGTCGACGGTCTGTGAGCGGAAGGAGTTGAACGAGTCGGGACGGTTGATGGTGATGACCGCGAAGGAGTCTTCGACCTCGTAGAGGATGTCGTCGAACTCCGGTGTGGTGGCCGCGGATTCGTGTGTACCTTGCATCTTTGCCTCCTCGATCGGCTTCTCTCTAGGGGCGAAGGGTCTTCGCTCAGAGGGAAATGAATCTATGTTCACAACTAGTGAACATCAATTCATTAGTGAGGTCAAGGCCCGAGTCGGCAGGAAAGTTCCGCGCGTTGACGGTAAGAGGCGGCCTCAAGTGTGAGAATGAGATGGTCTCAGGTGTAAGAATGTGAGCACAGACCCGAGTCCGGGGCCCCGGCAGCAGGATCAGGGTCCACCGAGCCACCACCGAAGAGGTGGTGCCCATACACTCCCGACAGGACGATGATGACCCCCTCAGTGCACACCAGACCGCAGCCCGCCGCGGGCGCGGAGATCGGCTCGCTCATCGGTGGAGCCTTCGGACTCGTCTTCCTCATTGTCAACAGCACAGGCTTCTCAACCCTGGGTCGGGCCTTGGTGCTCATCGTGGGCATCGCAGCCTTCGCCGCTATCGCGTTTCTCGCGCTTCGCGGGTTGGGGCGGATGAAGCGTCCTCGGGCGCAGACTGCAGACTCGCAGCTGCGCACGACCGGCCCCTTCGGGCGCAGTTACTGGATCATTGTCGCGATCGAGGCAGTCGCACTCTTCGGGGGCAGTCGTCTGCTCAGCGGTATGGGTCATCCCGAACTCGGTGTGGCCTGGGTGTCATTCGTCGTCGGAACGCACTTCTACGCCCTCGGCTATGTCTTCAAGCTCGGGCGCTTCCACATTCTCGCCACGGTCGTCACGGCGTGCGGCATCGCCGGTTTCATCGCCTTCTTCGCCGGTGCTCCCGAATTCATCCCCGTCTTAGGCGGGATCATCCCCGGTTTTGTGCTCCTCGCCTTCGGCCTGTGGGCGCTCGTGCCGCTCGAAAGTCGCTGAGGAACTCTCAGTGTGCTCTCGGAGCCCAGAAGCACACCAAAAGTCCCTCCATGCGCCGGTCCCAAGTTCGAACCCGGCTGATTGACCCCGGGCTCTACTCCGACGGAGCTCCTGGAGCCTGGGGCTTCGGGGATGTTTGCACGCGCGGGGCCGGGAAGTCCGGGGGCGTGGCCGCAGGGGTCTTCTCCAGGCCGGAGAGCACCTCGGCGATGGCGCGGTCGAGCTGCAGATCGTCCTCACTGAACAGCTGTGAGGGATCATGCTCGACCTCGATATCAGGCTCGACACCGTAGTTCTCCACGTCCCAGCCCTTGCCCTCAAGCCAGAAGGCGTAGCGCGGCTGAGTCACACCGGTGCCGTCGACCAGGTCGTAGCGGCCATCGATGCCGACGACTCCGCCCCAGGTGCGCACACCGATGACGGGGCCCAAGCCCTTCGCCTGAGCACGGGCATTGATGATGTCACCATCGGAGCCCGAGAACTCATTGGCGACGAAGGCCACTGGCCCTCGGCGTGCGTCTTCGGGATCGGCGATCATGGCGTCGTAGTTGCGCACGGCGTTCCAGGCGATGACACGATCGGCGAAGCGCTCGGCCACCAGGGCGCTGGTGTGACCGCCGCGGTTGAACCGGACATCGACGATGACGCCGTCGGCCGACATCGCCTGTCTGAGGTCGCGATGCAGCTGTGCCCAACCGTTGGGCATCATGTCCGGGACGTGCACATAGCCGACGCGTCCCTCGGACTTCGACCTCACATACTCTCGCCTCGATCGCACCCAGTCCTGGTACCGCAGCTTCTCCTCGCTGGTCAGCGGCACGATCGCGACCACGCGGTCCTTGCGGCCACGGCGCAGTGTGAGTTCGACGATCCTGTTGCCGGCACCCTGCAGGTGGGCGGCAGGCCCGCGTACCTCATCGACCCGTTGACCATCGACAGCCAGGATGATGTCGCCCTCCTGAGCCCCGACACCTGCCTGACGCAATGGCGACCTGGCCGCGGGTTCACTGCTCTCACCAGGCAGAATTCGTGCGATCTGCCAACCGTTCGGTGTCCGTTCCAGGTCGGCGCCGAGGAAGCCGAGTCGCTTCGACGGGTTGCCCAAGCCAGTCGAGGGAGTGACATAGGCATGAGAGGTGTTGAGTTCCCCGACCGTCTCCCACAGCACATCGACGAGATCATCATGGGTCAGTGCCCTCGCGGCGACTCGGCGCCACCGCAGGGTGACTCCCTCCCAGTTCACACCGTTCATGTCTGCACGCCAATAGTGATCGCGCATGATCCGCGAGTTCTCTTCGAACATCTGCAGCCACTCGGCACGCAGGTCGAGCTCGAAACGCAGCCGAGAGAGATCCACCGAGACGCACTCGTCATCGTCGTCTTCGACCTTGCGGTTGCTCGGACGCACAGTCACATCGCCGTCATCGTAGACAACCATGAGCTTGCCGTCCCCGCTCACCCAATAGGCATCCGCCTTATCGACGATGGTGACGAGTTTGCGCTTGGCGAAGTCGAAGTACTGGATCGACTCCGTCGGAGGGGCATCAAGGTCGGTGCCGAGCACACCGTCCTCCGATTCCCCGGCACGGATCCACAGGACACCGCCGACTGCCGACTCAAGCTTCCGGAAGACACCAGCAGAGACGGGGAGCGCGAGGATCCGCTCCTCGGCACCCTCGACATCCAGCTCGACGCTGGTGACCTTGGACTTCTCCGCCTTGGTCTTCTCTGCCTTCGAGGCCTCATCGGTCAGCTCGCTGATCGCCCACCCGCTCGAGGTCGGTCCGAACGGAGCCGGCTCAGTGGCGCTCAAGGGCAGCAGCCACGGCCTGGTCACACCGTTGAACGACAGATCGAAGGAGTGCTGATTATAGGCAGGATCGAAGGTCCGGTCAGACAGGAACACAATGTACTTGCCGTCGGCGGAGAACGTGGGGGAGTAGTCGTTGTACTTCCCACTGGTCAGCGCCAGCGCCTCACGGTCTGATTTGGTGTCGACGAGCATGAGCTGCGCCAACTGCTCCTCACCCTGAGTGGGCTGTGACCAGATGAGATACCGCCCGTCGGGCGAGAACTCAGGCGATCTGGCCTCACCGAAGCCGGAACGCCCGACCAATCTGGTCTTGCCGTTTCCGACCTCGACAAGACGAACGCTTCCGTCGTGGGAGATCGTGGCCAAGGTCTTCCCGGACGGATCGGAGGTCATGTGCAGAACCCGTCCGAGAGCGCCGGCTCCGATTCGCCGTTCCGTCGCCGTCGCCGAGGTGGCGCGAACTTCGATGGCATCCTCACCTTCGACATCGGTGATGTAGGCCGCCTGCCCGGTCTGTCCGAGCACCACCGGGAGGCGTGTGCGGATCGAAGAGTCCGCGCACAATGCTCGTGCGGGGCCCTCACGATGAGCCAACCAGAAGGTCTTTCCTCGCCATTCGATGAGGGAGGCATTGCCCTCGTGATCTGGGGCGATGGCGCCGATCCTGGACTTCGAGTCGAGGTTGAGCGGCTGCACCTGGGTGCCCGGAAGCTGGACTGCAAGGGTCCGGATGGCGGCATCGAGGCTGTCGAGGATGCGGATCTCGCCGCGGCTGTGCCACACGATGCGCGTCCCGTCGGTCGTCGCATTGCGCACGTACCCTTCGGCCTCCGTCTGGAACGTCAGCTGTCGAGGTTCACCCGGCTCTCCACCGCTGCGAGTGGCCAGACCGTCCCAGATCCAGAGGTTGGCCTGTTCGTTGGCATGATGGGGAAAGCTCGCGGCCTTGTCAGAGGTGATGACCAGTGAGTCGCCGACCCACAGCGGGTCGGTCAGCGACGCCTCTTCTTCACGCAGCAGCCGCTGCCACTGGACTCCGCTGCCCGAGGCATCTGCGCTGCGATCAAGCCAGAGCCGGGGCGCGGTTCCCCCTCGGTAGCGCTTCCAGTGCGCGGGTTCACGACTGTAGGGAGTGGCCAGTGCCGTCACCGACGAGTGATGGCGGGCCATTCCCGAGGCACGACCCCAGGACAGGCGCTCGACGCTGCCGTCGATTCCCACAGACCTCACGACGTGATTGCGTGACTCGAACTCGCCGGCATTGGAACCGATGAGGACGTGCTCATCGTCGGCCCAACCGAGCATCGTCATCGCCGTCGACCCCTGCCAGGTGAGCCGGTGCAGAGAACCGGAAGCCACCTCGGCGAGCATGAGCTCAGGGTGGCCGTCGCGGTGTGAGACATAAGCGATACGGGACCCATCAGGGGAGAACCTCGGGCTGCGCGCGGGAGCATGATCCGAGGTCAGACGCCAAGCACGCCCTCCCTCGGCGGCGACGAGCCACACGTCATCGTCGGCAACGAAGGTGATGAGATCACCGTGGATGTGCGGATACCGGAGATAAGTGTTGGAATTCACGTGACCCACATTACAAGCATGCACGGACACGGAGCCGTGAAGGACGAGGATGCCCAGCCAACTTGCACGCTCGGCGAGTCCTCGTCGGCACGGGCACCCGGGCACGGTGCGGCGAGGTGACGCGGCCCATGCGGCGCGGTCGGCCCCTGACCAATAGAATGGTGTCATGCCATCTCTGACTTCGCTTCTCAACGATCGTTTCGCACTCGCCCTCGAACAGTCCTTCGGCGAGGACTTCAAGCGACGCGACCCCGTGATCAGGAGCAGCCAGTTCGCTGATTTTCAGGCGAATGTGGCTCTGCCCCTGGCCAAGGAGCTGAAGTCCAAACCGCGCGACATCGCGAACACGATCGTTGGCAACCTGGACCTCGCCGACATCTGCGAGACCCCCGAGATCTCGGGCCCCGGCTTCATCAACCTCACCTTCACCTCCGACTTCCTGGCATCGACCCTCAACCAGGGCACCGCCGCCGAGGCTGTGGCTGAGACACCTGCGACAGCCGAGGGGGCGACATCCGAGGGTGCGGCCGCTGCCGGTCAGCGCGTCGTCATCGACTACTCGGCACCCAACGTCGCCAAGGAGATGCACGTCGGTCACCTGCGGACCACCGTCGTCGGCGATGCGCTCGCCCGCACGCACGAATTCCTCGGCAACACCGTCGTGCGCCAGAACCACATCGGCGACTGGGGCACTCCGTTCGGCATGCTCATCGAACACCTCCTCGACGTCGGCATCGAATCCGAGACGGCCCAGGACATCTCGGCCAACCCGAACGCCTTCTACCAGGCAGCGCGTGCGAAGTTCGACAGCGACGAGGCCTTCGCCACCCGCGCCCGCGCCCGGGTGGTCGAACTGCAGGGCGGTGACAAGCAGACCCTTGAACTGTGGGAGCGGCTCGTCGGTTTCTCCAAGACCTACTTCAACCACATCTACTCACTCCTCGACGTCACCCTGACCGATGACGACCTCGCAGGTGAGAGCATCTACAACGACGATCTCGCCGCGGTCTGCCAGGAACTCGAGGACGCGGGCCTGGCGCGCATCAGCGACGGCGCCCTGTGTGTCTTCCCCGAAGGCTTCACCGGCCGTGAGGGCGAACCGCTGCCGCTCATCATCCGCAAGTCCGACGGCGGCTACGGCTACGCCACGACGGACCTCGCGGCTGTTCGCCACCGCGTGCGCAACCTCAATGCCGACCGTGTCCTCTATGTCGTCGGCACCCCGCAGGCTATGCACTTCGAGATGGTCTTCTCCATCGCTCGGGCCGCCGGCTGGCTGCCCGAGGGCGTCGAATTCGAGCACGTGAAGATCGGCAATGTGCTCGGCGACGACGGCAAGATCCTGCGTACGCGCAGCGGAGCTCCGGTGCGTCTGGCCGAGCTCCTCGACGAGGCTGTCGCCCGCGCGAAGGCCACCCTCCAGGAGTCGAACGTCGAGTTCGATGCTGAGGAGGAGGCCCTAGTGGCCAAGACCGTGGGCATCGGAGCCGTGAAGTACGCCGACCTCTCCGTCGCCCACGACACCAGCTACACCTTCGACCTCGACCGCATGCTCGTGCCCATCGGCAACACCGCCCCCTACCTGCAGTACGCCGGTGCACGGATCCGATCGATCCTGCGCAAGGCGGAAGGGGATGCGTTCACGGCCGCGCCGATCCACCTCGGCGAGGCTGCCGAACGTGACCTGGGGCTGGCGCTTCTCGGGTTCTCCGATGTCGTCGCCGAGGTGGTGGCCGGTTCCGCGCCGCACCGACTGTGCACGTACCTCTTCGACCTCGCCCAGTCGTTCACATCGTTTTATGAGCAGTGCCCGGTTCTCATCGCAGAAACCGCCGAGGTGCGCGATTCTCGGCTGCGCCTGAGCCAGACCGTCCTCGAGGTGCTCGAAGCCGGACTCGGAGTCCTGGGCATCCGCGTGCCCGAGCGCATGTGAACCAGCCTGACCCCTCCGTCGCCCGGCGGATGCTGCCGTGGATGGTCGTGGGCATCGTCGTCCTGGCGATCAACCTGCGGGCACCGATCATCGCACCGACGGCCGTCCTCGGCGACATCCAGGACGATACGGGACTGAGCGCGGCCGGGGTGGGCCTCCTCACGGGCCTGCCGGTGCTGCTGTTCGCCCTCGTCACGCCTGTGGCGGGCAAAGCCATCGGCCGGTTCGGCGCCGAGGCGGCCGTGCTGTCCTGTCTCACCGGTGTGCTGCTGGGAACGGTGCTGCGCTCGCTCGGGCCGCCCTGGCTCGTGCTCGTGGGCACCGGAATCATCGGCTTCGCCATCACTCTGGGCAATATCGCGGTCCCGGTGATCATCCGGCGCGAGGTCCCCTGGAGCCAGGTGTCGATGGTGACCGGCCTGTATTCGGCCACCATGAATGTCGGGTCCATGATCACCCTCCTCGGCACCGGTCCCTTGGCTGCAGCCGTCGGATGGCGGTGGGCCGTGGCCATCTGGGGCGGCATGGCCGTGCTCGGACTCGCCTACTGGCTGTTCGCGATCCGGCTGCGGATCCGACGCAACGCGATCGTCGCAGCCGCGGCCGAAACGCCGCCGACGCCCGCACCCACACCGGAACGTCGCCCGTGGCGGGAGGCCCCGCCCGAATTCCGCGCCATCATCGCACTGCTCGTGGTCACCTTCAGCGGACAGTCGATCGCCTACTACACGACCACGACGTGGCTGCCGTCGATCCTGGCAGACACCGGAGGGCTGAGCGCGACAGCCTCGGGTGGCACCGCCTCGCTGTTCCAGATCGCGGCCATCCTCGGCGCATTCGGAGTGCCGCTGCTGGCGGCCCGCACCAAACCGTGGGTGCCGGTGGCGATTATCGCCGCACTGTGGCTCTCGCTGCCTGTCGGACTGCTGCTGGCTCCCAGCTCGTTCGTGCTGTGGTCGATCACCGGCGGAATCGCCCAGGGCGGCGGATTCACCGCGATCTTCTCCATCATCGCCCGTACCGCCGGAAGTGACCGGGAGACGGCTTCGGCTTCGGCCCGGGTGCAGGGAGGCGGCTACCTCGCAGCCACCCTGGCTCCGCCGTTCGCGGGCTGGCTGGGCAATGTCACCGATGGGTGGACGGCCCCGATCCTGCTCATCCTCGCCGCGACTCTGGCGTTCACGATCACCGGTCTGCTGGCGGTTCGGATCTCCGGGCGTTTCCGGGGCGGCGGACCGGCCACGAGGCGTGAAGTTCTGGATGAATGACGAACGGCTCCCGTCGTCGAGGTTCGCTCACTTCAATCAGTGAGCACCTCGACGACGGGAGCCGTTCGATCTGTCTGCGCCGGTCAGCTGACCAGCTAGTCAGAACAGATCAGTGCTTGGCGTTCTTGTCCTCGGCTGTTTCGGCCGCTGACTTCGAATCCTCTGCAGGCTTGACGACGCTGGCCGGCGTTGCCTGGGTTCCCTTGGCCTCGGTTGCAGGCTTCGGGGTCGGTGCCGTCGTGGTGGCCGCTGCGGCGGTCTTCGACTCAGGCACTGCCGTCTGCGATACCTCGGGTGCTGTTCCCTGGCGTGAAGCCGGGGTCGAGCCCACCGGACGGGCATCCTGCGGACGGTTGTTGGGCAGCGGCGTCGACCATGGGTCCTCGACCGGCTGCGCCTTCTTCCAGACGTAGTAGCCGATTCCGGCTGCCGAGCCGATGACCAGGGTCCACACGACTGCGGCCTTGCCACCACCGGACTTGCGAGCGGTGTCCTTCTGAATCCGCTTGCCGGCGTTCGTCAGGGCCTTGCGGGCCTTCTTCACTGCCTTCTTGTCACCGGTCAGGCGCACAGCGAGGTCGTCGACCAGCTGAGGGGTTTCGACGGCGGCCAGCGAGTTGGCGGCATTGGACGCGAACTTGCCGGCACGTTCTGTGGCCTCGGGGCGGTAGGCATCGAGCTTGTCTGCCCAGGCGTGAACCTGCTCATTCGCCCTGTCGGCGAATGCTTCGACCTGCGGACGTGCCTTGACGGCAAGACCTTCGGCCCGATCGGCAAGTGCTTCAACCTGAGGGCGTGCCTTCTCTGCAAGGGCCTCGACCTGAGGGCGTGCCTTGTCAGCGGCTTCGCGGAGCTTTGGACTTGCGGCCCCGCTGGCATCGGCCAGGACTCGGAGTGACGTCTTCTTCGCGGAATCGAGCTTCGAAGTGAACGGATCTCGAGCTGACTTCTTCGACATGAACATTCCCAATCCTCTTTGTCGGGGTCAATTGATCAGTCTCAGTCTACGGCCTAGGCGCAAGCCGCTGGTCACCAGGGCGTCATGAAATTGTCTGCAGAAACGCTGACAGAGTCCGCAATCCGAGCCACGGGAATCTGCATTAGCCGTGAGGGCGTGGAAGAATGGACCTATGACTACAGCTTCTACGCATACAGCAGTCCTGCACACCAACCACGGTGACATCACCATCAGCCTCTTCGGCAATCACGCGCCGAAGACTGTTGCCAACTTCGTGGAACTGGCCAAAGGTGAGCGTGAGTTCACCGATCCCGCCACCGGCGAACCCACCAAGCGTCCCTTCTACGACGGTCTCAACTTCCACCGCATCATCGCGGACTTCATGATCCAGGGCGGCTGCCCGCTGGGCACCGGTACCGGCGGACCCGGCTACACCTTCGACGACGAGATCCACCCGGAGCTCCAGTTCGACCGCAAGTACCTGTTGGCCATGGCCAACGCTGGCAAGCAGATGGGACGCGGCACCAACGGGTCGCAGTTCTTCATCACCACCGCCGAGACCCCATGGCTCAACGGCAAGCACACCATCTTCGGCGAGGTGGCCGACGAAGCCTCACAGAAGGTTGTCGACGAGATCAACAACGTTCGCACCGCAGCCATGGACAAGCCAGTGGAGCCAGTCGTTCTCGAATCGGTCGAGATCAGCGCCTGAGACCGCTTCACCGGTGAGCAGCAGACTTCGAGTGCGGAGTACTGAGACTCACTGAACTGAGTACCATGGTGTGATGGACACACCGCAGGAGGGCTCGGCCCGGGAGACCGGCCGGGCCCCTTCTGTGTCTCCACCCCTTGTCACGAGCATCATCATGATCCTCACCGGCGTGGTCTTCCTGGCCCAGCTGCTGCCCAGCCTGGACTTGGTCCATCGACTCAGCTTCGTTCCCGCACTCGTGCTCGAACAGCCCTGGCGGGTCCTGAGCGTGGCGCTGGTGCACGAACAGCCCTCGCCGTTCCATCTCCTGGCCAACATGATCGGCCTGTTCTTCTTCGGATCCTTCATCGAGCGTGCCTTGGGCCGCTGGAGGTTCCTCACCATCTATCTGCTCGGCACGGTGGGCGGATCAGTCATGGTCCTCGTCCTCGCCAAGCCGTTCACGGTGGATTGGGTGACGAACAACATCGGCGCCTCCGGTGCGGTCTTCGCCATCGTCGGCGTCCTGCTGGTGCCGACGCAGAAGCTGGATCGCAACATCACCGGCGTCGTGCTGTTCGTAGCACTCAACTTCGGATACGGATTCCTCGTCGCAGGAGTGTCTTGGCAGGCCCACCTCGGCGGGCTCATTGCGGGCTTCGTGCTCGGGTGCGGTGCTCTTCTCGTACCGAAGAAGCAGTCGACGCTGGTGTTCGTGCTGACAGCCGTCGGTCTGCTGCTGGCGATGCTTGTCGCCGGGGCCTGGAGGATCAACGACGCTTGGCAGATTGCTGCGATGTGATGGGCACCGAGCGCCGCAGCATCCACGGTGTCGACCACGGGTGATAGGCGGCTCTCAGGCTTATATCAGACTTCCGTCGAAAATTGGCACCTGCGGGGCTCGAATTTACTTGTCCACAACCTTTATCCACATGGTGGATAACTTACATAGGTGTATTTTCCCTGGTCACAAGCTCAAAATAAGTTATGCACAAGCGACGCACCCGGCTTGGGTATAACTTCGACCCTGTGGACAAAGGCGATGGCGAGGCGATCACGAGGCGATCACGAGGCGATTGAAACGTCAATATCGGGTCCTCGACACAACCGCAGATGAGCCGCTTGCCAGCATGGTGCGGGTGCGCGAGTGCACCCATTGCGCGATCGAATAACGGGCGCTGCGTCGACTATCGGGATTACGCACCCGTGCGTCGACACAACGCCCGTTATTCGTGAAGCGGCTTGCTGACTACCGCCAGCGCGTGGACATGATCAGCCCCGCGACAAAGAAGGCGAAGCCGATGAGGATGTTCCAGTTGCCCCACGCCTCGACCGGGAACGCTCCCTGCGAGATGTAGAAGGTCACGAGCCAGACCAGGCCGATGACCAGGAGGCCGATGAGCACCGGCAGGAACCAGCGTGGGTTCGGCTTGATCGTCTGCTGACCGGACTGCGAGGTGTATGAGGCGGTCTTGCGGCCCTGGGGGCGCTTGGCCGGATTGCCCGAACGCGAGGTGCGCTTGGCTGAGGAGCCCTTGGCGGACGAACCCTTGGCCGCGGCCTTGGAGGACTCGCTCTTCTTCTTCGAGGACTTGCTGTCCTTCTCGTGCTTGTCGACTTTGGCCGCCTTGGCAGACTTCTCAGACTTCGTGGCCGTCTTCGAGTCCTCGGCTGAGTCGTCGGCGTCGGCCTCATCAGCATCGGAATCATCGACGTCAACAGCGTCGTCGGCATCGAGGTCGGCGGACTTGTCGCTGTCCTTGGCGTCAACCTTCTTGGCCCCGGCTCCGGCGCTCTTCGGCGCGGACTCCTTGTCCGCGGCAGTCGTGGCGGCGGTGGACTTCTCGTCTGCATCAGCATCGTCGGCAACCACATCGGAGGCGTCCGAGGAATCATCCAAGTCGAGGAGATCGCCGTCGAGACGCTCGTCCTTCGGATCCTCGGCCTGCACGGTCTGGGGATCCTCGACTGCCTCGACATCGTCGTTCGACTGGGCCTTGGTTTCGACCTTGGCCTTCGACGAGTTGCGAGAAGTGCGCTGAGGGCGCTGGGTCCGTCCGTTGGACTTGGCCACGAGTACTCCTTTTACGGCCGACCGTTGCTGGGGTCACCGATTGATGTATAGGGACAATCGCACATCAGTCTACTCGTGACATCCGGCAGTTTTAAAAACTCCAACTACCCTGAGAACGACCTGTTTGTGCAGTTTCATACGATAAAGTGCAATACGGTGTCCCCGCTTGTCCTTTGGGCAAGCCCCGGATTCGAAACATTAGGCACGGTGCAGCAGTGGTGAATAGTCCCTCCTCGGGTAACGAATCAGACGCGGATGCGTCATCGCGACCCACTATTCGTCCTGCTCAGAGGCAGAACTCCTCCCATCACCCGGCTCACGACCAGTACCCCGCTCAGGGCGGGTACCGCGGACGCGAAGCCAGCCCGGCCACAGAACCCATGAGCACCGCACCCGAGCTTGGCGGGGGCCAGAACTCCGGAGCAGGTTCGCATCCCGGGACGGGCTCACAGGCAGGAACCGATCAGCCACTTCCCAGTCGCCGTGAACTTCGGCGCCGCGAAGCCGAAGCGGCCGCGGCCAACGGTGCCCCGACTGCCGTCTACTCCGACGCCCCGCCCGCGTACACCGACTCCACCCAGGTGCAGCAGCCGGTCAGCAGTGAAACGAACCCCAACCTCGGCGCCTATGCGGGTGCGGCCGTTGCGGGCTACAGCGCACCCGGCGAGGGCAGTCGTCGCACCAATCGGCGGAGGCAGAAACCGGAGCGGGAGCCCTTGGGCCCCGTTCGCGGCACCATCCGCACCTTCGGCGAGCTCTGCATCACGGCCGGAATGGTCCTCATCCTGTTCGTGGTCTGGCAGCTGTGGTGGACCGATATCGAGGCCAACCGGGACAACGAGCAGCTCGCCGACAAGTTGGCCCAGGACTGGCAGAACCAGGATCCCAACGAGCTTCCCGATGACCCGGACGAACCTGTCGTGGCGGATCCGGTGGAGAAGAACAGCGCGTTCGGAATCTTCTACATTCCACGTTTCGGCGATGACTACTACCGCACCGTCGCCGAGGGTGTCGATCTCGAACCCGTCCTCAACCGGATGGGCGTGGGCAGGTACCCGAACTCGGCGATGCCCGGAGAGGTCGGCAACTTCTCGATCGCCGGCCACCGCGTCACCTACGGCAAGCCGCTCAACCAGATCGCGCAGCTGCGCCCCGGCGATGAGATCATCGTCCAGACCAAGGACGGCTTCTACACTTACACGTTCCGCAACTTCGACATCATCCTTCCCGACGCCGTCGAGGTTCTCGCCCCGGTTCCCAACGAACCCAAGTTCAAGGGCAAGGACCGGATTCTCACGATGACGGCCTGCAACCCGATGTTCTCGGCCAGGGAGCGCTACGTCGCCTACGCCGAGCTCACCGACTGGACCCCGGCCGGCGATGGCGCCCCGGACAACATCAAGGACTCGAAGGCCTACGACAAGGTCAGCAAGAACGGTGGTGCCTGAGAATGTACGGTCTGATCTGGCGTCTGCTCCCGGGCAACTGGTTCGTCAAACTCATCTTCGCCCTCATCCTCATCGCGGCCGTGGTGCTGCTGCTCATGCAGTACGTCTTCCCGGTCGTCGCCCCCTACATGCCCTTCAACAACGCAACAGTGACTGACGGAAGCGGTGGCCAATGACAAAGATCCTCGTCGTCGACAACTACGACAGCTTCGTCTATACGCTCGTGTCCTACGTCCGTGAGCTCGGCGCCGAGACTCATGTCATCCGCAATGACGATATGACCGCCGAGGCTGTCGTGGCCCTGGCAGCCGAATACGACGGAGTCCTCCTGTCCCCAGGCCCGGGTGTGCCCGCCGAGTCGGGAGTCTGCCCGGCCCTCATCGCGTGGGCGGAGTCCTCGGGCACTCCGGTGTTCGGAGTCTGCCTGGGCCACCAGGCGCTGGGCGAGGTCTTCGGCGCCACGGTGACCCACTCGCCGGTGCTCATGCACGGCAAGACCTCCGTCATCACCCACGACAGCCAGGGCATCTTCTTCGGCTGCAAGAATCCTCTGACGGTGACCAGGTACCACTCGCTGGCAATCGTCGATGAGACGATCGACCTCGAGAAGTTCGTGGTCACGGCCCGCACCGAGGACGGCGTCGTCATGGCCATCGAACATCGTGAGCAGCCCTTGTTCGGAGTGCAGTTCCATCCGGAGTCGGTCCTCACCGAATGCGGCTACCTGATGCTGGGCAACTGGCTCGAGGTCTGCGGCATCGAGGGCGCGGCCTCACAGGCCGCGACGATGTCGCCCATGGCATCGGCGATTGCAGCGAAGTCCGTGCCGGCCGGCACACCCGCATAAGCCAGCACCGCTTCAGCCGTCGCGACAGGCATCTGCGCTCACACTCTTCCTGTGGCTCTCTCGCCGCATTAGGATCGTGAGTCACCAAGAGATCCAGCACCGCTTGCCATCCCCGGGAGACCCCGAAAGCTCGCCGAGGTGGGGCTGGGCCGGCAGGCGGAACCGAGAGGACCACTGATGCCAGAGTCGAGTTTCAACCGCACCGAGCCATTCTCCGAACTCACCGTGTTCGAGGCGTCCGAGATCCCCACGGCCGTCGTGGAGGCCAGGAACGTCGCCATGGAGGACCTTCCGGCACTCTTCGATGCCACGTTCACCGGGCTGTTTCCTACACTGCAGGAGGCCGAGATGGAGATCGCCGGTCCTGCGTTCGCACTGTACACGCGCCAGCCCAGCGACACTGTTGACCTGGAGATCGGGCTTCCGCTGACCTCGGGACTGACCCAGGCCCTGCCTCTGAGCAGGGACCTCATCGCGATCCCCTCTCAGCTGCCTGGGGGATCGATCGCAGCCATGAGTCACACCGGAGGATACGACGGCCTCGGTGAGGCCTGGGCGGTGTTCACGAAGGCTGCCGTCGATGCGGGGCACCATCCCGGGCTGCCGTTCTTCGAGGTCTACGTGACCGAACCGAACCCCGACATGGACCCCGCGGACCTGCGTACAGACCTGTTCATCACCTTGTCCTGAGGGCGGGTGCCCACACCATAGGTGGACAGGCTGGTCGTCAGTTCAACTGGTCGGTTCAGTTGGTCAGTTCAGCTGGCGCTTAAGCTGGCGGCCGGTTCAGCTGGCGTCTGAGAAACCGTCGAACAGGCCGCCCACGTCACCGGGACCCATGGAACTGTCGTCGTCCTTATTATCGTCGTTGCCGCCATTGTCGTTACCACCGTTACCGCCGGTGTCATTGCCCTCATCGTCGCTGCCACCGTCGTCAGACGGTGAGGTGGGGATTCCACCAGGGATCGACGGGATGCTCGGCGACGAAGGCTCCTCCGGTGGCTTCTTGGCAACCTTGACGGTGATCTCCGTGCCCTGCTTGACCTCGCTGCCGCCGCTGGACGACTGCTCGAAGACCTTCTTGGCCGGCTCGTCGGCGGTCTCGACTTCTTCGGTCTTGCACCCCAACTGGTAGTCATCGCCCTCAAGGATCTCGCAGGCTTCCTTTGCGGACTTGCCTGTCACATCGGGGACCTCGACCATTCCCGAGGATACGACCAGGTCGACGTTGGAATCCACATCCACCTCGGAGCCGTTGCCGGGTTTCGTCTCGATGACGACGCCCTTCTCGACGTCCGGAGAGTTCTGTGAGATGTGCGTGCCGGCCTGCAGCTTGGCGTCATTGAGGACCTTGCGAGCGCTCTCCTCAGACTTGCCGGAGACATCGGGGACCTTGACGCTCTCAGGGCCGGAGGAGATGACCAGCTTCACGACGCTGTCCTGCTCAACTCGCTGACCACCGGCGGGGTCGGTCTTGATGGCCTTGCCCTCGTCGACGTCTTCGCTGTACGCCTCATCACGGTCGACTCTCAGGCCTTGTTCGATCAGGGCGGATTCTGCCTCGTCGGCATTCATATTGGCCACGTCCGTGACCTCGACCTGGATGATGTCCGGTGGTTTGTTGATCTCGTAGACCCACAGTGCGATTGCGGCCAGAGCCAACAGCACGAAGATGCTGCCGATCCAGATCCAGGCACGTGACCGCCTCGGCGGTGGTGCTTCGTCCTGCTTGGCCATGATCGTCGACACGGCACCCGTCTCCGGGTCGACCTCGGAGTCCTGGGCGTACTGCGGGGGACCCATCATGGCCCCGGCCATCGGGAACGCCTGGGTGCGATCCATGTCGTCATCGAAGCTCAGCGGACGGCCGTCACGGGCCGCGAGAACGTCTTCACGGAAGATGTAGGCGTCCTGGTAGCGCTCGTCGCGGTCCTTGAGCAGGGAATGCATGAGGAGGCGATCGACCTCGGGGGGAACATTGGGATTGTAGAAGCTCGGAGGCTTCGGCGTCTCACCCACGTGCTGGTAGGCGACCGCGAGCTGCGAATCACCGACGAACGGGGGACGGCCTACGAGGAGCTCATAGAGCAGGCACGCCGTCGAGTACAGGTCGGAGCGGGCGTCGACGACCTCACCGCGGGCCTGTTCGGGGGACAGGTACTGGGCGGTGCCCACGACGGACTGCGTCTGGGTCAGGCCGCTGTTGTCCTTGAGCGCGCGGGCGATGCCGAAGTCCATCACCTTGATGTCACCCTCGGGGGTGAGCATGACGTTGGCGGGTTTGATGTCGCGGTGGACGATGCCGTTGCGGTGGGAGTACTCGAGCGGCGCGAGCACACCGGCGACGACGTTGAGCGCCTCGTCGATGGTCAGGGTGCCGTGTTCGTTGAGGACCTCGCGCAGGGTCTGACCCTCGACGTATTCCATGACGATGAACGGCACGGAGACGCTGGAGCCGCCGGTTTCGACGAAGTCCTCTTCGCCGGAGTCGTAGACGGCGACGATACCCGGATGGTTCAGCCCTGCGGCGGACTGAGCCTCACGCTTGAGACGTGTGTGGAACGAGGGATCGCGGGCGAGATCGGACCGCAGAAGTTTGATCGCGACGCGTCGACCGAGTCGGTTGTCGACGCCCTCGTGCACTTCTGCCATGCCCCCACGGCCGAGGAGCGCACGAACTTCGTATCGCCCCGACAGCACCTTGGGTTCATTCATTCTGGTCCTCCGCTTGGTTCACCCACGTCGTGGGAAAGTACTCCGCATGTCATGTAGATTACTCGTCTTCTCAGCGCATGATGTCAACCAAAGATCGCCTCGTCCAGGTTCGCTCCGGCACTCGAGTTCCCGTTGTTGCCACCGGACGGGTTCGATCCGCCGTTGCCCGTAGCGTCCGATCCGTTGCCGGATCCGCTGTCCGAACCGCTGTCAGAGCCATTCGAGTTCGATCCGTTGTCGGAACCGTTCGAGCCCGAACCAGAGGTGTCTGAGTCACTTGACGAGCCGTTGCCGGAATCGTTGCTCGATCCGTTGTCGGAACTGGAACCGCTGTCGTTCGAGCTGCTGTTGTCATCGCTCGAGGAGCCGCCGTTGTCGGAGCCGGAACCGTTGTCGGAACCCGAACCATCGTCGCCGCTGGTCTCTGACGGCGTGGGAGTGCTGCTGGGCTCAGGTTCCTCGGTCTCCACCGGTTCCTCGGCCGGACCTGAGGAGATGTAGAGCGTGACGGTGTCGCCCTCTTCGAAGGTGTAGCCGTTCTCGCCCTCGCCGACATCGGCGACCGTGCCCGCAGCGCGGGAGGACTCGATGGTCTGGGTATCGGCTTCCAGGCCCTGCTGTTCGAGGTTCTGAGTCGCCGAGGATTCGGTGAGTCCGATGTAATCGCTCTTGTCGATCTCGATCGTCTTCGCCGCCTCGGAGGTCGTGGGCGCGCTGGTGCTGGGGTCCGGCTCGGGTTCGGCATTGCCCCCGCCGAGGAAGAACCACAGCAGCGAACCGACGGCGATGAGCGCGATGATCGCAAGGATCCAGATGAGGGCGCGGCCCTTCTTCGACTGCTTCTCGTCGAGTTCCTTGTCCTCTGCGTTCTCCGCATCGAGTTCGCTGCCATTCGCAGTCCCAACCCCAGCGGCTCCTGTCGCACCGGCACCGGCGACACCTGCGGCAGCGGCGCCCGGGTAGACGCGAGTCTCCTCATTGGACGCAGTGACCGGCATCGCCTTGGTCGTCGGCACGGGTTCGGGGTTGTTGAAGACCTGGGTCAATGCCTCGGAGGCGGCGCTGCCCAGCACCATCTGCGGCAGAATCTGCTCGGCACCGGCGACATCGCCGGCGGCCAGCGCATCGGCGGCTCGGGACACGGCCATGGCATCCGAGGGCCTGCGCTCGGGCTTCTTCTCCAGGAGGCAGTCGACGAAGCGACGCAGCGGTTCGGACACCGTGTCCGGCAGCGGCGGATGCTGCTGATTGACCTGGGCGATGGCGATCGCGACCTGCGAGTCACCGGTGAACGGACGCTGCCCGGCCAGTGCCTCATAGGCGATGATGCCCAGGGCGTAGAGGTCGGAGCCGGAGCCCGAGCCCTTGCCCGTGGCCTGCTCCGGTGCCAGGTACTGGGCGGTGCCCATGACCTGACCGGTCTTCGTCAGCGGAGCCTGGTCTGTGACTCGGGCGATGCCGAAGTCGGTGATCTTGACCCGGAAGTCCGGTGTCATGAGGATGTTGCCGGGTTTGATGTCGCGGTGGATGACGCCGACCTTGTGGGCCGCACCCAGCGCCTGCGCGGACTGGGAGACGATGCTCAGAGTGTCCGTCTCCGACAGGGGTGCGCTGCGTTCGATGATCGCCGACAGTGCCTCGCCGGGCACATACTCCATGACGAGATAGGGGGATCCCTGCTCGTCGCCGTAGTCGAAGACGCCGGCGATTCCGGGGTCGGATGCGCGGCCCATGTTCTGCGCCTCGGCGCGGAAGCGTGCGAGGAAGGTGGTGTCCGAGAGGTATTCGTCCTTGAGGATCTTCGCTGCGATCTCACGGCCGAGCACGGAGTCGACGCCCTTCCAGACCTCACCCATACCGCCCACGGCGATGCGAGAGGTGAGCTTGTATCGGTTTCCCAACAGGGTGCCTTCGACGGGTCTCATTTTTCGACCACCGCTTCCATCATGTTCTTGGCGATCGGTCCTGCGACCGTCGCTCCATAAGCTTCGTTGCCCGCGTTTCCGCCGTTCTCCACGACGACCGCCACTGCGATCTTCGGATCATCGGCTGGGGCGAATGAGATGAACCAGGCGTGCGGGGCCGCACCGGGTCCGTGCTGTGCGGTACCGGTCTTCGCGGCGACCTTCGTTCCGTCCATCTTGGCCACCGAGGCGGTTCCATCCTCGACAACGCCTTCCATCATGGTGGTGAGCTGATCGGCGGTTTTGCCTGAGACAGGCCGAGACTTCTGCGCCGGACGCATCTCCTTGATGGGTTCGAGGGTGTTCGCGTTCAGCACCCGGTCGACAAGCTGCGGCTTCATCATCTTGCCGCCATTGGCGATTCCCGCTGTCATCATCGCCATCTGCATCGGCGTGGACCTGACCTCGTACTGACCCAGCGAAGACTGTGCCAGCTGTGGTGGATTGAGGTTGTCGGGGAACGTGGACGGGCTGACCTTGAGCGGAATCTCCATGTCCTGGCCGAAGCCGAACTTCTCCGCCTGCTCCTTGATCGCGTCCTCGCCCAGATCCATGCCGAGTGAGGCGAACGAGGTGTTGCAGGATTCGGCGAGGGAATCGGCCAGCGTCGGTTGCCCTCCGTTGCGGCAGGCTCCTGGATGGGAGTTGCCGATGGTGGAAGTTGTCTGGGGCAGGTCGAGTTCCGCCGGACCGTTCAGGGTCGAATCCGGCTTGTAGTCGCCTGATTCCAGTGCGGCCGCGGCCACGAGGACCTTGAATGTCGAGCCCGGTGGGTACAGGTTGCCGCCGATCGCGCGGTTGTAGGCAGGCTTGCCCTCAGCGTTGTTGAGCTCCTCGAAGGCGGACTGCGCCGTCTCGGAGTCATGGCTGGCAATCGGGTTGGGATCCCAGCCCGGCGTCGAGGCCATGGCGAGGATCTTGCCGGTCTTCGGGTCCAATGCCACGGCGGCACCGTTCTGGTTGCCCAGGCCGTCCCACGCGGCCTGCTGCACCTTCGGGTCGATCGTGAGCTCCACGGCCGCTCCGCGCGGCTGCTCGCCGGTGAACAGGCTGCCGACCTTGTCGTAGAACAGGGCGTCGGAATCGCCGGAGAGGTAGTCTCCGGACGCGCGTTCCATGCCCGAGGCTCCCGAGACGATGGAGTAGTACCCGGTCATTGAGGCGTACGCGCGGGGGTTGAGGCCCTCAGCGCCGTACTTGCGCTGGAACTTGTACTTGTCGTCGACCGGTTCGGAGTAGGCGATCGGCTTGCCGTCGACGAGGATCGGACCCCGGTCGCGGGCCAGCTGATCGAGGACCTTGCGGTTATTCAGCGCATTGTTGTTCAGCGAGTCGGCGGTGACGAACTGCACCCAGCTCGTGGAGCCGAACAGGAGCGCGAACATGACGAACCCGACGATGCTGATGTGTGTCAGTGGTCTCTTCATCGTTCACCTCCGGTAGTGCCCAGATTCGTCGTCGGGTCCTCATCGGACCCGGTGGTCTTAAGATCGGCGGCGCCGAGGTTGGTCGTCGGTGCGTCGTCACTGGTGGTCCGGTCGGTCGCGAGGCTGCCCGCCGCGTGTTCGCGCGCCCCCTCGACACGTTTCGTGTCGTTGCGGGTTCCGGCTCCCCGCGCCGAGGCGGTGAGTTCCTCGGGATCCTCCGTGATCTTGAGGACGCCGGTGTGGAATTCCTCCACTGGGCGCCTGGCATTGTCGGAGATGCGCAGGAGCAGGGCGATGATCATCCAGTTCGCGATCAGAGACGACCCGCCTTGGGCAAGGAACGGCGTGGTCAGACCCGTGAGGGGGATGAGGCGGGTGACGCCGCCGACGACGACGAAGACCTGCAGGGCGATCGTGAAGCTCAAGCCCGTGGCGAGCAGGGTGCCGAATCCGTCGCGCAGCTGCTGGGCGGTCTTGATGCCGCGTTGGAAGATGAAGAGGTAGCAGAGCAGGATGACGAAGAGTCCGGCCATGCCCAACTCTTCGCCGAGGCTGGCGTAGATGAAGTCAGATTCCGCATAGGGGACCATATTTGGTCGGCCCTCGCCGAGTCCGGTGCCGGTCAGACCGCCGTTGGACATGCCGAACAGGCCTTGGACCAGCTGATATGACCCGCCTGGAGTCTTGTTGTACTCCTCAGCGGTCAGGGCGTTGAGCCAGCCGTCCACGCGCTGCCCGACGTGGTCGAAGAGGAAGGTCGCGGCGACCGCACCGACGGCGAAGAAACCGAGTCCGAGGATGATCCAGGAGACCTTGCTTGTCGCCACATAGAGCATGGCCACAAACAGGCCGAAGAACAGCAGCGAGGTTCCCAAGTCTCTTTCGAAGACAAGGATGCCGACGCTGGCGACCCAGGCGATGACGATGGGGCCGAAGTCTCGCAGGCGCGGGAAGCGGATGCCGAGGATCTTCGGCCCGGCCAGAACCAGCTGGTCACGGTAGGACACGAGGTAGCCAGCGAAGAAGATGGCCAGCAGGATCTTCGCGATCTCACCGGGCTGGAAGGACATCGGGCCGATGCCGATCCAGATGCGTGCGCCGTTGACCGTCTTGCCCAGGCCGGGAATCAGCGGGAGCAGGAGGAAGATCAGCGCAGCGAACCCCGAGAGGAAGGTGTAGCGGCGCAGCCACCGGTGGTCACCTAAGAAGATGATGATGCCGACGGCCAGGGCCACGCCCAAGGTCATCCAGATCAGCTGAGTGACTCCGCTGTTCTGATACTCATCCCGACCCAGGTCGACGCGGTAGATCATGGCCAGGCCCAAGCCGTTGAGCAGGACGGCGATCGGGACGAGGACGGGGTCGGCGTACTTGGCCTTCCACCACACGACGACGTGGATGATGAGGCCCAGCGCGGCCAACCACGCCGCATACTGATAGACGTTGGCGGGAATCGTGTCCTCGGTGCCGAGCCCTACAAGTGCATAGGCGCTCGTGGAGACCGCGATCGCGAGGATGAGGAGGCCGAGCTCAGCAAAGCGATAAGGCCGTGGCCGTGCGCCTTGGTTGGGGTTCTCGGACATTACTGTGACTCCTCAGTGATGGCATCACTGGGATCGACCGCTTGGGAACTCGGCGGTGAGGGCGCGGGATCGCTGGGACTTGCGGCATCCTCGACATTGCCGGAGACGGTACCGGACTTATCGGCTTCCTGTCGCAGGTTCTCAATGATGCGATCGGCCTCATCACGGGAATCGGCCTGAATGGAGCCGCGCAGACGATCCTGCGAAAAGCTGTTGAGGGTCCCGACTTCGATGTCGGTGGTGTCTTCGAGCTGACTGAGTTCGATGGGTCCCAGAGTCGTGTCGAGGCCCCGGTAGAGGGTGACCTTTCCATCTTGGTTCGTCAGGTAGTAGTGGTTGCTCACGTAGTTATAGGCGAAGAACCCGCCCACCGCGATTGCGACGATGACGATCGCTGCGATGATCCAGCCCAGGTAGGACCGCTTTTCCACCTCGTCGTCGTCAGCGTCGAGGTCATCCTCCTCGGCGGGTGCGTCCCTGTCGGACGACTCCGAGTCGGTGCGCTGGGAAGGGGGAACCACCTCGGCGGTGGGCTCCTGCTTATCGGAACCGGACACCGTCTGCAGGGGCACGGTGTCGGTGGGAATGTCGCCGTTGCCGTAGTGGGGCTGAGGCTCAGTGGTGGGTTCGTCGACATCGGTGTTCATGCCGATGGTGGCGTACTTCGGGTTGAGGTGGACGGAGCCCACGGAGCTGCCCTGAACGGTGTCGAGGGTGCCTTCGAGCACGTCGCCGATGACGACGGTGACATTGTCGGCGCCGCCGCCGGCCAGGGCCAGATCGATGAGCTGACGGCAGCATTCGTCGGGGTCGGAGACCTCGGAGAGAACGCGGGCGATGTCATCGACGTCCGCGAAGCCGGTCAGGCCGTCGGAGCAGAGCATCCACCGGTCGCCGACGTGAGCCTCACGCAGGGTCAGGTCGAGGTCGGGGGAGGCCCCGACGTCGCCGAGGACCTTCATGACAACGGAACGCTGCGGGTGTGTTTCGGCCTCGTCCGGGGTGATGCGGCCTTCGTCGACGAGCATCTGGACGAAGGTGTGGTCATGGGTGACGGTCTGCAGTTCGCCGTCGCGCAGCACATAGCCGCGGGAGTCGCCGATGTGGGCTAAGGCGAAGCGGTTGCCGGGAGCGCGCAGCAGTGCGGTGACTGTGGTGCCCATGCCGGCGAGCTCGGGCTGTTCGGCGACGCCGCGGCAGATGCGGTCGTTGGCCTCCAGGATCGAGGTGCGCAGGATCTCCAGCGCATCCTCGCCGCTGGGTTCACGATCGAGGTCGGCCAGCCGGGACACGGTGATCGCCGAGGCGACGTCACCGCCGGCGTGTCCGCCCATTCCATCCGCGATGAGCAGAAAATTCGGACCCGCATAGCCGGAGTCCTGGTTGTTCTTACGCACCAGCCCGGTGTGAGACCGGGCTGCTGAGCGGAGGGTGATCGTACCGTCGGTCGTCACGATTGGGTCTCCAACGTCGTATGGCCGATGGTGATCTGGGTGCCGATTCGCAGACTGATGGGCGAATGCATGGGCGAGCCGTCGACGATCGTGCCGTTGGTCGAACCGAGGTCCTCGAGGACCCAGGAGCCGTTGGAGGCCACGATTCGCGCATGATGGCTGGACGCGAAGTCATCGCTGATGACGATCGTATTGTCCGGAGCTCGTCCGAAGGTCACTGGTGCTCCGGAGAGCGTGACCAGTGTCCCGGCCAAGGGCCCACCGGTGACCCGAATGGAGCCCGGATGAGCATGCTGTCGCGCCGGAGAGGGCGTAGGAGCCGGTGCCGGCGCCGGTCTGCTCGGGGCAGGGGTCGGCGCTGCATTACGGGAGGCCCGGCCACCTCGGCGAGACTTCCGGGGACCCTTCCTGGCACCGAAGATGTCGCGGCGCAGGACGCCGGCAACACCGAGGACGAAGAGCCAGAGGATGATGAAGAAGGCGAACCGGAAGACGGTGACGGTGAACTCGCTCACTGGGCGTCCTGTTCGTTCTCGTGGTAGCGCACCTCTGCGTCTCCGGCCATGAGGACATCACCGTCGGAGAGGTTCGCCGAGGTGAGCTTGCGTCCGCGCAGAAGGGTGCCGTTGGTTGATCCGAGGTCGTTGGCGACCGCATGGTCACGTTCGACGGTGATCTCGAAGTGTCGGCGGGAGACGCCGGGGTCATCGATGACGTAGTCGGAGCTGGAGGAGGACCGTCCGAAGACGTTCGTGCCCTGGTGCAGCTCGTAGTCCTGACCGTGGATGGTCACGCTGGCGCTGATGGTGCGCGACCGTGCTGGTGCTGCCTGTCGCACGGGGGCCGATGCCGGGCGGCTGGTGGCCGCCGGTCGGGCCGGTGCTGGTTCGGGTGTGCGTCTGGGTGGGACCGGACGTGATCCGGAGTTGGCCTGTCCTTCGCCCACGATGTTGTGGGACCGGGACACGGGGTCATAGCCGCCGCGGTTGGCCGGTTGGGCTGCGTGTGAGCCGTCGGGTCGCTGAGTGCTGGAGACGACTCGGTACATTCCGGTGTCGAGGTCTTCTGCCTCGACGAACTCGACGGAGACGGGACCGACGAAGCTGTAGGCCTGCTCGACCGCGTGATCGCCGATGACCTGTCGCAGGTCGGAGCGAAGTTCGTTCTCGAGACCAGAGAGACGGTCGAAATCTGTGGGAGACAGTTCGATGCTGTAGTGGTTTGCCGTCAGTGTTCGTCCGCGTGAGACCACAGCGGCCTTGTTATCGGCTTCGCGTCGCAGCGCGCCGGCCAATTCGACCGGTTCCACCTGTGAGCGGAACGCTTTGGCGAAGGCGCCGTTGACGACATTCTCCAATCCCTTCTCGAAACGATCGAGAATCCCCATGGCACCTCCTCTTCCAGGTGTCGTGCGCGTGACGAACCGTTCGCCACCAGCCCGGACGCATGCGCCCGAACGAGTCTGTCCTGGTGAATCCGAGTTCGGAAAGGAACACCGAAACGGAGACATCAACACCCAATCCTAACGCGGTGAGGCTCTCAACTCACGTCACTAGGTATTTCGGGGCCGAGGTCTGTTCGGATTCCCGGCAGTCGCCCAGTTTAGAGATTGTCGCTGAGTACTCCATGAGCCTGTGACGAGCGCCGATGTTACCGGAAATGAGTGCTGGGTCACGAAAGGCGGGTGGTGCAGGGGGTGGTCGGTGTGAGCGTCGACACGTTTTGGGTGTTTCGACCGAACTCGGTTTCATTCTTCCCGGCCGCGATGCTAGAGTTTTCTCTTGTTCGCGCGAGTGGCGGAATTGGTAGACGCGCTGGCTTCAGGTGCCAGTGATCGCAAGGTCGTGGGGGTTCAAGTCCCCCCTCGCGCACAGTGAACAACAGCCCTTCACCGGGACCCTTCGGGGCCAAGGTGGAGGGCTGTTTCGTGTCTGGGTGCTGCGTCGTGCGGGTTCGGGTGCGGGTGGGATGCGTCGCCTCAGAGGTAAGGGATCGATCGAAGTTTCAAAGCTCGACTTTGAAGCAGGGCTCTGAAACTTCGATCGATCCCGTTCCCAGGTGACTTCGATTGTGCGGGTTAGCGGCAGGATTAAGCCTTGAGTGATCGGGCCTCGAGGTAGGCGCGTTCGGCAGGGTCGGTGGTCAGCTCGATGGCACGGCGATAGGCGTTTTGGGCCTCCTGCCCCTGCCCGGCACGGGCGAGCAGGTGTGCGCGCAGTGCCCACGTCGGCTGGAACGAGTCGACGCGTGCGGAGGAGAACGCATTCTCTCTGACAGGAGACTCGCCACGGCTGGGGCCGTCCAGAGTGTCGAGTTCAGCCAGACCAGCCTTCGGGCCGTCGATCTCAGCAATCACCGCTGCCCTCGCCACAGCCCCGCCGAGGCTGGGCGCCATCCGCTCCACATCGTCGTGCAGGCGCAGCAGCATCGGCCAATCGGTGCTTCCGCTGCGCACACCGGACATGTGGAGGATCTGGATCGCAGCCTGCAACCCGAAACGACCGATCTCGCCGCTGCCCTGCACTGCCCGCAGATGATCCTCGCCCCTGGCGATGAGTACGGAGTCCCAACTGCCCGGGTCTCGATCGCCGAGGGGCACGAACTCTCCGCCCTGGCCGCGGCGGGCCGGAAACCTGGCAGCAGAGAGGTGGATGAGGGCCGCGAGGCCGTGTGATTCCCCATCGGAGGGACACAGCTCGGCGAGCAGTCGGGAGAGATAGAGGGTCTCGCCGATGATGCCATCGCGTGGTTCGCTCGCCGCATGCACCCAGTCGATGGCGAAGGCACCGTAGATCGCCTCATGGATGTCGGGCAGTCGAGCTTCGAGCTCGGTGCGATCTGGCAGACCGAAACCGATGCCCAGGGCGGCGATGCGCTTCTTCGCCCGAGTCAGCCGAGCAGCGACCGTCGCGGCAGGCAGGGCCATTCCTGCAGCGATCTGCTTCCCGGTCATGCCCATCACCGCAGAGAGCATGAGCAGCGGCCGGACTCCCGGCTCGATGTCCGGATGAGCACACGCGCCCATCAGTTCGAGACGACGATCGGGCAGGGCATCGGGATCAGCTGGGGCGACCAGATGAGCTGCAGCCGGCTGGCCTGCGCCGTGGGACGCGGACCTGTCGTGGTTACCTAGATCGGCACCATCGTGAACCTCGGGATCCAAGGCCGCCGAGGTGCGGGCCGCGGCCGATTTCCACACGTCTCGTCGTGCATTGAGGGCAACCCGGTAGAGCCACCCCTCGGGATTGGTCGGCACTCCCTGCTCCCGCCACACGCGAACTGCGCGTTCGAGAGCCGAACTCAGGGCATCCTCGGCGCCGGCCAAGTCCCCGTCGGCGGCAGCGATGAGGGCGATGATCCGCCCCCAGCCGTCCTGGGAGAGGATCATCGCCCGATCGATCGGGTCCCGATGTTCGTTCAGGGCTGCACCCAACGTCCGTCTATATAGGAGACTGCCGCCGCTCTGACCTCGATGACTCCGTAGCTCGTGCCGGGGAACTTCTCTGCCCACGCCAGGGCCGCGTCGCGGCTCTCGACGTCGATGACGAAGACTCCGGCCAGGGCCTCCTTCGCCGCTGCGAAGGGACCATCCTCGATGACGACAGAGCCACCTCGGCGGGTGACGGTGGTTGTCGCCTGCTGCGGTTCAAGCATCTCTGCAGCGATGAAGACTCCCGCGGAGTAGAGGGCATCAGCGTAGTCGGACATCAGCTTCTGCATCTCGGCCATCACCTCGGCGGAGGGCTGGGGTCCGCCTTCTTGAGGTTCGGGTGCGTGGAAGACCAGTGAGTAGCGCATGATTGAACTCCGTTCATCTCAGGTGCGATCGCGTTTCGATCGCTCATCATTGAGACGACCGAGTTCACGTCGATTCGACACGTCTGAGAACAATTATTGCCGGAATTCGTCGAAGTGGGTGAGATTCGTGCCGCTGGCGGGCGGAATTCATCCGCCGAGTGAGGGCCTCAGCGCTTCGCAATCGTGCGGCGCAGCAGCGGAGTCACTCGGTATTCCACCATCTGCTTCATCGACACGAGTGTGCGTGTGCGTTTGACGCCGGGAATCGACAGAATCCGCCCGGCTATGCGGTACAGATCATCGGTGTCCCGAGCGACGACCTGAATGAGGGTGTCGGCAGTGCCCGAGACTCCGATGACCTCGAGGACCTCCGGAATTCGGGCGAGTTCGACGCCGACCTGATCGAGTTTGCGCTGCTTGAGGTTCGCCAGGACGTGTGCCCGCAGGGGATAGCCGAGCCCGGCAGTGTCGACTCGGTGGTCGAAGGAGTGCAGGCCCTCGTTCTCGAGGCGGGTGAGTCTGGCCTGCGCGGTGTTCCTGGCAACCTGGAGCCGTTGGGCGAGACCGGCGACCGTGGATCGAGGCTGCCGCACGAGTTCGAGGAGGATGCGCGCATCGAGAGCGTCGGCGATCCTGCGTGTCTTCTCCGTCATCGTCTGTGACCCCCATTACATGCTCGAAACGTTCAGCCCACTGTACCGACGAATCGCACATTCTGAGCAATCTGCTCAATTTCAAAACTGACTATTGAGCATTTCTTTCAGCCGGGTTGGAATGGGTTCACCGTCGATCATCAACCTGACTGGCGTCACGTTCGACATATCCCGTCGGCGACTCACAGGACGATCCCGTCCTGCGGCGGCAGGTCTCCTGAGCCAACCGGTTCAGGACACCTGCCGCGAATTCGGATCTGCGGGCACAATGCATGCGCGCACACCTCGGGAGGACAACCGTGACCATCGATACAGACACAGACATCAACACCGCCTCAGAAGCCTCGACGTTCGAGACCCTCGATGAGATCCACGATCGGATTCTGTGGCTGTCGACCTCGATCATCCACCATGCCAATCGCGTGCGTCCCAACCGCAGCGGGCTCAAGGTCGGCGGACACCAGGCCTCATGCGCCTCGATCGCCACGATTATGACCGCACTGTGGTTCCACGAACTGCGCGCCGAAGACCGGGTGAGCATCAAACCGCATGCCAGCCCCGTCTGGCACGCCATCAACTACCTCTGCGGTGAACTCGACGAAGCAGACATGACCTCCTTGCGGGCCTTCGGCGGTCTGCAGAGCTACCCGAGTCGCACCAAGGACCCGGTTCCAGCCGACTACTCCACCGGTTCCGTCGGCATCGGAGCCACGGCACCCATCTGGGGCTCGATCGCCCGACGCTACGTCGATTCGACGCTGAAACCCATCGGCCTCGGGCGACAGTACTCCCTGGTTGGAGACGCGGAACTCGACGAGGGTGCCGTGTGGGAGGCCGTCATTGACCCCGACGTCAAACACCTCGGCGAAATCGTCTGGATCGTCGACCTCAACCGCCAGTCACTGGACCGCGTGATCCCCGATATCGCCGCCGGGCGCATCGAAGCGATGTTCGACGCCGCCGGCTGGCAGGTGATCACCGTGAAGTTCGGACGCCTGCTCGACGAACTCTTCGCCCGACCCTGTGGTCCTGAGCTGAGACAGCGGATCCTGACGATGTCGAACCCCGAATACCAGCGTCTGCTGCGATGCACCGCCGCCGAGCTGCGCGAGCGATTGCCCGGTGAGGGGGAGGACGCCCAGGCCCTGCGGGATCTGGTGGGCAGCCTCGATGACACCACATTGACGGATGCGATCAGAAACCTCGGCGGCCATGACATTCCCGCGCTCCTCGACGCCTTCGCGCGGATCGACGATTCGAAGCCGACGGCCATCATTGCGTACACGATCAAGGGGTTCGGTCTGCCGAGCTCCGGCCACCCGCAGAACCACTCCGCGCTCATCAGCGATGAGGAATACGGTGCTTTGGCCCGGCGCAGCGGCCAGGACACACAGGCACCGTGGACCAGGTTCGACCACGATTCTGCCGCCGGAGAGATCATCGAGGCGAGTGCGAAGCGGCTGGCGCGACCGGAGTTCCCTCGTGCTGCCGAGAGCGAGCTGCCGCGTGATCTCGAGCGGGCGCACAAGGGCACCTCCTCGTCGCAGGCCGCGCTGGGCCGCGTTCTCATGGACCTGAGTCGGCAGTCACCGGAGACGGCCCGCCGGGTGGTCACGGTCAGTCCCGATGTGTCATCGACGACCAACCTCGGCGGATGGGTCAACAAGGTCGGGGTGTGGAGTTCCGAAGCCGGCCGCAACTGGTTCGCCGATGACGCCGAGACGATCCTGCAGTGGAACGAATCGGAACAGGGCCAGCACATGGAACTGGGCATCGCCGAGACGAACCTGGTCGGTCTGCTCGGGGAGCTCGGTGCGACCTGGAGCCGGTGGGGAGAGCCGCTCTTCCCGATCGGCGTGATGTACGACCCCTTCGTCAACCGTGCCCTCGAGCCGTGGACCTTCGGCATGTATGCGGGTGGACAGTCGATCCTCGTCGGCACTCCGTCCGGGGTCACGCTGGCACCCGAAGGCGGTGCGCATCAGTCGATCACGACCCCCTCGACGGGCATGGAGGTGCCGGGTCTGGTGACCTATGAGCCCGCGTTCGCCCAGGACGTCGAGTGGACCCTGCTCCACTCCATCACGCGCTTGGGCAGGCCTGATGGTGAATCGGCCTACCTGCGCCTGTCGACCCGGGCGGTCGACCAGTCCCTGGCCGAGGTGCCGAGCGATCCGGTGGCGCGTCGGCGTCGTCGGGAGCAGGTCATCGCCGGAGGATTCCGGCTGCGGGCGACGAAGCAGCCGCGAGTCCAGCTCGTGGGTATGGGTGCCATGATGACAGAGACCCTGGCCGCAGCAGACCGCCTCGAAGCAATGGGCATCGACGCCGATGTCGTGTGCGTGACCAGCCCCGGTCTGCTCTATCGGGCGCTGCGGGCTGCGCAGGGGAATCGCTCGCCTGGTGCAGGAGCTGGTGTCTCTGCTGCCGGTCCGGGATCCGAGTGGATCCTCGACCAGGTGTTCCCCGCCGAGCGCGCCGTGCCGATGGTCACCCTCCTCGACGGCCACCCGCACACGCTGTCGTTCCTCGCCACGATCAACAAGGTCGACCATGTCGCGCTCGGGGTGAGCAGTTTCGGTCAGTCCGGCGATATCGACGACGTCTACCGCTATCACGGGATCGATGTCGACTCGATCGTACGAGCGGCCCTCGACGCGAGCCGGAGCTAGGGCCTCTCGTCGACTCCTCGCGGGGAGAGACTCGGGGGAGCACAGCCACGTCCGCCCCTCGCAGTAGTGTTGAGGTATGACCAACCCAAGCGCTGCCGTGCCTGCGTGGTGCGTGATCGGGCGTGCTCCCGACAGCGCCCTCGGCGGCGTTCGCGGCATGGGTTCGATGATCGCCGTCGTCGACCTCGACGACGCCAGACAGCGGATCGGCAACCACCACCTCGGCGCGGATGAGCTGCCCACGTTCGTCCGCGAACGGGAAGCACAGGGCCGGCCGAGGTGGGTCTTCAGTGACACTCCCAACTGGTACCCGGCCCTGCTGGTTGCCGGCGTGCAGATCGAGCGCTGCTATGACCTGCGGCTGACCCACGCGATCCTCATGCGCTCGGAACTCGTGGCCGACCGAAACGCCGTCGCAAGCGCCGAAGAATGGGACGCGGGCCCGGTGAGCGCACCGACCGCACCCGAGGCGGAGGCGCTCTTCGAGGTCACCGAACGACGCAGCCACATCAAAACGGTCCCGCACGACATCGAGTCCGCGCTCGCCGAATTCGCACGTCAGTCCACCGCCCTGCAGACTGCCTCCGATCCCGGCCGGCTGCGTCTGCTGCTCGCGGCAGAATCAGCCGGTGGACTCGTGGCCGCAGAGATGCAGGCCGCCGGGGTGCCCTGGGACATCGCCGAGCACGATCGGATCCTCGCCGAGGAACTCGGGCCCCGTCCTGCACGGGACGCGAAGCCTGCCAAGATGCTCGCCGTGGCCGAGCAGGTGCGGGCCGCCCTCGGTGACCCGCGAGCCAATCTCGACTCCCACGTCAAACTCCTCCATTCCCTGCACGCGGCCGGAATCAACGTCGCCTCGACCTCGAAATGGGAGCTGCAGGAGAGCAACCACGCGGCGATCGCGCCCCTGCTGGAGTACAAGAAGCAGTCCCGTCTGCTCTCCGCCAACGGGTGGGCGTGGCTCGACGAATGGGTCAGCGAGGGCCGCTACCGTCCCGTCTATGTTCCCGGGGGAGTCGTCACCGGGCGCTGGGCGGCCAGCGGCGGTGGTGCACTTCAGATTCCTCGCCAACTGCGACCCGCCCTGCGCGCCGACCCCGGATGGCGGCTGATCTCGGCCGATGTCGCCCAGCTGGAGCCGCGGGCGCTCGCCGCCATGTCGGGGGACCGGGCCATGGCCGAAGCTGGCCGAGGTCGCGACCTGTACTCGGGTCTTGTCGACGAAGGCATCGTCGCGACCAGGCAGGAGGCGAAGATCGCCGTGCTCGGCGCCATGTACGGGTCCACGACCGGTGACAGCGGCAGGCTCGTGCCGCGACTGCGCACCAGTTTTCCCGCCGCCATGGGCTTGGTTGATTCCGCCGCCGAGGTGGGGGCCGCCGGAGGGGTCGTGTCCACTTGGCTGGGCCGAACCTCACCGGTGCCAGGTGAAGGGTGGCGCCGCGTTCAGTCGGCGGCGAACCAGTTCGACGCCACGCCTGCCGATGAGAACCGGGCCCGTCGCGCCGCCGGTGACCAGGGACGCTTCACCCGCAACTTCGTCGTCCAGGGAACCGCGGCCGAATGGGCCCTGGCCTGGCTGGCCGACCTGAGACTGCGGCTGTCACAGTTGCCGGCCATCGATGACGGGAACCCGGGGACAACCTCGGCGGTTGATGGTGATGGGGGAACCACCTCGGCGGGGGAGACGATGGGGCACGTCGCCGATGCCTCGGGTCCGGTGTTCTCCCGACGCGCTCACCTGGTGTTCTTCCTCCACGATGAGGTCATCGTGCACGCGCCGGCCCAGCACGCCGAAGCCGCAGCGGAGGCGATCAGGGAAGCGGCCGCCTCGGCGGGGACACTCCTATTCGGCAATGCGCCCGTGGACTTCCCTCTCGACCTCACGATCTCCGAGCGGGCAGCCAAGGACTAGGGGGCGGCGACGGGGCTGCGACTGGTCCTGAACGATCGTCTGTTGCAGAGATCACGGGAGGGCCCGGAATAGGCGACAGATAATCAGTGCTGCATGTAAGGTGTCGGCGGCCCCGAAACAGAGCCGCCGCAGCATCCGGAGTCGTCACCGCACAGAGGAGTTTTCATGACTTTCACCGTCAAGGCACTGCAGAAGACCGGCCCCGACCAGCCGTTCAAGGTTGCCAACATCGAACGCCGCGACCCCAGGCCCGATGACGTGGTCATCGACATCAAGGCCGCCGGAATCTGCCACAGCGACATCCACACCATCCGCAACGAATGGGGCGAGGCGCACTTCCCCCTGACCGTCGGCCACGAGATCGCCGGCGTCGTCGAGGCCGTCGGTTCCGATGTCACCGACTGGAAGGTCGGCGACCGCGTGGGCGTGGGCTGCATGGTCAACTCGTGTGGAGAGTGCGAGGAATGCCGGGCTGGGCAGGAGCAGAACTGCCTCAACGGCCAGGTCGGCACCTACAACTCCACCGACGTCGACGACACCATCACACAGGGCGGCTACGCCGAGAAAGTCGTCGTCAACGAACGCTTTGTCTGCCGTATCCCCGACGCTCTCGACTTCGATGTCGCGGCCCCGCTGCTCTGCGCCGGCATCACCACCTACGCACCACTCAACCGCTGGGGCGCAGGCGAGACCAAGGACGGCGCACCCAAGAAGGTCGCCATTCTGGGACTCGGCGGACTCGGCCACATGGGCGTCCAGATCGCCGTCGCCATGGGCGCCGACGTCACCGTCCTTTCCCGCACCCTGAACAAGGAGAAGGCAGCACTCGAGCTCGGCGCGAAGCAGATGCTCGCGACAACTGAGGATGACTTCTTCAGTGACCACCGCGGAGAGTTCGACCTCATCCTCAACACGATCAGCGCCGACATTCCCGTCGACAAGTACCTGAGCCTGCTCAAGCCTCGCGGGGTCATGACCGTCGTCGGTATGCCTCCGGAGAAGCAGCCGCTGTCCTTCGCCTCCGTGATCGGCGGCGCCAAAGTGCTGGCCGGGTCGATGATCGGCGGCATCGCCGAGACCCAGGAGATGCTCGACTTCTGCGCGAAGCACGACATCGCAGCGAAGATCGAGACCGTGAGCATCGACAAGGCGGATGAGACCTACGATCGCGTCGTCGCCGGTGACGTGTACTTCCGTGCCGTCATCGACACCGCCACATTCGAAGGCGCCGAGGTGACCGCTCTCGTTTGAGAGTCGGACTGACCGACAGCCGGACTGACCGACGATCTATGTGACCGTCTGGTGAGGTTCAGGGGCCGTTTCGCTGAAGCAGCGAGGCGGCCCCTCGTCATGGGTTCGATCGGCAGTCGTGTGCTCGATTTGCGAGCTGAACGGCTTATGAGCCGGGTTGCGGGATACCGCAATCCGGGCGCCGTCGTGGGGCATCGGCGGTAGTCTGAATCGCATGACGAGTGGGCAGAGACGAATGGGCGATATGCCCCTGGTGCTGCTGATCCTCTACACCGTCTTCATCGGCTTCATGACGCTGACTCCTTACCAGCTCGACGTCAGCCCAGAAGGTCCGATCGGCAGGCTGCTCCAGTTCTTCGCCGATCATCAGGTGACGTCATGGCTGACCTATACGCTCGTCGAGAAGCTGGCGAACGTCGCCATGTTCGTCCCGTTCGGGTTCCTGCTCGCCCTGCATATGGGGCGTAGGCGCTGGTGGGTCGGCTGGGCGGCGGGCGCGGCCTTCACCTGCCTGATCGAGGGAGCCCAGGTGACCCTGCTCTCGCCGACCCGCTTCGGTACGATCAGCGATCTCATCACGAACACGCTCGGAGCCGGGATCGGTGCCGTCCTCGCCCTTCTCATCATGGTTCTGCTGCCCGAGCGTGACGAACCGGAAGAGGTCGAGCGCGTCGTACGCTGAGGACGATCACCTCGACGACCTCAGCCCTCGTGTGGGCTTCTCGTGTCCTCGCTCTCGAGGGCTCCGATGCACAGATCGAGAGCCTCGCCGAGGTGGCCCTTCAGTTCCTCATCGAGCGAAGAGACCATGAGTGCCGAGATCCGTTCAACTCGTTCGACCGCCTGATCGAGGGCCTTGCCTCCCTCCGCGGTCAGGGTCGTCGGCAGAGCTCTGCCGGTTTCGGCCTTCGTTGCTCTCGTCACCAGGCCACGATCCTGCAGGCCCTTCAGCAGCGTATTCATCGTCTGTCGCGTGACGAAGGCGCCGCGAGCAAGTTCCGAGTTCGATGCGCCCGGGGCTCGGCGCAGCAGTTCGAGGCAGGCGTACTGCGGCGTTGAGAGTCCCAGGGGCCGTAGCGTCTCGTCCATGCGTGAGCGCAGCACCGACTGCAGGTGCTTGAGCTGATATCCGATCATCGCCTCCAGCGCCTGGGGTGATTGGGACTGCTGCGACTGCATCTCTTGACTCATGTAAGTATTCTGACATACATTGGTTATGTCAGAACACTGACATGCAACTGAATGGCAAGAGATGGGAACGATCATGACTGTGACAGGACCGGATTTCCTCGCACTGCAGGTGCGAGACCTGGAGAAGTCGGCCGAATTCTACGAGCAGACGATCGGGCTGCCGCGGGCGCCTGCGGGGCCACCCGGAGCGGTGGTCTTCGCGACATCGCCGATACCGTTCGCCGTGCGTGAGCCATTGCCCGACGTCGATCTCGACTCCATCGATCGTCCCGGCACCGGGGTGGCGCTGTGGTTCAACTGCGATGACTCACAGGCGCTGCACGACAGCCTCGTCGAGACCGGTGTGGAGATTCTGCGGGGACCAGCGCCGAGTCCCTTCGGCCTGACGTTCACCTTCGTCGATCCCGATGGCTATGCGGTGACGATGCACGACGCGGGCTGAGTCTGCGAGGCAGGACATTTCGAGGCCGGACAGACTCGGGAGTGTCGATCGGTCAGTGGTGGATGTACACGCAGGTCGGGGTGTTCACGCGTCTCAGGGTGTTCACCCCAGAGAGTCGACGATCTTCGCGATCCGACGCTCCCGTGTGGCCTCGGCCTTGGCCGATTCGACCTGCCGCACATGCTCCTTGCGCTTCGACGGAGCCAGCCCATCGAAGACCTCACGGACACCGGCAGTGCCGAGCGCCTCGGCGAGGTCATCGGGAACCGGAGTCTCGCGGGACGAGGTGTCGTGGGTCAGCGTGACTTCATGAGTCTCGCCGCCGGAGACACCGCTCGCCTCGCGATGCTCTTTGGCCAACGGCAGCAGGAGCTTCCCACCCATCACCGCAGTGGTCGAGGGGTAGGAGTACCCGGCGATCGTGACGATGACCGGGACCCGCTTGCCGACTCCGAAGCCGAGCACGATGTCCTCGGGCACCTCGATGCCGACGTTGTTGCCCAGCTGCAGGAGAGTTGTGCTGAAGGTGACCATGGCCGAATCCTACTCCGGTCCTGGCCGAATCCTACTCCGGTCATGGCCGAATCTTACTCCGGTCCTGGCCGGGCCGGGCACGAGCTCTAGGAGTTGTCGCGCTTGGCGCGGGCTCCGTCGGCGTTGGCATCGTCGGCGCGACCCTCAGCGACCGCGGCCTCATCCTCGTTCTCGTCGCGATCCTCATCGTCATAGTCCTCGTCGGACTGTGAGAACGTCGGAATCCAGCAGGAGACTCGAGCGGCGTACTCGTCGTACTCGGCGCCGAAGCGCTGACGCAGGTCGGCCTCCTCGTGCGGACGGATCAGCCAGTTCCACAGCAGCGAACCGACGATGGCGTAGACGATGACCAACCACGAACCGATGAAGAGTCCGATCGCCACGCCCTGGACGATGCCGGCGATGGCCATCGGATTGCGCACGAAGGCGTAGGGTCCCCGCTGGACGAAATGGTGGGCCATCGCGGAAGGCAGCGGAGTACCGGAACCGAAGTTCGCGATCGCCCGTGCGGACCACACGCCGAGGACGGTGCCGAAGGCGAGAAGGGCGAAGCCGGCGACGATCACGAGGATCGGGAACTTCACGGACAGGTCCCAGCGTTCCTCGAACGCATTGATGATCGCAGGAATGACGATGAGGAAGACTCCCCAGAAGACCATGATCTGGATCGTGGTTCTGATCAGGAGCTGCGACCTCACGCGTGTGTGAGAGCTGCGGAAGGCGAACGGGCCGGTGACGAGACGCTCGGACGGGATCCTGCCGAGGATCATGAGTGTCCCGGCGATGAGGCTGCCGACCGTGGCCAACACCATGAGGACGGCGCCCAGCCCACCCTCGGTGGTGACGGTGGCGTAGATGACCATGAAGACGGCGACGAGGGTGGTCCAGGCGACGGCTCCCCACACGGCCCACCGGAAGTTGAGTGCTGCCAGGGCGGAGCCGATGACGAAGAGCGGGATGTGGATGGCGGAGACGAGCAGCGGATTGAGGCCGCCGAGCGTCGCATCGCGCAGTCCCGGAAGATTGATGATCCCGAGCCACCAGGCAGCCCCGGCGAGAGCCTGCAGGGCGAAGTAGATGCGGCCGTGGAAGATCCGCAGGGGCTTGTCCGGGGCATTGCGCTTGTTGTGCCTGATCCCGGTGACCGGCTTCTTCTCTGTTTGGCTCATGCGAATGCCGTCCCTTTGAAGCATACGGTCGTGGGTCCGCCGACCCAGACCTCATCGTCCTCGTGGGAGATCGAGATGACTCCGGCTCGTCCCAGCGCTGTGCCCTGAGTGGCGGTGTACTTTTCCGGGGCCAGGCCGGATTTGATGAGCCACTGCGCGACCGAGGCATTGAGGCTGCCCGTCACGGGATCCTCGCCGATGGCCGTGCCGGGGACGAACGCCCGGATCTCATACTCGTGGGCGCTGTCGTCGGGGTGTGGGCCGAGGACGCCGAGCTTGGTGTCGGGGATCTGCGAGAAGTCGGGCTCGAGGTCGAGGACCTGCTGCGCGCTCGCGAGTCTGACTGCGGCCCAGCCGGGGCCGTTGTCGACCCATTGGTGACCGAGGATCTCGGTGCGCTCGACGTGGAGGGCGGCGGCGATCTGCTCGACGAAGTCTTCGTCGAGGTCACCGGAGCGGATCGGTTCGGGAGCGGCGAAGGACAGGGTCTGGTCACCTCGGCGCAGGGTGACGAGTCCGAGCCCGCACTCCTGGACGATGGTCCCCTCGTTGCGAGGGACGCCTCCGGCTTCCAGCCAGGCCGCCGCCGATCCGAGGGTGGGGTGGCCGGCGAAGGGGAGTTCGCGGGCGGGGGTGAAGATCCGCAGGCGGTAGTCGGCGTCGGGATTCGTCGGAGGGAGGACGAACGTCGTCTCGGACAGGTTCGTCCAGTTCGCGATCCGGGCCATGTCGGTCTCGCTCAGTCCCTCGGCGTCGAGGATGACCGCGACGGGGTTGCCGCGGTAGGGATCCGCGGAGAAGACGTCGACTTGGGCGAATGCTCGATTATGGGGCAAGTGGGGGACTCCTTCATAGAAAGGGCGCCGCTGTTTGGGGGTGCGCACTTCCTATGATAATGGTGCGAGCTCGCAGATCAGTCACCTGGGACGCTAAGGGCGTGTGGGACGTTCCTCACTGCCGGGACAGGGCGGCGGCGATGCGTTCGGGTGACAGTGCCGCGTCGATGGCCAGATGAGCCGCTCCCAGGATGGCGGCATTGCCCGCCGCATTCGATGGCGCGATCGTGAGATGTTCGGTCGAAAGCGGGATCGACCGTGCGTAGACGACCTCTCGGACGCCGGCGACGAGGTGCTCTGCCGCCTGCGCCATGGCGCCGCCGATGAGGATGAGCGAAGGATTCATGAGACTCACGCACGTGGTCAGCACCTCACCGAGGTCTCGGCCGGCTTGGCGGACGGCCTGTATCGCCTGCAGGTCACCGGCCTTGACGAGCCGGATCACATCGCCGGGCGTTCTGGCCTCGAGCCCGGCCCGGGAGAGTTCGCGGGCGATCGATCTGCCGGAGGCCACAGCCTCCAGGCACCCGCGATTGCCGCAGGCGCAGGGAATGCCCGCGGCCCGGGGCAGGGCGACGTGGCCGATGTCGCCCGCGGCGCCATGCGAGCCGCGACGCAGCGAGCCGCCGGAGATGATGCCGGCGCCGATTCCCGTGGCAACCTTGACGAAGATGAGATCCGTGGTCTCCGGCCAGGCAGAGGTCTGCTCGCCGAGGGCCATGATGTTGACGTCGTTGTCGACGAGAACCGGGGCGGAGAAGGTCTGCTTGAGGGCACCGGGCAGATCGAAGCGATCCCAGCCGGGCATGATCGGCGGATTGATCGGGCGCCCGGTGGAGAACTCGACCGGTCCGGGCAGGCCGATGCCCACCCCGACCACGTCGTCGGCACTGCGATCGGCTTCGGTGAGCAGGGACAGGGCCGAAGATCTCAGCCACTCGATGGCACTGACTGGGCCGTCGGAGATCTCGCGTTCCTCGCCGAGCTCCGCCAGGACGGTGCCGGTCAGGTCCGTCACGGCCAGGCGGGCGTGAGAGGCGCCGAAGTCCGCGGCGACGACGACCCTGGCCTGGGGATTGAACGCGAACTGCGAGCTGGGCCGACCACCGGTCGAGGCGGCGTCACTGACGGGAGTGATGAGTCCGAGGCCCAGGAGCTGGTCGATCCTCTGCGCGATGGTGGGACGTGAGAGGCCGGTCGACTTCGCCAGATCGGCCCGAGTTCGCGGCAGTCCGTCGCGCAGCAGCTGGAACAGCCCGCCGGCATGCGACAGATCGAGGGCGTGCGAAACGGTCACCTGGCTCATTCCCTCAGTAAAGCACATTCGGTAAAGGGGATTATCAGAAGGTGACGATTGACTACAGACTTTTAAAAAGTACTTGACAAAAGTGGTGAAGCCGACATCAGAATGGGTCATGGACACCGTTGCCCAGACCTTCGCCCCTCCACCTCGAATCGGGATGGTGGGTGGTGGCTTCATGGCCCGCACGCACACTCGGGCCGCCCGCGCCGCCGGAGCTCAGCTTCGCGTGATCGCGACCTCGAGCGCAGCCGGCAGTCGAAGAGCCGCAGCTGAACTCGGTTACGAGGCGGCCGCGAACGGCGAGGATCTCTTCGACCACGATCTCGATGTCGTCCACGTCTGCACCCCGAACAGCACCCACGCCGAACACTCGCTGCGCGCCCTGGACGCGGGCTCGAACATCATCTGCGAGAAGCCCCTGGCCACCGATGCCTCCGCTGCGGCCGCGATCCGCGACCGGGCGAAATCACTCGGATTGGGCGGAACCGTTCCGTTCGTCTACCGCTATCATCCGATGGTCCGCGAGGCCCGCGCCCGAATTCGCCGAGGAGACGCCGGAACACTGCTGACCGTCGACGCCAGCTACCTCCAGGACTGGCTGCTGAGCGCCGAGGACGAGAACTGGCGCGTCGATGCCAGCTCCGGAGGACCCTCCCGAGCCTTCGCCGACATCGGCTCCCACCTCGTCGACCTCATCGAATTCATCACCGGCGAACACATCATGTCCGTGGTCGCGACGACGAGAACCGTTCACCCTCGCCGAGGCGGTGCCGAGGTGACCACCGAGGACACCGTTGCGATGACGGTCGAGCTCAGCGGCGGCGGCATCGGATCGATCCTGATCTCCCAGCTCGCACCGGGACGCAAGAATCGACTCGTCATCGAGGTCGGCGGTTCGAAGGAGAGCCTGCGGTTCGCCCAGGAGCAGCCGGAGCAGCTGTGGGTCGGTCGCCGCGTGGGCAGTCAGCTCCTCGATCGTGACCCGGACGCGCTGTCTCCCGACGCCGCTCGGCTGTGCACGGTTCCGCCCGGTCATCCGCAGGGTTATCAGGACGCGTTCAACGCGTTCATCGCCGACTCCTACGCTGTCTTCGCCGGTGAGGTGCGCGAGGGCGTGCCGACTCTCGACGACGGTGTGCGCGCGGCGCTCGTGACTGAAGCCGTACTCAAATCAGCGGCTGAACGTTCCTGGGTCGAGGTCGAAGCGCGATGACCCAGGCAGCGGTGCTCAGCGCCACAGGGATCCGCAAGCAGTTCTTCGGAGTCGAAGTCCTGCACGACATCTCGCTCGAGGTGTACGCTGGCACGGTCCACGGCCTCGTCGGAGAGAACGGGGCCGGAAAGTCCACCCTGATGAAGATCATCGCCGGCGTCCACCGCAGAGATGGCGGCGAGGTACGCATCGATGGGCAGGTCGTCGACTTCTCCCATCCGGTCGAGGCCGGGAGGGCAGGGGTGGCCACGGTCTTCCAGGAATTCAATCTGCTGCCCGACCGCACCGTGGCGCAGAACGTGTTCTTAGGCAGGGAACCCCGACGCCGTGGTCTCGTCGATGTGGCCACGATGCGAGCCAAGACGCAGACCCTGCTCGATGACCTCGACGTGGAGGGCATCACGCCCGATGCGAAGGTCGGCTGGCTGACCGTGGCCGAACAGCAGATCGTCGAGATCATCAAGGCACTCTCCGTCGATGCCCGGGTGATCTCCATGGACGAACCCACCGCGGCGCTGTCGGACAATGAGGTTGCTGTTCTCTACCGGGTCATCGCGACCCTGAAGTCCAAGGGCGTGGCGATCATCTACGTCTCACACAGGCTGCAGGAGGTCTTCGATCTCTGCGACACGATCACCGTGATGAAGGACGGCGCCCTCGTCACCAGTCAGCCGACGGCGGAGATGGATCAGGCAGGTCTCGTGCGCGCCATGGTCGGTAGGCCCATCAGCACGTTCTTCCCTGAGGCTGAGACGGGAACGCAGATCGGTGACACCGTGCTTTCGGTGAGCGAGGGAGGAAACGAGCAGCTCGATGACATCACCCTCGACCTTCGTGCCGGTGAGATCCTCGGACTCGCGGGACTGCAGGGATCCGGCCGCTCGGAGCTGCTGTCCGCGATCTTCGGCGCCGAGCCCTTCACTCGTGGCCAGGTGCGCCTCGACGGTGAGGCAGTGCGCATCGCCACCGCCAGGCAAGGTGTCCGGCGCGGTCTGGCTCTGGTCACAGAGGACCGCAAGGGCACTGGCCTCGTGCTCTCCCAATCCATTCTCGATAATGCACTGCTGGCGATCCGCGCAGTCTTCCCCTCCCGCACCTCCGGGATGCGTGCGAAGATCCCCGGGATCCTCGAATCCCTCGAGGTGATCAGCCGCGGTGCGGATCAGGAGGTCAGGGCTCTGTCGGGAGGCAACCAGCAGAAGGTCGTGCTGGCCAAGTGGCTGGCCACCTCGCCACGCGTGGTGCTGCTCGATGAGCCGACTCGAGGAATCGACGTCGGCGCCAAGGTCGCCGTCTACCGTCTGATCCGCAGTCTCGCTCGCCGAGGTGTCGCGATCCTTCTCGTCTCCAGTGAGCTTCCCGAGGTGCTGGGCATGTCTGATCGGGTTCTTGTCATGGCAGATGGTCGCATCGCCGGGGAGCTTCCCCCGAGTTCGACCGAGGAAGAGGTGCTGGCCCTGGCCACGGGAACCGAGGCCCAGGTGGTCAGTGACGATGGGCTGGTTGATGACGATGGGCGGAAGGTGGGGGAGCGATGAGGACACAGCTGCGTCGCCTCGATACGACGGCCCTTGTCTACCTCGCGCTCGTCGGCGTGCTCATCATCGGTGCCGTGCTCGTCGCCACGACCGGTCGCAACTTCTTCAGCCCCGGCAACATCCGCGACATTCTCACCGGGATGAGCGTGTTGGGATTCGTCGCCATCGGACAGACCCTGGTGATCCTCGGCGCCTCCCTGGATCTCTCGGTTCCCTATGTGATGAGCCTGGCCAGTCTGATCGCGGCGCAGACGATGAACGGCAGCGATGCGATGGTGCTGCCCGCGGTGCTGCTGACGCTCGTGGTCACGGCCTGCATCGGTCTGGCCAACGGTCTCATCGTCACCGTCCTCGGAGTTCACGGATTCGTTGCGACCCTTGGGGTCGGACTCATGCTCAAGGGATATCTGGATACGAACTACCAGGGCACCGAAGGCAGCGTTCCCTGGTCCTTCCAACTCTTCGGCGCCACCGGCGTGGGCCCCGTGCCGATCTCGACGATCGTCATGCTCGCCTTGGCCGGGCTGGTGGCATTCATCCTGGTCAGAACCAGTTTCGGGCATCATCTCTTCGCTGTGGGCGGCAACTCGGAGGTCGCTCGACTCTCCGGTGTCCGGCAGCGTCTGCCTCTCATCGGCGCCCATATCGGCAGCTCCGTATTCGCGGGACTGGCGGGTCTGCTGCTGGCCAGCCGCCTGGGTGTGGGCAGCCCGACCGTCGGCTCACAGGGCAGCTACGACCTGCTCTCGATCGCGGCAGTCGTCCTCGGCGGAACGGTTCTCATGGGCGGACGCGGCTCGATCTGGGGCACCATCGGCGGCGTCGCCATCTTCGCCGTCCTCGATAATCTCATGAGCGTCATGCAGTTCAACCCCTTCCTCAAGGACGTCATCCGCGGACTCGTCATCATCATCGCCGTGGCGCTCTATGCTCGCCGCAGAGTCATCGCCCGCAGAATCCGCTTCGCTGATGTGCCCACGGGGCCCAATATCGCGGCAGGGTCCGAACCCGCTCCGGAGTCCGCTTCGGCGGCGATCGGCGGTCCACGGGAAACCGGCGCGCGAAGCGACCAGGAAGGGAGCCTGGGATGAATTCGAGAACTCCCGAGACCCACCTCGGCGATGGGGGACTTCGTCGACTGATCGAGCGAATCGCGGATCCGCGCGGCGCCGTGGTCGTCCTCCTCATCGTGATTCTGATCGCCATCGTCGTCCTCAATCCGAGCTTCGCTGAACCAGGGGCGCTCATGCGCTTCATTCAGCGGGTCTCGCCGGTCGCGATCGTCGCCATCGGCCAGTACTTCGTCATCGTCAGCGGTGAGTTCGACCTGTCGATGGGTGCAGTGGTCACGGCGCAGGTGATGACCGCGGGCCATCTCATCGGCGAGGACGACTCGAAGACGGTGCCGGTGCTCATCATCATGCTCGTCATCGGCGTCGTGGTCGGCATCGTCAACGGGCTGGCAACGACGCTGCTCAAGGTCCCCTCATTCATCGTCACCCTCGGCACGATGCTCGTCATCCACGGGGCGGTCATGTGGTGGACGGGAGGAGCGGCGACGGGCAACCCCGCCGAATCCTTCCGACAGCTGGGCCGCGGAGGAATCGAGGGGATACCGGTCCTTGGCCTCCTGCCCTACGCCGTCCTCATACTGATCGCGGCGATCGTGTTCGCCGTCTGGATCTCACGGAGGCCATTCGGCAGGACCGTGGTCGCCATCGGCGACAACGCCCAGGCGGTGTCCTTCGCCGGCGCGAACGTGTGGAGGACGAAGACTTTGGCCTTCGTTCTGTCCTCTCTCGCCGCCACGGTGGCCGGGGTGCTCCTCGCCGGTTATGCCGGCGTCCATCCCTCGGTCGGTCAGGGCTACGAGTTCACGGCGATCACGGCAGTGGTCCTGGGCGGAGTCGTCCTCGGCGGCGGTCGGGGGACCGTCATCGGGGCACTTATCGGAGCTTTCACCCTCGAATCCCTGTTCACGCTGCTCAACTTCACCTCGGTGCCGGCGACGATGCGTGATGCGATCCAGGGAGCCATCATCATCGCGGCAGTCGCGTACTCCGGTGTCGTGTTCGCGAAGAAGCGCAAACGACCGACCACCTCGGCGATCGACCCAACCGATCCGACCGGCTCAACCGAGCCGCGGGACCCAAGCACAACCTCGGCGGAGGCATCTTCGCCGATCCAACTCACCGGCGGCGACGATGCCGCACGGAAATGACAAGGGAGATTACATCATGAAACGAGGACTGAGGAGCGCGCTCGGCATTGCCAGTGCCGCCGCTCTCATCGCATTGGCGGGGTGCACCACCGACCCGTCCGTGGAACCGGCGGACGAAGGTGACGGGGCGCAGGAGGAAGCGCCGGCCGAGGAATGGTTCGACCAGAAGGTCTATGACCAGCAGTTCAAGCAGCGTGAAGTCGTCCCGGACGGTCCGGAGGACAAGCCCTACCTGCAGATGATCAACCCGAAGATGGGGGACACCTCGGAGTTCAAATCCGATGGCGGGAACAAGATGTGCTTCGCCAACGCCTCGATCTCCAACCCCTGGCGCCAGACCGGGTGGATTTCGATGAACGAGCAGCTCAAGGAGCTGAAGAAGGACGGCGTCATCACCGAGATGGAGACCCGTGATGCCCAGGACAACGATGATACGCAGATCGCGGACATCGACTACTTCATCTCCGAGGGCGACTGCGACGGCTTCATCATCTCCCCGAACTCGACGGCCGCGATCACGCCGGCGGTCGAGCGTGCGTGCAAGACCGACAAACCCGTCATCGTCTTCGACCGCGGAGTCGAAACCGACTGCGCCGTGACGTTCATCCATCCCATCGGCGGCTTCGCCTGGGGCATCGACACCTCGCAGTTCCTCATCGACAACCTCAGCGAAGGCGACAAGGTCGTGGCCCTGCGGATTCTGCCCGGCGTCGACGTGCTCGAACAGCGTTGGGCAGCAGCGGACAAACTCTTCGGTGAGGCCGGAATCGAAGTCGTCGACTACTTCACCGAGGGCGATCCGGCAGAGATCAAGAAGGTCGTCTCCGATGAGCTCGCCAAGGGCGACGTCCAGGGCATCTGGATGGATGCGGGCGACGGTGCCGTGTCCGCCATCGAAGCGTTCGAAGACGCAGGCAAGGACTATCCGGTGATGACCGCACTGGCTCCCGTCTACTCGAACTTCCAGTGGCGGACCCCGCTGCTGGCCGCGGAGAAGATCTTCAAGGGCGAGGAAGTCCCGACCGAATGGGTGCTGCCGCAGAGTCCGATCACGGCCGAGGACCTCGATGACTACCTTGACCGCAACAAGGGCATGCCCGATGGCCACTATGCGAAGTTCGGCGGCGAGGACATGGCCGGATTCCCGCAGGTGTGGCAGGACCGAGTCATCCCCTGATCGGGGAGTGAAGTCATGACCGACGGTAGCGGAAGCACGGGCATCGTTCGCGAGATCGGGGTCAACACCTGGGTGTGGACCTCGCCGCTGACGACGCAGCACCTCGGCGATCTGGCGGACCGAGCCCGACGATTCGGGTTCGGTCTGTTGGAGCTGCCCGTGGAGAACCCGGATGACTGGGACCCGGCCACCGCCGCCGAGGTGCTGGCTGGGTATGGCATGGGTGCGCGGATCGTCGGAGCGATGGGTCCCGGTCGTGACCTCATCGACCCGCTGTATCGTGCCGATACCCAGGACTATCTCCGGCACTGCGTGGATGTGGCGCTCGCCGTGGGTTCACCCACCGTGGCCGGTCCGTTCACGGCCGCGACCGGGCGGGTGTGGCGGATGGATGCGGGCGAGCGGAGCCGGGTCGTGGAGACACTTCGGGAGGCGCTGCGCCCCGTGGCCGACTACGCCGCCGAACGCAGTGTGACACTGGCGGTGGAACCTCTCAACCGGTACGAGACCAGCATCATCAATACGGTTGACCAGGCCCTTGAGGCACTCGACCCCTTGTTGGATCGAGGCATCGGGCTGGCGCTGGACAGCTATCACCTGAACATCGAGGAGCGCTCGCCTGCGGCCGCGATCAGAGCCGCCGGAGACCACTGCAAGGTCGTCCAAGTCTGCGGCAACGATCGGGGCCCGGTAGGCGGGGACCACACAGATTGGGACGCCTTCTTCGATGCCCTAGACGACATCGCCTACGCGGGACCTCTGACAGTGGAGAGCTTCACCGCCGACAACGACACCATCGCCGTGGCCGCCTCAATCTGGCGTCCGCTGGCACCGAGCCAAGACGAGCTCGCCCGGGCCAGTGCCGAATTCCTCACCGACCACCAACGACGCCGGGCTTCAGGTGCGGACGGGGACTCCGGCAAGCGTGGGGACTCCGTTGCGGACGGGGCTTTCGGTACGGACGGGGACTCGGCGGATTGGGCGGCGAAACGAACTGCGAAGGAGCAGCAATGACAGACTCATCTCATCCGGTCACCCTGTTTACGGGTCAGTGGGCCGATCTGCCGTTCGAGGAGGTCGCTCGACTGGCGGCCTCCTGGGGCTATGACGGGCTGGAGATCGCGTGTTCCGGTGACCACCTGGACCTCGCCAGAGCGGACGAGGACCCCGCCTACCTGCAGTCACGTCTCGATGTGCTCGATCGACACGGTCTCAAGGTCTGGGCGATCTCGAACCACCTCGCGGGCCAGGCCGTGTGCGATGATCCGATCGACTTCCGCCATCAGGCGATCGTGCGCGACTATGTCTGGGGCGACGGTGAAGCCGAAGGCGTGCGGCAACGGGCCGCCGAGGACATGAAGCGGGCGGCTCGAGTGGCCCGAAAGCTCGGTGTGGATACGGTCGTCGGGTTCACCGGGTCCAAGATCTGGCCGTATGTGGCGATGTTCCCACCAGTTCCGGCCGGGGTCATCGATGCCGGCTACGAGGACTTCGCCGATCGGTGGAATCCCATCCTCGATGTCTTCGACGGTGAAGGCGTGCGCTTCGCCCACGAGGTCCATCCCTCCGAGATCGCCTACGACTACTGGACGACCGTGCGGGCCCTGGAATCCATCGACCACCGGGAAGCTTTCGGTCTCAACTGGGACCCGAGCCACCTGCTGTGGCAGGGCCTGGACACGATCGGCTTCATCACCGACTTCGCCGACCGCATCTACCACGTCGACTGCAAAGACACACGACTTCGGCCTGCAAGCGGACGAAGCGGCATCCTCGGTTCACATCTTCCCTGGGGCGAACCTCGGCGAGGGTGGGACTTCGTGTCGACAGGGCACGGGGACATGCACTGGGAGGATGCCTTCCGAGCGCTGAGCTCGATCGGCTACACCGGGCCGATCTCCATCGAATGGGAGGATGCCGGGATGGATCGTCTCCATGGAGCCGCCGAGGCGGTCGTGCGGATCCGTGAACTGCTGTGGAAGCGGCCCGAGACGTCCTTTGACGCCGCGTTCTCCAACCAGTGAGCGCGGATTCTCGAGCTAGTAGGCTCGATTTCTCGGGCCGGAGCGTCGAGCGATCTCGGATTGTTGGCTGGCGGACTACTGGCTGGCGAAGGCCAGCGTTCCGCCCAGGCCGATGAGCATGCCGCCGCCGATTCCACGGATGCGTGACATCCGCCTCGGCGAGCGAGCGAACCAGCTGCGCGCTGTCCCGGCGATGAAGGCCCAGGATCCGTCCGAGAACAGGGCGAGGCCTTGGAAGAGGAGGCCGAGGATGATCATCTGCAGCGGCACATGCCCGGCCTCGATCGAGACGAACTGGGGGAGGGCGGCGACGAAGAAGATGATCGTCTTCGGGTTCGAGATGCCGACGATGAAGCCCTGCATGAACATCGACCGGTAGCTGAGTTCGCGTCCGGCAGGAACGAACGATTCCACCTCGGCGTCGGCTTCTCGTGCCAGGGCTGGGTCTTCGGGCACCTCATTGCCGATCTTGCGATGCCGGATGCCCTGGACGCCTAAGTAGACGAGGTAGCCTGCGCCGAGGATCTTGACGATCGTGAAGATGACGACCGATTGGGCGACGATGGTGCCCACACCGAAGGCCACGGCCACGATGATCGGGATGATGCCGACGCTGCCGCCGAGCACGCTCGTCAGACCCGAACGTCGACCGTGTGAGAGTGACTGGCCGACGACGAAGAGCACAGTCGGCCCGGGAATCACGATGATGACGAGGGCTGCGGCGAGAAAGGCGAGAAGAGCGTCGGTGGTCGGCACAGAAGAATTCTATGAGCGCGGATGAAGCGCGGGTAAGAGACTGGCGCGGAGACTTCGATCACATGCCCTGATCTGGGTGGCTTGGCAGAGGGGATGACTCCTTTTAGGGGTGGCTCCGCGGACCCTGAAGATGCCACTCAGGGTCGGTTCATAGACTGGGCCGCTATGAACGAGCAATTGTCGGCTGCGGGTGATCAGGTGTCGGCAGCGGGAGAGGAATCGGCGGAGGTGCGTGCATGGATCTGAAGCAGGGTGTATCAACCTGGTGGGAAGCCATCACGGCCGGATTCGGACGTCAGGACGGCCTTGAACCCGACGCCGTTCAGCTGCTCCTCGTCATCGGAATCCCGCTGGTCGTCACGCTGACGCCCGGAATCTGGCGATTCTTCGGCATGTTCGTCACCTTTGTCCACGAGCTCGGCCACGCGTTCGCAGCCTTGATGACCGGTCGGGTCGTCAAGGGAATTTCGCTGAACTTCGACCACTCGGGGCAGATGAATTCCTTCGGCAAGGTCGGATTCTCTGCGACGTGGTCGGGTTTCTGGGGATATCCGGCACCCGGCGTCCTCGGATTGGTTCTCATCACCTCGGCGACTCAGGGGTGGGCTGCGTTGGCACTCTCGGTCGGTGCGCTCATTCTGCTGGTCGCGCTCATCTTCATCCGGAACCTCGCTGGTGCCATGATTGCGGTGGTCACAGCCGTGGCCGCGCAGCTCGTCGTCGTGTTCCTGCCGATCGAATCGATCTCCATCTTCGTCGCCGGCCTGGGAACTGCTCTGGCCATCGGTTCGCTCAAGGACCTCGTCAAGGTCATCCGCGTGCACACCCGCAGGCGCCACATCCAGCAGTCTGATGCCTACATCCTCGCCCAGGGCTCCAGCCTGCCCGCGGGCGCCTGGTTGAGCCTGTTCGCGCTGGTCATCATCGGCTGCGCGCTCTTCTCCGCCTACATCCTGTACTCGGCATCCACGATGTCGGTCGGCTGACTTCGGGCGGCGTGCGACCTAGGGCGAACGCTGTTGAGTCAGTACCGGGTGGCAGAATCAGAGTATGGATTCGAGCCCGAAATATGCTGCTGTGCTGTTCGACTGCGACGGAGTGCTCGTCGACTCCGAGCGTCTCACGAATACGGTTCTGGGGGAGATGCTCAACGAGCTGGGGTGGCAGATCTCGCGGAAGGAATGCATTTCCCGGTTCGTGGGGAAGATGCTCCGCGACGAGGCAGACGTCATCGAAAAGCACACTGGTGTGCGCATCGACGCTGAATGGCTGAGTCATTTTCGTGAGCGTCGAAATGTAGCGCTCGAGGCTTCACTGGAAGCAATCCCTGGAATCGCCGAGGCGGTCCGTGACCTGGACGCTGCCTACCCTGGCCTGCTTGCATGCGCATCGAGCGCTGATCGTCCCAAGATCAACCTGCAGCTGCAGAAGATCGGCCTGTTCGACGTCTTCGATGGTCGGATCTTCTCCGGAATGGAGCTGCCGCATTCGAAGCCGGCTCCGGACGTGTACTTGGCAGCGGCTGCCGCCCTGGGGGTTGATCCGACCGAGACCGCAGTGATCGAGGATTCGCCGACCGGTGTGACAGCGGGCGTTGCCGCGGGTGCACATGTGCTGGGGTTCTGTCCCGACTCGCCAGTGCACCAGCGGCCTGAGGCGTTGGAAGTCGTGGGTGCCCATGAGATCTTCACCGCGATGGACCAATTGCCGGGACTGTTGATTCGGTGAACTGTGACGGATCAACGGGCGGGCATTGGTGAGCGGTCGCGCATTGGTGAGCAGTCGGGTGTGGGGCGGATTGTCGCTATCTCTCTTTCTTCTCCTGTTTCCACCTTCCGTAGTGATGTCCCTAGGCCTTTCATATTAAATGTTTGATCGATTGAAGATCGAACAAGAGTGATGTTTGTTATCTAATCGTAATGTTAAAATATACGGTTTGCGACTAGAATTGAGGTAGGCACTCACAGCGACGTGAAGATCAGGTGACCACCAGTGAAGATTCCCTCCGATTCCGACAACACCGGATCCGAGCCTGGTCGCAATTCCGCTGGCCAGACTGAATCCGACAAGACAGTGCAGGACGCCGCGGCCGAGCAAGCAACCGATGCAGACACCGGCGGACCCGAACCTGAACCCGAGCCTGATGCTGACGGAACGGATACGGGGACTGGCGGGGCGGGTACTGGGCCGACACATTCCGCTCGTCGCCTTCGTATCGATGCTGATTCTCCTTTCGCCGAGGCGGCACAGGTGTTTGCCGCCAGCGATCAGGCTCAGCTGTCGGCTCTAGACGTCTCGGCAGAGCTGTTCTTCAATGAGACCGTCGAGAATCTGCGGCTCTACAATCCCCACCCCGGGCAGCCTTATGCTCATGCGACGATCGCCGAAACCGTCCGCAGATACCACCGTGAGCGCCGTTCTTCCGCGGCCGCGAAGCGCAAGAAACGTAAGAGCAAGCTTCCGCCCTTTCCCCGTTTCCGGTTGGATCAGACCTTCTACGGTTGGGTGCATGAACTTTCGCAGGCCGAAGACATCGCGGAATTCACCACAGTTCTAGGGGCGACAACTGCACGAGCATATGTGCAGATAACTTCGGCGATGACCCTCGTACATGGGTTGCCCAAATTCTTTGCCCGCTGCATTGCCGGCGAGTTCACCATCGAGCACGTCCACGCCACTGCTCATGCTTGCCGCGACGTGAAGTTCGAAAACCTTCCTCTCATCGATGAATACCTTGCGCAACGTCGCGCAGACATCACGATTGAAACCTTCAGGAAGTCTTTGGGCATGAAGATCGCAGTCCTCGAACCCCTCGAAGAACGTGTGGAAGAGGCCAGCAAACGTCGACGCGTCGACATCACGACCACCCCCGATGGGACCGCATACCTCACTCTGGCCGGACCCGCTCCCGAACTGCAGGCCTGCTACCTGCGGATCGCGGCGTTTGCGCGGGCGATCCGATCGGGGAACATCGCAGCATTCAGCGACCAGTTGGAGCCAGGCGCCGCGATCGACGACGACCGTGGAATCGATGCCCTCATGTTCGACATCCTCACGCGGACCATCCCGCAGCTGAGCATCCAGGTCACTTCGACCGATACGACGACAGGGGAGACTTCGACGCGCGACATTCCGCTCGATGTGCCCGCTGAACAGACTATGACCCCGGCTGCTGTCGTCAATGCCGTGCAAGAGGGCGTTAACGGGGCCCGTGCTGGCAGCAATGGCAGTGTCGGCAAACTTGGCTCGGATACTGATGAGGACACAAGCGGGCCGGAAGTCGTTCTCACGATGCCCACTCACGAGCAGTGGTTGGACTCGCAGGCGAAGATGATCACCACGGTTCCTTTCCTTACGCTGGCGGGATCCGCAGAACTGCCCGGAACATTCTCCGACGGTTCTCCGATCCCAGCAGAGACCGCGAGGCGCGTTGCCAAGCACGCAAAGTCCTGGACGCGGATTCTCACAGATCCGGCAACCGGCACACCGGTGGATGCCAAGGCGGCGACCTACCAGATACCCGAAAATGTCCGGCAGACTTTGATTGCGAAATGGCAGGCCTGCACGATTCCCGGATGCACACGCAGAGCGGAGACCACGGAGATCGACCATGTCGTGCCGTTCGACCATGAGCATCCGGCGGATGGTGGGCTGACGCGATTCGGCAATCTCCACCCGCTGTGCAAAATGCACCATCAAGCAAAGACAGATCGCAAATACTCGGTGCGAATGAACCGGGCAGGATTCGTTCAATACGTCTTCCGACACGGACTGAGCACCGAGGTGGCGGCAGGTGACCATCCGATCAACGCCGCCCACGCGAAGGTGTTCGAGGAACTGCAACGGCAGGCGGCCCCAACATCTGACCCGCCGAAGTCGACAACCCGGCCAGCAGGCGAGAGATGGCACGGAGACACACAGATCTCTGAGGGGTGCCCCGGACCAGCCGCTGCCGATGGACAGGCAGGGTGGGTGAAGAACACCCCCTTGCTTAGCGGTCGCTCAACCGTGAATGAGAACGAGTGGATCTGGGACTCCGGCGGCCCACCGCCGTTCTGAGCCTCCGGCCCCAGCGGTCAGTTTCGGACCACGGTAGCCAATTTACCGACCCAAACAGCCAGCCGCCGGTGATGTGTGCGTGTGCACCACCACCGGCGGCTGGAACTGCCTGCTTCGTCCGAGAGAGTCAGGCCGTCCTTCGGGCCGTTGACCCGTAAGGGTCAGTCTTCGGTCTCTTTGATCACTCGACGCACGTCATCTTGAGTCTGCGCCTCTCCGCTCTTGATCGCCTCCACGACCTTCTCGTGCTGCTGCTCCGAGACAACAGGAACTTCCTCACCGTTGCAGTCCACGATCTTCCCGTCCTTGACGGTGTCGCCTTCTGCCAACAGTGCTTCATGGTTGATGAGGCGCTCGAGCTCGTCCCTGCGGATGACTCGACCGGTGCCTGCGACAAACACCGAACGCTCGGTGCGGTCCTTGCTTCGCACGCCGATGTGGTTGAAGACCAGGTTGAGCAGCACGGCCATCAGGGTTGCCGAGGAGATTCCCGAGTGGAGGATGATTCCGACCCATGAGGGGAAGGAGTTGTAGAAGTCGGGCTGGACGACCGGGATGATGCCGAACGCCAAGGACACCGCCACCAGGATCATGTTGAGGTTGCCCTCGTACTCGACCTTGGACAGGGTGCGGATGCCCGACGCTGCGACTGTGCCGAAGAGGACGATGCCCGCGCCGCCGAGGACGGGGGAGGGAATCGCGGCAACGACGCCGCCCATGACAGGCAGCAGGCCGAGGACGACGAGGATGACACCGCCGGCGGTGACCACGAAACGGGACTTCACCCCGGTGATCGCCACAAGTCCGACGTTCTGGGCGAAGGCCGACTGGGTGAAGGAGTTGAAGATCGGTGACACTGCCGAGGACAGCATGTCCGCACGCAGACCATTCGAGATCCGCTTGGAGTCGACCTTGGTCTTGACGATTTCACCCACCGCGATGATGTCTGCAGTGGTCTCTGCGAAGGTGACGATGATGACGATGAACATCGAGATGATCGCTGCCGCAGAGAACGTCGGCATTCCGAAGGCAAACGGCTCGGGGAACGCGAACACGCCGCGATCGAGGACCTGAGAGAAATCGGCCCAACCGAAGATGAGGCAGACGACAGTACCGACGACGATTGCCAGAAGGATGGACAGGCGGGAGATCGCGGCCACCGGAATCCGGCTGAGGATGAGGACGATGGCCAGGGTGCCGACGGCGATGAGGATATTGCGACCGCTGCCGTAATCGGGTGCCTCGGCGTTTCCGCCCATGGCCCAACCTGCGGCCACCGGCATGAGGGACAGGCCGATCGTCGTGATGACGGTGCCCGTGACAACAGGTGGGAAGAACTTCACAATGAGCGCGAAACCTGGGGCGACGATGAGTCCGATCGCCGAGGCTACAAGGACTGCGCCGAAGACCTCCGGAAGCCCTTCACCTCCCGCGAGGATCGACGTCATGGTGGCAACGCCTGCGAAGGACACTCCCTGGACGAGAGGCAGCTGCGAGCCGAAGAACGGAACGCCGAATGACTGCAGAATCGTGGCCAGCCCGCCCACGAACAGGCATGATGCGATGAGTACGCTGACTCCGGCGCCATCAAGTCCGGCGGCTTTGCCGATGATGAGGGGCACAGCGATGATGCCGCCGTACATGGTCAGAACGTGTTGTAGACCGTAGGCGAATGAGGTGCCGACCGGGAGTCGTTCATCCTCCGGACGGGCAGCCTCTGCCTGTTTGCCCTTGGGTGCCTGCTTTGATGTCGACATCTATCTCTCCGTTGAGTTCTTCCCTGAGCGACAGCCTCGGGTTCCCGGCCTGGGTGGGCGATGCGGGTGGTCGACTAAATGTAAGGGATCGGTTTCCATACTTCCAAGATGTGAAAGTATCTTTCCTTATCGCAAAATGCTAGGTGAATCATCGGGGGATGGCAAACTCATTTCGTGATCTGCCACACATGCTAGAGTGCAGTCTTGCCGGTACATGCTTCGGGGACAAATCAGAGCCACCTGAAGTGTATGACGTGTGGTTGCAGCGCAGTCGGTTCGGGGTCGGAAAGACCCCTTGCCGATACATCCGCTTCGTGACTTGTTCGTCATCGCACGCGCCGGACGGCGGAGCAGCAGACGCCGATAAACCTGAGCTGGTGGCGCTTCGCCCCCAGTGAAGTCGCCACAGAGCAGTCGATCGGATGATTCGATCGACACCAGCACTGAAAGGCGGCAAGAATGACCACAGGCACTCGGTTCACAGGCACCAGTTCCACAGCAGCGACGACCAACCCGACCGGCTCCACGCTGTGGCTGCGCAATCCCATGGCTGTCCATCTCGGGCGCGACGTCGACGCGGCGCAGGCTTCCGGCGGCATCGTCATCGACAAACAGTCCGGAACCATCGTTGAACTCGTCCCTGCAGGTGGTGAGCCCACCGGTGGGGCGCAGTCCGTCGCCGAGGTGGTCGATGCAAGCGCGCACGTGATCACTCCGGGTCTCATCAACACCCACCATCACTTCTACCAAACCTTGACGCGAGCGTGGGCTCCCGTAGCGGACCTGCCGCTCTTCGGGTGGCTGACGAACCTCTATCCGGTCTGGGCCCGGCTGACGCCGAAGGCCCTCGAACTGGCCACCACTGTGGCCATGGCCGAACTCCTCGAATCCGGATGCACCACAGCCGCCGACCACCACTACCTGTTCCCGACAGGTATGGACGACGCGATCGACATCCAGGTCGAGGTGACCAGGAAACTCGGCATGCGGGCCATGCTCACCCGCGGCTCCATGTCCCTGGGGGAGAAGGATGGCGGGCTGCCGCCGCAGCAGACCGTGCAGGATGCCGACGTCATCCTCGCCGACTCCCGCCGCCTCGTCGAGGCCTACCACGAGCGCGGAGAGGGAGCGCAGGTCCAGATCGGCTTCGCTCCCTGCTCACCCTTCTCCGTGACCACCGAACTCATGCGCGACAGCGCGATCCTCGCTGAGGAACTCGACGTCCGACTCCACACCCACCTCGCGGAGACCTTGGACGAAGAGGAGTTCTGCCGGGAACGATTCGGGCTGCGCACCGTCGACTATCTCGAGTCCGTGGGGTGGCCCAGTGATCGATCCTGGCTGGCCCACGGTGTCCACTTCGATACGGATGAGATCACCCGCCTCGGCGAGGCAGGAGCCTCCGTGGCGCACTGCCCGACCTCGAACATGCGCCTGGCCTCGGGCATCGCCCGAGCCGTCGAACTCGAGGATGCCGGCGTCAACGTGGGTCTCGGTGTCGACGGATCGGCGTCGAACGATGCCTCGAACCTCATCCGCGAGGTTCGGCAGGCACTCTACATTCAGCGTCTGCGCTACGGTTCGGAGGATGTCACCTGCGCTCGGGTCCTCGACTGGGCAACAAGCGGCTCGGCCGCGGCACTGGGGCGAGACGACATCGGACGCATCGAGGTCGGCAAACAGGCCGATCTGGCGATGTTCCGCCTCGACGGACTTGCCTTCTCCGGCTCACACGATCCGATTCCTGCCCTCGTGCTCTGCGGAGCGGAGAAGGCAGACAAGGTCATGGTCGCTGGTCAGTGGCGCGTTCTCGACGGCAATGCGATCGGCAGCAGCGGTGAACAGCTGGACAAGGAGGCGCTCATCGCGGCCCACCAGGAGGAGGCCCGCAAGCTCGTGGCCGGCTGAGACTCACCCCCGAGCTGAACCCAGCCCAGCCTGCCCGGCCCTGATCTCAGCTCTCGGGCTTCCGGAACACCTCGCGCATGTGATCGCCGGTGAGGAAATCGCCGACGCCGATCATGATGAGGCTGAAGACGATCTGCTCGGTGATCATCCAGATCGGGTAGAGGCCGGGGATGGCCGCCATGACGAGGGTGATGACCGGGAAGATCTGGGCGAAGAGGCGCAGCCGCTGGTAGCCCCAGTAGTAGCCCTTCGTCGAGCGCCAGAAGAAGTAGAACAGTGTGGCGGTCATAGCGAGGACGACGACGGCGCGCATCCAGACTGCGAACGGCACGGGTTCGCCGTTGCCGGCGATGATGACAGCGACGACGACCGCGCCGACGCCGAGGACCAATTCGAGGGCAAGCAGCCCCGTGATCCACGCGAACGCGCGTTTCGTCTTCGGATGGGCGAGCCCCTCGGCGGGAACGATGAGTCCTGCTTTGCTGCCGCCGGCGATGCGGTCGATCTTTGCGAACAGATTCTCCTTGGACATGCCTTCAGGCTAGCCGTCCTTGACCCGGATTCCCTGCGAAATCGGGAGGTTTGAGGGTGTGAGGACGAACATCAATCAAAAGTTGGGAACAGAGTTCAATCCTCTGGGTCAGGATTCGAATGCCGGATCTTGATGAAGTAGAAGCATGAAGAAAATATTTAACGCGGCATTCGCATACATGATCATCGGCGTCCTCTCCGGCCTGTTCTACCGGGAGTTCACCAAGGCCAACGACTTCCCAGAAGGAGGCTTCACTCAGCTCAGCGTCGTCCACACCCACCTGCTCACGCTCGGCTTCATCGTCCTGCTCATCGTCCTCGTCCTCGACAAGGTCTTCGGTCTCTCGGGCACCAAGATGTTCTCCTGGTTCTTCTGGACCTACAACGCCGGCATCATCCTCACCGCCGGCATGATGGTCTGGCACGGAATGCTCACCGTCCTCGGCCAGGAGTCCAGCGCCATGATCTCCGGCATCGCCGGGCTCGGACACATCGCGCTCTCCGTCGGCATGGTTCTGCTCTTCCTGTCACTGCGCAAGGCCATCGTCGCCGACAAGGCCGTCACCACGGCCACCGCTTCGTCAATCGCCAACTGACCACTCAAACACCGCCGCCGAGGTGGTGCCGGGGTCCGCGTTCAACGACATCATCGTTGAGCACGGGCCCCGTTTCGTGTGCCTAGCGGGTGATCGGCTGCTGGAGTTCGACCACCCAGTCAGAACCGTCGCCGTCGTCTTCCTCCAGATAGATCTCTCGACAAGGACCGTTGAGCGAATAACCTTGGTTGAGACACCACTCGCTCAGGTGCTGCCAGCTCGCACCGATTCTGCTCATCGAACCCTCGTGGATGAGAGTGGCAGCAGTGCATGGCGGCAACTCGATGGTGTCCAGTTCGGTGCTGGTGGGGCCGGTTGTGTTGAGACCGTTGCCATCGGCCGAGTTCATGCGGTAACCGCATGTGACCTCGGTGCCCGCCTCGGAATCGGAGTAGAGCCCGACGCCGACATCGAGGTCGCCACCGGCAGCTATGATCTGACCAGCGACTTTGCCGAATAGTGGGCCGATCTCCGAGGTATCAAACGGGGGTTCGCCGAGCAGGACAGTCGTGCCGATGATTCTCTCTGCCGGCAATTCCTTGATGACGCAGTCCGGGAACTTCATGGTCGTCCTTTCGATGAGGGCCAATCGAAACTCGATTTCGGCCAGAGATGCTGCCGCGACCTCTTGTTCGGTCTGCAGCTTATGGCGACGGAGAGTGAGCATGTCGACCAATTCGCTGGTACTCGGCTCGGAATCGAGGAGAACACTGATTCTCTTCAGTGAAATCCCCAGCGAGCTCAGCGCCATGATTCGGTTCAATCTGGTCAACTGCGCCACCGAGTAGCTGCGGTGGCCGCTGAAGCGATCGACGTGCTGCGGGATGAGCAGGTCCAGCGCCTCGTAGTGCCGGAGCATCCGGATTGACACCTGGCCGAGCCTGGCGAATTCACCGATCCTCATGCGGTGTTCACTTCGTCCCATGTCACCTACTCGTGTCGTCATCACCATTGACCCACCTGACACGATGTCAGATTCAAGACTCTGCCAAAACTAATCCAATCTCAGCTCCAAGACTATGTCGACGGCACCGATTCGCATCGGTGACAATGACTCCATGAGCGAATTGAGAATCCTGGTCATCGAGCACGAAGACGGCGCGGGGCCGAAGCGGTTCGGCGACTGGCTGAGAGAGGCCGGCGCCGAGGTGGATGTCCTTCGCCCCTACCTCGGCGACGAAATCCCTACCGCGCTTCAGAGCTCAGCCGCGCTTCACGGCTCAGCTGCCGATGACGGCTATGCCGCTCTCCTCGTTCTGGGAGGATCCGCAGGGCCTCTCGAGGACACGGTCAACCCGTGGCTGCCCAAGGTCAGGAGCCTGCTGCGAGACTCGGCGGCGGGGGAGTTTCCCAGCTTCAACATCTGCCTCGGTGGCGAGCTGTTGGCAGCAGCCAGCTCGGCGAGGATCTTCCGACGTGATCGCCCCCAGATCGGGATCTACGATCTGCACACCACCTCGGCGGGGGAGAAGGATCCTGTGTTCGCGGCCATCGCCGGCGGACCGGGAGAGACGATTCCCGCGGTCCTCTTCCACCAGGAGGAGATGGAGCTGCCCGAGGGCGCAGAACTCCTGCTTACCGGCTCCGACGCACCCGTGCAGGGGTACCGGGTCGGCGAATTCGCGTGGGGCACCCAGTTCCATCCCGAGTCCGATGCCGCGCAGGTCGCACAGTGGCTGAGTTCGGACCCCCTCCAACTGCCCGAGGGCAAGACCAACGAATCCATCAGGGCCGAGGTCGCCGAGGCGGACGCCGGGCTGGTGAGAATCAACCGGGCAATCGCGCACAGCTTCGTCGACTTCCTGCGCCGACGCCAGTGACCTCGGGAAAGCCCGGTGACCTTGGAGTTTGTTGAAAGCTGAACGTTAGCTGACAGCTCGTGGAGTTCTTGCTAGGTTGTTTTCAGGCGCCGGTGCCGGACCGATCCTCCGGACGAATCGCAACCAAGCGCCCGTGAGAATGAACTCCATAATTGAAAATTCTGACCAGATCCACGACATCGCCGTCCTGGATTCCATCCCGATCAATGCCGACCGGATGACCACCGCTTCCCACGCCGTGGCCGAAACCCAGGCGGCCGCAGACATCACGGCCGCTTCGGGCATCGACCAGGCGATCGAATCGTTCGTCGGTCCGATCGCCCAAGCCTTCAGCAACGTCGTGTTCTTCGAGCTCTCCATCGGCGGAGTCGGCATCCCCCTCATCGTCGTCTGGCTCATGGCGGCGGCGGTATTCCTCACCGTCTACCTGCGCTTCCAGCCCATCAGGGGATTGAAGTACTCGATCGGCATCATCCGCGGGCGCTTCACCCGCAAAACGGATCCGGGCCAGGTATCGAGCTTCCAAGCCCTCGCGACCGAACTCTCCGGGACGGTGGGGCTGGGCAACATTGCCGGCGTCGCTGTCGCGATCACCGTCGGCGGACCCGGAGCCGCCCTGTGGATCATCATCTTCGGCTTCTTCGCCATGACCGTGAAGATGGCCGAGGCGACTCTCGGCGTGAAGTATCGGAAGATCCAGGCAGACGGCACCGTCTCCGGTGGGCCGATGTACTACCTGCGCGACGGTCTGGCCGAAATCGGGCGCCCCAAGCTCGGCAAGTTCCTCGCGGTCTTCTACGCGATCGCCACCGTCATCGGAGTCATCGGTGCGGGCAATCTGTTCCAGGCCAACCAGGCCGCGGCGATCCTGGTCAAAGCCACGGGCGGGGACAGCAGCTTCCTCGCCGACAAGCTGTGGCTCATCGGCGCCGTCGTCGCGGCGCTGACGGCACTGGTCATCCTCGGCGGGATCAAGAAGATCGGCCAGTGGACGTCGAAGCTGACTCCGATGATGGCGATTCTCTACTTCCTCAGCATCCTCGTCATCCTCGTCATGAATATCGGTGAGATCCCGCATGCCTTCGCACTCATGTTCACCGGTGCCTTCACCCCTGATGGTCTCACCGGCGGAGTCATCGGTGTGGCCATCGTCGGTATTCAGAGGGCCCTGTTCTCGAACGCCGCCGGCATCGGTTCGGCGGCCATGGCCCACGCAGCATCGAAGACGACGAAGCCTGCGACCGAGGGCTTCGTGGCGATGTGGGAGCCGCTCATCGACTCCGTCATCATCTGCACCCTGACCTCATTGGCGATCATCACCACCGGTCTCTACGGGTCGAGCTCGGAGGATGGGATCGGTCTGACCTCCGAGGCGTTCGCGACGGTGGCCGGATGGTTCCCGATCCTGCTCACCATCTGCGTGGTGCTCTTCGCCTTCTCGACGATCCTCGCCTACGGATACTACGGCCAGCAGGCCCTGGGATATCTGACGGGGAATTCGAAGAAGGCCGATAAGGCCTATCAGATCTTCTGGATCCTGGCCGTCATCGTCGGTGCCTCCATGTCACTGGAATCGGTCATCGCGTTCTCCGATGCCATCTTCTTCCTCATGGCCTTCCCCAACCTGCTGGGCCTGTACTTCCTGTCCCGGATTCTGCGCCTTGAGATTCTGCGGCTGCGCAAGCGCATCGACGTCGGCGTGATGCGTGAGATCACACCGGCCGAGCTGCAGGTCGGCATGGGTGATCATGAACCGACCGCGGAGCAGATCAAGGCCGCCGAGGCGGGACGTCGTCGTAAGCGCGACAAACTACGTGAGGTGCGGGATTCGCTCAAAGCCAAGAAGCTGGAACGTGCGAAGAGGGGCGACTGAGCAGGGACGAATGAAGATGAGCAAGGACGGATGAAGAGGCCCGCCGTTTCCCAGCAGTACGCAATGCTGGGAAACGACGGGCCTCTTGTAGGTGACGCGTGTGCGACGAACGAGTCGACGCGGTCGTGATCAGGCTTCCTTGAGCTCCTGGTCGGTGTTCGAGTAGTTGATCGAATCGGCGGTGGAACCGACCAATCCCATCGTGACTCGCAGGAGTCCAGGTTCGACATCGTCCATGGTCGGCGGCGTTTCGGGACCCAGGGTCAGCGAATCGCCGTTCTTCGTCGTGGCGGTGATCGAACCGATGTACACCGTGACATCGCCCTTGAGCGTCATCGTGTCAGCGGTGGTCAACAGTCCTTCCTTCTCCTCCGGCGGACGCACCGTGAGGGAGAACCCGTCGATAGAGATCTCCTCGGCCTGGATCTTCAGCGTGGTGATCTTCCCGCCGTCGGCGGTCGGAACAGCTGCGAACGAGATCCCTTTGAGCCCCTTGAATGACAGTGACTCAGAGCCCATGGCCGCGGGAGTCTTAGTGAAGATCGGAGCGTTCTCATCGAGCTGAGCATCCTTCGGGAAATCGCCGTTCAGCTCCCCATCATCCGGCTCTTCATCTGGATCCTTGACCCCCAACCCACCTGGATCGGTGGGCTCGTCTGACGGTTCGTCTGTAGGCGTCTCGGAAGGTTCATCCGTCGGCGTCTCAGTCGGTTCGTCTGTCGGTTCGTCGGTGGGTCCCGGCGACTTCGGATCCTTCGGCTTCACGGGAATCTCCGGAGAGATCGGTGCCGTGGGCTTCACATCCGGACTCGGCTCCTTCGATTCCGAATCCTCACATCCGAACAGCGGATTGCACAGTGGAGATGAGTGAGCCGGTGCTGCCGCTGTCACTCCCACAGCAGACGGGACGATGAGGGCAGCTGCCGCCAGGAGCGACGCCGTGCGGCGGCTGGGCGCCCTCATGCAACGCCCTCTTCACCTGCGGATTGAGTGTCTTCCCTCCGCCCGGCAGCTGGTGCCTGAGCGTCCGAGCTTGGAGCGTCGGACTTCGGCTTCCGAGGTCCCATCCAGGCGACAATGAGAATCGATCCGATCGAGGACAGCAGCATTCCGAGGATGAACCCGCCGAGGTTGACCCCGATGAGCGAGTAGACCGAAAGAACGAGAGCGATGATCCCGTAGAACACGTGATGCGTGGGCCTGAACATCGACAGGAGCCCGAGCACCACGAGAGCGATCGGAATGACCGTGGCCTGCAGACCCTCGATGCCGAACTGAACCTGCAGGTTGCCGGTGTCGAGCTGCCCGGAGAAGAAGAGCTCGACTCCGCCGAGCACGGCCAGCACTCCGCCGATGAAGGGACGCTGGCGACGCCAGTTCCGGAAGCGGTGACGCTTTGGGGCATCCTCGCGACCGGTTCCCTTGCGACCGGTTCCTTCACGAGCAGCATCTTCACTAGCAGCATCTTCGCGATCGGCTGCTTCGTGACCCGCCGCTTCGCTACCGGTCGCTTCGTGACCGGCTGCTTCGTTGGTGGCATCCTCACGATTGGCATCGTCACGACCGGATGTCGCAGCGGCGAATTCGGCCGTCTCAACGGTCGATTCGGGCTGGGCCTCCACGCGCTCACTGTTGCGGCGTGATCGGCGGGACAACGCGAGCAGATTCGTACGCTGCACGGAGTCCTCCTGCCTGTCGGTCTGCTGATCGTTGATTGCGGCTTCCTTCATCAGAAGCACGTCTCGGATCCGTCAGTGAGCTTCAGCTCCATGTCCTTCAGGGTGAACACGGAGGCTGTGGTGCTCCACGAGTCCTGTTCCAGCTTCTTGATCGAGATTGTGTCGGCGTCCTGGGCGAAGTCGCCCTTGGTCCCCTTCTCCGCAGTGTTGACGTCGGATGCGTCGACGCCGATGCGGATGTTCTTGAACTCGGCGTCGCCACGGAGTCCCGTCATGCCGATCTGCAGGTCCTTGGCCGATGCAGGAGTTCCCTTACCGCCGGCCTTGATGAGCACACCCACCTTGCCCATCGGCGTGTCCGCGACTGCCGACTGGCAGAGGTTCTCCAGCGTGGCGTCCTTGATGTTGGCGGTCACAACCGAGTGCTTTCCACCCTCTGCGTCCTTGGCGTACCCGCTGTACTGGGAGAAGCCTGTTCCCTCGAGCTGCGAGGAGGTGATCTGGAACTGAGTTCCTGACACCGCGAATGAAACTGGAACAGCGCCCTGAGCTACCCCGCCCATCAAAATGGCGGAGACGACACCCGTAGGAATCGCGACTAGGGCGATTCGACCTGTGTGTGATCTGCCGATCTTGCGGATGCTGTTGCTGAGCTTCGGGAACTTCATTGATCCTCCTCCGGAGGCCGACAGCTATGTCGGCGTCGCACCGTGACGTATCTCGTCTCGTTGTGATGTATGTTACTGCGGGGTGTTACCGACGAGTATATCGGTCATTTATATCGAGTCAATAACTTTTCTGGGCGCTTTTTCGACAACGCCTGTGGAAATACCCCTTGTGCTATCGGTGCCGAGGGTGGAAACAAGGTTCCTGACCAGGAGTGGAACCATTTCGGTGAACCATTGTGCAGGTGTACCTGCTGCGGAGTGTCGAGCGAATGTCATTCGCAGTCTCTCGCGCGCCAGATCATCACCGTACGGGGGCGTCCGGTCCGAGTGGAATTCCCAGGCCCCACCAGAGGAAGAACAGCAGGCTCCACATGATCGTCATACACACCGCCAGCGGCAGGGTGTGGGAGGCGAGGGTGCCGATGCCTGCGGACTTCTGATAGCGCTGCATGAAGCCGAGGGCCAGGATGAAGTAGGGGCTCATCGGGGTGATCGAAGTCGAACCCGAGTCGGCGATGCGGAAGAGGGCCTGCGAGGTCTCGGGTGGGACGTCGAGGAGCATGAGCATCGGCACGATGACCGGGGCCATGATCGCCCACATCGCCGAGCCTGAGGTGATGAGGACGTTGACGATCGAGAGAACGATCAGTACGAGGATGAAGATCACCCACGTCGGCAGCCCCAGGCCGGTGAACAGTTCCGAGCTCGACACGGACACGAGCATGCCGATGTTCGTCCACGCGAAGTACTCGAGGAACTGGGCGATCGCGAAGAACAGGACGAGGACGGGGGCCATGGACACGATGCCCTGGCTCATGAGCTTGGGGACGTCGGCGAACTTCTCAATCGTGCCCTCACGGAACCCGTAGACCATTCCGCCGACGCCGAAGATCATGGCGATGATGAATGCGATGCCGGTGAGGAACGGGGACTCGCCGATGGGACCGTCCCCGCGCAGGGGAGCATTGTCCGGGACGACGAGGACTACGACGAAGAGGAGCATCGCGATCACTGCGAACATCGAGTACCGCAGCGCCGACCGCTCCTTGGCGGTGATGACCAGGTCTTCGTGTTCGGCGTCCTCGTCAGCTTCGAGGTTCTGACGCTTGGTGAGCACGAGTTCGGTGACGATGGTGATGACGATGGCCAGCAGGATGGAGCTGGCGATGTTGAAGTACCAGTTGCCGATCGGAGTGACGATGTAGTCCGGATCGATGATGTTCGCCGCCGCCGAGGTGATTCCTGCGAAGATCGCGTCATTGGGCGTCGGGATGGGGCTGGCGTCGTATCCCGAGGCGATCGAGGTGTAGGCGACGATGACACCGAGGACGGGGGAGCGCCCGACCGCCTTGAATACCATGCCGCCCAAAGGGACGAGGATGACATAGGCCGCCGCCGAGGCGACGTGGGAGACCGTTCCCATGAAGGCGACGGTGAAGACGATGAGGGACGCGGGAACCCTGGCGATCGAGACCTTCATCGCCGTCGACAGCAGCCCGGTGCGCTCGGCCAGTGCCACTCCCATGATGACGACCATGATCGTGATCAGCGGCGGGAACGACTGGTAGGCATCGAGCGAGATGCTCACGGCCATCGCGATTCCCTCGCCGCTGAGCAGGTTGTTCACCGGGGTCCATTCCCCGGTGCCGGGGTCGTTCACCCCGACTCCCATGGCGGAGAGGATGAGGCTGAGGACGGCGAGGATTCCCGCGAGGATCCAGAACAGCCAGAACGGATGTGGCAGTCTGTTGCCGACGGTTTCGATCACGTTGAGGAATCGGATGACTGCCGGGAGGCGTTCCTGAGTGGGCTTGTCGGTGGTGGTCGTTTCCATGTCTGGCTCCTGTTCGTCCAGGTGAGAGGAGGAGCATTTGGGCACGACTCGGCTGTACCCGTGAACTCCATCGGTCAGAGAGGTGGGACTGAAGTGAAATGGTGCCGCTGTGGCGAAGAGATGTGAAAGTGGTGGTGAGGAAGCCCGGGTGAGAGGTGTGCGGACTAGCTGAGGTCGGCTGTCATAGTCGCAGCATCTCCCGGGAGTAGGCGACGAGTTTCGCAATGATTTCGCCGAGGATGTCGTCCCCGGCCGCGGCCGTGGCGGTGCGGGGATCCCCGAGGACCCCGTTCTCGGAGTACTGGTCGAAGGTGACGGCACTCGTCGGTGACTTCGTCCGGCTCAGCCGTGCCCGTGGTGAGAGATCAGCGAGGGCAGTGGCTCCGGCAGTGAGCCGAGGGGAATCGACGAGGTGGTCGTCGATGGCCAGCATCTGTGAGGTTTCGGATTCCCCGGAATGCCCGCTGACCTCGGTGCGCGGCAGTGTTGCGGTGGACTCGGTGGCCAGGGCGCTGACCGGCGAATAGGCGAAGGTGAGATTCGGATGCGTTCCCAGCAGCACCTGTTGGGCGACGCCGAGGGCGGCCATGTTGCCCCCGTGGCCGGTGATCACCAGGATGCGGGTGAAACCGGAGTCGCTGAGTTGGCCGGCGACCGTGGTGACGATGTCGACGAAGGTCCGCGGGTCGAGTGTGATGGTGCCGGGCAGGTTTCCGTGGTGAGGGGACACCCCGTAGTCGATGCTCGGGAGCACAAAGGCCCTGCCTGCCAACTCCTCCGCCACTGCCGTGGCCACATGCTCGGCCCGGATGCTGTCGGTGCTCACAGGCAGTCCGTCCCCGTGCTGCTCGCAGGCGCCGACCGGCAGGATGAGGAGGGCGTCATTCGCCTTGGCAACCTCGACCTCGAGCGAGGTCAGCTCTCCGTACTTGCGGACCTGTGGTCGGATCTCGGCCACGCTCTGCCGGGTCACTGTTCGGTTCCTTCAGTGGTGGTGGACTCCGACGAATCGGCTGCAGACTGTTCCGACCAATCGGCCAGCACCGCGGCTTTGATGCTCTCGAGGTGTTTGCGCGTCCGGTGCGATGCTTCGAGGCCATCGCCGCGCTTGATCGCATCGAGGATGTCGGCGTGCTCGTCGTGGTCGCGGAGGCGATCGTAGGTGAAGCGGGCCGCCTGCTGAGTGCGGGAGTGAATGGCAAGCAGGGAGACGAGCATTTCGTGCAGCGCCCGATTCCCCGAGGCCTTGGCCAGCTCGACGTGGAAGTGACCCGCGGGCACCTCGGTGTGCAGCTGCAGGGCGTTGTCGACCGCGGTCTCCATCGTCTCCACGGCACTGTCACCTTGGACGCTGGCCGCGAGTTCCGCGATGCCGGGTTCGATGGCGATGCGTGCATCGAGAAGCTCGATGGCTGCGGCGAGATCCACGGGCACGTAGTGCGGATTGTCGAGGATGCGACGGTTGATCGCCTCTCGCACATAGGTGCCGGAACCGTGCTTGAGCTCGACCGATCCTGTGGCCTCGAGGCGGCGCAGGGCCTCGCGGACGGTGGGGACGGTGACCTCGAAGCGCTCAGCCAGGGCCTTTGCCGAGGGCAGGGTCTGACCGGGCTGCAGGTTCTGGGTGCGAATCGTGTCGACGATCTCGCGGGTGAGTCGTTCGACGAGTCCGATGGGTGCTGTCATGGCACTCTCCTTCAAGTGTTTAAGTCATCTAATCACTTAGTGAATCGTGTGTCAAGGGTCACTCGTGGGCAGGTTCGGCCCTCGGATGGTCCTTGAAGAACTCCCACAGGGTGTCCGTGGCGGAGAAATCCTGCGTGACATATCCACCACCGCTGTACATGGTCTCACCTGGCCAGACGTGACCGCCGTCGGCAACAGAATAGAGTTCGACATCGACTCCGTCCCGGCAGTTCTGCCACTTGGTGCGCACGACCTTCTCACCCCTCTTGCCGACCTTCCGATCCTTCGAGCCGGTGCAGTCCGCGGCCTCGGCCCAGGGCTCCAGCCAGGTGCGCACCGATGGGTAGGTCTCGCCCTGGCGCTCGCCTCCCTCGTAGTGCATGGTGGCGTCGCCCGTGCCGTGGATGGCGAGCATCGGCGTCGGTTCGGAGTAGTCGCAGCCGTCGAAGGACTGCGGGTAGTAGGCGCCGGCGATCGTGGCAAAGGCGGAGAATCGGTCCCGCAGCTGGCAGGCGAGGACCGAGACCATGCCGCCTCCGTTGGATTTTCCGGTTGCGAAGACGCGGTTGAGGTCGATGCAGAGGTCGTCCTCTAGCGAGTCGAGGAGGTCGGCGACGAAGCGAACGTCATCGGCGCCGCTGGCGTAGGGCGCGCCCTGCCAGGAGCGTTTTCCGTCCTCGGCGATGCCGTCGGGGAAGACCGTGATGGCAGGCAGTTCGGGAAGTCCGGTGTAGTTCTGAAACTCCGCCCCATCGGAGCCGCGGCCGTGAAAGCCGAGGATGAGCGGCATCGGCGAGGTGATGTCGTAGTCGCGGGGGATGTTGATCCGGTAGGTGCGATCCTCTCCCGCCGAGGTGATCGTTCCCTGGTCGTTTCCGGGCTTCTGCTCGACTCCGCATCCGGGTGAGGAGCGGCTGTCTGCTTGGTTCGGCGGGGTGGCGGCCGCGGTCAATCGTGGGGTGAGGGCGAGGGCCAGGCTGAGCAGGAGCGCCAGAGTCAGGCCGATGGACAGTATGCGTTTCGTCGTCGAATGCATTGTTCTTCCTTTGATCGTCGGTGATCGTGGGCGCCACTCTACACGAGACATCTAATCACTTGATGACTTATTGTGGGCGCGATCGACCCAGGGGCGTCATCGGACTGTGTTGGCAGGCGGAAGTGGCGGGGGAGTCAGCAGGCTCAGTCAGTCGGCGCCGTGGCTGGTCAGCGTCGACCAGTTCTCGCAGGTCAGAGCCATTGCGCGGTCGGCTTCGCCGGCGCGGACGGCGGCAATGATCTGGTCATGCTGCTCGGGTGAGGCCGAGCCCTTGACGGAGTCGAAGTGCAGATATTCGGCTCGCCGGAGTGTCGCGGTGACGACCTCGAGGTGTTCGGGAATGAGGGGATTGCCGCTGCGGACCAGGGCCACCTCGTGGAATGCGTCATCGGCGGCGATGGCCGCGTCGATGTCGGAGTCTCTCAGTGCCGATCTCAGCTCATTGTTGGCGGCTTCCATTGCGGAGACATCGGATACGTTGAGGTTCGGGAAGGCCAGGCTCATGGCCAGGGCGTGCAGTTGGGCCGCGATCTGGCGAGCGTGGACGACTGCCTCGGGATTCTCCGGCGCCACGCGGGTCATGCGTCCGGGCTCTGCCACGACCAGTCCAGCCTGTGCCAGGCGTTGAAGCGCCTCCCGGACGGGGGTGCGCGAGACCTGCAGCCAGGCCCCCAGCTCCTGGTCGCGCAGCTGTTCCCCGGGTGCCAGCTGGCCTCGGACGATGGCGTCGCGGATCGAGCGGTAGACGTCGTCGCGCAGCAGTCTGCGCTGGGGAATCGGTGCATTCGTGGGAATCGGCACTCTCGACCTCTCTCGATCCTGTCGTTGGGGTGATCTGCTCGGCGGTCCTGGCATATGGGATATCGTGCTCGACCCATTGTAGTCCTTCGCAGAATGCAATATATTGCATATCGCAAGGACTCATCACCGGCTTCACCAGACGACTCCAGTTTCACCAGACCACACCGGCTTCACCAAACGAAGAGGGCACCATGGCAATCACCGATTTCGAACGTTACCCATTGACCTTCGGGCCCAGCCCGGTCCACGAGCTGAAGCGACTCAGTGACCGCCTCGGCGGGGCCCGGGTATGGGCCAAGCGCGAAGACGTGAACTCCGGACTCGCGTTCGGCGGTAACAAGACCCGCAAGCTCGAATACATCGTTCCCGACATCCTCGCCTCTGACGCGGACACGCTCGTCTCGATCGGCGGCTACCAGTCGAACCACACGCGGCAGGTCGCGGCCGTCGCGGCACACCTGGGACTGAAGTCGCGGCTCGTCCAGGAACGCTGGGTCGACTGGGACGATCCGGTCAACGACAAAGTCGGCAACATCGAACTCTCCCGCATCATGGGCGCCGATGTGCACCTCGACTCCGCTGGATTCGACATCGGCATCCGCTCGAGCTGGGAGAACGCCATCGCCGAGGTGGAGGCCGCAGGTGGCAGGCCCTACCCCATTCCGGCCGGTGCCTCGGAGCACAAATTCGGTGCACTCGGCTTCGTCAACTGGGCCTACGAGGTCGCAGAACAGGAGAGGGAGCTCGGCGTCTTCTTCGACACGATCATCGTCTGCACGGTCACCGGCTCCACTCACGCGGGAATGATCGCAGGCTTCGCCGCGCTCGAGGCGGCCGGAGGTCCCAAGCGCCAGGTCATCGGCATCGACGCCTCTGCGACCCTGGACAAGACCCGTGACCAGGTCAAACGCATCGCGAACAATGCCGCTGACCTCATCGGCCTCGGTCGGGAGATCACCGATGCTGACGTCGACATCCGCTCCGGCTGGGAAGGCCCTGCCTACGGCATCCCCGACGAGACGACCGTCAACGCGATCCGCACCACCGCCGAACTCGAAGGCGTCATCCTCGACCCCGTCTACGAGGGCAAGTCGATGGCGGGGCTGCTCGACCTCGTCGGAAGCGGCACGGTGGCGAAGGATTCGACGGTCCTCTACGCCCACCTCGGCGGACAGCTGGCGCTCAACGCCTACAGCTCCATCTTCTGAGGCTCTCTGTCTCGACGCGGCGTTGAACGAGCGCCGCAGGGCGGTGCAGAAACCGTGAGTACGACCTGCCGAGGATGCGGATTTCGTGACATTGTCCGCGAAATCCGCACAACCTCGGCGAGACCGCTCCAGGTCGTCACGCACTGATGATTCCCCCAGGTTCCGGCACTTGTTGCACACGTCACGTGTTGATAGCGTGAGAGGCAGGCATACGCGATCCGTCGATTTCGGCGGCAACAGCGATGCAAACGCCTTATCCGGCGCTACAAGGGCGTCGCTAGTCAAAGGAGTCTGGAATGAGCAATGTAGGCAGTGCTGCAGGCGGCTACCGTGTCGAGAACCCGGCCACGGGCGAGGTCGTCGAATCGTTCGACAACGCCACCGATGCGCAGATCGAGGAGGTCCTCGACGCGGCTCACAAGGGCTACCTGGCCTGGCGCGAGAAGACCATCGAAGAGCGCGGCGCGATCGTGAACAAGGTCGCCGCCCTGTTCGGTGAGCGCAAGGAAGAACTCGCAACGGTCATCGCCTTGGAGATGGGCAAGCCCGTCGCCGAAGGCATCGAGGAAGCCGAGTTCTGCGAGGCCATCTTCAACTACTACGCGGACAACGGACCCAAGTTCGCCGCGGACGAGCCCATCGAATCGATGTCGGGCGGCAAGGCCTTCATCCAGCGCCGACCCGTCGGAGCACTCCTGGGCATCATGCCCTGGAACTTCCCCTACTACCAGGTTGCGCGCTTCGCTGCGCCGAACCTGGTGCTGGGCAACACGATCATCCTCAAGCATGCGGAGATCTGCCCCCGGTCATCGGCGATCATCGCCGACATGATGAAGGAAGCCGGCATCCCGGAGGGCGTGTACAACAACATCTACGCCACACACGAGCAGATCGAGACCATCATCGCCGATGACCGCGTCGAAGGTGTGTCGCTGACAGGCTCCGAGCGGGCCGGCTCGGCCGTGGCCGCGACTGCAGGCAAGAACCTCAAGAAGGCCGTCCTCGAACTCGGCGGATCCGATCCCTACATCGTCCTCGACACGGACAACATGGACGAGGCCGTCGACACCGCATGGGGCACCCGCCTCTACAACACCGGCCAGGTCTGCAACGCGAACAAGCGCATGATCGTCATGGACGACATCTACGAGGACTTCGTGTCCGGGCTGACTAAGCGCGCCCAGGATTGGACGAAGGGCACCCCCGACGAGGCGGGCGACGGCAAATATTCGCCGATGTCCTCGCGTGGTGCCGCGGAAAACCTGCGCAAGCAGCTCGACCGTGCAGTCGAACAGGGCGCGACCCTCGTTGGCGGCGAACTTGCCGACGACGGTTCGGCCTATGTCTCTCCTGCCGTGCTGACCGGAGTCACCTCGGACATGGACGCCTACCGTGAGGAGCTCTTCGGCCCCGTGGCCACCGTGTACAAGGTGGGCAGCGACGATGACGCTTTGAAGCTGGCCAATGACACCCGCTTCGGCCTCGGCGGCGCCGTGTTCGCGAAGGACCCCGAGCGTGCTGCGAAGCTGGCTCAGCGTCTCGACGTGGGCATGACGAACGTCAACACCCCAGGTGGCGAAGGTGCGGAGATTCCATTCGGCGGCACCAAGCGTTCGGGCTTCGGCCGCGAACTGGGCCCCTACGGCATGGACGAATTCGTCAACAAGCGCATGTACTACGTGGCTGACTGACGCAGTGCTGAGCATGATCGGCCGCTGAGCGGCAATCGCGCCGAGAGACGGGCTGAGTTTCGACAAACGCATGTGCGCATGCGTGCCTCGACGCTCAGCCCGTTTTTCGCGCTCGCGCAGCGCATCACCGGGTCTCGAAATCCCAGGCCGCGTCGGCTGGCAGGGTGGGGATCGGCCAGTCGGGGTTCGGCCGGAAGTGCGGGTAGTCGGAGTCGAAGGGGAACCGCCAGGCGCTGATGTCGGCGATCGCGGTCTCTGCTGCCGACCGGATCCGCGCGACCTGCTCGGCGGAGAACATCCCGGCATCGAAGGCGAAGTTGAGTTCATCCTCGTCCTTGAGGCGGTAGCCACCGGGGGCATCGACGACGATGTCGAGGACGTGGTCGGCGGTGAGGATCCCGCTCTCGAATCGGGTATACGGGTCTTCGAGGTTGACGTAGAAAGAATCGCGGAGGCCCGAGCGAGTCAGGAAGAACCATACGGAATAGGCGACTCCGGGCTGGAACACGGCCACGATTCCCGGACCCTGCCAGTCCTTGACGCCTTGGGCCCGTGGTGCGCCGAACCGCGCCGGACCATCGGCCTCGCGGATTCCCCTGCCGTCGGCGAGAACGTGATGGAGCATCCGTGTGCCGGATTCCAACCACACCGCGAGATGGCGTTCGTCATCGGCGATGACCGTGACCGGGCGCTGATCGACCAATCCGGGGTGGGCCGGATTCGTGTAGGTCCACAGGATCTGATCGCCGTACTGCCAGCCGCGCTCGTATGCTCCGTCGCTCCCCGTCTCGCTCATGCTCCCATTGTCGTGGACTCCGGTGGGTGCGAGCCGAGAGCGGGGGCACAACCCCACTCCATACGGCTCCTATACTGGGGACCGGTGCCCGGTTCGAGCCGGGAGAATCGATTTCGAGGAGGCCGCACTTGCCCATCACATCGAGGATCCTCGAGACTGCGGCCGCCGATCCTCAGCAGCTGGCCATCGTCGGCGGACCGGACGAGGACGCAGGAGTCCGCAGTCTCACCTATGCCGAGCTCGTCGACGATTCGGCCACGCTGTTCGCCGCCGTCTCCGCCCTGCACGCAGGGCAGACGGAGCCGCCGACACCGGCCCCCGAAACCCACGGGATCCCGATCACGGCAGTGAGTCTGACCTCGGCGTTCGAGACCTCCCGCATCATCGCCGGCCTCGCTGGGTTCCGTGCGGTCTCGGCGACGGTCGATCCCCGGTGGCCGCTGGATCACCAGGTCGGAGTCATCACATGCACCGGCATCGGGCTTGTCATCAGCGACTCGACCGAACTCGCCGAGGCGCTCGCCGCCGCAGGCTGGACCGGAACCGTCATCACCGCCGCGGACTTCCGGGCTCGCGAGGCCGCGGTCGATCCCGCCGACACCACCCCGCCGAGCGTCCGCGAGGCATCCGAACCGTTCCTCATGCTCTTCTCCTCGGGCACGACGAGCAACCCGAAGGCCTTCATCAAGACCCGCCAGCAGTACCGAGACAACGTGGCCGTGTCCTCGGCCTACCTCGAACCCTTCCCCGGCGTGGCCACCCTGGCGCCCGGCCCCGTGTCCTACAGCCTCACCCTCTACGCGATCGTCGAATGCCTCGCCACCGGCGGCAGCGTCCACGTCGCCGATGGCTTCGACCCCTTCACCATGGGTGCGCGCATCGCGGACGAAGCCATCACCCGCATCGTCGCCGTGCCTGCCGTGGTCAAGGCCCTCGCCGAGGCGGCCCGCCGATCACCGGCCCGTTTCCACGGTCTCGACCTCGTCGTCACCGGGGGAGCGAACCTGCCCGCATCCATCCGCTCAGCACTCGCCGAGGTTCTCCCCGACACCCGACTGATCAGCTACTACGGTGCCGCCGAGATCGGTTTCATCGGCGACAGCCGTGACGGGGACGGCACCTGGATCACCGTCTATGACACGATCGGCGCCGAGGTGCGCGGTGATGACGGACAGCGCCTGCCCGAGGGAGAGATCGGCACCCTGTGGATCAATGCCGCCGCCTGCTCCGACGGCTACGTCACCGGCACCACCGACGCCCGTCTGCAAGGGCCAGATGGGTGGGCGAGCGTCGGGGACCAGGGGCGGATCGAGAACGGTCTGCTCCAACTCGCCGGCCGTGCCGGCGACCTCGCGATCACGGGAGGACACAAGGTGTCCCTGCCCGAAGTCGAACGGGCCTTCGAGGGCTTCAACGAAGCATCCGGACGGGACGGGGCGGGCCGCCTCGGCGAGGTGTGTGCGATCGCGGTGCCCGATGACAGTCTCGGCAGCATCGTCGCCCTCGTCATCGAGGGATCAGGTGCGGACAAGGCAGCGCTGCTCGCTCATGCCCGGGCCCGACTCGCACCGCAGTTCGTGCCGCGCCGCTTCTTTGCACTCGAGCGGCTGCCGCGGACCATCGGCGGGAAGATTCGGCGCGCCGAAACCGTTGACCTCATCATGAGCGGACAGGGAACACGGCTGTGAACACACTCCAACGCGGTACGGACGGCCAGCGGGTCGTCATCACCGGACTCGGCGCGATCACCCCCAGCGGGCGGGATCCGGAAGCCCTCTGGGACTCCGTGCGCACCGGAACCAGCGCCATCGACGTTCTCGCAGGTGAGCAGTTCGATGATCTTGCGGTACGCATAGGCGGGCAGATCCGGGATTTCGACGCCGAGACGGTCCTGCCCCGAGCGCTCGCCCGCCGGCTCAGCCCCGTCCAACACTGGGCCATCGCCGCGGCCGAACAGGCTCTGCGCCAAGCCGGAATCCCGGCGCCGGCCGAGGATCTGCCCTGGGACCGCGACCGCACAGCCGTCATCGCCGCCACCGGATCGGGACCCGTCGACGCCATGCAGGCAGCAACCCGCGCCCTCGACGCCGACGGTCCTCGTTCCGTCCCGCTGACGCTCGCCATCCACGGGGCACCGGACTCCGCGGCCGCGCTCATCAGCCAGCGCTTCGACCTGCGCGGTCCGGGACAGGGAGTCTCGGCAACGTGCGCGTCCGGGGCGATCGGCGTCGGCGAGGCGATGCGCCGCATCCGCCACGGCTACGCCGACGCCGTGCTCGTCGTCGGCATGGAGGACTGCCTCGGCCCGGTCAATCTCGCCTCGAACGCGAACATGCGCGCGCTCGCCGCCGGATACGAAGACGATCCGACCGCCGCCAGCCGCCCCTTCGACCGGGGCCGAAACGGCTTCGTCATGAGCCAAGGTGCGGCCGCGATCCTCCTCGAATCCGCCGACTCGGCGGCCTCACGTGGGGCGACGCCGCTGGCCGAGCTCGTCGGATTTGGCGCCGCCAGCGATGCCCACCACCCGACGAACCCGCATCCGGGCGGACGGGGAGCCGCTTCGGCGGTGGTCCAGGCAGTGAGCGATGCAGGGCTGGAACCCTGCGATATCGACCACATCAACGCTCACGCCACGGGCACACCGGCCGGCGACCGCGCCGAACTCGCCGCCTTCGGCGCGGCCCTGGGGGAGGCGGGACGGTCGACCCCGATCTCGGCCACGAAATCGACGACAGGGCACCTCCTCGGCGCATCGGGGGTCGTCGAGGCGATCATCGCGACCCTGTCGATGCGTGATCAGACGCTGCCGCCGACGCTCAACCTCGACGACAACGAGTTCCCCGACTGGGACATCGTCACAGGTCACGCCCGTGAGATGGGCGGTGAACCGAACCTCGCCGAGGCGGCCGTTGACACCGTGCTGTCAACGTCGTTCGGCTTCGGCGGGCACAACAGCGCGATCATCCTGCGCCGCACCGCGCAACCCACAACACCGTCAGCAGAAGCGACCGACCCCTCGACGAAGGAGAGACGATGACCGACCGTGAGACACGCGTGAGCGAACTCGCCGCGCGGTACCTGCCCGATGATGTGCTCGAACGATTCCGCGAACGAGCCGACGTCTATGACCGCGAGAACCGATTCTTCGACGAGGATCTCGCCGAGCTTAAGGACTTCGGCTACCTCACCCTCTTCGTGCCCGAGTCCCACGGCGGGCCTGGTTTGAGCCTGTTCGAGGTCACCCGACTGCAGCAGAGGCTGGCAGCGGCGGCGCCCGGAACGGCGCTGGCGATCAACATGCACCTCATGACCACCGGAGTGGTCAAGGCGCTGTCCGATCGCGGCGACGACTCGCTGAACTGGGTGTTCGACGAGGTCATGGCCGGCGAGATCTTCGCCTTCGGCATCTCGGAGCCGTCGAACGACTGGGTGCTGCAGGGCTCGAACACCGAGGCGGTGCCGACGTCCGACGGCGGATACGAACTGACCGGGGTCAAGATCTTCACTTCGCTGTCTCCTGTGTGGACCAGGCTCATCGTCCACGGTGCCGTGGCCTCCGACGACGACGGGATCGCCGGTCTCGATGCGGACGAGCCCGCCGAGGGGCAGCTCGTCTACGGATTCATCGAACGCGATGCACCCGGGATCACGGTCTCGGACGAGTGGGATGTGCTGGGAATGCGGGCCTCGCAGTCGCGGGCGACGATCCTCGACCACGTGCCGATGAAACCCGAACGGGTCTCACGCGTCATCCCCGCCGGCAAACACCCCGATCTGCTCACCTTCGCGATCACGAGCAACTTCCAGCTGCTCATCGCTGCCGTCTATGCCGGAGTCGCGGCCCGTGCGCTCGAGCTGGGCGCCGCCGGACTGCACAAGCGGAAGTCAGCGAAGGCCGGCGTCACCTTCGCCGAGGTCCCCGAAGCCCGGACGCGCCTGGCCGATGCCCACCTCGACTTCATGCCCGTGACGGCGATGATCGACGCGTATGCTCGGGACTTCGATGACCTCATCGACCACGGCTCCGGGTGGCCGCTGCGTCTGGTGGGGGCGAGGATCAAGTCCGCCGAGGCGGCCCGCTGCAGCGCCGAGACCGCGCTGATGTGCACGAGCGGCAGCGGATTCGGCAACAAGCACGAACTCTCCCGCCTCTTCCGCGATGCCACGGCCGGGCTCTTCCACCCGCCGAGCGCGGATGCGGCCCGTCCGATGTACGCGGCAGCGCTGCTCGACGGGTGAGCTCGCTTCCGCTCAGTCAACGCGAAACTCGAAAAAGTCGTCGCCAGTGACGACCTTTTTGAGATTCGCGCTGATCGAGGGGTTCGCACCTACAACGCCGCCGCCTCGGTGCGCGCCTGACGCTGGGCTTTCGGTGCCCACCGTGGGTCTGGCTTGACCAGCGTGACGATGACGACCACGATGAGGTTCGCCGCGACAGACCAGAGACCGCCGTTGATTCCGAGCAATGGGTCGAGTCCCGTGTAGTGGAGGGCGACCATGACGACGGAGCCGACGATGAGACCCGCAGCCGCTGCCTGCTTGCTCATGCGCGGCCAGTACAGAGACAGCAACGCGGCCGGCACGACCTGTGCCAGGCCCTCGTAGCTGAGCACGGAGAGCTCGACGAGCGCATCCGGCATGAGCAGGCTCATGATCAGGGCGATGATGCCGACGGCCAGGCACACCCACTGGGACAGTGTCTTCTGCCGCAGGCCCCGTGCGTTCAGCTGCTCAGACGTCATCGAAGCGGCGTGCTTCGGTCCAGCCAAGCCGCCGCCCAAAACAGTCCGTCCCCACATCGACCCGATTGAGAGCATGTACACGCTCATCGGGACGATGGCCGACAGGGCACCGGCGACACCGATGAGTGCGACCAGAGGTGCTGGCAGTGAGTCGATGACCACGGAGAACAGAGCCAGGTCGGCGTCTTTGAGGGCAGGGACGACGAAGAGTGCAGCCACCCCGACCATCATCGGCACGAGGAGCAGCAGCTGATACCAGGGCAGAATGATCGAGTTGCGTCGCAGAGCATTCGCCGAGGTGCCCGACAGGTAGCCGGCGATCGACGTGGGGAACACGGTGATCGTGATCCCGTTGAGGATGATCGTCGAGATGAACCATGCACCCCCGTAGATGCCATCGCCTGCACCGGGGAAGGTCAGCCACTGAGATTTCTCACTCACGACGCGGTCAAGCAGAGGAGCCAGGCCGTCGAAATAGTGCAGCGGTACGTAGATCGCGAGGAACGCAACAGCGAGGATGACCAGTCCGTCCTTGAGGACGCTGACCCAGGCGGAACCGCGCAGTCCGGAGAAGAGGATGAACGCCTCGGCAACGATGAAGGAGACGATGGCGGCGACCTTGAGGTCGATCGCGCCGTAGCTCATGGCGTTGACGACTGCACCCATGCCCTGAATCTGCAGCTGGATGTAGGGGACGATGAAGATCGTCGCGAGGACAGCCACGAGGATCGCCAACCCACGCGAGCGGAACCGGTGTTCGACGATGTCGGAGAGACTGACGAGCTTGTGCCGGGCGGCATAGGTCCAGAACAGAGGGCCGACGAGGTAGGCGACGACGAGACCGATGCTCAGGTACCCGATGAGGTAGAGGATCGGCACACCGTAGGAGTAGGACCAACCGGCCGTGCCGAGGAACGAAAAGCTCGTATACGTTTCGCCTGCCATGAGCAGCAGGATGAAGACGAAGCCGAGCCCCCGCCCGGACACCGACCATTCGTCCAGCGACCTCTCCCGGCCGCGGCCGGACCAGATGCCGATGCCGATGGTCGCGAGCATTGCGAGGCCGAAGATGATGCAGGCGATGATCGCGGGGGTGCTCATTTCGCGGCCTCTTCGATCTCGTGGTCCTCACCGAATGCGACATCGGAGGGGATGTGCTCGGGCAGATCGTGCCGGTAGTACCGGTCGCCGCGAGCGGTCATCCACACGAAGAGCCAGGTGAGGATCGTGACCGCGATCGTATAGGCGAGGATGAACGGCAATCCGGCGACACGCGGCTCGACCGAGTTCGCCACGACCGGGGTGAGGACGTAGAGAATGACGGGAACGATGAGGAGGACCAGCGAATACCGCCGCCGAGGTGGCCCTGACGTTGGGGCCGAATCGTCACATTGCGACATGAGCGACCTTCTTTCACTCGACACCGGCAGCCGGTCGGCAGCCTCGGCAAGGTTAGTGCCATGAATCACAGATGAAATGGCCGTCCGAAGTGTGGAATCGGAGAGCTATGCTGACGGAGATGACCGAGCAGTCAGCTGACAATGCGGACCCTGGTGCAGCGCAAAAGTGTCAGATATAATCGACACGTGGCTGTTGTTCGAACTACCCGAACATTTGATCGTTGGCTCAAGGGCCTCAAGGATGAGAAAGCTCGTGTCCGCATTCTGCTTCGACTGGATCGGCTTGCGCACGGGAATCCTGGCCAGGTGGCACCGATCGGAAACGGGTTGTCTGAACTCAAGATCAATTCCGGTCCCGGTTACAGGATCTATTTCCTTCAGAGCGGGTCTGAGCTGATCGTGCTGCTCTGCGGTGGTGACAAGTCGACGCAGGGTAAGGACATAGCCGCTGCGAAGAAGCTTGCTGATACTTGGAAGCTGGACCAGAGGAAGGAGGGTGGACATGACTGACGACGTGAAGTATCCGATCTTCGACGCCGCTGATCACATTGCCACTGCCGATGATGCCGCGATCTTGCTGGAGACGGCCCTTGAAGATGCCGCGGATGACCCGGGTGCCCTTCCGGCGGCGCTCGGGATCATCGCTCGATCAGGAAATATGAGCGACCTGGCTCGCCGAGTCGGCATGAGCCGCGACGGCCTCTACAGGGCGTTGTCGGAGGATGGAAATCCGACTTGGTCAACAGTCCTGCAAGTGACCAAGGCGCTGAACCTGCGGGTTGAGATCCATCCGGAGCCGCGCTCGGCCTGATCGTCTGGACCTGGAATGGCTGGAACTTCGACCACACCGCTCGCCCTGTCGTTTGGGACGACTCCGCCAGTGGCTCGCTGTCCCCGGGACTAATACAGAAATATCCCGCTGTTAGAATTGGTGCCATGAATTTCGGTATGCCCTCCAGAAGGCTCCGTAGCCGCCGCTGACGGCGGCGGGACCCTTCACATCACTCTCGTGCGCCGTCCTGGCCCTCGCCGGACGGTGGTTTCATGCTGTCCGGCTCCACGACGAGCTGAAAGACCACGATGCCGAAATCAACATCTTCATCCCCCGAACTCGACCTGCCCGCAGGATCTTCCGCACACATCCGCGCCGAGAACATTCACATCATGCGCGGCGACCGCGAGATCCTCACCGGTCTCTACTTGACGGTCTCCGCCGGTTCGCGACTGGCCGTCGTCGGTGAGAACGGCAGCGGAAAGACGACCCTGCTGCATGTCCTCGCCGGTACCCTTCCACCCGATCAGGGAGAGCTGCGGCGATCAGGTACCGTCACCCTGCTCGAGCAGGCGCTCGACGCCGACGACAACCGCACGGTCGGCGATCTCATCAATGAGTCCCTGCGCCAGGAGAAGGCCGCGCTGGCCGCTCTCGACGCCGCCGGCGAGGCAATGGCGCGGGACGAGCCCGGAGCAGACGAAGCCTTCACGCAGGCCCTCGACCTGGCGACCCGCCTCGACGCATGGGGCGGCGAGCGGCGCATCGACACGGCACTGGCGGGACTCTCCGCGTGCTCGGACCGGACGCGGAGCCTCGCGAGCCTCTCGGTCGGCCAGCGCTATCGAGTGCGTCTGGCCGTCGTCCTCGGCTCGAGTACCGACATCCTGTTGCTCGACGAACCGACGAACCACCTCGACGCCCAGTCACTGGCGTTCCTCACCGAGCGACTGCGCACCCGACACGGCGGATTCGCCCTGGTCAGCCATGACAGGGCGCTGCTTCACGATGTTGCCGACGAATTCCTCGATCTCGACCGGAGTCGCGACGGACGCCCCCGGAACTACTCCGGCGGCTACCGCGGATGGGTGGCGGGGAAACGTCGGGACCGTGAGAACTGGGAGCAGGACTACCTCGCCGAGGTGGCCGAGCACGCCCGACTGTCCGAAGCCGCCGATGACGCCCGATCCCGATTGAGCACGGGGTGGCGTCCGCCGAAGGGAACCGGCAAGCACACTCGCGCGACGAGGACCGCCGGCGTCGTGCAGGCCTTCAACCGTCGCGTCGAAGACCTCGAACGGCACGCCGTGGAAGTGCCCGAACCGCCTCTGCGTCTGCAGTGGCCGGACGTATCGGAATCCGATGACGAGCGGTGGGAAGCGGAAGGCGGCTCACCGCTGGCAGCGGAATCGGTCACCGTTGAAGGGCGGATGAGGCAGACGGTGTCTCTGAGCATCGCTCCCGGCGACCGCTTGCTCATCACCGGCGCGAACGGCACCGGCAAGTCGACGCTTCTCGACATCCTCACCGGCCGTCTCGATCCGAGTTCCGGAGAGGTGCACAGACATCCGCAGGCACGGGTCGAGCTGCTCAGTCAGGAGGTGCCCGAATGGAACGCCGCCGACACCGCCGCCCGTGTGTTCGAGGACTATGCACTACGGTCGTCGCTGTCCGGCGACCTTACCCTGCAGGACCTCGGGCTGCTCTCGGCGGATGACTCGACAACACCGGTTCACCGACTTTCGCAGGGTCAGCAGCGCAGACTCCAGCTGGCGATGTGTCTGGCGGTCGAACCCGACGCGCTCATCCTCGATGAACCGACGAATCATCTGTCCGCCTCGCTGGTCGACGAACTCACGGAGTCCTTCGGGACCGCCTCGGCGGCGCTCATCGTCGTCACCCACGACCGGCAGATGTTGGCGGATCTCGCGGACTGGCCGCGTCTCGACATCGGAAGAGCAGCGGCGTCGCTCGGTGCCTGAGTTCGTCCCCGCTCAGTCAACGCGAAACTCGAAAAAGTCGTCGCGGGTGACGACTTTTTCGAGCTTCGAGTTGATCGAGAGCGCTCGTCAGAGCTCGGGCAGCAGCGAGATCGGGTTCTCGATGCAGTCGGCGACGAAGGTGAGGAACTCGCTCGGCTCCTGACCGTCGCACGCCCGGTGGTCGAAGACGAACGACAGGTACATCACTTTGCGTACCGTGAGCTCGCCGTCGACAACCCACGGGCGGTCCTTGATCCGACCGAGACCGAGCATGGCCACCTCGGGGAGATTGATGATCGGGGCCGAACCGTCGACGCCGAACACCCCGTAGTTGTTCAGCGTGAACGTGCCGCCGGAGAGCTCGGACGGATCGAACTTGCCCGAGGCGGCCTTCCCGACGGTCTCGGACACGGAGTCGCGCATCTGCCTCAGACTCATCTCGCCGGCCCCGTGGACAACGGGAACCATGAGCCCGCGCGGGGTCTGCGCGGCCAAGCCGAGGTTGATGTCGCCGTGGGTGACGATCTCGCCGGCGGCCGTGTCGATCGAAGAATTGATGATCGGGTACTTCTTCAACCCGGCCACGACGAAGCGGGCGACGAGGGACAGCAGCGAATACTTCTCACCCGTGCGCGCCTCGAGCGCGCGCTTCGTGCCCAGCAGCTCGGTGGCGTCGACATCGAGCCAGATCGTCGCCTCGGGGATCTCCTGCCGCGACTTCGTGAGACGTTCGGACACGACCTTCCGCAGCCCCGTGATCGGGGTGCGGGTATCGCGGTCGGCCCGCCCGACAGGCGAAGGTGCCCCCACCGAGGTGGCGCTGCGTTGCGTGGTCGACTGAGGTTCGCCGGCTGGTGACGTCCCCGCGGGGACGTGAGCGCTCGCCGCTTCGACGTTCGCAGCCGTGCCCGACTCGATCGCGGCGAGGACATCGGCCCTGGTCACGACCCCACCCGGACCCGTGCCGGGCATGTGTTTGGCGCTGATGCCGTGGTCCTTCGCGAGCTTGCGCACAAGTGGGGAAGAGACGGGGGAGACGCGCTCGCTTGCCTCCGTCGATGACTCATCGGTGGAGGTCGACGTCTCTGCCGGCGGCTGCGATGGGGCGTCCGGGGTGACGGTCGGAACAGCGGGCGCTTCAGCCGGGCTCGGAGTGGATGCCGCACCAAATTCGGCCGCACCAGGCCCGGCCGTGTGCTTGCCGCCGAACGAGCGCTTCTTCGTCGACCGGGTCTTCGGCTCCGATGTACCGTAGCCGATGAGGTTCGCGCCGCTCGATTCGCCGGCACCAGTTTCGCCGCCGTCCACAGGCCCGGCGCCCGCGCCCGCCTCAGCGCCTGCCTCAGCGCCTGCCTCAGCGCTCGCCTCGGCGCTCGCCTCGGCGACGGAGAGCAAGGGCTGACCTGCGCTGACGGTGTCCCCGGCGTTCGCGTGAAGGCTGACGATCCGCCCGGCGTACGGGCAGGGGAGTTCGACGACGGACTTCGCGGACTCGACCTCGACGACCATCTGATCGACGTGGACCTCGTCCCCGATCTCGACCTTCCAGGAGATCAGCTCCGCCTCGGTGAGGCCTTCGCCGAGGTCGGGAAGGATGAACTCGCGCGTGCCCGTATTCAGATCAGCACTCATCACAGCTCCCAATCCCAGGACTCGAGCGCATCGAGCACGCGTTCGACGGTGGGCAAATAGAACTCCTCAAGCTTCGGCGACGGATACGGCACATCGAATCCAGCGACCCTCAGGATCGGGGCCGACAGGTGGGTGAAGTTGCGCTCGGTGAGGCGGGCGGCCACCTCGGCGCCGTATCCGCCGAACTGCGCGGCCTCGTGGATGATCGCCGCGCGCGAGGTCTTGCGCACGGACTCGGACACCGTCTCATCATCGAACGGCGACAGCGTGCGCAGGTCGATGACCTCGATGGACAGTCCGTGCTCGGCCCCGGCCTCGGCGGAATCGAGCGCCGTCCGCACCGTCGGACCATAGGCGAGCAGGGTGACGTCGGTGCCCTCGCGGATGACCTGGGCCCGATTCATCGGCGCCGTCGTCACCGGCAGAGACAGGGTCTCCTTCATCCAGTACCGCGACTTCGGCTCCATGAACACGACCGGATCATCGGAGGCGATCGACTCGCGCAGCAGCGAATACGCATCGGCCGGATTCGACGGCGTGACGACGGTCAGACCCGGCGTCGACGTCCAATAGGCCTCGGACGAGTCCGAGTGGTGTTCGACTCCGCCGATGTCGCCGGCATAGGGAATCCGGATCGTGATCGGCAGGCTGACCCGGCCTTTCGTCCGGTTCCGCATCTTCGCCACATGGGACACGATCTGCTCGAACGCGGGGTAGGCGTAGGCGTCGAACTGCATCTCGACCACCGGGCGCATGCCGTTCATCGCCATGCCGATTGCGGTGCCGATGATGCCCGACTCCGCAAGCGGGGAATCCCAGACCCGGTTCGACCCGAATTCGGCCCTCAGTCCTTCGGTGACGCGGAAGACCCCGCCGAGGCGGCCGACATCCTCACCGAAGACGAGCACAGTGTCGTCGTCGGCCAGAGAATCGCGCAGCGCCTGGTTGAGGGCCTTCGTCATCGTCACCGATGACGGTGCGGCCATTGTCGCCGGTTCGGTGCTCGCCGAGGCGGCCGGTGCTGTTTCGTCGTTCACCGCGGTCGGATCGGACGTCGGGTCGGTGCCTGTTTCGACGCTCATGCGTGGCCTGCCGCGGCGAGTTCGGCTTCGAGGACCTGCTGCTGTTCGGCAAGGGCCGTGCGCGGGGTCGCATAGACGTGGGCGAAGAGTTCGCGCGGGTCGACCTCGGCCTCTTGGTTCATCGCATCGCGCACGGACGCGGCCAGGGTCTCAGCCGCCTCGGCGACCTCTGCGACCGTCGAATCGTCGAGGGCACCGGTCGTTCGCAGATACTTCTCGAGACGGTCGATGGGATCGAACTGCTTCCAGTGCTCGACCTCTTCGGAGTCGCGATACTTCGTCGGATCGTCGGAGTTCGTGTGCGACTCCATCCGGTAGGTGAGGCACTCGATGAGGGTCGGACCGTCCCCATTCCGACCGCGCTCGAGTGCCGCGGCGACGGCGGCGAACACGGCAGCGACATCATTGCCGTCGACGCGCAGGCCCGGCATTCCGTATCCGGCGGCGCGATCGGCGAGCATCGTCGCGTTCGTCTGCTCCCGCAGGGGAGTGGAGATCGCGTACTGGTTGTTCTGCAGCACGAAGACCGTCGGGGTCTGCCACACGGAGGCGAAGTTGAAGGCCTCGTGGGTGTCGCCTTCGCTGCTGGCGCCGTCGCCGAGGAAGGTCAGAGTCGCTGCATCCTCGCCTTTGAGCTTCGCGGCCATCGCGAATCCGGTGGCATGCAGAGTCTGCGTTGCCAGCGGTGTCGCCGCAGGTGAGGCGTGATACTCACGCGGGTCGAAACCGCAGTGCCAGTCCCCGCGGAAGGCGGCGAGGATCTCGGCGACGGGCACTCCGCGGGTCAGCAGCGCTGCCGAGTCGCGGTAGGTGGGGAAGAGCCAGTCGTTCGGGGCCAGCGCGGTGGTGGCCCCCACCTCGGCGGCTTCCTGTCCTGCCGCGGAGGGGTAGGTCGCAAGTCGACCCTGCCGGGTCAGATGCGTGACCTGCGCTTCGAACCGGCGGACGAGGACCATCTGCCGGTAGAGACCGGTGAGGGCGGCATCGCTGGGGATCCGCAGCCCTTCGGTCGGAGTGTCGGTGAGCCGGCCATCTGCGCCGATGAAGCTGATCGGCTGCAGCTGGGGCAGTGAGCGGCCTGTGGTGGGAACGTCAATGGTCATGGCCCCATGGTGGCGTGAGCCGAGTCACGATTCCATGGCTTAGGTGCAAGTGAGGACGGGCGGCCAAACGTGTCGCGAACTCGGGACGAAGGGGCCGGTTCCGGCAGGTCGAGTGGACGTTTGGCTGGACGGTGAGGGCTCTTTCACACAGCCGTGCGTGCAAGTCCAGCGCAGTAGATCAACATTTCTTGTGCAATTTCGTCTTTTTGGGGGATGTGCGGAGGCCGAGTATGAACATAACCTCTATACCGGCTGAGGACTACCGGAGTTCCAGCAGAGAGGAATCATGTGAAGAAGATGCTCATTGCAGGGGTAGCGGCAGCGGCCCTGACGCTGGGGGGTTTCAACCAACGCTGAAGCAGCAAGCTACACCTGGTATAACGCGGGATATAACGACGTGCAGAACGGCTCTCTCAACGCCCAGGTCTACTCCAATGGCAACCGTGTCTCGAAGGCCAAAGTCACGTACAAGAAGACGAAAGGTTCGGGGGTTTCGGTTAAGTTCGGATTCCAGGCGGTCAACAAGAAGGGCGGAGCTCAAGGCCCGGTGTCGTGGTCCGGAACCTACAAGATGAAGTCGAAGCAAACAAAGACAGCGACGTTCTCGGGCTCTGCGTCGTTGAGCAGCAAACGGCCATGCGCTCGTGCTCTGATGAAAGACACGATTTCGGGCAAGAACTACTACACGAGAACGACGTTCTGTACAGGACTGTAAATGCTTAGATATCTAACTGCACTGCCCTACGCACTTCCGGTCGCGGCAGTTGGTGCGATCGTTGCAGCAGTAATCGCAAAGCCTGTTGGCCGACGGCTTCGAGAGCATCCAGTAATCGTGTTCTTCTGGATGGCGAGCGTGTCCGTTGTGATCGCTGCGACAGTGACACCGTCAGGGCACGCGCCGGGATTGAACGATGGTTTGACGACGACCCGAGTCTGGGCGTGGTCGTTCCCGGCCCCAGGGGCGCTATTCTCGGTCAATTGGCAGTCGATGAACCTGCTGCTTTTTGCGCCATTAGGGGTAGCTAGTGGACTGTTCCTTCGGTTCCGCCACATTGTCGGGGCCGCTTCCATTGCGGCGTTACTGTCGCTTGCTGTCGAACTTGTCCAGTACATGGTTATCCCGCTGGGCAGAGCACAGTTCAACTCAGCGACGGTCGTAATCGGATGGGTCGGGATTGTAGTGGGAATGCTGGTGGGAAGACTGGTAGCGAGCCAGATTCGGAAGACTAAACAAAAAGGGGATCAAGGCCAGCTGCAGAGCTGACTATGCCCCAAGTGTCAATACTTCAGACACGCAGATAGGGAACGAACATAGATGGGTCGAGTCGAATACGATGATTGGACTCCGGCCACACTGGATAGAACGGATAATTATGAAGAAGCTTGTCTCAATTGTTGGTGGGCTTGCCCTGGTCGCCGGTTCAACGTTCGCCGCGGGACCAGCATCGGCAGTGTTGAGTGAAGACATCCAGCCGGTAGAGTCTTCGCCTGCAGATGAAGACGCTCGAGTTGATTCGCTACTGGAAGACGGTGCCGAAGCAGACCCGCTGGAGCTTGTACCCGGTGCGACCACCGACCCTGACAAGGTCAAAGAGATTGACGAGTCGGGAGCTCCGGCAACTGTAGTGGTCGATCCTGACAACGGGAAGATCGTCGCAGCAAAACTGGAAACCACAATCTCGGCCCACAAGATATCAATTGTCGGCCCTGGGTGTTCGGCGGCGAGCGGATATTTCTGTATGAGGGGCTCTAATTACTACGGGTTCAAAGGAACTGGCTCTCTGTCCGGGAAGTGGAAGAGCATCAAGTGGTTCCACACCGGCAATAAGCAGGGTGCAGTTCGATATGGAGGAAAGTGGCAGGGCTGGCACCCGAAGAACCGGGCCGTGCAACTGACGAAAGCCGTTACAGTGACTGGGCTAAAACGGCAGTAAAAGAAAGAAACGCAACTGTCACACTAAACACAGCTGAAGCCATGGACTATTCAGCTTTCGGCATCGAATTATGCGCGTTGTATTTGGGAACGTCCTCAGCGCTAGATGCTTTCGGGGTCTCTGCCCTGGTTCGCGGATAAGTGGCTCTTCTCAGATGAGGGTGTAGGTCGGCCGGGCGCGGCGGTCCGCAGATAGACGTCGAGGTCTCGCGACGACGGAGGTTCCTACGCCATCCATCCGAAAGACCTCGACGTGTCCGACGCTACCCCGCCGGCCGGCTTCGGCCGCCCTGACCTGACCGCCTTCGCGTCTTATCCCAATCGACTCTGATCGGGTCTGCTGATCCTCTCGACGAGAACGCAGCGACATCACAGCCACCCAACCCCGACCGTCCGGGAAGCCGGGACACGTCACATGGCCTATGCTGCGGGCGTGTCGAGTGGGTCGTCCAGGGGCGACGCAGGAGCGTCGACGCGACGTGCTGAGAGCTGGTTCCAGTCGAGTACTAGCACACCGGCTACAGGCATGGCGATAGGTCAGGAACGGCGTCGCTCCCTACGCAGGAGGGAGCGCAGAGTCTCGGCGTTCGCGTAGCCGACCCGTAGCGCGATCTCGGCGGAGGTGAGGTCCGTGGTTGCTGAGAGGTGCCGAGCTCGCTCGATGCGAAGCCGTTGGACGAAGCCGAGCGGAGTGAGGTTGAGCGCCGCACGGACTCGTCGTTCGAGGGTGCGCCGGCTGGTGCCGAGCGACTGCGCGACGAAGGCGACGTTGAACGGTTCGTCCAGGCGGGCGCGCACGAAGCGTTCGAACTCGACGACGATCGGGTCCTCGTGCCGGAGATGTTCGTAGGCGACGAAGGCCGCCTGCGACGGGCGCTCGTCGATGATGAGGAGCTTGGCGACGTGTTGGGCCAGGTCGGGGCTGATCGATCGCACGAGTGAGAGCGCGAGGTCGATGTGGGCGAACGCGGCGCCGGCGGTGACGAGGTTCCCGTCGACCACGACCATGGTGTCGAGATCGAGGGCGACTGTCGGATAGCGCTTCAGGAACTCCGGCCCCAGGAACCAGCTGGTCGTCGCCCGCCGATGATGCATCCGTCCGGTCTCGGCGACAGCGAACACGCCGGTGCACGCCGCGGCGATCCGGGTGGTCGCCTCGTCGAGGCGCCCGAGTGAGGCGATGACCGAACGAGCATCTCGGCTCTGGAGGGCGTCGTGGGTAGCGGCGGCCGTAAGGGTTCCAAGCGCAGGGACGACGACCACGTCGAACTCTGCGGACTCCGACAGCGGGTGGTCCACCGACAGGGTCATCGATGCCGTCGTGGTCACTCGCCGTTTCGGTCCGAGGATGGCGAGTTCGATCGGGTCGATCCGCGGGTCGACATCACCGCGGGCTCCGTCGGCTACCCGCACGATGTCGATGATCGACGCGATAGCCGAACCGAAGCAGCCGTCGATCGCGATCAGTCCGATACGCATGACGTAAACAATAGCAATACTGCCGTATACGCCACTACCCACCGGCCCTCGCTCGTCATATGCTGAACTCGTCACACGAAGAATCACGACTTCAAGGAGAGTCCCTCATGTCAACACCCGCATCACTTCCGTATGCCTTCGTCGCCAAGATCGTCGCGGCCGATGGACAGCACGACGCGGTCGCCGATCTGCTCGCCGGCGCTGTCGCACTCGCCAACGAAGAAGTAGGAACGATTGTCTGGTTCGCGGTCAGGACCCACGCCGACACCTTCTGGATCTTCGATGCATTCCACGACGAGGCCGCTCGCGACGCCCACGCCAACGGCGCCATCGTCGCAGCCCTGATGGCCAACCAGCACCTCCTCGGCGCAGCACCCGAGATCCTGGCGGCCGACGTCCTCGCGTCCAAGCTCCCGTAGTCCGCCAACGCACGAGACGATCGCGCCCCGCCGATCCGTCGCCAGGTCGCGACGCAACGCCACGCTGCGTTGCCGAGCGGCGCGAGGCCTATCGGCACACGGACAGGATGCCGGCCGCGAGCGCTCAGCCGGCGAGGGTCCGTCGCAGAGGAGAGCGACGTCGGTGTCGGGCAGAGCTGTGAGGCCAGCGCATCGCGCGACCACCAGAACCGAACAGCCCCTGCCCTGCGTTTCCGCAGGTCAGGGGCTGTTCGCCGGAGCCGCCTGTCGGAATCGAACCGACGACCTAATCACGTCGGCTTTGCGTCTATCGCTTGATGCGCCCACTGGGCGAACGAACCGCTGACCTGCGCAAACGCCGAGCGTGGGGGACGCCGCCATCCGGTGGTGACCGACGACGACCGACCAGTACCGATCGTTTCACCGGAGCTTGCGGCGGCGTCGAAGCCGAGCAAGCTCCATTCCTTTAGCTCACCGCGCCCTCCTCCTCGCCGGTCCCGTCGTCGTCGAAGACGTTTCAGGGGGCTTCTCAGATGAGGGTGTAGGTCGGCCGGGCGCGGCGGTCCGCAGATAGACGTCGAGGTCTCGCGACGACGGAGGTTCCTACGCCATCCATCCGAAAGACCTCGACGTGTCCGACGCTACCCCGCCGGCCGGCTTCGGCCGCCTTGACCTGACCGCCTTCGCTCGACTCGACGGCCTCGGTCTGAGCGTGACCGGACAACGACTTGAACCGGATCGTGCGGTCCTCGCGTGCCGCGTGGTGGAACCAGATCAGTGGTGCCGACGGTGCGGCAGCGAAGGCGCTGCTCGTGACACCGTGATCCGGCGGTTGGCCCACGAGCCGCTGGGCTGGCGACCGACCGTGCTGGAAGTTGTAGTGCGCCGCTACCGCTGTGCCGACTGTGGACACGTGTGGCGCCGAGACACCAGCGCCGCGGCGGAGCCACGCGCGAAGCTCTCGCGCACCGGTCTGCGGTGGGCGCTGGAAGGGATCGTGGTCGCACACCTCACCGTCGCCCGTGTCGCCGAGGGACTCGGGGTCGCGTGGGACACCGCCACCAACGCGGTCCTGGCTGAAGGCAAGCGGCTGCTGATCAACGACCCCACGCGGTTTGAGGGCGTGAAGGTCATTGGCGTCGATGAGCACGTCTGGCGCCACACCAGGCGTGGCGACAAGTACGTCACCGTGATCATCGACCTCACCCGGTCCGCGATGGCGCCGGCCCAGCAAGGCTGCTGGACATGGTCGAGGGCCGGTCGAAGGCGGCGTTCAAGACCTGGCTCGCCGACCGCGACGACGCCTTCCGTGACGCGGTCGAGGTGGTGGCGATGGACGGCTTCACCGGGTTCAAGACCGCCGCTGCAGAGGAGATCCCGGACGCAGTCACGGTGATGGATCCCTTCCACGTCGTGCGCCTGGCCGGTGACGCCCTCGACAGGTGCCGGCGCCGGGTCCAACTCGCGATCCACGGGCACCGTGGGTTCAGGGACGACCCGCTCTACAAGTCGCGGCGCACGCTGCATACCGGCGCGGACCTGCTCACCGACAAGCAGAGCGACAGGCTACGCGCGCTGTTCGTTGATGACGCTCACGTCGAGGTCGAGGCGACCTGGGGTGTCTACCAGCGCATGATCGCCGCCTATCGCCACGAGGACCGGCAACGTGGCCGCGAGCTCATGGAGAAGCTGATCACCGACCTCAGCGCCGGCGTCCCCAAGGTGCTCACCGAGCTCACCGCCCTGGGCCGGACCCTGAAGAAGCGAGCCACTGACGTGCTCGCCTACTTCGAACGACCCGGCACCAGCAACGGGCCGACCGAGGCGCTCAACGGACGGCTCGAACACCTGCGCGGCTCCGCACTCGGGTTCCGCAACCTGACCAACTACATCGCCCGAAGCCTGCTCGAGACCGGCGGCTTCAGACCCCAACTCCTACACCCCCGATTGGGATGAGCCGGATAAGTCTGAAACCGGGACGTTGCGTCTAGCAAGCATGTGGACGCGTATGAGAGATTGCGTTTTTGCCGCGTGGTTGCCTGCGTTCCCACATTGTTAATCGGCCTCGGAGAACTATATTTCGGGGCCGATTCTCATTCGTGCCGACGAGAGAGCGGCGGTGTCGGCTTGGCTCGGCATTCTTCGTTGTCGCGGTTGTGGACGACGACCGCAGGGTTGGCATCGAGGACGTTGAAAAGCCTTATCGATATCGCCCTCGCCAGCTCGTCACTTCTGGATTACTTCCTCCCGTCGATCGCATCAGCTCTCGGTGAGAAGTCCTCTCCGAGCGGGGCGATGTACGCCGTCCCCACCTTCGGCGCCGCGGCCCTCAGATCTCGCCCCAGCGATATCCGCGGGAGGTGAAGGCCTCGGCAATCGCGGTCTTTTTGCCTTCGACATCTCCTTTGAAGGCCTGGTGCCCGCCCTCGGTGACGACGACGAGCTTGCCGTCGGTGAAGTACGCGGTCGAGAACGAGGCGCGGGAGATGCGCAGCGGGTGGTCGTCGTCTCGGCCGATGGTGATTCCGTGTTCATCGACAACCAGGGGAGTCGTCGATGCGGCGATGAAGAAGGCGGCGATGAGTCCGAGCAACCCGCCGATGATCGGTCGGGCGATGACGACCCACGCCTGGTCGAAGCGGCTGAGCTTCTCGATGACGTCACCGAAAGGGATGGGGAAAGTCGCGGCAATCGAGCCGAGGGCTGGAAGGAAGAAGCCGAGCGCCACCCCGATGCCGATGCAGACGAGGCCGATGACGACGACGTCGCTCCGACTGAGCGCGAACGTCGCGGGGGCGTGGGGCTGCTGGGTTGCGAAGTCGATCTTCTGCTGGGGCTGATCCATCACGTGCTCGATCCTCGAAGGCATTGTCGGTACTCAATGATACCAAAGTGGAACAACGCTGTTCCACAAGTAGACTGCTCTGTATCGTTCGCAGAGTCAGGGAGGGGTTGTGCCGGTGCAGGGAATGCGTCGATTGGGCCGAGAGGCGCTGGTCAGCGAGGCACTGACCCACCTTGCCGCGAACCCGCAGGCGTCGATGATCGAACTTTCACAGTCGATCGGCGTCGGTCGCACCACTCTTTACCGACATTTCGGTGATCGGGAGGCGCTCGTCGGTGCGGCGGCCCTGCTCGGTGCCCGGCGATTCGGTGAGGCGGTCATGAAGGCCCGTCCCGGCGAAGGGACCGGGCTGGCTGCGCTCGAGCGGATCTGTGCGGAGCTGTTCACTCTGCCCGATGTGCTCACCCTGCTCTTCGCCGACAACCCGATCATCACCGATGAATCCTTCGCCGAGGCGGCCGCCGAGTCCCGGTCAGGCGCTGAGTCCAGCACGTGCGCTGAATCTGCGGATGCCGAGGATGATCCCCTCGAGGCCGTCATCGCGAAAGGGCAGGCGGACGGTTCCATCGATGAAGGCGTGCCCATCGGATGGGCGGCGGCGTTCGTCTACCTCACCATCGGCTCCGGACACCTCTACAGCGTGAGCGTCGGCGTCGACGATCCGACCGCGCGCGCCCAGTCTCTCGAGCTGACCATCAGGGCGGTGCGGAAGACCCTCGCCTCGTCAGGGGCTGAGCGCTGACCAGGGCTTGAGAACCGGCCGGGCCCACAGAGCTGTGTGCGGTACCGCCGACTCCCGAAATGTGATCTCGGCGAAGCCGCGGGGCCATGCCGGGGCAGTTGTATGGCGGACGAGTCTGGACTTGTTACCGTTATTGCTTCAGTTCATCCTCGGCAGGAGCAATGCGTGTCTACTTTCTTCGACGGTCCCGAATTCCACGGAATGGCAACGGGCGGCAGTATCAGCCATAGCCCCGGCATGGGCGACGGGATGATGCGGGAGCTGGCACCGTTCCTCAAGGCCGAAGGCGTCGACATCGACGATCCGAATGCGGACTTCACCGAGGCCGAATTCCACGCAGCCATGGAGAAGGCGCAGGAGGAATACAACCGCCGCCTGTTCACCCCGGTCGGTGCCCACCGCGGACTGGCTCTGGGGAAGCTGCGGTCGTTCTCCGTGACCTTTGCCGAAGGCGACATCAAAACCGCCGAGGCTGTTGTGGCCTCCCTGCCCTCTGACCCCCAGGACTTCAACCCGAGCGTCGCGCAGGTGACCGGGGCAGCGATGGACCTCCTCGACGAATGGTTCACCGACGACGTGCACGGACCGAAGCTCGGCGGAGTGATGGCACCGAAGTGGTCGGCGAAGAAGTCCCGTGCCGTGGCCCGCGACATCCTGGCCCTGGCACATAAGGGCCGCGTCGTCGACAGCCTCGATCGCCTCATCGCCAGCAACAGCGGACGTCCAGTCCTCGAGGGCTCCATGCTCGCCGTAGCCGCCGCGGTCGCGCGGTTGGCCAAACGAAACAAGGTCTCGGAGCAGCAATTCGTCGACGAGCTCATGCCGCTCGACGGCTATCCGGAACCGGTTGCGGGCACCTACGGTTCCACCGACCGAGTGTTCCAGGACGACCAGGACGACCAGGACGTCCAGGACGGCCCTGCCGCAGAACAGGACCTGCCTGAGTGGCTCGGCGGATCGAGCGCCGAGGCGAGCGCACAGGCGAATCCCCACGCCGACCCGCAGAGCGTCGACGAACGAATGGACGCGGTCGAGAAGACCGTCTACGAGATGCCGCTCTATCAGCGCTTCCGCGACTGGCTGGCCGAGACCTACGACGACGTCGACGAGGACTCAGAGGTCTTCGACATCGCCCACCTCCTGTTCTGCATCGCCGTGTCCTCCCGCGCAGATATCGACGAACCGGAGGGAATCGACGACCTCCTCGACGTCCTTGAAAGCTTCGCAGTCGACGGACAGGAGGAGGCCGAGAAGACCGATGGCGAATCGCCGTCGACGGTGATCTTCCTCGACAGCCTCGAAGCTCTCGACAACTATCTCCGCTTCCGCATGGACACCGACGAGAACCCCGAACGCTGGAACGCCGCCCGCGCCCGAGCCGAGGCCGCGAGCATGCGCACCGACCCGCTGCCCTCGGCCCTGATGGCCGCAGTCGAAGCCAATGCCCTGAGTGAGGAGCAGCTCGCGCAGCCGTTGTCGGACAACCGCCTCGTTTCAGGTGTGGCCGGCATTCTCGAATGGATCGGCGACTCCCTCCCGTTGACCGGTACGGGACGGGTGAAGCGGGCCGATATCGCCGAGGCGGCCGAAAAGTTCGGCATCGACGCCGTCGGGGTTGCGTCGAACGCCCGGTACGAAGACGGCGTGAACTATGCGCGCAGCGCCGATGAGGTGCCCGTCCTCGAAGCAATGTGGGCCGTGATGCAGAGTGCTGAGATCACCGAGATCACCGGCACCAAGGTCCGCCCGGGAAGCGCCGCCGACGAGTGGAAGAAGGGTGAGGTGAGCGCGGATACCGCACTGCCGGTCATCGGCGCCTTCATCTACGAGCGGCTGCTCGACGTGATCAACCTCGTTCCCGGAGAGGACTACGGCGCCCCGGCGATCACGATCGCCCAACGCCTCATCGAGATCCTCACTCCTGACTCGGCACCCGAACGCCCCGACCTCGACCTCGGCGAGGTGCGCGCCGAGCGACTCTCCACGCTCTTGGCAGACGAGCTGCAGGAACTCACCGAGTTCGGGCTCCTCACAGCCGGCGGAGACACGCTGTCTGTCGAGCCGGTGTACAAGCGCATCGTCGCCGGTGCCGCGCTCATGCTGCTGTCGGGACCGCGCGAATAAGACGAGGCGAGACCAGGGGTGTCGGAGCGAACTGAGGTGGCGGTCTCTGGTCGGTGTTGAAAATAAGTGGTTGCACCTGCTGCGATCCCAGGTTAGGCTCACCTATGAGATATAGGGAACATCGGTCTTGCCTAAGGCAGTTGACACACCTGCTTGAAGTTGTGGGTCCGGCTTCTCTGTTTCTCGCTGTTTCATACGTCAAGAACCCTCGGAGCTGAATACATGCCGCGTACTTCCAGGCCTCTGCAGGTGTTGCCGATCATCCTGCGAGAAGTGGAAGTCACCGGCATCGTCGACATCACCCCGAACATGCGACGCCTGACAGTGGCAGGCGATCAATTGGCGGCCGGTGGGGTCGGCGAGGCTGCACGGCCTGCATTCCGCTCCGAGGGTTTCGACGATCACGTGAAACTCGTCATTCCCCCGCCCGACGGCTCATCCCTCGATATCGGCGAGCAGGAGGAGTTCCGCTTCAACTGGAATCGGGAAGCGCTCAACCGTGCCCGCGACTACACTGTTCGCAGCGTCGACCACGAGACGAACTCCTTCAGCATCGACATCGTGCGCCATGACTCCGGACTGGCCTCTGACTGGGCTTTCGGCGTCGCGGTCGGTGATCGGATCAGCTTCGCCGGACCGAAGACCTGCGCCGGGCTGGCCGACGACATCGATTTCCACCTCCTCGTTGCCGACGAGACGGCGCTGCCCGCTGTCGGGCGCTGGCTCGAAGAGGCACCTGTTGGCACCCGCGGTCACATCATCATCGAAGTACCCACCTCCGACGACATTCAAGACATCCCCACCGAAGCCGATGTCGAAATCGACTGGCTCATCCGCGGATCCACCGCACCGGGCGAATCGCGCCTGATGTTCGACGCTGTGAAGAATCTCGATCTGCCCGAAGGACGCACTTTCGCCTGGTGCGCGGGCGAGACGCTGACCATCGCCCCCATCCGCCGCTACCTGCGCCGGGAGATCGGCCTTCCCAAAGAGGACGTCGAGGTCGTCGGCTACTGGCGGAAGATGCCGACTCGTCCCGCCGCGCCCAGTGCGGCAGTCGCCTCCACGCCCGAGGCCACGCTCGAGGGGTCTGGGGCCGAGTACGCCCCGGCCGATGATTCGGCCCCTTCTGCAGCAGCCGGCAGCGAGGGCAGCGCCGAACCGGACGGAACTCTCGAGGTCCTCCACCAGGTCCACGAAATGACCGAACTGCTCCCCGCGATCATCACCCGGACGGCCGTCACCCTCGGCATCAACGACCTCATCGCTGGCGGAGTCGCCACCGCCGAGGCGATCGCCGCCGAACTCGGCCTCGACACCGACCGTGTGCGCCCGGTGCTGACGGCTATGTGCTCCCTCGGGCTCCTTGCGCGTGAGGAGGAGAACTACCGCAACACCCCGACCGGAGCGGTCCTCACAGGCGACGGTGCCTCCGACGGACTTGACCTGAGCGATGCGGCGCTGCTCGACCTTTTCTCCCTCGTCGACCTCATCGATGTGCTCAGAGGCGGGTTCGCCTCCCGCTCCTCCCGCGCCTCGACGATTCAGGCTCCCACCTGGCATGCCCAGCGCGACGCCGATTCCGAACTCGACTCCGCCCACCGGCGACGCAGCCTCGACCACCTGCAGTATGTCCTCGATCTCATCCTCGACCTCGAACCCGTGGCATCGGCCGAGAGCCTCGCCGTCGTCGGTGATGTCGACGCCGAGGCGGCCGCCGCCTTGACGAGGAAGGCCTCGCATTCGGGGCGGACGATCCACACTCCCGGCGCACAGGGCCTGTCCGGTCGACGACCCTGGCCGGACGTCGACTGCACCCTCGTGATCGCCGGATTGACGGGGCGATCGCGGACAGAGGTGACCTCGTTGTTGGACCGGATGTTCGCCGCGAGCCGGACAGTAGTGATCGTCGAACCCTTCACCGACGATGCCGAGACCGATGACCATCAGGCCGAAGAGCTCATCACGGTCCTGGCCACCACCGGGAATCCGTCGCTGACCAGCGGCGAGCTCGTCACGGATCTGCACAGGCTCGGAGCCGCGCACGTGCAGGTGAGAGACATCGGATGGGGGTTCGGCCGGTTCCGATCGGCCGTGATCGCCGCACGCTCCTGAACTGCCTCTCCGGGGCCCGGCCGCCTCACCCGGACGTTCACCAGATCAAAGAAGAATAAGGACAAACGTATGACATTGACGCGCCTGACCGCTGCTGCCATCGCCGGAGCCACCGGCCTCGCTCTCCTCGCCGGATGCGCAGGCGGCAGTGAGGAAGCGAACCCGGGCACTGCCTCCGAGACGCGCACCGTCACCGATGCGACCGGCGCGGAGGTCGAAGTGCCCGCGGCTCCGAAGGCCGTCGCGACACTGCACTACGCCGCCACCGAGACCCTCATGGATCTTGACGCGCCTCCCGTGGCGCAGGGCGAGTACCAGGATCCGGCCGTGCCCGAGGTGTGGCTCGATGAACTCGAGGGGATCCCCACAGTCAGTCAGCAGGAGCCGGACCTCGAGAAGCTCGCCGAGGCCGAACCCGACCTCATCCTGTCCCCGAACATCTTCGAACCGGAGATGATCGAGCAGCTCGAGGAGATCGCACCCGTCTACCAGTTCACCCTGCGCGGCGGAGACCGCGCGAATTGGCAGCAGCGTGTTGGGGAAGTCGCAGACGCCGTCAACAAGACCGATCAGCTCGACGAACTCGACAGAGAATTCACGGCTCGGCAGAAGCAGCTCGGCGAAAAGCATTCCGAGGTCACCGAGGGCACCACGATCGGAGTGGTGTCCTCCTTCGAGGAGAACTCGGCATATCTGTGGGGCAGTGAGAACATGCTCGGCACGATTCTGTTCCCACTCGGGTTCGATTGGTCGGCCGACGAGGACGCCATGGTGAAGAAGTACGGCAAGGCCGAACAGGGAGGCAATAAGTCAGGGACCGTCGAGCCCGAAGCTCAGATCTCGCTGGAAGTCCTCGACCGCAGTCTGTCCGATGCCGACATCATCTTCGTCAACTCGGACCTGCGCGGCGACTATGACTCGTTGACGAAGGCGCTCATGGACTCCGCTGTGTTCAAAGACCTCCCGGCTGTCCGGGCCGGACACGTCTATCCGATCGGCAAAGCCACAATCGCCGGATACGCCGACGCGGATTACGGTCTCGACCTTGCCGAGAAAGCCATCACCGAATACCAGAAGGACTGAGCCGCACTACTCAGCCGGCGCCCGGCCTGTGGCCCTCGGCCTCATCGAGGATGAGGAGCGAGCGGGAGGACACGACGCCCGGGACTTCGTGGATGCGGCGCAGGATTACCTGCGACAGCGCAGTGTTATCCGGGGCATTGACCGTCACCAGGGCGTCAATGTCCCCGCTGACGGCTTGGACCTTCTCGACGAAGGGAAGGGCTGCCAGGTCATCGCGGACCTGCGGCCAGGGGCGCTCGCCGATCTTGACGACGACGACCGCGGTCACGGTCATGCCGAGAGCCTCGCGGTCCACCTCGGCGGTGAATTTTCTGATCGCACCCGATTCGATGAGGGTGGTGAAGCGCTTATGTGCGGCGGAGCGGGAGATGTGGACACGTTCGGCCAGCTGGCGCACGCTCAGGCGCGAGTCCTCGACGAGGGCGGCGATGATGCTGCGGTCGATGTCGTCGAGGTCGAATGCCACGGGGCGCTCCTTCACCGTTGATGTCTGCGTCTTGCCTGCGACCTCTGCGTTCAACCTGCCCTGATGCACACGCGCGGAGAGGCGGCGATGGGCACCGGGAGGAATGGTCGGTCTCCTTCCCATTCTAGGGCCCCGCCTCGGCGAGGGGATGGCCCTGCGTCGAGGTCCCGTCGTCGATGACAGGGGGACCGCCTCGGCGAGGAAAGTCCGCATGGTTGCGGAGTCCGGCGCACTGGACAAATTCTGTCGATCGTTCGTACAGTTACGGAGATATCTGTGGTGCTTACCACGTACCATGGGTGATGGACATGATCGGTTCCAACCCGGACCCGGTCAACGGACGGAAATCAGCCACCTGTAGATTATGAGACGAAAGTCTCACGCAGCTGGAACTGCTTCACGAACCTAAGGAGTCATCCTTGAAGATCGCGGTGTTGGTCAAAGAGGTCCCGGATACGTACGGCGACCGCAAGTTGAACTTGGAAACCGGGCTCGCCGATCGCGGCGCCTCGGAAGCCGTCCTCGATGAGATCGGTGAGCGTGCCCTCGAGGTCGCCCTGACGCAGAAGGACTCCGACGGCGACACCGAGGTGACCGTCATCTCCATGGCGCCCGATACCGCGACTGCGACGATCCGCAAGGGTCTGGCCATGGGTGCCGACAATGCCGTGCACGTGGCCGATGAAGGCTTGGCCGGTGCGGATCTGGGCCTGACCGCCGAGGTGCTCGCCGCCGCTCTGCGCCGCGGTGAGTTCGACCTCGTCGTGACCGGCAACGTCTCCACCGACGGCAACGGCGGCATGATGCCGGCGATGCTCGCCGAGCACCTCGACTACCCGCACGTGACCGGCCTGACGACCGTCGAACTGGGCGACGGCAAGGTCTCCGGCACCCGCGCGGTCGAAAGCGGCAAGCAGCAGGTCTCGGCCGAACTGCCCGCCGTCATCTCCATCACCGAGGCGCTTCCCGAAGCCCGATTCCCGAACTTCAAGGGCATCATGGCGGCGAAGAAGAAGCCCTTCGAGGTCATCAGCCTGTCCGATCTCGACATCGATGCCGAGGACCTGTCCGTGGCCCGCTCGATCATGGTCACCGTCGCCGAGAAGCCGCCGCGCGAAGCCGGCGAGAAGGTCGTCGACGAAGGCAATGGCGGAGCCGAACTCGCCGAATACCTCACCAAGAACCGTCTGGCCTAAGGAGAATCGTCATGTCAGAATTCCCGCAGGACTCCATTCTCGTCGTCCTCACCGCCGATGCCGAAGGCCAGCTGGAGAAGCCGGCCGCCGAACTGCTCGGCGGAGCCGCTGAGATCGGCTCGCCCGTCGCCCTCGTGCTCGCCGCCGGCAGCGCCGACGCCGCTGCCGAGAAGGCCGCCGAACTCGGCGCCGTGGCAACCCTGACCGCCGCAGCCGCCGAGGGCAACCTCGGCACCGCGGCCGTCGACGCCGTCGCCGCAGCCGCGGAGCTCACCGCTCCCGACGTCGTGCTCGTGCCCAACACTCTCGACGGTCGCGACATCGCCGGTCGCTACGCTGTGCGCAGCGGATCGTCCGTGTCCGTCGACGCCACCGGACTCGAACGCGACTCCGAGGGCATTGTGGCCAACCACTCCGTTTACGGCGGCGGCTACACCGCCTCGTCGGCCCCGACCTTCGGCGCGCCCATCGTCACCGTGCGTCTGGGCTCGATCGAAGCCCGCGCCGAGGCACAGGCCGCGAACACGCAGGCCCTCGAGGTTGCCGATTCCGGTAAGCGCTCGGCTGCGATCGATTCGTTCGAAGCTGTTGTCGAAACCTCCTCGCGTCCCGAGCTGCGCGGCGCGCAGAAGGTCGTCTCCGGTGGTCGCGGCGTCGGTTCGGAGGAGTCCTTCGAGCTCGTCGGCGAATTCGCCGACACCCTCGGCGCTGCCGTCGGTGCCTCCCGTGCGGCCGTTGACGCCGGTTACATCGCCCAGTCGCACCAGGTCGGCCAGACCGGTGTGTCGGTGTCCCCGCAGCTCTATGTGGCTCTCGGCATCTCCGGCGCGATTCAGCACAAGGCCGGCATGCAGACCTCGAAGACCATCGTCGCGGTCAACAAGGACGCCGAAGCCCCGATCTTCGACATCGCCGATTTCGGCGTCGTCGGCGACCTGTTCAAGGTCGTTCCCCAGGCCATCGAATCACTGAACGAGAACAAGTCCTGATATGGCAACCTATTCCAGTTCGCTGCGCTCGGGTCTGCCACGGGTCGAAGGCGGAGACCCCTGGCCCCCGGAGGGCACCATCGGTGAACCCTTGGAAGAGGGCGCGTCATGGCTGCCGAAGACTGCCGAGACGGAGGAACTGGATGAAGGTTCCCCCGCCGAGGCGGCCGAGTCCGATGTGACCGAGGCTGAGGAATCGACGGGGACCGTCGATGACTCGGTCGAGGAATCCGCCGAGGATTCGTCGACCGGTGCTGCTGTTGCGGCGGGCACCGGCGCTGCCGGAATTGCTGGCGGTGCGGCCGCTGCTGCGACGGCGGGCGATGACGACGATGCAGCCGATGTCTCTCCTGCTGAAGCCGCTCCTGCGGCCGAAGTTCCGCTGCGCCGGGGACTGCCGCGCGTCGAAGGTGGAGAACCCTGGCCCCCGGAAGGTCTCGCTCCTGCCGGGGTGAAGGCCACCGGTGCGTCTGCCGCGCCCGCCGCGTCAGCCGAAGCGCCTGCTTCCGCAGAGCCTGCGGTCGAAGACGACGCTCCTGTCGAGGATTCGACCGAGGACGCGGCGTCCGTCGAGTCGGACGAAGAGTCCTCGGCTGCCCCGGCTGCCGCCGCTGCAACGGCCGGTGTCGGAGCTGCGGCTGGCGCTGCCGTTGCCGCCCCTGAATCTGCTCCCTCCGACGAGGTTCCGTTGCGCCGTGGTCTGCCGCGCGTTGAGGGCGGAGACCCCTGGCCGCCGGAAGGCTTCGCGCCCGCCGGGGTCAAGGCTGCAGGTGGCTCGGCCGCCGGTGCTGCTCCGGCAGCGGCTGTATCCGCTCCTGTCGAGAGCACAGCGGACGAATCTGCGGCTCAGCCCGATTCCGCCGAAGCCGCCTCGACTGATACGTCAGCCGATTCCACGTCTGAATCGACATCCGCTGCTCCCGCGGCCGCCGCTGCTGGCGCGGGTGCTGCTGGCACGGGTGCTGCCGGTGCCGGTGTGGCCGCAGCTGCTGCTGGCCGCTCGGGCTCCGGAGAGCTTTCCGATGTTCCGCTGCGTCGCGGACTTCCCCGCACTGCCGGGGGAGACCCCTGGCCGCCGGAAGGGTTCGCACCTGCACACGCTGCGAAACCTGCCGCAGGCTCGGCTGCCGTTTCGGCTCCGACCGAGGACAAGGCCGCTGAGACCACGTCGACCGATGCCGCATCTGCCGAGGCCGGCAATCCTGCCGAGGATGCACAATCGACGGCCGAGGCGAAGCAGAGTGCGACGCCGGCCGCCGCTGACGGATCCGGTGAGAAGAAGCCCCAGGGTCGACGCGCCGGAATCGGTGGTGTCGGTGCCGGTGCGGGAGCCGCCGGTGCGGGAGCCGCTGCCGGTGCAGGTGCTGTGGCAGCGGGAGCCGCCGCGGCGTCGGACAAGTCCTCCGACGGAGCCGAGAAGAAGCCCGCTCAGCGCAAGCCGATGGCCAAGCCTGCGGCGAAGGCGGCGGACAAGCCCGCTCAGCGCAAACCGATGGCCAAGCCCGCCGCGAAGGCCGACGACAAGGCTGCCGCACGCACCGCGGACAAGCCGGCTGCGAAGACGGCACCGGCTGCGAAGGCCACATCGTCCGGTTCGGGCAGCACTGCCTCGGCGAAGCCCGCAGTGAAGAAGGAACCGGTCATGATCGGTTCGAAGTCGCTGGGACAGTGGTCCAAACTCGTCGGGCTGGGACTCGGCGGACTCATCGTCGTGGCCGGGATCCTCATCCTCGCCGCTCGTGGTGTCACGACACTGCCGGGTGTGCCGGAGTTCCTCGAGCGCTACCCGGGCGAATACCACATCCCGGAATTCGTCGATCCCGGTTTCCCGGGCTGGGTGCGGTGGACGCACTTCCTCAACATCTTCTTCATGGTGCTCATCATCCGTTCGGGTCTGCAGGTGCGTCACCAGCAGAAGCCGCCGGCGTTCTACACCCCGAAGAAGGGTGGGAAGAAGATCAGCATCAACCTCTGGCTGCACACGAGCCTCGATCTGCTGTGGCTGGCCAATGGTGTGGTCTTCGTCGTGCTGCTCTTCGTCTCCGGGCACTGGGCGCGCATCGTGCCGACCAGTTGGGAAGTGTTCCCCAACGCGCTGTCGGCGGCGCTGCAGTACGGAACGATGGAATGGCCGATGGAAGATGCATGGGTCAACTACAACGCTCTCCAGCAGCTGATGTACTTCATCATCGTGTTCATCGCCGCCCCGCTGGCCGCGATCACGGGTGTGCGGATGAGCGAATGGTGGCCGAAGAACGCCACGACGCTGAACAAGATCTACCCGGCGCCGCTGGCGCGGGCGATCCACTTCCCGACGATGCTGTTCTTCGTGTTCTTCATCCTCGTCCACGTGTTCCTCGTGTTCACGACCGGACTGCGGCACAACCTCGGCTACATGTTCGCGGGTACCGAGATGCTCGGTTGGGCCGGACTCGTCTGGTTCCTCATCGCGATGGTCGTGGTCGTGGCCGGTTGGTTCGCCGCCAGGCCGCTGCTGCTGGCCCCGATCGCGAACGCGTTCGGACGGGTGTCGAGCCGCTAGGCCTCAACTCGTCGGCGCCTGGCCGCTGGGCCTCGAGTCCGAAGCTGGTGCCGTTGCCTAATTAACGAAGCCCCCGCAGAATCAACTGATTCTGCGGGGGCTTCGTCGTGTCCTTCTGCGGTGCGAGCCCCCTCAGCGCAGGGCGGCGCGCAGGGTCGTGTCGAAGTCGCGGACGTGTTCGGCCGCGTGTGCCTCGACCGCTGACTCCTTGCCTTCGAGGATCGCTTCGAGCAGATCGATGTGCTCGCGGATATGGCCGATGAGGTCGGGAATGCGGGGGATGACGAGGCACCAGATCCGAGTCGCCAGATCGTCGAGGCGCACGAGAGTCTCCATGAGGTGGGGGTTGTCCACCGAGGAGTAGATGAGGCGGTGGACCTCGAGGTCGCGCTCCATGAGAGCGCGCGGTTCGTCGGTCTCCTTCAGCTCCCGCAGGTCGGCGATCGTGGCTTCGAAGGCTCGTCGGCGCTCGGGGGTGATGTTGCGGGCGGCCTTGCGGGCGGCGATGGGCTCGAGAACCTCACGCATCTCGGAGATCGTGGATAGATCCTTGAGATCGACGTTGCTCGCGAACGTGCCCCGGCGCGGGTAGGAGACGACGAGGTGGTCGCTCTCCAGGCGCTTGAGCGCCTCCCTGATAGGCGTCCGTCCGACGTCGAGCTCGGCGCTCAGAGCTGCCTCGTTGATGGGGTCGCCGGGAGCGATGTCGAGCATGATGAGGCGGTGGCGCAGGATCTCGTAGGCACGCGCGGCCAGGGACATCTTCTGCGACACTGCGTCAGCCGTCGAATCCATTTCCACACTCCCGAGAATTCCTATTGCGCATTTGCTTTTCCTCGTCATAGACTACAGGAACACACCTGATATATTAGTTGATGATCAAACGGTCGAAGGAGATCGCATGGCCGACCAGCTCCCCGAGCATCCCGACTTCCTGTGGCGCAATCCGGAGCCGAAGAAGTCCTACGAAGCCGTCATTATCGGTGGCGGCGGACACGGACTCGCCACCGCGTACTACCTGGCCAAGAACCATGGCATGACCAACATCGCCATCCTCGAGCGCGGTTGGCTGGCCGGCGGGAACATGGCCCGCAACACGACCATCATCCGGTCGAACTACCTCTGGGACGAGTCCGCGGCGATCTACGAGAAGTCGCTCAAACTCTGGGAGCAGCTGCCGGAAGAACTCGACTACGACTTCCTGTTCTCCCAGCGCGGGGTCCTCAACCTCGCCCACACACTCCAGGACGTGCGCGAATCCCAACGCCGCGTCAACGCGAATGCCCTCAACGGCATCGACGCCGAATGGCTCGACCCCAAACAGGTCAAGGAAGTCTGCCCGATCATCAACATCGGCGACGACCTGCGCTACCCGGTGATGGGCGCGACCTATCAGCCGCGAGCCGGCATCGCCAAGCACGATCACGTCGCCTGGGCCTTCGCCCGCAAGTGCGATGAGATGGGCGTCGACATCATCCAGAACTGCGAGGTCACCGGGATCGAACGCATCGGCGACAAGGTCATCGGCGTCGAAACCACCCGCGGCAGCATCGCCACCGAGAAGGTCGCCATGTGCGTGGCCGGAGACTCCTCGGTGCTGGCAGACATGGCCGGCATCCGCCTGCCGATCCAGTCCCACCCACTCCAGGCACTCGTGTCCGAGCTCTTCGAACCCGTGCACCCGACCGTCGTCATGTCCAACCACGTCCACGTCTACGTCTCCCAGGCGCACAAGGGCGAACTCGTCATGGGCGCCGGCGTCGACTCCTACAACGGCTACGGCCAACGAGGCGGCTTCCACGTCATCGAAGAACAGCTGGCCGCCGCTGTCGAACTGTTCCCGATCTTCGCCCGTGCCCATGTGCTGCGCACCTGGGGCGGCATCGTCGACGTCACCCTCGATGCCTCACCGATCGTGTCGAAGACCGAGGTCCAGGGTCTCTACGCTAACTGCGGTTGGGGCACGGGCGGCTTCAAGGGCACACCCGCGGCCGGACTGACCTTCGCCCACACCATCGCCAATGACGAACCCCACCCGCTCAATGCCCCCTACGCCCTCGACCGGTTCGAAACCGGTCACCTCATCGACGAGCACGGCGCCGCAGCCGTGGCGCACTGAGCGAACCCGAGACCAAAGGATCAGCCATGCTCCTCATCAGCTGCCCGAACTGCGGGCCACGCGACGAAACCGAATTCCACTACGGCGGCCAGGCACACGTGCCCTACCCGGCCGACCCTCACGCACTCAGTGACAGAGAGTGGGCCGAATTCCTCTTCTACCGCGACAACGACCGCGGCGCCTATGCCGAACGATGGAGCCACAGCCTCGGCTGCCGCAAATGGTTCAACGCCATCCGCGACACCGTCACCTACGACTTCACCACCATCTACCCCATGGGCCAGCCCCGACCCGACACCCTCGCCGAGGCTGCTCCACAGTCCCCGTCCACCGCCGATTCTGCAGGAGGAGTCCGATGACGCACTCCACCCATCCGTCCGGTTCGCCCCGCTTCGATCACGCCACCGGCATCGACCGCACGCGACCCGTCAGCTTCCGCGTGGAAGGAACGCAGTACTCGGGCTTCGCCGGGGACACGATCGCCAGCGCCCTCATCGCCGCCGGACGCATCGACTGCGGCAACTCGACCTATTTGGGCCGGGCGCGCGGCGTCCTCAGCGCCGGAATCGAAGAGTCCAACGCCCTGGTCCGCGTCAAGGGTCGCATCCCCGGCGACGTCAGCGAATCCATGCTGCCGGCCACCCGTGTGCCCATCACCGAAGGCCTCGAAGCCGACTACCTGGCAGGGCTGGGCATTCTCGACCCAGGTCAGGATGGACTCGTCTACGAGCACAAGCACGTGCACACCGACGTGCTCGTCATCGGTGCCGGACCCGCCGGTCTGGCCGCCGCCCGCGAGGCCGGAAAGACCGGGGCCCGGACGCTGCTGCTCGATGACAGAGCCGCCCCCGGTGGATCGCTGCTGTCGAGTTCGTCAGAGACCATCGACGGTGTGCCCGCGAGCGAGTGGATCGCGTCCACCGTTGCCTCCTTCGCCGAGGCGGAGGAACTCACGTACCGAGCGAACACGACCGTGTTCGGCAGCTACGACTCGAACTACTTCGTCGCCCTCGAGGACCGCACCCTTGAGCTCGTCGAAAACGGAGGAGAGAGTGCGCAGGGCAGCACCAGGTCCCGCCCCGGCACACGCCAACGGGTCTGGCACATCCGAGCCCAGCAGGTCGTGCTGGCCACCGGAGCCCACGAACGACCGATCGTCTTCGCCGACAACGACCGTCCGGGCATCATCCTCGCCTCAGCCGTGCGCACCTACCTCAACCGCTTCGGCGTCGCCGCCGGGAAGTCCGTCGCGATCGCCGCGACGAACGACTCTGCCTATGAACTGCTGGCTGATCTACACGCGGCAGGAATCGAGGTGCCGGCGATCATCGACTCCCGCACCACCGCCTCGGCGATGGCAGAACGGGTCTCCCAGGACACGGGAACCCGGCTCATCCTCGGCTCCGCGGTCAGCGGCACCGCAGGTGAGGGGCCTGCCGGACGCATCAGCCAGGTCACCGTCTCGGGGCTCGACGTCGACGGTGTGGCCACCGGTGAACCCGAGGTCATCGACGTGGACCTGCTGGCCGTGGCCGGCGGATTCTCACCCGTGATCCACCTGCACGGACAGCGCAAGGGGCCGATCGAGTGGCGGAAAGACATCGCTGCCTTCGTCCCGAGCAGGCCCGTGCGCGATCAGTTCACGGTCGGCGCAGTCAACGGCGACTACTCGCTCGAGGCAGCTCTCAAACAGGGCGCCGAGGCCGGGCATGCGGCCGCGAAGCGCACCGGTTTCGCCGGTCCGCTCGACATTCCCGCGGCCGAGCCGATGACCTACGCGCCGGCTCGCCCACTGTGGCTGGTCACCTCGGCGGATGATGATCACACGGCGCTGACCACGCACTTCATCGACTTTCAGCGCGACCAGTCCGTGGCCGACGTGCAGCGGGCGATGGACGCGGGCATGCGCTCGGTCGAGCACATCAAGCGCTATACCTCGATCTCGACGAGTGGCGATCAGGGCAAGACGAGCGCGGTCAACGCCATCGGTGCCATTGCGACGGTGCTGGGGGAGTCGGATCTCGGCGCAGTCGGGCACACGACCTTCCGCGCACCGTTTGCCCCAGTGCCCTTCGCGGCACTGGCCGGACGACGCAAGGGCGAGCTCTTCGACCCGGCCCGGATCACCTCGATCCACCCTTGGCATGTCGACCACGGTGCCGAATTCGAAGACGTCGGCCAGTGGAAGCGACCCTGGTACTACCCGCAGGACGGGGAGGACATGGACGCGGCGGTGCTGCGCGAATGCAAGGCCGTGCGCGAATCCGTCGGCTTTCAGGACGCGTCGACACTGGGCAAGATCGAGATCCGCGGCACCGACGCCGGTGCGTTCCTCGGCCAGATCTACACCAACGGCTTCGCCAAGCTCAAGGTCGGCAAGGGCCGCTACGGACTCATGTGCAAACCCGACGGCATGGTCTTCGACGACGGCGTCACCCTGCGCGTGGCAGACGACCGCTACTACATGACCACGACGACAGGAGGCGCGGCCACCGTCCTCGAATGGCTGGAGGAATGGCACCAGACCGAATGGCCCGTGCTCGACGTCGTCTTCACCTCGGTGACGGAAGAATGGTCGACCGTCGCGGTCGCCGGACCCAAATCCCGCGAGGTCATCGCCAAGCTCGCCCCGCACCTGGATGTGTCCAACGAGGCCTTCGAGTTCATGGGCTTTCGGGAGACGACCCTGGCGGGCGGGATTCCGGCCCGCATCTGCCGCATCTCGTTCTCCGGTGAGCTCGCTTTCGAGATCAATGTGGAGAACTTCTATGGTCTGGCCGTGTGGGAGGCCGTCGCCGAGGCGGGTGCTGAGTTCGACATCACCCCGTACGGCACCGAGACCATGCACGTCCTCCGCGCGGAGAAGGGCTTCATCATCGTCGGTCAGGACACCGACGGCACCGTGACCCCACAGGATGCCGGCATGGAGTGGATCGTCTCGAAGCTCAAGGACTTCATCGGCAAACGCTCCTACTCGCGCATCGACACGGCACGCGAGGACCGCAAGCACCTCGTCGGGGTCCTACCCGTCGACGGCACGACCCGTCTGGCCGAAGGTGCTCAGCTCATCACCTCGGGCACACCGATCACCCCAGAGGCGGGCCCGGTCCCGATGATCGGGCACGTCACCTCGTCCTACATCTCACCGAGCATGGACAGGCCCTTTGGCCTGGCGATGGTCGAGAACGGCCGGAACCGGACCGGCGAGATCATCCAGTCCCCGGTCGGCGGGACACTCGTCGACGTCGAGATCACCTCACCCGTCTTCTACGATCCAGAAGGGAACCGCCGCGATGGCTGACACCACACAGACGACCCAGCAGAGTCAGACCCAGTCCTCCACTGCGCAGCACAGCTTCGAGACCGACGCCGAGGTGCTCGATAGCTTGCGTACCTCACCGGCGGCCCACCTCGGCGAGGACATGGCCCGCGCCACCGAACTCGGCGGGCAGGCCGTTGGCCTGCGGGAACGCAGCTTCGCTGTCCAGCTCGGATTGCGCGCCACCCCGGGAACAGCCTCGGCGGAGGCGCTCGAATCTGCTCTTGGGATCACCCTGCCTGGTCGGGTCGGCGAGGTCACCGGGGACGAGGCCGGCCTGCACACCCTGTGGCTGAGCCCCGACGAATTCCTCACCGTCGACGTCTCCCGGCGGCAGCGACCGGGGGAGACCCTCGTCGCCGAGGCGGCCCTTGAGGGACTGCCCGGGCAGGCCGTGGATCTCTCGGCCAACCGCACGATCCTCGAACTCACCGGCGTGAAGGCCCGTGAGGTGCTGGAGAAGAGCGTGCGCGCGGATCTGCACCCGCGTGCCTTCGGCGTCGGCCAGGCGATCTCGACTCAGATGGGGCCGGTGCCGGTCATCCTCCATCACTCGGCTGAACTCGAGTACCGGGTCTACCCGCGGGCGAGCTTCGCAGACTTCGCGGTCCGGTGGCTGCTCGACGGCATGGCGGAGTTCCTCAGCAACGGCTGACGGTGACGGGCGGTTGAAGGTGACGGGCGGTTGAAGGTGACCAATGTGAGCCTCTCAACCAATGATTGAGTACACCCATCGAGCAAGGAAGCAGTGGATATGCAGGATTACGTCTTCACCCTGGAATGCGACGAACGGCCGGGAATCACCCACGCCGTGACCGGAGCCCTCCTCACTCACGGCGGTGACATCAAGGAGCTCAAGCAGTTCGACGATCAGTACACCGAGCGTCTGTTCCTCAGGATCGACTTCAGTCTCCAGGACGAGTCGCAGGGCGCGATCGAGGCACTGCGCGCGGACTTCGAAGGCATCGGCACCGATTTCGAGGCGTCGTGGAAGCTGTGGCCGGAGGGGGAGAAGCGTCGGGTCCTCATCATGGTCTCGAAGTTCGAGCACTGCCTCAACGATCTGCTCTTCCGCGCCCAGGTCGGTGAGCTGCCCATCGAGATCGCGGCCGTGGTGTCCAATCACCCCGACCACCGTGAACTCGTCGAATGGCACCACATCCCGTTCTTCCGCATCCCGGTGACCAAGGAGACGAAGCCGGAGGCGGAGGCGAAGCTGCTCGAACTCGTCGACCGCTTCGAAATCGACCTCGTCGTCCTCGCCCGCTACATGCAGGTCCTCTCCGACGACCTGGCACGGGAGCTGACAGGCAAGGCCATCAACATCCACCACTCGTTCCTGCCCTCGTTCAAGGGCGCCAAGCCCTATCACCAGGCATGGGAGCGGGGAGTCAAGACCGTCGGGGCGACCGCACACTTCGTCGACAGCGAACTCGACGAGGGCCCGATCATCGCCCAGCAGCTCGTCGAGGTCGACCACTCCTTCGGCCCCAAGGACCTCGTGGCCGCTGGCCGTGACGCCGAGTGCAAGGCCCTGTCCAACGCCGTGAAGTGGCACTGCGACGGCCGCGTGTTCCTCGCCGGGAAGAGGACTGTCGTCCTGCGGTGAGGCTGCGGATCTAGCGAGCGGCGCGCTCGAGCAGCGCGGTGTGGAGGTCCCCGGGCAGGTCGATGACTGCGTCATCGCGCTTGCGTCCGAAGTCGATTCCGAACTCGCGATCGAGTCTGGCCAGGTGCTCTTCGACCCGGAGTGTGTACTCCGGGTCGAAGGCATCAGCGCTGATGGCGATGACGAAGAGACCGGTCCCGGGAGTCGTCGTACCCTCATCGATGGGTGGTGCATCCACCGAGAAGTTCGCGCCCCCGTGGGCGGCGAGGAGTTCGATCATGAGCGCGAGATTGCTGCCCTTGACCCCACCGAAGGGAAGCAGTGAGCCGGCAAGGCCCGCCTCGGGGTCCGTCGTCGCAGTCCCATCTGGTGCCTGCGACCACCCTTCGGGGATCGACTCGCCACGGTCGGCCGCATCACGGATGTTGACCCAGGCCGTCGCGCTGCTGGCCTGATCAAACATGCGCGGCCCCTGCGGGTGAGGGAGCGCGAAGGACAGCGGGTTCGTCCCGGTGACCGTGTCGCGGCTGCCGAAGAGCGACATCAGCGCCGGGGAGTTCCCTCCGGCAAGGGCGATGAGTCCACGACGGGCCAAGCGCATCGTGTAGTAGCCGAGCTCGCCGGCAGGAAACGCGTTCATGATGTTGAGGATCGAGATGCCCAGATCCGTCGCCGACTGAGCGAAGCGATCGAACACCTCGTCGAAGGCGAGCTGGACGATGCCGCCGTCGGCGTCGACGAGGTGGGCCGCCGGCAATCTGTTGACCGAGTGCGGAACGGCAGCACCGTTGATCCGACCGGCCTCGAGCCCGTCGAGGTAGTCGAAGAGGTGCGCCGTGCCGACCTGGATCTTGCCGCGCCGATCCGCCGCGACCGTGGCAGCTGCCAGTGACCTCGCCAGTTTCTCCGAGCTTCCGGCGGCAAGAATCGTCGAGGTGCAGAGGCGCTCAAGCTCGGTCGCGGGCAGGGAAACGGTGGGCGAATCGTCGGAGGCGGGCATATTCTCCACGGTACCGCAGTGCCACGCGCGTATTCGCTGGTGGGACTGCCGCCCAAGGGTCGGCTCAGCTCGGCTCGGGTCAGTTCAGCTCGGCTCAGCTGAGGTCAGTTGAGGTCAGTTGAGCTCGGCTCAGCCACGACGGCGAAAGTGTCCATGCGCGAATCCTGGGCGCCACGGACATAGCCCGAGGGCGCCGCCGCGGTCGCACGGAGGAAGTCGACGACCTCAGCGCTGAGCACCTCACCAGGCAGGACATTGGGCACACCGGGCGGGTACGCGGCCAGAGAATCCGCGGAAACCCGGCCGACCGCCTCGGCGAAGGGGACCGTCTGGGACTCGGCGAAGTAGGCATCGCTGATGTCCAGACGCTTCTGGCAGCTGCCGGGCAGCACGATGGGACGCTCCGGCTCGGCCTCCGGGCGCGGCAGCTCCTGCAGAGCCGTCCAGAAGCGATCCACGTCGACGGGCGAGGTCGCGCCGATGAGCAGCAGCAGCGCCGAGGGAGTGGCCAGCTCACAGTAGATCCGATGGTCCCGGATGAGCTGATACTGGGCCTCGGACCCGGTGATTCCGGCACCGCGGGTGTCGATGACGACCTTGAACGGATCGTTGTCGATCGCATCATGACCGCCGAGGATGTCGGGAGTCGCATCGCGGAACCGGGTGTCGTTCTTGACCCGGGTGCGGATCTCCTCGGCCGTGTCCAGGGCCGTCTCGATCGCCTCCGGGTGGGTGACGAGATGACGACGTGCCTCGTCGAGGGAGGACAGTAGGATCGCACTCGAGGAGGTCGACTGATAGGACTTCACGACCCGATCGACGAGCGTCTCGATGCGCTTGGCCTGCGGTCCGTGCCCGAGATGGACCATCGCCGACTGTGCGAGGGAGCCTGCACCCTTGTGAGTGCTGGATATGACGAGGTCGGCGCCCAGGCGCACTGCGTTGACCGGCAGCTTCGGGTGCATGCCGAAGTGGGAGCCCCAGGCCTCATCGACGATGAGGGGAACATCGTGGCGGTGGGCCACCTCGGCGATGGCGGCGATGTCGGCGACAGCACCGAAGTAGCTGGGGGAGACGAGGTAGACGGCGGCGGAGTTCGGGTGCTCACGCAGGGCGAAGTCGACCTCGGCCGGGGTGACGCCGTGGGAGGAGCCGAGCCCGGGATCGACGCGGCCGTGGACGAAATGAGGGCGCAGTTCGGCATGGGTGACGCCGTCGATGACGGAGGAATGGACGCTGCGCTGGAGGACGAACTCGCGGCCCAGGCCCCGCACGACGGTCGTGGCGATGTGATTGCCGCCCGATGCTCCGTTGGTGATGAACCAGGTCCGCGAAGCACCCCAGGCCTCGGCGGCGAGCTGCTGGGCGGCCATGATCGGAGTCACGCGATCATGGTTGATCATGCGCCAGTTGTCCTGGTCGACGCCGCTGAAGAGCATGGGGAAGTCGATGCTCATGCCGGCCTCCCCGACGACCTCGGCCAGGCCCGGGGCATGATCAGGACTGCCCTGATGAGCGGGCACGTGCAGACGCTGCCAGTCCTCGGCGGCCAGGGACCGCAGGGCTTCGGCATAGGGTGCGGTGTGTTGGCGGGGGTCGATGGCGGTGTTCGCTTGCGTGGGCGCGGGGGTTGTCGCGGTGCGGGTCGCGGAGTCTGGGTGCAGATGTGTGTCAGCGAGCATGTGTCCCACACTAGGGATCATTGGTCGCCTAGGATATAGCAAGAAATCGTCCACAGTGTCATAGTGTCTATATCATGATGAATCTGCAGCAGTTCCGTGTTCTCCTGGCCATTCGGGACGAGGGAAGTCTCAATCGGGCCGCCGAGGTGCTCGACCATGGGGTGCCGACCGTGACCCATCATCTGCGCACCCTCGAATCCCATCTGCGGATCAAGCTCGTCGATCGCTCCCGCAACGGGACGAGGCTGACACCGCTCGGGGAGTCCTTCGCCGAGGAGATCGAATCGGTCCTTGCCCGCATCGACCGGGCCGAGCAGCTTGTCACGGCCCAGCGTGATGCCGGTGTCGTGTCCCTGCGCGTCGGTTCCTTCTCCTCGATCGGCTCACGGCTGCTGCCCGCCGCGATTGCCGAACTCCAGCAGCGGACCTCCGTGCGCGTCGAGGTCGTCGAGGCCGAACCCAGCGAGGTGGTGCGGATGCTCCACAGCGGCGAGGTCCACGCCGGGCTCATCTACGACATCCCCGAACTGCCCGAATTCGCGGGCCCCGAGCTGCGGCTGCGGACCCTGCTGGACGAACCCTACCGGGTGATGGTCTCCCGCGATGGGGAGCTCGCAGCCCACGAGGTTCTCGACTTCGCAACGATGAGCGACGTCGACTGGGTGCTCAGCCACAACGAAGCGGAGGCCTCGGTGCGGGTGCTGCGGCGCATCTCCCGGGGACTGGGATACGAACTGCGCGAACTCATGCGCAGCGACGACCTCTACATGATCCACGGGCTCGTGGCCGAGGGTCTCGGCTGCGCTCTGACCACCGAGGTGGCCGTGGACACCGACTTCGACGTCGTTCTCAGGCCGGCCAAGCAGGACTTGGGCCAGCGTCGGGTCTCCTTCGTGACCAGGCCCGGGCCGAACCCGGCCGCGGTGGGGTGGCTGGGGGAGATCCTCGGTGCGGTGGCCGCGCGACTGGGGGCCGCCTCGTCGGAGTGAGCGGGCTGGCGGCAATCGAGGAATTTTTGGTGTGAGATCAGCTGTCGATGCCACACCAAAAGTTCCTCCATCCGAGCCTGAGCGCGGTGCGGCGGGGGATGGCGAGTTGGTCAGGGATCTGCGTGGTCGCTGAGCGCCTCGGCGATCGTCTTGGCCTCGCGGCGGAGCAGGGCGACGAGTCGTTCGACGCGGGCGCCGGTGACGCGGTCGGGGACGCTGGCGATCGACAGGGCTGCGCGAGATCGGCTGCCGCGGACCTTCAGCGGCACGCCCACGGCCCATGAGCCTTGGGCGAAGAGGCCCGGATTGTGCACGAAGCCGTCGACGCGGGCGCGGTCGATGATGTCGCGCAGCGCTGCGATGGACACCTTGGGGTACCGCTCGGCGAAGATCTGCGCGTTGGCCTCGAACTGAGCGTCCACCTCGGCGGGAGAGAGCTCGGAGAGGATCGCGAGGCTGCCGGCGCCGATGCCCAGCGGATGGCGATCACCCACGGACAGAGCATTGTTGAGGATCTCGCCGAAGCCCTCCTCGCGACGGGCGCAGATCGAATAGCTGCCGGTGCGCAGGGTCAGGAAGGCCGTGTCCTGGCTCAGTTCGGCCAGGCGCAGCAGGCTCGACTCCGACTCGGTGACCAGGGGGTCGACCGATTTCTGGGCGAGCTGACCGAGAATCTGAGACTGCACGCCGAGGCGGTAGCCGCCCTCGTCGAGGCGTTCGACGTAGCCCATGGCGATGAGCGCCTGGAGCATGCGGTGGACGCTGGCCTTGGGGCGGCCGCTGATGGAGGCGACCTCGGACAGGCTGGCACCGTTGCTGCGCTCGCCAGCAATGAGGCCGACGAGGTTGAGCAGGGTCAGGGCTCGCTGGATGCTCTGGGCCCCGGTGCCGGGTTCGAGGTCGTCGACGGCGTGGGCGACGTTGAACGATGCGGAGCGGCGCAGGATCTTCCCGCGCATCTTCATCCGGTGTTCGTCTTGAGGGTCGCCGCCGTTGTGCATGCCTCCATTATGGTCCCGCGCGGCTTCGTCTGCTGGAGGTGGGTCTGGTCATCGCTGCCAGGGGAGCGCACACTGAATTCATTGTCTACGCTCTGTGAGGAGCAGTCATGAGTGCCACATATACGTTCGACGTGTTCTCGAGCCTCGATGGGTTCGCCTCGGTCAGTCCCGACGGCGACTGGGGAGGGTACTGGGGCAAGCAGGGCCCGGAGCTCCTCGACCATCGGCTGGAGCTCTACAACGCGGACACTCGAATGGTCTTCGGGGCCCAGACATTCCGTGATTTCGTCGGCATGCTCGCGGAATCCGACATCTACACCGACGTGCTCGACCCCTGGGTCACCGCCATGCGCAATTGCCCGGCAACCGTCATCTCACAGACTTTGAGCGAGCCGCTCGATTGGCCCAACGCAGTCGTCGCCGCAGGTGACGCGGTTGACGTGGTGGAGGAGATGAAGGAGGAATCCGACGTCCCGATCCGCTCGCATGGCAGCCTGTCGATGAACCGGGCGCTTATGGAGGCAGGGCTCGTCGACCGGCTGCAGGTCACGATCTACCCGGTCATCACCGGGCGCACGGGCGCCCAGCCCATCTTCGCGGGGACGCAGGACTTCGATCTCGAACTTCTCGACTCCACTCTGCTCGACGGAAGAACCCAGGAACTCGTTTACCGGCCGACCCTGCACTGAGTTCTTCCGCGCTGGCCAGGGCAGTGTGGCTGCGCGGCAGCCCCGGTCCCCAACTCAGCGATCCAGGATGTGGAACATGGGTGTGTCCGGGGAGGACCACCTCGGCGAGGCCCGGATCTAGAATCGACAACGGCTCCCTGACGGAGCCGGCTCCCGAGCGGAGCCGAGCGATCTCGATGTGGGAAGAGAGTGTGGACGACGTGGCAAAGACGGTCCTGAAGTTGGACGATGTGACGTTCCGACGTGGGGAGACGAAGATCCTCCACGGCATCGATCTGGCGATCGGTCAGGGCGAGCACTGGGTCCTCATCGGGCCGAACGGAGCCGGGAAGTCGACGATCCTCAGCTTCGCCTCGGCGCAGGTGTTCCCGACGTCCGGCACGGTCGGCATCCTCGGCGAGAGGATGGGCCGCGTCGAGCTTCAGGCTCTGCGTCGCCACATCGGTCACGTGAATCCGCGCCATCCGCTGCGCTCGAATCTGTCCGTGCGCGACGTCGTCCTGACCGGGCTGACCGGCACGGTCGAGCGCCCCTTCCGCTGGGAGGCAAGTGCCGAGCAGATCGCGAAGGCCGATGATCTCATCGCCGAGGTGGGGCTGACCTCCCGTGCGGACGCCGGCTGGAAGGTCCTATCCCAGGGGGAGCGAGGACGTGCGCTCGTGGCTCGGGCGCTCATCGCCGATCCGCAGCTCCTGCTCTTCGACGAGCCGACCACCGGCCTCGACGTCGCCGCCCGCGAGCAGCTGCTCGAGACCATCGACTCGCTCTCCGTGACCTCACCGCAGCTGACGACGCTCCTGGTCACCCACCATCTCGAGGAGATCCCGGAGTCCACGTCGCACGCGATGCTCATCTCCCACGGTCGCCTCACCGCGTCAGGCGAAATCGCCGAGGTCCTCACGACTGACAAGGTCAGTGCGGCCTTCGAGCATCCGATCGAAGTCGGCTTCGCCGATGAACGGTGGTCTGCCCGGGCGATTAGGCAACGGGCTGTGGCTGTGTAGAGGCTCATGTTCCGGGGCAGCCGTGACGCGCGTCATTGCGCGCTCAGACCACGCGGCTTAGTCTTGAAGCATGAAGATGAGTACCGTATGGAGCATCGTTGGCGCGATCATCGCCATCATCATCGCGTGGTGGGTCGTCAACGTCGCGTTCTCGATCGCCTGGTTCCTCGTCAAGGCGATCATCGCCCTCGTCGTCGCGGTCGCCATCTTCGCCCTGATCAAACAGGCTTTCAGGTCGAAGGACAAGCAGCGCAGCTAGCGCCGAACTCTGCGTTCTTCAGAGATCGCCGAGGCTGGTGTTCGCCCCGCATAGGACGACGCAGACCTTTTCGTCCGGTCCCGGCACGTAGACGCCTGAGTCCTCAGAGCCGTGGATTCCCGCCAGCGCCGTCGCCGCCGCATGTTCAAGCGCCAGACGGTGCTCACTCCACAGGTGACGCCGGGCGCTGACGATCTGCTCATCGTCGACGAGCACCGAGGTGACCAGGTCACTCTGCGCGGCAGCCACCGCCAGGGGAGTGGCTCTCCGGGCACCCAAAGAGTCCGCGGCCACCGAATCGACCGGCACGTCCACGGGTTCGCCCGCCTCCAAAGCAGCATTGAACGCCCGACAGTTCCGCGGTTCGACGGCGACAGTGCGCACCCCATGGAACGTCGCAGCCGTGGCCACGCCCGCGAACAGACCCCCACCGCCGACGGAGACGACGATCGTATCGAGGTCAGGGATCTGAGAGAGGATCTCGGTCATCATCGTCCCAGCACCGGCGGCGATGAGCGGATTGTCGTACGCGTGTGAAGCCAGCGCCCCTGAAGACTTGACGAATTCCTCGCAGGCCAGGTCAGCCTCGGCGAATTCGGAACCGATCAGACGCACTTCGGCGCCATAGCCGCGCAGCCGCTCGACCTTGACGGCGGGCGCATTCTCGGGCAGGAACACGGTCGCCGGAACCCCGGCATCGCGAGCTGCCCACGCGCAGGCCAGTCCCGCGTTCCCGCCCGAGGCGATCGTGACACCGGCATCGGGGAGAGTGCCTTCAGCCAAGTGGGTCTGGATGAAGTTCTGCGCTCCGCGGGCCTTGAACGATCCCGTGTACTGCATGAATTCGAGAGCGAAGTGGACTCCCGAACCAGCCGGGTCGCTGCTTGGCGGGGCACTCCACGTCGCGGCCGTCGGCGTCGGCGCAGCGGGTGCCTGGCCGGGCTGGGCGGAGGCCACCGTCACCGGACGCACTCGACCGGCGATCCGGGCGGCCGCTGCTTCGATATCGGGGTAGGACAACTGCGTCACTGGAGCCTCCTCAGTTGGTGAGAATGGACAGGCTGATCACTTTTGATGCAACGAGCCAGTCTGCAGACTGGCCTGCTGCACCAAAAGTGATCGGTTCCGACCCCCACCCTACGGGCATGCCACCCTACGGGCTATGCGCGTTCAGCTTGTGTGCTTGACGATGCCCAGGGACGCGCCCTTGGTCTCCTTGACCAGGCTGACGGCGATGAGCGAGATGATGCAGACGACGATCATGTAGGCCGCGATCGACAGTGAGGAGCCGGTCCGAGCCAGCAGGGTCTCGGCGATCGTCGGCGCGAAGGCACCACCGAGGATCGCACCCAGGGCATAGCCGATCGAGACGCCGGAGTAACGGACCTGGGGTGGGAACATCTCCGCGTACATCGCAGACATCGGACCGTAGGACAGGCCCATGCCGACGGTGAGGACGAAGATGCCGATGCCGTACATCCAGATGTTGGCCTGATCGATCATGAGGAACGTCGGGACCAGCCACAGGATGAGGAGAATATAGCCGATCTGGAAGGTGCGCACGCGTCCCAACTTGTCCGAGAGCGCACCGCCCCACATCGTGAAGACCAGCCAGCCGAAGCTCGCCAAGGTCGTGGCCAGAAGCACGGGTGCCCGGTCGAGGCCGACGGAGCCGCCCTGATCGAGGGGCCTCGAGGCGTAGGCGGCGAAGAACGCGATGATCATGTAGCCCACGGCGTTATTGCCGATGAAGATGAGAGCGGAGAGGACGACCTCCTTGGTGTTCTTCTTGAACAGCGTCGACAGCGGTGCTGAGGACTCGGCCTTACGTTCGGCCAGCTCGGCGAAGATCGGGCTTTCTTCGACCTGGCGGCGAATGTAATAGCCGACGATGACGAGGACGACGGAGAACAGGAACGGGATCCTCCAGCCGAAGCTCGCGAACTGTTCGGTGGTGAGAACCGTGGTCAGGATCCAGATCACGCCGGTGGCGAGGATCATGCCCACGGGCACGCCGATCTGCGGATAGGCGCCGAAGAGCCCGCGTTTGTTCACCGGTGCGTGTTCGACGGAGAGTAGTGCAGCACCGCCCCATTCGCCGCCGGCGGAGAAGCCCTGCAGGATCCGCAGCAGCGTGAGCAGGATGGGTGCGCCGATTCCGATGGCCGCATAGTTGGGCAGGAGCCCGATGAGTGAGGTGGCCAGGCCCATGAGGATGAGCGTGAGGACGAGCATCTTCTTGCGTCCGATGCGGTCGCCGAGGTGGCCGGCGATGATCGCGCCCAGTGGCCTGAACAGGAAGGAGATTCCCAGCGAGGCCCAGGCCATGATCTGTCCGAGGGCCGGGTTGTCCGAAGCCAGCGGGCCGAAGTACTGGACGGAGAGGATGAGGCCGGCGGCCTGTGCGTAGATGAAGAAGTCGTACCACTCGATGGTGGTGCCGACGAGGGTTCCGGCCAGGACCCGGCGTTCCTCGCGGGTGATCGAGGCGGGGGCTGCCGTTGCGGGCGAAGCTGTGGACATGAGAGATCTCTCCCGGGGGGTGATGTGGTGCGACACGGTGCGGCGTACGCGGTGGTCCTCGACTCTGAGTGATCGCCGGCGCGTTCGGGCAGGTGACTGAATGGTCAGTAATTGTCTTCGAGCATAGTGCACATGGTGATCGGTGTCACCTGCCGGGCCGGGCAATGACAATAACCGACCGATTGGTTAGTATTGCTGTCAGGAAGCGGCAGCGGGGCCGATAATGGCCGCCGTGCACCGGGAGACACAGTTCGACCAGGGAGAGACGATATGACCGAGATCCTCAGTTCGTATGTGGCAGGCGACTGGCACGCCCCCAGCGGGAGCCCCGAAGGCGCCCGAGCCGTCCACGACGCGACGAACGGGCAGCTGACCCACCACGTCTCCTCGTCCGGCATCGACTTCGCCGCCGTCGACGAGTACGCGCGGACCACCGGCGTCGCGGAACTGCAGAAGCTGACCTTCCACCAGCGCGGCGTGATCTTGAAGAAGCTCGGCGCCTACCTCATGGAGCGGGCCAAGGACTACCACGAGATCTCGTTCACCACCGGCACGACCAAGCGTGACGGATTCGTCGACATCGAAGGCGGCATCGGCACCCTCTTCACCTACTCCGGCGTGGCACGTCGGCAGATGCCCAACTCCACGGTCCACCTCGACGGAGGAATCGAGCGCCTGTCGAAGAACGGCACCTTCGTCGGCCGCCATATCCTCACCTCCCGGCAGGGTCTGGCACTCCAGATCAACGCCTTCAACTTCCCCGTCTGGGGCATGCTCGAGAAGTTCGGCCCCATGTTCGTCGCCGGTGTCCCCGTCATCGTCAAACCCGCCACCGACACTGCCCACCTGACCCGCGCCGTCGTGGCCGACATGGTCGAGTCCGGTCTGCTGCCTGATGGTGCCATCCAGCTCATCGCCGGTGACGTCACTCCGCTCTTCGACCATCTGGCCGAACAGGACGCCATCGCCTTCACCGGTTCTGCGAATACGGCCAAGCACCTCGGCGGCCTGGACTGCGTGCGCGATCGCGGCACCCGCTTCTTCGCCGAGGCGGACTCCCTGAACTTTTCCCTGCTCGGACCCGATGCCGCCCCCGGCACCGAGGAATTCGACCTCTTCATCTCCGGCGTCGTCGCCGAGATGACCATCAAGGCCGGCCAGAAGTGCACCGCGATCCGCCGCACCTTCGTGCCCGAACAGCACAAAGAAGCCGTCGCCGAGGCACTCCTCGCGAAGCTGGAGACCCAAGGTGTCGGCGATCCACGTGAGAAGTCGACACGGCTGGGACCGGTCGTGTCTGACAAGCAGCGCAACGACGTTCTCGATGCCATCGATGAGATCACCTCGGCGGGGGCCCACGTCCTCACCGGCGGTCGCGAGGCCTCCGACGAACTGGCGCAGAACCTCGGCGGGGCCTATGTCGCAGCCACCGTACTCCAGGCCGACGATCCCTGGGTCGATGCCGTCCACGACGTCGAGGCCTTCGGTCCGGTGACCTCGCTGATTACTTATTCCTCCACCGCCGAGGCTGTGCGTCTCGCCGCTCGCGGGCGCGGTTCCCTGGTCGGCTCGGTCGTCACCCACGATGCCGAGTTCGCCACCGAATTCGTTCGCCAGGTCGCCCCCTGGCACGGGCGCATCCTCGTCCTCGACCGCGATGATGCCGAAGAGTCGACCGGGCACGGTTCGCCGCTGCCCAACCTCATCCACGGCGGCCCCGGACGCGCCGGCGGCGGCGAGGAGATGGGCGGACTGCGCGGCGTCGAGCACTTCATGCAGCGCACCGCGATCCAGGCCTCGCCCGACATGCTCACCGCGATCGGCGGCGAATGGGTCGCCGGAGCGCAGCGCCGGACGGGGCAGCATCCGTTCACGAAGACTCTGGCCGATCTGCGCGTCGGAGACGCCCTCGAATCCGAGCGCCGGACCGTCACGCTCGAGGACATCTCGCATTTCGCGGAGTTCACGGGAGATACCTTCTACGCCCACACCGACGAGGAGGCTGCGGCCGCGAACCCGTTCTTCCCCGGACGCGTGGCGCACGGCTACCTCATCGTGTCCTTCGCCGCCGGTCTCTTCGTCCAGCCGGACCCCGGCCCGGTCCTCGCGAACTACGGCCTCGAGGGACTGACATTCATCACACCGGTCTCACCAGGGGATTCGCTCAAGGTCACGCTGACCGCCAAGCGCATCACCCCGCGTGAGACCGATGAGTACGGCGAGGTCCGCTGGGATGCCGAAGTCGTCAATCAGAACGACGAACCCGTGGCGAAGTACGACGTGCTCACCCTGGTTGCGAAGGAGTAGGAGCGACACGCACCCGCAGTGAGGCCGCGGGCGCCCGGTTTCGCGCGCGGAGGCCAACGGTTGGTAGATTCGTCTCGAAATTTTGCAAGCGGTCGAGGCGAACTTACCAACCGTTTGCGCTGTGAGTGCGTGAAACAGGGCGAACATGGCCGATGAGTTCAATGTGACATCGAGCGGCTGGGTGGTGTGCTCATCGTGCACGCTGTGCCATGTCTAATAGTCGGGCCTCGCGGGCGCCAATCAACTCACGTCGGTTCGCCTCTTCGACCAGCGACCGCCAGCGTTCGGGCGGCATCTCTGTGCGCAGGTCTGTCAAGCCCCGGGTTTCATAGAGGGCTATTTTCCTGGTTATCTAAGCAGCCACCGACTCGGTATCACTCTGGTTGATCCATTCAGAATGAACTTCGACCGGCGGCCGATAAGCAATGGCTGAATGCAGCCGGTCCTGGTTGTACCAAGACACCCACTTCGACGTCTCGGCCATGACCTCAATCAACCCTGACCACTCACGACGATCAATCAATTCAGCCTTATAAACCGAATTCAGTGCCTCAGCCATGGCATTGTCATACGAGTCCCCACGGGACCCCACCGAAGCCACGACCTCCGATTCGGCAAGGGTCTCGCCATAGCGAATCGATCGGAATTGAACGCCACGATCCGAGTGGTGGACAAGCCCCGATACATCTTCGCCAGCACGGAACTTCGCAGCCAAAGCCATCGTCAACGCATCCCTGGCCAAGGACTCGCGCATATGGTTCGTCACCTGCCAACCCACAATCTCACGATGGAATACATCCAGAATGAACGTCGTATACACCCACCCAGACCGCGTCGGAACATATGTAATGTCAGCGACCCAGAGACAGTTCGGCCCGTCCGCTTCGAACTCGCGTTCAACGAGATCGTCCGGGCATTCCTCGGCCCTGGCCGAGGCCGTCTTCGGACGCTTCCGCCTCCGACGGATCCCATCAATGCCCAGCTGGCGCATCAACCGCTCGATGGTGCACCGGGCGATGTTGCCGAACCGGTCACCGTACTCACGGTTGACCGCCTTCCACATCTTGCGTACCCCGTAACACGAGTAGTTCGCCTCATAGACGTCTTTGATGACGACCAACAGTTCCCGGTCCCGCAGGGCCCGGGCTGAGGGTTCACGCAACTTGTACGCGTAATACGAGCTCACAGCAATCCGTGCAGCAGTCCCTTTCAGGGCGCGCACGATTGGCTCGACTCCAAACTCGTGTTTGTTCTCGTCGATGAAGGCAACGATTACTTTGATGGGCGGTCGAGCTCCGCCGCGAAGAAAGCCGAGGCCTTCTTCAGGATCTCGTTCGCCCGTCTGGCTTCAGTCAGCTCGGCACGTAGCCGGCGGTTCTCAGCCTCTAGGTCGACAGACTCCGTCGGCGTAGCCTTCCCGGAGTCCTTGTGCTTGCGCACCCAGACTCGCAGGGTTTCCTTGCTGAGCCCGAGCTCGTTCGCGACGCGGGTGATTGCCCCGTTCGCTGTCTCGGGGTCAGCTTGAGCATGGATGACGAGTTCGACGGCGCGAGCCTTGAGTTCGTCGGTGTATTTCACTGGCATGAGAGAATCTCCTTCTTCCAATCTCCCTGCCTCTATTATCCCCGGGGCGATTCACAGGACTGCCCGTTGAAGCTCAACCCGTACGGAGGGTCGGTCACGAGCGCGTCAATACTGGCCGTGGGTAGGAGCGGGAGGAGTTCGACTGCGTCCCCGAGGTAGAGCGTCGCCCGGTCATCGGCGAACACGGGCGCGGGTAGTTCGGTCAGGCGCTCGGCGGGCGGCGGTGTGGGGTCTGGCATGACGGGGGCTCCCTGCTGTTCGGGGTCTGTTCGCCGCCGTGTGCGACGAACAGGATCACCCAGCAGGTACGGGGCCATCCGCAGAACCGCGTGCCCACACGAGCCTCGTGTCGATGCGAGCAGAGTCTGCCGATTTCACCGCTTCGTGCCATTTGAGGAGCCCGCCGAGTTTCCCTGATTCCCAGTGCTCAAGATCTCCCACACACGATCGGCAATCAACGGTTGAGCGGGATTTATTGCATCAGAAGTCACATCCCAGACCAGTGTTGACCGCGACGTTGTCGATCGACTCGATCGACAACCCTTGCGCCGATTGCACCTCTTCGGTTTTTTTACCGTAAAAGTCACATCGTGAGATTTAGGTAACGACCGGGGGTGGTGCATGGTCGGCGAGTTCCCTGGTTCAGCGCGGCTGATGCTGGTACCCGGGGTGGCGCATCTGAACGAGCGAGCGGCCGTGTTCGAGGCAATGGTCGCAGGCTGGACCCGGCAGCAGCTCTCGCGTCAGCTCGGCCAATCGACCTTGCGGGATCGTGAGCGGCTCATCCGGCGCTTTCAGGACTTCACCGAGCAGTATCCGTGGGAGTGGACACCGGGCGATATGGAGGACTTTACGGTGTCGCTGACGTGCGGCGCGGATCGACTCGCCGTATCGACGATTCGCGGCTACCACCTCACGTTGCGCATGTTCTGCGACTACGTCACCGATGCACGCTACGAATGGCCCGTACAATGTCAGGATCGCTTCGGCACATTCCCGGTGCAGGTGTGCAATGAATGGAACACGGTCGCGCACCTGAACGAGTACGAGGGCAGACCGCAACGTCGCCCTCTGACGTATCGGGAGTTGCAGGATCTCTTCGACTGGCTCGATACACGGATCGAGCAGATCGTGCGCCTCGGCCGGAAAGGGTCGCTTGCCGCGTGGCGCGACGCGACGATGATCAAGACGACCTATGGGTTCGGGCTCAGGCGCAACGAGCTCGTGCGCCTGGACTTGCCCGATCTGCGTCCGAACCCGCACATGCGAGCTTGGGGCACCTATGGGTCGATCCATGTGCGGTTCGGGAAAGCGATGAAAGGCTCATTGCCGAGGCGCCGCACGGTTCTCGCTGTTCCCGAGTTCGATTGGGCCGTCAATGGTCTGCGGCAATGGGTCGAAGAGGGGCTGCCCCTGTTCGAGGCGGGCAACCAGGCCGCACTCTGGCTGACCGAGCGGCGCAGCCGGGTCAGTGTCCGCCACGTCGATGAACTCTTCGCCGACACACGCAGCGAGATCGGCCTTGAAGAGCACTTGACCCTGCATTGCCTGCGGCACTCGTATGTGACCCATCTGATCGAGTTCGGCTACCCGGAGCACTTCGTCACCGAACAGGTCGGGCACCGTTGGGGGTCGACGACCGCGATTTACACCTCGGTGTCCAACGACTTCAAGAACAAGACCCTGCAGGCCGCTCTTGCCAGGGTCTACCGAACCGAAGAGGAGGCGAGCCCATCATGAGGACGATCCAGATGCAGTGGAATCTGCGGCAGGTCATGGCCGACCGTGGCATGTTCCAGACCAGCGAACTGATGCCGCTATTGGAAGAACGCGGCATTCACCTGACCCGAGAGCACGTCTACCGGCTCGTGACGAAGACCCCGCAGCGCCTGAACACCGAGGTACTCGTCGCGCTCTGCGACGCATTGGGCTGCACCCCGAACGATCTCATCGTGCCGGTCGTCGCCGAGCAGCGGGCGGCCCGCACCGGCACGCACAACGAGGGCGGCCCGAAGATCGGATCCATCCGTCCGATCCGGGCGGTGATCCGCAGGCCCGACGGCGTCGACGAGTGAATGCACGCCGGGCACCGGTCTGCATCCGATGCGAGCGACTGACCGGATCATTCGAGTTACCAGAGGGAAAGATCTGTCAGAACTGCTGTCGCTACCTCGCTTATCACCCCGCCCGCTGCCCAGGCTGCAGCCAGTTTCGCCCCTTGCCCTACCTCTCAGTGACCGCACCTGCACAGTTGATTTGTGCCGACTGCGCGGGGAAGCCGCCCGTGTTCGTCTGTGAGAAGTGTGGTCGTCAAGATCAGCCCTATGGGGTTCGTCGTTGCGCTTCCTGCGTTCTGAGCGAACGCCTCCATGTGCTGCTGCTTGATCCCCGCACCGGAGAGATCCACGAACGTCTTCGGCCAGTCTTCGACGCGCTCGTGGGGTCGCATCGGCCGCAGAACGCGATTACCTGGTTGCAACGACCGCCCGGTCACGGCCCTACCCTTCTCCGTCAGATGGCCTCTGGCGAAGTGAACATCTCCCACGACACCTTCGCCCGACGGCCGATGGATCGCGCACACAACTACCTGCGCGATCTCCTTGTCGCGCTTGAGGTCCTCGAACCCTACGAACCACTGATCGAGCGCATTGGGCCTTGGCTTATCGACCGTGTCGCGGGCATCAGCGCGATGCACCGACAGACCATCGACCAGTTCGCACGCTGGGTTATTCTCCGTCGATTGCGCACAGCCGCCGACCAGGGCAGGCTCACCAAAGCGATGGCCGAGGGCGCGCGGCAACGCCTGAACCGCTCGATCGACCTGTTGGCATGGCTCGAGCACAAACAGACGACGATCCTTGAGGTTACTCAGCACCGACTCGAGCTCTACCTCTCCACCCAAGTGATGTCAATGTCGATGATGCTGCACCCGTTCATCACTTGGATAAACCGCACTGGGATCAACAACCGTATCTCCGTGAAGAACCCGAACCCCAGCCAAGCGCATGTCACGATGGGAGATGCCGACCGCTGGCGTCATATCGGCACCCTCCTGCGCGACGACTCGATCCGGCTTTACACCCGCATCATCGGCCTCTTCATCCTGCTCTTCGCGCAGCCCCTCACCCGAGCCTACGACCTCCGCACCGAGCAAGTAACCGCGCCACAACGAGGCCCTGTGCTCGTCACATTCCGCGAAACCCCGGTCGAGATGCCCGAACCCTTGGGCATGCTCATCCGACAACAGCTCACACACCGAGTCAACGCCTCCTACGCTTCTCTCGACAACGGCTGGCTCTTCCCAGGCGGAATCCCCGGCCGTCCGATAGCCACCGAGAACATCCGAGGCCAGCTTGTCGAACTCGGCATCCCACCCCACCAAGCCCGGCATGCAGCCATGTTTGGCCTCTCAGCTGAGGTGCCGCACATGATCCTCGCCCAAACACTCGGAATCTCTCAGACCGCCGCACGAGCATGGGCAGGCCTCGCGGCTCGAGACTGGGGCGGCTATATCCGCGAGAGAAACGACAGAGGCAAACTCAGTCCTTAGGCTTGGACGGAGGTGTCGGCCTCGGCTTCGCGGCCTCGGTCAGTTCCGTGAAGGCTTCCTCGACGTCGGGCCGCGGTGTTGGATTCTTGTCGTCAGCCATTTTTCTTCTCCACAGAATCGTCACCGTGAGTCAGTGTCTCAAAGGCTTCTTCGACGTCAGGGCGTTCCGGGGGCGGAGGGGGTGTGGACGGGGTTGGTCTGGCCATTGGTTGGGTCTCCTCTCAGGACAGATGCATTGATACCAGCGACAAGCAGCGCAGTCACTACGCCACTTACCAAGAGCACGAACGCCGACTTGGTTGCCTTTGCGCGTTTCTCATTCTTCGAGTTTCGTTTCTCGATTTCGCGTACCTTCACTTCGAGGATGTAGTCCTCCATCGCTTCCATACGCTCAGAAGCATTAACCCATCGAGTGACAAGGAATCGGCCGGAAGGCGAGTCAATCGTCGACGGCCAGAGCGAGACCGCCGCGGCAATGATCGTTGCGACAGTGAGCGCGAACGGCACTAACCCGAGGTACCACGATCGGGCATCGACTAAGCCTGTGAAGGTTGCCCCCGCAAGCACTCCGGCGGCGACAACGACAAACGAGGACTTCGTGTCGATTGACCGAGTGCGTTCGATCGCTGCGTTACGGAGCGTGTCGAGTTCAGAACTCAGAAGTCGAATTCGCTGAAGGCGCTCGCGTGACGCCAACCGCTCTTTTCGGCCCACGATGCTCCTTCGGCTCGCTGTATTCAACCAGCATATCGAGCGAGTCTTTAGAGACGTGAGAGCAGAACGAATCCCGCCATGAATAGTGCTGACCCGCCACTAACACCCTTGTCGGGTCGTCGATCCTCGAACAGGCCCTCATGGAACTGGCTGTAGCGGAGTTGCAGACTTGGCAGCATATCTCCGGCATGAGCTTGCGTAGATGCGTGGAGCTACTCCGTACCGCTGCTTGAAAGATCGCGGCGCGACCGCCGCATCGCGCCAACCCACGGCCGCACCGATCTCGCCTACCGTGAGGCTGGTGGTCGCGAGAAGTTCAGCCATCCGGTCGGCGCGGAGTTGACGAAGGAATGCCGCCGGTGATCGACCTGCCCACGGCCACCGGGCGGTCGCTGGCGGAGCACGCCCCCACCACCGCAGGGAGGGTGTCCTCATGAGCCCCGCCACTGCTCCGGTATTGGCGGCGGACCTGACCGCCGGGCTACGCCGGCTGAAACTGGCCGCGATGCGCCAACTCGCCCCTGAGTTGCTCATCACCGCCAAGACCCAGCGGTGGAGCCCCGAGGAGGTGCTGCGAGCCCTGGTGGAGGCTGAGGTCGCCGCCCGCGATGCCTCCAACGAGCGAGCCCGGCGCAAGGCCGCCGCCTTCCCGGTGCTCCAGACGATCGAGGAGTTCGACCTGGGCGCCTCGGCGATCCCGGCACCGACGTGGGCCTACCTGAGCAGCCTGGAGTGGGTGGGGGCCAAGGAGAACTTAGCGCTGATCGGACCGGCCGGCACAGGTAAGTCCCACACCCTCATCGCACTGGGGCACGCGGCCGTGGTCGCCGGGCACCGGGTGCGCTACGTCACCGCCGCTGACCTGGTCGATACCCTCTACCGACACCTGGCCGACAACACCGTTGGCAAGGCCATCGAGACGCTGCTACGCAACGACCTGGTGCTGGTCGATGAGATCGGATTCGCCCCGTTGGACGACACCGGGGCCCAGTTGCTCTTCCGGTTCGTGGCCGCCGCTTACGAACGCCGCTCCCTGGGCATCGCCTCCCACCACTCCTTCGAAGACTGGGGACGGTTCTTGCCCGAACACACCACCGCCGTGTCCATGCTCGACCGGCTACTGCACCACGCCACCACCGTGGTCACCAGCGGCCAGTCCTACCTCATGCGACAAGCCCGAGCCCGACAAGGAGGTGAACACCTACCCCACTGATCAACCATGACAGAGGGTGGGGACTTCTACTTGGCCAAAACTGGGGACCTGGAACTGGCCCTTGACAGTCTGCGCGTTATGCCTTCGCAGTTCGATTCTCGGCTGATTCATGCTCTCTCAGCGGAGGTATTCGACGGGGCGGGTCGGATGAGCGGTCAAGCCACAGAACGTTGTGAGTACACCGTATATCCTGGAGTCTCGCCAAGCCGCGAGATTGTCGCCGCGATTTCCTTATTGAACGCAACCCTAGACCGTGGATGGCAGATTGCTGATCTGGCCAGTGCTGCGGCGTTGTCAAGCTCTCAGTTGACGCGTTTGTTTCGTACCCAGATCGGCGTCTCAGCGGCGGCGTTGCTTCGCCAGCTTCGCGCAGGTTCTCGCAACCACAAGACTTGAGGTTGCAGAGGCTGTGGCGGCGGTGGGATGGACTGATCCTGCAGTTGCGTCGCGGGCATTCGACCAGCGAAATGGAGTAGCTCGCTGAGTTTTTGCGGCCTTTTACCGCAGTGGAAGCACGAACTTACCTCGGCTTGGCGAATCGTTGCGTTATTGCACGACAGCCACGATCAGGGCAATGCCGAAAAGGATGAGGAAGCCTCCAGCTATCTTCGTGAGCCAGGGCACGACGCGTGCCAACCGGGCGAGGGCTCTGCGGGATCCGAGGGCGACCGCAATGATGACATCCCAGACGAGCACAATGGTGAACATCCAGGTCCCGTATGCAACGAGTGTGAGTGGTGCTGCCCCAGCGAGCGCAGTGGCGAGGCTGAGATAGAAGAGCGCGTTCTTGGGGTTGAGCAGGCCAGAAGCGATCCCGAGACCGAAGTTCTTCACCCAAGTGGCCTGCTCGATAGTCATGTCGTCATCGTGACTGAGCCGGGGCGTTGATCTCATAAACGCGATTCCGATGAACACCAGAAAGGCACCGCCAGCCAGTTGAATCACGACGAGCACGGTCGGGTGCGAGATGATCGAGATCCCTGAGAATGCTGCCGCGATGAAGATCCCGTTCGCGGCGGCGATGCCCAGGCACGCGCCGGTGGCGTTTCGCCAACCGCTGGTCATTGCGGTGCGGGCGATGAGAAAGAAATCTACCCCGGGAATGAGCAGCGCCAGAAAGTGTGCGAGAGCCACTGCGGCAAACTGCTCCATACTTCCCCTCCGATCTTGACGGTGAACTCGTCAAGTCTCGGCGACGGTGAGGGGTGGTGTCTTGTACGTTCGTGCGGCTGCGGCTTACGTTGCGGAACGGTATTGGCCCGGTGGGGCGGCGACGTGGGCACGAAACACGCGGTGAAAATGGCTCTGGTCGGTGAAGCCCAGAGTGTGGGCGGTATCGGCGAGAGCATGCCCGTCACGGAGCATGTGCCGCGCTTCGATAATGCGGGCGTTTTGTCTCCACGCCAACGGTGCCAACCCGGTAGCGCGTTTCACCGAGCGGATCAGCTGGTGCCGCGACATCCCAACCAGAGCCGCCAGGTTGTCGAGGCTCGGGTTGGATTCGTCATATCGTAGGCGCTCCATCACCGGGTGTAGACGCTCACGAAGGTCGGGGTCAGCGTCGCTGGTCACCACATGGTCCGGTGCTGCAGCTGAGAGGTCACGCAACAGCATACGAAAATCAGTTTCGAGACGTTCTCGGCTCTCGTCCTCGAAGATGCGGCTGTTCCATGCGCTGAGCCTCGCGTGCAGGTTCGGGTGGCGCAGGACGGTGATGCTAGAAAATAGTGCCTGTGCAGATCCGTCGGGCGCGAGGTCTGTTGCCCAGCCCTGATCCATGTGGATCATTTGATAGACCCACCGACCACCATAAGGGTTGCACTGATGCACCTGGTCGGCTGCGATGACAATCACATCACCCGGGCGCAGGTGTACGCTGCCGCCGAGCGGGCCAGCGAACACCGAGGTACCCGAATCGATGAGCCCGATCGAGAACGTGTCATGCGTGTGTGGGCGGTAGCAGGAATTCTCCTGAGAGGAGCGTCTCGCCTCGACGTGTGGGATCGTCGTGCTGCGCGCGAACTCCGTCTCCAGTACTTCCTCGGTTTGCATCGCTCAGTCTCGTATCGACCTGAGGCCGCGGGACACGATGCGCGTGGTTTCGGGGGTGGGGCTTTCTTGAAGCCACCGATCAGCGAACTGCCCGACCCATTCGGGCTGGGTTTTCGAGGCATCATTGATCCAGTTCGCGACAGAGTCTTGCACATAGCGTGACGTGTCACTGCGTAAGGGTTCGAGGATCTGTAACCCCAGCTCAGGGTCGTGTTTGAGGGCGGCGATATGTTTGGCCCACACTCCTCGCGGGCATAGCGCTTCGCTCGTGAACCGGCGGATGCGTTCTGAATCTGTACCTGTCCAAACAGAAAGCACCGTGATGCTCTCGATGAGGTGCGCTGTGAGCGTGGGCCTGGCCGTCATCCACGCCCATTCCCGAACCGCGAAATGCTGATCATCGGCTGCTGGCCGTAACACTGGCAGCAAGGTTTCGGCGGTTTGGAAGATCGGGCCAGCAGCAACCGCGAAACATGCCCACCCACGCACCGTGTCTGAGCGGTGCGTAGCTCAGCGATCCGGGTCTGCAGTACCAAGATGATTGTGCAGTGCCTCGCCGATGGGTTGCATCCTCGCCAAAATTCCCTGGCTTTGCGTCGCACGTGCAGCGTCATGCAAACGTTCAGGAGCGTCAGGGAGCACATTGCGCAGCAACACCCCTGATCGATCGCTAATGCTTCGGTGGGCGTGCTCGTTGCAATACTCCCAGCCTGTAACTGCTGCAACCGTTCGGGCACAAACCCTGCAACCGTTCTAGGACGACTCATGACCCCCCTTCGTTGGTGCTCCTGATCTCAGGTTGTGCCGTAGCTGTTCCAGACTCGAGATAATGTCTTGCGGCGTCGCAACCTTGTCCGCGATCTGGCGCAACCACTCCTTGTATACGGGTACGAGTTCTTTCACAACAGCGACCCCAGCCTCCGTGAGCTTGATGTTGTGCGAACGGCGGTCTCCTGGCGCGGCCATGCGCACGACAAAGTCACTTTTGACCAGCCCTTCAAGAAGACCAGTGACCGTTGCGCGAGTCACCCCAAGCCGCTCGGCGATCCACCCGGGACTCGCGTCATCACGCTCGCTGACCGCGAGCAACACTGCGAACCTTCCCTCGGAAAGCCCATGCCGCGCCAGCAGGTGGGCGCATGCGTCATCGATGCGCCGCGCCGCAGACAGCACCGCCATCACGACTTGAGCAGACTCATCGTGATCAACGTGAGCCAGCAAAAAGTCGTGTTTGACGACCACACCCTTATTCATTAAGTGCCATACTATCAGGCAGCTAACTAGCCCTCTTTGTGCGGAAAAGGACATCCCAAGCTTTGCTGGCATCGGTTCACGAAGTCTGATCGCTCAGCGTGAGGAGTGTGTTCTTCTCGCCACGATGGAAGCGCGCGTAGATGCTCGGCGAGACCCCGTACCGCTGCTTAAACGACCGGGAGGCAAGCGTACTGGCACCCCAGCCTGCGCGTGCCGCAGCCTCGCTCACCGAAAGGTCCGTCGTGGCAAGAAGCTCAGCCAGCCGATCCGCCCGAAGCTGACGAAGAAAAGTCCCGGGAGCGACACCCACATGCGAGCGGAAAAGCCGGGTCAACTGTGACGATGACAGGGCAATCTCCCGAGCGAGTTCATCGACGCGCCAGGGGTGATTCAGATTTGCCTGTAGCAGGGCGACTGCCATGGTCACTTCTCGTCTTGGGAACGCCCCGATACGATCGGTGCTGCCTGAGGCAACGCCGGTCAGTTTTCCTACCGCATCGAACACCTCCGAGGCTCCTGCGAGCACGGTAAAGTCGCTCGTAGTAGTCTCAGGTTTGTGTGCGAGGCGGAGCAGGCTGGGAGTGAGTTCAAGCAACGCTCCCGGCGAGAGTCGCAACGTTCCGAGCTCAGAATTCTTGTGGAGAGCACGGTGCAGATGGTGTACCAGAGGGTGTGCTGCAGACAGCCACCGCACCTGATCGGCTAGAAATCCGGGATGAATGTAGAAAGTCACTGTTCGCATATGTTCTGCTGGAAACCCGCGACACTCAATACCATTTGGAATCGTCAAAATACTGCCCGCGCCCAATAGCTCCTCACCTGTTGGAGTGTGCAGGCGTCCCCATCCTGAGAGCACGAACACGACCTTCACCGCAGCCACACGCAACGGGCCGGACGGAACCTGCGCTGTCTGATCCCGCACTAACACTGGCAGCCCGCCTGACCCAAACAAATTCACTTCATTTTCACCAGAGGTCGTTGGTGTTCCGACCACTTGGTGCTCCGAGCGCAATGTGACCTGTCGGCTGCCAGGTTGTGTCCGCGTCGCGGTGAGTGACGACGATCTTCGTGCATGGGAGCGCGCGGATCGTTTCGGCGATCTTCGCTTCCGTGGCGGTATCGAGGGCGGAGGTCGCCTCGTCGAGGATGAGGATCGGTGCCTGTTTAAGGAGGGCTCGGGCGATCGCGACTCGTTGGCGTTCACCGCCTGACAGTGCGTTTCCGTGGTGGCCTACTGATTGCTGAATCCCGAGCGGTGATTGCTCGATGACTTGACCGAGTGCGGCTTGTTTTGCCGCATGGATGATCTCTTCATCGGTGGCCGATGGGTCGCCGAGACGGATGTTGTCGGCCAGTGTTCCGTCGAACACGACAGGATCCTGCGGCACATAGCCGATCCGTTGCGCGAGGTCTTCGTATCGCATGTCTGTGAGGTCGACCCCGCCGAGTTCGATACGCCCATTGTCAGGATCGTCGAACCGCATCAGCAGGGAAAGCAGGGTGCTCTTGCCGCTTCCGGTCGGACCAGTGATGATCGTCGTAGAGCCCTCGGGCACCTCGGTAGAGATCCCTTTCAGCACGGTGATGTGCGAGACATCATTCACTGTCATCGCATGGCCGACGCTCTGGACAGATTTGGTCGGCTCGGGTAAGACCGGGGCCGAGAGCACCGCGCGATACCGGTTGATCGTGGTACGCAATTCGTTGATCGAGACCCCCGCCAGGGCGAGAGCATCCAAAGGTGCAGATGCACGGGCGGTGAGGATGATGAGCGCCAGTGCCGTAGCCGGGTCATCAATGGCTGTCGACGCGATGAAGAGGAGGACACCAGCAAGCGGCAGAATGCTCGCGAGACTAGAAACGAAGGTCGCGGGAGTCGATACACGGTTCGTACGCGCGAGCGCAGCCTCTTCCGAGTCCCATCTGTCTTCCAGGCGCGCCACGGCTCGGTCTGGCCCTGCGGCGGTCCGCAGCAGTTCGAGGTGATCGATGAATTCCAGGGATGCCTCGGTGGTGGCCTGCTCGACAGTGTTTCGGCCTGCGTCTGCACGGCTGAGGGCTCGTTGAGCGAGTAGTTGTGCGAGGAACGCGATGATGACAAGCCCGGCCACCAGAAGCATGGTGAGGGGGCCAGCGACGATCGCGATACCGACAAGCAAGAGAAGCGGGATGAGCGGCGAGAGAATGAACGTCTGCAGCTGATGGGCGGGAACGCTCATCAGGGCGGGGATTGATTGTCCGGCGACCGTGCCGACAAGAGTTCGGTTCTTCTCGGTGAACCACGAGAGTTTGGCGTGGGAGAAGGCCGCGCCAACTCCTTGGAAGAGATCTCCGGCCAGCCTTGCCCCGGTGAGGTAGCCGCTGCGCGAGACGAGCACGGTGATAAACAGGGCGACGGCCGCAGTCGCGATCACCATTCCCGGTGGCTGGTGCTTTGCGATCGCAAGGGCGAGCACAGTGTAGGCCGTCGCCTCGGCCAGCGCGACGAGTGCCCAGCCAAGTGATATGAGTACCAGTCTGCGGCGAGCCGCTGCAGGAAGGGTCTGGGTGTGCTGCGTGTTCATCGGGTTCCTCCGGCTACCGTGACCGAGTTGCCGGTGAGCTTGAGCTGTGCTGTGGCGCCCTCGGCCAGTCCATGATCGTGGGTGACAATCAAGAGCGTCTTCGATTCCTCCATGACGAATGTGTGTAGCTCGCTGACGAGCCGCCCGCTCGTGTCCTTATCCAGCGCGCTGGTGGGTTCATCGAGCAGGATCACACGGGCATCGGTGAGGAACGCGCGGGCGAGTCCGACTCGTTGACGTTCACCGCCCGACAGGGTGGTCGTCGCGGTATCCAGGGGGAGGTCGAGTTGCGCACGTCGAAGCGCGGTGCTGATCTCATCATCGGTGGCCTCTGGGGTCGAGAGCGCGATATTTTCGCGGATCGTCCCGGAGAGCACATCCCCACCTTGTGGAATGAGTAACACCGAGTCGGGTGACGTCTTCTCGCTGTTCGTCTCCCTGTGGGGGTACCGGATCACGCCGCTTTCGAGCGTTTCCAGCCCGGCAATAGTACGTAGCAGCGTGGTCTTGCCGCTGCCACTGGGGCCGGTTATCGCGGTGACTAATCCTGGTGAGAATGTGTGGGAAAGACTGTGGATGAGTGTGCGGTCGTCCTGACCGATCCGCACGTCGACGAGTTCAAGTCCAGGGTCGTCACTGTGATCGGTTGATCCCGTGACGGTCGGTTCGCGGAGTACCGCTGCGATGCGTTCGGCCGCGGCGCTGCCCGCTCGTACATAGTCCAGGCCATGCCCAAGGCGCAGCGCCGGGGTGACCACGGCGAGCCCGAACAGCAGCATGGCGGCGAGCACTGCCGGCTCTTGGTCGTAGCCGATGGCGTAGGCGATCGCATAGGTTGCGACGGCCTGGAGCAGCGCCACCGCTACGGAAGAGAGTGTCGCGACCCGTCGCACCCAGGCGACCATGTTCTCGGTGAACCGGCGTGCTGCGTCGGCATAGTTGGCGGTTGCCCCGGCCTGTGCGCTGTAAATGCGGGACACGCGAATGCCGCGTGCGTAGTCGTCGACAGCGGTCCTGATGTCCGTCATCACACGGACCGTTTCGGTTCCGTGTTTCGCTGAGCTTCGCGGCACGATGAACAGATAGTAGGCTGCGGCCAGCAGGCCAGGGATCAGCGCAATCAGGGTAAGGGGACCCGCCACTGCGACCAGCAGAGTTACTGTCGCGAGGGGCACCACCGCAAGGGTCGCGATTTCCGCGGGCAGATGTGCGACGGTGTGGTGTAGCGCGGCAATGTCTTCGCCTACCAGACGACGCAGCGCGTCAGCGCCATACCGTGAGACCGTGCTCATCGGCATGTGCGCGAGATGGCGAGCGGTATCGCGCCGTAGCCGTGCGGAGAATCTTGCCTCCCCGTGATGTGCGAGCCACGACGAGACGGACAGGAGCAGGCCTCCAATGAGCCAGCAGACACACGCCGAAATCGCATGCGTCAGTGTCACCGCAGCGACGACCTGCACGGTGAACCATAAGGCTCCGACCATCGTGAGGCCACCAAGCGCGGCGGCGGTAACCGCTGCTGTAAGCACAGGGATCGCGGGGCGCAGTGCGGCCGCAATGGGTGAGGCCGGTGCGGCCGCAGGGTCATTGTTGAGTGCGGGCACTATTCGGTGCCTCCTTCCTTGATCGGAGTTTCCTTGTTCCGATGCCGGTCTCGTCCGAGCGGCACCACCTGCGGGGTTCCTGCGACGGGATCAGGAACGACGAGACAGCGCAGACCGAACACCTGCTCGACCAGGTCGGAGGTCAGTACCTCAGCCGGTGGGCCCTCGGCGACGACACCTCCGTCCTTCATCGCGACGAGATGCGTTGCGTAGCGGGCAGCCTGGTTGAGGTCGTGAAGAACGGCGACAAGGGTGTGCCCGGCAAGGTGGAGGTCGGTGAATAGTTCCATCAGCTCGATCTGATGGGTCAGGTCAAGGAACGTCGTCGGCTCGTCCAGCAACAGGATTTCGGTCTGCTGTGCCAGCGCCATCGCGACCCAGACTCGCTGTCGTTGCCCGCCGGAGAGTTCGTCGACGAGCCGGTCTGAGAGTTCATGGATGCCAGTTGCTGCCATCGCGGTAGAGACCGCCTGCTCATCGTCCGGTGTCCACTGTCGGATCAGTTTCTGGTACGGATACCGGCCGCGAGCGACCAGATCAGCGACTCTGATCCCATCGGGAGCGAGCGAGGTCTGCGGTAGCAGTCCCAACTTGCGCGCAACCTCTTTGGCCTTGTAGGAATGGATGTCTTGTCCGTCAAGTACCACCCGCCCTGATCCTGGTTTCAGGAGCCTGGATAGCCCGCGCAGAAGGGTCGACTTGCCGCATGCATTCGGCCCGACGATCACGGTGAAAGACTCATCGGGAATCGACACCGACAGGTTCTCGTTGATGACGCGCTTGTCATAGCCGATCGTGGCATTCACCGTCCACAGTCGACTTGTCGGTACGGTCAACTCGGCGGTGTTAGCAGTGGCGAGGGGGTGAGTGTCCACTCGTGTCATATGCTTCTCCTTGTTTCACGAATAAGGAGCCAGATTAGGTAGAGACCACCCAGGCTCACGGTGATGAGGCCAACCGGAACAGGCCGGTAGACCTGCGCGATCACGAGCGACAGCAACTGCGCGAGAGACAAGAGCGCGGCTCCCATGAACGCGGACGCAGCCACGGTTACCCCGGGTGTCCGTGTCAATCGCCTCGCGAGCTGTGGCGCGGACAGTGCGACGAACCCGATCGGACCGGCAGCAGCTGTCACCAACGCGGTCGTCGCAACTCCCAGGATCAGCAGCAGCGGGCGAGCAACGGAAGCGTTCACCCCCTGAGCGAGTGCCGCGTCGTCACCAAGTTCCAGTTGTCGCAGAGCGGGAGCCAACATCGTCACTCCGATGAAGACAATCAGGCCCCCGATGATGACGGGGACAAGCGAGTCCCATCCGACGCGACTGAGCGACCCGGCCGCCCAGAAACCGACGCTCATCGCATCGGTGATCTCGGCGCGAGTGATGAGGTACGCGTTGATCGATCCCAGCATCGCGGAAACTCCGATGCCGACGATGATGAGGCGGAAACCCTGCACGCCTCCTCGATAGGAGAGCAGATACACCACGATTGCGGTGAGCAGCCCGCCGACCAGAGCTGCTGCGGCGATGTACCAGTACTGATTCGCGCCGATGACAAGGATTGTGAGCACCACGGCCGTGTACGATCCTGCGTCGAAGCCGATTACATCCGGAGATCCCAGGGGGTTGCGGGTCAGCGATTGGAAGATTGCACCGCCGATCCCCAGTAGCGCTCCGAACAGGATTGCCGCGATCGCGATGGGCAGACGCCATTCCGTCACGATCAGGCGATGGAAGTCATCGCCCTGGCCGAAGAGCGACTGGACAACCTGGGCAGTTGTCAGTGGATAGTCACCGATTCCGAGGGACATCACCGCAACGGTCACCGCAACTACGGCGAGGATCGAGTTGATCGCAATGCTCCGTGCGCTGAATCTCAGCGCGACGGCGCGCTGAGTACGGATTGTGCGGTTCCGGTAACCGAAATCGATCTGTCGTGGGATTTGAATAGTGGATTTCATAGCCCGGATGCCTTTCGCCGGCGCACAAGTGCGATGAGGACGGGGGCACCGATGAGTGCGGTGAGCACGCCGGCCTCGATCTCGCCGGGGCGGGTGATCACTCGTCCCAGCACGTCTGCGATGAGCACGATGGAGGGTGCCGCGAGGGCGGTGTAGGCGATGATCCATCGCTGGTCGGGTCCGGTGAACCAGCGCACGATGTGCGGGACCATGAGACCTACGAACGTGATACCTCCGGTGAGCGCTGTTCCGCCACCTGCGAGGAGCGTCACGGCAATGATCCCCAAAATACGAGTGCGGGTGACGCTTGCTCCGAGTGCGGTCGCTTGGTCGTCTCCCAGCGCGACCGCGTTCAAGGAGCTGCTGATCAGTGCGGCTAACAGGATTCCTACCGCCAGAAACGGGGCAACCGAAGCGGTGTCATCGAGTGAGGCGCGCGAGAGGGAACCCAACCCCCAAGCCCGGAAGGAACGGAACGTCTCCTGATCCATCAGTGTCAGAAACGTTGAGAAAGCTGAGAGGACAGCGGCAAGTGCGATGCCTGCGAGCACGAGTGTGACGGGAGATGAGGCGCCTCGTCCCGCTGACCCGATCAGGTAGACGAGCACCGTGGCAAGGATCGCACCGATGAACGAAAACCAGATGTACCCGGTGATTCCTCCGACTCCGAACAACGTCACGCCAACGACAATGGCGAACCCCGCTCCGGCATTTACGCCGAGAATACCGGGATCGGCAAGCGGGTTGCGTGTGATCGCCTGGATGAGCGCGCCCGAAACACCGAATGCCACACCAGCAGCAATCCCCACAACCGTGCGAGGTACTCGTAATGTCCAGACAATGGAGCTTGCCTCGGAGCTATCTGGGGAGAGTACGACCCGCCAGATCTCGCTGATGGGTAACGGGTTCGCGCCGAATGACAGGCTTGCTGCCAGAACCACCACAAGCAACGCGAGCAGCACAAACACACCCGATATTCGACGGTTGCTTGTTGGGAGGTGCCCTTCTCCCAGCGCACTGCACGCCTCGCGCGCACCTACTAACGAAACAGTCATGACCGATCTTTCGTGTTGTTCAGCTATCGCGGCACCACGGACTGCTAGACCCGTGGTGCCGCGATAGTCCGTGACCCGAGTTAGAACACGTCCGCAATCTGGGGAACGACGCGTTCGACCGCCCAAGCATTGCCGATGGGTCCGCCGCTGGTGATTGCCCACAAGAGATCGCCGCCGTCGTCAGTTTTCGGCGGCAGCTGGACAAACTGACCGGACGATACCGCTCCCAGGTTTTGGAACAGGTCGCGACCTGTCAACTCCTGCATTTCGGCTTCGCTCGCGGCTGCGCTCTGTCCAAGGATGAGGACGTCGGCGTCAATCTTCGATAGAAGTTCATCACTAACCTTGGTATCCGTCACGAATTCCGTGGCGTTCGGGTTCTCGCTGAAACCGAGGTCGGCCAGGAATGCAGCGGGCGCGGAGCCAGGCTGTGAGAAGTACTGCAGTCCGTTTGTTGGGCCGTAGTAGATCGCCCAGGTCGCGGTGAGCCCGTCGAACTCGGGATGATCTGCACGCACTTGCGCGAAGCGTTCATCGTGTTCCGCAATGACAGCTTCGGCCGCGCCGCTAAGGTCTAGCGTCTCACCTAGGACGCGGATCGAGTCCTGCCAGGGAATGGTGCGTTGAGACGATTCCGGGCTTGTCACCACCGGGGCTATCTTGGAGAGTTGCTGGTAGTAGTCACGCAGTTCGCCGTAACCGGGCACCCAGCCTACGGTGACGATGAGGTCGGGGTTGCTCGCTGCGATGGCCTCGATGGGGATGTCTTCGCCCATCATGAACTCGTAGGTGTCCAGCTCGGCTGACCCATGCTCTTCGAGGTAGCCGCCCTCGCTTACGAAGTTCGAGGTCAACACAGGCGTGACCCCTAAGGAAAGCAGCAACTCGGTGTCGATCGCGTTCGGGACGATCGCTGCGATCCGCTCAGGGCGCTCCTCGAGGATCGTCTCTCCGTACGGTGATTCGAGCGTCAGAGGGTAACTGGTCTTGCCTTCAGCGGCAGGGAGCAGGCTTGATTCGCTTGCGCCGGGCTCTTCAGGACTGTCGTTGGAGTCCGGGCTCGTGGAGCAGCCCGCGATGAGCAGTATTGTCGCGAGGCTCGCCCCGATACTGGCAGCGACGCGGGAGCGTCTGGTCTTCTTCATTCGTGTTTGCCTTTCTATAGTTCAGATTGTTCATTGATGAGAGGGATGGTCATGAAGTCTTCGTTAGGACATCGGCGATGAGAGGAACGAGATAATCTGCGGCCCATTCCTGCCCGATTGGTCCGCCTACCGTGACCGTCCAGAGCAGATCTCGGTCGTCTTCGGTCTTCGGAGCCAACCGGACGAGATGCCTAGACGTGACAGCGCCCAGATTCATGAAGAGGGTGTTTTCGGTGACAAGCTCGTGCATTTCTTCATCGCTCGCGTTCACGGTCTGGCCCAGCAAGAGAACATCCGCATCGATTTGGGTCAGCAGTTCACTGCTGACCCACGGGTCGCCTACGAACTGATTAGCCTTCGGATTCGGAATGAACCCAAGCTCGCTGAGAAAGAGTTCTGTCCCCGATCCCGATGGAGACATATAGCGGAGGCTATTTGCGGCCCCGAAGTGGAGAACCCAGCTAGTGGTGAGACCCGCAAATTCCGGGTGTTCCTTTCGTATCTCGGCGAAATGTTCTTGGTGATGTGCGATAACTTGTGTTGCTGCGTCTTCGAGGTCGAGCGTCGATCCAAGGAGGCGAATAGAGTCTTGCCAAGGGATGAGCTGTTGCGACGACGTGTCGGGACTGGTCAGTACTGGGGCGATTGACGTCAATCGGTCGTAGTAGTCGCCAAGGTTGACGCCACTCAACCCGTCTGTCCATCCCACCGCCACGATGAGGTCAGGGTGGCTGGCGGCGATGGTTTCTATCGGAAGGTCTTCACCGGACACGAACTCGTAGGTTTCAATTTCTGCTGCCCCATGATCGTCGAGATAACCGCCTTCACTCACGAGACTTGACGTGAGAATGGGGGTCACGCCGAGGGCGAGAAGCAGCTCAGTGTCGATCGCTGTCGGGGCGACCGCTGCAATGCGTTCAGGCCGTTCCGGAAGAACAGTCTCACCGAACGGTGATTCGAGCGTCAGCGGATAGCTTGTAGTCTGCTCGGCCGCTGGCAGTAAAGATGCTTGCTCAGGGTGTCTTGTTGCATTATCGGATTCGGGCTTTGCCGAGCAGCTTGCAGCGAACAAGGAAATGGTGAGAACAACACAGATGCTGCTGAGGATGCGAGAAGGCTTAGCTTGCGAACGGCTCATGGTTTCCCTATCTGAATTGAGGATCGCTGCGTCCGGGCGACCGGGCTGAGGAAGATCGAAACGAAGAGAACGAGGAGGGGAATGACGAGCGCGCCACGCAGTCCGGCACGTTCGCCGACAAATCCGAGAAGGGGTGGAGCAACCAGGAACGCGATATATCCAATGACGGTCACGAAAGCAACACGCGTTGCCGAGTTCTCTCCCGATGCCCCAGCCGAGGAGATCGCTACAGGGAACCCCAGAGACGCGCCCAGACCCCACAACACAACTGCAACCCCCGCCACGACTGAATTGTCAACGAAAGCAACAAGCGAGATTCCAACAACGGCACTCAGAGCGCTCGCTCCGAGCACCCAGGCACGCCCGAATCGTTGAACAACCGGTCCTCCCAAGAACCGTCCTAGCGTCATCGCCGCGGCGAAGACCGCGAAGCCCGTCGAACTGAGTGCTGGATTCAGACCATGCCCATCGACCATGATCAGGGGAAGCCAGTCGTTCGCCGTGCCCTCCGCGAACGCCATTGCGAGAACGATGACTCCGATGAGCCAAAGAGAGGAGTCGCGCCATACTGCTCGCTCAGAACGATAGGCCGGTGTATTTGGTTTCTGTCGGCGACCGGTTGCGGGCGGTAAGAAGCGTATGCAAACTAGCAGGATCACAATGCCGGACAGTCCGATCGTCATCAGATGCGTGACAACTGAGAAATCCGCGGCGGTAGCCACAATTCCGAGTGCCGCACCGATAAGGGTGCCCAAGCTAAACGAACCATGTAACGCTGGCAGGAACGGTCTGCCAGAGATGGCTTCGACATCTGCGCCCTCAACGTTCAGTGCAATCTCGCTACCGCCCATGCTCAGACCGAACAACGCCAATGCCGCGATGACGAATCCGTCGATCTGGGCTGCCGCGCCAAGACCTATGAGGGGCACGCTCACGGCTACACCCAACGTGCCGAATGCGATCAGTGGCTTTGCGCCAAGTCGAGCCAACAGCGGCCCTGAACAGAGAATCCCCGCCATCGCCCCTAGTGATAGACCAAAGATCACGATACCCATCTGCGCGGTTGAGGCTCCGAGCAAATCGCGAATCGCTGGTGTGCGCGTGACCCAGGACGACATTGCCAGACCCGGCAATAGAAACAATGCACAAAGCGCCAAGCGGCGTGCCGCGAGGGTGGTTGACATTGACTGCCTTTCTTTATTGCTGGTGTGCCCGAGAACCACTGAGCGGGTGGGATAGGTCGTGGGTGAGGGATGCATGTTCCCTTCGCCTCACTGGCCGACGAGTCCGGCCGCGCCCCGCTTCCAGTAGCCCGTGAAATCGATGTCGGACTTTGGGACACCGCGTTCTTTGACCAAGAAGCGGCGCATCTTTTGCACTTCGGCCTGTTCGCCAGCGAGCCAAGCAAACGGCTCATTGTCGTGCCAGTTCACGCCTCGTATCGCGTTGAGCAGCGGGTGCCGCGTGCCAGTGTGGCGAGGAATCCAGGAGATCTCGATTCCCTCAGGGGCAGTGAGTTCTTGTCGGTGATCGTCTTCCGCAACATCGATGAGAACCTGACCGCGCGCATCGCACGGTAGTTCTTCGAGGAGCCGTGCAATAGCGGGAATCGCTGTATCGTCACCTGCCACAAGGAACCAGTCGCAACCGGCAGGCAGGCTCTGCGTCTTGCCCGGACCCGCGATATGGATCGGGTCACCAGGTCGTGCCCGCCGAGCCCAATCGGCCGCAACCCCGTGCCCATGCAGCACGAAATCAACATCCAGCTCACGCGATTCCGAGTCGTAACGTCGCACCGAGTACGCCCGTGCGATGGGGCGCCTCCCTTCCGCGAACGTTACGCGGCCATTTTCGATCACAGGCAAGACCGGCTCACTCTCACCTGGATAGGGAAACAGCAAACGAATATCGTCATCGAACCCCGGTGAGGTGAAAGCTGGTTGCAGATCTCCCCCTGGCGAGGTGAACTCACCCAACTGGCTCCCCGTCAGCGTGATCCGCTTCATCCCCGAAGTCACGTCCACAACGCGGCCTACAGCAAGTTCACGCAGCGCTACTGGAACCAAGCGCAACGTACGTGCAGACACACTCATAGACAATCTCCTTACAGCGACAGAACGGACCACCCCCACAAGCATCGGCACACATGGGCTCACTAAGTAAGTGTACCCTTACTTAGGTCGGATGATTTATCCGTAAGCGCAGAGTTCGCATACTCTGATGCTGATGCCTGACTAGTGAACAAAGGATCATGCTCGTGCTGTTCGACCCACCACCGGTGCCTACCTCCCAAGCAGTGTCTGTGCACAACACACGTGACCCCTCCCTCTTATGGGTGCACGCGGGAACCGCAGAGGTTCGCGCAGCGCAACAGGAGTACCTACTCTCCTCCGGGCAGGGCATATGGTTGCCTGCCGGTATCCCCTACACCGTGGAGGTGGGCGCTGACTCAGTCGCATTCCCGATCTTCCCAGCCGCAGGAACCCGCGCGCCGAACCTCGACCGACCCCAGCGCATCAATCTCTCAAACAGCTGGTCCGAGTGGCTCATCTACCAGTTCGCGCGGAGTATCGGCTACCTTCGGGGCGCAACCTCCGACACCAGCCTCCTCGATCTGGTTGCCGGGTCTCGCTACGCGACACCTAAGGAAGAAGCGCGGCCTATAGAGCAGGTGCCACTGCCTCCGATGCCCCGCTCACCTGAAGCCCTGACGGTCGCGCACTCGCTGCTCCAGGGACCCGATGATCCCTCCGAGACGACAGACCACGCACGAGCGGTCAATATCAGCGTTCGGACTTTGCAACTGCAGTTTCTGCAAGAGACAGGACTTCCATTCATACGGTGGCGCACTGCTGTACGTGTTGCGGCCTCAGCCGCCCTGATGGATGCTGGCCACGAGATCGGCCAAGCAGGCAGGCAGGTCGGCTTCTCCACTCCCGCTGGATTCACGAGAGCATTCCACACACAAACTGGAATGACCCCCCGCCAGTACAAGAAGGCGCGGCCTGTCATTCCCCGTCACGATGACACCCTTGCCACCGACTTCAGCGAACTGATGCTGCCTCAACTGCAACCTGAGGCGGCTCCACCTGAGGCTTCACCGCCGTCCGTCCCGGCAACGCAGACCTGGAATCGGATCAACGATTTCCACGTCCTGGTATGGCTCTACCGCGGTGCCGCGCGAGTAATGGTCGGTGAGCGCACTCGACGACTCCGACGCGGCGACGCTATCTGGCTTCCCGCAGGCGTTCGCAACAGCATTACACTTTCGCGCGGCTCGCTGCTACTCCCTCTCGGATCACGCCACGGCACACCGGAAACGCGACTTCCTCGCAACCTCGTCCAGCGATTTCCAGATGAGGCTGAGCTCTACCTGCTGCACACTTTCGTCGCCAATTACAGCCTTGTTCGCCCTACGTCGCACGACCCGAACCGGATCACGCACTCATTTCTCAAGCATGCCACGAGGACGCGAGCCGGAGCAGCCGAAGACTTGGCGGGATTTACGCCCGTTTACAAGATCATCCGCGCGGTGCGCAACAATCCAGCGGATCGACGAACTCTCACACGATGGGCGCAAGTACTCAATGCCGACGCAAGAGACCTCGGCCGCGCTTTCCTCGCGACCACAGGGCAGAGTTATGTGGCCTGGCGATCGGAGGTACGCATGACCGAAGCACGCCGCTATCTTGAAGAAGGGGTTGGTGTGGCGCAGGCGGCTCGTCGGCTTGGCTACGCACATCCATCAGCATTTACCACGGTCTTCACCCGAGCCCACGACATGTCCCCGCGTGAATATCAACGCAATGGTTGGCAACACACTGATGAGCCCCTGATCATCCGCTAGAACCGTCACCGGAACGACTTTGGTGATGCCCAGCCGACCCGCGCCATGGAGTAGGACCACCCCAAACTGTGCGCACCTTACCCCTGACAACATTTCCGCAAGAAAGCCTAAGACGCTGCCTACTGCACGGTTTCATGCACCGAGATCTGCGGCCGAGGATCTTTCAGGTCATCACCTCACAGTGAGTGAAGCGACACTGTTTATTGCCCACTGTAAAGCCTGTTTCTGAGCACGCTTGGGAGAGTCGTCCATGATGAGAGCGGCCAGTTGCGGGACGATGTGTGGCCAGGCTGCGAGCCCGATTATTCCAAACAGGATCGGTGCGGCTTCCTTCGTCTCGATGTTCAGACGTTGTGCCAAGGAAGTGACTTTATCCTGGTAGTACACCGATCTGGAATCACTCTCCGGTTCGACGGTGTCGGGTTCGAGTGCTTCCCATTGCAACAGGCGCAACAGGTCCGGATGCTTGGCATGGTAAGCATTGACTGCTTGTAGATACGCGGAGAGGAACTCTCCTGGCGGCAAGTCTCCTTTGGGATACGGGACAATTCCGAGCAGAGAATCCAGTGCGTCAGATAACACGGCATGGAACATGCCTTGTTTGCTGCCGAAATATGCGTAGATACGTTGCTTATTCACACCGGAATTCGCGGCGATTCTATCCGTACGAGCTCCGGCAAGTCCGTGCTTCGCGAACTCCTCACGGCCCGCCTCAAGGAGCGCTCGTTTGGTGTTTTCTGGTCCAGCCATGTCCCCAGCGTAGAAGCTCCACCACTGAGAAGCAACCAACCAGATAGTTGCCCAACTAACCAGTTGGTTGTAGCGTGATGTGTATGCCCACCTCCCGACCAATCATTTCTGACGCGCCACCCATGCCTGCCACCCGACCAAAAATTTTGGATCGAGCGCCTCTCTCGATCACGTTCTTTGTAGTACTTGCCCTGGTGGTGCTCTCACAGCTCTACGGTGCGCTCGTGCTCGGTCCGGCTTCGGCCCTCGACCTCGGTGCTGATCCGGGCACCTCGGAATTGGTGCAGTCCCTATTCGGGGTTGCCTATGCGATTGGTTTCCTCGTCTGGGGGCCAGCGGTCGATCGTTATGGTGCGACAAGGTGCTTTCTGATCGGCCTGACCGTACTGCTTGCAGCCACTGTCTTCGTGGCTTGTGCCCCGAGCATGTCTTGGCTTCTCGGTGGCAGGATCGTGCAAGGTGCCGCCGCGGCAAGCTTCGCCCCATCGGTTTTCGCATACTTCGGTGCACGCCTGCCGACCGCTGTCCGCTTAATCGCCGTGACCGTACTGACCAGTTCTTTTCTTGCTGCCGCGGTGCTTGCGCAGGTCCTCGCGCAGCTCGTCGTGTTAGCGGGCTCATGGCGCTGGTTCTTCATCCTCAGCGCGATCACCCTGACTTTAGGGCTGGTGCTTGCCATGCGTGGTCTGCGGCCTACTCCCGGCAGCGCAGAAACTGGTCAGAACGCCACGAGGATACTTGCAGGCCTTTTGGGCAGGTTGCGCATTGTCTTACTGTTAATCGCAACGCTGGCGATCCTTGGCCCATTCATCGCGCTCTACGCAGCCCTCGGGCACACCGGTCACTACCCGGACAGCGAGCTCCTGATGCTGCGCCTCAGTGCACTGCCCGCTCTGATCTGGGCTGGAGCCGCTTCACCCTGGCTTACTCGAATCCGCCCAAGTACACGCATGATTACCGCATTTACCGGCGCAGCGCTTGCAAGCACCCTGCTTGTTTTCACCGGGCACAGCGTCCTGGGCGCAGGATTCGGCATGCTCCTCCTTGCCACCTGCGTGTCGGTGCTCGCCCCGGCAACAATCCAAACCCTCACCGGCATGTCCCCAGAACATTACGGCAGTGTCACAGCGCTCTACACCTTCGCACTCTTCCTCGGCGCCAGCCTTGCAGCTCTGCCAATCCCGGTGCTTGCAACATTGGCCCAAGTATCAACTACTGGGCTCGTGCAGGTCACGGCACTCATCGCAATCCCCATTTTCTTACTCGCCCTCACATTCACGATTTTCGGGTCTCGAACCCCACAGCAGCCTCAATAAATCCCTGAAAGGAACACCATGTCAGAACATCTTCTCCCTACCCTCAGAATCCCTGAAACGTTCACCGAGGTCACGACTCGGCAAGAACACCAAGGCACAACCCCGGTCACCGTAACCCGCCACCATCCAGGCACTGACCCGAAGTACGGGGGCGAACACGTAACCACCGTCTTTGGAGACGACCGCATCCTCTACGGCTACACCCGCCAAATCAGCGGTTTCGAACCTGACGCGATCCCGACAACTGGAGAAGCCCACCACACGGCATTCGAATTCCTGCGCAGCATCGATTCAGGCTTCACTGAAGGACTCACTGTGCAGTGGATCGACCGACATGACGAAACCATAAGAGGCGAAGACGAAGCGCCAACACTTGTCTCTGGGATGAAGGTCAAAACCCGTCATAGCTTAGGCCTCTATACCTGGGTCATTGTTGGTGCCGGTAACCAGATCGTCACTTACGAACGCGATATCGAGTGGAACAGCGGACACTCGCGCCGCAACACAGCAATGTGGTTGCATGACGCCTGGATCACTGCCCGAGACAACGGCGGTGATGAAATCGGCGGTCTATACGCACCTCTGAACGCGTAATTTTGGCCAAGGAGTGAGTCCTCGGTGAGACCCCGTCAATTGCGGCGTGGATGCAGGTCTGAGTTTTGAAGAGTGAGCGCACCTTCCAAGTGAGCCGGTGTTTCTTATGGAAGGAGTCGATGATGTCTACAGCTACGGATCTTGCCGAAATTGCGCGTGCGATCGCTGAACAGGCCGAGAAGCTGGACCGGGCGAGGGGTGCGTTACGTGAGCATCCGGAGCAGGTTGCCGATGTCGTGGATCCTCTTGTGGGCATGCTGTTGTCGATAGATCGAGTGATCGATGCTGCCGGCACTGCGTTCCAGGAGCATGGTGCGACCGCGGTCACAACATTCGGGGATCAAGCGCGTGGCTCGGCGCGAGCGATGTTCGATGGCGGTCTGTTGACGGCGGCTTCGGACCAGGTGCTGAGTTTGCGGAACACGCTGATGGGAGTCAGTGCGGAGTCGTCGTCTTTGGTGTGGCCAGAGCATGATCCGCTCGCTGCAGAGGAGCTTCTCAACTATCGACGGTTCCTCGAGCAGCGGGAACGTCAGCTCGACCCGGACGCCGAGTCACGGCCGACAGCTGCTGAGTCGCCGAAGCGTGGCGGGGTCGAGCGTCCCTGATTCCAGCCGTATCGGGCGATGTGCGGGGCGGTTGACGTGACAGTTTCGATCCGTGTGATGACCGCCGGTGACGGCTACCGGTACCTGCTGAACTCTGTGGTCGCCGGTGACGGTGACCGCGACGCGGCATCCGTCCTGACACGGTATTACCTCGAATCGGGCACACCGCCTGGCACATGGATCGGCTCCGGCATCGCGGGACTCTCTGATGACATTCTTCCCGGTGGTGCGGTGTCTGAAGAGCAGCTACGACGCCTCATGGGTTACGGCCAGAACCCAACCACGGAGGAGCAACTGGGCCGCCCTTACCGCAAATTCGCGACCGCAAGCGACCGTGTGCAGCGGCGCCTCACACGCTTACCCGAGAACCTCACTCCGGCCGCACTCTCCACACAGACGGCGCTCATCGAAGCAGAGGAAGCAAGCAAACCAACCGGTGCCCCAGTTGCAGGGTTCGACCTGACTTTCTCCGTTCCGAAGTCAGTGTCGACGCTGTGGGCGGTGGCCGATGGTGGAACGCAGACCCTGATCGCGCAAGCGCACCACGCCGCAATTCAAGACGTCCTGGAGCTGTTGGAACGCGATGTCGCGATGACGCGTGTGGGAGTGAAGGGCCCGCGTGGCGCGGTCGCGCAAACTGATGTGCGCGGTGTGATCGCCGCCGCCTACGATCATTACGACTCTCGATCCTCGGACCCGCAACTGCACACTCACGTAGTCGTGGCGAATCGCGTTCAAGGAGCACGGGATGGGAAGTGGCGCACCTTGGATTCCCGTGCCCTGCATACGGCGGTGACGGGGCTGTCGGAGCATTACAACGCGGTTCTCTCTGATCACCTCGCCGCGATCCTGGGTGTCGGGTGGGAGGCGCGCGACCGCGGGACGGGCAGATCGACGGCGTGGGAGATCACCGGTGTCCCACAGTCGCTGATGAACGAGTTCTCCTCCCGCACGCGCGGCATCGAACAGGTTAAAGACCGGCTCGTGGCCGAATATGTTGCCAAGCATGGGCGGCAACCATCCTCGAAACTGCTGTGGCAATTCCGACAGCGGGCGACGCTGGAGACTCGTCCGCCAAAGCAGAATCATTCACTCAGCGACCTCACCACTGCGTGGCGGGAGCGCGCCACCCGCGTGCTCGGTGAAGATGCTCCGACGTGGGCAAGCGCCCTCGTAGTGGGGAGTGTGCGGGAGCCGTTGCTGCGCGCGGATGATATCCCGCTCGATGACCTGCGCACGGTCGCTGAGAGTGTGGTGGCGCAGGTGGGTGACCGGCGGGCGACGTGGAAACGATGGAATTTGCACGCCGAAGCCGTCCGACAAACCATGGGCCTCCGGTTCGCCTCTGCGACCGACCGTGACCTGATCACCGGGCAAATCGTCGATGCCGCGGAGAAAGCGTCGTTGCGGTTGACGCCGCCGGAGCTCGCCTCCAGCCCACCCATCTTCCAACAACACGACGGACAGAGCGTGTTCCGGCCGAAGGCATCGACCGTGTTCTCCTCCGAGCGTGTGCTTGCCGCGGAAGACCGACTCCTTGCCGCTTCAGAGTCACGGATGGCTCCGACGGTGCCGTTGGCGTGGATTGAACATGCTGCGCGGTCGAAGAGTGCTGCTGGGCTTGTGCTGTCGGTGGATCAGGAGCAGGCGATCGCGAAGATCGGCATCTCCGGTCGCACTCTCGATGTCCTGGTCGGCCCCGCAGGTACAGGGAAAACGACGACCATGAGCGCCCTCCGCAGGGCGTGGGAGAAGAACCACGGTGCCGGGTCCGTGGTCGGCTTGGCCCCGTCCGCAGCCGCAGCGGATGTCCTCGCCCAGGACCTCGGCATCAGCACCGAGAACACCGCGAAATGGTTGCACGAGCACCGCCGCGGCACCTGGAACCTCACCGCTGGTCAACTGGTGATCATCGACGAAGCGTCCCTCGCGGGAACCCTCGCATTGGACACGATCACCGCCCACGCCGCCGACGCGGGCGCGAAGGTACTGCTGGTGGGTGATTGGGCGCAGCTGGCCGCGGTCGACGCGGGTGGAGCATTCGGGATGCTCGTCCGAGATCGAGGCGACGCACCGGAGCTGCTGGACGTACGCCGCTTCCGCAACGACTGGGAGAAACACGCCTCCCTGCAGCTACGCCTCGGCGACACCGACGTCATCGACACCTACCTCAAGCATGACCGCGTCACCCCGGGAACCTACGAAGACATCCTCGACGCCGCCTACCAAGCCTGGGTCAGCGACCAAGCCGCGGGCAAGACGTCGGTGCTGATCGCGGAGACCCTCGACACTGTATCCGAGCTGAATACGCGTGCCCGCACCGACCGAATCCTCGCTGGAGATGTCGCCCTGGATGGGGTGAAGTTGCACGACGGGAACGAAGCCTCCCGCGGCGACTTGGTCATCACCAGGCGAAACGACCGCCGCCTCTCCCTTGGACGCGGCTGGGTGAAGAACGGAGACCGTTGGCACGTCACCCACGCACACGACGACGGATCCCTCACGGTCCGCCGGGCACACTCTCGGTGGCGGACCACGATCATTCTGCCCGCAGCCTACGTTGCTGACCAGGTCGACCTCGGATACGCGATCACCGCGCACAGGGCACAGGGCTCCACCGTCGATACCGCTCACGCGATCGTCCACTCACCGGAAGTCACCCGTGAGTCGCTCTACGTCGCGATGACCCGCGGCCGAGAATCCAACCGCGTCTATGTCGCCACCGACCAGCATCATCTGGAAGAACATCAACACCGAGACGACCTGGAACTGAGCGCACGAAGCATTCTCTATGGCATCCTCCAACATGTCGGTGCCGAACAGTCCGCACATGACACCATCACCGCAGAACAAGACATGTGGGGGTCGCTCGCGCAGCTGGCCGCCGAATACGAGACCATCGCCACGGAAGCCCAACAATCCCGGTGGGTCACCCTCCTCGAAACAGCAGGCCTCGGCACCGCCGTCGTTGACGATCTTGTGGAGACGGACTCGTTTGGGATCCTCACCACGGAGCTTCGTCGCCTCGAAGCCGAGGGGCACAACATCGACGACCTCCTCTCACGCGTCATCCGCGCAGGAAACCTCGAAGACGTTGAAGATCTCGGATCGCTGCTGCGGTTCCGGATCCAGAAAGTCACGGCGACCTACCCCGCTTCGTCGCGCCAGGCTCCCGGCCTGATCATCGGTCTGGTGCCCCGGGCCACGGGCATCACCGACCCTGCCATGCGGCAAGCCCTTGAGGAACGGGAGCAGCTCATGCAGGCGCGGCTCAACATCCTCACCCAGGCGGTGCTCGAACACGCTGAGCCCTGGGTCACGGCGCTCGACATTGCTGACCCGGCGGTGCGGCAGAGCACGGTGCGGGCGGTTGTCGCGTATCGGGATCGGTGGGGCATCACCTCGACAAGCCCGCTCGGGCCAGTCCCGGCGGATGATGCGCAACGTATCGACTACCAACGCGCCCGCACCCGTATCCGTGAGTCAGAGCACACTGACCAGACATCTGGCGCAGCGACCATCCGTGATCAGAGTGGTCGAACCCTCCGATGAGCCCAGAAGTTGCCTCGATAAACTCAATGTATGACTTCTGTGAGCGGGAGGCGGATCAACCGCAGTACCCGGAACAATCTGCTCGACTGGCTCGCCCTATCCGAATACCGCTGGTCCGGACGGTTGGAGCACCCCGAATTCCTAGCGCGCCTCTACAAACTAGAGCTGCTGCCCAGCACGGATTCTCGATATAACACCGCCACTGGCGACATTTACCAGCACACCGTCAACAACTGGGATTGGGAAGACGATTGGGTCTTCAGCGACGACCGATTCCAGCTCCGAGACGGCACCGACGAGAACCTTCTGAACTTCCTTGTCGAAACGGTGCACCCAGTTGTGCGGGACGATCCTGAAGCGGCTGCGGCGATGGTGACCGCTTACAACGACACGCTCCGCCGCGACGGATTCGAACTCTATCCGGCGGATAACTTCGGCGACCGCGTCATCTATGCGTCACGACACATCGCTGCCTATCACGCGCCCGCAACGCTGACTCTGACCCAGACACCAGATCTCACTGAGAATGCGGTTCTCCGGCGACACCTGGACATGATCGACCGCGATCTGAACGATGACCCTGCTACCGCTATCTCCTCGTGCAAGAACTTGATCGAGAGCCAGTGCAAGATCGTCCTTACTGACCTCGGCGTCGAGTTCTCTGAGCGAGATGAGCTTCCCGGGTTGTTCGCGAAGGTCTCATCAAGCCTCAACATCAATGCGAATGCGGTCGAAGGTGACTCACGCGGCAGCGATGCCTTGCGAAAGGCTATGCGCGCGCTCACCACTACGGTGCAGTCCATCGCCGAATCGCGAAACTCCATCGGTAACGGACACGGTGCCAGCGATTTGAGCCCAGCCTCCCCGAGACATGCCCGCCTTGTGTTCAACTCCACAGTCGCCGTGGCACAGTTCATCGCCGACACCTGGCACGAACACTCCAATAACGAATAGACAGATGAGTGAGGGGCTGCACCATCCAGTGGCGCAGCCCCTCACTCATCATTTCTGCCCTGGGCTACTCCTGCGTGAGTTCCTCGAGTTCCGCGGCGAGATCCTCGTCGCGAACGTACCCGGTGCGCTCCCGATACAGGGCGAGCTTCCTCCCGAACCAGAGGATCCCGCCAGTCGCGGTCAGCATCAGCGCGGCGATAATCCCTGCCCAGGACCATCCGGCTCCAGTGACCGCAAGCGACGGAGGTCCAGACGGGGTCACCGGTTTCTCGACCACCTTCGTGGTCTCACCTGCTGCTCCGCACTCACCGCGGTGCAGCATCTCACCGTCCCGGTCGTAGAGCGTTTCGATCCAGAAGTACGTGCCCACTTCCTCGAACACCACTTCGGCCGACACATATTCGCCTGCCCCAGTGACCGGGATGAGTTCGTCGTGCGTGTCGAACACCAGGTTCTCGACGTCACACACCGCCTCAGCGCCGGTTTGGCGGTAGGCCTGGAACACGAGCATCGCACCCTCTGGCACATCGCCGGTGACAATAGCGACGTCGTGAGCTGGATCGCCGAGCGTCACCTCGGGGACCGCTTTCGTCGTCACGGTGACGTCGGTGGGACGTTCGTGCACGATGGTCGTTTCACCGGGCGCTCCGATGAAGCCCTCCGCGAGCACGGCACCATCTGGGGCGTGGAGCGTTTCGACCCAGAACACGAGCCCCGCCGTATCCACGCTCGTGACCCCGGATTCATACTCGCCAGCCCCATCCACCGGGATTTCGTCGGAGATGAAGAACGGTTCCCCCTCTTCACCCATCATCGGCTGCTCGGAGTATGGGCCGTAGGCGCGGAACACGAGATATGCGCCGTCGGGCACATGCCCTTCGACGATCGCGGTGTCGCTGATCGGGTCGCCGACGAACGCTTCCGGGGTCGCCTTCGTCGTCACCGTCACCTCCACACCCGGTGCGGGCGGTTGGGGTACGTAGAAGCGTTCCAGAATGTCCGCCGGTGAGGAGCGGAACGGTTGCACCCGGTCATCGCCTGCAAAATCTGAGACAATCACGTAGTAGCCCGGCTCGGTGGGGCGAATCTGATCTGCATCGGTATAGCCCAGCTGGTAGGTGCCGTTGCGTGCCGGAGTCGTGAGCACCGTCAACACCGGAGCGTCATCAACCACCAGTTCATCAGTCAGGACCGTGTCGGTGTCAAAGGGGCCGTAGACGGTGTGTCAAGCACCGGGTTTCGTAGAGGCTCCTTTTCTTGGTTTCCTAAGCAGCCGCGGGTTCAATCGCGGGCTGGTTGATCCATTCCGAATGGACCTCGAACGGCGGGCGGTAGTCAATCGCTGAATGCAACCGTGTCTGGTTGTACCAGGCCACCCACTTCGACGTCTCCGCCATCACCTCGATCAACCCCGACCACACCTTCCGGTCAATCAACTCTGCCTTGTAGACCGAGTTCAGAGCCTCGGCCATGGCATTGTCGTACGAGTCTCCACGTGACCCCACCGACGCCACGACCTCGGATTCCGCCAGGGTCTCGCCGTAGCGAATCGATCGGAATTGAACGCCGCGGTCGCTGTGGTGGACAAGCCCGGAGACATCTTCACCACCCCTATATTTCGCCGCCAGAGCCATCGTCAGAGCGTCCCTGGCCAGAGACTCCCGCATATGGTTCGTCACCTGCCAGCCGACGATCTCCCGGTGGAACACATCAAGGATGAACGTCGTGTACACCCACCCAGCAGACGTCGGAACATAGGTGATGTCAGCGACCCATAGACAATTGGGTGCCGGTGCTGCGAACTCACGCTCGACAAGATCATCCGGACACTCCTCAGCCCTAGCCGAAGCCGTCTTCGGACGCTTCCGCTTCCGCCGGATCCCGTCGATGCCCAACTGGCGCATCAACCGCTCCACCGTGCACCGAGCAACATGCCCGAACCGATCGGTGTACTCGCGGTTGATCGCCTTCCACATCTTCCGCACCCCGTAGCAGGAGTAGTTCGCCTCATAGACGTCCTGGATCACCACCATCAGCGCCTGATCCCGACGGGCCCTAGCCGATGGCTGACGCTTCTTGAACGCGTAATACGAGCTCACAGCAATCCGTGCCGCCGTCCTCTTCAGGGCGCGCACGATTGGCTCGACTCCGAACTCGTCGCGATGATCGTCGATGAAGGTGACGATTACTTTGATGGGCGGTCGAGCTCCGCCGCGAAGAAAGCCGAGGCACGGCGAAGAATCTCGTTTGCCCGTTTCGATTCAGCCAACTCAGCCCGCAACCTACGGTTCTCAGCCTCAAGATCAACGGAGTCCGCCGGCGTCGCTGTGCCCGAGTCTTTGTGCTTACGCACCCACACCCGCAGCGCTTCCTTGCTCACCCCGAGCTCTTTGGCTACACGGGCAATCGCTCCGTTTGCGGTGTTCGGATCCGCTTGAGCATGGATGACGAGCTCGACGGCACGAGCCTTGAGCTCGTCGGTGTACTTCACTGGCATGAGAGAATCTCCTTCTTCCAATCTCCCTGCCTCTATTATCCCCGCCGATGTCACCGACCCGACCGATATGGCCGACCTCATTGCAGCGACCGGCAACGCGTCCGCAGCAACCGGCAATGCACAGGATTCTCCGGTGACCGTCTATCTCGCACTGCCCACCGGTCTCATGCCCGATGCGCTGCGAGCCGTGGCGGCAGCGGACCTTCCCGCAGGCAGTCGGATCGCGATGGAGAAGCCCTTCGGCGATGACCTCAGCGGTGCCGAGGAACTGGACGACCTCCTCGGCGAGCTCTTCGCTGATGAAGCTGCCACGATCGTCTTCAACGTCGACCATGCCCTCGGGATGGCTCCGCTGCAGGCGATGCTGGCACTGCGATTCGCCAACCCCCTGCCCGAGGCGGTCTGGAACGGTGAACACATCGAGGAGTTCCGGCTGCTGTGGGATGAGGCCATCGCGCTCGAGGGGCGAGCCCGGTTCTACGACAGCACGGGCGCCCTCAAGGACGTCCTGCAGAACCACCTGATGCAGGTGCTGACGATGAGTGCCATGGAGCGGCCCGAGGGAATCGAATCGGGGTGGCCGAGCGCGGCAGAACTGCACGCCCGCAAAGTCGAACTCCTGTCCGCCGTTCGACCGTTGTCGCCCGCTGACGTTCTGACCTCCACCCGTCGCGCCCGCTACACCGCCGGGACGCTCGCCGACGAACCGGAGGCCGCGGGGAAGATGGTGCCTGACTACATCGACGAAGACGGTGTCGATGGGAACCGCGACACCGAGACCTTCGCCGAGGTTGTCCTGCAGATCGACTCTCCCCGCTGGGCAGGTACCCGGTTCCGTCTGCGCACGGGAAAGGCTATCGACTGCACACGCAAGGGCATCGAAATCCTCTTCCGCCCCGTCGGTGCTGCACAGCAGGGTGCGCGCTTGTGGATCGGCCTCGACGGACCCTTCGACATCGAGCTCGCTCTCAATTCGAGCAGCTCCCGAGACAGATTGACCCCGATGAGTCTGATCGGTGAGCAGCCGAAACCGGAGCTCTCCCCGTACGGACATGTGCTCAAGAACATCCTCGATGGAGAGTCTGACCTGGCCGCCGGACCGGAGGAATCGACACTGGCCTGGCAGATCCTCACCCCGGTCCTCGAAGCCTGGGCAGATGGGTCCGTGCCGATGGAGGACTATCCCGCGGGCAGCTCGGGCCCGGATTCGGAGCCACCGCCAGGACCGCAGCCTCAGCCGGGCGCAGGGGAGCAGCCATGAGAGCCGAGCAGATCACCGATCCGATCGCCTATCACGGCGAAGGCCCTGCGTGGTCGCCGTCCTGGGGCGGCCTGCGCTGGGTCGACATGCTCGCCGGCGACTTCCTGACGCTGCGTGATGACCGGATCGAACGCCAGCACGTCGCCGAGGTCGCCGCGGCAGTCCGCCCTCGCCGAGGCGGTGGCGCGGTCATCGGAATCGAGCGCGGTTTCGCCCTCGAAAGTCCCGACGGGCAGATCGACCCCCTGCCCGAAGTGTGGACTTCGCCGGGCATCCGCATGAACGAGGGCGGCTGCGATCCGCAGGGGAACTTCTGGTGCGGATCGATGGCCTACGACCAGAGCCCCGGCGCGGCATCGCTTTATCGTCTCAGTCCCGAAGGCCGAGTCGACATCATGCTCGAGGGCGTGACCGTATCCAACGGCCTCGAATGGAGTCCCGACGGTTCACTCGCCTACTACAACGACACACCTACGGGCCAGGTTGCCGTCTTCGACTTCGACCCCGAAGAGGGACTGCGCAACCGTCGGATCCTCGTCGAACTCCCCGACGGCGGTCGTCCCGATGGGCTCACCGTCGACAGCGAAGGCTGTGTGTGGACGGCCGTGGTCAACGGGGGAGCGGTTCACCGCTACCGACCCGACGGCACCCTGGACGGAATCGTCGACGTCGGCGCCGGCAAGGTCACTGCCTGCACGTTCGGCGGAGAGAACCTCGATCGGCTCTTCATCACCACCTCGCAGGAGAATGTGGACACAGCGGCAGATCCACTGGCGGGTGCCCTGTTCGTCGCCGAGGTGGGGGTGGCCGGACTGCCGCTGCGCGAGTTCGCAGGGTAGGAGTTACGGTCAGCTCCCAGCTGGCCGTTTGTCAGCTGGCCGATTCTCAGTCGGCCGACTCTCAGACCTCGAGGCCGTTGAACGCCATCGAGGTGACGGCGTCGGCGATCCTCTCGGGGTCGACGGGGTAGCTGGGGCGATACCACTCGGTGATGGAGTTGACCATGCCGAAGAGCAGACGTGTGATCAGGCCGGGTGTGAAGTCCGAGCGCAGCCCGCCCTCCTCGATCGCTGCGGCGACGAGGACGCGAATCTTGTCGTCGATCTTGCGTCGCTGCTCGAGAGCTTCGACCTCGACGGCGGAGTTCCCGCGCACTCGCAGCAGCAGAGTCACGGAGTGGTGGTACTCGATGAGGATGACAACGCTGGCATGAACGGCGGCACGCAGGCGCTCGAGGGCGTCCAGCCCTGGGCGCTGACTCTCGGCCTCAACTGCTGAGTCGAGGGCGCGAATGCCGCGGTTGATCGCCAGATGCAGCAGCTCTTCCTTCGACTTCACGTGATGGTAGATTGCAGACTTCGTGATGCCGAGCTCGCGGGCCACGGTGTCCATCGATGTGCCGTCATAGCCGCGCGTGACGAAGACCTCGGTGGCCTTGTTGATCAGCGTCTCCCGGTCATAGCCGGGCCGTCCGCGACGATTGCGCTTGGGTGCAGCGTCCACGGAAGCATCGACACCCGACTCGATGTCAGGTGTCGGCGCAGGTGAAGTCGTTTTCGGCATGCGCACCAGTCTAACCAGCCTGTACCTGGCAGCTCATCGCAGGCCCTCGCGGCGATCGATGATGCGCTTGAGCTTGCCGACCGAGCGGGGCAGCTCGCCGGGCTGGAGCACCGACACGGTCGACGAGACGCCGAGGCGCTCCTTGATCCGAGCGGCGACCAATCCGCCCAGGCCGTCGAGTTCGGCGGCGCCGACTCCTTCGCGGCACTCGACCTCGACGGTGACCTCGTCCATTCGGCCGGGGCGGGTGAGGACGAGCTGGAAGTGGGGGCTGAGGTGGGCGAACTCGAAGAGCACGGACTCGACGTTGGCCGGGTAGACGTTGACGCCGCGGATGATGATGAGGTCATCGGAGCGGCCGGTGATGCGTGAGATGCGACGGAAGTTCGGGTTCGCGGTGCCTGGCAGCAGGCTCGCCAGGTCGTGGGTGCGGTAGCGGATGATCGGCAGGGCTTCCTTCGTCAGCGAGGTGAAGACGAGTTCGCCCTCTTCGCCGTCGGGCAGAACCTCGCCGGTGTAGGGGTCGACGATCTCCGGGTAGAAGTGGTCTTCCCAGATGGTCGGTCCGTCCTTCGTGACTGCGGATTCGCAGGCCACGCCGGGGCCCATGACCTCGGAGAGTCCGTAGATGTCGACGGCGTTGATGTTGAAGGACTTCTCGATCTCCTTGCGCATCTCGTCGGTCCACGGTTCGGCGCCGCAGATCGCGGTCTTCAGGCTCGTCGTGGTCGGGTCGATGCCCTGCTTGTGGAATTCGTCGAGGATCGTGAGCAGGTAGGTCGGCGTGGCCGTGATGATGTCGGGCTTGAAGTCCTGGATCAGCTGCACCTGGCGCTGAGTCTGGCCGCCGGAGATCGGGATGACGGTGAAGCCGTGGCGCTCGGCGCCGTGGACGCCCAGTCCGCCGGTGAACAGGCCGTAGCCGTAGGCATTGTGCATCATCTGGCCGCGCTTGCCGCCGGCGCCGAGGATCGAACGGGCGATGAGGCTGCCCCATTTGTCGAGGTCACCCAGTGTGTAGCCGACGACGGTCGGCAGTCCGGTCGTGCCCGAGGAGGCATGGACACGGGCGACTTCTTCGCGCGGAACGGCGAACATCCCGAACGGGTAGTTGTCGCGCAGATCCTGCTTGTTCGTGAACGGCAGTTTGGAGATGTCGTCGAGACTGGTGATGTCCGCGGGAGTCACGCCGAGGTCGTCGAAGGCCTTTTTGTAGAACGGGACCTTCTCATAGACCTTCGTGACCGTGGATTTGAGGTTCGCGAGCTGGTCGGCGCGCAGCTCGTCGAGGCTCATGCGCTGTCCGGCGTCGAGTTCGGTGTCAGTCATCGTTGTCTCCTTGGTCAATCCTGTTGTGCTTCGCAATTCGTGGGGCGCCGAGGTGGGGCGCCGTTTCGGGGGAGTGCCGGGTGAGGGGAGGGGTCAGGTCGAAGGTGTCGCGGGCTTCGGTGGGGGCAGGGTGCGGGAGCGGCCGCGATAGGTGGCAACGATCTCGTCGCCGCGAGTGACTTCGATGTCGTAGATGCCTGAGCGGCCCTGTTTGACGATCTCTTTGCCGCGGGCGATGAGTTTGTCGCCGACGTATGTGGGCTTGAGGAAGTCGATGTCGCCGCCCGAGGCGACGGTGATCGAGCCGGGGTAGTTGCAGGCCATCGCGAAGGTGGTGTCGGCGAAGAGGAAGATGTAGCCGCCGTGGGTGATCTCGTGCCCGTTGGCCATGATGTCGGTGATCGTCATCGAACACTGCGCCCAGCCGGGGCCGTGGTCATCGACGGTGATGCCCAGGTGCTGAGATGCGCGATCGTTGGCGAACATCGCCGCAGCACCGGTCAGCTGCTCGCTGTCCGTGCCCGATTCGGCGCTCGTACTGTCGGCAGACGTCGCCGTGCGAGCGGTTGTCGTTGCCTCGGGACTGGGCTCTCCCATGTCAGGCTCCCCTTCGAGTCGCTGATTGCTGTGGTGATCACTCGCTGGGCAGTGGTGACCTTATGTGGACGATGGCTGTCAGCAGTCCGAAGTTCCCGGTCGTGGCACCTTCGAAGAATAAACGACCATCTGGTCAATAAATATGGTTGTGATCGGCGTCTCTGTCAAGTCGGACGGCCAGTTCTCGCCAAAACTGGCGGATTGGAACCCTGAGGTGGGCGGGCCTGAAGCTCGAGACATCGACGGAGCGCCGAGGCCACTGTGCCTGCGTCGTTGCCTCGGAGCGACGCCGGTGTGTCGAGGGAGATGCCGCAAGCGTCGCTGTTGCCGCTCAGTGCGTTGCACCTTGGCGTGCGGTGTGCCACACTGATAGTGAACAATACAGAACAAATGGTCAGTAAATGGTTTCGCCGGTGCGTCGGACTTACGATGGGCGGACCGAACGCAGAAGCCGGAAGGGCACGTCCAAGGGTGGAGTGGTCATGACAACGCAGATCAATGAGAACCAGTTCGACGCCGAAGAGCTCGAGGCTCAGTTCGAGGTGACGATCAAAGCCAAAGACCGGATCGAACCGCGCGACTGGATGCCGGAGAACTACCGCAAGACTCTCGTGCGGCAGGTGGCCCAGCACGCGCACTCGGAGATCATCGGCATGCAGCCCGAGGGTAACTGGATCTCCCGCGCGCCCTCGCTGCGCCGCAAGGCGATCCTGCTGGCCAAGGTTCAGGACGAGGCCGGTCACGGCCTCTACCTCTACTCCGCCGCCGAGACCCTCGGCGCAACCCGCAACGAGCTCACCGAGAAGCTCATCGCTGGCAAGCAGAAGTACTCCTCGATCTTCAACTACCCGACGCTGTCCTACACCGACGTCGGCACGATCGGCTGGCTCGTCGACGGTGCGGCGATCTGCAACCAGGTGCCGCTGTGCCGGACCTCGTTCGGCCCCTATGGTCGCGCCATGATCCGCGTCTGCAAGGAAGAGTCCTTCCACCAGCGCCAGGGTTACGAACTGCTGATGACCATGATGCGCGGCACCGAAGAGCAGCGCGCCTCGGTCCAGGAATCGGTCAATCGTTTCTGGTGGCCCTCGCTGATGATGTTCGGCCCACCCGATGATGACTCACCCAACACCGAGCAGTCGATGGAATGGGGCATCAAGACCCACACCAACGACGAGCTGCGCCAGAAATTCGTCGACATGTCCGTCCCGCAGGCCGAAGCCCTGGGCGTGACCTTCCCCGACGAGGGCCTGAAGTGGAACGAAGAACGCGGCCACTACGACTTCTCGACCCCTGACTGGGACGAGTTCTGGGCCGTCGTCAAGGGCAATGGCCCCTGCAACGAACAGCGTGTGGCCCACCGCAAGCGCGCCTGGGACGAAGGAGCATGGGTGCGTGAAGCCGCGCTCGCCTTCGCCGAGAACACCACAAACACCACCTCCGAGGAGGCCGCCAAATGAGCGCAGACACCAACTCCGGCACCGCAGGAACCCCGAGCGTCCGCGGCGAATGGCCCCTCTATGAGGTCTTCGTGCGCGGCAAGCGCGGACTCAACCACGTCCACGTCGGATCGCTGCACGCTCCCGATGACCAGATGGCCCTGCGCCACGCCCGCGACGTGTACACCCGCCGCAACGAAGGCGTGAGCCTGTGGGTCGTGCGCTCCTCGTCGATCACGGCCTCGAGCCCCGATGAGAAGGACCCCATGTTCGCCCCCGCAGGCGACAAGGTCTACCGCCACCCGACCTTCTACGACATCCCCGACGATGTCCCCCACATGTGAGGAGGGTCTGACGATGACCAACGAACCTTCCATCAACGTCGACCACGACGAGGCCGGTGCCAACATCGAACACGGCGACCACGAAAACGCCTATTCGGGCCTGCTCGTCAACGACGCGCACTGGGCCTTCGGCACCGACTTCGAAGACCCCCTGGCCGGCGTCGACACCACCGTGCCCGAGGGTGTCGACCCGAAGGACCTCGCCGCCTACTGCCTCATGCTCGGCGACGACGCCCTCGTCTTCTCCCAGCGGATCTCCGAATGGTGCTCCAACGCGCCTGACCTCGAAGAGGACATCGCGCTGGCCAACATCGCCCTCGACCTGCTCGGCCAGTCCCGGCTCCTGCTCGCCCGCACGGCGGCAGCCGATCCGAGTCTCGTGCCCGAGCTGCCCGAAGGCTCCCCGGTTCCCGATGAGGACCGCCTCGCGTACTTCCGCGAGGACCTGCAGTTCCGCAACGTCCGCCTCGCCGAGGTGCCCAACGGTGACTTCGCCGAGGCGGTCGCGAAGATCCTCATCTACTCCACCTGGCGCCTGGCGATCTTCGAACGCCTCCAGGCCAGCCGCGACTCCGTGCTCTCGGCCATCGCGGTCAAGGGCGTCAAGGAGATGTCCTATCACCGCGACTTCGCAGGCCGCTGGGTCCTCACCCTGGCCCGCGGAACGGAAGAGTCGAAGGCTCGCCTCCTGAAGGCACTTGATGGACTCTGGCCACTGTGGAACGAACTCTTCGAGACCCACCCGATCGAAGCCTCGGTGGCGGCCGCCGGAATCGGTGTCGATCCCGCCGAGGTGGCCGATGAGGCCGGAGTCATCCTCGACCAGGTCTTCGCCGCCGCCGGCATCGACCGCCCCGAACGGGGCACGCTGGCCGGAGTGCGAGGACAGAAGGGCCGCGACGGACTGCACACCGAAGCACTGTCGAAGATGCTCGCCGACATGCAGGTCGTCGCCCGCCAGTACCCGAAAGGACAATGGTGACCGCAACACTCGAGACCCGGATGTCCGCCACCCAGAACACCACCGACGCCGAGGCGCTCGATCGTGCTCGCGCAGCCGCAGCTCGCGTAACCGACCCGGAGATGCCGATGCTCACGCTCGTCGACCTCGGCGTGCTTCGTGGTGTCACGATTGAGGACGACCACGTCGTCACGACCATCACACCCACCTACTCGGGATGCCCGGCGATGGCGACGATGCGCGATGACCTGCAGCGCGAACTCCAGGACGCTGGCTTCCCCGACGCCGAGGTGCGGGTGTCCCTGACGCCGGCCTGGACCAGTGACTGGATCACCGAGGAAGGGCGGCAGGCACTCAAGGGCGCCGGCATCTCCCCACCCGGGCAGGCACCCCGGCACACGGGGCCAGTGGCACTGACCCTGATGCCCACGAAGCGGGCACTGGTCTGCACCCTGTGCGGATCGGCGAATGTGAAGCTGTCCTCGGAATTCGGGCCGACTGCGTGCAAGGCCATGTACCAGTGCAACGACTGCCTCGAACCGTTCGAACACGTGAAGGAGATCTGAGATGACCGAGACGATCAATCAGAGCGCCGAGGCGGCTTCCCCGACCCAGCCGACCGACGGCACCCAGCCGACCGACCCGGCCGTCAAGGGCGAGGGCGCCTCCCGGTCGAGCTTCTACCCGCTGACCGTGAAGTCTGTCGACCACCTCACCGACGACTCGGCGGCAGTGACCTTCGACGTCCCGGACGAGTACGCCGAGCTCTTCGACTTCGCCGCCGGGCAGTCCCTGACTCTGCGTCGGATGATCGACGGGGCAGAGCACCGCCGCTCCTACTCCATCTGCTCCCCGGCAGGAACCGATCCGCGCATCGGCGTCCGCGAGATCCCCGAGGGGCTCTTCTCCCAGTGGCTCGTGCATGATGTCCGCGCTGGTGAGACCATCGAGGTTCAACCGCCCAGTGGCAGCTTCCAGGCCGATCCGGACGTCGGCGGACGGCACCTGTGCATCGCCGCAGGCTCCGGCATCACCCCGATGCTCTCGATCGCGACAACCGTGCTGTCCAACCCGGATGCCTCAGTCACTCTGCTCTACGGCAACCGGAACACGAACACCGTGATGTTCGCCGAGGAGCTCGCGGACCTCAAGGACGCCCGCAACCAGCAGCTCGACCTCATCCACGTCCTCTCCCGCGAACCCCGCGAAGTCGAACTCTTCTCCGGCCGACTCGACGAGGACAAGCTGCGCCAGCTTCTGTCGAACCTGGTGCCCATCGGCGACATGGATCATGTGTGGCTGTGCGGGCCCTTCGGCATGCTCAACGACGCCCGCAAGGTCCTCGACGAATTCGACGTGCCCAAGGACAAGGTCCACTTCGAACTCTTCTACGTCGACGAACCGCCACCGGAGGTCGTCCACGCCGACAAGGTGCTCGAAGGTGCCACCAGCGACGTTACGATCGTCCTCGACGGACGACGGACCACCTCGGCGATGTCGCAGGGCAAGACGATCCTCGACTCAGCACAGGAATCGCGGACCGACCTGCCCTTCGCCTGCAAGGGCGGCGTCTGCGGGACCTGCCGCGCCAAGATCTGCGGCGGCGAAGTCGACATGGTGCGCAACTACGCCCTCGAAGACGCCGAGGTGGAGGCGAACTTCGTCCTCACCTGCCAGACCTTCCCCGTCAGCGACGAGGTCACGGTCGACTACGACTCATAGTCACGGTCGAATGCGACTCGTGATCGTCGAGACTTCCGAGCGTCTGGCGCTTTCGGTCGCTAGGCTTGAGAAGCGCCGACGCTGCACCACACATCACACCTGAGGAGACCCATGCCCGAGGCTTTCATCCTGGACGGACTGCGCACACCCATCGGCCGCTACGGGGGAGTCCTCGCAGATCAGCGCCCCGATGACCTGGTTGCGACCACGCTCAAGGCCGTTGTCGAACGGTCGGGAATCGACCCGTCCGACATCGACGAGGTGATCCTCGGCTCGGCGAATCAGGCCGGTGAGGACAACCGCAACGTCGCCCGCATGGCCGTGCTGCTGGCGGGTCTGCCCGAGTCCGTTCCTGGCTTCACCGTCAACCGCCTGTGTGCCTCCGGGCTGACCGCGATCACGACGGCTCGGCAGATGATCGCAGCTGGTGACGCCGATGTGGTTGTCGCCGGTGGCGTCGAGTCGATGACCCGCGCCCCCTGGGTGACCGAGAAGCCGCAGCGTCCGTGGGCGAAGCCGGGTAAGTCCTGGGACACCTCGATCGGCTGGCGCTTCACCAACCCCGCCTTCGGCGAGGACACGACCCTGTCGATGCCCCAGACCGCCGAACGCGTGGCCGAGAAATGGAAGCTGGGCCGCGAAGAGCTCGACGCCTTCGCCTACGCCTCACACCAGAAGGCACTCGCAGCGCAGGAAGCAGGCAAGTTCGATCCCGAGATCCTGCCCATCGGCGACGTCAGCGCCGATGAGGGACCACGCGCGGACACCACCGTGGAGAAGCTCGCCAAGCTGCGCGCGATCCACGGCCCCGGCGGCGTCATCACCGCCGGCAACTCCTCTTCCCTCAACGACGGTGCCGCGGTGACGATTCTCGTCAGCGAACGCTACGCCGAGAAGCACGGACTGAGCCCCCGAGCACGCGTCGTCACCGGTGCCAGTGCCGGCGTCGCCCCGGAGATCATGGGCATCGGCCCGGTCCCTGCCACCCGCAAGGCACTGGACCGTGTCGGCTGGTCCGTCGATCAGCTCGACGCCGTCGAACTCAACGAGGCCTTCGCCTCCCAGTCCCTGGCCTGCATCGGCGACCTGGGCCTGGACCCGGAGACCGTCAACGGCTTCGGCGGCGCGATCGCGTTGGGCCACCCGCTGGGCTGCTCGGGCGCACGCATCACCCTGACACTGCTCAACCGCCTCGAACAGGCCGATGCCAAACGCGGACTGGCGACGATGTGCGTCGGCGTCGGCCAAGGCTCGGCACTCCTGCTGGAGCGAGCATGAGCGCCGGCGGCGCCGAGGGCGCAGCGAGCAGCGCCGAGACCGCAGCGTCGAACTCCCCACTGCTCATCGAGCGCCACACCGATCGGGTCATCATCCGACTGAACCGGCCCGAGGTTCGCAACGCCATCGACCAGAACATGGCCGATGCCCTCCACGAGGTGTGTGCCGAACTCGAAGCCGATCCGAAGGTCGCCATCCTCACCGGTTCGAACGGCGTCTTCGCCGCCGGAGCCGATATCGGGCAGCTGCGCAATCGCGGCCGTGAGGAAGCCTTGGCCGGCATCAACTCGAAGGTCTTCACCCGTATCCAAGAACTGCCGATGCCCACCATCGCCCTGGTCGAAGGCTTTGCCCTGGGTGGAGGAGCGGAGCTCGCCTTCGCCTGTGACTTCCGCATCGGGACACCGACGACGAAGATCGGCAACCCAGAGGCCGGACTCGGCATCCTCGCCGCTGCCGGAGCCGCCTGGCGTCTGCGCGAACTCGTCGGAGAACCACGAGCCAAGGAGATTCTCCTGGCCGGCCGCACCCTCCAGGCCGACGAGGCGAAGTCGATCGGACTGCTCAACGACGTCGTCGACCCCGACGACCTCGAACTTGCCGGCGAGGCACTGGCCGACCGAATCGCCAGCTTCGCCCCATTGGCCGTGAGACTGAGCAAGTCCGCATTCCACGCACCCCGCGAGGCTCACCCGCTCATCGACAACCTCGCTCAGGCCGTGCTCTTCGAGACCGAGGAGAAGTACACCCGCATGGATGCGTTCCTCGCCAAACGAGAAGCCAAGAAGCGGAAGAAGGCTGAACAGGAAGGCACCGCAGAATGAGCGAGCAGACAGCACACGAACCCGACGCCGTACACACCCCGAACTCGGCAACGGACTCAGACAACGCAGCCAAGGTCCCGGAGACCGTCGGCGTCTACGGCGGCGGACGGATGGGTGCCGGCATCGCCCACGCATTCGCCAGCGCCGGAGCCCGCGTCATCATCATCGAGAACACCGATGAGACCGTGGCCGCAGCCAAGGAACGCGTCGACGCCTCGATCGAGAAGTCGAAGTCCAAGGGCCTCGAGGTCAGAGGAAGCGTCGAAGTCGTGCGCGACCCCACGCTGCTCGATCAGGCACTGCTCGTCGTCGAAGCAGTCCCGGAGATCGTCGAACTCAAGCAGGAGATCCTGGCCGCCATTGCGAAGTACGCGCCGGCTGCGAGCATCGCCACGAACACCTCGGCCCTGTCCATCGATGAGCTCGCGGTTGCACTGCCCAGGCCCCAGGCCCTCATCGGACTCCACTTCTTCAACCCGGTCCCGGTCTCAGCCCTCGTCGAGGTCGTCGTCGGCACCCACACCCAGCCTGCGCTTGTCGATGTGGCGAAGTCCTGGGTCGCAGGTCTGGGGAAGACGGCGATCACGGTCAAGGACTCACCCGGATTCGCCTCCAGCCGCCTCGGCGTGGCCCTGGCCCTGGAAGCCATGCGGATGGTCGAGGAGGAGGTGGCCAGCGCCGAGGACATCGACAATGCGATGACCCTGGGCTACCGCCACCCAGCCGGACCGCTGAAGACCACGGACATCGTCGGCCTCGACGTCCGCCTCGGCATCGCCGAACATCTCGAGGCAGAGCTGGGGCCCAGCTTCGCGCCGCCTCAGCTGCTGAAGGACAAGGTCGCTGCGGGCCAATTGGGTCGCAAATCCGGCCAGGGATTCTATACTTGGTGACCAGGCAGGCATCAAGCCTGCTTGTCGTACTGTCAGCTGCAACACCGTCATCTGCAAGGGAGCACACGTGACCGAGATCCGACTGTCCAACCGGGGAAACATCGCCGAGATCGTCCTCGACGGCCCCGATTCCCGCAATGCCCTCGACGCGGATAACCTCCGTGACCTAGCGGCGGCGGTGGCCAAGGTCGCCGAGGCGGTCCCGAACGTCCGTGCCCTGCTGATCAGGGGAGAGGGCAAGGTCTTCAGCTCCGGTCGTGACATCTCGGCCGTCGACGTCGAGACCGATGACGCCCACGCCTTCCTCGCCGAGGTCTTCACGCCTGTATTCCAGGCCATCCGCGCCCTGCCGATCCCCGTGATCTCGCAGGTCCAGGGGGCTGCGCTGGGCTTGGGCTTCGGGGTCGCGGCAGCCGCGGACATCATCTTCGCCGCTGACAACGCGAAGTTCGGGTCGCCGTTCGCCGCGATCGGGGCGATGCTCGATTCCGGTGCCCACCACGTCTTCCTCGACCGGGTGGGATACCACCGGACAATGGATCTCATCATCACCGGTGACTTCATGACCGGCGCCGAGGCGGCAGCGGCGGGCATCGTGTCCCGCGCGGTCCCAGCTGAGGAACTGTCCGACTTCGTCGAGTCGAAGCTGGCGAAGATCGTGACCGGGCCGGCCGAGGCATTCGCGATGGAGAAGGGCTTCGTGCAGAAGCTCGCCGATGATCGCCCGACCCTGGCGCAGGTGCTTGCCGAGGAGGCCAATCTCCAGGAGACCGCGCGTCAGACCCCGGACTATGCCGAAGGGTTCACAGCCTTCCAGGAGCGACGAGCACCGAACTTCGGCTGATCAGGCGTCGGGGCTGTTCCTGCGTTTGGGCTCTGCACCGAACGCTGTGATCACTCGGCGGGCTGGACCTCGTCCTCGACGACCCATTTGTGGTTTGTCATTGTCATTCCATCCATGTCGAGATCGACCATGTAGACGGTGTCCTCGGTCGAGCTGTCGATCGTTGCTTCGGCGCCTTTCATTCCGGGCATGTGGTCTGCGTTGAGAGTCACCTTCGTTCCGTCCTTGAGGGGAGCCTTGCCGGGGCTCTCCAGTTCTTCGTGGACGACCCACTTGTGGTCCTTGACCGGAGCGCTGCCATCGGTGGGCGTGTAGCTGACCGAATACGTCGTGGTCTCGAAGGCGCCCGAGATCGTCGCCTTCGCCCCTTTCATTCCGGGCATATGGTCAGCGGTGAGAGTGACCTCGTCTCCGACGGCGTATGTGGGGTCGGATGCCTCTTCGATGCCTGTGGGCGGCTGGCCGCCGTCCGCGGCGTGCTCATGGTTCTCGCTGTGGTCTTCACTCGATGCCGTCTCGGACGGTGTCTCATGCTGTGAGTGCTGAGTGGCCTCGTCGCCTTCGGAGCTGGCGCATCCCGACAGCAGCAGCGCTGATGCGGCGGCAACCGCGGCGATGGTCGTCAAAGATTTGGACGTCTTCATATCTCTCCCGGGGTATCCGTGGCACTGGCGGTCCGATCGCGGGCTGCGCGAAGGCACCCGATGCCGACGCTATACCTAGAGGGGGTATAGTTGTCAACGTGATTGGTACAGAGACGAAGGGCGTAGTGAACCTGAGGCGAGGGGTCGCCATAGCGGCTCTGACCTTGGTGTTGGCGGGCTGTGGAGCCGCGGAATCGAGCTCCGGGTCGGGGAGTGATCCGATGTCGACGGAGGAGTTCCTCTCCGAGCACGGCTTGGGTGGCATGGACGCCGTTGAAGTCATCGACCACCTCGACCAGCAGGCGGTGGATGATCGCCCGAGTGATCTCATGGCATCGGTCTACCCCGACGAGGTGGTGCTGGCCGGTGAAGCGCAAGAGGTGACTTTAGATCTGCCGGAGGAGAAGTCGTACGTGTCGATTGCTCCGTATGTGAGTACCACCCACGACTGCTTCTATCACAGTCTGACAACCTGTCGTGGGGAGCTGGCCAACGAGAAGCTTGACGTGCAGATCACTGACAGCGCCACCGGTGATCGTGTCATCGACGACCAGGTGACCACGTTCGACAATGGCTTCGCTGGCTTCTGGGTTCCGAGCGACTTCGAAGGAACTATCGACATCACTCACGAGGGGAAGTTCGGTTCTGTTGGCTTCTCGACTGCAGAAGACGCCGCGACCTGCATCACCGACCTGCGGCTCTCCTGATGTGAAGCCCTGGAGACCAGGGCCTGATCAGCTCTCGGGCTTTTCCTCAGGCTTGCTCTCGATCTCGGGGCGCTGCTCGACCTCGGTCTTCTGACCTTTAACCTGGTATCCATCTTCGGTCTCTGGTGTCGTCGAGTCTTTCTGCTCTGACTTCCAGCGGCGGAAGGTGAGGATCGTCAGCACGATGACCAGGGCCCACGAGATGCCGACGGCGGTGCCCGTGACGATGCCGGGATTGCCGATGAAGGCGCCGACCGCGACTAGGGACAGCTGACCCGGCAGGGCCGAGATCACAGTGGCGATGAGGAATGTGCGGCTCTTGATCCCCATTGCCCCGCTGCCGTAGTTCACCGGCCAGTAGGGAAAGCCCGGCATGAGGCGAAGGATGCACACCGCATAGAACCCGCCGTTGGTCAGTCGTGATTCGATCGCCGCTGCGTGATTGCCCAAGAGCTTCATCACGGTGTCGCGGCCTAGTCCGCGTGCGACCCAGTAGCCGCCGACGCAGCCGGCCACGACTCCGATCATCGACAGGATCGTGCCGAAGATGAGGCCGAAGGCAAGACCACCGGCCACGGCCATGATGGTCACCGGGATCGGCGTGGCCGCGACGAGCGCATAGAGGATGATGAAGATGCCGAATCCCCAGAAGCCGGCATCGGCGATCTGCTTCTGAATGCCGTCGAGTGAGGGCAGGTGCACGTTGAAGACCAGCCACAATCCGGCGAGCACCGCCAGCGCCAATGCCACATTGCGCAGGATCGATCCCCAGGGCACCTTGGATGTGCCGTGAGAGCCCGGGTTCAGTGCGGGGTTCTCGTCGTTCGGCATGACTCGATCCTACTTCCCCACAAGCTCAGACAGCGCATCGAGCACACGCCGCTGGCCTCAGGCTGCCGGTGTCGACGGTGGTCGAGTCGATCGCGGAGGCGTTGAAGCAGATCACCGAGGAGGCGCCCCATATTGCGGACTCACCTACGCCATGACCGGTAGGAGACCGGCTCCGATTGGGATGGTTCTGATCAGAGTGCTCAGGCGAAACTGACGACGATTGAGCTGTGCCTGCGTAGCCGAGCCGGATCGAATTGCACGCGACAGGCATCGCCTACTTTCACTGGTGTGCCCGAATGTTGTGTTCTGACAATGTGCCAGCGTCGACGTCCTGCGTCATCGATGAATGACACGGTGACCTTGTGTTTGAGCATGTCCATCTCTTTGACGAGCTGAACGTTCGTCACAGTTGCCGGCACCGGGCGAAAGGTGGAACGGACCCGCAACTGTTCACGTTCACGGTGGCGCAGCAATCGGGAGATTCCCGCCGGAATGCACAGGATGGCGATGCTGAGGACCATCATCAGCAGCCACCAGATGGGGAATTCCCGCAGAGCAATCAACGAGGCGGACCAACCTGCGGCCAGGCCGAGGCACAGGGTCCCGACGAGGCGAAGGAAGGCCCAGCCAGCCAAATCCCCGCGTACTTTTGCAGTGGCGAAGTCGATGAGCATTGTGCCGAAACCGAGGACGAATGTGCTGGCTTGGAGAATGGGCAGAGCCGGGACGCGGTCTGCAGCACTTCCACCTGTGCCCGACCCCGCGTCGACTGCTGCCCACCCGGTGAGGAACGCGAAGAAGACGACTAGACACCATAAGGCAATGGAAACGACCCTGACCTTGGATTTCTGGTGGAAGAATCCGAGGGCAGGGTCGTTGAGGCTCATGGTCTGAGATTAGCCCGGTTCCAGGATCCTTAACCGGTGAAGATCGCGACGGCCTTGATCACGGTCAGCGACAGGCCCCAGAGGAGGCCGCCGACTACGACGACGGTCAGGGTTGAACCAACTGCCTTGTAGGCGCCGCCGACAGGTGACTGAGGGGAGCCCTCGGGCGGGACGTGTGCTGTGGGTGTGGAATTGCTCATGATGTCCTTCCCTGCTTTCAGTTGTCGTCTTAGAGGGCGGCGGCCTGCTTGGCCTTGACGTCCTCGCGTTCGAAGAATCGTTCGCTGACCGGGCGGACCAGGACGTTGGCGATGAAGCCGACGACCAGCGCGCCGACCATGATGTACATCCCCGGCGTGTAGAGTTCAGGCCCCGTCTTGCCGGCCTCGACGACGGAGTTGACGATGAGCGGACCGGCCACGCCGGCTGCCGACCAAGCGGTGAGCAGCGCACCGTGGATGGCGCCGACCTGGTAGACGCCGAAGAGGTCCTTGAGGTATGCGGGAACGGTGGAGAATCCGCCGCCGTAGAAGGAGATGATGATGAGGGTGGCGAGCACGAAGAGGATGATCGACCCGCCGCCGAAGAGCGCGACGAGTAGGTAGAGGATCGCACCGACGCCGAGGTACATCATGTAGTTGTTCTTCCGCCCCAGGTAGTCCGACGTCGTCGACCAGATGAAGCGTCCGCCCATGTTGCCGATCGAGAGCAGACCGACGAAGCCGGCTGCCGCGGCGGCGGTGATGCCGAAATAGGACTGGATCATCGGGGCGGCGTTCTCGAGAATGCCGATGCCCGCGGTGACATTGAGGAACAGGACGCCCCACAGCAGCCAGAACTGCGGAGTGCGAATGGCGTTGCGCACGGAGACGTTGCCCTTCGTCTGCATCGGCTTGGCCTCCACCTTCGACGGGTCGAAGCCCTTCGGGGTCCACTCGGGGTGGGGGACGCGGATGACGAAGGCGCCGGCGGCGATGACCACGGTGTAGACGATGCCGAGGGTGACGAAGGTCGGGGTCAGTCCGGCGACGAGGTGCTCCGGTTCGGCACCGCCGCCGTAGAGGCTCATCAGCTGGTTCGACATTGGGCTGGCGATGAGTGCGCCGCCGCCGAAGCCCATGATGGCCAGCCCTGTTGCCAGGCCCGGACGGTCCGGGAACCATTTCATCAGCGTCGAGACCGGGGAGATGTAGCCGATGCCCAGACCGATTCCGCCGATGACTCCGTAACCGAGGTAGACCAACCACAGCTGACCGGCCACGATGCCCAATGAGGCGATGAAGAAGCCGACGACCCAACAGGTTCCGGCAGCGACCATCGAGGCGCGAGGGCCGTTCTTCTCCACCCAGGGGCCGAAGATGGCAGAGGAGATGCCGAGCATGAGAATGGCGATCGAGAAGATCCAGCCGATCGAGACCTCACCGGCATCGAAGTGCGACATGAAGGGGATCTTGAAGACGCTGAACGCGTAGACCTGCCCGATGCACAGGTGGATCGCCAGCGCTGCCGGTGGAATCAGCCACCGATTGAAGTTCTTCGGCGCGACGATCGCCGAACGCGTGAGGACGGAAGCCATGGAGGGATCCTTCGATTGGTGTGCTCTGCGTGCGGCCATCAACGGCCGGACGTGCTGTGAGGACGAGCGTGTCAGAACGACACGTTTCTGTTCTTCTACAGATTAGAGCGCACGCAAGGATTTCGCGAGAAATTCTCAGAAATTCCCCAAGTTTGGGACTCGGGGCGGGCCGTCACCTCTCAGAGGTTGACGGCCAGCACTCAGAGGTTGATCGTGACGTCGCCCTGCTTGCGAAGCTTCTTGGCGAACTCCTGGGTCGCCTCGGTCGACTTCTGGCTCTTCACCTGCTCCTCGAGCTGCGGGCGCATCTCCTCAAGTGAAGGAACTTCCTGGGCCTGCTGACCACTCTGCTGGGCCATCTGCTCCTGCTGAGTCTTCGCCTGCTGGTAGGCCTGTCCGATGTCTTCGCCGCTGGCCTTGAACTCGCCGTACTCATCCTTGATGAGTCCTTCGATCGCCAGCTGGGTCTTCAGCTCAGCATGGACCTTCTTCTCGTCCATGCCCTGCTTCTTCATGGCGGCGAGGAAGTCCTTCTTACCCATCTGGCTGGACTTCGCGGACTCTTCGAGACCCTTGTCGACGTCCTTGTCCGAGACCTTGATGTCGCGTTTTTCGGCTTCCTGGCTGAGAAGCTCGGTGCTCACCAGGTTCTCAGCGGTCTGCGTCTTGAGCTGCTTCTCATCGACCTGCTGACCCGACTGCTGTGACTGCATCTGCATCTGCTGATACTGGGTCTCGTAGAGGGGGACGAAGTCATCCTTCGTGATCTTCTCCCCATTGACCTCGGCGACGACCTTGGGGATGCCATCGGTGTTCGGCTTTCCGCTCTGGTCCTGGCCCTGGCCGGACGCGTCGCTGCCAGCCTCCTGCTTCGCCGAGGCGGATGTCTCCTGGGCCGTCGGCTCTTCTTCGGCTGAGCCGCAGGCAGCCAGTGATCCCACTGCTGTCGCGACGACGAGGCCCAATAGCCATTTGCTCTTCTGCACACTCACTCCTGCTTTCGGCATCAGCCCGCCAGGCTAACAGGTTGACGTCCTCGGAGCCTGAGTGGACCTTGACCGTCGCTTGGCAAGACGGGGACACTGGGAGGACTCGAGGGGCGAAGGAGCCCGATCATGACTGCACGATTCAGAGGAGTCTTCCTGACCTGTCAGGACAGCGTGAGAACTGCGGCATTCTACCGAGATCTGGCCGGTGTGCCGCTTGAGGAGGCAGGCAACGACGAGTGCACCTACTATGTGCTCGAGATTGACGGAATCCAGATCGCCCTCCACGATGCTCAAGCCTTCGCCGACTACAGCTTTCCACCGAACAGCGAGTCGAACCTCACTCATCTGTATTTCCGCATCGAGGATCAGCAGGCCTTCCTCGAGGATGTCAGAAGCCTCGGCGCACCGCTGGTCGACGTTGATGACGTTGTCGTCACCGTTCAAGACCCCGACGGTCGGAAGGTCATGTTCGGCACTGCCTGAACGGTGCCCGAGGGTCGAGGAGGCTGGGCTCAGCCCTTCGGCGCGTAGGCCGAGTAGACGACTCCGCTGGGGAAGGGCCTCGAGTCGAGGAGCTGCAGTTGCGGCCGGGCGTCATCAGGGAAGAAGGGCCGTCCGCGACCCTGCCACACGGGATAGGTGAACATTCGGAACTCATCGACCACCTCGGCGGTGATGAGCGCATGTGCCAAGGTGATGCTGCCGGTGACGATGACATCGCGCCCGGGCTCATCGCGCAGAGCGACGACGGCTTCGACGGGGTCGCCGCTGATGATGCTCGTGTTCTCCCACCCCGGGTCGCCGGTCAGCGTGGTTGAGACGACGCGCTTGTCGACCTGATTGAGATGATCGGCGACCCCGGTGACGTCATCGGTCTGAAACGGCCAGTAGCCGCGGAAATCCTCGAAGGTCTGCCGCCCGAGCAGCAGCACATCCTCATTGGCAGACTTCCGCATCAGCTCGGCGGACAGCTCCTCGTCCTGAGCCTGCGGGTCGAACCAGTCATCGAGGATCTCGGCTCGGCCGTCGAGAGTCATGTTCTGGGTGATGATGATGCGCACGGAGGGCTCCTCGTCGAGTGGTGGCGTCACCGACCACGGTACGCACGGCGAGCCCCGCCGTCCATGGCCAGGCTGTGGCCTCGGCATGCTCCGAGGTCTCGATGAGCGAGTCGATGGCTTCCTCGCGCACGACCGCGGCTTTCTCAGTAGAGTCGGACTCACAGTTCATTCGGCCCGAAGGAGAACCGCGTCCATGTCCGCATCATCTGCCTCATCATCCTCAGCTGTCCCCGATTTCCGCACCGAGGCTCAGGATCTGCAAGACGATCTTGTGACACTGCGTCGCGCCCTGCACGCCAACCCAGAGCTCGGCTACCAACTGCCCTTCACCCAGAAGACCGTCCTCGAAGAACTCGCCGACCTGGGCCTCGAAATCACCACCGGAGAGTCGCTGACCTCGATCGTCGCCGTGCTCAAGGGCGGACGTCCCGGACCTGCGGTGCTGCTGCGGGGGGACATGGATGCCCTGCCCGTCGCTGAGGACACCGGACTCGACTACGCCTCGACGAACGGCAACATGCACGCTTGTGGCCATGACATGCACACTGCTGGCCTCGTCGGTGCCGCTCGTCTGCTCGCCGCGCACCGTGACGAGCTGCCCGGGTCCATCGTGTTCATGTTCCAGCCGGCCGAGGAAGTCGAAGGAGGCGCCGAGCCGATGATCGCCGAGGGCCTCCTCGAGGCGGCAGGCGTGCCCCTTGTCGCTGCGTACGGAATCCACGTCGAAGCCGACGAGCGAGGACGGTTCACCACCAAGGGCGGGCCGCTCATGGCTGGGTTCGCCGACCTCAACCTGAAGGTCCACGGCGCCGGGGGCCACAGCTCCCAGCCGCAGGCCACCCGCGACCCCGTGCCCGCCGTCGCTGAGATCGCGCTCGCCCTGAACACGATGGTGTCCCGGTCATTCGACATCTTCGATCCGGTCGTCGTCTCCGTGACGCAGTTGGAAGGCTCGCAGGCCAGCAACATCATTCCTGACACCGCGAAGCTCACCGCCTCTGTCCGCTACCTCTCGGCCGACTCGATCGCTCTGCTGCAGGAGCGTGTGCCTGAGATTGCCGAGAGCATCGCCCGGGCACACCGGTGCACCGCCGAGGTGGACTTCCGGATCGGCTTCCCTGTGACCGTGAATAACCCCGCCGAGACAAGCACGGTCATCGACCGCCTCAGCGAGGTCTTCGGAGCCGAGCACGTCGAGGAGATGGCCGCGCCGCGGATGGGATCCGAAGACTTCTCCTATGTGCTTCAGAACGTGCCGGGCACGTTCGTGTTCCTCGGAGCCACTCCAGAGGGCGTGGACCCGAACGCGGAGACGAACCATTCGCCCCGGGTCGTTTTCGACGATGGGCTGCTTGGTGATCAGGCCGCAGCCCTGGCCTACCTGGCGTTCGCGCGGTTGGTGGATGAGCTGGGCTGAGGATGACGTTGGGCCCGCTGCTGGTGCAGCGGGCCCAGCTCGACGGAGACTGGTGGCGTCGTACCTGCGAAGTTAGTCGCTGATCATCCCGTGGGGATCGAGGACGAACTTCTTGGCCACACCTGAGTCGAAGTCGGCGTAGCCCTGCGGGGCATCGTCGAGGGCGATCGGGGTGGCGTTGACGTTCTTGGCGATCGTGACCTTGTCGTTGAGGATCGCGTGCATCAGGCCACGGTTGTACTTCATGACCGGGCATTGGCCGGTGACGAAGACATGTGACTTTGCGAAGCCGAGCCCGAAGCGCATCGACAGTGATCCCTGCTGAGCCGCTTCGTCGGCCGCACCTGGGTCGCCGGTGACGTAGAGGCCCGGGATGCCCAGGCTGCCGCCTGCACGGGTGATGTCCATGAGCGAGTTGAGCACGGTCGCCGGGGCTTCCGTAGCCGCATCCTTACCGTGGCCGCGGGCCTCGAAGCCCACCGCGTCGATGCCGCAGTCGACCTCGGGAGTGCCGAGGATCTGCTCGATCTGATCCTTCGGGTCACCCTTGGACACATCGACGGTCTCGCAACCGAAGGCACGCGCCTGAGCTAGGGCATGTCTCCTTTATTGGCGGAGCCATGTCAGGATCGCGCTGATCACGACGGCCGCTCGATAGGTGATGGCGAGCTTGTCGTATCTCGTCGCTAACCCCCGCCATTGCTTGACGTAGGCAAACGAACGCTCCACCACGTTGCGGTTCCGGTAGACACCGGCGTCGAACGCCGGCGGCCGCCCACCTTTGCTACCGCGCTTCTTACGAGTCGCGATCTGGTCTTTCTTCTCCGGGATCACCGCCCGAATACCACGCGAACGCAGATAGTCGCGGTTGGCTCTGGACCCATACGCTCGATCCGCCAGAACAGCGTCCGGACACGTGCGAGGACGACCACCGCCGACCCGCGGTACTCGAATGTCAGCCAGCACCTGCGGCAGGATCACCCCGTCGTGGCGCTGTCCGCCGGTGACCACGACAGCCAAAGGCCGGCCTTTGCCGTCGACGGCATGATGGATCTTCGTCGTCAGCCCACCACGTGAGCGACCGATGCCGTGCCCGGCGGGTTCACATTCCGAATCAGGCAGATTTTTGTAATTCGACGTAGCCCCCTGTGTCCTGATCGAGGCGTGTCGTGTTCGTCGCGTGCTGGTGAGCACGATTGATGGTGCCATCGACGGAGATGTTCCAATCGATGTCACCGGCAGCATCAGCATCGGAAAGCACCCGAGCTAAGACTCGGTCCCAGGTGCCGTCGGCGGCGTAGCGGCGGTGACGTTTCCATACTGTCTGCCACGGCCCGAAATGCTCGCGCGGCAGGTCACGCCAGGCGATGCCAGCGCGGTAGCGGTAGACGATTCCTTCGACGATTCGCCGGTTGTTCTCAAACGGTCGGGCTCTTTTGCCGACGTTTGAGGGCAGGAGTGGTTCGATCTTCTCCCACTGCTCATCAGTGAAGACTCGGTGTCGTTGCTGTGTAGTCACGTCTCCACCGTGCCAGTCCTGGAATGGTCAATAAAGGAGACACGCCCTAGTCGTGTAATAGCAACATCCGTCTTGACGCTCTCCACGCTTCTGCTTGCAACCGCGATCCCTCAGGCCGCACAGGCGGATCCTGCCGACGATTGCACAGGCGCGATCGATGCAGCAGAACTCGCTGACTCAACTTGCGCGCAAGAAGGAGACGTCCTGCTCCTTGACGATGGCCGAGAGATGACAATTCCAGCGCTGGGAGAAACTGTCGAGTCCAGCGTGGTTTCAGTCGAAGGCGAACCGGAGACACCTGATGCCTCAGTCTCGAACAACACCAAGGGAATCGTGGTCGACATCGGCGGCGAATGGTCCGGTAATCGAGCGGCCGTGACCATGCAGAAGCAAATCGAAGCGGAAAAAGCTGAAACCATCGCACCAGACGGTGTGAGTATCCAGGCTAGCTGCTCGAGCAGCGCATATAAGCTCAACGGGTGGAGGCAGCCAGCTACCTTCAATTGGTACTACAACTCAAAGAATGCCAAAGCATCGAGCCTTGCAGCGTTTAAGGCTGGCGCGAAGACGTGGACGGGGACCATCAAGCGCTGCGGGAAGACGATCAACTCAGGTGCGAAACAGTCATATGTTGACGGAACGTCGAAAACGCCGGCGGTGACGGCAAAGAACGGCTGCGGAAAGCGTGACTCGAGAAACGTTGTCGGTTGGGGTTCGGCGACTTCCAGTAATCTCGCAACGACCTGCACGTGGTCAAACAATTTCGGTGATGCACTTGAATCTGACCAACGCTACTCCACGAAAAAGGCATGGTCGGCAGCGAGCAAATGCTCGGGCAGCAAGTTTGACGTTCGCGGAGTCGCCACCCATGAGTTCGGACATACCTTCGGCCTCGGCCACGTTGCGATGTCGACTAAACAGGTAATGAAGCCTCAATCGAATACATGTGAAACTTCGCAGCGCACCCTTGGCAAGGGTGATGTAGCTGGAATCAATCTCATCTACTAGGAGCACCTGTGAAGCATGTTTTTACTCGAACTGCGGTGGTTCTCTCTGCGGTACTGACACTAGGCTTCACGGTTGCCTGCAGCTCTGAGCCGGAGGGAGGCCAGGTGGTTTCGTGCGGGGCATATGCACAAGATCCTGATGTTGAAGCTTTAATCGATGAGTCAGTTGCAGTCATCGTCGGGGACCTCAATGAGGCCGGTGAGAGTTCGGCAGAAACTCACGTAAAGGATGTTTTCAAGGGAACGATAAACCCAGGTGACACGATCACTTTCTCGTGGGACAACGCTTGCGGAAGCCCAACGGACTTTCTCACCGCACCCCCCGAGGACAAGGAAGAATTCGTATATTTCCTCGGTATGCAGGGAGAGCAGTACACGCTCGTAGACGGCGCTTACGGCATGTTTAATGCATCCGATGCTCTACTCGGTGAAGTCTCTACCGCAACTCGCAAGTGAGCACGAGTCTATAAACATCCCGTCCGTGTCGACGATGCGGAGGGGGCCGCCAACAAGGACGAAGCAGCTAACGATGGATGTCTATCGGGTATGCGAGCTCACAAATCTGCTAAACGGTTGGCTGCGTTCGCTGACAGATCTGTCCAGCCCAGCACCGCTTTGACTCTTGCCTAGTACTACTAAGACCTACCATTTGGTGTGCGGGTGAGGCGAATACCGAACTTCACCACCGCGGCGCCGACAAACCCAACTACACCCAGGACCGTCGCAATGACACCAACCCCCACCAATGCATCCTGCGCAGGACTGATTTGCAGAGTTGTACCATCAACGAGAGCGATGAACCCCGAGATAGCGATACCGACCACAGCGGCACATGTGACCTGACTTGCACAGTTTTAGTGTCCCGCCCCAGGCCCAGAGTTTTCGACATTGCTGACGAGCTCTGCGGCTTGCGGAGGGACATCCGGTGGGAACACGAGTTCGTGCCCATCGATCTCGCCCACGAACTCACGCAACGGCCGCAACGTGGTAATGATCTTCTGCAACGACAACCCTGTCGCTTCCTGCATGAACCTCGCGACCGCCAAAGCAGTGAACACCACCGTCAGGTGCGCCTCGATCGCGTCTCGCGTGCGATGGAAGATCGGGCGGGCCCGGAGAGCTGTCTTCGACATCCGAAAAGACTGCTCGACATGCCATAGATCGTGATAGGAACCGACAACCTCGCGGGCGGTCATGACTCTTCTTTCGATGTTGGTGACGTAGCCTTTCCACCCGGCCAGGCCCACCGCTTTGTCGTAGCTGGACTCGTCGAAGACCTTCTGCGATCCCTTGATTTTCACGAACCGTGCGGCCTTCGGTTTCGATTCCCCGTCGATGATCCTCATCGCCCGATTCCGTTGTAGATTCAGTGTCTCTCTGTCCCGCACGGCGCGTTTGCGCCGGTATTGCCACACTGCCCGCCACGCCTTCGGATGCTTAACCGGTGACCACACGGGCTCAGCACGAGTCAGCGTCCGGTTCTTGTCCAACCCGACTGTGGTCCTTGGCGTCAGCGTATCGACGAGCTGCCCATCATCAGTGTTTGTCCCGTTCCAGGTGAAGAACGTCGCCAGATCATTCGGTGCCTTCGTCTGCCGCGACCCGACGATGAACCGCAGCCCGGCATCATCAATGGCTTTCAGGTTCGCAGCTGAGAGCATTCCGGCATCAGCGACGATGACCATATCGGTGACCCCGTGGCGGTCTTGGAAACCCTTGACGATCGGGATCATCGTGAACGTTTCTGCTTTGTTGCCTTCGAAGCACCCGATCTCTAACGGGAACCCGGTCCGATCGACGAGGAGGCCAACAACGATCTGCGGGTCGACTCGGCGTTCTTTCGAGTACCCGACCTTGCGCAGGCTGTCTTCCTTCTCTGCTTCGAAGTACAGGGTGGTGACATCGTAGAGAATCAATGAGATCCCTGTCGTGGCGACTGAGTAGTCGAAACATTTGCCGGCAATCATGGATCGGTAGTCGTCATCGATGACGCGTTTGAGGCAGGCAGAGAACGTGTTGCGGTGTTTCGTTTCAGCACCGAGCTCGTTCAGGACGCGGATGCTGTCGGATTTCGATGTAGGTTCGACAAGTCTGGCGAGGACGAGCTGGAAGAACGCATTGTCATCGACGACATCGAATCCGAGTCGGTTGTAGGCGGTGTGGATCGTGTCGATGAGCAGACGTGATGTCGATCCCTTTACCCGCCTACGCGATGTTGTCGAGACGTTGCTGCCGGTGTCGAGGTCGAGTGCCAGCTGCCCGGTGGACTCGTTGATTTTCTCGCGGCCGGCTTCTTCAAGTGCTGCGAGTTGGGCTGGGGTGTGGGCGGAGCCGAGGTGTTCGATGACGGTGAGTTTGCCGTGGCGTTTCGTCACGATCTGGACCGCGGTTGCCCCGGACGCGGTCGGGACTTTCCTTAGTCGCAGGCTCATGTACCTATTCTACGGACCCATTTAGTGTCCCGAATCAGGAACTGACGGCACGGTCACCAGCATAAACGCCAGTCGAAACCCGAAACTCGTCCCCAACTGTGCAAGTCAGGAGACCTACCATTTGGTGTGCGGGTGAGGCGAATACCGAACTTCACCACCGCGGCGCCGACAAACCCAACTACACCCAGGACCGTCGCAATGACACCAACCCCCACCAATGCATCCTGCGCAGGACTGATTTGCAGAGTTGTACCATCAACGAGAGCGATGAACCCCGAGATAGCGATACCGACCACAGCGGCACATGTGAGCGCCGCGAGTAGCAGGGCCGTCCCTATGGTGTTTAGCTGGCGCAGCTGGTCACGGCCTCTGGCCGGCCAAGGCCGTTGGTTCAAGACCGAGATAATGAAACTCGTGGCGATGATTGTGAGAGCGACTCCGAAACCGAAAAGAGTCCACATGGTTGAGAAGGCAGCAAGGCCTGCCACGAAGCCAGCTAACAGCGTGCACAGGCCCGCAATGATCAGCACGACGGATAAACGGTCGCTACTCACGAATCTTGCTTTCTGGAAACCTGCCTGCGCATGAGATCGAGCATCTCTTTGCGGTCAGCTTCCTGCCGCTTGAGGTACTTGGTGATCCAGACAGTCGCAACTACGATGCCCGCTACGATGACGAGAAAGACAAACACGGGCAGAAGTGTCATCAGCATGCCAAGGACGCCAAAGCTCGATTCAACGAATCCAAAGTCTTCCATATGCTCGATCCTTTCGGCGCATCTGCGGGCTCTGCCTCATTAGTTGAAAGCGATAAGGCCCATTCTATAGTCTGCGCAAACATCGTATAGGCACGATAGAAGAGGTGCATTGCCGAGATTCAGTGGCGCAACGCCGGGCAGTCAATCCGCTTTCGAAACCGTCGAAAGCGGACGCAGGCCCCTTCGGGAACACGTATTTCTTGCCTTCACCTGCACAAAGTGTCCTGCGGGCGGTCACTTTCCGCCGCGAGCGTTCAATCGTGATCGCGACAATTCCCGTCACGGCCCTGACTCTACGACGAGTGTGCCAAGATCGGCATATGAATGGTTCCAAACCAGATTCCTCTTTGCTATCGCTACCGGCAACGAATAGCACCCGTTCGATCGGTTTCAATACGCTCATTGTTGCCTTCGCCGGGCATCTCATTGCCTGGACTGGCTACGTGGCGATGCATATCTCCGACGAGAGCTTCTACTTGCCTCAGCCCTGGATGATAAGCCTCTCAGGCTTCTTACTGACAGTGGTTGCAACATTCTGCGCAGTCATCATCGGACGGGCTCTCCCCCGCTCTTTCAGGCCCTGGTTCATGATCATCAGTCTCATCGTTCTGATTGGGTCAGGGGTCAGCGAAATAGTCGGGCTGGTATTTTACTCCATGAATACTCCTCCCAGCGGTGTTGTGGACATTGTGGCTAACTCGCTGGCAGTTCTGCCATTCATCGGAGAGCTCGCCTATCCGTTCGTGCTCTCCGGCGTAATCATGTGGGCCGTACGAGTTCCCAACATTGAGCATCAAACAACGCCGCGTACCCGCATCGGTTCAGGTCGTGGCGATCCCGCGTTCGCAACGACTGCGTTCGTCATCTACGCTTCGACACTGGCGACGGGCCTCGCAGTGACCATGTTTCTCATCGTCACTTTCTTCGCTCCCGTGGCCCCTATCAGTGATGAGGGATGGGACACGGAGTTCCTCTGGCTGACAGCAGCCGGGATCGTTGGAGCGATCGGCCTCACTGGCGTTCTCCGTCGACTCTCGACCACGCCCGTGTCAACGACTGTTTCAACGACACTCGCAACGCTCAGCCTCTTCGCTCTGGTCTTCGCCCACCAGTTAAGCAGCCTCTCAGTTGCTCAGGCCGTTTACTCCGACTCGGTCGGAATCGGCGGGACGCTTGTGTGGGTGTTCGCCGCGTTCATGTTCCCCCTCACCGCCGTACTTTTTCTACTGATGGTCCTAATCATCAAGATCCGGTCCCGCAATAAGTGACCCCGCACAAGCTCGGGACGTCTCTGAGACGGGATACGAGGACGGGAGCCAAATAGATTCGGGAGAGCACCATCGATGACACGCGAACTCGCCCTGCAACTTCGCCCGCTATGCGAGCACTACTGCCTTTCGATGTCGACCGACGAGAGGTGAACCGAATGCCAGAATTACCCCCGCGCCCGCCATCGCTGCGCCGACTGCCACGTTCCTTTTCGCGTCGGCACGACATCGAACGATTCCATCCGACAACGGATATCCGTTCGCTTCGGTGATTCGCATAGCGTTGAGACCCGAAGGGCAGGCCCACAGTGCCTCACTGTCCCTATAAGCTCCGGAGCCCAACTGGACCCAGAATCCCCCGGCGATCAGGCCGACTGAGGCGACACCGAGGAGAGTGAGCGACAACCACGCGTGTTGCCTTATCACGATGATGGTCAGGAACCAGACCGCGATGGCGGCACCAACGACGAACCAGCCGAGTAGCACCCACTCCACCCACTGCACATCTTCCATGTGATACAGCTCTACCGATTCGTCAGTGGCTATGATCATCACGTGCACCGAGTCACCATTGCTCACCGCGAACCTCCCTTATACCCCTGCCGTAATAGTCTGATCTCAATATGCCACACCGGCCTCAACGATCCGTGGCACACACTCACAACACTGCGACGAACGAGCGACGGAGGCAGTCGACAGTTCACACAACGACGGCGCCGCCCTTGTCGATAAGAATGACTATTATCCGCAGACGAAACCCGTGATCAGAGACATCGGTCATGCCGCCAGCACACCTGAGAGAGGAGAACGAATTTTGATTCCGGAATCCAAAGGCGCGAAGATCGCCTACATTGCAGTAGCGTCCGTGTCTACACTCCTTGTCGGCTTCTGCATTTTCGTATGGTTGTGGGCAGGCACGATCGAGGATGGTTGGATAAACGCCTATGCGGCAGCGGTCGTGGTTTCGGTGGTCTGTGTTCCGATTGCCCTTGTACCGCTTGGTTGGTCCTTGGGGCTCTCATTCGTTCGGGCAGCTGAAAAGAGAAAGTCCCAGCGTAATCAGACGAAGCCGCGCGCAGAGTTGTGTTCTATGAACTCGCCAATCGAGATTCGATTCTTTCCCGACTGGGGGCGGAAGGAACCGCTGTGGAGCCATGACACCGACGACATTGCAGTGGGGACTTCAGACCTCCCAATTTCAGCGGACCTGGCCGACGATCTCCATGCTTACATGGAGTTCTGGAGCTCTCACTTCAACCCCGTCGTCGATTACCCAGATTCGGGGTGGGACTGCGAAGATAATCACCAATGGTTTATCGATGAGGGCAACCGCCTTATCCGAGAATTGTCTAGCGAACTCGAAGGCAGGGCAACCATCTCTGACGAGCGGGACCCCGACGACCGCTAGGGGTCCCACTTAGCGAAAATAGTTCCCGAATCTATGTCTATCGGGTATACCCTCTTACCGAATCTGTCTATGGCCTGGGCCAAGGTTCGAACAAAACCGTCAAGGACGACACCGCCTTGACGCTGGAAACTGGCCCTCTCTATCTACGACGCCGGTTTCAGTAGCTGTCTGCGCAAACGTCGAGACCCACACGCGCAGAGGCGAGGCCACACTATGCGTGGCCTCGCCCTCGGCTGGAGCGCACCGCCACAGGTGCAGAATCCGGCTATCCCTCGGATTCTTCCTCAGTGTCAGCCTGGGACTGCAACTCAACAAGTTCATCCGCACACCGACTCAGCTCGCCTGCAACCTCAGCCAGTGGTCCTCGTGCCAGCTCGACGAGTTTCATCGCGTAACGCCTATTAAAACTCGTATCAGGACTATTCGCGTCGCCCTCTGCGTATGTGAGGGTGTCCGCAATCTCTTCAAGACTCGACGCCGCGAGCCGGAGCATCCGCTCCCAGCTACGATCTTGGGCGTGTGGCAACCACACCAGACCTAGGGAATAGAGCCCATCGAGTCTTTCCGCTGCAACGAACCGTTCAACTGTTGATAAACGATCCAGCCATGCGCTGATGAACCTGTCGCACAGCTCGGAATGATCAAACTGCAGATCGGGCTTATTATTGTACAAGGTCTCGGCCACGTCAGTGATCGACATGCGCTCAGCGATAGCCAATGCCTGCGTTAGATCATCGTCCTTCGACTCCAGTATCGCTGCGGCCAGCTTCTTCCTACTTGAGAGGGTATCCCCACCATCCATTACTAATCTGACCTCCCTTCTTCGCACAGGTCACCACAATGTACTTCCCCTTATAGGGCATAGCCGCTTGGCGGCCTGATCCCTTTTTATATGTTGAGTGTTTGCCGTTGGCCATTGCGCGGGACATGAGATTCGCGATTTTCCCCCGCGACGTGGCACCAATCTTGTCTCAGTTGTGCCTCTTCGCCCGGATATGCTTCCACTTGTTCGCGTTCTGCTTCAACAAGTACTTCGACGCAGCCTGCTTGATCTTCGACTTCCCTATTTGCTTGATCGCTGCTTTAATCCCGACACGAGCGAGGAGGCCAAGAACCCACAGAATCGGGAATGCCTGCGCATTCACCTGGGCAGAAGAAACCTCAATGGTTTCTCCTGACTGAGCATCTTCGAGAGTTGCAGCGAAGGCTTCATCACCTAAATAGGTGAAATCACGGACGAGTAGTTCGCTTTCAATGTCTTCACCATCGACGACTGCTTCAACCGTCACCGACTGGATCAGCTCATCAAGAGGAGCATCGGAATCCGTGGCGACATCCACACGCGAATCAATACCTTCAGCCTCAACCGAGGTGGAGACTGTGCCACCGACCGCGTCGACGTCTACAGTCGTATCTAGGTTGTCGCCGCCCTCATCAAGCGACTCAACACCTGAGGTCGCCTCATCAGGATCAACAGAGACACTATGTGTGCTGACGCTTGGTACTTCGGTTGGCTCGTCGGCCGCGACCGGTGAAATATTTGCCGTCGACAGCCCCACCGCTAACGCGGTCACCGCTGCAACAGCAGCAACGCTCTTCCTTAAAGAGACTTGCATTCCCTCGGATCCTTTCCTTGTTCTTCAATGGATTCTTCTATCGCTTGATCGACAGGAGTGTTCCTGCGGGTCTGATCACGAGTGTGTGGAGCAATCAGTGGCCAGCACGCGGCAATCTTTCCCGCAGCAATCGCTGTTGCAGGAGACGTCCCTGAATACGGCTGGGCCCCACCTCCCGGGCTCTCAACGCGGATCTCCTCACCGGAAGCAAGGAGATTCGTGGCTCGAATATTCGTGAATCTCAGGCGGCGGCCTGATTTGTTCAGTGCCCCCACTGAGATCACTCCCTCATATTGGGCTGGGTATGAGGCGAAATCTCCAATACCGTTCCCGGCAGCGGAAAAGATGGTCACGCCATCGTTTTGAGCTTGACGGACCGCTTCCTTCAGCTCTGGCACGTCCATTTCGGTCCCGAGCGCGGCGACGATCATATCCACATCTTGTTGCGTCGCAGTCGTGATCCCAGTCGCCAAGTCTTCAACTTCCCCGACACCAGAAACATCAAGAGCCGGGACATCGACGATCTCGATCGTCGGAGATCGTGTAGATGGTTTTGCTGACGCGCTTTCAACCATGATCGCGGCCATGGCTGACCCGTGTTCGCTCACTCTCGACGGGGCGCCCGGCACCGAACGAACCTCGATCTTCGCCTTATTCAATGCTGGGTAGGTGGGATCAATTCCTCCATCGATGATTGCGACCCGAACCTTCGAAACAGTTTCTACTGGCGTGAAAACGATGAAAATGGCGACCATGGCGAAAACGATGACGACGACTGCCACCAGGGCACGCTGGACCCACCGGCGGGGATAAACGGGGGCCAGGGCCATCCGGGAGTCTTCTCGCATGGTCTCGCAGTCTGTGAAGAAAGGTGGGGACGATCTTTCATGGGGATAAGCCGTCCTTAAACCTAACAATCCCTGAGTTGGCTTCCGGGGTCGCTCGTGTGAAAGCAATCAAACCGTTACCTGCCGCAGGTCCGGGCATACAGTGTGGGCGCCGCGGGCGCCTCGCACGAAAGTATGAAATTTCGAGACAACTTCGGCCCAGCAGGCCGGATGAGTGCGATCATGTCAATCGAGTATCCCTGCTCACCGAATCTGTCCACTGATTGGGGTTAGGTGCGAACAGAACTGTCGAAGTTCGCACGGGATTGACACTCGAAGGCCGCGGACTCTGCATCTGCAGCGTGTCTCCCTGGTGGCCGAGCCGACATATTGCCGTGGTTTAATGGACTTTCCAGATCCGGCTTGGAATGACGGACCATGCAAGTACGTGTCATCATTCGCTTGTGAAGTACCGGAACATCATTGCGGTATGAGCGCGAGACCATGAGGAGACGGTCACATCGATGGGAAGCAGATACTTCAGCCATACAGAAGAGTTCTTCGTCGAAGCTGACCCCGAAGCAGTCTGGAGGGTTCTCGCCGATCCGACTGCTCTTGCTGGATCACACCCGATTGAAGTGAAGCCTGAGGGTCACATAGCATTGACCGCAGGTGACCGTTGGATTGAATCGCATCGGCAGTGCGGATGTGGAGGCGACGATGTCATATGGACAACACTGGTTGCTGAGAACCCAACAACTTACGTGAAGCGCGGCAGGCAAGCCGGGACTACAATGACCGACACGGTGCGCCTCCGACCAAAGGGATCCGGCTGCATCCTCCGAAACCGCCTGGCCTTCTCCCCAAGCTTTGTCGGCAGGTTCCCAGAAAAACTCGTAACCTGGAGGCGGATCGCGACGGGAAAGCTCCCAAAAATGGTTGTTACTGAGGAATTTCTCGACCGCTTTGCTTGTATTCTGAGCGAGCATCTTGGATGCAGGGTCACCCGCTTGTGAATCTTCCTTGTTGACGTGCAAATATCACCTTGTTGCTCCACAGGTACGGGAAAACTAGAGTAGCTACGATGGAAGCCCGTAGGCCGTAGCAGATCCTAAACTCGCGCTGGGGAAGCACTACAACATCAATAAGCCTTCCGCCCGATCGCAAATCAACTGTCCAAAGCGACGATGATGGCGAGGAGGAGCATGCTTCGTAGTAGCAACCGTGCGCTTACGATCGCGAGCACAGTATCTAAAGATTTCTGTCAAAGGAGTATACCCCTTTGACATTCAAGATCTCGACCGGAAGAATGTGTGAGCTTCAGCGGTAAATGGCGGTGTTCTGTCAGCGTATTTTGGCGGCAGTGCTCTCACCGCCCGCTCGCATCGCACGATGCTTTGCAGGTTTCATCAGTCATAGAACAACAAGCGATACCGCTATTACGAGTTGTCAGGCCGTTATCGCGATAGCGCCTTCGCTTGAAGCAGCGCGAACCCCGGAACTATGGGTGACGAAGCAGGTGGTGAGTGTCCGTTTCCCCGACCTCAGCGAAGCCTTCACGTTCGTACAATCGCTTTGCTCTGGCATTCACTTTGTGAACCTGAAGCATCGTTCCATGGCCAGCCTTTGCAGACTGTTCAACCACCCAACTGAGGATGGCGGCACCGACGCCTTGACCCTGACTATCCGGAGCAACTTCCATGAGCTCTAGCCACGTGTCTTCCTCGCGCCTTCCCAGATACAGCGCGCCGACGTCCACGCCGTCTAACCCAAGCACGAACACCTCATGTTCCTCAACAAGCGGGCGGAAAAACTCTTGCTGCTGTACAGCGATCCACGGACCATAGGCCGCTTCCACCAATTCCTTGTGAGCGTCTTCATGAAGCTGGAACAACCAAGCTTCGTCCTTGTACGTAGCCGCGCGGGTCGAAATCGTCATCTATCCATTCTGCTACAAAGCGGACACCAAACCTGTGAGGTTCAGCGATAAGTGGCGGTGCTTTTCCATTGCACAGTGGCGATGCAGATGATTTAGGGGCTCGGCATGTCCTGGTATGTTGCGAGCATGAGTGATCAGCAGCATCAGCGTTGGCAACGAGGCGACAGAATTTTCTGGACTTACCGCGACCCAGACTTTCCCGGACTCGTGGATCAACGGCCAGTAACTGTAATCGCTGATGATGATCAGCACCTTGCCGTGTGGATGGCCGCGGGGACACGAATGCTCTATCAAGTCAGTGCTGATGGGCAGGACCTGCGCTCCCTCAGCGGGACAGATCGCTTCACCGCCCCACGAGCCCAAGCAGTCAGAAACTGGGTAGGCTCCGGGATACTTGCAGTCTTCCAGCCAAACACCATGTACTCTGTCTGGTTCTTCGAGACAAAGGCGGGAATCCGTAACTCCTATTACGTGAACATCGAAGAAGAATTCACACGGTCGGATTCCGGCATCGAAACCTCAGACCTCGTGCTCGACGTTCTCGTCAGCCCTGATCGCATCTACGCTTTCAAAGACGAAGATGAACTTGAGCTCGCCCACCGCGCCGGGGTGTTCTCGACAGCCAAGGTGGAGCAGATCAGACAAGTGGCACAGCAAGCCGTGAAAGATGTCGAGCACTGGGAATTCCCGTTCAACGCCGGATACGAGGGCTTTCAGCCGGACCCCGATTGGACCGTGCCTACTTTGCCTGCCGATGCCAACTGGGAGTTTGAAGATGTCGCAGGAGGAGACTAAGTGGGAGACTGTTGATCGCCGCCAGATTCACCAAGGGCGTGTAGTGCTTTTCGAGCACACCGTTACTCTCCCCGACGGTTCGCAAACTCACTACGAGGTCGACGAGAGTGTTCCATTCGCGGCCGCGGTTCTTGTCGTTAACGGCGATCACGTATTGGTCACTCGGCAGTATCGTTACCCGATAGATCGCTGGATCTTCGATCTACCTGCCGGTGGAGCCGAAGATGGCGAGGAGCCGATAGACACGGCCCGTCGCGAACTTGAGGAAGAAGCGGGGATTGTGCCGACAAGCTTGATGTCCCTCCATACCTTCTTCTTGAACCCTGGCCGGGCAAGCTGGCCCGTGCACCTCTTCTTTTCGTCAGAGGCAACGATAAAGGGGACCGCAGCTCGAGACGATCCGGCGGAGCAGGTTAGCGCTGTTTGGCTACGTGTAGAGGAGCTGGATTCGATGATCACAAAAGGTGAAATCGTCGATCCAACGCTGATCATTGCGCGGACGATGGCCGCAAGTCGCGGACTTATGTCGCCTCTTAAACCTTTAGTTTAGTAAGACTGCCGATCGGTTTGGCCGTGGCAAATTTTGCGTGTGAGCTTCAGCAGTAAATGGCGGTCTTCTGACAACACTCAGTGGCGGTGCTAACCTCATTGCCTACGTGTTCGAGTTCTAGCCGCAAGGAGTCTCCCATGCCATGACTTTTGAGGCGGGTAGGTTGTGAGACGCACTGTAGAGACTCCTGCAAGACTGCTCGACTAGTCCTGAAGACTAACGTCAGCCTTGCCAGCACCCCGGCTTAATGGCGTAGAAGGCGGTATTCTCTCTAGTGGCCGCCGCCGAGGCCGCCGGTGAGTCGAGCGTGGAACGCAGTCGTGTAGTCGTTCATGCCCACAAACTCGACAGCCTTACCGTGGTGTGCGTATTTCGTCTCGATCGTATCGAGTGCGGCGACAGTTGACGCGTCCCAAATGTGAGATTTCGTGAGATCGATGATCACCCGATCCGGATCGGCAGCATATTCAAACAGTGTGGTCAGGTCATTGCTGGAGGCGAAAAGTAGCTGTCCTTCGACTGTATAGTGAGCGACCTGCAGCCCGTCCTGTTCCTGGATCTCCCGGCGAACGTCGATGAGGTGGGCAACGCGACGGACGAACATCACCGAGGCCACGAACACACCGACAACGACGCCGATGGCGAGGTTGTGAGTCGCGACGACCACAGCGACGGTGATGACCATGACAGCGGTTTCGCTTTTGGGCATTCTCTTGAGGGTGGAGAGCTTGATCGAGTGCCAGTCGAAGGTTCCGACCGAGACCATGATCATCACAGCAACCAGCGCGGCCATCGGGATGATCGCCACGACGTCGCCAAAGGCGACGATGAGGATCAGCAAGAACATTCCTGCCAGGAATGTTGATATGCGGGTACGGGCACCGGAGGCTTTGACGTTGATCATGGTCTGCCCGATCATGGCGCAGCCACCCATGCCGCCGAAGAATCCCGAGAGAATGTTCGCCACTCCCTGGCCCCAACCTTCACGAGTCTTGTTTGAGTGCGAGTCGGTGACATCGTCGACAAGCTTGGCCGTCATCAGGGACTCCATGAGTCCAACGAGGGCCATCGCCAGAGAGTAAGGGGCGATGATTGTCAGCGTCTCCCATGTCAGTGGAACGTTCGGGACGAACAGTTCGGGCAGGCTCCGTGGGAGTTCGCCTTGGTCGCCGACAGCGGGGATATTGATTGCGAAGACTATGACTGCGACAGTGACGATGATGATCGAGACCAGCGGAGCCGGGACGACTTTGGTGATCTTTGGCATGAAGATCATGATGACTAAGCCGACTGCGACGAGCGGGTAAACCATCCAGGGCACACCGATGAGCTGCGGGAGCTGAGCTGTGAAGATGAGGATCGCTAGAGCGTTGACGAAGCCAACCATGACACTGCGCGGGATGAACCGCATGTGTTTCGCCGCGCCGAAGACAGCGAGCACGATCTGTAGCACCCCGGCGAGCAGCACGGTGGCGATGAAGTAATCCAATCCGTATTCACGGGCCACGGGTGCGATGACGAGCGCGATCGCACCGGTGGCGGCGGTGATCATCGCGGGGCGTCCGCCGACGAAGGCGATAGTGACGGCCATAATGAACGAGGAGAACAGGCCGACCTTTGGATCGACGCCGGCGATGATTGAAAACGAGATCGCCTCCGGAATCAGTGCCAGCGCGACGACTAGTCCCGCGAGGACTTCCCGAGTGAGGATGCGTGGGGTCTTCAGTGCGGTTATCACTGAGGGGTCGGGGTGGTATCGACTTCGGTCGTCGGCGGTCGTACTTGCAGTCGTCATTTAATGAGTCTCCAAGGTTAGGAGTGGGTCGAGTGTGACACCATCGAAGATTGAGCGCGCATTTCTGCGCGAGTCCGGCGGGCCCCTTTCTGGGGCCTGGAAACCAGGAGGCCACCGCACAATTGTGTGGGCACTAAAATTGACTCTAACGTAACGTAAGAGTTGATGCGAATTGAGGAGGGTCTGCCGCCATGCCTGAGGCAGGGATGATGCACATTGGAGAATTGGCTGAGCGCACAGGGTTGTCTTTGCGAACAATTCGCCACTATGACCAGATCGGCCTGTTGACCCCGTCCGGACGGTCGGAAGGTGGTTTCCGCCTCTATACCGAGGACGATCATGACCAGCTCATGCTCATCCGCCGAATGAAGCCGCTGGGGTATTCGCTGGAGCAGATGGGGAATCTTTTGAGGGCACTGGAGAGTGTTCGCAGTGGTGATTCTTCAAGCGCCGATGGAGAAGATGCGATGACGCAATTTCTCGACGACGCGAACGAACGACGGGAAAAGCTCGCTCAGCAACTTGCTGCAGCGGATGAGTTCATCGATCAGCTTCGCTCGAGGATTATTCCGTAATCGAAGCAAAGCTGTGCGATGTAGAGATGACCAGCGAGCAGGAGGCCGTCAGCGACGATTGCTACGAGGATCTCCAACGGCAAGGAGACACTATCAAGTCTCATTTGCTAGCGATGTGGGCTCCTACGTCAGCAGTGCGAGGACAACTCCACCAGCAGCCCCAACAACGACAACCATCCATGGCGGAAGCTTCCAGGCGATGAGTAGCACGAAGCAGACGAGACCAAGAGCAAATGGGCCCTGCCCGGTCACTGCCGTAGAGAACACCGGCTGATAGAGAGCGGCCGCGAGAATCCCAACCACCGCAGCATTTGCCCCACTCATCACGGCCTGGGACCACGCCCGCTGACGCAGAACATTCCAGAACGGCAGCACACCAACCAGCAGCAAAAACCCCGGTAGAAACACGGCCGCAAGAGCAACACCCGCACCGAGGACACCACCAGGGCCAACATCTGAGATCGCCCCCAGGTACGCCGCGAAGGTAAACAATGGACCGGGAACGGCCTGTGCGACACCATATCCGGCGAGGAACTGCTGGTCACTGACCCACCCTGTGTCGACGACACCGGCCTGGAGCAGTGGCAACACGACATGTCCTCCACCGAAGACCAACGCGCCGGCTCGGTAGAACGCATCGAAGACCGCCAGGCTCGACGATCCCGTCGCAGCCACGACTAGGGGCAGGCCAAAAAGTAGCGTCATGAATATTACTAAGCTGGTGATTCCTACGCGGCGTTTGACTGGGAAGTGCAACACACCCCCAGTCGCTCCACTGCTCTTACGACACAGCAGATAACCGGCAATAGCGCCGAGTGCGATGGCAGTGATTTGCCCGAATGCCCCGGGGATGAGCAGGGCTGCGGCCGCGGCAACTGCAGCGATCGATGCGCGTTGTTTGTCCGGAGTGAGGTTTCTGGCCATGCCGAGGACAGCTTGGGCGACGATAGCGACGGCGACGATCTTGAGGCCGTTGAGTAGACCTTCGCCCACGGGCCCGGTAAACAGGGCCGCACCATAGGCGAATACCACCATGATCACAGCAGATGGAACAGTGAAAGCGAGGAAAGCCGCCAATGCCCCCAGGGCCCCGGCGCGGTGCATGCCGATTGCGAATCCCACCTGGCTGGAGGCCGGGCCGGGAAGGAACTGGCACAGGGTGACCAGATCGGCATATTCCTGTTCGTCTAACCATTTTCGCCGCTCGACAGCTTCAGTGCGGAAATAGCCCAAGTGTGCGATTGGTCCGCCGAAGGATGTGAGACCAAGGCGAAGGAAGATGCGGAACACTTCCCAGGCAGAGCCCTGTCCTTTCAAGTGGGTGGGGGTGGTGTCAGTCATTTCCAGGCTCCTTCCGGATGAAGATTTGAACGCGTTCTTGTGCCAGAGCCAGTCCTTCGCGACCTTTTGCTGTGGCTGAGTAGAATTTGCGGACAGTGCGGCCATCGCGCTCGGATCGGACGGTGAGGTAGCCGTTATCGACCATGCGATGGAGCATCGGATACAGGGTGCCAGGCGAGAGTCGATAGCCGTGGGTCGCTAGTTCGTCGATCATCCACGTGCCGTAGATCTCTTCTTGGGCTGCATGATGAAGGACGTGCATCTGTACGAGTCCGGACAGTAAGTCACGGTGTTCGAGTTGCGCAGACTCGGGTTCAACAGGTTCCATTTCAGTATCTTAGAACGATAACGAAGACAGATAGTGAAGTTCGAGTGAACGCAGACTCGGACCGAGAGTTCAAAGCCTCTCTGTCACCGGAGTGTTGTGTCCTTACTGCATAGCAGTGTGGGCAGTGATGGTCCCCGTCTTTTGGGCTCCTCTACCCGGAACCTGTCGTCATTGAGCATGAGGCGACAGCGAATCACTCGACTAAACGAATGCCGAGGCGAGATGCTGCCTGGTTAGTTCGTGCGCATCTTCGCGCTAATCGGCATTCGGTTCGAGGCGCGGTCGTCTCTCATGAGCTACTCAATGCGATGAGTCGTTACCGCCCCCGTAGTCTCGGCGACTACGTTCTGCCCGGGAGGAGACTTGGCCAGTAGATCCTTCTCGCATTTAGTCGCCTTTTCAGGCTCTACAACTACCGCCATGCGTCACTGAAACTCACAGCCACGAACATGTCGGGCCAGGTGTCCCAGTTCCTTGGTAGTGGGACACCGAAGACGAGCAACCTCATCGATCGGGCCAGAACCTGATTTTCCATCCCATAAGTAAGGCCCAGAACAACGTCCCATACATTCCGTACAGACACGAAGATTGGTACGCTGGGCGCATGGAATTGGGGTACGCGCGGGTTTCGACGGTCAAACAAGACTTGGATCGACAGATCGATGCTCTGACCCAGACCGGAATCGCGGCCGAACGGATCTATGTGGACAAAAAGTCCGGGTCCACGGTCGACCGCCCCGGGCTGCGTGCAGTCATGGAATATGCCCGCGACGGTGACGTCATCGTCGTCCACACTCTCGATCGGCTTGGGCGAACGGTGCGCGATACTCTGAACCTGATTCATGACCTCTCCGAACGCAACATCGGTGTGCGCAACCTCGCCGACCCGATCAGAGTGGACTCGTCGAACCCGGATGATCCGATGGCGCAGCTATCGGTCGTGCTACTGGCGTTGTTCGGACAGATGGAACGCACATACACCCTGGAGCGTGCCGCCCACGCTCGAGCGGTAGCGACCGCGAAGGGCCGACGCATCGGACGGCCATCAGTGGTGGATCCGGACAAACTGGCCTACGCCGAGCACCTGCGCACGACCGGACACACTATCGCCGAGATCGTGGCCAAAACCGGGATTACCCGTACCAGCCTGTATCGGCACCTGCCACCGCGTCCTCCCGAAGCGGTGACAGTCGCGCCGGAGACTGCCGCCGATCCCGGTCCCGAGACCTAATCCTGGACCGGTGATCGTCATGGCGCAGAGGACCCCAGAGGAGAGGCTGGCTCTGCTGCGCCAGCACGATGACGGTGTCCCTTGGACACGGATCGCGGCCGAATCAGGAGTACCGGTGCGAACGTTGTCACGCTGGGCCGCGAAGTATGGTGCTTTCCCGACGTCCAATGGCCTGCAGCGCCTCCGGCGAGCTGACAACGGCACGAGGCGAATACTGCCCGAGATTGTGGAGATGATCGAAGCTCTGGCGCTTCGTTGCCCCGAGCCCTCAGTCGCGTTTGTTCATCGCCGAGTCAGCGGCATAGCTGCCGATCGGGGACTGCCCGCGCCAAGCTACTCCAGCGTCCGGGGGATCATTGGTGCCATCGACCCGGGCCTGCGCACACTCGCCCAGCACGGCGATGCCGCCTACCGGGACCAGTTCGAATTGGTTTTCCGCCGCACCACATTGAACCCGAACGAACAGTGGCAAGCCGACCACACGCTCTTAGACGTTGCAGTACTCGACCAAGCTGGCGTGCCGGTTCGGCCGTGGTTGACGGTGCTGCTGGATGACTACTCCCGCGCAGTCGCCGGCTACACCCTTTTCCTGGGTGCCCCATCAGCCGAACAGACAGCTCTGGCACTACACCAAGCGGTCAATCAGAAGACGAATCCTGCCTGGCCGGTCTGCGGCCTGCCAGATGTGCTCTATTCCGATCACGGCTCGGACTTCACCTCCGTCCGCCTCGAACGGGTTTGCCTGGACACGCAGATACAGCTCATCCACTCACGCATCGGCGTTCCGCAGGGGCGAGGGAAGATCGAGCGGTTCTATGGCTCCATCACCACCGAGCTCTTGCCGCACCTACCCGGGTATATCCCGCACGGAACGAACGGAGAACCTCTCACGGACCCGGCGCTCAGTCTTGAGCAACTCGACGCGATCCTGGAAAGATTCATTGTCACCGAATACAACCAGCGCCCACACTCCGAAACCCACCAAGCCCCCGTCCACCGCTGGGCAGCTTCCGGCTTCATACCGCGAGCCCCAGTACGGCCGGAGGATTTGGACCTACTTCTGCTGACTGCGGCGACTACAAGGAAGGTCCAACGCGACGGGATTCAGTTCTCCTCCACCCGGTATGTGTCCCCGGTGCTGGCCGCCTACGTCGGTGAACAGGTAACTATCCGGTTCGACCCGCGCGATGTCGGCGAGATCCGCGTCTATTTCAATGATGATTACCTCTGCCGCGCGATCGCTCCCGAGCTCGCCGCCGAGTCCGTCTCGCTGCGAGAGCTGCAGGCTGCCCGGTCGCAACGTCGCCGTGACCTCAAGCGACAGCTGCGCCACCGCCGCAGCCTCGCCGACGCGCTGCCGATTGACAACCGTTACGTCCCGCCTGAACCAACCGAAGCGGAACCGGTCGGCGGCGACGAAGTCCCACCACGACACGGATTGCGACTCTATGCCACCGACTGACCCGAAACACAGTCTCCTCAGCAAGGACGATGACGGAAGCCGATTCCTTTTCGGCGATTTCGGGGAGATCAACTCCAGCGCCCCGCCACGGCCCGATTTGCCACCGTTCCAGACGACTCATGAGCATCGCCGCTTCGCCGAGTTCGCTGACGCGGTGCGCACTCATCGCTATATTGGCCTGTGCTGGGGGCCACCGGGGGTCGGCAAGACACTCTCCGCCCGGCACTATTCCGGAGTCGATGACTGGGAACAATGGGAATCCTTTTTCTCCGACACCCTCGGCCCTGTGCCGGAACGTGTTCTCGAGGCCCGCACTGCGTTTTTCACTCCCACGGTCGTGGCCACCCCGAAACAAATAGACCAGGGCCTGCCACGAGCATGTCAACGCATCTCCTACGCCGTCGATTTCGCCGAGCACGGCATCGTCGACCCCTACGTCCATACCGAGTCCCGTTCCAGCGGACGCACCGAGCTGCTCATCATTGACGAAGCCGACCGTCTTAAGGCCACCGGCTTTGAGCAAGTCCGTGACTACTTCGACCATCACCATATGGGCGTCATCCTCATTGGTATGCCGGGCATCGAGAAACGCCTCGCCCGCTACCCGCAGCTCTACAGCCGTATCGGCTTCGCTCACGAGTACCGCCAGTTGAGCGCGGACGAACTCACCGCAGTCCTGGCCAGACGACTTCCAGCTGAGGGCGAGGCAACCGATGGTGGCGTCGCCCACGCAACCGCGATCGCGACTATCGTCCGGATCACCGCAGGCAACTTCCGCCTCGTCGACCGTTTACTCACCCAGATCGAGCGCGTGCAGACCGTGAACGACCTCAACGAGTTGACGCCCGAGGTTGTAGAGGCAGCTCGGCAGGCTCTCCTCATCGGCCACTAAACGCCGCGAGAAACGTGCCATTTACCGCTGCGACTCACAAATTTTGCGGTCCGAGTTCAAGGGGCAAAACATGTCTCGATAACCCGTCTCGACGGAGAATGTCTTACCGTGGTGACTTTTCGGTATTTGTGAGTCATTCTTGAAGTATGAGGCTTCTGGGATACACGAGAGTCAGTACCGCCGGTCAGGATGCGCAGCTCCAGCTCGATGCACTCGTCGGTGCGGGAGTCCAGAAACGGGACGTGTTCTCTGATGTGACTTCCGGCAGTAAGGCGGCGAAACAACGACCGGGAATGAAACGGTTAATCGAATATGCCGAAGATGGTGACACCGTCGTCGTGTGGCGCATCGATCGCCTCGGCCGTTCACTCCTCGACGTTCTGGCAACCGTGAACCATCTCCGCGACCGGGGTGTGAAGATCAGTTCTATTTCAGACAATATTGATCCCGAGACGTCATCGGGTCGGATGATGCTAGGAATGCTCGCCACTCTGGCTGAGTATGAACGTGAGCTCATCACCGAACGTGTCAACGCAGGCATCGTCGCAGCCAAGCTCAACGGCACCAAGTTCGGGCGGCCGCCGCTCGACCCGGACGAGATCGCTGAGAAGCTCGCGATTGCCGAGGATGCCCGAGCGAAAGGTCGAACCGCTGAAGATGCAGCACGCTTGGTGGGCTGGTCCAGGGCAACCTTGTACCGACACCGCCAGGCCTCCGTCACTCACGACACCTTGGCTGAGCCGGGGTGAGACGGGTCGGCTTTTCTTACTGCGCACGTGAGCTAGCTGGCCGCGCACGGCATTCGTCGCCCGCGCCGGCTTCATTCCGGCTGGAAGTCGAGGATCAGTTACTGACAGGCTTTGCTGGGCGTAAAATGTGGTTGTTGAGGTTCGGAGACATGCCCGGGCCGCAACGTTGTCAGGCCCTGACCGGGCCGATCAAGCGGGCGTCTTCGGATGTCCGCTTGATCTTTAACTCACTTGAGGAGGCCTCGTCTTTGAGGTCCTCAGGGGTAAATATTCCGGATTGCATATTAAAAGTTGGGCTTCGGATCTATTGTGGGAAAGTGACCTCTTCCAGCAGGCGCGCCTACGATGTCGTCAGCAGAGACAACAGGCACGATCGTCCCTCTCCTGAGAGTGCCGTCGGCCGATCGCTTGCCGAGCAGCCGCTGCCCGGCGATGACGAGCGCTGGGACGAACTCCTGTCCGACCTCGACGTCGACGACCTCACCGCCACCTTGATGTCACGAGCTATAGCCAGCGGAAGTCACTCATCTCCGATAGCCGACGTCGACCTCCGCCAGGCTGCTCGACTGTCGTTTCAGACCCTGATCGACAACCTGCGAACAGATGGGTGTTCGTCTTCTGCTCCAATGCCAACAGACAGTGAGACCCCTCTTGCTCGACCTGGTCCTCTCCTAGCGGCGGACCGGTTGGCAGGTGGCCACTACCTCACCGTGTTGTGGGAAGGGTTAGTCGGTGTGGCGAAACATGACGATGCTGAACTCCTCATCCGTCATACGTCTGAAGTATTCAGCACCGTCGTCGCCTACACTCTTGAGATCTCAGCGACCGCACATTAGGAGACCAAGGGGTCAGTGGCCCTGACCAAGACCGCCGGTGAGACGGGTATGGAAATCATCGGTATAGTCATTCATTCCGATAATCTTGACCCTCTTGCCCTGCTGTTCGTACTTCGTCTCGACAGCATCGAGTGTTGCCACGGTCGACGCGTCCCAGATGTGTGACTGGGACATGTCGATGACCACGTGATCAGGATCTTTCGTGTACTCGAACAAGGTCGTGAGGTCATTACTCGAGGCGAAGAAGAGTTCGCCAGTGACGGTGTACTTCGCCTCCGCACGTCCCTTGAACTCACCAAGCTCGCGTTCGACAGAGACGAAGTGGGCCACACGCCGAACGAACATCACCGAGGCGACGAACACACCAACAATGACACCGATGGCGAGGTTATGGGTAGCAACGACGACAACGACGGTGACGAGCATGACGAAGGTCTCGCTCTTGGGCAGGCGCTTCAGGGTCGAGATCTTGATCGAGTGCCAGTCGAAGGTACCGACAGAGACCATGATCATCACAGCCACGAGCGCAGCCATGGGAATGATTGCGACGACATCACCCAAGGCAACGACGAGAATGAGGAGGAATAGGCCAGCCAAGAACGTCGAGATCCGAGTCCTGGCTCCAGAGGCCTTGATGTTGATCAACGTCTGACCAATCATCGCGCAACCACCCATGCCGCCGAAGAATCCCGACAGAATGTTCGCGGTTCCCTGTCCCCAGCCTTCTCGGGTCTTATTCGAGTGCGTGTCGGTGACGTCGTCAACGAGCTTCGCAGTCATCAGAGATTCCATCAATCCGACCAGGGCCATCGCCAGGGCGGTGGGCGCGATGATCTGGAAGGTCTCAAAGCTGATCGGGACGTCGGGGAAGAACAGCTGCGGCAGACTATCGGGCAGATCACCCTGATCTCCAACGGACGGCACGTTGATCGCGGCAATGATGACAGCGGCGGTGACGATGACGATCGAGACCAATGGAGCTGGAATGATCTTGGTGATCTTGGGCATGAAGACCATGATGAGTAGGCCCACTGCAACGAGTGGGTAGACCATCCAGGGAACTCCGATGAGCTGTGGCAACTGAGCGATGAAGATCAGGATGGCCAGGGCATTGACGAAGCCGACCATGACGCTGCGCGGGACGAATCGCATGAGTTTGGCAGCACCGAAGAGGGCGAGGACGATCTGGAAAACACCGGCCAGAATGACCGTGGCGATGAAATAGTCGAGCCCGTACTCGTGGGCGATGGGGGCGATGACGAGTGCGATAGCACCGGTAGCGCCAGTAATCATGGCAGGTCGCCCGCCCAGGAAGGCAATAGAGACGGCCATGATGAAGGAGGAGAAGAGTCCGACTCGGGGATCGACGCCAGCGATGATGGAGAACGAGATCGCCTCGGGAATCAGCGCAAGGGCCACGACGAGGCCTGCAAGTGCCTCACGGGTGAGGAGTTTCGGCGATCGCAGAGCGGTCCACACCGAGGGTTCTGGTCTGTACCGTTTGGTGTCGTCGGTTTCGACAGTGACAGTGGTCATCTTCTACCTTCCGGGCAGTAGTGTGCTTCGTGTGTAGAAGCGCGAACAGTGATCAAACGGCGAAGTTGCCAGCAGTGTGACGTGGTGCCTGTCGGATCAGGAAACTGAGAATGAAGGGGCCTGGACGACCCGAACGATTTCCAACTCTACCGTGACGTGAGAGTCGATGCTAATTCGCTGTCTGTAATGTGACGAAGGACAAAGTTCGGGCCAGCGAAAGGCACACGAAATACTGTGCACCAACGGTCAAAAATCGTGCGGCGCTCGTGCTTGGCGCTCAACCTGTCACCAATGGATCGTGATGACGAGGTTGAGAGGTGAAAACGGTGACGGTGGCGATGCCGATCGGAATCACTGCCAGCAGGGCGGCCGGGAGTGCGAAGCTGCCGGTGAGATCGGTGCCCAGTGCCATGGCGTAGGGGCCCAGGGCGGATGCTCCCAGGCTGATCGCGGTGGCTAGTCCTCGAATTGCCCCGATGTTGGTCACTCCGTAATAGCGGGCGAAGGTCGCTCCTTCCATGCCGCGCAGGCACCCGCCTGCGGCACCGAGGATGAGGCCATAGGTGATGGCTGTCCATCCGGGAGAGATCAGGGGCAACATGAGCAGTGCGGCTGAGGTGGTGGCCATGGAGAAGATGATGAAGATCTTGGGATTCATCGAGTCGATGAGAGCACCGATGAGCAGGGTCGCCAACAGTGCCGCGATGGTCTGAGGAATAAAATTCGCCGCCGCCTCGGCCGGGCTCAGTCCTTGTCCGCCGAGGACCGCGATCTGGTGGAAGGCCAGGCCGGTGCTGAGCATCGACGAGCTGGCCACAGCCGCAGCGAGGACCCAGAACATTCCGGTCCGTCGAGCTTGGGACAGTGTCCAATCGGTTAAGGGCCTCACATCGGCAACCTGCGCGCTGTCCGTGTCTACGGACGTTCCTGTGTCATCTTCTATGTCAGGGTCGCATGAGTTGCCAGTTGTGTACTCGCGGCGGCCAGTCGATCGGACGAACAGAATGGCCGGCATGGCCACGACGATGACAGCGAGGGCCTCCCACCGCCAGGTCTGTGCTGGGCCCACTGCGGTGATCAGGCGCTCCAGGGCGACCGGCGCCAAGGAAATGCCCGTCGATCCGATCGCCGAAGCGATTCCCAGCGCCAGGCCCCGACGGTGATCGATGGCCCGGGAGACTGCGGTGACTACGGTCAGGCTCAGTGCCCCTTGCCCGGCCATGCGGACTCCAATGTAGCCGAAGGTCAGCCCGAACAGTTCGTGGGCAAAACTCAACCCCACCAGCACGATCGCGAACCCAATGGCGATGACAGCCATGACGACGCGAGCGTTCCAGCGGTCCGAGGCCTTACCGATGAGAGGCTGGAACGCGGCACCAATGAGAGTGGCGGTGAGATAGGACAAGGACAGGGCGGTTCTGTCGATTCCCACACTCGCAATAAGCGGCTCAGTGAACACCGAGAGGCCGGCTGTTTGTCCAGGTGCGGTCATTGCAGAGATGACTCCGCCAGCCACGACAGTGACGATCCAGGCCAGGCCGATGGACCGATGAGTTGAACGGCGAGAGTCGAGGGAGGAAATGAGTCGGGAGAGCCTTTCGTGCAGTCAATGGTCGAGGGGGAATCTGATACAGCAAACTCTACCGCTACGTGAATGTGCGGGCGGAGAATCCTCGAGATCGTGGATAGCCCGATCCCCCGAGGGCGGTCGGCTTCCTCAAGGGATCGGGCAGTCAGAAGGCGGAGTGGGCTGGCCTGGATTGGTGCAGCACCTTCTCAGCAACACTACCGTAACGGAAGGTTTGCTGGATGGCAACGTGAGCCGGTCGCCTTGCCCTCGGGCCCCAGTGGAACTCTCACGTAACGTAAGGTTAAACTGGAATTCGATCTCGGTTGCTGCCAGTTTCCATGGCATCGACTACCACCAGTCGGACCAGCCATAGTGCGGTTCCACTCAACAAAGAAAGACCCATTCTTTGGCTTCTTCTACGCGTACACTCACCGCTCCTTCCACACTCAAACCTGGAGGCCTTCGGGTCACACCATTGGGAGGACTCGGTGAAATCGGGCGCAATATGACAGTCTTCGAACACCGCGGAAAACTGCTCATCGTCGATTGTGGTGTCCTCTTCCCGGAAGAGCACCAACCAGGCATTGATGTCATCCTTCCCGACTTCACCTCCATCCGAGACCGCCTGGCTGACATTGTCGGCATCGTACTCACTCACGGCCACGAAGATCACATCGGCGGGGTTCCCTACCTGCTGAGAGAACGTCCCGATATTCCCCTCATTGGCTCCGAGCTCACTCTGGCGTTCATCACATCCAAGCTCAAGGAACACCGGATCACGCCGCAGCTGATTCATGTCGAGGCCGGCGACCGGCACGACGCTGAACCCTTCGGGCTCGAATTCGTCGCCGTCAACCACTCAATCCCTGATGGCCTTGCCGTGGCCATTCGCACCGGGGCCGGCCTTGTTCTACATACTGGTGATTTCAAGATGGACCAGTTCCCGCTCGATGACAGGATCACCGACCTGCGGCATTTCGCCAAACTTGCCGATGAGGGCGTTGACCTGTTCCTGGCAGACTCGACCAATGCTGAAGTCCCCGGGTTCACCACCTCCGAGCGTGAACTCACTCCAGCCATCGATCATGTTTTCGCCACGGCACCGAAACGCATCATTGTCTCCAGCTTTGCCAGTCATGTTCATCGCATCCAGCAGGTCCTCGACGCCGCGCACGCCCATGGACGCAAGGTCGCTTTCGTCGGTCGATCCATGGTCAAGAACATGGGTATCGCCCGGGATCTGGGATATCTCACGATTCCGCGTGGACTCATCGTTGACTTCAAGAAGCTGCACACTATGCCTGATGAGAAGGTCACGATCGTGTGCACCGGGTCGCAAGGCGAACCGTTGGCGGCCCTGGCGCGCATGGCCAGCGACACTCACCAGATTCGCCTTAATGCCGACGACGTTGTCCTTATGGCCAGCTCCCTGATCCCCGGCAACGAGAATGCGATCTACGGCATCATCAACAAACTCACGGACCTTGGGGTGCGTGTCGTGCATAAAGGCAATGCCAAAGTCCACGTCTCTGGGCACGCCTCTGCGGGCGAGTTGATCTATTGCTATAACCTCATCAAACCGACCTCCGTGATGCCCGTGCACGGAGAATCCAAACACTTACGAGCCAATGCCGATCTGGCGATCCGAACAGGAATCACGCCTGACAACGTCCTCATCGCAGCTGACGGCTACACGGTCGACCTCGTTGACGGTGCTGCTCGGATCTCTGGCAAGGTCGAGGCTGGATTGGTCTATGTCGATGGCGACACCGTTGGCAAAGTCACCGAAAAGACCCTGGGAGAGCGCCGACTACTCCAAGAGGGTGGAGTGGTCACCGTCGTCGCGATCGTTGACGCCGATACCAATACCTTGGCCGAACCACTGGAGTTCATCTCTCGCGGATTCATCCACGACGAGACAATCTTCAACTCAGCGGCAAAGAAGGTCGACTCGGCCTTGGCGAAGCCGGCGACGTCTGAAATTGACGACACGAACGGTCTGGAGGCTTTGATCTCCACCACGATCAAACGCCATCTTGTGCGAGCCTATCGGCGGGCCCCTTTGGTGACTGCTGTCGTCATCTTCGCCTAGACCAGCCTCCTGAACGTCAATGACGAGGAACTGATGGAGAGGCGAGATGACAACGAACCACACGAACGGACACACCCACGACGACGCTGTCGAGGCGGTCAGGCAGGGGGCTCGCCGCCGCACCTTTGCCGTCATCAGTCATCCGGATGCTGGCAAGTCGACCCTCACTGAGGCACTTGCCCTCCACGCTCATGCCATCAGCGAGGCCGGTCACATACATGGCAAGGCCAGTCGCAAAAGCACCGTCTCCGACTGGATGGACATGGAACAAGATCGAGGTATCTCCATCACCTCGGCATCGCTTCAACTGATGTATCGCGATACCGTCCTCAACCTGCTTGATACCCCAGGCCACGCCGACTTCTCCGAAGACACCTACCGCGTCTTGGCAGCAGTCGATGCTGCCATCATGCTCATCGATGCAGCCAAGGGCATCGAGACTCAGACGATGAAGCTCTTCGAGGTGTGCAGACATCGCGGCATTCCCATCATCACAGTCATCAACAAATGGGATCGCCCAGGTCTGGATCCCCTTGAGCTCATGGACGAAATCACTGAGAAGACCGGCCTCGAACCGACCCCTTTGACCTGGCCGGTGGGGATATCGGGAGACTTCCACGGGTTCCTTGACCGAGAAACCGGCGAATATGTTGAGCTCACAGCCACCGCTGGAGGTGCACAGATTGCACCGGAGGAGCATTTCGCACCAGACGAGGCCGCTGCACGGGTCGGCCAGGATTGGACGACGGCCCTCGAAGGGGCGGACCTGCTCAGCGCATCGGGCGACGATCACGATCAGGAGACCTTTCTTGCTGGCCTGTCCACACCAGTGATCTTTGCCGCCGCGGTTCGCAATTTCGGGGTACGACGCCTCCTCGACATCCTCGTTGACCTCGCCCCAGCACCTGAAGCTCGAAACACCGCCAACGGCGAGACTCGTGCTCTCGAAGAACCGTTTAGTGCCTTCGTCTTCAAGCTTCAATCGGGCATGGATTCAGCACACCGTGACCGCCTAGCCTATATGCGCATCTGCTCAGGAATCTTCCGACGCGGCATGAACGTGACCATTGCCCGCACGGGCCGCGGATTCGCGACCAAATATGCTCAGCAGACGTTCGGTCAGTCTCGCGACGTCGTCGATATGGCGTTCCCTGGCGATGTCGTCGGTCTCGTCAACGCCTCAGCATTGACGATTGGCGATACCCTCTACACGCATACGCCTGTTGAGTTCCCGCCGATGCCTACCTTCTCACCGGAGCACTTCGCTGTGGCCCGGGCTTTGGACAACAGTCGCTATAAACAGTTTCGTCGCGGGATCGCCCAACTGGAGGCAGAAGGTGTCGTTCAGGTGCTTCGCTCAGATCTGCGTGGAGACCAGGCTCCCGTCCTCGCCGCTGTCGGTCCCATGCAATTCGAGGTCGCAGACCACCGACTGCGCGGCGAGCTGGGTGCTCCGATCCGCTTGGAGATGCTGAACTATTCGCTGGCGCGTCGTACGGATGAGCGATCGGCGGGCACTCTTAACGCCGAACGCGGTGTGGAGGTCCTCGAGCGGGCAGACGGTGAGCTGATCGCGGTGTTCAGCGACCAGTGGCGCCTGCAATCGGTGAGCCGAGCCCACCCCGATCTAATGTGCAAACCGTTCATGGCCGCAAAAGACTAGCGTCGGCGTCCCCTGACACGGTTGGTGTCTGCGTCTCTTGAGTGCTTGATTCCGCCAGCCCGGAGAGGAAGTCGTCTTCGCCGGAGAAGACCTGCTCGAGCAAGTGTTGGCATCTGATCGCACGTGCTGCGTCTTCGGCGAGGACGCGGGTCAGGAACTCGGCGACCTCGACGCTATTGCTGTTGTTGATCGCCTCGATTTCACGCCCATGATCGGAGGCGAAGCTGCGTGAGTGTTCATACAGTGATGACAGTACTTGGACAGTTGTTTCGTTGATACGAGGATTGACAGGCAAATCGGCCTACTTTCTGTAGAGATTTCACGTGTGTGATGAGCGTGTGATGTCAGACGTCGACAGGCATCTCAGGAAAGACCGTCCAGAGGTCACGGACGGTGCGGAAAGAGGCATCCGGATCGACCTGCGACAGTGTCTCGAGTACCTCCTTCCGGGCGTGGGCTGTGCGGGCGGCCTCAATCAACTGAGTTGAGGAGACCGAGGTCGATCCAAATGCAGACGATATGGCGCGTACCAGTTCGAGACGAGTGACCGGATCCATAGTGAAAACCTCCTAAGTCGTGGGACAGGTCCAGGCTGTCCCGGCAAAGACACCGCCCGGTAGACGGCGAAAGCGATACGGAGTCAACCGCTGCCGTTGCCCTCATCAGTGCCAGGGCGGTCGGTGAGCAGCGCGGTTGCCTATGGCCTTAACTCTACCCTTACGTGAGTGTTGAGTCGACAATGTGGTCGTCTCGCGACCTAATGCTCGTAGACTGTATCGACAGGTGCGAAATCATGAACTCGGGGCAAGGTGTGCGCCGCCAGGAGATTACGAAAGTGTGGGTGGGTAGTGTGACCGATGACCATGTAATGCACATCGGAGAGGTGGCAGACCGCGCTGGCCTGTCACTGCGGACGATACGACATTACGACGAGATCGGCCTGGTCGCTCCTTCTGGGCGAACCGACGGAGGATTCAGGCTTTATTCTCCCGCCGACCTCGGGCGTCTCGTTCTCATTAAGAACATGAAGCCCCTCGGCTATTCTCTCGAGCAGATGTCGGAGTTGCTATCGGTCATCGATTCGCGCGCCTCTGGAGCCGGCGCTGGTGCCGAGGAAGCACTGGAGGCCTTCCGGCAGGACGCCGCACAGCGGCGGGAGCGTCTCGTGGTGCAACTGGCCAAGGCCGACGAATTCATCGCCGAACTTGGAAGCGTGTAGAACCCCCCACACTCCAGAGCGCGTTACCTCCGGGTGGCCCGACTTCAACTCTACAGTTACGTAAATGTAGAGTTATAGGTGGATACCCCTGTGGAACGGAGCACTCATGACAGAATCCCAGATGGAAACTGAGGAGCGACAGAAGCTGGCGGCGACTCTTGCCCTCATCGACACCGAACTCGTCCGAGTCGCCGATCAGATCGCGACGAGTGATGCCACGATCCAGTCGCAGAAGGAACTCATCTGGAATAACCAACGCGATATGGACGCCGCGGAGAAGGCAAATATCCGCACACTGGTCTCAACGGCCGTCGGCCTGGGAGAGTACACGGTAAAGACGCGCAAGAGGATCGAGAAACTTCAGGATTCTCCTTATTTCGGTCGTGTCGATTTCACCCGCGACAAGCCTGAGCGCACAGGTTACTCGGCGGATGCCTCCGATGAATTTCCTGCTGAGGAGATCTACATCGGCGTCCACAATTTCTATCGCCCTGGTACCAAGGACATCCTCGTACACGACTGGCGGGCGCCTGTATCGAGCCTGTTCTATGACTACGAGTCGGGCCCAGCATCTTTCACTGCCCCTGCTGGCCAGATTGATGGTGAAATCACTGGCAAACGGCAATACAAGATCGCCCAGGGGCAGATGGAATATGTCATCGAGTCGGCTCTCAACATCGACGATGAGATACTCCAGCGAGAACTCAGCCGCTCCGCCGATGACAAAATGCAAAACATTGTCGCGACCATTCAACGTGAGCAGAACGCGATCATTCGCAACGAGGCCGCTGAAGTGCTCATCCTGCAAGGCGTGGCTGGGTCCGGCAAGACATCGATCGCTCTTCACCGAGTCGCCTTCTTGCTCTACCGGTTCAAAGAGAGCCTCAACTCGTCAAATGTCATGATCCTCTCGCCCAACAAGGTCTTCACCGACTACATCTCCGGAGTGCTGCCGGAACTCGGTGAGGAACAGATCGCTGAAATCGATTTCGGGACCCTGGCAGAGAAATATCTGCCTCCCAAACTGGGCTTCCAGACTTTCAATGAGCAGGTCTCTCACGTTCTCGAGCATCCTCACGACGCGGCTTCCGATCGGATGCGGCACAAAGCCGGAGCTGATTTCGTCGATGATCTCGAAACCTGGATTCACACCGAAATCGCCACCACACTCGCCCCGAGTGCGGTCAGCCATCGTGGGGAGGAGATTTCGGCTGCGGAGATGGCCGAAATCTTCGAACGATGCAGTTTCCTGCCCGTCTTCGCTTGTCTCGAACGCGCGGCGAAGATTGCCGTGACCACTCTGGGACAGCGTTTTAAGAAGGATCGTCGCGGGTGGAAGACCGCTGACGAACGGGAAGTCAGGAAGCAGGTTCTCGGACTGTTCCCCTATAAGGACCCGTTGTCGATGTATAAGGCGTTCCTGGCCTCACGCGAAGAGAAGGGGCTGTTTGTCATGGCCGGGCGCAATCGACTCGAATACGCTGATGTCTTTCCGCTTATTCTCACGCGGCTGAGGACGACTGAGTTTGAAACCTATCAGAATATCCGCCACTTACTCGTCGATGAGATGCAGGACTACACGCCGGCTCAATACGCCGTAGTCAAAGCGCTTTTCCCCTGTCGCATGACGATTCTTGGCGATGCTGATCAGAAGGTGAACCCATTCAGCTCCTCGAGCCTGTCGACGATCCGCGAGATCTTCCCCGAGGCCAACTGTTTGGAGATGTATCGCAGCTATCGCTCGACGTCTGAGATCATTTCCTTCGCACAGGGCATCTCACACAATGATCGCCTCGAATCGGTCGATCGGCACGGCCGACCCCCGGAGGTCATTCGCACCGAGGACACACTCGACGAGGTGGCCGTGATCACGAATCTGATCGATTCTCATTCAGCAGGGCCACAGCAGTCGCTGGGCATTGTGTGCCGAACAATCGAACAAGCCAGGGAATTGCATGATGCGTTGAGAGAGGCAGGTGCTGACATGACCTTACTCGACTATGACAGCGAGGAGTTCGCAAGCGGAGTGGTCATCACTTCGGCTCACGTGGCCAAAGGTCTCGAGTTCGATACGGTGATTGTGCCTGGCGTGTCCGCTGACAGGTACACGTCCGACGTCGACAAAAGCATGCTCTACATCGCCTGCACCAGAGCAATGCACGAACTGTACCTCACCTATTTCGGCGAGCTTCCGTCCTATCTCGCCTTTGCCGAGCCGACGAATGACAGAACAGTGTCTACCCGAGGTTCGTCGAGACAAGCAGCCGTCTTCGGATAGGGCACGAGGGCCCTGATGACACCGTGCCTGTCTCCTTCGCAGGCGTAGAATTTCACAAGGTGCAGACACACGTCATCTCGGAGGAGTCAGGGTGCGCCCAACTGGACTGATCGACAATTCAGACAAACGAGCCAGAAGCGAAATCACTTCAGTATTTAAACGGCTTGAAGACGGATTCCATCAGCAAGACGCCGACATCTTCGATGCCCATTTCAGTCGAGACGCCGTCCAAGTCACTGCCGCAGGTCAAAGAATGACTGGTTGGGACGCGATCCATAGCTATCACAAAGAACGCTTGGAAGGGCACGCGCACGGTCTTCACGTTGCCTTGAAGGTGGAGAGCGTTGGCTTCCTCGCCCCAACGATTGCAATTGTGCACACGCTTCAGGAGACGACTGCGGGTGAAGGTGATGTGCGGTGTAACTCGGGCACGTGGACGCTGATCGAGTGCGCCGGCAAGTGGTGGATCTGTGCAGTCCAGCAGACCAACGTCGTTGCCCTGCCCTCTGACTGGAGTGCTCATGCAGACAGCGACGTCCGGTAAGTGTGCCGGAACAAGGAATTCAGGACGTTGAGATCTCAAATGCTGAATCTCCCAGCAAGGAGGCAGGAGGAATATCGGAATTGGCAGCTTCACTCGAGTGCACCGGAATGAATCGTGATTTAAATTGGACCGGTCTGCTCGCAAACTCAAAGGATGTTCGTGCCCATGCACTAGCCGAAGGGTTCGACCACGTCCTGCACGGGATTTGTCACCTCTCCTTGCATCAGCCCCTTCAACCCTATGTGACATTGCCCTCTGAGAGGGAGCGTCGACAGGTGAAAGCTAGACTGTTGCATTAGGTGAATAATGCTCAGACTGCTCGTCAGCGAGCAGGCACAACACAGTCAAGTGTCGTTTCGAGTGGTGTTGGCCGATGGCGGTGAGGCCGAGTTCGGTCAGGCTGAGTGTGGTGTCGAGGCATGGCGGGGTAAAGTTGTGCATCAGGGACCTTGGGTCGTGATGGAGTCTTGAACACCTACATCATTGCACCCAGGGTCCCGTTTCTTGCGCTGCTTGAGGGTGGCTATCGCACCGCCCTATTTATGACACTCCTATAGTGTTTCGTCAAGCGACGGCCACCTCTTTTCTGGGATGAAGAGTCTCGACGATGAGGGGATAGAGCTGGCGGACGAGGTAACGCTTCAGGCAGCGGATGATTTCCATCTTGGTCTTGCCTTCAGCAGTTCGCCGCGCCACGTAGTCGCGGGTCTCCTGGTTGTAACGCAGCCGCACCATCACGATGTGATAAAGCGCGGAGTTTGCCTGCCGGTCCCCAGCGCGGTTGAGTCGGTGGCGTTTAGTCTTACCCGACGATGCCGGGATTGGGCAGACCCCGGCCAGTGCTGCGAACGCGGCTTCTGAACGTAGCCGATCAGGGTTGTCCCCGGCGGTGATCAACAGTTGCGCGACGGTGTCTCGGCCGCAGCCGAAGACCCTCATCAGGTCGGGAGCGTGGTCGTCCAGTAGTCGCTGCAGGTGCCCAGCCAAGTCCTCTATCTGCCCGGTCAGTGCTTGCCAGCGCCTTGCCAGCAGCCGCAGGCTGTAGGCCGTGGCCTCGGCGGCGGTGACCGGTGTCGCTGTTGGTCGCGATGCCGCCAGTGCTGCAATCAGTTTGGGAGTTGACAGGCCCTTGTAACGTGTACGCAGATCCTCTGGGGCTGTGATCAGCATCCCCTTAATCTGATTGATCGTCGCAGTCCGAGCCTGCAGCGCCGAGGACCTTGAGGTCCGCAGTACTCGCAGCGACTCCACGAGCCCGTCCCCGCCCTTGGGCGCCGCGCTGGCTCTGCCACCCAGCACAGCCTCAGCGGCGGAATAAGCATCGAAGGGATCGCTCTTGCCGTGGAGTCGCCGGTCGAACCGGTTGGGTCGATTCACCTCGAACACCGTGATGCCTGCCTCCCGCACAGCTCGGGTGACCGCGGCTCCATAGGAGCCGGTGCACTCGATGCCCACGCTGACCAATCCAGGCCAGGAACCCAAAAACCGCAATGCTGCCTGGTACCCAGTCGCGGTAGTCGGTATTTGAGCATCAGCCAGTCGGCGCCCGGCTTGGTCGATCACCGCGAGGTGATGTGTGTCCGCGTGCGTGTCGATCCCGCCGTAGACCTTAACCTGCTTATCGTTCATCATGGGAACTGCGCCCCTTCTTTTCGAGTTCTCGGGTGCGCAGCTCAGCCGGCGTCAGTCAGTTCACTATCGGGGACACGCCAGACTCCTATCAGGACATGACGGCCTGCTGGGCTGCACTTATTACAGTGAGCCGAGCCAGTCGACACGTCGTAAACAGGACAACCCCCAGACAGCGGGGTGTCAGAAGAGCCATGAGTCAGACCCGACCACAAGACCATCATCGATCCGTTTGGTAGAGACCGCCACATCCTTCGAGAAGTCAGACTAACTAGTCCACAAGATCTATAGTGAAGAGCCACATAAGTCCCATTAAACGGGAGTGACCGTCTTCACTTCACGTCTGCTTCTCACATAGCGAACAAATCGCGACCGCGCTCACCACGGGGAACCCGCGAAGAGCTATGTTGTTTGCAGGCGGCAGCACGCAAGGGAGCGTGAGGCCGATCTCTTCCCGCTGTCCGGGAAAGAAGCAGGTCAACGAAGGAGCTCCCACCATGGTTCGGCCCACATCGGTCACGATTCTCGACACAACGCTGCGCGACGGTCTCCAGATCGAAGACGCCATCGTTCCCACCGACGCCAAGGTCGCACTCGGCGAGCAGCTCATCGCCGCAGGTCTCAAGGAGATCGAGGTCGGATCGTTCGTCAATCCGAAGAAGGTCCCACAGATGGCCGATACAGGAGAGGTCCTGCAGCGCCTCCAGTCCCACGAGGCCGAAGGCGTCGACTTCTTCACCCTCGTCTTCAACCTCAAGGGTGCTCAGCGTGCCGTCGACGCAGGGGCGAAGAACATCAAGCTCGTCCTCTCCGCCTCCGAAGGTCACTCGCAGGCGAACTCCGACGCCCCTATCGCCCAGGCCACGCAACGACTCCTCGAAGCCGCGACCTTCGCCAAAGACAACGGGGTGCGCTTCGACATCGCCACCGCAGTCAGCTTCATCTGCCCCTTCGACGGAATCACCGATGCCGACCACCTCGTCGAGGTCCTGCGTCCCTTCGTCGATGCCGGGGCACACGGGGTCGGGGTTGCCGACACCATCGGAAATGCCAACCCATCGCTGGTGGCCAGGAACACCTCGGCGGTCATCGAAGCCTTCCCGGGCAATCCGGTCAACCTGCACCTGCACGACACCTACAACTTCGGAATGGCCAACGTCATCGCCGCACTCGACCTCGGAATCTCGAACTTCGACGCGGCCATGGGCGGCCTCGGCGGCTGCCCCTTCGCCCCGGGCGCAGCCGGCAACATCGGCACCGATGACCTCGTCCACCTCCTGCACCGCGAAGGCGTGAACACCGGAGTCGACGTCGAGGCACTCTCGGCAATCCGGGAGCCTCTGACCTCTGCAGTAGGCCACGAGCTGACGTCGAGCCTCTCCTCGATCCCCGCCGTCCCGGCGGCCTACCATGCTTGAGCAGGGCGAATCCTCGACCGTCGGTGCGGAGGAGCTGCCGCTGGCGGGCATCCGCGTCATCGAGTTCTCCCACATGGTCATGGGGCCCAGCTGCGGGATGATCCTCGCCGACCTGGGCGCCGAGGTGATCAAGGTCGAACCGCGCGGAGCCGGGGACAAAACCCGCTACCTGCCCGGCTCAGGATCCGGGCTCTTCCCCGCCTTCAACCGCAACAAACAGTCCGTGCAGCTCGACATCGCCGAGGCGGCCGACCGTGACGTCGCCCTGTCCCTCATCGATTCCGCCGATGTTCTCCTCGAGAACTTCCGCGTCGGGAAGATGGAATCCATGGGTTACGGCTACGAGGAGCTCGCGCAGCGCAATCCGCGCCTCATCTACTGCTCCCTCAAGGGATTCCTGTCCGGCCCCTATGGTCAGCGCACCGCCCTCGACGAGGTCGTGCAGATGCTCGGCGGCCTGGCGTATATGACCGGCCCGCCCGGACAGCCGCTGCGCGCCGGAGCCAGCGTCAACGACATCATGGGCGGCATGTTCGGCGTCATCGGCGTGCTCTCTGCACTGCGTGTGCGCGAACGCACCGGTGAGGGACAGGTCATCAACTCCGCCCTGTTCGAGAACAACGCCTTCCTCGTCGGCACGCACATGGCTCAGGCCCAGATCAGCGGGGAACCGCTGCGTCCGATGCCCACCCGTCGGGCCACCTGGGCCGTCTACGACATCTTCCGAGACAAGCACGATGACCAGATCTTCGTCGCCGCCGTCAGCGACGGGCAATGGCATGACCTCTGCGACGAGTTCGATCTGAGCCAGCTCGCCGGTGATCCCGAGCTCGAGACGAATCAGGGACGAGTCGACCAGCGTGATCGCATCCACCGCGAACTGCAGGCGGCACTGTCCCGACTCGACCTCGCCGAGATCGAGGAGAAGTGCACCCGCCGCGGACTGCCGGTCGCCCCGGTGAACACCCCGGCCGACCTCACCACCGACGCCCACCTCGTCGCCTCCGGGGCCCTGGCCAGCACCGGTCTGCCCAGCGGTGACCAGGTCGACGTGCCGTTGCTGCCGCTGACCTTCGGCGGTCGTCGACTGGGACTGCGCAGCGATGTGCCCACCCCCGGCGAGCACAACAACCGGTACCGCGACGGACCAGCCGACACCTCGGCGGCGGACTCCGACCCCGGGCAGACAGCGACGACTGACCCATTCGCCACGGACACCGATGTCGAAGAGTCGAAGACGCAGTCCCAGTAACACCACAGGCAGTCCCAGCACCACAGGCAGTTCCAGCAGCACAGGCAGTCCCAGCAGCACCACAGTCATCCACCACAGCAGATATCAGTTGCATTCGAAGGAGAAGCAATGCGGTCAACGGTGATCACAGGACAAGGACGGGCCACCTCGGCGAGGCAGAAGGGGAAGGCATTGAAACCGGCCATCAAGGTCGGTGCGGTGCTCGCAACACTGGCGCTCGTAGCCACGGGATGCGGCAACAAGGCTCAGCCTCCGGGGGAGGGCAGCGACTACCCGAAGGGCCCGGTCACGGTCAACGTCCCATCGGAACCCGGCTCCGGTTGGGACACCACCGCGCGTGCCCTCGTCGAAGCCCTGCAGAAGGAGGAGATCGTCTCCACCCCGCTGCCGGTCCAGAACAAGCCCGGAGGGACGGGCTGCACGTGGATGACGTCAATGATGCAGCAGGAGAAGGGCAAGGACGACCAGATCGCGATCACCTCGCTGGCCAGCCAGACGATGAAGGCTCGCGGACTCTGCGAATTCGGTCCCGAGGACACCACCCTCATCGCCACCATGTACGTCGAGGACTTCATGGTCGTCACCCCCGACAAGGGCGACATCAAATCGGTCGAAGACCTGGTCAAGGCGCTGAAGAAGGACCCGCAGAAGGTCACCGTGGCAGCCTCCGGCGATGACACGCTGCCCTTCGCGCTCTTCGCCAAGGAAGCCGGAGTCGACCCGGCGGACATCAACTTCGTCAACTACGAAGGCGGCGGCGAGCAGACCACCGCCATGCTCAACGGTGATGCGAAGGTCGCCATCGCCGGGCTGAGCGAATTCCGCTCCGTACTGGAATCCGGTGACATCAAACCGCTCGTGACCTTCGCAAAGGAACCGCTGCAGGCTCCCTACGACTCGGTTCCCACCGCTGCGGATGCCGGCTACGACGTGACCCTGGGCAACTGGCGTGGAGTCTACGGACCGGCCGAAATGCCGCAGGAGGCCGTCGACTACTGGGCCAAGACGCTCGAAGAGGTCAGCGAGACGAAGACCTGGAAGGACACCCTGGAGAAGAACCAGTGGGCTCCCGAGTTCCTCACCGGCGACGAGGCCAAGAAGTACGCCGAAGAGACAGCCGCCACCGTTGAGGAGGGCGTCAAAGAGACCGATCTGGGCAACAGCAAATGAGAACGCTGACTCCGGCGCTGAGAGGTGATGTCATCACCGGCATCGCCGTCACTCTCGTCGGCGCGGTCTACTACATCGCGACGTTCTGGATCCAGGAGACGAAGAACATCGTCACCCCGCGGACCTTCCCCGCGATCGTGGGCATCGCGCTCATCGTGCTCGGCCTCTTCCTCATCGGTCAGGCCGTGTACCGGAGCCGGAAACTCGCCGAGGTGGTCCCCGCTGGGGCCGCCTCGGCCAGTAGCGGTGCCAGTGGAGTGGCGTCGGGCAGCGGTGCGGCGGATAGCGGTGTGGAGGACGAGCCCGCGGGGGTCGTACTAGATGCTCCTGAGGAGCCGAAGTCGAAGCAGGTCGTGCTGCAGTTCGCGCTCTTCTTCATTTACCTCGGAATCCTCATCCCGGTCGGTTTCCTGCTCTCCACGGCAGCCTTCCTGATGACAATGACCAGCATCTATGCCCCGCACCGGTGGATTCGCAACCTCATCTTCTCGGTGCTCTTCTCCGTCATCATCTACGTCGCGTTCGTCTACGGGCTGGCCGTGTACCTGCCCGTCGGAATCCTGGGCTAGGGGCCGAGCATGGACACTCTCATCGATCTGGGCGGCGGCTTCGCCTCGGCGCTCGAACCCCTAAGCCTCGCCTTCGCTCTCCTCGGCGTCCTGCTGGGCACCGTCGTCGGCGTGCTGCCGGGCATCGGCCCGATCTCCGCGATCGCAATCCTCATCCCGGTGTCCTTCGGGATGGAGCCGGTGCATGGCCTCATCCTGCTCTGCGGCATCTACTACGGGTCGATGTACGGCGGCTCGATCACCGCCACACTCATCAAAACCCCTGGTGAGGTCGCCAGTGCAGTAACCGCCATCGAAGGCTACGAAATGGCTCGCCGAGGACGGGGCAAGGCCGCGCTCGCGACTGCGGCGCTCGGGTCCTTCCTCGCCGGCACCCTGGCGATCATCGGGCTGACGTTCCTCTCGCCTGTGCTGGTGCAACTGGCGAATGTCTTCGGCTCCACCGAATACTTCCTGCTCATGGCCACAGCACTCTTGCTGGCCTCGACCATGTCATCGGGCTCACGGGCGAAGGCCCTCATCTCGATCTTCATCGGCCTGGCTGTCGGTCTCGTCGGTCTCGACTTCCAGACGGGCCTGCCGCGCCAGACCTTCGGCATGAGCCTGCTCTCTGACGGCATCGACTTCACGATCTTCGCCATGGCGCTCTTCGCGATCCCAGAGGCGATCCGCAACCTTGCGCTGGGGCGCGGAGCCAAAGATGTGATCCAGAGCTTCGGGGACGACACGTGGATGACGAAACAGGACTGGCAGCGCTCGGCCATGCCCTGGGCCCGCGGCTCGGTGCTCGGCTTCATCATCGGCATCCTGCCCGGAGTCGGCCCGTCCCTGGCCTCGTTCATGTCCTACATCATGGAGAAGCGGATCTCGAAGCGGAAGTCCGAGTTCGGCAAGGGGGCCATCGAAGGCGTCGCCGGACCCGAGGCCGCGAACAACGCCGGAGTCGGCGGTGCCATGATTCCACTCTTCAGCCTCGGCATTCCTGGATCGGCGACCACGGCCCTGCTGCTCTTCGTCTTCACCATGTACGGCCTGCAGCCGGGACCGCTGATCTTCCGCGACGAGTCGGGCCTGATCTGGACGATCATCGCCAGCATGTACATCGGCAACGTGGCCCTGATCATCCTCAACCTGCCGCTTGTGGGCGTCTTCGTCAAGCTGCTGAAGATGCCCAAGGAGATCCTGTTCTCCTCAATCCTCGTCCTGGTGGCCATCGGTGCCTACGCGATCGAGTTCAGCCTCTTCGGACTCATGCTCCTCGGCATCTTCGGAGTCATCGGCTATCTCATGGACAAGGGCGGAATCCCGCTGGCACCGTCCATTCTGGCCCTCGTCCTGGTGCCGCTGCTGGAGGACAACTTCCGGCGCATGCTCCAGATCTCGGGCGGATCATTCATGCCGCTGCTGACTCGACCCGTGTCGTTGTCGATCATCGTGCTCATGGTCCTGGGTATCGTCGGACCGATCATCTTCCGCTGGTGGGTGCGTCGCCGCCAGCTGCTCGCCGATGTGAGCGTGGCATGAAAGAGAACCACATGACTGAAACGACGGACACCTCAGGCACTTCCGGTGCGTCTGCCTCGTCTGGTGGCACTGCCTCGGCGAAGGAGATCGGCGTCATCGATCGCAGCGCCGCGATCCTCACCGCGCTGCAGGACACTCCGTTGACGGCCGCCGAGGTGTGCCGTCGTCTGGGGTATTCCAAGTCCACGACCTACCGCTTGCTGGCGGATCTGCGCACGCACCGTTTCATCGTCCGTGACAACAACGGACTGCTGCGCTTGGGGCCGTTCCCCGGCAGACGAAGCATCGCGACGACGAACTCGGTGCTCGAGCATCTGCGGACCCTGACGAGTGAATCGGTGCAGCTGTGGGTCCGTGTCGGCGAGGATCGAGTGTGCGTGCGCAACGTCGAAGCCGACCATGAACTCCGTGTCTCGCGCAGCGTCGGCACCGTCCTTCCACTCGTCGACGGCGGATCCGGTGCACTGGCACTGTGCGGGCCGGGCAACCCACAGGAGTTCTACGCGACGAAGCAGGCACGAGTGAAGGGAACCGCCTCGGCGAGCGTGGCCTTCACCGTCGGGGGAGCCATCCTCGCACTCTGCGTGTCCTACCCGCTGACCCGGGAGCCGGACAACGTTGCGGGAGCCTACCGAACCGTGCTGAGCCAGGCCGCGGTCGAGCTGAAGGCGCTGCTCGATGACAGCGAGGAGCTGGCCGTTCTGCGCGATATCGCGCGGTTGGCGCTGGGTGCGAAGGTCCGGGAGGGCTAGGGCGAGTTCGCGCTGGTCAACGAGGTGAGCTTCCGTAAAGTGGTGGAGGACATCCCCGATCCTCGGGCGACGAAGAAGGAGACCCACCTTGCCACGCACCGTCTACTACACCGCAACCACCCTTGACGGCTACATTGCGGACCCGAGTGATTCCCTCGAGTGGCTGCTGAGGCAGCCCAACGATGAGTCGGATGACAACTTCTTCGCCGGCATCGGGGCGACGGTGATGGGTGCGACGACCTATGAATGGCTGCTGCGCAATCACGACGGTGCGTGGCCGTATTCCATACCGACGTGGGTGATGACCCATCGGGATCTGCCGAAGCCGTCGAAGGACGAGGTGTCTGAGGATCCGGACATCCGTTTCGCCAAAGGATCGGTCGCCGACTACTACGTGGAGATGTGCATGGCCACGGGAGACCACGACCTGTGGATCATGGGCGGTGGTGGCGTGGCCGGTCAGTTCGTCGATGAGGGTCTCCTTGACGAGATCATCACCTGGACGGCGCCGGTGACTTTGGGGTCAGGGCGCCCACTGCTTCCGCGCCGACTCGATCTTGAGCTCCTCGACGTGGATTGGAAAGGACCTTTTGTGGTCTCTCGGCACAAGGTGGTCGATGCACTGGCCGAGGACCAATAGGGGACTATTCCGCGTAGTCAGCGATATTCGAGACTGAGAAGCGGACCTCCCTATGTTCGAGAGATCCGCTTCTCAGTCGAGTGCACAGCAGAGACCGGTGGTCAGCCGACCTGCAGCTCTCCCATTTCGTCCCAGCCGTCTCCGTCGATCTGCCGAGAGATGATCCTCGGCGTTGATGCGAGGGCGCTGTTCATCGGACCGCCGTCTGCCGTCGCCTTCTGGAAATGATCGGACTTCACGTGTGCTTCGGCGGCGTCGTCATCGAAGGCTTCGACGAGGACGTACTCATTGGGGTCATCGAGACTGCGTGACCAGTCGAACCATTTGTTTCCCGGTTCTGCTCGGGTCGCCTCGGTGAATTCCTTGGTGATCTGCGGCCATTCTTCGGCCTTCTCGGGCTTGACCTGGAACTTGACGACGATGAAAATCATGTGGATCCTCTCTTCTCTGTGTGACGCTAGCTAGTTGTATGAGGCCACCACGTTGGTGACACCGACCGGCAGCCGTGATGCAGGCGGCCTTCCGTGCGATGCGCCGTGGGGTCGGTGGTAGTTGTAGTGGATGTTCCACACGTTGAGCGCTGCCGCACGCTCGTCTTCTGAGGTCCACTCGCGGGCGTAGAGGAACTCCTCAGCCAGGATCCGGTTGTAGCGCTCCACTTTCCCGTTGTGCCTGGGCGTGTACGGAGTGATCCGCTGGTGTCGTGAGCCGAGCATTGCCCTCGCGAAGGCGTCGGCGCGGTAGCACGCACCGTTGTCGGTGACGACGCGGTTGATGCGGGTAATGCCATGGGCTGCAAACCACGCCCTGGCCCTGTGAAGGAACGCGATGGCGGTGACAGCTTTCTCGTCGGACAACGCCTCGGTGTACGCCAGGCGGCTGTATCCGTCGACTGCTGAGTGGAGGTATACGTAGCCGCCGCGTTTGGTCTTCCTCTTTGCCTGCTCGGCTTTCTTGGCCTGGGTGGTACCGCGGCCGTGGATGCGCCAGCCGCCGCCGTCGGGGATCCGGCCGACCTTCTTCACATCGACGTGGACCATGTGTCCCGGCCATCGAGCATTGATCTTGCGAGGCTCGCGGTTCAGGTCCCCGCTAGGGTCAATGAACCGCCGACGGTTGAGTCCGAGCGCTGCGAGGTGGCGGCTCACTGTTCTGCGGCAGATCGGTACACCCTCTACGTGGAGTTCAAACGTGATCCGGCCGGCCGACCACTTGTGGTCGCGTCGCATCTGCTCGATCCGCACCACCACGTTGCCTGGTGTGGCGTGGGGCTGACGCCTGGGCGTGGAAGGGCGGTCGCACAGCCCGAGCTCGCCGTAGCGGCGATATCGGTTGACCCACTTGCTGGCACAAGCCCGGGAGATGCCCATCTCGGCGGCGACGTGGGCGATTGGACGGCTCCGACAGCGCTCGACGAGACGTCGACGCCCCTCGATGGATAGCGGCGAATTGGAGTGTGGCAATAACGTGCTTTCTGTAAAACGAGGAGGGGGCCCGGCCGCGTACGACCAGGCTCGCCTCCTCAAGGGGCAAGGCTGGTGGACTGGCTACTGGAGGGGAATTTCGACGCCACGCTCGCTCTCTGGCCGTGGGCCGAAGATTCGCCGGTCTGCCTCATTGATCCGCGCGTCGTTGATGCTGGCCTCGCGTCGCTCCATCAGGCCTTCGGTGCTGAACTGCCACAGTTCGTTGCCGTAGCTGCGCCACGACTGTCCCGTCGCGTCGTGCCACTCGTACTGGAAACGGACGGCGATGCGATTCTCGCGGAATCCCCACAGGCTCTTGCGCAGGGCGTAGTCGAACTCGCGCTCCCACTTGCTGGTCAAGAACTGGATGATCTCCTCGCGACCGGTGACGAACACGTCGCGGTTACGCCACGCTGAGTCGGGCGTGTAGGCCATGGCGACCCGCTGCGGGTCGCGCGTGTTCCAGGCGTCTTCGGCTGCCTGCACCTTCTGCAGTGCCGTTTGCTCTGTGAACGGAGGGAACGGTGGGCGTGATTCGTTCATGATTCCTTCCTCGTTGAGAACGGACGTTCTCAACGTGTGTTCAGCTATCGTAGGGAACGCCCGTTCTCAACGTCAAGGAGGACTCCCCATGCCAGCGCCGATCAGCGAAGAACAGAAGACCCGCAGCCGCGCCGCACTCCTGGACGCCGCCGAAGCGCTCTTCTATGAACGCGGCATCCAGGCGGTCGGCATGGATGCCATCCGCACCGCCGCAGGGATGCCCTTGAAGCGGATCTACGGGATGTTCTCAACGAAGGAAGACCTGGTCGTTGCGGTTCTGCAGCGACGAGATCGCCGCTGGCGAGCCAGCCTGACCGAATACGTGGAGCAGCACGAGGATCCCCGCGAACGGGTGTTGTCAATCTTCGACTGGCTTGAGCGATGGTTCGCCGAGCCCGACTTTCGCGGCTGCGCCTGGATCAACGCCTACGGCGAACTGGGCTCCACCTCACCTGCGATCCTCGTCGAGGTCCGTGCACACAAGCAGGCCTTCCACGAACAGATCGCTACGTGGGTCGAGGCTGCCGCGAACGTGCCAGCAGAACCTGTGAGCCTCCTGGCTGAAGGCGCGATCGTCACCGCCGCGTTCACCGGAGACACGAGGGCCGCCCGCCCCGCTCAGGCCGCCGCCAAAGCCCTCATCAACTGAGCGTCAACAACCTTTCGTCCCGCAACAGCTAGTTCGGTCGGCGGAGTCTTCACCAGCATTGGTGCTGATTGGGACGCTGCTCAGGAGAACTGCATGCCGCCGTCGACGAGCATGGTCTGGCCGGTGATGTAGTCCGAATCCTCGCTGGACAGGAACGACACGAGGTTCGCGACGTCTTCGGGAACGGACACCCGTCCGAGGAGAATGTCTCCTGCGTACTTCTTGATCGCTTCCCCCTTGGCCAGTCCCTCCTGTTCTCCGAGTTTCTCATCGATGAGGTCCCACATCGAGGTTCCCACGATGCCTGGTCCGTAGGCGTTGACGGTGATCCCGTGTTTGGCCCACTCCATGGCCGCGCCCTGAGACAGTCCGCGCACTGCCCATTTCGTGGCCGAATAGGGTGAGAGCAGAGCGAACGGACGGAAGGCGACGATCGAAGCGGCTCCGATGATCTTTCCGCCGTTGCCCTGTGCGATCATCTGCTTGGCAGCGGCCTGGTAGGACAGGAACACGCCGGTGATGTTGACGTTGAGGATCTTCTCGAAGTCCTCTTTCGAGTAGTCGATCAGGGGTTCGATCTGAGCGATGCCGGCATTGGCCACGAAGATGTCGAGCTTCCCGCCCACCTCGACGGCGGTGGCCACGAGTGCCTCAACCGAGGCCTGATCGGTGACGTCGACTTCGGCTCCGGTGGCCTTGCCGCCGGCGGCTTCGATGGTCGATACGGTCTCCTGGACTCCCTCCTGCATTGTGGGCAGGTCTGCCACGATGACGTGGTGGCCGTCGGCGCCGAGGCGCTGTGCGATGCCCTGTCCGATTCCTCGTGCTGATCCCCCGTGACGACAGCGACGCTGGTGGTCGTGCTCATGGTTGTACTCCTTCATATCTCGTCGTTGAGTGAGTACGCTCATTCTGTGCGCGATTGACGGCAGGAAAATACGGTCCTTCTCATGTGGCGAGAAACTGAAGTCGCCGAGGTGGGGCTTGGCTTCTCAGCGGGAGCCGCCGCGCAGGTACCGCGAGCACAGCCCCGCGTGCTCACGCAGCGCGGTATCGAATGCCTTCGCTCGTCCCGTCGCCTTGGTCGAAGGGGTGCTGATCGCGATGGCTCCGACCTGCATGCCTGTGCCGTTGTGGACGGGCACCGCCGCGCAGGTCTGACGCGGCAGGAACTCGTCGTGTTCCCAGGCGATGCCGCGTGTGGCCACCCCGTCGAGGTGGGTGTCGAGCAGGTCTCGGCGCACGATCGTGTGCGGGGTGAGCACGGGCATTCCGCGGGCGTCGAGATACTCGGTGCGCTGCGTCTCCGGCATGGCTGAGAGCAGGATCTTGCCGAAGGCGGTGGCATGTGCGGCCTCGTTGAAGCCGAACCGAAGCGGGCGGAGACGGGGGTGCTTCTCGCAGTCGGAGGAGTAGGTGAGCAGAATGTCCGACCCTCGGTAGATCGCAAAATAGGCGGCCGTGCCCAGGCTGCGATGCAGTTCATCAGTGATCTGACGGATGGGCTGCGGAGCGATGAGGCGCTGTTGGAATGAGAGGCCGAGCTCAAAGCACTTCGGTCCGAGTTCGAAGCTCTTTTCGTCCTTGAGATAGACGAGGTAGCTGCTGTCCTCGAGCTCGTGGAGCAGGCGATAAACAGTGGGGAGGGGGATCTCGAGACGGTCGGCCACGGCCTTCGCGGAGACACTTCCCGAGGAGGACACCGCCTCGAGTACGGAGAAGACCCTGTTGATGACGGTGCTGTTCGACATTCGCTCTCCCATGTTTATCGTCTCGTGAGAATAAGGATAGTGCCCGGTGGTCCAGATCACATAGGTTGCTTATGACCGGTTCGGCAATGGTGCCCGGAACCCCCGGGCACCAGCAGAGGAGCAAAGGAGCACCCACATGGCATTCCCCGCCAAATTTCCGTCGCTGAACGCGATGGAGATGACCGATGAGGCCCGACAGACTCTTGTCAGAGTGCTGCGCGTGGCATTCCCACACGAGAATTTTCCCGATAGCCCTTATGAACGCACTGCCGACAAGATCCTCGTCGAAGCCGACGCCGAGACCTGGTTCCGGGTGGCACTGATCCAGGGTCTGCAGTCACTTGATCAGCTCTCGGACAAGAGCTTCTGCTCACTCAATGACGACGAAGCCCTGCGGGTGCTGCGCCGCGTCGAAGGCACGGAGTTCTTCGGATTCGTCCGACGCACCGCAGCGCTGAGCCTCTACGACGATGAAGAGGTGTGGGAGATCCTGGGCTACCAAGGACCGTCGTTCGACCTCGGCGGCTATGTCAATCGAGGATTCAACGATCTGGACTGGCTGCCCGAACCGCGCATCCTCTATCCGGAAGGCGAGGACCTGCCGGAACTCGGCCCGGGTGCGCACCTGGGACCGCAGACGGTCAACGTGGCAGACGAATCGACGAATCAGCCGAGCGCTGAGCAGGCAGAAATGGGCGAGGTGAAGAGATGATGGCAGCGAAACCAGCGTCCGGTGGCAGTGTCACCGGCTACAGCATTGACCAGACTGAAGAAGCGGTCGTCATCATCGGGTCAGGCGCCGGAGGTGGCACCCTCGCGTATGAGCTGACGGCCAAGGGAATTCCCGTCGTCGTCCTCGAAGCAGGTCCCCATCTGGGACATGACGATTACGTCAACAACGAATGGGAAGCGTTCAACCAGATGGCCTGGCTGGATCCGCGGACGACGACAGGATCATGGCGAATCGCGCAGGACTTCCCCAACCTGCCGGCATGGATCGTCAAGGCCGTCGGAGGCACGACGACCCACTGGTCCGGCGCCACTCCGCGTTTCAAGAATCATGAGTTCCGTGCCCGCAGCGCCTATGGACGCATCGAGGGAGCCAATCTCCTCGACTGGCCGATCACGCTCGAAGAGCTGGCTCCGTACTACGACCGGGCAGAGAAGTCGATGGGTTCGACTCACGTCCACGGACGTCCGCCCCTGCCGGCGAACAACAACTACAAGGTCTTCGCCAACGGTGCGAAAGAGGTCGGGTACCGCTACTACGCGACTGGCCCCTATGCCACCAATGCCGAGGAATACGATGGGCGTCCCGCTTCGATCCAGGATGGCTTCAACTTTCAGGGAGACAAGAACAAGTCGAAATGGTCGACCTTGGTCAGGGAGATCCCGTGAGCAGCGGAGACGGGACTGCTCGATCTCCGTCCCGATTCGCAGGCTGTCCAGATCACCCATGATTCAGAAGGGAACGCCGACGCGGTCCTCTACCTCGACGGGGAAGGAAATCTGCAGCGTCAGGCCGCCAAGCTGGTGTGCGTGGCCGGCAACTCGATTGAAACGCCGCGGCTGCTGCTCCTCTCGGGCACACCGAGCTTCCCCGACGGGCTCGCGAACTCCTCGGGGCAGGTGGGGCGAAACTACATGCGCCACCTCACCGGGACAGTGTGGGGTCACTTCGACAAGCCCGTGCGCATGTACCGGGGCGAGACCATGGCTGGCGTCATCGCCGATGAGTCGATCCATGATCCCGATCGCGGATTCGCCGGCGGCTACTACATGGAGACGATCTCCTTGGGTCCTGCCTTCATGTCGGCGTTCGTCGATCCCGGAGCCTGGGGTCCGGACTTCGCCGCGCTCATGGATCGCTACCTCAACACGGCCGGCATGTGGATCGTCGGTGAGGACCTGCCGCAGGAGTCCAACCGGATCACACTGAACACCACGGTCAAGGATCAGCATGGTCTGCCCGTCCCGAACGTCCACTACGACGATCACGTCAACGACCTGGCAATGCGTGAACACGGATACGCTGCAGGTGAGAGCGTCTACAGGGCGGTCGGGGCGCAGACCTCGCATCGGACACCGCCGTATCCGTCGACGCACAATCTGGGCACTGCGAGAATGAGTGAACGACCGGAGGACGGTGTGGTCGACAAATGGGGTCGCTCCCATGATGTGAAGAACCTCTTCATCTCCGACGGTTCGGTCTTCACCTCAAGTGCGGCGGCCAATCCGACTCTGACCATCGTTGCTTTGGCGATTCGGCAGGCGGAATACATCGCCGAGCAGCTGCGGACTCAGCAGCTTTAGGAAGGAACCACATGTCCCTGCTTTCTCCTGTCGACACCGGACTCATCGACCAGCTGCGGTCCGCAGTCGATGAGGTCGGCGCTCGTGCCAGCGATCGTCTGGCTGCCGCACATGATGCTTCCCACTACCTGCTGACACCGCAGGCCGTGGTGAAGCCGCGCAACCGCGAGGAGGTGGCGGCACTCTTCTCGGCCTCACGGCGAAGTGGGGTGCCGATGACCTTTCGTTCCGGTGGGACCAGCCTGTCCGGGCAGTCCGTCTCGGACGGGGTGCTCGTCGACACGAGAAGGCATTTCAGGGACATCGACGTCCTCGACGACGGTGCCCGGGTCCGCTGCGGGCCCGGGGCCGTGGTCAGGGCTGTGAACGCGCGGCTGCTGCGGCATGGGCGCAAACTGGGGCCGGACCCGGCCAGCGAGATCGCTTGCACCATCGGCGGAGTCGTCGCCAACAACTCCTCCGGCATGGCCTGCGGGATCGAAGCGAACACCTATCAGACGCTTGACTCGGCCGTGCTCGTCCTTCCCAGCGGAACCGTTCTCGACACCTCGGCGGCAGACGCTGATGAGCTGCTGCGGAGACGGGAACCAGCTATCCACGCGGGTCTGGCCGAACTCCGAGATCGGATCCGGGCCGACGCCGAGGCGGTCGCGCGGATCACGCAGCTCCACTCCATCAAGAACACCATGGGCTACGGCCTCAACTCGTTCCTCGACCACGATGACCCGGTGCGCATCCTCGAACATCTGGTCATCGGCAGCGAGGGGACACTCGCCTTCGTCGCCGAGGCGACCTTCCGCACCGTACCGCTGATGGCCCACGCCTCGACAGGTCTGCTCGTCTTCGACGATCTGCCCACGGCCACCTCGGTGCTCCCGGAGATCATCGCTACGGGTGCCGCCACGGTCGAACTCCTCGATGCCACGAGTCTGCGGGTCGCCCAACGTGATGAGAAGTGCCCGGAGGAGATCCGGGATCTCGACGTGGACGCCCACTGCGCTCTGCTCGTCGAATTTCAAGAGGAGACGGAAGAAGGCCTCGACCAGGTCGTGTCCGAGGCGCTGCCGGTCCTCGAAGCATTCTCATTGAGCCGACCAGCAGAGCTGACAACCGATCCGCGACGGCGATCTGCGCTGTGGCACACCCGCAAGGGGCTGTTCACTGCGGTCGCCGGTAACCGTCCCTCGGGGACCGCCGCACTGCTCGAGGACATCGCTGTCCCGGTCGACCGCCTCGGCGAGACCTGCACTGCTCTGAGCGAGCTGTTCGACCAATACGACTACTCCGATGCCGTGATCTTCGGGCATGCGAAGGACGGCAACATCCACTTCATGATCACCGAGGAATTCGGGAGTGGAACCGACGGCGAGAACTTCGACCTCGACCGGTACGAAGCATTCACCGAGAAGATGGTCGACCTCGTCCTCTCCCGTGGGGGCACGCTCAAGGCCGAGCACGGTACGGGCCGGATCATGGCCCCATTCGTCAGGCGTCAGGTCGGTGACGATCTCTACGCGGTGATGAAACGGGTCAAGGAACTCACCGATCCGCAGTCCCTGCTCAACCCGGGTGTCCTGCTCAGTGATGATCCGAAGGCGCATCTGCGTGATCTCAAGACCACACCGACCACCGAGGAGGAGGTCGACCGGTGCGTCGAATGCGGGTACTGCGAACCCGTGTGCCCCAGCCGCGACCTCACCCTGACTCCGCGTGAACGCATCGTTCTGCGACGCGAGATCGCCCGCGCCGAGGCGGCAGGGGACGAGGAGCTGACCCGGACCCTGCGCAGCGAGTACGACTACGACGGGATCGACACTTGCGCCGTCGATGGCATGTGCCAGACGGCGTGCCCGGTCTTCATCAACACCGGAGACCTCGTGCGCAGGCTGCGCCAGGAGAACACGAACACGATCGAAGAAGCCGGCTGGAACACTGCTGCCAAGGCGTGGGGTCTGGTCAGCTCGGTCGGGGGAGTGGCATTGAGCTCCGCGAAGGCGATGCCCACGCAGCTGCCCGCAGCGGCCACGGGTGTCGGTCGCAAGATCTTGGGCGATGACACCGTGCCCAGCTACTCCGCTGATCTGCCGGCCGGGGGTTCCAAACGTGTGGCTGTCTCGGCGTCGAATCCGGACGTCGTGTGGTTCTCCAGCTGCACGAACACGATGTTCGGACCAGAAGACGGTGGAAGCGGAGATGGAGTTGCCGGTGCCTTCCGCCGCCTGTGCGAACGAGCAGGGATCTCGCTGCGTACGCCGCGGGGCATTCCCTCTCTGTGCTGCGGCACCCCGTGGAAGTCGAAGGGGATGGCCGAGGGATATGCCACGATGCGCAAGTATGTGCGCAGAGAGCTGTGGGCGGCCACCGATGGCGGACGGATCCCCGTCGTCTGCGATGCGTCCTCCTGTACAGAGGGACTGCGTGTGCTCCTCGGCGACGCGACCGACTCGACCGACGCGACCGAGTCGACCGACAAAGACGCAGCGGAGGATTTCGAGATCATCGACGCCGTGGCCTTCGCCACGCAGACTCTGCTCCCTGCGCTGCAGGATCGCGGAGCACTCTCGACCGAACACCGCCTGCCCTCGATCACCCTCCACCCGACATGCTCGTCGACCCAGCTGGGAATCAACGAGGACCTGAGCGCGCTCGCCGGGTCCATCGCGGAGGAGGTCAGCGTGCCCGATTCCTGGGGCTGCTGTGCCTTCGCAGGGGACCGGGGCATGCTCCATCCCGAGCTCACCGCCTCGGCGACGAAGGACGAAGCCGCCGAGGTCGAATCGATCGGCGCGGACATTCACGCGTCGACGAACAGAACGTGTGAGATCGGGATGACTCGGGCGACGGGGAAGCCGTATCGCCACATTCTTGAAGCCCTCGACGAGCTCGTGAGTCAGGCCCGATTCTGATGCAGCCCGGGGTTCATCCGGATGCCGGGCATCCCTGGCGTCGGTGAGCCGCGTGTGATTCGATGCACATATGACTCAAGCATTGGAATCGCATCGCGCTCGCCTCGCCGCCGGAGAGATCTACAACGGGCTGTGGATGATGTCGACGAGCCAGGAGCTGGCGAAGGTCGGATCGGCCGCAGGCTATGACTATGTGTGCCTTGATATGCAGCACGGTTTCACGCGCCCGACCGACGTTCTGCGCCTGACCGATGCCATCCGGGCCAGTGGATCTGCCCTGGTCGCGGCAAGGGTCTCGGCGAACCGCTTCACCGAGATCGGCATGCTCGCCGACGCTGGCGTCGAAGCCGTCATCGTTCCGCTCGTGTCCAACGTCGCCGAGGCCGAAGCTGCCGTTTCCGCGCTCGACTACCCGAGCCGCGGCGGTGACCGCTCCTGGGGTCCGACCGCCGAACTCATGCACAACGCGGTCCAGGACACCCGAGACGAGCGTCCGCTCTTGTTCGTGATGATCGAGAACAAGGAGGGTCTGGCCAATGTCGAGAAGATCTGCGAAGTCCCAGGCATCGACGGCGTGTACGTCGGTCCCGCCGACCTCGCCTTCGCCGTCGACGCACTGCCCGGTCAGCCCAATGACGCCCACGCCGAGGCGCTCGTGCGGATACGCACAGCAGCCGACAAAGCCGGCATCGTCCCAGGCATTCACTGCGGTGACGGTACGGAAGCCAAGGTTCGGAAGGAACAGGGATTCCGCTTCATCACCTCGGCGGGGGATATCGGTGCTGCCGGCCGCGCGTTCCGGGAGGATCTGGCGACGGCGCGAGGCTAGTCACCCCTCGATATCGACCACCGTCCGCAGTCCCTTGCTGGGGTCGGCGAATTCCTGCGCCAGGTCTGACAGTCCGATCGGGCCGCCGAGGATGCGGTCCCACGGCATGTTCTTGCCGTCTGCGGCCAGGAAGTCCACGGCTTCCTGCAGGTGGTGTGGTTCGAAATTGTGCACACCGGTGATGGTGCGCCACCCTCGCACGAGCTGTTCGGGATTGATCTCGATGTTCGGTCCAGGACTCACGCTTCCCGCGAGAACTGCGGTGCCGCCGATTCCCAGGCTGGCCACGCAGGTCTCCACACCCGCGGTGGTGCCGGAGAGTTCGAGTGCGACATCGACGTCTGTCGGCACCTCCTCTTCCAGGATCGTGCTCGCCCCGGCGAACAGGGCTAGGTCCTGGCGCTGCGGCGTCGGATCGAAGGCGAGCACCTCGGCGGCACCGCGGGACTGCGCGGCGGCCACCGCGGTGAGCCCCAGCATTCCGAGTCCGTTGACGAAGACACGACGGCCCCGCAGGTCACCGGCGGCCTCGAGCATCGCCATGACGGTGGCGACGGCGCACCCTGCCGTGGCGGCCACGGCGTCTGGCACCGAATCCGGCACCGGGATGACTGCCACGCCGGCCGGCAGGTGGATGTGGGAGGCGTAGGTGCCCGACAGCGCCCACCCGCTGTCGGTGGATTCGTGCCCGACCTTGGCCACCGACTGACATTTTGCGCTGAGGCCGCGCCTGCAGTTCTCGCACTTCCCGCATACCGAGGTGACCGAGAAGACCACGCGCTGGCCGAGCGGGAGCCCAGACCGCGAATCCTCGACCACGCCGATGCCCTCGTGTCCGAGAACGGCGGGGCAGGCTCCGGGGCGACGCCCGCGCACGGTGTGACGATCCGAGCCGCAGACGGTGGCGGTGGTCAGGCGAATGAGGCTCTCGCCCTCGGCCAGTTCAGGGCGGTCGAAGGACTGGGTCTCGAACTGATCCCCGCCGAGCCAGACGACGGCTTCAACCGTGTCCGCGAAGACCTCAGCATCCGCCGAGGTGTCGGCCGGGGAAGCCTGAACCGGTGACTGTGCTTGAGCCTGCGTTTGAACCTCCGCCGTCACTGGTTCACCGGGGCCGAGGTTGCATCCGAAGCTGGCAGGTCGACCAATGCATCGGGAAGCCCCGCAACGGAATCGAGCACCAGGTGGGCACCTTCGGCCGCGAAGTCCTTCCGGCTCAGGTGGCCGGTGAGCACACCCACCGCGGTGACTCCGGCACGCAGCGCGGACTGCACATCCGCCGAGGTGTCGCCGACGCTGACGACCGCGGCCGTGTCTTCGACACCGAGTTCCTTCATGACCGTCTCGATCATGTCGGGTGCTGGCCGTCCGGCCTCGACCTCGTCGCCGCAGGAGGAGGCGTCGAAGGTCTCGCCCTGCTGCCATCCCATGGAGGTGAAGATGAGGTCGGCGATCTCCCGAGCGAATCCGGTCGTCAGAGCGACCTTGATGCCCTGCTCGCGCAGAGTCGCCAGCGCCTCCTCGATCCCGGGCAGCGGCTTCGGCGGATTGTCGGTGTAGGTGCGGCGCAGTTCCTGCCGAAACCATTCCCAGGTCTTCTCATGGAGTTCGTCATCGACCTCGACACCGCCGAGGCGGAGCAGATTCTCGATCGCCCACTTCTTCTCCGTGCCCATCCACTTCTGAAACACCTCGTCCGTGTAGTTCGCACCTTCGCGTTCCGTGGCCTCCCGCAGAACGCGGTAGACCTCGTCACGGTCGTCGATGGTGGTGCCGGCCATGTCGAAGATGGCGAGTTCAATCATGCTGTTTCTCCTCTTAACTGGGACAGAGTGTGTTGGGTCGGGTATGTGAAACGGGGTATGTGAAAACGCAGAAGCGCCAGCTGACGGCTGGGCACCAGCGAATGGCTGGGCGTCAGCGCACGGCCTTGCGCAGCCACATCGACAGCGCTTCGACGGCCAGGACGACGGCAACCATGAGGATGAGGACCATGGTGACCACATCGAACTGGTTGACGCGCGAGGCATTGAGCAGCAGGAACCCGATGCCTCCGGCGCCGACGACTCCGAGGAGCGTGGCCGAGCGGATGTTGTTGTCGAGTAGGTACATCGTGTGGGCGACGAAGGCCGGTGCCGCCTGGCGCAGTGTGGCCGAGAAGAACACCTGTGCCTCGCTGGCACCAGTGGCCCGCATCGCCTCCTGCACCTGAGTGTCCGTCTCCTCAAGCGAATCGGCGATGAGCTTCGAGAGCAGGCCGATCGCCCCGATGGACAGAGCCAGCGTGCCGGCGACCTCGCCCAGACCGGAGATGACAACGAAGATGATCGCGAGAATGAGCTCGGGAATGCCGCGCACGATCACGATGATCACCCTGAACGTCAGGTGCACATAGGCATTCGCCACGGCATTGCGAGCGGCGAGGATGCCGATCGGCAGTGCGAGAACAGCACCGATGAGCGTGGCCGCGAGCGAGATCTGGATCGTCACCAGCAGCTGTTCGAAGAGGTTGGACATGGACCCGCCGGCCGACGGCGGGAAGAACAGTGCCAGGGTCTGCGGCAGGTCGAGGATCCCCTGCGCGAGTGCCGACCAGGACACATCCACGCGCCACAGGGCAGCGACAGTGAAGACCACGATCAGTGCGATTGAGAGGAAGCGTCTGATCCGGGCCGAACTCCACGGTGGTGTCAGGTGGAGATCGTTGACACCGGACTCGCGGCCGTGGTTGAGCAGACGATCGACCCAGGTGCCGCCGGTGATCCTCTGCCCGGCCGATCTCATCAGCGCAGCGCGAATAGCGCCGGAGACGAGCTCGAGGCCGATGCACAGCAGCAGGACGAGCACCGCCAGAGCCATGCCCCGCTGATAGTCCAGCGTCCGCAGAGAATCGGCGATCGCCAATCCGATGCCGCCCACGCCGACATAACCCAACAGCACCGAGGTGCGCAGATTGATGTCGAACCTGTGCAGCGCCGTTGCGATGAGCTGGGGCATCAGGGTCTGGGGGATGGCCGCCATGATCTGCTGTGCGCGACTGCCGCCGAGGGACTCCACGGACTCGCGTGGGCCGTCGTCGAGTTCTTCGATCGCGTCGGCGTAGAGTTTGGCGATCATGCCGACCGAATGGATGCCCATGGCGATGATGCCGGCCGTGGCTCCGAGCCCGAACATGCGCAGGAAGATGATCGCGAGCACCAAATCGGGGACTGCCCGAGCCAGCACCGTCAGTGCGCGAGCAACCCACTGCGAGGTGACACCCCACCGAGTCGGTCTGGCCGCAGCCAGAGCCACGGGAACGGAGAGTGCGACCGAGAGGAGCGTGGCAAGGAAGACGATGGCCAAGGTCTCGAACACCAGGGAGAGGGTCTCTGCCACAGGTGGGAAGTCGAGGGGGAACATGCGGGCGAAGAAGTTCACCGCATTGTCGAAGGAATCGACGATCGTCGCAATATCGATGCCAAGCGCACCGACGGACCACACGCCCCCGACGACCAAGGCGATCATGACGAGCGCGGCGGCGAGGCTGGACCCGGCCGGACGCGGACGTACTGGGACCTCGCGAACGTCAGGTGGGGCCTCGGCGAGCATGGACATCAGCGGGTGACACCGCTCGACATCGGGGTGCGGACGGAATCGGAATCGGAAGTGGACGTGGATGCGGAACCTGCCCCAGCCTCGGCGTCGGAGATGTCCATGCCGGAGACACTCGAATAGATCGTCGAAGCCTCTTCAGCACTGAGGCCCTGCGTGGTGCGGTCGAGGACCGCCTGGCCGTTGCGCAGGCCGATGATCCGATCGGCGAACTCGATGGCGAGCTGAACCTGGTGGAGCGAGGCGATGACGGTGAGGTCGTCCTCCTCGGCGATCTGGCGCAGCAGGTTGATCACGTCGAGCGCGGAGACGGGATCGAGCGAGGCCACCGGTTCATCGGCCAGCAAAACCGTCGGGTGCTGCATGAGCGCCCGGGCGATGGCCACGCGCTGCTGCTGACCGCCGGAGAGTGTATCCGCACGCTGATAAGCACGATCGGCCAAGCCGACCCGGTCGAGCTTCTCGATGGCTTCGCGGCGCACCGACTTCGGGTACATCATCAGCGAGATGCGCGGTCCCTTGAGTGAACCGAGCTGCCCGGCGCAGACATTCTCCAACACAGACATGGGGCCGACGAGGTTGAAGGACTGGAAGATCACGCCGATGTTCCGGCGCAGCTCCCGCAGCCCTCGTTTCCCCACCGAGTTCACGTCCTGGCCCAGCACGCGGACCGTGCCCGAGGTGGGGGAGTGCAGGCCGTTGATGTGGCGCAGCAGCGTCGACTTGCCCGATCCGGACAGGCCGAGCAGAACGGTGACCCGGCCGGTGCGGAAGCCGACGTTGACGTCGTCGAGTCCGAGGACTCCGCCGCCGAAGTCCTTTGTCACATGGTCGAGTTGGACTGAGTAGATATCGTCGATCTCTCGCTGGAGTTCAGTGGTCATGAGTGCGTCTCCTAGCCGACGTTCTTGCAGGCATCTGCCTGGGTGGCATCGCAGATGTCGCGGATGGAATCGAAGTCTGAGTCCTCGACGGGCTTGTAGCCGTATTCGATCTCCTCAGGTAGGACGCAGTCGTCCTCGGAGGAGCAGATGCCGGCGTCGACCATGGCCGGAACGTTGGCCTTCTCACGCAGGATGGTCGTGATCTGCTTGGCCAGCTCAGGGTCCATAGACTCGTTGTTGACAGCGATCGGGTCCTCGGTGATGGGCTCGGACTCCCACGCGGGCTCCATGCTGCCGGGCTTGACCTGGTCGGATTCCTCGAGCGTCTTGAGCATGGTGTCGTGGGCGAAGGCCGCATCGCATTCGCCGGAGTCCAGGGACAGCAGCGAGGCGTCATGACCGCCGGTCAGGACCTGTTCCATGTCCTTCTCCATGTCGAGACCTTCATCCATGATCCCCTTCATCGGCACGAGGTAGCCCGAGGTGGAGGCCTTGTCGACGAAGCAGACCTTCTTGCCCTTGAGATCGCTCAGGCCCTTGATGTCCGAGCCCTTCTTGACGTAGGCAAGCGAGGTGTAGGCCGGATCCTTCTTCGGATCGCTCGTCGGAGCAGCCGCGGGCTCCATGTCGATGCCGGAGTCCTTGGCGATGACATAGGCGAACGGACCGAACGAGGCGGCATCGATCTGGCCGGCCCGCATTCCTTCGATCACCGCTGCATAATCGGAGGCATTCTGGAACTCGACCGTCTTGCCGGTCTCCTCCTCGAGCAGTGCGGTGACGTTTTCGAAGGTCGATTCCAACGTGGACGATGACTCGGCGGGGACTGCGGCAAAGGTGATGGTGTCGCCGTCGTCGCCGGAGGAACCGCAAGCGGCGAGCAGCGGGAGTGCGAGCGCTGCGGCCGTGAGTGAGCGGACGGTGCGGGAGCGGAAGCGTGGGAACAGGGCCATGGGCGGCCTGCCTTTCGAGTGGTCGGGGTGATCGCTTGGCTTCATTCTTCGACACCTCGAATCAACATGTCTATACAATTCGACCCTGTTCACCGATCGGACATGACAACTTCATCGGCGGTTGGGGCGAGGGGCTTCGAATGTGGTGCCGGTCTCAGGTGGAGGGCCGTGCGTCTGTCTCGGCCGGGTAGCCGCCGAGGATGCGGTCCGCGATCCCAAACGACAGAGTCATCCCGATCCCCGAGGTGACCACGGCGACCGTCGTTCGCGCGTCAGGGCGCTCGAGGATCAGATTCGTCTCGGTGCTGTCGGCATACTGGCCCAGCCACCGCTGGCGAACCACGGGTTCATCGATGCCGAGGATGCTGGTGGCGCGATCAAGCAGCAGATCCCCGACGCGTGCGTCGATGAAGGGCTCGGGGCTGAGATCATAGGCGTGGGAGTCGCCGATGAGCAGTCCGCCGGGGATATCGGTGACCATGAGGTTGGCGATGACATCGACGAGCTCCGGCTCCCGCTGCGTCAGATCCTCACGCAGTGCCGATGCTCCCGGCATGGCGGCGAACCCGTCGTAACGGGCCAATGAGGTGCCCGTGAGCATGGCGAACCCGCTCGGGATCCGTTGCGGTCGCTCGATTAGGGACATTGCCAGCGTGCAGATGCGCACCCCGTGCGCCTCGGCGATCTCCGGGAACAGGGAGGTGAGCTGATAGCCGGGGCAGACGACGACCTGCTCACCGTGGACATCGCCACGGTTGGTGGACACGGTGCCGTCGCCCACCTCGGTGACGGTAGTGTTCCACGTGAATTCGACACCCTCTCCAGCCAGCCACTCGGCAAGGGCGGGGGCTGCCTCACGTGGGTCGACGCGCATATCCAGGGGCAGGTGAGCCCCACCGATGGCGCCCAGGCTCGGGTTCCCGATGGCCGCCGCCACCTCCTCGGCGCTGAGCATCGTCGCCTGATCCGGACCCCGGTGATCGGCGAACTCCTGGAGGACGCGCAGTTCCGGTTCGGTCATGGCAGGGATGAAGGACCCGGTCTCTGCCGCCCAGATCCCGGTGGCTGCCGCGGCCTCCAGCCAGCCGGCTCGAGACGCCATCGCCAGATCCTGAGCGTCATCGGCCTGCCCAGTGAAGCAGGCGTGCCCGAAGTTCTGGATCGATGAGCCCACAGGGCGGGCGGAACGGTCGATGACACGGACGCTGCGGCCCTGACGGTGTGCGCGGAATGCGGTGGCCAGGCCCAGAATTCCGGAACCTACGATGATGAGATCAGTTTTCGACATTCCCCCATCTTGGTCGCTTGTTGTCGTACGATGAACACATGTATGTACAAGTTTGGCGATTGTTCACCTGAACGTGACGTTGCGCTTCTCGGCCGGCACTCCCGGTTCATTCGCCCCGAATAGGAAGGAAGAGACGCCGCCGATCGGAGAACACGACGACCTCGAGCAGCGCAGCGCACGGCAAGCACAGCACCACGGCAGCACAGTTGGAAGCACGTGTCCCCATCCCCGACCCCGACGAGGCCAGCACACATGACTCAGCAGCGCACACGACAGCAGTACGACGAAATCGCCCACTATCTGCGAACTGCGATTCGCGAGGGGTATTTCCAGCCCGGCGACGAACTGCCCTCGGAAGCGGAACTGACCCGGAAGTTCACCAGCTCCCGCGGCCCGGTTCGACAGGCGATGTCGACACTGCGGACCGAGGGCCTGATCTCTTCGGGACGCGGGCGCCGGACGGTCGTATTGGACAATGTGCCCACACAGTCCTTCGACGACATCATCTCCTTCTCCCAGTGGTGCCACAATGCCGACATCGTCCCAGGCCAGCGCACCCAATGGGTGACCCGCAGGCCCGCCGAGAAGTCGCTGGCCGCAAGTCTGCGGATCCCAGACGGTGACCCGGTCGTCTCCGTCTTCCGGCTCCGCCTCATGGACGATGTGCCCACCATGGTCGAGCGCCTGAACTACCCCCTGGAGTTCGGGCGCCACGTTCTCGCCTTCGACACCGACTCCGGGTCGATCTACCAGGAACTCATCGACCAGGGCGTCGACATCAGCCGAACCTCGCGAACCATCGATGCGATCGGTGCCAACGAGGACGACGCCACACTGCTCGAAGTTCCCGTCGGCACACCCCTGCTGCGAGTCCGACGCCGCGCATTCACCGGCGCGGGCGCGCTGATCGAGTCCTCTGACGACCGCTACCTTCCGTGGAAGGCCAGCTTTACGATGAACTCCACCCGGGGAAACCCCAGCTCGATGGCATTGACGTCGACCAACCTCGGCGACATCTGAGGTTCACCGCTCCGGAGTAGGCTCACAACCAACGCATCGTCAACCAACGCATCGTCTGCTGGTAGGCTCACAACCAACGCATCGTCAACCAACGCATCGTCTGCTGGAAGGAACCGATCATGGCCGAGAACAACCACGACGCCGATTCGCACGAGCACGTGGACCTCCTCGTCATCGGGTGGGGCAAGGGCGGAAAGACCCTGGCCGGGACCATGGCCAGAGCCGGCAAGCGCGTCGCCGTCGTCGAGCAGTCGGATGCCATGATCGGCGGATCCTGCATCAACATCGCCTGCATCCCCACGAAGATCTTGGTCCACGACGCGGAGAACAAACGCGATGACGACGACACTGACGAGTACTTCGCGAAGGCCGTGAAGCGCCGCGACACGTTGACCGGGGCGATGCGGAAGAAGAACTTCTCCATGCTCGACGACCTCGACTCGGTTCTCCTGGTCTCCGGTCGCGCCGAGTTCACCGGCGAACGCGAAGTCCTCGTCACCGGCGGTGACGACACCATGCAGATCACCGCGGACACCGTCGTCGTCAACACCGGCTCGCTCGCGAACATCCCACCGATCGACGGAGCGACGCTCGGCGGTCGCATCTACGACTCGGAGGCCCTGCAGCACGTCTCCCCGTTCCCCAAACGCCTGGTCGTCGTCGGCGGTGGATACATCGGACTCGAGTTCGCATCGATGTTCACTCACTTCGGCTCCCAGGTCACCGTCCTCGACCGCGGCGAGCGTCCGCTGGCCAATGAGGATGCCGACGTCGCCGAGGTGGTCGCTCAGGCTCTGGCCGATGACGGAGTCACGATCATCAACGAAGCATCCGTGACCGCTGTTGCCGATGGAACCGATCAGGCCACCGTGACCTACGAGGTTGGTGGCGAAGAGAAGCAGGTCGACGCCGAGGCTGTCCTCCTGGCCGTTGGCCGTGCGCCAACAACCGAGGGCCTGGGCCTGGGCAAGGCCGGGATCGAGACCGACAAGCGCGGCTTCATCACGGTCGACGAGCACCTGCGCACCTCGGCCGAGGGCGTCTTTGCCGTCGGCGACGTCAATGGCGGACCGATGTTCACCTACATCTCTCTCGACGACAATCGGATCCTCGCCGATCAGCTGCTCGGCGACGGCAAGCGGACGACCGCGGACCGCAGCGCAGTGCCGTACACGATGTTCCTCACCCCGCCCGTGGCACGCGTGGGGCTGAGCGAGGCCGCCGCCCGCGAGCAGGGCTATGACGTCAAGGTCGGAGCGAAGGCGATGGCCGACATCGCTGCAGCACCCAGGGCGAAGATCGAAGGTGACCCGCGCGGCATCGTGAAGTTCGTCGTCGACGGGGCAACGGACCACATCCTCGGCGCCGCACTCGTCCACGTGCACTCGCAGGAGGTCATCAACACCGTGGCCCTGGCGATGCGCCACAACGTCACCGCCACCGAGCTGCGCGACACGATCTACACCCACCCCTCGGCGACGGAGGCACTCAATGAGGTGCTCGGGGTTGTGAAGTAGGGGCGCTGCAACCAGTGGAATACTCCGCTCAGTATCAAGGTTGCTGAATAATGGCACATGCCGCAGATTCCGCCCCGTAGAGAGATTGATAGATGAGCACTTTAGTGATTGTGGGAGCAGGACCAGGGCTCGGCCTCAGCCTTGCTGAGAAGTTCGGCAAGAAGGACTTCAATGTGGCTTTGATCGCCAGGAACCAAGATCGTCTCGACACTCTCCAGGCTTCGTTGACTGACATGAATATCAAGAGCGCGGGCTTTTCTGCTGACGTGACGAACGAACAGCAGATCGCGGATGCGTTCACTCAGGTGCGGGAGACATTCGGCCAGATCGATGTGCTCGTCTACAACGCCGGGGTGATCGCGCCGGTATCTGCCGCGGAGACAACGGCCGATATCGCGAACCAGCACATGCAGGTGAATATCATCGGCGGAATCTCCAGCGCGCAGCAGGTGATTCCCGAGATGATCGAACGGAAGCAGGGAACCATCTTCTTCACCGGTGGTGGAGCTTCAGAGCTGACGGTGACCCCCATCCTGACCACTTTGAGCATCGGCAAGTCCGGACTGCGCAGTTACGCTCATTGCCTTCATGATGAGCTGCAGGATCAGGGCGTCTACGTGGGCATGCTGTCGATTGCCGGAGTGATTGAGGAAGGCACCTATTTCTCAGCCGACAACATCGCGGACGAATACCTTGATATGTACGAGAAGCAGGATGTCGCAGAGCGCTTCTACGTCGATGAATCGGAGGATTCAGACGCAGTCCTCAAAGACACGTACACCAGTGAGGGCCAAGCTTGAGCACTCGGCTCTGCTTCGTCCCTAGCCTGTGACCGTGACCGCTAATAAAGTGGGTTCATGGCGCATCCGCAGATGTTCGATGACGACGACCCGCAGCTGGCCCGCCTGCGTAAGACCGCGCTGAGCCTTCCCGAGGCGCAGGAGAAGGTCTCGCATGGGCGGCCCGCGTTCTTCACGAAGAAGATCTTCGCGCACTTCGGAGGCACGCGGAAGCTCGTCACCGGTGGAATGGAGCAGCATCCGCAAGCCCTGCTCATCTTGCCCGATCCGATGGACGCCGAGGTGCTGATGGAGCGACCCGATGCCTTCGTTCCCATGTACCTGGGTCCCACCGGTTGGATCGGCTTGGAACTCGAGACCCTCGACGAGAATGACCTCAGTGATCTGCTCACCGATTCCTACCGAAATACCGCACCTGCCGGTGTCGTCCGCAAATTGTCCGCGAAGGACTGAAATGCCCGCGAAGGACTAGGCAACCCCTCGTCCGCCAGCGGGGTACTGTGACGCAGCCGGCGAGAGGCCGGATATTCTCGGACACATGAACAACCGCATCGTCATCACCACCGACTACCTCCGCCCGGGCGACACCGTCGACACGATGCTGCGAGACCGCGGCCTCGAACCGGTCTACTCGCCGGCGGGCGGAACTCGCACGGACGAAGAGAAGCTGGCTCTGTTCAAAGGAGCCGTCGGTGCAATCGCTGCGAGTGAACCGGTCGCGCGTGCCATGCTCGCGACCTCCCCAATGCTGAAGGTCATCGCCCGGGCAGGGGTGGGCTATGACAACGTCGACATCGATGCGGCGGCCGAGCTCGGCATCCGCGTGTGCAACACACCAGGGGTCAACCACCACGCCGTCGCCGAGCTGGCGCTCGCACTCATGCTCGCCTGCGCTCGCCGACTCAACACCGTGCTGGCTGGAGTGGACGACGGCGGATGGCCACGCGAGGCCGGAACCGAACTGCGGGGCAAGAGTCTCGGCGTCATCGGATACGGACCCAGCGGCAAAGCGATCGCTGCCCTCGGTGTTGCGCTGGGAATGCGAGTCCTCGTCTCCACAGCCCACCCCGACTCCGAGCAGTCATCGGGCATCGAATTCGCCGATTTCGACACGACAATCAAAGCCGCCGACTACCTGTCTCTCCACAGCAGAGCGGGCAAGGGTGACCCGATCATCGACGCCGCGAGCCTCTCTGCGATGAAGAACTCGGCAATCCTCATCAACACTGCACGCGGCTCCCTCGTTGACGAAGCTGCTCTCGTCGAAGCGCTCAAGACAGGCGAGATCGCCGGCGCCGGACTCGACGTTCTGCAACGCGAACCCATGGTCGAGGACAACCCGCTGCGAACGATGAGCAACGTCGTCATCACCTCCCACCTCGCCGGGCAGACGCTGGAGGCACGCGAACGCGCCGGGGTCGCGGCGGCTCAAGCCATCATCGATATCCTCGACGGAAAAACTCCACAGGGCACAGTCGTCTGACTAAGCTCTGGCCGGAACCACCTCGGCGGTCATAGGGTTGGGGCATGTCCACTTCAGAGCACAGCTCAGCGATTCCGACCCTCGAACTCAACGACGGGGCCAGCATCCCGCAGATCGGCCTCGGCACCTACGCCATGCACGACGCAGAGGGCGTCGGAGCGATCATCGCCGGCATCGACAACGGCTATCGACTCCTCGATACCGCGGTCAACTATAAGAATGAGCGCGAAGTCGGCCAGGCCGTCATCGACTCCAAGGTGGGCCGGGACGAACTCTTCATCACCAGCAAGGTCCCGGGCCGTCACCACGGCTTCGACGAAACGATCGCCAGCACCGAGGAATCCCTGGCCAGGCTCCAACTCGAGCGCCTCGACCTCCACCTCATCCACTGGCCCAACCCGAGCGTCGGCAAGTACGTCGACACCTGGCGCGGCCTCATCGAACTGCGCGAACGCGGACTGGTGACCTCGATCGGAGTCTCGAACTTCACCGAGGCGATGCTCCAGGAACTCATCGACGAAACCGGCGTGACCCCGGCGGTCAACCAGATCGAACTCCACCCCTACTTCCCGCAGAGCAAGCTCATCGAATTCCACAGATCGATCGGCGTCCAGACCGAATCCTGGTCACCGCTGTACCGCGACCAGGGTCTGTTCGACGAAGCCCCCATCGCCGAGGCTGCGGCTGCCCACGGAGTTCAGCCGGCTCAGGTGGTCCTGCGCTGGCACCTCGAGGTCGGCAGCCTGCCGATCCCGAAGTCGGCGAATCCTGAGAGGCAGCGGCTCAACGCCGATATCTTCGGCTTCAGCCTCACCTCCGCCGAGGTGGATGCCATCTCCGGTCTTGAGCGCGGTCGGATGAAGGGCCGGGACCCCCTGACCCACGAAGAGATGTGACCGGTGCTGCCGCTAGTGCGACTGTGCCGCTGAGAACACTTCGCCCAGCCCCATTCGGCTCGGGGTCGGTAGTGACCTGGCGGTCGGGGAATCCTGTGTCTCGAATGACTGGAGCAGGTAGGCGATGAGTCGTCGCGAGAGGTCGCGTGCATGCTCGGGTGGAGCCTCGCTGACGCCGCCGTTGGCGAGGAAGATCAGCATGAGGTCGCTGGGGTCGAAGTCGGGTCGGAGTTTGCCTGACTTCTGAGCACGTTCCACCAGGTCTGCGAAGACGGCTTCCGCATGCATGCGCTTCTCATCGATTCCTTGGCCCTCAGCAAATGCCGAGAGGAACGCCTCGGTGAACCCACGGTCCTCGATTTGCATCCGGCCGAGAGCTTCGACGAACGAGCAGAATCCGCGCCACGGGTCAGGGTCGGCCGCAGCCTTGGCGAGGACCGCTTCGCAATGAGTGAGTTGGGTGGCGAACACCTCGGTGATCAGGGACCGGCGGTCAGGGAAGCGTCGGAACAGGGTTGCCGCGCCCACTCCTGCTCGGCGGGCAATCGCCGTCATGGGCACATCGATACCGCGTTCGGCGAAGAGCTCCCGCGCCACCGTGAGAATGCGCGCCCTGTTGTCCGCGGCATCCGCACGCAGCTTCTGCGCGGGCACTTGTTGAGTTTCGATCTGAGTCGTCTCGGCCATTTCTTCTCTCACTTCCGGAAAAACGGAATGCGGCGATGGGATCACTGCTTAATCTACATGTAAGTGGAAACCACCTTCCACATATTGTGGAGAGTTGACGAGCGCCGAACGGCGCAGAGAAGAGACGCAGACATGAAGATTCTGATGTTCGGCCGCGGAGTCATTTCGACACTGTACGGATGGGCCCTGGAGAAGGCAGGGAACGAGGTCGACTTCTATGTCCGCCCCGGACGTGCCGCCGACTTCGGCTCCTCGGTCGACGTGGACATCAGGGACGGCCGTGCCTCTAGTAAAGGGAAGCCGGTTCAGGAGAATTGGCCCATCACGCTGCGAGAGGACCTCGAACCGGACCACGACTACGACCTCATCATCGTCAGCGTCAACCACGACCAGCTGGACAGCGCAGTCGACTTCCTCCAACCCCGAGTTGGCGGGGCCACAATCCTCATCTTCAACAACGTCTGGGCCGACCCTGCCGCTGCCATCTCGCGGCTGCCCCGTGAGCAGGTCGCATGGGGATTCCCTGGTGGCGGAGGTGGCTTTGACGTCACCACCCTGCATGGCGGATTCGCCAAAAGCATCTTCCTCGGCGATATCGACGGGTCGAGCCGCACCGACCGGCACCGCGTCGTCCGTGAACTCTTCACGAAGGCCGGATTCTCAATCTCCGACATCGCAGATTTCCGCAGCTGGCTCTGGTTCCACTTCATCCTCGACGCCGGAATCATGGTCGGATGGCTCCGGATGGGAAGCTTCGACGCACTCGTCCGCTCGCGCCCTGCACTGAAAGAAGTCGTCCGTCTCGTCCGAGAAATGATCCCCGTCCTCACAGCGAAGGGTGGGACCTCACGACTCGGAGCCGCGGCAGCGAAGTACATCCCCGCCAGCATCTTCGGATTCGCAATGCAGAAGCTGCTGACCGGCGACAACCTGTTCACCTTCATCATGACCCAGGCCCAGAACACCGGACGCAACACCTACAAGGCGCAGGCAGATTACCCTCGCGATGTCCTCGCCGACGCCCGCCGCCTCGGAGTCACCGTTCCCCGGTTGGAAGCCAACGAGCCGGCATTCAGGTAAGTTCCCATAAGTACTCCATCGCCGAGGTGGGCCCGCCGATTGTGTGAGAATGTTCCCTGTGAGCTCGGAGCCGGAGGACCTGCATGCGCCGCAGTACCAGCGCGGACTGAGGCACCGGCGTTCTCTGCGGGGAATCGCAGCCGCTGTCTTCGCCACGTTCGTGGCGCTGGCCTCTCACATGATCGGCGGCGGCGCGCTGCCTTCAGCGATGGGTGTCGTGGTGCCCTTGGTGCTGTCGATGCTGCTCTGCGTTCTGTTGGCCGACCGCAGATTGTCATTGCCCAGGCTGTCCCTGTCTGTGCTGGTCAGCCAGTCGCTGTTCCACCTGCTCTTCTCTGTCTTCACTCCGATGACCGGGAGCCACAGTCCTGCGAACGCACTTGAGCGACATGCGATGCACCATTCGGGTCCGAAGGCCATGTCCGGATCCGTCTTCGCGTCAGACGCCGGAGCCAGCATGCATACGCACGCGTCACCGGGAATGCTGTCGGCACACCTCGTCGCCGCTGTCCTCACAATCGCCATGATCTATTGGTCGGAAGCGCTGCCGGCGAAGATCGGCAGTTTCCTCCGACTCGTCATCCACGCGCTCCTGCCCACTGCGGTTCGACCGATGCCGGTTCCGAACGGACCGAAGCCCCACCTCGGCGTCGCCCGAATTCTCCCTCGCCACCTCGGTGTTCTCCGCTCTCCTGTCCTCACCAGAGGACCACCCGTGGAAGCTTTCTGACCCCACCATCTTTGACCTCAGCGTCGGCGGAAATCCGCTGGCGCGCGCTCGCCTGACCAAATTTCAGGTCCGCCGAGCGCTCTTCACAGAAAGCTTCACCATGACCACACCTCTGTCATCCCTGCCCGAAAACCGGCAGGACCATCCGCGACCGCGCGGCACCAGTTGGCTCGGCCAACTCCTGCGCCGACTCCACTTCTACACAGGGATCTTCGTCGGTCCCTTCATCCTCATCGCCGCACTCAGCGGCGCCCTGTACGCAATCAGCCCGCAGATCGAAAAAGTCGTCTACGCGGATGAACTGACCACCTCGGCGACTGGCCCCGCCCTGCCGCTGGCTAACCAGGTCACGGCCGCCACGACCTACACCGGGGGAGCGGAGGCCATCAGCGCGGTGCGCCCGGCACCGAAACCCGGCGCGACGACCCGGGTGATGTTCGATGACCCGAACCTGGGCGAGAGCGAATCCCGGGCGATCTTCATCGACCCCACCACCGCCGAGGTGAAGGGGGACCTGACCGTGTACGGAACCTCGGGATCCCTGCCCTTGCGAACCTGGGTCGATCAGCTGCACGGCAGCCTCCACCTCGGCAATTTCGGGCGGTACTACAGCGAAATCGCCGCGTCTTGGCTGGGCATCATCGCGGTCGCCGGACTGTGCCTGTGGGTAATGCGCGCCCGGCGGGCAAGGAAGGCCACTGCGCTGCTGCGGCCGTCGATGAAGCACAAGGGGCTGCGCCGCACATTCTCCTGGCACGCCTCGGTGGGGGTGTGGGCCGCGATCGGGATGCTGTTCCTGTCAGCAACCGGCATCACCTGGTCCCAGCTAGGCGGAGACAATGTGACGAAGCTGCGAGCGGCACTGGATTGGTCGACGCCAGCGGTCTCGACGGAACTGGGTGGAGGCTCCGCCGAGTCCGGCGGTGGTTCGGCGGGGGAGTCGGACGTCGGCGGTCACGCTGGACATGAGGGGCACACCGGGCACGAAGGCCACGCGGGTCATGGTGGCACGGATGCGTCGGATACTTCCGGAGTCGATCCCGCGGACTTCGACATGACCCTGGCTATGGCACGCGACATCAACGTCAACACTGGCCTCGTTGAGATCCTGCCGCCGGCCGATGATGATTCGGCCTGGGTGGTCCAGGAGATCCAGCGCAGCTTCCCCACGGAGATCGATGCCCTGGCGATCGATGCCGAGACCATGGAGATCACCGATCGTGTCGACTTCTCCGACTACGGGTTTGCCTCGAAGCTGGCGCGGTGGGGCGTCGACCTGCACATGGGAACGATGTTCGGTCTGGCCAGCCAGATCGTGCTCGTCGGCCTAGCAATTGGGATCGCGTCGATGGTCGTGTGGGGCTATGTGATGTGGTGGCAGCGCCGACCGAAGCACGATCCGAGCCGGAACTTCGGCGTCACGCCTGTTCGTGGTGCGCTGGCCAACGCACATTGGTGGTCGGTGGCTGCGGTTGTGCTTTCGGCTGTGGCGATCGGGGTATTCCTGCCGATGGTGGGGATCAGTGTGCTGGGATTCCTTGTTGTTGATGGGGTGCTGGCTCTATGGGCGAGGGGGCGGCAGGCGAGGTAGTACACTCCTTGCCGGGAACACCACCCGGCAACTCCACGAGATTCTCCGCGATCCCGGCAAGATACCGCGTCCCGAGAGGCGTGAGCGAGAGGTCCTTCCGTTTCGCTCCCGTCCTCGGGGCGCTGGTATCGGCACTGGCCAGGAGCCCAGAATCCTGCAGCCGTTTGAGGGTCCTGTAAAGACCGCGCTCGGTCACGTGCCAGCCGGTGGCAGCGGTGACTTTCTCAGCAATGGCGGCGACTCCGATCGGCTGATGCTCGGCGACGATGGTCAGTGTGACCGGTGTGAGCATTGACTTCTTGTAGGTCTCGACCCAGCTGTCGACCTTATGGCTCAGCCACTCTTCGCTTTCAGTGAGCGGCTCTGTCGCGTCGTCATGCTGTGATGCCACCTCAGTCCTCCCAGCCGCGGCCGAGCACCGAACCGAGGAGGTGAATGAGCAGACCGATGCCCCAGACCGCGCTCATCACCAAGGTTGCTCCGAACCAGGAGGACCCGAGGAGTGAGTGCGCCACTGCTTGAACATCGTTGTCGCTGCCGGCGACGACTGCACGGACGACGGCGTGGGCGTTGAAGGATGTCGTCACTGCGACATAGGCGATGACATGGGCGATCACGAGTCCGAAGCGCACATGCAGCAGCTTCCGACGGTTGATCACGATCCATACCGCAATGCCGACGGCGACGACCGCGGTGAGGGCCCCAGCGAGGATTGTCACTGCACCGCCGGTCAGTGCGACGACGAACTGGATGATGATCATGGCGGCTATGAGCGTCAGGGCATAGGGCAGTAGGAGGGAACGGGCATTGGCTGTCTGTGGTGCCTGTGCTGTTGTGTCCATAATGGTACTGTACCAGTGGTTCAGTACCAAAGTGAAGAGCTGCGGAATAACTTCCGAGGTCGACTACTGGCGTACTCTGAGAACATGCCCCGCCACCTGCTCACGAGCACCCCTCCGGAGCCGCACCGGCCCGAATCCGAAATTCCCGTCGACTCGGCTCAGCCCACGAAGCAGCGCGGACCCATTCCCGCCCGCCGCTCTCTCATCGCACTCTTCGCCGTCCTTTTGGTCGCGTGGGTGGCCATCGCGGGAGTCGGTGGCCCCTACTTCGGCAAGATCTCCGAGGTCGCCACGAACGACCGGTCCTCCTTCCTGCCTGAATCGGCCGAGTCCACGAAGGCTCAGGCGCTCATCGACCAGTTCAGTGACCTCGACTATGTCCCGGCTATCGTCGTACTCGAAGACAAGGACGGGCTGAGCAAGGACAGTACGACTGAGCTCGAAGACCTGGCCGAGAGACTCGACGACGAAGGGCTGTTGGCAGCCGCCGCCTCGCCTGTCATCCCCTCCGCGGACGGTGAAGCGCTCGAGCTCATCCTCCCGGTCTCCACCGACACCACCGGCGATGACGTGGAGCAGATCCGCTCGATCATCGCCGGGACCTTCCCGATTGCCACCGCCGCCGATAGTCCCACCGGCGACGTCGACTCAGTGCCCACCTCGGCGGACGTGTATGTCACCGGTCCCGGTGGATTCTCTGCGGACCTGACCTCGGCGTTCGCGGGGATCGACGGCATTCTCCTGCTCGTCGCACTCATCGCGGTCTTCGTCATCCTCATCATCGTCTACCGTTCGCCTCTGCTGCCGGTCATCGTTCTGTTCACCTCGGTGGCGGCGCTCTCGGCCTCGATCTTCGTCATCTGGCACCTCGCGGATGCGGGAATCCTGCTCATCAACGGCCAAGTTCAGGGCATTCTGTTCATCCTGGTCGTCGGCGCCACCACTGACTACTCCCTCCTTGTGGTCGCCCGCTTCCGTGATGCGCTGCTGACCGAACGGGATCGAGTCAGAGCCGGACTGGCTGCGTTCAAGGGCGTCGTCGAGCCGATCGCGGCCTCTGGTGGGACCGTGATCGCCGGTCTTCTGGTTCTGCTGCTGACCGACCTGGCCTCGACTCGTGCGCTCGGCCCGGTGGCGGCGATCGGCATTCTGGTGGCGATGCTCGCGGCGCTGACATTCCTGCCCGCGGCTCTGATGGTCATCGGCCGGGCCGTGTTCTGGCCCTTCCGCCCGCAGGTGCGCACAACCAGCTCCGCACCAGCGAAGAAAGGTCTGTGGACTCGCATCGCCGAGGTGGTCGCTAAGCGTCCGCGCATAATCTGGATCGGTCTCGTCGTCCTCCTTGCCCTCCCGCTCATCGCGTTCCCCCAGTTCAAGGCCTCGGGCATCGCGCAGAGCGACTTCGTCCTCGGCGACTCCGAGGCCCGTGATGGCCAAGATGTGCTGTCCGAGCATTTCCCGGGCGGATCCGGCTCACCCACACAGATCGTGGTGGCGAAAGACCAGCTCGAGGATGCGGCGAAGGCGGTCGGCAGCCTCGGCGGGGTCGAATCGATGACCGTCGTCGCCGAAGAGTCACCCAGCGGGACGATCGCCATCGACGATGACGGGCAGCTGCAGGCACCGCAAGGTCAAGCACCGCAGGGCCAGGGCGCACCCGACTCGACCTCGACGCCTCCACCTTCACCCCCGGCACCTACCGAGGTCGACGGTCAGGTTCTCCTCGAAGCGACACTGACCGACCCCGCGGACTCCCTGGCCGCAGAGTCCACGGTCACCGACATCCGCGACGCTGTCCACAAGGTCGACTCCGAGACCCTGGTGGGCGGGGAGACCGCGGTCGACCTGGACACGAACACCACCGCCGAGGCGGACCGGACCCTGGCGATTCCACTCATCCTCATCGTCATCACCATCGTCCTCATCCTCCTGCTGCGCTCACTCGTGGCCCCGCTGCTGCTCGTGGCGCTGACGGTTCTCTCCTTCGGCACCGCTTTGGGTGTCTCCGCGCTGGTGTTCAACCACCTCATCGGCTTCCCCGGTGCCGATCCGTCGGTGCCGCTCTACGCATTCGTCTTCCTCGTCGCGTTGGGCATCGACTACAACATCTTCCTCATGTCCCGTGTCCGCGAGGAGTCGCTGCGCGTAGGCACCCGCAAGGGAGTACTGGAAGGGCTTGTGGCTACGGGCGGGGTCATCACCTCGGCGGGGATCGTGCTCGCCGCGACCTTCGCAGCGCTCGCCGTCATCCCGGTCATGTTCCTGTTCCAACTGGCGTTCATCGTCACCTTCGGCGTCCTCCTCGACGCGATCCTGGTGCGCTCGCTCGTCGTTCCAGCCCTCGTCCACGACATCGGACGAAACGTATGGTGGCCATGGCGGAAGCGGATCCCACTCGACTGATGATTGACCACTCGCGAATTGAGGCGGACAGAGCTCACGCCGCAACCGCGGAAAGCCGCGTGGAGGATTTGCCCGCAGACTGTCCGTGAGGAGAAGAGGAACCCGAAATGGCAAGCACGGAGAGCAAGGCCGACGTAGTCCGCTCGCTGAGCGCAGATCTCGCCGAAGAGCAGCAATCGCTTCGCCGAGTGCTCGCCAGCATCACAGAAGCCGAATGGTCGCGCCCCACCCCGGCGAAGAACTGGACGACCCAGGACCAGATCGCCCATCTCGCCCACTTCGACTTCGTCACCCGCCTGGCAATTTCCCAACCGGAGCGGTTCATCGACGTCCGGGGTACGATGACGGACCTCCAGACATACGTCGACCACATCGGGCCGGCGAACCTCTCGCGGACCAGCGAGGACATGCGCAGATGGTGGGCGCAGGAATCAGAGAAGCTTCACGAAGCGATCTCTGCGGCAGACCCGAATGTTCGAGTGCCATGGTTCGGACCGGCGATGAGCCTGCCGTCGAAGATCACGGCGCGGATCATGGAGACCTGGGCCCACGGCCAGGATGTTCGAGACGCACTCGAAGTCATCGCAGAGCCGTCACCACGCCTTCCCCACGTCGCACGCATCGGTGCGCTGACATTTCCGAACAGCTTCACGGCGCGAGGCCTGGACGTTCCGGATCAACCCGTCCGGGTCGTGCTCGACACCCCAGACGGGCACGAATGGACAGCAGGGCCGGAGGACGCCGAGGATGTGGTGTCCGGTCCGATCGAAGACTTCTGCCTCGTCGTCACCCAGCGGCGGCACATCGCTGACACGTCCCTGCAAACCGTCGGTGCGACGGCAGCACAGTGGATGGAGATCGCGCAGGCATTCGCCGGTCCAGCGGGCGAGGGGCGCAGACCGGGACAGTTTGCCAGGCGTGATCCACTACCGGCTGAGGATTGCGACCAAGCCAGGCCGTGACCGCCTTTGGCGGAGCCGAACTCTCACGGTTCATGCCACCCAGCCCCCACTGGATTTCCCCGCACAATGTGGAAGACTGACGGTGTCTGAGCTGGGACGCACCGCCTCGGCGGGTGTCTGATCGTGAATGCGAAAGTGGGACCGATATGAGCAATGTGGAGCCGAAACCCGACGAGGTCGTGTGCAAGACCGGCGGACTGCCCGGCCCCGACTGCGCGCAGGAGGGCCGAGCCCCGGTTGAGATCCTCACCGCCCGCGACGTCCCACTGGGCGGACCACGTGCCATGGGCGTGCGCCGGACACTGCCGCAGCGCCAACGCTCCCTCATCGGACCCTGGTGCTTCGTCGACCACTACGGCCCCGACGACGTCTCGACCTCCGGCGGTATGGACGTCGCCCCGCACCCGCACACCGGCCTGCAGACCGTGAGCTGGCTCTTCGAAGGCGCTATCGAACACATCGACTCCGGCGGCAACCAAGGTATGGTCCTGCCCGGCGAGGTCAACCTCATGACCTCTGGCCGCGGCATCTGCCACTCCGAGGTCTCGACCGAGGACACCACAGCCCTGCACGGCGTCCAACTCTGGTTGGCGCTGCCCGACTCGGTGCGCAACCGCGAGGGCAGGGACTTCGAGCACTTCGCTCCCGAGGTCACACCCTTCGACGGCGGCGAGATGCTCGTCTTCCTCGGCGAGCTGTGGGGAACGCGCTCGCCCGTTGCCACCTATTCCCCGCTCATGGGCGCCGAGGTGCGCCTGCGTCCCGGTGCCACCATCGACCTGCCGATCAACGCGGAGTTCGAATACGGGGTCCTCGTCGACTCCGGCGACATCACCGTCGAAGACGTCGAACTGCCGACGAATGCCCTCGGCTACACCGGTGTGGGCCTGTCCGTAATGCGCATCAGCAACCCGGCCGAGACCGACGCCCGCCTCGTCATCATCGGCGGTGAACCCTTTAACGAAGAGATCCTCATGTGGTGGAACTTCATCGGCCGCACCCACGAGGAGATCGCCCAGTACCGCGAAGAATGGCAGGCCGAGGGCGATCGTTTCGGCGCCGTCGAGGGCTATGTCGGCAAGGGAGGCCCCGGTGAGAACGCCGATGGCCTGTCCAGGCTGCGCGCGCCGAGGTTGCCCGACGTTCGCATCAAAGCGCGCAAGAATCCGCCCCCGCACGTCCAATCCTGACCCAGCACCCACCCGAACAAGGAGACGAAATAATGAGCGAAGCGCTGACTGACAAAACCGGCGAGACCGTCACCGTCGAACTCGACGAGGCCCGCGGTGCCTACGTCATCCGGGACGCCGCCGGTACGGATGCCGGCCGCGCCTTCTTCCTCACCGCCCCCGACGGAGAACGGATCTTCCACCACACCGAGGTCGACGAGGCATTCGGTGGACGCGGACTCTCGAAGGTGCTGGTGGCACAGTCGCTCAAAGCCAGCCGTGAGCGGGGCGTGACAGTGGTGCCGGTGTGCCCACTGTTCGTACGGAAACTGAGTGAATCCGGCGATGAATACCTTGCCCAAGGCGGAAAGTTCCGTCGGGCCACCGGCGCAGACATCGATTTCGTCAAGCGGGAGGCCTGAGAGTTGTCCGGAGTCAACGTCAATCGTCCCTACATCGACAAGGTCCACCCCGAGGTCTACAAGGCCATGATCCAAGCCGCGGCAGCGTCCCGGAAGGTCGCACGTGCGGAGGGTCTCAGCGATGGACTTCTCGAACTGGTCAATGTGCGGGTCTCCCAGATCAACGGCTGCCGCACCTGCCTGAGCATCCACGCCCCGGCAGCCCGGAAGGCAGGTGTCGAGGAGCTCAAACTTGACCTGTTGCCGACCTGGCGTGAGGCTGAGGTCTTCGACGGTCAGGAACGTGCCGCACTGCTTTTGGCCGAGACGCTGACAGTCATCGACAAGGCGGCCGATCGCAATGAGATCGCCATCGAGGCCGGCGAGTACCTCTCCGCCGAACAGATCTCGGCCGTCGAATGGACGGTGACGCTGATCAACGCCTTCAACCGAATTTCGATCGCCAGCAACCACCCGGTCGCCCGCCCTCGCAACGCGGACAGCTGAGCACAGAGCACTGAACGCGGCGGTCATTTAGGTGGCCGCCGCGTTTCTCATCGAAAGGACCACGCTGTGAGCAATCGAGTCGATTTCCGCTCCGATACCGTCACCACACCCAGTGCCGGAATGCGCAAGGCCATGGCCGACGCCGAGGTGGGCGACGCCGTCTACGACGAAGATCCGACGACCAATCGGCTCGAGTCGATGGCTGCCGAAATTCTGGGCAAAGAGGCAGGCCTCTTCTTCCCCTCGGCAACGCAGGCCAACCTCGCCGGGATCATGGCACACTGCGGGCGCGGTGACGAATACATCGTCGGCCAGACAGCACACGCCTACCGCGACGAAGGTGGGGGAGCGGCAGTGCTGGGATCGGTCCAACCGCAGCCGCTGCCCAACGAACCCGATGGGATCATCGATCTCGATGCGATCACCTCGGCGATCAAACCCGATGACTTCCACAACCCGATCACCAGACTGCTGACTCTGGAGAACACCTTCAACGGACTGCCGCTGCCTGCCGACTACATTGAGGGCGCGACCGAGCTGGCGCGCAGCCACGGTCTGTCGACTCACCTCGACGGGGCCCGGGTCATGAACGCAGCCGTAGCCACCGGCAGCGAACCATCGGCGATCGCTGACCGGTTCGACTCGGTCTCGCTGTGCCTGTCGAAGGGCCTCGGCGCACCTGTGGGCGCGCTGCTCGTCGGGTCGAAGGAACTGGTCGGGCGGGCCAAGCGCATCCGCAAGACTCTGGGCGGGGGCATGCGCCAGACCGGAGTCCTCGCCGCGGCCGGCATCTACGCGCTCGAGCACAATGTGGACCGCATGCGTGAGGACCACGACCGGGCGAAGCGATTGGCTGAGATCTTCGCGGACTTCCCCGAGCTGGGGGCTGGTGAGGCACGCACGAACATGGTCTTCCTGTCCCCGGACGGCGTCGACATGGATGCCTTCTCAACGTTCCTCGCCGGCCGTGACATCATCACCGGCAGTGCGCACGGGAAGCTGCGCTGGGTCACGCACCTCGACATCGACGACGAGGCGATTGAGCGTGTCCGGCGGGCGTGCAAGGAGTTCTTCGGGCGCTGATCTCAGCGGTCAGAGCGCGGGCGCTTCAGCCTGTCTGCGGACCGTCATAGACGCGACGGCTGAACACGATGACCAGTGTCAGGGTGAGCGCTACGATGCCGGAGATCGCGAACAGCAGCGTCCAGCGATTGTCCTCGCCGAGGGATCCGCCGATTGCAGTGCCCAGTGCGCTGCCGGCGAAGAGGAATCCGGCGAAGAGTGACACCACGGTTCCGCGTGCCTGCGGCAGGACCCCGGTGGCCCAGGTCTGCAGCGAGGAATGCTGGAAGGACCAGGTCGTTCCCAGCAGCAGTGCTGCGATGATGACCGTCAGCGTCGACAGATGGATGGTGAGAAGTCCGAAGGCGATCACCGTGGCGGTACCGCCGATGGCGATGAGCCGCGGCATGCTCAGACGGCGACTGAGGGCCTTGACCATGCGGGTGGTGATGATGACGCCGACCCCGTAAGCAGCGGTGGCAAGGCCGGCGATGGCCGCGCCGATGCCCTGTGACTGCAGGGCCGGTGCGAGCAGTGTCAGCACGCCGAGGACCACAGCACCTTCGACGAAAGCCAAGGTGATGACGATGAGAACCCACCGATGAGTAATCGCGGCTCGGATGGTCGCGAGGACTCCGCCCTGTTCTTCCCGTGGTGGTTCCGCCAGTCGGCGAAGTCCGAGGGCGCAGACGATCGCGAGGACAGCGGGGATGGCGAAGACGATTCGCCAGTCGGCGAAGTGCGCTAGTACTCCGGCCAGAGCTGTGGCACTGGCGGTTCCGACGGCGATCGCTGCCATGAGATCGGTCAATGCGGGCTGCCGATGCGCCTCGGCGACGGTGTCCCCGACATAGGTCATCGAGGTGGGGACGACGGCTCCGTAGAATGCACCTGACAAGGCTCGGGCAATGACGAGGATCGTCAGATTCGGGGCAAAGGTCGCGACCATTCCCGCCACGGCTGCGGCAAGAAGTGTTGCCTTCATCAGCCGGACGCGCCCGAGGCGGTCGGAGAGCACTCCCCACACCGGCTGACTGATGCCGTACGCCAGGAAGTAGGCACTGGCGATCGTCAGCGCCTCGGCGAGAGTCGCACCGAGGTCGTGGGCGACGAGCACGACGAGGGGGCTGATGGCGAAACGATCGAAGCTGCTGACGAACGCCGCCACGGAGACGGGAAACGGGGGACGCGTCGGACCATGTGGAACAGCGGCAACACTCACGATGGATCACTGTACTCCGGGCAGAGGAGGCCGTCGGGACTGCTCGCGTGGCGAGAAACAGCGCGAGAGCCTGCTGGTTACTGCAGGACTGCCAGCAGGTCGGCCTGGATCAGGGCACCGCGATCCAGTTGGGCCGCCATCACCTGACGAGCCGGCCGACTCTGAGGATCGGGGAACATTGCCTCCCATTCCTCGTTCAACGCAGCCCGATCACGGTAGTCGACGAGGTGGACGGTGAGTTTGAGGATGTCGTCGGTGCTGCCACCGGCCATGTCCATGACGCCGCGGACCTAGTGTCCTGCGCCGGTAGTTCGTTGCATTAGTCGTGAGAGAGATTCCAGTATCTCTTCCGCGGTTTTCGTCCACACGAATGGCTGCGGGTCCTCGTTCCACGCCTTAACCCACTCGCGAAGGTCTTTCTCCAGGGCTTGCACGCTTCGGTGGTCACTGCGCTGGAGGAGTTCGCGGGTGACTTCAGCGAAGAGCCTCTCGACCTGGTTGATCCACGACGAATACGTGGGCGTGAAATGAATATGGAACCGCTCATGCTTGCCCAGCCAGTTCCGCACCAACGGGTGTTTGTGCGTGCCGTAGTTGTCACACACGACGTGGATGTCGAGGTGGTCTGGAACGTGTTTGTCGATCTTGGTTAAGAACTTTTTGAACTCGATCGCGCGGTGCTTGCGGTGTGTCGAGGCGATCACGGTTCCATCGGCGACATTCAGCGCTGCGAAGAGACTCGTCGTGCCGTGGCGGGCGTAATCGTGGGTACGTTTCTCCGGCATGCCCGGCATCATCGGAAACGCCGGCTGGGACCGAGACAGCGCTTGGACCTGGGACTTCTCATCGACGCTGAGCACGACAGCGGACTCGGGTGGATTGAGGTAAAGGCCGACGATGTCGTAGACCTTTTCCACGAAGAGAGGGTCGTTGGAGAGTTTGAACCCATCGGCGCGGTGGGGTTTGAGCTCGAAGGCCTTCCAGATCCGTCCGATCGTCGATTTCGATAGTCCGCTGCGTTCGGCCATCTGCGCCCGTGACCAGTGGGTGGCGTTTTTCGGTGTTTGTTCCAGGGTTGAGGTGATGACGTCCTCGACCTGCTCGGCCGTGATCGTGGCGGGTCTACCTGGGCGTGGTTCGTCGACGAGACCATCGAGTCGGTCGGCAATGAATCGGTTCCGCCATTTGGCCACAGTCGCGGGCGTGCAGCCGAGGCTGGTGGCGACTTCCTTGTTTGATCGTTCCTGCCCGCAGCCGAGGATGATTCGTGAGCGCAGAGCAAGGGCTTGTGAGGACTTGCGCCGACGGGACCAGCGAGTCAACGTCTGGTGTTCTTCATCGGTGAGGATCAGTTCGGCTTTCGGACGACCGGTGCGAGGCATACGCCATTCTACAACTTCTTACACGAATTTACGGCGCAGGACACTAGGTGAAGACATTGGCCACCTGAGCGGCCAGGTCGCTTGGCAGGTCCCCGGTCTCGGGATCTTTGCCGGTGAGCGCGCCGGAGGCGAGGAACGGACCGATGCGGCTGGCGGCGGGTATCGGATTCTCGTGACTGATTCCAGGCGGATTGATGCTGACGCGTTGGGGCATTCCGTCGTTTTCCTTCCTGTTGTGCCGTCGGCCGTGATGGTTGCGGCAAAATACTGGATGGTCGGGCGAGGGATTCGGTTCAGTTGATGATCTCGGCAGTCTTGTCCTGGGCAAGCTTGGCGAGGTTGTCGCGCCAGGTCTGGAGTTCCTCTGGGGTCAGTCGCTTCCAATCGGTGACCTCACAAAGAATTCGCAAGGGTGCAGTGCTTCGGTAGGAGCGGGTGGGGTTTCCCGGGAACTTCTTGTCGGTGACGTTGGGGTCGTTCTCAAACTCCCCGGTCGGCTCAACCTCGTAGACATGAGGGGTCTCATTGAGGGCGACGAGCTCCGCGGCGAGTCCGGCGCCATCGGGCAGGGCAGTGAAATAGATGTGGTTCATGACGACCTCGGGGTGGTAGTTCGAATTGAACCCCGCTGTCAGGAGATCACCGGCCTCCAGCTGCGCCTTGGTGCCATGGAAGAACGGTCCATTGTCGAGTGCGTCAGTCATGGGTCGAATATACAGACGGAATCTGCCAACGGAGCCCAGGCCCAAACGATAGAATGAACTCAAGCAGGCATCTCCGACATTGCTGCAGGGTGGCTTCCCGGGTACTGAGACCAGACCGTGGGAATCTCACAAATCGGCCATACTCACCTGAGCGAACGACGTCCGTGCGAATGACGCCAGTGCCGTCGTCGACGAACACACGTGAAGGAGCCCCACCCCGCCTATGTCCGCCGAGATCACACCGCAGACGAAGGGCGCCACCACCTCGGCGCCGGCAACATTGACCGGACGGCTGCGGCTCATCGGCCCCGGCATCGTCCTTGCCCTGGCCAGCGTCGGTGCCTCGGACATGATCACGACGATGAACTCGGGTGCCGAATACGGGCTCGCACTCATCTGGGTCTTCACCGTGGGCATCATCCTCAAATTCGTGCTCTCCGAAGCGGTGTCTCGCCTGCAGATGAGCGACGACCGATCGTTGCAGTCGCACCTGACCTCATTCGGCGGGCGGCTGTTCCCTTCCCTGTTCCTCGTTGCCGAGCTGCTCGTCGGTCTCTTCTTCGGTGCGGGCGTCATCGCGGTGACGACGAACATCCTGCAGGCACTCTTTCCGGTGCTGCCGTTCTGGCCGACCGCGGTCGTCGTGCTGCTTTCGGCCGCGATCCTCGTCGGCATCGGACGCTATGGGTTGGTGGAGAAGGCGATGATCGGCTTCGGCATCATCATGTTCTTCGGAATCGTTGCGCTGGCGATCTCAGTGTTCCAGGGGCAGGAAGCTCAGGCGGTGGCTGTGGAGACCATGGCCCCGACCTTCCCGAACGGGTCGATCATCACCGTCATGTCACTCATCGGCGGGGTCGGCGGAGCCACCGGAATACTGGCCTACTCATACTGGATCCGCGAGAAGTCCTGGCGCGACGCCGAATGGAAACCCGTCGTGCGCATCGACCTGTTCATCAGCTACGCACTGGTGTTCGTCTTCGCCGTGGCGATGAGTGCCGTTGGTGCCTTCATCCTCTATGGCCAGGGCTTCACCATCGCGGACAACGACTCGCTGTTCGCCATCGCCGACAGCCTGGTCTCGCGCATCGGCGAACCAGGACGGATCGTCTTCCTCATCAGCTTCCTCGCCGTCGTCTACACCAGCGTGCTCGGCGGATTCTCCGGCATCGCCTACGTCACCGCCGACTGCATTCGGGTGCTGCGGCGATACCCGCATCAGGACAAGCCCGAGCACGAGATGTCGGCGAAGTCCGTCGAGTTCCGTGGCGCAATCGTCTACCTCAGCATCGCCGCTCTGGTCATCATGAGTCTGGGTAAACCGGTGACCCTCGTGCTCATCTACGCCGCGATCAGCGCCTTCATCCTGCCTGTGCTCGCGATCGCCCTTCTCGTCATCCTCAACCGGTCATCGGTACCGGCCGCGCTGCGGAACAAGGGGTTGTCGAACGTGCTGCTGACGATCTGCTTCCTGCTGTTCGGCTTCCTCGCCGTCCTCCAGGTCAAGGAGTCGGTGATGGGGCTACTGGGCTGAGGCGAGGCTGGGAAACCTAACCCGACAATTGGCGGGTGAAGGATCGGTAATCGCGTTGTCGTGGCGGTAGCGGCACCGAGTCGGAGTCTGCATACTTAGAGACATGACACGACGACGGTCACGATTCGACGCGGAACTTGCCGCGAGTCTGTCCGTCGTCGGTGGGGTCTTCCCGCCGACCATCACCCCGTCTCTCATCGATTTCACGCGCATCTCCTATGCGTCCGAGCCTCTCGCGGAGACTCTCAAGGGGCGCAGTGTCGAACATTCAGAACATCAGGTGATCGGACACCATGGCGAGGCGATCACCGTGTCGGTCTTCAGGCGCGCGGGTGACACGGGGCGCCGCCCCACGATCGTCTACGCCCATTCCGGTGGACTGATGTTCGGTGACCGCTTCAGCGCACTCGGACTCAACCTCGACTGGGTCGAGCGCATCGGGGCCATCCTCATCAGTCCCGAATACCGCCTCGCCCCCGAATTCCAGGATCCCTACGCCCGTGAGGACATGTACGCCAGCCTGGAGTGGACGGCTGAGAATGCCGAGCGTCTCGGGGTTGACCTCGACCGACTCATCGTCGCCGGCGCCAGTGCCGGTGGGGGACTGGCCGCAGGGATGGCGCTCGCCGCCCGCGACCGCGGGGGTCCGAAGCTGCGCGGTCAGCTGCTCATCTACCCGATGCTCGATGATCGCGGGATCACCGCCTCGACCAACCAATTCGACGGCATCGGTGTCTGGGACCGGGTGAGCAACGAGACCGGCTGGCAGGCGATGCTCGGCGATGACTATCGCACAGAAGCCGTCTTGCCCTACATCGCGCCCTCACGCGCCCACGATCTCTCCGACCTGCCGCCGGCCTACATTGACGTCGGTTCGGCAGAGATCTTCCGCGACGAAGCCGTTGCCTACGCCTCGGCGCTGTGGAACGACGGCAGTGAGGCGGAGCTGCACGTCTGGCCCGGAGGCTTCCACGCCTTCGACATCTTCGCCGCCCATACACACCTTGCGCAAGGAATGATCAGTACCCGAATGGCCTGGATCGAGAAGGTCCTGGCCGACTGACCGAAAGGCACAACCATGTCCCAGAACCGAGCTGTCAATGATGCCGTTGCTCGTGTGGTCTCAGAGAAGGTCGAGAGCGGCGGGGTCCCCGGCGTCGTCGCCGGAGTCACCACCGATAAGGAGACGATCAGTCTCACCTCCGCAGGAGTCCGCTCGCTTAACGATCCGCAGCCGATGACCACCGATTCGGTGTTCATGATCTTCTCCGCGACTAAGGCGCTGACCGGCACGGTGGCTCTGCAGCTGGTGGAGTCGGGCGACCTCGACCTCGACGCACCGGCCCGCGAATATGCCCCCGGCCTGGCCGATGTGCAGGTCATCGAGGGCTTCGACGTCGATGGCTCCCCGATTCTGCGGGCTCCGGCAAGCGAACCGACGACCAAGCAGCTGCTGCTGCACACGGCGGGATTCGGCTACGACTTCTTCAACGAGAAGTATGAGCGCCTTGCCCGTGAGCAGGGCCAGCCGAGCATCGTCAGCAGCACCAAGCAGGCCCTGCAGACGCCGCTGCTCTTCGACCCAGGCACCCAATGGGAGTACGGATCGAACATGGACTGGGTCGGTCAGGTCATCGAAGGCATCACCGGAACCACCCTGGGTCAGGCGATGCAGACTCGGGTCCTCGACCCGCTGGGGATGAAGGACAGCAGCTTCCGGACATCGGCGTCGATGCGGCAGCGGCAGGCGACGATGCACCAGCGCACCGACGGTCAGCTGGCCGCCACCGACTTCATGCTGCCCGAGCCGGAGGTGGAGATGGGAGGTCACGGCCTCTTCTCGACCGTCGACGACTACCTCACGTTCATCAGGATGTGGCTCAATGACGGTCAGGCAGACGATGGCACCGTCGTTCTACGCCCCGAAACGGTGGACCTGGCCACCAAGAACCACCTCGGCGATCTCAAGGTGAAGATGCTGCCCGGTGTCATCCCGAGTCTGTCCAACGATGCGGAGTTCTTCCCCGGCATGCCGAAGTCGTGGGGGTACACGTTCATGATCAACGAGGAGGACGCGCCGACCGGGCGTCCGGCAGGAGCCGTAGCCTGGGCGGGACTTGCCAACCTCTTCTACTGGATCGATCGGGAGAACAACATCGGCGGCTACTGGGCGACGCAGATCTTCCCCTTCGCGGACCCGGCATCGGTCGGGGGCTACCTCGAGATGGAGACAGCGGTCTACGATGCTCTGAAGGGCTGATTCGCATCGCGGTGCGAATCGACTCCGCGATGAGACGAACACCCGCAAGGAGGCGATGACGTGCAGGAGCTGTTGGGTCGCATAGCCAACCTGGACCCCCAGGCGAGTCTTGGCCTGCGCGTCATCGCCTGCTTCGACGAACTCATGGTCGGCGAGGTCAATTCCCGTGCCCTCGCCGCGGCCGCCGCGGCCCTTGCCGGCTGCCCGGCAGGGTTTCGCAACGGCGACAGGAGCAGACAGCTGCGCATCGATCCGTCAGGGAGCCCGGGCGCGGGTGCCCGCCCCGCCGAGGTGAGCGCACTGGTCCTGCCGGATGCCTCCGAGGTCTGGCTCGAGAGAGAGGGGCAAGCCCTGCCGAACGACGACCTCATCCTCGAACGGTTCGGCCTGGCCATCGGGGTGAGGTTCGGATTCGAACGACAGCAGCTGGAGACTCCGCGGGACGTGGCGCTCGCATTGGACACCACCGCGCCCACCGAGGAGCGGGTTGCCGCGGCGGTTCGGCTCGGACTCGTGGCCGGACACGGGTACCGGGTGCTCGTCGCTCCGTTGTTTGCCGTCTTCGACAGACGTCCCGCCGGTCCCACCGATGTCGTCGCCAGCGAGTACGGCGCCCTGCAGGTCCTCATCGTCGCCGACCAAGCTGAGAACATCGCCGTGACACCGGCTGGCCTTGGCCCCGTCGGCTTGATCGGCGACCTGCCCCGTTCGCTGCGCGCCGCTGTGGTGGCACTGCGTCTCAGCCGTCCTCCCGAGGAGGGCCTCGTGCGCGCGGAGAACTTCGGCGGCCTCGTCGAACTGCTCGCCGAATCGCCCGACGCTGTCGACCCCGATGCCGCCCGCATCGACGAGATCATGGAAGCACCCTGGGCGGAGTCGACGGTGCGTGTTGTCCTCGAGGCACCGACGATCAGGCAGGCGGCCAGAGACCTCGGTCTCCATCACAGCACCGTGCAGGGCAGAGTCGAGCAGCTCGCTCGCTGGCTCGGCTACGACCCGCTCACCGGGTACAACAGAACCCGGTTGGGCATCAGCGTGCTCAGGTGGCGGCTGCGCAACTCCCACGTCCTCGAACTTCCCGGGCCTGTGGGCTGAAGGCTGGCACTACTCCCTCCCGGAGCTGATCCACGTCGGATTGTTGACGATGTTACGGCTGCCCTCGACCAATGACCGGATGGAATCGAGCTGAGTCATGTCATCGGCGTCGAGACGCAGATCCACGGCCCCAAGGTTCTCCAGCGCACGCTCGGGTTTGCGCGAGCCGGGAATCGGAACGGCGGAGACTCCCATCTGGGCGGCGCGGTGGAGGAGCCAGGCCAGTGCGACCTGAGCGTTGGTGGCGTCGTGACGTCGAGCCACCTCGGCGACGATCTCGACGATCTTCTGATTGGCATCCCACGCCTCGCCCATGCGGGAAGTGCCGCCGCGGAAGTCGCCGGCGACCTGCTCCTTGGTCAGCGTGCCGGTGAGGAAGCCGCGGCCCAGGGGGCTGTAGGGCACGAAGCCGACCCCGAGCTCGGCACAGGCAGGAACGACACGGTCCTCGACGTCGCGAGACCATAGGCTCCACTCGGACTGGAGAGCGGCGATCGGGTGGACCGCGTGCGCTCGCCGCAGCTCCTCGGAGGTGACCTCCGAGAGGCCGATGTGGCGGATTTTGCCCGCCTCGACCAGCTCGGCCATGGCGCCGACGGTCTCCTCGATCGGAACATCGGGATCCGGGCGATGGTGGTAGTAGAGATCGATCGTGTCCACGCCGAGGCGGGCCAACGAAGCATCGCAGGCTGAGCGAGCATATTCCGGGCGTCCATCGGTGCGTTTGGCCGGGGCATCCGTCCCGTCCCTGGGAGCGGTGATTCCGAACTTCGTGGCCAACTGGACCTCGTCGCGGCGCTTGGCCAAGAACGGTGCGAGCATCTCTTCGTTCGTTCCGGCCGGTCCGGAAGCGCCGTCGCGAGGTTTGCCGTAGACATCAGAGGTGTCGAGGAAGGTGATACCAGCGTCGACAGCGGTGCTCAGGGTTTCCCGTGCCGCTTCATCGGTGGTGCCGCCGTAGACGTGGGACAAGGCCATGCAGCCGAAGCCGATGGGGGAGACGGTGAGGTCGCCGAGGTGTGTGGTGGTCATGATGGATCTCCTACTGAGGCGGTTGTACGTGATGGGATAGTGGCCGTTGTTGAGTCGTCGCCGGCTGTGCCTGCGTATTTGGCGATCTTGTAGTCCGTGGTGGTCAGGGCCAGCTCCAGTTCGTGGATCTGGGCGAGAATGTGTTCGCGTTGGTCGACCATGATCTGCAGTCGTTGCGGTGTCGTTGCCTCCCCGGCTCGGACCAGTTCAACATAGCGCTTGAGCTGGCTGATGCCCATGCCGGAGGTGCGCATGCGCACGAGGAAGTCCAGGCGTTCGACGGTCGCCGAATCGTAGACCCTGTGCCCGGAATGGGATCGGGCCACTTCAAGCAGGCCGGCCCGCTCGTAGTAGCGGGCGGTGTGCGCCGTGATGCCGAGGACTTCGCTGACCTCGGAGATCGAGAGAACCCTGTCGGGATCGACCGACAGAGCCTGCCTCAGATCTGAAGGGCGTGAGACGTCTGCCGTGTGCTGGGTCATGGAAACAAACCTACGACTGTGAGTGCACTCTAAGTCAAGGGGTTTGGGAGAAACTCATCGCTAGCCTCAGGTGGCGGTGCCTGAGTTGGCTTTTCCTTGATTGTCCTCGCTAGTGGCTGGATACTTGACCCTATGTCCGCGTCGCAGCAGTCCCTCCGTGCCGTTGTCTTTCTTGGGTTGAGTGTCGATGGCCGCATTGCGCGGCCGGACGGGGACTTGGAGTGGCTGACCAGCCGCGGCGAGGCCGCCGGAGATGCGGGCTTCACGCCGTTCGTTGAGTCGGTTGACGCGGTGATGATGGGCCGGAAGACGTACGAGGCGATCGCTTCCATCCAGGAGTGGCCCTACCTCGGTCGCCCGATCCACGTCATCAGTACGACCCTCGACGCAGATGCCGACCCTCGCATCATCGTGCACCGCTCACCCGAGGCGGCCATCGACGCAGCGGAGCTAAGCGGCTGCAAGCGCGTCTACGTCGACGGTGGGGCGACCGTCCGGTGGTTCCTTGCCGCCAAGCTTGTCGACGAGCTCACGCTCTCCCAAGTACCTGTGCTCATCGGCGATGGGCCATCACTGTTCGGATCACTTGGCGGAGATGTGGATCTCGAGCACGTGCGCACCACAGTCCTCGACGGCGGGATGGTCCAGACGACCTACCGGGTCGTGGACGGGCCAACGCCTCACACGTCCGAGTAGATCACGTTGATCGAGAAGTCACTCCCGTGGTGGGGAGAGACTCTAGTGGTGATGCAAGGGACTACGACTGGGAGTCTTGTGGCACCACGTTGCTTCTTGCGATGTAAAGGCAGATCTCGTTCACACCAATCAGAAAGACGCCTGATGCCAATAGGACGGCGCCAGCTACGGTCACCCCGGTCAAGAGAAGGATGATTCCCGCAACCAGGAGCGGGTAGCTCAAGCCGGTGAGCAGGACTGAACGACGAGCAGATTCACTCACTCTCACTGATCACCGACCTCGATTGTGTGCTTGGCGGCGAGTGCGTGCTCTCTCATTCTTTTTCCAATCCGAGCGGAAAATTCTGCTCACAGTCCTGACCGCGAATCCGCAGGAACTCTGATCGGACTCGATTCAGGTCAGCCTACTATTTTCTATGTTCCTTACACTCACTGAAATGCGCGGCTCTTCCACCGCCCGTGCCGTCGTTCGAAAGCAAACCTCTCCGCCCTCAGATGCCTGACTCGATTCACGACGTCCGGGGCGTAGCTATAGGCCGCATCCGTATCAACAATCCCCTCGAGCACGACGGTGTACTTATCGAGTGGCAGTTCTATGTGCCGACACAGCGCATCGCGAGCAGCTGACGTGTGCTCTGTCTTCTCCAGGTCGAGGATCATGCGGTCATGCGCGGAGAGCTCGTTCACGGTGCCAGGGACCATACGCGCCAGTGTGGCATATTGAATGTGAGACTGTCGCGACTGGGCATTGATTGAGAATCACGGTGAACGATGGAGACTCAGCGCGCATGTTGATTATGGCTACCGATGAATCGGTAGAGCTCTACCATTGGGAAGAGGCCCCCTGGGTGGAATGGGTGTACCTCGGGTGGGTCGTCGCGGGAGCAGCGGTCACGGTCTGGTTTCTGATCATGATCGTCAGGAGACAGCGCGGATGGTTGCCACTGACTGTTTTGGGTGTCGCGTCTGTTGGTCTGATCGCCGGAGGGTTCTTTGTTCAGCTCGGGCAGGGAACCTATACAGGGGATGAGGGGATGAGGGGATGTGTGCCTGCCCGTCGAGCCTCAACGCGATGCGGATCACCGAAGCAAACGGACTGAAGCTGCCGGAGGCAATCGTAGAATGCCGTGCCGATGCGAAACGAAACGTGGCACTCGGTGGAGCAATGGCAGGGGCAGGCGTCTTGATCGCGGTTGGGACCGGCTTTGGGGCCAGCATCTTTTGCAAGCGGACAACGGTGCCCGTCGACGAGGTGGTCGAGGCATGAGCGGTCGGACCGTTTACCTGCTCTTCGCTGAGCAGACCTCCCCACTCGATGCTGAAGAAGGGATCGACCCGCTGGTCGGAATCGTCAGCTCCCGCAGGTCATCCGAGGTGTGGCCCTGATCGACCTCGTCGACGGGTTCGACACCGACGAGTCGCAGGCAGGCGCTACGACGAGGAGATGGCCTTCGCCACGTCTCCATGACCACTTAACACTTTTGGTGCAGGTGGCCAGTCTGCAAACTGGTCACCTGCACCAAAAGTAATCGATCTTCCTCGGGCCCTACGAACCCACGAATGCCGTGGCGAAGAACGGAACGAACGTCACCAGCGCCAGAGCAGTCAGGAGCACCAGTGCGCTCGGGATGGCTGCCTTGGCCACGCGCATGACGCTCATACCCGACATGCCGGAGGCGACGAACAGGTTGAGCCCCAGCGGCGGCGTGATCATGCCGATCTCCAGGTTCATCACGACGATGATGCCGAAGTGGATCGGGTCGATGCCCAGCTCGATCGCGATCGGCAGCAGAATCGGTGCCAGGATCAGGATCGCCGAGGACGTCTCCATCACACAGCCCACGAACAGCAGCAGGATATTGACGAGGATGAGGAACTGCCAGGGCTGCAGGTCCCAATTGGTGATCGTCTCCGAGATCGATCCTGGGATCCGCTCACTGGCCAGCACGAAGGTGAAGAGGATGCCATTGGCGATGATGAACATGACCATCGCCGAGGTCTTCACCGACGAGAGCGTGACTTCCCAGAGCTGCGAGATCTTGATCTCGCGATAGATGACCAGGGACACCACCAGGGAGTAGGCGACCGCGACGGCCGCCGCCTCGGTGGGGGTGAACCAGCCTGAGTAGATTCCGCCGAGGACGAGGAACGGCAGCGCCAGGGCCAGGATCGCGTCGCGGAAGGCCTTGAGCTTATCGGCGTTCGATAGTTTGAAGCCGGCTCCCGCGTGTCCGTAGCCCTTCTTCCATGCCACGAACACGGCCATGCCCAGGAGCATGACGCCGGCGAGGATGCCCGGCAGGATTCCGGCGAGGAACAGGTCACCGATGTTCTGCTCGGTCGCGATGCCGAAGACGATGAGCGGGATCGACGGGGGAATGAGGATGCCCAAGGACCCGGAGGTGGCCACGAGTCCCGTGGAGAACTCCTTCGGATAGCCGTTTCGCATCATGGCAGGGATCATCAGCGCGCCGACCGCGACGACCGTGGCAGGCGACGAGCCGGAGACCGCGGCGAAGAACATGCACGCGAGCACCGTGGTGATCGCCATTCCGCCGCGCAGATGCCCGACCATCGCGGCACCGAAATCGGTCAGCCGCCTGGAGATGCCGCCGCGGGACATGATGTTGGCCGCGAGGATGAAGAATGGGATCGCCATGAGCGGGAATGAATTGAGCGCACTGAACAGCCGTTCCGAGACCTGAGTCATCGGGATGAGCGTGAAGTAGTAGAAGTAGACGAGGCTGGTCAAGCCCAGGGCCACCGCGATGGGCGCCGAGGTGACGAGCAGCAGAATGAGGACTGCAATGAGAACGAATGTTGCTTCGAGCATCAGCGATCCCTTTCCTTCGTGTCGTCGTCGATGGCGATGTCGTTGACGTCGATGCCGACCGCCGCGGCTTCCTCAGCAAATACGTCCTTGTCGAGTTCTTCTGCCGGGGCCTTGATGGCACGGATGAGCATCTCGGCCGCACGGATGAAGAACAGCGTCATTCCCACAGCAAGCGAGAGTTCGACGACCCACAACGGCAGCTTCAGCGCCGGGGTGATCGTCGTCCGCGAGAAGGGCTCACTGATGAGTGCCCAGGACAGGTAGGCGATGAACCCCGCGTAGACGAGGGTGGCCAGGCCACCGAGGACAACGAAGAACTTCTTCTTCTTGCCATTGAGCAGCGTCGGCATGATGTCCACGGCGACGTGCTCGTTGTGTCGCAGGGTCACGACTGCCCCGAAGAATGTCGAGCAGATGATGAGGTAGATGATGGCTTCCTCGGACCAGAACAGGACATCGCCGGTGATGTTGCGCAGAAGCACGGCGAAGACCGCGAGTGCTGTGGCGCCGATGAGACTGGCGCCGGCCAGGAAGTTCTCCACCCGGCTCAGATACTTGTCGAAGGTTCTCATCGTCACTCCCGTTCCTTGTCACGCTGCAGGAGCTCGTCAACGACCTCGGGGCCGATGACATCCCGGTACTTCTCGTACTCGGAGGGCACCACCATGTCCTTGAACGACTGGCGCTCCTTCTTCGTGGGCACGACGATTGTCGTGCCACCGGATTCCTCGATGAGTCGCTTCGACTCCGCGTTGACCTTCTGCGACTCCTGCCGGTTGAATGCCGAGGCCTCGTCGGCGGATTCGTCGACGACTGCCTGCAGGTCATCCGGCAGTTCGTCGTACCAGCGCTTGTTCACAGTGAGGATGTAGCCGATATAGCCGTGGTTGAGTTCGGTCACGTACTTCTGGACCGTATGCATCTTCTGCGACTCAATGTTCGAGTACGTGTTCTCACCGCCGTCGATGAGACCCTGCTGAAGACCGTTGTAGACCTCAGCGAATGCCAGGGGAGATGGGATTCCGCCCCAGGTCTCGAACTGGGTGCGCAGTACGTCGGAGGGTTGGATCCGGTACTTCTTGCCCTTCATGTCCTTGGGCGAGAGCGTTGGGTTGTTCGAGTGGATCTGCTTCATTCCGGAGTCCCACAGGCCGAGAACCTTGAGCCCGTTGGCCTCGAGGTCGGGGTTGGCGTAGATCGCCTTGCCGATTTCTGTCTCAGGGCTGACGATGTCCGGGATCTCGTCGGGTTCGTCGAAGATGAATGGCAGGTCAAGGACCTGCAGGCTCGGTGCGATCGTCGTGAACTTCGCGCTCGCCGGGGCAAGCATCTGCACGGCATTGGACTGCAGCGCCTGCATCTCATCCTTGTCGCCGTAGAGCTCCGAGTTCGGGAACACCTCGACCTGGATGCGACCGTCGGATTTCTCCTCGATCTGCTTCGCGAAGTAGTCGGCGGCTAGTCCCTTCGGCGTACCCGTCGACGTCACATGGGCAAAGCGCAGTTCGAACTTCTCCTGCTTGCCGCTTCGCGCGGGATTACATCCGCTCAGAGCGAGCAGGCAGATCGACAGGCAGGCAACCAGTGGTTTCCACCTCGGTCGTCGTATCGACGTCATCGTCAGCTCCAGTAATTGAGACCAGTGTCGTGTCAGTCTCCGAAGTGACAACGCATTCTGCTGCACTGTGCACGACAACGTGCACGTGACCAGGCAGTCACTCTCGGAACCAAACGATCTTGAGCTTAGACGAGAATCTGACGATTTCCAATATTATCTGTCAAAGAATGCATTATTTCTTGAGATGTGGGAATCGTGCGGTCTATGGATGCAGAGATCGGGGGAGTGGGGCTGCTCAGTCCGCGTCGAAGTCGAAGGGGTCGGCGATCGGCTCACCCGTCGTCGATTCGGCCAGGCGCAGGAATCCATTGGTGATGTGATCGCCGAGGTGGGTCGCCGCAGCGTCGGGATCGATCCGTTTCACGGCATCGACGATGGACTGATGTTCGCTGTGGACCTGATTGAGTCGGTCCGAGCTGTCGAGCGTGAGATCCCAGGGGAAGGCTCGCCACCTGGTCGCGATGTCATCACGCAGGGCCGGCAGTCCGCACCGGTCGTAGAAGAAGAAGTGGAACTCCTCATTGCGGGTGTTGCGGCCCATGGCATCGCCTTCTTCACTGGCGGCATCCAGGGCCTCGAGGAGCTTCTCGGCCTGGCGCAGCTCGTGGCGGGAGATCCTTGTCGTGGCGCGAGCGATGGCGAAGGTCTCTGTGAGCTTGCGGGTGACGAAGAGTGATTTGAGGCGGTCGATGTCGACCCCGGCCACGCGAACGCCGCGGTGGGCTTCGGAGGAGACGAGGCCTTCGGATTCGAGGATGCGCAATGCCTCGCGCACAGGGGTGATCGAGGCGCTGAACCAGTCGGCGACCTGGTCCTGGCGCAGGCGCTCGCCGCGATCGAGTTCGCGACCGAGGATCTTCCGGCGCAGGCCGAGGACGATTTTGTCCCGCTTCGTCGATGCTGATTCCTGATCCACTTCACGACCTTCCGTTGCCGCCTGATATGTGCTGCTGATTGCTCCTGTACTTCGAAGCTTATCCTCACAAGCGGTTTCTGCATCAATAATGCATGATCTAACGAATGATGTATTCTATGGAGGAAAGCTGATAAATTCTCGTTGTGGAGGCCCCGTGCACGCCGAACTTCCCTTGTCCGGGATCACCGTCATCAGCTGCGAGCAGGCTGTGGCGGCGCCCTTTGCCTCCAGGCAGCTCGCCGATCTGGGCGCTCGTGTGATCAAGATCGAACGCCCTGGAACCGGGGACTTCGCTCGCGGCTACGACACCACGGTCAACGGAATGGCGAGCCACTTCGTGTGGCTCAACCGCAACAAGGAGAGCCTGAGCCTCGACCTCAAACACCCGCAGGGCAAGGCGATCCTCAAGGATCTCGTCGCCGAGGCCGACGTGTTCATCCAGAACTTCGCCCCCGGCGCCGCCGAGCGACTGGGCTTCGGCGCCGAAGAGCTGCGCGGCATGAACGATCGACTCATCTACGCCTCGATCTCCGGATACGGACCAGACGGACCGTACAAGGATGCCAAGGCATACGATGCACTTGTGCAGGCCGAAGCAGGTTTGGTCTCTGTGACAGGGACCGAGGATCATCCCGCGAAGACGGGAATCTCAACGGCGGACATCTCCGCCGGCATGTACACATACTCCGGCATCCTCACCGCGCTGTTCAATCGTGAACGCACCGGCGAGGGCGCCACCTTGCAGATCAGCCTCTTCGACTCCCTCGTCGAATGGATGGGCTACCCCCTCTACTTCACCCACGGCAGCGGCACTCGCCCCACTCGGGCCGGAACTTCGCACGCTGCCATCGCCCCCTATGGCGCCTTCACCTGCGGCGACGGCACCCAGATCATGCTGGCGATCCAGAACGAACGCGAATGGAAGAGCTTCGCCACCCAGGTCCTAAGCCGCGATGACATGGTCACCGACGAACGCTTCGACCGGGCCGCCCACCGATACGCCCACAGGGACGAACTCCAGACCATCATCGAAGAAGTCTTCGCCGACTTCACCGGTGCGCAGTGCGATGAGCTCCTCGAAACTGCCAAGGTCGCACACTCGCGACAGCGCGACATGACCGAGATCGCCGATCACCCGCAGCTGGTCGAACGTGACCGTTGGCAGGATGTCGGCTCCCCGGTGGGACCGATCTCCATGCTCGTGCCCCCGGTCGAAATGTCCGGTGTCGTTCCTCGGATGGACCCGATTCCCGACGTGGGCGACCATACGGAGTCCATCCTCGGTGATCTCGGATTCAGCCCGGAGAAGGTTGCCGAACTCCATCGTGAAGGAGCCATCTGAACGCCATGGCCGATCAATCCGCACCCGCAGCTTCCACCGTCGCCTACACTCCGCTGCTGCCCACTCACGGTGACGGCCCGGCCATGCGGCGCCTCGACATCGACGGAGTCGAAACGGTGCACGCCGAGGTGGCTGGCCAGCCGAGGTCCTTCCTGCAGGTGGCACCGTCGACGCTGACCGACCTCGCCGAGGTCGCGTTCAAAGAGGTCTCCCACTACCTGCGCACCGACCACCTGGCCAGCCTGCGCGCGATCATCGACGATCCGGAAGCCAGCGCCAACGACGTCTTCGTGGCCCTCGACCTGCTGAAGAACGCCTCGGTGTCTGCCGGGGAGGTCCTGCCGATGTGCCAGGACACCGGCACAGCGATCGTCTCCGCCAAACGCGGACCCAACGTCCTCACCGACGGCGACGATGCCAAACATCTCTCGGCCGGAATCCACAAGGCGTACGAGGAACTCAACCTTCGCTACTCACAGTTGGCTCCGATCAGTCTCTTCGAGGAGAAGAACACGGGCACAAACTTGCCCGCCCAGATCGAGGTGAGCTTAAGCCCCAAAGATGACTACGAGCTGCTGTTCATGGCCAAGGGTGGGGGAAGCGCGAACAAGTCCTTCCTCTACCAGGAGACGAAGGCCGTGCTCAACGAGTCATCGATGCTCGACTTCCTCGCGGAGAAGATCTCGACGCTGGGCACCGCGGCCTGCCCGCCCTATCATCTGGCTGTGGTCATCGGCGGGCCATCGGCGGAGTTCACGCTTAAGACCGCGAAGCTCGCCAGTGCCCATTACCTCGACGACCTGCCCGCCACCAGCGACGAAACTGGCCACGGGTTCCGCGACACGGACTTCGAGGACGCCGTGTTCAAGCTGACGCAGACGCTCGGGTTCGGCGCCCAGTTCGGCGGTAAGTACTTCTGCCACGACGTGCGCGTCGTCAGGCTCCCACGCCACAACGGCTCCCTGCCGATCGCCATCGCCGTCAGCTGCTCGGCCGACCGGCAGATCATTGCCCGCATCAACGCAGACGGTGTCTTCATCGAAGAACTCGAACACGATCCGGCTCGGTTCCTGCCGTCGATGGGTCGCGTCGATGAGATCGAATCCGGCAACGTCACCGCCGTCGACCTCGACCGGCCGATGCCCGAACTCCAGTCACAGCTGAGCCAACTGGCCGTAGGGGACAGGCTCTCACTGTCCGGCACGATGATCGTCGCCCGAGACATCGTCCACGCCAACCTGCGCGAACGCCTCAATGCCGGCGGCGAACTTCCCGACTACTTCAAAGACCACCCGATCTACTACGCGGGACCGGCGAAGACACCCGAGGGAATGCCCTCGGGATCGTTCGGGCCGACCACTGCCTCACGGATGGACACCTACGTCCGGCAGTTCCAGGAAGCCGGCGGATCGATGATCATGCTCGCCAAGGGCAACCGGTCCAAACAGGTCAAGGACTCCTGCGCGGAGTTCGGCGGCTTCTACTTAGGCTCCATCGGCGGACCCGCGGCACGTCTGGCCCAGGACTGCATCACCTCCGTCGAGGTCCTCGACATGGAAGACCTCGGGATGGAAGCAGTCTGGCGGATCACAGTTGAGGACTTCCCAGCCTTCATCATCACCGACGACAAGGGCAACGACTTCTTCGACAACACTGGACCGGATACCACGATCGGGCTCGGGCGGACGAGAACAGCCAAGGACGGCGCCCGGCTGGACTGAACCGGCCACGGACCACCACGAACACGGCCACGTCGGGCCACCTCGGCGAGGCAGATAATCACAACTTCAGCAGCAGAGGAAAAGGAATTCGAGATGGCAGTCAGCAGCGAAGAGCAGATGATGATCGACACGGTCGCCGAGTTCATCGACCACGACGTCAAACCACACGTCAACCGGGTTGAGCATGCCGACGAATATCCGGAGAAGTGGATCCAGACGATGAAGGACATGGGCATCTACGGTCTCGCGATCGACGAGCCCTGGGGCGACGGCAAGGTCTCGACCGAGGCGTATGCGCTCATCACGCAGGAGCTGGCCCGCGGGTGGATGTCCTTAGCCGGTGCCATGGGCGGGCACACCGTCGTGGCCAAGCTCATCGCCGAATACGGCACAAGCGAGCAGAAGGACAAGTACCTGCCGCGCATGGCCACCGGTGAGCTGCGCGCGACCATGGCCCTGACCGAGCCCGGTGGTGGCTCTGACCTGCAGGCCATGCGCACCTCAGCGGCCAAGGACGGTGAGGACTACGTCATCAATGGGTCGAAGACCTGGATCACCAACGCCCGCAAGTCCGATCTCATCGCACTGCTGTGCAAGACCGACCCGAGTGCCGAGCCCAGGCATAAGGGCATTTCGATCATCCTTGTCGAGAAAGGCGAGGGTTTCACGGTGTCGAAGAACCTCTCGAAGCTCGGGTACAAGGGTGTCGAGACCTGCGAACTCGTGTTCGAGAACCTGCGCCAGCCGCAGTCCCAGTTGCTCGGCTCGGTTGAGGGAGTCGGATTCAAGCAGATGATGAAGGGCCTGGAGATCGGCCGCATCCAGGTGGCTTCTCGCTCGCTGGGCGTGGCCCAGGCTGCACTCAATGACGCCGTGAAGTACTCGCAGGAGCGTGAGTCCATGGGTAAGCCGATTTGGCGTCACCAGGCCGTGGGCAATCAGCTGGCGAAGATGGCGACGAAGCTCGAGGCCGCCCGGCAGCTCGTCCTTCACGCGGCTCGCACCTACGATTCCGGTGAGCGCGTGGACATGGAGGCCGGCATGGCCAAGTACTACGCCTCAGAGATGGCCGCCGAGGTGGCCCTTGACGCGATCCGTGTCCATGGCGGTTACGGATACTCCACCGAATACGACGTCGAACGCTACTACCGTGATGCACCGTTGATGATCGTCGGCGAGGGCACGAACGAGATTCAGTTGAACGTCATCGCCAAGCAGCTCATCGGCCGCAATAAGGCCTGAGAGGGAGACTCACCATGACGCACAAACCCAGGCCCAGGCCGAACACCCCGCACTTCATGACCGAGGAACGCCTCGAGATCCAGGCGCTCGCCCGCGAGTTCGCCCACGACGTCGTCCTCCCGCTGGCCAATGAGCTCGACCCGATCGAGGGGCAGTTCCCCGATTGGTTCATCAAGCAGATGGCCGATATGGGGTTCTTCGGCATCCTCATCCCCGAAGAATACGGTGGCCTGGGGTTGGGTGTATTCGAGTACTGCCTCGTCGCCGAAGAACTCTCCAGAGCCTGGATGTCCGTCGGTGGGCTGTTGGCCCGCGGCAACGGGATGGGCGGTGGCTTCTCACCCGAACAGGAAGCACGCCTGCTGCCGAAGGTCGCCACCGGTGAGTATTTGGGTGCCTTCGCGCTGTCCGAGGCTGAAGCCGGATCGGATGTCGCCAATATTCGGTGCAAGGCCACTCGTGCCGAGGACGGTGGCTGGGTCATCAATGGCACGAAGATGTGGTGCACGTTCGCCGACCAGGCCGATTACATCATTCTCTTCGCGCGCACCTCGACCGATGAGGCCAAGCGCCACCGTGGAATCTCGGCGTTCCTTGTGGAAAAGGAACGCGGTTCCTTCCCTGAGGGTATGTCGGGGACTGCGGTGAAGAAGATCGGGTACTTCGGATGGAAGACCTGGGATCTGGCCTTCGATGACTTCCACCTGCCGGCAGAGGCTCTGCTGGGGGAAGAAGATCGTGGCTTCTACCAGGCCGTCTCAGGTCTTGAAGTCGGTCGTGCGCATACGGCGGCCCGCTCGATTGGTTTGGCGCAGGCGGCACTTGAGGACTCGATTGCGTATTTGAAGCAGCGGGTCCAGTTCGGCCACCCCTTGGCTGATTTCCAGCATCTGCGATTCAAGGTCGCTGACATGGCCGCCCAGATCGAGGCGTCCCGGGCACTCATGTATCACGTGTGCACGCAGATCGATTCTGGTGCACGCTGTGACAAGGAAGCTGCGATGGTCAAGTACCTCGCTGCGGAGATGGCGGAGAAGGTCACCTCGGAGGCCGTGCAGATCCATGGTGGTGCCGGGTACACGAAGGACTTTGCGGTCGAACGTCACTGGCGTGATGCCCGGTTGACGAAGATCTTCGAGGGCTCGTCTGAGATCCAGATGCGCATCATCTCCGATGAACTGTTAGGACGTTGACATGACTGAGATCAATCTGCAGGACTGGGTCGGCCGATCCAGCACCGAAGAAGACATTGCCGACGGCGTCAATGCCGCCCGGCTGGCCACGCTGCTCGAGCAGGAGCCGCAAGACGGCACCGGACCGCAGCACCTGTTCCCCGTTGGGCACTGGCTGCAGTTCGCCGAGGACGATGTGCCGATGAGCGAGCTCGGAACAGACGGACACGCGAAGCTCGGCGCTGCGCTGCCACCGGTCGGCCTGCCCCGGCGCATGTGGGCCGGTAGCAATCTCGAATTCCACGCACCCATCCTCGCCGGACAGAAGCTGTCACGAACGACAACCATCGAATCGATCACGGAGAAGACCGGCGGCAGTGGTCGCCTATGCTTCGTCATCCTCCGCCACGAAGTCTCCGCCGATGGAAACCTCGCGACAACGGATCGACACACGATCGTCTACCGGGAAGCCACCTCGGCGCCGGAGGGATCCTCCGCAGCACCAGCGCGTGCGGATTCCCCGGCACCCGAAGGGTGGGACTGGGTGCGCTCGGTGCGACCCAACGAGGTCACGCTCTTCCGCTACTCAGCTCTGACATTCAACTCCCACCGCATCCACTACGACCACCCGTATGTGACGGGCGTCGAAGGCTACCCGGGACTCGTCACCCACGGACCGCTGACCGCGACACTCCTGCTCGACGCATTCACGAGGAATCACCCCGAGGCGACCGTCGCTACGTACGATTTCCGCGCGAAGTCACCCCTGTTCGCGAACGAACAGATCCACCTCGTCGGTCGCAGCACCGGAGCAATCACTCATGAACTCGAAGCCATCGGACCCGATGGTCAGACCGCGATCGCGGCAACAGTGACGACCACGGAAAGCTGAGGAGCACCCATGCCTGAGACACGACCGGCACCACTGACCGGATTGAAAGTCGTCGAGATCTCTGCCTTCGTCGCAGCACCCCTGGGTGCTATGACCCTGGCACAACTGGGTGCCGACGTTATCCGCATCGACCCGATCGGCGGCAACATCGACGCCAACCGCTGGCCGATCAGCGATGACGGGACGTCGATCTATTGGGCGAGCCTGAACAAGGGCAAACGCTCGGTCACCCTGGATCTCAAGTCCGAAGAGGGACAGAAGATCGCGACCGACCTTATCGCCGAGGCGGGCACCCTGGTCACGAATCTGCCCGCTCGTGGATGGCTGAGCTACGACAATCTCGTCCAGCACCGTGAAGATCTGGTCATGTTGCGTCTCAATGGGTCCCATGATGGGAAGCCGGCCGTGGACTACACGATCAATGCGGCCAGCGGGTTCCCGATCATCACCGGCGATGACAAGAGTCCCGTCAACAATGCCGTCCCGGCGTGGGACGTCATCGCCGGCCTGTACATTGCCAATGGCATTACTGCCGCTGAGCTCGATCGCCGGACCTCGGGCAAGGGGCAGGAGATCAACCTCGCCCTGTCCGATGCGATGCTCGCAACCGTCGGCAACCTCGGCTACATCGCCGAGGTGCAGTCGACCGGTAAGACTCGTGGACCGCTGGGCAATGGCCTTTATGGCGCCTACGGGCAGTCGTTCAAGACCTCGGATGAACGCGAGATCATGGTTGCCGTCATCTCGAACAAGCACTGGCGCGGACTGGGTACCGCGACGGGGCTGAGCGAGAAGCTGGAAATGATCGGGCCGCTGTTGGATGTTGATCTGTCCACAGAAGGTGGGCGCTTCGAGGCTCGCGAGGCTATCGACGCTGTGGTGCGCCCATGGTTCGCCGCGCACACTGCCGCCGAGGCTGCAGAGGTGTTGAGCGGGGCAGGTGTCCTCCAAGGGGAGTTCCAAACATTTGAGGAGCTGGTGAACAACGATCCTTGGTGCTCGTTGGAGAACCCTCTGTTCACCGAGATCAATCAGCCTGGGGTCGGTACTGTAATTGCGCCGCGGGTGCCGTTGACGTTCTCGGGGTCGCCAGTTGCGGATGCATTGCCGGCTCCAGCTCTGGGTGCGGATACCAATGCGGTGGTTGGGAAAGTGGCAGAGCATTCTTCGTGAAGAGATACCTAGTGGTTCTCTGGTTTCTTCGAAGCGTGAAACAGAACCTCAATAGTCGTCATTGATTTAGACTAGTTGGTGTCATTCACGGTGTTGAAATGGTTCGAGGTACCTTTGATCAAGACCAAAGTGCCCAAAGCTATGGGAGATGGAGGTAGGTGGATGGCACAAATTCGCAGACTGTATTGGGGAGCTCCAGTCGGAAATCCTCATCCAACGGCAGTCGACGCCGAGTTGCGTGCTGTTAGAGCCCCCGACGGTGACGTTCTTCTACAAATGAGCACATACGGATCTGCAGATCGTGTATCGCCACCCAAGGTGAGTCAGACTATTCAGCTAGACAGACGAAGTGCGATCGAACTTCGACACGCAATTGACGAACTATTCCCCTCTTCCGAGAAGTCTTGCGATGGTCCTTGACAGCGAATCCCTCTGAGCGCCGAAGGATCACCTTATTCGACAGCTCTCGCCAGCAGATGCTCAACGAGCCGCCTTGGTTGCTGGAGACCGCAAGGAGGCACTTTGAACAGCGTGGTGTTGCCGGACGCGTTTACTGCACAAGTCGATGCGATTAAAAGAGTGGTTGCGCACCAATGTTGCTGCCCTGTTTAAAACTCTGGTCTTGGTGCTGAGTTAGTGGTGTAGTAGCTTCTGGCCGAAACAAATAGGTATTTCGAACCAACTAAAAACCTGTCCGGGGCCCCATGCTTCAGCACTTCGCAAGAGTCGCCTGTTCACTCTTCCACAGAGGGCCTGAACGCGGTCATATCGCGCGATTGCCGCGTTCGTGTCAGGACGCATCAGGCAAGCCGGACGGGACGATAGCTGCAACTTTCGAGGTGATGTCAGCGGCTCCTGGCAGACTGTGTTCAATGCACACGGGCAACCGCCGGGCATAGGGTGTTTTCGGGAGTCGGACCGACTTGATGGCGAGCGTGGACAGTGAAGAAAATGCCCTAAGATGTGTATAAGGCTAGTTTAGGCACAAGGAGCAAGCGTGGTAGACCTGGATTTTCGTATGGGCGAGCTGTTCAGCGGACCTGGCGGGATGGCGCTCGGTGCGAGACGGGCAGCGGATGCTGTTCAAGGGATTAGAGTTCGCCACGTTTGGGCAAATGATTTTGATCAAGATACATGTGAAACCTATAAGTCAAATATATTGAAGCCTGATTACGGCGATTTGGCTAAAGTGGTGACCGATTCAGCTGATCTTCCGGCAGAAGGCGGTGGAATAGTACATCAGAATGTTCATGATCTTGATATTTCCAAATTGTCGAATATTGATGGTTTTGCCTTTGGCTTTCCGTGCAATGACTACAGTCTTGTCGGCGAGTGGAAAGGCCTCTCCGGCGAATACGGTCCGCTGTACACCTACGGCGTAGAAGTGTTGGCAACCAAGAAGCCGAAATGGTTTGTGGCTGAAAATGTGTCCGGACTTCGTAGCGCCAATGAAGGACTGGCCTTCAAGCAAATTCTCGCGCATCTTAGAGAGCCCAGCCCGGGGCTTGAGTATCGACTAGTTCCGCATCTATATTCGTTCGACAACTACGGTGTCCCTCAAAAGCGTCAGAGAATCGTCATAATTGGAATTCGATCGGATTTAAACACGGTATACAAGGTGCCATCGCCGGCAATCTTTGAAAGTCATGATGTTTCAGCGGAGTCTGCGCTGACCACGCCGCCACTTGATTGGAAAATCACAAACAACGAACTCGTCAAGCAATCGGAAAATGTGATTGATCGGCTGAGTTATATTCGTCCAGGCGAAAATGCTTTCTCACCAAGGGCCTTATCAGTAATGCCTAAAAGGCTTCAAATAAACACGCGAACTACAATTAGCTCCACATACCGCAGACTCGAGGCGGGGAAGCCTGCTTACACGGTTACTGGTGCGGGCGGAGGCGGATCGCACATGTATCACTGGGAGAGCAATCGGGCGCTCACAAATCGAGAACGGGCGAGACTTCAAACGTTTCCAGATAGCTTTGTGTTTAAGGGGTTGAAGGGAAGCGTGCGAAAGCAGGTGGGCATGGCAGTTCCTGTGAAAGGTGCGGAGGCGATATTCACCGCCCTCTTCAAGTCCTTCGCCGATATCGACTACCCGTGGATTGAGCCGAATATCGACCCAATCGATTTTGGACGATAGACACTTGGGCAAAAAATCGAGAGAACGTGGCGACGATTTGGTTGTGGCATATAGATATGGTGCGTGAAGGTGGATGAGGAGACAGTTGCTCCGGACGTAAGCCTGCTGGAGTCAATGCGATCGGTTGGCTATTCGCTGGACGCTGCGGTAGCGGACTTGATCGATAATAGCATTTCTGCTGGGGCAACAGATATTAAGATCGACCTTGAACCCACAGGGGCCGAGCATGTTGCTGTCCTGGACGACGGGTCGGGGATGTCTCCGGACGTGGCTATAGAAGCATTGAGGTTGGCCGGCTCCTCAGGAACACGAAGCAACACAGATTTAGGCAGATTTGGGTTGGGGCTTAAGACTGCCTCATTGTCACAGGCTCGTAAGCTCACAGTCGTAACTAAAAATCGGCACGACGTCACAGCATTACGCTGGGATATCGACCACATTAAGAGGACTGGGCGTTGGTCTCTTCTGCGACTTGATAGAGGAGAGATAGGGGAGCTTTTCTGGACAGAGAAGCTACTCAATCAGGAAACCGGAACGCTTGTACTGTGGCAAAACCTCGATTTGTTACTTGGCGACGTGGAGGATCGAGGGCAATTCATCCGGTCTAAAACTGCCAGCCTGATCGAAAGACTCTCCCTCGTGTTCCACCGATACCTCCAACGGTCGGAGCGCGCCGGGCGCGTTTCTGTAGAGGTAAATGGCAATAGCGTGTCGCCGATCGACCCCTTCCTCGCATCCAATCCGAAGACTCAATCAACACCGAATCAGACTGTGCGAGTTGGTGGCGCCGAGGTACGAGTCAAGGCTTACACTTTGCCTCATCGTTCTGGAATGTCTCCAAAAGATCTGCAACGCCGTGATTTGACCGACCGGATGAGGGAATCGCAGGGTCTGTATATTTACCGCAACAGGCGACTCATTTCCTGGGGGAATTGGTATGGGCTCGCGCGCATGGACGAAATTTCAAAGCAAACTCGAATCCAAGTAGATTTGCCTAATTCAATTGATCATCTCTGGCAACTTGATATAAAAAAATCCCGAGCAGAGCCACCGGCTTCGTTCAAGCGGGAACTCCGTAGGCTGTTAGAAGGGGTGCTTGAAAAAGGAAGACGAGTTCACACTTATAGAGGTCGAAAAGTTGCTCGGTCTGAAACTGAACACCTATGGAGCAAAGTACGAGCCCGCGACGGCCTCCGTTACGAAATTAATCTCGAGCATCCGCTGATCAAGGCCATGCTGAGTGAAATGTCCCCTGCTTCAACCAAGCGATTTGAGTCTATGCTAGCGATGATTTCGGCTACCTACCCCGCTGACGATTTGTATTCCGAGATGGCGGGTAATGTCAGAATCTCAGAGCCGGAGGGCAGCTCCGATTCAATTAGGCAGTCGCTAGTTGCGTTAAAGAACTCGCAATCCCTCTCTCTCTCGGCTGAGGAGGCTACATCGATGTTGTCTCACACTGAGCCTTTCAACTCGACACCCAATCTTACGCAACTGATTGAAGCCGTCTGGCTAGAAGGAGTCTCCGATGCTGACTGAAAACCAATTGAGTCTTAAACGCACTTTGAAACAGCAAATTATCGACAACAACATAAGAGTGGATTATGTTTCGTTGATGGATTCAGCTGTAGCTTTCAGTGACATTTTCCTAAGGATGCTTACTCCGCACCAAATTGAGAACGTGGTGTCGGAGCTGACAAAAGAAGAAGAGGTCGTGCTGACTGGAGGAGGGACGGTCTACGACCCAAACACCTTTAGAAGATGGATCAGACAACGACGTGGTCAGATTTCACACGATAGGTGGTCAGCATACGAGCAGCTTTTGGCATCTCGGGACTGGGAAGTCAATGTAATCGAAGACCTGAAGGAGCAATCCGAAGAGGTAGTTGAGCTCCTCGGGGATCCTCAGGATCCGAGCGACTGGGCTCGCAGGGGGTTGCTACTGGGGGAAGTTCAGTCTGGAAAAACTGCGACTTACATCGGAATTCTGAATAAGGCAATTGACTTTGGATATCGGCTGATCATCGTGATCGGTGGGCATACGAATGATCTGCGGCGCCAAACTCAAGGCAGGCTCGACACAGACCTGATTGGCTATGACACTAGCCGCATTGGCAAAAATGTTCGTCCTAACGCACGTGATGCGATTGGAATCGCGAAGTTCAATGAATCCATTCGGGCTAATACCCTGACAACGGTTGATGGCGATTTTAATAAGGCTAAAGCCGATGCTGGATTGAATTGGATTCAGGACACGTTACCAACGGTTGTCGTGATAAAGAAGAATTCGCGCGTGATTCAGAATGTAACCAATTACATTAGACAGCAAACCAATGGCGGTCGGCTGGATCTGCCATTAGTTCTCATTGACGATGAATCCGACTGGGGCACCCCGAACACCGGCAGTGAAACTGATCCTACCCAAGTCAACCATGCGATTCGAGGCCTACTTGGCACTTCGCGTCGGAGCTCCTACCTAGGTATCACCGCGACTCCATTCGCAAATATCTTTATCGATCATCTTACCGAGCACGACGAAATCGGGCAGGACCTGTTCCCTGCCGACTACATTCGAGTGATGAACACACCGAGCAACTACCACGGAATCGATCACTATTTTGATGGCCCGTCTAGTTCGGTTCGAACCGACGTCGACGACTGCATGATGTTGCTTCCGGTGAAACATAAAAAAGCACATAGAATGACAGCGCTTCCTGACAGCCTTGGTGACGCTATTATTAGTTTTTACCTTGGCACAGCTATTAGATCCCGTCGTCGGGACAGTGCGCTACCGTCGTCATCGATGCTGGTCAATGTTTCTAGATTCAATGATGTTCAGGCGAATGTTAGGGATCTTATAGTTAGGTTCGCGGACGAGGTACATGACTGTATTGTGAGCGAGCTCGCAAGGGAATCCGGAACAAGACTGAGTCCTCTTGGCCAACGGATTGTTGATGTGTGGTCAGATAGTTTCGTCGAGGCGGCCGCCCCAATAGCGTTTTCTTCCGTTCTTTCGGAACTAGTATCGATTTCGCACAGATTCCGGGTTGAACTTGTGAATAGTGCCACTGCGATCTCGCGCGCGAAACATCGTCGCATGCTGACCCGGGAACAGAAAGCGGATGAAGATTCACGTCCCACCATTTTTGTTGGTGGTGATGTCCTGGCCCGAGGATTGACATTGGAAGGTTTGCTGGTCAGCTACTTTGTCCGGGAGCCGCGAACTATGGATACTCTGATGCAGATGGGGCGCTGGTTTGGCTATCGTCCGGGCTACGCAGATTTGGTAAGAATTTGGATGCCAAATTCAACTCGTGCCGATTTTGAGTGGTCGGCTGAGACTTCCGCTGAACTTCGCGAACTTCTGGTGGAGATGCGAGCTAAAGAACTGACGCCGAGGGATTTCGGACTCCGCGTGCGAGCACATCCGGGTACCTTTGGCATTGTGGCAGCCAACAAGCTCCAGAGCGCAGAACTCGTGGCTGGAGATGTGTTGCTAGAGGGCAACAAGTTCGAATCTTATTATCTTGATGTTTCGTCTGACGTTCGTCGTGCGAACAGAGAAGCGGCGGCTGAACTACTTGGCCAAGCGATTGATGTGGGGCAAACACGTGATACGTTCACGGGATACCACGCCTGGTCTGGTATAGGACTGGAAGAAATAGAGAAGTTCTTTGCCAAATTCCGAGCTGACAGCCACGATCCATTCTTTGGATACGCGCCAGGCAGAGAGTATCCGCAGATAGCGGACAAACTTGGTGGCGTAGTTGGCGCTGAGGCCTGGGACGTGGTGCTGATCCATGGTGATGGCGATAGTGTTGAGGCTACCCCTGGCCTTAGCATCGGGAGTAGCATTCGTAATTCGATGACGCTTCATGGCACAACCATCGAACTGGGGAACCGGCGTCTCGCGACTGGTTCTAACCTCGTCGGTGCTTTGACAAATGAGGACCGAGACAAGCTATATGCATCATTGCCAGTCGGTGCGAAAGTTGGCGAGGCGCGGGCTCTTCGTTATTTCGCACGCCCCACATTACTCATTTACTTCATTACAACTACGCCCGGCGACGGGGCGGTAGCGTCCTCCGGCCCTACGATCTCCAAGGACGACCCCCTGGTAAGTGTTGTCCTCACCTTTCCTGCGCTTGAGCCCGAGGCTGCCCAAGTGCGCGTAAAAGCACGCAAACTGCAGAAATTCTGGGTCAACCGAGTTTGGTGGGACAGCGTTCGAGGGTATGTTGACGACGGTGACGACATAGATGTTGAGGAATTGGCATGAACACTACGGTTCGTGATGCGTTCGAACTGGCGCTCGCAAGTGCCAACGAACGTGTGATCTCGCTACCTCATCCGAGTGGACGATTTCTAGTACAAAATTACTACGGTCGCCCGGCCCTCGTAGCTCGGGTTTCGCTTGTACCCGAACAAACCCCAGAAGGTGGTCGAGGCTACTTTGTATCTACCCAAAAGAAGGAGGGGGAAAGCTTCGTCCGGGTGGTGTCGGATGACCATGGAATTACGTTGATTTTCCTCAAGTTGGTTGACTATGTGCTTGAGAGGACAGCGGTCGCAAAAAGCCATGATGAGTTCGCACGGCTAATGACTGCTGCGATTGAAGAGTTTAGGTCATTCTCTCAGCGTCGATCTGGTCGTTTGAGTGAGGATGAGATTCGGGGTTTGGTGGCCGAACTCTCGATGGTACTCCGGTTGCATAGCGGTGACGACTCAAGGACCTGGGCGATTTTTCAAGCGTGGGGAGGTCCATTCGGTTCGTTACGCGATTTCGAATTTCCTGATGGTAGGAGTTTGGAAATCAAGTCTACGCACCGCGCAACAAAAGAGATTCGAGTGTCCTCTGATCAGCAATTGCGCCCCTCGGGCGACGGGCTCGAGTTGGCAGTGCTACCACTGGAGCGCGTGTCCAGCGACAGCGTCGACACTGTGTCGTTTGTCGAAATTGTACAGAAAGTATCAGCGCTTGCAGCGAAGGCCGGCAGTGAGGTCGCGCGTTTGTGGGACGATATGCAGAATGCACTCTCGCTAGATATTTCGGATGAGTATTATGAGCGCTGGACCTTCGAGGTGGGCGCTTGGGAGTTATTTGAAGTCCGGGATGAATTTCCGGTAATTGATGATAAGAGCCTTTCCCCCGGCCTGATTAAGATCGCTTACTCAATTCAACTCGATTCATTGACAGAGTTCGCCGTCAATTTCGAGGAGTTAAAGGTAGCGTTATGACTGAAGTATTAAGCGATGAGCTTCGGAATGAGATAGGAATTGCCGTAGCAGATTCGTCTAGTTTTGCGGTCGAAGCATTTGCTGGCGTCTACATGAAGAGGCTCGAGGATGCCGAGCTTCTCTTTGACGCGAACGTGGAAGCGTTGCAATGCCGTGGGCCCCGGGGTCGAAAGATCGAACTCCACGGCTATGCGGAAGACTCCTCTGACGGAACACTTGCGATATTGTGTGCGCAGTATTTTGGTCGTGATGCGGAGTTGAAGCTTACGGACGTTCGTAGGCCGATGGGGCGCGCGATCGCCTTTGTGGAGGAGTCTGTTTCGGGATGGCTCGCTAGCAACCTGGAGCCGTCTTCGCGCGAAGCTGAGCTTGCTGAATATTTTGGTCAGCAGATTCAACGTGATGAGTACTCGCGAGTTAGAGTCTTGCTGATCACTGATGGAACGGTGAGCGAACGTATTCGCTATTTGGAAACCGGGGAACTGGCCGGGATGCCCGTGTCTTATGAAATATGGGATCAGCGAAGGATTCTGGATCTCGAGAAGTCCGCTGCTACGAGTGAGGACATCGATATAGATTTCACTCGCTGGATGCCGTCCGGGCTCCCCTGCCTGTTAGCTGGTAAATCTGACTCGTCTCTGCCGAGCTATCTAGCAGTGCTACCTGCTTCCGTGCTTGCAGACATTTTCGCAGAACATGGAAGTTTGCTCCTGGAGTCAAATGTTCGAACGTTTCTAAGCGCGAGAGGGGCAGTGAATAGTGGTATACAACAGACTCTTAAGAACGCCCCTGATCGTTTTCTCGCGTACAATAACGGGTTGACAACAACCGCGTTGAGCGTGGACGTAGATGACCTTCGACGTGGAACGTATATTAAGTCCATCAAAGGCTTGCAGATCGTTAATGGCGGACAGACGACGTCTTCCATTGCTCACTATTTGCGTGGATCAAAAGACCGAAGCGTTGACGGCGTCTCTGTTCAGATGAAGCTTGTCGTGGTTGACCCCAGCGACTCTTCTGAAATCGTGAATTCTGTTGCAAAATATGCCAATAGTCAGAACAAGGTGAGCGGTGCGGACCTGTTTTCGACCCATGATTTCCATATTCGCTTGGAAAAGATTAGCCGAAGCGTCAAGGCTCCGGCAAAGATTGGCGAACAGTTCCGCACGGGCTGGTATTACGAGCGCGTGCGCGGTCAGTGGGAGAATGACCGCACCGCTCGAGGGTCCAGGGAAGAGCAACGGAAGTTCGAGTTGGAGTTTCCAAAGGCGCAACGAATCACAAAGACCGACTGGGCTAAGTACCTTTACTGTTGGCAGCAACTTCCGCACATTGTGAGTAAAGGCGCTCAGTCTGTATTTAACGATTTCGCGACCGCGGTTGATAAATATTGGGAGCAGAGTTCGGAGCAGTTCGATGATGCTTATTTCAGACGCGGAGTCGCTAAGGTAGTCATATATAAGGAGCTTCGGGCAAACGTCTTGAAGCAAGACTGGTATACGAACTCTCCTGGTTATCTGGCAAATATCGTGGCATATGCCATAGCTGGGTTCTCTTTGCAGTTGGAACGATTATATCCAGGCAAATTTTACGATTTCGATGCCATATGGAAAAACGGTAGGGCTGGAAAGGCTTCCTTACACGGGTTGCTGGAGTTTGCCGAGTTGGCTCAACAGCATCTGACTTCTGCTGACCGCCCTAATGCCAATGTTACGCAATGGGCCAAGCAAGAAGTATGTTGGTCCCGTTTCAAAGGTAAGCTTCATCGATTTCAGGCAGACATTACTGAGGATTTGGTCGTTGGGCGCGAGTCGGTGGACCCGTATGCTGACTATTCGTTGGAATCGTTGGGCTCCAGCCCAACGACGCGGGTGTCGCAGGTGCCCGATGATATTTGGTCGACAGTTGTTAACGATGGACGATTGACGAAGTCCGAACTAAAGCTGATCCGTTCTTTGGGCGTTCCTGATCGTCGACCGTCTATTGACGAAGCTAAGAGCCTATTGCGTGTGCTAGACCGCATGGTTGATCATGGTGCTGTCCTTCGGGGTTCCTACTAAGCTTATTTCTTGGGCGCTTGCTGATTGAGTGATACGTGGCTATGTCAACCAGAAGTGGCCCCAGTATGACGGTTTCATTTGGCCCCACCCGCGACTCGCCCTGGCGATGTAAAAACTTCGGGCTTGACCTCAGACTTGACCTCAACTTAGGTTGAGGTAGTTGGGTTGTCTTGGTAATGAGTTCGCTCGAAAGGAACCTGACAATGACCCCCTCGCCTAAAGCGGCTCATCGTAAACGAGAGTGTAAGACGGGTCTGAATCCAACTGATTTGAGCAGACACTTGGCGATGTAATGGGTGAGGTTGCGGAACCCCAGGTTAGATCCGTTCAGATGCTCAAGCCTGCCGTTGATCGATTCCGTCGGCGGGTTCGACGTTCCGGCGCAGTAGGCCAACGCATCGGCCGCTCGCCGCCACAACGTGCGTCCCAAGCGTTTTAACTCCACCAATCCAGCTGGAAGCTCCGATGATTGCTGCATCCAGAAGTCTCCTGCCTTCGTGGCGGTCGGTACTCCGGCGGGCGATCACGTTGTCTTGATACACGCTCCAGGTGACGTTGACTTCGGCAGGGGGCTTCGGATGAATATTCGCTTCGGTGGGATCCACCAATCGCGTGAGCGGGAGCCACTTTGTTGATCCCTGGATAGTGCGCGCGGGGACCACCAGTGGTGTGCTTGGGGGCCACCGCGCTTAGGCTCCTTCCACCGCGTGTATACGGCACGCGGTGGAAGGAGACCATTCATGGTACGCAAAATCAGAGCCAAGTTGGTGCTGCAGCTACGCGCAGACGGGCTGTCGGCACGAGCGATCGCGGCGTCACAGGGCATGTCGCGGAAGTCCGTGGCCGCGGTCATCGAGGCCGCCGATGCGGCCAGGCTACGTTGGGACGACGTCAAGGCCGGCACGGATGACGAGGTCTACGAGCTGGTCTTCCCAGGGCGCGGTCAGCATCACAGCGTGTTCGCTCAGCCGGATTGGGAGCAGGTCCACAAAGAGCTCGCTCGTGTCGGGGTCACGTTGAAGCTATTGCACAGCGAGTACGCCGATGACTGCGCGGCTGCGAGAGCGCCGGCAATGGGCTACGACCGTTTCTGCCGGACCTATCAGCGTCATGTCCTCGTCACCGGAGCCGCGTCCAGGGTCGGACACAAGGCGGGGCAGACGATCGAGGTTGACTGGTCCGGGCCTACGATGCAGCTGCATGATCCGGCCACTGGCAGGACGAGGATGGTGTACTTGTTCGTCGGCTGCCTGCCCTTTAGCCGGTACGCGTTCGTCGAGCCTGCCTTGGATATGAAGCAGGACACCTGGCTGCGGGCTCATGTGGCAATGTTCGAAGCCTTTGGCAGGTCGAGCCCACGGATCGTGCCAGATAACCTCAAGACCGGGGTACTCAAGCATCCCCGGGAGGGCGAGATCGTCCTCAACGATGCGTATCGGGAGATGGCGGCCCATTATCGTGCGGCGGTGTTGCCGGGCAGGATCAGGGCACCGAAAGACAAAGCCAGCGTGGAGAACACCGTGTCGCACGTCGCGACCTGGATCATCGCCGGACTACGACAGGCTCGGTTCCAGACCCTGCCGGAACTTCGGGCAGCGATCATCGAGAGAGTGGCCGGCTACAACGCTGAACCGTTCCAGAAGCGGCCAGGCTCCCGAGCCAGTGTGTTCGCCGCGCACGAGCAGTCGTTGCTGACACCTCTGCCGCAGGTGCCCTACGAGATCAGCCATTGGGTCTATGGACGGCGGGTTGCCCGCAACGGGCATGTGAGCTGGCAACGCAATCACTACTCGGTCCCGTTCGCGCATATCGGCACGAAAGTCGATCTGCGCATCACTGACCGGGTACTCGAGGCCTACCGGGGCACCGAGCGGCTGAGCAGCCACCTGCTGCTGGCTGAGGGCGCGGCCAATGAGTATCGGACCAACGATGCTGACCTGCCCACCGGTGAAAGATATCAGCCCTGGGATGGGCCAAGGGTGAGGGAGTGGGCCGAGCGAATCGGGCCTTCGGCCCTCGTGGTCGTCAACAGGATCTTCGAGTCCGTACCGATCGACGTGCAGGGACTCGATGCTGCGCTGGCGGTGCTGCGGCTGTCGCGACGTTTCTCGGCAGAGCGGGTGGAGGCCGCCTGCAGGATCGGCCTGGCTGGCCCGATCCGTTCCCCACGCTATGCCCACCTGCAGCCGATCCTTGCCACTGGACAGGACAGGGCCGAACTGTTGCGGCCACCACGAGAACAACGCGTCGAGCATGGCGGCTATGTCCGCGGTGCGTCCTACTACGCAGAAGGGGACGCGAAATGAGTCAGATCGATACCGAGACCAAGCGCAAGTTGCGTGAGATGGGCGCGGGCCCGTTGTTAGAAGCCTGGGAGGGCGAAGACGAGGGCCTGGTGTTGGGAATGAGCTTCGAGGACAGGCTGCGGCTGGTCGTCGATGAAGCTCACTCGGCGTTCAATCATGACAAGGTCGAGGGCCTGATCCGGCGGGCCGGACTGCGTTACCCCGGAGCAGATCTGCGCCGCGTGGATCGAGTGGAGGAACGTGGATTGGATCGCCATGTCCTTGCCCAGCTGGGCACGTGTTCGTTTATCGAGCGTCAGCAGAACGTGGTATTCCAGGGCTTCACCGGTTCTGGGAAGTCCTACCTGGGGTGCGCGTTGGCGAAGCAGGCCTGTCAGCATCGGATCCGAGCGCACTACATTCGCATGCCTGATCTTGAAGAGGCGTGGGCGATTGCGAAGGACAAGCCGCAGGGGACGACGAAGTTCCTCCGCAAGTACGCTGCCTTCACGTTGCTGGTCATCGATGAATGGCTGCTCGATCATCCGGATGAGTCGATGCGCGGAATGCTGCTGGAATTGCTCGAGCGTCGTTATGACAGCACGTCGACGGTGTTCTGTACTCAGTATGCCAAGAAGGACTGGCACCAACGACTCGGATCCGGGGTTCACGCTGATGCGATCATGGATCGCATCGTGCACAACACCATCTGGGTTGATACCGGCACTCACAATATGCGAGAACAAGCGATGCTGAACCAGTAAGAAGATAGTCGGTGGGGGCCTGTGGCCCCCACCGACACCACTCCTGGCCCCCACGGTCAATATCGATGGTCCCGGGAGGCAATATCGAGTGGCCTTCACACCTTCAAATACTCATCGGATCGGCGAAAGACCGAAAATTCGCTCAACTGACGCTTGGCGAGCAGGCTGCCGCAGGTAAGCAGGATCCTGTGCTGCGGCACAACGCATCGGACCATCATGCTGAAGATCACAGTTAGATCACATTGCCACTCAATCCGCCGATGTACGCGCCGATTTGCAGTCCGACTCTCCAGAATGAGTTCAGACCACCCTGGTCAACTTCGATACTGCCCACTATGGCACCGAAGCCCCTGTGACATATGGAGATCCCCAAAGTGACAATTCATCCATTGGTGAAGGCGGGTTCGCTCGCCCTAGCCCTTGCTATCGCACTGCCAACCACATCCCCAGTCCAGGCACAGACCTCTTCAGACCTTCTTGAACGACCAGACGATGCTCAAGTGGCGCTTGACAACTCGCAGTCACAGCCGGTCGCAATGCCCACCGCACTTGATACCAGCGACGAAGAGGTCACGTGGAGCCGCGATGGCGTCGTGACATCTCTGAGCGCAGATGGAAGCTTGCGAGCCTCCACCAGCGTCGACGATCGAGTCGATGTTGGACTCTCGGTTACAGAACATGCCGCGCCGAAAGATCTGTCTGTGACAACCGATGGCACCACCATCATGCATCGAAGCGGGACCGAGGCAGCCCATGCGATGCAGATCCTCGACAATGGTGCGATTAGCGCCAGTGTTCTTTTGGCAGGGCCTGACGCCGCGAAGACGACCCAGTACGATTTCACCGAAGATGTTGCACCTGTTCTGCAGAAGACCGGTGCGGTGGCGCTGTACAAGGACGACGTGCTGGTCGGTGTGGTCGAACAACCGGTTTCGCACGACGCTTCCGGGGCCGAAGTCGACTCTCACTATTCCATCGAAGGGAATCGACTGGTGCAGACCGTGGACCCCGAGCCGAAGAGCGTTTACCCGATTGTGGCGCAGGCTGCGGTCGCCGTCTTCTACACGAGGGGTGACTATGTCCATGTCACTAGAGGTCAGGCTTCAGGTCACGGGTGGTGGATCAAAGGCACGGCCAAAGCGACGAAAGCGAAGGTCACGGTGCAGCTGCAGTACAAGCCGAAGAAGACTTCGTCGTGGAACAGAAGGGGCAAGGCTGGGGTGAAGACAATCGGGCCGGGCACTTCGAAGAGAGCCAACGCCCGGATGACGTGTAGGTCGCAGGCTAGAAAACAATGGCGTAGCTGGGTGGATGTCAATCTCATTGGATACCTCGATTCCCCCAATAAGCTCCACACAAGCGCAAGGACTCTTAAATGCACATTGTGAAAGGTTCGACTGACCCAATCATCGTCAGTGTCGACGGTACATTGGAGGTCACGGAGGCAATCCACAGAGGTATCCAAGCGGGCGAAATCGACGAAGAGGGCGCGTTTGCGCGGTTCTTCGGACTGTGCACGGCTTTGAGCCCGCAGAGCTCCGCCAACAAGGCGTTTGAAGCACATGAGGGCTTCTGGGCATTCGGCGGCGCAGAGACTCTGCGAACGCTGAGGGGGGAGCTTGGATGGTTTCAGATCGAACATCTTGGCGGAGTTCCACCAGCTATGCTTGTGCCGCTGTTCGTTCATGCAGCTGCCGATACCGTCGCCCAGTTAGGGAGCCTGTCGATATCGTCGTTCAGCATTCAGATCCCGGGGCACGTTGCGCCGGTCGACCCCGTGTGGATCCAGACGCTCCTCGACCAGTTCGCAGCAGTCGACGGTGCGACAGAGCCAACCAAAGCCACCGTGAACCTATTTACGACTCCCCGGGCGCGATTACGCGATTCCGCGGTCGAAAATTGGTTTGAAGCCACGCATACCGGCGGTATCATGCTCCGTACGTTGACCGACGAAAACTCTAGGGCCACGTTCGATGATCGGTGGGCGTTGCGTTCGTCACCGATGGTGTTACGTGCAGTGTTCGATGTTCCCGAGTGGTCTGCTGCGAGTGCGTCGACGCTTGTTGCCTTCATGCTCGAAGCTGCGCGAGCAAGTAAGATCGACGGCCCGGTCATCGTCAATGTGGGCCGTAGTGAGTCTGCCTGAAGCAGATCGGCATATGCCATCTGATCATCTGCCGTTTTCAGCCCTATCGTGATTGAGAATGTAAGGTCGGCCTGAAACCGCCGGACTCGAGCAGACTTCTCGCGATGTAGTGCGTGAGGTTGCGGAATCCCAAAGCAGACCCGGCCACCACACCGACGGCACCAGTCATCTGCTGTGTTCGGCCGACATTCCAGAATGGCTTTGTGCCCGGTGACATGCTGGCCGATACAAGTCAGGTCGAGGGCGTCGAGTCGGCAAAATGTCGTGAGGTCAGGGGTCGAGAAAGTAGGCTTGGACACGTCGAGGTCTTTCGGATGGACTGTGTGAGAACTTCCATCATCGGAAGACCTCGACGTCTATCCAGGCAGCGACTCGCCGTGTCCTGGAATCACCGACCTACACTCTCGTTTACGACACTCCTATAGTGTTTCGTCAAGCGACGGCCACCTCTTTTCTGGGATGAAGAGTCTCGACGATGAGGGGATAGAGCTGGCGGACGAGGTAACGCTTCAGGCAGCGGATGATTTCCATCTTGGTCTTGCCTTCAGCAGTTCGCCGCGCCACGTAGTCGCGGGTCTCCTGGTTGTAACGCAGCCGCACCATCACGATGTGATAAAGCGCGGAGTTTGCCTGCCGGTCCCCAGCGCGGTTGAGTCGGTGGCGTTTAGTCTTACCCGACGATGCCGGGATTGGGCAGACCCCGGCCAGTGCTGCGAACGCGGCTTCTGAACGTAGCCGATCAGGGTTGTCCCCGGCGGTGATCAACAGTTGCGCGACGGTGTCTCGGCCGCAGCCGAAGACCCTCATCAGGTCGGGAGCGTGGTCGTCCAGTAGTCGCTGCAGGTGCCCAGCCAAGTCCTCTATCTGCCCGGTCAGTGCTTGCCAGCGCCTTGCCAGCAGCCGCAGGCTGTAGGCCGTGGCCTCGGCGGCGGTGACCGGTGTCGCTGTTGGTCGCGATGCCGCCAGTGCTGCAATCAGTTTGGGAGTTGACAGGCCCTTGTAACGTGTACGCAGATCCTCTGGGGCTGTGATCAGCATCCCCTTAATCTGATTGATCGTCGCAGTCCGAGCCTGCAGCGCCGAGGACCTTGAGGTCCGCAGTACTCGCAGCGACTCCACGAGCCCGTCCCCGCCCTTGGGCGCCGCGCTGGCTCTGCCACCCAGCACAGCCTCAGCGGCGGAATAAGCATCGAAGGGATCGCTCTTGCCGTGGAGTCGCCGGTCGAACCGGTTGGGTCGATTCACCTCGAACACCGTGATGCCTGCCTCCCGCACAGCTCGGGTGACCGCGGCTCCATAGGAGCCGGTGCACTCGATGCCCACGCTGACCAATCCAGGCCAGGAACCCAAAAACCGCAATGCTGCCTGGTACCCAGTCGCGGTAGTCGGTATTTGAGCATCAGCCAGTCGGCGCCCGGCTTGGTCGATCACCGCGAGGTGATGTGTGTCCGCGTGCGTGTCGATCCCGCCGTAGACCTTAACCTGCTTATCGTTCATCATGGGAACTGCGCCCCTTCTTTTCGAGTTCTCGGGTGCGCAGCTCAGCCGGCGTCAGTCAGTTCACTATCGGGGACACGCCAGACTCCTATCAGGACATGACGGCCTGCTGGGCTGCACTTATTACAGTGAGCCGAGCCAGTCGACACGTCGTAAACAGGACAACCCCCAGACAGCGGGGTGTCAGAAGAGCCATGAGTCAGACCCGACCACAAGACCATCATCGATCCGTTTGGTAGAGACCGCCACATCCTTCGAGAAGTCAGACTAACTAGTCCACAAGATCTATAGTGATGAGCCGCTAATTAGCAGCGTCGAAAGCTTCGGGCCCGGACCGGGGCACTAAAGTGAAGCAACTCAGGTCGGTGGACCCGTATGCTGACTATTCGTTGGAATCGTTGGGCTCCAGCCCAACGACGCGGGTGTCGCAGGTGCCCGATGATATTTGGTCGACAGTTGTTAACGATGGACGATTGACGAAGTCCGAACTAAAGCTGTTAGGAAGGGCCTTCCGGTAGCGGACGTGTAACGAAGTGGTATGTCATGTCTCAGGAGTTCGTTTACATCTCTCTCACGGCTTCGTTGACAACCGATTCCATGACTTCGTTAACAGGTAGCAGCCCCGTGAGAATCGGGGAATGTCGAAATCGCTCTCATCTGCCCTTCGCCGCCAGATCATCTCCTACGACCCCGCCGACCCAGCAAGCCCATCGATCTCCGAATTCTGCCGCACACACGGCATCAGCCGACCCTCGTTCTACAAGGTCCGCGACCGCTACGCCGCTGAAGGCAACGCGGCGCTCAACCCTCGCTCACGCGCCCCGAAGAAGCCAGCCCGCACGTTCACTACCGACACCGCCAACATCGTCCTCGACGTCCGGGAGCGTGTGAGCAGTTCGGGCTGGGATGCCGGTCCGAAGACCATCTGGTTCACCGTCGTCGACGAAGCACTCTTCGCCGACGAATGCATTCCATCGGTGTCGACGATCGCCCGGATCCTCAAAGACGCCGGTGTCGTGGCGAAGAACCCGAAGAAGCGTCCCCGAACGTCTTACATTCGGTTCCAGCGCGCAGCCGCGATGGAACTGTGGCAACTCGACGCCTTCGAGTTCAGACTCTTCGACCACGACGATACGGCCCTGCGTACGAAGGTCACGATCTATCAGCTCATCGATGATTCGACCCGTATGGATGTGGGGACCAGCGCGTACGGTCGGCCGGAGAACGGCGACGACGCCGTGACAACAGTGTCGACCGCGCTCGACGCCTACGGGGTGCCTCAGGAACTGTTGTCGGATAATGGGGCGGCGTTCAACCTCTCCCGGCAGGGCGCGGTCACCCAGTTGCAACGTGTTTTGGCTGATCGCGGATGTCTGGCGATCACTGGTCAGTTCCGGTCACCGACGACCCAGGGCAAGGACGAACGGTCACACCAGACTCTGCAGCGGTTCCTCACCGCGCACAAGCCGGTCACATTGGACGCCGTCCAGGATTTGCTCGTCGATTACCGCAAGCACTACAACCATCATCGGCCTCACCAATCGTTGCCGGGGTCGATGAGGCCAGGTCAGGCATGGCAGGCCGCGGAGCATCGTCCCTCGGACGGGACTCCGATTCCGCACACGGACCTCGTTGCGACCGCGCTGGCCTACAAGGCCAAGAACACGAGAACCGCCGCCACCGCTGAGCTTGTCGGCCAGGACCGGCAGCACACAGTGCGCGGGCATCTGCGGCCGTTGCCGGACCAAGTGGTGGTGACGAAGGCGAACCCGCAGATCTATTTGCAGGGGAAGATCATCAAAGTGCCCACTCATCTGGTCGGCACGTATGCCCCGGTGCTCACGGACACGGAGTACATGCTCTTCGATACTCGTGATGGTGGGGAATCGATCGGGTTCCCAATGCCGTTGGACGTCGCGGAGGTCACCGGGCGGATGATTCTTCTGTGGCAGGTGCGGGGCGCGAGGATTCGGGATCCGAAACCGTCGTGGTTGGACAAACAACGCACCTACGCCGCGAAGCATTACGCCTCGCACGATGGTCGAGCCGAGGGCGGAAGTGTCAACGAAGTGATGAACGAGGACCTGTCAGAGAAGTCATGAAACCATCCGTCAGTTATGTGGTGAGACTGGTTGTCAACGAAGTCATGAAAGAGGTTGTAAACAAACCCGGGGGATTCGACATGTAACGAAGTGGTAGCACCTATGTAAGAACCCGGTAGCATTCATGGAGGATTGCTTTCACCCACGACATCGAAGTCGTGACAAGTGAAAGGAACCCTCTCATGGCCGACTACCGGCTGATCTTATCCCTGCTCGTCCAGGGCTACTCCTACCGCGAAATCGAAGCGATGGCCCATTGCTCGCATCGCGCGATCGCCAAAGCACGCACAGTCGCTGACACCCGAGGACTATCGACGAAGGCCGAAGTCGAGGCACTGTCTGCCGATGCCCTCGACCAGCTCTTCGCCGATGGCCGCAAGAGCGGCGACACGGACTTCGTGCCCATCGACGTTGATGCCGTGATCAAAGCACGCATCGGGCGGAAGAAGCCACCCCTGAAAGTCTTGTGGGCCCGTTACCTCAACATCCCAGCATCGACTCCGTCGACGCGTCACTACAGGTACGAACGGTTCTGTCAGATCATCGCCGAACACGTCCGTACCCACGACCTGACCAGCCCCATCACACATATCCCCGGACACACGATGCAAGTCGACTGGGCCGGGACCCCCATGTGGCTGACCGACCCGATCACCCGAACAACGACGAAAGTCTCCATCTTCGTCGCGACTCTGCCCTACTCGGGAATGATCTTCGCCTACGGATGCCTCGACGAGAAACTACCAGCATGGTGCGACGCCCACCGGCGAGCCTTTGAATACTTCGGCGGCATCGCTCAGGTCATCATCCCCGATAACGCCTCGACGGCTTCGAACCAGATCAGCCGCTACGACAAGACTCGCGACGTCAACGAGTCCTACGCAGCATTCCTCGAGCACTACACCACTGCTGCCGTGCCGACCCGGGCCTACAAACCCAAAGAGAAAGCCAACGTCGAATCCGGCGTCAAAATCGTCACGAACTGGGTCATCCACTACCTTGGTGACCGAACGTTCGTCGACGGCGATGACATCAACGAAGCCATCGCCGAACGTGTTGACTGGATCAACGACCGGACACCTTTCCGCGGCCACAACCGCAGCCGACGAGACTGGTTCACCGACGACGAAGCGGCCGACCTCATTAATCTGCCCGACCTCCCCTGGCAGGAAGTGACCTGGAAGAAGGCGAAGGTCTCGCGGGATTGGCACATCCAGATCGCTACGATCAAATACTCCGTCCCCGCCACCTACGTCGGGACGATCGTTGATGCCCGTATCGTCGGCACCCACCTCGACGTACTCGCCGGCGGCGACGTCATCGCTACCCACCGGCTGGGGACGAAGAAACATTCCTACGTCACCGATCCCGACCATTCCCCGGCTACGCAAGGAGACACCACAGGTTTGTGGACTCGCGCCTACTTCCTGCGACAGGCAACGAAAGTCGGACCCCACACAGTCAACGCACTGACGAGGCTCCTTGATGCCAAGAAGATCGAAGCCCAAGGGTTTCGCTCCTGCATGAACATCCTCGCGCTCGGCAAGAGGGGCAACCGAGCCCTGCTCGAAGCCGCGTGCACCACCATCACCAGCGATCAAGCACGTCCGATCAGCTACACGGCGATCAAACACCAGATCACCGCCATCCGCGCACAGGCCAGGCAACGGCCATCGGCGGCCCCAGACGAACCTGCTGCGCCGACACCCGCCGCTCCCAGAGACACTCGCCGGGCCCACCTGACCGGCATCGACCAATTCCGTCTCGACACTCTCACCAGCACCAATAAGTGAAAGGACTGTACCAATGTCAGATCATCACCTCACCACCGACGACATGGCCGTGTTCACACAGCTGCGGATGACAGCGTTCGGACAGACCATCATCGACATCGCCAACGACTCCACCTACGACGACTGGACGTTTTCGCACAAGATCCACCACGCGCTCGACATCGAGCTCGCCGCCCGCGCCGAACGTCGGGTATTCAAACTCCTCAAGGCCTCCCATACTCCGAATCCAGCAGCGTGCGTCGAAGACATCCGCTACCTTCCCGACCGAACCCTGTCGCGTGATGTTGTCGACCGGCTCGCCTCGTGCACCTGGGTTGAAGACGCCAGCAACGTGGTCATCCTCGGCAAAACCAGCGTCGGCAAGTCCTATCTGGCTCAAGCACTGGTCAATGCCGCCTGCCGTAAGGACTACACCGTCGCCTACTGGCGGCTGGACGATCTGGGTAACCGGTTAGCCGTCTACCAGCCCTCGGATCCCGGAGGGCTGAAGTTCCTCGACAGTCTCCGGGCCTGTGACGTCCTCGTCCTCGATGACTTCCTCACGACACCGATCACAATGGACACGACGGCAAAGATCCTGAACATCCTCGCCAGCCGAGAAGGACGGGGTGCAACGATCGTGACCTCGCAATTCGACCCCGAAGACTGGTACAAGTCCCTCCACGACGCCGTCATCGCCGAGTCCATCCTCAGCCGGCTGGTCTCCGTCAGCGAGATCGTGCAACTCGATGGACCGAATATGCGCCGAGAAACCCACGAACCACGCGTAACCGATCCGTCGTGACCAACACCGCCGAGCGCGGGAAGCCCACAGCAAGACTGCTACCGGTTTCCCGCACTCGTGCTACCACTTCACTCCATGTCGAATCCCCCGGGTTTGTTTACAACCTCTTTCATGACTTCGTTGACAACCAGTCTCACCACATAACTGACGGATGGTTTCATGACTTCTCTGACAGGTCCTCGTTCATCACTTCGTTGACACTTCCGCCCTCGGCTCGACCATCGTGCGAGGCGTAATGCTTCGCGGCGTAGGTGCGTTGTTTGTCCAACCACGACGGTTTCGGATCCCGAATCCTCGCGCCCCGCACCTGCCACAGAAGAATCATCCGCCCGGTGACCTCCGCGACGTCCAACGGCATTGGGAACCCGATCGATTCCCCACCATCACGAGTATCGAAGAGCATGTACTCCGTGTCCGTGAGCACCGGGGCATACGTGCCGACCAGATGAGTGGGCACTTTGATGATCTTCCCCTGCAAATAGATCTGCGGGTTCGCCTTCGTCACCACCACTTGGTCCGGCAACGGCCGCAGATGCCCGCGCACTGTGTGCTGCCGGTCCTGGCCGACAAGCTCAGCGGTGGCGGCGGTTCTCGTGTTCTTGGCCTTGTAGGCCAGCGCGGTCGCAACGAGGTCCGTGTGCGGAATCGGAGTCCCGTCCGAGGGACGATGCTCCGCGGCCTGCCATGCCTGACCTGGCCTCATCGACCCCGGCAACGATTGGTGAGGCCGATGATGGTTGTAGTGCTTGCGGTAATCGACGAGCAAATCCTGGACGGCGTCCAATGTGACCGGCTTGTGCGCGGTGAGGAACCGCTGCAGAGTCTGGTGTGACCGTTCGTCCTTGCCCTGGGTCGTCGGTGACCGGAACTGACCAGTGATCGCCAGACATCCGCGATCAGCCAAAACACGTTGCAACTGGGTGACCGCGCCCTGCCGGGAGAGGTTGAACGCCGCCCCATTATCCGACAACAGTTCCTGAGGCACCCCGTAGGCGTCGAGCGCGGTCGACACTGTTGTCACGGCGTCGTCGCCGTTCTCCGGCCGACCGTACGCGCTGGTCCCCACATCCATACGGGTCGAATCATCGATGAGCTGATAGATCGTGACCTTCGTACGCAGGGCCGTATCGTCGTGGTCGAAGAGTCTGAACTCGAAGGCGTCGAGTTGCCACAGTTCCATCGCGGCTGCGCGCTGGAACCGAATGTAAGACGTTCGGGGACGCTTCTTCGGGTTCTTCGCCACGACACCGGCGTCTTTGAGGATCCGGGCGATCGTCGACACCGATGGAATGCATTCGTCGGCGAAGAGTGCTTCGTCGACGACGGTGAACCAGATGGTCTTCGGACCGGCATCCCAGCCCGAACTGCTCACACGCTCCCGGACGTCGAGGACGATGTTGGCGGTGTCGGTAGTGAACGTGCGGGCTGGCTTCTTCGGGGCGCGTGAGCGAGGGTTGAGCGCCGCGTTGCCTTCAGCGGCGTAGCGGTCGCGGACCTTGTAGAACGAGGGTCGGCTGATGCCGTGTGTGCGGCAGAATTCGGAGATCGATGGGCTTGCTGGGTCGGCGGGGTCGTAGGAGATGATCTGGCGGCGAAGGGCAGATGAGAGCGATTTCGACATTCCCCGATTCTCACGGGGCTGCTACCTGTTAACGAAGTCATGGAATCGGTTGTCAACGAAGCCGTGAGAGAGATGTAAACGAACTCCTGAGACATGACATACCACTTCACTCCACGTGCGCTACCGAAAGCCGCTTCTATACACTAAAGCTGATCCGTTCTTTGGGCGTTCCTGATCGTCGACCGTCTATTGACGAAGCTAAGAGCCTATTGCGTGTGCTAGACCGCATGGTTGATCATGGTGCTGTCCTTCGGGGTTCCTACTAAGCTTATTTCTTGGGCGCTTGCTGATTGAGTGATACGGGTCGGTGCGAGTCATATGAGTCGGGATACGAAACCGGAGTTACTGGATTGAGTGATTCTGCATCCTCGCTTGTCAATTTTCACTCTGTTCACATGGGCAAGTTAAGTCGAAGTCCAATTCGTCTTGGGTTGCAACACGATCATCGCGACTATGAACCAGATCATAACGCCCTCCTCGAGGCCGCAGTATCGTAATAACCGAGGAACAACCTCGGCGGACATGATGACGTCCTCACGACGAAAGAAGGCACCAGCGGTGACCGACAGCGCATCCACACCCACCCGCACAGAGACCGATTCGATCGGCAGCCTCGAGATCCCGACATCAGCGTATTGGGGTGTGCACACCGCCCGGGCGATGGAGAACTTCCCGATCGCGCGCCGGCCGGTCTCCGTCTACCCCGACTTCGTCCGTGCCTTCGCCTGTGTGAAGCAGGCGGCGGCGCGGGCGAACCTGGAGATCGGTGCCCTTGACGAACAGCGAGCGAACCTCATCGATGCCGCCTGCGAAGAGATCAAGGGCGGGCGCCTCCACGACCAGTTCACCGTCGGCGTGATCCAGGGTGGGGCGGGCACGTCGACGAACATGAACGCCAATGAGGTGATCACGAACCGTGCGCTCGAGATCGGTGGTCACGCGAAGGGCGACTATTCGTTCATCAATCCCAATGACCACACGAACCACAGCCAGTCCACGAACGACACCTACCCGACGGCGATCAAGATCGCACTGGCCTTCTCACTGCAGAACCTCCTCGGCGAACTCACGCTCCTAGCCGATGCCTTCGCCGCGAAGGGGCGCGAGTTCTCCCACATCATCAAGGTCGGTCGCACCCAGCTCCAGGACGCGGTGCCGATGACCCTGGGTCAGGAATTCACCGCCTTCGCCACCACTCTGCATGAGGACGTCCAGCGGCTCGAAGACGCGGTGGCACTCCTCGGTGAGGTCAACATGGGCGCCACGGCGATCGGAACGGCGATCAACGCCCCGGTCGGGTACAAGGAAGCGGTGATCAAGCACCTGCGCACAATCACCGGACTCGAGCTCGTCACCGCCGGCGACCTCGTCGAATCCACCTCCGACACCGGCGTCTTCATCACCTTCTCCGGGGCGCTCAAGCGCAGCGCTCTGAAGATGTCGAAGATCGCCAACGACCTGCGTCTGCTGTCCTCAGGCCCGCAGGCCGGCTTCGGTGAGATCAACCTGCCTGCCCGTCAGGCCGGCTCGTCGATCATGCCCGGCAAGGTCAACCCCGTCATCCCCGAGGCCGTCTCCCAGGTCGCCTACTCGGTCGCCGGAGCCGACGTCACCGTGTCCATGGCCGTCGAGGGCGGCCAGCTCCAGCTCAACGCCTTCGAACCGATCATCGCCCACTCCCTGTTCCAGTCGATCACCTGGCTCGAGCGTGCCTGCCAGACCTTCCGCGTCAACTGCGTCAACGGCATCACCGCCAACGAGGCAGCGCTCGAGGACACCGTAGCCCGTTCCGTCACCGTCATCACCGCACTCGCCCCGGTCATCGGCTACGCCCCGGCCGCGCAGCTGGCCAAGCAGGCACTGGCGACCAATGAACCGATCGCTGACCTCGTCGTTGCACAGGGTCTGCTCGACCCAGTCCAGCTCGAGGAGATCCTCAAACCCGAACGCCTGACCGGTCTGCCCGCCGACCATGGTGTCGAGAATACGGCCGACAGCGCCGAGGCTGTTCCCCGTGACGAGATGACCTCGGAACTGCCGGTGGTGCCATCTCCAGAGTGAGAGAGGGGCGCTGGTCAGCGAACCGGTGGAGCGTCGGAACTCGACGAGGGGTTCCTTGTTGCTGTCGTATTCTTCCGTTTACCTGGGTGGCCGCTAACGGCGGTGCCAGGAGCTGGCGCACAGGGGATCGCAGGAGCTGTGCGCCGACGAGCGCAGTGAATATTCCTTCGCCGAGTGCTAAGCTGGGGGCATCAGACATCGTCTCCCTCTGAGTCCTCGGACTCAAGGAGACGATTTTCATTTCGGAAATTTTCAAGTCAAGCGGTACCAAGGTGAGTGAAGCGACGGTTAAGCTGCTTGCGCTTCGGCCGTCTTCTTCGGTTCATTGATCCAGGCTGGCCCGGGTAGGGCCAGGATCTTGGGATCAGTGTCGGTGGTGAAACGGTTTGAGTGTTTGGCCCGGGCAGCCGCCAGGGTCTGCGAACGCTTCAGGGCCACCGCGTCAGCGAAACCATAATGCACGTTCGCCGGGGTGTGGAACCCGATCCCGGAGTGCTGGTGATCATGGTTGTACCAATCCACGAATCCGCTGATGAAGGCACGCGCATCGGCCAGAGAAGCGAAGCGATCGGGAAACGTCGGCCCGTACTTCAACGATTTAAATAGTGCCTCGCTGTACGGGTTGTCGTTGCTCACGCGGGGCCTGGAATGAGACCGGGTGACTTCAAGATCCGACAGCAGCCCAGCAACGGTCTTCGACGTCATCGATGTCCCGCGATCGGCGTGGACGACATCGGGGATGCCGTGGATGCCGAAGATCTCCTTCATCATCTCTACCGCAAGGGTCCCGGATTCGGTGGCGTGGACATGGGCACCGACAATGAATCGCGAATGGATATCGATCATCACATAGCAGTCAAAGTACTTGCCTTTCACCGGCCCAGCCAGCTTCGTAATATCCCACGACATCACCTGACCTGGTGCAGTGGCGACGAGTTCGGGAACGGTCCGGGCCGGATGCGTGGCCAACCGGCGGCGTTCGGCGACCTGTTCGTTGTCCTTCAGCACCCGGTAGAACGTCGACACCGACCCGAGATAGATGCCTTCATCGAGGAGTTTCGTATAAACCTGCTGGGGCGCAAGATCGACGAACTCCGGGGAATTCAACGCCGAGAGGACCTCGGCTCGTTCGTCCGGGCTGAGTTTGTTCGGCGGTACCACCGGCGACTGGTCGACGGGCGAGGGCGGTTTGCGATAGATCGTGGTGCGTGAGAGCCCGACCAGCCTCGCGGCTTCCCGGGTGGCAATCTTGATGTCGAGGAGTTCACGGTAGGCGTGTTTCATTTCTTCTTGGACTTCGGCTCGTCCGGTGACTCTGCGATGGCGTTCTCGAAGAACGCTGAGAGTTTTCCCATGACGTCCAGGGCTGCCTCGGATCGTTCTAACCGGCCCTCACTCACCTCCAGCTGGCGGCGCAAACGCGCGATCTCGACCTGTTCCGCGGAGAGCTTGCCAATGGTCTCGCCGGGTTTCTTACCCGTGAGAGCACCGGCATCACGGAGCTTTCGCCACTCGGCGATCTGTGAGGAATACAGTCCTTGTCCGCGCAGGTATGCTCCGCCTTCCTTGCGGGTGCAGGCGTCCTCGTATTCGGTCAACAACTCAAGCTTCTGCGCGGGGGTGAACGACCTTCGACGGGACGGTCCACCGGCACGCGGTCCGGAACTACTCATGGACCCATTTTGGCCTACTTCGGCCATAACGAGATTCGACATTATGTTGGGTTTCCTAGTTCTCGCCCTACGTGGTCGGACTGATTTGCTCTGACACCTTGGCACCGCTCAAGCCTGACACGTAGGGTTTGCGCGATAATGAGCTGCATGCACTTCACAAAAGCGTTCAAAGAGCGCGAGGATCTGATTACAGACTTGGCTGAAGCTGGGCTGAAGATTCCGAATCACGCACGCGCCCTCGGTTTCCTCACTCGGGTGGGCTACCACCGGTCTGGAGCATACCGCTACGTGTTCCGTGAGCTGCTGCCTGCCGACCAGATCAATGCCGCAATGCGCGAATACCGAGCTGCCACGTACATGACAGGGGCGAGCATCGATCATGTCATAACTCTTGAAGAGTTCGACATGAAGTTGGCCCGCATCTGCCTAGACGGGACTTTGGACTTCGAAATTCGCTTGCGTGCTTCGATTGCGCACGCTTTGGCCAGGTTGGATCCGGCTGCGCACTTAGACCGAAACTGCCTTGACACCGCGAAGTGCAATACGCTGATCCCCAGGAGTCAGCCACCTCAAACTAAATTCCAGGCCTGGAAACGCACCGTCGATAGAGCCATAGGAAGTGCGAAGCCGGAAGAGGACTTTGTTGCTCATCACCTAGCGAAATATCCCTCTCAACCATTACCGGTCTGGGCCGTAACCGAACTTCTCAGTTTCGGGAGCTTGCCGTATCTCTTCGAGCTGATGAAGTCCGCTGTTGCCCGGGCTGTGGCCAATGATTTTGGCTTCATGCATCCCGCCCCGTTCGGGAAAGTCGTCCGGGCAGTCGCCGATTTGCGCAACTACTGCGCCCATGGCTCGCGGCTTTTCAACCGACACTTCAAGCGCGCGCAGTCGATCGCGCCCAGGCACACAGCTGGCCCATTGCTGGACCACGTCTCAACCCCTGGATATTCTCGCACTTCAACTGAGAGCAAGCGGCTCTATATAAATGCCGCCGTCTTGGCCTTCATGCTTAGGTCACATTCTGAACCGAGTGATTGGCCTGCCAGGTTTCGAGATCACATCCTGTCCTTCAGCCTCCCGCTAATCACACCCGATGGACATCGTGTAGTCACGCCGGATTTGGACATGGGCTTCCCTGCGAGTTGGAACACCAAGCTCCTGTGGCAGTAACTTCTGGACGATAGTCGACCACCAGGTTTGGGTGGAGAGCAGACACTTACACGACCCCCGTGCCTTTTGGGGTCCGCAGGTCACCTGCCGTACCTATCCATCTCAATCCTTCTTGAGCTCCAGTACTTCCCACGCAAAAGTCGCAACCCAGTGTGAGGCCATGTACTCGTCGGAGACTGCGGCTTCGAGTCCCGGTGCCATGAGTGCGTCGACTCGGGTGAGGAAGCCCCTGGTGCGGTCGGCGGGGTCCAGATTGCCTGAGTCCTCGGTAATCTGAAGCAGTCGTGGAGCCAAGCGCATGATCGAGGCGGCAACGGAGAGCCCTAGACCATAGAGGTGGCTCTGATAGCCGTCCGTCGGATCGAGGACCTCGACGGGGGAGAGTGCGGGAGACTCCGGCGTCAGTTCCGAGAGGAAGTCCGGCAGCCACACGGCGAGCTCGTCGGGGGTGAGGATCTCGGCCATGAGGTCGGCCTCGCACAATCCGGGGGAGAGGAAGTCCTGGCCGCTGCGTTCCTGAACGAAGTTCCAGGAATGATCGTCGGCGAAGCAGCGACGAGCGGATGCCGCGATTGCGTCGACGACGTTGTGTCGGCCGAGTTCTCGTGCGCCGAGCAGAATGCGTCGCAGACCGAAGGCGGTGTTCGGGTGGATTCCATGGCGGACGGGTTCGGGCATGTGCGGCAGCCATGCCACGGTCAGGTCGAAGACAGTGTTGGCGAGCACCTCGGCGCCGGGAGCCAGGCCACGTAACCGCGGGTCATTGCTGGCCCGAAGTGCACACACGAGCTCGACGGCCCAGGCCCAGCCATAGGGACGCTCCCAGGTCGGGTGCTCGCGGAGGAACTTTGCTTCGGCGCCGAGATTCTCTGTGCTGAGGTTCGAGGTGAGGACTGTGATGGCCTCGTCACGCCAGGGTGCGGCCTGGGCGGTCTCGCTGTTCAACAGTGTCACGAGCAGGTAGTGCATGTGCACGCTGGAGTGCCAGTCGAAGGAGTTCGCGAAGGCCGGATTCTTCTTCCGCGGTTCGACGATGTCGGCAGGTGACCCGGCGACGTGGTGGGCGGCGTACGGATAGTCACGGGTGATGTTGCTCAGGGCCACCTCGGCGAAGGGGGTGACGAACTCTGCAGACTGCGGCATGGATCCTCATCGGTTCGGGGATTTCACTCTACTCGGACGGGGCGCGTTGGCAGTTAGAGTGAGAACTGGCAGCGGCTCAATGAGGGGAAGGTGGGCGCGGGGTGGCGAGGTTTCCTCAGGTCTATGGCAAGACGGTCGATGAGCACACGCGTTGTGAGCATTATGCGACCGAGCTCGACATCATCGCCATTCGCTTCGCGTGCTGCGACCGGTACTATCCGTGCCACCTCTGCCACGCCGAGACCACCGATCATCCCGCCCAGCAATGGCCGCGTGAGAAGTGGGAACAGGCGGCCATCCTCTGCGGAATGTGCTGGTCACAGCTGACGATCGACACGTACCGGAGTACCGATGCTTGTCCCGAGTGCGCGGCGGCATTCAACCCTCGGTGTGCGGCGCATTCGAGCTACTACTTCAAGGGCTGACTCAGCGACCGCCACGTAGTTATCGCGGATTCCGCTGGGCGCCGTCCTCTCGTGCAGCTTGCTGCGAACCTCAGCTCACGAGGTGGCCGTCAATATTTACTTTAGGCAATCTAAAGTAAATATTCTCGGGCGGATGGTGACTTTAGCTCTGACCGCCATCGTTGCCAGGCTCTGCGTCCAATTCGTCTTTGCTGCTGCGATCGAAGAGGACGATGAACGTGGCTCCGGCCAAGACCAGTCCTGAGGCGATGACCGCGATGGGGCCGAAATCGAAGGGCAGGACGCCGCGCAGTATCTCGCGCACCGTCGAGGTCGGATCGGCCAGCGTGGCGGCGACGAAGATCGCGACCAGGATTGAGACACCCAGGGCTGCGAGACGATTCCATCTGCCGCTGATGCGTCCCGAGAGTAGTCGCCCGGCCTTGATGATTCTGCCTGTACGCAGAATACGTAATGCGCCGACGAGTCGAATGATGCGAAACAGCTGCACGGGGCCGAGGGCGAAGATGACTCCGATGATCACGAGAACTGTGAGCACGATCAGCCACAGGTGCCGTTTGAACCAGGACTTCTTGTCAGGAGTAACGAGGAAGAGTATGAGCGTCTCACCTACGAGGACCAAGCCGGACAAGAGATTGATGACTCTGCCGGCGTCGCTCCACGGCTCAGAGAGGAAGGTGAGGAAGATTGCTGGGATCGAGACGAGTGCGGCGACCAGAACCGGCACTGCCAGGCGTTCCTGCCAGCGTTGCTCCCGGGTCGCTTTTGAGTCATCAGTCATCGTCACTATCAGGATAGTTGGTTGGCGCTGTGCTACCCCTCGAGCAGTCCCCGGATGTCCTCGGCCGTCACCGTCTGGCTGAATGCCTGACCGTTGGGGCCGCGCCCTTCGAAGGCCCCGCCGTCGGTCATGAGGGAGTCGAAGAGCTCAGCCTTCTTCTTCTGCAGGGCCAGGACCTTCTCCTCGATCGTTCCCTCGGCGACATAGCGATAGACCATGACGTTCTTCGTCTGTCCGATCCGGTGCGCTCGGTCGATCGCTTGGTTCTCCGTCGCCGGATTCCACCACGGATCCATAAGGAAGACATAGTCGGCCTCGGTGAGGTTGAGGCCGAAACCGCCGGCCTTGAGGCTGATGAGGAACACGGGAGCCGCGCCGGATCGGAACTCGTCGACGACCTGGCCGCGATTGCGAGTCGAGCCGTCGAGGACGACGTAGGGGACACCTCGGCGATCGAGATCCTCGGCCACCTTGTCGAGGAAGGAGGTGAACTGGCTGAACACGATTGACCGGTGGCCCTCCGCCACGACATCCTCGAGGCGTTCCATGAGGGCGGCGAGCTTGGACGAGTGCACACCTTCGTGTTCGCCGTCGACAATGCGCGGGTCGAGTGCGAGCATGCGCAGCAGGGTCAGTGAGCGGAAGACGATGAAGCGCTGCTTGTCATACTCGCTGTCGATGAAGCCGAGGATCTTCTTCCGCTCCTTCTGCAGCACCCGATCGTAGAGCTTGCGGTGAGCAGCGTTGAGCTCGACATTGATGACCTGCTCCTGCTTCTCCGGCAGATCGGCTGCGACAAGATCCTTCGTGCGGCGCAGCATGAACGGTCGAATCCGCTTCTGCAGCCGTCCCATTCGTCCCGGATCCTCACCGCCTTCGATGGGCCGCACGTATTCCTTCTCGAAGCGATGCGCGCTGGGGAAGAGTCCAGGTGCGGTGATGGAGAACAGCGACCACACATCGCGCAGAGAATTCTCCATCGGAGTGCCCGTCAGCGCCAGACGGAAGGGTGCGTTGACCGACTTCGCAGCCAGGTGGACCTGCGAGGAGCTGTTCTTCACGAACTGCGCCTCATCGAGAATGAAACCGGCCCAGTCCAGACGGGCGATCGGATCCTCGTCCAGGCGCAGCATCGCGTAGGACATGACGATGAGATCGGCACCGGCGACCACCTCGGCGAGGGGCTTCTGTCTCTTCTTCGTTGACTCGGAAACGACGCGAACGTCGAGGTCAGGGGTGAACTTTGCGGCCTCCTTCGCCCAGTTGTCCACCACCGAGGTGGGGGCGACGACGAGGAACGGAAGCTCTGGCTTCGCGTGGGCGATGAGTGCCAGGGTCTGCAGGGTCTTGCCCAGGCCCATGTCGTCGGCGAGGATCCCGCCGAGGTGGCACTTGTGCAGCAGCGCCAGCCACCGGAATCCCTGCACCTGGTAGGGCCGCATGGTGACGCCGTTCAGGTGAGGGACTTCGACGGCGGGCAGGTGGTCGAGGTCGAGCAGTGCCTGCGCGGATTCCTGCCAGGACTGGGCGGGCAGAGTCTCATCGGCGAGCTCCTCGAACTCCGACCACAGGCCCACATGCAGGCGCGTGATCTTGGGCGACTCGGGTTCCCACTCGGGGATGAGATCGGCCTCGGCCAGGAGTGCCTTGAGTTTGTCGAAGGCGGGTTTGTTCAGCGACAGGAACGTGTCGTCGACGAGTTTGATCTTCTTCGTCCCCGACGCCAGGGCTTTGTAGAGCTTGACGAAGGGGATGGGCTTGCCGTCGATGGTGATCTGGAAGCCGAGGTCGAACCAGTCGTTCTTCTCCGACTCGACCGAGGTGATCGTGATGTTCGGTTCCCCGCCGAGCTCACGATAGGGCTGCTTCTTCCCGCGCGTGATGACCTTGACGTGCTCGATCTCCTCAAGCCCAGGCAGGACGTTGACGACGAAGTCCGCGGTGTCGGCGTCCGTGAGTTCCATGTCGCGGGGGTGGCCGGGCGGTTGAGTCTCGGCGAGGACGGACGCGACTTGGTCGAGCACAGCGCCCTCATGCTCAAGGTCGCGGTTGTCGCGTGGGTCTGGCGTCGGAGTGGTGCTGCGCGCGCCCGCTGTGGTGCGGATGGCGGAGGTGCCGAGTTTCGACAGGGGCACCACGGGCAGGGTCCGGCGCGGTCCCGAGTACTCCCAGTACCACTGCAGGCTCAGGTGGTCCTTTGCACCGTAGACCATGAAGAGGACCAGCCGCGGCTGGCTGAACTGGGGAAACTTCACCGTCTCGTCGGTGCTCACGACCTCGGCGGAAGTACGCAGCAATGGGTAGTACTCCTCGAAGAATTCTTCGGATTCGCTTGCCGGGATCGTGATCGGGCCGGGCGATTGGAATACTGAGAGTGCTGACTGTGCGGTCGGTTTGGCCGCCGGTGCCATGGCTACGGTGAAGCCCGTGCGCAGATCGACGCCGAAGAACCCGTGCGTCCAGATGGGCTTGGTCAGACCCGGTGAGAATTCGCGTTGATCGATCGTGACCCGTGGCTGCACCCGCAGCTGGTTCTTCACCCGGTTGACGTCGATGATCGCCTTCGACTCACGCCCGATGTGCACGTCCATGCCCTGATTGACGCCGACGAGTTCGATCCCAAGTTCGGCGGCCTGAGCGAACATGTCCCACAGCAGCGGAGTGTGAAAATCGCCGAGGTTGTACGGCGCGCCATCGGGTGTGAAGTCGGTTTTGTCCCGGGTGCGCAGTCCCGAAAGTTGGGTGAACCATTCCTGGTGGCGGGGATCGACGTTGAACTGTCTGGCCATGCGATCGATGGTGCGCCAGGTCAGGGACTTCTTCACCCAGTTGCCGGATTCGCTGAGGATCAGCGGGCGGATCGCAAGGCTGGGATCAGTGCCGGGGGAGACCGCTTGCTTCTCCAGAACCACCGAGTGCTTCGGTTCGAACCATGTCCGGGCTACGACCTCGACGAGCTCGAATCCCAAGGCCACGGGCGTGTACTCCTGCGGGGCCACCTCGGCGAGGGAGGCGAAGGCATCACGCCACCCGGCGGTGTGATGGGACGAAGCATGGTCATTGGCGGGCACCGTGCCATCTTCTCATTGAGGGCGGACATGCCGGTTCTCAGCGCCCACAGAACATCGTGTGGACACGCGATGTGGACACAGTCTTCGAAGGAGAACAGACTGTTGATCATGGGCCACGAGGGGGAGTGCGAATACACCGATGCGCAGAAATGGATGGTCATCAAGGGCCGGAAATGGCGCAGAACCGATCCGGAACTGCCTGAGGATATGGTCGCAGAACTGAAAAGCCACCTCGGCACAGCGCGCAACGCTGTCCGGACTGCAAAGAAGACAGGCACGGACGAGGACGTGAGCGCGGCCCGCAATCGGGTCAATATCGCCAAGCACGGACTCGGCGAACGGGGCGACTACTGGTGGCAGCTGTGCGCAGACAAGCGACTCGCCCGCGCCGAGGATGCGCTGGATCGACTGCGCTGAGAACCGTCGAGGGGTGGCGTTACCCTGCGAGGAGAATGAGAGCGACGGTGATCGCGCTGACTGTGAGGCAGATAGCCAGGGACGCAAGCCCTCGCACCCACCATTTCGCCCGCATCGTCTTGTTCAGGAGGGCCGTGACGATTGCACAGAACCCCAGCCAGCCGATGGTCGCGGGAATGCCGAAGAACATGGCGAGCATCGCGATCGTGTCGCGTGGAGATGGAGAGCTAGCCGAAACCAATGCCTTCACACGACCCATCGACGTTGTGGGCCGGAGCGACAGCCCACATAACGACGGCAGCAAGTGCTGCCAGGGCCCACACGCTGAAGGGAATCAAGTAGACGCCCAGCGTTTCTCGCCGTTCGGCGGCTGGTGGTTCGACGACCATGCATACACTTTAGCGCGACGGTATCCGTGACTGCATGGAGTCACGGAGGCAGTTCAAGGCTTGAACAGCTCGATCTCGTCCGGGGAATAGTAGTCCTGTGCGCCCACGCCCGTGCGTACGAGGTACTTGCCTGTCTCCTCATAGAGGTAGACGACGGTGCCGACGCTGTGGGCCATGGCTCCGGAGGTGACTTGGACGGTGTCGCCGATCTTGAACTCAGTCATGGTTCAGTCTAAACACGCTCGCGTTCTGGCTGGGCCAATACACTAGTCACTGTCCGACAAAGACGCAGCGGCGGCGAGGGGAACGGCCAGTGGGGTGGAGCACCAGCGAATTGGCGCGGTTGACCGGCACCACGGTCAACACGATCCGGCACTATCACAAGCTCGAGCTGCTGGCTCAGCCCGAACGGATGAGCAACGGGTACAAGCAGTACGGAGCGGCCCACGTGCTCAGGCTTCTGCAGATCAGGCGGCTGCGCGACCTCGGAATTCCGCTGACTGACATCGGCTCCATTCAAGATGATCATGAAGCGCAGCAGCTGACGCTCAAACGTCTCGACGTCGAACTCGGCGAGACCATCGCCGAGCTGGAGAAGGCGCGTGGGCAGATTGCGGAGCTGCTCGAGTACGGCGCCCCGATCGACACCGCCGCCGGCTTCATCGACATCGCGGCGAAGATGTCAGCTCCCGACCGCAACCTGATGTCACTGTATTCGCGGCTCTATGACGAGACGACGATGACCGAGATCAAGTCGATCATGGCCACGAATTCACCCGCCGATAGGGAAATCGACGATCTCGCCGAGGACGCCGATGAAGCCACGCGAGCGCGGCTGGCCGAGGTCGTCGCGCCGAGCATGAAGGCGCATCTCGAGGCGAATCCCTGGCTGCTCGCACCAGCACACGGCATGCGCGGAGACATCAGCATCGGACAGTCGGCCATCGCCGGTTCGATCACCGAGCTCTACAACAGCGCCCAGGTCGATGTCATCCAACGAGCCTTCCTCCAGATCTTCCCGACCTTGGACATCTCGGACGAAGAACGCGAGCACTTCATCGAGTTCGTGAAGGCCCAGGCGGCCAAGGAATCCAACTGAAGTCCGCCGAGGTGATGGTGTGAAAGCCCGCTCAGCTGTGAATTTCCGGTGTTCGACCATCACGGCTTGACCCTGTTCTGAGAACACAGTTTCCACTGGTAGTAATCAATCGGACTACTTCCAGAGGACATCATGAACACCGTCATCACCTTCTTCCAGGACCTCGCCTCCCACGTCCCCGACCTCCTGCAACCGCTCATCATCGCGCTCGCCGGCGCAGTGCCCTTCGTCGAAGGGGAGATCTCTGCCGTCATCGGCGTGTGGGCCGGACTCAACCCGATCGTCGCAGGCCTCGCCGGGGCCATCGGCAACTTCGTCTGCGTCACCGTCATCGTGTTGCTCGGTGCCCGGGCACGCAGGGCCGTGGTCACTCGCCGGAGCCGAACTCGGGAGAGCATTCCCGTTGGGGTCGGAGGGCCCGGAGCAGCCATTGCCGACGAGAGCACACCTGCCGATTCGAGCACAACGGCGGAGGGTGAAGCGAGGTTCCTAGACCAGCCACCTGTCGAAAAGAAGCCCGAATCGAAGGGCCGCATCAAGTTCAAACGCTTCCTCAACCGCTTCGGAGTCCCGGGCGCGAGCCTGCTCGGCCCCCTGGCCATCCCCACCCAGATCACCTCGACGATCTTGGTCAGCGCAGGCGTCAAGACCTCCTGGATCCTGCTCTGGCAAGGGATCGCCATCGCAGCCTGGACGACCCTGACCACACTCATCGCCACCGGAGCACTCGCTGTCTTCGCCGGGTGAACATCTTCGGTGGGCAGGCGCCGATCGTCCAGTGGTCCTCAGCCGATGGAGGTGACCACGCCCATATATTTCTCACCCGGACGGACGACGTAGCACTGCTTCTTGATCACCTTCCTGCCCTGGAACTTTTGGGCGAGGGATCTGCCCAACACCCACTGCTCGCACCGTTCGAGGGTCGGGTAGTAGCCGTAGGTGGTTTTGCTCGTGCCCGCTTGCGCTGGACTGGCGCCGACCACGCTCACCGAGGCCAAAACGAGCGAGGTCACTCCGATCCCGAGCATTCTTTTCATCCTCATCGCAGTCTCCTTCTTCAGAGTTTTTCCCAGCCGGTCGGCCGGGAATACGACTGACTCTAAAGTCGATCCTTGTCTAGGTGAGACGATCGATGTACCTGGTTCGGCACGCGGTGTGACCAGCTTGGAACGACCGATCCTTCTCCTACATCTGCCGCGTAAGATGGCAGGGATGACTGATTTCGCTGCTGACAAGACTCATATCTCCTCGCCTGCCGTGCTCGGGGCATTGCTCTTCATCGCTGCCACGGGTGGATACCTGCGCTCGACGTCTCCGTCCGCGCTCGGTCCCAAGGACCGCGAGATCCTCGCCGAGGTTGAGGTGGCCCTCCGCAATCAGCTGTCCGACGAGCCGGGTGTGAAGAAGGCCCTCGCCGAGGTGTCCGACTCCATTTCGTGCGTGCGGAGTCAGGCCGAGGCGGTGTCGCTGACCGCAGCGAAATACGAAAAGCAGCGCACTGCAGTTCTCGCACACCTGGGCGTGGCCTCAATCAAGGGCGCGAGCGTGTGGCCACCGACCAGCCAGACGGCAGTCCAGCGATTCGGTTCCTGGAACGACGCGCTCAAGGCCGCGGGCCTGGCGACCAGCTCGAGTGGCAGAGCTCGCGGTCAACTGCGCTTCGACGAGGCCGCCTACGACAAAGCCATCGCCATGTTCGTCGCTGATTGCGACGACCGTGATCTCGGCGCCACCTACAAGGCCTACGGCGAATACGCCGCCGAACACAAGGGTGAAGTGCCCTCGGCCGCGGCGGTACGGAAGTTCTACGGAAGCTGGAACGCAGCGCTCGCCTCGGCGGGGTGAGTCACCGGTCGCCATCGGCTACCCGAACCTGCAAAAGCGCGGTGCAGGTGGAGTGGTCTTGCAGGTTCGGGTAGCGGGTGGCACACGGGCGGCCCAACACCGCAAATGTGCAAATACACAATTTCGGCAACGACACTGGTGTGAATCGTCATTGTCGCGGGAGTGCCCGCACGGAAGAGTGATGACAGTCACTTCGTTCACTGTTCATCTGCCCTTCTGGAGGCACCACCATGAGTTCGCCCACTCGCACCGACGACGGATCCGTCGACAACTCGGGCACCGGCACAGCCGCCAGCGCTCGCCTCGATCGCGCGAAGATGCGCAAGATCGCGACCGCCAGCGTCATCGGCACCACCGTGGAATGGTACGACCTGTTCCTCTTCGGCACCGCCTCGGCGCTGGTGTTCAACCAGGTGTTCTTCCCCGAACTCTCACCGGCTTTGGGCACGATCCTCGCGTTCCTCACCTTCGCCGCCGCCTACCTGGCGCGCACGGTGGGAGCGGTCCTGTTCGGACACTTCGGCGACCGCCTCGGACGCAAGTCGATGCTGCTCGTCTCCCTCCTCGTCATGGGTGGTGCAACCCTGGCCATCGGCTTGGTCCCCGACTTCAACACGATCGGCATCGCCGCACCGTTCATCCTGCTCACCCTGCGCATCATCCAAGGGCTGGCACTCGGTGGCGAATGGGGCGGAGCGGTTCTCATGACCGTCGAACACGCACCCGAGGAGCGTCGAGGCTGGTACGGGTCGATGGTCCAGGTGGGAGTCCCCGTGGGTACGCTGCTGGCCAACCTCGCCTTCCTCATCGTCACCGGTCTCGTGTCCGAGGAAGCGCTCATCTCCTGGGGCTGGAGGGTTCCGTTCATCGCCTCCGTGCTGCTTGTCGCCGTCGGCATCTACATTCGCCTCAACATCGAAGAGACCCCGAGTTTCCAGCAGGTCCGCGAACAGGGTGCGAAGGCCAAACTGCCCTTCGCCCACCTCATGCGCCACTACTGGAAACCCGTCATCCTCGGCGGCGTCGCTACCCTGTCGACCGGGTCAACATTCACGCTCATGGTTGCCTCCGGCGTCAACTACGGAACCCAGGAAAAGGGGCTGTCGAGCAACTTCATGCTCTGGGTCGTCCTTGTCGCCTGCATCATCGGACTCATCTTCATCCCGGTCTTCGGCCGCCTCTCCGACAAGGTCGGACGGCGCCCGATCATCGCCGCAGGAATCGCCGGCGAAGTCATCCTCGCCTTCCCGTTCTTCTGGCTCATGAACACCGGCAGTCCCGCCGCAGTCTTCCTCGCCTACGGGCTGATGATGATCGCCTTCTGCGCGAACTACGGACCGATCGCGACCTTCCTCGCCGAGCTCTTCGGCGCGAAGATCCGCTACTCCGGACTGTCCGTGTCCTACATGCTCTCGGGCCTGCTGGGCTCGGCAATCACCCCCGCGATCACCGTGTGGCTGCTCGACGTCACCGGCAAGTCCGACTCGATGGCCTGGTACATCGCCGGCTCCGCGGTCCTGTCACTCATCGCCCTGTTCCTGCTCACCGAAAACCGCCTGCAGAGCATCGACCGTGCCGATACCGCCGAGGCCGGAGTCAACGCTGACACCACCGCCGAGGTGGGGGTGGAGAACCGATGATCCGCCACATTGAAACAGCCCCGGGTTTGGCCCCGAGTATCGGCCCGTACTCGCAGGCCGTCGTCGCCAACGGATTCGTCTTCACCACAGGTCAGGTTCCGTTCGCTGCCGACGGCATCACGCCTGAAGCGTTCGAAGACCAGGTGAGGACGTGCCTGGGCAACCTGCGATCGGTTCTGGAAACCGCCGGCAGCGGCATCGACCAGGTCGTCAAGGTCAACGCCTATCTGACCGCGCCGGAACAACGGGAACCATTCAACCGTGTCTATGCGGACTTCTTCGGAGAGGCCAAACCGGCACGGACCACCGTGTGCGTCTCCATCTGGGACATCTCGCTTGAGGTCGAATGTGTCGCGGTTGTCAGCGATTCTTCCGAAGCAGCGGGTGGGGCGTGAGCGGTATGGCGGTGGACCTGGACTGTGAGGAGTTGGCCTCCGAGGAACTGATCGCCTCACTGAGAGAGGTCGAGCTCCCGACGCTCGGTCACTTCCTCGAAGACGGATTCTGCACTCCCCGCATGGTGCCGATCAACGAAGGGCCGCAGATGGTCGGCCCGGCCAGAACCCTCGATCTGCGCGAACCCGATGCGCTCGCCGTCAACCGCGCACTGCACGCACTGAGGCCGGGTGACGTTCTCGTCATCCGGGTCGCCAGCGGCCTCCACGCGCCGGTCGGGGCGGTCACGGCGGCGGCCGCGATCGCCCAGGGTGCCGCAGGCATCGTCGTCGACGGACCCGTCACCGACGCCGCTGCGCTGCGCAACGTGCAGGACAGGCTCCCGGTCTTCGCCACCGGACTGATCGCGCGGACGACGAAACGTACCGGCAGCCTCGGCGATGATGTCCTTGACTGCGAGATCGACGGCGTCACAGTCCGCCCCGGTGATCTGGTTCTCGGTGACCGGCAGGGAGTGCTTGTACTGCCACCGACGGGCCCGGGGAATGAGGTCCTGCAGGCGGCGCTGGCCTCCGACTGGGGCGAACCAGCACTTCTCGCGCGAATTGCCGCGGGGGAGGACCTGCGGGAGCTACTGCCGGGGTGACCGGGGAACGGTCAGATCTCAGACTCCCTGAGCGACCGCCTCGGCGATGGGGGTGTCACCGTCGTGGAAGTTCAGCGTCTTACCGAAGCTCGCGGGCTCGGCAATGGCTGCGGCGATGACATGTGCGACGTTGTCGCGAGACGTCGAGGGCACGTCCAGGTCGCGGGTCTCGCCGGCGCTGTCCACGGTGATCTTCTGTGTCGCAAGTTCGAGGGTCAGAACTGAGGGGCCGAGGACCGTCCAGTCGAGGTCGGTCTTCGTGCGCAGATGTTCGTCGGCCTGTGACTTCGCGTTGTAGTAGGCGTACATTCCGTCGCCCTTCTCGACGCCGGGAACTTCGCCGTCGACGAGCCGGGAATTGAAGTATGAGACCATCACGAAGCGGCGGATACCCGACTTCTGGGCTGCATCCATCACGCGGATGGCGGCATCGCGATCCATCGCCCATGTGTGGTCCTCACCCGATCCGCCAGCACCGGCGGACCAGACAACCGCGTCACTGCCGGCCAGCACCTCGGCGATGGCATCGGTGTCGAGGTTTTCGACATCGGCGACGACAGGCGTGGCGTTCGCCGCCTCGATTTCGGAGGACTGCTCCTCCTTGCGGATGACCGAACGGACCGTGTGCCCGGCATTGTTGAGCAGCGGTGCCGCAAGCATCGCAACTTTTCCGTGGCCGCCGATGATCGTGATAGTCGACATGTCTGCCTCTCAAATGGTGGAGTGCGTTCTATTGGTTCCCTGGTGTAAGTCCGGATGTCGGCTCAGTATTCCGAATGCGGTGGTATATTTACTGGTATGATTTCGGCGAAAAATGGACACGAGATTCTTGACGCAGTTGGGCACGAATTTCAGACTGCCCTGATCGATTCGGTCGATCAAGCCCGCATTGACCTGGGTGACTTCCAGGATTTCAGACCCGCCTGGTTTCCGACATTCACGCAGCGATTCATCAGCAGCTTCATCCACGAGCGAGTGTGGGCAGAACTCGTTCGTCGAATCGACGCGTCCCCTGAGTCAACGATCATTGACGACGAGCCGGTACGTGAGATCGGATGGATGAACTCATTCAAACTTCGCGTGAAGCGCCACCGGGCGGGGGACGTCATCGCTGCATTCCCCACCGAAGGGGCGAAACGTTGGTATGAGCCGACTCTTCCTCTCGATGGGCTTGAGGTGACGCATCTGGCTGTCGGGTACAAGTGGATGGATGGGCGAATCGGTCCTGCCGTCATCTCCTATCGAGAGTCACTTGATAGTCGAGTCCTGTGGGCCGTCACACTCGAGCGCGAAGTTGAGCGCCCGGCGACGATCCGGGTGGAAGACGTCTACGAGACTTCTATGCCTGAACTGGATCTCAGTGGCCTCGTCGACAGCGACGAAGAGACTGGAACTGACGAACTGTGAAAGGCGAAGTCATAGAGACACTGATGCGCGCACGAGGCCTGACTCAGGCTGATCTCGCGTTGGCGATCGGTGCTGCTCAGGCCACTGTTTCCCGATATATTTCGGGGGCCAGGACGCCTGAGGACTCTGAAATCCGCAGGATTGCCGGCGAGCTTGGTGTCACCCCGGCGTTCCTCGTCAAGGAATTTCGCATGCGTGCCGCCATCGGAGTGTCAGCGCATATGCGCCGCCAGTCGTCGACCAAGGTGTCGATGTGGAAGTCTGCCGAAGCGAAACTGAACGAGCTCCGGATGCATATGTCGATGCTCACCGAACGCGCGCCTTTGCAGACGGCAACCCATGTGCCGACCTTCGATTATCAGTTCACAAAACCGGCGGAGGCTGCTCGTCGAGTTCGTACAGCTTGGCGCGTGCCACTTGGGCCAGTGAGGTCTGTGGTGGACCTGATGGAGACAGCGGGAACGATTGTCTGTGAACTCGACCTGGGCACTCATCGAATCGATGGTCTTTCGCAGTGGGTCTCCGACTATCCGCTGGTCATCGTCAACTCCTGGTCCTCGCCTTCGCGCAAGCGCCTGACGTTGGCTCATGAGCTGGGGCATCTTGTCATGCACGCAGACGGATATGTCGATGACGAGATGATCGACGTTGAAGCCCAGGCCAATGAGTTCGCAGCCGAGTTCCTAATGCCGGAGGCGGAGATCCGTCACCAGCTGAAGACGCTGAAGCTGCCCAATCTCTTGGCTCTCAAGCTCGAGTGGGGAGTCTCTATGCAGGCCATCTTCGAGAGGGCATTTCGCCTTGGTCTGGCGAGCGGAACCGATCGGCAGAATTTCTACCGGCAGATCAGCCGCAAAGGGTGGCGCACAGAAGAGCCAGAGGAAGACCGTGTCCCAGTGGAGTCGCCGAGGCTGGTGTCAGGTCTCGTCGCTCAGTTCAGATCGGCGGGTTTGACCAACGACGACTTCGCAGACTTGACCGGTTACGCGAGGGATGCGGTGCCTGACGTGTTCCTGCCTCAATCGGGTCGCCACTTGAGCTCGGTCTGAGTTTCACCGGGTCACAGGTGTCGGCAGGCATTACCGCGTCGCGGCGAAGTCGGCGATCCGATCGCAGGCCGTCTCAATGGTCTCCGGGGCGACGGAGAACGTCAGTCGCAGGTAGCCCTCACCCTGAGCCCCGAATGCCGAGCCGGGAATCGTTGCCAACCCGTGGTTCTCCAGAAGAGCGGTGGCCGCCTCCCACGAGGTCAGTCCCCAGTCCTTGATGTTGGCAAAGGCATAGAACGTGGCCTCGGGGCGCAGCATGCTGATGCCGTCGATGCCCGCAATGCGCTCGGTGATGAGGTCGCGGCGCTGCGCATAGGACTGCACCATCATGTCGACGTCGGTCTGCGGGCCCTCGATCGCTGCGAGTGCCGCTTCCTGCACGAACCCGGGAAGGCTCGAGGTGATTCCCTCCTGGAGGAAGGCCATCGGCGCGATGAGATCGACCGACCCGATGACGAATCCACAGCGCCACCCGGTCATCGCGTAGGTCTTCGAGAAGCTGTTGACAACGAGGAACCGATCGAAGCCAGGGCGCACGTCGGCGATGGAGGTGAACTGGGCATCGTCGAAGGTGATCTGGTCATAGACCTCGTCGGAGATGACCGTGAAGCCGAACTCCTCGGCCAGATCCGCGATCGTCTCCAATTCGGCCCGGTCCATGACCGAGCCCAAGGGGTTCGACGGGCTGTTGATGATGATCGCCGCGGTCTTGTCGGTGATAGCCGATCGAACGTCCTCGGCGCGGAATTTGAAGTCGTTGTCCTCCGTGACCGGCACTGGAACCGCCACCCCGCCGAGGCGGTGGATCTGTCCCACATAGTTCGGGAAGCTGGGATCGGGGATGATGACCTCTTCACCAGGGGAGACGGTGACGTCGAGGGCGAAAGTCAGCGCCTCCATCGCACCGAAGGAGACCATGACATTGTTGGCCGTGACCTCGCGATTCCACCGGCCGGCGTACTTCGCCGCGATCGCCGTGCGCAGCGGTGGGATGCCGGCGTTGGCCACGTACCGAGTCTGATTGTTCTCGATCCCGCGGATGCCGGCGGCCTTGATGTGCGCGGGAGTATTGAAGTCCGGCTCGCCGACCGTCAGCTTCACGGCCTCTGGGTAGTCCAAGGCTAGGGCATGTCTCCTTTATTGGCGGAGCCATGTCAGGATCGCGCTGATCACGACGGCCGCTCGATAGGTGATGGCGAGCTTGTCGTATCTCGTCGCTAACCCCCGCCATTGCTTGACGTAGGCAAACGAACGCTCCACCACGTTGCGGTTCCGGTAGACACCGGCGTCGAACGCCGGCGGCCGCCCACCTTTGCTACCGCGCTTCTTACGAGTCGCGATCTGGTCTTTCTTCTCCGGGATCACCGCCCGAATACCACGCGAACGCAGATAGTCGCGGTTGGCTCTGGACCCATACGCTCGATCCGCCAGAACAGCGTCCGGACACGTGCGAGGACGACCACCGCCGACCCGCGGTACTCGAATGTCAGCCAGCACCTGCGGCAGGATCACCCCGTCGTGGCGCTGTCCGCCGGTGACCACGACAGCCAAAGGCCGGCCTTTGCCGTCGACGGCATGATGGATCTTCGTCGTCAGCCCACCACGTGAGCGACCGATGCCGTGCCCGGCGGGTTCACATTCCGAATCAGGCAGATTTTTGTAATTCGACGTAGCCCCCTGTGTCCTGATCGAGGCGTGTCGTGTTCGTCGCGTGCTGGTGAGCACGATTGATGGTGCCATCGACGGAGATGTTCCAATCGATGTCACCGGCAGCATCAGCATCGGAAAGCACCCGAGCTAAGACTCGGTCCCAGGTGCCGTCGGCGGCGTAGCGGCGGTGACGTTTCCATACTGTCTGCCACGGCCCGAAATGCTCGCGCGGCAGGTCACGCCAGGCGATGCCAGCGCGGTAGCGGTAGACGATTCCTTCGACGATTCGCCGGTTGTTCTCAAACGGTCGGGCTCTTTTGCCGACGTTTGAGGGCAGGAGTGGTTCGATCTTCTCCCACTGCTCATCAGTGAAGACTCGGTGTCGTTGCTGTGTAGTCACGTCTCCACCGTGCCAGTCCTGGAATGGTCAATAAAGGAGACACGCCCTAGGTTGAACATCTTGCGGATGTTCGAGGCTGGGTAGGTCTGGGCCATCGGGGCGATGCGGCGGTACTCATGTGTCATTGATTCCTCGTACTTCTGTGTGGAGCCACGTTGGTTGGGCCGGGTCTATTCGTGGAGCCCGGCCAGGCGGGAGCCGAACTGGGCGAGGAGGCTCGTCTTCTTCGCCCCGGTGATGCGTTCCCATTCGTCGGCGATGTTGAAGATCTTGTACATCGAGCGGATGCCCAGCCAGCGGATGGGCTCGGGCTCCCACTGACCGGAGAAATGATCGTTCCAGGGCAGTCCGGTCAGCGGCGTGGCGGCTCCCGAGGCCCGGTCGAGCAGGGTCTTCGCCGCCAGATGCGTGGCCGTCACCCCATGACCGGCATAGCCGCGGGCTACACCGATGCGCTGGTCGGTATCGAAGAAGATGCCTGCGCACCAGTCCCGAGTCACGCCCAAGGCGCCGCGCCACGCATGGGCGACCTCGAGCTCAAGGTCGGGGAAGAGCGAGGACAGGCGCGCACTCAACGCATCGACCACCTCGGCGGGGACTTGGCCGTCACCCGGCAGACCGGATCCGAACTCGTAGGGTGCACCGCGACCGCCCAGCGCGATCCGATCATCGTCAGTACGCTGAGCGTAGATGAAGGTGTGCGCTGTGTCGCCCAGGCATTCCCGCCCGTCCCAGCCGATCTCCTCCCACGCTTCAGCCGGCAGCGGGTTGGTCGCGATCATCGACGAGAACACGGGAATGACCTGACGTCCTTCCAGCCCGGGCAGGTCGCCAGTGACGGTGTCCGAGTAGCCCTCGATGCAGACGAAGATCGTGTCACTGGTGACAGGCCCCCGATCGGTGGCGACGACGCCCTTGCCGATATGACCCGCCGAGGTGTCTTCGCAGATCGTGACACCCTGCTTCCGGAGGACGTCGGCCAGTCCACGTGTGAGCAGGGCCGGATCGATGCGCGCGGTGCCCGGGAAGAAGACACTGCCGCGAGCGTTGTCGACGTTGATGTGTGCTTTGGTCGCCTCGGCATCGAGGAACTGCATGTCCTCCGGCCCGTACCCGTACTGTTCGTCGCCGTCGAAGAGTTCGCGCAGCCTGGACATTCCGGCCTCGGATTGGGCGATATCGATGTGACCGCCGCGGACCTGATGGGCGTCGATGTTCTCCCGTTCCAGGACTTCGAGCACCTCGTCGATCGAGTCGAAGAGAGCGGACTGGAAGGACCTCACGGATTCGACTCCAGTCAGTCCTGCCGAGCCGACCGGGCCGGTGGGATCAGCAGTGCGGGCACGGTCGACCGCCTCGGCGTATTTGGCTCTGTTGCCCGGCAGCAATGTCGAGAGCCAGCCGCCGTTGCGGCCCGACGCGCCGTAGCCGATGTGCTTGGCCTCGACGATGGTGATCTGCCAGTCGGGGTGGGCCTGCCTCGCATAGTAGGCCGACCACAGTCCGGTCATGCCGCCGCCGACGATGGTGAGGTCCTGTTTTGCGGTGGGAAGTGGGGAGGGAGAGGTGGTCTCGGGCGGTGACTGGGTCAGCCAATGGGAGGCCTCGCCGTTGAGGTAGGACATGGAATCAGTTCTATCCCACCGCTGGAGCTAAGTAAATGGTTGCGGGGTGGCGTATTGCCATATGGAATCCGTGCGGCCCTGGGATGGTTTCATAAATCACGGAGCGCGATCGATCCGGCTGCTGGATACACTGATTCCATGAGCGCAATGGAGCCGATCAGCACCCACGACTATTCTCTCGACCACGGGCCCATCGAGGACTGGCAGCGGGCGGATGCGACTGCCTCGGCGACGGGAAGAAATACGGCCCCGGACGCAACTACCGCGTTCGCAGAGCTGGGCACGATTGCCGGAGCCGAATACGGGCTGTGGGAGATGGGCGCCGGGGCGATGCGCGACGTCGAAGGTGAGGAAGTCTTCCTCGTCATCAGCGGCACCGGCCGGATCGAGTTCGACGAACCCGCATTGGCTCCGGTTGAATTGGGACCGGGGTCGCTGGTCCGGCTTGAGGACGGGATGAAGACCCGCTGGTGTGTCGACGAGGCACCGCTGCGGAAGTTGTTCATCGCTCCGAGCGAGGGCTGAGCCGAAGCCCAGAACACCGTGCCGCGGGCTTGTCGGTACTAGTACTCGATCTTCAAGCTCCGCAGACGCCGGTAAAGAGTCGTTCGGCTCATTCCCAGCGCTCGGGCGGCCTGGTTCTTGTTGCCTTCCGCAGCTGCCATGGCTTCGACGATCGCCGCGCGTTCGGCCCGATCCAATCCGAAGAGAGGCTGATTCTGATCGCGTCGATAGATTTCGGGCAGGTCGGATAGGGTGATCTGCCCGCTGGCTCGCTCGGCCAACACCTGCATGAGGACTTTTCGGAGCTGCACTAAATTGCCGGGCCAATGTGCTCGGGCCAGTCCCTGTGATGCGGTTGCAGAGAATGTGAAGCGTTTCTTGCTGGCAATCTTCTGCGCCATCGCCTCGATGAGGATCGGAAACTCGGCTACTCGTTCTCTCAACGGGGGGAGCTCCACGTATTGATCTGCCATTGACAGAACCGAGCGAAGACGCCCGTCTGCCTCTTGAGCGTGAGAATCCGCGGTGATGACGATTCGGGCACTGGAAGCATCGTCGCTGACCAGCTGGCGGAGAAAACTGAGCTGTGCCGTCGGCAGAAGATCGATATTGTCGATGATGAGTGCTCCGGTGGTGGCGCCCACTGCCTTCTGCAGACGTTTGGACCACACCTGAGCGCCAGCAGTCTGTAAGTCAACGCAATCGATGAGGGTGGGCTCGAGAGGGCGGGATGCCTCGCGGGCCGCGCTGGTTCTGCCGGTGCCCGGCTCTCCGACTACCGCGACTGAGCCCGAACGCCCCTGCACCGCTTTCAAACGGCCTCCCCACACCTCTCCGGCCATATTCGCGCGTGGGCGACCGCGAGGAATCGTCGCCTTCTTCTGCCACAGAGGGTGCAGCGTGAGAATTTCTCCGCCGGATCGAATGTAACGGATATCCACTGCGACGAGGCGGTCGGAGGCGACTGCGATGGAAGCCTGGGACGAGCGTGCGAGGCGTGCCTCGGCAATCGTGCTCCGGAGCACGCCATAGTCGATGTGTTCGAGAAGCCCCTCGGCCTTCTGATTGCTCATCACGGTCTCATCGCCGATGGCACAGACCGCCTGATCTGTGCCTCGGGAAGCCTGGAGGAATTCGGACATCAGAGAGTACTCGTCGTGATACGTGTTCTGCAGGAGCTGCTGCTCGATCTGATGCACCATCGTTCGGCCGAAACCCTCGAGCAGAGAAGTAGTCGATTCGGTCGGAGCGGTGACATTGAGCGCGCCTTCGAGCCTCTTGCTGCCGGGGTGGATGATGGGGATGCCGAAGCAGGAGAAATCGCGAAATGCTTCGACGAAGTGTTCGTCGCCGTCGACGGTGATTCCGCGACCTGTCTCCAGTGCGGTTCCGATGCCGTTGAAGCCGAGCTTCTCTTCGCTGAGGTCTGCGCCGGCAATCAGCCCGCGTTGTTCGACCTGCGCCCCGATCCGGGACTGTGCTCCGCCGACCGTCTGCACGAGAAGGCCCGAACGATCTGCCACCAGCAGAGACAGATCCAACCCGGCGAGCTCATCGCCGACAGCGCTCAAGGTGGCGCCTGCGGCGCGAAGCAGCGCGGTTTTCGCAGGGAAGAGGTTCGTCGTGTCTGTGAGGTTCTCCGGAAGAGAGTCGTGGGTGACACCACACAGCTGCGAGCGCTTCCATGCAAAGTCCACTTCGCTTCTGCGCGATGTAACTTGCGGCACGTGACCTCCAAGGGCATAAGACTTCTTCATCTCGTCGTGCTTTTGAAACCTATCTCACAAGAGTGTCCGGCACAAGCAGTCCGATGATAGGTCCGAAATGGACTGGCGCAGCTGAGCAGGCGGACGTATGCAGAGTGTTTCATATGTGGACGCTTGTTCATATCGGTTCGACCCTAGCCTGGACAAGAGCCATCGCACCGTTGCAGCTCGCAGTGGTCGATGGTCCACATCAGAAACCGAGAAGGGAAATTCCGATGAAAGCATCATTGGCCACCGAGGTGGGCGGCAAATTCACTACCCACGATATACAGATCGACGACCCCCGAGGGCGCGAAGTGCTCGTCGACGTCAAAGCCTCAGGGCTGTGCCACTCTGACCTCCACCTCATCGACCACGACTACGGAATGCCACTGCCAGCTGTCGGCGGTCACGAGATCTCCGGAGTGGTCAGATCTGTCGCATCCGGGGTGACGAGCATGAAAGTCGGTGACCACGTCGTCGCCTGCCTGATCCCATTCTGCGGTGCCTGTGCCGAGTGCCTGGCTGGCCACAGCACCTTGTGTCTGAACCCTGGCGCCGTCTCTCGTGGGGAAGATGAGAGTCCCCGGATCTCCTTCGCCGATGGGTCTGCGATCGCTCAGTCGGTCAACGTCGGCGGCTTTGCCGAACAGGTGCTTGTGCATGAGAATCAGCTGGCCGTTGTCAATAACGAGATTCCATTCCCCCAGGCCGCACTTCTCGGATGCTCGGTGGTCACGGGTGCCGGTGCTGCGATCAATACCGCTCACATCCGACCCGGCGACACAGTAGCGGTGGTCGGGACCGGCGGAATCGGCCTCAACGCCATCAGCGGTGCCAGGCTCTGCGGTGCCAAGAACGTCATCGCAGTCGATATCGTCGACAGCAAACTTGAAGCGGCGAAGAAGTTCGGCGCCACCGATGTCATCAATTCGGCTGAGACGGATGCAGTGGCTGCCATCCAAGAGCTGACTGGGGGCGTCGACCATGCCTTCGAAGTCATCGGAATCAGTGCCACTCAGCGACAGGTGCAGGAGATGACTCGTCCGGGTGGAACTGCCTACCTCATCGGAATCGCCCCTCCCGGTGCCACCACCTCGTTCGACTCATCTCTGGCTGATCTGTTCGCGCAGAGGAGCCTGCAGGCCGTGCTGATGGGCTCGACCAACGTCAAACGAGATATAGCGCTGTACGCGGACATGTACGTCCAAGGTCGATTCGAACTCGATGGCCTGGTCACCCGCGAGATCTCTCTGAGCGAGATCAATGAAGGCTACGAGATGCTGAAGAAGGGCGAAGTCATCCGCTCCATCATCACCTCATTCTGAGGCGAATCGAGAGTGTTTTTCGGACGTTACACGAACACAGACTGGCCAGCAGGGCCGGTCGGAGAGAGGTCATCATGAGTCCAACAATTGAGACCCGAACGACGGTCCAGTCACCCCAGATCAGCAAGTTCCTCAAGCAGCCTCAGAAGATGCTGATCAACGGCGAATGGTGTGACTCCGTTTCCGGGCAAACCTTCACCACCTATGATCCCGCCACCGGGGACGTCCTCGCTGAGGTTCCGCGAGGAGGACCGGAAGACATCGACCATGCGGTCAAAGCGGCCCGCACCGCCTTCGAGGAAACCTCTTGGGCTCGGCTGCGGCCCAATCTGCGCGAAGATCTGCTGTGGCGGATCTCCCAAGCGATCGTGGAACGAGTAGAAGATTTCGCGGAATTGGAATCCCTGGACAACGGCAAACCGATCGGCATCGCCCATGCCTTCGACGTGCGCGCCGCCGCAGACTGCTTCCGCTACTATGCAGGGTGGCCGTCGAAGATCCAAGGAGCAACGAACAACCCCTCCATGCTGTTGGCTCCGACCGAAGTCGAATTTCATTCCTATACTCGGCGTGAGCCTGTTGGGGTCTGCGGTCAGATCATTCCGTGGAACTTCCCGTTGCTCATGGCCGCGTGGAAGATCGCTCCCGCGCTCGCCACTGGTAACACTCTCGTCCTCAAGCCGGCAGAGCAGACACCGCTGACAGCTTTGCTCCTCGGCCAGATCATGGTTGAGGCCGGTGTCCCTGCTGGAGTCGTCAACATCGTCACCGGGTACGGGGACGCAGGAGCTGCACTGTCGGGTCACGAGGATGTAGACAAAATGGCATTCACCGGCTCGACCGAGGTCGGAAAGAAGATCGTCAACGCAGCTTCAGGCAATCTTAAGAAGGTGTCGCTCGAGCTCGGAGGCAAATCTCCGAACATTGTCTTCGAAGACGCGGACATCCCCAGCGCTGTGGGTGGGGTCCTACAAGGCTTCACGCTGAACTCGGGCCAGGCGTGTGAAGCCGGTACCCGAGTCTATGTGCACGAAAAGATCTATGACGAGTTCAACCAAGCCCTGGCCGAACAGGTGCGGACCTTGAAGGTAGGCCCGGGCAACGATCCCGAATCTGCGATCACTCCGCTGGTGTCGGAAGAACAGCTGAACAGGGTTGTCGGCTACCTCAATGCGGGTAAGGAAGAGGGAGCGCACGCGTTGGTGGGCGGCAATCGCCACGGCGATTCAGGCTACTTCGTGGAACCGACTGTCTTCACGGACACGACCGAAGACATGTCGATCGTGCGAGAAGAGATCTTCGGGCCGGTTGCTGTCTCAATTCCTTTCTCCGACGAGAGCGAAGTGATCAAGGCTGCCAACAAGAGCGAATACGGACTGGCGGCGGGACTGTGGACCACAGACCTCAGCCGGGCACATCGAGTCGCAAGCAGGTTGAATGCCGGCTCGGTGTGGGTCAATACCTACCATGCACTCGATAGTGCACTTCCGTTCGGCGGGTTCCACCAGTCGGGTTGGGGACGTGAGCTCGGGCCTGAGAGCATTGAGCTCTATACACAGGTGAAGTCTGTGACTATGGCGCTCTGATTCCGTGCAGCTCCAATGAGACAGGTCCGTTGTCAGGTTCCGCGGTTCACATCGGCACTGTCTTGCTGAGCGCACAATTCGACGCAGAGCCGCCATCGAAAATTCTTCGTTGGCGGCTCTGCGTATGTGATGTCTGCGCCGAAGAATCGGATCGTCAGAATGCAGAGAGCCTGAACCAAGGGACCAACCCTTTACACTCTGGTACGGTGCCGCACCCACACGTTCGGCTCGATGTAGACCGCGTTGCCGTGCTCGATATCGCAGAGCACAGGTGTCAGCGCCCCGGAAACCTCGACCGGTCCCGAGGTATCCATAGGCAGACCGGTCCAGTTCCGCCATTCCTCAAGAGTTCCGGCGATCACCATCGAGCGGTGCGCGATTCCCTCGATCGTCCCGCCGGCGCGAATATGGGTGCGCAGCCAGGGGTCGACGGGCAGCCCGTCCTCCCTCGTGCGATAAGCGTAGGAAGGCATCGGATCGTGGATGTCGTTCTTGCCATTGGGGCGGACCGGAACGACTACCTCGGCGAATCCCTGGTCCTTTGCATGCTGTCGTAACGCGTCGAGGATCCTGCCGGACAACCCCAGCCCTTGTTTGTCAGATCGTACGAAGATCTCGAGCGCGGCCAACATGTTCGGCACCTCACCTAGGACCTTCGTCTGGATTCCGCGTCGGATCGCCCCGTCCCATCCGTCTTCTGGCAGGCGCTCACCTTGGAAAAGCAAGGGGATCGCATGTGCCTTGCCCACGATCCCGTCCGCCGAGGTGTGGGCGATGACTAGGTGATCGGCGAACTGGGCGAGAATGTCCCGATGATAGTAGAGGTTGCCGAGAGGATCGTGCCGGATAAATTCCGGCCACGTATTCTCCAGGTTGAGGAGCTCGTCTTTGAGGTCCGGGCGCTGAGCCAAGGTGGAAACTGTGAGATTCATGGTCGCCAGTCTAGGCAGCCTTCCAAAAGCGTTCCTCGGCATCGACCTGTGGTTCCTGGTCGTTGGGCGAAGCGGATTGGCCCTGAACTGACTGTCCGGTCGCCGCTGACATTCGAGGTTACGGTGATCTATCGTGAGGGAAGAGACGAAGATCGGGCGGTGTGAGTACACCGCTCACCAGGACCGTCATCCCACCCGTTTGAAGGAGCCGACAATGAAGACCGCTCAACGCCTTGGCAATCTGGGCACCGAGACCTCGTTCCGGGTCGCCCAGGACGCCGCCGAATGGAAAGCCCGCGGCAATGAGGTCTATCCCTTCCACCTCGGCGATCTCAATTTCCCCATGGCGCCCCACATCGTCGAGGCGATGGACAAGGCGATCCGGGACGGCAAGACCGGCTACTGCCCCGGCCCCGGAATTCCGGAGCTGCGCGCGGCACTGGCTGACGATATCGGGAAACGACGTGGCGTGACGATCGACCCCGCCGAGGTGGTCGTCACGACCGGTGGCAAGCCGGTGATCACGAAATTCCTCCAGGTCGTCATGGACCCCGGCGACGGCGTCCTCTACCCCAGCCCCGGGTTCCCAATCTACGAATCCCAGATCGAGTACCTCGGCGGAAACGCGCTTCCCTACCGGTATGTGCCCACCGCCGACGGGTTCGCCATCGACCTCGACCACCTGCGGGCCTCCATCGATGACAAGACCGTAGCCATCATCTACAACGACCTGCAGAACCCGATCTCGGCGGAATCGACCGAGGCCGAACGCGAAGCAATTGCAGCGATCGCACAGGAGTTCGACCTCTGGGTCCTCTCTGACGAGGCCTATTTCGAGATGCGCTACAAGGGTCGGTCGAAGTCCATCGCCGCACTTGAGGGCATGCGTGAGCGCACCGTCATCCTCTACACATTCAGCAAGAAATTCGCGATGACCGGGTCACGGTTGGGCTGCGCGGTCGCCCCGCGTGAGATCGCCGAGGTGATTTCGACGCTGAACACCAACGACGAATCGTGCACCACTCACTACGTCCAATGGGCAGGCATCGCCGCTCTGCAGGGACCGCAGGACGAAGTTGGTCGGATGCTCGAGGTGCTGCGCAAACGTCGCGACGCCACATGCTCGATCATCAACTCAATCCCAGGCATGAGCGTGGCCGTTCCCGGCTCGACGTTCTATGTATTCCCTGATGTCACCGAGGCGATGGAAGCCAAGGGGATCGCGACGTTGTCCGAGTTCTCCACCGAAGCCCTGCACAACACGGGAGTCTCCTTCTGCACCCGCGAGCACTTCGGCAGACGGCAGGACTGGGAAGACCGGAGTTACATCCGCCTCGCCTACTCGGGCATCGGCGAGAACGACATCACCGAGGGCCTGGGTAAGCTGCGCGACTGGCTGGCGCAGGGGTAAGGGCCGGAGCGAGGAGTCCTCGCTCCTGTCTCTGCTCGAGGCGCAACACCGCAGGCGCAACAGCCGGGCGCTGCAGCGGGTGCAGCAATGCCGGCGCTCCAGCGGGCGCATCAGCGCAGGCGCACGGCGTGTGTGCACGGGGTGTGCGCACGGCGCACGGCGTCCCGGGCCTTCCCGCAATCCGTCATAGTGGACTCGCGTGCGAAAAATCGCCTTGGGTCGAACGCGCGTCCACTATGACGGGGGTCTGCAGTCCACTATGACGGGGGTCTGCAGTCCACTATGACGGGGGTCTGCAGTACGCAGTGATATGGGCGAGGCCCGTCGTCGGCCGGGTTCTGCGAGATCTGCTCAGTCCGCGGGTTCCGGCTCAACTTCCCGGCCCTTGATGAACGGAGACTCCTCGGGCTCGGGGTGGCGCAGCCTTTGGACTCCGATGATGAGGAGACCCAGGGCAACAGCGCCGATCGCTGCCCATACGTTGGTGCGCAGGCCGAGGACGACGAAGCTGGGGTCGAGACGGATGGACTCCCACACGATGCGGCCGGCGCCGTACCAGACGAGATACATGCCGAAGAGGCGTCCCCACTGGAAGAACACGTGGCGTCCCAGCCACATCAGGACCAGCGCGCCCAGGCTGTTCCACACCACTTCGTAGAGGAACGTGGGGTGGAAGAGAGTGTCGACGGGCAGTCCTGGAGGGAAGGCCGAATTGTTCGGATCGATCTCCAGACCCCAGGGCAGAGTCGTCGGCTGACCGAAAAGCTCCTGGTTGAACCAGTTGCCGAATCGTCCGCAGGCCTGGGCGAGAATCAGCCCGGGGGCGATGGCATCGAGGAGCGTTGAGAGTCTGATGTTGAGCCGGCGACACATGATCAGCGCGCCCAGGGTGCCGCCGATCAGCGAACCGAAGATGGCGATTCCGCCCTCCCAGATCGCCCACACGGAACCGGGCTCGAAAGGGTTCCACGGATTGCGCCCAGGGCCGAAGTAGTCCGTGTAATGGGTGATGACGTGATAGATCCGTGCGCCGACGATGGCCATGGGGACGGCCAAGGTCGCAATGTCGAGGACCTCCCAATCGGGCACGCCGCGCTTGACCAGCCGGTGGTTGGTCAGCACGATGGCGATGACGATGCCGGCGAGGATGCACAGCGCGTAGAAGTGGATCGTCAGGGGGCCCAAGTGGAAGCTGGAGACGCTCGGACTCGGGATGGAGGCCAGAATGTCGTGGGGCAGCGTGGGCAGGTCATCGACCGCAAGGTTGGCAAGCACGATGCAAGTCTATTTCCTCGACCCCCTGAAGAGACATTCCATTGGCCGTGCACCGATTGAGAGGTGTCTGTGCCGTCGAGTGGGATGATTGCGTCTATGGCCCTCGACTTCACTCTCGTCCAACTCCGGTACTTCCAAGAAGTTGCCCGCAGGGAGAACATGACCGAGGCGGCCAAGCATCTCAACGTCACCCAGTCGGCGATCTCGACGGCCATGGCCCAGCTCGAGCGGACCCTGGGCATCGACCTGTTCATCCGCCAGAAGAATCGTTCCGTGGTGCTCTCACCCGCAGGCAGACGCTTCCTCTTCGAGGTCAATCCATTCCTCGAATCCTCCGACGCTCTGGGAGAGACCGCGCACGGACTGGCCCAGTCGCTGAGCGGCAATCTCACGGTCGGGGTCTTCTCGCCCATCGCCCCGACCCGACTGCCGCTCATCCACGCGGAGTTCGAGAAACGCTACCCCGACGTGAGAGTCAATTACTTCGAAGCCGACCTCCATGAACTGCACACCGCGGTCATCGCCGGGGAATGTGATATCGCACTGACCTACACGCTGGGACTGACCGAACGCTTCGATACCTACCTCATCGACGTCGTCCGGCCGCACGCCCTCGTCTCCCTGGAGCACCGCCTCGGCGGGGGAGCTGATGGGCCGCGACCCATCCATCTGAGCGAGCTGGCAGAGGAGAACTACATCCAGCTCGATCTTCCGTTCTCACGGCAGTACTACGACGAGCTCTTCCGCATCGCCGGGATCGCTCCGAACGTGCGACACAGCTTCGCCGGCTACGAGACCGTGCGATCCTTCGTCGCGATGGGGCACGGGTATTCGCTGCTGAGCCAGTCCGTGTCCTCGGGAACCTACATCGGATCGAAGACCGTCGACGTGCCGCTGCTCGATGACTTCCCCAGCATCGACCTCGCCATGATCTGGCCCAAAGACGTGCGCCTGAGCAGACGGGCCCGCGCATTCAGCGAACTGACGCGGGAGATCCTCGGTTCGAATGAGAGCGAAGAGCCACTCATAGATTGAATTGATCCCGGGCTTAGAAAGTATCTGTTGGACTGATGGCGTGGTCCAGGTAACAATTGTTCCCACACTTACGGATACGGCGAGGGAGAACTCATGGCCGCAACACAACCGGTGGCGACGACGTCACGGGAACCGACCGGCAAGTCAACGAGTATGCAGAAGAAGGTGCTCGTCGGCGGCAGCATCGGCCAGTTCGTCGAGTTCTACGACTTCACGCTCTACGGCCTCTCGGCCGTCATCCTCTCCGAATACTTCTTCCCCGACGGCGACAAAGTCACCGGACTGCTCGTCATCTTCGCCACCTTCGGCGTCGCCTTCGTCATGCGCCCCCTGGGCGGGCTGTTCTTCGGTGCCCTCGGTGACAAGGTCGGCAGGCGCAAGACGCTGACGGTCACGATCTTCCTCGTCGGCATCTGCACCGCTCTCATCGGCATCCTGCCCGGCTTCGACCAGATCGGCTGGTTCGCGCCCATCCTGCTCATCCTCGCCCGACTGGGCCAGGGCTTCTCCGCCGGCGGCGAATCGGTCGGCGGACCCTCCTTCGTCTACGAACACGCACCGGTGGGCAAGCGCGGACTGTGGATCAACATCACCCTCGCCGCCACCGCACTGCCCTCTGTCTTCGCCGGCGGCCTCATCCTGCTGCTCTCGACTGTGATGAGCGACGCGTCCTTCGACTCCTGGGGCTGGCGCATTCCCTTCCTCTTGGCTCTGCCGCTCTCGGCCGTCGGTCTCTGGATCCGCTCGCGCACCGACGAGTCCGATCTGTTCAAGAAGACCGCGGCCGAACGCCCCAAGGAGTTCAGCCCGATCCGCGACTCCTTCCGCGAGAACTCGGTGGGCATGCTTCAGGTCTTCTTCGTCCTCGGACTCACCGCCCTGGGCTTCTACATGCTCTCGGCCTACTTCGTCACCTACATCCAGACCACCGGCGACCTCACCCGCGAACAATCACTGCTGACGAATGCCATCGCCATGGCCAGTTACACGATCTTCCTTCCCATCGCCGGAGCCATCGGCGACAGAGTCGGACGCAAACCCATGCTCATCGCCGGCTCCATCCTCCTGGCCATCACATCGATCCCCGCATTCGGCCTGGTCACCAGCGGCAACATGGGCCTGGCGTTCCTCGGACAGACGATCTTCGTCATCTCCCTGTGCTGCTACGGCGGAGGCTGCTACACCTTCTTCTGTGAGCGCTTCTCCACGAAGACCCGTTTCACCTCGGCAGCGATCAGCTACAACATCTCCTACGCCATCCTCGGCGGAACCGCTCCGTTCGTCGGCACCTGGCTCGTCGACATCACCGGCGTCAACACCGCACCAGGGTTCTACATGACCATCTGCGCGGTGATCGTCCTCGTCCTCATCTTCGTCACCCGCCTCCCCGAGACCCGGGGCCGGCTGGGGTGACCGCCGGGCCACCTCGGCGATCCGAATCCCACTTCAGCACCAGACTCGCAAGAGAAAGAGACGCACCATGACCACAGCATCCCCCGGAACTTCGACCGCAGCCTCATCGTCTGCGGCAGCGTCCAGCGACGCTGCCTTCCTCACCTACTTCCACCACGTCGCCACATTCGGCGCCACCGACAACGACGGCGTCGACCGGCAGGCACTGACTCTCGAGGACAAGCAGAGCCGTGACTGGATGCGCGGCTGGGCCGAAGGCAACGGCTTCGAGGTTCGCGTGGATGCGATCGGCAACATGTTCGCCTGCCTCGAACTCGTCCCCGACGCCCCCTACGTCCTCATCGGTTCACACCTGGACTCCCAGCCTCTGGGCGGTCGCTTCGACGGTGCCTACGGAGTCATCGCAGCCCTCTTCGCAGCCCTGCGGGTCAAAGAGAACGTCGCCGAATCCGGGCAGAAGCCCCGATTCAATATCGCCGTGGTCAACTGGTTCAACGAGGAAGGCGGACGCTTCGCCCCGTCCATCATGGGCAGCTCCGTCTACGCCGGACTCTTCGACCTCGACGAGATGCTCGCCGTCCAAGACCTCGAAGGCACGTCAGTCGCCGAGGCGCTCGCCGCAATCGGCTACAACGGCACCGACGCCCCACCCGAGGCGATCTCTTACGCGGAGATCCACATCGAACAGGGCCGCATACTCGAGCGTGAGGCCACGAACATCGGCGTCGTCGAATCCAGCTGGTACACGCAGAAGCTCGACATCGACGTCCTCGGCGAACAGTCCCACACCGGCGCCACCGCCATGGCCGATCGCCACGACGCCCTCGTCGCAGGCGCAAAGATCGTCCTCGCCGTCGCCGACGTGGTCAACGAGTTCGCCGACGAAGCACTCGTGTCCTCGGTCGGCCAGCACGTCGTCGAACCCAACTCACCCATCGTCGTCCCCCGCCGCGTGCACATGGTCGCCGACCTCCGGTCCTCCGATCCGGACATCGTCAAGGCCGCCCGGGATACCCTGCACCAGCAGATCGCGAGCATCGCCCTGGAGCATGACATCACGATTAAGGTTGAGGACTTCGACGTCCGCGGCAAGCTCTATTTCCCGGAGACCGGTGTCGAGCTGGCTGAGAAGGCCGTGGCCAATGAGGGGCTGTCGATCCGTCGCCTCGAGACCATGGCCGGCCACGACTCTGTGGCCATGAACCACAGGGTGCCCGCCGTGATGATGTTCGTGCCCAGCGTCGACGGCGTCTCCCACTGCGAACGCGAGTTCACTACGGACGAGGACATGATCCGCGGCCTCGGCGTCCTCACCAACGTCGCCACGGAGTTGGTCAACGGTGAACTCAGTGAGGACCGCGAGGGTGAAGTGTGGGTCGGGAAATCCGTCGCCGAGGCACGCGCATGACCAACAGCGAACCCTGGGCACTGTCCGCGAGCGAGGCACTGACGAAGTTTCGGTCGACGGAACTCTCCCCGGTCGAATACCTCACCTCCCAGATCGGAAGGATCACGTCCGAGGACGAGCGCATCAATGCGGTCACGGAGGTCGTGGAGGAGGCGGTCACCTCGGCGAGGGAGGCCGAAGGCTTCTACGCACACGCATCGAATGATGAGCTCACCGAGGCGGCCGCCGCCCGGCCATTGCTCGGCCTGCCCGTGATCGCCAAGGAGAAGCACGCGATCGCCGGGCGGACGCTGAGCCAGGGGCTCATCCACGAACGCGACACCGTGGCCGGAGCAGACGGGGCGATCATCGCCCGCATCCGCGCAGCCGGAGGGTTCGTCCATGCCCGAGCGACCTCGCCGGAACTCAGCTGCGCGACGGTCACCCATTCCCCGATGTGGGGCGTGACCCGCAATCCGTGGAACCCTGAACTCTCACCCGGCGGGTCCTCGGGCGGCTCGGGCGCGGCGCTGGCGGCGGGCTTCGCGCCCCTGGCCACAGCCTCGGACATCGCCGGATCGACCCGGCTGCCCGCCGCGTTCACCGGCACCGTCGGATTCAAGGCACCCTATGGTCGGATTCCCGGCGTCCAGCCCTTGGCCGCCGACTGGTACCGCGGGGACGGACCGATGGCGCGCACCGTCGCCGACACCGCTCTGCTTGCCCGGGTGATGGTCGGCGTCGATCCCAGCGACCACGCCACCATCACCTCACCCGGTTTCCTCGACGGCTTCGATGCCACCTCCGCCGAGGTGGTCGAAGGGTTGAAGGGGAAGCGGATCGCTCTCTGCCTGCGCCTGGGTGACTTCCCCGTCGGTGAGGACATCATCGCCAATACCCGGGCGGTCGCCTCGGCGCTCGAGGCTGCGGGGGCAATTGTCGAAGAGGTCGAACTGCCGTGGACGGCGGAGCGGATCTTCGAAACCGCGTTCACGCACTTCGGCAATATCCTCGCCCCCGCGATGCGGGCCGCGACGCGCGGGCACGAGGACACGCTGGCCGACTACACGCTCCAGATCATGGCCGACGCCGAGGCGGTCGCCAGCCGTCATACGTTCTACGAAGGGCTGGCCGCTGAGGCGCAGATCCAGGCGGAACTTGCGACCGCAATGGAGAGATTCGATGTCCTCCTGGCCCCCACCTCGGCGGTGGCAGGACTCGAAGCCGATGCCAGCTACCTCGACGGGATCACGATCGACTCGAACGGTGTGGGCCGGGAAGAAGTCGGTGCTGGTAATGGCGCTGGCGGCGACGGCGGGGGAGTGCGGCTCGAGCACTATTGGCAGTCGCACATGACGATGCCCTTCAACATCTGCAACCGGGTGCCGATCGTCAACGTGCCCTCCGGCATGGCCGACTGCGGAATCCCGACGGGCCTACAGGTCATCGCCCATCCCTTCGACGACCGCACGGCCTTCGACGTCGCCGCTGCAGTCGAGCAGCTGGTGCCGTGGACGGGGATCGCACCGGGGTGATTGCTTGCCACGGCTGAGCAGCATGTCGTCTGACACGTCGCTCAGCCTTCTGGCACGATGAGGAGCGTGGGCGAAACCAACGGAGCGCAAGGGGAGCAGGGTTCAATGCAGAGCCTCGAACAGACACTGGCTGCAGTCGAAGGAATCGGTCGAGACCTCAATGCCGTCACCTCGGTGATGGGCGATCGCGCACGCACCCTTGAGAAGAAGTCAGCGGAGCGTGCCGCTGCCGGTGGAGAAGCACGAGCTCTCGAGGGCATTCCCTTCGCGGTCAAGGACGTCATCGATGTGGCTGGATTCCCCACGACGATGGGGTCGAACGTCAGCAGTGGACCCGACCCGAGTGCATCGGCTCCGGTGGTGAGTCTCTTGGAGCGCGCCGGTGCGCTGCCGGTGGTGAAGACGAACTGTCAGGAGTACTCCTACGGCATCCTCGGTGATGAGAGTGCTTTCGGGCGAGTCATCAACCCGGTTGACCCCGCGCTGTGCACCGGTGGGTCAAGCTCGGGGTCGGCAGCTCTCGTTGCTGCCGGAGTGGTGCCGTTGGCGCTGGGAACTGACACCGCAGGTTCCGTGAGAGTGCCCGCCGCCTGTCAGGGCGTCATCGGGTTCAAACCGACCTTCGGCACAGTCTCGGCCGAAGGGGTCTTCCCACTGTCGCCGTCCTTCGACACGGTGGGCCTGTTCGCACGAGACCTGCCGCTGCTCACCGCAGCCTTCAGGGTGATCTCTGGGAATGGGGCGGATGCAAGTCCTGCAGTCTCCTCACCTGCAGAGACGCCGAGGATCGACCTGAGCCTACTCAACGCGGCAGACGAATCGGCCGCGGGGGTACGAGCGTGGGCGAGCGAACATCTCAGTGGATCGGGGAAGGCAACGACCACCTCGGCGAACGTCGATTATCTGACGGAGCTCATTGAGCGGGGGATCGACTTCTATGACATTGTGCGCCGCTATGAAGCCTATGTTCTGCACAAGCAGTTCCTGGATGACCAGGGCGAGCAATACCAGCCAGGCGTCTGGGCGAAGATCCTATCGGGCCAGAACATCACCGAGGCCGAGTATCAGTCCAATGTGGCTTCCTTGGAAGAACTTCGGGCTACCGCCGAATCGTTCTTCGACGACGTTGACTTCATCATCACGCCTGCCATGGACGGTGAAGTGGCTGCGTGGGATGAGCTCGGACCGGAGTCTGCCGCGAAATTCATGCGCTACTCCTTGCCTTTCAACGTTCTCGGGTGGCCGGCAGTGACGTTGCCGATCGGAGCAACCGTGGGGGAGGCCCAGAGCCGCATGGCAGCTGGGGCCAACTCACCTGGGTCGGCCAAGCAGGCGAAACCCGAGTCGGTGCAGATCGTCGGCCCACCGCGCAGTGATGAGAAGCTGCTCGAATTCGTCTCTAGGCTCTGATCGGGTCTCGGCTACGCTGAAGACAAATTCAGCAGCCACGAACGAAGCGGAGCCGCCCCGTCATGAGGCCCACGCACAGCCAGATGATCACGATCACCGACGATATGCGGGCGAACGTGGCGATGGTGCCAGCCCTGGTCGTCGGCCTCGTGCTCGTCCTGGGCCTCGACTTCAACCCGCTCGGCGCGGAGGCAGGGCAGCTGGGGGATGTCGTTGAAAAGCTCATCGCGATTTTCCTCTTCGCATGGCCGATCTTCGCGCTGATCTATCTGCTGTGGACTCACGCCGGGCTGCACGAGCTCGACGAAACCGAGCTCATAGTGCACTCGCGCTGGGCGCTGGCTCGCAAGCGGCGCTGGTGGTCGCGATACTTCAGCAACGGCGGGGCCGTGTCATGGGCGACTTTGGCTGCGTACGTCGCGATCGTGCTCAACATCTACCTCGTCACCATGGGCTCGGACGGGAGCATCGTCCTATCCGTGATTCTCGGGCTGGCGAACGTGGTCGCTTCGTGGTCGGTCATGGTGTACTCGTTTGCTCTGGAGTTCATGCGACTCGACCTCGGCGGAGGGGGAAGCCTCGGCGCCAGGCAACTCGAGTTCGACATGCCGGAAGAGCGGGCATTCGGTGACTATCTGACGTTCGCGGTGCTGTCCTCGACGATGACGGCAGCTCTGCCAGGGCGAGCAATCACCCGCGAGGGATGGAAGATGGTGCGCAGCAATGTCATTGTCGCCTTCGTCTTCAACTCGGTCGTCGTGGCGACGCTGGTGTCGATGTTCCTGTCCTACCTCAAGATCTGAGGAGTGTCTGACCGGCGCGGTCAGGCGAAGCGGTGCCTACCGACAAGTGCAGCGCACAACGAAAAGTGCGGTGCCGCCTGCTTAGTGAACAGGCGGCACCGCACTTCATGGTGTTGGTCTTGAGGGTCAGCTCATTGTGCTGTCCTCACAATCTCCAGCAGCTGTCAACGGGTGCCTTGCCGTCGAAGGTGCGATTCGTAAACAACTCGACGCGAGGCAGCGAGGCGATGTAGCCGCCGATGTGCGTCGGGCCGAGATTGCCCTCGAACGCAACCTTGTGGCCGGCGTCGCACCATTTCGAGGCCAGTTCTTTGCCCAGTTCGAAGGGCACGACGTCATCGAGGCGGCTGTGGTTGACGAGGACCGGGATGTCTGGGATCTCGGCATCTCCCAACCGCTGCTTATCGGCAACATCCATGAACTTCTCTTGGACGAGGTCCTGGAATGAACTTCCGTCCTTCGTCAGAGTGCTCGTGTCGAGGAAGGCGTTCGACAGGACTGCTTCGATCGTGCACTGGTTGGAGGCGCTTTCGACTCTGTCCAGGCCTTCCTGATTGAGGAATTCAGTCAGGTCGACATCTGCCTGATCGGCGAACGAGGAGACTCCGTAGAGCAGGAGTCCTGTCTGCATGCTGGAGAGGCCGGAGACCGTCTTGTAGAGGTCCGTCGGAACGGCACCCGCCGAGGCGGAGGCGAGGCTGAGGTCTGGCGCCCAGTCATCCGCGAGTTCCAATGCCGCGGTCGTGGCATGTCCGCCCTGCGAGTAGCCGCGCAGCTGAAGCTTCGTGTCTTCATTGATGGTGCTGCCTTCGACGTTCTGAACTGCCTTGGCCGCATCGAGGACGGATCGACCTTCCTCCACGCGGTTGAGGTAGCTGTGTGCGCCTTCGGTGCCGAGCCCGACATAGTCGACGACGAGAACCGGACGCTTCGCCGCCAACGCAGAGGTCACGGAGATGCCCTCGTATTCGGTGCCCATTGCCATCTGCCGGCTGGGAGCGCATTTATCGGCGATGCCCTGCGTGCCAGGTGAGATGACGACAGCGTCTTTCGCGTCGCCCTCCGCACCTTCCGGGGTCAGCAGCGTGGCAGTGGCCGCTCGTGCTGTGCCCTTTTCGTCGGTGGTCTTGTACATATACGTCGTGGACTTCGCATTGTGCTCAATGAGCTTGATGGGATCGACGTAGAACTTCGACGGCGTCTGCTTGACCACGCCGCCGTTCTCCTCCGGCAACTGGTCCGGCGTCTGGTAGAAGTCCTCGGGGACGCCGGAGTCGGGAAGGTCTTCGAGCGCTGCTGCGTACTCGACATCAGCAGTGGAGATCTCATCCGACTTGTCGACGGCTGCCTTCGCATCCTCGACGCTGACGCTCTCTGGGACATTGCTTCTGTTCAGGGAGTCCGAGTCTTCGGCCTGCCTGTCCTCGATCATGCTCTTGGCTTCGTCTTCGCTCTGCGGGACCAAAGATTGTGCCTGGGCGGGTGCCGACACTGTGCCAAGTGCGAGTGTCAGCCCGGTGATGGTGGCAGCGCTCAGCATTGCGAAGCGTCGTGCGTGTGGAAGCGTTCTATGACGGGACGTGCCCATATGTGTCTGGTCCTGTTCTGTCATGTGTCTCGGCATTGAGAATGCGCGAACAGTTGTGGTGTCGCCGACCGACGGGACAAGTGTGCCCGTCCTTCCGATCGTCTCTGATGCAAGGCCTGTATGGTGACAGGCATCACAATCCTACTCGAGGGTAGAACTTATCAGTAACATTTCTTATCGGTCAATCGAGAAGCGCGAATGTGCAGGTGGGCCAGTCGCCGGGTGATACCTGTCGGCAGACATTTCAAGTCAGGCTGAGTAGGTTGCAACCTACTCAGCCTGACTTGAAATGTGCATTTTCCGCATGCACTCGCGATGTTCCCGCTGCTGCGGTGACTCCAGCTTTAGCCTCGGCTGCGCTGGGCGTCCAGTGCCTCCACATCCGGGTAGATGGTCTCCGAAGGGGCAACGCTGCGGTTGCGGAGCATGAAGAAGTAGAGGAGGAATGTCACCACGATGCCGACGATCCACGAGATATCTGCGCCGCCGAGCTTCTCGACCATGGGTCCGGTGTAGAAGGACTGGGCGAGGAACGGAATCTGCACAACGACACCGACTCCATAGGCCACCAAGGCTCGCCAGTTCCACTTGCCGTAGCGACCCTTGAGGTCGTAGAAGGCGGGGATGTCGAAGCGGTCCTTTGATATCAGGTAGAAGTCGGTGAGGTTGATGATGCTCCATGGAGTGAAGACCATGAGCAGGGCGAGGACGAAGTTCTTGAAGTTCGCGAGGAAGTCCTCCGACGCCAACAGCGCCACAAGCACGGTCAGGGTGACGATGCCGATGACGAAGACCGCACGCGTCCAGCGACGGATGTTCGTCTTCTCCCCGAAAGAGGTGAGGATCGTCAGCGTGCACATGAACGCACCGTAGGCGTTGAGCGTGTTGACGGTGAGCTTGCCCAGCAGGATGACGATGAAGATGAGGAGCGCGTAGACGCCTCCGCCGACGATGTCACCGACGAAGCCGACCTGGTTCTCGACGAATGAGTTTCCGGTCTCGGTCATTGCGGCAGCGCCGATGAGGGCGCCCAAAGTCATGGACCACTGTGACCCGATGACCGAGCCGCCGAAGGTGAACCAGAAGGTCTTCGACGCCGGGGTCGAGCGCGGCAGGTAGCGCGAGTAGTCGGCGACGTAAGGGCCGTAGGTCAGCTGCCAGCCCACAGACAGCGCGATCGCTGACAGGAATGCTGGAAACGCGAAGGACGAGTTGGAGATCAGTCCGGGAACGTCGACCTTGGTGAACGCGCAGTAGGTGATGAAGAGGAACCCGAGCAGGCCCGTGACTGAGGAGATCCGGCCGAGCACGTGGATGTACTTGTAGCCCAGCAGGGCGACCGCAGCGGTCAGCGCGCCGAAGATGACGATGCCCACTGCCGGCGTATCGACGCCGATGATGAGGTTGACGGCCTGGCCGGAGAGTACTGCACCGGTCGAGGCGAAGCCGATGTACATGAGCACGACGAGCACCAGCGGAATGATTGCCCCGATGATGCCGAACTGAGCTCTGGAGGAGATCATCTGCGGCAGACCCAGTTGTGGGCCCTGCGCGGAGTGGAGGGCCATGACGATTCCGCCGATGATGTTGCCGATGAGCAGGCCGATGATGGCCCACAGCGCATCGGCACCGAAGACGACGGCGAGTGCTCCGTCGACGATGGCGGTGATCTGGGTATTGGCGCCGAACCACAGCGTGAACTGGGAACGTGCGGTGCCGTGACGTTCATTGTCAGGCACCATTTCGATGGATCGTTTCTCGATCCCCGAATTGGATGAGCTCGCCATGGGTTTCTCCTTAGAATGATGAATCAGACCCAGTCAACACCCGAAATCAGAGCGATACGAGACCTGAGTCACACAAACTGTCCGACATATCGGATCATCGCGGTCGTGGAATGAATAGTGGGGTTCACGGGCGAATCGATCACCCTTGAACCCCGAACTGATCGTATTCCGATGCAGGTTTCGGTTCTGTTTCGACTGATTCAGTTCGACAGCGATCTGGCGATGATCGTGCGCTGGATCTCCGAGGAACCCTCATAGATGCGGTAGATTCTCGCGTCGCGGACATAACGTTCGAGCGGGAAGTCCCGTGTGAAGCCGTACCCGCCATGGATCTGCAGGGCCTCATCGGCGATGAACGCAGCCGCCTCGGAAGCGGCGAGCTTTGCCGTCGCCGAGGACCGGGTGAAGTCCACCTCGGCGTCCCTCTGCTCCGCGGCATCCATGGTCAGCAGCCAGGCCGAGCGGTACTTCGTGTACATGTCCGCGAGCTTGAAGGCGATGCCCTGCAGGCGGTTGAGGGGCTTGCCGTTGATCCTGCGCTCGCCGGCCCAGGCCACGGCCGCGTCGAGTGCGGCCTTGCCGATGCCCAAGCTCATCGCCGCGACTTCGATGCGCCCACGGTCGAGGACGCGCATGGCCGTGGTGAAGCCTTCACCCTCGACGCCGAGGAGAGCGTCGGTGGGCACAATGGTGTCGATGACGAATTCGTAGACCGGGCTGCCGCGCAGGCCCATCGTCTTCTCCGGAGGATTGAAATTCAGCCCGTCACCAGCCGCCTTCGTATCCACGATGAAGGCACTGATCCCCTTGTGCCCGGCCTCGACGTCGGTCTTCGCGTAGACAACGATGAAGTCGGCAAATCCGGCATTGGTGATGAAGCACTTCGTGCCCTTGAGGTGCCAGCCGCCCTCGACCTTCGTCGCGTTCGTCGACATCTCAGCAGGATTGGATCCTGCACCCGGTTCGGTCAGCCCGAACGAGCCGATGACCTCACCGGCGGCGGCGCGGGGAAGCCACTCCTCCCGTTGGGCATCGGTGCCGCCGAGGAGGATCGAATCGGTGGCGAGGAACTGAGCGGTGATGATCGACGCGGTCGAGGCGCACGCCTCGGTGACGGCGGCGACCATCTGACTCATCGCCACGGATCCCACTCCGGGCCCACCGAATTCCTCGGGCAGGTTGAGACCGAGCACCCCCACCTCGGCGAGGGTCTTCAGGGTCTCATCTGAGACGCGCTCGTTTGCGTCCGCGACCGCTGCCTGCGGGACCAGGACGTCCCTGCTGATCTGGGCGACCGCGTCGACGAGATCCTGCTCGTCGGTGCTGATGTCGAAAGCCATGGTCCTACTCCTTCGTAGATTCTGTCGTGAATGCGGCATTGTGCTCGCCGAGGTGGGGTACGGGAAGTGCAGACGCGGGCCTGGCGCCGTTGACGAGGATCGGATGGGCCAGGAAGGTATGCCCGGTCCGCTCGTCCGTAGCGGTGAGACCTCGACCGTCGGTGATCGGACCGTCGACCGCCTCAGTGAAGTTGAGGACGGGGGAGTTGGGAACTCCCGCCGCGTCGAAGATCGCGCACAGCTCGTCCACCGTGTAGCCGGTGGTGAACTCCTCGATCTCGGCGCGCAGGGCCTCATCGTTGTCCGAACGGTCGGAATCGGTGGCGAAACGCGGGTCGATGAGGAGCTCAGGTTTGCCGAGCGTGGCTGTGAGGACGCCGAAGAGTTTGTCGTTGGCGACGGCGATGACGACGAGACCGTCGGCGGCAGCATAGGTGTCGAATGGCGCCGAGATCGGGTGCCGGTTGCCCACGCGATTCGGTGTCGACCCGGCGGCATGGATGGCCGTGTTCGTCGGCTGCATGGCAAGCATGACGTCGAGCATCGGGATGTCGATGTGGGCACCCTCCCCGGTGGTCTGGCGGTGGAAGAGTGCGCTCGAGACACCGAAGGCGGCGAAGACTCCGGCGGAGACATCGGCGATGGATTCCCCCACCCGGGTGGGGGATCCCTCGGGGAAGCCGGTGGACGACATGAGTCCGCTCAGGGCTTGGATGACAGTGTCGTAGGCGGGCCGTTTCGCCTGTGTTCCGGTCTGTCCGAAGCCGGAGATAGAGGCGTAGACGATGTCGGGTTTGACTTCTTTGATGTCCTCAAAGGACAGGCCCAGTTTGGCTGCCACTCCCGGCCGGAAGTTCTCGACGACCACATCGCAGGTGCGGATGAAGTCAAGCAGCTGCGCATGCTGCTCGGGATCCTTGAGATCGGCCTCGATGGAGCGTTTGCCCCGGTTGAGGGATGTGAAGTACGTCGATCCCGTGTCGGTGAAAGGACCCAGGTGACGGGAGTCATCACCGTGGCCCGGCATTTCAATCTTGAAGACCTCGGCGCCCTGATCGGCGAGCATGGCGGTGGCATAAGGGCCGGCCAGCACGCGCGAGAAGTCTGCGACCCTGACCCCGTCGAGTAGTTGTTTCGTTGCGTTCATGAGGATAATCCTCGAGGTGGGAGGCGTGGAAGACAATGAGTGGTGAACAACATTCGTCCGGTATCTCAGACGGGATGCGTCAGCCCACTCAACTCAGACGGCGACTTCCGCCCAGAGCCAGAATGTAGGCCCCCGGGGTGCCGAGCGAGAACCGGGTGACCAAGGGTGAGGACAGTGCTGCGATGACGAATCGCCCAGGTTGACCGCAGTGGTGGAGAGATCGATGAGCGCTTGGTCGGTGAGATCCCTGTCAGGGCTGTTGATGGTTAGCCCTCGCCTTTTACATCTCTACTTACAGAATCGATTTCGTCTCGACTAAGAAGTATGTGGCATGAATGATGTCCGATATGTCGGACATAACTTGATCCGTACCACTTCCACTTCTGTGGGGAATCGTCAGAATTGGAGTGTGTAGGCAGGACAGACCCTATGACCGTACGACGAAGGAGAGTCACATGACCACCAAGCCGACTTTCACCCAGCACGACCCTTCTCGCGTGATCCGCGCCGACCGGGGCACCGAGATCACCGCCAAGAGCTGGCAGACTGAAGCGCCCAAGCGCATGCTCATGAACAACCTCGACCCCGAGGTCGCCGAACGTCCCGAAGACCTTGTCGTCTACGGCGGCACCGGTCGCGCGGCTCGTTCATGGGAGGCCTACGACGCGATCGTACGCACCCTCGACGATCTCGAGGACGACGAGACCCTCCTCATCCAGTCGGGCAAGCCCGTCGGTGTCATGCGCACCCACGAATGGGCCCCGCGGGTGCTCATCGCCAACTCCAATCTCGTCGGCGACTGGGCCAACTGGGAGCATTTCCGCAAGCTCGAGTCCGAGGGCCTGATGATGTATGGCCAGATGACCGCCGGATCCTGGATCTATATCGCCACCCAGGGCATCCTTCAGGGCACTTACGAGACCTTTGGTGCCATTGCCCGCAAGCGCTACAACGGAACCCTGGCCGGCACGCTGACTATCACGGGCGGCTGTGGCGGCATGGGTGGCGCACAGCCTTTGTCGGTGACGCTCAACGGCGGCGCCTGCCTCATCATCGACGTCGACAAGACCCGCCTCGACCGTCGCAAGTCCAAGCGCTACCTCGACGAGGTTGAGACCGATATCGATACGGCACTGGCCAAGGTCATCGAGGCCAAGAAGAACAAGCAGGCACTGTCCGTGGGGCTCGTCGGCAATGCTGCAGAGGTCCTGCCGATGATCCTCGACCGCCCGGAGGCTGCCGAGGTCGACATCGTCACCGACCAGACCTCGGCCCACGACCCGTTGTCCTACCTGCCCATCGGCGTCAGCGTCGACGACTGGCACGAGGAAGCGGAGCAGGATGCGGAGAAGTTCACCATCCGCGCCGAGGAGTCCATGGCCAAGCACGTGCAGGCCATGGTCGAATTCCAGGACCGCGGTGCCGAGGTCTTCGACTACGGCAACTCGATCCGCGACGAAGCGCGCAAGGCCGGCTACGAACGTGCCTTCGAATTCCCCGGCTTCGTCCCGGCCTACATCCGCCCGCTGTTCTGCGAAGGCCTCGGACCCTTCCGCTGGGTCGCACTCTCCGGTGATCCCAAGGACATCGAGGTCACCGACAAGGCGCTCAAGGAACTCTTCCCCGAGAACGAGCACCTTCACAACTGGCTCGATGCCGCCAACGAGTACGTCGAGTTCGAGGGTCTCCCGGCCCGCATCTGCTGGCTCGGCTACAAGGAGCGCCAGCAGGCCGGACTGTTGTTCAACCAGCTCGTCGCCGAGGGCAAGATCTCGGCCCCGATCGTCATCGGCCGCGACCACCTCGACTCCGGTTCGGTCGCCAGCCCCTACCGTGAGACCGAATCGATGCTCGACGGCACCGACGCCGTGGCCGACTGGCCGCTGCTCAACGCCATGGTCAACACTTCATCGGGTGCGACCTGGGTGTCCATCCACCACGGTGGCGGCGTCGGCATCGGCCGCTCCATCCACGCCGGTCAGGTCTCCGTGGCCGATGGCACCGAGCTGGCTGCGAAGAAGCTCGCCCGCCTGCTCACCAACGACCCGGGCATGGGCGTCATCCGCCACGTCGACGCCGGCTACGACCGTGCCTCCGAGGTCGCCGAAGAGCGCGGCATGCGCGTTCCGATGATCCCGGAGCTCGACAAGCGCGACGAGGAGTCTGCTGCGCAGTAATTCGGAGTCGCCTGAGGTCTGACTCGCGTGAAGTCTGACTTGCTTGTGGTCAGACTCGCCTGCGAAGGGGGTCGATCGACGTTTCACAGCCCAGCTTCAAAGAGGGGCTCTGAAACTTCGGTCGATCCCCTTTCTCGTGGTGGACGACCTCCGCGAGAAGTGAGGCGCTCAACCTGGGATCTGTTCTCCCGGCACAAAGATATAGCTGTGGGCATAGAGGGCCGCCTCGATGCTGAGCCGATTCGATCCCAGGTCCGTGCCGAGGAGCGATACTGCGATCTCCACCCGGTACCGGATCGAGTTCTTGTGCATCGTCATCGCGGTCGCCGTCGCTGTGTAGCTGAGGTCGTGACGCAAAAATGTCAGCAACGTCGAGCGGTGGCGGGCATTGGCCTCGGAGTTCTCCGCCAACGGGCCGAGCACGGAGCGCACCCAGTCCTGCGCCGCCTCGACATCAGTGGACATCAGTGAGACGAGAGCCATTCCGGGGTCGTCGTGGGAGCGCAGTGCCGCCGGTGACCGTCCGGCCACGCAGACGTTCTGGACTCGCATAGCTTCTTGGTGAGAGAGCCGGAATCCTTCAGCACCGGTGTGAGCGGAACCGAACGCCAAGTGCACAGCGTCGGTGGCATCCAGCCGATCGCCGAGGGACTCCTCGTACTCCCAGCTCTCGGGCACCGTGATCCATCCCCAGGCGGTGTCCTGGTCGCGACTGATGATCAGCCTCGAGCGTGGGGAACCCATTGCTGCGCCTGCGGCGTTGATGGCGGAGGTGAATCTGCCCAGGTCATCAACGGTCTCCGGTGCCGAATGGTGTGTCCAGGCGACGACCGCCACATGTCGGGCGGTGAGGCTGTAGCCCAGTGTTGCCGCGGCCGCAGCGGCGTCGACGTCCCCGCCTTTGATGATGTCTCTGACCTGGGATTCCCGCGCAGTGGTGCGGTTCGCCAACCACGCTTCGCGTTCCTGTTCGTAGAGGAGGGCGACCTTCTGTGACATCCAGTCGATGTATTCTGACACCTCATCGACCAGCCGCTGGAACACTGCCGGAGCCAGATCGACCGGGAGCTCGTCATTGGCGGTGATGAAGTCGTAGGCGCTCTGCAACAGCCGTTGCTGACCCAGGCGGTAGGCCCTGACCAAGGCATTCACTGAGATCCCGCGCTGTGCCAGCCGTCTGGCGTATTCGTAGGCGGCAACAGGCGGTTCGAGGTTGTCCGGAGCGATCCCATGCTGGAGCGCATGGAAGATGGTCTCGATATTGCCTGCGATGCTCGCGCTGAGAAGATCAAGGAGCGTGGGCTCCTCACCGAGTTCGGCGATCCGCGTCGCCAGATACTCGTAGACGCTCCGGGTCAGCTCTGGGACGCGCGGACTCAGTTCAGCGGAGATCCGGGAGAGCTGCGCCATCACCTCGGGAGTGACATGTGTGGGACCGGGCCCGTCGCCGGGCGTCCGCGAAGGAGAGGCGACCATAGGAGAAGACTAGCGCGAACTGTCATCCGTGGTGAGGGCTTCGTCGAAAGTACCTGAAGTTGTTTTGTACCTTTGGACGAATGATGGGAAATGCTTTGACGTGCGGGTCCAGTGTGCTGACCACGATGCCTGGATACGCTTGATCTATGCAGACTTCGACTACCACTTCCGCCCCGACCAGGAGCTATACGCCAGCATGGGTCGCCGAGGCGGGAGTGACCTCAGCCTTCCCCGTGGCCGATCTGGTCGGGCTCCCTGCCAACCGGGCTGGCTCCGACCCATACGGACCGTGCCTGAGCTGGCCCGGCGGCAGACTCGACAACACCGGATTCGCATCCGCCGTGGCGGCGACCGCGCATGCCATGAGGACTCAGTTCAGGATCGGTCTCGGGGCCGTGGTCGGTGTGCTGCTGGGCAACGGCCCCGAGTTCATCACGACGATGTTCGCCACCTGGTCCCTCGGTGCGGTGCTGACCCCGATCAACCCTGCTCTGACCAACGACGAGGTGGGCTTCCAACTTGATGATTCCGGTGTCGTGCTGGTCATCGGCGACTCCCGCGCCGAGGCCGTTGCCGACGTCCGTGGCCTCGGTTTCCTCTCCGCCGCCGACGAATGCTTCCGCGGCAGTGCCGAACAGAGCGGTGTCGAACAGGGCGATGCCGAACTGGGCGGTGCCGAGCCGATCCGTGACCTCAATGTTCGGGGCAGCGACGGATCACTCATCGTCTACACCTCGGGTACGTCAGGTCTGCCGAAGGGCTGCCTGCTCAGCCACGCCAACGTCTCGGCCATGGTGTGGTCGATTCTCAACGGGGTCGACTTCGGTGACGACGCACGCAGCCTGTTGGTGATGCCTCTCTTCAGCAGCCGCGGGCTCCTCGCGGGTACACTCTCACCACTCATGTTCGGCGGCAGCGTCCATGTGCTGCCGGAGTTCGATCCGAGAACTTTCTGGGACGTCGTCGAGGAGGTGCGTCCGACCTACTTCTCGGCTGTGCCGGCGATCTACTCGGCCCTTGAAGCCACGAAGAGACGCACTGTCGACACCTCCTCCCTGCGGTTCGTTCTCAGCGGAGCTGCACCGATGTCGGTCGATGCGACCACCCGTTTCGAATCGAAGTTCGGCGTGACCGTCCTTGAAGGGTACGGTCCCTCGGAATTCTCGGCGGCGGCGACCCTCAACCGCAACGACGGCACCCGCCGCCTCGGAACCGCAGGGACAGCACTGCCGGGAATCACCGTGGCCATTCAGGATCCTGCCGGCAGGATCCTGCCGGCAGGAGAGGCCGGCGAGGTGGTCATCTCCGCGCAGACCGTTATGTACGGCTTCCTCGGCCGTCCCGGCGTGACAGCCGAGACACTCAAGGATGGCTGGCTGCACACCGGTGACCTCGGATTCCTCGACGACGACGGATTCCTGACCCTCGTCGACTGCGCCACAGGCACGATCAACTGCAGGTGACCGAAACCGGGGAGACAACGGCCGACGAGCCGGCCGCCAGTGGCGTGAGTCGGCCGTCACGATCTGTCCGAAATGTCGGACGAATTTCGACGATGGCGGTTCAGCCGCGCGCCCCGGCGGTCCATACTGGGGAGAGCAATCACTCTCGACCGTGAAGGACCTCTCCCTTGCAGATCATCACCGGGATCAGCGAACTCGTCGTCAACGACCTCAACACGCTCGGCGCACTCAATGTCATCGAAGACGCTGCAGTGCTCGTCGACGACGGCCGGATCCTGTGGTCGGGACCGTCCGCTCAGGTGGACACCGCACTTCAGGATCACCTCTGCGATCAGAATCCCACCCCCGCCGAGGTGGTCAACGACGATGACATCGAAAACGGAACGCTGACCTCGGCGAGTGCCGGCGTCGAGGTCGACACGATCGACCTCGGTGGCAAGGCCGTCATCCCGGGCTTCGTCGACAGCCACAACCACCTCATCTTCGCAGGCGACCGGTCCGAGGAATTCGCTGCACGGATGGCGGGGCAGAAGTATTCGGCCGGCGGCATCGCGACCACCGTCGCCGCCACCCGCGCGGCCAGCGATGAGGAACTCGAGGCCAACCTCGTCCATCTTATGGATCAGGCAACCAGGCAGGGCACGACGAGCTTTGAGATCAAGTCCGGCTACGGACTCACTGTCAAGGACGAGCTGCGCGCACTGCAGATCATCAATCGGCATACCGAGGAATCCACTCTCATTGCTGCCCACGTGGTCCCGCCCGAGCACAAGGAGAACCCGGAGGCCTACGTCGACCTCGTCATCGACGAGATCATCCCGGCCGCGACCGGCCAGGCGAAGTGGATCGACGTGTTCTGTGAGAAGGGCGCCTTCACCGAGGACCAGACTCGACGGATCATCGAAGCCGGCCTGGCCGCGGGCATGAAGCCGCGACTGCACGCCAACCAGCTCACCGAGGGAGGAGCGCTCAAGCTCGGCGCGGAACTCGGCTGCGTCTCGGTTGACCACGCAACCTTCGCCTCCGACTCCGACCTCGCGGCACTCGCCACAGCTGGCACCGTCGTCACGCTGCTGCCGAGCATTGAATTCTCCACCCGCCAGCCCTACCCCGACGCCCGCCGCTACGTCGAGGCCGGGGTGCGCCTGGCGATCGCCACGGACTGCAACCCGGGATCGGGATTCTCCAACAGCGTCCCATTTGCCATCGCCATCGGTGTGCGCGACATGCACTTCACCGTCGAACAGGCCGTCTGGGCTGCGACCGCCGGCGGCGCCAACGCCTTGCAGCGCACCGACGTCGGCCACCTCGGCGCCGGAGCCCGGGCCGATCTGGCCATCCTGGACGCACCCAGCTATCGCCACCTGGCATACCGGCCCGGCGTCCAACTGGTCGAACGCGTCTACCGCGGCGGCGAACTCGTCGCCGACAACCGACCACGAAGCTGAACTACACAGTTAACGAACGTACGCACTTACCGCTTAACCGAAAGGTCCCAGATGTCAGTCTTCATCGATCTCGATCCCGATACCCTCACATTCGCCCAGGTGGTCGACGTCGCCCGCCACGATGCGAAGGTGGCCCTGAGTGAGACCACCCTGGCACGCGTGAACAAATACCGCGAAGCCATCGACGCCCTCGCCCAGGCCGAGAAGCCCGTCTACGGCGTCTCCACCGGCTTCGGGGCACTGGCTCAGCGCCACATCCCCGCCGAACTGCGCACCCAGCTGCAGAAATCGCTCATCCGCTCCCACGCCGCCGGCGTCGGCGAACCCGTCGAACGCGAGGTCGTGCGCGCCCTCATGCTGCTGCGCGCCCGCACCCTGGCCACCGGCCGGGCAGGTGTCCGCGCCGAGGTCCTCCAGACCTACGTCGATCTCCTCAACGCCGGCATCACACCGGTCGTCCACGAATACGGTTCGCTGGGCTGCTCGGGTGACCTCGCTCCACTGTCTGCCTGCGCACTCGTCGTCATGGGCGAAGGCGTGGCCGCCGGACCCGACGGAGTCGCCGGACCCGCCGATGAGATCCTGGCCGCGGCCGGCATCACCCCGGTGACCCTGGCCGAGAAGGAAGGCCTGGCGCTGGTCAACGGCACCGACGGCATGCTCGGCATGCTCATCATGGCCCTGACCGACCTGGAGAACCTGCTCACCGCCGTCGACGTCTCCGCTGCCATGAGCATCGAAGGCCTCTTCGGCACCGACGCGGTCTTCGCCCCCGAACTCCACTACGCACTGCGCCCCCACGACGGCCAGTCCGCGGCAGCCGCGAACATGCTGACCTCGCTGAAGGACTCCGGCATCACCGCCAGCCACCGCGACTCGACCCACCTCGTCCAGGACGCCTACTCGATGCGCTGCGCCCCACAGGTCAACGGCGCAGCCCGCGACGCCGTGGCCTTCGCCACGCAGGTCGCCGAGCGCGAACTGCGTGCGGCCATCGACAACCCCGTCGTGCTCACCAACGGCATGGTCTCTTCCAACGGCAACTTCCACGGCGCACCCCTGGCCCACGCCCTGGACTTCCTCGCCATCGTCGCCGCCGATGTGGCCTCGATGTCCGAACGCCGCACCGACCGGATGATGGACGTCACCCGCAACCAGAACCTCACCCCGTTCCTCGCCGATGACGCCGGCGTCGACTCGGGCCTGATGATCGCCCACTACACCCAGGCCGCGATGGTCTCCGAGGCTAAGCGCAACGCCAGCCCTGCCTCGGTGGACTCGATCCCGTCCTCGGCGATGCAGGAAGACCACGTGTCCATGGGCTGGTCGGCCGCCCGCAAGCTGCGCAAGGTCGTCGACAACCTCGCCAGCGTCGTCGGCATCGAGTTCTACGCCGCCTCCCGGGCCTGCGATATGCGCGAAGCGTCACCGGCACCGGTCACCGGCGCCGTGATCTCCGCGATCCGCGAAACCGTGCCCGGCCCCGGCCCGGACCGCTTCCTGTCCCCGGAGCTGGCCGAGACGATCTCCAAGGTCAAGGACGGCTCCCTGGTCGCCGCGGCCGAATCTGTCTCACCGCTGCAGCACACCGTCACCGAAGCTGCCGGAACCTGGCTGCCCGAAGGCGGATCACCCGCGGTCAACGACCCCGAGTTCACCGCACTGGGCAACCTCGACGCTGCCGCCGCAGCCTCCGGTACGGATGCGGCAACGACTCACCAGGATGCAGCCGACTCCAACGGTTCGGGCGAGGCGAACTGAGATGAGCGATGTCGTCTCCCTCCTGTCCCAGATCGAGGACACCGGCCGTGACATTCGCGGTCCCGGCTACCAGCGGTCCGGGTTCTCGAACACCGAACGCGAACTGCGTGACTGGTTCCTCGCCGAGGCGGCCCGTCGTGGCCTCGACACCGAGATTGATGACAACGGCATCACCTGGGCGTGGGCGACTGCGCCCGGTGACAATGCCGTCGTCACCGGCTCCCACCTGGACTCCGTCCCTGGCGGCGGAGCCTTCGATGGCCCCCTCGGTGTCGCCTCGGCGCTGGCGGCCTTCGACGAACTCAAGTCCTCCGGTGCACTCGAACGCGCCCAGCGTCCACTGGCGCTCGCCGTCTTCCCTGAGGAAGAGGGCTCGCGCTTCGGTGTGGCCTGCCTGGGATCACGCCTGATCGCCGGCGCCATCGACTCAGACCGGGCGCTGCGTCTCACCGATGCCAACGGCGACACCTTTGCCGATGTCGCCCGCGGCTACGGTCTCGACCCGAACCGCATCGGCACCGACACCGCACGGCTGGAGAAGGTCGGCTCCTTCATCGAACTCCACGTCGAGCAGGGCATCGGTCTCATCAACACCGACCAGCCTGTGGCGATCGGCTCCTCGATCATCGGCCACGGCCGCTGGCACTTCGCGTTCTCCGGTCAGGGAAACCACGCCGGGACCACGCCGATGAGCCACCGCGCCGATCCGGTCGTCGCCGGCAGCCGCGTCATCGGTGACATCCCGGTGCTCGCCGCCAGCCACGACCAGGCGGTCGCCACCGTGGGACGCACCCTCATCCACCCGGGCGGGACGAACGTCATCGCCTCGGGCATGAGCTTCTGGCTCGACATCCGTCACGCCGACGACGCTGTCGTCAAGCAGGTCCTCGAGGCGATCTCGAAGCGCGCCCGCGAGCATGCCGAGGGTGCCGGCGTTGAGGTGTCGATCTCCCAGGAGTCCTACTCACCGACGACCTACTTCACCGCCGAACTCAACTCCCGGCTGACCTCCGTGCTGCCAGACGCACCGCTGCTGCCCTCGGGTGCCGGACACGATGCGGGCATCCTGGCCCCACACGTGCCCTCGGCGATGCTCTACGTACGCAACCCGACCGGAGTCTCCCACGCACCCGAAGAGGCCTGCGAAGTCGATGACCAGCGCGCCGGAGTCTCCGCCCTGGTCAAGGTCCTCGAAGGGGAACTGGGGGCCGCATCATGAGCACGCGCTTCTGGTGCGAGACCGCCTGGGTCGACGGGCAGGTCGCCACCGGCGTCCTGCTCACCGCCGATGAGACCGGCACCCTGACCTCGGTCGAGACCGGGATCGACACCCCACCCACCATCGCCGAGGTGGTTCCCGGCTTCACCCTGCCCGGTGGAGTCAACGCCCACTCCCACGCCTTCCACCGCATCCTGCGCGGACGCACCCACGGTGACGGCGGGACCTTCTGGACCTGGCGCGAAGTCATGTACTCCGTGGCCGCGAAGCTGAGCCCGGAGAACTACGAAACCGTGGCCCGCGCGGTCTTCGCGGAGATGCTCGCCGGCGGCTACACCTCGGTGGGCGAATTCCACTACGTCCACCACGCACCCGACGGGACACCGTATGGTGCCGGCGATTCCACCCGCGCACACGCGATGGAACGGGCGCTGGCACGAGCGGCCACCTCGGCGGGGATGCGGATCCGACTCCTCGACACCTGCTACCTCACCGGCGGCATCGACTCCGAGCTCTCGGCAGAACAGGCTCGGTTCGGTGATGGAACCATCGACGGTTACATGGACCGCCATGCCGCGCTATCGGAGTCCTTCGCCACCGAGTTCCCGGTCATTTCCCCTGGCGAGAGCTTCGTCCACGTGGGATCGGCCATCCACTCGATCCGCGCGGTCCCGGCAGCCAACCTGCCCAGATTCGCCGAACTTGACGAACCAGTCCACGTGCACCTGTCCGAGCAGCCAGCGGAGAACGAAGCCTGCCAAGCCGCCTACGGCACGACACCCACGCAGGTCCTCGACCGCTCGGGTGTGGTCGCGTCGAACCTTTCGGCCGTCCACGCCACGCACCTCAGCAATGACGACATCGCGAGCCTGGGCGGGGCCGAAGCCAACATCGTGATGTGCCCCTGCACGGAGGCCGACCTGGCCGACGGCATCGGACCGGCCCGCGAACTCGCCGATGCGGGAGCGACGATCTCGATCGGCTCCGATCAGCACGTCGTCCTCGACGCACTACGCGAGACCCAGGGCCTGGAAGCCGGGGAGCGACTGCACTCGGGCCAACGAGGACGATTCTCACCGGCCGAGCTCATCAGCTCCCTGACCACGGGCGGGGCACGCAGCCTCGACCTGCCCGTCGGCGAACTGGCCGTGGGCAAGGCGTGTGACTTCATTGCTGTGAGAACCGACAGCATGCGCACCTTCGGATCGGTGGGGGAGCAGGTCATCCTCTCGGCCACCTCGGCGGACGTGGCAATGACCGTCAGCGGCGCACATGTGCGAGTCCGCGACGGCGTGCACACCGAACTCGGCGAGATCTCGGAACTCTACCGGGCTGCGTTCGCCGCCCTGGGGATGGAGGACTGAGCCGTGGCTGAGGTTCCGGCACTGCGGCGCTCGATCGCGATTCTCAGGCACCTGGCCTCATCGAATCGTCCGATCACCGCCGGTGCCCTGGTCCGGGCGCTGGAGATCCCGCGCTCGAGTGCCTACGAGCTGCTCACCGTGCTCGAGGAACTCGGGCTCGTCGTGCGCACCGAATCCGGTTACGTGCTGGGCGCCGGCGTGCACGAACTGGGAAGTTCCTACCTGCGCACGAACCCGCTGCAGCGCCTGGCTCAGCCCATCGTGCGGCAGCTGGCCGAGGAGACCTCGGCAACGGCACAGCTGGCCGTGATCCGCGGCTGGGAAACCGTGTACGTGCTCAAAGAGCAGTCGTTGAAATCGGTCGCGGTCATCACCGCCACCGGAGTGCGCATGCCCAGTTACCTGACGGCGACCGGGCGGGCGATACTCGCGCATCTGCCCAAGTCAGAGGTGCTGGCGATGTTCCAATCCGAGTCCGGATTCGTCACCCGCACCGGCCAGGGCCCGACCACGGTCAAGGCGCTCAACGCAATCCTGGCCCAGGACAGGCGGGCCGGATGGGCGATCGAACACGGCGAGGTCACCCCCGGGATCTCAACCATCGCAGCCCCCGTCTACGACGTTCTCTCCCGCCCGATCGCAGCAATCGGTCTTTCGCTCGCCGGTGATGTGCTGACCGAGGATACCGACACCGAACCGCTCGTGAACAAGGTCCTCGCGGCCGCCGCCGAGGTGACCGCCAAGCTGCGGTGACAACCGCTGTCACGAGTGGGGAGGTGTTCAAAACTCATAACGAATGCCCTCAATTTTTATGACTTAGAAGAGTTGCTCATAAAAATGACGTCGGCGCTTTATGAGTTCTGTTGCCGCCGAGGTGACCGCCAAGCTGCGGTGACCCTCAGATAGAACAATTGAGCGGACCACTTACCGTTGAGGGGACCAGCTATAACTGGTCCTCTCGGCGGTAAGTGGTCCGCTCGATGTTCAGTGGGCTGCTCGGCGCAGCCGGAACTCAGAGTCCCAGAACGCGCCTCTCGCGGGCGACTTCCTCAACGATCTGATGGTCGCTGCGCAACTCCTTGATCAATGCGATGCCGAGGATGATGACGATGATGGTGAACGGTACTGCGGAGAGCATCGCCGCCTGCTGAAGTGCCTGCAGTCCTCCGACGAGGAGCAGCACGATGGCGCAGGCCCCGGTGAGGAATCCCCACGTGGCGATGACCGGTCGGCGAGGTTCGAAGGAACCCCGCGAGGACAGCGAACTGAGGACAAAGGTGTTCGAGTCAGCGGAGGAGACGAAGAACAGGGTCACCATGACGATCGTGAAGACCGAGGCCAGGAGCGAGAGCGGCAGCTGATCGAGCAAGCTGAAGAACGCTGTGTCGAGGTTGGCCTGAGTGGCTTCTCCGATTTTCGCACCGTCGATGTCGAGCTTGATCGCGGACCCTCCCATGATGGTGAACCACACGAAGAACACTGCGCTGGGGACGAGCAGAACACCGGCGACGAACTCGCGGATCGTGCGACCCTTGGAGATCTTGGCCAGGAAGATGCCGACGAAGGCGCTCCACGACAGCCACCAAGCCATCATGAAGTACGTCCAAGAGAGCATCCATTCGCTGTCTGCGGCGCTCGAGGGGGTCATGAAGCTCAGTTCGAGGAAGTTCCCGGCGAAGGAGCCGACTGAGCGCACGAACAGATTCGCCACGAAGCCGCTGGGCCCGGTGATGAAGACGAAGAGTCCGAGGATGGTCGCCATCGTCAGCGTGATCTGTGAGATGTACTTGATGCCGCGGCTGACTCCGCTGAATGCCGAAGTGGTGAACAGCAGCGTCAGCACACCGATGACCACGATCTGCAAGACGATGGTCGCATCGATGCCGAAGACAGTGTTGAGTCCTTCACCGATCTGAGAGGCGCCGAGGCCCAGCGACGTTGTCGTCCCGAAGAGAGTGGCGATGATGGTGAGGATGTCGATGAACTTGCCGACCCAGCCGTCGACGAACCGGCCGAGCACCGGTCGCAGCATGGTTGAGACCAGCGCTGGGCGGCCCTTCCTGTGTGTCGAATAGCCGATCGCCAGACCGAAGACGCCGAAGATGGCCCAGGCCTGGAAGCCCCAGTCGAGATAGGAGAACTGCATGGCCCGGATCGCGGCGTCCATGGTTTGCGGCTCGGCCAGGCCGTGCGGGGGAACCATGAAGTGGGACATGGGTTCGGCGACGCCGTAGCTGACAAGACCGATGCCCATGACCGCGGCGAGGATCATCGCCAGCCAGGTGAGGGTGGTGTATTCCGGTCGTGAGTCTGCGGATCCGAGTCGGATGCGCCCGAAGCGGCTCGCGGCGAACCACACGAGCATGACGATCGCGGCGAAGGGCACGACGAGGTAGATCCACCCGAAGCTCGATGACACCGCGGTCATCGCTGTGGTCATGATGTCGCCGAGGCTGTCAGGGGAGATCGCGGCCCAGAGCACGAAGACGATGACGAAGGCCACCGACCAGTAGAAGACGGTGCCGACCGAGCCGCGACGAGCGGAATCGGCTTCCTGCGCGGCTGCAGCGTCTGCGGCAATCTTTTCGGATGCGGTGGTGTTCGCAGTGGGGTCAGGCTCCGGGGCAGGGTCAGCCGCGGGGGCAGGTTCTGACTCTGGTTCGTTGTTGTCCAGCATCGTCATCGTGGTCTCCAAACTCGAGTTCGCCTCGGCGGCGGGCAGGAGTCTTCGTCAGGGGGCGGTGGGGGTAGTGCGCAATGGCAAGAAACAGGCTCCGCGAACTGTGGTGTTCGTGGAGCCTTGCAGTTGACGAGTGTATTCGCTTTTATGTGAAGATTTCGCCTCGTTTCGGCGCCTTGACCAAGAGTGTGAGGTATCTCGCGCGGTCCGCCTGCCCTCAGATTTCGAGCGTGAGCATGGCTCTCGACGGCATCGAAAGCGTCACGGTCAGTCCGTCGATCGAGCGGACCCTGGTCGTGGTCCACCGCAAGCGCGGCCCTTTGCCAGCCGTTGCCGAACGCTTCCGGCAGAGCCTGCTCTCGTAGAGCTGGGGCAGCCGAAGGCGAAGTTGAGCGAGAATCCTGGCGGCACGATTGGCGGGGCAGAGTCTGTCCACGGCCCAGTGCTCAAGCGCGCCAAGTTCTCAATTTAGCGGCGATATCGGCGGCTTCAATGTCACCACTGGCGACCGAAATGACGAGATCGAAGGCATCGTCATCCGGGGCATCGAATTCGAAGCCATTGAGATCGTAGAAGACCGCAAGGCTGAGCCAGCCTAGCCGCTTGTTGCCGTCAACCATAGGACGACTCTGAACGATCGACTCCAGTAGAACGGCGCCTTTTTCATCTACGGATGGATAGACCTCAGTCGCCCAAAGAGTGGTCGTAGGCCGATGTGCAGCAGAATCAAGCAGACCGAGGTCTCGGACCGGTCCGACGTTGAGATCGGCGACCAATTCGAGGAGATCTTCGGTTCGAAGGTAGACGGTCACTTGCCGAGTCGGTCGAGCAGATCGCCATACCGCTCGCGGGCGCGCTTCGAAGCCTCACCTACCTGTGCCTCGTGGCCTCGTCTCTCGGCCACCTCATGGATTGCATTGATGACGGCGGCTTGGCGGCTTACCCCGTCCTGCTCTGCGAGACGAGCCAGGAGCTGCTCGTCATCCTTGTCTAAACGCAATGTCATTGCCATAAACTGATGATACCGAAGTGGTATCAGAACTGACCGGAGGGTTTGGTGAAGTTGGTGCTGACTCTGCGTGTCGCTCTTGTTCTCAGAGGTGCAGCTTCGTGATGAGCTCGAGAAAATGGCCGGCTAAACCGTTGCTCGTTGCTCGTTGACTGTGAGGACGACCCGGTAGTCGGGCACTCGATGGTCGAAGCGGGATCAGCAGTGGCGGGCTATGTGATTCGGGCTGCAGGCGACAGTGAGGTCGCGATCGCGCAGCACGACTGAGCCTGGTGTCTCGGGATCTTTGCAGATCTCGTCCCAGTCGCGCAGGAGATTGTCGGTGTATTCGATGTCGATGATCGCCTGGCCGTAGACGCGACTGTATTCCTCGCATTCTCGGAATGCAGAGCACTCTTCGGCGACGGCAAAATCGAAGCCGACTTCTTCGTGCAGGGTACGTGAGAACTCTGCGGCGTTCTTCTGTCCTACGGCTAGGCCATGGTGATGAGAGAGTTCGACGTAGGAGCTCGCGAGAGCCGCATTGTCTTCGGTGGCGAGTGCATTCTGCGAACGGGTAAACGAGTCGAAATTGTCGAACTCGACGGCATCGAAGCCTGCTTCTGCGCACTCGAGTATCCACGGACTGACCGTGTCGAAGACTCTCTTGCGCTTGTCACTGGTCGACGTGTCGATCAGAACCTCGTCGGGCCACTCGGGATCGACAAGCCGCTCGCTGCCTCTGGACAGCAGCAGATCAGAGTCCCAGAGCCCGAGTTCATCCGGCTGCGTTTGAAAGCCGTTGACGTAGCAGATCGAGTAACGACCAGGGGGCGGTTCGACCGACCTGTCACGCGCAACGATGCTGACACCCTCAGCTGGCTCGTACGCGCCACCGAGTTGGTAGTCGGGGAGGCCCCCGACGGGCGGAAGCTCCACCGCATGCGCCGATGTCGTGCTGTCAGTGGGAGAGCTTCGGGGTGGATTCGATGCGCAAGCTGAGAGCGAGGCTGCGGCCACTGCTCCGATCACCAGGATTGATCCTTCTCGCCGCATGCAACAGATCCTACGCGGCCTGGTGCGCGGTTTAGTACGACCAGCAAACCAGCCCGTGCAGCGGATCCGAGCCTGGCCAGCTCACCCGAGCCTCACAGGTACGGCTTCGTGATGAGCTCCAAATACATGCCCGAGGGATCGAGGAAGTAGACACCGCGGCCGCCGTGCTCAGTATTCGTCTCGTGCAACCGTGACCGTTGCGGATCCGCCCAGTAGTCGAGGCCGCGTTCGTCGAGCAGCGAGACCGCCCGACGAAAGTGCTCATCAGTGCAGATGAAGGCTTTATGCACGGGTGGTATTTCGAATGTCGGCGGGGGAGACGCGAACTGCAACATGACGCCCTCGTCGAGCATGATGTTGGAGAAGAATCCCCACGACTGAGTGTGCTCGGCCTCGAGGATGTCGACGTAGAACTGTGCTGATTTCGCCGAATCTGCCGCGGCGATGATGGTGTGGCTAAAGGTTGCTGACATGGTGTCCTATCGAAGATCCTGCACATATCTGGCGGCCCGTCCACGGCGACTCAACTGTCGACCGGGTTACCGATCCGTGAGCGGCTGAGAGCCTGTCCGGTCATGGGCGACAGTCTGCTTGAGCGCAAGGAGTTTCGGAATAGTTCGGCTGTTCCAGTAACGCAGCGCGGCATGATCGCCACATCCCAAGAGGTATACACTGACCGCATGCGTTTTTCCCGAATTAACTGGTGGTGGCTGCAACAGGCAGCCGACTGACGCATTTCCGCGGGCTGCATGGCAGCCCGCACCGCCTGTGGGAACTCTCCGTGCAGCCCTTTTTCGCATTGGAGAACTCATGGATTCCTACGACGCCACACTCGCACGCATGCCGCGCCTCCGCGCCGATGTCAACGCAAGCCCCGGAAGCTATCGCATGCTCACCGGTGAACGGCCGACTGGCAGGCTTCACCTCGGGCACCTATTCGGTTCGGTCCTCGAGCGCGTGAGCCTGCAAGACAAGGGGATTGAAACCTTCATCATCCTCGCCGACTATCAGGTGATCACCGACAGGGACACCTCGGCGAACGTGAAGGACAACGTTCGCGAAGCGATCCTCGACTATCTGGCGGCCGGGATCGACCCGGCAAAGACGACCATTTTCACACACTCCTCGGTGCCTGCCCTCAACCAGTTGCTTCTGCCGTTCCTCAGCCTCGTCACCGACAGCGAGCTGCGCCGTAATCCTACGGTCAAGTCCGAGCTCGAGGCCTCCGACCGTCCGCTCAGCGGCCTGCTGCTGACCTATCCCGTCCATCAGGCTGCCGACATCCTTTTCTGCAAGGGCAACCTGGTCCCGGTGGGCAAGGACAATTTGCCGCACGTCGAGATCACGCGGACGATCGCTCGGCGGTTCAACGAGCGGTATGAACGTGTCTTCCCCGAACCTGAAGCGATGCTGACGACCGCTCCAGATGTGCCCGGTCTTGACGGTCGGAAGATGTCGAAGAGCTATGGCAACTCGATTGTGCTGGGGATGAGCGAGGACGAAACCATGCAGCTGATCCGCAAGGTCCGCACCGACTCGAACCGCCACATCACCTTCGACCCAGAACAGAGGCCAGGAGTGTCCGCGTTGCTGTCGACGGCCGCGATTTGCACGGACACGACACCAGAAGCCGTTGCCGAGGAGATCGGTGATGGTGGGGCTGGCGCTCTCAAGTCCACCGTTACCGAGGCGGTCAACGAATTCCTGGCTGATCACCGCAATCGTCGGCGGCAGCTGGAGGCTGATGAGTCGTTTATTGACGAAATTCTGGCAGAAGGGAACGCACGAGCAAACGTGATTGCCGATGCCACCCTTGGCGAGGTGAGGGCGGCGATGGGTATGGACTACCGGGCGGCGTGAGGCAGGAACTGCGGCGGTGTGATGCGTACGCGGAATCGTCTGTGGAAGGTGAACTGGCCTCAGCGATGAGGTGCCTTAAATCCAGGAAAACTCAAAACGGTTGGCATGTTCTGCTCGATCCAGGCGCCTAGATCGAGCAGAACATGCCAACTGTTTTACCGCCGTACGCGTATGGCGGCTGATTTCACCGGCGTTGCAACACAACTGCGACTTCGAGGTGCTTCGTGTGGGGGAACATGTCGAAGACTCGCGCCCGCTCGACGGTGTAGCTGGGCATACGGTCGAGGTCCTTGGCCAGGGTGAGCGGATTGCAGCTCGAATACACAATGTGCTCGATCCCGGAATCCTCGAGCGCCGTCGACAGCCTGGCCCCGATTCCTCGCCGAGGTGGGTTGACGATCACGCAATCCGGTCGTTCACCGCTGGCCAAGTTCGCCTCGGCGAACTCCGTGGCGTCGTCGGCGATGAACTCGACCGTGGCGCCGGACTGGGAGTCGAAGCCGAGTTCGGCGGCACTGATCTTTGCGGATTCGATGGCCTGTGCGCTCAGCTCGACGCCGGTGATGGTGCGCGAAGTCTGCTGACCAGACTCCTTCGCGCAGTACAGCGCGAACCCGCCCACTCCGCAGTACAGATCCCACAGTGAGGACGGGGCAATCTCGTCGACCCACGCGGCGACTTGGTTGTAGAGACCGATCGCCACATCAGTGTTGGTCTGGAAGAAGGACTGCGGACGCAGGTGCAGGTCGACTCGGTCGAGGTTCATGCGCAGAGAGTCACCGAGCAGCATCTCTTCCCGACTGCCTTCGAGTACCGCCTTGTGCTCCGGCAGCAGATTCACCGAGATGACTGTCGCCGTCGGGAGCAGCGCCCTGAGTTCCTGGCCCCTGGACCGCAGCACGTCGAGGCCGTGCTGGGAGCGGACGACGAACCGGGTCATGAGGTCACCCGAGGGAGCCGCGGTGATGTGGACGAACTTCAGCTCACCTCGGCGAGCCTTTACGTCATAGGGCGCCAGCCCGGTGCCGTTGAGGAAGTGCGCGATCGTCGGGATGACCGCGCGGATCTGCGGGGCTTGGATTCCGCACTCGCGCAGATCGACGCCGTGGAAGTCCTGATCCAGGATTCCCAGGGTGACAGAGCCAGCCGAACCTCCCACGGCCAGCTTGGCCCGGTTGCGGAAATCGCGGTCGAGACCGACCGCGGCAGGCAACCAGGCATCGGGGGAGTGGCCGGCCAGCACCTCGACGCACCAGGCTTCCTTGTCCGCCACCTGATCGCGGTGGGGTGTCTCGATGAACGTGCAGGAGCGGCACAGTCCCGCGTTGAAATAGTGACAGTCCAAGTGCCCGTGAGCCGCCGAGGTGGGGGTGAGGGGCAATGATGTCATGACCCCATTTTACGGGGTTCAGCGGAAAGCAAATGGCGACAACAGCGCGATAGTGTTGACCTTGAAGTTCGGCAGGGTCGGCGAAGCCCCTGAGATGAGGAAGGACGTGATGGCTCAGCTGCGTGCTCCGCTCCTAACTCCGGTGCTTCGCGTCGACAAGCAACTCGATGAGGATCGACGATGACGATCATCACTTTCAGCATCGTCGCCATCACCGTGCTGATCTCTGCTTTCGTGCAAGGCTCCACGGGCATGGGCTTTGCGATGGTCGCGGCCCCAGTCGTGAGCATCATTGACCCGAGCCTCATCCCCGTGATGTTGCTCGTGTTGATGATCCCGCTGAACTTCTACATCGCGGCCCGGGAGCGCTCCGAAATCCACTGGTATGGGGTGAAATGGATCAGCGTGGGTCGCTTCGCTGGGACCTTCTTCGGTCTGTGGATTCTCGTCATCGTCAACCTCCACCAACTTGCCTTGCTCATCGGCTGGTCGACTCTGGTGGCCGCTGTTATCGCACTCCTCGCCCCGAAGTTCACCCCGAACAAGCCGGTGTTGGCCATAGTCGGTCTCATTACCGGCGTCACAGAAACCTCGACCGGCGTCGGCGGACCACCCTACGCCTTGGCCTACCAGCACAGCCCGGGCCCGGAGCTGCGCTCGACGGTCGCAGTGTGCTTCCTCGTCGGGGAAGTCATCTCCCTCATCGTCCTCGCGATCAGCGGTCAGGTACATGGGCCGGCGATGCTGTTCACTGCGGCCATGTTGCCCTTTTTGGCCCTCGGTTCGTTTCTCAGCAAGTACGTCCACCATCGACTCGATGGACCGGTGCTGCGCTATATCGTCCTCGGCTTCGCAATCATCTCGGGCACCATCGTTATCGTCCAGGCATGAACGATGGTCTGTCGGACGAAGCCGAGCCTGAACTGCCCCGCGGCGTCAGGCGAAGGTGAAGCTGAGGATCATGAAGAACCCGAAGGAGATGAAGGGAGCCAGGACCGCGATGGCGATGGCAACGATGCCCTGAGTCCTGGCGCGGCTGGTAGCAGCTGCGACAATGCCCATGATGAGGCCTGTGATTCCGAGTGCGGCACACAGAACCTGCAGTCCGGCGAATGCGATCGCGAGGTTCTGATACCAGCTGGGGGCGTCGGTGAAGTAGTAGCCGCCTGTGTTCTCCATCGGGCCGATGGTGATGCCGAGAATGATCGAGACGAGCAGGGACAGCCCCGCGGCGATGATGGTGAGGACAAGGGCGAGCTTGCCGAGCAGCGGTCGGTTCGTACCTGCGGGAGACGTCCCGTCATGGTCGGTCTCAGTGTTGAGTGAGGCAGGTGTTTGGCCGACGACGCTGCCGTGACTGTGACTGGCACCGTGCACGTGATTTCCCAGTCCCAACGCTGCGGTAGAGGGCTGCTGCGCTGCCAACTCATCATCGGTGGGCTGGGGATACATGAAGTCCGGCGAGGTCATGTCTTCGACACTATCGACGCCGACTCCTGCCCGCCCATGCGGCTTCCCTGTACCCGGGGTCGGGAAAACCTGACCATCTGCTGGGGCTGGAGGGCTACCGTTGGGCGGCGATGCGGAAGCGTTTCTGCGTCACCTCGATCGGGGTTCTGCGGGTCGCGAGCCGATCGAGGGCGACGAGGTTGTCGGCCACCGTGAACCCCGGGACGTCCCAGGGGATATAGGCGAGGTACTCGATGATCGCCTCGACGTCGGCGAATTCCATCATGCCGGTCCACTCATCGGCGTCGGTGATGGTGAAACCCTGGGCCTCGAGTTCCTCGAGGCAGGGTCCGAGCTGGTTCTCCGGCGCTTCGGGCCGACCGCCGAACCAGAGGCGGAATTCGCCGGCTTCCGTGCCGTCGACCTGCTGGGTGAGGAAGCGCCCGTCGGGTGCGATGACACGGGCGAGCTCCGCCGGGTCATAGCTCTCATGCCGGTTCATCACGAGGGTGAAGTAGTCGTCGGGCCATGGCATAGGCTGTCCGGTCTCGCTGTCGTACTCACGTACCTCGATGCCGTATTTTTCCAGCGCCGAGGTGGCCAACTCCAGGTTCGGCTTCCATCCTTCAGTGGCATGAACCGAGGATCTGCGGCTGATGAAGCCTCCAACGGTGCTGACGCTTTTGACGAGTCTGCTCAGGCGCTCGCCTCCGCCGGTTCCCATGTCGAGGCACGGCTGCAGACGTGCCATCGCCTTGGCGCACGTGAGATCAAAATCCCAGGGCGGATCATCGGCGACGAGGCGGGAGCCGAGGGCGCCGAAGTCCCACCCGGTCATCACCGCAGTCTCGTGGATCCACTGCCATCGGGCGTATCGGTCCTCTGCAGATTCGGCCACGCTGCCAATCCTTCCGTCACGGTGCCGTCCTCTCGGCCCTGACTCCACTATGAAATCTCCGGGATGGGAAAACAAGCAACCGGGCACGCAGGGCTGAAAATGATCGGAAACTGCAACAGCTCAGGCGCGGATACTCCGGACGACAGCGCGGACCAGACGCCACCTCAGACGAGGAAGCAGAACACGAGGACGAGGACGTTGAGCACGAGCATCCCCAGGCAGTTGAGCCAGAAGTCGCGGCCGATGTATCCCGCGCGCAGATGGGCCCCGGCGGCGGTGAGGAAGTAGACGATGAGGCCGACGATCGCGGCCAGGCCGACTCCTGGAATCCAGAAGCCTGCGATCAGTCCCGCCACGGCGAGGAACTTCACCACCGCCAGCACCCACCACCAGTCACGGGGAAGTCCGACTCCGTCCAAACAGTCGGCGATGACCTTCGGCGGCCAGAAGGTCAGGAGTCCGTCGACGCCGACGATGAAAGCCATCACCGCCACCGGCCACCAGGGATCGGGGAGCAGGGTCATGGTGAATCATCTCCGTGAATCGGGGCGCAGTCTCATACGGGCCTGCGCAGCTGGGTGTGGAAGGCGATGCTCTGCGAGAGCGCATCGGTGGCCTCGTGCAGACTCATATCGCTGGCCGCCCACCGAAACAGGATGCCCAGATAGGAGTCGTAGAGTGCAACGGCACTGGCCTGGGAATATGCTTCGCTGATCCCGATCGAGATCAGACTCGAGGACAGCTTGTCCTGCAGGTCGGTTGCCAGGGTCTCGAACACCTGAGGTTTGCCGGCCACGCGCATCAGCGCGGCCGCATAGTCCCGGGATAGGTCCTCGTGAGCGGCGAAGAATTCGAGGAAGGGCAGGAAGATCCCCACGAGGTGATTCTGCACCGCCGAGGTGGCCGCTGGCTTGGCGCCGCCCCGTGCAGGAGGTGCCTCCTCGGTGATGGCGCGGGCTCGCGCTGGGAGGGTGTAGGTCCCGGATTGGAGCTGTCCGATCCATCGGTCGTAACAGCGGACGAGGAGGACATCCTTGTCACCGGCGGCCATCACTCTGCCCACGGACACCTCGGCGTGTTTGGCGATGCCTCTGACCGTCGTGGCCTTGTAGCCGAGCTCGAGGAAGAGGTCGGCGGCGGCGGAGATGATCTTCTCCTCGGTTCTCAGGCGACGACTGGTACGTGAGTGAACATGTTCAGTGGACATAGTCGGATCATAGGCCTTTCCGTGTTCAGTTACCAGGGCGGTCTCCCAGATTGCTCGTCAATTGAAGTGGGGTGCGCAGTGTTGCCCGCGAGTGAAAGTTAATGTACCTTAACTTTATGACCGTCGATCCGCCCAGCTCCGGCACCTCCGTCACTGCTGCACGCCCGAAGAAGGTCTCGACGTTCTTCCTGCTGGGGCCGGCCTTCGTCGCGGCAATCGCATACGTCGATCCCGGCAACGTCGCCGCGAACCTCAGCGCCGGCGCCCAGTACGGGTATCTGCTCGTGTGGGTCCTCGTCGCGGCCAACCTCATCGCCGTGCTCGTCCAATACCTGTCCTCGAAGCTCGGACTCGTTTCCGGGCAGTCACTGCCCGGGCTCCTCGGGAACAGGCTCAGCCGTCGGTCTCGACTGGCGTACTGGGCGCAGGCGGAGGTCGTGGCCATCGCCACCGACGTCGCCGAGGTGATCGGCGGCGCCATCGCTCTGAAGATCCTCTTCGATCTGCCGCTGTTATTGGGCGGCCTCATCGTCGGCGTCGTGTCCCTGTTCCTGCTCTCGATCCAGTCCACCCGCGGTCAGCGCCCCTTCGAAACGGTGATCATCACCCTGCTCGCAATCATCGCCATTGGCTTTCTAGCAGGCCTGTTCGTCGGCGATGTGAAGTGGGGACAAGCGGCAGGTGGAATCGTGCCCAGACTCGAAGGCACGAACTCGGTGGTTCTGGCAGCCAGTATGCTGGGCGCGACCGTGATGCCCCACGCGATCTACCTGCATTCGGCGCTGTCCGTTGATCGTCACGGCACCGCCCCGCGAGCCTCGATTCCTCAGCTGCTCAAGGCCAGCCGCTGGGATGTGGTGCTCTCCCTCGTCATCGCCGGCTCGGTCAATATCGCGATGCTGCTCCTGGCAGCGGCCTCACTGCGCGGCCAGAGCGGAACCGACACGATCGAGGGTGCGCACGCGGTCGTGACGGCCAACCTCGGCGAGATCGTGGGCCTGTTCTTCGGTATCGGACTGCTCGCCTCCGGCCTGGCGTCGAGTGCTGTCGGGTCCTACGCGGGGGCATCGATCATGCAGGGACTGCTGCGGGTCAACGTCCCGATCGTGTGGCAGCGTGCGGTGACGATGATTCCCGCGCTCATCATTCTCAGCCTCGGCGTGGACCCGACCTGGTCGCTCGTCCTCAGCCAAGTCGTGCTCAGCCTCGGTATCCCTTTCGCCATGATTCCCCTGGTCAGGCTGACGATGAACCGGAGCGTGATGGGTCAGTACGCGAACTCACGGATCATCACGATCGTCGCGATCCTGGCCTCGGGGCTCATCATCGCCCTCAACGTCGTCCTCATCGTGCTCTTGGCACTCGGCATCGACTGAGGTCAGCCCGCGCAGGCAGTTGAACTCGGGCATGCAGGCGAGCCTGTCGGTTTCACCCGTCCCGCAGGTCCGTGGGCTCGACCATGGTTCGAGGCTTCGACCTCACCCACCACGGCCGAGGTTGGCCTTCCTCCCGTGCCCTCCGTCGTTCCTGACCGGTGGCGTAGCGGTAGGTGAAGACTCGTACCCGGAGGAGGGCCGGTGCCTGACCGTCGAAGGGGTCGGGGCCCAGCTGCGTGCGGATCTGCGAGTCCCCGTTCCCGATGCGCTCGAGCAGCGCATAGAACCAGGACTGCCGGTAGTCGCCGAGGGCTGCGAACCACATCAGCCAGTCCAGGCGCAGATGATAAGGCGCAACAATGGGGGAGCGACGATGCACATCCCCGGGCTTGCCCTTGAACACATAGGGGCGCCACTCGCCTGAGTCCATGGTCGCATTCGGGTCGAGGGTGCCCTCGATGATGATCTCATCACGGAACTCGGTCATCGAGCCGAAGGCGCCGTAGGCGTTGCCGAGTCCCCACCGGTTGAAGCTGGCATTCATCTTCTGACGTGACGAGAACAGGTTGCGCAGGGCGGGGACGTTGAGCACGCACTGCCAGATGACGAAGACTGCGATGAGGATCGCCCACCACAGGGGAAGGACGTTAGCCGACCCGAACTCAGCGTTCGACGTCGACGACCCGGCCACCTCGGCGAGGGACCCGATCGGCCAGCCCCATCCGGGCCAGGGCCCACCGACGATCCAGGCGAGGAACGAGTCGCTGATCCCGGCGAAGGCGAGCAGGATCGTCGCCCAGTTCAGCCAGGCATAGTTGCCGGTGATGACCAGCGCCAGCTGCGTAATGATGATGGCGGCGGCCGCGAACGAGGCGATGGGCTGAGGGAGGAAGAGCAGCCACGGTGCGATGAGCTGGACGACATGGCTGCCCAGCGTCTCCCCACGATGCCACCACCCGGGCATGAGGTGGGCGCGGCGGCTGAGTGGGCCCGGCATCGGCTGGGTCTGATGGTGGTAGTCCATGGCGGTGAGATCCCGCCAGGAGCTGTCCCCACGCATCTTGATCATGCCCGCCCCGAACTCGATGCGGACGACGAACCAGCGGAGGAAGAGGATCATCAGCAGTGAGGGGGCCACCTCGTGGGAGCCGAGGAATCCGATGAGGAACCCGGCCTCGAGCAGGAGTGATTCCCAGCCGAAGCCGTAGAAGCGCTGCCCGATGCTCGAGATCGAGAAGTACAGCCACCACATGAGTCCGAACACGGGGATCGTCGTCCATGCGGGCCCCGCCTGAGGGAGGCCGATGACGACGGTCATGGCCGCGAGCATGCCGACTCCGCACACGATGCGCAGTCGGCGGTCGGTGTAGGCGAAGCGCTTCCACCGGAACAGGCTCGGCGCCTGAGCGGAGGTGGTGGCCGCGATGAATCGTGGTGCCGGGGTCAGCCCGTGCTCACCGAGGAGAGCGGGAAACTGGTTCCAGGCGCTGAGGAAGGCGATGAAGAACAGGGCAGCGAAGCCGCGTTGGATGACCTCTCTGGCGATCGTGTAGTCACCGGCGGCCAAGAATGACAGCACCGCGGTCATGTCCACGGTGATCACCTCCCGGTTCTCGCGTCCGCGTGAGTCTCCTCGGGCCCACGCCGTTCCCTGTTCTGACTATGGTGCCCGGAGCGAGATCGCGCAATACCCCGAAGTGGCGCACAAACTCGAAGCGGCGCACAAACTCGAAGTGGCGCAACACTGCGATGAATGCGCCGAGGCTGCCCCCGGTTTCGGGGACAGCCTCGGTTCACGTTCGGCTATGTTCGCAGCCGGCTGCGGTTCAGCGCATCAGCGGGGATCGTCTGCCGGTTCCGGCTCGACTTCCTCCACGTCATCGGGTGACTCGGGTACGGCCGGAACCGAATCCGTGGCCGGGGGAGTCGGCGGGGTCACGACCGACTGGTAGGAGTGCTCGTGCGAGTAGGCGAGGAACGACAGGTGGTTCTCGTAGCGGTCGAGGACGTCGTCGATGATCTGCTGCCCACTCAGGCCCATGAGGTCATAGCCCTCGGAGCCGGTCTGGGTGAAGACCTCGATCCGGTAGTACACGTCATCGCCGCGTGGGGCATTGCGTGCACCGAACGAGGGAACGTTGTGTTCGACGGCGGCGACCTGATAGTGGAAGTTGCGCTGTTCGTCCATGTCGACAATGAGCGTGAACTCCGTGATTCCCGATTCTGGACCCGTCTGCTGAGTCAGCTCGACGGTGTAATCGAGTTCGCGGAACTCGGCGGCCACGGCTTCCAGCGCGGGTTCGACCACTTCGTTGACGAACCTGTCGACGGACTTCTTCGACGGGTAGGAGCGCAGAGTCGCCAGGCGCTGACGCCAGGTCTTCTCCGGAGTCCTGCCACCGTGGGCGGCCGTGGTCCGTCGCTTGCGGGTCCGGCCCTCTCGTTCGGCTCGCTCCATGCGCAGCACCTTCGAGAAGGAGGCCATGACGAGGTAGGCGATGACCGTCACCGGCAAGGCGAAGATCAGGGTCGCGTACTCCATCGTCGTCACCCCTCCCGCGACGAGCATGGCGATGGTCAGCACGGCAGTGACGACTGCCCAGAAGATCCGCAGCCATTTCGCGCCGTCTTCTTCGGGGTTGGGGATCGTCGACGAGAAGTTCGACATCACCATCGCGCCGGAGTTGGCACTTGTGAGGTAGAAGAGCAGACCTGAAAGCGTGGCCAGGCCGATGAGGAAGGTTGAGCCCGGGAACATGTCGAGGAGGGCATACCACCCCTGCTCGGGAGAGTCGATGGCCTGCTGTGCGAAGTCGCTATTGCCGCTGAAGACCTCGGACAGGGCGGAGTTGCCGAAGATCGAGACGATGATGAAGTCGCAGAGCACCGGTGCCGTGATGGCCGCGATGACGAACTCACGCAGGGTGCGTCCGCGGGAGATGCGGGCCAAGAACAGTCCGACGAAGGGACCCCAGGCCAGCCAGAACGCCCAGAAGAACAGAGTCCAGGCACCCATCCAGGCGGACCCGTCGTCGACATAGGCAAACGTGGACAGTGTGCGCTCGGGCAGGGTGAAGATGAAGCGGCCGATGTTCTCGACCAATGCGTTGAGCAGGAAGGCGGTCTTGCCGGTGATGAGGATGTAGAGCATCATCGCCGCACAGGACCAGAGGTTGAGCTCGGAGACCAGGCGGATGCCCTTGTCCACACCCGAGGTGCAGGCCGCGATCGTCATGACGACGGCGACGAGGACGAGGGCGATCTGGAGGGCGAGGCCCTGCGGAAGACCGAAGAGTTCGGAGAAGCCGACGTTGAGCAGGACGACGCCGATGCCCATTGAGGTGGCGACGCCGAAGACAGTGCCGACGAGGGCGAAGATGTCGATGACGTCACCGGTGGCTCCGCGCACGCGCTTGCCCAGCAGCGGGTAGAGGACCGCGCGGATCGACAGGGGCATGCCCCAGCGGTAGGCGAAGTAACCCATGGCCATGCCCAGCAGCGAGTACATGGACCAGCCGGCGATACCGTAGTGGAACATGGTCCACACGACGGCGTCCTGCGCAGCTGCGGCCGATTCGGGATCGGCGTTGACGGGCTGGAGGAACTGGGTGATCGGACCGGTCACCGAGTAGAAGAGCATGTCGATGCCCACGCCCGCGGCGAAGAGCATCGCGACCCAGGTGAAGAGGTTGTACTGGGGGCGGGAATGGTCCGGTCCCAGACGCACGGATCCTTCCTTGGACAGGGCGACCCAGAGGACGAAAGCGATGACGACGGTGACCGTCAGTACGTAGTACCAGCCGAGGTTCGTCGCGATCCAGTCGACGATCGACTTCATCGTGGTCTGTGCGAAGTCGGGCATGAGCATCGCCCAGATCGAGAAGCCGAGGATCACCGCCGATGACCTGCATGTCCTGGCGGTCACGGAAGTGGGCAGTTGTCATCAGGTCCCGGCCCACACGTCGCGAACTGGCTCCCGTCAGTTGGCTGGGGCTGGCCTGATCGAGGACCGAGGTCCGGTCGGATCCGAGGATCGAGGCGCGGACGAATCTCTGATCTGTGGCGATGAGGAGCTGAGATTGCGGGCTTCGTTCGCTGTTGAAATGCATGAGCACTCTCTCACCGTCTCGGAGCATGTCGAACGGCGGCTGACCTGGGGCAGGTCGATGATGATGGTCGGATCCGGACTTTGTCGAACGCTGTGTTTCCTGAGTGCTCGGCCTGGGACGGTTCGCGTCGATGCGAGCAACCCGGGCGACGGCCCAGGCGCGGACTCCGATGACGGTGAGCAGGGTCAACGGCAGGGCGATTGCGGCCATGGTCAATGCCGATTCGGTCGGCTGTTTCGGGAGGTCTGTGAAGCCGAGGCCGATTACGAGGGCGAGGATGGCCATGATGACCCCCGACAGGATGGTGAGACCGAACAGGTCACGATTGAACGCCTCGCAGATGGAGGCGAATGTGAATCCGATATTGGTGCTGGCCCAGCACAGGAGGAAGACGGTGAGGGCAGACGCTGGCGACGTCGAGTAGTCGCCCCACACCGTTCCCGGACTTCCCGGAAACTTGGCGAACGAGTGCCAGATGAATATCGAGGCTGCGCAGAAGGCAGCGGAGATCGGTCCCACTGAGAGCACCTTGTACCAGGGCTGCCGGATGAAGCCGGTGAACGAATCTGGCTTCTTGGAATCGTGCGGGTCTGTGTCCGCACGGGCTTTCTTCGGCGTATCGTCCTCGACGTAGAAGAGGATCGCGATCACGTGAAAGGCGCCGAGAACCATGAAGCTCCCCGAAGTGGCAGTACTCGGATTGACGTCGTCGAGGCCAGGGGGACGCGCTCGAGGATTGATCCCGGCATTGATCATGAAGAAGACCGCCGTCGCGATGCCCGCGAGCCCGATCGCGTAGACCACCGTCGTTCTGAAATCATGTCGTCTGCGCCTCATGCCGCAATTCTTGCAGGTGCGCACTTCGCCCGCATCCGGAAGGTGTTCCAGATTCGCACCGTTCGCTGCGGTCAGCGGCGGACCTTGCCGGTACGTGCGAGCCGGGCGACGGCTACGGCGAAGGCCCGGGACTGTGCGGGGTCTCCGCCGACGACCTGCACGTCCGAACGGTCGTGGAAGTGCGCAGTCGTCATCAGGTCGTGTCCCACGCGTTGTGAGGTGACTCCCGACAGTTGCCCGGGCTCGGTCTGATCGAGGATGAAGGTCCTGTCAGAACCGAGGATCGAGGCGCGGACGACCCTCTGGTTCGTGACGATGAGGAGCTGGGGTTCCGGTGTGCGTTCACTCTTGAAGTGCATGAGCAGCTTTTCTCCGCGGCGGAGCATATCGAACGGTGGCCCACCGGGGTAGGGAGATCCCGGAGTCGAGGGATCGATGCCGTCCCACCGAGGTTGCAGATGCTGCAGCTGGCGAGGATCGGCTGCGTCCCAGCGAGCCACACGAACCTTCGCCCACGCACGGGCCCCGACCAGGGCGAACAGACTCACAGGGAATGCGATGACAACGCTGATCAGAGCACTGCCGGTCGATTGCGCCGGAAGGAACAGGAAGCCGACTGTGATTCCGAGGCCGACGAAGGCCATGGCGACGAGGATCGTGACGAAGAGTGCGAACAGGTCGCGATGGAATGCCTCGGCGCAGGAGGCAAATGTGAAACCGATGTTGACGGCACTCCAGCAGGAGAGGAAGACGATGAGGGCAGGCGACGGCGAGGATCCGTAGTCTCCCCAGACTGTTCCTGACTCTCCCGGGACGGCGGCGATCGCATGCCAGATGAAGATCGAGGTTGCGGCGAAGACCGCGAAGACCGGTCCCACAGAGAACACCCGATACCCCGCCTGCCGGATGAAGCCCGTGGCCGAATCGGGGATTGTGAGTTCGGCCCAGCCTCCATCCGCGGCGATAGCATCATCGTCGGTGAAGAAGTAGATGGCAATGGAGTGGACGAGGCCGAGGATTCCGAACCCCACGATAGCCGCGTACTTGGGGTCGATGTTTCCGTCGTTGACCATCAGAAGATCGATACCGGCGTTGATCGTGGAGAAGGCGATCAGCGCGAGGACAGTGAGTACGACGCCGTAGACCACTGTCATGAAGAATTTGTGTGTTCTTAACCTCATGCTCTGCAGTCTTACAGCTGCGGTCGTCGCAGACGATGCAGGAATGTTCCAGATCTGTGTCGCGCTCAGCCCAGCTCGTCACGCTCAGGCTGGTGTGCTCCGTCGGCTCAGCTCGTCGCGTCAGCGGCGGACCTGTCCCGTGCGTGCAAGGCGGGTGACCGCCTCGGCGAAGGATTGGGACTGTTCGGGATTGCCGCCGAGAACGCGCATGTCCTGACGATCACGGAAGTGGGCGATGGTCACGAGATCGTGCCCCTCGCGCTGTGAGCTGGCGCCGACCAGCTGACTGGGACTGGCCTGCTCGAGGACGAAGGTCCGATCGGTTCGGATGATCGAGGCGCGGACGAATCTGGTGGTCGTGGCGATGAGCATCTGCGGTTCTGGGGTGTGGTCGCTGCGAAAGTGCATGAGCAGCCGCTCACCGCGCTCGAGCATGTCCTGCGGCGGAGGCCCCTGAGGGCGCCGCTGCTTCTGGGAGCGGCGTGGTTTCGAGGAGCTGCCGTGTGGATGGGCCGCGTCGTAGCGATTGACTCTCACGATCGCCAATAAGCGGGCACCGATGAGGGCGAGCAGGCTCAACGGAAAAATGATGAGGGCCAATATCAGTGCCGAGCCCGTCGGCTGGTCAACGAGGAATATGAGTCCGAAGGTGTTGCCGATGGCGACGAGGAACATCACGATCATGGCAGCGATGAAGAGGCCTCGAACGTCACGGTTGAAGGCCTCGGCGATGGCGGCGAACATGAGCCCGATATTGGTGCAGGCCCAGCACAAGAGGAAGAGAGTGAGCGCGGGGGTCACCGAAGTGGCGTAGTCGCCCCAGACCGTTCCTGGAGTTCCCGGGTATTCGGCGAATGAGTGCCAGATGAAGACGGAGGCTGAACAGAAGAACGCGAAGATCGGCCCCACGGACAGCACCTTGTACCAGGCCTGGCGAATGAAGCCGGTGTACGAATCGGGTGGTCGGGGGATATTCGGGTCGGGCGGGGTTTCGGAGGATTTCGGCGAGTCATCCTCGTCGAAGAAGATGATCGCTACGGAGTGGTAGAGACCGAGCAGACCGAAGCACACCGTGGCTGCGCCTTTGGGATCGAAGTCTCCGACAAGACGGTTGGCTCGAGGGTCGATCCCGGCGTTTGTGAGGGCGAAGATGACCAGCATGAATAGCGCGAGAACTACTGCATACAACAACGTGGTGCTCAATTTATGCGTTCTCATCCTCATACCGACAATTCTTGCAGGCCTGGACTGCACTCGCAGTCGAAGGATGTTCCAGATTCGTCTCGTGGTCAGTCTGTGCCCATGACCAGAGCCAGTTTCCGCACACCGATGAGCAGAGGAATCGTGACCAGCAGAGTGAGGCTGGCGACGAGTAAACCGGCGAGGGGGTTGGCCGCCTCCAGCCATCCGAACGCCATCATGATGCCGACGCCGAGTGCGACGAAGAGGAGGAGACCCAGGATCGACAGAACCACGATCTTTCGGACGAGCATGGCCAAAGATAAATACGCGAGCCCGATGTTCGTACTCGCCCATGCCGCTGCGAAGACCGCGAGGCAGGGCAGGGGACCGGAGAGGAATTCAGCCCACATGGAACCCGGTGTGCCCGTGTCGACGGCGAAGCTGCGGCAGACCAGCATTGCCAGAGACAAGCAGACTCCCTGGACCGGGCCCATCACCAGAATCCCAGACAGCGAATACTCGTGGAGCACGGTCTGGAACGTAGGTCCCGACCCTTCACGTTGCTGCCGCTCGTGCATCGCGGACCGGCGCCCGAACGAGACCGCGACGGAGAACACCGATAGCAGCCCGAGCAGACCGAACGCCAGACCGGGTGCATTCGACGGGTCGGCGTTGTCGTCAGATCTCAGCGGCTGTCCGGCATTCATCACAGCAAAGAGACCGATGAGCAGTCCGGCGGTGATCACACCGGTGGTGATGGTGCGTCCGAGGTGCATGGTCATGATCGTCTGCTCCGCTGGGTCTGCTCAGGTCTCAGACTCGACTGTAGACGAGGACTGCTTCCGATCCCATCGGCTACGCTGACTGCATGCGTGCAGGTGAAGTGTCCGAGGTCAGCCAGGACTACCTCAAAGCGATCTGGTCGGCTCAGGAATGGGGCGGAACACCGATGACCGCGACCGAGCTCGCGAACCGCTTCGGCACCACGAAGGCCAATGTCACCGAGGTGCTCAAACGCCTCGACGAGCTCGACCTCATCGTCCGCGTCCCCTACCGCCCGCCCGTGCTGACCGCGAAGGGCGAGACGATCGCCGTGTCGATGGTGCGTCGGCATCGCCTGCTCGAGACCTTCCTCGTCGAATCCCTGGGATACGGCTGGGATGAGGTCCACGACGAAGCGGAGATCCTCGAGCATGCAGCCTCCGACCGACTCGTCGACCGCATCGACGTCTTCCTCGGCCGCCCCAAGACTGACCCCCACGGTGATCCGATACCGGGTCCCGATGGGCAGGTCGAGTCCCACGCCTCTTCCCTGATCCTCGCCGAGGCGGGCCCTGGGTCCTACACGGTCATCCGGGTCTCGGACGCGGACCCCGAAGCGCTGGCCCACCTCGCCGAGGTGGGAGTGGTCCCGGGTGCCCAGGTTGAAGTTGTGGACGAAGGTCGTGCGCCAGCTGCCGACCCCTCGACTGCAACGGTCACGATCGACGGCGAAGCAGTCGAGATCGACCGAGCGGTCGCCACGGCGGTGTATCTGGCTCAGCGCTGAGGCGGACCACCCGGACTAACGCCCTCGGATCTCCCCAACGCCAGTCAGATCTGCCTAACGCTCTGCGTATCTCGAGTCCGCGAAGTAGAGAGCGAGTTCTGCCGAGGCCGCCGGGCTGTATCCCTCTTCGATCACGAGCCGCGGTACGTCCGCCCATAGTTCCGGTTCGAAGGGGACTCCGGGCACATGATTGGGATGTGTGTGCCGTCGATGGGCAGGATGTGCCGGGTGTACATCAGAGTCGATCGACTGAAGGGAGTCGAATACCGTTAGGTAGAGATCCGGGGTGAAACCGCAGTTGCGGGCCGCGGTGGCAACCTTGACCCAGCTCTCGGAGCTAACGATTCGCCCGGCCTTGAGTGTGTTGTTGATGAAGTTCTTGATGGTGGCATTCTGCGGATGAGGAGAGTGCAGGAGAAGGACTCGACCCCAGATGAGGGCCTCTTCGTCAGTGAATCCCGGCCAGTGATTTCCAGAAGATGCGGACACGGTGAAACCAACTTCCTCGGGCGCAGCGCGCCCGGATCGAATCTTGCCAACGCCGTGTGGCGCTGACCCGTTCTATCCCTGGGGCACCCGGTCGATGACGGGTTGCCGCGTGGCCGGCCAGGTACCGATGGCCACGACTCGTGAACGTATGAATGATTCTATCCGCAGCGGCTGACACGAGCTTCGATGAGGTCTGTTCCGGTCGAAACGCACTTCGGCCCGGACCAATGCATCAGATGCTGGTCCGGGCCGAAGAGGTGAACGAATGTGTCTTAGCTGAAGAACGTGCGCAGACTGAGAACGCCGATGGCACCGATGCTTGCGGCGGCTGGCAGGGTGATGATCCAGGCCATGGCGATCGGCCTCATCAGCTTCCAGTTCGCCGAGCGGTTGACCAGTCCCACGCCGATGATCGCGCCGATGAGGATGTGGGTTGAGGAGACGGGCAGGCCGCTGATCGAGGCAGCCATCACGACTCCGGCAGCGGCAAGCTCGGCGGCGAAGCCGGAGGCCGGGTGGATCTCCGTGAGCTTGGTTCCGACCGTGGCGATGACCTTGCGGCCGATGAACCAGAGGCCGGCAACGAGGGCGATGCCGCAGGTGAGCATGGCGGCGAAGGGAACGGTCGCTTCGGAGTCGATGGTGCCGGTCTTGAGGACGTCGAGGACGGCGGCGAAGGGCCCGATGGCGTTCGCGATGTCGTTGGATCCGTGGCTGAAAGCGAATGCGGAGGCGGTGAACACCTGCATCCAGGAGAAGAGGATGAAGGTCGCTCGGGGCACTGTCTGCTTGCGCAGGGTCTTGGCGAAGACGAACACTGCCATCCACACGGCGAGGCCGATCATCGCCATGAGGAGGGTGCCGCCGATGGGGCCGACCGTCACGTCAAGATTCTTCAGGCCTTTGAACAGGAGCATCGCGGTGAGGATGATGGCACCGCCGGCCGCGATGAGCGGAACCCAGCGCTGCAGCGTGGAGTGTGAACCGACCGTGGAAGCTGTCGTCGCTGACGGGTCGCTTTCGAGGCCCATCTCCGCCTCTGCCGCCTGATTGTCACCGCTTGTCGACGACAGCATGTGGGGCTTCAGGGTCTGTGACAGGGCATCGCCGAGGACGTACTTCTTGATCGCCCCGTAGATGAGGAAGGCGACGATGGCGCCGAGTGCGGGGGAGAGGACCCAGGAGATCGCGATCATGCCGACCTCTGACCACTGCACCATGGCGAAGCCGCCGGTGCCGGTGACGAAGCCGATCGTCAGGGAGGCGCCGATGATGCCGCCGATGATCGAGTGGGTGGTCGAGACCGGCCAGCCCATGCGGGTGGCGATCAGCAGCCAGACTGCGGCGCCGAGGAGGGCCGCCATCATGATGTAGACGAAATCCATCGGGTTGAGGGAGACCGCATTGAGGTCGACGATCCCGCTCTTGATGGTGTCGGTGACCTCGCCACCGGCCAGCAGTGCACCGCTGACCTCGAACACGGCTGCGACGAGGAGGGCCTGCTTCATCGTCAGTGTGCCGGCGCCCACCGAGGTGCCGAAGGCGTTGGCCACATCGTTGCCGCCGATGTTGAAGGCCATGAATGCGCCGAAGATGACTGTCGTGATGAGCACCATGCGCGGTGCGCCCTGGCCGACATAGCCGAACGACCACAGAGTGAAGGCGATGAGACTGCCCGCAAGCAGCAGGCCGAAGGCGAGGTGCCAGAGGCGATCATTGCTACGACCGACGGTCTGCGTCGGCGTGAAGGTCTCTGGGGCCAGGACCTGGGGCATGCGTGTCTCCTTGCGAGGATCATGAGGTGTGTTTCCGGCTGATGCCCATGATTCTCACTCCAAATGTCCGCAAGGTTAAGGAGCAGGTGAATGGAAGGTGAACACACCGCACGCAGGTCACGAACATCAGATGCACAATAGATGTAGTTTCCCTGGTGTTCACGTGAAATTCCAGGTCAGATGCTATGGGGTCAGCGTTTGGTGGCAGTGAGTCTGGTACGGGAGAGTAGGAAGATATTGACCTGTGATGATGGACACGCGGGCACGAACGAATCGTGCCCGCGTGTGCGGATAAGCCCCGAGGTTGACCCTCAGCCTCAGCCCTGGCGTCGAGGCAGGTTCCACCGTGGTTGCGGCTGGGACGGCTTGCCGTGCTGTGGCATATAGCCGCGCTCGGCCTGCAGATGTCCCTTGTCATGGCTCTTCGCCGTGGCATCGGTGTCGAGGCCAGGGATCTGCGCCTCGAGCTTCTTGTTTGCCTGGTCGGCGCCGATGATCGGCATTTCGCCCGTGATCACCGGTTTCTCGGTTCCTTTGTCGTTTCGCATGGTGTTTCCCTTCTCTCGTGATTTCCTGCTCTGCTTCTGTGCAGCCGATGGGTTCTCAGTTGTGCGCAGCGCCGAATACAGTCCGGCCCACTGCTGGGGTTCAAGGTCTCGTGGCAAGGTGTCTCCTCTGACGTCATTGCGGTCCATGGTCGATTGCAGTGTGGTGCGGTCGGTGAGGTTCATCGTGGTGAGGATTCCTTTCATTCCACGTCCGCGTCCGGTGAAGGCGTTTCGGACGAACTGCTGGTAATCCGACCTGTGCCTCTCAGGCACGAGGCTGGCTGTGAGGCGATCGATGGTGAGGAGTCCACCGTCGACGCTGGGCTTCGGTGTGAAGGCGTGGGCAGGTACGCGGTCGATGAGTCGGAAGTCGTACCAAGGTGCCCATTGGGCGGTCATCATGGTCGAGCCGCCGACTCCGGCGCGTTTGCGGGCGACCTCCCATTGGGTGAGCAGAATCGCGTTCTGCCATTTCCTGGCGCGCAGCAGTCTGCGCAGAATGGGCGTGGTCAGGTGGAAGGGCAGGCTGCCGACGATCACCGACTGGTCGAGCCGGGATTTCAGGACATCGGCGTGCTTGACCTGGGCGCGCGGGAATGTGTGTTCAAGGTGACTGATCCTCGTCTCGTCGAGTTCCACGAGCGTGAGCGGCCTGCCGAGTTTGTACAGCTGGGCAGTCACCGCGCCGGTGCCGGGCCCGATCTCCAGGATGGGGCCGGTGGTGGCGCGGGTCAGCTCCGCGATCGTGTGCAGAGTTGAGCGTGAGTGCAGGAAATTCTGGCCGAGCTCGTGCCGGCCGCCGAATGATGAATGGGTTCGCAAGGGTGCGCTCCGGAAATGAAGAAGGGGGCACCCAAGGCAGCGCAATGCGCAGTGACGTATGTCAGTGAATTGCGGCTTCGCCCCGGATGCTGATGATCGTCCGGGTCGACAGCGCGCCGCTACAGATCCTGCTCGATCGGCTCGGCTGCGACAGATCCGTCAGTGGTCTGTTGGTGCCGGTGCCTCGATGAGGTCAGTGGATCACAGAATGTGAATCGAGCGCGCCGTCAGGCGCGGCGATCACGAAAGTAGAAGCTCAGCGCTGTCATTGCGCTGCGATTTAATGTTCCCATGCTCAATAAGCTAGCACGCGACCTTGCCGTTTTTCCAGGGTTTGAGCCGAATCCGACCGAAACCGGGACGAGTGGCTGAACTCGCCGAGGTGGCCGTGACCTATTCGATGATCTCGCCGCTGATGACGTCGCCGCCGCCGTTCTCCGGGGGCCTGCGGTGGGGATCCTGCCGAATGGCCTGAGCGGTTTTGCGCAAGCGCCAGCCGAGTGCGACCAGCGCGATGCCGACGAGGACGATGAAGCCTGCGAGAGTGAAGATGAGTGCAGTGACGCCGGCGTCGGGGGCGAAGAGGAAGAAGAATCCGAGGACGATGCCGAGGGCGCCGATGGCTGTGAGTGCCCACCACATCCGCACACCCAGGCGGCGAATGAACAGGGACACGGTCACAGCGAGGAAGCTGAAGAAGATGACCGCGAACCCGGTCAAGATGGTGACGAAAGCCGCGAAGAACATGGGGGAGAAGAAGATGAGCGCCCCCAGCAGAAACAGCAGCACCGAGCGAGCCACCAGGCTTCCCGAACGTGTGCCCTTCGGTGCCAGGACGAAGGAGGAAACGGCGATGACGGCCAGCCAGATGGCGAAGATGCGCACGACCACCTCGGCGCTGGTGCCGGGCCAGACCATCATCAGGAGCCCGACGAGAATCGCGATGACGCCGTTGACGATAACTGATCTGCTGGTGCGTTTCAGGTCCATGCCTCAAGCGTAGTCACTCGGGATGGTAGCTCGCTGAACACCGCCAGCTACGCGGGCGCCCGGTTGTCCTTCGGGGCTCTGCTCGCCGAGGAGGTCGTGTCGTTCTCGCCGCCGGGCAGCTTGATCGACGGGGGCAGGTGCATCGTCTCGTTCAGCCGCATCGAATCGGAGAGAGCACGGACCATCCCGCTGAGATCATCCAGCGAATGGCCGGTGTCCTTGGCTCCGAAGGTGGCGCTCAACGAGGGGGTTGCCGCCGAGGTGGTGCTGTCGGTGCTCGTCGTCCCCGCGGGGACGTCCTCGGCTGAGGTCGTCGCCTTCGGGGTGTTGCCTTCGAGAAAGCGCAGCAGCTCGACGGGGAAGGGCAGGACCAGTGTCGAGTTCTTCTCGGAGGCGACTTCGACGATGGTCTGGAGGAGACGCAGCTGCAGGGCTGCGGGTGTACCGGCCATCGCACTTGCGGCCTGGGCGAGCTTGTTCGAGGCCTGGAATTCGCCGTCGGCGATGATCACGCGTGAACGGCCCTCACGTTCGGCCTCGGCCTGACGCGACATCGATCGCTTCATCGACTCCGGCAGGGCCACGTCCTTGATCTCGACCCGGTCGATATGGACACCCCAATCGACGGCGGGGCTGTCGATCATAATGGCCAGACCCTGGTTCAGCCGCTCCCGATTCGTGAGCAGATCGTCGAGTTCGCTCTGGCCGATGATCGAGCGCAGGGACGTCTGCGCTACCTGTCCGACGGCGAGCTGATAGTTCTCGACATCGATGATGGCACGTCTGGGATCAACGACCTTGAAGTAGATGACCGCGTCGACCCGGACGGTGACATTGTCACGGGTGATGCCTTCCTGGGCAGGGATCGGCATGGTGATGATCTGCAGGTTGACCTTCTCCATCCGGTCCACGAACGGGACGATGGCCGTCATCCCGGGGCGCTTGGGCTCATCAATGACTCGACCGAGACGAAACACGACACCGCGCTCGTACTGTTTGACGATCTTCAGACTGTTTCCGAGGCCGATGGCACCGAGCGCGATCAGACCGAAGATCAGAATTAGGAGGAACATCGAACCGCCTCCTCAGACGATTGACTGTCCTTTCAACGCTACGCCTGCATGGGCAGAAAAGACCCGCCTCGGCGAAAATATCGATCCGACTCCTGGGCGTGACTCAAGGAGGGCGCGAACAGTTCAGCGGTTCGACAGAACAGCCGTGAGCGCCTCAGTGCGTCGGTGCTGTTGCCCGTTCCCGAGCCAGCAGGCGCTTGCCTGCGGGGTAGGCGGCAAGGGACTGCGGCAGATTGATGGGCCGCCCCGAGGCATAGGTGGCGATGACCTCGCCGGTATCGGGCTGATTCGGGCTCACGCCGTGAGCTTCGACGCCGATTCTGCGCAGAGTCTGCTTCGCCACCGGAATCGGGGAGTCGAAGAGCGTGATCGCCCCGGCCCGGGCGGCCATGATCCGTTCGGCGACCAGGCCGTAGTGGGTGCATCCGAGCACGATGGTCTCCATGCCGGGATCCATCTGGTTCAGTGCGGCGTCGATTGCGGCGTCGATGGTGGGCAGATCAGCGTCGTTGATCGCCTCGGCGAGGCCCGGGCAGGCCACCTTTGACACGGTGACCTCGGAGGCGAAGGTGTCGATGAGGTTCTGCTGGTAGGCGCTGCCGGTCGTCGCAGGGGTCGCCCAGATGGCGAAATCCTGCCCTGTCCCGGCCGCCATCTTCACCGCTGGAACGGTGCCGATGACGGGAATGTCGGGTTCATAACGGGCGCGGACGGCCTCGAGTGCTTGGACGGAGGCGGTGTTGCAGGCGATGACGATGGCATCGGGGTCCCACTCGGCGAGCACTGCGGCCGAATTCAAGGCCCTGGCTTCGAGTGCTTCCGGGCTGAGGCTGCCATACGGGGTGAAATCCGGGTCCATGGCGAGAACCAGATCCGCATGAGGCGCCAGATGGAAGAGGGCATCGGCGGTGCCGAGCAGCCCGAGTCCGGAATCGAGCAGGCCGATACGCGTCATGAATCCTCTTTCGGGTAGGCGAATTCCTTGATCTCCTTCAGGTGCGCCTTCGTCAGACCCTGTGCGAACTTCGGAGCAATGAGCTTGAGACGGTTCGACGAATAGTGCTCGACGAAGTAGTCGCGCGTGGCCGGGGCAGCGAGGTCATCATCGATCCACACGGCCCGACCATGTTCATGCTCAGCCAGCCAATCCTCCATGGCCCGGGCCTTCCACCACAGGTGCGGATCGTTGGCATACCGATTATGGGTCTCATCGGGCATCTCGATGACCTCGAAGGAGTTGCGCAGACCGAACTTCGGCTCCAACTCCGTTTTGCACCGCTCCGACCAGGTGGAGAGCCACACGATGTCGACCTCGTGGGTCTCGACGAGGTGGTCGAAGAAGGCGATGACCGCGGGTTTGTAGTGGAGTTCGTAATGCCAGGCCTGGAGTTTCTTGCGTCCCTCGGCCATGATGCGCAGCTTGGGCACGGGGTAGGAGTTGAGGACCCCGTCGACGTCGAGGAAGACAGTGACATGCCGTGCCTGCCGACGTGCTGATGTCGGCGAGGGGGATGCAGCTGCCATTGTTCCTTCCTGGGGAGTCGCGTACCGGCTAGTCTGAGAGCAGACGGCGTCGGCCTGGGTGGGCCGATGAATTCCAAGAATACCGCTCGAAACTGAAGAAGGACGAGCACCCCGTGTATACGGAGATGCGCATTCCCCGACTGCGCGCCGCACTGTGGACCTCGACCCGAGGTGACTCCGCTAGCGTGGCTGATGGAGCTAAGCACAATTGCGAAGCACAGGAAGAGTGGAACGTGGGAAACAACGAAGTCCTCACCAGCTCACAGATCTTCGACGCCGGTATCGAGGATTGGAGGCAGTTGGCCGGACCAATCAGAGCACGGTTCCCGACTGACGACTTCACCCAAGGGCTGGTCTTCGTCAACGCAATCGGCGAAGCAGCGCAGAAGGCGAACCATAGCCCGGACATCGCTCTCACGAGCACCGGAGTCACTGTCACTTTGAGCAGTCACGGTGTCGGCGGGGTGATCGACGACGATATTGCTCTTGCTAGAAAGATCAGCGAACTTGCTGCCGAAGCGGGACTAGCCGCTGATACTGCGAGCCTGATGCAAGCCGAGTTCGCTCTCGACACGGGCTCAGGGGATCGGGCAGCTTCCTTCTATGCGGCGCTTCTCGGCAGTGAACCAGCAGGTGTGCACTCGGGAGGCGACCTCGTCGACCCCACTGGTCAGATGAACTCACTGTTGTGGTGGCAGGAGCCGCGAGAGAACAGCCGGTTCCCGTTGCCGGAGTCGGCAGTCCCGCAGAGCTGGCACCTCGATGTCTGGGTCAGCCATGATGAGGCCGAGAACAGGATTGCTGCGGCGCTCGCCGCGGGTGGCCAGCTCGTCAGTGACAAGGCTGCGCCATCCTACTGGGTTCTAGAAGATCCCGACGGCAACCGAGCCTGCATCTGCGCACCGATGGTCCACTGAGTAAGCGGCCGACGGATCAACCGTCGAGCAGTAAGGCGGCAGGGCCTCAGAAGGCACCGTCTCAGTCGGCTTCGGGGAGGTATTCCTCGAACACGGCTCGCAGCTGCGGGGTCAGAGGCGTGGGCTTCGCAGAATCACGATCGATGTGGACGAGCACGACGCTGTGGTCGAAGACCTGTCGTCCGTCCTGGTCACCGCGAGTGTTGATGGTGAACGAAGAGTTGCCGAGCTTCGTCACGGACACGCTCATCGTCAGTGTTGGTCCGTACATCACGGGCACCAAATAGTCGATGGACTGGTGTGCGACGAGGAGACCGCCGCCGGTGATGTGGCCGGCCTTGATCTCATGCATCCATCGGATCCGACCCTCTTCGATGAGGGTGATCAGGCGAGCGTTGTTCACATGGCCGAGCATGTCCTGATCGGACCAGCGCACCTCGGGGGAATACTCGAACGTCTTCACAAATGACCTCTCATCTCTCGGCAACCGGCACTCATCGTGTCAGATTATCGATAGGTGCCGAAATCGACCTCGGTACCGTCCTGATCGATCGTTCTATAGTTAAACAGGACTGGTCGACGAAAGGAAATTCCGATGGCGTTCTCGGTCGTGGAGTTCTCAGCCGCGGCGGCTCCGGATCTCTTCGTTGACTGCGCCGACGACCTCGTGGAGGTCACCGATGATCGCGTAGTCGGCGCGCTGGACCATCGTCGACTCCTCATCGGTGTTGATCGCGATGAGCGTCTTCGCGCCTTCGATTCCGGCCATGTGCTGGATCGCTCCGGAGATTCCGCAGGCAATGTAGACGTCCGGTGAGATCCGGCTGCCGGTCTGCCCGACCTGCTCCGCATGTGGCCGCCATCCCAGACCGGTGACGACACGAGAGACACCCAATGCCCCGCCGAGGTGGTCGACGAGTTCGAGGACCTCGCCGAATCCGTTCTCCGAACCGACCCCGCGACCGGCGCCGACGACGGCCCTGGCCTGAGTCAGACCAGAGGTGTCATTGCCATCGACAGCTTGGACCTCGGTGCGGACCACACGTGTGCGCAGGTCATCGGCTGCAATGTCGAGTTCGTAGTCGAGCACTTCGGGGCTCGTTGCAGTGGTCTCCTCCGGAGTGCAGGCGTGACCGGCGATGGTGAGAACCTGCAGGTCACCGTCGAGGACGAGCCTTTCGAAGGCCGTCCCGCCGAGCACCTGCCGCAGCAGGCCCCCCTCATCGGCGGCCACGACATTGGCCGCCATCCGCGCCCCGGTCCTCACCGCCACATGCGCCATGAGCTCCATCCCGCGAGGGGTGCCCGACGCCAGCACAGTTCCTGTCTCCGGCGCGATATCGACCAGAGCCTGCGCCCAGGCCGCTGCCGAATAGGCCTCAAGCTCAGGGTGCTCGAGGTGATGGATGCGGTCCACGCCGAGGGCTGCCAGCTGGTTGGTGGCGGCCTCGGTGAGCGCGCCGATCACGGCAGCCTCCACCCTGAGGCTTTCATCTGAGCAACCCTCCGGGCGCTGGGCAACCTCTCCCTGGGTTGCTGAGTGACCGGAAGGTTGCTCAGCGGGGAGAGGGGCAGCCAGCGCGGTGAGTGCCTCCGCGTTCGTGCGGGCGAAGGTGACCGCCTCGGCGGAGGTCAGCACCACCTGGCCGGTCTCATCTGTTTCGACGAATACGAGAGTCATGACCTGATCACTCCGATCTCTTCGAGAACATCGACCAGGGCGCCGGCCGCATCGGGGCCCTCGCCGAGGATGGTGACCTCGCTTGTCTTCTCCGGCGGCAGCTCGAGGCCGATGCGCGGATTCCCGGTACCCGGTTCGGGAGCCACGTATTCGGCGATGCGAGCCTTCTTCGCCTTCATCCGCCCGGTGATCGAGGGATAGCGCGGGTCGACGCCGCCTTCCTGCACGGCAATGACGGCAGGTAGCTCCAGGGCGAAGACCTCCGTCCCCGTCGGCCCGATCCCGCGTGCCTCGATCGACCCCGATCCGCCGCTGCCTGCGCTGTCTCCGCCGGAGGCCAGCGTCTGGATCCCGGTCAGCACCGGATACTCGAGGCCATAGGCCAGGCGGATGCCGACCTGGAAGTCACCGGTGTCGGCGGCATCATTGCCCAGCAGTACGAGGTCGAAGGATTGTCCCTGTTCGGCACGATCACGGATGACATCGCCGATGATCTGGGCGATGTCCTCGGGACCGAACGCGCCAGGATCTTCAGCTTCGATGAGAATCCCGTCGTTGGCGCCCACGGCCACTGCCGCGCGCAGCTGTTCGACCGCCTCGGCGGGGCCCACGGTCAGGACCGTGACGGTGCCATCGGTGGCCGCTGCCGTCTGGATGGCCAGCTCCACCGCACATTCCTCGTGCGCCGAGGTGGTGTGGCCCAGGCTCGAGTCGTCGATGTCCGTGCCGGAAGCATCGAGCGTGACCTGGCCCGAGGTGTCGGGGATGCGTTTGATGCAGACGAGGATGTCCATGACCTACCTCCGGATGCTCTCGTTGTCGGGGTCGAAGAGGGGAGTGGCGTCGATCGCGGCCACCGTGACGGGGTAGGCCTCCTCCATGTAGACGACGGTGAGCTGGTTGCCCAGGACCGCCTCGGCGGGAGGAAGGAAAGCCATGAGGACATGCTTGCCCAAGCTCGGAGCCGACCCCGCCGAGGTGACCCATGAGTGCCGTCCATGTCCGTCGACGAGCGGCCCACCGTCCTTGGACAGGATGGGTTCCCCGCCGAGCATGTAGCGTTTCTCCCCGCTGCTGCTCGTGTGATCGTCGACTGTGAGTGAGCAGAGGACCGTCTTCGGGTCCTCCTCTCGGTGGCGCAGGTGGGCGTCTCGGCCGACGAAGTTCTGCGACTTCACCTTCGGTCGGGCCATGCCGACCTCGATGACGGAGCGTTCGGAGTCGAGTTCGGCGCCGAAGGCGCGGTAGCCCTTCTCGATGCGGCCGGTGGTCCCGTAGACGCCGAGCCCGACGGGCACGAGACCATGCTCACGGCCCGCCTCGGTGAGGACATCCCAGAGTCTGAGTCCGGATTCCATGGGGACGTAGAGCTCCCAACCCAGATCACCGACGTAGGAGATTCTGGAAGCCAGGACCGTCAGCGAACCGATCTCGATGGTCCGGGCAGTACCGAACTTGAAGGCTTCGTGGGACACGTCTGCCTTTGTGACCTGGGAGAGGATGTCCCGTGCTCGTGGGCCCCAGAGGCCGATCGTCGTCCATGACGAGGTGAGGTCGGCGATCTGGGCTCCTGTCTCCGGGAGCCGGTCGGTGAACCATTTGACGTCGACCATGCCGTGGGCGGCTCCCGTGACCACGCGGAACCGGTCGTGGGCCAGCCGCATGATGGTCAGGTCGGAGCGGAATCCGCCGGCTTCGTCGAGGACGGGGGTGTAGACGACGCGGCCGATGCCCACATCCATCTGTGCCAGGACGATGGATTGGACGGCGTCGAGGGCGGCAGGGCCGAACACGTCGAAGATGACGAAGCTCGAGAGGTCGACGAGTCCGGCACGCTCGCGCATGGCTAGGTGTTCGGCGTTGGTGATCGGTGACCACCAGCGTGAGTCCCATTCTGCGGTGCGATCCATGACGCGCTCGCCGAATTCTTCGAGCAGGGGTGCATTGGATTCGTACCATTGCGGGCGCTCCCAGCCGGCGACCTCGAAGAAGACGGCGCCGAGTTCCTTCTCGCGCTCATGCATGGGGGAGAGGCGGACGTTGCGATCGGAGGTCCACTGCTCGCCTGGGTGGACGATGCCGTAGGTCTTGATGAACGCTTCCGAGGTGCGGGCCTTCACATGTTCGCGGGTGCGTTGGTGCGGGTGGAAGCGGGCGATGTCGGCACCTTGAACGTCGATCTCGGGCAGGCCGTTCGTCATCCATTCAGCCACGGCACGACCCACGCCCGGGCCTTCCTTGACCCACACCGCTGCCGCCGACCACAGGCCTTTGACCTCGGGGGATTCGCCTAGGATGGGGGCACCGTCCGGTGTCAGGGAGAGGAGGCCGTTGATGGCGTAGCGGATCTCGACGTCGGGGTTGGAGAGGACATCGGGCATAAGTTCCAGGGCCTGTTCGAGCTGTGGGTCGAAGTCGTCATCGGTGAAGGGCATCTCCGTGGGGGAGAGCTTCGCTGCTTCGATCGAGGGGATCTCGCCGGGTTCGTGGAGGATCGCGCGGTGGGCGTAGGAGCCGATCTCCATGTCCGAACCGTGTTGGCGTTCGTAGCAGAAGGTGTCCATGTCGCGCACGATTGGAAAGGAGATCTCACCCGTCTGCTCGGCCAGCTGTGGGACTGGGCCGACGCTGATCATCTGGTGCACGGCCGGGGTCAGCGGGATTGCGGCACCGGCCATGGCTGCGATGCGCGGACTCCAGACTCCGCAGGCGATGAGGATCTTATCGGTCTCGATCACACCCTTCGTGGTGTGCACTCGTGCGATCGCCCCATTCTCGACGTCGATGCCGGTCACCTCGGTGTTCGGTGACACCGTCAGTGCTCCCTTGGCCTGCGCGGATTCGCGCATCATGGTGCCCGCACCCACGGAGTCGACGACGCCGACCGTCGGTGTCCAGAAGGCACCGACGATGACGGACGGGTCGAGGAACGGGACCTTCTCGACGACTTCTTCGGGGGTGACCAAGTGGGATTCGATGCCCCAGGCCTTCGCCGAGGCCATCCTGCGCCGCAGCTCCTGCATGCGCTCCTGGGTGCGGGCGACCTCGAAACCGCCGGACTGTGTGAAGACGCCGAGTTCTTTGTACTGACGCACGCTGTCGAGGGTGAGGTCGGTGATCTCGCGGGAGTGATCGACCGGGAAGATGAAGTTCGAGGCATGTCCGGTCGAGCCACCCGGATTGGGCAGTGGACCCTTGTCGACCTGGACCATGTCTCTCCAGCCGAGTTCGGCCAGATGATGGACGAGGCTGTTGCCGACGATGCCCGCACCGACGACAACGACACTGGCCTGAGTGGGAATGGAAGCCTTGGCAGGCTCCTCTCCGAAGGCATCTTCGCCTTCAACGGCACATGTTGCGTAATAAGCAACGTGACGCACCATGTGAAACTGAGTGCTTTGATCGTCCTCCGCTCGCCGAGGTGTGTCAAGGGTTTGTTCGGCAGTCGATCCTCAGTGCTGGAGGCTCAGCCCTCGCGCCACCCGAACCGTGAGGAGATGTCGGTCGCCGCAGCCACCAGCAGGTCCTTCGCAGCACCGACCTTTTCGTCGGTGAAGCGGAAGCCCGGACCCGAAGCCGAGATCGAGGCGATGACATCGCCGTGGGCATTGCGGACCGGGGCGGAGACGGCGGTGAGGCCGACCTCGAGCTCATCGATGACGATCGAGAATCCGGCGGCGACCACCTCGGCGACTTCAGTGAGCAGGCGGGGGATCGAGGTCACCGTGTGTGGGGTATAGGTCGGCAGCTTCGACTCGAGCACGGTGCGGATCCCGGCTTCGCTCAAGCCGGACAGCAGGACCTTGCCGTTCGAGGTCGCGTGCAGAGGGATGCGCTGGCCGACCCAGTTGTGGCTCTGGACCGAGGCGTTGCCCGATACCTGGTCGAGGTAGAGGGCTGCGCCATCGGAGAGGACTGCGACGTTGATCGTCTCGCCGGTGCGCTCGGCCAGAAGTTTGGCAATCGGGCGGGCCTCTTGGACGATGTCGAGACGGGCAGTGGTGGCTCCGGCAAGGCGGAGGATGCCCAGCCCCAGACGGTACTTTCCGCGATGCTGGTCCTGTTCGACGAGGCCGCGAGCCTCAAGCGTAGAGACGATGCGGGAGGCCGTTGACTTGTGCACGCCGAGTTCGGCGGCGATCTCGGTGACGCCTGCGAGCCCGGTGCGGGCGATGACTTCGAGGATCGTCACGGCACGGTCGACCGACTGCACCGAGCCGGAGTGCACGGAGCTGGAGTGCGTCTCGCTGTTGCTCATTTCGAAACTGTAGCTCACATGACACAACACGGACAGGGGCGAACCACGGGTGATGTAGGGTGAATGCCGCCGGAGTGCCGATGGTGCCGCGGCGTATCTTTCCCCGACGGAGTTGAGCGCTATGACCAATGGGACCCAGTCGATCGATCGTGCGGCAGAGATATTGTCGCTGGTGGTGAAGGCGGATGACCCGATCTCCTACACAGAGGTGGTGGAGTCGACGGAGTTGGCGCGCTCGACAGTCTCACGCCTGCTCTCCGCCCTCGAACGTAACGGGCTCGTCGAACGTGACGGGGACGGGCTCTATCGCGGCGGGTCGCTGTTCGCCACTTACGCGTCGCGTTTTGACCGGGTTGAAACTCTGGTGACCGCCGCCGATCCCACTCTCCAGCGGCTGAGTGAAGAGACCGGTGAGACGGTCAACCTCGCCGTTCCCAGCTCCACCGGCGTCGTCCAAATCGCACAGGTCGATTCGACCTTCGTCCTCGGCGCCACGAACTGGGTCGATGTCGAGGTGCCGCCGCACTGCTCGGCACTGGGCAAGATCATGTACGCCTTCGAGATCATTCCAGTACCCTCGGGCCGTTTGGAACGGCGCACCCCCTACACATTGGGATCGCGGAAAGAGCTCATGGACAACCTCGCCGAGGTGCGCGAACGTGGGTATGCGATCGTGCACGAGGAGTTCGAGGAAGGCCTCGATGCTCTGGCCGCACCAGTATTCGGCCTCGACGGCAGGGTCGTCGCGGCCGTCGGCATCTCGGGTCCGACCATGCGCATCGCCGACCACCACGAGACCGTCGGCAAACTCCTCGTCGACGAAGCCGGTCTGCTCTCCCGCAGCCTTAAACGCAAGGTCACTCACCGGTAGACACGGGCATGGTCTCGCGGGCCGGGCCCGTACCTACCTCCTCAGGAGGTGCTTGGGACCTCGTCGTTGTGTCCAAGTGCCGCAAGCTGCCTGCGCCGCCAGATTTCCGTGTCCTTGATCTGATTGAACGTGTAGATATGCAGCCCGGCCACGCCCATGCTCGGGTTGTCCAGGACGGGAGAGAGTTTGTCGAGGAACTTCCGGGGGTTGTAGCCGCCGGGTTTGGCCATCTTGGTGAATGTGACGGTGTTCTTGCGCAGGAACCGCGTCGATTCGCCGACCCCGATCTTCGTTGCGACTCGGGCCAGCTTCGCCAGTTCTACCTTGCCTGCGATGCCGAGGATGAGCGGCAGGTCGATGCCGCGCGCTCGCACCCTGGCCAGCCAGGTGGCGATGGTTCCGGGGTCGAAGCACAGGTTCGACACGAGGTGGGTGGCGTAGTCGCGTTTGTCCCACATCGCTTGGACGGTGACATCGTCGGGGATGAGCGGGTGCGTCTCCGGATAGGCACCGACGCCGAGGTGCTGGATCGGTGCCGCCATGCTCGCGAGGTCGATGATGAGGTCGAGTGCCCCCGCATAGCCACCCGCTGGAGGGGTGGCGTCGCCGGCCGGGACGAAGATCCGATCAATGCCGGCCTGCGTCAGGCGGTCGACGATCTCCTCGAGTTCGGTTCTGCCTTGGACCATCCGTGCCGCGATGTGGGGGACGGCAGTGAAGCCGAGCGCCTGCAGCTGTTCTGCCGTGGACAGAGTCGCCTCGAGAGTCAGGCCGGTCGAGGCGGTCACGGTGATCACGCGGCCGGGTACGACATATTCGTGGACACGGTCGACCACGCCCGCGGTGGGAAGGATTTCGTACCGCGCGGACTTCAGCAGTGAGGCCAGAACTTCCTGTGACATCCTCGGCTCCCTTGAGAGGCTCCTGGGAAGTGGTCGACGAATGATGATTCTCTTCGGAAACCCTTGCGTCCGCCGATACTTCGATCCTACACTAATTGTACCCATAATATGGGAATCCAGTTCCATATTATAGAACTGTTTGAGGCAGGGAACATCATGGACAACAACGTTCCATCAGTGGACCAAAGCGACAGACTAGTCCCCATCAACCTACGCCAATCAGGCCCCACGCCGGTCGAGATGCTCATCGACACCCGGGTGCGAAAGTCACCGTACTGGGAGCTGTCCATGCAGGAAGGCTGCTGGCGGGCCTCGATCTACAACCGGATGTATCACCCGCGCGGCTATGTGCCCCGCGAAGACGGCGGGATGATGGTCGAGTACCAGTCCCTCGTCAACGACGTGACCTTGTGGAACGTCGCCGTCGAACGTCAGATTCAGGTCAAGGGCCCCGACGCCGAGGCGTTCGTGAACTATGTCATCACCCGCGACGCGACCAAGATCCCCGTCATGCGAGCGCGCTATGTGATCCTGTGCAACGAAGCCGGAGGCATCCTCAACGACCCGATCCTGCTGCGAGTGGCGATCGACGAATTTTGGTTCAGCCTCTCCGACGCTGATCTCATGCTCTGGCTGCAGGGCGTCAACGTCGGCAAGGGATTCGACGTCACCATCGCCGAGATCGACGTCTCGCCGGTGCAGGTTCAGGGACCGAAGTCCGTCGACGTCATCGCCGACCTCGTCGGTGAAGAGGGACGCACGCTGCCCAGCTACGGACTTATGGAAGCCCAGGTCGGCGGGCACGACGTCATCATCTCCCAGACCGGGTTCACGGGGGAGAAAGGCTACGAGATCTACCTCAAGGACTCGACGAAGTACGCCGAGGACATGTGGAACGCGGTGCTTGCCGCCGGCATTCCCTACAACCTCAAGGTCGTTGCCCCCAGCCATCACCGCAGGATCGCCGCGGGAATCCTCTCGTGGGGCCAGGACATGGACTTCGAGACCTACCCGTTCCAGGTGAACCTGAGCTACCAGGTGCCGCGGAAGAAGGAGGCCGACTACGTCGGCAAGGCCAAGCTCGAAGCTGTTCGTGAGCAGATCGCTGCCGGAACTCCACCGTTCAAGACGCAGCTCGTGGGGCTTCTGGTCGGCGGCAAACCGATCACGGACTACGCGCCGGACTTCTGGCTGGTCAGCGCCAGTGCAGATGGTGAGTCGGTCGGCTATGTGACCTCACCGTGGTATTCGCCGGAGCTTGAGGCCAATATCGCGATGGCCCATGTGCCGGCTGGAGCCACGGCGTTGGGCACAGAGTACTGGGTGCACCTGCCCGAGCCTTTCGCCGACAACCCGGGAGAGCCCGTCCGCGCCGAGGTGGTGGAGATGCCGTTCCGTTCGAGCGTCAATCCCAACCAGCGCGAACTGCTCAAGGGCCGGGGCCTCGACGCCGCCGTCTGATCCGCAGCGGTGAGTGACTGTCTAGCGAGCGGTCTCTGCCTCGAGATTGCGTTCCCCTGATCCGAGCGCGGTCACTGTGCGATAAGCCGGTGGCCGCGCTCGCCTCTGCCTGACACCCGCAACTCCAATTCCTCCCCGCGCCAATAGCAACCGCTGGTTTCACTCGAGGCACCGGAAGTGCCAATTCATACATGTGCGGCGGGGTGATTTGCTGCTTGTGGTGAGGGGTAGCCCGCCGGCGATCGCGCAAAGAAGTGCGGCCACCGGAGTTGTCTCCGATGGCCGCACTCTCATAAAACTGGAACCGTTCTGCACTGCGGTTCAGCCTCCGCGGATCAGTCTCTGTGTCTCAGGCTGCTCCTCACCGCGGTGGCCCCTCAGCGGGTCACTTCTTGCGCAGTGACTTCACCTTCGCGAGCAGTTCGTTTTCCGCATTGGGTCCTGCCTTGACGCCGGTGGGCAGACGGAACATGAAGACGATGCCGACGGCGAGCCAGAGTCCGAACATCGCCCACGACTGCCACGCCAGCTGCGCGGAGTACGGGGTGATGGGCAGATAGAGGATGAAGAGCGCCAAGGTGAGCACGGCCGAGATGATGCCGATGATCATGCCGCCATTGCCCTTGCCGCCGATGCGCAGAGGACGGTCCATCGCAGGTTCGCGCTTGCGCAGAATGATGAACCCGACGCTGACGAGGAAGTAGGCGATGACGATCGCCGGTGAACCCGCGTCGACGATCCACCCCAGAGCGGCCGAGCCGAGGAACGGGGCCAGGGCCGAGAGGATTCCGATGAAGATGATCGAGTTGACGGGGGTGCGGTACTTGGGGTGCAGCTTGCCGAACCAGGCAGGGATCATGCCAGCCACGGCCATGGCCCACATCAGGCGGGACGAGCCCATGAGGAATGCGTTCCACGAGGTGATGATGCCGGCGAGCCCACCGGCGATGACGAGCTTGCCCCAGAAGGCGGAATTGAACATCGCCGCCAACGCGTCGGCCGTGACGAGGTCGTGGGTGGCCAGCTCGGAGGCCGGCATCGCCAGTGATGTCATCCAGATGATGATGACGTAGAACGCGATCGCCATGAAGACAGAGACGACGACGAGCTTGCCGATCTTGGCCGGCGGGAGCTTGATCTCCTCCGCCGACTGCGGGATGACGTCGAAGCCGACGAACAGGAAGGGCACAACGGCGACGACGGCGATGAAACCGGCACCGCCACCGGTGAAGAGCGGCTCGGCATTGGCAGCTTCGCCGCCGGTCAGGCCACCGGCCAGTAGGAGGAACGCGACGATGATGAGGAACGAGACGACGAATGTCTGCACCAGCGAGGCGAGTTTGACGCCCCGAATATTGATCCAGGCGATGATGATTGCGGTCACGGTGCCGACAAGCGCCCAGGTCAGATACACATCGGAATCGGCGATGGTCCACAGCTTGATGTGTTCGAGATTCGGAAACAGATACAGGGCGGTCTTCGGCACTGCGACTGCTTCGAACATGACAACGCTGATGTAGCCGCCGGTGATCGCCCAGGACCCGAAGAGCGAGACCTTGGGACCCATCGCCCGGATGAGATAGTTGTGCTCACCTCCAGCGTGCGGCATGGCCGCGACCATCTCGGAATAGACCGTGCCGACGAAGCACATGATGATGCCGCCGACGACGAATGCGAGAATCGCACCCAGGGTGCCGGCACCGCTGAGCCATTCTCCGGTGAGGACGACCCAGCCGAAGCCGATCATCGCCCCGAATCCGATGAATAGTGCATCGACTGAGCCAAGCGCCTTGACGAAACCGTGGCCTCGGTCATCGACCTCTGTCTGCTGCTGGTGCGACATCGCATCCCTCTCTTCAACCTACTGTGCTGTTGTGCACAGTAGCAGGATTCTGAGAGTTTCCGGCCGGTAATCTCAACGTCAGCTCCGAAACGGACGCGGGTGCCATTGCGCAGCGCAAGTCGGCTTTCATCCAGCGCATGTGAAGCGGCGAGAACACGTGCTGTGAGTTTGCCGTGCCACGGTTTCGGTGGGTGTCTTGGTGCTAGATTTCTCGCTGTGCACAGCACTCATCGTGATGCCATCACCCGTGTGGTGATCGGATACCTCACAGCCCTCGTGATCGGTACGGGACTGCTGATGACGCCTGCAGCTACGGTGGCACCGGGCGGCATCTCGCTGCTGTCGGGACTCTTCACCGCCACCTCGGCGCTGAGTGTGACCGGATTGGCGGTTCTCGACACCGGAGGAGATTTCACCTTCTTCGGTCAGGCGGTCATCCTCGTCCTCATCCAGATCGGCGGCCTCGGCGTCCTCCTCTTCACCGCTCTCCTGGCGATCGTGGTGGCGGGCAAGGCGGGTCTGAGGCTTCGCCAGTCCGTGGCCACGGAGACCAGGAGCTCAACGATCGGAGGAATCGGACCCATGGTGCGGCGCATCGTCGCGCTTGCCGTGGGGGCAGAGCTCGTCGTCGCTGTGGCACTCTTCCTGCGCCTGCGCCTCTTCTACGACGAACCGCTGGGTGCTGCAATATGGAACGCGGTCTTCCACGCGGTCTCAGCCTTCAACAACGCCGGCTTCGGTCTGCGCAGCAACAACCTCATGGACTTCGTGGCGGACCCATTCATCTGCGGCCCGATCAGCTGCGCCGTCATCCTCGGCGGCCTCGGGTATCCCGTGGTCATCGAATTGGCCAGACGCTACCGGTCACCGTTGACCTGGAGTCTGACCACCCGAGCCGTCGTCGTCATGACACCGGTGCTGCTCGTGGGCGGGACGATCTACATCGCGATGATCGAATGGAACAACCCGAACACCATGGGGACTCTCGACGCCTGGGGCAAGATCCAGGCCTCGGCATTCCAGTCCACGATCACCCGCACGGCCGGGTTCAACTCGGTCGACATCTCGCAGATGCATCCCGCGACCTGGCTGGGACTGGACATCCTGATGTTCATCGGAGGCGGACCCGCCGGTACCGCCGGTGGTGTGAAGATCACGACCGTCCTCGTGCTCGGGGCCATGACCTGGACAGAGTTCACCGGCGGTCGAGCAGTGAACCTGCTCGGACGGCGAGTGTCCCGGTCCGTGCACAGGCAGGCGACGACAGTCATCGTGTTGGCCCTGACTCTCATCGTTGCCGCAACCATGATCATCATGCTCGATGCTCCGTCGCTTGGCCTCGATCGGATCCTCTTCGAGGTCATCTCAGGCTTCGGCACCGTCGGGCTGTCGACGGGGATCACGACAGATCTGCCGGGACTCAGTCAGGTGGTCATCATCATCACGATGGCCCTGGGGCGACTCGGCCCCGTGACAATCGCCTCGGTGCTGGCACTGCGAGTGCGCCCGCAACGATTCGAACTGCCGAAGGAAAGGCCGCTGATCGGCTGATGGATGACAGTACCGTTGACAGTCCAGAGAGGACGTCGAAATGAATGAGAAGTCATGGTTGTCTCGGCCCGCGGTGTTCTTCGCCGGAAATCCGAAACCTGCCGCCCGACATGGAGCGGTGGCCGTGATCGGCCTGGGCCGCTTCGGAGGATCCCTGGCGAGGGAGCTCGTCAAGCACGGGGTCGAGGTCATCGGCATCGATATCTCCGAGGAGGTCGTGTCGGAACACGCCGAGGTGCTGACCTACGTCTCCCGCGGTGATGCCACCGATGAGACGGTCCTGCGCCAGATCGGCATCGAGGAGGTCGACCGGGTCGTCATCGCTGTGGGCAGCGACCTCGAAGCGAGCATCCTCATCACCTCACGCATCCTGAAATTGGGCAATCAGCACATCTGGGCCAAGGCCATCACCGAACCCCACGCCGAGATCCTGCATCAGTTGGGGGTCAAGAATGTGGTCAGCCCGGAGAACGACATGGGTCGACGCCTGGCCCACCTCATCAAGGGACACATCTCGGACTTCCTGCCCATCGACGAGGATTTCGTCCTTGCCAGAACCACACCGCCGGTGCGAGTCGCCGACGTTCCGCTGGCATCGCTGGGTCTGCGCACGGAATACGGCGTCACGATCGTCGCCTTCAAACGCGATGGCGGCGGCTCATGGGACATCGCCGACCGTGACGTCACGCTCTATGCCAACGATGAGATCCTCATCGCCGGCACCCCGCGGAACGTGGAGACCTTCAGCGAACTCGACAAGGACAACGACAGCTAGCGCGATCCGATGCCCTCGTCGACGGCGGTCGTCACTCGCCGAGGTCGACGACCTCGAACTCGAGGAGGTTGGCCTGTTCCGAGACCGGTTCTTTGCCGCTGGTCTCGTGTGAAGGCTTGCGGCCTTGGCGCCAGTTCTCGAAGTCTTCGCGTGTGGCCCACTGGGTGTAGACGAAGTACTGGTCACCGCCGGAGACCGGACGCAGCAGCTGGAAGCCTTCGAAGCCGGGTGAACCGTCGACGGAGTGCTTGCGCGCAGCGAAGCGCTTCTCGAGTTCGCCGCGTGCAGCTTCGGGAACGGTGAGGGTGTTGATGGCGACGACTGACATAGACGCTCCTAAAGAAGAGGGTTCGTGACGCCGAGGCGAGTCCGGAGACTGGGATCGACGTCGAGCTGTGGTTTCGACCGGCAACCAGTGGCAATGGCCGGTCGGTCTTCAGCCTACGATCCGATTCTGGATCTCCGCTGAAGTTCTCACCGGGTCAGTTCGTCCGCGGTCTTCTTCGTCGTGTCGATGACGCCGAAGGCAGTACCGGAACCGGCGCCGAGGTGGGGTGAGGTGAACGCGGAATCGGCAGTGCCGTGGCAGTCGGGGCACGTGACGGATTCGGGTTTCCGGCTCATCGGAAAGTCCTGTTCGGTGTCGCCGCAGGTCGTGCATCGGTAGACGTAGGTGGGCACAAGATCACTCTTCTCGAAATCATTGCCGACGGATCAGCGCCGACAGATCAGCCTTGATGTATTCCTACACCGCCACCGGGGAAGACTCAAGTGTGCTGGCGAGAATTCACTGCTCGGCCACCGCGATTTCGGTGAAGCGAAGCTCGGGGTCGTGGCGTTTCGCAGCACGTCGGATCCGCTCCGCTGTGAGCCGGCTGATCTCGGGGAAACCGTCCTCGGAGTCCGCGCCGACCAGGCTGCGCGCGTTCTTCGTCTGCAGCGGTTCCGGGGTCTGGATGAGGATGAACGTGCGTGAGCCTGCATCGCGTTCGTTAGCCGCCATCACCGCCTGCGCAGTTGTGCCAGAGCCGGCGAAGAAGTCGAGGACGATCGCCCCGGGGTCGAAGAAGGTCTGTGAGGCCACAAGTGTCTTGACCAGTTCGACGGGCTTCGGATAGCTGAAGATCCCACCCAGCCCGAGATCCTCGAGATCGTTCTGTCCGCCCAGGGCCTTGATGATCGAGTAGAGCTTGGAGCTCGCCTTCTCTGCCGGCGTCACCCGCACCACGGCATGCTTGCCCGCAGGACCCCAGGGACGCAGAACATATTCGCCCGTGCCCAGCTTCGCATCCACCTCGGCGAGCTTCTTTGGGCCCTTGACCTCGAGGATGTCCTCGTACATGAGCCGACGTTCCTGGCCGCGGGCGTAGCGGCCGAAGCCGGCGCGCAGCACATCGGTCTCGACGAGCATGCGTTTGCCGTCGATGATCTCCAGCTTCGCCGGTGCCTTCTTCTCGGTCAGGAACGCACCCGCCTGATCAGCGACTTTGGCCCACACATGGACGTAGTCGTGACCGCGGACGAAGGAGGGGGAGTTGCCTCCGCCCTTCGCACGCTGATGGATCAGGGTGCCCAGCGAATTATCTTCGCCGAAGATCTCGTGCCCCAGCAGCTGCGCCCAGGCACTCTCACCATCGTCGAGGTGAAGGAAGATCACACCGTCCTCGCGCATGAGTTCGCGTGCGAGCATCAGCCGCGGCGTCATGAAGTTCAGCCAGCTCGCGTGATCGTGCCCGTGATCCTTATACGCCAGCGCATTGCCCGTGTTGTAGGGCGGATCGATGTAGACGACCTTGATCCGCCCCCGATGCGTGGCCAGCAGCCTGGTCAGCGCCGGCAGATTGTCCCCGACGACGAGCATGTTCTCATCGATCGTGGGCACGTAGGTGTCACCCTCGCGAAGAAAGTGCGGACCCTCGCCGAGGTGGCCGGAAGCATCCGTGGAGATCAGCCGTCGACCGAGTGCGAAGGCAGCGTCCTTGCCAGTCCAGTTCAGGGCCGTCGACATCCTTCTCCTTCTCCGCGATCGGTGCCAAGATTGCTGTATGAGTATTTCACGAGTGGCCGTGGTCGGTGCCGGAATCGTCGGAGTGGCGCTCGCCCGCGAGATCACCAGCCGGTTCCCGGACGCCGAAGTCACCGTCTTCGACAAGGCCGAACGCGTGGCCGCACATCAGAGCGGGCACACCTCGGGTGTCGTGGATCCCGCCCTCGCCGCGCAGCCGGGATCGCCGGAGGCGAAGCTCGCCCACCGAGGTGTGGAGCTGTTGGTCCCGTTCGTGTCCGAACGCGGCATCCCCTACCGCGAGTGCGGTCAGCTGCTCGTTGCACAGAACACGGACGAGGCCGACCGGCTCGAGGAGATCCTCGCCCGGGCCGAAGCGAACTCGATCCCGGGAGTCCGACTGCTTGACCGCAAGGAGATGCGGGAGATCGAACCTAACGCCAGGGGCGTCCTCGCACTGTACGCACCGCACACGGCCGTCACCGATTTCACTGCTCTGACCGAGGCGCTCGCCTCCGATGTCAGCGCTGCCGGCGGCACGTTCCGCTTCGGCACAGAGGTCACCGGCTTCGACGTGATGAGCAACGAGGTTCGCCTGCGCATGCGCGCGGCAGCACCGGAGTCACACGACGGGGTGGAAGACGATGGCGATGCTGGTGGCGACGATGCCGCCGGCAGTAGCGATTCCGAAGGCCGTGACGAATCTTCAAGCCGCGACGAGTCTTCTGAACGCAGCGATATCGACGATCAGGTGCACGAGGCTCCGCGAACGTATCGCGGGGACAACACCACCGGACCGGTCATTGACTTCCGCGATGAGCTGCGCAGCCGCTTCGGCTCTCAGGACTGGTTCAAACAGGTCGAAGACACGATCGGCAGTCTCAGCGACCGATTCACCAATCCCACTTCGGGGAGCGAACGTCCGGCTCCCCATGAGCGCGATCGCCCGGCTGCCCGCGAGCGTGATCGTCCGGATCGTGCCGAGGGCACGGAGGTGTTCGACCTCGTCATCGTCTGCGCCGGCCTCCAAGCCGACCGGCTGGCGGTGGCCTCCGGCTTCGACGACGACCCCCGCATCGTCCCGTTCACCAGCGACTACTACGCCGTCGACGCCCCCGCCGAGGTGGTCCGGGGCATCATCAGCACGGTTCCCGATCCGAGTTCCCCGTTCTCCGAGAGGTCCGTGGTCAGGGGCATCAACGACGGACTGGTCCTGGGGCCGAACACCATCGTGTCCCTGGGGCGCGAACGCTATGACAAGCACGGCTTCGACCTCGGCGATATGGGATCGACGGTCGGCTTCAAGGGGTTCTGGAAGTTCGCCGCACAGACAGCGAAGACCGCCGCCCGTGGAGCTAAATCGGCCGTGAGCACCTCCGCCTTCGTCGAGGAGATCCGGAAGTTCGTTCCGGCCATCGACGCCTCGGCCGTCCGGGCAGACTCCCGCGGTATCCGCGCACAGGCCATCGACGCCGAGGGCACACTCGTGGACGAGCTGCGGGTGACCACGCGCGGCAGGCTCACCATGGTCAGAAGCCTCCCGAAGTCAGGGGCCACCTCGGCGCTGGCGACGGCCGAACGCATCGCGAACCAGGTCTTCGACGGGCCTGCCGACGCGGACGACTGAGACGTACGACTCAGCCGGAGTGGCGTTCGAGGAACTCGTAGACCTCGGTGTCATCGACGCCTGGGACAGCGCCCGGGGGCACAGCCGCGAGCAGGGATGCGTGCATCTGCGCCGAGGGCAGCGCCTGGTTCTCCCACTTCTCGGCGAGGTCCTCCGGCGCCTGCCGGCAGCAGGCGGGATCCGGGCAGGCCGACTTCGACCGGATCGGTGATTCTCGTCCTTCGAACCACTTCACGTGGGCGAACGGAACGCCCACGCTGATGGCGAAGTCACCGCCGGGGAGCACGCGTGCGGTGCACCAGAACGACCCCTCCGGGGTGTCCGTGTACTGGTAGTACGGGCTGAACCTGTCGGCGACCCGGAATACCGTGCGCGAGGTGAACCGTTTGCACGCGAACTGCCCTTCGATGGCGCCGAGCGGGTCGGTCGGATACGGCAGACCGTCATTCGAGTACGCCTTGTGGATCGTGCCCGAGCGATGGACCTTCATGAAGTGCACGGGCAGTCCCAGATGCTCGGTGGCCAGGTTCGTGAACCGGTGGGCGGCCATCTCGTAGCTGACTCCGAACATATCGCGCAGGTGCTCGACCGAGATCTCACGCTTGCGCTTCTCCTCCACGAGCATCGGCACGGCAGCGCTCTGCGGCAGCAGAACCGCCGCGGCCAGATAGTTCGCCTCGACCCGCTGCTGGAGGAACTCGCTGAAGTCCTTCGGGGAATCATGGCCGAGAACGTGGGCGGCGAGGCTGGTGAGGAGATGGGAGCGCGGATCCGCGGCGGCATCGGCGTTGGGCAGGTAGAGACGGTTGTTCGCGGTATCGGAGATCGACCGGGTCGAATTCGGCAGGTCAGAGACATAGTGGAGGCTGAATCCCAGCTTCTCCGCGATCATCGCCGTCTGCCGCTGTGACACGGTGCCGGACTCGTAGTCGGCTAAGCGCAGCAGCTCCGCGGCCTGGGCCTCCAGGTCGGCGAAGTAGTTGTTCTTCTCGCGCATCCTCTCGCGCAGCTCCCGGTTGGCCCGACGGGCCTCTTCCGGTGTCGCGGCCCGACGTTCGAGAACCTGGCCCAGCTGCCTCTGCAGACCCACGATCGCTTCGAGCGCATCGTGGGGCAGCGATTTGATCCGCACCTGCGGCAGACCCAGCGAGGAGTACATGGGGGAGGCCTGGTTGCGTTCGGCCTCGAGCTCAAGGGCCTGCCTGCCGTCGACGGGGGTGGGGTCGATGAGCTCGGCAACCTCGGTGTGCAGGGCCTTCGCGATGGCGCTGAGCAGGGTGACAGAAGTTTCTCGCTTGCCGTTCTCAATCGTCGAGATCTGGGAGGCTGCACGCCCCACCTTCTCGCCCAGCTCGGTGAGGGTCAGTCCGCGCTGTTTGCGAAAAAACCGAATTCTTCTGCCGATGCTCAGGGTATCCGCTTCTGCTTCTGCATCCCTCAGATCGGTCTCGTTGCTTGTCATTGCGGCTCCAATCGTCATCGTGGCGTGGTTCACATGCGCTGAAAATCAGTATGACAGAACGCCGGAATTTCTAAAACCGGAAAACTGCCGATTATTCATCGGAGAAATGTCTGTCGGGCCCCTTGCGGTCACGGCAGACTGATCTCACCAACCCCGAACGACGAGGAGTGAATGAGAATGACTGAGAACACCACGCAGAGCAACTTGCACGATGCTGAGGCCATCCGCCGCGATTGGGCCACCAATGCCCGCTGGTCGGGAGTTGCTCGTGACTACGAGCCCGAGGATGTCGTCAAACTGCGCGGTTCGCTGATCGAAGAGCACACGCTGGCTCGCCACGGTGCCGAGCGCCTCTGGAACCAGGTGGCCTCCACCGACATCAAGTCCGGCGACTACGTCAACGCACTCGGTGCGCTGACCGGCAACCAGGCAGTGGAGCAGGTCAAGGCCGGCCTCAACGCCATCTACCTTTCCGGCTGGCAGGTCGCCGCCGATGCGAACAATGCCGGACAGACCTACCCTGATCAGTCGATCTACCCGGCCAACTCGGTGCCGCAGGTCGTGCGTCGCATCAACAACGCTCTGATGCGCGCCGACCAGATCGAGACCTCGGAAGGCAAGAAGAACGTCGACGACTGGTTCGCTCCGATCGTGGCCGACGCAGAAGCAGGCTTCGGCGGTTCGATCAACGTCTACGAGCTCATGCGCTCGATGATCTCCTCCGGCGCAGCCGGTGTGCACTTCGAAGATCAGCTCGGTTCCGAGAAGAAGTGCGGCCACCTCGGCGGCAAGGTTCTCGTTCCGACCTCGCAGCACATCCGCACCCTCAACGCGGCTCGCCTCGCAGCCGACGTCGAGAACGTGCCCAGCCTCGTCATCGCCCGTACCGACGCAGAAGCGGCAACGCTGATGACCTCGGACATCGACGAGCGCGATCAGCGCTTCGTCACCGGTGAGCGCACCTCCGAAGGCTTCTACAAGATCACGAACGGCATCGAAGCAGGCATCGCCCGCGGACTGTCCTTCGCTCCCTACGCGGACATGCTGTGGATGGAGACCTCCACACCGGACCTCGAAGCTGCCAAGAAGTTCGCGGACGCCATCCACGCGGAGTACCCGGACCAGATGCTGGCCTACAACTGCTCGCCGTCGTTCAACTGGCGCAAGCACCTCGACGATGCCACCATCGCGAAGTTCCAGCGTGAGCTGGGAGCCATGGGCTACAAGTTCCAGTTCATCACCCTGGCCGGCTTCCACGCGCTCAACTACTCGATGTTCGATCTGGCTCACGGCTACGCCCGCAACCAGATGACCTCGTACGTCGAGCTGCAGGAACGCGAGTTCGCTGCCGAGGACCGCGGCTACACCGCAACCAAGCACCAGCGTGAGGTCGGAACCGGATACTTCGACCTGGTCTCGACCGCGCTGAACCCAGAGTCCTCGACGACAGCTCTGGCCGGTTCGACCGAATCCGCTCAGTTCAGCTGAGCCTCCGGTGACCCGACCGGTCACGCGAGGACGGACACCGGCTTCGCCGGGCCCGGTCACCTAGTACTCGGCGCGGATCGACAGTGTTTTCACGGGGTTTGCACTGTTGGTCCGCGCCGGCACACCACACATCACAGCTCCAACCACAACCTCGGCGACACAAGCAGCACCACCGAAGCACCGCACCACCGAAGTACCGAAGCACCGCCATCGCACCACACATCAGCAGCACACATTCCGACGGGTGAGGAGAAGCCCCATGTCTCACATCAAAATCAACGCCCCCATCGAACCAGGCTTCGACACAATCCTCTCGGAGTCCGCCCTCAACTTCATCGCGGCACTCCACGATCGCTTCAGCGACCGTTTGGGCAAGCTGCTCGGTGTCCGTGGACGTCAGGCGCAGAGCATCCGGAACGGCACGTTCCCGAGGTTCACCCCCGACACCGCAGGAATCCGGGCCGACACCACCTGGAAGGTCGCCGGCTCGACCGGAGCTCCCGGTCTCGAAGACCGCCGCGTTGAGCTGACCGGCCCCGTCTCCGAACCCGAAGTGATTGCGGCACTGAACTCCCGTGCGAAGGTCTGGCTCGCCGACCTCGAAGACGCGACCAGCCCGACCTGGGCCAACATCATCGGCGGACAGCTCAACCTGTTCAACGCCATCCGCGGCAATCTGCCCGGCGTGAACAACCGCCAGCAGCCCACCATCGGACTGCGCCCCCGCGGCTGGCACCTGCCCGAGAAGCACCTGCTCCATGTTGACGGCCAGGGCAGGGAGACAGAGACCTCGGGCGCCATGGTCGACTTCGGTCTCTACTTCTTCCACAACGCACGCCGACTCGTCGACAGCGGCTCGGGACCCTACTTCTACCTGCCGAAGCTCGAATCCTTCCGCGAAGCACGCCTGTGGAACGAGATCTTCGTCTTCGCTCAGGACTACATGGGTCTGCCGCAGGGAACCATCCGAGCCACGGCACACATCGAGACGATCACCGCTGTGTTCCAGATGGAAGAGATCCTGTGGGAGCTGCGCGACCACTGTGCAGGACTCAACGCGGCCGGCTGGGACTACCTGTTCTCGCTGGTGAAGAACTTCCGCAACTCCCCGGAGTGGGTGCTGCCGGATCGTGAGCACCTGACCATGGGACTGCCGCTGCTGCAGGCATTCGCCGACCGTCTCGTCTCAACCTGCCACCGTCGCGGAGCACACGCGATCGGCACCATGAGCAACCTCATGACCACGCACCCGGACAAGGAATTCGTGGCCTCAGAGATGGTGAAGATGCGCGAAGACAAGGCTCGCGAAGCCTCACGCGGCTTCGACGGCACCTGGGTGGCCGAGCCGGGACTCGTCGATGACGCGCTTGAGGTCTTCGACGCAGCACTCGGCGACAAGCCCAACCAGCTCGACAACCGCCGCGTCGATGCCCACGCCTGCGCCGAGCACATGCTCGACGTGTCGGGACTGGACAAGACGGTCACCGAGGAAGGCGTTCGCCTCAACATCCGCGTGGCCATCGGCTACATGAACGAATGGTTGGGCGGCAACGGCAACGTTGCCCTCGAGAACCTGCTCGAGGACGCCTCGACCGCAGAGATCTCGCGGTCCCAGATCTGGCAGTGGATCCGCCACTCGGTGACCTTGGACAACGGCAAGCAGCTGACCCGCGACCTGGTCGAGCGCTACATGGGCGAGGAGCTCGCAGTCATCGAGCGCCACCCCGCCGACCACTACACCGAAGCGGTTGAGATCTTCCGCAAGAGCGCACTGGGTGAGGACTTCCCCGAATTCCTCACGATGCCCGCCTACTCCGACCACCTGGTCGACAGGGTGTCGAAGGGCGCGGTGTTCGCGGCCTGATCTGAACTCACCGACTACCCGGATGTCGGACAACAGCCACTCGACAGGCTGCGGTCCGACATCCGGGTTTCTCTGTTCTGGCTCAGCTCGAGCGGAAGAGCTCAGCTCCACTCAGCGGGAGGCCACGGCTGGCCGTCGGCCTGGGCATTGAGCTGGTAGGAGATCGCCCCATCGATGGACTCGCGGATGATGTCGGCATGCCCGGCATGACGAGCGATCTCCGTGGTGAGATGGCACAGGATCCACCGGACATTCATGACGAAGTCCTTGGGCATCCAGGGATTGCCCGGCATCGGAACCACGGTGCCCAGATCGGTTCCATTGACTGCGACAGCCTGACGAGCCAACTCGATTTCGGCGATGCTCTTCTCAAAAATCACCACCACCTCGGCGATGTCGAGGTCGGGAACCGCTGAACCATCGAACATTCCATCGAGTCCGAGCCCGTCGTTGATCGTCGGATACTCCTCTTCATCGATGTATCGCTCGGGCTCCTTCACCTGCAGCAGCCACCCGTTGAGGACCTGCGCCGCATGGGCCAGCAGACCCGCGATGCTCAACGGGCTCGTGGTCGGAGTGCTGCGAGCCTGTTCATCGGTGAGGTCGAGGGCCGTGAGCTTGAGCTGCGTGCACTGCTGCTCGAGGTAGGTGAACAGCGCGTCGGCTTCGGTCGTGACTGATGGGGCGAAGAATGCCATGAGAACTCCTGATCGTGTGTCGTCGATCCGGTCATCCCCGGATCATTGATACCAGTGTCTCCAGCGATGCGGACATATAATGTCCGCTATGACCGTTGAATCTCGCCTGCTCTCCCTCTTGGGGATGCTCGCCGCGGGACGGACCTACACCGCGGGTGAGCTGGGCGCACACTTCGGTGTCACCCCACGCTCGGTTCGTCGCGATATCGCGAGCCTGCGGGAACTCGGCTATGTCATCGAATCCCTCCCCGGAGCGACCGGCGGATACCGCGCCCACTCGCGCACAGTCCTGCCTCCACTGCAGCTGCAGACCGGTGAAGCGCTGGCCACGGCCGTCGGTCTGTCCCTGCTCAACGGAGCCGGGCTGAGCACGACTGATGTGGAGTCGGCCACCGCGAAGCTGCGCACAATGCTGCCTCCGGTCATGCACAAGACGATCGGAGACATCAGCACGGCGGTGTCCGTCCTCCCTGGTCACGAACCCGGAGTCGACATGACAGCGGTGATGACGACCACCTCGGCGATCGCGTCGAGAAACGTCCTCACGTTCGCCCATGAGAAACGACGCCCCACCAGATCCGAGACGAGATCCGAGACGACGCAACGCCGGGTGGAGCCGGTGCGCATGGTCGTCCTCGGCGGGCACTGGTACCTCTACGGCTGGGATCTCACCCGCAGCGATTGGCGAGTCTTCCGCCTCGACCGGATGAGTGAGATTCACGAAACGACGTTCGCCTTCGCCCCCAGGGACCATCCCGACGCCGAGGTGGCCGTGAGTTCCGCTGTCACCACCGCTGCGTACCGCCACACGGTGATCCTGGAGGTCGATGCCACCGTGGCCGAGACCAAGGCCTGGTTCCCGACAAGGACAGCGACGATTACGAATTCCGGCGACGGTGCCCGCGTGGAATTCGGGGTCGAGGACCTGGCGTGGGCGGCAGTGATCACGGCAGCGACTCCCGTGGACTTCCGGGTCATCGAGCCACCGGAACTGCTGGATGCACTGCGCGATCTGGGACAGCGGGCGGCCCAAGTGAGCAGAACCGGCAGTACGGAAATGGTGGCAGCCGAACGGAGCGAGCAGTGATGTGCGCCCGGATTCGAAGCACAGCCGGTCTCGGGGTGCGGCGGCGGTGACCGTGGGATGTCCTGTGGATGATACGGGAATGAACGAATCAGGACCGAGCCAATATACTTGTTGTTATGACGATTCTCATTGGCTATCTTCCTGCTCCTGAGGGTGAGGCGGCTCTGCGCGCGGGCTTCGCAGAGGCCAAACTTCGGTCGAGCAATGCTGTCGTGATCAACTCCCAACGACGCGGAGCCAGTGGAACCCCGACCGAGATCGACCAAGACGTCATCGACCGCATCGTCTCTCTCGGCAAGGATTCAGACGTCGAAGTTGAGGTGCTCCAGCCCGACCATGAGGACGACCTGCCGGGAACGCTCAACGAACTCGTCGAAGAGCACGACGCCCAGCTCATCGTCATCGGACTGCGCAAACGCTCGGCGATCGGCAAGTTCATCCTCGGCTCACAGGCACAGCGGATCCTGCTCGAGGCAGAGGTCCCTGTCCTCACTGCCAAGGCCTGAGCTCAGCCCCTCGCTGTATTAGCGGCTGGGTTCGAGACCCAACCCCAGGCGAGCAGCTCCGGCAATGACACGCCCTGGGCGTTGCTGAGGTCGGCGATCTGAGTGCGGCAGGAATAGCCATCGGCGAGAACGACCCGCGTCCGGTCACCATCGCCTTCAACGGCTCCCGTCCCGGCAGCTCCACCAGCCCCAACCGCATTCGGGGTCCGGTCACGCAGTGCCTCCTGCTCGCGCAACGCCGGCAGCAGAGCCACTTCGGCCACGGCGACCGAGGTCTCATAGTGGCCCTCTTCGACGCCGAAGTTTCCGGCCAGACCGCAGCAGCCGCCCAGGAACTTCGAGGCGGCACCGGTTCTGGCCAGGAGTTCCTTGTCTGCGGCGTTGCCGAAGATCGCCGACTGATGACAGTGCGGCTGGACCAGAGCCTCGACCCCGTCCAGGCGCGGAAGTTCGGCGCCGACGCTGAGCAGGTATTGGGCGAAGGTCTGCACACGTGCCGCGACCCGGGCCGAGGCCTCATTCGCCAAGAGCTTCTGCGAATCGTCCTTCAGAGTCGCCAGGCATGAGGGTTCGACCCCGATGATCGGCACATCCCCGGTGGCATCGAGCGCGCTGATCGTCTGACCCAGATTCGCCTTCGCCGCGTCGAGCTGCCCGGTTGAGATCAGCGGCAGGCCACAGCACACGGTCTGGTCGATGACGCGCACGGTGACACCCGCGCGCTCGAGCACGGCCACGGCGGCCTCGAGGATGCGCGGTGCGAAATGATTCGACCACGAATCGGCGAACAGAACGACTTCGCGTGTCTTCGTCCCGGCCCCCACCTCGGCGGGGGTGGAGCCTGAGGTCTTCCACCACTTGCGGAAGGTCGTGGCCGCGAACTGGGGGATGGACCTGCGGACATCGATCCCGGCCATCTTCTTGGCCACGCTCGTCAGCCCAGGCAGCCCCGAGAAACGGTTGATCACCGGCGCCAGGGGAGTGATGGCGCGCGCCAGCTGCGGGAGGAACCCGAGCGAATAGTGCTTCATCGGGCGCAGCCTGCCCTTATAGGACTGGTAGAGAACCTCGGCCTTATACGTGGACATGTCCGTCCCCGTCGGGCACTCGGTGCCGCAGGCCTTGCAGGACAGGCAGAGATCGAGGGCGTCAGCGACCTCGGGGGACTGCCATGAGGAATCGAGGAGATCCCCGGACACCATCTCCTGCAGCACCCTGGCACGACCACGGGTGGAATGCCGTTCATCGCGGGTGGCCTGGTAGGACGGGCACATGACGCCACCGCTGTCGGCGGAATCGGCGCGGCATTTGCCGACACCGGTGCACCGATGCACGGCCGAGGCGAACCCAGCGGACTCACCCTCGTAGCTCATCGCCAAACTGCCGGGCAGCTCCTCCCGCAGCGGCAGCTGGGTCAGTCGCAGCGACTCGGTCAGCGCATCGGGATCGACGATGACACCCGGATTGAGCAGATACTGCGGGTCGAAGAGCTCCTTGACCTCCTTGAACAGATCGAGCACCGCCGGCGGATAGACGAGACGCAGCAGCTCGGACCGAGCCCGACCATCCCCATGCTCACCGGAGACGGACCCGCCGTAGCGGGCCACAAGCTTCGTCGCAGCGACCATGAACGTCCGCATCACCTCCGGACCGTCGGGATCCTCGAGCGGAAAGTCCACCCGCATGTGCAGGCACCCGTCACCGAAGTGCCCGTAGGGAATTCCCCACAGCCCATGCTCGGTGAGCAGTTCCATGAGATCACGCAGGTAGTCGCCGAGGTTGTCCACCGGAACCGCAGAATCCTCCCACCCGGCGTGGGCGTCACGACCATCCGGCGTCCGCGACACGAGACCGGCGCCATCGGCGCGGATCCCCCAGATCTCGGCGGCGGCCTGGGCACCCAGCACGGCAGAGTCCAAGGCAGCAGACTCCCGGATCAGTCGTTTCGTCTCATCCACCAGCTCGGCTTCGTCCTCGCCGGTGAGCTCAACCACGAGCCAGCCGGCGCCCTCGGGCAGACGGGGGACAGCCTCGGCGCCCTTGGTCTCGATGACCCGATCGAGCATGCGCTTGTCGAGGCCCTCGCAGGCCGCAACCGGAAAGCCCTTGAGCAGGGGAGCGTCGTGTGCGGCCGCGACCATGTCCTCATATCCGAGCACCACTGCCGCGGTGTTGTCGGGGTCTTTGACCAGACGCATCTTCGCGGCAAGGACGATGCCCCAGGTGCCTTCGGATCCGGCGAAGGCCAGACGCAGGTCGAAGTCGTTCTCCGGCAGCAGGGATTCGAGTCCATATCCGGAGACCTGGCGAGAGAAGGTGCCCAGATTCGTCCGGATGGTGCCCAGCTGCCCGGCGACGAGTTCGTGCAGGCGCGGGAACGTCTCTGAGGAGTCGGTGTCGTCGAGGGTGACGACGGTGCCGTCGACGAGCATGACGACCAGGGCGAGGATGTTGTCGCCGGTGCGACCGTAGCCCAGCGCACGTGGTCCGCAGGCGTTGTTGCCGATCATTCCGCCGATCGTGCAGCGCGTGTGGGTGGAGGGGTCTGGGCCGAAGCGCAGTCCGTGGGGTCGTGCCTGCGCCTGCAGGTGGGCGTGGATGCATCCGGCTTGGACCCAGGCCGACTGTGCGTCGGGGTCGAGTGAGAGGACCTCATTCATATGGCGGGAGAAGTCGAGGATGATGCCTGTGCTGATCGCATTCCCGGCGATCGAGGTGCCGGCCCCGCGGCTGGTGATGGGAACACCCAGTCGACGTGCGACTGCCAGTGTGGATGAGACGTCTGCTTCGTCGTGCGGGAACACGATGGCCTGCGGAACCAGGCGGAACAGGGACGCATCCGAGGTATAGGCGGCACGATCGGTGTCATCGACGCTGAAATCACGCACGCCCGCAGTCCTCAGCTCGGTTGAGAGAACATCGGCGAGGGACATCTCTGTCTCCGCAGACGTTCGACGTGCACCAGTGCTATGAACCGAAGTCGTCATGTTCGCATTGTGCCACTTCACGTATGCCCCGTGTACTCCCCGCGCTCGGCGTGGGACAGTGCCGACTCCGGACAGAGCAGACCGACGTACAGAGGGCAGGAGGGAGCCGGGATGTTATTGAACTGTTATAAAACAGGACCGGGACAGTGCCTTCTCTTCTGTAATTCGGGAATTATTGGATTATTGTCATATGCATGGTATTTAATGGAACTACACCATTAGCTGGCATCGAGCCAGAGTCGTAAGCAAGGGAAGAAACCATGTCGCGTCGAGCCCGTGAATTAACAGTTGACCAGACAGCCTTAGTTGGTGCAGTCCGGAAGGTTTCTCGTCAACGAGCAAAAATCAACACCGATTACGTGATGGCGATTCTTCGTGCCCGTGAAGAGGGTGCGACCTTCGGTTCCATCGCCGAAGCGGCAGGCACCTCATCGCAGGCGGTGCAGGAGATCGTGCGTCGGCATGGGCAGGTCCAGCGCCCCGATGCCGCCAAGTCCGTTCCAGCTCCCGCAAAATAAGGCCAAAAGGGTGCCGTGGAGGCACCCGAGCGCTGCAGGTCGACCGAGGTGGGACAAGCGGCCCGCGCATCACAATGAGGTGATCAGCGCGGGCGCCCACCTCGGGCGTTGAGTCATGTGTGAAGTCATTCGTTTTATCACTATCTGATAACAAGACCTCTTTATTGTGGAAATCATGTGAAGAGCGTGCATGCGACATTAATGGAGCGATTGCACTCGGGTAATGAAGACTCGTTCTGAATGCGAACGAATGTGATCGAAAAGTTTGCTTTCGGATCATCGATTTCTGTTCCCTGCAACGAGGCGCAGTCGGTCGAATTCTCCGTGGCAGTCGACCCTGACAGAGCGCCTGAGCGGCTTAGATACAAGAAGTACACACTCGCATCTGTATTGCAGTGTTGTTACACGAGGCGGTTGGCGAGGGCCGACTAGAGTTGAACCATGAGCTCCGAGACAAACCTTCTGCCCAGTGATGTCAGTGAACTTCCCCTGATCCGGATCGCCTCGGATCTGGCCACGATGGCGTGGGAGCAGATGGTGGCCTGGCGCAGTTCCCTCGGTGCACAGCTTGACGCCTCCGTGGTGGACACGAAGACCTCACCCAATGACCTCGTGACTCTCGCAGATGCGCAGATCGAATCACTGGTCCGCGGCTACCTGACGAAGGTTCGACCCGCTGACATCATGGTCGGCGAAGAGGGCGCCCCAGCGCTGGACCCCACCGGCTTCTTCGACACCCAGCTTCTGAGCCGACTCAACTGCTTTGATCCCGGCAGCAATGATCTGCTCGATATGAGCGACCATGGTCAGCCCCTGGAATGGCACGTCGATCCCATCGACGGCACCGTCAACTATGTGCGCAACATCGAACACTATGCGTTCTCCGTCGGCGTCTGTGAGGCAGGCGAAGACCATGGCCGAGGACTGGGCGAGGAAGGATGGCTCATCGGACTCGTCGCATCCCCTGGGCTGAATGCCACGTGGCTCGGTGCGAAGGGTCAGGGCTCCTACCGCGTCGAGGGACAGCTGTCCGAGGCTCGAGGGTCGACGCTGGCCATCCCCGCTCGACGGCTGTACGGCACACCAGCCGGACTCTCCGGAAGACTGCTGGCAACCGGCTTCGCCTACACCGGGGACAATCGCGGTCCGCAGCTGGCGAAGCTGCTGACCCTCATGGACGGCTACGACGACATTCGTCGCTGCGGATCGGCGGCCATTGACCTGTGCATGCTCGCAGAAGGCAAGGTCAACAGCTATGCCGAACGAGGCCTGGGGATCTATGACTATGCCGGCGGCGGAGTCATTGCCGCCGAGGCCGGCGCTTCTGTGCACCGCGGTGGATCCGGTGGCCCCACGGCTGCCGCAGAATCCGAGCAGGAAGCGCGACGACTCATCGCCTCGATCTGACAGGCCCCTATCTGACAGGTCGATACGGCTGACTACTTCCGCCGTGAATGTGAGAAGAATAATGTTAGAGTACTGTCACGTATTGTGTGAAGCTTAGGCTAAGCTAATTCACGGTTCGTATTCATCTGACATCAATGACATCTGCAGGAAGTAGATCACCATGGTTTCGTCTCGCCTCCGTCTCAGCGCCCTGGCCGGCGTGTTCGCACTCGCTCTAGCCGGATGTGGCCAAGCTGCCGCCGAGGACACCGGCGCCGACGCCGATTCGAGCAGCACCATCGACATCGAAGACAACAACGGAACGCAGACCGTGGTGAGTCCTCCCACCTCGGTGGTCGCCACGGACAACCGCACCTTCGAGACCCTGGACGCCTGGGACATCGAACTCAGCGCCGCCGCGGTCTCCCTGATGTCCGAGGACCTCAGCTACACGAAGGACGACTCGGTCCTCGACCTCGGCTCGCACCGCGAACCCGACCTGGAGAAGATCGTCGAGGCCAAGCCGGACCTCGTCATCAATGGCCAGCGATTCGCGCAATTCCACGACGACCTCGCGAAGCTAGCGCCCGAGGCCACGGTGCTCGAGCTCGATCCTCGCGACGGCGAGGACTTCGGATCGGAACTCAAGCGCCAGACGACCGTCCTGGGTGAAGTCTTCGGCAAACAGGACGAGGCGAAGAAGATCATCGACGACTACGACGCCTCGGTGAAACGAGCCAAGGCGGCCTATGACAGCAGTGACACGGCCATGGGCCTCATCACCTCGGCGGGTGACATCGGCTATTCCGCACCCTCGATCGGACGCACCGTCGGACCGGTCTTCGACGCCCTCGGTCTCAGTCCTGCCCTTGAAGTCGAGGCGAGCAGCGAAGATCACCAGGGAGATGACATCTCGGTCGAAGCCATCGCAGACTCCAAACCCGATCTCATGGTCGTCATGGATCGCGATGCCTCATTCGCACCCGAGGAGCGCGATGAAGGCTCGGCGCCCGCTGCCGAAGTCCTCGAGGACTCCGAAGCGCTCAAGGACGTTCCCGCGATCAAGGACGACAAGATCGTCTACTTCCCGCAGGACACCTACCTCAACGAAGGAATTCAGACCTACACCGAGTTCTACAACTCCTTCGCAGACAAGCTCGAAGAGCAGAAGTAATGATTCCCAGCTGTAATTGAGATCGAGAGTATGACGAGTACACGCAACGGCCCCACCACTCACGGTGGCGACGTCGGCCCGACGGCGACGGATACCGGTGTCTCCACAGGAGGTGGTGCCACCTCGGCGAGGAAGGGCTCTGCCGAGGTGAAGAGCCCGCTGCTGAGCTGGAAGCTCGCGGCGGGCGTCGTCGGTGTCCTGCTGCTGCTCGTCCTCTCCCTGTTGACCGGCGTCTACGACATCTTCGGCGGTGACGGCGGAGCCGAGATGTTCCAGATCACCCGTGTGCCGCGCACCATTGCACTTGTCCTCTCCGGGGCGGCGATGGCGATGTGCGGTCTGGTCATGCAGCTGCTGACGCAGAACCGATTCGTCGAACCGACGACGACGGGCACCACCGAATGGGCCGGGCTGGGCCTCATGCTCACCGTCATCGTCTACCCGGACGCCTCCATCCTGGCCCGAATGATCGGGGCCATCATCGCCGCCTTCATCGGCACACTCGTCTTCTTCCTGTTCCTGCGCCGGGTCTCGCTGAAGTCATCGCTCATCGTGCCCATCATCGGCATCATGCTCGGTGCGGTGGTCGGGGCGATCTCGACCTTCGTTGCCGTCCAGGCCGATATGCTCCAGAGCCTGGGCATCTGGTTCGCCGGCAGCTTCACCTCGATCCTGCGCGGACAGTACGAGATACTGTGGGTCGTCGTCATCGTCGTGATCGCGGTCTTCATCGCCGCCGACCGGTTCACCGTGGCCGGTCTGGGCAAAGAAGTCGCGACGAACGTCGGACTCAACTACAACCAGGTCATCCTCATCGGCACCATACTCGTGGCCATCGCCACGGGCGTCGTCACGGTGGTCGTCGGCAGTCTGCCGTTCCTCGGCCTCATCGTCCCCAACATCGTGTCGATGATCCGCGGCGATGACCTGCGCAGCAATCTGCCCTGGGTGTGCCTGCTGGGCATCGCCATCGTCACGATCTGCGACCTCATCGGCCGAGTCATCATTATGCCCTTCGAGCTGCCCGTCTCCGTCATCCTCGGGGTCGTCGGTGCCGCCGTGTTCGTCGGGCTTCTCCTGCGACAGCGGAAGCGGGGCTGAGGCGCACCATGAGCGCAGAGACGACAGAATCCACGACCTCCCCGACGACGAGTCGCTCGGAGCAGGGGAAGACAACCACGTTCTCGAACGCCCCGTCGAAGACGGCGACGCGTGGGACCACGCCGACGAAGCGACGGACCGCGTCGACGAAGCGACGGACCACGCCGACGACGAAGCGACGGACCGCGTCAGCGTTGGCGCCGACCGGAGAACAGCCTCGGCGATCTTCCGGCTCTTTGGGGACTGCCAAGGCCAGGTGGCGTTACTGGTCGATCATGATCGGCCTCATCATCGCCTCGGCGGCCATCGCTCTGGGCCTCCTGGCCTGGGATAATCCGATGCCGATCACCGACGACGGATTCTGGCTCATCGCGCAGCTGCGGATGAAGAACCTCGTCGTCATCGCGATCGTCGCCCTGTGCCAGGCGTTCGCGACCGTGGCGTTTCAGACGGTGACGAACAACCGGATCATCACGCCCTCGATCATGGGCTTCGAATCTCTGTACGTGGCCATCCAGACCGGGGCCATGTACTTCGTCGGGGTCACCGCGATCGTCGACCTCAAGGGGCTGGTGCCCTTCACCGTGCAGCTGCTGCTCATGGTCGGGCTCTCGTTGGCGCTCTACGGGTGGCTGCTCTCGGGCAGGTACGGGAACATTGCGATCATGCTGCTCATCGGCGTCGTCATCGGCGGCGGGCTCGGATCGATCGCGACGTTCATGCAGCGGACCCTGACACCGAGTGAATTCGACGTCCTCGCGGCCCGCCTCTTCGGCTCGGTCTCGAACTCGGACTCCAGCTATCTGCCGGTCTCGATTCCGCTGTGCTTGCTCGCCTGCGCTGCGATCTACTTGATGTCCTCGCGACTCAACGTCCTCGCTCTCGGCCGGGACACAACCAGCAACCTGGGGCTGAATCACAAGTTCGAAATGATGAAGGTCCTCTTCTTCGTCTCGATTCTCATGGCGGTGTCCGTGTCGATGATCGGGCCGATGATCTTCCTCGGCTTCCTGGTCGCAATGCTCGCCTACCAGTTCTCCGACACCTATGACCACAAATACGTGCTGCCGATGGCGGCCCTCCTCGGGTTCGTCGTCCTGGGCGGGGCGTACTTCGTCATGAAGAACCTGTTCTACGCAGAGGGCGTCGTGTCGATCATCATCGAGGTCATCGGCGGCGGCGCATTCCTCATCGTCATCATGAGAAAGGGACGCCTGTGATCACCCTGAACCAGGTCCGCAAGGCCTATGGCAACGACGTCGAGATCGGACCCGTCGACGTGGAGATCCCCGCCGGGGGAGTCACCGCGCTGGTCGGGCCCAACGGTGCCGGAAAGTCGACGCTGCTGACGATGATCGGGCGTCTGCTGGGTATCGACGACGGGGCGATCGAGGTCGCCGGATACGACGTGTCGTCCACAAAGTCGAAGGACCTGGCGAAGATCGTGTCCATCCTGCGCCAGGAGAACCACTTCATCACCCGGCTCACGATCCGCCAGCTCGTCGGATTCGGCCGCTTCCCCTATTCCAAGGGGCGTCTCACGACCGCCGATGAGGAGATCATCTCGCAGGCGATCGACTTCCTCGAACTGGCCGAACTCGAAGATCGGTTCATCGACGAACTCTCCGGTGGTCAGCGACAGCGTGCCTACGTGGCAATGGTCCTGGCCCAGGACACCGACTACGTGCTGCTGGACGAACCGCTGAACAACCTCGACATGAAGCACTCCGTGCAGATGATGGCTCACCTGCGTCGGGCCGCCACCGAAATGGGGCGGACCATCGTCATCGTCCTCCACGACATCAACTTCGCCGGTCACTACGCCGACCACATCTGTGCTGTGAAGACCGGCAGCGTGGTGGAGTTCGGAACGCCTGCGGAGATCATGACCGCCGAGGTGCTCTCCCGCGTATTCGACACCCCGGTCGAGGTCATCGACGGGCCCCGCGGCCGGCTGGCTGTTTACTACTGAAGCGCTGTCGACCTATGAGTGCGGGTTGTCGACGGCAGGCCGGACCCACACCCAGCGGCGAGCCGCCACGATGAGCATGGTGACGAGGCCGAGGATGAGGATCCCGTCGGCGGCGATGTAGAACAGGTGCAAGCTCGACCCGCCGTCGTCGACACCGGCGAGGACAGCATCCGTGCGGTTGTTGAGCAGGGGGCGGATGACGGTGACCTTGATGATGAGGACGGCGATCATGCCGCAGGCCAACCACCGGTACAACCGGCCCACATGGTCTTTGAGCACCGACCACAGCAGGATCACGGCGATGCCGATCTCCACCCAGTTCATGGCCGTGAAGACCAGTCGGCCGATGCCCAGGCCCAGCGGGATCGTGATGCCCGGGGCGGTGAACTTCAGCGGCGCCTCGATCAGCGAGATGCCGATGATGAGACCGAGCCAGATGGCGGGAAGTATGACGCGGGCACCAGCGGAGAGTCGGGTGTCCTGAGAGCTGAAAACATTGGCCATGCCCCGAATTCTACTCCCGGTAGAAAGTGTGCCGTGCGGAAGTGCGGCACCAGGGCCGGCGGGGCGGGGAAGAACTGCCGTGCACACCTGCCGGGAAGAGCGGTCCCTGCGCTCTAGACTGGTGCTCATGCGTCTGTTCTCCAACGCCGTCGTGCGAAGTTTTGACCCTGCCGCCCCTGACACCACCTCGGCGGTCGCACCCGACTCGATCCTCGTCAACGGCGAGAAGATCGTGGCCGTGGGAACCAGGGCTGAACTGCTCGACATCGCCGCCACAGAATCCTCGACGACGGCAGCGCTCGCCTCGGCGGGTGGAATCGGTGCCACCACGGTGATTCCAGGCCTCGAGATCGAAGAGATCGACTGCGCCGGCCAGGTCATCCTGCCCGGCCTCGTCGACGCCCACATGCACTCCGTCCACTACGCGGACTCCCTGACCGACCTTGATCTCTCGAACGTCCGATCCCTCGCCGAGGCGGTCGAGGCCATCCGTGAACGCGCCAGTCAGATGCCCTTCGGTGAATGGGTGGTCGGGTCCGGGTGGGACCTCAATAAGTGGGATGACCCGCGATACCCCGATCGGCAACTGCTCGACCAGGCCGTGCCCGACCATCCCGTGGCGATGTGGTCGGTCGATCTGCACACGCTTTGGACGAACGCCCATGGGCTCGAGATCGCCGGCATCGATGACCTCACTGCAGATCCGTTCGGCGGGGAGTTCGTGCGCGACGACGAGGGATGGCTGACCGGACTGGTCCGCGAAGACGCCACCGACCTGGTGGCCCGCTACATTCCCGAACCCACGCGTGAGGAACAGGTCGAACGACTCGACCGCACCCAGAAGCTGTTCCTGTCCCAGGGACTGACCGGGATCCATGACTTCGACTCCATCGCCTCGACCCTGGGCTGGTATGACCTGCGCGAAGCCGACCAGCAGCACATTCGAGTCACGAAATACCTGCGCGGACCCGAGGTGCCCTGGGCGATCGAAACCGGATGGCACACCGGCGACGGCGATGACTGGCTGCACCGAGGCGGGCTGAAGCTCTTCTCCGACGGAGCCCTGGGCTCGCACACCAGCCACATGTCCTCACCGTTCCCCGACCCGAACGCACACGATGACGCACACGACAGCGAGCGGGACGTCGAAGCCGAGCAGGACGCCGAAGCAGTGGAGACGACGGACCGTGAGCGGGACGACGCATCCGGGGACCTCGGTGTCTCCGCAGAAGCATCCGAGCAGGAGTACTACACATACCCCGGATCACTGCCCGAAGAGGCACTGAGCACCGAGGCGGTCGACGCCAACTACGGGATCGCCCAGATGTCAGAGGACGACCTCTTCGACAACGCCAGGCTCGCCACCGAGGCCGGCATCTCGGTGGCCATCCACGCCATCGGCGACCAGGCCAACCACCACGTGCTCAACGTCTTCGAACGCCTCCGCGAAACCACGAAAGACGCCGAGGAGCGCTTCGAGCGACCCCTGCGTCACCGGGTCGAACACGCCCAGTTCATCCAACCGGACGATGTCGCCCGATTCGCCGAACTCGACGTCATCGCCTCCATGCAGCCACGCCACTGCATCTCTGATCTGCACCTGCTCCACCTCATCGACGAATCGGCCCAGCTCGCCGCCTACGCCTGGCCCGACCTGCTGAGCGCGGGAGCGCATGTGGCCTTCGGCTCCGACGGTCCGGTCGAACCAGCCAATCCCTTCGCCGCGATCTATGCGGCGATGACCAGGGCCAACATCTCCGGAGATACGACGACGAGCTTCCAACCTCGGCGGCGGCTCTCTGCCACGGAAGCCATTCGGCAGCACACCTTCGGCCCCGCGTACGCGGCAGGACTCGATGATCGCCGAGGTTATCTGGCACCGGGCATGGACGCTGACTTCATCGTCGTCGACACCGACCCCTGCACCGCCGAGGGTCTGACGGAGCTGACCACGCTCGACCACGACGGGCTGCTCGGCTATGAGTCCGAGGAAGCGCTCTTCGCCCACGCCGAGGCGATCCGTGACACCACGGTCGCACTGACCGTGGTCGGCGGCCAGGTGAAGTACCAGGCCTGACCTGCCGCGCACCCGCCGACCGTTGCGTTGCGACGGCCCACCCCTCATCTCGTCCTGCCGATAAGGATCCTTACGCATGCCTCGTTCGTTCATGGCTCAGGCACAGAAGATCGATGCCGCCACCCCCGCTTCCCGCAACCGCGAGGTCGACTTCCTCCGTGCTGCTGCGATCACCGTCGTCGTGCTGGGACACTGGACGATCATCGCGGTCAGCTCCACCGGAGGCATCGAACCGCATGGACTCCTCGATGAAGCCCGCTGGACTCACCCGCTGACATGGGTGTTCCAGGTGATGCCGATCTTCTTCCTCGTGGGCGGCTACTCCAACGCACTGTCCTGGCGTTCGGCCAGGAGGAATAACACCGGCTACGCCGAATGGCTGCGGGCTCGCCTGCGCCGTTTGGGACTGCCGCTGATCCCACTGCTGCTCGTCTGGCTGGTCACCTGCATCATCGCCCTGAGCGCCGGCGCCGAGCCGGCCGCGGTGCAGTTGGCTTCACAGATGGCGCTGGTGCCCACTTGGTTCCTGGCCGCCTACCTGCTCGTCGCCATCGTCGCCCCACCCTGCCTGATGCTGTGGGAGAAGTGGGGTTGGTGGTCGATCATCCTCGGCATCGCCGCGGCCGGAATCATCGACCTCATCAGCATCACCACTGGCAGCATCCTGGCCGGCTACCCCAACTATCTCCTCGTCTGGGCCAGCTTCCACCAGTTCGGCTACGCGTGGCTTGATGGCAGACTCTCGAGCCTGAAACGCTGCCTGCTGCTCTTCGCCATCGGTGCGATCGGGCTCGGACTCCTCGTCGGCTTCGGCCCCTACCCGGTCTCGATGATCACCGCCGGTACCGATGCGATCTCCAACTCGGCCCCGACCCGGGTGACCATGGCGTTCCTCGGAATGGCACAGGCAGGAATCGTGCTCATGCTGCAACGCCCGCTGGCGGCACTGCTGCGCAGCCCCGGACTGTGGATGCTCACCGTTCTGGTGAACCAGCGGATCATGACCTGGTTCCTGTGGCATCTCACCGCGCTGACGGCACTGGCCCAAGTGCTCCTGGCACTCGACGCCGAGGCACTTCTGCCCACCCCGCTGACCGGTGTGTGGTGGCTGACCCGTCCGCTGTGGTGCCTGGGGCTGCTCGCGATCACCGGCCTCCTCGTGGTGATCTTCGGCCGGTTCGAGACACCGCAGCCTGATGATCGCCCAGCACCGAAAATTTGGATGCCGATCCTCGCCGCCGCATCGATCTGTGCGGGACTGGCGATCATGGCAGACGTGGGAATGGTCGACGCCAACGGTGTGACCTGGATCTGGCCGCTGCTGCCGTTGGCGGGCATGCTCGTCTTCGGTGTGGTCAAACTCCCACGTACATTCTCCCGCCGAGGTTGAGCCGACAACTGCTGAAGCTGAGCCGGCACCAGCCCGCCGAGGTTGACCCCACACAGCGAAGAGCCGACGTCCCCGCGGGGACGTCGGCTCACCTCGGCGCCGGTGATCTGCTGATCAGTGACGCGCGACGATCAGATGTGGCGACCGCCGGAGATCTCGGTGACGGTGCCGGTGAGGTAGCTGGAGAGGCCGGAGGCCAGGAACAGCACTACCGAGGCGACCTCTTCGGGCTCACCGGGACGGCCCAGGGGGATCTCGGCGAGCTTCGAGTCGATGGCGTGCTGGGGCATGGCCGCGGTCATCGCGGTGTTGATGAAACCGGGCTGGATCGCGTTGATGCGGATGCCCTTGAATGCGACCTCCTTGGCCACGGCCTTCGTCATGCCGACGATGCCGGCCTTCGCTGCCGAGTAGTTCGACTGGCCGAGCATGCCGACCTTGCCGCTGATGGAGGAGACGTTGACGATCGCGCCGCCGCGGTCCTGTTCGCGCATGAGACCGGTGGCGACCTTGAGCCCGTTCCAGGTTCCGCGCAGGTGGACGGAGATGACGTCGTCGAACTCCTTCTCGGTCATCTTCCGGATCGTCGCATCGCGGGTGATTCCGGCGTTGTTGACCCAGATGTCGACGCCACCGAAGGTCGTCGTGGCCGCCTCGGCGAGTTTCTCAACGTTGTCCAGTGAGGCCACATTGCACACGACCCCGGCAGCAGAGTCGACACCGCCGAGTTCGGCGACGGCTGCCTGCAGGCTCTCCTCATTCATGTCGCCGAGGACGACCTTCGCCCCTGAGTTGACGAGGCTGCGGGCCATGGCCAGGCCGAGCCCCTGAGCGCCGCCGGTGATGACGGCGACCTTGCTGGTGAGCAGGCCGGGGATCTCAGAGATGCCGTATGCAGGGGAGCTGTCGGGGGCGGCAGTTGTGTCGGTCATCGGGTCCTTCTTTCTGTGGAATCGGGTTGCTTGAGTGGTGGGAGTGAACCGCTTACAGGTTGAACTGCGGTTTGTGGGCGCCCTTGAGCAGCTGGCGGGCGACGACGACGCGCTGGACCTCCGAGGTGCCCTCGTAGATGCGGAAGAGGCGAGCGTGCCGGTAGAAGCGTTCGACCGCGGACTCGCGCATGTAGCCGGTGCCGCCCTGGATCTGGACCCCCTTGTCGGCGATGCGGCCCAGAGCCTCGGATGCGAAGAGCTTCGCCGAGCTCGGTCCCAGCTTCCGGTCTTCATCGGCATCCCAGCGTTTCGCGGCCGCGAGCACGAGAGCCTTGGCCGCGGCCACCTCGGTGTAGATATCGGCGAGCATGGCCTGGACGAGCTGGAACCGGGCGATGGGTTCTCCACCCTGTTTCGCCTCGGCGGCATAGTTCACGGATTCGTCGAGGATGCGGGTGGCCTGTCCCACGCAGATCGCAGCGATGTGCAGCCGGCCCTTGTTCAGGGAGGCCATCGCGGCGTAGAAGCCCTTCTCCTCCTCCCCGCCGATCAGATTCGCGGCGGGCACGCGGACGTCGTCGAAGAAGATCTCCGAGGTCCAGGCGCCGGCTTGGCCCATCTTCGTATCGTGCGATCCGACTGTGACGCCCTCGGTCGTCGTCGGGACGAGGAAGACCGAGATGCCCTTCGAGCCCTTGGCGTTCGGGTCGGTGCGGGCGAAGACCATGAGGACATCGGAGGACTCGGCGTTGGTGATGAAGCGTTTGCTGCCGTTGATGACGTAATCGTCACCCTCGCGCACGGCTCTGGTGCGCATGCCCGAGGGGTCGGACCCGGCTTCGGACTCGGTCAGGGCGAACGAGGCGACGACATCACCAGAGGTCAGCTTCGGCAGCCACTGACTCTTCTGCTCGTCGGTGCCGTAGTTGACGAGGACCTGACCTGCGATGCCGTTGTTCGTGCCGAACACGGAACGAAACGCCGGGGTGGTGTAACCGAGTTCCATGGCCAGCTGGGCATCCTGCTCGGCGTTCATGCCCAGGCCGCCGTACTCCTCGGGCAGTGCCCAGCCGAAGAGTCCCATCTCAGCGGATTCCTTGATGATCGACTCCGGGATGGCGTCATCGGCCTCGATGTCGAGTTCGAGAGGCACGACCTTCTCGCGGACGAATTCGCGGACGATGGACAGAACGTCATCGAGTTCCGAAGTATCCATTCTTCGTTCTCCTTATGTGGTGAGGTGGTGGGGTGAGGTTGATGTGGTCGCCGAGGCGGTGGCTGGTTCCCTCGCCGAGGTGGGGCTAGAGGCTGTCGAGCCAGGCGCGGACCTGATCGGAGTCGGCCCCGAGTTCGGGTGGCGCGAGATCGTAGGACACCTCGGACTTCGCCAGACGGATCGGATTGCGGATCGTGGGAATGATGCGCTCGCCGCGACCGCTGTCCACGATCGGCTCGAGGCCGAGGTCCTTCGCGCGTTCGACTCCCTGGGAGATCGAGTTGATCGGGGCGCAGGGCAGGCCCACGGCGGTGAGCTTCTCAAACCATTCCTGAGCCGTGTGGGCTTCGAGTGCTTCGAGCAGTTCCGGCTCGAGCTCGTCACGGTGGGCATTGCGGGTCTTGGCCTTGGCAAAGCGGTTATCTTCGGCCCAGTCCGGTCGTCCCAGGGCCTTGGCGAGGGCCGCGAACTGGCCGTCGTTGGCTGCAGCAACGACGAGTTCGCCGTCCTTTGTCGCCATCGGCTGGTACGGGTAGAGGCTGGGGTGGGCGTTGCCCATGCGAGTCGGTGTCACACCTGCGGCGGCATAGGCTCCGGACTGGTTCGCCAGGCCCGACATCGCCGAGGACATGAGGTTGGTTTCGACCAGCTGTCCCTCGCCGGTGAGATTTTTGTGCTGAATCGCTGCCATGATCCCGATCGTCGTGTGCAGACCGGTGATGACGTCGAAGACCGCGACGCCGGCACGATAGGGGGAGCCGTCGGGACTGCCGGTGACGCTCATGAAACCGGACATAGCCTGCACCAGCAGGTCGTACCCGGGCAGTGGATTGTGGGCGCCGAAGCCGGTGACCGAGGCATAGATGACCTCGGCATTGGTGTCCTTGACCGAGTCGTAGTCGAGGCCGAACTTCTTCAGGCCTCCCGGTTTGAAGTTCTCGACGACGATGTCGGCTCTGGCAGCAAGCTTCTGCGCGACCGTCAGATCCTCAGCATCGGAGAAGTCGAGGACGATGTCGAACTTGTTCCGATTGATCGACAGATAGTAGGTGGCATCCTCATCGCGAACCGGCGGACTCCAGTTCCTGGTGTCGTCGCCGCCCGGGCCCTCGACCTTGATGACCGTGGCGCCGAGGTCGGCGAGCATCATCGTGGAATAGGGGCCGGCGAGGACGCGGGAGAAATCGACGACAACCTGGCCGGACAGCGGACCGTTGCCAGCGCGGGGGAGGAAGTCGTCGATGGTGCGGCTCTGATCGGTCACGCTGTCGGTGGGACCCTGCGGTTCCCGACCGTGATCCGGTGGTGCCTGGGTCGCGGTGCTCTCGCCACTCATCGATGAACGCTCCCGGTACTTCTGCTCGGCTCTGAAGTTCCTCAGAGTGTTTCACCCCACAATATAGCAAAGTGAGTAATAATGAGAAGTGATTGTTATCGGAAATGATATTTAAACAGTCGACGTGGTCGTAGGGGAACGGGAGAGCGAGACATGATGGAGATTCAGCAGGTGCGTGCCTTTCTCGCCGTCGCCGAGGAACTGCATTTCGGCCGTGCGGCTGAGCGTCTGGGTGTGCTCCAGCCACCGCTGAGCCGCACGATCAGGGCTCTCGAGGACGACCTCGGCGTCACACTGTTCCAACGCACCACCCGGAATGTGAAGCTCTCATCCGCGGGTGAGGCGCTGGTTGAGCCGGCGCGGAAGATGATCGAATTCCAGAGCCTTGCGGTCGACTCCGTGCAGCGAGCGGCAACGGGGGAGACCGGGCGCATCAGCTTCGGATTCGCCCGGTCCTCCTCGCGGACCTTGGCTGCCAGCCTGGTGACGGTCTCACGGAGACAGAATCCCGGAATCGTCTTTAGCCTCGAATCCAATGTTTTCGCCGAGGAGGGTCTGGCCCGACTCGTCGACGGAACCCTTGATCTCGCGCTGGTGAGATGGGACAAGCAGCCACCGGAAGTGACGGGGCGACCGGTGATGGCTGAACGCCTGTGCGCGGCCCTGCCCGAGGGCCATCGCCTGGCCGCCCACTCTTCCCTCCGCGTCGAGGACCTTGCCGACGAAGACTTCATCACCCTGCCGGAACACCCCAGCTCGACCCTGCGAGAGAACACGATGAGACTGTGCCGCGATGCCGGCTTCTCACCTCGTTTGGTCCAGGCGGCCCCGGACTCGCAGACGATCGGAGCCCTCGTCGCCGCGGGCCTGGGCATCTCGATCACCTTCGACTCGGTTTCAGCGAATACGCGTGAAGCGGGCACGGTTGCCGTGCCACTCGATGTCGAGCAGGCCCCCTCAACGCTGTACCTGGCGCACCGAACCGACCACGGCAAACCGTCACTGGAGGCAGTGCTGGCCCTCGCGGAGGAGGTCTTGCCGACCGTGGGCTAAGCAGCACGGGGGTGCGTGCCCGACTGCCGCAGCATCCGCTTCAGCCCGGCCGCATATCGCCGAGCCATCATCTTCTGTGCCGCAACCGACATCGGCGCGGCGGCTTTCAACAGTGGATGCCCGGGAACGGATTCCGAAGTGATGGAGACGGCGAGGCGACCCTCCGAACCGACGGACACGAGGAAGGTCTGCTCACCGGACTCGAGATGACTGGGCAGAGTGCGGTAGACGAATCCTGCTGCCTGTTGCGTGTCGATGACCTCGGCGACTTCGCAGGAGCCGATTGGAACCGTGAGGTCACGTCCGCGCAGTCGGATTGCAGGCAGCGGCCAGGCCGGATTGAGCCACAGGTCGATGATCTGACCTACATGCACTCGCCGGACCGGACGCGCGATCACACCGGCAGATTCCTGCAGCTTCCACGTCAGGACTGCCTCCCGCGCGAGCGGAAGCAGCTCGGCCGGACCCAGGTCGAGGGTCTGCTCTAATCGGTTCATCCGTTATCTCCTGATGCTGCCAGCCAACTCGTCCTTGTGATTGTCGGTCGCTCCTGCCTACGATACAAACACAGCACTGAGCGAACGCTCGGTTAACTCGACGGACGATGGAGTTCACGCATGACAGAACACGCCAGCACTCAAGCTCAGCCCCACCTCGGCGCGCGATTCACCGGTCAGGTCGCACTCGTCACCGGTGCCAGCCGTGGAATCGGACTCGGCATCGCCAAGCGGCTGCAGTCCGAAGGGGCGACGGTCATCCTCACAGCCCGCAAACCCGAGGCACTCGCCGAGGCGGTCGCGCAGTTCCCCGAAGGCACCGCCCTGGCCATCGCCGGGAAGTCCGACGACCCCAAACACCGCGCGGAGGTCTACGACACGATCGCCGAGAAGTTCGGTCGTCTCGACGTGCTGGTCACGAACGTGGGCATCAACCCCGTCTACGGACCGCTCATCGACCTCGACCTCGACGCCGCTCGCAAGATCCTCGACGTCAACGTCATCGGCACGCTCGCCTGGGTCCAGGAAGCCGTCCACCACGAGAAGCTGAACTTCCGTGAGAACAAGGGACGCGTCGTGAGCATCTCCTCCGTCGCAGGGGAGCGGCCGAGCCCGGGTATCTCCTTCTACGGCATCTCGAAGGCGGCGGTCTCGCACCTGACTAAGTCGCTGGCCGTCGAGCTCGGCCCGGACATCAGGGTCAACGCCGTCGCCCCAGCCGTGGTGAAGACGGACTTTGCCACCGCGCTCTATGAAGGCAGGGAAGAAGAGGTCTCCTCTGCTTACCCGGTCAAGCGCCTCGGAACTCCCGAAGACATCGCCGCTGCCGTGGCCTACCTCGCGTCCTCCGACGCGGATTGGATCACCGCGCAGGTTCTCACCGCCGATGGGGGAGTCATCACCGCCGGAGGCAATGCCTGATTCTCCTCGTTCGCTGAGGAGAATTGGCCTCTCTGGCTGAATTGACTGTGGAGGAATGGTCGCCGGAACCGTGTTCGGACGACCATTCCTCCACATCAATTGCCGTTGCTCCGCTATAAGGGGCTTTCAGGCCGGATCCCGCGGATCCGCGAATCGCGCTGAAGGCGCTCTCCGACTGCTGGTATTCGAGTCCCATCACGGTGTTTGTCCGCCGTGATCCCAGCCACTAGACTTAGCGCCATAAGTACATAGCCACACCAGCAACACGCAACACCTGACAAGCAACAAGCGAAACCACACAATTGAATACTGCCGTTAAGACATGACGTGGGAGAGCTGCTTCAAGCAGCGCCGTAGGTGCAATTCCCTCCCCGGGAAACTCTCAGGCCCAGTACCACCGATTGCAGGCATATCTGAAGGACCGCCACCGCGCTCGCGCGCTGTCAGTCTGACAGAACGGGGAGGACCACCACTGCTCAGTGCGTCCTCCATAGGCGGGCGCGACACCGACCCGAGGACGGCAATGACCAGTTCACTCGCCCACACAAGTTCACTCGCGCACACCACAGCGCCCACCGGAGACACGGAACGCCCCTTCTCCGACCGGCACATCGGCCCCCGCGCCGACGACACCCAGGCCATGCTGGTCGAACTCGGCTACGACTCCCTCGAAGCGCTCTCCAGCGCAGCCGTCCCAGAATCCATTCAGATCGACGGACTCGACCTGCCCACCGGTCGCTCCGAAGCCGAGGTCCTCGACGACCTCCGCGCGATCGCCGGTCAGAACATCATGCGCACGCAGATGATCGGCCAGGGCTACTACGACACGATCACCCCGGCCGTCATCCGCCGCAACCTGGTCGAGAACCCCGCCTGGTACACCGCCTACACCCCGTACCAGCCCGAGATCTCCCAGGGTCGCCTCGAGGCTCTGCTCAACTTCCAGCAGGTCGTCCAGGATCTCACCGGCCTCGACATCGCCAACGCCTCCCTCCTCGACGAGGCCACCGCCGTCGCCGAGGCGGTCCTGCTGATGCGTCGGGCCGTGAAGAAGGGGACAACCGTCGTCCTCGACTCCGAACTCCACCCGCAGACCATCGCCGTCGTCCGTGCCCGCGCGAAGGCCATGGACTTCCGCGTCACCGTCGCTGACCTGGCCAAAGGCCTCGTGGGCGAAGACATCTTCGGCATCGTCTGCGCCCAGCCCGGCACCACCGGCGTCATCCGCGACTTCACCGAAGCCGTCGACGGCGCCCATGACCGCGGCGCCCTCGTCACCTTCGACGCCGACCTGCTGGCCCTGACCCTGCTCAAGGATCCCGCCTCCCAGGGCGCCGACATCTCCGTGGGCTCGGCCCAGCGCTTCGGTGTTCCCCTGTTCTTCGGCGGACCCCACGCCGGCTTCATGGCTGTGAAGTCCGGTCTCCAGCGTCAGCTGCCCGGCCGCCTCGTCGGTGTCTCCAAGGACGCCCAGGGCAAGCCCGGTTACCGTCTGGCCCTGCAGACCCGTGAACAGCACATCCGCCGCCAGAAGGCCACGTCCAACATCTGCACCGCGCAGGCTCTGCTGGCCAACGTCGCATCGATGTACGCCGTCTACCACGGCCCCGTCGGCCTGACCCGCATCGCCTCCCGCATCCACCGCCTGGCCCAGGCCTTCGCGACCGCTGCGGACACCGCCCCCGGCGCCGAGGTGGTCACCCGTGAGTTCTTCGACACCGTGGCCATCCGCGTCGCCGACGCAGAAGCCGCCCGAGTCGTGTCCGAACGTGCCGGCTTCAACATCCGCGTCATCGACGACTCCACCATCGGCGTCTCCTTCGGCGAATCCCACTCGGTCGCCGATGCCAACGGACTGCTCGAAGCTCTGGGCATCATCGCCCGGGTCGATGAAGCGAACTTCGCAGCCGCCTCGGCGGGAACATTCGGAGCCAACCAGGTGCCGACACCGGTCTTCGACGCCGCCTTCCACCGCGACACCGACTTCCTCACCCACCCGGTCTTCAGCTCCTACGGGTCCGAGACCTCGATGATGCGCTACCTGCGCACCCTGGCCGACCGGGACCTGGCCTTGGACCGGACGATGATCCCCCTGGGCTCCTGCACGATGAAGCTCAACGCCGCGGCAGAGATGGAACCGATCACCTGGCCGGAGTTCGCCTCCATCCACCCCTTCGCCCCGGAGGAGCAGACCCACGGCTGGCGCAACCTCATCACCCGTCTGGAGAACTCGCTCGTCGAGGTCACCGGCTACGACCGCGTGTCCCTGCAGCCCAACGCCGGCTCCCAGGGCGAACTGGCCGGTCTGCTCGCGATCCGCAACTTCCACGTCGCCAACGGTGACACCAGCCGCGATGTGGTCCTCATCCCACAGTCGGCCCACGGCACCAACGCCGCCTCCGCGGTCCTGGCCGGACTCAAGGTCCAGGTCATCGCGACCGCCGAAGACGGATCGGTCGACATCGCCGACCTCGATGCGAAGATCGAGAAGAACGCGGACAAACTCGCCGCGATCATGATCACCTACCCGTCGACCAACGGGATCTTCGAATCCGAGGTCCGTGAGGTCTGCGAGAAGATCCACGCTGCCGGCGGCCAGGTCTACGTCGACGGTGCGAACCTCAACGCCATGGTCGGACTCGCCAAGCCCGGCGAGTTCGGCGGAGACGTCTCCCACCTCAACCTGCACAAGACCTTCTGCATCCCCCACGGCGGTGGCGGACCCGGAGTCGGACCGGTCGCGGTGCGCGAACACCTCGCGCCGTACCTGCCCGGCGATCCCACCGCACCAGAGCTTGTGGCCGGGGAAGAGGACGCGCACGAGCTGCCGATCTCCGCATCGATGTTCGGCTCCGCCGGCGTTCTGCCGATCAGCTTCGCCTACCTCGAGCTCATGGGCGGCGACGGACTCACAGAAGCCTCTCGTGTCGCACTCCTGGGTGCGAACTACCTGGCAGCCAAGCTCCACGACGTGTTCCCCATCCTCTACTCGGGAGAGCACGGACTCGTCGGCCATGAGACGATCCTCGACCTGCGTGAGCTGACCGCGAAGTCCGGCGTCACCGCCGAGGATGTGGCCAAGCGCCTCATCGACTTCGGCTTCCACGCCCCGACCCTGGCCTTCCCGGTTCCCGGGACACTCATGGTCGAACCGACCGAGTCCGAGGACAAGGCCGAACTCGACCGCTTCATCGAAGCCATGCGCACCATCCGCGCAGAGATCGACGCCATCGGCGACACCTATTCCTATGCAGAGTCACCGCTGGCCGGTGCCCCGCACCCGGCCACCGTGGTGATGGATGACTGGGACGCCAAGTACTCCCGCGAGACTGCCGTGTTCCCGGTCAAGGGATTGCGCCAGACCAAGTACTTCCCACCGGTGAGCCGGATTGACGGTGCCTACGGCGACCGCAACCTGGTGTGCAGCTGCCCACCGCCAGAGGCCTTCGAAGACAATGAGGAAGAAGACGACTGATGAGTACTGAGAATTCGCCGCGGGAGACCCCGCTGCATGATATCCATGCCCAGCTGGGCGCATCCTTCACCGACTTCGGCGGTTGGGACATGCCGCTGAAGTACGGGTCCGAACTGGCTGAGCACCGTGCCGTGCGCGAAGCCGCAGGCATCTTCGACCTCTCCCATATGGGCGAAGTCCGCCTCACCGGCTCCGACGCCGCCGCATTCCTCGACTACGCGCTGGTGGCGAAGTACTCGAAGATGAAGATCGGCAAGGCGAAATACGGTGTGCTCGTCAACGAGGCAGGCTACCTCCTCGATGACCTCATCACCTACCGGATCGGCGACGAAGAGTTCCTCATCGTCCCCAACGCCTCGAACACCCCGACCGTCGTCGCGACCCTGAAGGAACGGCTGCAGGCCTTCCTGCGCGACGAGTCCCCGGGAGCCGATGCCAAACTCTTCGACGAGTCCGAAGACACTGCCCTCATCGCCGTGCAGGGGCCGAACTCCGAGGCCATCATCCTCCGTGCCCTCGACGAGGGTGCACATGGGGAATTCGGGCCAGCGACCACCTCGGCGGACGGATCTGCGGCTAACGATGCAGCCGTCGACGGCTCCGCGGATGATTCCTCGGTGAACTCAACCGGAATCACCGTCGGCGAGGCGGTCCGGGAGCTGAAGTACTACGCGTGGATGCCGCTGACGATCGCGGGCATCGACATGATGCTGGCGCGCACCGGCTACACCGGCGAAGACGGCTTCGAGCTCTACATTCCCAACATCGCCGCGCCGCGTCTGTGGGAGACCCTGACGACTGCTGGTGCCGACTACGGCCTCGTGCCCTGCGGCCTGGCCTCGCGTGATTCGCTGCGCCTGGAAGCCGGCATGCCGCTCTACGGCAACGAACTCAGCCTCGAGACCTCGCCGTTCGACGTCGGACTCGGCCGCATGATCGGGTTCAAGACGAAGGAGAACTTCGTCGCTCGTGAGGCATTGGCCAAGTTGGGGGAGACCGAGCCACCACGCGTGCTCGTCGGCTTGACCTCCGAGGGCCGTCGCGCCGCCAGGTCCGGAGCCAGCGTCTTCGCCTCGGCCGACGAGGTCGGCGCCGAGGGCAGCACCGCCGTCGGCACCGTCGCCTCCGGACAGCCTTCGCCGACGCTGGGCCACCCGATCGCTCTGGCGTTCCTCGACCGCGGACTCGCCGACCCAGGCACGCCCGTATTCGTGGACATCCGCGGCAAGGCACATGAGTTCTCCGTGACCGAGCTGCCGTTCTACAAGCGCGGCGAGAACTGATCCGTCGATCCTGATGCTGTTGCCCCCGGTGGCTCGTACACTGGGGGCACCTGCTCACCAACTAGCTGTCAATTAAGCAGAAAAGGACAATCATGGCTGAATTGCCCCCGCTCCCACAGAACTTCACCTACTCCGCTGAGCACGAGTGGATCAACGCCGGAGCCGACGCCATCGTCGGCAACACGGTGAAGATCGGCATCACCGCGGTCGCCGCTGACGCCCTCGGCGAGGTCGTCTACGTGGACCTGCCAGAGGTCGGCGACACCGTCACCGCAGGCGAGACCTGTGGCGAGGTCGAATCGACCAAGTCGGTCTCCGACCTCTACTGCCCGGTCACCGGCGAGGTCACCGCCATCAACGAGGCCGCCACGGACAACCCCGGCGTGCTCAACTCCGACCCCTACGGCGACGGCTGGCTGTTCGAAGTCAACGTCACCGAACTGGGCGAAGTGATGGACGCAGCAGGCTACGCAGAGGCCAACTCCCTCTGACACACCCTCCGACCGATGGGACCGACCACGGCTGGAGTCATCCGGCCTGACTGGGCCGGAACGACCCGGCCCGGTCGGTCCCATCGATCACCTGAAAAGAATCGGAGTATCTTCCATGCCACTGAGCGTCTTCGATCTCTTTACCGTCGGCATCGGCCCGTCGAGTTCTCACACCGTCGGCCCGATGCGAGCGGCATCGAGCTTCCTCACACTACTGGGCGACAAGCGAGGATCCACCGCAAGCATCAAGGTTGATGTCTTCGGATCCCTCGCCGCCACCGGTGCCGGACACGGCACCTTCGACGCCATCCTCATCGGACTGGAAGGCTGTGCGCCCGACGCCGTCGAAGCCAATGAACTCACCGCCCGCCGGACCCGCATGTCCGAGACCGGGACGATCCTCCTCGGCGACGCAGTCGGGCACGGCGTCGAGATCGCCTTCACCGAGGACGACATGGTCAAGCGTCCCCTGACCATCAAGCCTCGCCACACGAACGCCATGACCATCACAGCCTTCGACGCCGAGGGCCAGACCCTGGCCGAAGAGACTTACTATTCTGTGGGTGGTGGCTTCGTCACCTCCGAGACCGAGTTCCTGGAGAAGGAGCAGGCCGCCGAGGTTGTTGCTGAGTCGGGAGAGGACGACACCAGCGAGTTCGCCGTTGCCGATGCTGTCGTCGACGCCGAGCTGCAGTCCTACAGCGAAGAGCTTCCGTACCCCTTCCACTCGGCCGTCGAGCTCCTGCAACGCTGCAAGGAAAGCGACATGTCGATCGCCGAGATCATGCTCGCCAACGAGAAGTCGATGCGCGATGAGGACGAGATCCGTCACGGTCTCCTCCATATCTACTCCGTGATGGAGGAGTGCGCCTCGGCGTCCCTGGACCGCTCGGGCTACCTGCCGGGCGGACTCAAGGTGCGTAGGCGCGCCCACGACTGGTACCTCAAGCTCAAGGCCGAGGACCCCGACCGCGACCCTGGCTACTACCTGGAGTGGGTCAACCTCATCGCCATGGCCGTCAATGAGGAGAACGCCTCGGGCGGACGCGTCGTCACCGCACCGACGAACGGCGCTGCCGGCATCATCCCCGCAGTCCTCCACTATGCGCTCAACTACGTGGATTCCGTGGTCAAGGGCGGCGAGGCTGCCAAGCACGCGGCGATCGTGGACTTCGTGCTCACCTCGGCGGCGGTGGGTGTCCTCTATAAGGAGAGAGCATCCATCTCCGGCGCCGAGGTGGGCTGCCAGGGCGAGGTCGGATCCGCCTCCTCGATGGCTGCCGGGGGACTGGCCGCGATCATGGGCGGCACCCCGGAGCAGATCGAGAACGCCGCCGAGATCGCCATGGAGCACAACCTGGGCCTGACCTGCGACCCGATCTCCGGGCTCGTGCAGGTCCCCTGCATCGAACGCAACGCGATCGCGGCAGGCAAGGCCATCAACGCCTCCCGGATGGCCCTGTGGGGCGACGGCCAGCACAGGGTCAGCCTCGACGAGGTGATTGAGACAATGCGCCAGACAGGTGCGGACATGAGCTCGAAGTACAAGGAGACAGCGCAGGGCGGCCTCGCCGTCAACGTCGTCGAATGCTGAGGTAGCCCGCGGGGCTGTCGTATGGGCGGCCCTTCCAGCGTCCTCGAGGCTGCCGCGCTAGGTTTTCACCCTCCGGTGCCGTCGAAACCCCGCCTGCGCGTCGAAACATCGCTGTGGGCATAGGGGCTTCGACACGCAGGCGCTGTCTCGGTGAAAAGTCGCTTCCTGCTGCCTGTTTCAGCTGCGTGAGAGGCCGGTATCTGACACCCGCTGCCCTCACCCGCATCCATGCATTGCCCTATCCAGCAACCCTCCCTGCCTTTCCCGCCGTCCAGCCGGATGGCTGTCTCCGGCACCCCGAATAGTCATCCGGAAGTCATGCCCCGAGGTGGCGTCGAAACGTGGAACAACCGTGGAACCGCTGTTCCAAAAGTGCTGAAATGTAACGAAACGATAACGAAGCTCTACCCCGGAATGAGCGCGGAAGAGCGCCCTGGCGCATCCCAGAGATGCCATGGGGAAACCCCGGTTCGTGACGTCGGGAACACGCGCGGGAATCACCACTGAATGGGGCGTGAATCACCGGTTTTCGAGTTGACGCTCATCCTCAGGTCGTTAGGTTTGAAGGCGTGAGAAACGCAGTCGCTGAACCTCAAACAGAAACCGATGTCCGTGTTCCAACTATGGAAGACGGTCAACACATGTGGAGACTGGCTAAAGATTCGGCCGTTCTCGACCTGAACTCCTCGTACTCCTACATTCTGTGGTGCCGAGACTTCTCGGCCACCTCGACGATCGCGCGAATCGGCGGAGAGCCCGCCGGGTTCGTCACCGGCTACACCCGCCCGGATCGGCCTAACACGCTGATGATCTGGCAGGTCGCAGTCTCGTCGGACTTCCGCGGACACGGATTGGCGAAGACCATGCTCAACGAGCTGGCCGATCGCACCAATGCGCTCCGCCTGGAGACGACGATCACCGATGACAACGACGCTTCAAACCGTCTGTTCCAGTCATTCGCTGAGCAGCGTGACGCTAATTGCGAACGAAGCGCGCTGATCACTCCGGATCTGTACCCGGACGGTCACGACACAGAATACCTGTACGAGATCGCACCACTGTGATGCACCGCTGAAAAGCCTGGTGCCACCTGGCGTCCGAGGGATCAACTGATTCCGTCTGAGGGTGCCGACCGGCGACAGCCGTACCCGATGTTGATCGGTCGCGGCCACCGCCTAGGCGCTTGCTCACGAGGCAAGTGCGTAATCCAGAAGTCGAAAGGACTCAAGTGATGACCGAAAACTCTAAGACCACGAAGCCCGACATCTTTGAAACCCGCGAATCAGAGGTGCGAGGATACTCGCGCTCCTGGCCCGCCACCTTTGCCAAGGCACAGGGTGCGAAGCAGTGGGGCGAAGACGGCAAGGAATTCATCGATTTCTTCTCCGGCGCCGGAGCACTCAACTACGGGCACAACAACCCCGTCGTGATGAACCCTCTCATCGAGTACCTCCAGTCGGGTGCAGTCCTGCACTCGCTGGACATGAAGACCCCGGCCAAGCGTGAGTTCCTCGAGACCTTCCAGGACCTCATCCTCAAGCCACGCGGACTCGACTACACCGTGATGTTCCCCGGACCAACGGGAACCAACACCGTCGAGGCTGCCCTCAAGCTGGCTCGTAAGGTCACCGGACGTCAGCACATGCTGTCCTTCACCAACGCATTCCACGGCATGACCCTGGGATCGCTGTCGGTGACCGGCAACTCGATGAAGCGCGAAGGCGCAGGCATCCCGCTGACCAACAGCTCGAAGATTCCCTACGACGACTACTTCGACGGAGAGATCCCAGACTTCCTGTGGCTCGAGAAGGTCCTCGAAGACTCCGGCTCCGGCGTCGACAAGCCAGCCGCTGTCATCGTTGAGACCGTGCAGGGTGAAGGCGGCCTCCGCGCCGCACGCGCCGAATGGCTGCGCGCCCTGTCCGAGCTGACCAAGAAGCACGACATCCTCCTCATCGTCGATGACGTGCAGGCCGGCTGTGGCCGTACCGGATCCTTCTTCAGCTTCGAAGAGGCCGGCATCGAGCCAGACATCGTCTGCCTGTCGAAGTCGATCTCCGGTTCGGGTCTGCCGATGGCACTGACCCTCTTCCGCCCCGAGCTCGATGTTTGGGAACCGGGCGAGCACAACGGAACCTTCCGCGGAAACAACCCCGCATTCGTCACGGCGACCGCCGCGATCAAGAACTTCTGGGCCGACAACACCTTCCAGAACGAATTGGCCGACACCATCGCCGCACTGCACCAGCGCCTCGACTCGATCGTGGAAAAGGCAGAGGGAGCATCCATCCGTGGACGCGGACTCCTCGCCGGACTCCACTTCGCCGATGACGAGGTCGCCGGCAAGGTGGCAGCAGAAGCCTTCGAAAACGGCCTGCTCCTCGAGACCTCGGGTCCCAAGGATGAGGTCACGAAGATCATGCCTCCGCTGACCATCTCCTCGCACGATCTGGAACAGGGTCTCGACATCATCGAGGCTGCTGTGCTGAAGTTCGCTCCGGCCACCAACGCAGAATCTGCGGCGGTCTGAGCCTGCTCCCAGCTGAGCGCGAGAGCCTGGAAAGCCGAGTTTCGGTTCGCTGAGACTCAACCATGAAACTTGAATGACGCGTTGCCGGTGGATCGGTCGACATTTCGACTGATGCATCGGCAACCCGTCTGATATGCCAATTGAAAGGACCACGAATGTACGTAGTCAACCGCGATGACCTCAATGACACCGACCGCGATATCAAGTCGGAGACCTGGCGCAGCCGCCGCATGGTGCTGGGCAAGGAGCGCGTCGGATTCTCGCTTCACGACACCGTGATCTACGCCGGAACCACCTCGACTTTCCACTACCAGAACCACGTCGAAGCCGTGTACTGCGTGCAGGGCAAGGGCACTCTGACCGATCAGGAGACCGGCGAGACCTACGAGCTCTCTGACGGCACCATGTACCTGCTCGACGGACACGAGAAGCACACCGTGGTCGCCGAGGAAGAGCTGCGCATGGCCTGCGTCTTCAACCCGCCGGTCACCGGTCGTGAGACTCACGACGAGAACGGCGTCTACCCGCTCATCGTCGAAGAGGACTGAGATCCTCTCCTGAGCTGAAAAGCTCCATCGCCGAGGTGGCTGATCCGTTGATCAATCACCGAGGTTGAGTCCGGCCTCCGGACCCCATAGCTGGTGGTCACGGAACTGAGGTAGATCCGCAATCTGCGGGTTTTGCCCCAGTTCCGTGGCCACCAGCTTTTTGTATGGAGCGCGATGCCGGTGAGTGATAAGGTTGCCTTATGACGCTGGTGGCGGAGTACAACGATGCCCGGCGCGCAGAGGGGGTTGCCCGCGTGCGCAGGGTCATCGTCTTGCGCGCGATGAATGTGCTTGGGCTGAGTCAGCGCGAAATCGCAGCTTCTCTGGGAATAAGCCAGCCAGCCGTCAGCCAGCAAGTCGCGGCATCCACTAATTTCGGCAACTTGTCAGCCGCGGAACTGCTAGAAGCGGCAGCGCCGATTTTGCGGCTCGTCGCTGAGAACTATCGATACACCGAGCTGGCAGTCTTCGGGTCCGTGGCTCGAGGGGACTCTCGTGCGGAATCGGATATTGATCTACTAGTGCAACCGCCTCCGGGCACCTCTTCGTTCGACTTTGTCGAGTTCAAGCAGCTAGTGGAGAAAGTTCTCGGTCGTGAGATCGATTTGATCTCCTACAGCGGACTTGACCCTGTGCTCGACGCGGACATCCTGCACGATAAGAGGCTCCTCTGATGCTTGTCGCTGTCGCCAAGGATCTCCTGCATATGAAGACATGGCCAGAGCGGCCAAGAAGGGCAAGGCCACGTACAAGGTCAAGACGAAGAGCAAGAAGACCTACCGCGTGACCTTCGGCCAGTCGAGCTGGGCGACTGGCGCCACCTCGAAGTCGGCCAAGCGCTGACCATCTGCGAATGAGGTCGGCCAAGCGCTGACCTCCCAGGGCAGTACACCTCGGTCACTCGGAAATAGTCAGGTCTGTCCCGTGCATATATCCGCGAGACCCTTCGAACGGACCTAGTGCTTCGCAGAGAGGCAGCCCCAACACACCGAGATCGGCGGTCTGACGGGCTCCGGCCGACTTGGCCATGAGGTTCTGGCTGTAACGGAGTTCGCCGATCTCAGCATCGGCGACCGTCCAGATGACCACCTGCGGTGGATCATCATTGGTGAACGTCACTCGGCGGGCATCGGCCGTGACCGACCACCCGGTCGCCTCGGCGAGGGAATCGGCCAACTCTGTGCGATCCACAGTCATGGGGCCTTCCTCCTAGGTAGAGAACAGTGAAAGCCACATCGGGCGCCCCCAGGGAAGGGGCGCCCGATACGCATTCAGGATCAAACTGCCGACAGCATCAATCGTCGTCCGGGCGCACCTTCTTGCCGCGGTCCTGCCAGAACTTTGCAGTGGTGACTTCGTCTGTGCCGTCCCAAGCGTCGATGTCGGTGTTGATGCGCTTGAACGTGGGCAGATCGGAACGGTGGAAGACCGGCTCAAATCCCTGTCGACGCTGCTGCTGGTAGTTCTTCAGCAGGTTGAACACCAGCGGTGAGAGCATCAGCAGAGCGAAGAGGTTGATGAGAGCCATGATCGCCATGAAGATGTTCGCCGCGGTCCAGACGATGTCCAGTGCCGCGATCGCCCCGATGAAGACCGACACCATCACGATCACCTGGTACACCCGCATGGCAACTTTGCTGGTGGTCAGATGCTCGATATTGGCTTCGCCGTAGTAGTAGTTGCCGAGGATCGAGGAGAAGGCGAAGAGGAAGATCGCGAAGGTGAGGAAGTGGATTGCCCACTGGCCCAGCTGCCCGCTCAGCGCCGTCTGCGTCAGCTGGATTCCTTCGGCAGAGCTGCCGTATTCGGGGTTCGACAGCAGGATGATGAACGCTGTGATCGAGCAGACGAGGATCGTGTCGAAGTACACGCCCAGTGCCTGCACGAATCCCTGTTTGGCCGGGTGAGATGCCGATGCTGTGGCTGCAGCATTCGGGACGGAACCGATTCCGGCCTCGTTGGAGAACAGGCCGCGCTGAACGCCGATGAGCATGATCGAGCCGAGCGTTCCACCGGCGATGGAATCCATGCTGAACGCATCGGTGAAGATGGTGAGGATCATGTCGGGGACGGCGCCGAGGTTGAGCACCACGACGATGATCCCGACGATCAGGTAGAGACCGGCCATGATCGGCACGAGGTAGGCGGAGATGTTCGAGATGCGCTTGGCTCCGCCGACGAAGATCAGGTAGGCGCCGACGGCGATGACCACACCGGCGATTGCTGAGAATGCGAAGTTCGAGTCCTCGACATTGAACGATGCACCGACCGCGTCGACGATCGAGTTCGACTGCACCGTGTTGAACACGATGCCGTAGGTGATGGCGACGATCACGGCGAAGACCAGGCCGAGCCATTTCATGTTCATTCCGTGCCGGATGTAGTAGGCCGGGCCGCCGCGGAAGTTCGGGCCGTCCTTCATCTTGTAGACCTGGCCGAGAGCGGACTCGGCGAACGCGGTGGCACCGCCGACGACGGCTGTCAGCCACATCCAGAACACTGCACCGGGGCCGCCCAGCGAAATGGCCAAGGCCACGCCGGCGATGTTGGCCGTGCCCACTCGCGAGGCAGCAGAGATGGAGAAGGCGCGGAACGGGGAGATGTTCTTATTGCCCTCGGAGTCTCGTCCACCCGGCTCGGCGAGCGTGCGGAACATTTCGGGGAGCATTCGCACTTGGATCACTCCGGTGCGGATGGTGAAATACAGACCAGTGGGAATCAGGACTGCAACGAGTACATAGGACGATACGGAATCGATCCCGTTGAGTGCGTTCTGCAGCATCTCCATGGAACTGAGCCTCCTTCGGCAATCATGCGGTCAGAGGTTCGGGCGGAAGAGTGCCTGAACGTCCGCTGTGTATGCCTTCAGTCTGCCACTAACCCACTCCTGCAGTGCGCAGGCAGGCGGCGTTTGGCTCATTACCGACCACGAGGCAGTCGAGCGAGCATACGGAATCACGGCCGCACTTGTGAGCGCCTGCTCTGCCAGGGTTCACGTCACGTCTACCCAATCATCATCCTGCCCTTGCTCTGGTTGCCTAGTCTGATCCGCAACGAACTGCGCCACCGGCCGCTCACCGTCGCTCTGAGCCGCCACCCCTGAGGAGTCCCCGCCATGCCAATCACTCTCTTGAACCAATCCACCGCCGAAGTCACCCACACCCGTGTTCCCCCGCTGGTCATCGCTCACCGAGGAGCATCCGAGCAGCATCCCGAGAATACGATTCCCGCCTTCGTCGCCGGCATCGATCAGGGTGCGGACATGATCGAGATCGACGTCCACATGAACAAAGACGGCGACCTCATCGTCATCCACGACGACACCCTCGACCGCACCACCAACGTCCGCACGATCTACCCCGACCGTGCCGATACCAGCGTGAGCGCCATGACGACTGCTGAGATCGCCGCCCTCGATGCGGGCTCGTGGAAGGGGCAGGTGTACAACGGCGTCAGGGTCCCTCACCTCGCCGAGGTGCTGGATCTGGTGCACGTGACCCGCACCGGGCTGCTCCTCGAGGTTAAGAAGCCCGCCCAATATCCCGGAATCGCCGAGGTGCTCGTTGAGTCCCTGACTGCCGTGCCTGAATATCTGGACCGGGCTTTGGCCGCGGGAATGCTCGTCGTCCAGTCCGGCGACTGGGCCTTCGTTCGCGAGTTTCACGCTTTGGCCCCAGAAATCCCTGTCGGTGTTCTGGGTCGGCCCTGCCCCGATGAACTGCTCGACTTTGCTACCTGGGTCGATCAGATCAACCCGCAATACACCGCAGCCGACGCGACCTTCCTCGGCCACGTCCACGAGCTGGGAATGTCGAGCCTGGTGTGGACCGTCAACAGTGTCGAGGACATGGAGAAGGCCATCGACCTCGGCGCCGACGGCATCATCACCAACAGGCCCGACCGACTTCTCGAGGTCGTCGAAGACCTCTGAGGCGGGCTTCAGAACAGCCGGGCTTCAGAGCAGCTGGCCCTCAGGATCGCCGAGACTTCGCCACTGCCGCAGAGACGAACAGAGCCACTGCGCCGATGAAGAGCCCCAGCACTGCTCCCTGCCACAACACCGGGATCAGGGCGCCAAGAGGTAAGAAAGCCACCAGCTGGCCTGTGGCGAGATTGCACAGATACATTCCGCAGACCAGGGTGATGAAGCCGGAAGCTCTGATGGCCAGCGACCATCCCGGTGACGAGGCGTTGACCTGTGCGCGCAAAAGCAGGAACACTGCGGCGACCGTGGCGACTGCAGAGCTCAGGGCGATCGGCCACTCCGACCGATACCACGAGGGCAGCGCAATCTGTTCGAAGGTTTGGAACATCAGCGCGTGGCAGCAGAACACGATCACCACGCAGGCGAGGAGAACGAGTCCCGGGCCGGTTGTCGCCCGGTCTGCCGCCGCAGCCTTGCCCATTACAGTAACGAGGACCCCCGCGATGACGAACGGGAACACGAACGCGCCGATGAGCAGTGCGGATTCTGTGAAGGTCAGCGCCAACATTTCCGGCCTCGGTCGTTCGATGCTTCCGACGACCTCGGCGATGGCCGAGATTCCGAAGATGGCGATGCTGAGCACGGTGATGATGCTGCGCGGGATGGGCGAGAGCTCGCGTGCGATGACGATGGCAGCGGCGCCGGCCAGGCAAGCCAGGGCGGACATGGCAATTCCGGCTGGCAAGCTCTGGGCTGAATAGTACTCAGCCTTCGCGTACATGAGAGCACAGAAGCCGACCCAGGCGACGAAATGAACGATGAACGCGAGTGCGACGATCGTGAAGCGCATCGGAGACGGGCCAACGTCGGTTGCCGAATTCTGGCCGTCGTCAGGGGAGGCCAAGCGGTCTGCTTCCTGCGAATATGTCAGCTCATCCATGGGGGAATCCTCTCATGGGAGTCGCATTTTGTGGCCACTTTCCTTGCTGGAATAGGGAGGGCTGGCTGTGGTGGTGTCCTGAAGTCCGTCGATGTAGAAGCTGGGAGTTTGGACTGGCGGCTTCCGGTTAAAGATTCATTTATATCTGGAAGCGATCTACACTTATATCTGAAAGGTGGAGGTTGAGTTGACTGGAAATCGCGAAATGACGTTTGACTCAGCGACGTCTGCATCCGTTGCAGAACTGCTGGATCGAACGACGAGGACCGACAACGAGTGGGTCATCCGGAAATCTGATTTGGCTCCCCGCGTCGCTGACCTCATTGAAGCCGTGCTTGAGTCGGTTGCTCACGGTGATGCCATCACCGTCGGGCGAGTACCAGAAGTGCTGACGACCACTATGGCGGCGAAGATACTGGGAATGTCGCGTCCGACGCTGATGAAGCACATCCGCGATGGCCGCCTGACTTCACACTCTGTTGGCACTCACACTCGCCTGCGGCGTGAAGACGTCGTGGAATTCAGGCGTTCGCTTCGGGCAGATTGCGCTCGAGCGATTCAAGACCTCATGGAGTTGGAAGACGAACTCGGGATCTGAGGCACAGCTTCTCAACTCGGGCCGCCCAATGAGACGCTGGGGGCATGGCCAATGAACTCGCGTCGTCCACCAGCCCGTACCTCCGCGCCCACGCCGACAATCCCGTCGACTGGCGGATGTGGACGAAGGACAACCTCGCCGAGGCGGCCCGTCGTGATGTGCCCCTGCTCATCTCGATCGGCTACTCCACCTGCCACTGGTGCCACGTCATGGCCCACGAATCCTTCGAAGACGAAGCCATCGCCCGCATCATCAACGAGAACTTCCTGCCGATCAAGATCGACCGTGAAGAGCTGCCGGACATCGATGCCTATTACATGAACGCACTCCAGGCGATGCGCGGACAGGGCGGGTGGCCGATGACCATCTTCGCCACCCCTGCCGGCAGTCCCTTCTATGCCGGCACGTACTTTCCGCCGGCTCCGCGAGGCAATCTGCCCGCGTTCACGCAGGTGCTCTCAGCCGTGTCTCAGAGCTGGACGGATCGCCGCGAGGAGGTGACTGAGATGACCCAGCGCATGGACCGCGGATTGGCCGACATGGCCAGCGCCGTCTCCGACGCACTGCCGGCTGAAGCCGCCTCTGAACTGTTGAGCGCCGAGGAACTCGACTCGGCCGCCGAATCCCTGCTCGATTCCTACGACCCGGCCTGGGGCGGGTTCGGCAAGGCCCCAAAGTTCCCGCCGCTGATGAACCTCATGCAGCTCCTGGCCACGTTCGTACGATTGGGCGGAACCACCTCGGCGAGGGAGGAAGCACTTGCTCCGGGAAGGGTCGACAGGGTCGGCGCCGACGGACACCTCGAGGGTGAACTCGTCCTCGACTGCCTCATCGCGGTGCGCAGCACCTTCGCGCGGATCGCCAGCGGCGGCATGCGTGACCAGGTGCGCGGCGGCATCGCCCGCTACAGCGTCGACAGGCAGTGGTTCGTGCCGCACTTCGAGAAGATGCTCTACGACAACGGGCTCTACCTGCGCGCTGCTGTGCAGTGGGCGAAGGTCGAACGCGCGCTCAACCCAGACTCGAAGTGGCTGGCGCTCGCCGAACGCGAGATCACCGACACCGCGAACTTCCTCACCACGGACCTGTCCGACGGCGATCGCTTCATCGCAGCCCTCGACGCGGACTCCCTCAACGGCGACGGGGTACTCGAAGAGGGTGCCGCATACGTCGTCACACCCGAGGAGTTCGCCGAGGTGGGGGAGGAGGGGCTGCTCCAGCTCGTCGATTCCCCCGCCGCCGCGGAGCTGTCTGGCTCCGTCGTGGCTGCGATCCGCATCATCGACTGGTTGGGCATGGACGAGGTGCCCTTCGATGAGGACCACCCAACTCCGTGGGAGACCTCCGCGACGGCTGCGCAGAGGGACGGGCTCAGGAAGCTGTTGGACCAGCGGTCCCAGCCTGCTCGCGATGAGAAGACGATCACCGAATGGAACTCGCTGGCGATCACGGCACTGGCCGAGGCAGCGCTGTACACGGATGCTGCGCTGTCCTCTGATGCAGCGGCGGGCTGGGGGAGTCAGGCCGGGCACTTGTGGGATGCAATGGTGGCGCGCTTCGGCGGTCCCGGTACTGCCGCTGGCTCCGAACATGGTGCCGGTACGTTGCTCGACGTTTGTCGCAGCTTCACTGGTGAGACCCCGGGACCTGGTCAGGCGGGCCTCGCCGACTGGGCCCAGTTCATCACCGCAGGGATCACGGTCCGCCAGCTGCCGGATGCATCGGTGCAGGTGAACGACCTCAAGTCATGGGGTACGACAATGTTCGCAAACTTCACCGCCGAGGATGAGGTGCTCGAGGTCTTCGACTCCATGGGTGATGAGATCCTCGATGTGAGAGCTTCCGACCCGGTCGACAATACGGTGCCCTCCGGCCGCTCGGCGGCGGCAGAAGTGGCTCTTCTGCTCGCGGAGATCGGCGTGGACGGAAGTGCAGGCAGCAGTGTTCATGCCGGCAACGACGTTGCCGATGACCTCAGCGCCGGCGGACTTCTAGAACTGCGCGACCGACTGCTCGGCGTCTACCGGGCGCTCGCCGGCCGAGCACCTCGCGGCTGCGGCCACGCGCTGTGGCAATCGGAACGGGCACTCAAACCGGTTCGCGTCGCAACGCGCAATGCGACACTGAGCGACATCGCGGCCAAGCACCCGGCGGTCACGCTCATCACCGGAGCAACAGGCGTTCCTGCCGAAGACGGTTCCGAGGTTGAGGTGCCCGAGGGCGCCGCCATCGTCTGTCAGGGAACGCAGTGCTCATTGCCGGTGACGACGGCCGAGGATCTGAAAAAGCTGCTCGACGCTTAAGCGTCATTCGACGAGCTGCAGCCCCCGGAAGCGGTTGAGAGCGGCCGCGATCTCCTGGGCTCGCGGTCGGGCGACATGTCCCGGATGGTCGCGGTTGCCGGTCAGGCCATCGACGCCCTGCGCATCGAGCATGTCGTCGATCTCGGCCAGCGCCTCGGTCAGTGAGGTCCGGTTGTCGAAGATCTCTGCCATGTACTCCAGCGCCTCGGCGATGCCCGCCGTCTGCTGCACATCGACGAGCTGAGACACGGCGCTGAGGTCGATGAATGCCTTGCCGAACTGGACCTGGCCGAGGCCCTTCGCCTTCGCTGACTTCGTCTTCGAGCTCGGGCGCAGTGCCTTTGCCGTCGGTATTCGGGGCCGAGGCGTTGCAAATGTGTCGCTGCTGCCACCGGCTGAGTCGGACTTGTCATCGCCTGAGCCGGCTGGGCTCGTACGCGCGAAATCTGCCGGGTTCACACCGACGAGCTCATGCGCCTTCTCGGTGACCTCCTGCGGTACGTAGGCGTCGAGGGCGATGACGTGGTCGGCGACTTCGAAGAACGCACTCGATCCACCGGCGACTAAGACCGTGGACACCCCTCGTTCGGAAAACAGCGGGCGGATGCGGTCGACGAACGGTGTGATGGGTTCGCGGTCGGCCGGGATCAGCGCACGCATGCGCTCATCGCGGATCATGAAGTTCGTCGCCGAGGTGTCTTCGTCGATGAGCAGTGAACGTGCACCGACCTCAACAGCCTCGACGAGGTTGGCCGCCTGCGAGGTCGAGCCGCTCGCATTCGTTGTGGTGAAGGATCCTGTGTCAGTGCCGGATGGGAGATTGTTGATGAAGGGCGAGATGTCGTCGCCGGTCACGGCGCGACCGTCCTCGGCCCGGATGGAGGTGGCGCTGGGTTCAGTGATGACCCATTCGCGTCCGTCGCCTGCGATGTGCGGGTAGACGCCGCGTTCGAGAGCACGCAGGATCGTCGACTTGCCGTGGTACCCGCCGCCGACGATGACGGTGACGCCATGCGGGATCGCCATGCCCGTGAGGCTGCGTCCGCTCGAGAGCGTGACGGTGTGTTCAAGTGAGGTGGGGCTGGTGAACGCCACAGCGTGAGAGTCCATGGGCAGATCCGAGTCTCCCGAACGCCTCGGCAGGATCGAATCGTTGCCGATGAACGCGAGGAGCCCTTCCTCGCCGAGGTGGTTCTGCAGTTCCAATTGATCCCGGTGGAGCTGGACGTGCTCGTGTAGGCCATCAGCGCGCAGATTGGAGTGAACGAACATGGCCTGAGCGAGCTCGGGCACATCGCGGGTGAGGATGTCGGCTGCCTGATGGCCCAGGATGCGCCGGCCGCGAGCAGGGAGATTGACGAGCAGGCGAGCTTCGAAGCCGTCATCGTCGATGACGACATTGGTGCGCTCAAGAACTTCTTGGCCCGGACGTCCGAGGATGATCGAGCGCCGGTCGTTGCGGTGCAGGAACGAATCACCGACGCGGAAGAGGAAGTCAGAGGCGGCGATGCGATCTGCCCGTTCGGTGGTGATGTCAGTGGGGAACCCCGCCTCGGCGCGGTTGATCCTGATTCGGACCTTCGACGGGGAAGCAAAGGGGTCGACCTGGACTCGATCGATGAACACGGTGACCGGCCCGAACTCGTAGCTGCCGCGGATCTGCTTGTAGTTTCCGTAGCTGCGGCCATCGAGGTTGTGCAGGGTGGATGCAAGATTCGATCGTGGGGAGTTCATCCGTGGAATGCTACTTGATAGAGGTCAACGCAGGCCAAGAGTCAGCCCGTGCTGGGTGCGTTCACCAGGGTCGGCTACACGCATGCCGCAGGGTCAGTCGCGTGCGCGTCCCAGGTAGAACTTGGCGGCGTTGTCCCAGAACACTGCGGTGAGCTCGTCGGGTGACAGGGTGTCTCGGATGATGTCGAAGTCTGCGTTCTCGAACGGTCGAGGTGCCCTGGTCGATGGCAGGTCGGTGCCCACCATGAGTGCCGAAGGATCGACGTCGACGATTGCTCGCATCGTGGTGGCCGGGTCGAGTTCGACACGACCGAAACCTGTGGCCTTCACCTTCACACCCCGTTCAACCAAGCGCAGAAGCGCAGGCAGTCCGTCGCGGTGCATGCCGAAATGGTCGATGCTCACCGAAGGCAGTCCGGCGATGCGCTCGCCCAGGTCGTCGTCGATGCTGCGGGAATCGATGTAGAGCTCAGAGTGCCATCCGGCGAGGTCATGGACCCGGCGCGCCATGTGTTCCATGTCGTCTAAGACCGCGGAGCCTCCTCGGGCGACGTTGAAGCGCAGCGCCTTGATTCCGTCGCGGTCGAGTTCGAGGATGCGTTCGTCGCAGGTATCGGTCGGAAGCTGGGTCACGCCGACGAAGTCGGGCCCAAGAGTGCTCAAGGCATCGACGAGGTAACACTGGTCGAAACCTTGGAATGATCCGGCGACGACGACTCCACCTGCGATGCCCAGGCCGCTGATGCGCATCAGGTAGTCCTCGACCGTGAACGGATCCGGCAGGTAGCCGTTGTTCTCAACCAGGGGATGTTTGGGATCGATGATGTGCAGGTGCGCGTCGAAGACCGGAGTCGGAGAATTCATGGCCCCAATTTACCCCCGTATCCGGCAAGCTACGTTCCATCTCAAAGGGTGGCCACTCGGTCGGCAAGAGTGAAACTCGAATGGCTGAGTCCCGGCCTGTGTCGGGGTGCCCTGCGACGAGATGGGGTGCATTGCCGTGAGAACTAAGGCTTAGTCCCACCTATCGGCACTGCGGGTAACGATCTCGACAATATGACCACAGGTCGGGACGCGAGAGAAGAAGGCGAGCGGACGCTCGGTATATTGTGAGGTGGTTCACAACAGGCCCTGAACAAATTGGCTTGAGCTTTTCGGCCCGAGCATCTGAAAGGACAACGATGTCCGGACGACCTTCCGAGGCGCCGCCTGCGAATCCGCTTCCGCAGACGAACGTCGACGAACTGATCGCGCAATACGATGAGGAACTTCCTCAGCGCACCCTGACCCGCAGGCTCGACCTCGGTGTGGGGATCGTGTGTTTCGTCGTGTCATTGTTCGTACTCAAACAGGTCTTCTTCCCGTTGGCCCAGGGCAACCAGTACTACCTCATGTGGTTCCTGGCATTCGTCCTACCGCTCGTCTTCATCTGCTATCGGCCAGGATTCGGACGCAAGACCGACGTCGCAGACCAAGCAGCGGAGGTTGCCGAGGCTGTCGATAGCACCGGCACGGTCGACAGCGCCACGACAGCTGGCAACCCCAAGACGGCCGGCCAAACCAAGGCGAAGCGTCGGTCGAACGACAACCCCTCGATCATCGATTGGGTCCTCGTCGCCCTCACGTTCCTCACCTGTGCCTACCCGGTGCTGCCCTTCTTCTCCGGCGGCTTCAACGAGTTCCTCAACCGGCAGGGTTCGCTGACCTCACTCGACGTCATGATGGGCGGAGTTCTCCTGCTCCTCGTTCTCGAGGCAACACGGCGAACCACGGGCCTGATCCTGCCGATCTTCTGCCTCGTCTTCTTCCTCTACAGCTACTACGGGGCCTATATTCCGGTCAGTTGGCCAGGCTCCCACGCCGGCCAGAACTTCGATCAGATCGTCAACGCCCTCTACAACGATGCCTCCGGCTTCTACGGCATCCCCCTCGACGTCGCTGCCACCTACATCGTCCTCTTCACGATCTACGGTGCGGTCCTCGACAAGACCGGGGCAGCCAGCTTCTTCATCGACCTCAGCTTCTCCCTATTCAAGAAATCGAAGGCCGCACCCGGGCGCACCGTCGCACTCTCCGGTTTCCTTCTGGGTACGGTCTCCGGCTCCGGCACAGCCACAGCGGTCTCACTGGGCGCCGTGACCTGGCCGGTGCTGAAGAAGGCCGGGTATCCGAAGGAGAACGCAGGCGGAATGCTCGCCGCCTCCGGCATCGGCGCGATCCTCTCACCCCCAACCCTCGGCGCCGCAGCCTTCATCATCGCGGAGCTGCTCAACGTCTCCTACGGTCTCGTCCTGCTCTGGGCAGTGGTCCCGACCCTCCTGTACTACCTGGGCATCTTCCTCGCCATCGAGATCGACTCCCGCAAGATCGAGGTCGACTACACGCCGCCCCCAGGCCTGCGCGCGTGGCCCATCCTCAAGAAGGGGTTCTACCACTTCATCTCATTGGGCATCATCGTCGTCTTCCTCTCCATGGGCATGGCACCCTTCAAGGCCGTCGTCTACGCCACCTTGGTCGGGATCGGCTTCGGCATCATCGAGATCGTGCTCTCCCGCCTCGGCGAGCCGAAGACCATCCTCAAAGCGGTCTGGGACGTCTTCTACGGGGCGCTGTCGACCGGCATCCGTTCGGTCCTGCCGGTCACCAGCGTATGTGCGGCCGCGGGCATCATCGTCTCAACGATCACGAAGACCGGCCTTGGCCAAGTCATCTCCGACATCCTCATCAAAGGTGCGCAGGCACTGTCGACAGACCCGACTGCGGTCCTCATCTTCACCTGCATCTTCGCTGCCGTTGCCGTGACCATCCTCGGCCTGGCAGTGCCTGTGACGGCCTCGTTCATCATCAGCTGGGTCATCGTCGGCCCGGCGCTGATCTCACTCGGTGTCCCCGAGGCCGCCGCCGCGATGTTCATCTTCTACTACGCGGTCCTGTCCGAGGTCTCACCCCCGACGGCTCTCGCGGCCGTCGCGTCCTCAGCGATCACCGGCGGTCGGGTCATCGCAACGATGTGGCAGGCCTGCAAGTATGCGATCCCTGCCTTCCTCGTCCCGCTGGCCTTCACCTTCACCCCCGAAGGTGCCAGCCTCGTGGCCCAGGGCGGGTTCATCGGCGCAGTGTGGACCGGGCTCGTCTCCGCGTTCGCCGTGGCCGCACTTGCCGCCGGTGCCGGTGGCTGGATCATCCGCCGTGCGGGCTGGCCCGAGCGCATCCTGTGCTTCATCGCCGCAGGAGCCCTGCTCTACCTCCAGCCCATGTCGATGATGATCGGGTTCTCCGCTCTCATCCTCGCCGTCATCGTCCACCTGCTGCTGCGTCGCAAACCGAAGACCACCTCGGCGACTACCAGCGATATCGGATCCACCGAAACACGCTCGACCGGATCTCTGGCCGAGTCCAACTGAGAAAGGGACGAAGTCCATGAAGCGAACAAGGATGTTCACAATCACGGCATCAGCCGTTGCCGCGGTGCTGGCGTTGAGCTCATGCGGCGGTAAGCAGGAAGCCAAACCGGCAGGCGAGGGAGGTGGCGACTGCACCGCGGCCTCAGGGCAGATCACGGTTGCCACAGGTAACTCGACGGGCGTGTACTACGTCCTCGGCGGCGGTCTGGCGCAGATCATCTCCGACAACACTGACCTCAAGGCCACCGCGGCCGAGACCGGTGCCTCCGTGCAGAACCTGCAGCAACTGGCCAAGGGCGACTTCGACATCGCGTTCTCCCTCGCCGACACCGCCGCCGACGCGGTCTCCGGTGACGCGGACTTCAAGGAGGCCGAGGACATCTCGGCGCTGACGCGCATCTACGACAACTACACCCACGTGGTCGTGCGGAAGTCGGCGAACATCAAGTCGATCAAGGACTTCAAGGGCAAGACGATCTCCACCGGTTCGCCGAAGTCGGGCACCGAGGTCATCGCCAACCGCCTCATCGAATCCGCCGGACTGGGAGACGGTGACGTGACGAAGCAGCGTCTCGACCTGGCCAAGACCGTCGACAGTCTCAAGGACGGCACGATCGACGGCATGGTGTGGTCCGGCGGCCTGCCCACTGCCGGTGTCACCGACCTGTTCACCTCGAACGGCAAGGACGTGGAGATCCTCGACATCTCCGACCTCGAGGATCCGATGAAGGAGATCAACCCCGTCTACGAGGTGGCCGAGATCCCCGGCGAGACGTACAAGGGCGTGGACGAGGTCAAGACCATCGTCACCCCCAACGTGCTCATGGTCCGCAACGACATGGACGAAGGCACCGCGTGCGCCCTGACGACGCTCATCTACGACAAGAAGGATGACCTCGTGAAGGTCCATGCGGCCGCAGATGAGATCAACCTCGACACCGCCGAGGCGCCCGATCCGATCCCGCTCCACCCCGGTTCGCAGAACGCCCTGGATGAGCTGAACAAGTAGGGGAGTGGGGAGGGTCGCGGGGCAGTGCCCTCCGTTTAGGCTCGATCTACAGAAAACAGCCCTGTTTCAAAGCTGGGCTGTTTTCCGTAGATCGAGCTGTTAGCACAGTCGCCCCAGCCCGGCACCCCCTCCCCTCACCCCTGGGGTGGGCCCATGGTGGGTTCGGGGAGGTAGACCTGCCCTCCCGCGGCGAGGAACTCGCGGCTTTTGTCCTGCATTCCGGCGATCGCGGCCTGGGTTTCGGCGCTGCCGTAGGTGTCGCGGATGTCCTGGGAGATGCGCATGGAGCAGAACTTCGGTCCGCACATGGAGCAGAAGTGTGCGGTCTTCGCGGGTTCGGCGGGCAGCGTCTCGTCGTGAAACGCCTCGGCGGTCTCCGGGTCGAAGCCGAGCGCGAACTGGTCGCGCCAGCGGAACTCGAAGCGCGCCTTCGACAACGCATCATCACGGTCGCCGGCCCCGGGGTGGCCCTTCGCGAGATCCGCTGCGTGGGCCGCGATCTTGTAGGTGATGACTCCGGTCTTGACGTCGTCGAGGTCGGGCAGGCCCAGGTGCTCCTTCGGCGTGACATAGCAGAGCATTGCTGTGCCGTACCGTGCGATCTCTGTTGCCCCGATCGCCGAGGTGATGTGGTCGTATCCCGGCGCAATGTCGGTCACCAGCGGACCCAAGGTGTAGAAGGGAGCGCCGTGACACAGTTCCTGCTGGCGTTCGACGTTCTCCCGCACGAGGTGGAGTGGAATGTGCCCGGGCCCTTCGACCATCACCTGGACGTCGTGGGTCCACGCGCGCTCGGTCAGCTCGGCCAAGGTGTCGAGCTCGGCGAACTGGGCGGCATCGTTGGCGTCGGCGATGGAGCCTGGGCGTAGTCCGTCGCCCAGGGAGAAGGCGACATCGTACTGGGCGAAGATCTCGCAGAGCTCGTCGAAGTGGGTGTAGAGGAAGTTCTCCTTGTGGTGGGCCAGGCACCAGCCGGCCATGATCGAACCACCGCGCGAGACCATGCCCGTCACCCGATCGGCAGTGAGTGGGACGTAGCGCAGGAGCACTCCCGCGTGGACGGTCATGTAGTCAACGCCCTGCTCGCACTGCTCGATGACGGTGTCGCGGTAGATCTCCCAGGTCAGCGCGTTCGCATCGCCGTCGACCTTCTCGAGTGCCTGGTAGATCGGGACGGTGCCGATGGGGATCGGGGAGTTGCGGATGATCCACTCGCGGGTGGTGTGGATGTCGTTGCCGGTGGAGAGGTCCATGAGGGTGTCGGCACCCCACTTCGCGGCCCACTGGAGTTTGGTGACCTCCTCGGCGATGGAGCTGGTGACCGCCGAGTTGCCGATGTTCGCGTTGATCTTGACGAGGAAGGCCTTGCCGATGATCATCGGTTCGGATTCGGGATGGTTGATGTTGTTGGGGATGATCGCGCGTCCGGCGGCGAGCTCGGAGCGGACGAGTTCGACATCGCACTGTTCGCGCAGCGCCACGAAGCGCATCTCCGGGGTGATGATTCCCTGCCGGGCGTAGTGCATCTGAGTCACCGTGCGGCCGGCCTTGGCTCGACGCGGAACCGGCTTGCGGCCCTGCCACTGCTGGGAGGGAGCGCCGCGGCGCACGGCGGCTCGGCCGTCATCGGCGATGAGATGTCCGCGCGCCTCATACGTTTCGGTGTCGACGCGCGAGTCGATCCAGGGGAAGCGCAGCGCAGGCAGACCCTGCTCAGGGATGCTGCCGGGACCGGAGGTGCGGTAGACGTGGACGGGCTCATTTGGCCGAGAGTTCGAGTCGTCGAGTTCGATGCGCGTGACAGGCACGCGGATTCCGTGCTCGGCGTCCTCGATCCACGCCTGCGAGTGGGTCGCGTACTGTTCGGTGGAGAAGGCGTCTGGGTGCTCCTCGGTGGAGAACGTGTCCGGGTGCTCCTCGGCCGAGGAGACAGCGGTGGTGTGGTCGGTTGTTTCAGGGGTGAATGCAGTCATCTGCAGTCCTCACTTCCTACGCCGGTATCAACCGGATCAGGTTCTACGGTCTCAGGCGGTTTCAGCCTGATCTCAGCCTCTTCAGAAGGCTCCCGTGGGGTCGTGCAACTTCTATCACGCCCAGCGGCGCCGGGACAAACCCGCAGTGCCGCGCAGACACCTCGAACTGAGGCGCTGACCTGGGAATTCAGTTAAGAATAATCCGCTGTCAGTGAGCGGGCGAGGCGCCCCGATCGACGATGCGCGGCCGGTGCGTCGCGATCGACGCTGAGTGTTCGGTGCGTCGCGATCGACGGTGAGGGGTCGGTGCGACTCGATCATCGCCGCGGTCGAAAAAGTCGTCAAGGGCGACGAGTTTTTCGACCGCGGCGATGATCGAGAGCAGTTCTTCGCACGAAGCGACCACTCGTTTCGCCGAAAGGTCCGGCTGTCGAGGCTCCGACTGCCGAAGCGTCCGGCCGGCTGGCGAAGTGAGCGGTGGCCGAGGCGCTCGGCGGGCGAAGCGCTGGGCCGCCGAGGCACCCAACTCAGGCACCCAACTCAGGCACCCCGCGTCCGCCCCGCGGCCGGCCGGCTGCCGAGGCGTCCCGATCGACGATGCGCGGCCGGAGCGCCCCGATCGACGCTGAGTGGCCGGTGTGCCGCGCGGCTACGCGCCCTGCAGGAAGGTCGTCGCTGCGGCCCCGAGGGCCACGACGTCGCTGATGGCGACCATTTCGCGCGCCGAGTGCATCGAGTACAGTGCCGGTCCCACATCGACGGTGGTCATGCCCAGGCGGGTCGCGGTCAGCGGGCCGATCGTCGACCCGCAGGGCATCGCATTGTTCGACACGAAGTTCTGGTACTCGACCCCGGCCGCCGCGCAGGCCTGTGACCAGGCCGCGGTGCCCACGGCATCCGTGGCATAGCGCTGCTGGGCGTTGAGCTTGAGCAGCGGACCACCGCCGAGGCGGGGGCGGACATGAGGGTCGTGGCGTTCCGGATAGTTCGGGTGGGCGGCATGCCCGGCATCCGAGGATACGCATATCGACGAGGCCAGTGCAGCCAGGTACTCGCTGCGCGTCGAGCCCGGGAACAGGGAGGCGATGATGCGTTCGGTGACGTCAGCGAGGAGCGGCCCGCAGGCACCGGAACGCGAGTTCGACCCGATCTCCTCATGATCGAATCCGGCGAAGAGCGCGATGGAATCCAAGGACGCAGCATCGACGTCGACCAGGGCATTGACTCCGGCGTGGACGGAGAGCAGGTTGTCCAACCTCGGCGCGGCGAAGAACTCTTCCTGGGCACCGAAGAGCCCTGGGGACTGGACGGGGATCGTGTAGACGTCGTGTCCCACGACCTGCTCAGGATCCACCTCGGCGGAGGCGGCGAGGATCTCGATGACATCGGCTTCGGCCAAATCTGCCAGGCCGATGATCGGAGTGGTGTGGCGCTGCTTGTCCAACGTCAGACCGTCATTGACCTGCCGGTCGAGGTGGATGGCCAGCTGCGGGATGCGCGCGATCGGCGGGGTCTGAGCGAGGATGACGGAGCCGTCGGCGAGACTGAGCTGCCCGGCCAGTGCCAGTTCCCGGTCGAGCCACGAATTGAGCAGCGGGCCGCCGTAGATCTCGACGCCGATCTGGCGGGTTCCCTCGGTGGTGAACTCATCGCCGGGCTTGAGTTTGAAGGCTGGGGAGTCCGTGTGAGAACCGAAAACGCGGAAGCCGGGAATCGTGGTGAGGCGTCCACCCGAGTTATCGGACTGTTCACTCGCGTCAGTCTCGGCGGCATCGGCTTTGCCTGCTGGAGTCCGCCATGCGATGATCGCACCGTCGCGAATGACATAGTGGCCCTGACCTGGCTCGAGAGACCAGACCTTGCGCTCATTGAGTCGGCAGAAACCTGCGGCCTCCAATCGTGCAGCCGCCGTCGCGGTGGCATGATAGGAGCTGGGAGAAGAACTGATGAAGTCTGTCAGATCGGCTGCGACCTGGGTTTTCGTACGTGATCTCACGGGCGATGTACTCATTTCCACAGCCTATCGTTTGCGGTAGCTTTGGCCACAAGGGCATTGGTTCTCGAATCCGCGTCGACACGGCGGCGGGGGAGGGGCCAGTGTCACAGGAGCCATCGACCGCTCGGACTTCGTCGTCCATCGCCCGAGTACCAGCGCCGAGAAGTAACGCAATGCAAGGAGTGTTCGAAGTGAACCAGTTCGTGACCGAATGGAACACCTGGAGGGATTCTAGGAACTCGGCACTGGCGACTCCCTTCGGCTGGCTCAGCGTGTCCGGTCTGCACTGGCTCGAAGAGACGACGACCTGGCCCGAGGCTCCCGGTACCTTCACCATTGATGACGATGGCTGGGTCAGCGTGGCCCTTGAACCCGGGACCAAAGCCGGTCCTGCTGCCGCGACCTTCGACCTCATGAGCAAGTCCGCCGAGGCGGGCCCGAACACCAATGATGCGTCTCCTTCCAGCTCGGCTTCGGTGCTGAGCGACACCACGGTCCTGCCGAAGATCCCAGAGATCTCAGGGCCGGAGGTGCGCGTGGAAGAGAACGGATTCAGCGCGAAGCTGCCCACCGGTGGGTCCCTCCAGTGGTTCACCGTCGGCAGTGTGCTCTACGAACTCATCGACCGTGCCGGCCGAATCGGGATCCGGGTGCGTGATTCCAAATCGCCGCTGCTGGGCAAGTTCTTCGAAGTTCCCGTCTTCGACCCGAACCCCAACTTCGTATTCCTCGCCAAGTTCACTCCCTTCGACAAGCCCGAAGTGCACACGATCAACACCGCGCAGGATGACCTGCAGGTCCAGACCCCTGCAGTCGGAACCGTGACCTTCACCAGCGAGGCAGGCGAGGTGACGCTCTTGGCCACAGGCAACCCGGCCAGCGGTCTGCAGCTGGACTTCCACGACTCCACGAACGGCGTCTCAACACCCGCGTGGAGAACCCTCGACCTGGGCATCCCGAACCATGACGGCTCACTGGTCGTCGACTTCAACCGGGCCGTGAACTACCCGTTCGCATTCACCGCCTTCGCCACCTGCCCGGCCCCGATCGAGGGCAACGTCGTTCCGTTCGACGTCACCGCGGGGGAGCGCACACCACCGTTCTACTTCTCTGAAGCCGGCATCAACGTGCCGTTCCTGTTCTATGTGTGGTGGGACGAGGAGAGCGCCAAGGTGACCCGGCCGTGGTATGACCGGTTCGGGCTCGACATCACGCTGCTCAACCCGAACCACGAACACAGCGCTCTGTCGCTGGTCGGCTTCGACGGTGTCGCCATGTCCGGAGCCGACGTCACCCCACTGTCCCGCAAGGCACGGTCGCGCCTGATCAAGGTCGCGACCGAGGCACTGACTTCTCGTATCCCGGTGATCGGCATCGGCGCCTATGCGGAGTTCGTCATCCGGGCGCAGCGTGAACTGCGCGAATCCGAAGGGTACGTCGACGGCATCGAGCAGGAGTACGCGGGCACGGACGGCAAGCTGCTCATCGTGATGAACAATGAGCTCGCGCCCCAGAACGCCGGCTTCGACGTCGTGCACACCGATGCCAGCGGACTCCTCTACATCGAGATGCCCTATGACATTCCGCTGGAGTCGAATTTCGCTGAGATCGAGGACTTCGAAGCCGCGATGGAGTCCGATGCCCCGATCAACAGTTGGGAAGAGTTCGACTTCCGCGTGGTCAGCCTCATCCGCCAGCACCGCTGAGGACTCGGCGGCACACGCACACGCCGAATGAGCCGAATGAGCCGAGAGCCCGAATCTCAGCAACCCGAAGGGCGCTGAGCAACCCCGCTAAAGGTTGCCCAGCGCCCTTCGGGTTGCCGGGATGAAGCCCGCCTACACGCTGCGCCTACACGCTGCGCCTTCGTGCCGATCTCACCAGATGGTGACGCGCTCTTCGGGGGCGAGGTACATGCCGTCGGATTCGGTGACCCCGTAGGTGTCGTGGAAGGCGGTCATATTCTTCACTACCTGGTTGCAGCGGAACTCCTCCGGAGCGTGCGGGTCGATGCTCAGCCGACGCACGCGCTCCTCGGTGCGCATCTTCGCCCGCCAGGCCTTGGCCCAGGCTTCGAAGAACGTCGCGGCCTCATCAGCTGACGGCACCCGTCCCAATTCCAACTCGAGGGCTTTCCAGCCGATGGACAGTCCGCCCAGGTCGCCGATGTTCTCACCCACGGTCAGCGCGCCGTTGACGTGCTGCGCTTCGTCCAGACCGGCGGGAACAAGTGCCTCGTACTGGGCGATCAGCGCATTGGTGCGCTCCTCGAAACGCTCCCGATCCTCGGCCGTCCACCAGTCGACGAGGTTGCCGTCGCCGTCATAGCGTGAACCCTGATCGTCGAAGCCGTGCCCGATCTCGTGGCCGATGACCGCACCGATGGCACCGAAGTTCGCCGCCACATCACCGGCGGCGTCGAAGAACGGTGGCTGCAGGATCGCGGCCGGGAAGACGATCTCGTTCATCACCGGGTGGTAGTAGGCGTTGACGGTCTGCGGCGTCATCAGCCATTCGGTGCGGTCGATCTCCTTGCCGATGCGCTTGATCTGACGCGCATGCTCGGCGCGGGCGCAGCGGCGGACGTTGCCGACCAGATCGGAGGAGTCGATCGCGGCCGGGTACTCGCGCCACACCTCGGGGTAGCCGACCTTCGGCGTGAACTTCGAGAGCTTGACCAGGGCCTTCTGCTTCGTCTCCTCACTCATCCAGTCGAGCTCGTTGATCGACTTGTCGTAGGCCTTGATGAGCATTTCGACGAGGTGGTCGATGGCGTCCTTGGCCTCCGGTGGGAACTCCTGGGCCACGTAGAGCTTGCCCACTGCCTCGCCGAGGAGGCCCTGCACCAGTCCGACACCGCGCTTCCAGCGCTCCCGCAGGGCAGGGGTGCCCGAGAGGGTGCGGGCGTTGAAGTCGAAGTTCTCCTCGACGATCTCATCGGTCAGCAGCGAGGCTGTGGCGGAGAGGACCGAGAAGCGCAGCCAGATCTTGATGGTCTCGATGTCGGTGCGCTCCCACTCCTCGGCCATGCCGGTTACGAAGGAGGGCTGGCCGATGACCAGGTAGGTCAGCTCGTCGTCGGCATCGGCGGTCAGGGTGGAGAACCAGGAGTCGAAGTCGAAGCCTGGACCCAGTTTGCGCAGCTCATCAAGGGTGACCTTGTTGTAGGTCTTCTCCGCGTCGCGGCAGGCGACCCGGTCCCAATGGTGGCGGGCCAGGGAGGTTTCGAACGCCATCACCTTGGCGGCCACCTCGGCGTCGGAGATGTTGCTCCTGGTGCCGATCCCACCGAGGGCGGACATCTTCTTCACGTGCTCGACGAACTTCACGCGCACCTCGGCGTGGTCGTCGTTGAAGTAGTAGTCCTCGTCGGGCAGGGAGATCCCGGCCTGGTCGAGGTAGAGGGCGTAGATGTCGGAGTCCTTCGCATCTGCGGTGACGTAGCCGCCGAGCACGCCGCCGATGCCTTCGACCTCGAGGCGGCCGAGGAGATTGGCCAGTTCGGACTTGTCCTCGGCAGCGTCGATGGCGGCGAAGGAGGAGTCCAGGGGAGTGACTCCGAGTGAGTTGATCTGGTCGAGATCCATGAACGAGGAGAACACGTCGGCGACCTTCTGGCCTTCGCTGCCCGGCTCCTGCGGGGCGTCGGAGACGGAGGTGATGATGTCGCGGACCTTGGTCTCTGCGGTGTCGAAGAGTTCGCGCATGGCGCCGTCGCCGGCACGGTCGTCGGGGATGGTGAACGTGTCGATCCATTCGCCGTTGATGTGGCGGAACAGATCGTCCTGAGGGCGCGCCGAGGCGTTCGATGTTTCAGAAGTCATGGTGCAACAGTATCGTGATCAGTAGACAGAATGGCCAGGTGTCACCGGTGCGGATTCGCTGGTGGCCCGCGACAGTTGTGGGTATCGGATCGAGCAGGAGAATCGTATGAAGATGGCATCCGTGGTGTTCGTGTGCACGGGCAATATCTGTCGTTCGGTCACGGCCGAACGTGTGCTTCAGCATCATCTGGAGCTCAACGACGCCGAGGCTGTTGTTGACTCGGCCGGCATCAGTGATGAAGAGGCCGGCAACCCCATCGACCCCACCCAGGCGCGGGTGCTGGCCACGGCCGGCTACCGCACCGATGATCATGTCGCCCGGCAGATCACGTCCGAGTGGTTGTCCGAACGTGACGTGGCCATCGCGATGACCCGCAGGCATTACCGTGCCCTGCAGAACCTCATCGCAGAGCTCCCCGCCGAGGTGCGTCCGCGGTTGCGTATGCTGCGCGAATTCGATCCCCGGGTGACTCCAGGCGAGACCGGTGATGCCCCGGCGCCGGACGTTGAGGACCCGTGGGCAGGGGAATTGAAGAAATTCGAAGAAACTCTTGAGACAATTGAAATGTCCGTGCCGGGAATCACAGACTATCTGCACTCTTTGGCCGAGCAGACTCGGTGATACTGAAGGTAATTGTTGAAGGAGAAAACTGACATGACTCGAACCACGTGGTCCGCCCTCAAGCTCGGCTTCGCCGCCCTGCTCGTGGCTGCCTTGAGTGTCTTTGCTTTTGCCCCGGCCAGTGCTCACGACCAGCTCGTCTCCTCGAATCCCGAGGATGGATCGAAGGTCGACCAGCAGCCGGAATGGATTGAGATGGTCTTCTCCGGTGAGGTCCAGGAGGTCGGCTCAGAGGTCAAGGTCGTCATCGACGGCAAGAACGTTTCCGCTGGTGAGCTCGCCGTAGACGGCAAGAAGCTCACTGTGGCCCTGCCCGACAACCTCAAGCCCGGCGACTACAAGGTCACCTGGCGTGTGGTGTCCTCGGACGGTCACCCGATCTCCGGTGACTTCGACTTCACAATCGCTGACGCCGAGGGCGCTGGCGGTTCGGTCGAGCAGTCCTCGCAGGCCGGACTCGGCGGCGGCGTCGTCGACGAGCCCAGCAAGGACACCGAAGAGCGCGGCGAGATCGGCGAATCGACCGGAAGCGATTCCGGCATGTCGACCCCGATGATCGTGCTGCTCGCTGTTGGTGGCCTGGCCATCATCGTCATCGTCGTCCTCCTCATGCGCCGCAAGGCCCAGGGCCTGCCCGGCACCAAGAACGACGACTCGGGAGACGGTCCGAAGCGCGACTGAGTTTGTGACGTGATGCGTGCAGGGCACGTAATCCACAGAGCGGGGCCCCGGGAGTGATGAACTTCCGGGGCCCCGCTCTGTGCTGGTAGTGCGGCGTGGACGCGCTGGCCTGGCCGCGCGTGCGTCAGGCGGCTGTACGGTTGCCGCGCGCTCGGTCGGCGAGCAGGCCGATGAGCACCGCGACACACCCGATCGCTGAAATCGCGAGGGCCAGGAAGATGCCGTCCCCACTCGGGTGACCATCTGCACCCAGGTGCGCGGCGAGCACCGCCCCGGAGATCGCGCTGCCGAAGGAGCCGCCGACGGTGCGCAGCACCTGGTTGAAGCTGACCGCACTGCCCAATTCCTCAGTTGCCACGCTGCGGGCGATGAGGGCTGGCATCGCGGCATAGGTGGTGCCGACGCCCATCCCGACGACGAACATGCCGATCAGGATTTCCCAGAGTTCGGTGTGAGCGAAGAGCAGCAGCACCGATGACGCTGTGACCAGAGTCGCGCCCAGCGGCAGCAGAGTCGTCATCTGAATCCGCTTCGTCAGATGTCGCACAAGACGGTTGGCGAGGAAGCTGCCGACAGAGAACGGAAGCATCACGAAGCCGGCCGAGAACACCGGCAGGGAGACACCGTAGCCGGTTTCGCTCGGCGCCTGCGCGATGATGCTGCCGATCGACAGCACCATGTACATCACTGTGCCCAGCGTGATGGCCGTGAGGTTCGCGACGAGTGCGTCCGGGCTGCGGAGTACCCGAAGGTTGATGAGCGGATGCTTGACCCTCAACTCCAGCAGGACCCAGATCGTGAGCAGGACGAGCGCGACCGCGAAGCAGCTCAGGGTCGCCGGGGTCGCCCACCCCCAGGTCTCTCCTTCGCTGACTCCGAGCAGCAGTGCCGCGAGTCCGAAGGCGAGCACTGTCGCACCGGGCACGTCGAAGCGGACTCGCGGTGCCTGGGTGTCCGGTCCCGATGGGACGGCGACGATGACGACGATCATGGCTGTGGCGACGAAGAGTGCTGCGAACCAGAATGCGAACTGGTAGTCCAGCGATCCCGCGATGAGTCCCGTCAGGGGGTACCCGATGCCCATTCCCGTCGACACGGTCACCGACAGGCTGGCGATGCCGCGCGTGCTCTTCTCCACAGGCAGATACCGGCGGGCAAGGGCGATCGTCATCGGTACGATGCCGTAGCTCAGTCCCTGCAGGGCGCGCCCGATGAGGAAGACGGCGAAGTTGGTGGCAAGTGCGGCGACCACCGAGCCGACCAGGATGATGGTGAGAGCACCGACGAGGAGTCTCTTCTTATGCGGGCCATCGCTGAGGCGGCCCATCACCGGGGTGACGATCGCGCCGACGAGCAGGTTGATCGTGAGCATTCATTGTGCGGCGCTGATCGAGACATGGAATTCTGTCGAGATCGTCGGTACGAGGAGCATGCCCAGCGAGCTGACGACCGCCGTCGACAGTGCCGCATAGACGAGCGCGGGAAGCAGTCGACCGCCTGGTTGAGGCTCACTCATCCACGGACTCCTGCATGAGTTTGCGCAGCACGGGAACTGCCGCCGACAGTGTCGCACGCTCGGAGGCATCGAGATGTTCGACAAGCGCGTCGGCGAACCACCGAGTACCGGCCTCATGTTCGCTCTCGAGAGCGCTGCGCCCCGTCTCGGTGATTTGGACGCGGACCTTGCGACGGTCGACGTCGTCTCGTGCCCGGGTGACATAGGACAGCTCTTCCAGCTCGCGCAGTGCCACGGCGACCGCCTGCGGAGTGATCCGCTCTGCTACTGAGAGCTCGGATGCCGTGGCAGGGCCCCGTTCGTTCAGGTGAATGAGGATGCCGGACTTCCCGCGGGAGGTCGTCCGTTCCGCGTAGAAACGACGGATGAGTGGACGGAGCGCGCTGCGGAACTCGGCAGCAAGGTTCGGATCGGGCATTACCTCATTGTACAAACAAATTGATCAATCTACTTGCCTATTCCGGAGTGAACGGTCACAGAGGCACGGGAAGCGCTAAGCCGCACGGACCAGCAACGTGACTACAACGGGACAGCAGAGTCGGAATAGAACTACGTCGAGCCGCTGTTGTCCCTGGTAACTGATCTTTCTACTTTCTCGAACGAAGGGCCGCATCGCTTTGTCCGTTCCACTGAATATTCTCGACCTCGTCCCCATCCGCGAAGGATCTACCGCCAGTGAAGCCATCGACACCTCGATGCAGGCCGCACGCCTGGCCGATGAGCTCGGCTACAGCCGTCTGTGGTTCGCCGAGCACCACAACACCATGGGACTGGCCGCGAGCGCGACGGCGCTGCTGATCTCCCAAGCCGCGTCGGTGACCGAGAAGATCCGTGTGGGGTCAGGCGGAGTGATGCTGCCCAACCATGCACCGCTCATGGTCGCCGAGCAGTACGGAACACTGGCCAACATTCACGGCGATCGCATCGATCTGGGGTTGGGCCGCGCGCCTGGCACCGATGGAATGACAGCGCAGGCGCTCAGCCGTTCCTCGGCTGAACCGCAGTCGTTTGCCCAGAACATCTATGACATGCAGGGCTGGTTCAGCTCCGAGGGCAAGGCTCACACGATGCCGATCGAATCCGCTGTTTCTGTCGGAACCGAGGTCCCCATCTGGGTGCTGGGGTCGACGACGAACGGTGCCGCGATCGCCGGTCAGCTGGGGCTGCCGTTCTCGCTGGCCTCACACTTCGCACCCGACCAGATCGATGCCGCGATCCGCGTCTACCGCGAATCCTTCACCACCGAGGCTCCCACCGCACAGATCGACAAGCCCTACGTCATGGCTGGGATCAATGTGCTGGTGGCCGAGACAGACGAAGAGGCTGAGCGCGAGTTCACGACAGTGAAGCAGATGTTTGCCGACATCGGCCGCGGTCGCCGCCGTCATCTCCAGCCGCCCGTCGACCCGAGTGAACTCGCCGGTGGCGGTGAGAGCCCGATGCTTCGAATCAGCGCGGTCGGTTCACCTGAGACCGCAACCCGTCAACTGTCGGAGTTCGTCGAGCGCACCGGCGCCGACGAGCTCATCACCGTCACCTACGCCTACGAACCTGCAACGGCCGAGCGTTCCCTCAAGCTGCTCGCTGACGCCTGGTTCTGAAGCGGTTCGAAACTGGCGGTCTCAACCATCAGCGATCCCCTCGTTGGGCACCCTTCGGATTGTCGAGGGGTGCCTGTGCCAGGGGACGGAATTCCTCCAGGCTCGCCTGTTTCGCAATGTCGGCCATCGCTTTTTTGAAGGCTGGTGATGATGGCGGATTCAGCACTAGGTGGGGCAGTTGCGGGCGGAATGAGTCCATCAGCGGTTTGAGCGGACCAGAGAGCATTGAAGCTACAACGCTGCGTTCGAACTCGACGGAGTCCGACATAAGAAACCGAACGAAGTCTGATCCGTTCTCGTAGCCATTTCGGTGGGCAAGGGGATCGAGGAGTGCACGCAGCCGGTCAAAGTCGACCTTGCCGAATGTAGTGTCTCCGAACGCGTCGGCGACTAGCGAGAGATCTTCGTGAGAGTCAATGAGATCTGCGATCGTTCTCTCTATCGTTGTGCACGGCAGACCCTCAACTATGGTGATGTCGTCGCTGGTGATCGCGCGTCGCCGGAGACGAACGTCTTCCCTCCTCGTTCGCTTTCGCGAAGTCGACACGAATTCAATCTTGTCGGGAATGAGCTGTCCGATGCCCCACAGTTCTGCGGCAGACCGATGAGTGACTGTGAATCCTGCTGGATCGTCCTCCATGCGTTCGAACGCGAAGCGATGGGGGTCAAGTGACAGCCAGGCCGCTTTAAGTGCTGAATTTTTCCCGAACGCACCCTCGGCGGTGGCGTACACACCATGAGCGAGGCGCTCAATCACACCCTGATCGGCGAGACGACTGAGCGCCAGTCTGGACACGCCCCGACGCAGGGCCTGCTGTGTTGTCAGCATGCCACCTTGCTCGGACGCGAGATCCAGCGCTACAGTTACCATCTTGGACATACACCAATTGTATCTCATATAGATACTTTCGGTGCATATGCCTCACCCCACCAGCCGCACATGCGCAGCCAGACCGGCATCCTCTTCGGCCAGTACCCTCGCGGTCGAGAGGATCGTTGTCTCCATCGCCGAGGCGGCCCTGGTCGGCCGTACGTCCGCTCGGGTGGCGAGGCTGACCGTGCGTGACAGGCTCGGCTCCAGCAGCTGTGCCGAGGTCAGCCGGGGGCGGTCGACGAGGACCATGGCCGGGACGATCGCGACCCCGAGTCCGCGTTCGACGAAGCGCAGCACTGCGTCCATCTCGGCTCCCTCGACGACGATGTTCGGCGCCAACCCGGCCGCATCGAAGGCCGCCGAGGTGGCCTCGCGCAGATCGTATCCGTGATGGAACAGCACCTGGGGGAGTGCGGCAACGTCCGCCAAAGTTACCGTGTCACCGGGCAGAAAAGCAGCCCCGCCCCGAGGTGATTCTGCCGCGGCGATGACCACGAGGTCCTCACTGAGCACCCCCTGCATCCGCAGCCGCGGCATCTGCGCACTCGGGCTCAGTGTCCGCGTGATGAGCGCGAGGTCCAGCTCACCGGCGCCTAGGGCCTCAATGAGCTCCCGCGAACCCTTTTCGACGAGCTCGAGCTCAACCCCGGGATGCTCGTGATGGAAACCGCTGATCGCCTCGGCGACCAGACTGACGCACAGCGTCGGGGTCGCACCCAGGCGGATGCGACCCTTGCGCAGTCCGGCGAGCTCATCCATGTCACGGCGGACCGCCTCGGCGTCGGCGAGCATTCGTCGGGCGCTCGGCAGTAGAGTCTCGCCCGCGGCGGTGAGACTGATGTGTCCATGGGCGCGATGGAAGAGCTCGGAGCCGAGCTCCTTCTCCAGCGTCGAAATCTGCCGACTCAGCGACGGTTGTGCCAGGTGAAGTGTGGCGGCGGCCTTCGTGAAATGACCGGTGTTGGCGACCTCGACGAAGCTCGCGAGCTGTTCCAAATTCATACCCATAGCGTATCGCTATCGAGTTGAGCGAAACAATACATTGGACGCATGAAGTGTCCGAGCCTAGCGTGGAATGCATGAACACCACACAGGGAAATGCCCGCACCAAAGAACACACGATCTCCACCTCGGTGCTGGTCATCGGAACCGGCGGATCCGGCCTGCGCGCCGCGATCGAAGTCGCCGAATCCGGAACCGACGTCCTCGCCGTCGGCAAGCGACCCAAGGACGACGCCCACACCTCGCTGGCCGCCGGCGGCATCAACGCGGCCCTGGCCACCATGGACCCCGACGACTCCTGGCAGCAGCACGCGGCCGACACGATCAAGGAATCCTATGACCTCGCCAACCCCCGCACCGTCGAAATCGTCACCCAGGGAGCCGAACAGGGAATCGCTGACCTGGAGCGATACGGAATGGACTTCGCGAAGGAGGACGACGGTCGGATCTCGCAGCGCTTCTTCGGCGCCCACACCTGGCGTCGCACTGCTTTCGCCGGCGACTACACGGGACTCGAAATCCAGCGCACCCTCATTCATCGTGCCGAGGCCCTGAACGTCCCCATCCTCGACCGCGTCTACATCACCAAACTCCTCGTCGCCGACGGTCGCGTCTTCGGCGCATTCGGCTTCGACATCGTCGACGGCTCCCGCTACCGAATCCATGCCGACGCGGTCATCCTCGCAGCCGGTGGCCACAACCGGATCTGGCGCCGCACATCCTCCCGCCGCGACGAGAACACCGGCGACTCCTTCCGCCTGGCCGTCGAGGCCGGAGCCCGCCTGCGCGACGCCGAGCTCGTCCAGTTCCACCCATCCGGCATCATCGAACCAGAGAACGCCGCCGGAACCCTGGTCTCCGAGGCTGCACGCGGTGAGGGCGGAATTCTGCGCAACGCGCTGGGGGAGCGGTTCATGGAACGCTACGACCCCGAACGCATGGAGCTCTCCACCCGCGACCGCGTGGCCCTGGCCGCCTACACCGAGATCGCCGAGGGCCGCGGCACGGAGAACGGCGGCGTCTGGCTCGACGTCTCCCACCTGCCGCGCGAGACCATCATGGACCGCCTGCCGCGCGTGTTCCAGACGATGATGGAGACGCAGATGCTCGACATCACCGTCAGCCCCATCGAAATCGCCCCGACCGCGCACTACTCGATGGGCGGGGTGTGGGTCGACCCGGTCGAGCACAGCACCGACGTCGAAGGCCTGTGGGCCATCGGCGAGGCCTCGTCCGGGCTGCACGGGGCCAACCGCCTCGGCGGCAATTCGCTCATCGAACTCCTCGTCTTCGGCCGCATCGTCGGTCAGTCCGCCATCGCGTACTCGTCTGAGCTGGGGGCGCAGGTGCGGTCGCAATCTGCCATCGCCGAGGCGCGGGCCGAGATCGATGATCTCCTGTCCTCCGAAGGGACAGAGAACGTCAGAGCTCTGCAGCGCGAGATCCGCAACCTCATGACCGAGCATGCCGGAGTCGTCCGCGATGAGGCCGGTTTGGCCGAAGGGCTCGAGAAGCTCGCGTCGGTCGAAGCACGCATGAGCGAGGTCGGCATCCACCCCGACATCGCCGGATTCTCCGACCTTTCGCACGCCTTCGACCTCAAGTCTTCGGTGCTGGCTGCTCGAGCGACGCTGGAATGCGCGCTCGAACGCAGGGAGACCCGCGGCTGCCACAACCGCAGCGACTACCCCGAGCAGGATGAGAACCTGCAGGTCAACCTCGTGTGGTCGCCCTCGACTGGGGTTGTGAAGGAGAGCATTCCGGTCGTCGATCCCGAGGTCGCCGAACTCATGCGAGTCGAGGAGATCAGCGAGGTCGGCAAGCTCGTGGAGTGAAGCGGCATTCCTTGGTCCGCGAGCTCACCGCCAGAGCTGTCAGGCGGTGAGCTCGCGCTTCCAGTCTCCGACCAGGCTGATCAGGGTGAAGCCGGTGAGGAAGGCCGGGAAGGTGGCGAGGAGCCCGAGCCCGACGATCTCGATGTTGGTGTCGGCGGTGTCTTTGATGAAGAGAGCTGCGGTCACTGCCAGTGCAGTGGCTCCCCATGCGGTGCCCCCGACCGCGTCCGGAACTCGAGGTAATGCTTTCGACAGCATTCCGATAATGAAGCTGAGGGTGATGGCGCTCCAGATAACTGATTCCACGTTGATCACACCACCGAATACCCAATTCGTGGGTGCCCGGGAAACTCCTCCGCTAGTGTGCTCGGCTTTGAGCGCAGGAATAGCGCCGGGAACTACAGTAACCGACAAGGTTCATTGAGTAAAGAATGTGTCGCACTATGTACTGACGACGTTGGCTGTATCGATAGCGTTATCGGCATTACCGGCGTTGTCTTCGCTGCCTTGAGGTGCAATGAGGACGTTGGCACCGACTCTGCTGCTCCTACAGTCAGCGCCAAAACACCCCACTGCAAAAGGGTGATTTGGCGCTGATGGTGCGAGGTGAGCGGCGCTTACTGGACCGCGGGCAGTTCCTCCTGCTGCGTAGCAGCCCCCGCCGCCGGCACACCCGAGCCCCCGCCACGCACCGACCGGTACGCCACAATCGCCAGCACAATGCCGATCGCCGAGGTGAGCACTACGAGCCCGACGGACCCGTGGAACCCGGTGAGCAGCGCATCGAGATCGTCGGCGCCAGCATCGATGCGAGCACCGCTGAGCGCGCCGTAGAGTCCTGCGGCCAGCGAGGTGCCCACGCAGCCGGCGATCCGGAAGCTCGTCGAGACCACGGTGACGCCGTGCGGGCTGGTCTCACGGTCGAGATGAGACAGGGCGAAGGTCTGTGCCGGTCCGATGACGAACGCGGTGGCCAGCACGGCCGGGATGTAGAGGATGCCGAACAGCAGGATCGACGTGCCGCCGGCGGCCACACCGACCAGGGTGACGAAGACGGCCATGACGAGGAAGCCCAACGGGATCGACCACTTGCCGCCATGGCGATCGAAGAGGCGGCCGGCCACGGGGCCGAGGATCACGGTCAGCAGGATTCCCGGTGCCAGCGTAATCGAGGCGCCCATGGGTTCCATGCCGCGTGCACCCTGGAGGAAGAGCGGGATGACGACATTCATGGCGAAGACGAAGAGCAGGCCGAGCATCGTCATGATCACGCCGAGCACGAAGGGCTTGCTGGAGAAGGGGCGCAGGTCGAGCAGCGGGTGTTCGATGCGGCGCTGACGGACGATGAAGAGCCACAGGGCAATGAGTCCGACGACGAAGGCACCACCAGCGATCAGGGCAGAACCGCCGAAGGCCGCGGTGACGCCGTAGAGGATGCCGACGAGGGCGAGGGCCACGAGCAGGAACGATGGAATGTCGAGGACGGGGCGGCCCAGCTCGGCGACGGTGCGCAGGAAGATGGCGCCGGCGATGAGCACGACGACGCAGAGGCCGCCGAAGACCCACATCAGGGTCGTCCACGGGGCGATGGTGAGCAGTGCGCCGGAGAGCACGATGGCCAGCGAGGGCCCGAGCGTGGTCATGGCGGCCATGATGCCCATGTTCATGCCGAGCTTCTCCCGCGGCGAGACAGCCAGAGTGATGTTCATGCCGATGGGCGTGAGGAGGCCGGTGCCGATGGCCTGGAGCAGGCGGCCGATGAGAAGGACGCCGAAGGTCGGGGCGAGTGCGCCGATGACGGAGCCGATGACCATGATCGCGACGACGCTGATGAACAGCGTGCGCGTGGGAAAGCGGTGGTAGAGGACGTTCGCGACGGGGACGAAGACTGCGGCGACGAGCAGGTATCCGGTCGTCAGCCACTGGACGCTGCTCACGTTGATGCCGAAGTCGGACATGATCGGCGTGAACGCGACGTTGAGGAACGTCTCATTGAAGGTGGCGAGGAACGCGGCGGCTGCGGCGACTGCGATCATCCAGCCTGCGCGTCCTGTGGATCGCGGGCGGGTTTGGACAGATGAGGTCATCAGTTCTCCTGACATGTCGGCGGGTGTTGTTGCTCGACCGTGCCGTGTCAGAAGTGCCCAGAAGGGTCTTCGCGTGTCGTGTCATCGAAGCGCATGATGGCCAAATGGCCAGACATCAATGTAGCAGTTCTCAGAAGTTTTCATAAGCGAGAGAAAATCCCAGGACCCAACGGGAGCCGCCGAGGTGGTCGTGCACCTCGGCGGCTCCCGTTGGGTTGTCGTAGTCGCTCAGTCCTCGTCTTCGATCTCGTCGATTCGGACGGCCTCGAGCTGAGCCTGCCTGATCTTGCGTCGACGGGAGATCGTCATGATGACGATGGTAATGAGGCCGCCGACGGCTGCTCCGATGATGATCGACGTGCTGCTCGAGCTGACGAGCATCGTGCCCAGGCCGACATCGATGAGCGGATGTCCGGTGGTCTGGTGGAAGACGATGGCGATGAGCCAGAGGATGACAATTATTGCGGAGACGAGCTGGGAGAGGATGAGGCGCTTGGGAGCGACCCGTGCTGCGGCGGATGTGAAGTCGATTCCCTCGCGCTTGCAGTAGCTCGATACTGCGATGCTGATGACCGCTGAGCCGAGGACGATGGGCACCGTCCACAGTCCGGCTCCGATCACGGCGAAGAGCAGTCCGAGAGTGAAGAACACGTAGACCGAGACAATCGACCCGAATGTGTATGCCCGCAAGATGACATCGCGTTCGCGCTCATCTCCGATGGATGGGTCGTTGAGTCCGGCAAACCTGTCGGCCAGCTCGTTGGTCTTGCGGTTCTTGTTCGCGCTGTTCATGATTCCTCCTGAAGCGAGAAGATCTCTTCGACTGTCGTGGCCAGGGCCTTCGCGATCCGCAGGGCAAGGTACACGCTGGGTGCATAGTCGCCGCGTTCGGTCGCGATGATGGTCTGGCGGGATACGCCCGTGAGCTGGGCCAGCTGAGCCTGTGTGAGTCCGGCTGATTTGCGGACCTGCTTGAGGCTCGAGGTCTGAACTTCCACTTCGCCTCCCGACGTTCATTACGCAATGTCAATGATGCTTTACATAAAAAGTAAAACATCTTTGACATTGCTATGTCAAGAGTCTTTGACATTTGAACATCGCAGCCGGTGCCGCAGGTGACTAAACGGAATAGCTCGAGAGGAGGCTGCTGATCCTCTTCTTTACGTTGGAATGCTTGTCGCTCAGTAGTGCACATCTCTGCTGTTGACCAGGACGTCCTGGTCGCCAGTGATGCGGCAGGCGGCTCGGAGAATGTGCGCGAGCTCTTGGCGATTCATGCGGCGTCGTGTTCTTGGTTCCAGTGTTCACGAAATGAATGCAGAACCATTTGGCGTTCCCCGTCCGAAAGCACGCCTGCGAATGGGCTGTTCTGCCGCAGCTCCTTCGAGGTGTCGTCAGTCCCAGTAAGTACCCCGGCGACATTGTCGACGCCGCTGTCGATGACTCGCTCCCATTGCTCCAAGTACTGAGTCGTCATGCCGTCGGTGCGGTGTTTCGTCTTCCAGTCCTCAATGTTCGTCAGTGCTGCCTTCAGGACCTTTTGCGGGTCAAGCATGAGGTGCGCCAAAAGTGCGCGGTGCAGCCAGAGCGATTTTTCCTGCTCGCGCGTGAGGGGCGGTTTGATCAGGGCCCGGGCCGAGGAGTCGAGAATTCGGCGATGAGTGCCGACTTTTACGAAGCTGAGTTCATTGCGGTTGCACAGATCGACGACGTGCTGACGCGAGACGCCAAGTTTCTTCGCCGTCTCGCCTGTTGTCAACCAGTAGTCGTTCATGGCTTCAATTCTACGCTAAACACCAAAAACGCAACAGGCCTCAAAGTCTCCTGTCCTCGTCTGTGCGTCATTCGGTAACTGATGCATCTATCAATGTATGCATCTGTTAGCGTGGAGGTATGAACAATCTGCTGACGCTCCCGTGGGAAAGCACCGACGACTCCTCTCCGATCGCCGCTCGGATGGCTGCCTGGGCCGCACGTGAAGTCATCGAACAGCGCTACGAGCCGGGCGCTCTGCTTACAGAGGCCGACCTCGCCGAGGCTCAGAGGGCCAGTCGCACACCGGCTCGGGAGGCGATGCTCCAACTCGAGCGCTGGAGGCTGGTCCGGCTCGTGCCGAAGAAGGGCGCGATCGTGACCACGGTGACCCGGCAGGAGCGCCGCGACCTGCTTGCGGTGCGCGCCATGTTCGAAACCGACGCCGTCCAGGCACTGACTCTCGACAGCGACTTCGCGCCGCTGGCGGCAGACCTGCGCACGCTCCTCGATCGGCAGCAGAAGGCTCTGGATGCCAGTCATCCACTCGACTTCGCCAGTGCCGACTACGCCTTCCACTCCCGCATCATCCGCAGCGGCGGCAACAGCATTGTCGAGGAGATGCTGACCACGATGGGCCCGCGCTTGGCCCGCCTGACCTACCAAGTGGTCATCGATCAGCCCAGTTCGCTGCACACCCTCTTCGACGAGCATGCCGAGCTCACCGATCTCGCAGAACGCGGTGAGGCCAAGGATTTCGGAAAGGTCGTGCGCGAGCACATTCAGTCCTCCCACTTCCCCGAGAACCAGTGACATCGGAAACCGCAGCACTCAACCCAGAATCGCCAGCAATGACTTCAGAACCCGCAACTGAAACAGCAGACCACCAGATCGCAACGACAATCTCTCACTCCGCAACAACAGTGCCCCAACGCAGAGCTTGGCTTCGCGTCGTCCCCGCAATGTTCCTGCTCGCCTGGGGCGGCAACCACTTCACCCCGCTCGTGCACATGTACGAAGAGGACGGCGGCTACGCGGTCTGGCAGGCGAACCTCCTTCTGGGCATGTACGTCGGGGGACTGATACCGGGACTCCTGGTCGCCTCGGCGCTCTCGGATCGCCGAGGACGCAAGCCGATCCTCGTTGCCGGTATGATCGCCGCAATCGTTGGCAGCGTCCTTCTGGGGCTCGGCTTCGATCTCTTCTGGCTGCTGTGCGTGGGCCGCGTACTCGCCGGGATCGGCGTGGGAGTGGCCATGTCGGTGGGCACGAGCTGGATCAAGGAACTCTCGTCACCACCGTTTGACCACAAGGCCGGAATCACCGCCGGCGCTCGCCGCCCGGCATTGACACTGACTGTGGGATTCGCCATCGGTGCCGCGGTCACCGGCTGCCTGGCGCAGTGGGGACCGATGCCCGAAACGATTCCCTACGCGGTCCACGGGCTGCTGTCCGTCGTGGCGCTGTTCATCGTGTTCACCGCGCCAGAGACCCTGACGAAGGAACGCCGGTCGGCCCATCATTGGTGGCGAGGCCTGCGGATTCCGCTCGTCGGCCACCGCACCTTCGTGCGCCTCATCATCCCCGCCGCACCGTGGGTCTTCGCCGCCGCAGGTGTTGCCTATGCGGTCATGCCCGCTCTGGTCCAGGATGAGCTGGGGGAGTGGACGACCATGTACGCGACCGTGCTGACCGTCGTCACCCTGGGCGCCGGGGCGCTGGTGCAGAACCTCGTCCCACGCATCAACAGGTGGACGGGCGGACGTGCGCTGGTCGTCGGGCTCACGCTCATGACCTTCGGCATGGGCCTTGCAGTCGTCGCGGCGCTCGCAGCTGATCCGATCATGGCCTTCGTCGTCGCCATTGTCCTCGGCATCGCGTATGGCATCTGCGTGGTGGCCGGTCTGGTCATCGTCCAGGCCATCGCCGAGCCGAAAGACCTCGCGGGGATCACCGGCGTCTACTACTCGCTGGCGTACTCCGGGTTCCTGCTGCCCACAGTGCTCGCGGCGCTGCTGCCGCTCATGCCCTACAGCATCTCGCTTGGGGCAGTCGCAGTGATCTGTCTGCTCAGCCTCTCCGCGGTGTCGCTGGCGTCGAAGGCTCGCGCGTAACGCCGTTGCGTCCCTCGCGATAGACAGCGGCGCGAGCACCATTCGATCAGCCGCGGCAATTAGGCTATGAGAATGGAGGTGACAGTGTGAGCCAAGAACCGCCGTCATTGTTTGAGCCTGACGATGTGGGCCGCCCGCTGGCTGATCGACTGCGCCCGGAGTCCCTTGAAGATGTCATCGGGCAAGATCATCTTCTTGGCGACGACGCACCGATTGGGCGGATGGTCGCCGAGCGCAGGCTGGTTTCGATGGTGCTGTGGGGGCCGCCGGGTTGTGGGAAGACAACCATTGCGAGATTGCTGGCCGAACGCACCAACCTCGTCTTCGAGTCGGTCTCAGCCACTTTCTCCGGTGTCGCTGAACTCCGGAAAGTCTTCCAATCGGCAGCCAAACGGCGTGAGATCGGTCAGGGCACGATGCTGTTCGTCGATGAGATCCATCGCTTCAACCGTGCCCAGCAGGACTCCTTTCTCCCCTATGTAGAAGACGGCACGATCGTGCTCGTCGGCGCGACCACGGAAAACCCCAGCTTCGAGCTCAACTCCGCATTGCTGTCCCGCTGTCAGGTATTCGTCCTCAAACGCCTCGACGAGGAAGCGCTGACCACGCTCATCGCACGGGCAGAGGAGGCCATCGCCAAAGAACTGCCTCTTGATGCGCAGGCACGGCATGGCCTGGTGGCAATGGCCGATGGCGACGGTCGCTACCTGCTCAACCTCATCGAGCAGCTCCAAACCGTCAGCGGTGCTCTCGACACCTCCGGCTTAGTCGATCTTGTTCAACAGCGCGCACCCATCTATGACAAGGCCCAAGAGGGGCATTACAACCTCATTTCCGCTCTGCACAAATCAATGCGCGGGTCTGACCCTGATGCTTCGTTGTATTGGTTGGCACGAATGCTCGAGGGCGGAGAGGACCCCCTCTACATCGCCCGACGGCTGGTCAGATTCGCCAACGAAGACATCGCGATTGCCGACCCGCAAGCCGTCCAACAAGCGCTGGCGGCATGGGATGTGTTCGAGCGGCTCGGCTCCCCAGAAGGTGAACTCGCGATCGCCCAGGCCGTCGTCTACCTTGCAACCGCACCGAAGTCCATCGCCGTCTACCGTGGATTCAACGCCGCGAAGAAGCTCGCGAAACAGACCGGCTCCCTCATGCCTCCAGCAAATATTCTCAACGCCCCGACGAAGCTGATGAAGAACCTCGGCTACGGGGAGGGTTACGAGTATGACCCGGACAGGCCGGGGGGCTTTTCCGGTGCGAACTACTTTCCCGAGGGCATGGAACCGGAGAAGGTGTACCGACACACCAGCAACGGTTACGAGCACATCATCGCGAAGCGTCTGACCGAGTGGGATCGGATGCGTGCTGAAAAACGTCAGCACGAAGGTCGCGCCGACAATGACCCGTCAGACGATGGGGACACATGAACAAATAACGGATGGGCGCAGGCGCCATTCCATCCGCAGGCTTGTAGAGTGGACAACGTTCGCATCGATGCAAGAGGAGCTATCAACAATGTTCGGACGACAGCGTCAGCACCAATCACAGGCGGTCAGCGCCTTCATCGACATCATGGGCAGTCGTCATGTGCTCACCTCCGCCCGGGCGACGGAGCCCTTCGCCAAAGGCAATCGCTTCGGCGGCGGCAGTGTGCTCGCGGTCCTCAAGCCGGGCAGCCTTGTCGATATGTGGCGGGCTCTGCAGGTCTGCGTCGATCACGATCTCATCGTCATCCCACAGTCGGCGAACACCGGCCTGACCGGAGGTTCGGGTCCCGGCGATCAGGACTACGATCGTGAGATCATCATCATCTCCACCCTGCGCATCAACCAGATCCATCTCATCAACGATGCTCGTGAGGCCGTGTGTCTGGCCGGATCCACGCTGTACGAACTCGATGACAAGTTGGCACTTCACGGGCGTGAACCCCACTCGGTGATCGGTTCGTCCTCAATCGGTGCTTCGGTCGTCGGCGGCATCGCGAACAACTCCGGCGGCAGTCAGATTCGCAAGGGCCCGGCCTTCACGAAGCACGCGATCTTCGCCCGGGTCGATGACGAGGGCAAGGTCGAACTTGTCAATCACCTGGGCATCAGCCTCGGCGATGATCCGGCCCATATCCTCGACAGACTCCAACGCGGCGAATGGGACGAAGCCGATGTCACGCCGCCCCCGGAAGACAGTCTCGATACCGAATACAGCGAGCAGGTCCGCGAAATCACCGATTCTCCTGCCCGCTACAACGCCAACCCGAAGTTCCTCCACGAGGCATCAGGGTCAGCCGGCAAACTCATGGTCTTCGCCGTGCGCACGCGGACCTTCCCCAAGCAGAAGGATTCGACGACCTTCTACGTGGGCACCAACAGCCCCGCCGAGCTCGAGGCCCTGCGCCGGGCGATCCTGACTTCGGACATGCCGCTGCCGATCTCCGGTGAGTACATGGGACGGCCCTCCTTCGACCTTGCCGAGAAGTACGGCAAGGACACGTTCGTCTCCGTCAAGCACGCCGGCAGCCGCGAACAGATCAAGCTCTTCGCGTTGAAGAACTGGGCGAACGGGGTGTTCGCGAAGCTGCCCTTCTTCGGACAGACCGTTGCCGATTCCATTGCGCAGGGTGCCTTCAGCTTGCTGCCGCAGCAGCTGCCGGACCGCATGCTTGAGTACCGCGATCGCTTTGAACACCATCTGCTCCTCGTCGTCAGCGGCGACCAGAAGCAGAGGACCGAGGAGTTCCTCACGACCTTCTTCGCCGAGGTGGGGCATGACGGTGACTTCTTCATCTGCACTGCCGATGAAGCTCAGTCCGCCATGCTCCACCGCTTCGGTGCCGCCAGTGCCGCCACACGCTACTTCAATCTCCACCGTGACGAGTCCTCGGAGATGATCACCTTCGACGTTGCGCTGACACGCGATGACGAGGATTGGCTCGAGGTGCTGCCAACGGAGATCTCAGACCAGCTGCACATCAGTTCCTATTACGGCCACTTCTTCTGCCACGTCCTCCATCAGGACCATGTGGCGAAGAAGGGTGTTGACCCGGTGGCGTTGAAAAAGCAGATGATGGCGCTGCTCGAGGAACGTGGAGCCGCCGTGCCCGCCGAGCACAACTACGGTCGCCTCTACCAGGTGCCGCCGGAGATGGAAGCCCACTTCAAGGAACTCGACCCCTGCAATGTCTTCAACCCGGGCGTCGGCGAGACCTCACCGCACAAGAACTGGGCCTGAGGCGCACTCCGCGCATCGCTCGCATTCTTGGCATCTCGTGCGTCCGTCGCCGCAAACAGCAAAAACACCCCGGTGCGCCGGGGTGTTTTCGCGTTAACGGTGACGGACGCTCAGGCAGTGATGCGAAGTGACGTTGCCGCGAAGAAGAGCAGTGATGCCCGCCGTGGGCCCGGCAGTCGGTTGAACAGATGCCCACACCGCCGAGGTGGGTCAGTCCTCGTCTTCGATATCTGCCGCCGCGGCCGCTTCGGCACGGGCCTGCTTGATTTTGCGTATGCGAGAGAACGTCATGAGGGTGATCGTAGCGATGAAGCCGACCGTCGCACCGATGACGATGGCGTACGTGCTGGTTGCAGCACCGAGTGTGGTGCTTGCTCCCATGCCGGCATCGATGAGCGGATGGCCCTCACTCATGTGGAAGACAATCGCACTGACCCAGACAATGGCGAACACCGCGCCGGCGATGTTGCCGACGATCAGCCGTTTCGCTGAGACGCGGGCCATGGACATCGCGAAGTCCACATTCTCGCGCTTGCAGTACCCCGAAATGGCGCTGCTGGTCACGATGGAGCCGAGGATGATAAATGCACTCCACAATCCCGCGCCGAGAACTGCGAAGATGAGTCCGAGCGCGAAGAACACGTAGGTGGAGACGACGGCCCCCAGCGTATACGCGCGCAGGATGACGTCGCGCTCGCGTTCATCACCCATCGACGGGTCGTTGAAGCCTGCGATCTTGTCGGCGAGTTCGTTGCTGCGGTTCTTCCTGTCGCTGCTGTTGTTCATTATGCTTCCTCCTGAAGTGAAAAGATTTCTTCCACTGTGGTCTCCAGCGAACGGGCGATGCGCAGTGCCAGATAGACGCTGGGTGCGTAGTCGCCGCGCTCGGTGGCGATGATCGTCTGACGCGAGACGCCGGTGCGTTGGGCAAGTTGGGCCTGCGTGAGACCGGCGGCCTTGCGGACGTGCTTGAGATTCGAAGTCTGAACGTCCATCCCGTTTCCTGATGTCAACTATTATTTACATAAAAAGTAAAACATCATTGACATGCCACGTCAAGAATCTTTGACATTTGGCGGCCATCACTACCGGTAACGGCACAACCTCCCGTTGCAACGCGGTGTTTTGATGCTCGTGGTGCGTGGTGCGTGGTGCGTGGTGCTCGCCCGCGAGCGCGATGGGCCTCTCGCCGAGTTGGACTGGCTGGTGCTCGGGGTTCCACGGTTCGAGCGTGGGGCCCGGCCCCGTCGGGCTCTTCAGTCTGCTCGTCTGCGCAGAAGGATCACTCCGTCGGCCCTCGCTCTCTAACCCTTCAGCGACACGTTCCGTCCGGGTCGGTTGACCCGCACCTCGTGACTCGACCGCTTCGGGTTGAGCAGTTTGAGCAGCGACAGCGCCAAGAGAGCACCGACGATGGCACAGCCGGCCGGCAGCAGCATCGCCGTCTTCGCATTCGCGGCGTCGATGATGTTGCCGGCGAGGGCCGATCCGAAGGCGACACCGAAGCCCAAGGATGTGCCCAGCCAGGCGAAGGCCTCAGTCAGACGCCTCGGCGGTGCCAGTGCTTCGATGACGGAGTTGGCGCCGATGAGGCTCGGGGCGATCGTGAAGCCGACGATGAACAGGATGATCGTATAGGAGACCATTCCCTGGGCCAGCATCATCGAACACGCGCCGATGGCCAGCAGGGCAACGGTGACGCCGAAACGGTGATGGGTTGCAGAGTTCCAGTTCCTCGACCCGTAGAGCGCACCGGCGATGAGTGAGCCCAGGGCGAAGGCGCTGAGCAGGATGCCGGCCAGGGACTTCACACCCTGCTCGTCGGCGAAGGCCACGGCGATGACGTCGATGGCGCCGAAGTTCACACCCAGGAACACATTGACGATGATGATCGTGAAGATCCCCGGATTGGAGAACACGTGCCCGCGAGCCTCTGTGGTGCGTTCGATCGGCGGGGGCTCGGTCGACTTTTGGATGTAGAGCAGAGCCGAGCCGATCCCGGCGGTGAGCATCGAGAGGATGATGCCTGCCGGGGGGAACACGGCAGTGGCGAGCACGGTGGCGACGACGGGGCCGGTGACGAAGAGCAACTCATCGGCGACGGACTCCCAGGAGAAGGCGGTCTGCAGCTTTTTCGGCGAATCCACGATGTGTGACCAGCGCGAACGCACCAGCGACCCGACGGAGCCGACAGTGGCACCGCCGATTCCGGCGAAGACGAAGATGAGGCCCACCCACCAGTCTGCGTAGACGGAGACGATGAGCATCGAAAGCGCCACGAGGTGGGTGATGACGATGGGCACCATGACGGTGGCTTGGCCACGACGGTCGACAAGGCGCGCGATCCCGGGGCCGGCAAGAGCTTGGACGATCATGTACACGGCGGCGACGATGCCTGCCAGACCATAGGAGCCGCTGACGCCCTGGATGAACAGAACGATTCCCAGGCCCAGAACTGCGATGGGCATACGTGCAACAAGACCGGCCAAGGAGAACTTGAGAGCACCGGGAAGAGACAGAATTTCCCGATAGTTGTTGAACACCAGCAAAGTCTACCTAGCGCATGAAGCGTCCACTATACGGATACGACGTTGTTACCGGTGAGTCGAGTCACCTCGGCGACGGTCATTCGAGTCGCAGGCGAGCGATCAACCCAGGTCACAGGCAAGACACACCCGCGCACCGGGGCAAGGTGTCCGGGGGAATGTAACAAAAGCTATATAATTGCTGATATTGCAATCCTCTCCCGCCGGCACCCACGCCGCATTGACTGAAACCCGGAGTGCCGATGTCAGACCACAGCAGTTTCGATGATCTGTTCGACAGCCAGGAAGACCGACCGCAGCGTCCCAAACGCAAAAAGAAGAAAGTGTGGCGCAAGATCCTTGTCGCCCTGCTCGTCATCGTCATCCTCGGCGTGCTCGGTGTAGGCCTCTACCTGTGGAACGTGGGTCGGACCTTCGACAACAACGCGAACAAGCTCACCGACGAGCAGATCTTCGGCACGCAGCGTCCTGACGATCAGAAGGAAGACGGCGGCACGAATATCCTGCTGCTGGGTTCCGACGAACCCATGGACCAGGTCGACGTCAACGACTCTCGCGGACTGCGCTCGGACACGATCATGGTCATGCACATCCCGGAGTCCGGATCCGATGTCCAAGTCATGTCGATCCCGCGTGACAGCTGGGTCGACATCGAAGGCCATGGCAAGGCCAAGATCAACTCGGCACTCTCAACCGGTGGCCTGCCCCTGGCCGTGTCGACGATCTCGGACTTCATCGGCACGGAACTCGACCACGTCGCGATCATCGACTTCGAGGGCTTCAAGGCACTGACCGACAGCCTCGGCGGAGTGACCGTGAACTCCGAGCAGGCGTTTGAGAAGAACGGCTACACCTTCACCAAGGGAGAGAACGTCCTCGACGGTGACGAGGCGCTGACCTTCGTGCGCGAACGCAAGTCCTTCCAGGACGGCGATTTCCAGCGCGCCCGCAACCAGCAGGCCTTCATCCGGGGACTGACCAACGAGATCATCTCCGCAGACACACTGTCGAACCCGAAGAAGATCCAGAACATGGTCAAGGACTTCTCTCCGTATATGTACGTCGACTCCGGTCTCGACGCGCAGTACATCTCTGCCACGGCCTTCGCGATGCGCGACGTCCGCCCCGGTGACATCGAGTTCTTCACCTCCCCAACCGCGGGAGTCGGAACCTCGAGTGACGGTCAGTCGATCGTCAACGTCGACGAAGAGGAACTGAAGAAGGTCCAGGACGCGTACAAAAACGACACCCTCGATGAGTACGTCCAGAACGCTCCGGAGTCGCACCTGTAAACGTCAGACCAGATACCTCGCCGAGGTGGCCCCGCCCACCCGTGCACGTGAAGAACCCCGCCCCCTGAGTTCTCAGGGGCGGGGTTCTTCGCACCCGTATCGGGTGATGTCGCCTCAGTTGCCGAACTGGACCTTGTGGACTCCGTGGGGTGCGCCCCATTCTCCGCCGTTTGACACCTCTTCGTTGGCGACACCGACGGACATGGTCTCTCCCGTCACGGTGTTCTCATAATCCGAATAGATGGTGCCCGCAGCTCCGTCGCCGCCCGTCCTCACCCAATGTGTTGCATTCTTCGAGCCGTGCTCGTTCAGAGCCTCGACGACCTGCGGTGAGGCAAAGGCTTCGACCCGCTCCGAGTTGTCTGCACCCCAGGCTCTGACTAGCTCATCGGCGTAGATGCCGGTGTCGGTGGGAAAGTGAACCGATTGCGGTGCGGCGTCGGCGGCTGAGCTCGTACCCTCTGCGGGCGCGGGTGCCGCCAGTGCGGGGCCACTGGCCAGGCCGATTCCTGCGAGGCCGGCGACGGCTGCGATTCCCAGAGCTGCTGCGCGATTGCGAATGGTGGTCTTCATAGTGTTGATCCTTCTTCTTCGAGGGGCGTCTTCGCTGTGTGATGCCTGCGGTGAGTGTGGTCACCGGAGCGGTGACACCTCATCGACGCCTGCCAGTATTGCGGTCGGACTTGAAGTCAGGACCACACTGCCTGGGAGAAAACTCGGAGAGGGTCACAGCCTGGAGACGAGCTGTCTGCAATCCTGCGGCGGTCGCGCAAGCGCGCGGAATCCATAGGATCCATACGACAACGAATATTGCCTGATGACGCGGTGCGAACGACTGCTTGGCGGTGTCGACCAGACTGTGACACACGGTTGTTGCAGAGCGCTGTTTGCTACGTTTTCGTCTGCACAGTGAAACCCAATCGTGACCGGACCTCGCCGAGGTGGTTCTTCGTTCTCGTCGGACGTGATCCGGGCCATATGAAGACTGGGGTCGAGGCCCTAGAGTGGGCTCTGAGATTCATCCCATTCGTCACTTGGAGGAAGTGGACGATCCGAGCAGAGAGCGGAGGCCCGCATGACCTACGTGATCGCGCAGCCGTGCATCGATGTCAAGGACAAGTCGTGTGTCGACGAATGTCCTGTCGATTGCATCTACGAAGGTGAACGCAGTCTCTACATCCATCCCGACGAATGCATCGACTGCGGTGCCTGCGAACCGGTCTGCCCCGTCGAGGCGATCTTCTATGAAGACGATGTCCCGGAGGAATGGGCGGACTACTACACCTATAACGTGGACTTCTTCGACGAGCTCGGTTCGCCGGGAGGCGCTGCAGCCCTGGGCAACACCGGCCGGGACCACCCAGCCATCGCCGCTCTGCCGCCTCAAAATCAGGACGTCGAGCTGTAACCAGCTGGTGGCTGGGAGCCGCTTCGGGCTACTCCAGCACCCCATCCACCAATGTCCGAGCGTCGTGCTGGACGGCCCGCAGATGGTCCTCATCGCGCAGTGACTCGGCGTAGATTTTGTACACGTCCTCCGTGCCGGAGGGTCGCACCGCGAACCAGGAGTTCTCGGTCGTGACCTTGAGCCCGCCGATGGGGGCATTGTTTCCCGGCGCCGAGGTGAGTGTTGAGGTCACCGATTCACCGCCGACGGTCGTCGCCTTCACCTGGGAGGCGTCGAGTGCCCCCAGCTTCGCCTTCTGCGCGCGGGTGGCCGGGGCATCCTGGCGGGCGTAGGCGCTTGTGCCGAAGTTCGCGGCCAGTCCCGCATAGCGCTGGGAGGGAGTCTGCCCGGTCTTCGCGGTCATCTCCGCGGCCAGCAGGGCCATGATGATGCCATCCTTGTCAGTGGACCAGACTTTGCCGTTGCGGCGCAGGAACGATGCGCCGGCAGATTCCTCGCCGCCGAAGGCAAGGGTTGAGTCGAGGAGTCCGGGGACGAACCACTTGAAGCCGACGGGAACCTCGAACAGTTTGCGGCCATGGGCGGACACGATGCGGTCGACGATGGAGGAGGTGACCAGCGTCTTGCCGATGCCGGCGCTGGTGGACCATTCAGGTCGGTTGTCGAGCAGGTAGTCGATGGTGGTCGCCAGATAGTGGTTGGGGTTCATCAGACCAGCGTCGGGGGTGACGATGCCGTGGCGGTCGGCATCGGCGTCATTGCCTGTGGCGATGTCGAAGTCGTTGCGGGAGGCGATGAGCCCGGCCATGGCGTAGGGCGAGGAGCAGTCCATGCGGATGTTCTCGTCCCAGTCCAGGGTCATGAATGACCAGGTGGGGTCGATCTCTGGGTGGACGACGGTGAGGTTGAGGTCGAAGTCCTCGGCGATGGCGGCCCAGTAGTCGACGCTGGCTCCGCCCAGAGGGTCGGCACCGATGTGGATGTCGGAGCTGCGGATGACGTCGAGGTCGATGACCGACTCGAGGTCCTCGGTGTAGTTGGCGATGAAGTCGAAGTTCTCGGTGTTCTCCAGATGGAAGGCCCGCTGGAAGCCGGTGCGTGGGATCTTCTCCCACCCTGCTTCGAGATAGGAGTTCGCGCGCTCGGCGATCCACGTCGTCGTCTCCGACCCAGCCGGGCCACCGTGCGGTGGGTTGTACTTGATGCCGCCATCGGAGGGCGGGTTGTGGCTGGGAGTCACGATGATGCCGTCGGCCTGCGCATCCGTTGCGGTCTTGCCCGCATTGAAGCCGAGGATCGCGTGGGAGAGCACCGGCGTGGGGGTGAAGCCGTCACGCTCATCGATGAGCGCGGGCACCTCTGCTGCGGCGAGCACCTCGAGGACGGTGAGGAACGCGGGTTCGCTCAGGGCGTGGGTGTCACGGCCTAGGAAGATGGGCCCGTGGATGCCCTGTTTCTTCCGGAAGTCGACGATGGCGGCGGTGATCGCTGCGATGTGGGCTTCGTTGAATGCGCGGTTGAAGCTCGAGCCGCGGTGCCCCGAAGTCCCGAAGCTCACGGCCTGCGCGGGCACGGAGGAATCGGGGACGAGATCGTAATAGGAATCAAGCAGTGCGGAGATATCGACGAGATCCCTGTCCTGGGCCAGCTGGCCGGCGCGAGTAGTCATAGTTCTACCTTGCCAAATCCCAGCCACCCCGCACAGTTGTGTCCACGGAGTTCCCGCATCGTGGACGGTTGCTGTTCACGCCCGGCAGGTTTCAGCCGTGAGCAGCCCCTACTTCACCCAGGGTTCCTCGCCGGTCTCGGAGACGATCGGCTTGCCGTGGTCGAGGTTCCAGGACCCCATACCGCCGGCGACGTTGATGGCATCGAAGCCGTTGTTCGTCAGCCAGGCCACGGCGCGGTGGGAGCGGCCGCCGGTGCGGCAGATGATGTACATGTCGTCATCGAGGGGGAGATCGTCGAGCCGGGTCGGCAATTCGCCCAGCGGCACGTGCAGCGCGCCCTCGATGTGCCCGGCCTCCCATTCGTCGTCCTCACGAACGTCGATGATGGCAGCGCCTTCGGGGATCTCTGTCACGGAGACTGATTCTTCATCCATGGCCTCAGTCTAGGCATGAGCATATTCGCTGTGCATCCCGCGACCGTCGACAGCTTCGTCGAGCACAGCATCCAGTCTGATTGAGAACGGGACGCACGTATCTGACCTCGAGTGAATCATTGTCTGATGGTTGCCTGGCAAACCTGGAAACTTCTCTACGCCCTCTTCTGTTGTCGGCGGCCCCGTGTGAGACTTGGGGCAAGAATCGTCTGTGAAGGGAATGTTGATGAGCAGCAGAGACATAAGCAACGAATCCACCGGCGAGAAGAAGGCACGCGATGCCGCGGCGAAGCTCGACGAGGCGACAGAGCCACTGGGCGGCACCTCCGAAGTCGATTCGCAGACGCAGGTCGGCTACACCGAAGAGAACGTCGAAGACCGCGCCCAGGATACGGCCGCTGACATCGGTGTGACCCTCCACCGCAACCCCGACGGCTCACATACGGCCGTTGATGAAAGCGCTGTGAAGGCTGCTGAGAGAGAATCCGATGCGAGCCCAGCAGCAACGGGCAACACGACGCATCAAGCGGGTGTGGGGGCTGACACTGGGTCCCTCGAGCAGAAGGACGTCGTGAAGATCCTCCGCGACAGCGGCTATGTGATGCTCACGACCGCCCTCGATGACGGCAAGCTGCTCGCCCATCCGATGGTGCCCCAAGAGGTCACCGACGACGGTGACGTGTGGTTCTTCATCGGTCTGCAGGGCGACCAAGCAACAGCACTGCTGCAGAATCCGCAAGTCAATATCGCCGTCTCCGAGGCGGGCAACTGGCTCTCGGTGGCCGGTCGGGTCGACTTCGTCGATGATCAGGCCAAGCTGGCGAAGTTGTGGAACAAGGAAGCTGCCACCTGGTTCGACGGTGGACTCAATGACCCGGACCTCGGGCTCATCAAGGTCACGGGAGAATCCGCACAGCACTGGGGTCTCAAGGGCGGCAAGGTCGCTGGCTTGGCCCAGATTGTCAAGGCCAAGGTCACGGGACAGCGCACCGGGGGAGGCAGCAGCACCACAGAACTCTGAGCCCAGGCCGTGTTGACCACTGCCGCGTCTCATCTCACACCACACTTCGCAGCTTGCGGTCTAGCATGGAGACATGGCAAAGACGATCGTCATCATCGGTGCAGGGCTGGCCGGAATCACCGCCGCCCGGGAGCTCAGCGAACGCGGTCAGGCGGTCACACTCGTCGATCCGGCCGCGGGGGAGACCAGCGAACGGCCCCCACTGTCGAAGCACCTCTTCGACGACTCCAGGTACCACCTGCCCTTCCATCTCGAGGCAAGTGACCTCATCACCTTCGTCCGTGACAAGGCCACAGAGATCACCCTCGCCGAGGTGGCCGACCAGTCCCAGCAGGCCGGCACCGTTCACCTGGCGTCGGGGGAGACCCTGGACTTCACCCACTGCATTCTCGCCACAGGCATGGAGGCGAACCGACCGGAGATCCCCGGATACCCGGACGCCCTGCCCGTGTACAACCTGACCGAAGCTGAATGGATCCGAAAGTTCGTTGCCGAATCCGATGGACCATTGAACGTCGGAGTCCTCGGCTCCGGATACTTAGGCATGGAAGTGGCGACCTCGGCGGTCGCTGCCGGACATGAGGCCACCGTCTATCTGCGCGGTGATGAACCTCTGCGGAAACAGCTCTCAGCACACGTGCGCACGGCACTGTTTGAAAAGCACAAAGACGCCGGTGTGAAGTTCGTGGCCCACACCAGCAGCCCGGACGACATCCCGGCAGATACTCACAACCTGTTCGTCACCAGCGTCGGTGCTCGCCCGGCTCTGATTCCCATCGATGGCGTTCGACCCGCCGAGGCGTGGGAGGTGAATGAGAAATTGGCAACATCTCACGCCGGAGTCTGGGCTGCGGGTGATTGCGCACTCATCACCGACGGAGCCTTCGCCCTCGACCACCCGTGGGCATGTGAGCCCGTGGCTGAGAGCCACGGCAGGTACCTTGCCGAACTGCTCAGCTCCGACGACGGCGGCACCGGCGAACCCTGGTCGGATATCCCGTGGCACTGGAGTTTCCAAGGCCCAGAAAAAGTCTTCACTGCAGGTCTGACCAGCCCCGATGCCACAGATACGCTCATCAGGCACGATCCCAGCGGCAAGAAATTCCAGGTCTTCCATTTCGACGGATCAGCCCCAGACGCACAGCTCGTTGGTGCCGAGACGCTCAACTGGCCTCCTCTGCAAGCCGCGGCTCGTCGCGTACTAGCGGGTAATAACATTCCGACGAGGGCTCAGATCGAGGACCCCGACTTCGACTTCAAGGCTCATAGCCGACTGTGAGAATCGGCTACCCTCATCACGTAGACTTCCTGATGTTCGCCCCAGTCGCCGACGAGAGAAACTTCTGTACATGGATATGGCTAAGCTAGCTGAGGAGCATGGGCTCGAAAGAGTCGGCGGGCGGCCATCACTGCCCCAGTACATCAAGCAGCTGATCACTCGCAGCGACTTCACCTTCACTCTCGCTAAGTACAAGATGCAGAGTGAGAACGAACGCAACCGTCTCGGCATGCTCTGGGTGCTGCTGCGACCGGCGTTCTCAGCACTCATCTACGGCACGGTTTTCGGTGTCATCATGCAGGGCGCCACTGCGCGCCCGGATGATTTCGCTCCCTTCGTCGTCATCGGCGTCTTCGTGCTCGAGTTCTTCAACACCTCGATGAACGGCGGTGCGAAGTCGATCATCTCGAACGCATCCCTTGTGCAATCCCTGCCGTTCCCGCGTATCGTGCTGCCCATCGCCACGGTGTTTCAGAATCTCCTCAACTTCATCCCTACCTTTATCTTCATGGCGCTGTTGGTCGTATTGTTCGGTGCCCGGCCCGACTGGGATTGGTTCCTTTTCATCCCGCTGGTCATCCTGTTCTGGATCTTCAACCAAGGCGTAGCGTTCATCTTCGCGCGGGCCACCGTCCACTTCCGTGACCTTTCCCAGGTCACACCCTTCATTTCGCGCATGATCTTCTACACCTCGGGTGTCTTCTTCGACCTCAAGGTCATGGTCGAAAAGATCAATCCCGCGCTGCAGCCCTACGCTGACTGGCAGCCGCTGAACAATGTGCTGGCGATCGCTCGTGGCATCTTGATGAAGGACGGAGTCATTCCCTACGACTACTTCTGGCACCTCGCCATCTGGGCTTTCGGTATTTTCGTCATCGGCTTCGTGTTCTTCTGGCAGGCCGAGGAAAGGTTCGGTCGCGATGAGTGAGACGGAAGAACCGGAAACGTTCGATACAGGCAGTCTTCCTGACGTGACGAGGAACAACCCGCCCGTCGTGGTCTGCGACGACGTCCACGTCCGTTACAAGACCTTGGCGACGGGCAAGAAGCTCAAGCTCGGCAGCAAAGACGTGATGACGAAGCGGCGCGGGCTCCGAGAAGTCCATGCCCTCAAGGGCGTCAGCTTCGTCGCCCACAAAAACGAATCCATCGGAATCATCGGCAGCAACGGCTCCGGTAAATCCACGCTCATGCGTTCGATCACAGGCCTGACGCCCACCTCGGAGGGTGCGATCTACGCGACCTCGAGGCCGAATCTCCTCGGTGTCGGAGCAGCGTTGATCCCTGACCTCTCCGGTGCGCGCAACATCGTTCTCGGTTCCCTGGCTCTTGGTCTGACCCGCGCCGAGGTGGAGGAGAAGTTCGACGATATCGTCGAGTTCACCGGACTGCGCGATTTCATCGATCTGCCCATGCGAACGTACTCCTCAGGCATGTCCCAGAGGCTGAAGTTCGCCATCGCGACCTCTGTCCAGCACGAGATCCTCATCGTCGATGAGGCGCTCAACGTCGGTGACAAGAAGTTCCGCGACCGGTCCGAGGGGCGAATCCGTGCGATCAGAGAGAACGCCGGTACGGTCTTCCTCGTCTCGCACTCGATGCGCACGATCAGAGACACCTGCAATCGTGCATTGTGGATCGAGCAGGGTGTCCTGCGTGCAGACGGGCCTGCTCTCGAGGTCATCAGGGAATACCAGGCCTTCACGAAGGCACAGAAAGACTGACGTTAGTGTGAATGCGGTTGGGCGCCCGGTTGTTTGAACCGGGCGCGCAACCGCATTCAGTGCTTCGCTGGTGAGATCAGGTTGTCAGTTCCATACGCCGCGAGTGTCGTGAACGATCTTCTGCGCCAAAATCGATTGGTCTAGGTTGACGAATTCGTTGTGGTCAACCAGGAGAAAGACAATGTCGGCTTCCTCGATGGCTTCTCCTGTTGCTGTGAGAGAGACGTTGCTACGAGATTCCAGCTCAGAGGGAAGCTCATCAATGTTCGGCTCGACTGCCAGAATCGTTGCCTCTGGGAGTTCGTCTGCGAGACGGTTGACGATCTGACGTGCGGGGCTTTCCCTCAGGTCGTCGATGTTGGGCTTGAACGCCAGGCCCAGAGCGGCAATCTTCACACCGCTTATCCGCTTAGCCTGGGGGATCAGTTTGTCGAGGACGAATCCTGGCTTGGAGTCGTTGACTTCACGAGCTGTCCTGATCAGCGGTGAGGCCTCGGGCGAGGTTGCAACAATGAACCACGGGTCAACAGCGATGCAGTGTCCGCCGACTCCGGGGCCAGGCTGCAGAATGTTGACGCGGGGGTGGTGGTTGGCAAGCTCGATGAGCTCCCACACGTTGATGTCGAGGCCATCGGCGATCATCGACAGTTCGTTGGCGAAAGCGATATTGACGTCGCGGTAGGCGTTCTCCGTCAGCTTAGACAGCTCAGCAGTGCGAGCATCGGTCATGAGGAACTCGCCCTCGCAGAAGAGCTGGTAGAGGTCGCGGGCGCGTTCGCCGGCGTCGCCATTTAGTGTTCCAACGGTGCGGTCATTCGTGCGTAGCTCGATCATGATGCGGCCAGGTAGGACGCGTTCAGGACAATGGGCGAAATAGATCGATCCTGCTGTATTTGGCTCTAGTGTTAAATCGGGTCGTGAGTCGAGCACAGTATCGGCCAAGAACTCCGTGGTTCCTGGAGGGGATGTTGACTCTAGGACGATGACTTCGTTCCCTCGAAGTAACGGGGCAATCTGTTTAGCCGCAGCTTCGATATAAGTTAGGTCCGGGATGTGCCCTAGCTTAAACGGGGTGGGCACGGCGACGATGTAGTGTTCTGCATGTGGAGTCTCAGTAGTCGCGCGCAAGAAACCTTGTGAGACGGTGCCGGCTAAGGCTGTGGCCAAATCTGGTTCAACGAACGGTACCTGCCCTCTATTGATTAGGGCGACGGTTTCGTTGTTGGTATCCACGCCCACCACGTCTGCTCCTGAACTTGCGAGAACAGTAGCAGTGGGTAAGCCAATGTATCCAAGCCCGATCACTGCAACGGATGGACGCTTATTCTCGCGAACCGACCTCATATTTACCTGCTCCAAGTCGTTGAGGAATATTTCAACACCTGCTGATTCTAGACTGGAAGACGCTACCCTCGACAATTGCAGCGGGGGCCAAGTGAGAGCAGCGATCTGTCAACGAAAGCACGATCCTCCGAGTCGCATCAAATGGGCATTAACCAGGGCCGAAGTGCTATAGCATGGGCAGTATAAACGTGGAAGCGGAATCTTTGTGTTGAGGAGTTTTGATGGGCAATCCCGTTGTGAAGCAGGGGCCAAAAATCATGGTTGTTTACGGGACCCGACCCGAAGCCATTAAAGTCGCTCCTGTAGTTAAAGCGCTCGAGGCTGACGATACGCTCATTCCTCTTGTTGTTGTTACTGCTCAGCACCGCGAAATGCTTGATCAAGTGAACAACGTTTTCAATATTGTTCCGGATGTCGACTTCAATCTCATGGCTCATGGCCAGACCTTAAACGGAATCGCCGGAAATGTCATTACGAAGATCGACGCGGTGTTAGAAGAGCACAAGCCAGATGCAGTTCTCGTCCAAGGGGATACAACCACGGTTATGGGTGCCGCGATTGCCGCCTTCAATCGCGAGATTCCAGTGGTCCACCTTGAGGCTGGTCTTCGTAGCGGTGATATCAACTCACCATTCCCCGATGAAGCTAATCGCAAGATTGTCTCCCAGATCGCCAGGGTCCATCTAGCTCCGACGATGGTCTCTCGGAACAACCTGCTGGCCGATGGGGTGAAACACGAAAATATTCATGTCATTGGAAACACAGTCATCGATGCTCTGCATTGGGCTGTCGCGCGTCCGGTGGAATCTTCCGTTCCTGAGATCGCAGATATCGAGAACGACAAACGGCGTGTGCTTCTCGTGACGACGCATAGGCGCGAGAATCTCGGCGAGAACATGGTCAACATAGGCAAGGCGATGCGCCAGCTCGCCACCGCATACCCAGACCTGCTGATCGTGTGGCCGGCTCATAAGAACCCAAAGGTTCGCACGTCTATCGCCCCGCAAATCGCAGACCTAGACAACGTCATTTCGATCGAGCCAGTCGGGTACGGAGAGTTCTCGCACCTCATCGCGAGCTCACATATCGTACTGACTGACTCTGGCGGCATTCAGGAGGAAGCGCCAAGCCTCGGTAAGCCGGTGCTCGTGCTGCGAGAGAACACCGAACGTCCTGAAGCAGTCGACGCAGGAACGGTCAAGCTCATTGGCACAAACTCGGAGAGAATCGTCTCGGAAGTGTCAAAGTTGCTCGATGATGAGAAAGCATACCGTGTCATGGCTAATGCTGTTAATCCTTATGGCGACGGTCATTCGGCAGGCCGCAGCGTCGATATCCTCAACGAACTTCTAAGCATTCAGAACTGACCGAATCCTTCGGAAATAGCTCAGAAGCAATAGTGTTCGTGTGTAAAACCAAAGGAATGCACATCACTGTTAGCAAGAAGTAGATCGTCGTCGACTGACCACGTGTGTGAGTGATGACCCCGGACCTGTACGAAGTTGAACCGATCGGCGGAGTAGATGCGGGCATCTGCAACGATAAGACGTTGCTGGAGATCCGTATCTTCGCCGAGGGTTCGTTCAGCAAAAGGGTGGTCGATGAAGAGCTCGCGACGTCCCATAAGTGTTGGTCCCATGACCAATTCCGTGAAGCGATGTTCGCGCTCGGGGAAACGACACATAACTATATTCCGACCGCGTAGATAAAGATAGTGCGCCTGTTTGCCTACAAGATCGGTGTGCGAGTACCGCAACGCGGCGAGTTGGTCTGACAGATAGTTTTCACCGTAGATGTCATCGTCATCCATCTTGGCAATGACATCTCCGCTGGCCGCATTGATTCCCCAGTTCAAGCACGTCCCCAGGGTGAGATCGCTGGGCGCCGTTATCACCACCAAGTTGTCGATTCCCTCGTTCTTCGCTCGTGTTTTGATGTCAGAAGGGGCATCGAATCCATGAGTGACCAAGACGAGTTCTCGGTCGGGATGAACTTGCTTGGCGTGGGTCGAGAGGATGTCGGCGAGGTGATTCGGCCGGTTAGTAGAGACGACTGCAGATACCGAAGCAGGTATCGGATCGACATAGCCGATGTCGAGAGAGTCCATGACCGCCATCGCCCGGTGTGTGTAGGTGTGTTCTTGCCAGATACGTCGTTGTGCCTTGTGCACAGTCCGGTCGCGAAGTTCGGGACTGCGAACGAAAGCTCGCAGAGTCAACTCTGCATCCTCCTGTGTCGCGGGCTGCGGTACTTCGTCGACAGGGAAGAACTCTCTAGTCGCTGCGCTGGGAGTGGTGACGACGGGGGTACCGGCCGCAGTGATCTCAAAGATGCGTCTAGCGCACATGCTCGGTGAATCGACAACCGAGTTCACATTTAGGAACACTTTGTAGTTTTTGTATGCCGTCAAGAGATTGCGGTACGGCAGAGAGCCCACAACGTGATCAGCAAGACCATCTGGAAATTGATAACGTTCGTCATTATTGAGGAAGCGAGAGAAAATTTCGAGACCATGTTGCATTCGTCCCGATACTTTTGAGGCGGCTCCAAGCAGTAAGTTCATCTGCTCGCGGCGCTCGGGGAACTTGTGAGCGAAATACATCCCGGCAAACGCGATGTCCCTGGCAGCATGGTTCTTCGCCGGTCGAACGGGGGAGTGGATGACGGGTTGGGCGGCGAATGAAAGCGTCCCCACATTGTCATGTCCCAGTTCATCTTTGTAACGAGAGACGAGTCTCGAATCGCTGGTGAAAACGACGTCGCAAAGTTCGGCCAGCGGGAGGAAATCCTCGAAGTGCGGAGGGTCCTCTTTATTCCAGAACACAGTGGGGACGCCGCGGCGCTTACATTCAGCCAGTAGGTTGATGATGTCAGGCTTCAAGCCAGACTCGCCCGTCAATTGATACTGCCATTCGCCTGAGTTCCCATTCCAAGCAGACTCGATGAAGACGAAGTCCAGAGAATCCAACTGATTGTGCCAACCTGATCTCGAGAGCGCTACCGTCGACCATTCGAAGCTGAAGCTCTCCATAGAGAAATCATCAAGAATAACTCCAACTCGATGGTCTCTGAACGTCGGCGCCGCGTGGGATTCCGGCATTCTGGGGAACAGCTCAGTGAGCTGCGGGTAAGAGAGTCCCTGAGTGTCCAGTGAATGTGGGGATTCGGCAGTCTGCTGTGGCAATCGCCGCCGCTGGTTCCAGATCTTCACCTGTTCGACACCGCCGTCTCGAAAATGCCAAAGAGCAGTCCTCAGTGTGCGAAAAGGCGAGCTAGTCAAGCCTACGTTCCTCTCGGTAGCGTCTAGAAAAGGGTCGAAAACGACAGGCAGCTAGTTCCAATGGGTCAGATCGTTATTGCGGGTGTGGTTGCCCATGCTTTTTCGATTGAAATCCAATCTTGATGCTGCCAGGTCTGCTGTAAGTAAGAATCCTGTCAGAGCCAATAGTACAATCAGAGAGTTGGAACGTGCTGGTTTCAGGACCGAGTCTGGTGCGTGCGTCGAGTGAAATGAGAATTGTGGGAAGCAACTCCAGGCCCATACCTTCACGCACCCCGTGGGCCAAGGGAATCATGTCAATCGTCCGCTCGCTGGCAGACGGCATCATCTTTAGCTTCCTAGTCGTGGCCATGACAGTTGTCCGATACGACTTTGACATGGACCTGGTCAATTTCCTTGGCATGTTCGTGTGTTCAGGAATTGCGCTTCTCGTCTTTCTCGTCTGCGGTCCCCTCGCCGTTTATCGCGGCCGATATCGTCGAGGTTCGACGGATCAGTTCGCCGCAATTGCCGGAATTGTCGCTCTTGGCATCGGAGTCATGTGGGTCGCTGAATTCGTTTTCGCTCGTCAACTGCTGATTCCGACCAGCGTACCCATCGCCGCTGGAGCGATGATGATTGTAGTCAAGAGCCTGGAGAACTGGGTGAGACGCAATCTCCGTCATCGGACGCTTTCCACATCTAGCTCGTCGAGGCCAACGATCATCGTTGGCGCGGGCAGTCAGGGAATGCTTGCGCTGGACATGATCGCCGAAGATCCACGCAACGAGTTTGCAGCGATCGGCATACTCGATGACGATCCAATCAAGCGACACCTGCGATACAACGGCGTTAGGGTGCTTGGCTCCGTAACTAACATCGCGGACCAAGTCGACCGCACTGGGGCCCGCGTCGTGATCATAGCGATCTCCGATCTGCCACCGGAAGACCTTCAACGCATCGCCTCTAACCTCGATTCCCGTCCGGTCGAAATCAAGATCATGCCGAAGCTCGCGGTTTCCGACTACACCCGACCGGAACCAGACTCGCTCGACGTGGCCGACCTCCGGCATCGCAATTTCCGAGACGTCAGTCTTGAGGACCTCGTCGGACGCCAGCCAATCACGACCAATGTTGAGGACATCTCGTCTGCGATCACTGACCGTGTCGTGCTCGTCACCGGAGCCGGCGGATCGATCGGCTCCCAGCTGTGCAAACAGGTTGCCCGGTTCGACCCGGCACGACTCGTCATGACCGACCGGGACGAGTCAGGTCTGCACGCCACCCAGCTCGGACTCGAGGGGTCGGCACTGCTGACCAGTGAGGACCTCGTGCTCGGTGACCTGCGGGACACCGCCTTCATCGATGCCCTCGTAGCTGAGGTCAAACCCGACATCATCTTCCACGCAGCGGCGCTCAAGCACTTAACGTTCCTTGAACGCTTCCCGGAACAAGCCGTACGTACCAATGTCGGTGCCAGCCTCGATCTGCTCGACGCGGCGGTGGCCAACGACGTCGAATCCTTCGTCCACATATCTACGGACAAAGCCGCTGGAGCCACCTCAGTACTCGGGCGCACGAAATTCTCGATCGAACGCGCAGTCGCTTCGGTGGCAGCGGATTCGGGCCGGAAATACATGTCCGTGCGTTTCGGCAATGTGCTGGGCTCCCGTGGATCGGTGCTTGAGACCTTCGTCGCTCAGGTCGCGGCCGGGGATCCGGTCACTGTCACAGATCCAGAAGTCACCCGCTACTTCATGACGGCAGATGAAGCCTGCGAACTAGTTCTTCAAGCGGCGGCCATCGGTCGCCCCGGTGAGACGCTCGTCCTCGATATGGGCGAACCGATCAAGATCAGCGATCTTGCCAAACGTGTCATCGCACTCAGCGGGCGTTCCGACGCACGAATCGTCTACACCGGATTGCGTCCAGGGGAGAAGCTGACTGAGGCACTCTTATCTCCAGGCGAAGAAGACGTCCGTCCCACTCATCCGCTCATCACCCAGGTGCCGATCACCCCAATCGACCTCGGTGCGCTGAGAAGACTCGTCGATGCTTCTCGAGATGCAGGCGTCTACACTCAGCGAACACAACTCGAAGTGGATCTCACCGGTGTCCTTGCTCCGTCGCTGGAGCGCAAGGATCCGGAGATCACTGGTTCTGGTGATAGAGCTAAAGACGTCGGGACCTCCAGCTGATGGATCTGCAGTCGCTGGTGATCTTCGTCGTGGCCGGCGTTGTCACGTCGGTCAGCGCTCTCGTCGCCTTTCCGCTGCTGCGTCGGGCGGGCGTCGTCGATGTGCCGTCCCACCGCTCATCCCATATACAGGCAACCGTGCGCGGCGGGGGAGTCGCCATCGGCTGCGGGATCACCGTGGCGACGGTACTGGCGATGGTCTGGAATGTTACCGAGCATGGCGTATTCGGCCTTGGCAGTATGATGCTCCCCATCGGATTTTTAGTGCTGACCTGGTGCTATTCCGCAATCGGAATGAGCGACGACCTTGATTCGCTGCAGCCGGTCGGCCGTCTGCTCGGACAAGCTGTACTCGCTGTGGTCTTCAGCGCTTGCATCGCGCTGTTCTCCACGCACGGCATCGCCCACGTTCTCGTCTTCGCCGTCATCGGTGTCACGCTGGTCAACGCGGTTAATTTCGTCGACGGACTCAACGGCTATGTCACGACCTGGTCGATCGTCACTGGTGCCTGGTTCGCCTTTGTCGGATACTTCATAGATGAGAACGACGTCGCGCTTCTGTCTTTGGCGTTGGCCGGAGCCGCGGCCGGATTCCTGCCATTCAATCTCGGTCGCGCAAAGGCATTCTTGGGTGATACGGGAAGTTACGGCATCGGTGCTGCGGTCTTCGCCATCGCTGTATGGATGTTCGTAACCGGTGTGCCGATCGTCGTCATCATCGCACCCATGATCTTCATCCTCTTCGACGTCGGGCTCACCCTGGTGCTGCGCCTGTTCAAGGGAGAGAACATCCTCCTTCCTCACCGCCAGCACATCTATCAACGGATCCAACAGGCCGGCTGGTCGCACGGAAAAGTCTCGCTCTTCCACGCTTCGCTGAGCGTCCTCGCCTCTATTCTGGCTGTACCAACCCTGCTCACAGGAAACACTGCGGCAACCTATCCGTCTCATGTGTTCTGGGCCCTTCTCCTGGCCGTCTACGCGCTATTGCCGATGTGGCTGAACCGAAGAGCTTCCAAGGAGGTGTCGCACGCATGAAAATCCTCCTACTCAGCCATTACTACTGGCCCGAAGTCGGTGCACCTCAGAGACGCTGGTCTACCTTGGTCAAACACTTCATAGACCAGGGCCATCAGGTTATTGTTGCCGCTCCTCATCCGCATTATCCGCATTCGAGGCGTGATGAGTTTTTCCGCTCGAAGGTCGGACGCCGTCGCCGACGGGTCGAAGCTAAGCTCGGAGGGTCCTGGGACTTCGGGGAGTTTGGAGAGCGAATCATTCGCGTGCCGTACTTACATAGCGGGCCCACCATGACGAGACAATTGCTTGATCAGAGCGTGGCATCGCTTGGAGCGATCAGCGCTGTTATGCGACTCATGAATGGATTTGCTGTTCCTGATGTGATCGTGTCGACGACACCCGCACTGCCGTATCTCTTCGCCGGTGACGCGGTCGCCCGACTGCTTAACGTTCCCCATGTTGCTGAAGTACGAGACGTTTGGCCCGATCTCATTAGCGATCTGTCAGTTGTGACAAACACGGCGGGTCGATATCTTCCCAGGACCGTCACCGGATTCCTCGAGGAGAAAATATTGCCCAATCTACTCACCCGCGCCCAGCGGCGCGCGAGTGCTGTAGTTGTAACGACCGATAGTTTTCGGCAATGCTTGCAACGACGGGGCATCAACGCCGAAGTAGTCCGTAGCGGCGTCGGCAGGTCGGAGATCGATCAGACTCCGCACGATAAGCCATCAGCGTCAGATGGGGTCAACCTTCTTTATGTCGGTACCGTCGGCCGTTCCCAAGATCTGAGTTCCGCGGTGATCGCTGCCGCTAGAGTTCCGGGAGTCTGGCTCCGCATCGTAGGCGATGGGGTCGACCGACCGAACTTGCAGGCCCTGGCCAGCTCATTGGGTTCGCCGGTTGAATTTTTCGAACAAATCACCGGAGCTGAGCTTGCCCAACATTGGGACTGGGCAGATGCCGGTCTTGTAAGTCTCGGTGATGTACCTGCCCATGCCCGGACTGTTCCTTCCAAGCTCTATTCGCTTTTAGTTCGAAAGATTCCAATATTGGGCATAGTTTCTGGTGAAGCTGCAGATATTATTACGTCGAATTGCGCGGGACTTGTCGCACAACCTGGCAATGTTGACTCGGTAGTCACCTCCATGCAGGCGCTGGTCCAGGGCATCGATAGTCCCGATGAACGAGGCCGACAATGGGTCTTCGAAAATGCGTCAGTTGACGTAATGGGCAGAGAGTATGATCGAATTCTCGAGCTGGTGAGCCGGTGAACCCACGATTCCTCGCCAGACAAGCCGCGAACGCGATCGTCACTACAGCTAACCACGTGCGCGAAGATCGAGTATTCTTCGCTATGCAACTCGCGCGCAGGTTACCGAGTCCAGCGTCGCTAGCAGTCGGTTCGATGCTAAGTCGAGTCCCTGGCGCTTCAACCGGCGCTGCAGCTGCGTGGCTGATGGGGAAAGAGACTACAGCTAAAGAACTCATTCTGTCTGCAGAAGCACAACGCCCTTCCCGGCTCCTCGGGGAGATCGCGCTCAACATAGGCATGCTCGACAGTGCGTCCCGAATTGCTAATTTACTCGACTCAGGTCAGTCACTTAGATCACGAATCTTGTGGACCACCGGCCACATCGATGAAGCCATAGATGCACTGCCGGGAAACCGGCGTGCCTCCCGGCTGGCTGCTGAACGCGAGTTACTTTCACCTGGGTGGTGGCCGACGCCTGACAAGCACATCGTCGCCCGACCGACGGGGACATCCAAAACCGTTAGTATTCAAACATCGTCGTTACACGTCCTGACGAACTCACTTCCCCATACGCGATCCGGATACGCCTATCGTAGCCATCTTGTTCTCAGGACTTTACGGGATGCGGGGCATCCTGTCATTGCTGCTACTAGGCCCTCATATCCAGTAACCATAGGCCGACTCAGCCTAAAACAAGTCGAGACTGTCGACGGTATCGACTATCTTCGACACATCCCAACAGTTCCCGGGACCACGCCGACCTCTAGATTGAGCGAACAGGCTTCCTGGATTTCTGCCCAGGCGAAGAAGCACGGTGCCGAGGTCCTTCACACGACAACCCACTACGTGAACGGCCTGGCAACGGGCGCTGCCGCACGAGCGATCAACCTTCCCTGGGTTTATGAAGTTCGCGGTGTACTTGAGGAAACATGGGCCTCAGCTGGAGCCAACAAAGTGGAGAGACAGGCCAGACGCGATAGCCAACGCTTCTCCCTTATGCGCGCCAAGGAAATTGAAGTGGCCAACAGCGCGGACGCAGTCGTCACGCTCGGAGAGACTATGCGCAACTATCTCGTTTTGAATGGCGTCGAGCCAGACTCGATTACTGTTATACCGAACTCGGTGTCTGACGCGGTAATTAATGCGAATACCAGATGCGCCGCGGCCGATATGCGAGCTCGGCTGGGATTGCCCAGAAACGGAATTTGGGTTGGAACCGCCGCTTCTATCGTCGGTTACGAAGGTCTTGACGATCTTATAGATGCAGTAACTATTGCTCGAACTCAAGGTTCCGACCTGCGGTTACTCATCGTTGGTGACGGTGTTGCAATGCCAGAACTTCGCGAACGCGCAAAAGCTCTCGGTGAGAACGCCAAATTCGTAGGACGCCAGCCTCAAGCAGAAGCGATCAATTTCCAGTTGGGCCTGGATGTGATCGTTATACCTCGGAAAGATCGCCCAGTATGTAGGTTAGTAACACCGATAAAGCCAATTGAGGCGATGGGCTTGGCGCGACCAGTGGTATATTCCGACCTGCCTGCACTGCGAGAACTGGTCCCTGCGTCGGCAGGCATACCAACTTCTGCGGAGGATCCCGAGTCTTTGGCTTTAGAATTAGCAAAGCTGGGAAACGACAAACATTCGAGGCTAACCATGGGTGAAGAAGGTCGGAAGTACGTTCTGAGAGAAAGACAGTGGAAGGACATCGGTGTCAGATATGACGAGCTGTATAAAACGCTGGCTGGGGCGCAACGTCAATGAATGATGACTCGAAGAATCCACTAGGGCTGACTACTGCGCAGTCCGTACCATTGGATGGCCTATCACCAGTTGGACGACGGACGAGGCTGCCAAGCTACTTGAGGCGTCTGTGGGAGCGCCGCTACTTCATCCTCGCAGATTCCAAGGCAAAGGTGAGCGGTTCGACTCGTTCAAATATGCTAGGGCATGCGTGGCTCTTCTTGAACCCGGTTTTATCGGTCCTGGCCTTTTACGCGATATTTGGCCTCATTTTAGGAACGTCACGCGGAGTTGAAAACTTCATAGGTTTTCTAGTAATCGGGGTATTCTTCTTCCAATTTACGGCCAGGTCCATGACCGGGGGAATGGGGGCGATCAGGTCAAACGCCTCAATGATACGCGCCTTTCAATTTCCTCGGGCCGCAGTTCCTATTTCAACTGTAATTCGAAACTTTCTGGACTTCGTCCCGTCGTTGGCTGTAATGGTAATTATGTTGGCAATCATACCGCCGATAGAAACAATTACCTGGAGAGTTGTTCTTGTGCTCCCAGTAATAGGGTTGCAGACTGTGTTTAACGTGGGGCTAGCTTGCTTGCTGGCTAGAATTGGTCATAAGATTCCAGATCTCTCTAACCTGGCTTCGGTTCTTAGCAGGTTCTGGTTGTACGGATCGGGGGTATTCTTTTCGATTGATGACAGATTGAGTGCTTACCCGCTAGTGTTAGAAATTATGCAGTTCAACCCCATGTACATTTTTCTGACATTGGCAAGGAATTGTCTGTTGTACGGAGTTGATTCGCCGATAAGCATGTGGAACATCGCAATAATATGGTCGTTAGGTTTGGCGATCGTGGGTTTCATCTACTTTTGGCGCGGAGAGGAAACTTATGGTCGACCGTAGATACTCAGTTCCAAACGTGGTGGCAGAGAACATCCAAGTCAGATACACGGTCGGCACGAACGATCCGAGATTTCGCTCTCGTGGTGTCCAACGGTTAGGTGACTTGTTCCTTGGTAGACAGGGACGGACAACGGTCCGGGCCCTACGGGGTGTCAATCTCGTGGTCAACGAAGGAGAAATGGTCGGGATAGTTGGCGCAAATGGGTCGGGCAAGTCCACATTTTTGCGCACAGTCGCTGGTGTAGAACAACCCGATCGAGGAAGAATTCTGGCTCGCTATCAGCCGGTTCTTCTCGGCGTACATGCTTCATTGCAACAGTCGCTGTCAGGCAGTGAGAATGTACGTTTAGGCTGTCTCGCGATGGGGCTCACTCCGGAAGAGGCGGCGGAGGCGCATGAGTTTGTTGTGGGACTTTCTGCACTTGGCTCGGCAATATATCGGCCAATGGAGACATACTCATCCGGAATGTCGTCTCGCCTGCGGTTTGCCATTGCGCTGGCTGCTCGACCTAAAATTCTACTTATTGATGAAGCTCTTTCCACGGGTGACGCTACATTCTCCGAGCGTAGTTCGACTGCTATGAGTGAGATGTTGAGTGACGCAGGCACGGTCTTTCTTGTCAACCATGCAGCCAAGGTGATCCAAGAGATGTGTTCGCGTGCAGTTTGGATGCACCGTGGTGAACTCATAATGGATGGCCCAGCGGAGGCCGTCGCTGAAAGGTACCGCTGGTGGGCTTGGAATGTTGCTAAGAACGAAAGCGAAGTGGCGGATAAGTTACTCGCCGATGTATTGCGTGGTGCTAGCAACGACACCATCAGCGTGTTGGAACCGGAGTTGCACAGGAACCCGATTCCGCGTCACGCTTCACGTCGCAAACCGGGAAAGCGATTGCAATCTACTTCAAAGCGCGCAACTCGAGGCCGAACCTCCGATCGAGTCGAGGATGATCTGGAACCCAGCGCAGCGGAAGAAGCAGCATTAAAACAGTGGTCTGATGCGCTGGAGCCCAAGGAGAGCCACGTGCAGTTCCCCTCGTTGCCAAAACCCGCAAGGGAAGTGGAGAGTTTCAAACGTCGCAACGACGACCCTCCACCGATACGATTCAGTCCCCGGAGCAAACGAATAATGCTCCGACCTGCAGACCCACGTGACTCGGCAACGGCCGCGGCTGACCTAACGAACAGGCGCTTGAAGTCTCAAAAGCAATTGCATGGAAGCCGTGAAGATCAAAGTGAAGAACAGGCCCGAAAATGAAGATTGCAATTTTCGGGAGCTGCGTGAGCCGTGACACCTGCGAATACATGGATGATGCAAAAGTGCTTGTGTACGTCGCTCGTCAGTCTGCGACTAGCCAAGTAAATCCAAGGGGCACATCAGGGCTTGATACTAGCGAACTAGCTTCCAAGTTTCAGGTCGATATGGTCCGAGGAGATCTCTCCGGTGACGCTCTTGCGAGGATACTAGACGTGGCCGCTAGTTTAGATCTAGTCCTCATCGATCTTATTGATGAACGACGGGGCTTCTGGCTTTGGCCGGATGGGACAACCATGACGAACTCCTTAGAAGTCGAAACGGCAGGCGGTTGTAACACGGCTCGCGCCGAAGGCGCTCGACTAGTCGAATTTGGAACCGACGAGCATTTCAAACACTGGATGGTGGGGTTCAATAAAATTATCAGAGCGCTCCACAAATGCGATCTACTCGAACGTACAATCCTTTTAGACATTCAGTGGGCAGATCACATGGAGGGATCGAAGCGGTCAAATAGCGAAGTGATCTCGCGCATGGCACGCAGGTATAGGCAGACTCTTCGCGGGCTAAGAGAACTTAAGCGGGTTCAATTGCACGATATTAAGCTTGGTGACTATTTCAGCCGAATTTTCTCGCCTGAGAAAACTGACGCCGAGATGCACTATTACCGAGCTAAGTGTGCCAATAAGGGCTACAAACGATATCGGTCGATTGCTTCCCGAAGCGTGGGATACACGATATTTCGCGATAGGAGCGAGGTAGAAATTGGAGAAAATCACCGCTGGGGGCCTCAGCCTTTCCACTATAGAGACGTGGACTATTTATCTGTAGCATCCGATATCAGAGATCGGATAGAATCCATTCAAAAAACGCATTAGATGCATCCATATGATGAAAGATAAAAGGTCGCGAGTGGCTACTATTCACCTGTAGACTTCTGAGTCCGGTCAGTGAGAATACGATTGCAAGACCCGAGACTTTGCTGAACACTCCGGACGCATGATCTACGTTTTGGTATTATTAAACTGAGGCATCGGCGCAGGGAGAAGTATATCGAAGAGGTTAAAGATAATGCGGTTCTGGTTTCATGACGATATTGCAGAAAGTCACGTGCAACGATCACTCGCACGCTCCTTAGCCCACCTTGGCCACGACGTGTATACTACGGGGAAATTTTCGCATCTAATTAAATATCCGTTAAAAGTTGAAGAATATCGGCGCTGTGAGGAGCAAATAGAGAAGCTTGAGCGGCTAGGAAGTGACATATTTGTTGCATTTCGTCCCGCCAGCGTTCCCCGGCCATTGCTGGACCGTGCGAAAAGCGTTTGCCAGATGACGATTGCTTGGTTTTCGGACGACCCGGTGTACTTTTCAGGGGTATATTCTGATTGTGCACCCAACTATGACATAGTTCTGCACACCGGAGGGCCCGGAAATCTGCAGGTATATCGCGATGAACTGGGTCTCTCCAACGGCATAGAATTTCCCTTTTGGACTGATCAGATTGAGCATCCGCGCGTGGATATGCCGTCAGATCCGTTATATGATTTCCTTTTTCTAGGTAATATGCATGATGCCGCCAGAGTTGACCGAGTCTCTTACCTAGCCGGGCTGGGGGATTCTGTTGCGATATTTGGGAAGACGGCTCCTGAAGAGAAGTTGATCAAGTCCTTGGGCTTCTTAAACACCCAGGAGGAGTTTGCAGCGGTTGCCAGGCTGTCGAAATTCTCGCTCACATTTTCACAGCAAATGGCGACGTACGCAGGATCTGAGTATGAGTCAGTCGCCACTCGCCAAGTTGCCGAGTTCCCTGTTCCGAGCCGGATAGTCCAATCCATGGCAATGGGGATGCCGGTCGTCAGCAGAGATTGGACGAAATATTCAAGAATCTTATTGCCTAATCTCGTTTGTGCCGGCAGCGCAATGGATGCATTGGCTCTGAGCTCGGAGTCGAGTGTTGCCGAGCGAGCACAGATTGCGAACGCCAACTCGTCATGGCAAAAGAGTCACTACTCGGCCAGGTCACGAGCGCTCTTCCTGCTTGATCTTATTAACGATACGAACTGGAGCAGATGGACCATAGAAGATCGCGCGACGGCCTTCCTGGATTCACGTTTCGATGGGGGCTTCGATGCCGATGCCAAAATCGGCTCGTCATCTCAAACTGTGGCTAAACAGACGGGCCCGCACGAGTGGAATCTCAAGGTTGCACTGGTCGGCACTGGATGGACCCTGCCAGATACATTGCTATCCCGAATCAAGGAGATGTTGCTGGAGGCGGGCGCAGCAGTCATCGATATCAATCCCTACGATGCATCGTTGCCGGTGGTTCCGGACTACCAGAATCACTATATCAAGATATTTGATCTGGAATCACTTGGTCTGACTATATCCCCTGATTTAGTAGTTATTGTTGGCGACGGCTATGGCGTTCGTGTGGATGATTCGACTAAGGTTTTCGGGCTGATAGACAACTCTGTGAGGGTCTCTCGACGGTTGACCAGAAAGGCCGAGGACTTCAGCGCAATTGGGGTTTCACACCTTCCGGTTCTCGAAACTCTGCACGAAATGGGTTATCGAAACGTACACCTTTTTCCGGGTGCAGTTAGCAAGAAAAGGGCACATCTCGGTAGCTGGAAACCCGAAGCATTAACAACGCGTCTCGCGATTGTCTACGATCGTATGGAAGACGTCGAAACGGCCTCACCTTGGTTGCGTGATGAAGAAGCATTGCGGAAGTCGGCACTTTGCGTGTGCGATATAGACACGGACCCAGATGTCGTGGTCGTTGTTCCGGATCTCTCTGGAAGTGAGCCGCGTTTGCCCCTGAAGTTCTGGCAGGCGCTCGATGCCGGGGCCGGTCTAGTAGTATTTGTCAGATACGTTTCCGAAGATTCCTGGATCGTTCCATTCGATTTTCTTCCCGAAGTTGGTTCTGCGGTCGAGACATCAATCAAGTTGAGTCTGTATAGGAATGATGCACACCTGATGAAGTCGGCTCGAGAGCAGTTCGAACTGCATGTTTCTGAGTACGACTTGCCTGGTAAGCTTCTTTCAATCCTCCGGGATCCGGCTTCTACACGCGGTTCTTCGCCTACATCCGAAGTCCGACCTAGCCGGAGGACTGGTTATCGAATGATCTCTAGAAGGGTCAGGAGTAAGCTGACGTCTGTCGTGCGGACTTGGTCTAGGGGGACGCGCAGTATAAGTGACGGAATCGAAAGGTTCTATAAGAGATGAATGTTCGGAAAGAGAACTCCAGAATGTACGTAGATTTTGACGGTGTTCCAAGCGTGGAGGAGCAGCGCGTTGCATTGAGAAATGCGGTGCTGGAGGCGAAGCATAAACGTCGTATCGTTTTCGTCGGGCATTTTTTCCAAGGAGCTACTGGAATAGTCGCGTCGCTTCACAGATCATTAGTATCTTTGGGGCACGCTGTCTTCAAGGTCGATACTGCGATTCATAGAAACACGCTCGATAGATCAAGCGGGGCGAAGGGCGGCTACGGGCCAGTGTTCTTCGTCCCCGATGCAATCGAGAAAATATTGGAGTCATTCCAGCCGGAAATTATAGTGTTCTGCGCGAACGGAATGGTCCTCGACGAGGCGGCGTCTGAATATTTTAAGACGCGCGGCATCATGACGATCGGGCTAACGCTTTCTGACCCCGATGTACAAGAATCCGTTATCGACTATGTTTCGAACTTTGATATTCATACGACTAATGCCGCCCTGTCGTATAAGCGGTATCTCGCAGAGGGCCACAGTAACACCGTGATGATGCCGTTTGGGATCGATCGAAGTTTTATTTTACGGGATGTTGCGCCTTCACCTGAATTGCGCGCCGATGCGATATGTATCGGGCACGCTGAAGGCCGCCCGGATAGACATGCCGTTATGGTTCCGTTGGCGGAACGAGTAAATGTCAAAACATACGGTTCGGGGTGGCCCATTGTGGGATCGACACCGGTGGCGGGTGACCGTCTGTTGCAAGCCGCAAAAGAGGGTTCGATTCATGTGAACTTCCCTGCCACGCGGGCTGGTTTCACCAACGTAAAATGCGGCGTATTTGAGACGATCGGCGCTGGGGCTATTCTTGCTACCAATCAGTTTGATGAAATGGCGGATCTGTTCTCCTATGGGGAAGAGATTATAGGATATAGCTCGGCTGACGATTTGGGCGACCGTATTGAGCAACTATTAGCCGATCCGAGTGAAATGGAGCGTGTTCGACGGAAGGGGTTCCAGCGACTGATTTCAGAACACCTTTACGAACAACGGTGGCTTGCACTTTTCGAACGTATAGATAATTCTCTCTATGGTGATGATACTGTTCTTGATGTAGAAGCTAAATCTAGATTTGGTGCCATGTTCCAACGTTCGCACTCTCGACCTCGGAACGTCATTATCAGCGGCTATTACGGTGCCCGTAACCGCGGTGATGACATTCTTTTGGAAGCTCTTTCGAGGAGAATTCGCGATCATATTCCAGATGCGAACGTTATCGCGGCGGCGGTCAATGCTCAGGTGGTGGAAGCGGAGCAAGGAATTCAGGCGTTTAAGCGTACGGATCCGTGGATATCGGATCGCTACGCCTCGGAAGCTACTGGGCTAATTCTAGGACCCGGTGGGCTTTGGCATGATTATACAATTCAAGCAGCAGGGGGCGTCGCCGGGATTTTTACTGGTGCTACGATGTCACCTTCGCATTTGGCGCAGTTGCCATTGATGGTAAAGGCGCATGGAGGGCAATTCCACGTCTATGGCATGGGTGTGGGACCGCTGGTTGATACGGCAGCCAAAGCGGCCATTCGGCTGACAGGTAGTTTGGCTGATTCGGTTATAGTCCGGGATGAATCATCCGTGAGTCTCCTGAAAGATCTATCGTCAGGGTGGTCGGCGACTCCGCAGCTATCTCCGGACGTCGCATATACGCTTCCGCTACCGTCCATGGCGGACAACGTCGACGCCGATGGTCTACCGGAAGACCCGTACATCGTTGTAAATGTTCGGCCGTTTCAGAATGACTCTCATTCGATCGAGGTAATCCGGGAAATGGTGTTCGAATTTGCATCAGCTAATGGGCTTCATGTTCTTGGCGTTCCAATGCAACCGATCGATGAAGCCACAATGAACACGTGGGTTGGAGACACGCGGGCGGCGTTTTCGATTCTGCCTCAGAATGTTCCGTATGAGGTGTTTATTGCAGCACTAAGGAATGCGCGGACGATCGTCTCAATGAGACTTCATTTGAATTTGTTCGCCCATAGGCTAGGGAAGAGTCCGGTAGGTATTGCGTACGATCCCAAGTTGCTCGGCCATTTTACTCAATTGGGGCGTAGTGACGCGATAGTGCCAATGCCCGTGGAAGCATCCGTTCTGATAGAGAAACTCAATGTCGCGCTCGACATGCCTGAAGTTGGTCCCAAAGTTGAACGCCGAATATGTGAACTTGAGGCCATCGCAAATTCTTCTCTCGACTCTTTGTGTGCTGATCTAGCCTCCGCTGATCTTAAACTTCCTGACGTTGGATCTATGGTGCAAGAGCCGCCCCGGCAGATGAAGGCTAAAAAAGCAAAAGAACATTGGCCGGAGAATGAAAGCCTTTCGCTGGGATCTGCGAACGTTATTGCGAAGAACACCCTGGACGAATCACGAGAGGTTCCACATTTGCATCGGGTAGGGATGACCGGATCAACCTTCCAGCTTGATGTCCGTGCGCCTTTGGCCGGGGACTGCGTCGAATGGCATTACAAGGTCCCGTTTGGCGACCACCCTGGTGTCCGCGTCGAGCTATGGATTAAGCAGAAATACGCTGAGAAACATCGGTTCGCTGGGCGGCTGGCTTACGAGGTGCTCGCGGATGGAAAGTCACTCTTCGTTCAAGATGTGACTGATTGGCAGCCTCGAAATTCCGTTTGGATTGCGGCGAGTAGGCCGGGGGAAGCTGAAGGCGAGGTTGATGACCTCGAACTTGTCATAAGGTTAAAAGCTCTCAGGAATTGTGAGAACTGGAACTGGGGCAAGGCAACCGCGATTACGGTTGAAGCTGCAAGAGTTCAACCATGGGTTCCGTCTGATGACCTGGTCTGGGGAGCTTCGAGTCCGTACGCCGCTTCGCAACGCTTGTCGGCAAATGCGGAGACCTCCGATCCGGAAACGAGCCAGTCTGTTGTTCGTTCGATGCCCACCAAAGAACCCGACGCTATTGTTGAAGCTGACTCAGATGCACAGCCCAGCCCGCCCGTTGAAGATCGTACATACCATGTCTCGAGCGAAACCAGGTCTCGACCATGGTGGAAATTTTGGTAATCAGATGACAAACGTAGCTATTGAGTGGCCCGTAGACCCGATCGCTAGGCAACATTGCACAAAGGAGCAGCTCGGCGCTTGGGATTACGGCGCCGCCAATCAATATCGCCGTTACCAATTGGTCGTAGTCGGCGGAGGCCTGTCCGGAATTGCCGCAGCCGTCGCTGCATCGCGACGCGGTGTGCGAACAATAGCTGTGGAAGAGACTCACATGTTGGGTGGCCAGGCAACAGTATCCGGAGTTGCCGCTTTTGACATTACGTTTGGTTATGAAAGGTTGCTGCACGACTATGGCCTGTGGGGTGAATTTGTTGATCGCTTGAAGGCTGAATATCGAAATCGGGGCCTCAACTCAAATACGTGCCGATATCGTGATCAATCGCTAGCCAGTAATCCGGTGATTACCGATTTGGTTTTAACACGAATGGCTAAGGAATCCGGGGTGTCAATTCTTCGGCGTACCCTCATTTCAAGTGGCGAAATTTCGTCAGAGGGCTCCGTATTGCAAACTTCACGGGGTCCTCTGGAGTGCGAAATCGTAGTAGATGCCACGGAAGATGGGTCGCTTTTGGAAACCTTGAGCGTGCGTCATCGCGTGGGTCGTATGATTTACGACGGTAGCGATTACACTGGTGTTGATCCTGACCGTTGCGGTATTCAGGACATCACTCAGGTGGCAAGTATCCAATATTATGAGGGTGGTCTTCCGGAAGAACTCAAACTGAATGAACCTCCAAACTATTCTATATACCGGAGAGTTTTTGCTAAATACTTTCCCAGTGACCCAAGCGGTAAGAGAGATAGTCCTAGGGGTTTTGCGGGTTACCGGGCCACGCCGGATCTGACTGAAGGTGCATACCCATATGTTGGATCTGAGTGGGAGGAAATTACCAGAACTTCGCTCAACTATCATAACGATCATGCAGTCAACGCCTCGTACCTCATTGACTCGATTCGACGTGAGTTTGAAGACTCGCAAGCGACTTTGAAGACCCTATCCCTTCTGTATTTTTTGCAGCAGGAATGTGGTGAGCCATGGGGTGTCGCCCGAGATGAAGGCTACGCAGGCGTAAGCCGGCCGAGGCGATTTGACTCATTGAGGGAGTTTGATTCAACTTTGAGATATTTTCCTCCGAAACCCTATGTGAGGGAATCACGGCGTGGTGTCGGTCGATATACCGTCACGGCAAAAGATATCTATCGTATGAGTAATCGAGGCATGGCTCGCTGGGATATTGATTCGGTTGCCGTCGGCACTTATCCTCCTGACCTTCACGGGGGGCGAAACGAGTCAGATCTTGAGCCTGACTTGGACGAGCATTTAAGTGATAAGCCAGCCAAATGGAGGGAGGGACCATTCGGTATACCGTTGGGCTCGCTGGTTCACGTTGACCATCCCAATTTGTTACTAGCGGAGAAGAACATCTCAATTTCCAGGGTCGCAAGCGGTGCAGCTCGACTGCATCCAACTGTCTTCGGAATTGGTGAGGCGGTAGGTGTCTTGGCGGGCATATGTATTCGCCGAAACGTTCGGGCGGATGATGTTCCATCTCTAGCAGTCCAAGCTAGCCTCACGAGGGGAGGAGCGCTTCCTGCTTCTCGTGCACTAGACGAAGTTGGCCGTCTCGATCCTGAGTTTCCTTGGATTGGATTAGCAGTATCCCGGGGGGCGGCTTTAACCAGAATTATCAAACGGCCCAACGAAGAAGAGCTTCTCCGTGTAGATAGGCTATCGGCGGTATCGATTGGTCAAGAGCTGGCTCGTAGCGTTAGGGGCCTGAGCATACCTCCGTTAGATAAGCATCAGTATGTTCCGGCCTGATGCGGGACTGGGGTTGCCGCTTCTGGGATGACGGCTTGTTGGGTGTGTGGCAGTAAGTTTAGTCGAACGTTGATTCGCTGTATTAATCAATTTCCGCTGATTATGGTCCGATTGTAATGTTTGTGCAACATTGCTTGGTTTTGGGTGTGTGCTGAGACTTTTATCTGTTGAACGCCTGCTTATTTCCGATACGGTGTTTGATTCGTGCGTACTCATGTTTGTTGAGTCTTCTACTTGCTTTGGCCAAAGTTGGCATTGTTAGAGTTGGTGGCGCGCGAAGTGTATTCGTGAGACGGTTCCTGAGTTCGACTTGGGTCGTTTTTCGGGAAAGAAATGGATATTTATGTTGCCGACTCGGATAGGCACTATTTCGGCTAGCGTGTTGCTGGTTGCTTCTGTGTTGGCAGCTTGCACGACAGGACCCTCTCCGAGCGATTCGACTGGCGCAGAAACGACGTCCTCGCCTGCTGCTTTCGTTCAGGAACGGGTTTCCGACCCGGAGGGAGAGCCAGCCTCTATTGTTGCTTCACACGATAAAAGCGGCTTGGTGTTTCAGGAGGATAATATTGGAGTTTCTTTTGAGTCCACCGTCCTCAAAGATCAACGACTCGATCCTGACCGATCAAACCTTGACGAAATTCTTAACTCTCTTGGTTCGCCTGCTTTGCGATTCGGTGGAAATGAACTTGACCGCCTTGTGTTCTGGTCCTCCAGCGGCGAGAAGCCAAACGATTCGAATCAAGTCGTTATTACCCCCGATGATCTCAAGCGGTTGAAACGTTTGATCGAATCGACGAGCTCGACTGTCACGATGGGAATTCCGCTCGGAGAATTTGACCCAAAACGCGGTACCGATATGGCCGTTCACGCAGTGGATATTCTTGGCGATTCGTTAGTGGGATTGTCTATCGGCAACGAACCCAACGGCTATACCACGGAAGCTGTCCCTAACGGTGCAGTACGAGGCAAGGGGTGGAACAAAGAGAAGTACGTGGACCAGCTCGAGGCATACGCAGAAGCGATCCATGAGAAGCGGCCTGATGCGCCTATTGTTGGCCCCGATGTCTACGACGGGACCTGGATGGACGTCTTCGCTGATTCTGATGTGAAGCAGAAGGCCGCAATCTCGCAACATTGGTATCAATTGTACGAATGTGGTTCTGAAAAGGTGCCTGGTCGGGGTCCCGAGCCACAGAACTTAATCGACCCAGGTGCAAAGCAGGTTGCAAAGAAAATGCTTGGTATCGGCAAATCCAAAGCTGATGCTGCGGGCCTACCGCTGTGGTTGGAAGAGACAGGACCAACAAGCTGTCCCGGTACAAACGACACCTCACTGACCAACGCATCAGCACTCTGGGCGGCGGACTACACTCTGTACTCTGCGACTTTGGGCGTGGAACGCATGGGGATGCATTCAATGCTCGGCGCCTGCAATGGAGGAGCTCCGATGTCACTGGTCTGCGATCCGGCAGACCACGGTCAATCGTCGAACACATTCCAGGGACGACCTCACCTGGTTGCGATGCGGCTGCTCGTCCCGAGCATCGGTGGAACGTTTACCACGACCTCGGTCAAGGGTGGTGGGAACATGAGTGCCTATACCGTGTCGAAGGACAACGGGAAGACACTCGTGACGACGATCATCAACGCCAACGACGCTGTCGAAGTGGGTGGCAATCCGGTGACAATGAAGATGCCGTCAGGATTCTCAGTGGACAAAGCCTCCCAAGTGTATGGGCCGTCCAACGATGCGAAGAGTGCGACGAAGGTGATTCCGGCCAATCCTCTGCCGGACACGATCCCCTACAGCGGGCCGAAGAAGACCGGTAGTGCGAGTGCAACAGCGAGCCCGAATGCTGGCGACAGCGAGCTCAACATCGACATCGCAGGCAGCTCGGTGACCGTGTTCATCATGCGCAAAAAGTAGCGTCAGTACCCCAGCGACACCAGATAGCGGAAGAAGTCGGGTAGGTCGTTGCCAGCCAGCGCGCCCTTGAGCGCAGGCATAGCCTCGGCGTCGAAGTCGATGATGACGGTGCCGTCGTCTTCTCGGCGGGAGGTCGTGGGGATGGTGACGACGGCGATGTCATCTGATTCGAGCTGGCGGAGGCTGTTGGCGATCTTGGCCAGCTCCAGTGTCGTCAGGGCCTTATCGTGATGGATGCCGGTGGCGAAATGGCCGAGGACTGTCGCGCCCTTGTTGGGGTCCTTAGCCAAGCCGCCCGTCTTGAGGGCTTGGATGATGGCGCGCAGCGCGGCGCGCTGATTGCGGGTCCGAGTCTGGCCGGCGTCGTCGATCGGGTCGGCCGTGGTGAAGATACCCGCCGTATCGTTATTGAGATGGTTGGTGCCCTCGATGAAGTCGGTGCCACCTGCGGTAAATGCGGTGCGGCTGTAGACGGGAAGGCCGCCGAGTTCGGTGATGACCTGGCCCAGCGCTGCCGATTCGAGTTCGGCCACGTGATCGATGCGTACGCCGAGGATGTCTTCAACCATGGCGACGATGACCTGCAGCCCGCCTTCATCGGCGATGGCGGCGAAGGTCAGGCCCGATTCGATCTGTGCTGAAGGGTTGAGCGTCATCACGGCCGCGAAGTCATTGGCTTCAGGGATATGGATGATGGCGAAAGTGTCACCCTGGCTGGTGGTTTCATGTGCCTCACCAGGATGCGTGATCCGCAGCAGGAGCGTGCGAGCATCGGTGGTTCCGGGGCGGATGTCATCGGGTGGGAAGATCGCTTCGTCGGCCAAGACGCGGGAGGCATCGTCGAACTCGGCTCGGGCGCTGTTGAGGTCCTTGATGGACCCTACTGCCGAGACCATCTTCTTCAGCTTCGCCATCGCGGTGCGTCTCCCTCGGTGTGATCAGTACTTAGCCTGCAGTTTCAATCATAGCGGGGACGAGGCAACAGATGTCGTTGGGGTTGGCACGGGAGGGCAGTGCCTCCTCGGCGTCACTTCTTGGTGGTGCCGCTCAGCGCACCGAACAGCGTGAGCCCCATGCCCAGGGCCAGAAGGATCGCGGCGGCGATGAAGCTGCCGATGATGGTCTCGCTCAGGGCGATGGCCACAAGTGCGGGGCCGGCGATCTGGCCGAGGCTGTACCAGGTCATCAGCTTCGCGGCCGCGGCTGAAATGCCCATCTGCGTGCCCACTCCGATGACCATCATGACCACTCCGATGAAGGTTCCGCCGAAGAGGATGGCGGAGACGAAGAGCAGGATGGGGTTGGTGGCGAAGACGGCGAGGACGGCCCCGCCGACCTGCAGCGAATAGCACAGGGCAAGCCCTCGGCGGGTGCCGATGCGAGCTGCGACGTTCGACCACATCAGAGGTGAGACCGCGGTCGCCGCTCCGGCGACGATCCAGGTCGATGCGGCTGCGCTCTCGCCGAAGACGGGTTCGGCCAGAACGACGAGGTAGGTGCCGATGATGATGTAGCCAGCCCCCTGGAAGAAGTGGCCTGCGGTCAGGGAAGCCAAGGCTCGGCGCTGGCTGGGCTTCGCCGCGAGGTCTGCTGTTTGCGCGTGTGGGGGAGTGGTCTGTGCGGGTTGGCCTTTGTCTTTATTGCGGGCAGGCAGAGGCCAGTTCCAAGCGATGAGAGTGAACACGGCGCTGATGAGTGCGCAGACCAGCCAGAGTCCGCGCCAATCGAGGACACTGCTGGCGGCCAGAACGATGACCCCGGAGATGAGAATGCCGGTGCCTACACCGGCATAGACGACTCCGGAATCCAGGGGTCGGCGGGCCACGAACGGGATGCGCCCGGTGATGGAGACGAAGATGAGACCTGAGGCGACGCCCGCGAGAGTGCGCACCACACCCTGCCACGCGAGACTTTCACTCACCGGCACGGCGAAGAGGCACAAGGTGGAGGCAACGAGAGCGACCCGGTAGGTGACGCGGTCGGGGTCCACCCAGCCCCGGGCAATGACCAGGCAGCCGAAGAAATATCCGACATAGTTCGCGGTCGCGATCCAGGCACCCGGCGCCGTGGACCAATGCAGGGCAGCGACCATGAGGGGCAGAACAGGGGTGTAGAAGAACCGTCCCATGCCCATCGCCAGCGCGAGGCCGAGCGTGCCGCGGAAGGCGGTGGGGTTCACAGCGTTGCCGGTACTGGGTCCCACGGTCATGCCTCCTGTTCGCTCGTCCTCGGGAATGATGTCACGAAAACGGGGCGACCGCCTCGGCGAGGGTGGGAACGAGACGACGCGGGTGCCGATACTCCCACATTTGGGGAGTATCGGCACCCGCGTCGGGATGGCCTTGCTGAGTCGGGGCTCAGGCGTTGACGGGTCAATGTTCAGCCCAGCGGAACTGGATATCCGTCGGTGCCTACCCGCGAAAGGGCATAGTGGATTTTTCGACATCTGCTGAAGCTTTCCGGTACCCCCGTTGCTTTAGCAATCCCTGAACTGTTCGCACAGTAGTTTGCGAACTTGTTGGCGAACACCGGACAGCAACGATTGGGAGGTATGGGTCTTTTTCATCTGGAACTGCAGTTTTAACGTGTAAAACAGGCACAAAACCGCGGTTTGTGACTTCGTAATGCACCACATCAACAGGTGCCCAGTTTGTCGTAATCCATCGAATTTCGTGTTCATCTTTGAACGCCTGATGTTTCATGGTCGATGCAAGCACAATCATGTGTTTGCGCAGTTCCGCGATGACTAGTTCGTGATCTTCTTTCCCTGCAGCCGCAATGTCTTTGAGGGAGCTCTTCACAAAAGTATCTGCAAGGGCATCTTTCCTACTCTTGATGTACTCGACACGATACCAATTCGCAATAACCGGCAGCCCAAGGCCCGAGTGGTCTTCTTGGCCGTCAATGATCACGCCTTCGGGGCTAATTTCGCTTTTCGGTCGCAGCCCAATAGCGAAGCCAGAATTTGTTGAATAGTTTCTCCAAAGAGTAAGGCTGTCTGCGGCGGTGGAGGCGGACAAGTAGTAGATTTCATGCATCGCACTTTCCACAAAGTCTTTGTCAAAGACCTCGGCGAAAGTCTGCAGATTTGCATCATCTGAGGAATCTGCGTCTTTCGCTGCGCGATCCATTGCGCATTTGATCGTTTCGATGCCGTGGGTCAGCTCGCTAGTGTCATTTAGGTGATGTGGACTCGACGCCCATAAGCAATGTTGGATCAGTATATTGTTTAGGGCTTCTGCGCTGGTGTAGTGCCAGACCGATCTATTACCGCGGTACTGAGGCCCATCCGCTCCCGTAAGAAAGCTCTGCGTCTCGGCGGTCGCAGTAGGACTGTTCAACTCATTTATGCTCTGCTGGATCAGCTCAAAGTCGGGCAGCAAGGATTCATACAGCTTTGAAAGCGTGGATGGAGGGGCGGGCGCTAAAGCCTCGAGCAGCCGCATTCGGGGTGCTAGACCGTCAAGATTTTGTCCCATAGCAACTCGGGCCGCCGAGGGAACGACACCCATTCCAGTAGCAATGTTCTGGCGTGCGAGTGAACTAGCTGAAATTCCTAAGTCGGGCAACGAATTGCGGATGAGACCCTGGATTTGGGGTCCCAACAGACCCGATGAGATATTTGCGGTCTGCGTTAATTTTTTGAGTAGGTCCTGATTTGCTCCGACCGCACGTGCCCAAGTCTTGTGTTGGCTTGCTGCTCGCTGGAACGCTTTTGAGTTGGCACTGACGATCTTTTGAAGCTCCGACTCATCTTCATCCAGATGGGCGGTATCAGTCTTGTCGTTCTGCGTGTTTTCGTTTGACATGAAGATAGTCTCTCAGCTTCGCTGATGACTACTTTGGGTGTGCGTGCAAGCAATTAAGCCCCGGGTGAACTTGGCACACTTAGGACTGCCGCTAGCTGGGTTGATCAAGTGTCGGGCCGTAGGAGTGATTGTTGATGCTTGTTCAGCGGGTGAATCTTCGGAGACCTTAGTCCTACGGGTTGGTCATCAGTGAGCGACTATGTGGAGCTCGCAATATGCGGAAAACAGAGTGCGCCAGCCCTGACATAACTGTTGCGACCACCTCGGTGAGGGAAAGACAAAGCGGGCGGGTGTCGACGATCAATTGTCGGCACCCGCCCGCTCTACTGTGGGGTGCGGATCAGGCGGTGACGCCGATGCGTTCCTTCTCGTCAGGTTCGCCGCTCTCATCCCAGGCTCCGGGAGCCGGAGCGCCGTGGGCATCGGGCTCGAGCGAGAGCTCGTCGAACGGGCTGGAGCCGTTGAGTGCTGCACGGGCCTGGTCGATGTCGATCTCGTGGGTCCACTTGCCGATGAGCAGGGTGGCCACGGCGTTGCCGGTGAAGTTCGTCAGGGCACGGCACTCGGACATGAACTTGTCGATGCCGACGATGACGCCCATGCCGTCGAGGAGTTCGGGGCGGTGTGACTGCAGGCCCGCGGCCAGCGTTGCCAGTCCCGCACCGGAGACTCCGGCGGCACCCTTCGAAGCGATGATCATGAACACCAGCAGCGAGATCTGCTCGCCCAGGCTCATCGGCATGCCCATCGCAGTGGAGACGAACAGCGAAGCCATGGTCAGGTAGATGGCGGTTCCGTCGAGGTTGAACGAATACCCGGTGGGCACGGTGATTCCGACGACGGGCTTCGAGACTCCAGCGTGCTCCATCTTCGCGATCAGACGCGGCAGAGCCGACTCCGAGGACGAGGTGGAGAAGATGAGCAGGAATTCCCTGGCCAGGTACTTCAGCAGCAGGAAGATGTTGAGGCCGGTGACGATCTTGAGGATGGAGCCCAGGACGATGACGATGAACAGAGCGCAGGTGAGGTAGAAGGCTCCCATGAGGGTCGCCATCGCACCGATTGCGGCCCAACCGGTCTTTCCGACGACTGCGGCGATGGCACCGAAGGCACCGACGGGGGCGGCCCACATGATCATCATCATGAGCTTGAAGACGACGGCCTGGATGTGCCTGATGCCGGTGAGCACGGGCTCGCCCGCCTTGCCCATCGACTGCAGCGCGAAGCCGACGAGGAGAGCGAGCACCAGGGTCGGCAGGACCGGGACGCTACCTGGGATGAGGCTCATGAGGAAGTCGACGGTGCCGTTGGATTCCCCGCCGGCAGCAGCCTCATAGGGTTCAAGCTTCAGGCCCTCGCCGGGGTGGATGAGGTTGCCGACGACGAGGCCGATGACCAGGGCGAAGGTGGCCATGATGAGGAAGTAGATCAAGGCGATGCCGCCGACCTTGCCGACGGTGGCCGCCTTGGCCACAGAGCCGACGCCGAGCACGATGGTGCAGAAGATGATCGGGGCGATGATCATCTTGATGAGTGCGATGAACGCCTTGCCCAGCGGTTCGAGTGCCTTACCGGCCTCGGGGGCGATGAGACCGATGGCGGCACCGGCGAACACGGCGATGATGACCATGATGTAGAGCCAGTGCGTACGGTCCTTCTTGCGCTGCGGTGGGGTGGGGCCCGCCTCGGCGACGGTGTTGTCTGATGGCAACGTTGCCATGTCTCCTCCTTGAGTGGTGGTGCTCGCGACATCGGGCCGCGAAGAATTTCTCCATGAGCATTCCAGAGACTGTGACGGCTGTCTCGGTTGCGTTCATAGTGTTCATGGCCGCGATCACATCGTCGACTATTGTGGGGCTGTACGACATCACGAAACGAAGGGAATGCTCATGAGACTCGATACAGCACTTCTGCGCGCCGTTCCCGGTGCGTTCATCCTCAACTCCGGCATCGGCAAACTCGGCCTCGATGAGGAATCCGCCGCTGGCCTGCAGCAGATGGCTGCCAATGGTGTCCCGTTCGTTGAAGAGATGACTCCCGCCCAGTTCGGGAAGTTCCTGTCCTACGGTGAGATCGCCGTCGGTGCCGCACTGCTGCTGCCCTTCGTACCCACCCGCATCGCCGGAGCCGCGCTGACGACGTTCTCCGCCGGGCTCGTTGCGAACTACTTCTCCATCGACTCCATGACCCAGGACGACGGCATCCGCCCCTCCGAGTCCGGCACTGCCGTGGCCAAGGACACCTGGCTGGCCGCAATCGGGCTGGCCCTGATGTTCACGACCGGAGACAAGAAAAAGAAGAACAAGAAGAACAAGAAGTAGTCGACGGCGGCATCGTCATCGACGAAGGGGCAGTTGGGCAGTGAAGGCATCGGGGACGCTCGGCCGTACCCGGCACCGGCGGCGCAGCGGCACATTGGCGCGCAGACTCTTCTTCATGCAGCTGGCGCTCATCGCCGTCGTCTGCGTCGCACTGTCCATCACCAGCTACGTCTCGACGCTGGGCTCTGCACGGCAGGCGACCTCGGAACGGGTGCTCTCCATCGCCGAGACCCTCGCCCATGACCCCTTCGTCATCTCCTCGGTGGAGGATGCCGATGCGACGGCGCAGCTCCAGCCTTATGCGCTGACCGTCATCGACACCGCCGAGGTCGACTTCGTGACGATCATGGACCGCGACCGCACCCGCTACACGCACCCGGACCCCCGGCAGCTGGGCAAGGACTATATCGGCAGCATCGATCAAGCGCTGTCCGGTGAGAGCCAGGTCGAGGAGTACGAGGGCACGCTGGGAGAGTCCGTACGCGCGATCGTGCCCGTCACGGACTCATCCGGCGAGGTCACGGCCATGGTCGCGGTCGGGGTGACGCTGAAGACCCTGTCGGTGGCCCGGGCTGCCGCACTGCCGCAGATCATTATCGTCGGCCTCGCCGCGATCGGACTCGGTGGGCTGGGCTCCTGGATACTCAGCCGCTATCTGCGCCGAGTGACGCTGGGCTACGGGCCCGAGCAGCTCAAATCCCTCTTCGCCTTCTACGACTCCGCGCTGCATTCGCTGCGCGAGGGCCTCATCCTCGTCGACGATGATGGGCAACTGGTCCTTTACAACGATGAGGCCGCCGAGCTGCTGGGTTTGCCCGAGCCCGATGACCGCACCCCCATTCCCCTCGCCGAGGTGGCCCTGCCCTCGTCCGTGCAGGCTCTGCTTTCGTCGGGTCGGGATGCCGTCGATGAGATCCACCTGACCCGTGACCGGGTGCTCGTGGTCAACCAGAAGCAGGCGAGCCAGCCGGATCGTGGCAGGCTCGGTTCAAGCTCCGGGGGAACGTCTGATTCTGGGGGAACGGTGGCGACCCTGCGCGATCGCACGGACATTCAGGAACTCACCGGTGAACTCGAGACGATGCGGACCCTGTCCGAGGCTCTGCGAGCCCAGACTCATGAACATTCGAACCGTCTGCATACTGTGGCGACGTTGATTGAACTGGGGCGTTCGCGGGAGGCCTTGGACTTCGCGGTTCGAGATCAGCAGGAGTCCCAACGGCTGACAGATTCGTTCGTCGATTCCCTTGACGAGCCATTTATTACGGCACTGATGATCGGCAAGGCCGCCCAGGCTCACGAGCGCGGGATCGAGCTGACCGTCACCGCTGTCGGTGAGCTTCCGCCGAGCAGCCTGGACGCTCGTGACCTGGTCACCGTGGCCGGTAACCTCCTCGACAATGCCTTCGATGCTGCAGCGGACTCTGAAGAGCGACATGTGTGGGCGGACTTCGTTGCCACCGACGGGGAGCTCATCATCACGGTTGCTGACTCGGGGCCGGGGATCGACACGGAGGAGATCGACGCGATCTTCCATCTCGGCACCTCTGCGAAGGCCGCGCCGGCTGGATCCGGTGGGCGCGGGTTCGGATTGGTGCTGGTGCGCCAGGCTGTGACGAGGCTCGGCGGTGATCTCGAGGTCGAATCCGACGGGGGAGCGATCTTCACGGTGACATTGCCGCTGACTGCCGATAGCCTCGGCGAGGGTAGCAAAGATGCAGGGAACGAACAGGGGGAGGCGATGATGGCCGATGAACGCGACCTGCGTGTGCTCATCGTCGAAGACGACCCGATGACTGCCGAGGCTCACGCGGACTTCGTGCGCCGGGTGCCCGGATTCGTCGTCGCCGGCACCTGCCTGTCCGGTCACGATGCGCTCGAGAAGTTCGAGTCTTTCGGAGTGAGTGGGTATCCGGTCGACATCGTGCTGCTGGACATGAATCTCACCGATTCGCACGGGGTCGACGTGGCCAAGCGGATGAACGCTAGAGGCTACGGTGCCGACATCATCGCGATCACTGCGGTGCGCCACCTGCAGGTCATCCGGTCCGCGATCTCGAGCGGGGTGACGCAGTATCTGATCAAACCGTTCACCTTCACCATCTTCCGCGAGAAGCTGGAGAACCAGCGGGACTTCCGCCTCAACCTCGACGGTGCCGGCGCCGGTTCCTTGGCCACGCAGGCCTCGGTGGACAACGCGCTCAGCGCCCTGCGTTCGGTCTCCTCGGGCCGCTTGCCCAAGGGGTTGATCGAGGAGACTCTGACGGCGATCTCTGGTGTCGTGCGGGATGCTTCCTCGGCGGTATCAGCGACCGAGGTTGCAACGGCATTGGATCTTTCACGCGTGACGGTGCGCCGGTATCTGGAGCATCTGGTGAAGACGAAGCAGGCGGTCAAGCAGCCACGGCACGGGACGCCGGGGCGGCCTGAGTATGAGTATCGGTGGGTGTGATGTTGAAGCCCCTATAAGTGGGCTGAAGCAGATGTTCCCGACGACTCGACTCCCCGAGGCTGTCAAAACCGTACCGAAAGTGGTACGCTTTTGGCACAAGGGGAGAGGTGGGGTCATGAGTTACCGGCACGATCTGTGGGAGATCGCTGCAGAACAGCACGGTGTCGTCACGATTGCCGAAGCTGAGGATGCAGGAGTGCCCGCAGTTGAGGTGCGCAAGCTTGCCCACCGCGGCGCGCTGCGGGCGTATGGCAAAGGCGTGTATATCCACCGTAGTGTGCCCACGACAGACCTGACCGAGCCGGCGGCGGCGGCAGCGCTGGCCGGTGACGGAGCATTCCTTGATCGAGAGACTGTGCTCGATCTGCTTGGCCTGGGACAGTTCAATCCACACCGCATCCGGGTGGCGACCCGTCGCCGAGTGCGCAGAGCCCTTCCCGAGTGGGTTGACCTCGAGACGCGGGTGGATGTTCCCGAAGAGGATCTGACGCACTACGAAGGTATCCCCGCGACCACTGTTCGTCGCGCCCTCGTGGACGTGCATGACAGGATGCCGTCGGAGCGGTGGAAAGCGCTGGTCGAGCAGGCGCGTCAGCGTGAGTTGATCGACAACCACGACGCGGCGAATCTGACAGGTCCGCAGGACGCTGCATGAACACCGCGACACCACCTTTGAACTTTGCGCAGTTGAACACGCGTGTGGAAGAAGCTGCTCGAGACCTTGGGGTGCCTGTGGCTCGTGTGCGTAGAATGCTCTGCACGCTGATCGTGTCCCAAATGCTGCCCCGCGCCAGGCTGGGGCACGGTGCCAGCGACCAAGGGTGCACGTAAACAGGATCCTGACGCGCCGGGACGCGTGGCGTTTACTGCGGATTTGAAGTCTCGGCCGCTGCACGACCCCGGGCTTGCTCAGCCTCAGTACGTGATGTACCCCTACCGGGTTACTTTGTCCTTCCTTGGCAGGGAATGGGGTGGTCTCGATCTGGAAGTGTCCGATCCTGAGATCGAGCCGCATGCTCATACCCGTCGCCAGATCGACGGCGAGCTCATTGAGTTGAGTAGTCGATTTGGCTTCGGAGCGCTACAGCCAGTCGAGCTGATCGACCTGGAGTACCAGATTGCGCAGAAGATCCACGCGTTGACTGATCCCGACTACTCCCGCGCCCATGACCTAGTGGATCTGCAGCTGCTTTGGGCCGCTGAGCCTGAGCTGGACTCCGTGCGAGAATTCTGCGTGCGCACATTCAACTTCCGCCGCGCACAGGAGTGGCCTCCGGTGCCGTTGCGCCCTATGGACGATTGGGAGCCCGCATATAACCTCTCCCGCGAAGAGACAGAGATCGATGGAGACTCACTGGTGCTGGCAGATATCGGTTCGGCGCGAGAGTGGCTTACGCAGATAATTACGTCCATTAATGCAGCTGCAGTAACGTGAAAGCCCGATTATGGGCGGTGATTGCCAGCACGCCTTCCGGCATTGCTCCCTTGGCCCCTGCCGTCACGAACTCTTCGTATACATGGCCACGATCTCGCGCTTGAGGATCTTGCCGCTGGGTCCCTTGGGAAGCTCGTCGAGGAATTCGATGATCCGCGGAATTTTATAAGCAGCCAGATTCTCCCTGGCGACCCGTTCCACCTCTGCCGCGTCGAGATCGGAGCCGGGAGTCCGGGCGATGACGGCGGTGACCTGCTGCCCGTATTTCTCATCCGGGGTGCCGACCACACTGGCCTGGGCGACTCCGGGGATCTCGTAGAGGACCTCTTCGACCTCGCGGGGATAGACGTTGTAGCCGCCGTGGATGATGAGGTCCTTGATCCGGTCGACGATGAACAAGTACCCGTCGTCATCGAGCTTGCCGAGATCTCCGGTGCGGAACCAGCCCTCGTCATCGAGCACCTCGGCGGTGGCTTCGGGCTTCTTCCAATACCCGAGCATGACCGCCGGTCCGCGCAGCACCACCTCGCCGACCTCACCAGCCGACAGCGTTGCGCCGTCGACATCGATGACCTTGACCTCGAAACCGGGAGTGGGCAGGCCGACACTTCCGATCTTTCTTGTCCCGAACAGCGGATTGAACGTGCCCAGACCGGCAGTCTCCGTGAGCCCATAGCCTTCAGCCACAGGCGCGGAGAAGCGTGATTCGACCTTGCGAATGACTTCTCCGGCGATCGCCGCACCGCCGGAACTGATGAGGCGCAGTCGCGGGGTCTCAACTGCAGTGGCATTCGTCAGCACCGACATCCACATGGTGGGTACACCCGAGATGATCGAGACTTCGTCCTCGGCAAGGGTGTCAACGAAGGCCTGCGGGTCCCATCGCGGGAAGAGGGTGAGAGGCGCGCCGGCGCTGAGCGCGGGCAGCGCCATATCGGCAAGACCGAAGACGTGGAACAATGGCAGGCCCGTCGCGTTGCGGTCCTCCGGCGTCGTCTGAGTCATCTCCTTGACGATGTCCGTGGTGGCGATGAAATTGCCCAGGGACAACATGGCCCCCTTCGGCTTTCCCGTGGTGCCGGATGTGTAGAGCAGAGCAGCGAGTGCATCCCATTCGAAGTCGACTCGATCGAAATCGGCGACGCCATCATCTCCCAGCGCAATGCTCGGCCCCTCATCGCCGACCAGCGACAGAGTCTCGAATCCGATGCCGGACTCATCGGCCGCGATCTGTCCTGCCTCTGCCATGGCCGGGTGGGCCACGAGTCGCAGGGCCTCTGAATCCTCGAGGATGTAACCCAGTTCCCGGGCGGTCGAGAGCGGATTGACGGCGACGACCGCCAGCCCGGCCGCATGCGCGCCCAGGAACTCGATGAGGAACTCCGGGCACGAGGGGGCGATGAGCACCGTGCGATCACCGGGGGCAAGCCCCGCCGCACGGCAGCGATCACGCGCAGCACCGATCTCACCGAGAAAGCGACGCTGGGTCAGCGAAACTCGGTCCGGGCCTGGGGGAGTGCGCACCGCAATGGAATCGGGGATCGACTCCGCCCAGGGGAGAAGCAGGTCGATGATTGAGGTGCGCAGGGTCGCGTCCATGAGACTCCTTTACTTGAAACTGAGTGCGGGTTCAACTATAGATGGGTGAGGCCCATCACACAATGAGGTGGGGAAATGCGGAAGAAGGGGAGTCGATGGAGCTCAAAGGACGCAACGCCATAGTCACCGGTGCGGCAGGAGGAATCGGTGCCGCAGTGGCAACGGCTCTGCATGAGCGCGGGGCACGCGTGCTGCTCGCCGACCTCGCCGATGAGGTTGCCAGCACTGCGGCAGCACTGAACCAACCGCATTGGGTGGGGGATGTGTCCTCTGCGCGCGGCGTGGCCGAACTGATCGACACTGCCGAACGGGAACTGGGTCAGATCGACCTCTACTTCGCCAATGCCGGGATCGCCGGAGTCACCGGACTTGGCGGTGACGGCGACTGGGACCGGATCCTCGACGTCAATCTGCGTGCCCACATTCGCGCGGCCGAACGCCTTGTGCCCCAGTGGCAGGAACGTGGGGAAGGATATTTCGTCGCCACCGCCTCGGCGGCGGGACTGCTGACTCAGATCGGATCGGCCGGATACTCGGTGACCAAGCACGCCGCCCTCGCCTTCGCTGAATGGCTGTCCGTGACCTACGGGGACGAGGGGCTGCGGGTGTCCGTGCTCGCACCCATGGGGGTGAACACGAAGATCCTGTGGGGCGATCATCCGGACGCCGTCACCGGCACGGCGCTCACCGGGCAGCGAGCAGTCGCAGAGGCGGGCAACGTCCTCGAGCCGGCAGACGTCGCCACGACCGTGATGGCCGCCATTGAAGCTGAGACCTTCCTCATCCTGCCCCACCCCGAGGTCCTCGACATGTACCGCATGAAGGGCTCCGATTACGATCGCTGGATCCGCGGAATGCGCCGCTACCAGGCGAAGCTGCAGGGGAGCTGATGAGCTGAATGCCACTGCGGAAATGATTGAGCGGCAGGGGTCGTCCCTGCCCGCTCAATCTGGGTCTGAGGCCTCAGCCTCCGATGCTGTTGGCGTGGAGGTGCTCGCCGGGCACGGCTGTCGGGGACTGCCTGACCTCCTTGGGGTTGGTCTCTCGCAGAGCGATGGCGCAGCCGATGGTGATGACTGCTGTGGCACAGACGAAGAGCGCGATGCCCACAGTCGAACCATCCATCTTCGCGATCAGCCAAGTCATCACGATGGGTGTCGAGCCCGACACGATGATCGCATTGAGCTGATAGGCCAAGGACACCGAGGAGAAGCGGATCTGCGGTGCGAACAGCTCCCCGAAATACGAGGCGACCGGAGCGTAGACGAGTGACTGGAATATGGCTGCCACGCTGACCGCGATCGTGAACATGGCCATGTTCGCTGCGTTGATGAGAGCGAAGTAGGGGAAGGCCCAGATGAGGATCCCGACTCCGCCGATGATGATGACCGGTCGACGTCCGATCCGGTCGGCCAACCTGCCGCCGAGCAGGGTCACCGGGATCGCGACGACGGTGGAGAGCATGGCCGCAATGAGCATGCTGTTGTAATCCATACCCAGGTACGTCGTGCCGTAGGACAGGGCACCGGCGATCGTGATGTAGAAAACGCAGTTGGTGGCCGATAGTGTGCCGGAGGCGAGCAGGATCGTCTTCCAGTTCGACTTCACTGCCTGCCACAGCGGTGCACGCACGACAGCGGGTTTGTGTGCCGAGACTTCCGAGACTTCGCGTTTGAGCGCTTCGAACTCGGGGGAGTCCTCGATCTTGAGCTGGATGTACATGACGACCGGCACGAGGAGCGCGGTGGCCCAGAAGGGGACTCGCCAACCCCAGGAGACGAAAGCCTCATGGCTGATGGACGTGGAGACGATGACGAAGACGAGATTGCCCAGCAAGGCTCCGCAGGGGACTCCCACCTGCATGAAGGAACCGGAGAATGCTCGGTGTTTGGGTCCTGCCGACTCGCTGAGCAGCAGCGCAAGGCCACCCCACTGAGCACCACAGGCCATGCCTTGGAGGAAGCGGCAGGTCACGAGCAGGATCGGTGCCATGAGGCCGATGCTTCCGGTCGACGGCAGGCACCCGATGGCGAACGTGAAGATCGCCATTCCCATCAGCGAGATGACGACCATGGGTTTGCGGCCGAGCTTGTCACCGTAGTTGCCGGCCAGTAGCCCGCCGATCGGTCGGGCGATGAAGCCTGTGGCAAAGGTTGAGAACGACAGGAGTATGCCGTTGATGCCTTCCGCATCGGGAAAGAACACGTGCGGGAAGACCAGTGCGGCGGCAGTGCCGTAGAGGAAGAAGTCGTACCATTCGATCGATGAGCCGACGAGTCCGGCCGCGCGGAGTCGGCCGTGCTTTCCGGCGTGGACCTTTGAGTCTCTGCGACTGAGGTTCGCGGTGGAGTTTGGGGGCATGTGGCGTCCTTTGTTCGTTGAAGACTGCTCGGTGGGTGATGTGTGTCGTGGCTGTGATGTCACTCGAAATAGCGGCGCGGGTTCTTCGCCAGCATTGTGTCGATGTCGTCCTCGCTCACGCCACGTTCGAGCAGAGTCGGAATGACCTCGTCGCTGATGTGACGGAAATGCCAGTTGGGCTGCGCTGTCTCCTTCTCCTCCTGCGTGAAGTAGTCGATATAGCACGATGCGTCATGAGCGAGAGTGATCTTCTCGGCATATCCGCGGCGGACGAGTTCGACGATTGTCTCCACGCGTTGCTCGGTCGGGAGATAGGCATCGATTCCGAAGCGATCCATCCCCAGGAAGGATCCGTTGTCCGCGATCGTCATCAGGTAGTCGATATCGGTCGAATCCCCAGAGTGCCCGATGACCACTTTGCTCAGATCTGCGCCCTCCTCCTTGAGGACTCTCTGTGCGACCAGGCCCGATTCGGTGCTCGGGTTCGTATGGACCGTGATGGGCGCACCGGTCTGCGCGCTCGCCTGACCGACGGCGCGCATCGTGCGTTCGACTCCAGGGGTGAGGCCGGGTGTTTCGATGGCGCACTTGAGGAACGCCGCCTTGACCCCTGTGTCTGCGATGCCGGTCTCGATATCAGTAACGAAGAGACCGACGAGCGGCTCCGGCTCATCGATGAGCAGCCCCGGGCCGTGGTGATCGAATTTATGCGGCAGATCATTGAATGTGTAGAGTCCCGTGGCCACGACGATGTTGAGATCGATTTGCTCCGCCACTTTCTGAACCCGGGGGATGTAGCGTCCGAGTCCGACGACGGTTGGGTCGAAGATCGTGTCGATGCCTGCGGCCTTGAGATCATTGAGCTTCGCCACGGCGTCGGTGATCTTCTCCTCCTCGTCCCACCCCATGTCGTAGTTCTGCCGCATCTCCTCGTTGACGATGAAGATGTGCTCGTGGACGAGGGTCCTGCCGAGGCTGCTGCTGTCGATGGGGCCGGTGACAGTCTGCACTTGTGCCATAGGTGCTGCTCCTTCGCATACGTGGCTCGACCGTGCACCAGATGCCACTGCCACTTGAAGTGATGCGGCTCACACGGCTACTCTTACGTTATCGAATATGAACTCAATTTCAAGTGTGGCTTGGCACCCACAGAAAGGCAGACCATGACAACTCCCATTCGCCCCACCTCGATCGCCGATCTTGAGGCGCTTGTCGGCCAAGAGCTCGGCCCGACCGGCTGGCATGTGCTGGTCCAAGACGACATCAATGCCTTCGCCGATCTGACGAATGATCACCAGTGGATCCACGTCGACGAGGAACGGGCGGCGGCAGGACCGTTTGCCGGAACCATCGGCCACGGCCTCTTCACGCTCTCCCTGGGGCCGGCTTTCATGGAGGAACTCATGGCCTTCGACGGCTTCGCGCACAGCCTCAACTACGGCTACGGCAAGGTCCGCTTCCCGAATCCCCGTCCAGTGGGCTCACGAGTTCGTATGCATGCCACCGTCACCGAGGTGGAGCGAAAGAAGTCCGGTTCCGCCCAGATCACGACGACCCAGGTCTTCGAAGCCGAAGGCATCGACAAGCCCGTGTGCGTGGCCGAATCGATCGGCTTCTTCACCGAGCACGGCGCAGAAGTCTGACACCCGAGCCTCCCCACACGACTGAAGGAATCCGCATGAACATGTCAACACTCTTCAACCTCGACGGACGCAGCGCTCTCATCACCGGAGGTTCGCGCGGCATCGGCCGAATGATCGCAGAAGGATTCGTCCAACTCGGCGTGCGCGTCTACATCACCGCCCGCAAGGCCGAGGAATGCGACGCAGCGGCAGCTGAGATGTCTGAGAAGGGGACCTGCACATCCATCCCCGGCGACATCTCCACCCCGGAGGGACTCGACGCCGTCGTCTCGCGACTGCGGGAGCATGAGTCGAGCCTGGACATCCTCGTCAACAACGCAGGAGCCGCATGGGGTGCACCCTTCGATGAGTTCCCCGAGCACGGCTGGGACAAGGTCATGGACCTCAACCTCAAGTCCATGTTCTTCCTGACCCAGAATCTGGCTCCCGAACTGCGCGCAGCGGCTGCCGGTGGCGACCATCTCGCCAAGGTCATCAACATCGCCTCCATCGACGGCATCCGCACGAACCCGAACGAGACGTACAGCTACCACGCGAGCAAGGCCGGAGTCATCCACCTGACCAAGCGGCTTGCCGCTCAACTCGCCCCAGACGGGGTGATCGTTAACGCAATCGCCCCCGGAGCCTTCCCCTCACGGATGAACAAGGACGCCCGCGACCACGGTGACGAAATCCAAAAGCGTGTCCCCGCAGGACGCATCGGCACACCCGAAGACATGGCCGGGGCTGCAACCTACCTCGCCTCACGCGCCGGAGACTACGTGGTCGGCGAGACCATCGTCGTCGACGGCGGCGTCGTCGCATCAACGGGCCTCTAGGGCGAAGCGAACAAGAAAGGGCAGATTTTATGAAGGCAGTACAGCTCAACGCCACCGACGGGCCCAGCTCCCTGGCCCTCGCCGACGTCGAAGCACCCACGGCCGAGCCGGGCACGGTGCTCATCGACGTCGCCTACGCAGGCGTGACATTCCCCGAACTTCTGCAATCCCGCGGGCAATATCAGATGCAGCCGCCCCTGCCCTACACAATGGGGTCCGAGGTCGCCGGAATGGTACGCGAAGTGGGAGAAGGAGTCACCGGTTTCGCTGTCGGAGACCGTGTCCTCGGCGTCGCCGGCACCGGAGGCTACGCCGAGATCATGGCAGTCCCCGCCGCGAGCGTCCTGCCCCTGCCGGAGACTGTGTCCCTAAAAGCCGGGGCGGGAATGCCGATGAACCTGCTCACAGCCGACTTCGCACTGCGTGTACGAGGAAACCTTGAGGCAGGACAGAGCGTCCTCATCCACGGTGCTGCCGGCGGTCTCGGCAGCGCACTGGTCCAGGTCGCGCTCGCCTACGGAGCCGAGGTCGTCGCCGTCGTCTCGACTGAGGAGAAGGCGGAAACGGTGACCAACCTCGGCGCTCAGCATGTGGTCTTCGCCGATGGATTCAAGACGAAAGTCAAAGAGATCTACCCACACGGGGTCGACCTCGTCGCAGACCCCGTGGGAGGGGACCGGTTCACCGATTCCCTGCGGTGCCTGACGACGTTCGGCACGCTCCTCGTGCTCGGTTTCACCGCGGGCCAGATTCCTGAAGTGAAGGTCAATCGACTGTTGCTGAACAACATCTCCGTGGCAGGCGTGGGCTGGGGTGCCGCGTTGGCCGGCCGGCCCGAGATGGTGGCTCAGCAGTGGGAGTCGCTGTGGCCGCACCTGTCAGCGGGGATCCTCAACCCGAGCACCCACGCTGTTCTGCCGATGCAGGAGGCAGGGAAAGCACTCGAGATCATCGACTCCCGCTCGGTTCGAGGCAAAGTGCTCCTCGACGTCAACGGAGACGAGCACGATCCAGCCGCCTCGGCGAGGTGAGCATTTTTCGCAGAACCGAAAAATTTCGCTGTACTGAAACATTTCGCTCTACCGATCAGAACTGATGAGAAAGCAGGAACCATGGACTTCGCACCTGACGAGAAGACCCGCGAATACCAGGACAAACTCAACGCCTTCATGGACGAATTCGTCTACCCGGCAGAGTCGGTCTACCACCAGCAGCGTGCGGAGGCCGGGGATCCGAACTTCCACCCGCCGATCCTCGAGGACCTCAAACGGGAGGCGAAGAGCCGGGGACTGTGGAACCTGTTCCTGCCCTACGAGGGATGGGGTGCGGGGCTGACGAACGTGCAGTACGCCCACCTCGCCGAGATCACGGGGCGAAGCCCGGAGATCGCGCCCGAAGCCATCAACTGCAATGCCCCGGATACGGGAAACATGGAAGTGCTCACCCTCTTCGGGACCGACGAGCACAAAGAGAAATGGCTCAAGCCGCTGTTGGCGGGAGAGATCGCCTCAGCCTTCTGCATGACGGAGCCAGCCGTGGCCAGCTCCGATGCGACGAACGTCGAAATGAGCATCGCCTCCGACGGTGACGACTACGTGCTCAACGGTCGGAAGTGGTTCGCCTCGAATGCGCTCCACGCCAACTGCAAGGTCTTCATCGTCATGGGCAAGACCGACCCGAGCGCCGAGACCCACCGCCAGCAGTCGATGCTGGTCGTGCCCAAGGACACTCCGGGAATCACGATCGTCCGCGGACTGCCTGTGTTCGGGTACATGGACCGCGAGGGCCACGCCGAAATCCTCTTCGAGGACGTGCGGGTGCCCAAGTCCGCACTGCTCTCCGGTGAAGGCGAAGGCTTCGCCATCAGCCAGGCACGATTGGGCCCCGGCCGCATCCACCACTGCATGCGGTCGATCGGCATGGCAGAACGCTCCCTCGACCTGCTCATCGACCGGGCCCAGCAGCGGGTGACCTTCGGCCAGCCCGTCGCCGAGCGGGCCAACATCCAAGAATGGATCGCCGAGGCGCGCATCGAGATCGAAGCCACCCGTCTCCTCGTGCTCAAGGCGGCATGGATGATGGACACCGTGGGCAACAGAGAAGCGGCGACGGAGATCGCGGCCATCAAGGTCAAAGCCCCCGAGATGGCGCTGAAGATCGTCGACCGCGCCATCCAGGTCCACGGCGGCGGTGGCGTCACCGACGACTTCCCGCTGGCCGGCTTCTATGCCCACCTGCGCACCCTGCGACTGGCCGACGGACCCGACGAGGTGCACAAGCGCTCGATCGCCCGGCGGGAGCTGCGCCGGCGAAAGAATGCTCGGGAAGCCGGATGAGCGTCGAGCTCAACCTGACTGCGCTCGCCGTCTGGATGCGCGACATCGGCGAACCGGTCACCGGAGAGCTGAGCGGAACCAGGGTCGGTCAAGGGCAGTCGAACCTCACCTACCGCATCGATGACGAGGCGGGACATTCCTGGATTGCCCGCCGGCCCCCGCTGGGCCGGCTGCTCGCCTCGGCGCATGACGTCGAACGTGAGTACAGGATCATGTCGGCGCTGCAGGGAACAGGAGCTCCGGTCCCGACCACGATCGGCGTGTGCACCGATGGTGGTGTCGCCGACGTCCCTGTCTTCCTGATGGAGCATGTCGAGGGAACGGTCGTCGATGATGAGGAGACCACACGGGCACTGAGTCCAGAGGTGCGGCGCAGGCTCGGCCTCGACCTGGCACGGACGCTGGCGAAGGTCCACGCCGTCGATATCGATGCTGTGGGACTGGGCGAGCTGGCCTCGCGCAGGCCCTACGCGCCGAGGCAGCTCAAACGGTGGACTCGGCAGCTGGAGGAGAGCCGAACCCAGGAGCGGCCCGATCTCGACGCCCTCACCCAGCTTCTCGTGGAGCACCAGCCCGATTCGGACGAGATCGGGCTGGTCCATGGTGACTTCCACGTCCGCAACGTCATCATCGATGAGCGCAGCGGAGAGATCCGTGCAGTTCTCGACTGGGAGCTCTCGACCCTGGGCGATCCGCTGGCGGACACCGGCAGTGCGCTCGCCTACTGGACTCAGGCAGGCGAAATGCCCGGCGGAATGTTCGCCGCATCGATGGTCGAGGGCTTTCCGACTCGAGCCGAGATGACCGCGGAATATCTGCAGGCGTCCGGGCGCAGCGGGCAGAGCCTGGGCTTCTGGCACGTGCTCGGCGTCTGGAAGGTCGCCATCATCGCCGAAGGCGTCTATCGCAGGGTTCTCGACAACCCCGCCAACGCCGCCGGCTTCACCCCGACGCCGGAGAACATCCAAGCGCTCATCGACCACGGCTGGGATGTCGCCAGAGAGAACGGGTTGGCATCATGAGGGGTTCGACGCCAGCTGACGGCGACACGGCGGATCGTATGATGGGCTGATGATGTCGAAGAACGAAGAACACGGTGAGAATCCGCCTGCACACGGCGGTGCGGCACCGAAGCGTGACCTCCCGACGACCGCGCGCGGACTGCGCACTCGCGCCTCCCTCGTCGCCGCTGCCCGTGCCGTGTTCGAGCGCGACGGCTTCATCGATTCGCGTCTGACGGACATCACGAAGGAAGCCCAGTGCTCAACGGGTACCTTCTACACCTACTTCGACAGCAAAGAAGAGGCGCTGGCCGCGGTCCTGCAGGAGGCCCAGGAGGACATGCTCCATCCTGGACCTCCGCAGGAGCATCATGAGAATCGCACCGTCGTGGAGTCGCTCGAGGCCGGCAATCGGGCCTACATCGAGGCGTACAAGCGCAATGCCAGGCTCATGCTCCTGCTGGAGCAGGTCGCATCGGTTGATCCGGAGTTCCGGCAGCTGCGTCTCAATCGCGGGCAGGCCTTCGCCAAACGCAACAGCAAGTGGGTCAAGAAGCTTCAGGATGAAGGCTTCGCCGATCCGAGTCTTGATTCTGACATGTCTGCCAAAGCCCTATCGCTGATGGTCGGACGCATGGCGTTCTACAAGTACGCATTGAACGAACCGGGCTGGGGCACTGATGAGCTCTTGGTGGAGACCGCAACGAAGCTGTGGCTCAACGCACTGGGCATCCCTGCCGACGGTTCCCGCCGCACTTAGGAGTCAGCAATGACAACGACAACGACGTCACACGAAGAACCCATCGGTCATCCCTTCGACAATGGCTCGGTGGCAGCGCGCTTGGCCGAGCTGCCGGTCACCGCTGAGGCGCGGGAACTGAGAGTGAGAACGCAGCGCGGCGATTTCCGCGGCTTCCGGGCCACTCCTGCCCGCCCTGACCCGGCCCTCGGCGATGCGCTGCTGCTGCACGGGTGGCCGGAGTTCGCATCCTGTTGGGAGTCCACGGCTGCGCTCCTTCTTGAGCAGGGGATGAGCATCGTTGCCTACGACCAGCGGGGCTATTCGCCCGATGTGCGCCCCGAATCGGTCGACGAATACACGATGGCTCACCTCGTCGCCGATCTCGATGTGATCTCACGTGAGGTGGGGCTCGAGCGCTTCCACCTCGTCGGTCATGACTGGGGTGGGATGGTCGCCTGGCACTATGCGGCCAACCATCCCGAGCGGCTGCTCACCAGCACCGTCGTCTCGACTGCGCACCCGATCGCCCATGCCAAGCAGGTGCGAGCGGACCCGGATCAGTACGAGCGCATGGCCTATATGCGTTCGATCCAAGACCACCCGGAAGGCGTAGCCAGGACGCTGCTGCGCAACGACGGTCAGCGCCTCATCGAACTCTACGGCGGTGACGTCCCCGACGGCATGGCGGCCTCCTACGTGGAGCGGCTGAGCGAACCCGACGCGATGCTCTCAGTCCTCAAGTACTATCAGGCCGCTGATGGCCGCGAACGGACAGCGAGCACTCCGATCACTGTTCCCACGACCTTCGTGTGGGGCAGCGAGGATGTTGCCTTCACCCGCGGATCGGCTGAACTCAGCGCCAGCTACGTCGAGGGCCCTTACCGTTTCGTCCCACTTGTGGGCGCCTCGCACTGGCTCCCGGAATCACGGCCCGAGGACATCGCACGTGCCGTCCTCGAGCGGGTGCGGGAGCACGCGGCTTCATAAGTGCAGGCAGGGCAGGTGCCTATCGACGGTGCTCGCGCCGCTGGCGATCAATAGTCATTGCGATAAGACCCAATCGGCGACCGCATACAGCGTCTCGACCTCGGTGGGCAGCTGCGTGTCGTCAGAGGGCAGTGCTTGTGCGATCGAAAGCCCGTTGACGAAGGTGAAGAGGATACGGGCTCGTCGAGCATTGTCACCTGGCAGCAGTGCGCCTTCGTCCTCGAGGGTATTCAGGCAGTATTCGATGCGGCGGTGAAGCTCTCGTTCGCTGGCCAAGTACTGTGCCCTGGCCCCTTCCGAGGGCTCGGTTGCGATGTAACGGTCGAAGGTCTCACGCCACGCGTCTCGTGGATCGGCTCCGGCCGATACGAGAAGCCGTTGCAGACATGCCACGAGTCTCTCCCGTGCAGGTATCGAGGTGTCATGAATTGCGTCGACGGGAATGATCAGGTCATACACCCGAGCGATCACCTCATCCATTAGCGCACGTTTGGTGGGGAAATGGTGTTGGAGCGAACCCGTGCTCACTCCGGCCCGCTTGGCAACTGCCCGCACGCTCATCATCGCTCCGGGCTCTTCTCCGAGCATCGTCGCGGCGGCCCACAGGATCTTTTCTCTGCTGCTGATGCCCTCTGGTGGTTGAAGTTCCATCATCCCCCTTCCAATACGCCGTATTAGTAGTTTACGCTAGTGACCTCAAGTCGCCAATACACTGTATTGCTCTAGAGGGTATTGCGGTGGTCACTGTGGAAGGAATCTCATGACGACGTCAAGTAGGCCTGTCTGGCTTCTCAGCCCTGAGGGGAGACCAAAGGACTTCTCTGCAGTTCCCAGTGGAGTGGAATATCACCGAGTCCTCGCCGGCAACCATCGGCGCATAGGACGCGGCATCCTTGCGATCGTGCTGCTGCTGGCAGGACTGGTCTTCTTCTCCCTCGCCGCCAACTGGCTCAGCGCCGTCATCGACACGGGGCTGGGAGACAGTCCTTCCGACTACACGCCGGCCCGGCATGCCGGAAGCATGATCGGCCTTGCCCTTCTCATCCCGTGGAGCATGCTCATCCAGCGCCGGCTCTACGGAAAACCCGCAGCGTCGCTGCACTCCGTGTCCTCGCGGTTCCGATTCGACCTGCTCGGCAAATCGCTTCTGGTGTTCGGTCCTGCGTGGCTCTTCGTCAACGCCATCGGCTTTCTGGGGCCGGTTGAAGAGGTCCCTTGGGCGCACACGGATCTCATCGCAATGTTCATCATCACCTTCCTCCTGACTCCGCTGCAGGCGGCGGGTGAGGAATACGGCTTCCGCGGATTGGTCTTCCGCATCCTCGGGAGCTGGACGCACAGCCGGCGCCTCGGGTTGATCATCGGAATCGTCGTCACCAGCGCGGCATTCACCGCCATGCACGGATCCACCGATCCGTACATCATCACCTGGTACCTGACTCTGTTCAGCTGCTTGTCGATTATCACTTGGCGCACGGGTGGGCTTGAGATCGCAATCGTCCTCCACGCTGTGCTCAACACCCTGAGCTTCCTGGCAGCGTTCTATCTGCGGATTGACTTCGGAGCGGCCATCGGAGACCGGTCCGCCGGGGTTGGAACGCCTTACCAGCTGCTTCCCGCGTTCGTGATCGCGGTCATCACGGCGATCATCTGGTGGTGGACACGCAAATCAGGCCCTGCGCGCACCCCAAGTGATCAGTTGCCACGCGGAGACGAGGGCTGAGACGTCTTCTCCACTGATGCCGATGTGCGGGATATGCTCACAGTCTGACCCCATCCTCTGCCCTTGATGCGTCACTGCAGCAGGCCAGAGCGAAGCATACGTGAGGAGACATGAGCAAGATGCGTGCGGTAGTCCAGTACGAATTCGGCGGTCCGGAAGTTCTCACCCTGATCCACGACGCACCGATCCCCGAACCCATTCCCACTGAGGTTCAGGTGCGAGTCAGCCACGCGGGGGTCAACCCGGTCGACGGAAAGACTCGTGGCGGAGCTTCCGTAGCAAAGCTCATGGGCGCATTCCCCATCACCGTCGGCTGGGATATTGCCGGTGAGGTCTCCGCCCTGGGCAATGGGGTGAATCGTTTCGCTGTCGGTGATCGCGTCTTCGGGATGCCCCGTTTTCCCTACCCGGCCGACGGGTATGCCGAATTTGTGACCTCACCGTCTCGCCACCTCGTGCGCATTCCCGATTCTCTGGATTTCGCGACTGCCGCGTCGATTCCTCTACCTGCCACGACGGCTTACCAGATCGTGCACGAAGCCGCAGATGTGCGCAGAGGGCAGAGCGTGCTCGTCCTCGGCGGTGGCGGCACCGTCGGTATCTATGTTGTGCAGATGGCGAAGAAGCTGGGCGCGACTGTCATCGGTCACGCAACGGGAGAGAAGCTGAAGCGTCTGGAGTCTCTCGGTGTGGACCGGGTGATCGACTATGCGAGCGAGGAATTCGACGACCCCAGCCTCGGCGGTGGTCCGATTCACGATGTCGACGTCGTCATCGACCTCATCGGTGGGGAGTTCGCAGTTCGCGCAGTTTCACTGACCAAGCAGGACGGGATCATCGTGGGAGTGCCCTCGGGACAGCAGCAGGGCCTCGACGAGGCGGCCACGCAGGCAGGTGTTCGCTGGACGAACGTCATCGTCGAACCGGATCATGTTGCGCTCGAATACGTCGCTGAGCTCATCGAGAACGGGGAGCTTCATGTGCCTGCTCCGGCCACAGCCCCGCTCGAGGACGTTGTGGAGGTCCATCGGCAGATGGACGAGGGTCACCTGCCGAAGACAGTGCTGACGATGTGACCGATTGCCGGTCGCTCCTCCACGATTGACTTGCGCCGTGCCACACTGATCTCATGACGGACGTGAATGCGATGTCTTCGACGGAGAAGATCGAACGCGGTGCCACCGCTGTGCACCAGGTGGGTCTGCAGGGGGCGGCGATTGATGCGCTGCCGGCAGGAGCTGTTCCTGGAACTCGAGCAGAGGCCTACTCGATGCAGACCCGCTATGCCGAGTTGGAAGGTCAGCCCACCCTCGGATGGAAGATTGCGGCGACGAGTGAGGCCGGGCAACGGCACATCAATGTCGAGGGCCCGCTGGGCAGTCGCGTGCTCGCTGATCGCGTCCAAGTAGATGGGGAGGCCGTGTCGCTGAGCGGCAATTCGATGTGTCTGGCCGAGCCGGAGTTCGTGTTCGTCCTCGGCACGACGCTGCCGCCGCGCCCAAACCCTTACACCCTCGACGAGGTTGTGGCGGCGGTGGCTGCGCTGCACTTCGGAATCGAACTGCCAAGTTCTCGCTTCACCGATGTCACTACGGCGGGTGCTCTGCAGATGATCGCCGACAACGCCTGCGGGCACCGGTTTGTGCTGGGGCCAGCGGCGAAGGAGACCTGGACCTCGCGCGATCTGGCTGAGGTGTCGATGACCGCCGAAGTCGACGGCCCAGCAGGGCCCCGAACCATTGAGGGAGTCGGCAGAAACGTTCTCGGTGACCCAGTCGCAGCACTGACCTGGCTGGTCAATGAGCTCTCCGCCGTCGATATCGGCCTGGCCGCGGGAGACTTCATCACTACGGGCACGTGCAGCGAACCCATCCCAGTTGAACCGGGGGATTCCCTGTCGGCGAGGTTTGACGATCTGGGAGTCGTCACCTGCACGTTCGTTGACTGAATCGGTGGGGTGGAGGTTTCTTCCATGCAACCATCAAACAGATGACGCAGCCTGACGGGCAGAACGAAGACGGCCCGTGTCATACCCGTCTGCCATGCTGTTTCCATGTCTGAAACGCAGCCTTTTCAGAGCAATGTCGACCAATCCGATCTCAATGATCTCAACGACCGACTGGCCCGAACTCGCTGGACGGACCAGCACCTCGGTATCGGCTGGTCGCATGGGGTCAACGGCGACAATCTGCGAGAGATGGTCGGTAGCCAGAGCATTTGCTTCGCTTCAGTTCGTCCCTCGCGTAGAATAGGGATAACTAATAAAATCTCGTTCGAGGTGGTGGGCGCAATGACAACTTCTGTGGATGTACTTCAGTACATCAAGTTTGCATTGCCCGAGGTTAGTGTCACGAAAGCCATGAAGCTGGTCTATTACACACAGGCTTGGTCACTGGCATGGACTGGACAAGATGCTTTCTCCGATCCAGTTGTAGCTTGGCAGTACGGGCCGACCACAGAACTCGCGTACAAGAATTTTACCGCCACGGTGCCTCGATCGGACGGCATTTCCGCCGAGCTCAAGAGCGTCGTCGATGCGATAGTCGGTTATTACAATCAATTCACGGCTACGCAGCTCGTGGATCGGACTCATAGCGAGTCGCCTTGGAAGAAGACGTTCAACTCTCTTAGCGGGGGGCACGAAGCTGGCAGGGCGATTGCCCCGACGGATATGAAGAAGGAGTACACGATGCAGGCGCTGAAGGGCGAGGGTCCAACTAGGCCTAGTTTTGATGCTGCCATCATCGGTGATGAGAAGTTCGAAAAGCTTCTGAGCAAGATCCGCACCGAGCGGAGAGAAGCCCTGGACCTCCTCGCATCTAGGTGATCGAGTATTTAAGCGTGGATCTTGTTATCAAGATCCACGACAGAGAGTCCTCGGCTCCTCTACTTGAGTACGGCAAGCTCGGGTCGGCGGTCCTCTCGCCACAGACCGACTATTTCGGCCAAGTGCCGTATCCGACTCTGTTTGAGAAGGCAGCTGTCCTCTTATCTCATATCGCCAACGCTCATGCCTTTCTCGACGGGAACAAGCGTTGTGCGTGGGCCTCATGCGAGCTATTCCTCTTGGCCAACGGCGTGGAACTCAACCTCGGGACACAGTCACTTGTTGCCTTCATCGAGGACGAAGTTGTCGACAACAATCTGTCTGTTAAGGAGATAGCGGTCTGGCTCAGTCAACGCCAGGCTTGAATAACTTCTACTTCGCTGGTGGGTCTGCTCCTAGCTTCAGGCCGCGAAGACTCCCGGTGTCGTTCCCAACGTCCGGCGGAAGTGCCGGGTGAGATGGGACTGGTCGTGGAAGCCCGACTGGGCGGCCGCCTCCGCGGGGGAGTGGCCGGTCAGGAGCAGTCGGCGGGCGCGGTCCACGCGACGGCCGATGACGTACTGGTGCGGGGCGATCCCGTAGGTCTGGGTGAATACCCGGACGAGGTGACTGCGGTGGGCACCTAAGTCAGCGGCCGCCTCGGCGATGGTGAAGGTCTCGTCCAGGCGATCATCGAGCAGATGACGCAGACGACGGGCCAAGGGCTTGTCAGAAGCAATGTCGACCGGTGACTTCAGATGCGGCTGCACGAGCTCGCGCAGGGCAAGGACCCCGCACTCGGCGGCGAGGACATCGGCTGGATCATTCAGTGCGGCATGGATCTGGTCGACAGTCGACGTGACGCTCGGATCGAAGAGCGTCGGAGCCTCCGCCGCAGCATCGACGGCGCTCAGGGACAGCCATTCGGGTTCGAGGTAGAGCACGCGTTTGCGGAACGGAACATCAGGAGTCGCCGAGCGACCATCGTGGGGCACCTGCGGCGGCAGCAGCGTCACCGTCGAGTTCGTCGTCCGGTGCTCGTGCCGGTCCAGATCGTAGGTGACGGTGCCCTGATCGACGAGCAGAACCGTCCACGAATCATAAGTGTGGGACGGGTAGGCATGATGCTCGAACTGTGCGTGGAGAACCTCCTGCACCAGGGGCACATCCGGGTGCCACGCGTGGATCACATCTGCCATGTCACAAACGTACAAGACCCACCTGTGGAAACCGGTCAGAGTGAGAGCATGCACGAAAACACGAACACAGCAGAAACAGATTCAGGCAGCTCCACCGATTCGGTCGGTGCAACCGGCGCCGAGGTGGTCCGATTCGATACTAAGGTCGTCGTGGTTCTCCGCGATGACCTGCTTCCCTGGCAGGAACTCAACGTCACGGCGTTCCTGACCAGCGGCATTGCCACGAGCGAATCGGGGCTGGTGGGGGAGAACTACCGCGACGGCGACGGCAACGACTATCTGCCGATGCTGCGCCAGCCTGTCCTTGTCATGACGGCCGATGGAGCACTGTTGGCGAAGGCTCGGGAGAAGGCACTCGGCCGCGGGATTCCTCTGGCGGTCTATACGCAGGAACTGTTCTCGACCGGACACGACGCGGCCAACCGTGAGGCCGTGGCATCGGTTGCTGCTGAGGATCTCAACCTGGTGGGGATTGCTCTGCGGGGGCCGAAGAACGCAGTCGATCGGGTGGTTAAGGGTGCGCGGATGCATGGGTGAGGTGGTGAGCCGGGGTTAGCGGGTGTCGTCGCGATGTACGAGTTGCCCTGACAGTCGTGCGGCGGCAAGGATATGTCCATGGATGAGTCTCGAAGTGACCTGAACGGCAAGCTGTCCGGATGTCGCGTGGTCCTGACTGCTCAGCGGAAGGCCGAACAGTTCGCGACCGCCCTCGAACGGCACGGTGCGGCCATCGTTCATGCGCCCACACTGTCGGTCATCCCCAACGTCGATGACCCCGAACTCGTTGCACGCACCCGTGCACTCATCGACACCCACCCCGACATCGTTGTAGTCACAACCGGCGTCGGCTTCAATGGCTGGGCTGAAGTCGCCGAGGCCGAAGGGCTCAGCGAACAGTGGCACGCCATGCTCACCGGAGCCCAGATCATCGCCCGCGGTCCCAAGGCCCGCGGTGCGATTCAGTCCGCGGGCCTGAAACCGGCCTGGGTTGCCGAATCAGAGACCAACTCAGAGATCCAGCAGGTTCTGCTCGAACAGGGAGTGCGTGGCCTTCGGATCGCGGTGCAGCACCACGGCGCTGGCGCCGATGGTCTGGACGAAGCCTTCTCCGCAGCCGGTGCCGAGGTCAGCTCGTTGGTGGTCTACCGGTGGGGTCCCGCACCGGATCCAGACGCCGTGGTGGCCGCCGTCGAACTCGTCGCGAACCGCCGTTGTGATGCCGTGGCCTTCACCTCGGCGCCCGGGGTCACTGCCTTCTTGGACGCCGCTCGTGATCAGGGCCTGCTGCCCGAAGTCCTCGAAGCTTTCAGCGACGAGGACGGTGTGCTCTCCGCTGTGGTCGGCAACGTCACGGCAGCACCGCTGTTGGAGCACGGAATCGAGCCGTTGATCCCCGAGAGGTTCCGTCTGGGTTCGCTCGTGCGCACTATGGTCACCGAACTCACTGCGCGGCAGAGTCAGGCTTCCTCTTCAAATCGATAGGTGAACGAACCGTGGTACTCATACACTCGGCCCAGGACGGGGACGTCAACGGTGAGTCGCACGTACTGGCGAGCCACCTCGGCGACGTAGCGCTCGCTTAGGGCGATCACCGGACGAATGACCTTCGGGACAGGAAAACGGATTGGCCCCAACCGCACGGTGACGCCACGGCTGTTCAGGCTCAAACCACCATTATCCGCCGCGACTTCGAAGGCGGCTTCGACCAGGGCCGGGCTGCCCAGCACATCGACGACCTGGCCGGACTCGGACAGTGAGACCGCGTCGACCATCGTCCAGGTACCCGACTCCAGCTCCAGGGTGCGAGCTGCGGTCTGCTGGCCGTCAACGGTGCGGTTCTCGATCCGAAACGGGACTTGATGGTGCATCCCGGGTACGATCACCTGACGTCGTGCCACCCAGGCAAGCACCGGTCGCAGCCACCAGTGCTTGGTGCCGAAGCGTTGGAAGGTGCCTTCGCCGACCCCGACCGAGCCCGCAGGAATCGCCGCGAAGTAGCGTTGCAGCACCGGATGCAGCTCAGACAATCGGGAGCCGAGGGCCCGCTCGTACGGCGATCTCGTCTCAGGCTCCATGCCTGCGAGTATAGGCGCAGGTCAAGGTTGGGCGGGCCGGGCAGTAAGGCAGCGAGCGGCGACTATTCTGAGTCATCCTGGCCCGGTGTCTGTTCCATCTGCATGGCCTTGAACCGGTTGAGTCCGCTGATGATGTGGGCCTTACTCACTGCAGCGACCCATTCCTTGTCTTCTGCTCGGGCCGCAGAGATGAGCTCATCGTGATGGTTCATGCTCGACGACACATCGTTGTCCGAGTACGAGGCGAACAGCTTCGCCACGACGATGGGAATCATGAGGTTGGACGTCGTCGAAATGAGGGACTGAGCCGCGCTGTTGCGGATGAAGATGGCGTGGAATTCGTTGTTCACCGAGGCGATGTGGTGCCGCGTTCTCGGATCCGACCCCAGGCTCTTCATCTGTTCGGTCAGCTCGGACAGAGTTGCGAAGTCATCCTCGGTGAGCCGACCGACGCTTTCGGACATGACGTAGGGTTCGATGACCGCACGTGAGCGGTAGATCTGCTCGATCTCTTCAGCGTCATAGCTGCGCACACGCGTCCCACGCCTCGGCACAACCTCGACGACACCGACGCCCACCAATTCACGGAAGGCCTCACGAATGGGCGTCCGGCTCACGCCGAGGCGACCGGCAAGGTCGTTCTCGCGTATCCACGATCCCGGCGGCAGGTCCCCAGAGACCACCAAGCCGAGGATGCGTGAGCTGACTTCAGTCCACTGTGAGTCGCCGAACTGAGGCGGTGTGGTGTCAACGTCTACAGGCATCGGACACTAGTCCCACGTGGCGTTGGCGAGTTCCTCACGAGTACCACCTCGGCTGACGAACGAGCTGACTGGGAACTTCGTCTCTTCGATGAGACCTTCAGATATATGTCTGACACGGTTCAAGTCTATGCCGGTGGAGATGCCCATTCCATCCAGCAGATGGATGAGATCCTCGGTTGCCATGTTGCCGAGGACGCTCGGATCGCCGGGGAACCACATGTCTCCGCCGAGCCCGGCAACTGAGGATTCGAGCCAGTCGGCACCGGCAGACAGAGCCGCCAGTGCATTCGCCGGGGCGAAGCCGTTGCGGTTGTGCAGATGCGCCCCGACTTCCAGGTCCGGGAAATCGTGTTTCGTCTCGCTGATGCCGGAGAAGAGCTCCAACGGAGTCTCCTCACCGGTCGTCGTGGCGAGGTAGACGCCATCGGCGCCGACCTCGATCGCCTTGCGAACGACCTTGTCGCGCGCATCCTTCGACACCGGTCCGTAGCAGGGGGAGAAGAAGGCGCAGGCGACGGCGACGATGAGTCGCTGTCCCGCCCCTCCTGAGACCTCTCTGATCTCATCCAACTGGTCCAGCAGACCGTCCGTCGTCGTTCCCTGGTTCTTCAGCGCCATGCCGTCCTCTGCCGGAACGACGAACGTCAGCTCATCGAGCTCACACTTCGCGGCCCGAAGTGCACCCCTGGCATTGGGGACGAGAGCGCGGAAGCGAACATCAGGTGGGCGAGGGATTCCGGCCAGGACAGCCTCGGCGTCGGCCAATTGCGGAAGAACCTTCGGGTGAGCGAAGGACGCGACCTCGATCTCTTTGAACCCGGCGGCGATCATCTCGGAGACGATGGCAATCTTACGATCGGTGGACAACGGCGTCTCGATGGCTTGGAGACCATCTCTGAGCCCCACCTCGACGACGCGAGCACGCTCTGGCAGATTCCACATCAGCGGATCACTCCCTTGTCTCTCATCTCTGCGAGAGCATCGTGGCTATAGCCGGCCTCTGTGAGCACATCCTCGGTGTCCTGGCCGAGATCGGGTCCGACCCATCGCACGGCGGTGTCGGTGCGGCTGAGCCGCGGGAAGGCGTTCTGCATCGTCACCGACCCATAGTCCTTGCTCTCGACCTCGACGACGGACCTGCGGGCCTTGTACTGCGGATCGCTGAGCATGTCCTCGACCCGGAAGATCTTCCCGACCGGCACGGAGTGCTCGTTGAGGAGTTCGACCAGGTCATCGGCCTTGTACTGCAAAGAGAATTCGGCGACCAGCTCGTCGAGTTCAGCCTGGCGCTCGCCTCGAGCCGTATGGGTGGAGTACTCAGGATCGTCGGCGAGTTGGGGATTGCCCATGGCCGCAGCCAAGCGTGCGAAGACCGTGTCCTGATTGGCGGCGATGATGAGCCATTGTCCATCTGCGGTGGGGTAGACGTTGCTGGGAGCGATCTTGGGCAGGGTCGAACCGCTGCGTTCTCGTTGGATTCCGTCGTCGGCCCATTCGGGCACCATGGACTCCATCATTGCCAGGACGGATTCGTAGATCGCGGAGTCCACCACCTGGCCGAGACCGCTGTTGTGCCTTTCCTGGAGTGCTGCGAGAACGCCGATGGTTCCGAACAGGGCCGCCAGGGAATCACCGATCGACACCCCGACCCGTGATGGGGGAGTGGACGGGTCGCCGACGACGTAGCGCAGACCGCCCATGGCTTCGCCGATGGAGCCGTAGCCGGCCTGCTTGGCATAGGGGCCCGACTGGCCGAACCCGGAGACGCGCAGCATGATGAGCCCGGGGTTGTTCTTCTGGAGCTCCTCGTGGCTGAGGCCCCATTTCTCGAGCGAGCCCGGGCGGAAGTTCTCGACGACGATGTCGGCAGACTCGGCCAGTGCGCGTGCAGCTTCCTGGCCCTCCGGGGTGCGCAGGTTGAGGGTCACGGATTTCTTGTTGCGGGCCAGGACGGACCACCACAGTGATGAGCCCTTGATGGTGGCCTGTCCCCATTGGCGCATCGGATCACCGTTCTTGGGGTCCTCGATCTTGATGACCTCGGCACCGAGGTCGCCCAGCAGCTGTCCGCAGAACGGTCCGGCGATGAGCTGTCCCATCTCAAGAACTCGGATTCCCCTCAGCGGTCCTGTACCTGAGGGACGCGATGTCTCTTCGTTCACTGGTTCTCCTTTGAAACAACAAGTTGCATACAATCATGCGAAATTCTGAGGTATGCTTTCAATCGTTCCCAGCAATGGAGCTGATTCTAGAAACACCATACACTGATCTGTATGCAATCAACGAAGTTTGTCTACCAGGTAGGACCGGAACAATCATGACAAGTCGAGATGTCAAAGAGGACTCTGCGCCGGCGGAGCAAGTGCAGGAGAGTGCCACGTCCTTCGATCGCACGATCATGGGGCTGCCGGTCCTGGCGTTCATTCCGATGGCGATCATCGCCCTCGTTGCAGTGAGCCTCACCTCCGAGGGGACCGGAATGACGGCGGCCTTCGCCGTGGTCATCTCCTTGGGCGGAATCCTGATGTGGGTGGGAAACTCCATCCCCTATTTCAAAGTGATCGGCGGCGGGGTCATTCTCTGCATCCTCGTTCCCGCGATCTTCAAGTACGTCGGTGTGATGCCCGGCTCCATCGAAGGCTTGGTGGCCAGCTTCTATGACACCTCGGGGTTCGGGGAGTTCGTCGTGGCGGCGCTCATCACCGGCAGCATCCTCGGGATGCCGCGCAGCCTGCTCATCAAGGCCGGCGCCCGAATTCTCATCCCGATCATCGTCACGATCGCTGTGTGCTTCACTGTCATCGGACTGATCGGGCAGGTCACCGGCGTTGGTGCAGGCTATGCGATCTTCTTCGTCGCCGGACCGGTGCTGGGCGGCGGTGTCGCGGCCGGAGCCATTCCGATCTCAGAGATCATCGCTCAGAACAGCGGTGGATCTGCCGCGGAATACCTGACGTCACTGGTGCCGGCAGTCGCAGTTGCCAACATCATCTGCATCATTGTTGCCGCTGTTCTCAACAATGCGGGAAAGAGGCATGGGCACCGCTTCAAGGCCTTCAACGGCAAGGGTGTCCTCGCCCAGGGAGTCCGCCTGCCCGAGGCGACTGCCGAGAAGCTCCAATCGCCGACCGCGGCCGTCAAGTTGGCTGCGATGGGCTTCTTCATCGCCGGTGCACTCTTCACCGTGTCGAACCTGCTCAGCGATCTGTTTCCGGTGCTCCACGCCTACGTATTCCTCATCGTCATCTGCGCACTGGCGAAGATCTTCGTCCCGATGCCGCAGTACGTGGAGGAGTCCGTTGACCTCTGGTACGTCTTCGTCGCCAATGCGATGATTCCTGCGATCCTCGTCGCCATCAGCGTGATCGCCATCAATATCGATGAGGTTCTCTCGCTGGTCTCGGACCCCGGATACATGGCAATGACGCTGCTGACCGTGGTCATCGCCGCTCTCGTCGCCGGCTTCGTCGGCTGGCTGGTCAAGCTGTACTGGATCGAATCGGCGATCTCGGCGGGACTGGGACTGGCCGACTTCGGTTCCAGCGGTGACCTCGCGGTCCTTCAGGCCTCACAGAGGTTGAACCTGCTGCCGTTCCTGTCGATCTCCTCACGCATCGGCGGTGGACTGGTCCTCGTCGCCTTGTCCGCGTTGGCTCCGTACCTGCTGTAGACACCGACTAGCGGTAGGTGACCTTCTCCGGAACCTGATGGCCGTGCTCGTTGAAGGAGACGAGGCTGGTGCCGCTGCGGCCGGTGATGATGCGCGTGATTCCGGTGTTGACGGTCACCCGGTTGAACGCCATCCACTGGTCGAAGCCGCCGCCGAGCAGTCTGGCTGCCGTCCACGCGATGGCCCCGGCGCTGGAGACGACGATCGTCGACTCACCGGAACTCATTGCCGCACACGCGTCATCGAGAGCGGTGTTGACGCGGGTGGCGAACTCCTTGAAGGTCTCCGTATAGTCGCCGTCGTGCTCACCGCTGGCCCAGCGGGCAGCTCCGCGTTCGAGTTCGGCCTGGAAGACTTTCGAATCCTTCTGCGCACGAGGGTCGGGATTGGTCAGGGCCCCGGTGAGTTCCCAGGCCTGGTACTCGTTCCAGCCGGAATCGATCTGAGGCTCCAAAGCGCTGCCGAGTCCGGTCTGGATGCCTTCGGCGGTCTGTCGCTGGCGCAGCATCTCTCCGTGGACGATGCGAACCGGCGCGACGTGCTGTGCGCCGAGGTGCTCGCCGGTGATACGGCTCTGCTCCTTGCCCAGATCGGACAGTCGGTCATAGACATCGGTGCCGAATGATGCCTGGCCATGCCTGACCAGATACAGAACACTCATGCTTCTCCTCATCTCGACCGTCCGCCATTGGAGCCGGTGCGCGCAAATGCCTATCGAGTTCGAGTCTACGGCGCCGATCGAGGCTAAGCGATCGTTCGGTCGAAATAATTGCGTGACACGAATGCCGGGTGTAAATAATGCTCAAACTGTATGAATGAAGGGCAGTATTTACATTGGACTGGCATAAATGATTTTGGCAGGATGATCGAGGTCACAGTCAATCGATGCTCAAGGAGGACGCGATGGACAAGACGACGAGCCTGTCAGAGGCGATCAGCACCCATCTCAACGATGGGGACACCGTCGCGCTGGAAGGCTTCGGCCACCTCGTGCCGGTCGCCGCCGCGCACGAGATCATCCGACAGAAATTCTCGAACCTCACCCTGGCACGCATGTCCTGTGATGTCATCGTCGACCAGCTCCTCGGCGCCAACTGCCTCACTGGTCTGATCGCGGCCTTCGTGGCCAACAGTTCGGCGGGCTCGCTCTACGAACTGCGCCGGAGAATTGAGCACTCGGATCCGGAACCGCTGTGGTTCGACGAATACAGCCACGGCGGAATGGTGGCCAGGTATCAGGCCGGTGCCTCGAAGCTCCCGTTCCAGCCGATCGCGTCCTATCGCGGCAGCGATCTCGCCCAGAAGAATCCCCGGATCAGACCCGTGGAAGACCCCTTCGGCGGTCCGCCGATCTACGTCGTGCCCGCGCTCAATCCGGACCTCACGGTCATCCACGCTCAACGTGCCGACTCGGCCGGAAATGTGCAGGCCTGGGGGATGCTGGGAATCCAGACCGAGGCCGCGTTTGCAGGCCGGCGACTCATCGTGACCGTCGAAGAGATCGTCGACGAGTCCATCATCCGCTCCGACCCAAACCGCACAATCGTTCCCTCCCATGTCGTTGACGCCGTCGTCGAAGTTCCACGCGGCGCACACCCGCATGCCGTGCAGGGATGCTACGACCGCGACGATGCGTTCTCCCGCGACTGGTCGGCTCTCGCCCGTGATGCCGAGGCAGTCAAGCAATGGCTGCAGACCAACATCCACGCCACTGCAGATCATGAGGAATTCCTCGCACTGCTGGGAGCCGACCATTTCGACAAGTTGGGCATCCGCGACGCCTATTCGACACCCGTCAACTATGGAGGTCGGGAATGACCGCTGGCACATCTGACCACACGGACACGAACAAGGACGACGGGGATGTCACGAGCAGCGAGCTGCTCACCATCCATTCGGCCCGAGCACTCGCCGGCCGCCGCGTCGTCTTCGCCGGACACGGCCTGCCGACGCTGGCTACTGCACTGGCCCAGCGCACCGTGGCCCCGGAGATTGAGATCGTCTACGAATCGGGCGTCACAGGAGCCAGACCGCCGGACCTGCCGCGCACGATCTCCGACTCGGTGCTGGTTCCGGGGGCCGCCTCGGTGATTCCGATGACTCACCTGTTCAACTACGTCCTGCAGGGGCAGCGCATCGATGTCGGATTCCTCGGAGCCGCACAGGTAGACCGCTATGGCAGCCTCAACTCCACTCTGATCGGTGAGGACTGGGAACACCCCGACAGTCGACTGCCCGGCTCCGGTGGAGCGATCGAAGCCATGGCCGGGGCGGCCGAAATCTTTCTCGTCATGCGTCGGCATACCCCGCGCACATTCGTCGAGACTCTCGACTTCGTCACCTCACCCAGCCCTCACCGGGCGGCACAGTCTGAGGTTGGCACCATGCCTGCCGGCGCGGGAGTCACGCACGTGATCACGGACCTGGGAATCATGACCCGATTCGCCCAGGACGAGGAACTCACGCTGAGCGCAGTGCACCCAGGAGTCGACCCCGCCGAGGTTGTGCGACAGACTGGTTGGGACCTGAAGGTCGCGAGCAATCTCGAAACAACTCAAGCGCCCACGGCAGAAGAGCTGGCGGTACTCAGGGACGATCTCGACCCCACCCGCATCTACCTGCGCTGAGCCGAACTCGCGAAGTGCTCCTCCTTGGCGTTTCGGGGCGAGCGGGTCGGAGACGCGAATGCGGTGGCGATGTCTCGTGCTTGGGTGATTCCGGCGCTTCGATTGTCGGCGTTGTGCTCGCCCTCGACGTCGTAGATGAGGTGGCTTTCCACATCGGAGATGCCGCAGTAGGCGAAGATGCCGATGTCGAGCTGGGCATGCATCGCGTCCGCATACCCGTATTTGTCATAGGTGCTCTGCTTGGAACCGCCGACCCCGATGAGGGCTGTGGGCATGCGGGGGAGGAGCCCGTTCAGCGGCTCCTTACCTCTATCGGCAACACCCGAGCCATACTGATAGGCCCAGTCGCCGGTGAAGACCCGTTCGATCCAGCCCTTCATCATAGCCGGCATCGACCACCAGTAGACGGGGAAGACGAACGCCAACCGGTCAGCAGCCTCGACCCGCTGGTGCATGTCGGCGATGCCGGATGGGATCGGACCGCCCCAGAAGTGGCTGTGGTCTGCCTCGGTGAATCGTGGGTCGAAACCCTCGGTGTGGAGATCGAGGACATCGATCGAGTGACCTGCAACTGCGAATGGTTCGTGGAAGGAATCCATCACCGCACCCGGATAGCTCGTGCGGATCGGGTGGGCGAAGACGGTCAGCAGGTGCATGGATCTCCTTTCGTCAGCACGGCGCTCGCCGCACTGCGGGCCGCAGCGATTGCGCGCAGGCCCAGGTATGAGGCTGTTGATGTTGCACCCTCGAAGATGATGAGCAGCTCATCGGACAGAGTGTCATCTTCACGACCGAGCTCGATGACGACGAGGTGGGCGATCAGCTCTCGTAGTCGCCGCCGATATTCCGCGATCACGGTGGAGACCTCAGCACCGGCGCCAAGCGCATCGGCTTCGCCTTGAGCCCGCAGGAACAGGCAGCCACGGGCTCCTTCTGCTTCTATCCAACGTTCAAGGCCGGTGAGCAGCTCGTCGAAAGTCGACGCTGTGCAGGTGCTGAAGAAGCGTTCCATCCGGGCCTCGAGAACGGCGATCGTGAGCCCGGTCTTGCTGCCCAGATGCTTGTACAGGGTTCTCGAGGAGACGTTCGCTGCCTTGGTGAGAGCATCCATGCCGGTTGCCGCGAAGCCGTTCCGGTCGAAGATGGGCTCACAGCTGGCGACGATGTCGGTGCGTGTAGTGGACATGATGACAACGGTACAACGATCGTTTTACATTGGGCAAACCCGTAGGGGATGAGCGCAATATCCATGAGTTCTCTAGCTTCTGATTCAGTCCAGTACTGATGCTCGACGTGGCCAACAATTCAGAGTAAAATCGACAACATCATGATCGGTTCGTTCGTCCCCTTGAGGGGCGGGCGAGCCGATTTTCTTCACTCTTGGAGGCAGAGTGGCTGATTACGAAAAACCGTGGCTCACTATCGATCAGCAAGTGGACCACCTCGCTGATCGAGGAGTTGACGTACATCCGCGAGATCAGGCCCTTGCCTTGCTAGCTTCCACGGGGTACTACCGACTCACTGGGTATCTGTACCCCTTTCGCGATGCCGAAAGATACCGAGATGAGGACGGTCGATCGCGTGTTCGCGTCCTCGAGACTTATCGCCCAGGGAGCTCAATTGAGTATGTGCAAGAAATCATCGATTTCGACAGAAAATTGCGCTTACTCGTTTTGGAGGGGGTCGAACGCATTGAAATAGCTGTGCGTATGCAGGTTGGAGGTCAAGTCCCTTTTCGTGGTGTTCTTCGGTAGTTCCTTTAACTTGGTATTAACCTCGATTTTTCATGGGTAGCTGGTTGCCTATGATTCCGGCTCCGTTGCCGCGTACTGACACTGATTCTGCCATTCGGGCATGACACGACCACCGTGTTTCGCCACGGCCCTGCGGGGATCCAACCCCAGCCCTTTCCCCAACTCGAACGAACACGGACACCCAAGCTCTATCCTGGGGCTGGCCCCGGCAGACTCCGCAACCGGTCGAGACCAGCAACGATGGTTCCAGCCCAGCGGGCAGTTTCTTTCATATGAACCACGGCCCGGCGTGCTGTTCTCGCGATTGTCGCCGGGACTGCGTAGACGTGCATGCGCAGCTTCTTCGGTTCCCACCGGCGGATCTCATGGTCCGGGAACGCCAACAACGACTTCCATGCCTCGATCTCTCCCGCCAAAGCGATGACAGCTAACCAGATCTGGTTCTGATCGAATCCCTTCAGCGGGAAGTTGCGTAACCCGGAGTCCTTGGCGATGCGAATCCGATCCTCACACCTGGCTCTTGACCGGTGACGGACTTCCAGATCCGCTAACTGAGCGCCCTTCGTGTTCGTCGCGAACGCGGTGACCCGGTATCCGTCGACATCATCAAAGCGCAACTGGGCACCCGGATGAGGACGCTCCCGGCGGACAATGATCCGCATCCCTTCCGGCCAGCCGGCCAGGTCGAGGACCCCGGTCAGTTCGGCCACATCAGCACCGTCGCGGGGTTCACCGTTGGTGTCATAGGCTGACTCCCAGGCACTGAGTTGCGTGAGTTGGCGATACAGCTCGGGAGTGTTGCCTGGAAGCATCCAGCCCACCGAGTACGACAGACGCCGTCTCGTGAGGAACTCGAGGAAGTCATGGGTGCCACCGGCAGTGTCGGTGCGAATGAGGACACTCTTGCCCGGACGAGGGTTGCGATCGGGCAACTGATCGAGGACGAGTTTGACCAGGCTGATGTGATCGGCAGCCGTGTTCGATCCCGCGTTTCCAGGACGCAGCAACTGGGCCACAGGTTCACCAGTGCCACAGTCCCCGTGGTCGATGAAGGCGAGCAGGGGATGAAATCCAAACCCTTTCTTATAGGTGGGTTTCGCGTTCTCCTTCTCACTGTGGGCAGTGATCAAAGAAGCATCGATGTCGATGATCAACGGATCCTGAGCATCGGCGTCGTGGTTCGGGGCGTGTTTGCCAGCCAGTTCCCACACCCGGGTCCGGGCTGCTGCCCGGGCTTGGTTGATCGCTGCCAGGGACCGGTCGACGTCGCTGGCAAGGGTTTGGATGATCCTGGTGATCGTCGGATTCGATGCCACCGGCCCGTAAAGGTCGGGTTCGTCGCGGAGTGCTGTGGAGTCCGACAGGGCGTCACCACCAAGAGCGAGAGTGATCGCGAGATCGAGAAGGACCTTGGCTGGATCATGAACGGCGAAGGGCTTCTTCCACGGTGCCAGCGCCGTTTTCAGATGGTGGTCGAGTCCGCTGGTGTGCACGGTTTCGGTGAGCAGGAGCCCGCCGGCGTGGCCGAGGGCGTTGCTGGGTGCGGTATCGATGTGCAGGCGGGGATAGGTGCGGGTAGGCTTCACTCTGAGAGTGCTCCTTTTCCAGAGAATATTGATGTCGTCGCAAACATCATTATCCCTGGTCAGGAGCACTTTCTTCTTGTCAGTCCAGCATCTGGCCGCGCCTAATCATGAAACCCCGAGGTTAAGCAGCGGGGTCGGGCTACGAATCACGCGGTCAGCGGCATCACCACCCCGACCGGGTCGACCTCGGTCTGCCCATGCAACACCGTCACGAGTTTGCGCATCGAGATCTCCGACAAATAGCGTCTCTCACCGTACTGCCATTCCTCGTGCTGTTCCTGCAACACGGCCCCGATCAACCGAGTCACCGACTCCCGGTTCGGAAAGATCTGAACGACATCAGCACGGCGTTTGATCTCCCTGTTCAACCGCTCGATCGGGTTATTCGACCAGATCTTCTGCCAATGCTGCCTGGGCATGGACACGAACGCCGTCAAATCGACCTCGGCGGACTCGAGCATGTCGGCGATGTCGGGAAACGACGCCCGCAGACTCTCAGCGACTTGCTTGTACTGGGCAATGACGGCGGTGAGTATTTGAAGTTGTGAAGGCCACTCGATATTGCCTCCCGGGACCATCGATATTGACCGTGGGGGCCAGGAGTGGTGTCGGTGGGGGCCACAGGCCCCCACCGACTATCTTCTTACTGGTTCAGCATCGCTTGTTCTCGCATATTGTGAGTGCCGGTATCAACCCAGATGGTGTTGTGCACGATGCGATCCATGATCGCATCAGCGTGAACCCCGGATCCGAGTCGTTGGTGCCAGTCCTTCTTGGCATACTGAGTACAGAACACCGTCGACGTGCTGTCATAACGACGCTCGAGCAATTCCAGCAGCATTCCGCGCATCGACTCATCCGGATGATCGAGCAGCCATTCATCGATGACCAGCAACGTGAAGGCAGCGTACTTGCGGAGGAACTTCGTCGTCCCCTGCGGCTTGTCCTTCGCAATCGCCCACGCCTCTTCAAGATCAGGCATGCGAATGTAGTGCGCTCGGATCCGATGCTGACAGGCCTGCTTCGCCAACGCGCACCCCAGGTAGGACTTCCCAGAACCGGTGAAGCCCTGGAATACCACGTTCTGCTGACGCTCGATAAACGAACACGTGCCCAGCTGGGCAAGGACATGGCGATCCAATCCACGTTCCTCCACTCGATCCACGCGGCGCAGATCTGCTCCGGGGTAACGCAGTCCGGCCCGCCGGATCAGGCCCTCGACCTTGTCATGATTGAACGCCGAGTGAGCTTCATCGACGACCAGCCGCAGCCTGTCCTCGAAGCTCATTCCCAACACCAGGCCCTCGTCTTCGCCCTCCCAGGCTTCTAACAACGGGCCCGCGCCCATCTCACGCAACTTGCGCTTGGTCTCGGTATCGATCTGACTCATTTCGCGTCCCCTTCTGCGTAGTAGGACGCACCGCGGACATAGCCGCCATGCTCGACGCGTTGTTCTCTTGGTGGCCGCAACAGTTCGGCCCTGTCCTGTCCAGTGGCAAGGATCGGCTGCAGGTGGGCATAGCGTGGGGAACGGATCGGGCCAGCCAGGCCGATCCTGCAGGCGGCCTCCACCCGCTCTGCCGAGAAACGTCGCGACAGCCGCAGCACCGCCAGCGCAGCATCGAGTCCCTGCACGTCGATCGGTACGGACTCGAAGATCCTGTTGACGACCACGAGGGCCGAAGGCCCGATTCGCTCGGCCCACTCCCTCACCCTTGGCCCATCCCAGGGCTGATATCTTTCACCGGTGGGCAGGTCAGCATCGTTGGTCCGATACTCATTGGCCGCGCCCTCAGCCAGCAGCAGGTGGCTGCTCAGCCGCTCGGTGCCCCGGTAGGCCTCGAGTACCCGGTCAGTGATGCGCAGATCGACTTTCGTGCCGATATGCGCGAACGGGACCGAGTAGTGATTGCGTTGCCAGCTCACATGCCCGTTGCGGGCAACCCGCCGTCCATAGACCCAATGGCTGATCTCGTAGGGCACCTGCGGCAGAGGTGTCAGCAACGACTGCTCATGCGCGGCGAACACACTGGCTCGGGAGCCGGGCCGCTTCTGGAACGGTTCAGCGTTGTAGCCGGCCACTCTCTCGATGATCGCTGCCCGAAGTTCCGGCAGGGTCTGGAACCGAGCCTGTCGTAGTCCGGCGATGATCCAGGTCGCGACGTGCGACACGGTGTTCTCCACGCTGGCTTTGTCTTTCGGTGCCCTGGTCCTGCCCGGCAACACCGCCGCACGATAATGGGCCGCCATCTCCCGATACGCATCGTTGAGGACGATCTCGCCCTCCCGGGGATGCTTGAGTACCCCGGTCTTGAGGTTATCTGGCACGATCCGTGGGCTCGACCCGCCAAAGGCTTCGAACATTGCCACATGAGCCCGCAGCCAGGTGTCCTGCTTCATATCCAAGGCAGGCTCGACGAACGCGTACCGGCTAAAGGGCAGGCAGCCGACGAACAAGTACACCATCCTCGTCCTGCCAGTGGCCGGATCATGCAGCTGCATCGTAGGCCCGGACCAGTCAACCTCGATCGTCTGCCCCGCCTTGTGTCCGACCCTGGACGCGGCTCCGGTGACGAGGACATGACGCTGATAGGTCCGGCAGAAACGGTCGTAGCCCATTGCCGGCGCTCTCGCAGCCGCGCAGTCATCGGCGTACTCGCTGTGCAATAGCTTCAACGTGACCCCGACACGAGCGAGCTCTTTGTGGACCTGCTCCCAATCCGGCTGAGCGAACACGCTGTGATGCTGACCGCGCCCTGGGAAGACCAGCTCGTAGACCTCGTCATCCGTGCCGGCCTTGACGTCGTCCCAACGTAGCCTGGCCGCATCGGCGGCCTCGATGACCGCGGCCACGGACTTCCGCGACATGCCCTGTGACGCCGCGATCGCTCGTGCCGACAGCCCGTCTGCGCGTAGCTGCAGCACCAACTTGGCTCTGATTTTGCGTACCATGAATGGTCTCCTTCCACCGCGTGCCGTATACACGCGGTGGAAGGAGCCTAAGCGCGGTGGCCCCCAAGCACACCACTGGTGGTCCCCGCGCGCACTATCCAGGGATCAACAAAGTGGCTCCCGCACACGCGATTGGTGGATCCCACCGAAGCGAATATTCAGTCTGGGCGAAGATCGTTGAGATCAACGCGTTGACCGGCTTCGAGTGCGCACTGCCAAGGCGCTGAGTGACGTTACGAGCGAAGTGGACTCGACACCGCTGCCACCCAGCACCGGGCAGGATCGCTTTGACCGCGGCCTTGATCCCCGAATGAGCATCAGAGATCACCAGCGCGACCCCTTCGGGATCAGTCTCGGTGCTCACCTTCAACCCCCGCTCACGCAGCCCACGCAGGACCTGTGTCCAGAAGTCCGTGGACTCGGCATCTCCGACACTCATGGTCAGGATCTCCCGCCTGCCCTGTGATGAGACACCCGTGACCACAGCCACGGCCTGAGACACGACACGACCCCGGTGGCGGACATCGACATAGGTGGCGTCGAGCCCCGTGTTTGATGGAGAGTTTTCTACTTGGAATTCATCAGCTGGTGCACGAGCTAGGCAACCCGTGGCAGCGTACTGAAATTGTCGGCTCGGAACGCGGCGGGAGTCGCCCCACCGAGCGCTCCGTGTGGCCGGTACGTGTTGAACCAGTGCACCCACTCAGCCGTGGCGATCTCGACATCATCAATACCTTTCCAGGGGCCCTTGTTCCGGATCAGCTCGGCCTTATAAAGTGAGTTCAGTGCCTCAGCGAGGGCGTTATCGTATGAATCACCTCTCGACCCGACAGACGCGACTGCGTCTTGCTCAGCCAGGGCCTCGCCATAGCGGATTGCGCGATACTGGACTCCGCGGTCCGAGTGATGCACCAGCCCAGACAGGTCGCCACCGGCACGTCGACGCTGATAGATCCCCATCTGCAAAGCGTCAAGAGCCAACTCGGTATGCAACGACCTCGAGACCTGCCAGCCGACGATCTCGCGATTGAACACGTCGGTGACGAACGCGACGTAGACCCACCCTGTGAACGTGTGCACATAGGTGATATCGGCCACCCACAGCCGGTCAGGAGCGAAGGCTTCGAAGTGCCGATCGACGAGATCGGCCGGGCAGTTCTCCCGCGGTGCTGACCTCGTAGTGTTCGGTGCCTTGGCCCTCTTGATCCCGTGTAGATCGAGGTCTTTCTTCAGGCGCTCGATCGTGCAACGGGCCACATGCCCGCGACCATGCGAGTCAGGTTCGCGGTTGAGCACGATATGCATCTTCCTGGCTCCGAACGCATCGTAATTCTTCCCGTGCACAGTGCTGATCTCTTCTTTCAATACCTCGTCACGTTTCTGTCGAGCCGAGGCTGGTCGATGTTTGCGGGCATAGTAGGTACTCGGAGCGATCTTCACGCCGGCAGCACGCAGCGTGGCACAGATCGGCTCGACTCCGAGTTCGTCCTTGTGCTCGTCGATATACGAGCAGACTACTTCGAGGGGCGGTCGAGCTCCGCCGCGAAAAAAGCCGAGGCCGACTTCAGGATTTGGTTGGCCCGGCGCAGTTCCCGATTCTCCTTCTCGAGGTCCTTGATTCGCTGGGCTTCAGCAGTGGTAGTGCCGGGGCGGTCGCCGGCATCGACCTGGTCCTGGTTGACCCAGGACCGCAGTGTTTCTGGGTTCACACCGAGTTGGTCGCCGATCCGGCGGAAGACGCCGCGGCGGGCACCAGGGTCAGCTTCGAGGGCGTCGAGGACCATGCGGACTGCTCGTTCGCGTAGCTCGAGGGGGTACTTCTTTTGGGGCATGACAGGGAAGTCCTTTCCGTGGCTTCACTGTCTCCATTATTCCCGGGGCGAATCATGGCGTCGACGAAGAGGTAGGGAAACCACGTGTGATCGAGTCGACGGGCCAGGAACTCGGCCACTGCCTCGTCGATGTCGGCACAGATCCGCGACACCGTCGACCGAGAGATCCCGGACTCGTTGCCCAAAGCACGCACAAGGTCATCGACCTTCCTCGTCGAGACTCCGTCGATCCAGGCCTGGCAGATGACGGCGTAGAGGGCCTTATCGACCCGCCGACGGGGATTGAGCAGGGACGGGAAGAACGAGCCTTTCCGTAGCTTCGGGATCGCCAGGTCGACTTCTCCCGAGGGAGTTGCCAGGGTCTTCTTCCGCGACCCGTTACGGCGTGTTGAACGGTCTTCGCTGCGTTCGTAGCGGGCGGCACCGATCGTGGCGGTGGCTTCGGCTTCGATGAGGTCCTGGAGGCCAGCTTGGAGCATTTGCCTAAACACGTCGGAGTGGGCGAGGTCAGGGTCGGTCAGGACTTGGTTGATCAGGGTCGACACGGCAGAATTGGGGTCAGCCATCGTGGGATGCCTTTCGTGAGGTTCTTGGCGGAACTACTAGCGGGATCCCACGATGGTTCTTCACATTTTTGGGGGTGAAGTCCCTGGTGGGAATGCCACCACTCTATGGGACTCACCCCAGTCAAGTGGCCTGGCGAAACAGTCGGGAAGTCAAATGAAGTCCATCCCCTTTATCAAACCCGCAGCAGCTTTGGCTGCATTCCTCTTCGCAGTAGCGGCAATGACGCTGACCGCCGCGACGCCCTCACATGCGGCGCTTGGCAGCTGCTCCAGTGGGACTGCTTGCGTGTGGAACAACAACACATACGGTGGCTCTTACATGAAAGCATCAGCTACTGTCAAGAACTACAAGACGATCAGCTGGAACAATGCGAGTGGGAACCCCAACGACAAGGCCAATTCAGTCGCCAACCGTGGCAGTCGGTGTGCTGTAGTCTTTTACCAGAACACCAGCCACAAGGGTGCCGGCATTCGGTTCAATCGGCCAGCGAGTGGCGGAATCACGTCGGACCCCTACTTGAAAAACGGAGGCGGCTACAGCGAGACATCAGGCGCTAGCTCGAAAAACTTCCAGGATAAAATCAGTAGTCACAAATGGGTAAGGTGCTCGTGAAGACACTTAGTTCAAACCGCAACCGCTCGGCTGTGCGCCGGGCGGTTGCCCTTTTGGCCGTCGCGTTTCTGACAGCGGGTGTTGCTGGTTGCGATAACGCAGACGACGAACAGACCGACAGCTTGGAGGGTATGACCTCGACTATCGACTACGAAGACGGATCGATAGAAACTCCGGGCCGACAACTGACACTCACATGGGACGAAGAGACGACAATCGGGTACGCCAACAGCATTGCGTCTTCAAAGTGCGCGGATAAACAAGGGATCGAGTACTCTCCCTACGATCGTCGCAACGAAATTTCGGAGAAAGCTTACACCGACATCGGCGTCTGGTCACCTACTCTAGCGGCGAAATATGGTTACGACTCCCTCCCCGATACAGAAGCCAAAGACAATGTCACTAGTGAGCAACTCTCCGAAGATGACATAGCTATTCTCCGGGACTGTGCGACCAGTGATCCTTCCGTGAAGCAGTTCTCCGAAGTTGAGAACGAGTTCGCGAACGAAATCCAGCCCACCTTGGTCGATAACACTGTCGTTAATGACGAGGCACGGGAAGAAATTCGGCAAACTTGGGTTGGCTGCATGGACTCTAATGGAATCAAGATAGACGGAGAAGGATTCATCCCGTCTGGGGTCTCCACGATGGATGAAGAGGAAGCGATCAAGACGGCCCTCAAAGACGTCGATTGCAAGGAGTCAACCAAATTTGTTGATGCGTGGGCTGCCAATCTCTGGGAAGAGCAAAAGCAATATGTCACGAAGCACGCTTCGGAATATCAGGAGTTCCGATCACGAGCTGTTCCAGTACTAGAGGACGCAAGGCAAGTCATCAAGAGCTATGAAGGCTAATGGCAAATCACGACCACTTGGGTGGTTGAGTACACCACTGGGATTGGCCTCCGTTGTCGGATGTGTCCTCGCTATCGTCGGCTTCATGCTCGGCTATTTTCTCCGCGCTCCGCTTGATGATTTGAAAGACACAGACGAGCAAACTGTTACAGGACTCGCCAAAGTCGAAGAAAGGGCGCTGACCAGCGACACAACAATCGGCGGCAATGTCAGGCGCGGCAAGACGAGCGACATCACACTTCAAGCTAGCGAAGGCGAGCAGGTGGTGACTCGTGTCGAGGTGTCGAAGGGCGACGTGCTCAACTCAGGCCAACTGATCGCGATCGTCTCTGGGCGCCCAATTTTTGCCGTGAGCACAGAGTTTCCACTCTATCGAAATCTCGACCTAGGAGACTCTGGCGACGATGTTCGCGAGCTGAACTCACTGCTCAGCAATCTTGGCAAGGCCTCCGCCCGGTCTGAGAACTTTACCCAGTCCACTCGCGATGGCATCGCCCAACTGTATTCCGGCTACGACCTTAAAGCTCCGTCATCCGGACAGGACGAAGTCAAGGAAGCACAGGCTGCGTACGACGAGGCGAAGTCAGATTCTGAGGTTGACGACGAAGAACGCCAAACGCTTCGTGAGCAGCTCGACTCCGCAAAAGCGAAGGCGGGAGTGCAGTTCAGACTCTCCGACTTTTATTTTCTACCATCGGGGAGCCCGAATATCGAGAAGATCGTCAAAAGAGGCTCGATCATCGATTCTGAAGAACCCGTGCTCGGGACCGTTCGCTCAGGTGAGAGCACGGTCAAAGCCCGCGTCGATCTGTCTCAAGCCGAGAAATTCGAAACAGGGACAGAAGTCACCGTGAGCACGACCGACAGCACGGTCAGCCAGGAGATATTCACAGTTAAAGAAATATCGGACTTCAAAGAGGCCAGCGGAGAAGACGACAAGATCCCTCCCGGCTACGATGTAACATTCGAATCTGAAGACGACTTCCCCGACGAACTTCAAGACGCTGCAGCCGTAAGCATCACGCTAGCGGGCGACGATAGCGATAAAAGCACCGCTATTCCACTAGTCGGGTTGCGAGAGGACCCTGAAGGAAACTACGTACTATTGCCGGGAGCCGACGAGAAGTGCCGTGTCAGCACTGGAGAAGAGGCATCTGGGTGGATAGAAGTATCCTCTGACTGCATCACCGTAGGAGACAAGATTGTCGTCGGCCCCTGATGAGTGAACCCATGGCCGTGTTCACTGACATTTCGAAGTCCTATGCCGGTCATCCACCTACTCAGGTGTTGACCGGTTTCAATCTCACCGTGTATCCAGGCGCAACTGTCTCAATTGTCGGCCCCAGCGGGTCAGGCAAGTCAACGGCTCTGAACATAATTGGCCTTCTCGACCGACCGACATCTGGTGTTGCCTCAGTGATGGGAGTGAGCACAGAAGAAGCTTCACCTCGAACAATTGACCGGCTCCGCGCTGATCACCTGGGGTTCGTTTTTCAGGACTCACACGTCCTGCCAGTACGAACATGTTCGGACAATGTTGAGCTAGCGTTGTGGGCTTCGCGAACTCCTCGGCACGATCGCCTCCAGCTTGTTGAAGATGCTATCGAGAAGGTCGGGCTTTCTCATCGCTTGCACCAACCGGCTCGAGTTCTCTCCGGTGGTGAACGTCAACGACTGGCTATTGCGAGGGCGATAGTGCGGGGCCCAGATATCATTCTGGCTGATGAACCCACTGGAAACCTTGACCCCGATAATTCGCAGCGCATCATCGACATGCTCAACGCTGAACGAGATCGTGGCGTTGCCGTCGTCATAATCACCCACGATCACCGGCTCGCAGAACAGTGCGATCGCTCGTACGAGTTAAGACACGGATCTCTCCAACAGCGGAGCACGCATGCGTGACCTGCTTCTTGATGTTGTCAGAGACGCAAACGCGAGACGCGTGAAAAGCCTCATTATCGTTGTCGTTGTCACCTTATCAATCGCCGGCCTCATTGCGTCACGAGTCGTCGCAGTCACGGCAGCAAACCAAATTGATGAGCAGCTCGCGGCTACAGCCTTAGATGAAGTTCGTGTTTACCAAGTTCACGACAGCTCCGCATCGGATGATACGGGCGCGACCGCCTCAAGTCTGGACCTACTTACCGAAGGATCCGCGGAGGCTGTGTCAACTATCTCTCATGTCAACTCCGCAACACGATACCTGCCTATCAGCCCCGGAGAACGAACGATTTCTCGTTTACCGGGCGGGCCAGAAGTTGAGGACGTGCGCGTGCTCGGTGTGGACGAAAGCTACTTCGGAGCCAATGATGTCGATCTGATTCCCGCCTCGATTGCAAAGACCTGGAGCAAGGCACCTGACGATAACATTGCACTAGTCGGTGCATCCGTCGCCAAGCAGCTCGGAATCGGCGCGCATAGCTACGATCAGACCTTCAGGTTTGGTATCCAAACGTTCACCGCAATCGGAATCGTCTCCAGCGAACGAGACCCAAAACTCGCCCAGTCGATACTTATCCCGCCACAAGTCGCTGAGGAGTTTCGGGACTACGACGATCACAGCGAACTCCTCGTGAGAACGGATTTGGGATTCTCGAGCTCGGTTGCGGCACTTGTTCCAGACCTTGCAGCTCCAGGTCAGGCATCGAAGATCGCTGCGTCCGGCGCTGAATCCCTTGGGGACCTGCGTAAGGGAGTTGCTACAGACGTCGACGGGCTTCTCATGGGCGTGGGAATCGTTCTTTGGATCCTCACTCTCTTGATCGTTGCCAACGCAACACTGTCATCAGTTATGGCCAGAACATCGGAAATCGGCCTGAGGCGCGCGATAGGCTTCTCTCGTGAACAAGTCGTGGTGAAGTTCCTTGTAGAGGGCGGGTTGCTGGGCTCGATAGGTGGCCTATGCGGCGTGGGATTCGGTGTCATCTTCGCGATCGGGATAACCGTGGCTCTTGGGTGGAATCCTCTTGTGCCGTTCTGGTTCCTCGTCGCGGGCCCTATAGCTGGCACTTTGACTGGAATCATCGCCTCAATTTACCCGTCATTGAAAACTGCAACCATTCGCCCAGCCGACGCAGTCCGCAGCGATTAAAGGGGCGATACAGTTCCCGCAGGTGGGAAACACGTACCTTCCCCCGGTGCTTGCGGTCGAGCTCCCAATTTCGCCGAAAGGTGCGGGGGAGCCTCGGGGGATCTTACGCGGCTGTGCCCTCTTGTAGGCATAGCCCAAGCTTCGCCCACAGGTGCGAGATATCCTCATCTTCGCAGAGCCGCCGATCCTATGGTGGCCGACGCACCTTGCTTCTGGTCACACGTCGCCAAAGGCAACAAACCCGGCGATTGCTGATTCTGGACAGGCACCATCAGCAACGACGGATACGGCCGCTACTGAACCATCGCCTGCGGCCGTCAAAAAGGGTTACACCCCGCCGATACGCTTACCTACTCATCACCGGAAACGAACCTCCAGAGGCATATCCTTCGCAAGTGCGACTTCCCGTTGTGCGTCCACGCCGACGTCGACGAGAAGATCTCGCGCCTTAGAGACGACACCAATGCAGAGAACGTTGCCGATCGCGCCAGGCACACCCGCTCAGGCAACCAGCACACCTCCACCTCCGTCGTCTGAAGACCCAGAAGAGCACGCTACGAACTCATAGATCCGGGACTGAGTCAACAGCTATGACCGAGAACGCATCGCCGCGCTAATCGCCGGCTATGGTCCCGACGCCCCTATTTTGAGCGTGGATGCGTCGGGAACTGCGGCTAAGTAGAACTAGGCTTTTCTCGACCAAATTCAGTTTTGCGCGGACTGCTGATTCGTTGTCTAGAGCCCCACTGTCCCTTACTGTTTTGACCATGCCTAGCACTGTACGAACGTTTCGGGTCTAAGCCGTGTACCCGCTGGGCATACAAGAAACGGCTTGTCTGCCTGAGAACGTGAGGTAGGGGTCAGAGCTCGCCTCGGCCTATTTTCTCAAGTTCCAGCCGAATAAGTTTGGCAAAATTTGGGCAACCTGATTTTTCTAAGTAATCATCGAGTTGCACCCGTTCCTCAGACTTCTTCCAGTAGGCGATCTGCGCATTGATGATCGGAGGAATGCAGGCAGGGTTGGAGTCCGCTACGAGTAGGAAAAAGTTATCAGGTGAGATGATCTCGTAGGGCTCAAGGTCGGGGCTCCCACTGATGCCCTTGGGTGAGTCGGCGGTGAGGACGAAGTTGGCCCGCGAGGCCAGTGCCGCCGAGTGGATGTGATAGTCGTGTTCATCGCTCCCAGTGAAAGTGGCGTTTCCTGGGTAGTTGTCGATTACTTCGTCGACAACCTTGCGTATCAGCTCTAGCCGTCGGTCAAGTCCCTTTTCGTGGTGTTCTTCGGTAGTTCCTTTAACTTGGTATTAAGCAGCGGGGTCGGGCTACGAATCACGCGGTCAGCGGCATCACCACCCCGACCGGGTCGACCTCGGTCTGCCCATGCAACACCGTCACGAGTTTGCGCATCGAGATCTCCGACAAATAGCGTCTCTCACCGTACTGCCATTCCTCGTGCTGTTCCTGCAACACGGCCCCGATCAACCGAGTCACCGACTCCCGGTTCGGAAAGATCTGAACGACATCAGCACGGCGTTTGATCTCCCTGTTCAACCGCTCGATCGGGTTATTCGACCAGATCTTCTGCCAATGCTGCCTGGGCATGGACACGAACGCCGTCAAATCGACCTCGGCGGACTCGAGCATGTCGGCGATGTCGGGAAACGACGCCCGCAGACTCTCAGCGACTTGCTTGTACTGGGCAATGACGGCCTCGGCTGTGGTCTGGGCGAAGATCGTTGAGATCAACGCGTTGACCGGCTTCGAGTGCGCACTGCCAAGGCGCTGAGTGACGTTACGAGCGAAGTGGACTCGACACCGCTGCCACCCAGCACCGGGCAGGATCGCTTTGACCGCGGCCTTGATCCCCGAATGAGCATCAGAGATCACCAGCGCGACCCCTTCGGGATCAGTCTCGGTGCTCACCTTCAACCCCCGCTCACGCAGCCCACGCAGGACCTGTGTCCAGAAGTCCGTGGACTCGGCATCTCCGACACTCATGGTCAGGATCTCCCGCCTGCCCTGTGATGAGACACCCGTGACCACAGCCACGGCCTGAGACACGACACGACCCCGGTGGCGGACATCGACATAGGTGGCGTCGACGAAGAGGTAGGGAAACCACGTGTGATCGAGTCGACGGGCCAGGAACTCGGCCACTGCCTCGTCGATGTCGGCACAGATCCGCGACACCGTCGACCGAGAGATCCCGGACTCGTTGCCCAAAGCACGCACAAGGTCATCGACCTTCCTCGTCGAGACTCCGTCGATCCAGGCCTGGCAGATGACGGCGTAGAGGGCCTTATCGACCCGCCGACGGGGATTGAGCAGGGACGGGAAGAACGAGCCTTTCCGTAGCTTCGGGATCGCCAGGTCGACTTCTCCCGAGGGAGTTGCCAGGGTCTTCTTCCGCGACCCGTTACGGCGTGTTGAACGGTCTTCGCTGCGTTCGTAGCGGGCGGCACCGATCGTGGCGGTGGCTTCGGCTTCGATGAGGTCCTGGAGGCCAGCTTGGAGCATTTGCCTAAACACGTCGGAGTGGGCGAGGTCAGGGTCGGTCAGGACTTGGTTGATCAGGGTCGACACGGCAGAATTGGGGTCAGCCATCGTGGGATGCCTTTCGTGAGGTTCTTGGCGGAACTACTAGCGGGATCCCACGATGGTTCTTCACATTTTTGGGGGTGAAGTCCCTGGTGGGAATGCCACCACTCTATGGGACTCACCCAGGTTGGATACGTCTTGGGGCGCACTTCGCCATTTGCACACCTGAACTCAACCACTTTCCAGCCAAACTTTGTCCAGCCCCGCCTTGATAGTGAGATGCCCATTCAGCACGCGGTCTGGTTGAAGCGGGTTGCTGAGCGGCGCGATAGTTCAGATGAAGCGTTCGTTACACACTTTCGAAGTAGATATGACGACCAGATGCCTATATGGGCGCTGACAGAGATTCTTGAACTTGGCCAACTGTCCCGCCTCTATAAGGGCCTCAACGACGAATCTTCACTGGAAATCGCCCAAGCATTCAATGTCCCGACCAAGAGGCTCATGAGCAGCTGGCTGGCAAGTCTCAACTATGCGCGCAATGTAGCTGCCCATCATGCTCGACTCTTCAACCGGAAGCTTCAGAATTCCCCAGGCCGTCCCAAGCCCGATGTCATCCCCGTGCTCAACCATTTGCGCGAGTTCGAGCTCAAGGGTGGTTATGGTGCCTACAACATTCTCGCAGTGGTGGCCTATCTGCTGACGTGCATCGAGGGAGGCGAGACCTGGACTTCCAGCTTGGTCGCGTTACTCAACTCGTTTCCGCGGTCTGACATTCTTGACCTTTCGTCGCTAGGCGTTCCTGACGACTGGTCTGACCTCGAGCTTTGGAATTGATCGGTTCTTATCCAGAAGTCAAAACCAGTGACTAGGGGGCACAGCGTTTGACGGACTTCGGTTGTACTGCGTGAAATCAGGTGGGTGCTCTGCGAATGGGGCGAGGACGTCCTATGCATCGCTTGCCTAGATTGGGGTCGCCCTCGATATCGGAGGCGACACGGCTACTCGCAGCGGCGGTCAAACTACAGTCAAAGGTCTGATGAACATGCCGCTGGAATGACGGGAAACCTCGGCGAAGGTGACGATTTCGGGTGACCTGGTGACGGTGTTGGACTATGCTGGCAAAGTTGCCGGAAGCGACCCACAAGGTCGAAGCTCGCTCTTGTGCGTGCCGCTTCTGCACTGCGCATGGTCGCCGATTCCTTCACAAAGGGGTTCGAGTACGCACCAGCGCAGACGTCACCGCACCACCATTCGCGTGGCCTTCAGTCCTGACCGACCGCTGTTCCGAGCACCCCACGGTGCGGGCACGGCGATTGACGAACTTCGATGACAGCACTGGTATCCCGCCGGCCGTCACACGACCAAAAGGATCAATCATGACGACTACGACCGAAACCGCCGCAACGTCGGCACAGACCTCAGCTCCTGCCATCACCGATGGGGAGATCTTCGCCGCTCACGAGGGCGGAAAGCTCTCCGCCGAGCTCACCAGCCCGCTCGAGACTCAGCGCGATCTCTCGATCGCCTACACGCCAGGCGTGGCCAAGGTCTGCACCGCGATCAAGGACGAGCCGGAACTGGCACGCACCCACACCTGGACCGGTCGCCTCGTCGCCGTCATCTCCGACGGCTCGGCCGTCCTGGGGCTCGGCGACATCGGCCCCAAGGCCTCACTTCCGGTCATGGAAGGCAAGTGCGCGCTGTTCAAGAGCTTCTCCGGCCTCAACGCCATTCCGATCGTGCTCGACACCAATGACACCGATGAGATCGTCGAGACCATCGTGCGCATGGCCCCGACCTTCGGTGCCGTCAACCTCGAGGACATCTCCGCACCGCGCTGCTTCGAGATCGAGGACCGGGTCAAGGCCGCCCTCGACATCCCAGTCATGCACGATGACCAGCACGGCACCGCCGTCGTCGTCCTCGCTGCGCTGACCAACGCTCTGCGCGTGGTCGACAAGTCATTCGAGTCCCTGCGCGTCGTCGTCTCCGGTGCCGGTGCTGCCGGTGTGGCCGTGGTGAAGATTCTGCGTGATGCCGGCGTCGGCGACGTGGTCGTCCTCGACTCCAAGGGCATCGTCGAAGCAGGACGCAGCGACCTTACCGAGACCAAGCAGGCGCTGGCCTCCGAGACGAATCCTCGCGGAATTGCCGGTGGAATCGACACCGCGCTCAACGGTGCCGATGCATTCATCGGCGTCTCCGGCGGCACCATCGCCGAGGAGCACCTGTCGCAGATGGCCGATGACGCGATCATCTTCGCCCTGTCCAACCCGAACCCCGAGGTTCTGCCCGACATCGCAGCGAAGTACGCGACCGTCGTGGCCACCGGACGCAGCGACTTCCCGAACCAGATCAACAACGTCCTCGCGTTCCCCGGAATCTTCCGCGGCGCCCTGGACGTGGGAGCCACCGACATCACGGATGCGATGAAGCTCGCCGCCGCGCGTGCCATCGCCGACCTCGTCGGTGACGACCTGCGCCCGGACTACATCGTGCCCGGCGCACTCGACGAACGCGTCGCTCCTGCTGTGGCTACAGCGGTTGAGACTGCCGCCGATGCAGATGGTGTTGCTCGGGAGTAAGTTCCCTGGAGTTCCTGAACCTCCTGGCTGCGACTAGGTGGTTGTAGACAGATGAATGGGCGCCGGTGCTGATGCACCGGCGCCCATTCTGTCGTTCGTCTCAGACTGCGTCAGCCCTTGGGGCAGGCCTAGTAGCCAAGCTCAGGAATCCTCAGGAGTCCTCGGGAGTCTGATCTTGGTGATTGGTGTGGGGCCTGACTGCGTCGACTGCGCGCTTCATGGCTGACTTCGTCTCAGCGGGTGCACTCTGCGCTGCTTTCGACTCGGCCTGCTTCTGGGACCGGGGCCCGGTGGCGCCCTTGAGCCCCGAAGTGTTCTTCGCATCCTCAGACGCATTGGCCGCGAACAGGGTGTTCCTGATCTCCTGCGTCATCTCTCCCAGGCCGCCCGGGTTCGAGGGCATGAACAGCACGTTGGAGCGACCCTCTTGGGCTACGTTCTGCATGGTGTCGAAGTACTGGGTCAGCATCAGCAGCTGTTCGGCCGTCCTGTCGATGCCCACCGACTGCAGCTTCGAGTACTGTTCGGCGATGCCTTCGGCAATGGCCTTGCGCTGTGCGGCGACACCTTCACCGTGCAGACGCATCGCTTCGGACTCCGCCTGCGCCTGCGTGACGCGCTTGATCTTGTCGGCCTCGGCCAGGGACTGGGCGGCCACACGGTCACGCTGAGCGGCATTGATCGAGTTCATGGAATCGCGAACCTTGGAATCCGGGGTGATGTCCGTGACCAGGGTGCTTACGATCTTGAACCCGTAGCGGCGCATCGACTCCGAGAGCCGGCGTTCGACGTTTTCAGCGATATCGTCCTTCGACTCAAACGCCGTGTCCAGAGTCAGGCCCGAGAGTGCGGAGCGCACGGTGTCGAAGACATAGGACCTGATCTGCTCCTCGGAGTTCGCCAGCTTGTAGTAAGCGTCGGTGACATTCTCCTCCTCGACGACGTACTGCACGGCGACGGGGACTGTGACGAAGACGTTGTCGCTCGTCTTCGACTCGATGTTGACCTCGAGCTGCTGAACACGCAGGGAGATCGGTTTGCTGATCGTTTCGACGAGGGGCATCTTGAAGTTCAGGCCCGGCTTGGCGACCTTTTTGAACTTGCCGAAGCGCTCGACGATGACGTTCTCCTGCGTCTTGACCGTGAAGAACATGCTGGTCCTCAACTTGCCGAACAACAGTACGGCCAGGATGAGGACGACGACTACGACGGCAATGACGCCTCCGGTGAGAATTTCCATGGCTCCTCCGAGCGTGGGTGGGTGCGCTGTTTCCTGCAACATCTGTTGCTGACCCACTCTAGTCGTCACGGAGCCTGCGGCGCGAGGGTCGACTGCTGCGAAACCATCTACTGTGCGGTTTTGATCTCCACACGCAGTTCCGGATGGGTGGCTGGCTGTTCGTCTTCAGGGAAGGAATCGACGATCTGATCGACGAGAGGCTGCAGGAAGAGCCTGCCGAGTTGGCGGACCATGGCGGTGACAACCTGTTCGACACGGTCACGGTTGGCCGATGCCTGCCCAGCGTTGCGCATGGCCTCGACGCTTTCCATCGTCAGAGAGGCCAGACGTGAGATGAGCATGCCGTCAGCAGGCATCTCCAGGACCTGACGCCGCAGGTAGTCGACGACGAGGGGATTGTCCGCGAGCATCTGTGCCACGGTCTCGTCGCGGACGGTGACATCAGCGACCGTGTCCGCCGAGGTGGAATCGGCACGATCAAGGGCGGAGGCGAAGAGTCCCACGATCCAGGTCTCGACCGCTTCCCTGGTGCCCTCCTTCGACCCGAAATAGTGACCGATGAGCCCAATGGCGACGCCGGCTTCGGTGGCGATGGCGCGCAGCGGGGTGCCCGCGAAGCCCTTGACCGCGAACTGGTGCAGGGCGGCATTGCGAATCCGGGCACGACTTGTCAGGTCGTCGTGGCCGGCAGCTGGGAGGCCGGTGCCCTCGTTCTCCGCCATGGCGCTCCTCACGGTGTGATCGGTGGTCATCATCTGTCTGCACGGTCTGTCGCGGACGCTGTGTCCTGGACAATTCTCGCATCCAGGCTATTGAACAATCTTTCAATAGCTTATACGGTCTTTCAATACGAGGGAAGTACTTCTTGAGTTGAGGAAAACTTCGCAGGATCACCAGCAGGGTTCAACGGGAGGACCATCAATGAGCGAGCACGATCTTCTGGCCGGGGTCACGGTCATCAATCTCGCGATCAATCTGCCGGGCCCCTACGCGGCCGCACGGCTGTCCAGCCTCGGGGCGCGGGTGATCAAGGTCGAACCCCCGACGGGCGACCCGGTCGCCCACATCGTCCCCGAGTACTACCGGGAGCTGACCGCCGGTCACGAAATCCTCACGCTCAACCTCAAAGATGACGAAGGGATCGCCCGGCTCCACGAACTCGCCGCCGAAGCCGATGTGCTCATCACCGCCATGCGGCCGCGAGCGGCACAGTCGCTTGGACTGCCCTCCATCGTCGAGAGCTACGGGCTCGTCTACGTCGAGATCGTCGGATTCGCGGGGGAGCGGGAAGACATCCCCGGACACGACCTCACCTATCAGGCCGCTCACGGAACCCTTGTTCCGGGCATGACCCCGACGATTCCCGTCGCTGACATCGTCGGCGGAGAAAGCGCAGCGACGGCGGCGCTGGCCGGACTGCACAAGCGCGACTCGCAGACCGGCGGGAAGAGGACAGGCATCGTCAACCGCGTCGTCCTCGATGAAGCCGCAGCCCGGGCGGCAGGACCAGCCAGGCACGGTCTCAGCTCACCAAGTGGCCCACTGGGTGGGGGATCACCGTTCTACCGAACCTATGACACCGCTGATGGGACTATTGCCGTCGGCTGCGTCGAACCGGTCTTCGCCAAAGCCCTGGCCCAGCATGTCGGCAGCGATCACGCGAGCCTCGAGGCGGCCTTCGCCGCAAAGCCCACGAGCGACTGGATGGAGCTGGCCCGAGCCCACGATCTTCCCTTCGAGCCGGTCACCGCGGCTTCGGCCGGCACAGCCCTGCCCGTGACACCCGGCGCCTGAATTACCCGAGGATAAACAGACTTCAAAGGAGAGCACCCATGATTCTCGACGGATACCGCGGTACCTGGGAGACACAGGAAACAGATGACCTGCGCGAACTCGTGCGCAACTTCATGAACAAGGAGATCGTGCCCCACCAGGACACCTTCATCGACAACCACCAGGTCGACCGGGAACTGTGGAACCGAGCCGGAGATGCCGGACTGCTGTGCATCTCCATCCCCGAAGAATACGGCGGGGGCGGCGGCACCTTCGCCCATGAGGCAGTCATCCTCCAGGAGCAGGGATTCGCCGGCGACGCGGCCTGGGGCAACAGTGTCCACTCCACGATCATCGCCCACTACATCAACACCTTCGGCACCGAGGAACAGAAGAAGCGGTGGCTGCCCGGCATGGCGACCGGCGAACTGGTCGCCGCGATCGCCATGACAGAACCCGGCACCGGATCTGACCTGCAGAGCGTGAAGACGAAGGCCGTGCGCGATGGCGACGAGTACGTCGTCAACGGCTCGAAGACCTTCATCTCCAACGGCACGCACTGTGACATCCTCGTCATCGTTGCGCGCACAAGCGAGGAACCCGGTGCCAAGGGTGTCTCCCTCATCGTCGCCGAGGTGGCCGACCTTCCCGGTTTCTCCCGTGGTCGCGTACTCGACAAGGTCGGCCAGCGCGGCCAAGACACCCGCGAACTGTTCTTCGAAGACATGCGCGTGCCCGTCGACAACGTCCTCGGCGGAGTCGAAGGCCGCGGATTCATCCAGCTCATGCAGCAGCTGCCACAGGAACGCATGGCGATCGCCGTGGCGGGAGCGACGACCGCCGAGGCTGCCGTGCGCGAAGCAGTGGCCTATGCGAAGGAGCGTGAGGCCTTCGGACAGCCGATCATGAAGTTCCAGAACACCAAGTTCGTCCTCGCCGAGTGCGCCACCGAAGTCTTCTCCACCAGGACCTTCGTCGACCACCTCACCCAACTGCACATCGACGGAAAGCTCACCACCGAACAGGCCTCCGCCGGCAAGTACTGGGCCACGGACGCGCAGACCAATGTCATCGACCGCTGCCTGCAGGTCTTCGGCGGCTACGGCTACATGATGGAATACCCGATCGCGCGTATGTACGCCGATGCCCGTGTGCAGAAAATCTACGGCGGCACAAACGAGATCATGAAGGAGCTCATCTCCCGCGGGCTCTGAGCAGTCTCTCTGAGCAGGTCCGGTGGCGCAGTCTCTACATTGGAAGTACATCTGATGTCAGACGTATACTGGAGGTCAGGTACGGATCGATCTGTGGAGGGCGAAGATGGCGAAAACGACGACATCTGATCGGATCAAGGATCTCATCCTCTCAGACGGACTTCGCCCCGGAGATCTCCTGCCCACCGAAGGGGAACTCTGCGACCGCCTCGGCGTCTCCCGATCGAACGTCAGGGAAGCCATCCGCAAACTGTCGACGCTCGACATCGTCGACGTCCGACACGGGCACGGAACCTACGTCGGCGAGATGTCACTCGACGCGCTCGTCGAAGCCCTGGTCTTCCGCGGTGTCCTCAGCCCCGGCGATGACCTGCGAGCACTGCGCGACGTCGTCGAAGTCCGCCAGGCCCTCGACTTCGGAATGTCCGAGGCGATCGTGAAGAGTCTGCAGGGCACAACGAACCCCGAACTCTCAGCGCTTGTCGACGACATGGTCGCCATGGCCAAGGAAGGGCGATCGTTTCCCCAGCAGGATCGTGCCTTCCACACGGGGCTGCTGTCGGCCCTGGACAATTCGCTCGTCGGCCAGCTCGTCGCCGCCTTCTGGGACGTGCACACAGCAGTGCTGCCCCGGCTCAACGTCGCCGTGGCCGCCGACCTGGAACAGACCGCAAAAGCACACGGAGAGATGCTCGAGGCGGCTCAGGCCGGAGATGTCAAGGCCTTCCACGCCGCGATCACAGTCCACTATGATCCGATTGCCCGAGCCCTCGACCGCGACGTCGACTGAGAGAAGAGAACTGATGGAAGTCATCATCGCCCCTGAACCCGAGCTGTCGACGCTGGTCGCCGACGCCATCGAGCGGCTCGTTCGCGAGGACCCCTCACCCGTGCTGGGTCTGGCCACCGGGTCGAGCCCGCTCAGCGTCTACGATGAGCTGACGAAGCGTCACGAACAGGACGGACTCTCGTTCGCGAAGGTTCGCGCCTTCATGCTCGACGAATATGTGGGACTGCCGGCCTCGCATCCGCAGTCCTATCACAACGTGATCGACACCGAATTCGCCTCCCGCGTGGACTTCGCGAAAGGTGCGGTGCAGGGCCCGGATGGGACGGCTGAGGACCTCAGGGCCGCCTCGGCGGAATATGACCATGCCATCGCCGAGGCTGGGGGAGTCGATCTGCAGATCCTCGGTATCGGCGCCGACGGTCACCTCGCCTTTAATGAGCCCGGATCATCCCTGTCCTCACGGACGCGGGTGAAGACCTTGGCCCGTCAGACGCGCATCGACAATGCTCGCTTCTTCGACGACGATGTCGACGCAGTCCCGCAGCACTGTCTGACCCAGGGGCTGGGAACGATTCTCGAGGCCCGTCACCTCATGCTCATCGCCACCGGCGGTCATAAGGCCGAGGCCGTGCACCAGATGGTCGAAGGTCCGGTCTCCTCGATGTGGCCGGCGACCGTACTGCAGATGCATCCTCACGTCACGATCCTCGTCGACGAGGAGGCCGCCTCGAGGCTGCAGCTGGGTGACTACTACCGTCACATCTACGCGAGCAAGCTCGAGGGACAGCGGCTCTGAGCGCAGGGTTCGTTGTGCCCTGCAGACTGGAAGTCAGTCAGGCTGGCACGCGTCGACGAACCAGGATGTGATCGTCGACGGGTGGGTGATCGCTGTGCCCACGACGACGGCTTCGGCACCGGCGGCCATGGTTGCTGCCGCGTCGGCCGGTGAGTGGATGCGTCCCTCGGCGACAAGCATCGGTCCCAGAGCCGCCTCCCGGATCTCACGCACAAGCTCAAGGTCAGGACCGGTCGTCGGCAGGCGCTCGCCGGAGTATCCGGCCAGGGTGGTGCCGATGAAGTCGGCACCGGCGGCGGCCGCGGATCGCGCATCCTCGAGGCTGCCGCAATCGGCCATGACCAGGGCGTTCGTCTCCTCATGCAGACGCGCGACGGTCTGAGCCAGGCTCAAGCCGTCCGGGCGTGGCCGACGGGTGCCATCGAGTGCCACCACATGAGCGCCGGCTGAAGCGACGGCGTGTGCGTGCTGGAAGGTCGGCGTGATGACGACGCCGGAGGAACCGTCCTTCCACAGGCCGATGATCGGAGTCTCCACCGCAGACCGAGTGGCCTGGATGTCACTGATGCCTTGGATACGCACGGCGGCCGCACCACCGCGCACAGCCGAGGCCGCGACCTGAGCCATCGTCCGAGGATCCCGCATGGGTTCACCCGGGTAGGCCTGGGCCGAGACGACGAGTCCTCCGCGAAGGGAGTCGATGATCTCCTGCTTGGTCAACATCACTGCAACTCCCCGCTGCTGGTCATAGTGGTCTCGTCGGTCGATACCCGGCCGCTCGACCACAGGCTCGCCGCGCCGATGAGAGCCGCGTCCTGTCCCAATTGTGCCGGGCGGAGAGACAGCCCGCGAACAGCGGGGATGAGTTCGGTTTCGAACGCTTCCCGCAGCGGGACCCACCACAGCTCACCGGCTCCCGAGAGTCCGCCTCCGATGACGACGACCTCGGGAGACAGCACATTGGCCACACCACCCAAGGCCGAGCCCAATGCTCGGCCTGCCTGCTCGAACGCACGTTGTGCCGGTGCCTCGCCGGAGTCGGCGAGTTCGGCCAGCTCACGTGTCGTCGACACCCGCGGCCCACCTGGACCTTGGTCCCCAACTGCTCGGTGGTAGGCCGAGAGCACCGCGGGCCCGGAGGCGATCGCTTCCAGATGTCCCATGCCGCCACAAGGGCAGGGCAGTCCCTGTGCGGCGGCGACCGGCAGGTGACCGATGTGCCCCGCCGCTGCATGGCGGCCCGTGAGCAGGCGGTTCTCCGTGATGAATCCGCCCCCGATGCCCGTACCCGCGGCCACGAGCAGTGAGCTCTGGGTTCCGCAAGCGGCACCGGCAAGAGCCTCCCCGAGAGCATGGGCATGGACATCGTTGACAGCTCGCGTTTCGGCCCCGAGACGCGCCGTGATCTCGGCGGTCAACGCTGTCCCCGCCCAACCGGTTATCGAGTCTGTGGCCGAGACGACGGTTCCCGTGTCCGGATCGATGACCCCGGCGGATCCGATGCCGATGCGCCAGGTGGGGGTGGAAGCATCTGGAGTCGACACTTCGGTGTCGCGGATGACCCCGCGAGCCACCTCGGCGATGGTGCCGAGAATGGCGCGAGCACCTGCGGCTGCCGGCGTCGGCACCTCCCGGAGGTGGTCCACGACGCCGTCGATGACGGAACCGGCACGGATCTTCGTGCCTCCGACATCGACGGCGACGACTGGGGGTGAGGTCACAGGAGCCCCTCGGCGGCGATGACCTCCCTGACGCGGTCGGTCTCCTCTGCATCGAGTGCGAGCATCGGTTCGGCCATGCGGTTGGAGGTGATCACGCCCATGAGCTGCAGGGCCGTCTTGAACGCTCCGAGGCCGGCGGCACCGGGGGAGACGCGGCCAGGGGTGGGTGCGGCGGTGATCTGGAACAACCTTGCCAGGCGGTCCTGCTCGGCCGCGACCGTCGTCCAGTCACCGGCTCGGGCGGCGTCGAAGAGGCGCACGTATCCGGTTGGGTCGACGTTGCCCAGGCCTGGGACGATCCCGGCGGCACCGCCGAGGAGCGCACCGTCGGCGACCACCTCGTGGCCGGTGAAGACCGCGAAGTCGGGCAGATCCTTCGTCTCGATGAGGAGGCGACGGAAGGACACGTCGTCGGCCGAGGAATCCTTGACCCCGGCCAGCACACCCTCGCGGGCCAGGCGCACGGTGACGTCATGGGGCAGTTTGGAGTGGGTTCGCACGGGGACGTCGTAGGCGAAGACGGGAACGTCGAGGTGTTTCGCGACCGTGCGGAAGTGCTGTTCGATCTCGGCAGAATCGGACAGTGCATAGAACGGGGTGGTGACCACGGCAGCGTCTCCGCCGATCGCGAGCAGGCGCTTGGCCTCGTCGAGGACGCGGCCGGTCGTCTGTTCGCTGATGCCGACCAGAATCGGGACCCGACCAGCGGCGGCTTCGAGCGCGATGGTCAGCACCTGATCGCGTTCGCTCGCGGTGAGATAGGGGACCTCACCTGAGGAGCCGAGAACGAAGATGCCGTGCACTCCGCCGTTAACGAGATGTTCGACGAGGGCCGAAATGCCCTCGCGGTCCAGCTCGCCACTGTCGGTGCGCGGAGTCAGCAGTGGGGGGATGATGCCGTGGAATTCACTCATTGGTCTGTCCTTGCTTGATGTTGTTGCTGTCCCCCGCCGAGGTTGTCGTCGGGGAGGTTGGGATGCGACGTGTGTACTGGTCACGTTTGCCGTAGATCGTCAGTGCGGTCACGTCGTGGTCGGCGCGACGGGCCTTCGAGCCGGTGAACAGGGAGATGATGTAGCCGAAGACGACGGCGCCGACGAAGGCCACTGCCGAGACTGCGAAGGGTGTCAGGCCCGCGACATCCTGGACGTACCAGGCGACCGCGGCACCGAGCACGAGCCCGCTGAGCACTCCGGCGCTATTGGCCCGTTTGGTGAAGATGCCGAGCGCGAAGACACCGGCGAGGGGAACCCCGAAGAGTCCGGTGATGGACAGGAAGAGATCCCAGGTCTGGGCCTGATCGGTGGCGGAAAGGTAGAGGGCGACTCCGACCGAGAGCGCTCCGACGATGACGATGACCAGTCGGGAGAAGCCGACGCCGGTGCGTGCCAGGCCGTTCTTGGGCGGGAAGAAACGGTCCCTGATATCGACGGTGACGCAGGCGGAGATCGAATTCAGGCTAGACGAGATCGTCGACTGTGCGGCCGCGAAGATCGCGGCGATGAGCAGACCTGAGATGCCGGCCGGCAGCGCGGTGACGGCGAAGTAGGGCACCAGGGCCGAAGTGTTGAAACCTTCAGGCAGAGCCTCGGCGTGCTGGTAGTAGCTGTAGAGGACGGTGCCGATTCCGTAGAACAGAGGAATGGTCAACAGGGCGAGGAACCCGTTGACGATGAGGGACCGGATCGTGCTCTTCGGAGAATCGGTCGTCTGATAGCGCTGCACCACGTCCTGGCTGGCGGTGTACTGGTGAAGGTTGTTGAACACGGAGCCGAGGAAGACGATCGGGATGGCCGCTGCCGCTCCACCGAACTTCCAATTGTCGGCGGAGATGAACTTATCGTCTGCTGCTGCATCGGCGGCGACTGTGGCCAGACCCCCATCGAGAGCGGCGATGCCGAAGACGAGGATCACGGCTGCGCCGACGAGGAGGATGATGCCCTGAACCACGTCGGACCAGATGACGCCTTCGATGCCGCCGAGGAAGGTGTAGACGACGGAGAGAACGCCGACCGCGGCGGCGACGAGCACGGGGCTGATATTGGTCACCGAGCTGATGGCCAATGTGGGCAGATAGACGACGATGGCCACGCGTCCGATGTGGAAGAGCACGAACAGGAGTGATCCGAGAACACGGATGGTGGGTCCGAAGCGTTCCTCGAGGTACTCATAGGCAGTGGTGACGTCGAGCTTGCGGAAGAAGGGGATGTAGAACAGGACGAGCAGTGGGACGATCGCGAAGATGGCGATATTGCCGGCCGCGTAGGACCAGTCTGTGAGGAAGGCCTGCTCGGGCGTGGACATATAGGTGATGGCGGACAGCGTCGTCGCATAGATGCTGAAGCCTGCCGCCCACGCGGGGATACGACCGTTGGCCTTGAAGAAGGAGTCAGTTCCGGCGCTCGCCTTGCGGGTGAACCAGACCCCGATTCCCAGCGTAGCCAGCAGATAGATGATGATCACGGCCCAATTCAGGCCGCCGAGTCCCGGAGCGTCCATGCTCCATCCTCACGTGAGTCCGAACGGGATCGCGTCGATGCAGATCCCGAGTGAAACATAAGACGTATGATGTCCTACGTCACGAATGTACGGGAATGTGTTCGCGGACACAAGCCTTGGGGGAGACTCGGGTGGAGGAGCGGCGTCATGCGTGTTGATTTTTCATTGTGAAACTAACTGTGCACAGATATGCTATATGTGTAAGCAGTTAGGAAATAACGATGCCGAATACAGCACTCCCTATCACCTTCACGCTCAAGGACGCGCTCCTGGCCGGCGTGCAGAAGCACCATGTGTACACGCTGCTCGAGCAGGGCGAAATCGAGAGAGTAGGGCGAGGGGTCTACATGCGCCCTGGTGTCATTGATCCCGCGTTTACGTCCCTCGCAGCAGCGACGGTCGCGCAAGAATCCGCCACTTTATGTCTGACCAGTGCCCTCGTTCACCACGATCTGAGCGATGCGATACCGTTCGAATCAACCATTGCTCTGCCTCGCGGCACCCGTCCTCCTTCGGGGATTGCCAACGTGAAATGGCACAGTTTCGATTCATCGACCTTCAGTATTGGGCGTGAGCAGATCACGATCGACAATGATCTTTCAGTTTCGGTCTATTCGTCAGAGCGCACCATAATCGACTGCTTCCGTCTCATGCACATCGAGGGAAACGATGTTGCCCATGAGGCACTTCGCCGCTGGCTGCGACGCCGTGGCAATACTCCATCGGCCTTGCTGAAAACTGCGTCATCGTTCCCGAAGGCACTGCCGAAACTCCGAATCGCACTGGACGTGTTGCTATGACACCTCCTGTTCCACCCAGAGACAGCCCTGCGGGGCGGGCGTACAACGATCTGCGCAATTTGGCGCAACGGCATCAGCGTGACCCGGCTGAGTACATCACTTTGTATGCGTTGGAAGGCCTCCTCGCGCGCATCGCGGCTTCTGAATTTTCACCCGACTTCGTACTCAAAGGTGGAGTGCTCATGGCGGCCTTTGCCTCTCGCAGACCCACACGCGACGTAGACCTGGCCGCATCTGGCTTTCCCAACGACGTGCCTGAAGTAGAGCAGCGGATTCGGGAAATTGCCGCGATCACGATTGTGGATGGCCTGGAATTCGACTCGAACTCGGTGCGCGGCGAGCCGATTCGAGATGAAGCCAATTACACAGGTGTTCGTGTGAAGGTCGTTGCACAACTGGCAACTGCCAAGGTGGCGCTCCATGTTGATATCAACTTTGGTGACCCGATCTGGCCTGCCCCGACAGAGACTGAGCTGCCGCTTCTCCTCGGCGGCACACTGCGATTAACTGGTTACCCAGACCACATGGTGCTCGCTGAAAAGTCGTGACTGCGATCGAACGTGGTGAACTGAACACTCGTTGGCGCGATTTCACGGATATTGTCGCGATTGCGCGCACCCGCAGGATTCGAGGGTCGGACCTGCGGCAAGGTATTGATGCCGTCGCCAGCCATCGGAATGTTGAGATTGAACCGCTTGAGTCCTTGCTGGGAGCAATGCCCGAACTGGTGCAGCTCAAATGGGAAAATTGGAGAAAGCGGCAACGGTTGGAGAGCACCACCCCGGAGAGCTTCCGTGAATTGCTGACTTCGTGTTTCGCCTTCGCCGATCCGGCACTTGCGTCACGCGTGGAACACCTCCAATGGGACCCGGTGGCGCAGAGGTGGAGGGACCTGCCCAGCTGAGCAACCCCTCAAGACCGAGACCGTGGCCATGTGGGAAGATTGAAGGCGTGTCGAAAATTCTTGAGATCCTGACCCCGGAGGGTCTGCCGCCACTGGTCGAACGCCCCGGTGTCTCCTTCATCATGCCGGTCCTCAATGAGGCTGAGCACATCGCCAAAGCGATCACCACGATCTTGGCCCAGGACTATGAGGGAGACAAGGAAATCGTCCTCGCTCTCGGGCCGTCGACCGATGACACGAACCGCATCATTGCGGATATGGCGGCCAAGGACCCGAGGATCCAGACCGTTGACAATCCGCAGGCTGCTACGCCGATCGGCCTCAACCTCGCCATCGCTGCGACCCATCACCCGGTGATCATTCGCGTCGACGCACACTCCGGGCTGCGCACCGACTACACGGAGCAGGCCATCGACACCCTGCGCCAGACCAAGGCCGCGAACTGTGGCGGGCTCATGCTCGCTCGCGGTCGCACGTCTTTCCAGAAGGCCGTGGCCCGGGCCTACATGTCCCCGGTCGGACTCGGCGGTCCTGCCTACCATTCCGGTGACGAAGCAGGGGAGGCCGAGTCGGCCTACCTCGGCGTGTATCGACGTGAGGTCTTCGCCCACCTCGGCGGGTTCGACGAAGGCATCAAACGCGGACAGGACTGGGAACTGAACCTGCGCATCCGCACCGCAGGCGGTCGCATCTGGTTCAACCCGGACATGGAGGTCACCTACTGGCCGCGTGACTCCTGGTCGAAGATCGGTCAGCAGTTCTGGGCCACCGGCATCTGGCGCGCCGAACTCATCCGCCGCTACGGATCGGCCAACTCGCTGCGTTACTTCGCGCCACCGGTGCTGGTCCTCGGGATGGGAGCCAGCGTCATCGAAGCCCTCCTGCAGCTCACGGGGCGGACGAAGACGTGGCCGAAATTCCTGCGCCGCTTCACCTCTTTAGTCCACGTGCCCAGCCTGGGATACGTGTCGGCAATACTCGCGACCGCCTCGGCGGCCAAGGACTGCGGACGACGCGAACGCGCCTGGTTCGGCCTCATCCTGCCCACCATGCACCTGTGCTGGGGAGCCGGCTTCCTGCGGGGCCTGATCACCGGTGCCGGATCGACGAAGGACGGCAGCCGTTGAGCAAGAAGAATCGTCGGTACGGCCGCAGCGAACGTGAACAGAACACTCGTGCACAGGCCGGAAGCGAGCAGCCTGCCGAAGAGTCGATCGAGAGTGGACGGGCTCCGGTGCCCGAGCGGCCGACCCCGAAGAAGTTCAACGCACCGCTGTGGGCCGGCATCATCGTCGTCATCGCTGTCGTCGCCGTCCTCGGGTTCAATATGTTCAGCAGCAAGGACCACCTGACTGTGGACGCGCTCGAAAAGCCCGTGGTCGCCGCGCTCGACGGCGGTTCCGACGTCTACCCGGCGAACTCCAAATTCTCCTTCACCGAGAACGCGAAGTTCGGCTACCTGCCCGCACCGACTCTGTCGGAACTCGGCGATGGCACCATCGTCGCCGCGGATCCGAAGTCCGCGCCCAAGGCGATGGAGCTCGAAGACGACCTGTCCTCGCTGGATCGTGATTCGTTCCTTGACCAGGACATCAAGCCTCCGCGCAAGAACACCGCACCCGGTGAGCCCATCACCTGGGATCAGATGGTCGATGAGATGGCCGGAGCCACCGTGCTCATGCCCCTGATCGAATCGCCCCAGGTGGCAGACCCGGTGCTGAAGAAGATCGCCGAGGCGGACATTGCCGAATCGACGATCGTGCGCACCTCCAATGCCGAGGTCGCCAAGGCCGCATCCGACGCCGAGGTGGCCGTGATGTTCACCGGTGATCCGACTGCTGCATCGCAGCAGTCGTTGTCCGAGGTGGGGTACACGATGATGGCTGTCGATGCGGCAGATGCCTCGAAGTGGACCGGCACGGATCTCGACATCTGGGCCACCGGAGTCAAGGACAAGAAGCGGCTGAAAGAACTCGCCGAGGCGGGGATCTTCGGAGCCCTGAGCACCAACCCGTACTCCATCCAGCCTTCAGAAGTGAAGTCGAATTGAAATTCTGAACTCGACATTCGCACACCGCACTAGACCAACGATCAGGAGATGACATGACACAGCCCATCGGCAACCCATCACACATCGGTAACCTCGACGCCGCACAGCTCGGCCCTCAGCCGACCTATCTGCCCGACGACCATGCGGACGTGGAGGCGAAGAAGCGCATCGACGCCGGCGAAGAGCCCATCGACATCGTCGCTGGCCTGCCTGCCTCATCCCTGGCCTGGGCGATCCTGGCCGATGAAGCACACAGCGAGGGTCGCCTCGTCGACTCCTACGCCTACGCCCGCGTCGGCTACCACCGTGGTCTCGATGCACTGCGTGCCGCCGGCTGGCGCGGAGCCGGTCCGATCCCGTGGAAGCACGAGATCAACCGCGGATTCCTGCGCGCACTCAATGCTCTGGGCCGTGCCGCCGGTGCGATCGGCGAAGGTGAAGAAGCAGCGCGGATCGAAGAGTTCCTGCGCTCGTCCGACCCGGGCGCCATCGACGCGATTGCGGCGGGGGAGTAGGGGCGGTAGCTTCTAGTTCCTAAAACTACGGTGCGGGGCCGCGGGCGGTTGCCTGTGGCCCCGTTCTTACTTGGCGAGCTTCTGCCCTTTTTCCAGTTGGGAGACTCGCCCTTTCGAAATATCAAGGGCAGTGGCAACTTCGGAAACGCTCAGACCAAGTGAGCGCAGGTCGCGCACGACTGCTCGCGACTTCCTGCCAGCTTCGATTTGGAGTTCGGCGGCTTTGCTCGTCATCTCTTTCATCGTGGTGATTTCCTCGGCGAGATCCGAATCCCCGAAGACGATATTGATCTTCCACTCCGCGTGAGAAATATCTGGCCTGATCGTGTCCAGGTAGTCTCGAACTTGCTGCGGAGCGTGAGACAGCGAGGAAACCTGAGTGACGTTTTCTTCGTCTAGCTCAAGTTCCCAACCGCGGGTCCACCTTCGCGCAGTGACGGCGACGCTAGTCATTTCTCTGATCCCTTCGCAGAATCAATTGCCTTAAGCGCAATCCTCGTGACTCCCGGTGAGATCTCGCGAGACTGCGTGATGATCACCGGTCTATCAAGAGAAGGGTGAGTCCACTTCTCATGGTCACCTTTGCCTTCGTTCTTGACGAAGCCTGCAGATTTCAACAGCTTCACGAGTTTGCCGTACTTCATCGGCTTCGTCACCAATAAAGTTTACCCCCTCTATCCGGAATCTGTATAGAGGGGGTAAATATGAAACTGTCTGAAGGGTTCTTTGCGATGGGCTGGCTTTGGTCGGCGCCACCCCCGACCTCAGCTCGAGACGACCGCCGCTCCGCCCTCAATGTTCTGGGCGGTGAAGACGGCGTCGAGCAGACCGGGGAAGCGGGCGTCGAGGTCGTCCTTGCGCAGCGAGTTCATGATCGAGGTGCCCTGATACTCCTGGCGGATCACGCCGGCCTCGCGCAGTGTCCTGAAGTGGTAGGTCGACGTTGACTTCGATACCGGCAGCTCGAATGTGGCGCAGGCATGATTGTGGTCTGTGTTGTTCAGGCGGCAGGCGATGTGTCGGCGAATCGGGTCGGCAAGCGCGGCGAGCACGGTATCGAGCCGCATCTCATCCCGTTCGGGGTGTTCAAGGGTTCTCATGTGCCGCCTCCTCGTCTGATCGCCTCGGTGATTGTTGTGTCACATTGCTTCGCTGTCCTTTGATTGTACGTCTTTCCTCGTAGTACGGTAAACGTCGAAGTACGAGGAACCTCGTACTTCATCTTGAGTCCAGCACGTACGACTCGAGCCCACTGCTGACGATCAAAGGACTTTATGTCTCATCTGCTGTTCGAACCCCTCACCCTGCGCGGCCTGACTTTCCGCAATCGTGCCTGGGTGCCGCCGGTGTGCCAGTACTCCGCGGAGAACCTCGACGGCGTCGCTACACCATGGCACTCCGTCCATTACGGATCTCTGGCCAGCGGCGGCGCGGGCGCCATTATCGTCGAAGCCACCGGTGTTACTCCTGAGGCACGGATCTCTCCGCAGGACCTGGGGTTGTGGAACGACGAACAGCGTGATGCTCTGGCCCCGATCGTTGACTTCATGCACTCGCAGAGAGCCGCGGCAGGAATCCAACTCGCCCATGCCGGACGTAAGGCTTCGACCTACCCCGACCTGGGGAACGGAAATGAAGGCAGCCTCCCCGAGAGTGAAGGCGGCTGGGAGACCCTCGCGCCCTCTGCAGTGCCCTTCCCCGGTCTGGACACGCCACGAGAGCTCACCGAGCCAGAGATCGGCGAGACTGTCGCAGCCTTCGCGGCCTCGGCGCGCAGGTCGATGGAGGCTGGCTTCGACTTCGTGGAGATCCACGGCGCCCATGGCTACCTGCTCCACGAGTTCCTGTCCCCACTGTCCAACACCCGCACCGACTCCTACGGTGGAACCCCGGAGAACCGGGCCCGTTTCCTCCTCGAGGTCGTCGATGCCACTCGCGCCGAGGTGGGCGAGGACGTTCCCGTGCTCGTGCGCCTCTCCGCCACGGACTGGACCGACGGTGGGCTGAGCCTCGATGACACGGCACAGCTCTCCGGTTGGCTGAAGGAGCACGGCGTCGACCTCGTCGATGTCTCCACCGGCGGCAATGTCATGGCCAAGATCCCAGTTGGCCCCGGCTACCAGACGAGCTTCGCCGATGGAATTCGCAAACAGGCTGACATCCCCACGGCCGCAGTAGGGCTCATCACCGAGCCATTCCAGGCCGAGCATATCCTCGCAACAGGGCAAGCGGATGTGGTTCTCCTGGGGCGCGAATCCCTGCGTGACCCCAACTTCCCGATTCGCGCTGCCGCCGCACTGCGTCACGAGATCGACTACAAGCCGACGCAGTACCTGCGCGCGTACAAGTAGGTCGATCAGTTAGATGATCGGTTCGAGACTGTGAGCACCGGTGCGGGCGGAGCAGTTGACTCCGCCCGCACCGGCGTCATATCAGCCCGCCGATCCACAGTCCCAATCCTGCCGCTGCGGTCGCCACCGCCAGCGTGCCGAGGCCGCTGAAGAGGCTGAGCGCCCATCGGCGTTCCTGGATGAGGCGGACGGTCTCGAAGCTGGCAGTTGAGAACGTCGTGTACCCGCCGAGGAATCCTGTGCCGATGACCAGCTGCCAGGACTCGGGCACGATTGCCGCGCTGGCCAGACCGGTCAGCAGCCCCAAGACCAGCGAGCCTGAGACGTTGATCGTGATCGTGCCCCACGGGATGGCGCTGCTCACACAGGATCTGATGATCCCGTCGAGCAGCATTCTCGCTACGGCACCGATGCCCCCGGCCAGGGCGAGGGCGATGAAGATCAGCGGCGTCATTTCCCGCCACCGCCTCGGACGTCATCGTCGGTTCGCCGCACCGGCGCGTTGGGGGAGCGGCCCTTCCAGGCGGTCGCTGCGACAATGCCAGCCCAGGTGGCCAAACCGCCGATGAGAACCGTGCCCAGCCCATAGATGATCCCGGCCCCGACATCACCCTCGCCGAGGAGGCTCGCCGTATCCGTGGCCAGTGCACTGTACGTGGTGAATCCGCCCATGAATCCGGTTCCGAGCAGGATCCGCAACCGGCGTCGGCGGCCCGCATCCGGACCCATCCGAGCCAGTGCCTCAAGCAGCAGGCCGAGCAGGAATGCGCCGAGAACGTTGACGGTGAAGATCGCCCACGGGATGCCGTCTGTCGAAGGAAAGTTCAGTGTGATCGCTTCACGGGCCGCAGTGCCGAAGGTGCCGCCGATGAGCGCCAGCCCCAGGTAGGGCAGGCGAAGGTGGACGGGTCTGTTGCCGCTGGGGGCACTGCTCATGGGAACTCCTACCTTCTGGGCATGCTGACGCCGGTCGAGGTAGGGACTGTTGTCGGAGAACCGAGGTTGGGTACGGCGAGCCCCACCGCCGTGACGCGCCAAACGCCGATTTCATTGTGCCACAGAGGCGCGTGCGCTCAGGAGATTGACGAACGGGCCGCCGGATGACTGACATCCGGCGGCCCGTGAGCGGGTGAGATGATTCAGCCCTCGCGGATCGTCATCCGGTTCAGTTTGTCGCCGGCGCTCACGAAGGTGAACGAGGATCGACCGTTCGCATGTGTTGAGCGCCAGTCGCCGATGACGGTGACTTCATTGCCGTCGATCGAGACCTCTTCAGGGGAGAGTACGCCGGTCGCGCCGATGAACTCCTTGTCGCTCCATGCCTTGATGGCGTCGCGGCCGGTGAATTCACGGCCCCAGTCGTCGACGGTGCCGTCGACTGCGAAGGCGTCGAGGAAGCCCTGATCGTCGTGAGCGTTGACGGTGTCGATGAAGCTGGCGATGGGTTCGGGAATCTGCAGATCTGACATGAGTGCTCCTTGCTGGTCGGTTGTCTGCTGGTCTCAGCGAGTGGTGTAGCCGCCGTTGGCGAAGATCGTCTGGCCGGTGATCCACCAGCCCTCGGTGGCGAGGAAACGCACGATCGGCGCGATGTCCTCGATCTTCGTGAGTTGGTTGCCCATGCCCTGCGACTTGTGGAACTCCACCCGTTCGGGTGTTTCCTGGCCATAGAAGAACGGAGTGTCCATCGGCCCCGGGGCAATCGCCGTGACCGAGATTCCGCGATCTCCGTACTCCTTCGCCGCAGCCCTGGTGAAGTGCTCGACAGGGCTCTTGCCGCCGGCGTAGGTCGAATATCCGTCAGTGAATGCCGCGAGCAGTGCCGTGACGATGGTGATGATCTTGCCGTTGTCCGCCAGGTGCTTCCCGGCTTCCTTGATGAAGAAGTACGCGGCCTTGGAGTTGATGTCGAACATTGAGTCGTACTCGTCCTCCGTGGTGTCCGAGATCGGCTTACGCAGCACCTTGCCCGTCGTATTCACTGCGATGTCGATCGTTCCCAGCGCCGAGGTGGCATCGGCAAACAGCTTCTCGACGTTGGCGGGCCGGGTGAGGTCTCCGGTCAGGAGTACGCCTTTGGCCCCGCTCGACTCGACCGCGGCGAGCGTGGCCTCGGCCTCGGCGCGGGAGGACTCGGAGTTGTAGTGGATGGCGATATCGGCACCCGCCTCGGCGGCCTGCCGGGCGATGAGTCCGCCCAGATTCTTGCCGCCGCCGGCGATGAGGATGTGCTTGCCCTGGAGTGATTGATCGGTCATGGCATCTCCGTTATATCGGTGGTACATCTGGCTATATCGACAATACACGATAATATAGCGACATGACAGAAGAAGCTTCGCTCGATACACGGACTCGGCTGCTCAATGCGGCCGCGGACCTCATTGCGGCGACCCCCGGGGAGGACTTCTCGCTGCGGGCGGTCTGCGACGCCGTGGGTGTGAAGATGCCGACTCTGTATCACTTCTTCGGCAACAAGCAGGGGCTCATCGAGGCTGTGATTGAACGTGGCTTCGACATGTATCTGTCGGCGAAGTCAGCCTCCGAATCCAGTGGCGATCCGATCCAGGACCTGCGAATGGGCTGGGATGCGCACGTGTCATTCGGGTTGGAGAACCCGGGCTTCTATACGCTCATGTACGGCAAGGTCAGGCCCGGTTATTCGCCGGAGGCGCAGTCGAAGCCGAGCGAGATCCTTCGTTCGCTGACGCGACGGGCCGAGGAGCAGGGGCGGCTCGTGGTCTGCTATGAACAGGCTGCGGCACACATCCTGGCGACGAACATCGGAGTGACGCTGCGACTGATCATCCAGGGCCGAGCCGATCCGGATCTCTCAGCAGGAGTGCGTGAGGGCGTGCTCGCAGCGATCACCGGAACAGCGCAGGCCAGCGAAAATGGGCAGCGCTTGGGGCACTCTGTGATCGAACGCGCGGCAGCGCACCCGGAAATCCTCGGCACAGCCGAGACCCAGCTGCTCATCCAATGGATCAGCCGCCTCGGCGAGAGTGAGGGGTCAGGGCTGGGTCAGTGACGGGCGTGTGAACGTGCCGACGAGTATTTGTCGACGGCACGGCGCAGACGCTGCAGACCTTCTTCGATGCGCTGCGGTTCCGCCGAGGCGAAGCACAGTCGCAGCGCGTTCGTGAAGTCACCGGTCTGGGAGAACGCGGTCCCGGGAATGTAGGCCACGCCTTCTTCCAGCGCCAGGGGCATGAGGTCCTCGGTGTTGATGGTGTCGTCGTTGAACGTCACCCACAGGAAGAAGCCTCCATCGGGATCAGTCGACCGGATCTCGGGTCCGAAGAGTCGTTCCAGCCCGGACGTCATGGCATTCTTGCGCTCGCCGTAGGAGCTGCGCAGGTGGGCGACGTGGGTCTCGGCGTTGCCGTCGTTGAGCCATTTCGCGACCATGTGCTGGGTGGGCAGGCTCGTGCACGAGTCCATGGTCTGCTTGGCGTTGATGATGAGACCGCGCAACTCGGGATCGATGTCGAGCCAGCCGATGCGCAGGCCGGGGGCGACGAACTTGGAGAAGGTGCGCACGCCGAAGATCAGCGGATCATTGGGGCTGAGCTGGCTGAGTGAGGGGATGTCCTCCCCGGAGAAGCGCAGAGTGCCGTACGGATTGTCCTCGAGGATGACCGAATTGTGGCGGTGCGCGAACTCCAGGAGTTTATGGCGCCGGGCCAGGGACATCGTCACTCCCGCCGGGTTCTGGAACGTCGGGACCGTATAGATCACCGAGGGGGCGCGACCGGCCCGGGCCACAATGTCGTCGAGCGCGTCGACCTGCATGCCCTCATCATCGACGGGCACCTCGGCGATCTCCGCTTCATAGCTCAGTGCTGTGGCCGAGCCGTTCGTGTACGTGGGGGCCTCGCAGAGGACGAGATCGCCGGGGCTGACGAAGAGTTTGAATCCGAGGTCGATTCCCTGCATGCCGCCGGTGGTGATGACCAGGCGCTCACGGTTGCCGAAGTGCTCGGCAGGGATCTGCCCGGTCTCCTGCAGGTAGTTCAGCAGCGCGTCGATGAGGACAGGCTCGCCCTGCGTCTCCCCGTAGGTGAAGCTCTCCGGAGTGAAGACGCTGTTCGCGATTCGAGCGAAATCCTCGGCCGGCAGCATATCGGGGGCGGGTGAGCCCATGCCGAACTTGACGATGTCGTGGTCGTAGGCAGCGAGCATCGCGACGGAGGAATCGATGACAGAGCCGACGAGGCTGTCGGCTCGGCTGGCGAAGGGAAGGGGCGCGCGCGTTGACGCTGAGGATGAAGCTGACTGGCTCGCGATTGACATGACGACCTCCAACGGGGCTGCAAGCCTGACGTCGACGTCACCGGCGATGTTCAGGAGCACTTTGCCCGAACGACGGAACTACTGGTGGTCTCAGCATAAGTACGACGAGCTCGGCGGGGCAAGAGGCGCGGCTGGGCGGGTGAGTCGGCAGGTCAACGGCGGGCCACCTCGGCGAGGGTGAGGCCTATGCTGGGGCCATGGCCGATTCCAAAGAGCGTGACATCAGGACTGCTCCCATCGATGAGCAGCTGCCTGCCTTCGTCGATGAACATCGCGGCAAGCTCCTGGCGTGCCTGGACGGGATGAGTGAGGACGAGGCCCGGCGGTCCCTGGTGCCGAGTCGGACGACTCTGCTGTCCTTGGCCAAGCACGCGATCTTCGTCGAGACCGTGTGGTTCGGCGAGGTCGTGACGGGACGACATCGAACCGACTACGGGATGCCGAATGACTCCAGCGATTCCTTCATCCTCGCTGAGGAGGATACGGTGGCCAGCATCACCGAGGCCTATCGGCAGGCTGCCCAGCGCTCACATCGTGCGGTGGAGGGTATGACTCTCGATACGGTGCTCACCGGGCACCGGTCGGGACCGCTGCCGCTGCGTTGGGTCTACCTTCACATGCTGCGTGAGCTGGCACAGCATTGTGGGCATGCGGAGATCCTGCGTGAACAGGTCGTTGCGCAGCGGACTCAGGGAGCTGGGGCGTAGAACCCGCTGCGGTTCGGTGCAACCTGCTCGCTGCCATGTCATGGTGACCCAGTAGACTATCTGGGTAATGACATCCCCTTTTTTCACTTTGAGGTGAACAACTCTCATGCCAGCAATCGTTGTCGTCGGCGCTCAATGGGGCGACGAAGGTAAAGGTAAAACGACCGATATCCTCGGCACCAGCGTCGACTACGTGGTCAAGCCCAATGGTGGGAACAACGCAGGCCACACGGTTGTCGTCGGCGGTGAGAAGTACGAACTCAAGCTCCTGCCAGCAGGCATCCTCTCCCCGAATGTCACCCCGGTCATCGGCAACGGCGTCGTCGTCAACCTCGAAGCCCTGTTCGAAGAGATCGAGGCTCTGGAATCCCGCGGTGCAGACACCTCGAAACTGCGGATCTCGGCCAATGCCCACCTCGTCGCGCCCTACCACCAGACCCTGGACAAGGTGACCGAACGGTTCCTGGGCAAGCGCGCTATCGGCACCACCGGACGCGGCATCGGACCGGCCTACATGGACAAGATCGGACGCCTTGGCATCCGCGTCCAGGACATCTTCGACGAGTCGATCCTGCGCCAGAAGATCGAAGGATCGCTGCGCCAGAAGAACGAACTCCTCGTCAAGGTCTACAACCGCCGGGCCGTCGACGTCGAAGAGATCGTCGACTACTTCCTGCCCTTCGTCGAACGCCTGCGCCCCTACGTCGCCGAGACCGAGCAGCTGCTCAACGACGCGCTCGACCGTGACGAGGTCATCGTCATGGAAGGCGGCCAGGCCACGATGCTCGACGTCGACCACGGCACCTACCCTTTCGTGACCTCCTCGAACCCGACCGCCGGAGGATCCTGCGTCGGCTCAGGCATTGGACCCACCCGCATCAACCGCGTCGTCGGCATCGTCAAGGCCTACACCACACGTGTGGGTGCCGGACCGTTCCCCACCGAGCTCTTCGACGACATGGGGGAGTACCTGCAGGAGGCCGGCGGTGAGTTCGGAGTCAACACCGGACGCCCGCGCCGCTGTGGTTGGTACGACGCGGTCATCGCCCGCTATGCCGCACGCGTCAACGGGTTCACCGACTATGTGCTGACGAAGCTCGACGTGCTCACCGGCATTGAGAGCATCCCCGTCTGCGTGGCCTACGAGGTCGACGGAGTCCGCCAGGACGAGATGCCGATGTCGCAGACCGACTTCCACCACGCCAAGCCGATCTTCGAGTACTTCGATGGCTGGACCGAGGACATCACCGAGGCTCGCACGTTCGAGGATCTGCCGGAGAACGCGCAGAAGTACGTGCTCGCACTCGAAGAGCGTTCGGGCTGCCGGATGTCGGTCATCGGCGTCGGCCCCGACCGTGAGCAGTCGATCGTGCGGCACGACCTGCTGGACTGAGTTTCTGACGGGCCTCCAACGGCTTTGTCTCATCGGCGGTGATCTTCTTGGCGAAGGTCACCGCCGATGTGCTTTCAATGCTCAAAGTGCTGACGTAGATAGCGAATGACTTCCTCGCTTCGGTGCGAGGCTCGGACCCCAGTGGGTAGTGCCGCGCTGATTCCATTCTTCGGAATCGGATCGGAGACTGGAACCTCGATGACTCCGTTATCCGGAGAGCGTGTTTCGCCAGGAAGTGCGTAGCGCAGAGAATACCGGTGGGGCGTCGAAGGTGGTGACTACACGTTCGACGTCGGTGCCTCGAGCAGGGATCTGCGCACCAGCGCGAAGGTGCAGGTCGACGGGGATGAGGTTCATCTGCCCATCGATCGGTACTCGACGATGGGGGATGCGCTCGCGAACCCCAAGTCGGGACCCGTCCTGCGCGAGCAGTTGGAGAGCCAGTCCGGAGCTGCCGATGAGCTCTCCGGCATCCTGCCCGACGGTGTCCCGATGGAGACTCTGCTCAACTCTCTGCCGCTGGGCCAGATGTCCATGATCGCCGGTGACGCGTTCACTCCGGGCATGCTCGACGACACCATCGAACTGGCGAACTCCGACCAGGAGTGAGGGCCTGCGAATAAGAGCGAGTCTAGAGGACTGAGCACTCAGAAAGCTCATCTCATTTTCGCAAGATCTGTTGAGGGACAGAAGGCGTGACTGGTAGCGTCAAAAACTATGTTCTTCAGCCCGTTCGCGAAGAAGCGAACACCCTTCCCGCCGTTCCTCCGACGGCGACCGCAAAGGCCCCTGGCTGCGCTGATGGTCCTGCCGCTCTTGGTCACGACCACTGCCTGTATGCCGGATATCGACCGCGGTGAGGGATATCCACCTCCACGAGTGACTGCGATTGCTGCTGGTTCGCCTGGCGGCGGTCTCGACCTCACCACTCGCATCACAAAGGACGGACTCGATGCTGCCGGCGTCGACACCTTCATGTCTATCGAGAACATGGGCGGAGGTGGTGGGAACCCCGCGCGAGCCGCTGTCCTGCAACGCGAGAACGACGGCACTTCAGTGGTCTTCGAATCCAATCGCATCTTCCTCTCCAACATCACTGGCACCACTGATATGTCCCTGGACGATTTCACTCCGATCGCCCAGCTCACCACCGACTACGAGGTGTGGCTGGTCAAGTCCGGATCCGAGTTCGACTCCGCAAAGACTGTTCTAGACCGCCTCAAAGACGATCCGGCTGCAGTGAACTTCGGAATTGGCACCGTCCCGAGTGACGACCAGCTCAATGTCCTCCGCCCCGCCAGTCAGTCCGGAGTCAAGGATCTCAACGACCTGAACCTGGTTGCCTTCTCCGATGGAGGCGACCTCAACAACGAACTCCTCGGCGGTCGCATCGACGTCGCCTCGACAGGAATGTCCGAAGCCGTGGAACTGGTCGAAAGCGGTGACGTTGAGATCATCGCTGTGTCTGCACCCAAGACCATGAAAGACGGTGCTGCAAGGGGTGTACCCACTTGGCACGACCTGGGTATGAACATCACCATCAACCATTGGCGCGGAGTCTTCGGCCCCGCGGACATGCCAGATGAGGCCGTTGACTGGTGGCAGGGAGCGCTGAAGGAGAGCGTCGAATCGGATGAGTTCGTCAAACAGTCCGAGGCGTTGGGTATCAACCCAGCTTATGTCCCCGGAGACAAATGGCTCGATACAATCATTCGTCCCGAAGAACAGGAATCCACGGAAGTGCTCAAGAAAGTGGGCCTGGTGAAATGAACTCGAAAGGCGCAGCCACCTCGGCGACACCGACTGAAGTGGGCGATGCTGGAACCACCAAGGCATCGAAGACGGTGGCTACCATCGTCCTCGCAGCCCTCGCGGTGTTCTACCTCGTCAACGCACTTCTATTGCCCAACGCCGAAACCGACGACGGCGTCGGGCCGAAGATGTTCCCCCTCGTCGTCGGCATCGTCCTGCTCTGCACCACGCTGCTGGGCATCGTGTCGATGCTGCGCGGGAAAGCCGACGTTCGCCCGGTCACCGGAAGTGAGCTCCTCCACGTCCTGTGGTGCATCGTCCTGTTTGCTCTGTTCACCGCCTCCATCTTCCTCATCGGGTTCGCCGAGGCGGCCGCGATCTTTTCCGTGCTCACGACGATGACTGTGTTCGGAGTCCGCTTAAGCCTGCGCAAGGCCGTGTGGGTGCTTTTCCTCGGATTGATCATCGGGATGATCCTGTTCCTCATCTTCGACGTTTGGCTGAATGTGCTCCTGCCTGTCGGCTGGCTGGAGTACCTGGTGTTCGGAGGTCTGGGACTGTGAACACCCTCAACGATCTGTTCGGAGCGCTCGGTTCCATCGCAACATCACCAATCCTGCTGCTTGTCATCCTCCTGGGGGTAGTCCTGGGAACCGTAGCCGGTCTGCTCCCCGGAGTCGGTCCTTCCACTTCGATCGCTCTGCTCCTGCCAGTGGCCATCACCTTGCCGGCCGAACTCTCACTGCCGCTGATGGTCTCGCTCTATCTGGGAGCCGAATACGGCGGGCGGATCTCGGCGATTCTGCTGAACATTCCCGGCGATCCGGGTGCGATCATGACGACTCTCGACGGCCACCCGATGGCACTCAAGGGCAAGGCCGCGACAGCCCTGTCGATCTCCGCGCTGGCCTCGTTCCTCGGAAGCATCCTGGCTTTCCTGGGTCTGGCGTTCCTTGCCGGACCGATGTCGCAGCTGGGGCTCGCTTTCGGTCCGGCTGTCTACTTCTCCGTCGTCGTCATGGCGCTCGTTCTCAGTGCGACTCTGGTCGGATCGGCACCGATGCTCGGGCTGACTGCTGTCGCCCTTGGCGTGGCGATGTCCACCATCGGCATCGAGCTCCAATCTGGCCTGCCGCGGTTCACCTTCGGATCGTCCACCCTGTTGGAGGGCATCGAACCGATCGTCGCGATCATCGGTGTCTTCGGTATCGGCGAGATTCTGGCCAGCACGACGATGAGCAAGGACTCCCGTGCCATCTCAAGCCTGACCGGTCGCTTCTTTCCGACCGGTGCCGAGCTCAAGCAGGGCACACTTCCCGGGCTGCGTGGTTCGATCATCGGCTTCATCGCCGGTGTGCTGCCGGGGGCGGGGACAACGATCGCAGCGTTCTTCTCCTACGGTCTCGAGAAACGCCTCGCTCCGGCATCGGCGGGCATGGGCAAGGGCGCTGTCAGAGGATTGGTCGCGCCGGAGGCGGCGAACAACGCGGCGGTCTCCGGCTCCATGGTCCCTCTTCTGACACTGGGCATTCCCGGTTCAGGCACCACTGCGGTCTTGCTCGCCTACCTCATGATGTACGGGCTCAACCCGGGTCCGGGCTTCTTCGAGGCCAATCCTGTTCTTGGCTGGACGATCATTGGCGCACTGCTTGTCAGCGCAATCTTCGGAATGATCATCAACATTGGGGCCTCGCCTCTTCTGGCGAAGATCCTCGCCATCCCGATGCCATTCATGGCGCCGACGATCCTCATGCTCGCCCTCATCTCCTGCTACAGCATCCACAACTCAGTCACCGACGTCTACATTGCACTGGCCTTCGGTGCACTGGGCTACGTCATGCGCCTGGTGGGAATGTCGCCGGCGCTACTGGTCATCGGCATCGTCCTGGGTGAGATGCTCGAACGCAATCTGCAGCAGGCACTCGGCCTGACCGGCGGTGACTTCTGGGCGATGATCTCCCAACCGCTCGTTCTGCTGTTCCTCGGCATCGCAGTGTTGGCTCTGCTGACCGCACTGCCGTGGAAGCAGATGGTGGGTAAGCGGCTGCAAGGGAAGTCGAAGAGCGATGCCGACGACGAGTCGGTGACCCGATAGGCTCGCATCAGTTGAGCATACGGAGAGCTTGACCGACGCCGACGATTCCAGGAAAGGACCGCTCATGTCGCACAATCCGCGATTGACCGAAGCCGCCTACCAAGGCCCTGCGCTCGAGGCGGACCGTGACTACTACGGTCCCATCGGCCAGCAGGTCGAAGACCGTCGCGTAGTCGAGGAGTTCACCATCCCGATCCGTTCAGGTCAGGCCTGGGAGGTGCCAGCCGGCCACGTCTGCCGGATCTCGACCGTCGAGGGACCGCAGGTCGGTGACCTCAACCTGTGGAACCGACATGATCCCAGGGAACGGTTCTGGGCCTCGAGGACCCGTCAGCTGCAGGCCGCGCACGTCTCGACGTTCGACCGACTGTGGTCGACGCTGCCGTTCCTGCGCCCGATGGCGACGATCGTCGGTGACACCCTGGCCGATTACGGCACTGACGCCGAGGGCGGTCGACTTCATGACACCTTGGGTACGCGTTGCGATCCCTACGTCAACACGATGCTCAACGGCGTCGACTTCGACTACCACTGCCACTCGAACCTGGTGCGTGCGATCTTGCCGTACGGTCTGACGGAGTTCGACGTTCACGATGTGCTCAACGTCTTTCAGTGCACCGGCCTGAACGACAACGACGAATACTTCATGAAGACATGCCCGGCGACGCCCGGGGATTACTTCGAGTTCTTCGCCGAGCAGGACCTGCTGGCAGCACTCTCTGCCTGCCCGGGTGGAGATCTCTCCGCTCCGATGTTCGGCGAGGGCAACGAGGACCCGGTCGAGAACTGTCACCCGCTCAAGGTCACGGTCTATGCGCTGCCGGAGAACCTCCTCGGCAATTGGAGCGAACCCGAGTCGCCGAACTACCGCGGCCAGCACGGACTGAAGCCACAGACCTGGGCGTGACCTTCAGCGCTCTGGCAGGATTTTAGGCGCTCTGGGTGTCGGCGAAATGCCGGCCTCCGCCGCTGAACCAGCGCAGGAGTGCCGCGCAGAGAGCGAGAAGGGCCACGAAACCGCCGTACCAGCACGCGGTTGCGAAGAGTCCGATGGCGGGGACGAGGACCCCGGCGATGACGACGGGAAGGCCGAAGGCGAGGTAGCAGACGACGAAGACTGCAGCCATCACCTCGGCGTTGGCCTCCGGCTTCACGACTGCCTGGATGGTCTTCAGCGCACCCGGGAAGGCGGTGCCGAACCCGGTTCCGGTGATGATGACGGCGAGGCAGTACAGTTCGGGCGAAGTGAGAGTCAGAGCCACCAGAGTCAGAGTGCTGCCGACGGCGAGTGAGATCGTGCCGTAGAGGGTGACGGTGCGCGCGGATCGATTGCGCATGAAGAATCCGGCCAGTCCTCCGGCCCCGGCTAGCATCGTGACGATGCGACCGCTGACCAGGTGGGAACTCGAATGGAACTCGCTGGTGATGATGTTGGCACCGAGCGAGAGGTACAGGCCTCCCGTGGCCCAGCCGGCGATGAAGGCCGGCACAGCGAACAAGAACGCCTTGCGGACCTCCCGGGGCAGAGCCGCGCGCGGCAGCAACGATGCCCACGCGCCTCGGCGTCGGGCCGAGGTCTCCGGCAGGATCCAAATGATGCCAGCCAGCAGCAGATACGTTGCTACGAGAGTTCCGAAGACCACTGCGGCTCCGTTGCCGTCGACGAATACAGCGAGAGTCGCTCCCGCGAAGAGTCCGCCGATGGCCAATCCCGCCATTGCCGAGATTGCATTCCACGAAGAGGCCGAGCCCGGTTTGTGCGGCAGTTCCAAATCGACGACCGTGGCCGACAGCGTCGACAGCAGGATTCCGCTGGCGATGCCTTGCACCACTCGGGAAAGAATTAGTGTCGCGGCGCTGTCGGCATGCCAGAACAGAAACATGCTGATGGCGAGTACGACGAACGCCGCGCAGATGACGGGGCGGCGTCCGATGTGGTCGGAGAGGGCACCGGCGGTCAGCAGCGCTGCCAGCAATGCCACGGCATAGGCGGCGAAGACCACCGTGATCATCACCGGGGCGAAGCCGAAATCGGCCTGGATGACGGGGTAGAACGGCGACGGAGCGCTCGCTCCGGCCATCATCGCCGAGGTGGCTATCAGGACCAGGCGCAGACGCCAGCGCTCGCGCGACCACCAGGCATAGGTGGGTGCCAGCTGAACTGCGGAGACAGAAGCCTCCTCCATAGTGTTCGAAACTTTTGGAACCATTCTTGGAGGCTATACGACATTCTCAAACAGTTCAACTATTATCCAACTATGGTTGCCAATGAAAAACTGCCGCACCCGGAGCGCGAGGACATCGAGCTGACCTCAGTGCTCTTCGCCCTCAGCGACGAGGCCAGGCTGGCCCTGGTTCAGCAGCTGCGATCCGGACCGCTGGGCATGGTCGACTGCTCGGCTCTCGGCCCGGATGTGCCGAAGTCAACGCGCTCGCATCAGGTCAAGGTCCTGCGCGAAGCCGGCGTCATCATCAGCGAACTGCACGGCCGGAACCGTCGCCTGACGTTGCGCCGAGACGATATCGATGCTCGTTTCCCGGGCCTGCTGGAGTCCGTGCTGCAGGCGGAGTCTGCGTTGCAGGAGTGAGGCCGACACAGCCCCCAATGGAGGTGGACACATGACTCATGCATCGCTTCTCAGCCGTTATGCGAAACGGCTCGTGCTCAGTGATTCCGTCCCCGAGCTTCGCCGACGCGCGCAGGGATCGTATGCGCAGATTGTCGACCTACTCGACGAAATCCTGGTCGCGCACACGCACGCGATCTGCTTTGAGAATCTCGATGTCACCGCCTTTCGCGCCAGGGGTGACCTCAAGGCCGTCGCGATCGACGTCGACGGAGCCGCGGACAAACTGCTCACCGACGGCCGGGGCGGATACTGCCACGAACATGCCGCACTCATCCGCGGGGTCGTCACCGAATTGGGGCTGAGCGCACATCCGATTCTGGCTCGGGTCCACCTCGGCGATGGGCAGACTGCCCCGGGAGCACTGACTCACCAGGCGACCATCGTCGACCTCGACGGCCGTCGTCTTCTCATCGATCCAGGCTTCGGCGGGGGCACACCGGAAGCCGCGCTCGAACTCTCCGAATCTGCTGCCGCGAGAATGACGCCTCACGGCGAGCACCGATTGGTCCCCGTGAGGACTGCTCTCACGCCGCAGCTGCGGGCTGACAGCGACTGGGTGCTCCAATCACGAACCCGTGATGACCAGGAATTTCGCACCGTCTACGCCTTCAGTGAGGTCCCTCGTCAGCAGATGGATCTCGAGCTGGCGAACTGGTTCACCTCGACGAAGCCCGGGTCACGCTTCACCGGTCCGCCCATTCTCGCCCTGCCGCTTCCCGACGGCGGCCGGGTCACCCTTGAGGGCCGCCGACTGCGCCGGACGATTGGCGGTGCACGACCCGACCGGCAGGAACGCACCCTGGCCGATGCCGCGGAATTCGCCGAGGTGCTTTCGACCGACTTCAGACTCGACCTCGACAGAGATTTCACGGACCTGGTGTGGGGCGCGACCGCCGAGACGTGAGGAACCGGGTCTACACTGCTGTCATGTCCACGGTGACTCGGGATGATCTTCAGCGCAGGCCACACCCGCGCCTGAGGCCCTACGTCGGTGACTATGTCGCCTACGACATCGCCGGCGTTCCCGCGGGGACGCATCTCGGTCTGCCATCGGGCACCCTGACGTTCATAGTCTCCATCGACGAACCGCTGCACCAATACGACGCGGCAACTTCGCGCACCGAGTCGTTCGACGTGCTGCTCGCGGGCCTGCATCTGTCGCCCACGCTCATCAGGCACAACGGCACAATGGCCGGAGTCCAGATCAACTTCACGCCATTCGCGCCGCGGATCCTCTTCGACACCCCTGCCGTTGAACTCGCTCATCGCACGCACGATCTCGCCGAAATCTCACGCCCCATCGCCGCCGAGCTGCACGAACGCGTCAATGAAGCCACGACCTGGTCTGCCCGCTTCGATGCCATCGACGAGGTCCTCGTGCGCGCCGTCCACGAAGGGACCCGGCCCCGGCCCGAGGTGGTGGACTCGTGGAGGCAGATCGCTCGCAGCCACGGCGGACTTCCGGTCTCGCTCATCGCCGACCGGATCGGCTGGAGCCGGCGCCACCTCAATGGAGTGTTCCGGGCAGAGTTCGGCATCGGACCTAAGGAGGCCGCACGAGTCATTCGATTCGATCGGGCGAGGAGGATGATCTCGACGCAGACTCGAACGTTGGCAGATATCGCCGCGACCTGCGGTTACGCCGACCAATCCCATCTCAACCGCGACTTCCGCCTGCTCACCGGGACCAGCCCGACCCTGTGGCTGAGTGAGGATCCCGTGGTGCGGCAGGACCAGGACTGACGTCCACCGGACCAAGGGGGACCACCTCGGCGACCATAGATGTCACCGCACCATGAGTCTCAGCTGTCCCCTCAGTTCCCAAATGTCCAAGCCGCCGAGGTGGCCCGGGGTTCACGATGGTGTGTACCGATACGACGAGGAAAGGGCACATCATGTCACCGACAACCGGAGCCAATATCTGGCCTACATTCCGTTACCGCGATGCGAAGGCGGCGATCGCCTTCCTGCAGAACGCCTTCGGCTTCGAAGTCGTCGCCGAGTACACGAACGCCGATGACCCGCGGCGAGTCGATCACGCCGAACTGCGTTGGCCCGAAGGTGGGGGCGTCATGCTCGGCTCCACTCGCGATGACGGTGGCGTGATGACGAAGACCGGAGTCGCCACCGGCTCGGTCTACATTGCCACGGACCAGGTCGAAGCGCTCTATCATCGTGCGATCGCAGCTGGCGCGACCGAGGTTATGGGGCTGACCGAACAGGACTACGGCTCACGCGATTTCAGCGTCACCGACCCCGAGGGAGTGCTGTGGAGTTTTGGAACGTATCGGGGTGCTGACGACGGTCAGGCGTGATGCCCGAGCACGGCGTCGACCAGATGTAGGACCTGTTGACACTAGGGCGATGTCACCCGAGCTGTGCAACCACACCCTCTGCCCAGCGATAAGGCTGAGTCGCAAGAAGCGCGCCGATCGAGCGGCGGAGGCGGGAGACTTCTGCACGCACCGTGACCAGATGCTCGGCATCGCCGTAGAGCGTGCGACTGAGATCGGCAGCGCTGATTCCAGAAGGCCCCGCAGAGGTGATCGCGGCGAGGATCTGCGCACGCCGTGGCGTGAGCGGAACGGTGAGCGGATCACCGCCGGAGTTGATCTCGAGCACCGCGGGTTGGCTTGTCTGTCGCAGCGTGACCGAGACTTTTGCATCGTCGACAGTGTCTGCTGGTCTCAGCAGCCAGCCGCCGGTGATCTTCTCCGGCAGGCACAGTCCAGCGCCGGGGATGAGGATCGTGCGGTCAGGTGCCGGCACTTCGATCCGATCGCGGCTGCGCACACCCTGCTGATAGGCGACCCATCCATCGTCGTCGACGACCAGCGCAGGACCGTGACTGCCGCTGAGGACTGTCGACATGCGATTGCGCAGGCTGCTCAGCTGCTCCTGCTGGATGAGCGAGAGCCTCGCCTGCGCCAGATGGACGGCAGTTGTGACCAGAGACTGCACGGCAGGATGGAGGGTGAGTGCTGGCCCGCTGATGTCGACGACGCCGAGCAGGCTGCCATCGATGGGATCGTGGATGGGAACCGCACTGCAATACCAGGGATGCTGCGACGTTTCGAAGTGCTCCGCGGAGAACAGCTGGACCGCGGCCTCCTCGGCCAGAGCAGTGCCGATGGCATTCGTGCCCACCCTGGACTCGGACCAGTGGGCGCCCTCGACGAATCCCAGCGAATCCGCCTGACGTCTGGCTGCGGTGGCGCCATCTCGCCACAGGATCACGCCCTCAGCATCGGCGACGACAAGGATGAAGCTGCCTGCATCTGGCATCCTCAGCAACACGGATTTCAGCTCCTCGACGATGAGGCGCAGCTTCGAACGGTGCCTTCGGGATTCCACATCCGCCTCGGCGGCGAAGATTCTGCGATTACTGCCCGCTGGGTCGAGGCCCAAGCGCAGCATTCGATCCCACGAGCGCGCAACGAGCGCTCGCGGCTGCTCCGGCGGCGATGCGCCGGTGATCACGGCATCGTGAATGCGTGTCAGATCTCTGGCGAGATGCGCCAGATCCGGCTGAGGCATATGACGAGTATAGGTGCGGTCGTCGGCACTGACCATGCAACTCGATGCAACTCTTCCGCGGCTGTTCTTGGCGGGATAGCTTGAGGACACACAGCTCAACGAAGAGGAGTGACATGACAACGACAATTGATCGCACGCAGCTCACCGCCGATGACATCGCGACCGAATGGCTCAACGAGTTCGAGTCCGCACTGCGGGCGCGTGACGTCGAAGCCGCAGTGGGACTGTTCGCCACTGCCAGCTACTGGAGGGATCTCGTGTCTTTCACGTGGAACCTCAATACGGTAGAGAACCATGACGGGGTCAGGGACCTGCTGACCGTGAACGCGGACCGGGTCGCACCATCAGATTTCGAGCTCAGCGATCCCGCCACCACCGCCGACGGAGTCACCGAAGCTTGGTTCACCTTCGCCACCTCTGTCGGCCGCGGCAAGGGTCTGGTTCGGCTCATCGACGAGGACGGGGCCAAGGCATGGACCATGCTCACCTCGTTGCAGGAACTGACAGGCTATGAAGAGCCTCGCGGAGACCGACGAGTCAAGGGGGCCGAGCATGGCGTCGATCCTGAGCGGAAGAGCTGGTCGGAGAAACTCGCGGAGGAGGACGCAGCCTGGGGAGACACCGCACAGCCGTACACTCTCGTCGTCGGCGGGGACAGGGCGGCATTGCGCTCGGCGCTCGCCTGCGTCAGATGGGAGTCCCGGCGCTCGTCATCGACCGGTGGGAGAGGCCGGGAGACCAGTGGCGTTCACGGTACAAGTCACTGTGCCTGCACGACCCGGTCTGGTACGACCACCTGCCCTACCTCAAGTTCCCCGACAACTGGCCGGTTTTCGCACCCAAAGACAAGATCGCCGATTGGTTGGAGTTCTACACCAAGGTGATGGAGATTCCGTACTGGTCTTCGACAGCAGCCACCTCGGCGAGGTACGACGAAGAATCGCAGCAGTGGACGGTCGAGGTCGAGCGCAATGGTGAGAAGGTCACTCTGCACCCGACACAGCTCGTCATGGCCACGGGCATGTCCGGCAAGCCGAATGTCCCAACGTTCCGCGGTGCCGATATCTTCAAGGGCGAGCAACAGCACTCTTCGGAACACCGTGGACCAGACGCCTACACCGGTAAGAACGTCGTCGTCATCGGCAGCAACAACTCCGCCTTCGACATCTGCGGAGCGCTCTACGAACACGGTGCCGATGTCACGATGGTGCAGCGCTCGAGCACGCACATCGTTAAAAGCGACTCCCTCATGGAGATCGGGCTCGGCGACCTCTACTCGGAGAAGGCGCTGGCCAACGGCGTGACGACCGAGAAGGCCGACCTCATCTTCGCCTCCTTGCCGTATCGGATCATGCACGAATTCCAGATTCCGCTCTACGACCAGATGAAGGAACGCGACAAGGACTTCTACCAGCGCATGGAAGACGCCGGTTTCGATCTCGACTTCGGCGACGACGAGTCCGGGCTCTTCCTCAAATACCTGCGCCGCGGCTCGGGCTACTACATCGACGTCGGCTCGGCAGAACTCGTCGCCGACGGCAAGGTGAAGCTAGCCAAGGGAGACGTCGATCATCTGACCGAGGGCTCGGTGGTGCTTGCCGATGGGACCGAGCTGCCTGCCGACCTTGTCGTCTACGCCACCGGATACGGCTCGATGAATGGCTGGGTGGCCGATCTCGTGGATCAGGAGACTGCGGACAAGGTGGGCAAATGCTGGGCCTCGGCTCCGATACCACCAAGGACCCTGGCCCGTGGGAGGGTGAGGAGCGGAACATGTGGAAACCCACTCAGCAGGAGAACCTCTGGTTCATGGGCGGCAACCTCCACCAGTCACGGCACTACTCGCTGTACTTGGGGCTCCAGCTCAAGGCGCGCTATGAGGGGTTGGATACCCCGGTGTACGGGTTGCAGGATGTGCACCACCTGAGCTGACCTCGTTGTGTGCCTGCCTAAAGTGGTCGAAATGGGCTGATTCCGATTGTCCGAATCAGCCCATTTCGACCACCTAAGAAGTTCTGCCCTGTCGTGACATTTCAACTCGGGGGCTGAGAGTGCTGCTGATGGCCGAGAGCGCTGCTGATGGCTGGCTCGAGGGGTGAGATCGCGAGCCGTCTCATTTTGGACTGCCTCAATGCGAATCATGTCAAGCCCAGAAGGCGGCGGATCTTGGCCTGGAGCAGGCGATAATCGGTCCGGCGGGTCACCTTGAGCACTGTCCAACCTGCGTCCCTCATCGCTTCATCGCGTTCGATGTCTCGAGCCCACTGGGTTGGAGATGACCTGTGGTGATCGCCTTCGTACTCGAGCGCGAGACGTGCATTCTCGTAGCCGAGATCGGGCTCTATGTCGCCTCTGTCCAGGTCACTGCTGATCTTCGGGTGAACAGTCGGTTCGGGAAGTCCGACGGAGACGATCCACAGGCGCAGGTCGGTCTCAGTCGGGGAATCGACACCGGGCCGGATCAGATCAATCGCATCACGCAGGCGACGACGCGCCCTCAGCCTTTTGCGCTGCCCCACTCGATCAGTCAACGTGTCGACAGTCAGCTGAGGCGGCCCGTGCCACCGGCCGACAGCCGCATCCCCGACTTTCACCAGATCTCGGATCGTCAGGTCAGGCGCGATGGAGATGAAGACGTCGGCGGGAGCCAGTACAGGAAGATCGAGCCACCTTGCAGCGGTGATCTGCGCGGATCGACGAAGTGTGACGTTCGGCAGTCGGACCCGCAACGCCAAATCATCTGTGCACAGGCTGAGGCGGGGATCTGTCCTGAAGTTCGCCGGCATCGGCCAGCCGTAGATGCGGGCCGCTGTCGCATGATCGGCGAGCACCTGATCGAACTTCATTCGGGCCGCTCGTAGGCGTAAGGAGTCCCATTCCCAGCGGTCATCGGCCCACCGTGGTGTGCGGCGGCTCTCGAGAGTCTCCCGGTCCATGCGCACGCCTGGAAGTATGATCGGGCAGCGTTGTGTTCTGAACAGGTAGTGGCGGGTGATCCCCAGAGCCTCTGCCTCACTTGCTGCAAACAAGCGTGGATAGTCGCGCATCTCCCATCTGCTGTCGTTGAACATGATTGCTATCGTGCAGCATTCTCGCCCGGAAGGGGAGTGCTGTTTTATGCCCTGTGGACAGAGAACGGCTGTCCACAGGAATCTGCGCGCAAGTGACTGTCAAGAAGGTGGCCCCTGCTGCCGTAGAAATTGCTCAGCGTGGCCCTTAGGTGGTCAGAATGGACACGTTCTGGGCTGCGGAATCTGACCGTTTCGACCACCTAAGGCGCATGGCCACTTAAGGCGCATGGCCACTTAAGGCGCATGGCCACCTAAGGCGCATGGCTGCGTAAGGCGCATGGCTGCGCGTGGAGGCTCCGCATGTGCGGACGAAGTTCGCCGAGGCTATCCCCTGTCCACGGGGTTCAGGGTTGCTGCACCGGTTTGTTGTCTACAGTCCCAACCGCGCCAGCACGTTCTTGACGTGTTTGAGAGCCTCGTCCTGGGAGAGGCTGAAATTCTGATTGAAGTACATGCCATCGCCGATGAGCTGAACCGTCATCGCCAGATCGGGATCACCGAGATGCTCATTGAGTGCGTCGAACCATGCTTCTCTGGTCTTCCGCAGTGAATCCTTCGCTTCGTCATTCTCCTGCGCCAGGCAGCTCGCCGCGATGAGGCTGCGGTCCAGGGGCGTACCGGTCTCGGCTGATGTCTCGAGATAGTACATGTGCAGGCGGTCACCGGCAGCCTTCATCGATGCAACGTCCTCGTCGACAAGTCGGTCGAGTCGTTCGAGGCTTCCCTTGATCAGCTCCGCCTTCGAACCGTAGTGGTAAAGCAGGCCTCCCTTGGACACGCCGGCCTTCGCCGCGACCGCATCCAGGGTTGCGCCGGAGATGCCCTGCTTGTCGAGGAGGATGTCGAAGGCGTCGAGAAGTCTCTCTTTGGTGTCGGAGGGGTTTCGTGCCATAGCGCTGAGCCTAGTCGAAGCTCGCAGGCCAATCATTGTGTGCGGCTCTTCTTGCTCACTGTACCGTCCAGACGGTACAGTAGATTTCATGTTCACCACACAGGCACCACAAGTGCGCGCCGGCCGGCGCGAATGGGCTGGTCTGGCTGTGCTGATGATCCCTGTTCTGCTCATCTCGATCGACAACACCGTCTTGGGTTTCGCGATACCGGCCATCAGCACCGGCCTCCATCCCACCGGCACCCAGCTCCTCTGGATCGTCGACATCTATGCACTCATGCTCGCGGGACTCCTCGTGGCTATGGGCAGCATCGGCGACCGGGTCGGCCGCCGCAAACTGCTCGTCATCGGCGCTATCGGCTTCGGGCTGGCCTCGTTGCTGGCGGCATTCTCCACCTCGGCGGAGATGCTCATCGCCTCCCGTGCATTGCTGGGAATCTTCGGAGCCACCCTCATGCCCTCGACGCTTTCGCTCATCCGCAACATCTTCCTCAACGCCAAGGACCGCCGAGTCGCTATCGCCACCTGGTCCGCCATGTTCTCAGGCGGCGCCGCACTCGGTCCTATTGTCGGCGGCATCCTGCTCGAGCACTTCCACTGGAGTGCGATCTTCTTCATCAACCTGCCGCTGATCGCGATCTTCATCCCGGCTGCCATCGTGTTGCTGCCGGAATCGCGTGACCCGAACCCGGGTCGAATCGACCCTCTGTCGATCGTGCTGTCCATGCTCATGCTGACCCCGCTCGTCTACGCCATCAAGCACGTCATGGCAGACGGAGCAGACCTGCTGTTCTGGGGCACCATGACTGTGACCGTGCTCGCGGGAACCGGGTTCGTCCTGCGCCAGCTGTATTCCTCGCGCCCGCTGCTCGATGTCAGGCTCTTCACCAACAAGGTCTTCACCTCGGCAGTGGCGTCCAACCTGCTCAGCGTCATGGGTCTGGCCGGGTTCCTCTACTTCGGCACCCAGCTGCTCCAGCTGGTCCTCGGGCTGTCCCCGGTCGAGGCGGCGCTCGTCCTCATCCCCGGCCTCATCGCCGCGATCATCTCCGGGTATGCGGCGGTGCCGATCATGGCGCGCTTGCAGCCGCGCGTGGTCGTTCCCTGCGCGCTTGTGCTCAATGCGTTCGGCCTCGGAATCGTGGCCTTCACTCCCGAGCATTCGGTCGCGGGCATGCTCATCTCCTTCCTCATCCTGGGCATCGGCATAGGTACGGCGAGGTCATCACGAATGATCTGATCCTGTCCGCAGTGCCTGCGCACAAGGCCGGAGCCGCCTCGGCGATCTCTGAGACGGCCTACGAATTCGGATCGGTCATGGGAACTGCTGTCCTCGGCGGACTCTCGACGATGGTCTTCGGCTCCCACCTGCAATCCACGCTGGGCGCCAAGGCGAGTGGGCCAGAGTTCGAGACTCTCGGATCGTCACTCGAGCACGCGGGTGCTCAAGGCGGTCACCTCGGTGACCAGCTCGCCGAGGCGGCTGTGGCGTCCTTCGACCTCGGCGTCCAATGGGCGGCGGGAGCTGCGGTCGTGCTGGTGCTCATCGCTGCGGTCCTCACGTCCTTCGGCCTCAAGGGTGCGGGCCGGTCTCGAGACCTCAGCCGGAAGGTCGGGCCCCGGTGGGGCGGAATGCGAACGTCTCTCCACAGTGAATGCGCCGGTGGCCCGGACCGAAGGGATTCTCCTTCGGTCCGGGCCACCGAACGCGTCTGGCGTCACATCCGCCACGTCGCCTCACATCATGAGCTGACCGATTCGCTGTCGCGCGATGCCGCGTCGACGGTCTTCTTCTGCCGTCTGCGCGCCAGGACACGACCGATGCCCGTGTAGAGCAGCGCACCGATGAGGATGACGTAGAGGACGATCGTGATCGGTGAGGACACGAGGACGGAGACATCGTTGCCCGACGCCAGCAGGGCATCGCGCAGGCTGGACTCGGCCAGCGGGCCGAGGACCATGCCGATCATCAGCGGCGCCAGCGGCACACCGTAGCGTTTGAGCACGAAGCTGATGATGCCGATTCCCAGCAGGATCATGAGCTCGAACTGCGACGCCGAGGTGGCATAGATGCCCAGCCCGCAGAACACGGCGATGCCGCGTAGAGGTAGGGATCCGGGATCTTGAGCAGCTTCGCCCACAGGGGAGCGAAGGGCAGGTTGATGATCAGCAGCACGATCATGGCGATGAAGAAGCTCGCCAGCAGACCCCAGACGAGTTCCGGGGACCGGTCGAAGAGCAGCGGTCCCGGCTGCAGACCGTACTGACGGAATGCGGCGAGCATGATCGCAGCCGTCGCGGAAATCGGCAGCCCCAGTGCCAGCAGGGCGCCCATGGCGATGCCGGTCGTGGCAGAACCTGCCGACTCGGGCCCGGCCAGGCCGCGGATGGCACCCTTGTCGCCGAACTGCGGATCCTTGCGCTTCGAGTCGAGTTTGCGTTCAAGGCCATAGGACATGAACGTCGGCACATCGGCACCGCCGACGGGGATCACGCCGAATGGGAGGCCGATCGCGGTGCCGCGCAGCCACGCGGGCAGCGCCTCACCGAACTCCTTGCGGGAGAGGAAGGGGCGACCCGATGAGTTGATCGTATTGTCGTTGACCTTGCGGCGGATCGGGAGGCGATGAAGAAGACCTCGCCCAGAGCCAGCATCGCCACGGTCACCGTGACCAGTGAAACTCCGTCGAAGAGTTCGGGAACGCCCATTGTGAAACGTTCGGTGCCGGAGACCGAATCGATGCCGATGACCGAGAAGCCGATGCCGAGCACCAGAGCCATGAGGCCTTGAGCACGGAGTCCCGACGACCGAGGAGGTCGCCACGAAGGCGAAGAGGGCGAGTGCGAAGAACTCGGCGGGACCGAAGTTCGTCGAGAAGTCTGCCAGAGCTGGCGCAACGAAGACGACCAGGCAGCAGGAGATGAACCCCCGATGAACGCACCGATCGCGCCGGTGGCCAGAGCCTGCGGCGCTCGCCCGTTGCGGGCCATCTTGTGGCCCTCGAACGTCGAGGCGATCGCCGATGCCTGGCCGGGGTGTTCATGAGGATGGCCATGGTGGAGTCGCCGAAGAGACGCCGAAGTAGACGCCGGCGAACATGATGAACGCGCCGTCGGGTCGAGGGCGAAGGTCATCGGCAGCAGCAGAGCCACGGCCATCGATGAGCCCAGGCCCGGCAGGACGCCGACGGCTGTGCCGAGGAAGCAGCCGACAGGACCCAAGCAGGTTCATCGGCGTCAATGCGTGTGTGAAACCTTCGAAAGGACATGAGAGCGTCCATATCAGAAGCCACCTCCCAGGATTCCCGAAGGAAGATTGAGCCCAGCAGCACCGCGAACGCGATGTAGACCAGAGATGAGAATGTCAGCGCCATAGTGAGGTCGAACAGGGGTCGCTTTGAGCCCATCGACCTGGCACGCACCAGAACAGGAGTGCCGCGGCGAGGATCCACCCGGCGAACTCGAGGATGAGGGCGAAGGCCGCGAATCCTCCGGCGCCCCAGCAGAGACACGAAGTCGCTGTGCGTGCGGTGGCGCGAATCAGCGGCCCGGCCTCGGCGAGTGCCTTGCGATCCTGGGACGGCTCATCCTCTTCGTGCGGGTCGAGACGTGAGGCCGACACCGCGGACGTCACAGGTGTCGAGAACGCCTTCTGCTCCTCCACCTCGGCGGGGAGATCATCATCGACATCGACGGGTTCGGGATTGCGGATATATGCAATCGTCAGCAGGATCGTGAGCACGTAGCCGACGATCATGATGATCATCGGGAAGAACTGCGGCCCCGGCGGATCGGTGTCCTCGGCGATGTCCATCGTGATGATGCCGATGAGCAGGTAGGTCGAGAACCCTGCCATGATGAGGGGGACCAGGAGACCTGATCGACCTGCCACCAGGTCCCGGCGCCGAGGTGGGCCGTCCTGGTTCTCTTCTTCGTTGACGTGAGCGCTCACAGTCCCAACTCCTTCAGCAGCTTCTCGATCCGGGAGGTGTCCTCTTTGATGAATTCTTTGAACTCATCACCGGTCAGCCACACGTCCGTCCATTTGTTGCGGTCGAGGGCATCTGCCCATTCCGCGCTGTCGCGAGTCTGCTTGAGAATGTCGACAAGCTGTGAGGCCTCGTCCTCGGTGATGCCTGGGGCGCCGAGCCAGCCGCGCCAGTTGGTCAGCGTCACCTTGTAGCCCTGTTCGGTCATCGTGGGGACGTCGTCGAAACCGGCGATGCGCTTCGGAGCCAGTCCGGAGCTGCCGATGAGCTCTCCGGCATCCTGCCCGACGGTGTCCCGATGGAGACTCTGCTCAACTCTCTGCCGCTGGGCCAGATGTCCATGATCGCCGGTGACGCGTTCACTCCGGGCATGCTCGACGACACCATCGAACTGGCGAACTCCGACCAGGAGTGAGGGCCTGCGAATAAGAGCGAGTCTAGAGGACTGAGCACTCAGAAAGCTCATCTCATTTTCGCAAGATCTGTTGAGGGACAGAAGGCGTGACTGGTAGCGTCAAAAACTATGTTCTTCAGCCGTTCGCGAAAGAAGCGAACACCCTTCCCGCCGTTCCTCCGACGGCGACCGCAAAGGCCCCTGGCTGCGCTGATGGTCCTGCCGCTCTTGGTCACGACCACTGCCTGTATGCCGGATATCGACCGCGGTGAGGGATATCCACCTCCACGAGTGACTGCGATTGCTGCTGGTTCGCCTGGCGGCGGTCTCGACCTCACCACTCGCATCACAAAGGACGGACTCGATGCTGCCGGCGTCGACACCTTCATGTCTATCGAGAACATGGGCGGAGGTGGTGGGAACCCCGCGCGCCGCTGTCCTGCAACGCGAGAACGACGGCACTTCAGTGGTCTTCGAATCCAATCGCATCTTCCTCTCCAACATCACTGGCACCACTGATATGTCCCTGGACGATTTCACTCCGATCGCCCAGCTCACCACCGACTACGAGGTGTGGCTGGTCAAGTCCGGATCCGAGTTCGACTCCGCAAAGACTGTTCTAGACCGCCTCAAAGACGATCCGGCTGCAGTGAACTTCGGAATTGGCACCGTCCCGAGTGACGACCAGCTCAATGTCCTCCGCCCGCCAGTCAGTCCGGAGTCAAGGATCTCAACGACCTGAACCTGGTTGCCTTCTCCGATGGAGGCGACCTCAACAACGAACTCCTCGGCGGTCGCATCGACGTCGCCTCGACAGGAATGTCCGAAGCCGTGGAACTGGTCGAAAGCGGTGACGTTGAGATCATCGCTGTGTCTGCACCCAAGACCATGAAAGACGGTGCTGCAAGGGGTGTACCCACTTGGCACGACCTGGGTATGAACATCACCATCAACCATTGGCGCGGAGTCTTCGGCCCCGCGGACATGCCAGATGAGGCCGTTGACTGGTGGCAGGGAGCGCTGAAGGAGAGCGTCGAATCGGATGAGTTCGTCAAACAGTCCGAGGCGTTGGGTATCAACCCAGCTTATGTCCCCGGAGACAAATGGCTCGATACAATCATTCGTCCCGAAGAACAGGAATCCACGGAAGTGCTCAAGAAAGTGGGCCTGGTGAAATGAACTCGAAAGGCGCAGCCACCTCGGCGACACCGACTGAAGTGGGCGATGCTGGTTCGAAGGGGGGGATCATCGGGCACCGCGGGCCTCGACGCTTCAAACAGGGGGACGACGGCGTCGGGCCGAAGATGTTCCCCCTCGTCGTCGGCATCGTCCTGCTCTGCACCACGCTGCTGGGCATCGTGTCGATGCTGCGCGGGAAAGCCGACGTTCGCCCCGGTCACCGGAAGTGAGCTCCTCCACGTCCTGTGGTGCATCGTCCTGTTTGCTCTGTTCACCGCCTCCATCTTCCTCATCGGGTTCGCCGAGGCGGCCGCGATCTTTTCCGTGCTCACGACGATGACTGTGTTCGGAGTCCGCTTAAGCCTGCGCAAGGCCGTGTGGGTGCTTTTCCTCGGATTGATCATCGGGATGATCCTGTTCCTCATCTTCGACGTTTGGTCTGAATGTGCTCCTGCCTGTCGGCTGGCTGGAGTACCTGGTGTCGGAGGTCTGGGACTGTGAAACCCTCCAACGATCTGTTCGTGAGCGCTCGGTCCATCGCAACATCACCATCCTGCTGCTTGTATCCTCCTGGGGTAGTCCTGGGAACCGTAGCCGGTCTGCTCCCCGGAGTCGGTCCTTCCCACTTCGATCGGCTCTGCTCCTGCCAGTGGCCATCACCTTGCCGGCCGAACTCTCACTGCCGCTGATGGTCTCGCTCTATCTGGGAGCCGAATACGGCGGGCGGATCTCGGCGATTCTGCTGAACATTCCCGGCGATCCGGGTGCGATCATGACGACTCTCGACGGCCACCCGATGGCACTCAAGGGCAAGGGCCGCGACAGCCCTGTCGATCTCCGCGCTGGCCTCGTTCCTCGGAAGCATCCTGGCTTTCCTGGGTCTGGCGTTCCTTGCCGGACCGATGTCGCAGCTGGGGCTCGCTTTCGGTCCGGCTGTCTACTTCTCCGTCGTCGTCATGGCGCTCGTTCTCAGTGCGACTCTGGTCGGATCGGCACCGATGCTCGGGCTGACTGCTGTCGCCCTTGGCGTGGCGATGTCCACCATCGGCATCGAGCTCCAATCTGGCCTGCCGCGGTTCACCTTCGGATCGTCCACCCTGTTGGAGGGCATCGAACCGATCGTCGCGAATCATCGGTGTCTTCGGTATCGGCGAGATTCTGGCCAGCACGACGATGAGCAAGGACTCCCGTGCCATCTCAAGCCTGACCGGTCGCTTCTTTCCGACCGGTGCCGAGCTCAAGCAGGGCACACTTCCCGGGCTGCGTGGTTCGATCATCGGCTTCATCGCCGGTGTGCTGCCGGGGGCGGGGACAACGATCGCAGCGTTCTTCTCCTACGGTCTCGAGAAACGCCTCGCTCCGGCATCGGCGGGCATGGGCAAGGGCGCTGTCAGAGGATTGGTCGCGCCGGAGGCGGCGAACAACGCGGCGGTCTCCGGCTCCATGGTCCCTCTTCTGACACTGGGCATTCCCGGTTCAGGCACCACTGCGGTCTTGCTCGCCTACCTCATGATGTACGGGCTCAACCCGGGTCCGGGCTTCTTCGAGGCCAATCCTGTTCTTGGCTGGACGATCATTGGCGCACTGCTTGTCAGCGCAATCTTCGGAATGATCATCAACATTGGGGCCTCGCCTCTTCTGGCGAAGATCCTCGCCATCCCGATGCCATTCATGGCGCCGACGATCCTCATGCTCGCCCTCATCTCCTGCTACAGCATCCACAACTCAGTCACCGACGTCTACATTGCACTGGCCTTCGGTGCACTGGGCTACGTCATGCGCCTGGTGGAATGTCGCCGGCGCTACTGGTCATCGGCATCGTCCTGGGTGAGATGCTCGAACGCAATCTGCAGCAGGCACTCGGCCTGACCGGCGGTGACTTCTGGGCGATGATCTCCCAACCGCTCGTTCTGCTGTTCCTCGGCATCGCAGTGTTGGCTCTGCTGACCGCACTGCCGTGGAAGCAGATGGTGGGTAAGCGGCTGCAAGGGAAGTCGAAGAGCGATGCCGACGACGAGTCGGTGACCCGATAGGCTCGCATCAGTTGAGCATACGGAGAGCTTGACCGACGCCGACGATTCCAGGAAAGGACCGCTCATGTCGCACAATCCGCGATTGACCGAAGCCGCCTACCAAGGCCCTGCGCTCGAGGCGGACCGTGACTACTACGGTCCCATCGGCCAGCAGGTCGAAGACCGTCGCGTAGTCGAGGAGTTCACCATCCCGATCCGTTCAGGTCAGGCCTGGGAGGTGCCAGCCGGCCACGTCTGCCGGATCTCGACCGTCGAGGGACCGCAGGTCGGTGACCTCAACCTGTGGAACCGACATGATCCCAGGGAACGGTTCTGGGCCTCGAGGACCCGTCAGCTGCAGGCCGCGCACGTCTCGACGTTCGACCGACTGTGGTCGACGCTGCCGTTCCTGCGCCCGATGGCGACGATCGTCGGTGACACCCTGGCCGATTACGGCACTGACGCCGAGGGCGGTCGACTTCATGACACCTTGGGTACGCGTTGCGATCCCTACGTCAACACGATGCTCAACGGCGTCGACTTCGACTACCACTGCCACTCGAACCTGGTGCGTGCGATCTTGCCGTACGGTCTGACGGAGTTCGACGTTCACGATGTGCTCAACGTCTTTCAGTGCACCGGCCTGAACGACAACGACGAATACTTCATGAAGACATGCCCGGCGACGCCCGGGATTACTTCGAGTTCTTCGCCGAGCAGGACCTGCTGGCAGCACTCTCTGCCTGCCCGGGTGGAGATCTCTCCGCTCCGATGTTCGGCGAGGGCAACGAGGACCCGGTCGAGAACTGTCACCCGCTCAAGGTCACGGTCTATGCGCTGCCGGAGAACCTCCTCGGCAATTGGAGCGAACCCGAGTCGCCGAACTACCGCGGCCAGCACGGACTGAAGCCACAGACCTGGGCGTGACCTTCAGCGCTCTGGCAGGATTTTAGGCGCTCTGGGTGTCGGCGAAATGCCGGCCTCCGCCGCTGAACCAGCGCAGGAGTGCCGCGCAGAGAGCGAGAAGGGCCACGAAACCGCCGTACCAGCACGCGGTTGCGAAGAGTCCGATGGCGGGGACGAGGACCCCGGCGATGACGACGGGAAGGCCGAAGGCGAGGTAGCAGACGACGAAGACTGCAGCCATCACCTCGGCGTTGGCCTCCGGCTTCACGACTGCCTGGATGGTCTTCAGCGCACCCGGGAAGGCGGTGCCGAACCCGGTTCCGGTGATGATGACGGCGAGGCAGTACAGTTCGGGCGAAGTGAGAGTCAGAGCCACCAGAGTCAGAGTGCTGCCGACGGCGAGTGAGATCGTGCCGTAGAGGGTGACGGTGCGCGCGGATCGATTGCGCATGAAGAATCCGGCCAGTCCTCCGGCCCCGGCTAGCATCGTGACGATGCGACCGCTGACCAGGTGGGAACTCGAATGGAACTCGCTGGTGATGATGTTGGCACCGAGCGAGAGGTACAGGCCTCCCGTGGCCCAGCCGGCGATGAAGGCCGGCACAGCGAACAAGAACGCCTTGCGGACCTCCCGGGGCAGAGCCGCGCGCGGCAGCAACGATGCCCACGCGCCTCGGCGTCGGGCCGAGGTCTCCGGCAGGATCCAAATGATGCCAGCCAGCAGCAGATACGTTGCTACGAGAGTTCCGAAGACCACTGCGGCTCCGTTGCCGTCGACGAATACAGCGAGAGTCGCTCCCGCGAAGAGTCCGCCGATGGCCAATCCCGCCATTGCCGAGATTGCATTCCACGAAGAGGCCGAGCCCGGTTTGTGCGGCAGTTCCAAATCGACGACCGTGGCCGACAGCGTCGACAGCAGGATTCCGCTGGCGATGCCTTGCACCACTCGGGAAAGAATTAGTGTCGCGGCGCTGTCGGCATGCCAGAACAGAAACATGCTGATGGCGAGTACGACGAACGCCGCGCAGATGACGGGGCGGCGTCCGATGTGGTCGGAGAGGGCACCGGCGGTCAGCAGCGCTGCCAGCAATGCCACGGCATAGGCGGCGAAGACCACCGTGATCATCACCGGGGCGAAGCCGAAATCGGCCTGGATGACGGGGTAGAACGGCGACGGAGCGCTCGCTCCGGCCATCATCGCCGAGGTGGCTATCAGGACCAGGCGCAGACGCCAGCGCTCGCGCGACCACCAGGCATAGGTGGGTGCCAGCTGAACTGCGGAGACAGAAGCCTCCTCCATAGTGTTCGAAACTTTTGGAACCATTCTTGGAGGCTATACGACATTCTCAAACAGTTCAACTATTATCCAACTATGGTTGCCAATGAAAACTGCCGCACCCGGAGCGCGAGGACATCGAGCTGACCTCAGTGCTCTTCGCCCTCAGCGACGAGGCCAGGCTGGCCCTGGTTCAGCAGCTGCGATCCGGACCGCTGGGCATGGTCGACTGCTCGGCTCTCGGCCCGGATGTGCCGAAGTCAACGCGCTCGCATCAGGTCAAGGTCCTGCGCGAAGCCGGCGTCATCATCAGCGAACTGCACGGCCGGAACCGTCGCCTGACGTTGCGCCGAGACGATATCGATGCTCGTTTCCCGGGCCTGCTGGAGTCCGTGCTGCAGGCGGAGTCTGCGTTGCAGGAGTGAGGCCGACACAGCCCCCAATGGAGGTGGACACATGACTCATGCATCGCTTCTCAGCCGTTATGCGAAACGGCTCGTGCTCAGTGATTCCGTCCCCGAGCTTCGCCGACGCGCGCAGGGATCGTATGCGCAGATTGTCGACCTACTCGACGAAATCCTGGTCGCGCACACGCACGCGATCTGCTTTGAGAATCTCGATGTCACCGCCTTTCGCGCCAGGGGTGACCTCAAGGCCGTCGCGATCGACGTCGACGGAGCCGCGGACAAACTGCTCACCGACGGCCGGGGCGGATACTGCCACGAACATGCCGCACTCATCCGCGGGGTCGTCACCGAATTGGGGCTGAGCGCACATCCGATTCTGGCTCGGGTCCACCTCGGCGATGGGCAGACTGCCCCGGGAGCACTGACTCACCAGGCGACCATCGTCGACCTCGACGGCCGTCGTCTTCTCATCGATCCAGGCTTCGGCGGGGGCACACCGGAAGCCGCGCTCGAACTCTCCGAATCTGCTGCCGCGAGAATGACGCCTCACGGCGAGCACCGATTGGTCCCCGTGAGGACTGCTCTCACGCCGCAGCTGCGGGCTGACAGCGACTGGGTGCTCCAATCACGAACCCGTGATGACCAGGAATTTCGCACCGTCTACGCCTTCAGTGAGGTCCCTCGTCAGCAGATGGATCTCGAGCTGGCGAACTGGTTCACCTCGACGAAGCCCGGGTCACGCTTCACCGGTCCGCCCATTCTCGCCCTGCCGCTTCCCGACGGCGGCCGGGTCACCCTTGAGGGCCGCCGACTGCGCCGGACGATTGGCGGTGCACGACCCGACCGGCAGGAACGCACCCTGGCCGATGCCGCGGAATTCGCCGAGGTGCTTTCGACCGACTTCAGACTCGACCTCGACAGAGATTTCACGGACCTGGTGTGGGGCGCGACCGCCGAGACGTGAGGAACCGGGTCTACACTGCTGTCATGTCCACGGTGACTCGGGATGATCTTCAGCGCAGGCCACACCCGCGCCTGAGGCCCTACGTCGGTGACTATGTCGCCTACGACATCGCCGGCGTTCCCGCGGGGACGCATCTCGGTCTGCCATCGGGCACCCTGACGTTCATAGTCTCCATCGACGAACCGCTGCACCAATACGACGCGGCAACTTCGCGCACCGAGTCGTTCGACGTGCTGCTCGCGGGCCTGCATCTGTCGCCCACGCTCATCAGGCACAACGGCACAATGGCCGGAGTCCAGATCAACTTCACGCCATTCGCGCCGCGGATCCTCTTCGACACCCCTGCCGTTGAACTCGCTCATCGCACGCACGATCTCGCCGAAATCTCACGCCCCATCGCCGCCGAGCTGCACGAACGCGTCAATGAAGCCACGACCTGGTCTGCCCGCTTCGATGCCATCGACGAGGTCCTCGTGCGCGCCGTCCACGAAGGGACCCGGCCCCGGCCCGAGGTGGTGGACTCGTGGAGGCAGATCGCTCGCAGCCACGGCGGACTTCCGGTCTCGCTCATCGCCGACCGGATCGGCTGGAGCCGGCGCCACCTCAATGGAGTGTTCCGGGCAGAGTTCGGCATCGGACCTAAGGAGGCCGCACGAGTCATTCGATTCGATCGGGCGAGGAGGATGATCTCGACGCAGACTCGAACGTTGGCAGATATCGCCGCGACCTGCGGTTACGCCGACCAATCCCATCTCAACCGCGACTTCCGCCTGCTCACCGGGACCAGCCCGACCCTGTGGCTGAGTGAGGATCCCGTGGTGCGGCAGGACCAGGACTGACGTCCACCGGACCAAGGGGGACCACCTCGGCGACCATAGATGTCACCGCACCATGAGTCTCAGCTGTCCCCTCAGTTCCCAAATGTCCAAGCCGCCGAGGTGGCCCGGGGTTCACGATGGTGTGTACCGATACGACGAGGAAAGGGCACATCATGTCACCGACAACCGGAGCCAATATCTGGCCTACATTCCGTTACCGCGATGCGAAGGCGGCGATCGCCTTCCTGCAGAACGCCTTCGGCTTCGAAGTCGTCGCCGAGTACACGAACGCCGATGACCCGCGGCGAGTCGATCACGCCGAACTGCGTTGGCCCGAAGGTGGGGGCGTCATGCTCGGCTCCACTCGCGATGACGGTGGCGTGATGACGAAGACCGGAGTCGCCACCGGCTCGGTCTACATTGCCACGGACCAGGTCGAAGCGCTCTATCATCGTGCGATCGCAGCTGGCGCGACCGAGGTTATGGGGCTGACCGAACAGGACTACGGCTCACGCGATTTCAGCGTCACCGACCCCGAGGGAGTGCTGTGGAGTTTTGGAACGTATCGGGGTGCTGACGACGGTCAGGCGTGATGCCCGAGCACGGCGTCGACCAGATGTAGGACCTGTTGACACTAGGGCGATGTCACCCGAGCTGTGCAACCACACCCTCTGCCCAGCGATAAGGCTGAGTCGCAAGAAGCGCGCCGATCGAGCGGCGGAGGCGGGAGACTTCTGCACGCACCGTGACCAGATGCTCGGCATCGCCGTAGAGCGTGCGACTGAGATCGGCAGCGCTGATTCCAGAAGGCCCCGCAGAGGTGATCGCGGCGAGGATCTGCGCACGCCGTGGCGTGAGCGGAACGGTGAGCGGATCACCGCCGGAGTTGATCTCGAGCACCGCGGGTTGGCTTGTCTGTCGCAGCGTGACCGAGACTTTTGCATCGTCGACAGTGTCTGCTGGTCTCAGCAGCCAGCCGCCGGTGATCTTCTCCGGCAGGCACAGTCCAGCGCCGGGGATGAGGATCGTGCGGTCAGGTGCCGGCACTTCGATCCGATCGCGGCTGCGCACACCCTGCTGATAGGCGACCCATCCATCGTCGTCGACGACCAGCGCAGGACCGTGACTGCCGCTGAGGACTGTCGACATGCGATTGCGCAGGCTGCTCAGCTGCTCCTGCTGGATGAGCGAGAGCCTCGCCTGCGCCAGATGGACGGCAGTTGTGACCAGAGACTGCACGGCAGGATGGAGGGTGAGTGCTGGCCCGCTGATGTCGACGACGCCGAGCAGGCTGCCATCGATGGGATCGTGGATGGGAACCGCACTGCAATACCAGGGATGCTGCGACGTTTCGAAGTGCTCCGCGGAGAACAGCTGGACCGCGGCCTCCTCGGCCAGAGCAGTGCCGATGGCATTCGTGCCCACCCTGGACTCGGACCAGTGGGCGCCCTCGACGAATCCCAGCGAATCCGCCTGACGTCTGGCTGCGGTGGCGCCATCTCGCCACAGGATCACGCCCTCAGCATCGGCGACGACAAGGATGAAGCTGCCTGCATCTGGCATCCTCAGCAACACGGATTTCAGCTCCTCGACGATGAGGCGCAGCTTCGAACGGTGCCTTCGGGATTCCACATCCGCCTCGGCGGCGAAGATTCTGCGATTACTGCCCGCTGGGTCGAGGCCCAAGCGCAGCATTCGATCCCACGAGCGCGCAACGAGCGCTCGCGGCTGCTCCGGCGGCGATGCGCCGGTGATCACGGCATCGTGAATGCGTGTCAGATCTCTGGCGAGATGCGCCAGATCCGGCTGAGGCATATGACGAGTATAGGTGCGGTCGTCGGCACTGACCATGCAACTCGATGCAACTCTTCCGCGGCTGTTCTTGGCGGGATAGCTTGAGGACACACAGCTCAACGAAGAGGAGTGACATGACAACGACAATTGATCGCACGCAGCTCACCGCCGATGACATCGCGACCGAATGGCTCAACGAGTTCGAGTCCGCACTGCGGGCGCGTGACGTCGAAGCCGCAGTGGGACTGTTCGCCACTGCCAGCTACTGGAGGGATCTCGTGTCTTTCACGTGGAACCTCAATACGGTAGAGAACCATGACGGGGTCAGGGACCTGCTGACCGTGAACGCGGACCGGGTCGCACCATCAGATTTCGAGCTCAGCGATCCCGCCACCACCGCCGACGGAGTCACCGAAGCTTGGTTCACCTTCGCCACCTCTGTCGGCCGCGGCAAGGGTCTGGTTCGGCTCATCGACGAGGACGGGGCCAAGGCATGGACCATGCTCACCTCGTTGCAGGAACTGACAGGCTATGAAGAGCCTCGCGGAGACCGACGAGTCAAGGGGGCCGAGCATGGCGTCGATCCTGAGCGGAAGAGCTGGTCGGAGAAACTCGCGGAGGAGGACGCAGCCTGGGGAGACACCGCACAGCCGTACACTCTCGTCGTCGGCGGGGGACAGGGCGGCATTGCGCTCGGCGCTCGCCTGCGTCAGATGGGAGTCCCGGCGCTCGTCATCGACCGGTGGGAGAGGCCGGGAGACCAGTGGCGTTCACGGTACAAGTCACTGTGCCTGCACGACCCGGTCTGGTACGACCACCTGCCCTACCTCAAGTTCCCCGACAACTGGCCGGTTTTCGCACCCAAAGACAAGATCGCCGATTGGTTGGAGTTCTACACCAAGGTGATGGAGATTCCGTACTGGTCTTCGACAGCAGCCACCTCGGCGAGGTACGACGAAGAATCGCAGCAGTGGACGGTCGAGGTCGAGCGCAATGGTGAGAAGGTCACTCTGCACCCGACACAGCTCGTCATGGCCACGGGCATGTCCGGCAAGCCGAATGTCCCAACGTTCCGCGGTGCCGATATCTTCAAGGGCGAGCAACAGCACTCTTCGGAACACCGTGGACCAGACGCCTACACCGGTAAGAACGTCGTCGTCATCGGCAGCAACAACTCCGCCTTCGACATCTGCGGAGCGCTCTACGAACACGGTGCCGATGTCACGATGGTGCAGCGCTCGAGCACGCACATCGTTAAAAGCGACTCCCTCATGGAGATCGGGCTCGGCGACCTCTACTCGGAGAAGGCGCTGGCCAACGGCGTGACGACCGAGAAGGCCGACCTCATCTTCGCCTCCTTGCCGTATCGGATCATGCACGAATTCCAGATTCCGCTCTACGACCAGATGAAGGAACGCGACAAGGACTTCTACCAGCGCATGGAAGACGCCGGTTTCGATCTCGACTTCGGCGACGACGAGTCCGGGCTCTTCCTCAAATACCTGCGCCGCGGCTCGGGCTACTACATCGACGTCGGCTCGGCAGAACTCGTCGCCGACGGCAAGGTGAAGCTAGCCAAGGGAGACGTCGATCATCTGACCGAGGGCTCGGTGGTGCTTGCCGATGGGACCGAGCTGCCTGCCGACCTTGTCGTCTACGCCACCGGATACGGCTCGATGAATGGCTGGGTGGCCGATCTCGTGGATCAGGAGACTGCGGACAAGGTGGGCAAATGCTGGGGCCTCGGCTCCGATACCACCAAGGACCCTGGCCCGTGGGAGGGTGAGGAGCGGAACATGTGGAAACCCACTCAGCAGGAGAACCTCTGGTTCATGGGCGGCAACCTCCACCAGTCACGGCACTACTCGCTGTACTTGGGGCTCCAGCTCAAGGCGCGCTATGAGGGGTTGGATACCCCGGTGTACGGGTTGCAGGATGTGCACCACCTGAGCTGACCTCGTTGTGTGCCTGCCTAAAGTGGTCGAAATGGGCTGATTCCGATTGTCCGAATCAGCCCATTTCGACCACCTAAGAAGTTCTGCCCTGTCGTGACATTTCAACTCGGGGGCTGAGAGTGCTGCTGATGGCCGAGAGCGCTGCTGATGGCTGGCTCGAGGGGTGAGATCGCGAGCCGTCTCATTTTGGACTGCCTCAATGCGAATCATGTCAAGCCCAGAAGGCGGCGGATCTTGGCCTGGAGCAGGCGATAATCGGTCCGGCGGGTCACCTTGAGCACTGTCCAACCTGCGTCCCTCATCGCTTCATCGCGTTCGATGTCTCGAGCCCACTGGGTTGGAGATGACCTGTGGTGATCGCCTTCGTACTCGAGCGCGAGACGTGCATTCTCGTAGCCGAGATCGGGCTCTATGTCGCCTCTGTCCAGGTCACTGCTGATCTTCGGGTGAACAGTCGGTTCGGGAAGTCCGACGGAGACGATCCACAGGCGCAGGTCGGTCTCAGTCGGGGAATCGACACCGGGCCGGATCAGATCAATCGCATCACGCAGGCGACGACGCGCCCTCAGCCTTTTGCGCTGCCCCACTCGATCAGTCAACGTGTCGACAGTCAGCTGAGGCGGCCCGTGCCACCGGCCGACAGCCGCATCCCCGACTTTCACCAGATCTCGGATCGTCAGGTCAGGCGCGATGGAGATGAAGACGTCGGCGGGAGCCAGTACAGGAAGATCGAGCCACCTTGCAGCGGTGATCTGCGCGGATCGACGAAGTGTGACGTTCGGCAGTCGGACCCGCAACGCCAAATCATCTGTGCACAGGCTGAGGCGGGGATCTGTCCTGAAGTTCGCCGGCATCGGCCAGCCGTAGATGCGGGCCGCTGTCGCATGATCGGCGAGCACCTGATCGAACTTCATTCGGGCCGCTCGTAGGCGTAAGGAGTCCCATTCCCAGCGGTCATCGGCCCACCGTGGTGTGCGGCGGCTCTCGAGAGTCTCCCGGTCCATGCGCACGCCTGGAAGTATGATCGGGCAGCGTTGTGTTCTGAACAGGTAGTGGCGGGTGATCCCCAGAGCCTCTGCCTCACTTGCTGCAAACAAGCGTGGATAGTCGCGCATCTCCCATCTGCTGTCGTTGAACATGATTGCTATCGTGCAGCATTCTCGCCCGGAAGGGGAGTGCTGTTTTATGCCCTGTGGACAGAGAACGGCTGTCCACAGGAATCTGCGCGCAAGTGACTGTCAAGAAGGTGGCCCCTGCTGCCGTAGAAATTGCTCAGCGTGGCCCTTAGGTGGTCAGAATGGACACGTTCTGGGCTGCGGAATCTGACCGTTTCGACCACCTAAGGCGCATGGCCACTTAAGGCGCATGGCCACTTAAGGCGCATGGCCACCTAAGGCGCATGGCTGCGTAAGGCGCATGGCTGCGCGTGGAGGCTCCGCATGTGCGGACGAAGTTCGCCGAGGCTATCCCCTGTCCACGGGGTTCAGGGTTGCTGCACCGGTTTGTTGTCTACAGTCCCAACCGCGCCAGCACGTTCTTGACGTGTTTGAGAGCCTCGTCCTGGGAGAGGCTGAAATTCTGATTGAAGTACATGCCATCGCCGATGAGCTGAACCGTCATCGCCAGATCGGGATCACCGAGATGCTCATTGAGTGCGTCGAACCATGCTTCTCTGGTCTTCCGCAGTGAATCCTTCGCTTCGTCATTCTCCTGCGCCAGGCAGCTCGCCGCGATGAGGCTGCGGTCCAGGGGCGTACCGGTCTCGGCTGATGTCTCGAGATAGTACATGTGCAGGCGGTCACCGGCAGCCTTCATCGATGCAACGTCCTCGTCGACAAGTCGGTCGAGTCGTTCGAGGCTTCCCTTGATCAGCTCCGCCTTCGAACCGTAGTGGTAAAGCAGGCCTCCCTTGGACACGCCGGCCTTCGCCGCGACCGCATCCAGGGTTGCGCCGGAGATGCCCTGCTTGTCGAGGAGGATGTCGAAGGCGTCGAGAAGTCTCTCTTTGGTGTCGGAGGGGTTTCGTGCCATAGCGCTGAGCCTAGTCGAAGCTCGCAGGCCAATCATTGTGTGCGGCTCTTCTTGCTCACTGTACCGTCCAGACGGTACAGTAGATTTCATGTTCACCACACAGGCACCACAAGTGCGCGCCGGCCGGCGCGAATGGGCTGGTCTGGCTGTGCTGATGATCCCTGTTCTGCTCATCTCGATCGACAACACCGTCTTGGGTTTCGCGATACCGGCCATCAGCACCGGCCTCCATCCCACCGGCACCCAGCTCCTCTGGATCGTCGACATCTATGCACTCATGCTCGCGGGACTCCTCGTGGCTATGGGCAGCATCGGCGACCGGGTCGGCCGCCGCAAACTGCTCGTCATCGGCGCTATCGGCTTCGGGCTGGCCTCGTTGCTGGCGGCATTCTCCACCTCGGCGGAGATGCTCATCGCCTCCCGTGCATTGCTGGGAATCTTCGGAGCCACCCTCATGCCCTCGACGCTTTCGCTCATCCGCAACATCTTCCTCAACGCCAAGGACCGCCGAGTCGCTATCGCCACCTGGTCCGCCATGTTCTCAGGCGGCGCCGCACTCGGTCCTATTGTCGGCGGCATCCTGCTCGAGCACTTCCACTGGAGTGCGATCTTCTTCATCAACCTGCCGCTGATCGCGATCTTCATCCCGGCTGCCATCGTGTTGCTGCCGGAATCGCGTGACCCGAACCCGGGTCGAATCGACCCTCTGTCGATCGTGCTGTCCATGCTCATGCTGACCCCGCTCGTCTACGCCATCAAGCACGTCATGGCAGACGGAGCAGACCTGCTGTTCTGGGGCACCATGACTGTGACCGTGCTCGCGGGAACCGGGTTCGTCCTGCGCCAGCTGTATTCCTCGCGCCCGCTGCTCGATGTCAGGCTCTTCACCAACAAGGTCTTCACCTCGGCAGTGGCGTCCAACCTGCTCAGCGTCATGGGTCTGGCCGGGTTCCTCTACTTCGGCACCCAGCTGCTCCAGCTGGTCCTCGGGCTGTCCCCGGTCGAGGCGGCGCTCGTCCTCATCCCCGGCCTCATCGCCGCGATCATCTCCGGGTATGCGGCGGTGCCGATCATGGCGCGCTTGCAGCCGCGCGTGGTCGTTCCCTGCGCGCTTGTGCTCAATGCGTTCGGCCTCGGAATCGTGGCCTTCACTCCCGAGCATTCGGTCGCGGGCATGCTCATCTCCTTCCTCATCCTGGGCATCGGCATAGGTACGGCCGAGGTCATCACGAATGATCTGATCCTGTCCGCAGTGCCTGCGCACAAGGCCGGAGCCGCCTCGGCGATCTCTGAGACGGCCTACGAATTCGGATCGGTCATGGGAACTGCTGTCCTCGGCGGACTCTCGACGATGGTCTTCGGCTCCCACCTGCAATCCACGCTGGGCGCCAAGGCGAGTGGGCCAGAGTTCGAGACTCTCGGATCGTCACTCGAGCACGCGGGTGCTCAAGGCGGTCACCTCGGTGACCAGCTCGCCGAGGCGGCTGTGGCGTCCTTCGACCTCGGCGTCCAATGGGCGGCGGGAGCTGCGGTCGTGCTGGTGCTCATCGCTGCGGTCCTCACGTCCTTCGGCCTCAAGGGTGCGGGCCGGTCTCGAGACCTCAGCCGGAAGGTCGGGCCCCCGGTGGGGCGGAATGCGAACGTCTCTCCACAGTGAATGCGCCGGTGGCCCGGACCGAAGGGGATTCTCCTTCGGTCCGGGCCACCGAACGCGTCTGGCGTCACATCCGCCACGTCGCCTCACATCATGAGCTGACCGATTCGCTGTCGCGCGATGCCGCGTCGACGGTCTTCTTCTGCCGTCTGCGCGCCAGGACACGACCGATGCCCGTGTAGAGCAGCGCACCGATGAGGATGACGTAGAGGACGATCGTGATCGGTGAGGACACGAGGACGGAGACATCGTTGCCCGACGCCAGCAGGGCATCGCGCAGGCTGGACTCGGCCAGCGGGCCGAGGACCATGCCGATCATCAGCGGCGCCAGCGGCACACCGTAGCGTTTGAGCACGAAGCTGATGATGCCGATTCCCAGCAGGATCATGAGCTCGAACTGCGACGCCGAGGTGGCATAGATGCCCAGCCCGCAGAACACGGCGATGCCGCCGTAGAGGTAGGGATCCGGGATCTTGAGCAGCTTCGCCCACAGGGGAGCGAAGGGCAGGTTGATGATCAGCAGCACGATCATGGCGATGAAGAAGCTCGCCAGCAGACCCCAGACGAGTTCCGGGGACCGGTCGAAGAGCAGCGGTCCCGGCTGCAGACCGTACTGACGGAATGCGGCGAGCATGATCGCAGCCGTCGCGGAAATCGGCAGCCCCAGTGCCAGCAGGGCGCCCATGGCGATGCCGGTCGTGGCAGAACCTGCCGACTCGGGCCCGGCCAGGCCGCGGATGGCACCCTTGTCGCCGAACTGCGGATCCTTGCGCTTCGAGTCGAGTTTGCGTTCAAGGCCATAGGACATGAACGTCGGCACATCGGCACCGCCGACGGGGATCACGCCGAATGGGAGGCCGATCGCGGTGCCGCGCAGCCACGCGGGCAGCGCCTCACCGAACTCCTTGCGGGAGAGGAAGGGGCGACCCGATGAGTTGATCGTATTGTCGTTGACCTTGCGGCGGATCCGGGAGGCGATGAAGAAGACCTCGCCCAGAGCCAGCATCGCCACGGTCACCGTGACCAGTGAAACTCCGTCGAAGAGTTCGGGAACGCCCATTGTGAAACGTTCGGTGCCGGAGACCGAATCGATGCCGATGACCGAGAAGCCGATGCCGAGCACCAGAGCCATGAGGCCCTTGAGCACGGAGTCCGCGACGACCGAGGAGGTCGCCACGAAGGCGAAGAGGGCGAGTGCGAAGAACTCGGCGGGACCGAAGTTCGTCGAGAAGTCTGCCAGAGCTGGCGCAACGAAGACGACCAGGCAGCAGGAGATGAACCCGCCGATGAACGCACCGATCGCGGCCGTGGCCAGAGCCTGCGGCGCTCGCCCGTTGCGGGCCATCTTGTGGCCCTCGAACGTCGAGGCGATCGCCGATGCCTGGCCGGGGGTGTTCATGAGGATGGCCATGGTGGAGTCGCCGAAGAGACCGCCGAAGTAGACGCCGGCGAACATGATGAACGCGCCGGTCGGGTCGAGGGCGAAGGTCATCGGCAGCAGCAGAGCCACGGCCATCGATGAGCCCAGGCCCGGCAGGACGCCGACGGCTGTGCCGAGGAAGCAGCCGACGAGGACCCACAGCAGGTTCATCGGCGTCAATGCGTGTGTGAAACCTTCGAAGAGGGACATGAGAGCGTCCATATCAGAAGCCACCTCCCAGGATTCCCGAAGGAAGATTGAGCCCCAGCAGCACCGCGAACGCGATGTAGACCAGAGATGAGAATGTCAGCGCCATAGTGAGGTCGAACAGGGGTCGCTTTGAGCCCATCGACCTGGCCACGCACCAGAACAGGAGTGCCGCGGCGAGGATCCACCCGGCGAACTCGAGGATGAGGGCGAAGGCCGCGAATCCTCCGGCGCCCCAGGCCAGAGACACGAAGTCGCTGTGCGTGCGGTGGCGCGAATCAGCGGCCCGCGCCTCGGCGAGTGCCTTGCGATCCTGGGACGGCTCATCCTCTTCGTGCGGGTCGAGACGTGAGGCCGACACCGCGGACGTCACAGGTGTCGAGAACGCCTTCTGCTCCTCCACCTCGGCGGGGAGATCATCATCGACATCGACGGGTTCGGGATTGCGGATATATGCAATCGTCAGCAGGATCGTGAGCACGTAGCCGACGATCATGATGATCATCGGGAAGAACTGCGGCCCCGGCGGATCGGTGTCCTCGGCGATGTCCATCGTGATGATGCCGATGAGCAGGTAGGTCGAGAACCCTGCCATGATGAGGGGGACCAGGAGACCTGATCGACCCTGCCACCAGGTCCCGGCGCCGAGGTGGGCCGTCCTGGTTCTCTTCTTCGTTGACGTCTGAGCGCTCACAGTCCCAACTCCTTCAGCAGCTTCTCGATCCGGGAGGTGTCCTCTTTGATGAATTCTTTGAACTCATCACCGGTCAGCCACACGTCCGTCCATTTGTTGCGGTCGAGGGCATCTGCCCATTCCGCGCTGTCGCGAGTCTGCTTGAGAATGTCGACAAGCTGTGAGGCCTCGTCCTCGGTGATGCCTGGGGCGCCGAGCCAGCCGCGCCAGTTGGTCAGCGTCACCTTGTAGCCCTGTTCGGTCATCGTGGGGACGTCGTCGAAACCGGCGATGCGCTTCGGTGCGGCCACGCCGATTGCTTTGACGCGGCCGGCCTCGATCTGGTCAGAGACCTCGTTGAAGCCACAGGAGGCGAAGTCCGTGGTGCCCGAGAGCAGAGTCTGGATCGCTTCACCGCCGCCGGATTTGGGAATGTAGGTGATGCTCGAGGCGGGGATGTCGGCCAGCAGCGCCAGCTGGGCGATCGTGAGGTGATCGACTGAACCGGCGGAGCCGCCGGTCCAGACGAACCCTTCCGGGTCCTTCTTCCAGGCGCTGATGACGTCGTCGATCGTGTCGTAGGGGGAATCGGCGGCGGCGATGAGCACGTCGTAGTCCTCCGCGACCCTGGCGAGCAAGGTCGTGTCATCGAACCCGACGGGTGACTTGTTGAGTGCAATGCCGCCGACCATCGCGGTGCCTGTGGCCAGAATGGTGTCGGCCTGCCCGCCCATGGTGGAGAACTTGCCGAGACCGATGGTGCCACCGGCTCCGGGGATGTTGACGACTTGGGCGTTGTTGGCCAGCTTGTTCGCGCGCATGGCCTGCTGGGTCTCCCGAGCGAACCCGTCCCAACCGCCACCGGCACCGGCTGGTGCGATGAGCGTGAGGTTGGAGGAGAGATCACCCTTGGCTGTTGCGGCTCTGACCGAGTAAGTGGTGGCCGTCCCGATGGCTGCCACTGCGATTGCGCCGTAGGCGATTCGGCCGAACATGCGCCGAGTCGGATTGGGCGGCGCGGACCCTGGATCTGCGCCAGGATCTGAGGCGGATTGGTTCGTCATTGACCAAACTTTCATATCTGTTGTGAACTGCATGTGAGGCTCGTCATAGCTTAGATTGATGCAGGTCACATTACGCGCTTGTGCGCACTGATCGCGTTCTGCTCATTCTGCTCACTCGGCGGTCCGGTACTGGAGCGTCGCGAGGGCATCCGGTCCCAGCGGTGTTTCAGGTGCTTCGTCATCCTGTACTGCGTCGTCGGCATCGAGGTAGCTAGGCTGGGACCATGAACGACACTGCCCCCAGCGCCCCCGTGGCCAAGAAGATCCCCCATGAGCGCACCCATCACGGCCACACCTTCGTCGACGACTATGAATGGATGCGCGAGAAGGAGTCCCCGGAGGTCATCGCCCACCTCGAGTCCGAGAACGAGTGGACGCAGTCCCAGACCTCCCACCTCGAGTCACTGCGGGAATCGATATTCACCGAGATCAAGACCCGCATCAAGGAAACCGACATGTCGGTGCCGACCAGGCGCGGCAGCTACTGGTACTTCTCCCGAACGAAGGCCGGGCTCGACTACGGGATCAGTGTTCGCGTGCCCATCGCGGACGTCGATGACTGGACTCCGCCCGAGGTCGGCGAGGAGACGCTTCCCGGCGAAGAAGTCATCTTCGACTCGAATGTCGCCGCCGAAGGCCAGGAGTTCTTCTCACTGGGCACCTTCTCGCTGACCGACGACGGCCGGTATCTGCTCTTCGGCGTGGACAACTCCGGGGACGAGCGGTACACGCTGAGACTGCGCGACCTGAGCACTGGCGAGGATCTGCCCGACACCGTCGACGGCACTTTCGCCGGGGCCTCGATCGACCCCACCGGCCGCTACGTCTTCTACACCACCGTCGACGAGGCTTGGCGTCCGGAGAAGGTCTGGCGTCACAGTGTCGGCACCGACAGCAGTGACGATGTCTGCATCTTCCACGAACCCGACGAGCGCTTCTTCGTCGGCTCGGGATTCTCCCGCTCGGGCAAATACATGTTCATCGTCACCGGGTCCAAGACCACCACCGGCTTCTGGTCGCTTGAAGCCGATGACCTCGAATCGGCACCGCAGGTCGTCTGGCCTCGCGTCGACGGGGTCGAATACTCCGTGGAGCACGCGATCATCGCCGGTGAGGATCGCTTCCTCATCACACACAACCAGGAGCGCGAGGACTTCGACATCGTCGACGTGCCCGTCTCCGATCCAGCCGGTACAGCACGCGAAAGCGTCGACGCCGTCGACGAACCGGACACCATCGCCGATCCGACCTCCATCGGTCGTCCGATGCTCGCTGACGTCGACGGGCTGCGCATCGAAGATGTCGATGCCTTCGCGGACTTCATCGTCGTCAGCTATCGCCGCGGCGGATTCGCCAGAGTCGGCATCATCGAGTTGGGCGCGCATGAGCTGCCCACGTCCGGTGACACCGCGTCGCCCTTCGGCCCTTTGCGGGAACTGCCTTTCTCGCGAGAGACCGGAACCCTGGGATTCGCCGGCAATCCCGAGTTCACACAAACGAGCATCCGACTGCTCTTCACCTCCATGTCCACACCCGCTGTGATCTATCAGCACAGCGTGGCAGACGGCACTGACACGGTCCTCAAGCGCCAGCCCGTCCTCGGCTCGGTCGACCTCGACCGCTACAGCGAATCCCTCGTTTGGGCCAGTGCCGAGGACGGAACTCAGGTTCCGATCTCCATGGTCTATCGCACTGACCTCGTCGCACTTGCCGACGGCACCACCACCTCGGCGACCACCACCTCGGCGAGGGAAACCGACGCCCACGAAGCAGCCCCCGTCGAGCCTGCGCCTTTGGTGCTCTACGGGTACGGCTCCTATGAGATGAGCATGGACCCGTACTTCTCCGTGTCCCGGCTCTCCCTGCTCGACCGCGGGGTCGTCTTCGCCATCGCCCACGTGCGCGGCGGCGGCGAGATGGGCCGCCATTGGTACGACCAGGGCAAGACCACGACGAAGAAGAACACCTTCACTGACTTCATCGCCGCCGGACGCCACCTCGTCGCCGAGGGGTGGACGAGCCCGGACAGGCTCGTCGCGACCGGGGGATCGGCCGGAGGGCTGCTGATGGGAGCGGTGACGAACATGGCACCGGATCTCTTCGCCGGGGTCAGCGCCCATGTGCCCTTCGTCGACGCACTGACGTCGATCCTCATGCCCGAACTTCCGCTGACTGTCATCGAATGGGAGGAGTGGGGAGACCCGCTCCATGACCAGGACGTCTATGAGTACATGCGCTCCTATTCTCCCTACGAGAACGTCGCCGAGGTGGTCCATCCGAAGATCTTGGCCGTGACCTCTCTCAACGACACCCGAGTCCTCTACGTCGAACCCGCCAAATGGGTTGCCCGACTGCGTGAGGTCGGAGCTGATGTGCTGCTCAAGACTGAAATGGTCGCCGGTCACGGGGGCGCGTCGGGACGTTATGACTCCTGGAAGGAAACTGCCTTCGACTTCGCGTGGATCCTTGATGTGCTGGGTCGATCGGACGTCGACATCGATGCCTGATCCTCCGGTACGGCGTCCCTGCGGGGACGCCGTACCGGGACGCTTGGGTGCCGGATGTGCGGCGCCAGGGGACGTTTGTCGCGACAGATAACAATACTGGGACGATTGTCTCCAAAACCTTGTTTTGGTCGGTCGTGTCAGCGGCGCCCAATAGAGTGGTTGTCATCACAGTCGCACCCCTGACCGACTGCGCAATCAGAATGATCTGAGCTGCGTCGGTGCGTGGGTCGTCTGCCGTTCCATGTGCGGCCCACCGATGGGTACGAGCGGGAACAAATGACAGGGTTCGTCCCGGTTCTGCGCAGGTGGACCGGTTTTTTCAAAGGGGAGAAGTATGCGTCTCAGGCATCTGGCCACAGCGATTGTGGCGGTGAGTTCGGTTATTGCGGTGTCAGCATGTTCGGGCGGAGACGGCTCCAGTGGTGGCGGGGAGGGCGGCGATTCCTACTCGATCGGCATCTCCCAGCTGGTTCAGCACCCGGCGCTCGACGCGGCCAGCGCAGGATTCAAGAAGTCCTTCGAAGATGCTGACGTCACCGTCGAATGGGACGAACAGAATGCTCAGGGCGAGCAGGCCAACGCGACCTCGATCGCGCAGACATTTGCCAACGAAGACCTCGACCTCGTCCTCGCAGTGGCCACCCCTGCAGCACAGGCAGCGGCACAGGCTATCACCAACGTTCCCGTGCTCTTCACCGCCGTCACCGACGCCCAAGAAGCAGGCCTCGTGAAGTCCGACGATGCACCGGGAGCCAACGTCACCGGCACCTCCGACCTCAACCCGGTCGCCGAACAGCTCCAACTGGTCAAGGATCTCAAGCCTGATGCCAAGAGTGTCGGCATCGTCTACAGCTCCGGCGAGGTCAACTCGGAGGTGCAGGTGGAGCTCGCGAAGAAGGCCGCGAAGGACATGGGCGTCGAGATCAAGGAAGCCACGATCGCCAACTCCAGTGAGCTGGCGCAGGCAGTGGACTCCCTCGGCAAGGTCGACGCCTACTATGTTCCGACCGACAACAACGTCGTCTCCGCCGTCACCACCATGGTCCAGGCAGCTGAGAAGAACAAGGCGCTCCTCGTCGGTTCTGAAGCAGGTCAGGTGGAACAGGGTGCGGCGATCACTCGCGGCATCGACTACACGAAGCTGGGCGAACAGACCGGCAAGATGGCACTGAAGATCCTCCAGGATGGTGAGAAGCCAGCCGACATGCCAGTGGAGACCAGCTCCGACCTCGAGCTCGTCGTCAACCCGAAGGCCGCCAAGGCCCAGGGTGTTGAGATCCCGAAGAAGATCATCGACGAAGCCGACAAGGTCATCGACTGATCGTCCCCCGTCGCCGGCCGCGTTCCGTGATCGGCCGAGTCTCGTGACCTCCCTGGTCCCGTGACCGGCCGGCGACACCTACCCACGCCTCACATCACCACCTGATCGGAAACACATGTTCGGAGCACTGGAACTCGGGCTCATCTACGGAGCGATGGCGCTCGGGGTCTACCTGACCTTCAAGGTTCTCAACTTCCCCGACCTCACCGTCGACGGAAGCTTCACCACGGGTGGTGCCACCGCAGCATCCTTGATCATCGCCGGGGTCAACCCCTTCCTGGCAACCTTGGCAGCCATCGGCGCAGGACTCATCGCCGGCTACATCACCGGACTCCTCCACACCAAGGGCGGAATCGACGGACTGCTCGCCGGAATTCTGACGATGATCGGTCTGTGGTCGATCAATCTGCGCATCATGGGCAAGGCGAACCTCCCGCTCCTGCGAGAGGACACCGTGTTCACCCCACTGCGGGAGAACATGCTGCTGGGCACCTGGGTCTCCATCGCCGTGCTGCTCGCCTTCACCCTCATCCTCAAGTTCGCCATCGACTGGTTCCTCACCACCGACCTGGGACTGGCGATCCAGGCCAACGGCAACAACCGACAGATGATCCGCAGCCTCGGCGTCAACACCGACAACACGACGATGCTCACGCTGGCGCTGTCCAACGGCTTCGTCGCACTCTGCGGCGCCCTCATCGCCCAATACCAAGGGTTCTCCGACATCAGCATGGGCATCGGCCTCATCCTCGTCGGACTCGCCTCGGTCATTCTGGGCCAGGCAGTCTTCGGCAGCCGCAACATCTTCATGGCCAGCCTCGGCGCCCTCATGGGTTCGGTCATCTACCGTCTCATCATCTTCCTGGCCCTGCGCGCCGGACTCGACACCAACGACATGAAGCTGACGACCGCGCTGCTCGTCGTGATTGCGCTCCTGCTGCCCAGATGGGGATTCCTCAAACGGATACCCTCGTTGAGATCCCGTGGCAATCGGGCCCCCGAGAAGGGTGTGGCCGCCGACGATCCTGCCAACGAAGCGGGCGCCCAGGTTCCTGCCGGCACGGTCGATGTCCCCGAAGGCACCACCGGCGTCACCGCGGGGACGTCTGCGAAGGCCGCAGGCACAGCTGCCGGCTCAGAATCGAAGGAGGACTGAGACACATGCTCAAGATCGACACCATCTCGAAGACCTTCTTCCCCGGCACCGTCAACGAACGCAAGGCCCTGCAGAACCTGTCCCTCGAGCTCGAAGAGTCCGACTTCGTCACCGTCATCGGCTCCAACGGCGCGGGAAAGTCGACCCTGCTCAACACGATCTCGGGCCGACTTCCCATCGACTCCGGATCGATCACGATCGACGGCGCCGAGGTATCCCGGATGCCCGAGTACAAGCGAGCCAAGTATCTGGGTCGAGTATTCCAGGATCCGATGGCCGGCACCGCTCCGGACCTCACGATCGAACAGAACCTGTCTCTGGCGCTCAAGCGCGGCAAGACACGGGGGCTGGGGCGAGGGACCACCTCGGCGAGGCGGGACCTGTTCGGCGATGAGCTGGCCACGTTGGAACTCGGCCTGGAGAACAGGTTGAAGACCAAGGTGGGTCTGCTCTCCGGCGGACAGCGCCAGGCGCTGAGTCTCCTCATGGCCGGGTTCACCCAGCCGCGCATCCTGCTGCTCGACGAGCACACCGCAGCACTCGACCCGCAGCGTGCGGCACTCGTGACGGATCTGACGCAGAAGATCGTGTCCAATGACGGGCTGACCACGCTCATGGTCACGCACAACATGGAACAGGCGATCGCGCTGGGCAACAGGCTCATCATGATGCACGAGGGCGAGATCATCTATCAGGCCTCGGCTGAAGAGAAGAAGTCGCTGACGGTGAAGACTCTGCTGGGTGAATTCTCCAAGCTCAAGGGCGCGACACTGGGGGACCGGGCACTGCTGAACTGACGGGGCCGCTAGTCAGAGGCGAGTGATGAAGTCCCCGATGTCGGCTGCGATCTCGTCGGGATATTCTCCGGTGAGGGCATGCGAGGCGTCGTCATAGACTTGGACTGCTTCGGTGCCCAAAGCTCGCCGTGCCGTTGCTGTGGCGGTTTCCGGGTCATGCATGACCGAGCGTCCCGCAATGATCGCGAGGACGGGCATCGATAGGTCGGTCAGCTCCGGTTCCGTGATCCGAGTCGGTTGGGGCTTCTTCATCGAGTAGTGGTGCATCCCGGCCTCGATCATGTCTGCCACCGGCACATCCTCGACCTCGATGCCTCCGGCCGTATACGAATTGAAGGCATCGCGTCCGGCCTTGGGAAACCACGGCACGGTGGCGGGGATCGCGCGCAGGATCGTCTCCACTGGTATGCCGTCGAAGGTCTGGACAGGATCGATGAGGGTCAGCGTCTTCACGTGCTGCGGGTGACGGATGGCGAGATTGGCCGCCGTCCAACCGCCCAACGAGAGCCCGATCAGGTTCACCGAGTCCTCTGGAAGCGCAGCGATCGCCTCGGCGAGCCATTCGGCTTCGTCCTCAGCATCGGAAATCGGAGATGCCTGGATGCTGCGGCCTGGTTCGCCGAGGAGATCGAGTGTGTAGACGTCGCCGAGCTTGAGCAGAGACGGCATGTTGTCCGCCCAGACCGGTGTCGACGAAGCGGTTCCCGGCAACAGCAGCATCGGTGAAGCGTCTCCGGTCCCGGCGAACCGGTAGACGCGGACAACGCCGAAGCTGGTGCGAACGTCCATCGTCTCCGCCGGCTCCGGCATACTTTCGAATGCCTGATCGTAGGCGGTGAAGAACTCGGCCTCCCCCTCGGCGTTGTTCCAATGGCCGACAGGCGATGGGGACCGGAGGAAGTATCCGCAGAGGGCCGCGATCGACAGGGCAGCGATCATCGGCACGAGCACCCGAGGACGCAGCAGCCACGGTCGGGTGCGTCGTTCATTGTCAGAGTCCATCAGATCCCCTCTAACGATCGGTCAGTACTTCTACCGTAAGGTAGAATCGCTGCATGACACAAGACTCTGCAGAGGCACGATCACGTGAACCGGCGTTGACCTTCACCCGGCGTGCCCGGCGCGTGCAGATCATCGACGTCACCATCGAGCTCCTCGCTGATCATGGGTATTCAGGTGTGTCGCTGTCACAGATCGCTGACCGCGCAGGAGTGACAAAGCCGACCGTCCTCTACCACTTCACCGACAAGTCCAATCTGGTCAGCAGTGTGTACCGGCATGTGCTCGACGCGGTAGTCGAATCGGTCGGTGGAGCGGTTGAGGCCGCCGAGGTGGAGGAGCGTCCCGCTGCATATGTGCGTTCCCTGGTGGCTCATTTCGTCAGGTATCCCAGCCACGCCCGCGTGAGCATCGAAGCACTGATCCACGGAGGGGAGCGGGCGGAGAGCTCGGCACGGTGGAAGCCGGTGGCAGACCTTCTGGCAGCGGCGCGAAAGTCGCGCGGAGCAACGGATGAAGTCGAGCTGCGCACCGCCGCGCTCATCATCGGCGGAGCCATCGACGCGGTAGTCGCCGAGGCTGTCGAAGACCCGAAGTTCGATGCTGTGGCTGCCAGCGAAGAGATCGTGGAGCTGATCGAGGCGCGCTACCTGGCCGGCTGAGCCTTGCCCGCTGAGCGTGGCCGCTCAGCACCGGGCGGTGACTGGTCTCACCCTGCCCACCCCTCGCGGACTTTACCAACCGGAAGGTAAAGTAAAGGCATGGTCAATGACACACGTGCGCGCATTCTGCAGGCTGCGAAGACGCTGGCTGAGAGCAATGACTCCATCCAAGGAGTCACCATCTCGCTCGAGTCCGTCGCTCAGGCCGCGGGCCTGACGAAGCCGGGACTGATGTATCACTTCCCGAACAAGGAAGCGCTCATGCTCGGCCTCGTCGATCACGCCGCACAGCAGTGGCATCAGCGACTGCACGACCATACCGGCAGCGAGCCCGTCGAGCTGTCTGCGTTCGACCGGCATCGCGCCTACGTTTCGGTCGCGACCACGGCCGAGGTGTCACGAGCCGACTACTGGATCTTCTCCGATGCGCTCTATCACCCCACGCTTGCCGCATCGTGGGATCGCTGCCTCAGCCCGTGGTTCGACATCTCAGGTCTCGGCGCAAGCGCTCGCGGCCTGCTGACGACGGCCCGATTCTGCGCCGACGGTGCCTGGATGTCAGAGGCCACCGGAGTGTTCCTGGCCGATGACCTCGCAGTCGTCCGGGGTCACGCGCTGGCACTCGTCGACAGCGCAGAGGCAGCACAGGAAGAGACAGAGCAGGAAAAGACAGCGCAGGAGATGGAAGCATGAAGAGGAAGTGGGTGCTGCTGACTGGTGCCGTCATCGCCGAAGTCGCGGGAACTCTGATGCTGCGAGCCACGATCGAGAATCCCCTCTGGATTCCCCTCGTCGTCATCTCCTACGCGCTGGCATTCACTCTCCTTGGGTTCACCCTTCGCCTGGGCCTGCCGATCGGCGTGGTCTACGGGACCTGGGCCGCCTTCGGTGTTGCTCTCGTCGCCGTTCTGGGAATGGTCGTCTTCGGTGACACTCTGAGCATCGGCGCCATGATCGGGATCGCGATCATCATCGTCGGCGTCGTCCTGATCGAAACCTCGACCAAGGACAAACCTCGTGAAACGGGCGAGGAGGTGACCGCATGAGCTGGTTCTGGCTGCTGCTGTCCGTCGTCTGCGAAGTCGGTGCCACCCTGAGTCTGCGCGCCAGCGTCGGAATGCACCGGAAGCGGTGGCTCATTCCCGTGGGCGCGGGCTATGCCCTGGCGTTCTTCTTCCTCAGCCTCACCCTCGCCGCGGGGATGCCTCTCGGCGTGGCCTACGGTCTGTGGTCGGCCATCGGCGTCGTCCTGGTCTGCCTGCTCGGGCGCGTGATCTGGAAAGATCCGCTGACCCGACGGATGATGTTGGGGATCGGCTGCATCGTCGTCGGAGTCATCCTCGTCGAGCTCGGCTGAACTTCCTCTTCTGCGCCGGGTAGTGCCAGGATTCCTTTGAGAAGCTCACAGGAAGCTGTTAGGGTCCGAAAGTATGGCACAGGCGGGTATTTTCAGGGCAGACCTCTGTGCCCGGACCCTTTCTGCCACGCGCACAGCACCCCATCCCACGGCTGGTTACGCCAATGATTCATGGGAAGGCGCAGCAATCGGGTGGTGCGGTTCAGAGCCTTAGGCCACGCTGGCAACTTCTGATCTTCCGTTTCCTCGACGATTGAGAAAGGGCCATCGTTCAATGTCCGATGACTCCACGCCAGACACATCCCAACCCGCCGGAACAGATTCCGATACTGGTGCCAACGCACCGACTCTCGGCTCGGACGGTTCCGGGTCGTTGCGTCCCGAACGCCGAGCCTCACGCGATAAGCTCAAGGCCGACGCCAGGCGAGTGAGCCGCGAGACCGGCAAGAACCTGGGCAAGCTCGACTACAGTCGCCCCCGGCATCCGAGCGAAGACGAGCCGGAGAACAACACACAGTACCCGCACAACACCCACCCGATCCTTGTGCCGGGCATCGCGATCGACGAGCAGCGTCGCCGCTACTCCCTCGACAAGGTCATCTTCGCCGTCGCTGGCACACTCACCGTGGCCTTCGTCATCTGGGGCATCACCAGCCCCTCAAGCGTCGCCTCGGTGGCTCAGACCGCCTATGACTGGGCAACGATGAACGTCGGCTGGTTCTTCAACGTCGTCGCGATCATCATCCTCGTCGCCCTCCTCATCCTCGCGTTCTCTTCCTATGGCAAGATCCCGCTGGGCAAGGACGATGAGAAGGCGGAATTCAGCACTTTCTCCTGGGTGGCGATGCTCTTCGCCGCAGGAATCGGCATCGGCGTGCTGTTCTTCGGCCCGTCCGAACCGCTGACGTACTTCATCAGCCCACCACCGCTGACGAATGACCCAGAATCGACAGAGGCCCTGCACGGGGCCATGGCTCAGACCTACTTCCACTGGGGCTTCCACGCTTGGGCGATGTATGCCCTGGTCGGCGGCGCGATCGCCTATGCCGCCTACCGGCGCGGACGTTCGCTGCTGCTGTCTTCGATCTTCCAGACCCTCTTCGGCAAACGCCAGTCCGAGGGCTTCGCCGGCAAGCTCGTCGACATCTTCGCGATCGTGGCAACCCTGTTCGGAACCGCTGCCGCCTTGGGTATTGCCGCGATGCAGATCGGCACGGGCGTGAGCATCGTCAGCGGGGCGGGACCGATGACGAACAACATGCTCGTCGTCATCATCTGCGTCCTCACTGTCGGCTTCATCATCTCCGCGGTCTCCGGTGTCTCGAAGGGCATCCGTTACCTGTCGAGCATCAACATCATCCTCACTGTCGGCATCGTCGCTCTCGTCCTCTTCCTGGGTCCGACGCTGTTCCTGCTCAACCTGCTGCCCTCGGCGCTCATGGAGTACCTGGGCTCACTCTTCGACATGATGGGCAAGTCCCTGTCGTGGGGTGCTGAGACACAGGAATTCCAGTCCGTGTGGACCGTCTACTACTGGGCCTGGTGGATCTCCTGGTCCCCATTCGTCGGAACGTTCATCGCCCGCATCTCACGGGGCCGCAGCATCCGCCAGTTCATCCTCGGCACGATCTTCATCCCTTCGACCCTGCTCTTCGTCGCCTACGGCATCATGGGCGGAACTTCGATCTGGATGTACCGGGAGGGTGCGGCCGGGTTCTCCGACAGCATGGCTGCCCCCGAGGTGTTCTTCACCCTCATCGACAACCTCCCCTTCGTCGAATGGCTGCCCTTCGTCGCAATCGTCGTCCTCGCAATCTTCTTCATCACCTCTGCGGACTCCGCGTCGGTTGTGATGGGTATGCTGACAAGCCGCGGCGACCAGGAACCCAAGAAATGGGTCGTGGTCTTCTGGGGTCTCGTGATGTCGGGCATCGCCGTCGTCATGCTCCTCCTCGGTAACGCCAGCGCCTTGGAAGGATTGCAGCAGCTCGTCATCGTCACAGCGGTGCCGTTCGCCATCATCATGCTCTTCATCATCGTCGCGTGGTTCAAGGAGCTGCGCACCGATCCGCTCGCACTGCGGCGCGAGTACGCACAGAATGCCGTCGACAACGCGGTGGTCGCCGGTGCCGATCGCTACGGCGACGACTTCGCACTCCAGGTTGTGCAGACCGATCCGGGTGATGGCGCCAACGGCGGCATCGACTCCGAACACGAGGACTACACCGGCTGGTACCAACGCACGAATGCCGACGGGGAACCAGTCGGCTATGACTACGAGACCGGCGAATGGGCCGACGGGTGGACGCCTGAGACGACCGACGCCGAGGCGGACGGGGACGACGAACCCGAAGCCACCTCGGCGAGGTCAGAGGTCGATGGCCAACCGGAATCCCGTGTGACCGAGTGATGTGTCCGGTGTCGCGGCCGAGCGTGCCGAGGTTCGATACCTCCGGCAGTACGAGTCATGGCACATGTACGATCCGCCGCGCAGCACCGGTCGCCGGTCGTGGTCGCTGAAATGACTGCTCGTCCATTCCCAGACGTTGCCGGTGGTGTTGTGCAGGCCGAAGCCGTTGGGCGCGAACGCGTCGGCGGGAACGGTGCCCACCGGCATCGTCGGTGCGTCGGGGAAGACACCGGTGAAGGTGTTCATTCTGGCCAGACCCTGGGGTTCGCGAACCGAACCCCAGGGGTAGGGCTGCTGTTCGAGACCGCCGCGGGAGGCGAACTCCCATTCGGTCTCAGTCGGCAGCCGGGCACCCACCCACTGCGCATACGCCTCGGCGTCGGCGTGGGAGACGTGGGTGACCGGATGCCTGGCCCAGTCGTTGAGACTCGCACCCTCGAGCGTCGATCCCGGAACACCGGGGACGCCGTTCAACCCGGGGCCAGAGGGCTGGAGCCAGGTGGCCCCTGTTACCGGACGCCACCAAGGGGTAGCCTGCACAGAGAGAGTGGTCTCGGCCAGACCTTCGGCCAGCAGGCCGGTGAAGACCAAGGAGTCACCATGAGTTTCGGCATCGGTGCGATGATCTGTCGCTGCGACGAACGCGGCGAATTGGGCTACCGTGACCGTCGTTGCCGCGATCGCGAAGCCGTCGACGCTGACCTCGCGGACCGGGCCTTCCCCGCCATCGGGATAGGCCAGCGGATCCTCGCTGCCCATGAGGAAGCTGCCGCCGGACAGGCCGATCATTGCCAGATCCTGCGGAGCCAGGGCCGCGAGCTCGGCCAGCAGCTGACTTTGGACAGCGGACGCAGCGGTCGATTCCCCGCCCGACATTCGCACCTCGGTGCGGGATTCTTCTCGCTCAACACCCACCTCGGCGGGCGAAGCCTCTTCTTGGCTCGCTCCGATGGGCGAGTTCCGTGCCGGGCCGCAGCATGAGCCCATCGACGCCACCTTCAATCCACATCTGAGAAACAGGTTCGTACGAACCTGATCCATCTTCACACCTGCGCAGGTCTTCACCGCAGTTGACTTCGCAGACCATGCTTTCACAGAGAGCAGACCTGACGTTTTTGAGAAAGGACGTGACCAGCATATGCAACCGCCGAACATCGTAGTGATCCAGGCCGACCAGATGGCCGCTCAGGCACTGGGAGCCTACGGAGACACCGCAGCACTCACCCCGAACATGGATGCCCTGGCAGCCGACGGAGCGGTCTTCGATCGCGCCTACTGCAACACCCCGCTGTGCTCACCCTCGCGGGCGTCGATGATGACGGGCCGGATGCCCTCCGACATCGACTGCCTCGACAACGGTGATGACTTCGCCGCCTCGGTGCCGACGTTCGCTCACCGTCTGCGCAAGCTCGGCTACCACACCGCGCTCATCGGGCGGATGCACTTCATCGGCCCCGATCAACACCACGGTTTCGAAGAGCGCCTGACCACCGACGTCTACCCGGCCGACCTCGACATGGTCCCCGACTGGCAGCGGCCATTGGATCAGAAGCTGCAGTGGTACCACGAGGCCGATCCGGTCTTCACCGCCGGTGCCGCGAAGGCCAACGTCCAGCAGGACTTCGACGACGAGGTGATCTTCCGGACCCTGCGTCACCTCAACGGACGGGTGCGGGCCAACCAGGCCGCCGGCGAGGACCAGCCGTTCCTCATGGTCACCTCGTTCATCCACCCGCACGACCCGTACGAGCCGCCGCGCGAGCACTGGGACAGGTTCGCCGAGGTGGACATCCCCGACCCAGCCCACCCCGAGGTTCCCGACATCGCCGAGGATCCGCACAGCCACCGGCTGCGCACGATGAGCGGACTGGACAAGAAGGAGCCGGGCACCGAGGACATCCGTCGGGCACGTCGGGCCTACTATGCGGCAGTGAGCTACATCGATGATCACATCGGCAAGATCCGTCAGCGCCTGCGTGAACTCGAGCTCGAGGACAACACGGTCATCATCGTCACCAGCGACCACGGAGACATGCTGGGGGAGAAGGGGCTGTGGTACAAAATGTCCCCCTACGAGCAGTCATCTCGTGTCCCGATCATCATCAACGGCCCCGCCGAGGCGGTCACGCCGGGTCGGTATGCCAACCCCGTGAGCCTCGTCGACCTGATGCCGACGTTGTTGGAGCTGGCAGGAACCTCGGACCCTGCTGCGACTGGCGTCTCCCTGTTCGAGTCCGCTCGGCAGGAGGCGGCGGGGGAGACCGGACCTGCTGACCGTGACGTCATCATCGAGTACTTCGCCGAAGGCACGTACCGGCCGCAGGTCACGCTCATCCGCGGACAGTACAAGCTCACGATCTGCCCGGGCGATCCCGAGCTGCTCTTCGACCTCGAATCCGATCCCGACGAGCTGGTCAATCGGGCCGGCGATGCCGCATATGCCGAACTCGTGGCCACGATGCGCGCAGAGCTCGACTCGCGCTATGACCTCGAGCATCTCGAAGAGCATGTGCTCGGCAGCCAGTCGAGTCGGCAGCTCGTCGCCGATGCGCTCAAGATCGGCACGGTCCGGCACTGGGACTACGATCCAGAACCCGAGAACGGCTACGTTCGCGGAGACTTCTGGACCGCTTTCAGGTTCGGAAAGATCCCCGACACCACCGCCTGAGGGCGCGGGCTGCGCTGGCTAGCCGCGAAGTCGTCGAGAGCCGACCGCATCATCGAAGGGTGAGTCCCTGCGGTCGGCTCTTGCCGTTCCGCTGGACGGTCGACGCTCCGGTCGGCTCTCGACGTTGCGGCGTGCGCTCAACGCGGCACAGCGTGACCCGGCGCCCACCTCGGCGAGGATAATTCACTCAGCATTGGGCGAGTTGCAGGTCACACTCTCAGGCTCGGGTGGCATCATCTGGAATAGGAGGGATGTCATGACCAATTTCGAGTGGACATCTGAAGTCCCACTTGCTGCCGAGACCACCTATCACTGGCACGCGCAGCCCGGAGCACTGACCCGACTGTCCCCGCATTGGGCGCAGGAGATCGTTCAGGAGAGCTACCCTCCTATCGCACCCGGCGCGATCGCGCAGGTCAAGACCAGCGTGCCCGGCAGCTACGGTCTCGTCCGGCGACCATTCAGCTCGGTGCATTCCGAAGGTCCTTCCCGTTTCTCGTTCGTCGATGAACTCAAGAAGGGCCCACTGAGTCAGTGGAAGCACACCCACGAATTCTCCTCGGTAGCCGGGGGAACGAAGATCGATGACCATATCGAGTTCTCTATGGCCCCGGCAGGCTTCGACGCGATCGACCGCAGCCTCATCCACAACTTGGAGGCGACCTTCGAAGCCAGGCAACGGCGCATGCTCATGGACATCGAGTTCCTCGAACGCATGCACGCACCCCTGATGACGCACAAGAAGGGCAAACGCATTCTCATCGCCGGCGGCAGCGGACTCGTCGGCCAACAAGTCGCGGCACTATTCTCCACAGCGGGCCATTTCGTGCGCCTGCTCGTACGTCGGACTCCGAAGGTCGAATACGAATCGCACTGGAATCCCGAACTGGGAATCATCAACCCGCGCGACCTGGCCTGGGCGGATGCGGTCGTCCACCTCGGCGGGCGCACCATCGCCACCCGGTTCACGAAGAAGGCGAAAGAGGAGATCCGCTCCTCACGCATCGATTCGACGACCCTGTTGGCAGAGACGATGCGCACCCTGCCCGAGGCGAAACGCCCCGAGGTCTTCGTCTGTGCTTCCGCGGTCGGAATCTATGGTTCCCACGCCGAGGTGCCGGTGGACGAGACCGCTCCGGCCGGGGAGGGATTCCTCGCCGAAGTCTGCCAGGAATGGGAAGCCGCCGCAGCGCGGGTTGAGGAGCTGGGCATCCGCCGGGTCTCGATCCGCTCGGGTATTGCACTGACTTCGCTGAGCGGATTCCTCAAACTTCAGACGCCTCTGTATTTGGCCGGTGCCGGAGGTCGTTTGGGCAGCGGTGAACAGGGCCTGGCCTGGGTTTCCCTCGACGATCTGGCCAGATCATACGTGCACGCGGTACTCACCGACTATGTGCGCGGACCCGTCAACGCGGTGGCCCCTGAGATGGTGACGCAACAGGAATTCGCCGAGTCGCTCGCCGCCCACCTGCATCGACCGGCACGCTTCCCGACACCCGGCTTCGTCACCGAGTTGGTACTCGGAGCCGATGGAGCCAAGGAACTGGCTCTGGCCGATCAGAAGGTGCGCCCGGAAAGGCTCGAGGAGACCGGATACCAGTTCGCCCACCCCACGCTGTCCGCCTGCTTCGAGGAAGAACTCGGCAGCGGAGCGTGAAGTGGGCGAAAGGTCTCGGGTGAGGCTTGCGAGCCTCGAGAGTTGAGCTCAGAGACGCTTTCCGGCGATCTCGGCACCAGCAGTCAGTGACTGCAGTTTTGCCACGGCGATCTCTGGGTGGACGCGTCCCCCCAGACCGCAGTCGGTCGAGGCCACGACGTTGTCGGGGCCGACGAGCTTCGCGAAGCGCTCGATGCGATCGGCGACGAGTTCGGGATGCTCGACGACATTCGTGGAGTGAGAGACGATGCCGGGGATGATGTACTTGCCCTCGGGCAGCTTCGTGTCCTCCCAGATTCGCCATTCATGCTCGTGGCGGACGTTGGCCGCTTCGAAGGTGATGCCCGCGGCATTGAGCGTGAGCACCTGGTCGACGATCTCTTTGAACGGCAGATCGGTCACGTGCGGTCCGTGCCAGGAACCCCAGCAGGTGTGGACGCGCACCTGGGCCGGATCGATGCCGCGCAGAGCATGGTTGAGTGCGTCGATACGGACCTGGATGAACGACCGGTAGTCGGCGAAGGACGGTTCCGGGTTGATCTGGTCGAAATTCTCGGCCAGGGAAGGATCGTCGATCTGGACGGTCAGACCCGCCTCGGTGATGGCGAGGTATTCCTCGCGCAGCACATCGGCCCACGCCCAGATGAACTCCTCATCAGTCTTGTAGAACTCGTTGGCGATGCGAGATGCCGAACCAGGTGACAAAGCGTTGATGTAGCCGTCGCGTTCGCCGTAGCCGGCGGCTGCGAGACCGGCCTTGAGGTTGGCGATGTCGCTGGCGACCTGATCATGACCCACGTAGCTGATGGCGCTGGTGGCCTTGGGGAACTGCGGCTGGTCACCGGTGTCGGTGCCGGCGTTGGCATCGCCGTAGACACCGGGGAAGAGGTTGCGGTCGCGGCGGTCGCCGAAGCTGGTCAGCACCGTCTTGCCCGGTTCTGAGCGGACTGCCGGGGCGTCCCACTTGTCGACGTCGTCGAGTTCGAGTCCACCGGTGCGGGCGAAGGAGTAGTGCCACCAGGCGCCGTAGTCGAATTCTGCGGCCATCGAGTGGCCGTACTCCCCGTCGTTGGGGATCGATATGCCCAGATCCTTCTGACGCTTGACGAGGTCGGTGACACTGGCGGTGAGGAGCTCGTCGAACTCCCGTGTCTGCTCGTCAGAGACTGCTTCCCCGGCGAGGCGGGCGTGGTTCTGAGCCTGCTTGACCTTGTTGGCCTCGATGAGTTCGGGGGTGCGGGGTAAGGAACCTGCGTGCGAGGTGCGGATCGTGGCCATAGGTGACTCCTCTGATTGTTCGGCGGCAGTTCAGCCGTAGCGTTCTCCCTCAGGCAATCACATAAGCGGTCCCGCATGCGAGGGAGCTGTCATGTTGGGTCACGTGCTTGCGGCTTTCACCTGCTGAAAAGAATGCGGTCCTCGCCCGTGCAGACCTACAGTGATGACATGAGTCAGCAGGCTTCCTCGGTAGAATACGAACGAGCAGTCGGTCCCGGGTGGACGGCGCGAATCCTGTTCTGGTCCGCCATAGTCGTCGGCTCATTGCCGGAATTCGTGTTGATGCCGATGATGATTGATGGAGTGCGCCCCGAATTCTTCACCCTGTATCCGACCGTGACCGTCGTGGTCGCGGTCCTCGAGCTCATCCTCGGCGTTGTCGCGCTGCTCATCGTGAAGGGCAGCCCGATTGCGATGCGGCTGTTCGGGATGGGACTGCTCATCTTCAGCAGCATCTACGCATTCGCCTTGCCGCACCTGCTGCCGATCATCGTGAATCGTGTTGTCGGCAGCCTCGGCGGCTTCGAACTGGCGCTGACCATCCAGAGCATCATCTGGACCTTCCACGGCGGCGTCGTGCTGGCCGGAATGCTCATCGCCTGGAACCTCGCTCGTAACAGAGCCTGGTGGACGCACCTCGTCGCCGCCGGCTATGCGCTGTGCACGGGAGTCGTCGTCGCCTTCGTCGAATGGGCGATGAACTGGCTCGGTTCCTCGTTCGCGACGTCAATGGTCTTCACGCAGCTGCTCGCACTCGCGGCGGTCTTCGGCGGACTTGGTCTGCTGCACCTGCTCGGCGGAGTGCCGGGTGGGGGCCACTGTGTCGCGGTCGATGACTCAACATCCAGACCAAAGCGGTCAGGACCCGACGCATGATCAACCGCCGAGGCGGTGACAGGCAGCAGCCGCCGCCTCCACAGGTGGACCCTCCACAGACAAGAAATCTCAGACGAGCTTGTCGTGATTGACGGGCTCGGTACAGTTGGACGTAAGAAAAGAGTCGCCGCAGGTGGAGGGACAGATTCGCAGTGATGCCATACATCATCGGCGGTGAGGTTCTCTTCTGGGTGCTCTTGCTGGGTGGACTCGCAGTGCGGTATCTCCTCGGGGGACGACTCATCTCCACACTGCTGCTCATCGCCACACCTGTCGTTGACGTCGTCATCATCGCGTTTACCTACATCGATTTGGTAGGCAATCCCTCGTCAGACTTCAGTCACGGACTTGCGGCCTTCTACGTCGGCTTCTCGGTCATCTTCGGTCCCGACATCATTCGCCGCCTTGACCGCCGATTCGCTCGACGATACTCGAAACGCCCCGGAAATCATGTGCCGTCGCCGCCCCAACGCTCGAGTTTGGCGGAGTGGTATCGCTGTCTCGTGGCCTCGGCTATCACCGTCGCTCTTCTGCTCGTCGGCATCGGCGTCGCAGGCTGGTCTGATTCGTTCTGGCTGATCTATTGGCTCATCGTGGTTGTGTTCACCGCAGCCACATGGGCAGTTCTCGGTCCGGTACGTGAGGGCCTGCGAACACGCAGGAGCAGCCGATCTTCGCACGACCAGGCCCCTCCGCCCGGACAGTGAATGATAGAAGGGACCACCTGCCTTCGAACGAGCCGTGAGCAAACGGCTGATTCGAGGACCGGCGGTCCCTTCAAACTGGTGATACGCGCGTTAAGCGCTCTGAGCTGCTCAGCCGAAGTGCTTCGGCAGCGTCCCCTCATGTGTCTCGCGCAGCTCGTCCAGGCCGACCTCGAAGTGATCGACGACCTCGAGGACAGGTGCCTCGTCGCCGGTGTCGGTCATGCCGATGCGGATGAACGGGAAGTGCCTGGCGGTGCACATGTCCTTGAAGCGGACCTCTTCGGACCGCGGCACGGCCACGATCGCACGGGCCGTGGACTCGGAGAACAGCGCGGTGAACACATCGACGCCGTCGCGTTCGCACACCTCGTCGAGCCAGATGCGGGCACCGGTGCCGAAGCGCAGGCAGGATTCGACGAGTGCCTGCGACAGACCGCCCTCGGACAGGTCATGGGCGGCATCGATCATGCCATCACGTGAGGAGTTGATGAGGATCTCACCGAGTTCCTTCTCCGTGCCCGGCTTGTACTGCGGCGGCACTCCGCCGAGGTGGCCGGCAGTCACATCGGCCCACGCCGAACCATCGAGCTCGGCTTCGGTCGTGCCCAGGAGGTAGATGGTCTGGCCCGGTTCCTTCCAGCCGCTCGGGGTGGCCCGGGTGACGTCGTCGAAGACGCCCAGGACACCGACGACCGGGGTCGGGTGGATGGCCACGCCACCGGTCTGGTTGTACAGGGAGACGTTGCCACCGGTCACGGGAATGCCCATGTCCTGGCACGCCTCGGCGAGGCCCTCGACAGCGGCGGCGAACTGCCACATGATCTCCGGATCCTCCGGGGAACCGAAGTTGAGGCAGTCGGTGACCGCGCGGGGGATGGCCCCGGCAGTGGTGACGTTGCGGTAGGCCTCGGCCAGCGCCAAGGCTGCACCGCGGGCCGGATCGAGGTAGCAGTAGCGACCGTTGGCATCCGTAGCGATGGCCACACCGAGTCCGGACTCCTCGTCGACGCGGACGACTCCGGCATCGTCGGGGAACGCCTGAGCGGTGTTGCCCTGCACGTACTTGTCGTACTGGGAGGTGATCCAGCCCTTCGAGGCCAGGTTCGGTGCCCCGGCGAGCTGCAGCATGGTGGAGCGCAGGTCCTCATTGCTCTCGGGCTTGACCAGGCCAGCGGATTCCACGGTGTTCGCGGCCACCTCGGCGGTCCATGATGGCTCGACCATCGGACGTTCGTAGACGGGGCCGTCGTGGGCGACCGATCGTGGTGGCACATCGACGATGACGTCTCCGTGCCATTCGATGATGAGACGTTCGGAGTCGGTGACCTCGCCGAGGACGGAGGTCTCGACGTCCCATTTGCCGACGATTGCGAGGAAGTCGTCGAGGCGTTCTGGGGTGACCACGGCCATCATCCGCTCCTGCGACTCTGACATGAGGATCTCCTCAGGGGTCAGGGTCTCATCGCGCAGCAGCACGTCGTCGAGGGCGATGTGCATGCCACCGTCACCGTTCGAGGCCAGCTCCGAGGTCGCACAGCTGATGCCGGCGGCACCCAAGTCCTGGATGCCTTCGACGACTCCAGCATGGAAGAGTTCGAGGCAGCATTCGATGAGCACCTTCTCTGCGAAGGGGTCGCCCACCTGGACGGCCGGACGCTTCGAAGGCTTAGTGTCGTCGAAGGACTCAGAGGCGAGGATCGAGGCTCCTCCGATGCCGTCGCCACCGGTGCGGGCACCGAAGAGGATGACCTTGTTGCCCTTGCCTGAGGCATTGGCCAGGCGGATGTCTTCGTGGCGCATGACGCCGACGGCGAGGGCGTTGACCAGGGGGTTTCCCTGGTAGACGGAGTCGAAGACGGTCTCGCCGCCGATGTTGGGCAGGCCCAGAGAGTTGCCGTAGTTGCTGATTCCGGAGACGACTCCGTGGAGCACGCGGGAGGTGTCGGGGTGGTCGATGGCACCGAAGCGCAGCTGGTCCATCACGGCCACGGGGCGGGCGCCCATCGAGATGATGTCGCGCACGATTCCGCCGACACCGGTGGCCGCACCCTGGTGGGGTTCGACGTAGCTGGGGTGGTTGTGGGACTCGACCTTGAAGGTCACGGCCCATCCGGCGCCGATGTCGACGACGCCGGCGTTCTCGCCGATGCCCACGAGCAGGTGCTTCTTCATGTCCTCGGTGACCTTGTCACCGAACTTCGACAGGTGCACCTTCGAGGACTTGTAGGAGCAGTGTTCGGACCACATGACCGAGTACATCGCCAACTCCGCCGAGGTGGGGCGACGGCCCAGGATCTCGCGGATCTGCGCGTATTCGTCGGCCTTCAAACCGAGGTCGGCGTAGGGCTGGTCCACGTCGGGATTCGCAGCAGCGAATTCGACAGTTTCCTTCACCTTTTTGGAATTGGCCTGATCGGTTTCGACCTGCTGGGATTCGACCTGCGTGGAATTCGCAGCGTTGAGGTTACTCGACATGTCCTCTTAATGGCCCTTTCATACGACACGGCATCACCATCAATCTTAGCCGTGCTGTGGGGGAGGAGCGGAAGCCGGTCTCATAGGCGGACGTGACCGCCGAGTTCGGCCCGTCCCTACCGCCGACCTCCGCGGACATATTCGCCAATTAGAATATGGGCCATGGCAACTCCCAAGATCGTCCTGTTCTACGTATTCACCCCTCTTGCCGACCCGGAAGCGGTCAAGCTGTGGCAGCACACGCTGGCCGAGAGTCTCGGTCTCAAGGGGCGCGTGATCGTGTCGAAGGACGGCATCAATGCCACCATCGGCGGAGACATCTTCGACGTCAAGAAGTATGTGCGAGCCACACGGTCCTACGAGCCGTTCAAGAAGGCCGACATCAAATGGTCCAACGGCGAAGGCGATGACTTCCCACGGCTGAGCGTCAAGGTGAGGCCCGAGCTCGTGACCTTCGGCACCGATGATGAGATCACGGTGACCGAAGCCGGAGTCGAGGGCGGTGGTGAGCACCTCAAACCCGGTGCGCTGCACAAACTCCTCGATGAACGCGGCGACGAGGTCGTCTTCTTCGACGGACGCAACGCGATGGAGGCCCAGATCGGGAAGTTCCGCGACGCGATCGTGCCGGAGACGGACACCACCAGAGACTTCATCGACGAGATCGAATCAGGCAAGTACGACGATCTCAAGGGCAAGCCGGTCGTCACCTACTGCACCGGCGGCATCCGCTGCGAGGTCCTGTCCGTGCTGATGAAGAACCGCGGCTTCGAAGAGGTCTACCAGCTCGATGGCGGAATCGTCCGCTACGGAGAGACCTTCGGCAACACGGGTTACTGGGACGGGTCCCTCTACGTCTTCGACAAGCGCATGCATGTGGAATTCGGCGACGGTGCTGAATCGATCGGCCACTGCGTCGCGTGTGAAAAGCCGACGCCGAACTTCGTCAACTGCGCGAATCTGGACTGCCGGCAGCAGTACCTGCGCTGCGAGGACTGCACCGAGAAGAACCGTCAGCCCTACTGCTCCGACTGTGTGCAGGCAGGCATCCCCGCCGAGGTGACCGCGGGCTGATCTGCCGGTGCAGTTGGTCGGGTGATCACTGCAGTCGGTCGGGTGATCAGCGCAGCAGGCTCTTCGTCGCGGCCCCGATATCGGTCCACCTGAACTCGAACCCTGCTTCTTCCAACCGCTTCGGGTAGGCCCACCTGCTTTTGAGCACCAGTTCCGATTCCTGGCGCAACACCATCATTCCCAGCTCCAACAGCCAGCGCGGTGCCGGAATGCCGATCGGCATTCGTACGGCACGTCGCAGGGCCGCCATCAGTGTGGTGTTGTCCGAGATGCCTGGGCTCGAGACGTTGAGTGCCCCGGTCATCTCCTCATGGTCGTCGATGAACCGGATGGCGCGCACCACATCATCGATATGCACCCAGCTGAACCGCTGCCTGCCATGGCTGAGTTCGTGTCTGCGCCACACGCGAGGGCCTGAGGCGTTCGGGCCGATGCCGCGGTATCTCGTATGTCCGAACCACCGCCCCTCCAGCTGAGGGCCGCCGGCACCGAATCTGGCTGCGGTGGCGAGCATATTCAGAGCCGCACCATCGCCGAGCACGATCGCCATGCGCAAAGCCACCCGTCTGGTGCTGGGCAGGTCACCGCGGAAGAATTCGTGTTCCCACCCTTTGGCCACATCAACGGAGAAGCCCTCACCGATGTCACCGTCGTCTTCTGTCTGCGGTCGGTCCATGGCGTGGCGGTAGATCGTGGCCGTGCTCGAGTTGATCCACAGCCGAGGTGGCGCCGAGGCGGCCCTGACCGCATCGTTGAGCGTGCGTGTGGTCAGCACCCGGGAGTCCCAGATGTCGCGTCGGTTGGAATCGGTGTACCTGCAGCCCACGCTGCGGCCGGCGAAGTTGATGAGCAGGTCGGCACCATCGATGGCGGCGGCAATCGCCTGCGGATCGTCCCATGAGACATGTGCGCCCGACGTTGGAGCCCGGCCGATGGTCCGAACTTGGTAGCCCCAGGACTCAAGGGGCGCAAGGAGTGAAGTGCCGATGAAGCCGGAGGCGCCGGCGATGACGGCCGTGGGTCGGAGGGAGGTCTCTTCCGCAGTCATAAAGCGACCGTAACACCGCCGGACGCGAGCAATAGCGCGGGTTCTGCCGGGCCCAGTCGGGGGTCGTGAGGTGCATGTGGTGGGCGTCACGATCAGATTTCCGGTTTCGAGTTGCACGGGACGCGTGGCCTGGTCTAGAGTTGTATCTCGTTGCCCCGCAGAAAACGAACTCTTCGAGAACAGTTTTCACCGGGTGTGACCAGCACAAACACAGTTTGTCTGGTCCACACGGAAAATGTTGGTGGCAGCCAACAATTGAAACTGACACCCCCAGTGAACACGCCCCAATTGTGGGTTGTGGTGATGGGTGAGTGTTTGTGGTTTGAGAATCCAATAGCGTGTTTGTTTGAACAAATAGTGATGCCAGAAACATTATTTTTCTGGTAAGACAATCACATGTTCACACATTTGTGGCCTCCCCTCGCCGGGTGGTCACGCCAGCATGTGTGGACATGATTAATTGGTCAGCCTCGGTCACCCCGTGATCGTTGGTTGGCTGTCTTGCTGGGATTCATTCGTAACATAATTTTTTTATGGAGAGTTTGATCCTGGCTCAGGACGAACGCTGGCTGCGTGCTTAACACATGCAAGTCGAACGCTGAAGCCCTGGTGCTTGCACCGGGGTGGATGAGTGGCGAACGGGTGAGTAACACGTGAGTAACCTGCCCCCGACTTCGGGATAAGCCCGGGAAACTGGGTCTAATACCGGATATGACGACCGAAGGCATCTTTGGTTGTGGAAAGTTTTTTCGGTTGGGGATGGGCTCGCGGCCTATCAGTTTGTTGGTGAGGTAATGGCTCACCAAGACGACGACGGGTAGCCGGCCTGAGAGGGCGACCGGCCACACTGGGACTGAGACACGGCCCAGACTCCTACGGGAGGCAGCAGTGGGGAATATTGCACAATGGGGGAAACCCTGATGCAGCGACGCAGCGTGCGGGATGACGGCCTTCGGGTTGTAAACCGCTTTCAGCAGGGAAGAAGCCTTTCGGGGTGACGGTACCTGCAGAAGAAGTACCGGCTAACTACGTGCCAGCAGCCGCGGTAATACGTAGGGTACAAGCGTTGTCCGGAATTATTGGGCGTAAAGAGCTCGTAGGTGGTTGGTCACGTCTGCTGTGGAAACGCAACGCTTAACGTTGCGCGTGCAGTGGGTACGGGCTGACTAGAGTGCAGTAGGGGAGTCTGGAATTCCTGGTGTAGCGGTGAAATGCGCAGATATCAGGAGGAACACCGGTGGCGAAGGCGGGACTCTGGGCTGTAACTGACACTGAGGAGCGAAAGCATGGGGAGCGAACAGGATTAGATACCCTGGTAGTCCATGCCGTAAACGTTGGGCACTAGGTGTGGGGGACATTCCACGTTCTCCGCGCCGTAGCTAACGCATTAAGTGCCCCGCCTGGGGAGTACGGTCGCAAGGCTAAAACTCAAAGGAATTGACGGGGGCCCGCACAAGCGGCGGAGCATGCGGATTAATTCGATGCAACGCGAAGAACCTTACCAAGGCTTGACATACACCAGACCGTTCTGGAAACAGTTCCTCCCCTTTGGGGTTGGTGTACAGGTGGTGCATGGTTGTCGTCAGCTCGTGTCGTGAGATGTTGGGTTAAGTCCCGCAACGAGCGCAACCCTCGTTCTATGTTGCCAGCACGTGATGGTGGGAACTCATAGGAGACTGCCGGGGTCAACTCGGAGGAAGGTGGGGATGACGTCAAATCATCATGCCCTTTATGTCTTGGGCTTCACGCATGCTACAATGGCTGGTACAGAGAGATGCGAGACCGCGAGGTTTTAGCGAATCCCTTAAAGCCAGTCTCAGTTCGGATCGTAGTCTGCAATTCGACTACGTGAAGTCGGAGTCGCTAGTAATCGCAGATCAGCAACGCTGCGGTGAATACGTTCCCGGGCCTTGTACACACCGCCCGTCAAGTCACGAAAGTCGGTAACACCCGAAGCCGGTGGCCCAACCCTTGTGGAGGGGGCCGTCTAAGGTGGGACTGGTGATTGGGACTAAGTCGTAACAAGGTAGCCGTACCGGAAGGTGCGGCTGGATCACCTCCTTTCTAAGGAGCACACATAAGAACCCCAACGTGTCACCCGTACGTGGTGCCGGTTGGGAGCTCAAGGGTGGAACATCATTATTTTCGCTCAACCCGCACAGCGTCGTTAAGGTACATGCCTTGTCGACGGTGTGATGATGGTGGGCTAGAACGAACACGTTATTGGGTCCTGGAATCACAAACCAACCAGCAATGGTTGGGTGTGGTTTCAACCAACAGGACCAACCCGTCCAGACCAGCAGCCTTCGGTTGTGTGGGTGTGGGTGGTGTTTGGTAGTGGTTTGAGAATCGTATAGTGGACGCGAGCATCAACAGCCCGAACTTTGTTTGGGTTGTTATGTAATGTGATTTTTCTTGTGAAATCTTAGTGTGAAATTTTCGCACACACATTTTGCAACCAAATTTTTTGGGTGTGATGAGTGTGTAAGAGCGCATGGTGGATGCCTTGGCATCAGGAGCCGATGAAGGACGTGGAAATCTGCGATAAGCCTCGGGGAGCCGATAAACGGGCTGTGATCCGAGGGTGTCCGAATGGGGAAACCCCGCCACATGAGAGTGTGGTGACCCGCATCTGAATATATAGGGTGTGTGGAGGGAACGCGGGGAAGTGAAACATCTCAGTACCCGTAGGAAGAGAAAATAAAACATGATTCCGGGAGTAGTGGCGAGCGAAACTGGATCAGCCTAAACCGTGTGCGTGTCAAACGTGCTGGTGTTGCGTATGCGGTGTTGTGGGGAATACGTGTTCGGTCCAGCATGACCGAGTCGTTGATGTGTGCTGCGTGTAGTCGAAGCTGGTGGGAAACAGTACCGGAGTGGGTGAGAGTCCCGTAGACGAAACATGTGGCCCCGACGATATGTGTTTGCCCGAGTAGCACGATACTCGTGGAATGTCGTGTGAATCTGCCAGGACCACCTGGTAAGGCTAAATACTTCCTGATGACCGATAGCGGATAGTACCGTGAGGGAATGGTGAAAAGTACCCCGGGAGGGGAGTGAAATAGTACCTGAAACCATGTGCTTACAATCCGTCAGAGCCTCCTTTGTTGGGGTGATGGCGTGCCTTTTGAAGAATGAGCCTGCGAGTTAGCGGTGCGTGGCGAGGTTAACCCGAGAGGGGTAGTCGTAGCGAAAGCGAGTCCGAATAGGGCGTTTGAGTCGCGTGTCCTAGACCCGAAGCGGAGTGATCTAGCCATGGGCAGGGTGAAGCGTGTGTAAGAGCGCGTGGAGGCCCGCACCCACTTCAGTTGAAAATGGAGGGGATGACCTGTGGTTAGGGGTGAAAGGCCAATCAAACTCTGTGATAGCTGGTTCTCCCCGAAATGCATTTAGGTGCAGCGTTGCGTGGTTCTTGCCGGAGGTAGAGCTACTGGATGGCTGATGGGCCCCACCGGGTTACTGACGTCAACTAAACTCCGAATGCCGGTAAGGTTCAGCGTGGCAGTGAGACAGTGGGGGATAAGCTTCATTGTCGAGAGGGAAACAGCCCAGACCATCAACTAAGGCCCCTAAGCGTGTGCTAAGTGGGAAAGGATGTTCAGTTGCGAAGACAACCAGGAGGTTGGCTTAGAAGCAGCCATCCTTGAAAGAGTGCGTAATAGCTCACTGGTCAAGTGATTGAGCGCCGATAATGTAGCGGGGCTAAGTACACCGCCGAAGTTGTGGCAGCACCCCTGATAGCCGTAATGGTGGGGTGTTGGGTAGGGGAGCGTCGTGCTGGCAGTGAAGTCGCCGTGTGAACGAGTGGTGGAGCCGGTACGAGTGAGAATGCAGGCATGAGTAGCGAAAGACGGGTGAGAAACCCGTCCACCGGATGACCAAGGGTTCCAGGGCTAGGCTAATCCGCCCTGGGTAAGTCGGGACCTAAGGCGAGGCCGACAGGCGTAGTCGATGGACAACCAGTTGATATTCTGGTACCGACGCATAACCGTCAATACCAAAACACACGATACTAACCTCGGTGTTCTTCCGTGATGCCTTCGGGTGTCTGGTTGAAGGATTCTGTGGGACCTGAGTGTGGAGTCGGTAAGCGCGAGGTGTGACGCAGGAAGGTAGCCAGGCCACGCGATGGTAGTCGTGGTCTAAGGTCGTAGCACGTGGGGGTAGGTAAATCCGTCCCCACATTGAGTGTGAGAGCTGATGGGCGCCCCACTTGTGGTGGGGTGATCTGGTGATCCTATGCTGCCGAGAAAAGCATCGGCGTGAGGTTGTGTGTTGCCCGTACCCTATAACCGACACAGGTGGTCAGGTAGAGAATACTAAGGTGATCGAGAGAATCGTGGTTAAGGAACTCGGCAAAATGCCCCCGTAACTTCGGGAGAAGGGGGACCATCCCGGTGAAGCCAACGTGCTTGGTGATGTGCTGGTGGTGGTCGCAGAGGCCAGAGAGAAGCGACTGTTTATTAAAAACACAGGTCCGTGCGAAGATGTAAGTCGATGTATACGGACTGACGCCTGCCCGGTGCTGGAAGGTTAAGAGGACTCGTTAACCCCGTTAGGGGTGAAGCGGAGAATTTAAGCCCCAGTAAACGGCGGTGGTAACTATAACCATCCTAAGGTAGCGAAATTCCTTGTCGGGTAAGTTCCGACCTGCACGAATGGCGTAACGACTTCTCTGCTGTCTCAACCACGAACTCGGCGAAATTGCATTACGAGTAAAGATGCTCGTTACGCGCAGCAGGACGGAAAGACCCCGAGACCTTCACTATAGTTTGGTATTGGGATTCGGTGTGGTTTGTGTAGGATAGGTGGGAGACTGTGAAACTATCACGCTAGTGGTGGTGGAGTCGTCAAGTGAAATACCACTCTGACTATTCTGGATTTCTTAACTTCGGACCCTGATCGGGTTCAGGGACAGTGCCTGATGGGTAGTTTAACTGGGGCGGTTGCCTCCTAAAGAGTAACGGAGGCGCCCAAAGGTTCCCTCAGCCTGGTTGGCAATCAGGTGTCGAGTGTAAGTGCACAAGGGAGCTTGACTGTGAGACGGACGTGTCGAGCAGGAGCGAAAGCTGGGACTAGTGACCCGGCCATGGCTTGTGGAAGCGTGGTCGCTCAACGGATAAAAGGTACCTCGGGGATAACAGGCTGATCTTGCCCAAGAGTCCATATCGACGGCATGGTTTGGCACCTCGATGTCGGCTCGTCGCATCCTGGGGCTGTAGTCGGTCCCAAGGGTTGGGCTGTTCGCCCATTAAAGCGGTACGCGAGCTGGGTTTAGAACGTCGTGAGACAGTTCGGTCCCTATCCGCTGCGTGCGTAGGAAATTTGTGGAGGCCTGTCCTTAGTACGAGAGGACCGGGACGGACGAACCTCTGGTGTGCCAGTTGTACCGCCAGGTGCATGGCTGGTTGGCTACGTTCGGGAAGGATAACCGCTGAAAGCATCTAAGCGGGAAGCCTGCTTCGAGATGAGATTTCCAACCCATTAAGTTGGGGTGAGGTGTCCTATAGATTATGGGTTTGATAGGCTGGGTATGGAAGCACTGTGAGGTGTGGAGTTGACTGGTACTAATACGCCGATCACTCATCAACCCATTTGTTTGGTTGGTGTGTGCGTGTTTCACGCTATGGGTTTTACGAGATATTAACGAGTCACATTATGTGTGGTGTTCGCGTTCGCTGTACGGTTCTTGGACCGCTACTACATCCTTGAGTCTTTTTGATTCGGGTGGTGGTGGTTTGTTGGTTTTGCGGTGGTGATAGTGGTGGGGAAACGCCCGGTTAACCGTTCCGATCCCGGTAGCTAAGCCCATTCGCGCTGATGGTACTGCAACTTGGTGGTTGTGGGAGAGTAGGTGACTGCCGCAATATTCTTTAAGGTGAGGGGTCATTCCACTTCGGTGGGATGGCCCCTTACTTGTATTCACAGACGAATGCATGGACCGAGGGCACGAGCGATCACTGGTCGGATCCTGTGGGCCGGGCCGTCTACGCTGACTCTCCGAACGTGCAGGTCCTCGTAGGCCTTGCCGGAGTCGCCGCCGCTGCCTTCTCCCTGTTGCGACGCAGAGCGTGGCTGTGCACCCTTCTGGCCGCTCTCGACATGACCGTCGTGTTCGTGCTCAACTTGGCCTTCGACCTGCCCGTCAAGCAGCTCTCAGACGTCATGACGTTGGTAGGCAGCATCCTTCTCATCCCCAACGTGCTCTGACTCTTCCGGTCCCTCGTGGGTAAACCGACGAGCTCCTCCTTGGCACGGCGAATATCGACCCACTGCTTATTCAGAGCGGTCACACCATCGACGGGGCCTCTGCTCGTATTCACAATGTTGCCTGGCTCCGGGGGCGCGCTGGGCATGACGAGTGACTGGGGGCGACTCGATGAGCCGAGCGAGATCGCTGGTGTCTACAGGGTGTCTTGCGACTTCAGCTGGGAACCGCGAGTGCCCATCAACCGTTGATGGGCACCCACCGTCCACGAATCAACGTCCGAAGAGCTTCGAGAACAGACCCTTCTTCTTTTTCGGCTCCTCAGCCTTGGTCTCTGCCTCTTGTGGCTGGCGATCGTCTTCCTGCGCCTCGTCTGCAGCGGAGGCGGCAGGCTGTGACTCGGGAGCCGTCGGCTGCGCCGATTCGGTGTCAGGTGTGGGACGAGCGGAAGCCGAGTCGCGCTCGTCACCGGCACCCGCCTCGGCAGGCGATGGGGTTGGGGCAGTCTCACGAGGCGCTTCGGTGGGAGACTCCGCCGGCGCCGGTGCAGAGGCGGCATCCGCCGATGTGGAAGCGGCTGTGCTCGTGTCAGCAGCAGCCGGTTCAGAGACCGGGCTCGACTCTGCAGGAACCGGCTGTGCAGCTGGCTCCCCGACAGGAGTTCCGGCAGCCTCGGAATCTGTCGTGGACTTTCCGGTGGCCTGCGCGTACTGCTGCGCGGCCTCACCTTCGAGAGGTGCGCCCATCTCGCAATTGGAGATGCGGCGTTCCTCGTCGAAGGTCAGATCGGCCGACCCGTCGGCGAAGAGCAGACGCAGACCGCCCTCGGGCAGTTCCGCGGTGGGAATGCCGCGCTTGCTGACATACGCCACGAGCGCGGCGCGATGATCAGTCACCGTTGTCTGCGTCAGGCCCTGCATGAGGGCACGCACAGTGGTCTTGACCTGAGGCTCGGGCAAGGTCAGCTCCGGAGCATCAACGAGGAGCCAGACCGTCGTGCCGGCACCTGCTGCGGCCGGATAGTGCGCCCACTTTCCGGTGGCTTCCTTCGCCGCCAGAGTCAGGCGCAGCGCCAACTCCTCGTCGAGGGGGAGCTCTTCCGTGATCAGCTCGGCCACATCCTCGGCGGCACCGAACTTGCGCACCTCATGGGCGAGACTGACGACGGGCTCGGGGAACTCGTTGACGTTCTCCCAACCCCACAGCCACGTGCTCTGCGCGCTTGACTCCGAGCCGAGCAGATGCGGGCGACCTCGCAGGACGGTTCCCTCAGCGGAGGTGAAGTTCAGATGCGGATTAGAGGTGAAGTCGACCTCCCATTCGGCATCGGCGATGAGGGCGCCGAAGTGCGTCTGCATCTCGGTGGAGAAGAAGACGGCGCGATTGACGAGGTCCTGCAAAGTTGTGCTCATAATTTCAAGACTAGAGGTGTCCGTGCGATTAGCGAGGAGGCACGCCCAGCCACCGGTGAGGTCGGACCTGGTTTCACCCGCTCGTGTCAGTGCCGCATGGTGAACTGTCAGCACAGAAGAAGCAGGCCAGATCTATTGCTCGGGAGGGGAGCGCATGTAAGATGGTCTGTTGCGCTTTTGAAATTCTCAACGCCTTTTCGCGAACCACTCATATCACTGGACTTCCATCGTGGCCCTATTACGCCTGTCCCTGAAATACGCTCGATCCTATTGGCTCTACATCGTCTTCGTCGTCGTCCTGCAGCTGGCCGCGACCATCGCAGCCCTGTTCCTGCCGAGCCTCAACGCACAGATCATCGACCAGGGTGTTGCCAAAGGCGATACCGACTTCATCTGGTCGACCGGAATGACGATGATCATCGTCTGCCTCGTCCAGGTCGTCACTGCCGTCACCGCCATCTTCTTCGGTGCCCGCACCGGCATGGGAGTGGGGCGAGACCTGCGCCGCGCCATCTACAGCAAGGTCGATGAACTCTCGACGCTGGAGGTCGGCAAGTTCGGCAGCGCCACCCTCATCACCCGCAACACCAACGACGTCCAGCAGGTCCAGATGCTGGTGCTCATGACCCTGAACTTCATGGTCTCCACTCCGATCATGTGCATCGGCGGAATCATCATGGCCCTGCGCGAGGACGTGGGACTGTCCTGGCTGGTGTGGGTGTCCGTGCCGGCGCTGTTCATCGTCGTCGGCATCCTCGTCTATCTGCTCATGCCGCTGTTCCGGCGGATGCAGGAGCAGGTCGATGACATCAACGGAGTCCTCCGTGAACAGATCACCGGCATCAGGGTCGTGCGTGCGTTCGTGCGCGAACCCTTCGAAGCCGACCGCTACGCCGACGCCAACCGGGCACTGACGCTGACCTCGGTCAAGGTCGGCAACCTCTTCGTGCTCATGTTCCCCGCGATCATGATGATCCTCCACTTGGCTACCGCCGCCGTGCTGTGGTTCGGCGGCCACCGCGTCGACGCAGGCCAGATGGAAGTCGGATCGCTCACAGCCTTCCTGCAGTACCTCCTGCAGATCCTCGTGGCCGTCATGATGGGTGTGTTCATGATGATGATGATTCCCCGCGCCGTCGTCTGCGCTGAGCGCATCTCCGAGGTCCTCGATTCCACCTCGTCCATGATCATCCCGAAGGGCGTCGACGAACTCCCTCGCCGAGGTGAGCTCGAGTTCCGCAATGTCACCTTCGGTTATCCCGGGGCTGAGGTTCCCGTTCTCGAGAACCTCAGCTTCACCGCACAGCCGGGAACGACGACTGCGATCATCGGTGCCACAGGTGCCGGCAAGTCCACCATCGTCAACCTCATTCCTCGTCTGCTCGATCCGCAGTCAGGCGAGGTGCTCATCGATGGTGTCCCCGTCAGCGCATTCAACCGTCACCAGCTGGCACAGCTGGTCGGTCTGGTGCCGCAGAAGCCGTATCTGTTCTCTGGCACGATCGCCTCCAACCTCCGGTTCGGAAACGAGTTCGCCGATGATTCGGAACTGTGGGAGGCACTGACCACGGCCCAAGCCGACGACTTCGTGACCGACAAGACCGATCAGCTTGAGGCGGGTGTCGCCCAGGGCGGCACGAACTTCTCCGGCGGACAGCGGCAGCGGCTCTGCATCGCCAGGGCGCTGGCGGCCAAGCCGAAGATCTTCGTCTTCGACGACTCGTTCTCTGCCCTTGACGTCGCCACCGACGCCCGACTGCGCAGCGCCCTAGACGACACCACCGGTGATTCGACGGTGGTGGTCGTGGCCCAACGCGTCTCAACGATTCGAGACGCCGACCAGATCATCGTCCTCGATGAAGGCAAGATCGTCGGTCGGGGAACGCATGAGGAACTCGTCGACGCGAACGAGACCTACCAGGAGATCGTCGAATCCCAGCTGGCCACCGAAGGGGTGAACTGACATGGCGAACAACGAAACCACCACCTCGACGACATCATCCACCTCGGCGGCGACAGTCGAACCCGATACGACGCAGAGCAGCGAAGAGGAGTACCTTCCCCAGGGCGATGAAGGGGACATGTTCAGCGACCCCCCAGCCCGGAAGGCCAAGCACTTCTGGCCCTCGGTCAAACGGCTCTTCGGGCTGATGGCCACGGAGAAGCTCGGTCTCATCAATGTCGTGGCGCTCGTCATCGGCTCGGTCGTCCTCACCGTCATCGCTCCGAAGGTGCTGGGCAAGGCCATGGACATCGTCTATTCCGGTGTCATCGGGTCACAGCTGCCGGCGGGAACCGACATCGACGACATCATCGCCGGTGCTCGCGCCGAAGGCAGAGACGACTTCGCCAATATGCTCGCCACGGCAGAGGTCGTTCCCGGACAGGGCATCGACTTCAATGCCTTGGGCCAGATCATCATCATCGTCCTCCTCATGTACCTCGTGGCCTCGATGCTCATGTGGGCGCAGGGCTACATCCTCAACGCCCTCGTCATGCGGGTCGTCTACCGGCTGCGCGAAGACATCGAACGCACCATCAACAAGCTCCCGCTGCGATACTTCGACACCAGGCAGCGCGGCGATGTGATGTCGCGGGTGACCAACGACGTCGACAACATCCAGCAGGCCCTGCAGCAGGCCTTCTCTCAGCTCGTCCAATCGGCTCTGACCATCGTGGGAATCGGCGTGATGATGTTCATCGTGTCCTGGCAGCTGGCGCTGTTGGCACTCATCGCGCTTCCGCTGTCCGCGGTCATCGCCGGAGTCATCGGCACCCGGTCGCAGAAGATGTTCAAGGCGCAGTGGAAGCACACCGGTGAAGTCAACGGACACGTCGAAGAATCGTTCTCCGGCCTTGACGTGGTCCGCGCCTTCGGTCGCGACGAGATCATGCTCGAAGAGTTCGACCGTCGCAACGAGTCCCTGTACCAAGCCTCGGCGGGTGCGCAGTTCGTCTCGGGCATGATCATGCCCGCGATGCAGTTCGTGTCCTACCTCAGCTACGTCCTCATCGCTGTCGCCGGTGGTCTGAAGGTGGCCTCGGGGCAGATGACATTGGGTGATGCGACCGCGTTCATCCAGTACTCCCGTGAGTTCTCTCAGCCGATCTCCGAGATGGCAGGCGTGGCGAACATGCTGCAGTCCGGCGTCGCCTCGGCAGAGCGGACCTTCGAACTCCTTGATGCCGAGGAAGAAGAGCCCGACGACGCCCAGGAGACGCTGCCGCAGCGCACACCGGGCCGGGTCGAGTTCTCCGAGGTCAGCTTCCGCTACACCGAGGACACTCCACTCATCGAGAAGGTCTCGTTCACGGCCGAGCCTGGTCACACGGTGGCCATCGTCGGGCCGACAGGGGCAGGTAAGACCACCCTGGTCAACCTGGTGATGCGCTTCTATGAGATCACCGGTGGTCACATCTACCTCGATGGCATCGATACCCAGGATCTGACTCGAGCAGATCTGCGTTCCCATGTGGGCATGGTGCTCCAGGACGCGTGGCTGTTCGAGGGCACCATCCGGGAGAACATTAGGTACGGCAGGCTCGACGCCACCGATGACGAGGTCATGGCCGCGGCCCAGGCCACCATGGTCGATCGCTTCGTGCGGCAGCTGCCCGAGGGCTATGACACGGTCATCGACTCCGACGGCGGCAGCGTCTCCGCCGGTGAACGCCAGCTCATCACCATTGCGCGTGCCTTCCTCGCCGACCCGTCGCTGCTCATCCTCGATGAGGCGACCTCCTCGGTCGACACCCGCACCGAGGTGCTTGTCCAGCAGGCCATGGCAGCGCTGCGAACGGACCGGACATCGTTCGTCATCGCTCACCGCCTCTCGACGATCCGCGACGCCCACACCATCCTGGTGATGGAGGACGGAGCCATCGTCGAACACGGCAATCATGAGGAGCTGCTGGCTGCCGAGGGTGCGTACTACCGCCTCTACATGTCGCAGTTCCGAGGCGAAGATGCGGAGGAGCAATTCACTGCCGAGGTGCTTGCCGAGACCGACACCGGAATCGTCGTCGACGATCACACCGACACTGATGATGCTGATGACACGGATGAGGTTGATGGCACTGGTGATAGTGACGGTGCCTCCACCGAAACCTGAGCCCTTTGCGAATGATGAATTGATCGCATCTGGTGACTCGGCCCCTGCAGCTTCGGCTGTGGGGGCCGAAATCAATTTACTTCGGAGGTAACGATTTTCGGCCCCAGACGATCATCTCTGCACAACCGTGACATGGACCCGACTCCGCTCATGCGCAGTCTCCGGCGCTGTTTCGGGAGTGAAAGACATGGTGGCGGGGGAGCCGGATCCGAAAGACGCAGGGCCGACCGCAGACCGGAATATTGCGAGGTCTCAAAGAGATAAACATTCTGGAATATCTCAATCACATTTCCGTCATGAACTAAAAGACCAAAAGTCGCACCCCACTAACTACGTACGTATGGTCCTTTCCATAACCGAACATGGCAGCCACACAGTTCTCTGGAAGGAACATCATGAAACGGCTGGCACTTGCAGCAAGCATCGCCCTGGCAGTCTCCACTATGGGAGTCGGTCCGGCGGTCGCAAACACAACGACGACAACCCAAGCCTCGGCCGCGCAAGAAGGCGCAGAGGCTCCCAGCGAAGCCCCCGCCGATCCCGGTGAAGGCGACGATACCGGCGCCGACGCAGCCGACCCGGGCACAGGTACCACTGAAGCGGAGGGTGACGCTGAGGCCACCGACCCACCTACGGACGAGGCAGCCGATCCGAACGCAGCTGACGACGGCGCAACTGATGACGGCACAGCTGACGACGGCGCCAAGGACGGCGCAGAGGAATCCGCGGCTATCGAAGCCGGCTTCTCGCTTGAGAAGACAGAGATGACGGCCGAAGAGATCGGTGACCCCAACCAGGGCATCCGATACACCGTCGATCCTCTCAAAGCTGGGGACGTTGTCACCGCCGAACCTGGTGAGGCCACGTCGACGACCGTTGAGAGTGACGGTGCCTTCACCGGAACGATCCTCGGCAATACCGAGCTCAAGGCAGGCGACACGCTCGATGTCACAGTGACTGTCGCCCGCGCCGGTGAGGAGTCGAAGACCTTCAGCGGCAGCGTCACCGTCGTCGCACCCGATGATGAGGATGCGGAAGCTGACCTCACGGTCTCGCCGAAGACTCAGAACCTGGATGACTTCATGAACGATGGTGTCAAAATCACCCTCGTCAACTGTGTGGTGGATGAAGAGGTCAATTTCCGCATCACTCGCCAGGGCGACCCCGACACCACCATCTGGGAGGACTCGCAGATGGCCGGTGAAGATACGGCCGGATTTACCACCTTCATCCCCGGCACAGGCGGTGACGGCTGGGTCGGTGACTTCGTGGTCACGGCTTCGTGCGGGGACAAGAGCGCGGAGTCGACCTTCACCGTGACCGAAGGCGACGGCGATGAATCGAACGCGGATCTCACCGTGTCACCCAAGACTCAGGGGCTGCAGAAGTTCCTCGAGAACGGAGTCCACCTGACGTTCGTCAACTGCCATGTTGACGACGAGGTGAACTTCCGAGTGAGCACAAAGCGTGATCCTGACACTACTGTGTGGGAAGAATCGCAGGAAGCAGGTGAGGATGCCGCAGGGTCCGCGAACTTCGTCCCCGACGGTGATGGCGGAACAGGGTGGGTCGGCGACTTCCTCGTCATGGCCACCTGCGGAGATGAGAGCGCGGAGACCACGTTCACCGTGACCGATGATGGCAGCGTCGTCGACCCCAAGCTCGCCATCGAGCCGAAAGAGATCTCCGGCGAGGATTTCGTCAACCGGGATAAGGGCGTGACGATGACCGTGACCGAGTGCGAGCCCGGCAGCGACATTCTGTTCGAGGTCTGGGGATTCGAACCCAGCGAGAAGCTCTATGACAGGACGGTCGAAGCCAACGAGAACGGTGCGGCTTCTGTTCAGGTCTACGGCCTCGAGAGCAGCCCCGCAGCCTATGTCGGTACCTACATGGTGAAGGCGAACTGTATGGACCGGGGCCTGAGCGGTGAATTCGTGGTCACCGGCACGGGTGGCGATGCCGGCAACGGTGGCGATTCCGGCGAAGGCGATGATCCCGGAAATGCCGGCTCGATGCCTCGCACCGGTGCTGAGATCACCGGACTCGCTGCGGGTGCCGCTCTGATTCTGGGAGGCGCGGTGACGATCCTCTTCGCTCGCCGCAAAGCTCAGTCCGGGCGGTGATCGATGACCCGGCGGGTTGGTGAACGCTCCCGGCCCGTCGGCGCGAATCGATTCTGACCCAAGGGCATTCGGCCCCGGTACACCGACTCATCGAATCTGATGATGAGTCGGTGTACCGGGGCCGAACTGCGTGCCACGAACCAAGCAGCGAAACTGTGACGGCAGCATCTCGCAGGCACGCCGCCTGGGCAGCATCGGACCTGTGCCGTGAGAGGAGCAGCGGCTCGAAAATGCCCATAACGATTGGATCGCGCGCGACGCGCGAAGTCATCAGCGTGTGACTCCGAAACTGAGCACCACCTGTGCCCAGATCAGGGACATCGCCACGCAGAAACGCAGCTCCCTCTCGCAGACATGGCTGCCGCAACGCCCTGAGCAGGAGCGACGTTCCGATTCGGGGGCATGGGCCAGCCGGCTCAGCTTCCGCAGTCTCAGTCTCGACTCAGCCTCAGCTCAGCTCGAAGATGAGCAAGTCTCATTGTCATCACAGAGTGACAGATCCGTCATGACAGCCCTGTCATGACCACAATGAACACAACTCCACAACCCCTGTCCTTCGCTCGTATCGTCGGTGGCATAACCGAATACGGCAACACATCTTGATCTGACCCAACGATGCGAACGAAGGATGATCACAATGAAGAAGCTTGCACTCGCAGCCACTGTCGCCCTCGGCCTGACCGCGTTCGGAGCCGGACCGGCGACCGCAGTTGAACTCGGAGCCACTCCCACTGACACCGCGCCCGAGGAGGCGAACCAGACGTCCGCGCACTCTGCCGCCGGCGATGATGATTCGGAGGGTAGTGCGACATCAACAGATCATGCTCTGGCTTTGAAATACGCTGTGATGACACCGCTGGAAGTGACTCAGGGAAAGGGCATCGAATACACAATCGACGGACTCAAAGCCGGGGACGTCGTCACTCCGATCCTGAACGCTGAGGAGAGGGAGGAGGTGACGGTGAAGAAAGACGGAGCTTTCGACGGATCGGTCGTGGCGGACGAGAAACCCGAGGCGCCGGGAAACATCTCCTTCTTGGTTAATGTCGAACGAGATGGCAAGTCGCTGAACGAATATCAGACAGACATCGGAATCATCGAGGGTGACCGGGGCGAATACAATGATGGCACTTTGTTGGTGGATCCGGAGCCGGAGACGAACGACACGGTGCTCAGCACTGACGGAATCAATCTCACCATGGTCAACTGCTCGGCCGACGATGACGTTCGGTTCCGAGCATTCAAGAAGAACAAAAATGGTCAGACGAAGGTCTGGGAAAAGAGCCAACTTACCGGTAAGGATAAGTCCGCATCAGTCCGATTTGTGGCGGATTCGAGCAAGGACCTGTGGGGCAAGTACGTCATCACTGCAGAATGCGGCGACCTCGATGACTCGGTGCCGCTGACGGTGTACATCGATAACTAAGGGGCGGTGATCTCATCAGCTGGAAACAGGATGGAAATGACACCAGGTCCCGACGCCCGGAATATTGCCGTGGAGTCGGGACCTGGTGCCGTCAGCGTGCTTGTGTCACCGCCGTCAGGCGGAGAGGTCAGCCCTTGACCAGAGTGCGCACGGCCGAGGAGAAGAATCCCTGACCGTCGATGCCGCCGCCGTCTTCGGGGCCGAAACCGGCCTCGACAGCGTGTTCGGGGTGAGGCATGAGCCCGACAACGTTTCCGGCCTCATTCGTGATGCCGGCGATGTTGCGCAGAGAACCATTGGGGTTGAGCCCCTGGTAGCGGAAAACCACACGACCGGTGCCCTCGAGCTCGTCGAGGACCTCGTCCGTGGCGACGAACCCGCCTTCACCGTTCTTCAGCGGAATCCGAATGATCTGACCCTGCGTGTAGTCACCGGTCCAAGCGGTATTCGTGTTCTCCACGACCAGCTCCTGGTCACGGCAGATGAAATGCTGGTGGTCGTTGCGGATGAGGGCACCAGGCAGCAGGTGCGACTCGCACAGGATCTGGAATCCGTTGCAGATGCCCAGAACCGGCATTCCGGCGTTCGCGGCCGAGACCACGGCCTCCATGATCGGAGCGAAGCCCGCGATCGCACCGCAGCGCAGGTAGTCCCCGTAGGAGAACCCACCAGGCAGAATGACACCATCGACACCGGCAAGCGTGGAATCGGCATGCCAGAGATTGACCGGCTTCGCACCCGCAAGACGAACGGCACGTGCGGCATCACGATCATCAAGCGTCCCGGGGAACGTCACAACACCGATCGAGACTCCGGACTCAGCACCCGCCTCGGCGACGGTGGGGTCAGTGGCGACTGCAGTCATCAGGCTTCCTCGACGGCGCGAACGGCCACGACGTTCTCGATGACCGGGTTCGACAGGAGCTTCTCTGCAGCCTCTCGAGCCTGTGCGAGAACCTCCTCGGTGACCTCACCCTCGACTTCGAGTTCGAAGCGCTTTCCCTGTCGTACCTCACCGAAACCGGTGAAGCCGAGTCGGGACATTCCACCGGAGATCGCCTTACCCTGAGGGTCAAGAATCTCGGGTTTGGGCATCACCTCAACGACGACACGTGCCATGCGTGTTCTGCTCCTTCAAGAAAGTGTTCGGGAGTTCCTCCCGCGCTCGTTCAAAGTCTATCAAGCACGGAGGGAACTCCCGCCTTCGGTCCGAGCCGCGGACGCCACAGGCAGTCTCAGGAGTCGAAGCCCATGCCCACTGCGTCGAGGGCCTTGAGCAGCGGACCGCGCCGACCCTCGTTGCCGTCGGCCTTGATGAGGGCATTCGTCGTCATCTGGATGCCCAACCAGGCCACCGGCTCAGGTGGGAAGGGCAGAGGGAGCTTGCGCACCATCTCCAACTGGGTCAGCTCGGTGTCCTGCCCAGACAGCAGGTCGAGCATGACGGTGCCCGCGAAGCGCGAGGCGCCCACGCCGAGTCCGGTGAAACCGGCGGCCATGGCGACCTTCTTGCCGTAGGCCGTGGTGAAGAAGGAGAAGAACCGCGAACAGGTGTCGATGGGCCCACCCCATTTGTGGGTGAACTTCACTGACTGAAGCTGGGGGAACGTCTCGTAGAAGTGCGCGGCCAAGGTCTCGAAGGTCTCAGCCCGCTGATCGTACTTCCACGACACCTGCCGCCCGTAGTGGTAGACAGCGTCCCACCCGCCGAAGAGAATCCGGTTGTCTGCCGACAGTCGGTAGTAGTGGAATCGGTTCGCACAGTCACCGATGCCCTGCCTGCCGTCCCAGCCGATCGATGTCAGCTGCTCATCGCTCAGCGGCTCGGTCATCAGGGCGTAGTCGTAGACCGGGACCGTGTGCAGGCTGACGCGTTTGAGCAGCGAGGGGAAGACGTTCGTCGCCAGGGCCACCCGCTTGGCGGTGATGATGCTGCACGGAGCGCTTGCACAGTCCTCCAGCGCCTGGGACGTCACCAGGGTTGTGATCTGCACGTTCGTCTTCCGGTCACTGACATCGGTGACCTTCGTGCCTTCGAAGACCTCGACGCCGAGTTCCCGGATGACCCGCAGCAGCTCCCAGCACAGTTTGGCCGGGTTGACCATCGCAACCTCGCGAGAGTCCCAGAGTGCACCCTTGTACGTCGGCGACTTCACGATCTGCGCCAATTCCTGCTGATCGTAGAAGATGAAGCCGGCCTCGGGATCATGAGCCTCTCGCAGCTCGGGAACCTGGTAGTCCTCGGTGGCGACGTCGAGCTCACCGGTGCGTTCGAACTCGACGTCCATGCCGTACCGGGTCACAGCCGCTTCGATCTCGTTGAGGTTGTCCAACCCCAGCTCCGCCAGACGCTCGTTCTCAGCGGGAAGATGGGACTCACCGTTGTCATAACCGTGGGTGAGGCTGGCGGCGCAGAACCCTCCATTGCGCCCCGAGGCGGCCCACCCGATCGAATTCGCCTCCACCAGGACGACGTGGCGCCCGGGATCGCGTTCCTTCGCCTGCAGCGCCGTCCACAGACCGGTGAAACCACCTCCGACGATGACGAGGTCGGCCTCGAGGTCACGAGTCAGCGGCGGGAGGGGCTCGGGACGCTGATCGGAATCGAGCCAGAACGGCACGGTGGATGCGTCGGCCAATGCGGCGGTGACGTCCATGTCATTTCTCCTTCTGCCCGGCGGCGTTCATCAGGCCAGGCGACAATCTTCGCAGTGTGAGCGTGTCACAGAATTCGGGTGATGGTGAAGTGAGACGAACCGAACCGGAGTGCGGAACCGGGCCCCACCTCGGCGAGGGTGCCGGGGATCAGCCGGCCATCGTCTTGATGATCTCTGTCGAACTTCCACCCGCCTTGCGCAGCACGAAGCCGACGAAGGCCAGGGCCAAAAGGGTGAGGAGGAACATCAGGGTCGAGATCGCTGCGACCTCGGGGCGCAGGGCCACCTTCACCGCAGAGAAGATGTAGACCGGCCACGGGGTGTAGCCGGGCTGCTGCACGAAGCTCGAGAGGATCGTGTTGTCGAGGCTGACGGTGAACGACATCAGCGCACCGGCGAGGATGCCGGGAGCAGCGATGGGCAAGGTGATGTCCTTGAACCGATTCCACGGGGTGGCCCCCAGGTCCGCGGCCGCATCCTCGAGCTGCGTGTCCATGCCCGCCAGGCGAGCCCGGACGATGAACGTCACGATCGCCATGGAGAACATAGAGTGGGAGATGATGAGCCTGACCAGACCGTTGTTCAACGGTGTGATGCCCCAATCGACACCGACGGTGACGAACCACGGCAGGAACGCGATGCCGTCGACGATCTCGGGCGTGACCAGGGTGAGCCCGAGGATTGCGGTCAGACCCAGGGCCCACCATGCGCCCTTCGGGGCGCGGGCCAGAGCGACACCGCCGAGGGTGCCGAAGATCGTTGACACGAGCGCCGCACCCACCGCGGCCTGGAGGCTGGTGACGACCGAGGAGATGATGACGTCGTTGTTGATCCCGGAGATGTAGGCGTCGAGGCCGAAGCCGCGGAAGTTCGCCAGCACCTTGCCGGTGTTGAACGAGTACGCGATGATCACCGCGATCGGGATGAACAGGTAGGCGAAGACCAGGATTCCCCACACGTGGAGGCCGATGTCCGTCGGGGTGCGACGAGCGAACGTATTCTTCTTCGACATCTCAGGCCCTCCCATCTTTCAGCGGCACACTGCCCAGCTTCGCAGCGATCGCCTGCCCCAACTTGAGCAGACCGAAGCCGACCCCGACGACCACCAGGGTGGCAAGAATGAGGATCACCGCCATCGCCGCGCCGACCGCCCAGTTCTGGGCCGTATTGAATTGGTTGGCGATGAGCTGACCGACCATCGACCCGCTCGCCCCGCCGAGGACGGTGGCCGTGACGTAGTCACCGTTGAGCGGGATGAACACGAGCAGGCACCCGGAGACGACTCCGGGCATCGCCATCGGCAGGGTCACGCGCAGGAACGTTGTGACCTTGCCCGCGCCGAGGTCGTAGCTGGCTTCTCGCAGCTTCTGACCTGCGGAGTCGATGGCTACGAAGAGCGGCAGGATCATCAGCGGCAGATAGTTGTAGACGACACCGATCTGCACCGCCGTGCGTGTGTAGAGAATGTCTAGAGGCCCATCGAGCATCCCCAGGCCCTGCATCCAATTGGACAGGAAACCGTCGGGGGAGAGCATGATCTGCCACCCCAGGGTGCGGACCAGGAAGTTCGTCCAGAACGGCACCATGACCAAGGCCAGAGCCAGTGACCGCCTGGCCGGTGAGACCTTGATGGCCAGCCAGTAGGCGAACGGCAGAGCGATGATCAGGCACAGGATCGTGCCGACGATCGAGATCCGCAGGGTCGCGAAGAACGTGGACACGAAGCTGGCGGACATGGCATCGGGATACCGGCCGAAGGAGAGCTTGTCCGTGGCCACGGCCGTGAACTCGTCGGGTTTGTAGCCGAAGCTGTAGAAGATGACGAGAGCGACGGGAATGATGAAGAAGAAGAGCGCATACGCCCAGGTCGGGAACGACAGGGCCGAGGCGCCGAAGAACTTCGCCGACATTCCACCCGGCTTGGTCGGTCGTTGAGTTTTTCGACTCGGCCGTTGCGTGGTCGAATCCTTCTCGTTGGGTGTGGCTGCCTGCGTGCTCATGCTCCGCTCCTTGCCTGCGCATCGGCGTAGATCTTCGTGCGGATCTGATCGGCCGGGGTCTGCTTGCTGGGTTCGAGTCGGTCGAGGACCTTCTGGGCGGGGAAGATGAGCTCCTGCTGATCGAGGTCCGCTTCCTTTGCCTGCTCGGCCAACCCTTTCGTACCGATGGGGTAGCCGATGTAGTCGAGCTGTTCGACCGCGGTCTCCGGCGAGATCATCTGGTTGATGAACGCGTGTGCGGAATCGGGGTGTGGGGCGCCGGTGGCAATGGCCCAGCAGTCCGTCCACAGGTTCGCAGACGGTGTCGGGAACACGAACTTCCAGTTCTCGGGATCAGACACCTCGCCCAGTCCCTGCCTGGCATCACCGTTGAACGCCTGCAGCAGTGAGAAGCTGCCCTGGATCATGCCCGTGGCCGCGTTGCCGATATAGGCCTTCGTGTTCGGTGCCAGCTGGTCGAGGATGATCGTGCGTGCCTTCTCGAGTTCCTTCTCGTCCTGGGTGTTGAGGCTGTAGCCCTGCGCAGCGAGTGCGATGGCTGAGACTTCCCACGGGTCCTCGAGCAGCGAGGTGGTTCCGGCCGCTTCCTTCTGCGCGACATCGATGAAGTCCTGCCAGCTGCTCATGTCCCGGGAGATCTTCTTCGTGTTGTAGACGAATCCGGTGGTGCCCCAGGCCTTGCAGATCGAGTACTTGTTGTCGGGATCGAAGTACTGGTTCGTGAAGTTCGGATCCATGTGCTCGAAGTTGGGGATCATGTCGAGGTTGATCTCCTGGAGCAGATCGTGTTTGAGCATCTGCGGAATATTCGATCCGGTCGGCACCACAACGTCATAGCCCGACGTTCCACGCGAGGTTGAGAGCTTCGCGATGAGCTCCTCGTTCGAACCGAAGGAGTCGACCTGCACGAGGACATCGTGCTCGTTCTTGAACGCGTCGATGAGGTCCGGGTTGTCGTAGTCGCCCCAGGAGTACATGTTGAGCTTCGACTCGAGCTCGCCGTCGGTGGGAGGTGACTTCGCCATCGTCGTGTTCCGGCCACAAGCACTCAGCGCGCCCAGACCGACAACACCGAATCCGGCCAGGAGCGCTCGCCTGCTCAGCCTCGCTGAGGCGGCCCGGGGTGCCAGGAAGCGCACGTCGGGAATTCTGCCTGCCATCTCAGACACCGCCCTCGTAGTCGTAGACGGCCACGTCGTCGGCATTCCAACTCAGGTCCACCTCGGCGTCGGCGGCCAGCAGCTCATTGCCGGCCGCCGGCACCCGGGCCAGGAGCTCATCGTTGTCCCCGGCCACGAGCATGTACTGGATGACGTCGCCGAGGAAGGACACCGACAGGATGCGACCGCGAGCAGAGTTCGCGACCAAGTCCCCGGTCCCGGCGGGAGCCACGCGCATGCGTTCGGGTCGGATGGCGGCACGCACCTTGTCCCCGACGCTCAACGTCGAAGCAGTCCCCGTCGCCGAGGCGGGGCGGATGTCGAGGGTGGGTGTTTCCATGACAGCGTTCGCCGTTCTCAACGTCGCGGTGGAACCGTGGATCTCGGTCACCTCGGCGGGGACGAAGTTCTGCTTGCCGATGAACCCGGCCACGAAGCCGTTGGCCGGGTTGGCGTAGATGTCCTCACCGGTCCCGATCTGCTGGATCACGCCGTTGTACATGACCACGATGCGATCGCTCATCGCCAGCGCCTCGTCCTGGTCGTGGGTGACGAAGACGAAGGTCGTGTCCAGGCGGGTGTGGAGGCGTTTGAGTTCGAGCTGCATCTCCTCACGCAGCTTCCGGTCCAGAGCCGACATCGGTTCGTCGAGGAGGAGAACCTGGGGACGGTTGACCAGAGCACGGGCCAGGGCGATGCGCTGCTGCTGACCGCCGGAGAGCTGTTCGGGTTTGCGCCCGGCGAAGTCCTCCATCTGCACCAGGGCCAAAACCTCACGGACCCTGTCGGCGATCTCCGACTTCGGGGTCTTGGACTGTTTGAGACCGTAGGCGATGTTGTCGGCGACGTTCATGTGCGGGAACAGCAGGTAGGACTGGAACACCGTGTTCACGGGGCGCTTGTGCGGTGGGAGGCTGACGATGTCCTTGCCCGAGAGCAGGATCGCCCCATCGGTGGGAGCCTCGAAACCGGCGATCATGCGCAGCAGGGTCGTCTTGCCGCAGCCCGAGGGGCCCAGCAGGGAGAGGAACTCGCCCTTGCGCACCGACAGGTCGAGCCGTTCGATCGCGGTGTTGTCACCGAAGACCTTCTTCACCCCCTGAACTTCCAAGTGCTGAAGCTGTGTGGGCGCCGTTGCATCGGGAGTGGCTGTCGTGGTCATGATTGCCTTTCAGCGGTGGTGGCGTCGTGGACGATGCGGCCGCCTGCGATCGTCATTTCGTTGTGCACCTCGGCCAGTCTCTGCGGCTCAAGGTCGAAGGGGTCGGTGCTGGCCAATGCGAGGTTCGCGATCTGGCCGGTGCGGATTTGGCCGTTGGCCTCCGAGCGCAGCAGGTGCGCGGACCCGGAGGTGTAGGCACGCAGCGCGGTGGTCAAGTCGAGGGCCTGCTCGGGAAGGAGCGGGGCCGGGTCGCCGGCATCGGGATGCGAGCGGTTCACGGCGACGTGGATCGCCTCCCAGGGATTTGGTGTCGACACCGGCCAGTCCGAGCCCATGGCCAGGTGGGTGCCGGCATCGGCGAAGGACCTGAACGGGTAGAGCCAGGTGCTGCGTTCGGCCCCGAGGTAGGGAAGATTGAGGTCAAGCAGCTGCTGGTCGTGGCATGCCCACAGAGTCTGCAGGTTCGCGGTGATCCCGAGCTGGGCGAAGCGGGGAATGTCGACGGGGTCGACGACCTGGACATGGGCGATGTGGTGACGGCGATCGCTGGTCCCAGGCTCGGCGCTGTCCGGGCTGGTCCCGATGGCGGCGAATGCGTCGAGGGCCGCCTTATTGGCCGCGTCTCCGATCGCGTGGCAGTGGATGTCGAAGCCGGCCGCGTCGAGGGCGGCGAAGGATGCGTGCAGGTGCTCGCGGGTGAAGTAGCTGGTGCCGAAGCCACCGCAGGGGCAGGCGTACTCGCTGCTCATGGCGGCCGTGCGAGATTCGACGATGCCGTCGAGCATGAACTTCACCGAGGTGGTGCGGAACTGTCCCTGTTCTCGCCGATTCCTGACCAGGGCTGCGACCTGGGCGTCGATGTCCTCGACGTCACGAGGCCACCACAGACTCCCGACCACCTCGGCGGTCAGTTCGCCTGTGTCCTCTGCTTCGAGGTAGGCGTCGAAGGGGGAGCGGTGCCCGGAGTAGTCGCCGACGATGGCGTCCATCCACGCGGTGACGCCGAAGGCATGGAGGGAGGACTGCCCGGCGAGGAGCCCGGCGCGGATCTCAGCATCGCTGGCGTCGGGGACGTGGACCGAGACGAGGTCCATGGCAGATTCGTGCAGGCACCCGGTCGGGGTCCCGGATTCGTCCTTCTCGATGACGCCGCCGGGCGGAGTGGGAGTGGAGGCGTCGAGTCTGGCGAGGTCCATGGCCTTCGAGTTCACCCAGGCCGAATGGTGGTCGCCGCTGAGGAGGATGATGGGGCGCTCGGGACTCAGCTCGTCAAGGATCGCAGCACTCGGTGCCCCGCCGGGGAAGTCGGACATCGACCATCCGCCGCCGGTGACCCAGGAGCCGGGCGCGGCAGACTCGGCCGTCGCGGCCAAGTAGCTGCGGATGACGTCGAGTGAGGCCTGCAGACCCTGGGCTTCGCTGAGGTCACAGGCCAGGGACTCCTGCCCGCCGAAGGTCGTGTGCACGTGGGCGTCGACGAACCCGGGGGTGATGAGCTTGCCCGTGGCCGTGATCGTGTGGTCGGCCGGGTCCGCAGCGGTTCCGGTGCTGATCTCGGTGATGATTCCGTCGCGGATGCTGATGCGGTCCGCAGGCAGGACGGAGTCCCCGTCGAAGATGCTGACGTCGAGAACGTCGAGGTTCATGATCCCTCCCGACTTCCTTGTCGAAGGTGAGGCCGGCGCGCCGTACGCGCCCGCCTGGCTGTCATTGTATGTGCACCAGTGCTCAGGACGTGAAGATCGTGTCCTGCCATTCGTGGTGCGGGTCCTCGTGCTGGTCGATGAACACGTGCTTGACCTGCGTGTACTCATCGAATGAGTACTGGCTCATATCTTTGCCGAATCCGGAGGCCTTGTACCCGCCGTGTGGCATGTCGGAGACGATCGGAATGTGCTCGTTGATCCACACGCACCCGGCTTCGATGTCGGCCGCGGCACGCATCGTCCGGTTTGTGGTCGTCGTCCATGCGCTCGCCGCCAAGCCGTAGGGGGTGTCGTTGGCCAGTTCGATGGCCTCATCGTCGGTGTCGAAGGCGAGAGCGACGAGGACGGGACCGAAGATCTCCTCACGCCACACCTCGGCGTCGGTGTCGATTCCGCTGATGAGCGTGGGCGCGTAGTAGGCCGTTGACTCGGTGTTACCGGGCAGGGCCTCGCCGAGGTGGTTCGTCGTCGGGATCGCTCCGCCGCAGTGGATTCGGGCCCCGGATTCGCGGGCACGGTCGACGACCTCGGCGACCCGTGAGCGGTGGGTCAGGGAGATGAGGGAGCCCATGTCGGTGGCGGGGTCGGTCGGGTTGCCCACGCGCACGCCGGTCATGAGTTCGGTGACGCGGTCGGTGAAGGCGGTGAAGTGCTCGCGGGCGACGATGGCGCGGGTGGCCGCGGTGCAGTCCTGTCCGGAGTTGATGAGCGACCCGGCCACGGCACCGCGTGCGGCGGCTTCGATGTCGGCGTCGTCGAAGACCACGAACGGAGCCTTGCCGCCGAGTTCGAGGTGGACGCGGGACCCCTTGGCCGCGGCGAGTTCCATGATGCGCCGACCGACCTTCGTCGACCCGGTGAAGGAGGACATGACGACGTCGGGGTGGGTGATGAGCGCTTCTCCGGCTTCGAGCCCGTCACCGGCGATGACGTTGATGACACCGGGGGCGAAGCCTGCCGCGGTGGCGGCCTCGGCGAGGATGAGTGAGGTTCCGGGAGTCATCTCCGAGGTCTTGAGCACGATCGTGTTGCCGGCAGCCACGGCGGGGAAGATCTTCCACGCGGCCATCTGCAGCGGGTAGTTCCAGGGGGCGATCGAACCGACGACGCCGAGGGGTTCGCGCCGGGTCATCGACGTCGACTTCTCCCAATAAGTGCCGGCGGCCAGACCGGTGAGCTGACGGGCGGCCCCGGCGAAGAACTTCGCATTGTCGATCGAGCCGGGCACATCGAACTCCTTGGCCAGGCGGATGGACTTGCCCGTCTGCATGGACTCGAGTTCGGCGAGTTCGTCCGCGCGAGCCTCGAGCTGGGTGGCGAGACCGAGCATCAGCTCCGCACGTTCGCCTGGAGTCAGAGCCTTGAACGCAGGATAGGCGGCCTTCGCCGAGGCGACGGCTTCGTTGACGTCGGCAGCGTTCGCGAGCGTGTATTCCCCGGTGGTCTCACCGGTGGCGGGGTTGACGAGGGTGAAGGGTCTGCCGCTGCCTTCGTGATAGCTGCCATTCCAATAATGCATATCGTCACTTCCAACCGTGTTGCACGTCTGCGTGTGGGCCTGTGTGAGGCCGTTTGTCTCAGTGGGGCCGTGTGGCCCTGGTCACACAGAATAGCGGAGCCGGTGGGGTGAATCCACCGATTCCGTTGTATGAGACGGATTCGAGTTGAAAACAATGACCAGTCAGCATATTTCCCTGCTGAATCAGTGGTCGTGTCTGCGATATTCGCGCGATGTCGTTGAGTGGGGTCGGGGGGCAGAGTTGGGGTCAGACCGGCCTACGAAACAACGCCGCACCGCCGAAGCCACTGCGTGGGCAGCGGTGTATCGGCGGTGCGGCGTTGTGTCGGTATGAGCGTTGTTGTGGCTGTGCCAGTTGGCTGAGCTCAGCCTCAGGCGGGGAACTTCTGGCCGGTGAGCTTCTCGAAGGCCTCGATGTAGCGGGCACGGGTCTTCTCGACCACTTCGGCGGGCAGCGCCGGCGGGGGAGTGTCCGAGGACTTGTCCCAGCCGGACTCCTTGGTCAGCCAGTCGCGGACGAACTGCTTGTCGAAGCTCGCCTGCGCTTGGCCTGCCTCGTAGCTCTCGGCATCCCAGAAACGTGAGGAATCCGGGGTGAGCACCTCGTCGCCGAGGACCATCGTCCCGTCGGGCAGGGTCCCGAACTCGAACTTCGTGTCGGCGAGGATGATGCCGCGCTCGCGGGCGATGGCCTCCGCGCGCTGGTAGATCTCGATCGTCAGGTCACGGGCCTGCTCGGCAGCCTCGGCGCCGATGGTCTCTGTGATCTGAGCGAAGCTGACGTTCTCGTCATGGTCGCCGAGTTCCGCCTTGGTCGCCGGAGTGAAGATCGCGGGCTCCAGACGGTCGGCCTCGATGAGACCTGCCGGCAGCTGGATTCCGCACACGGACCCGGTGGCCTTGTAGTCGGCCATGCCGGAGCCGGTGAGGTAGCCACGGGCCACGCATTCGATGGGCAGCATCGACAGATTCTTCACGATGAGGCCGCGACCGGCTACGGCCTGGGGGACATCGGAGCTGATGACGTGGTTGCCGATGACATCGGAGAGCTGGTCGAACCACCACAGGCTCAAGCCGGTGAGCACCCTGCCCTTGTCGGGGATCTCTGAGTCGAGGACCCAGTCATAGGCGGAGATGCGATCCGAGGCGACCATGAGCAGCTGCTCGGCAGAGGCGGCATCGGCGGCCGTATCGGGGATGTAGAGGTCGCGGACCTTGCCCGAGTAGACATGCGTCCAGCCCGGAAGCTCGGGTGCCTGGGAGTCGAGTCCAGTCGCTGTGGGGGCTGCCACTGGCTCTGCGGGGGCCGGGTAGATATCGGCCACGGTGATCTGCCTGCGGGCGGCCACCTCGGCGATGTCGGTGCGGTGCTGTTCGCCGTCCCATTTGATCTCGTCCACGGCGGCATAGGCCTTGGACCGTGCCTCGTCGAGGCCGTTGCCGAGCGAGACGACGGAGAGCACGCGGCCACCTGCGGTGACGATGTCTCCGGTCTCGGCGACGTCTTCGGAGATGACAGTGTCCTCGGGAGCGAACCCGGCGCCGGTATCGGTGGCGCGGGCGGTCCCGGCATGGAGGATGTGCACGTCGTCGAGGTCGTCGGCCGTGTTGAGGCCGCGGATGATGTCGCCCGTGCGGGGTGTGCTCGGGTAGTTCTCGGCGGCCATGACCACGGTCACCGAGGTGCGCGGATCCCAGTCGAGGTCACCGACCTCGTCGAGGCGACCCTCGGCGGCGGCGAGCATGGTCTGTCCCAGCGGGCTGCGCAGGCGGGCGAGCACGGACTGGGTCTCGGGGTCACCGAAGCGCACGTTGAACTCCACGACTCGCATGCCCTTCGAAGTCAGGGCGAGTCCGCAGTAGAGGAGGCCGACGAACGGGGTGCCGCGGCGGGTCATCTCATCGACGACAGGCTGAGCGACGGTGGTGACGATGTCGTCGACGGTGCCGGCCGGGATCCACGGCAGCGGTGAGTAGGCGCCCATGCCGCCGGTGTTGGGTCCGGTGTCACCGTCGCCGATGCGTTTGAAGTCCTGGGCCGGAGCCAGCGGCAGCGTGTGCTGGCCGTCGCAGAGGACGAAGAGGGAGACCTCGGGACCGTCGAGGTAGTCCTCGATGACGACCCGGTCGGAGACCTCGAGGCAGGAGCTGGCGTGGGTCAGAGCCTCGGCGCGATCCGAGGTCACGACGACGCCCTTGCCCGCTGCCAGGCCATCGGCCTTGACCACGTAGGGGGCGCCGAATTCGTCGAGGGCAGCGGCCGCCTCGTCAGGGGTGTAGGCGACCACGGCACGTGCTGTGGGCACGTTCGCGGACTCCATGATCTCCTTCGCAAACGCCTTCGATCCCTCGAGGACCGCGGCCTCGGAACTGGGTCCGAAGACCGGGAACGAGGACTCACGCAGGGCGTCGGCGACCCCGGCGACCAGTGGTGCCTCGGGGCCGATGACGACGAGGTCGACGTCAAGCGTCTCCGCCAGAGCGGTGACTGCCGCGGCGTCGTTCATATCAACGGCTTCGGTGTGCGCGATCGCTGCGATTCCCGGGTTGCCGGGTGCGGCGATGACGGCGTCGACCTGAGGGTCGCGACTGAGAGCAAGGACGAGGGCGTGTTCGCGGGAGCCCGAACCGATGACAAGAACCTTCACCCCACCAGACTATAAGGTCGTAGGCTTGAGTGCGTGACTCGTTCCACTTTCGTTTCCGCCGACGCCGCCGAGTTGGCCTTCGTCGAGCGCAGCGGGTTCGTCGAATCCCGCCACATCGGTTCCGCCGTCGTCCTCGACCCGGATGGATCGCCCCTGATCAGCCTGGGCGCACCGGATGCGCCCGTGTTCACCCGATCGAGCCTCAAACCGCTGCAGGCGATTGCCGCGATGAGCCTCGCAGAGCAAGTGACCGGCACCTGGGCGGCACTGGCGACCGCGTCCCACAAATGCGAGGCCGGCCACGCCGAGGCGGTTGCCGGGATGCTCGAATCCGCTGGCCTGAGCGTGGATGACCTCCGCTGTCCGTCGGCGCATCCCGCCGACGGTGCTTTCCGTCGCAGCCTGCAGGAAGCCGGCACCGGCGACCCGACATCGCCCCTGTACTTCAACTGTTCCGGCAAACATGCGGCGTTCCTCATGGCCGCCACCGCCATCGGGGCCGAGACCGCCAGTTACCTTGAGCCCGGTCATCCGGTGCAGGCGAGGATCGCCGAGGTGGTCGAGGCCTTCGCCGGCGAGACCCCGGCCGCGCTCGGCACCGACGGCTGTGGGGCTCCCGTCTTCGCCCTCAGCCTCACCGGCCTGGCTCGGGGGATCGGCCGCGTGGTGCGCCTGGGCTGCACCGATGCAGACGCAGACCCGACGGGAGACGCAGACCCGGGGACCACCTCGGCGACGGAACCCTTTGCCTCCTTTACGCCCGCGGCCCGCACCCTCATGGGTGCCGTCTTTGCCGAACCTTGGGCGATCGAGGGCCACGGCAGGCCGAATTCCACGGTCATCGACCGCCTTGGCATCTTCGCCAAGGGCGGGGCCGAAGGCGTGATCGTCATGTCCACGAAATCCGGGTACTCGGTGGCCCTGAAGTGCCTCGACGGGTCCTCCCGGGCTACGGGGCTCGTGGCTCTGACCCTGCTGCGCAAGGCCGGAGCGATTCCAGACATCAGCGACGATCTCCTCGGCGAGGTCATCGCAGAGATCACCGAGTCCGTCACCGGCGGAATCGATTCCGAGGGGCGGACGGCAGTTGTCGGGCAGATCAACGTGGGTGAAGATATAGCGAGGATCAGGTAAGAGGGAGAGTCACTGATGGCGATTCGCAGAAGAATAGACCCCGACGAGGGCCGCAACGCCCTCGAGATGTGGGTGGCCCATTCTGAGGCCGACGCGACAACGGCAGACCGGTCGACCCTGGCCACCGCGGTGCGTTTCACACTCGAGGAGCTCGCATCACGGGCGGAGGGCAACAGCGTCGAGGTCCGCGTCCCACCCTTCGGCGTCACCCAGTGCATTCCCGGCCCCCGCCACACCCGCGGGACACCGCCCAACGTCGTCGAAACCTCGGCGCAGGTGTGGTTGGAGATCGTGACCGGCAAGACAGAATTCTCCGCCGCACTGGCCGAAGGCGCCGTTGACGCCTCGGGCACCCGCGCGGACATCAGTGACTTCGTCCCGCTGTACACATCGGCAGAATTGGAAGGCCGGCGATGAACGCCCAGATCACCCAGACCACCTCATTCATCGGTGGACGCCACGTCCCCTCGCTGACCACCTACGCCAACATCGACCCGGCCACCGGGGAGCACCTCGGCGATGTCTCCCGAGGCGGAGCCGACGAAGTCGACCGGGCGGTCAAGGCCGCGGCCCGGGCACAGCAGGAATGGAAGCGCTCGAGCACCGAGCAGCGGTCGAAGCTGCTGGTCGCCACCGCCGAAGTGATCCGGGCCAACCGCGATGAGATGGCCAGCCTCGAATCCGAGGACACGGGCAAACCCCTGACCCAGGCCTACGCCGACGTCGACGTCTGCGCCCGCTACTTCGAGTTCTACGGTCACACCATCGAGTCCTACTACGGGCACTCGATCCCCATGTCCGAGGACATGCACGTCTACACCCGGCGCGAGCCCTACGGCGTGACCGGACACATCGTGGCCTGGAACTATCCGCTCCAGCTCATCGGCCGTGCCGCCGCGACCTCGCTGGCCACCGGCAACTGCGCCGTGGCCAAACCCGCCGACGAAACCCCACGCTCCACGGTCCGCCTGGCCGAACTCATCCATTCTGTGGGCTTCCCCGCCGGTGCGTTCAACGTGGTCACAGGCCTGGGCGCCGAGGCGGGGGCGGCGTTGGCCGCGCATCCGGGCATCGCCCACTTAGGCTTCGTCGGCTCGACCCAGACCGGTTCGCAGATCGCCCATGCCGCTGCCGATCGGGTCATCCCGACGGTGCTCGAACTCGGTGGAAAGTCCGCGAACATCGTCTTCTCCGACGCCGATGTCGACGCTGCCATCCCGTCGTTGGTGCGCTCGATCATCCAGAACGCCGGTCAGACCTGCTCGGCCGGGTCCCGGCTCATCGTCGCCCAGGACATCCACGCCGAGGTGATCGAGAAGATGGCGGCCGCCATGGAGAAGGTCACCATCGGGTACGGCTCCGATGATCCGATGCTAGGGCCCCTGATCTCGACGAAGCAGCAGGCCCGTGTCGAAGGGTTCCTCTCCGACATCGGCAGCGCCCAGATCATCACCGGCGGCACCCGCCCCGAGGGGCTCGCCGCCGACCTCGCCGGGGGAGCCTTCATCAGGCCGACGATCGTGGACAATGTGTCCCCGGGGTCGAAGATCGCACAGGAAGAGGTCTTCGGACCCGTCGTCGTGGCCATGACCTTCGGCGATGAAGCAGAGGCGATCTCCCTGGCCAACGGCACCGACTACGGTCTGGTCTCGGCGCTGTGGACGCAGAACATCTCCCGGGCGCACCGGGTCGCCGCCGAGGTGGAGGCCGGGCAGATCTTCGTCAACACCTATGGTGCCGGCGGGGGAGTCGAACTGCCCTTCGGCGGGTTCAAGAAGTCCGGCTACGGCCGTGAGAAGTCCATCGAAGCCTTCGACGAGTACACTCAGACGAAGACCGTCGTCGTGAAGCTGTGAGGTCCTGACACTGTGACGCGGTCTGGTCACGGTCCTCGATGACCCCTGCCGTCCTCGGGCTGGTGCTCTTCGCCTCGGTGGCCCATGCCCTGTGGAACATCGCCGCGAAGTCCGTCTCCGGCAAGGGCTACGCCTTCGTGCTGGCCTATCACGGACTCTCAGCGATCCTCCTAGCCCCGATCGCGATCTGGCTGCTCGCCTCAGGGACACATGAGTTCAGCCCGAGCCTGCTGGGAGCCGCCGCACTCAGCGCGATCTTCCACATCGCCTACTCGGTGTCCCTGCAGTCCGGCTATGACCATGCACCCCTGGGCGTCGTCTACCCCACAGCGCGTGGGGTAGGCCCGATCATCACGATCATCATCGCCGTGCTGTTCCTGGGGGAGCGGCCCACACCGCCGGAGACCATCGGCGCCTTCGTCGTCATCGCCGGAATCGCGGTCGTGACCGTGCGCCCGAAGGGAGCCGGTGGAGGTCATGCGATCGGTGGAGGTCACGCAACAAGCAGCCACGGCATCGGACGGGGTCTGGCCTGGGGCGGGCTGATCGGAACCTTCATCGCCTCGTACACGCTCTGGGATGACTTCTCCGTCAACCACATCACCGACTCACCGCTGCTCTACTTCGCCGTCTCCGAGGCCTGCGTCGCCATCATCATGGCCCTTGGCATCGTGACGATCCCCGGCGGTCCGTCACGGCGCGCGGATTTCGGGTCGATCGTGTCCGGCCACAAACGAGCCTTGGTCACCGTCGCCATCCTCTCCCCGCTGGCGTACCTGCTCGTCCTCTTCGCCATGCAGCAGGCACCGGTGTCCCTCGTCGCCCCTGTGCGGGAGACCTCGATCATCGTCGGCACACTGCTGGCCTGGTGGTTCTTCGGGGAGAAGAACATCGCCATGAAGCTCACCGGTGCCGTGGTCGTCGTCGCCGGAATCGGCCTCATCGCCCTCGGCTGAGTTCTCCTCGTGGAGGGTCAGCGCTTTCTCCCACCCTTTCGGCGGAGCACGCGCACGACTCGGGTGGGGCAGGCCGAGTGTGAGAGGACTGCCTGCGAGGTTGAACCGAGAATGGTGGACGCGAAGCCGCCGCGGCCCCGGGAGCCGATGATCATGAGCTCGGCGGTGTAGGTGGCACTGATGAGCACCTCGGTGGCGGGGGCATCGAAGATCGACCAGCGGACCTCAACCTCGGGGAATTCCTCCGCCAGAGATTTCGCCGCCTCTTCACGCGAGGTCACGGCCTCGTCGTACATCTTCTCCAGGTGTGTTTCGCTGGGCATCCACTCCGGCGAGAGCACATGGGCGGCGGTGATGCCGATCAGGTGCAGGGGCAGACCGTAGATCCGAGCCTGCACTGCCGCCTCTCGCAGGACAGGGCCGTCGCTTTCGAAGGGGTCGATCGCGGCGACGATCTCACCGGTGAAGTCCGGGCGCCTGTCCCCGGACTCGGCGGCGGACGTCTGCGCGGAGGAGGAACGCACGGGCAGATCGATCGGCAGCGGCCTCTCCGGCAGCGGGCGCTCTGGCCACGTGCTGGGGATGACCACGGTGGGGCAGTGTGCGTGGGCGGGCATCGCCAAGGCCACGGACCCGAGCAGGCGACCGGCGAAACCGCCGCGACCGCGGGCGCCGATGACGGCGAGGTCGGCGTTCTTCGAGTTGTCGACCAGCGCACCTGAGGCATCCACGGGGGAGACCACGGTCGAGACCGGCACCGAGGCATCGGTGACGGTTCTGGCGCTGTCGTCGACGAGCTGCTGCACCGATCGTTTGATCGCAACGTCGAAATCGGCCGGGTAGACGATGTCGGCCTGGCTCATGTTGACGCCGGGAACGGTGTAGGCCGCGACGAGGCGAATCTCGGAGGAGGTCAGCTGTGCATGCTTGATCGCCCACTGCAGCGCACATTGACTGTTGGCGGAGCCGTCAACTCCGACGATGATCGTATGAGACATGTCCACCCTTATGTGAGAAGTCCTACTGTGCCTGCCTCTACCTTATGGGATCGGTCGGATAACTGCCTGGGAATCGACGGAGGTGATCTCGACTAGACTGTCCGCGACGTGAAATGCGGGCGCCTCTGACCCGCCACTGACACCGATGCCCGAGGAGATCATGAAGGACCAGATCGACGTCGCCGTTCGTCGCAGCCCCAAGTATTCGGTATTCATGGGACTCGGTGCGATTCTCGGCGTTCTCGTCGCGGGTGCGCTCACCCTCTTCGTCGATCCCGAAGCGATCCCCACCGGCTACACCGTGGGCAAGGGAGCCGGGCTGCTGCTGCTCATCCTCGGCGTCGGCGGGCTGTTCCTCGGCGGACTGCTGGCACTGATCCTCGACTGGTCGGGCCGGCGGAAAGCACGCAAGTACCGCGTCGGCGCACAGATCGACATGGTCGATGACCCGAAGGAGACCGCGCGTCGTCGGATCGCCGAAGCCAACGGTGAGGATCCCGATGCCGGCGCCGAGGCAGCACCGGAGGCCGGCGCTGAGACGTCACCCGATACCACCGCAGAGACGTCGCCCGATCCCGTCGCCGAGGCGGAGGGCAGTGTCGATGACGAGCCCCGGAACGGGTCGCCGAGTACCGGAGTCTGAACATCCTGTGAAGGTGGGCTCAGTCATGTGAGACAATCTTTCACGTGGCAAGAGGAGACGGGCAACTAACGCACGAAATTGACCCCCTGGACCGCGGACCTCAGGATGCTTGCGGAGTATTCGGAGTCTGGGCGCCAGGCGAGGAAATCGCCAAACTCACCTACTTCGGGCTCTACGCTCTGCAGCACCGTGGACAGGAGTCCGCGGGTATAGCTGCCAGCAACGGCAAGCAGATCCTGATCTACCGCGACATGGGCCTGGTCTCGCAGGTCTTCCACGAGCGGGATCTCGAACTTCTGCAGGGGCACATCGCGCTCGGGCATACGCGCTACTCGACGACGGGCTCGCCCTCGTTCGAGAACGCACAGCCGACGTTGGGACCCACCCCGTTCGGGACAGTGGCATTGGCGCACAACGGCAACCTGACGAACTTCGATGAGCTCGAGGCGATGGCCGATGGTCGTCGTGATGACGCCGATCAGGTCGTCAAGGACGCGACGAAGAAGGTCAGCCGCACCCGACCCTTCCGTGACTCCTCCAATGACACCTCTTTGGTCACCGAGCTCTTCGCCACCGAAGAGGGTGAGAACCTCACCGAGGCTGCTCTCAATCTTCTGCCCAAGGTCGAAGGTGCGTTCTCGCTGGCCTTCATGGACGAGAACACCCTCTATGCCGCCCGTGATCGTCACGGTGTGCGGCCGCTGTCGCTGGGTCGGATGGAGAATGGCTGGGTCGTTGCCTCCGAGACCTCGGCTCTCGACATCGTCGGCGCCTCCTTCGTCCGCGATGTCGAACCCGGCGAACTCATCGCCATCGACGAGGACGGTCTGCGTTCCTTCCGCTTCGCCGAACAGGACCAGGCCCGCTGCGTCTTCGAATACGTGTACCTGGCGCGGCCCGACAGCGTGCTCAACGGCAAGACCGTGCACGCGGCCCGGACGCAGATGGGCCGTCAGTTGGCCGACGAGTACCCCGTCGATGCCGACCTCGTCATCGCCACCCCGGAATCGGGAACACCGGCGGCCGTCGGCTATGCCGAACAGTCCGGCATCCCCTTCGGGCAGGGGCTGATGAAGAACGCCTACGTCGGTCGCACCTTCATCCAACCCTCGGACACTCTGCGTCAGCGCGGCATCCGCCTCAAACTCAATCCTCTGCGTGAGAACATCGAGGGCAAACGCCTCGTCGTCGTCGATGACTCGATCGTGCGCGGCAACACCCAGCGTGCGCTCGTAAGGATGCTGCGTGAGGCTGGTGCGAAGGAGATCCACGTGCGCATCTCCTCCCCGCCGGTCAAGTGGCCCTGCTTCTACGGCATCGACTTCGCGACCCGGGCCGAGCTCATCGCCAACGGTCTGAACATGGACGAGATCCGCGACAACCTCGGCGCCGATTCCCTGGGATACATCTCCCTCGACGGGATGGTCGAGGCCACCCAGCAGAAGCGCAGCCAGCTGTGCACCGCCTGCTTCTCGGGCGAATACCCGATACCTGTCAACAACACCCCCGCCGAAAAAGGATGTTGAGTTGAGCACCGATCCAGCTAAGTCCACCACCTATGCCGCCGCCGGCGTCGACGTCGAGGCCGGTGACCGCGCCGTCGAAATGATGAAGTCCGCGGTTGCGGCCACACACAACGCGAACGTCGTCGGAGAGGTGGGTGGTTTCGCCGGACTCTTCGACGTCTCCGTGCTCAAGGACTACGAGCGCCCGCTGTTGGCCTCGTCGACCGACGGCGTGGGCACGAAGGTGGCCATCGCACAGGCTCTCGACAAGCACGACACCATCGGATACGACCTGGTGGGAATGGTCGTCGATGACATCATCGTGTGCGGTGCGAAACCGTTGTTCATGACCGACTACATCGCCTGCGGCAAGGTCGTGGCCGAGCGCATCGCCGACATCGTCCGGGGTATCGCCGAGGCGTGTGCCAGTGCCGATGTCGCCCTCGTCGGAGGAGAGACCGCGGAGCACCCGGGCCTGCTCGGCGTCGACGAATACGATGTCGCCGGTGCCGCCACCGGCGTCGTCGATGCGTCCAAGCTGCTGGGGCCGGAGAAGGTCTCGGCCGGTGACGTGCTCATCGGACTGCCCTCCTCGGGCATCCATTCCAACGGCTACTCCCTGGTCAGGCACATCATCGCCGAGGCGGGCTGGGGTCTGGATCGCAACGTGCCCGAATTCGGTCGCACCCTGGGTGAGGAACTCCTCGTTCCCACACACGTCTACACCGGTGAGCTCAACGCCCTGTTCTCGGCTCTGCCCGATGCTGTGCACGCGGTCTCGCATGTCACCGGCGGGGGACTCTCGGCCAATGTGGCGCGCGTGCTGCCCAAGGGCCTCGTGGCGAAGATGTCGCGTTCCTCGTGGGAGATCCCGCCTGTCTTCTCCACCCTCGGCGATCTCGGCGGAGTCCCGCAGGATGACCGCGAGCGGACCTGGAACCTCGGCGTCGGAATGGTCCTCGTGACCTCTGCTGACTCCGTCGACAGTGTGCTCGCCGCCAGCCCGGGCTCGTGGGTCCTCGGCGACGTCAGCGTCGACGACGGTGCACTGGCCTCGGAACTCGACTACGTTCAGGGCGCCAAGGGCGTCGACGGCGGAGCCGCCATCCTCGGCTGAGGCTGGCGGACGAAAGCGTTCGGGCAAAGCAGAAGGCGGAGACCGAAGTCTCCGCCTTCTTGCTTGAGCGAATCCGATGCTCAGGTTCTCTGAGCGTCGATCACATCAGTGCTGATCGGTCAAGATTCGCGCTGTGTATAGTCGTCTTCTTCGTCGTCATCGTCGACGTTGTACTTGTCGGCGTAATCCGAATAGTCCGGCTCGTTGTCGTACGGATCTGACGAACCGGACGCCTGCGACTCGGAACCCAGTTCCTGCTGGAGTCTATTCAGGTCGGTGTCCGGGCTGTAATATTTCAGCTTCCGGGCAACCTTGATCTGCTTTGCCTTTGCGCGGCCGCGACCCACTGGCGTGACCCCCTCCGTCGTCATGTGGGGCGAAGCGCCCCGGACTAGATCTCTGCTATGCGCTTAAATCCTACCTGTTCGTAGTGGGAAGTTCCATTTTGAAGCCCGACCTTGGATAGGCTGAAGGCATGTCCTACAGTCGCGATTATGTCGTCACTCTGCGAATCTTCGAACCCACCGTGGTTCATTCCGCATTGCAAGACGACCAGGTGGAAGACAACCGTGCCCGGGTCGAGGAGCTGGTCTCTGCCGACGCGGATCAACGCTTGATCTCACTGCCGCCGAGCCCTGTAGCCGAATCGTTTCGCAACACTCCGATCTTCCTTCCGGCGTCTCAGACTTCGGACGGAGTGGACCGCTACTGCCCCGCTCAAGAGGACATTCGCGGGTGGGAAGCGCTCGAGTCGCTGAGCGAGCACACCTCGAAGGCGACGCTGGACATCATCGCTCCGAAGTCCGTGCGCAGGCGTGCGGCCAGTCGTCGCGCTGAGTGGCTCCAGGATGCCAAGGACACCCGAGTCTTCACTCGGGTTTCGGCCTGGGATGTGCCGCCGTCATGGTGGCTGTTCTTCTCTCTGAGTGAAGACCAGATCATCACGAACGAAACCGATGCCGGGCTGAGAGTCCTCATCCGTACGGACATTCTGGCCGCCTCGGCGAGGATGGAATGGGCGGCGGAGACCGTGGCCGACAAGTCCAAGGTCGTGGACATGGTCGAACAGACCTCGATCTTGGCGCAGTGGGTCGACGGCTTCGATATGAACTCCGTGCTCGAACTCGACCTTGGTGGGATGAGCGATGTGCTCTGGCCCAATGAGGCACCGGAGCTCGTCGATTCGTGGGTGACCGCGCTGTCCAATGACGACCCCGAAACCGCGGTCGCCTCCTTCCAGAAGTATGCGGCGATGTGGGAGCAGCTCAATCTCTACGCCCGCAGCTCCTGAGCTGAGCCGTTCAACTCCTGAGTCGCCGGTACGTGAGTGGCCGCTACGATAGTCTGCGTACCCGCGGCGTCGAGAGAATGAACCACACAGCGCATGGATGAGAAGAAGCGTCGACTCCTGACGAACAGGAAGCCGCCATCGGACACGGCCGGCGAGCCAGGGCCTGCAGACAGGGCAGCGACCGCCACGAAGCCGAAGCCGATGTCGACCTGGTCGATCACCTGGCGCCTCGGCGCGACCGCGGTGGCCCTGATCATCCTCACCTGCGGACAGTTCCTCAACACCAACGACTTCTTCCCGCTCGGGTCACTCACCCAGTACGCGACCGCCAAGGACCTCAACGGCACCGTGAACTCGACCTGTATCGAAGCGCAGTTCCCCGGCGAGGACGAACCACGCCGGCTCGGCTTCAACACGGACACCGTCGGGATCGAACGCGGCGACATCGAATCCCAGCTCGACCGGGTCATCGCCAACCCCGAGCTGATGCAGACCATGGCCGACTCCTTTGAACGCCTGCACCCGAATGAGCCGAAGCCGGAGGAGATGATCCTCTGCCGCACCGTGACTCAGCTGGAGAACGGCCGCAGCGTCGGCGAACCCGAACACAAGATCCTGGCGACCTGGGAGGTGCAGTGAGCAATTCCACCACCGCCGAGGTGAAAGCCGGCAACCGTGTCATCGCCTGGTTCACGCCCCAGCTCCCGCTGGCTCGGGTCGCGGTATTCCGCGTCATCGTCTACATCTTCGTCATCATCGACGTGCTCACCATCTCCGCCGACGTCATCCCGCACGGCTGGACTCCCGAGCTCTATCAGCCCCTGTGGCTGGCCAGATTCCTCCACATCCCACCCGTCAGCGTCCTCGGCGCACAGATTCTGTTGGCCGCGATCATCGTCTTCTCACTGCTGGCGGCCGCCGGAATCCTCCAACGCATCAGCGGCTGGGCCGTGGCGATCACCTTCGGGCTGTGGATGTTCTACACGCAGGGCTACGGCTACGTCGCCCACGACCACATGGCACTCGTCATCGCCGTCGTGGTGCTGCCGACGGTCGGAATCGCACGGTTCCGCGATGTGGGAGCCACCTCGGCGAAGGCAGGGTGGGCACTGCGGGTCGTGCAGATCTCCGTCGTCCTCACCTACTTCTACTCGGTGGTGATGAAGTGGATCGCCTCGGGCAACATCACCCACTGGGCCAACGGGGCTGTGATCATCTGGGCGCTGATGCGCCGCGGTGCCGAATGGTCGAAGCCGTTCCTCGAGATGCCGGGTCTTCTCATCGCCGGGCAGTGGGCAACTCTCGTCTTCGAGTTCCTCTCGCCGATCGTGCTGTTCTTCAAGGGCAAGTGGCTCTACGGTGCCGTCATCTTCTTCATGCTCTTCCACCTCATGACCTACATCGCCCTGGGCATCCACTTCCTCCCGACCGTCATCTGCTGGGCGGCGTTCCTGCCCCTGGAGAAGCTCGTGCCGAAGCGGTTCGCAGCGACTCGCTGACCGGTCCCCAGTGACGCGCTAAGTGTCTTGCCGCAGGGCGTCGAGGACACGTTTGACGGCTGCGCGTTCGGCGGTGTCGGGGGCCATGACCGCCACAACCCACCGCGTGGTCGCTACCCCCTTCAACGGGAGAAGCGTGAGCCCGGCGCCCTTCGGGGTCGTGAATCGCGGCAGCAGGGCGACTTGGTCACTCGAGGACATGATCGCCTCGATGAGTCGGTTGTCCCGGATGCGCTGAGTGACCTCGAGCTCGCGTCCGGTGACATGTTCTATCGACGTCAGAATCGTGGCGAAGGGGAAACCGTGGGGCACACTGATCCACTGAACGTCGACGAGGTCAGCAGGCGTGAGCTCATCCCGACCTGCCAGTGGGTGGGAATCTGCGACCGCGACGTCGATGGGTTCGGTCGCCAGGGACTCGACGCTCAGCCCGTTGGTCCCCGCGGGTCGTTCGGAGATGAGGCTGTGGGCGACGACGATGTCGACGTCGGAGGTCAGGCCCGCGAACTCGTGTTCGGCCAGGTCCACGTCGACGGTGCGCAGGGTGATCTTCGGGCTCGTCTCTCGCAGCTGCCGGAGCGCAGGGGGCACCAAGTAGGTCAGTGCGCTGGGCAATCCGGCAATCCGGACTTCCCCGGAGGCCTCGCCGAGGTAGTCCTCCCAGTCCGCTTCCACGCGGGCAAGTGCCGAGGCCACGTCCTGCCCTCCGGCAGCCAGGAGTCGCCCGGCAGGCGTGAGTTTGAGACTGCGACCGGCAGGTTCGACGAGACGATGTCCGACCTCCCTGGTTGCCTGCTTGAGCTGCTGGGACACCGCTGAAGGCGTGCGAAACGTGGCTTCGGCGACAGCCGTGACGCTTCCGCGTTCGTCGAGTTGGCGCAGCAGCTCGAGGTGCCGGGGATCCATGCGCCCATGCTACAAGAATGAAGTTCAGCTACAAGGTCTGTGTAGAATAATTCGATTGTGTTAACTGTCAGTGCGCAGAACAATGGAGTCATGTCGTTCAAGCACTGTCTTCTCGCCGCCTCGGTGGCTGTCATGTGGGGACTGAATTTCCTCGCAATCGATCTCTCCCTCGATCAGTTCCCGCCCTTCTTCCTCGTCGCCCTGCGCTTCGCCGTGCTCGCGCTACCCGCTCTGCTCTTCATCCCGAAGCCGGACGTGAAGTTCCGGTGGATCGTAGGCTATGGACTCGGATTCGGCCTCCTGCAGTTCCTCTTCCTCTATTGGGCGATGGCGGCGGGTATGCCGGCAGGACTTGCTTCCCTCGTGCTTCAGGCCTCGGGGCCGTTCACGGTGCTGCTGGGAATGACGTTCCTGCGCGAGCGGGTCCGGGGATCGCAGATGGCATTCCTCATCGTGGCCATGGCCGGTCTGGGTGTCGTCGGCTGGCAGCGCCTCGATTCGAGCGCGAGCTTCCTACCGTTCCTCCTCACCCTCGCCGGTGGCCTGGGCTGGGCGATCGGCAACATCTGCAACCGACAGGCCCACTCGGTCGAGCCGGTGAAATTCACGATGTGGATGTCCGTCATCCCGCCGGTGCCGATGCTCATCCTCTCCCTCTTCGTCGAGGGCCCGAGCACGATCGGCCACTCTCTGACGACGCTGCTGACCCCGACCGGTTGGTTGGGCATCGCTGGCCTCGTCTACACGGTTGTCATCGCCACAATCCTCGGTTCCGGCATCTGGTCATGGTTGATGTCGCGCAATCCTGCCGGAGTCGTTGCTCCGTTCTCGATGCTGGTGCCGATCGTGGGCATGAGTGCCGCCTGGTTCTTCCTCGGCGAGACAGTGTCGTTCGGTGAGCTGTGCGGGGCGGCGCTCGTCATCATCGGCGTCCTCGGCGCGGGGATGCGGGCTGCGAAGGGACCGAAGATTCTCGCCGAGGTGGTTCCTGCAGACGCCGAAGACGAGGCCGACGTCGACGAGCCCAGCCCCGACGTCCCCGCGGGGACGTGCTGACCGGTGAACCGCCAAACGGACACCGTTCACCGTGCGAATGTTTCGGCGCTACGATCACCTCACCACCACCTGTGAGTCGCGGGAGCCAATCACGACGACCGGATGCTCGCAGTCAGTTCTCAAGGGAGAAGAAGTGTCATCGAAGTTCGCCGATCGCATCGCTCGGGTCCAGCCGTCCGCCATCCGTGAGCTGCTGAAATATGGTGATGACCCTGCGATCACGTCATTCGGCGGTGGCTACCCGGATCCGAGTCTGTTCCCCGTCGCAGAACTCCAGCAGGTCTTCGCCGACGTCCTCGCAAACGAAGGCGCGACGGCTCTCCAATACACCGCCTCTGTGGGGCTGCCTGGACTGCGCGCGCAGATCGCCAAGCGCATGTCGAACCAGGGTGCGGCAACCGATGCCGACGACGTGCTCGTCCTGCAGGGAGCCCAGCAGGGGCTCGACCTCGTGGCGAAACTCCTCATCAATCCCGGCGACGTCATCGTCACGGAGAACCCGACGTTCCTCGGTGCCCTCATCGCCTTTAACCCCTGCCAGCCCGAGTACGCCGCCGTCGACATGGACTCCGAAGGCATGGACGTCGACGCCCTCGAAGCAACATTGCGGTCAACGGAGAACGTCAAGTTCATCTACGTCATCCCCGACTTCCAGAATCCGACGGGAGTCACGCTCAGCCTCGAGCGGCGCCGACGCCTGATCGAGCTAGCCAACGAATACGACGTCCTCATCCTCGAGGATTCGCCCTACCGCGAACTCCGGTTCGAAGGTCAGCAGCTGCCGACGCTGCGCTCGCTGGACACGGAGAACCGGGTCATCCACCTCGGCAGTTTCTCCAAGATCCTCGCCCCAGGCGTGCGCCTGGGGTGGGTGAGCGCGGCACCGGAGATCCTCGACAAACTGGGCCTGCTCAAGCTCGCTGCCGACACGCAGTCGTCGACCCTGAACATGACCGCCACGACCAGGTTCTTAGAGTCCTTCGACATCGACGCCCACATTGAACGCGCCCGTGCCGTCTACCGCGCCAAGCGCGATCTCATGCTCTCGTCGATGGCCGAGCATTTCCCCGCCGAGGTGGCTGTGACCACTCCTGAAGGCGGGCTTTTCACCTGGGTGACCTTCCCCGAAGGCTTCGATGCGGAGGCGTTCATGGCCGAACATGCCCTGCCCGAAGCCGGAGTCGCCTACGTGCCCGGAGGATCGTTCTTCCCGGCCGAACAACGCAGCAACTATGCCCGGTTCAGTTACTCGGGTCAGTCTGACGAGGAGATGGTCGATGCCCTCACCCGGCTGGGCGGGATACTCCGCGAGCACATCTGAGCGAGATCATCAACGATCGTCACCGAGCCGGACCGGGGGCGAACGCGGGTAGCCGACGAAACGCGGCTGAGGTAGTGCCAAATCGCAGCCGCGGGCATACGGTCAGCATATGACCGTCAAACCCAGGGTCGCTCCAGCGCCGGAGGCACCCACAGCACTCGCCGCTTCGGCGGTGCTCGCGGGTGCGCTGTGCCTGTCGATCTCAGCGATCCTAGTCAAGCTCGCGGGCGTGGATGCGGCGACGACCGCCGTGCTGCGGTGCGCGATCGCCGTCATTGCACTCATCCCGTTGGCGCTTCTTGAACGTCGGCGTCACGGCGGTTTTTCGCGATCGGGCATCCTCTGGGCGATTGCGGCCGGAGTTGCGCTGGGCATCGACTACATTGCGTGGACGGCGTCGATCTACCTCGTGGGTGCCGGCGTCTCGACCGTGCTCGTCAATGTCCAGGTCATCGTCCTGCCATTGCTCGCGCTGCTCGTCGATCGTGAGCGTGTGAGTGTTCGGTTCCTCATCTCCCTGCCGTTGATGCTCATCGGCGTCGGCCTGGTGGGCGGGATCGTGACCCTGGCCGAGGTGGGGGACAACGCCGTACTCGGCACAGTTCTCGCCCTCATCGCCGGGATCGGATACGGCGTGTACATGTTCCTCACCCGACGAGGGACGAGGCGCAAGGCCGAGGGGACGATTCAGCCGCTAGCCTGGGCGACCGCCTCGGCGGCGGTGACATCGGCGGTCATCGCCCAGTTCACCGGCGGCCTCCATCTCACCGGGATCGGCCCAAGCGCGTGGATGTACCTCATCGCTCTGGCCCTGCTGGGGCAGGTGGTGGCCTGGCTGCTCATCAATCGGGGAAGCGTCCGGCTGGTGCCGTCGATGACGGCGAGCCTGCTGCTCATCCAACCCGTGCTCGCCCTCGTCCTCGCGGCGCTGATCCTCGGCGAGCAGCTCACCGTGGGCCAGGCACTTGGTGCCGGCCTCGTCGTCGTGGCGGTCGCTGTGGCCAATGGTGTGTGGCGGAGGCATTCGCGCCGCCGACGGCAGATCCTCAGGGAGCCAGGCTCGGGGCCTCGGTGATGCCGAACTGCGTCTTCAGCGCTCGCTGAGCCGCGAACCAGCCGTTCATGCCGTGCACGCCGGGTGCGGGTGGGGTCGCGGCCGAACACAGGTAGGCACCGGGGACGCCGAGGCCGTAGTTGTCCCAGCTGGTGCGTGGGCGGGCCATCATCCGGTAGAAGGAGACGAGCCCGGTGGCGATGTCGCCGCCGATGTAGTTCTGGTTGTGCCCGGCCATCTCTGATGCGGGAATCGAGTTGTACGTGACGATGGTGTCGCGGAAACCGGGGGCGAAGCGTTCGATCTGATCGATGATGTACTGGGCCGGATCGAGAGGGCAGTCGAAGGGGACATGAGCATACGTCCACAATGGGCGCAGGCCGCCCACCTCGCGCGATGGGTCGAACACAGTGGGATCGGAGACCAGGCTGACCGGGTGAGCGGGCATGCGTCCGGCGATCACGTCCGCCTCGGCGGCGGCCATCTGCGCCCGGGTACCACCGACGTGGATGGTGCCGGCCCGGTTGATGTTGGGATCGGCCCAGGGCACGGGTCCGTTTAGGACGAAGTCGACCTTGGCCGCGGCGTTGCCCTGCTTGAAGCTGCGCAGCGACCTGTCGACCTTGGCCGGGATGAGACCGGAGAAGATCTGTGCGGCATTGAGCGCCGAGGTGTCGAGGAGGTACGCGCGAGCCGCCGGCATATCGGAGACGTGATCGATGCGCGCATTCGTCGTCACCGAACCGCCGTGTGCTTCGAGGTCGGCGACCATGGCATCGATGATCGCCTGCGAACCGCCGACAGGGGAGGGCCAGCCGCCGGCGTGGGCAATGGTCGAGAGCATTGTGGCCGTGGCGGCTGTGCCCATGGATGGCAGCCCGCCGATCGCGTGGGCGGCGACACCGGTGAACAGGGATTGAGACGTCTCATGGGACAGCGGAATGTTCCAGGCCGGGCTGGCCTGGGTCAGCAGCCGCAGCCCGAACTTCACCACATTGGCGATACCGGGAACGTCGCGCAGCGTCTCCGGGATGGAGCGCTTGTCGCCCAGCGACAGCCAGATCGCATCATCGACGCGCTCGAGCAGTGGGGCGAAGAAACGCCGCCATTCGGGACCGGCCGCGCCGAGGTGGTCGACCGTGGTCTCGAGATCGTGGAAGGCCAGCGCGGCTGGCTGATTGTCGAGCGGTTGAGCGTAGGAGACCTCGGGGGTGGTGAACTCGAGGCCCCGGGCGCGCAGGTCGAAGTCGACGAAGAACGGGCTCGAGATCGCCAGCGGGTGCACGGCCGAGCAGATGTCATGGGTGATGCCGGGGGCCAGTCCCAGGTCAAGGGTGCGGGCGCCGCCGCCGATGGTCGACTGGGCCTCATACACCTGCACGGACAGGCCCGCCCGAGCCATGGTGACCGCGGCGGCCATGCCATTGGGCCCGGATCCGACGACAACGGCATCTACCTCAGCATTGCTCATGGGCTCAGTCTAGGGGAGGGGACTGACACGCTTTGGTTGGCTGTCTCCTAGTCCTCGGCAACTGTGTTCTCGGTCCTTGGGTTCCCCGCTGACTCCTCAGAGAGTCGCCGCAGGGTGGGGAGCTCGAGATCTTCGTTGTCGAAAATCCACGTTGCCGACTTCCACGGCGAGCATTCTGCGAGATAGAGACGCTGGCCGCCGACATAACGGTGGTTGGACTGTGACTCGGGGTCCGAATCATATGTGCCGGGGATTCGTTCGTTTCCCCGGGGTACTGAGACCGTAAAAGGAACCTGCACCCACACGCTCGCATCCCACAGATCGCGAAGTTCGGGCCGGTGGAGAAAGATCCCATCCACGAGGAGGACACAGTTCTGCGGCAGGTCGAGCTGTGCGGGTAAAACGGTCACGTCGGCATCAACATCCCAGAACGATGGAACCACCGATGCTCCCTGTCTGAACGGAATGACGACGGATCGGATGAAGGCTTCGTAGTCATAAGAGTCCCGGTAGAAGGAATCGGGCCCACGACCATTGGTGTATCTGACCGAGCGGGGATGGTGGAATCCGTCGATGCTCAGCGACGCAACCGGGCGAAGCCCGTCCTGGGCTGCCAGTTGGACCAATTCCTCGGCGAGGACGCTCTTGTCCGCTCCATCGAGGCCGTCAATGGCCACGAGGCTGCGCCCACCGGCAGCGGACTCTCGCACTTGCGAGAGCAGTCGGCAGAGCACTGCGGCGCGAGTGCCGTCTCCGTTGGTGTTCGGCATCTCACCCCTGCACATACGCCTCATCGAAGAAGGCCAACTCCAATTCGACCGCTCGGTGCCAGATGCGCGACAACCTGTCTCGCACCGCGGCGGATTCCGCGTCCTCGCCAGTGGGGAAGACTCGCTCGAGTTCGTCGATGAGGAACTGCACCCACGCCCGGAAATCCTCACCACGGTGCAATTCGATCCACCCGGAATGGACTCGGCGTACAGGCATCGGTTCCGAGCGCTCGCCCCAATCGAGGTAGAGCCATTCGGCGATGACGAGCACGACCAGCAGGTCCGCGTAGGACGCCGAGTCGACGGCTTCGTACATGAGGTCACGGAAGCCCTCAGTCGGCCCAGTCAGCTGGGGGTCAGCGTAGTCGGTGGCAGGGACACCCACCTCGGCGAAGGCCGTGAGGAAATACGAATCCTCGTCGGCTTCGAGGAACCCGAGCTGTTTGGCAAACCGCAGCTTCGGCCCTACGGCATCGCCATAGGCAACGCATGCGCCGAGCATCGAGAGAAACGATTCGAAGAACTGGTAATCCTGGATCAGGTACTTCCTCATCACGGAGTCGTCGACCGTGCCGGCAAACAGTTCGGTGACGAATCTATGCCCGACCGCGGCCTCCCAAGCGGAAGACGCCTCCGCTCTCAGCGCCGCAACAGGCCCTCCTGGGGTCAGCCGAATGCTGCTGATCGTGTGTTTCGTGTCGACATCGCTCATCGGTGTCACTCCTCACTTCCTCCGCCGGTGCTTACCGGATCAGGTTCGAAGGGTCTGCTTGCGCACTCTCAGCGTCAGTCTTCTGGCGCTCCCCTGTGGTGTTTCGAGCCTAGCATCGGCGGCGCGTAGACTCACGACCATGGCTATCGCAAAGCAGCCCGTCATCGTCATCGATGCTCCCGACGCCGGTGAACTCGCGGAATTCTACGGAAAACTCCTCGACTGGCAGGTCAGAGTCGATGACGATGGCACCTGGGCAGAGATCACATCCGAATCCTGGCCCCCGATCTGCTTCCAGCAGGTTGAGGACTACCACGCACCCAGCTGGCCGGGGCAGTCCCACCCGCAGCAGATGCACATCGATGTCGTCGTCGATGACCTCGACGTCGCCGAGGCTGCCGTGGTCGAACTCGGTGCAGGGAAAGCCGTCGACCAGCCGGGGGACACCTTCCGCGTCTTCCTCGACCCGGCAGGCCATCCGTTCTGTCTCGTCCTGAACTGACGTTCTCACCAGCAGCCTCGAGCTGAGTCGAGACTAGAGTGATCACATGCACGTGATCACCTCTTTCGACGACCTCGAACCGGTTCCGTGGGCCAATGGGGCAGGGGAGGCGACCGAGCTCGTCTCACTCATCCAGTCCCAGGCTCTGACCCCGAACCTTCGACGCTGGCGCCTGAGTATTGCGCGATTGGACCGTCCTGCTGCGTTCTCGCCGCTGCCGGGCTTGGCGCGGACCTTCCTCCCCATCGGCGCCGAGGTGGCCCTTGAGATCGATGGACAGGTGCACTCAGTGACGCCGGCAGCGCCGGTGAAATTCCGTGGGGAGCAGAACGTCTCCCTCAGCAGTCTGGAAGAGCCGTGCTTCGCGCTCAACCTCATGGTCGAGACGGATGACCAGGCCACCTCGGAACAAAATGCCCTACAGATGACGACACAATTCACCGGTTCGGCGCTGTTCGCAGTCACCTTGGAATCGGGCCCCGGATACCCGAAATTCCAGCTGCTGGAACTCGAGCAGACGAACGTACTTCCGGGCCACCTCGGCGTGGCCATTCTGCACTGAAAAACGGGGCGTCGTGGGCGCCCGTTTTGGACCTGCGAATATCCTGCAAAGCGCCTGTCCTGTGCGTCACACAGGTCGGTATCATCGCAGGTCAGCGACCACAGAGTGGCCGTCTTCTCACAGCGTTGTCCCAGCCTTCGAAGAGGAGGGTCAGGAACCCCGAAAACAGCCAGCCGATACTGGACTCAGAGACCAGTCATCGGAGGTATTTTGGTGTCGAATCAGCATGAGTCAGGCAGACTGAATGAGCAAGAATGCACAGCGGCCGCGCAGGCGTCTCAGACCCTGCCTCTGATCACCGAAGAACTCGCCGCCACACATGCCAGAAACACCCAGTCGGCACCGACGGCGACCTCGCTTGTGACCACACCGGTGATGCCACCGAATCCGATCCGACGCGAAGAAGCGCCGGTGCCAACTACGTCGACCGAGTCGGCGACTCGGATGATGCAGGAGAACACCACAGCCGTCGACGAATCGACTGCGAAGGACGAAGTCGTTGAGAAGGAAAAGAAGGAGAAGAGCGCCAACAGGGTCTCGGCGACCCAGCTCGTCGCCGGTGCCGCAGCAGCAGCCACCTCCTCGGTCATCGGCGGGCAGCTGGGCGTGGCCGGAACGGTCGTCGGTGCAGGGGTCGCGAGCATCATCACCGGACTCGCGGTGACGCTCTACACCAGCAGCCTCGACAAGGGCAAAGAGAAGATCAGAGAAGTCGGCACGAAGCTCGCTCCGGCAGTGAAGGCGAAGTCACTCGGTGCCAAGACTCAGCGATCCCACGCCACCAGCACCTTCGGGAGCCTGAGCGACGAGGCGGACGCAGCCACGACCGTCGACGTTCCGTCAGCGCAGCACCCATCACCCGATGCCACCGAGGCGGCCAACGAGGAACCGAAGACGTGGTGGCAGAAGCTGCGCCGCAAACGCGTCCTCTACCCGGTGGCTATCGGGGTGGCGACATTCGGAATCGGCCTGGGTGCCGTAGTCATGGCCGAATCATTCACCGACGCCGACATCTCGCCCGGCACCTCACAGATCTCACGATCAGTGACCGGAGATTCCGGCACCGGGGATGACTCCGAGACATCGCAAGACGGCGGCGGCACTGCCGAATCCAGCTCCTCCGGGGACGATTCCCAGCCCGGCCAGAACCCGAATCAGGGCAGCGGAGCCGAGAGCTCGTCGACGAGTGAAGGACAGTCCACCTCGGCGAACGAGGGCAGCTCCACCACCTCCTCGACTGCAGATCAGACGGGGACCGACCAGGGCACCGATGCCAGTTCATCCACAACCACCGGCGACGACACCGCAGGAGCCGCCAGCGATTCAAGCGGATCCAGCAGTGCCGGAGCGGACACCTCGGGCGGGGGCGCAACCTCGACGGACGGGAGCTCGAGTTCCGGCTCGCAGGGTGAAGCAGGAAGCTCTGGCTCCGGCAGCTCGAGTGGAGGATCCAGCTCCAGCGGAGGCTCTGGTGACGGTGTGGGCAGCGGTTCCGGCTCGAGCTCTGCAGGCGGTGGAAGCGCCGCGACTGCCGCAGGCTGAGGGTCAGGAATATTGAGCAGGGTGGCCTTGGTTGTACCGAGTAAGGAACCTGGATAGCGTGAAAGTCGGTTGCGCCAGTCTTCTGCACGCTGCCAGGAACTCGATATCAGGGGAGCCGTGATCGGCCTTCGCTTCATCGCATACAGGCGAGCGATGTTCGTCCTATGATGGATGAAGTGGACCGGGAAGAATGACTCCCCGTCGCTCAATCGGTTGAAGGAGAAGCAATGACTAAACACGCTGATCATGAACATCCAGGATTCGACGGCACGAAGCCCTCGACGACCGAATCGGGTGCCCCTCGAGAGTCCGACGCGCATTCGCTGAGCGTCGGAGCTGATGGCCCTCTCCTCCTCCACGACGTTGCACTCGTCGAGAAGCTGGCACGGTTCGACCGCGAACGCGTTCCCGAGCGCAGCCCCCACGCCAAGGGCTCCGGCGCCTTCGGCGAACTCGAGATCACCGCAGACGTCTCCAAGTACACTCGGGCGAAGTTCCTGCAGAAGGGCAAGAAGACCCCGATGCTCGCACGATTCTCCACCGTCGCCGGTGAGCTCGGCTCACCCGACTCCTGGCGCGACGTGCGCGGATTCGCACTCAAGTTCTACACCGAAGACGGCAACTTCGACATGGTGGGCAACAACACCCCCGTGTTCTTCGTCCGCGATCCCATGAAGTTCCCCGACTTCATCCACTCCCAGAAGCGCACACCCGATTCGGGACTGCGCAGCAACAACATGCAGTGGGACTTCTGGTCGCTCTCGCCTGAATCGGCACACCAGGTCACCTACCTGATGGGACCGCGTGGTCTGCCCAAGACCTGGCGGAACATGAACGGCTACTCCTCCCACACCTACATGTGGGCCAATCAAGCCGGAGAACGGTTCTGGGTTCAGTACCACTTCCACACCGATCAGGGCGTGGAGAACATGAGCAACGAAGAAGCCGGCAAGCTCGCCGGTGAGGACGCGGACATCCATCGCCGCGACCTGTTCGATGCGATCGAGCGCGGCGACTACCCATCCTGGACCGTCAGCGTCCAGATCATGCCCTACGAAGAGGCCAAGACCTACCGCTTCAACCCCTTCGACCTCACCAAGACCTGGTCGAAGAAGGACTACCCGCTCATGGAGATCGGCAAGTTCACGCTCAACAAGAACCCGTCGAACCACTTCGCCCAGATCGAGCAGGCCGCATTCAGCCCCTCGAACACCGTGCCGGGCACCGGAATCTCGCCCGACAAGATGCTCATGGGCCGTGTCTTCTCCTACCCGGACGCGCAGCGCAATCGCATCGGCACCAACTTCAACCAGCTGCCGGTCAACGCTCCCATCACGAAGACCAATTCCTATGACAAGGAAGGTCAGATGGAGTACCACCATTCAGGTGATGCTCCGAACTATGCGCCGAACTCCTACGGCCGTCCGTACCAAGCCGAGGAGACTCAGGTCGAAGCGCGGTGGGAATCCGATGGTGAGCTGGTCCGCAGTGCCGCCACTCTGCACGCAGAAGACGACGACTTCAGTCAGGCACACACACTGATCCGCGAGGTCTACTCCGAAGAGGAGCGTCAGGGTCTCATCGAAACCGTCGTCGGTGCACTCAAGGACGGCGTGGAAGAGCCCGTGCTCTCCAACGTCTTCCAGTACTGGCGCAACATCGATGAAGAGGTCGGCCGCGCCATCGAGGACAAGTACAAGTCCGAGACTAAGTGAGTCGCGAGACCGCGTGAGTCGCGAAACCACGTGATCTGGCTGGCGGCAGCGGCATCAGCCCAGCACTGATGCCGTTGCCCGCCCTTCTTTGACAACTCAGCAACCCTCCGGGCGCTGAGCAACCCCGCTTAAGGTTGCTCAGCGCCCGGAGGGTTGCTGACATTGTGGGCACAGTGCGGGCGGGGTGTTGACCCCGCGAGCTCAGTCGTCGATCTCGTCGAGCAGCTTCTTCTCGTCGATGGCCAGCTGCTCCTTGTCGAGGTGCTGCATGAAGTGCTTCTTGCCCCTGGCGTACCAGAGCACAACGCTGATGATGAGCACCGCGAGGACCGCGATGGGGGAGTAGTTGAACGTCGAGATGGTGATCGGCAGCGTGGGCGGCAGGACGAACAGGATGCAGATCAGGATCACCCAGACGACTGCGACCCACCCGATGACCGCGCTCCAGCGGCCTAAGTTCCACGGACCCGGCTTGAACGAGTCGCCTTTGAGTCTGCGCAGCAGCACAGGTGCAACATAGGCGATGTAGAGCCCGATCACCGCCACGCTCGTCACCGCCAAGTAGGCGGTCTCATTGAACAGCGCAGGCACCGTCAGCACCGAGGACAGCACGATGCACAGCCAGATCGAGTTCGTGGGAGTTCCGGTGCGTGGGTTGACCTTCTTCCAGTACTTGGACCCGGGAATCGCGTCATCGCGGGAGAACGCGTAGCTCATCCGCGAGTTCGCCGTCACCGATGCCATGCCGCAGAAGAACTGGGCGCCGCAGACGATGAAGAGCAGGAACTTCGCCATCGTCGGATTGTTCAGAGCATCGAGGAACACCTGCGCAGGCGGCAGTCCCGTGGCGGTGGCGTTGAGCGCGGTCAGCCCTGCCTCGGAACCGTCTTGGATGGCGGCAGTGATCGAATACAGCAGGATCCACCCGCCGATGATCGAGATCAGCACGCTCATGACGATGCCCTTAGGCGCTGCGGTCGAGGCGTTCTTCGTCTCCTCGGCCACGTGGGCCGAAGCGTCATAGCCGGTGTATGTGTATTGGGCCATCAGCAGGCCCATGAGGAAGACGAAGGGCATGAACGTGAACCCGGTTTCGTTGTGCCAGGCCGTCATGGTCCAGCTGAACGACTGGTGCTTCGTCGGCATGATCCACAGGGCCGCGACGATGATGAGCACACCGACGATATGCCACCAGGCAGAGACGCCCGAGAGCAGGTTGACCAGGTTGACCCCGAAGGTGTTGAGCAGACCGTGCAGAGTGATGATGACGAGGAAGAGGATGAAGGTGTTGAGTGCTGTGGGCACGACACCGAAGGTCAGTGCCGCGAAGGCCATCATGGTCGTGGCCGCGCCGTAGTCGATGGCCGCAGTGACGGCCACCTCGCCGAGGAAGTTGAACCATCCGACGTACCAGGCCCAATGCCGTTTGTTGCGTTTGGCTAAGCGACCGGCCCAGAAATAGAGCCCACCGGCCGTTGGGTACTTCGAGCAGACCTCGGCCATGGCCAGCGCCACGCAGAGGACGAAGACGCCGACCAAGGGCCAGCCGATCGTGATCGCAGCCGGTCCGCCCGACCCCAGTGCGATGCTGTAGGAAGTGATGCAGCCGGCGAGGATCGAGATGATGGAGAAGGAGACGGCGAAATTGCCGAAGCCCGACATCCCGCGCTTGAGTTCCTGTTTGTACCCGAGCTCGGCAAGACTGGCCTCATCGGCGCTGAGGGCTGGACCTGGTGTCGGGTCATTGGGTGGTGCGGCTTCATTGCTCATGGAGAACACCGTTCTTCTCGAAATGATTGTTTCCAGAGGGCTCGGTCCGCGGTTCCGAAGTGGTCGTCGCTGACCGATCGGCATCGTCGGGATCAGGCCCGCCGTCGGCGCAGGCCCCGAAACCGGCGCATGCGGAAGTCACGAAATTAGTGCGTGACGCAGTTCACAACTCTGTTCTGTCGTTGAGCTTCTCACCGCGGAAATGGTTTGTCAATAGGTATTTGCGCAGACCTAAAAACAGAACTGTCCTCAATTTATCCGGGACTATTGCGTATCAATGGTTCGGTGGCATACCTTAAATGTGAGAGTCTTCCCAAGCCACCACTGCAGCGAAGCGTGATCACCGCAGGAATGCAGAGCGTCGCAAAGATGCGCACGCGTCACCTGGGCGTGCTACCGAAAAGAGGAACCATGAGCGTGACTTCATCAGACCTGACCTTAGAACAGCTGCAGGCAGAGATCGCCGCCGGCCGCGTCGATACCGTGCTCGTCGCCGCCACAGACATGCAGGGCAGGCTCCAGGGCAAAAGGATCACCGGACGGTTCTTCATCGACGAGGTGATGGACAACGGCACCGAAGGCTGCAACTACCTCATGGCCGCCGACGTGGAGATGAACACCGTCGACGGCTACGAACTCACCTCCTGGGAACGCGGCTACGGCGACCTCAAGTTCGTCCCCGACTACTCGACCCTGCGCCGCATCCCCTGGCACCCGGCGACCGTGATGGTCCAATGCGACCTGGCCTTCCTCGACGGATCACCGCTGAGCGTCTCACCACGACAGGTGCTCAAGGCTCAGCTGGAGCGCCTCTCGACGCTCGGCTACGCACCCATCGGCGCCACAGAACTCGAATTCGCCCTCTACAACACCGGCTACCGCGAGGCGATGGGCAACGACTACCGGAACCTCGAAGCCGCCAGCACCTACAACATCGACTACTCGCTCTTCGGCACCGGCCAGGTCGAAGGCTACCTGCGACGCCTGCGCAATGAGATGGACGGCGCTGGCCTCTACACCGAAAGCGCGAAGGGCGAATGCAACCTCGGTCAGCTCGAGGTCGGCTTCCGCTACACCGACATGCTCACCACGTGCGACAACCACGTCGTCTACAAACTCGGCGCCAAGGAGATCGCGGACCAGGAGGGTAAGTCGGTGACCTTCATGGCCAAGCCCAACGACCGCGAAGGCAGCTCCTGCCACATCCACATGAGCCTCAGCGACACCAACGGAACACCGGTCTTTCCTGCAGGCCATGGCACCGAGATGTCCGAGACGATGAAGCACTTCGTTGCCGGCGTCGTCGCCACTCAGCACGACTTCACCTACCTCTACGCTCCGAACATCAACTCCTACAAACGCTTCGCCGACGGCTCCTTCGCCCCCACCGCCGTCGGCTGGGGATGGGACAACCGCACCTGTGCCGTGCGCATCGTCGGCCACGGCCCGGCACTGCGCTTCGAACAGCGCGTCCCCGGTGCCGACGCCAACCCCTACATCGCGACTGCGGCTCTCATCGCGGCCGGAATCCACGGAATCGAGAACAAACTCGAACTGCCCGAGGCCCTCGAGGGCAATGCCTACACACAGGACGTGCGGAGCATTCCGCGTCGCCTCCACGACTCCGTGGCCGCCTTCGGATCCTCCGACATCGCCCGCAGCGCCTTCGGCGACGAGGTCGTGGACCACTACACCCACGCCGGCAAAGTGGAGATGGCGGCCTTCGACGCAGCGGTCACCGATTGGGAGGTCCGGCGTGGCTTCGAACGACTCTGATCAGAACCCAGCCGCTGACCCGGGGCCCCACCGCCCACTCATCGGCCTGCCCACCTACTACGGCCGCGGCCAATTCGGAGTCTGGGACAGGGACGCGGCGTTCCTGCCCAGCGTCTACGTCACCGCCGTGACCAGGGCCGGTGGCCGCGTCGTCCTCCTGCCACCGGAAGATCCGTGGACGCTTGCCGAGGTGGCCGAACTCGACGGCATCATCCTCACCGGAGGCGATGACGTCGACCCCGCCCTCTACGATGCTCAGGCCCATGCCCGCACCCAGGCGCCCAATGTGCGTCGCGATTCCTTCGAGATCACCCTGTACCGTCACGCCCGCACCGCGAAGGTGCCGGTGTTCGCGATCTGCCGCGGCGCCCAGATCGTCAACACCGTCCACGGCGGAACCTTGCACCAGCACGTGCCCGACCTTGCGGACTTCGGCGCTCACGAGGCAGAGAAGAAGGACGAATTCGCCGAGGTGGCCGTGACGACTGCGCCCGACACCGCCGTAGCCGGCCTGATCGGAACCGGTGCCACAGTCAGGTGCCATCATCACCAGGCCATCGACCGCCTCGGCGATGGACTGATCGTCAGCGCACACGCCGCCGACGGGTGCATCGAAGCACTGGAAACCCCGGACGGGTCGATGCTCGCGGTGCAGTGGCACCCTGAAGAGACACTCGAAGATCTGCGCCTGTTCACCGGACTCGTCGAGGCCGCGGCACGACGCGCACAGAAGACGAAACCCGCACCACCACTGAACGCCACACCACCACAGACGAAGGCGGAGGCCCACCGATGACCGAAGTGATCAACCCCGCGACCGAGGAGCTCATCACCTCGGTCGAATCGCACAGCGCCGAGGCGACGAAGGATGCGATCGGCCGGGCCGCCTACGCCTTCACCCGGTGGCGGACCACGGCACCAGCCGAGCGAGCCGAACTGCTGCGCGCCTTCGCCCGCGCTGTCGACGCCGATATCGACAACCTCGCGGCACTCGAAGTCGCCGAGGCCGGACACACCATCGGCAACGCCCGGGGCGAGGCCGGCAACGTCCGCGACGTCCTCAACTACTTCGCTGGGGGAGTAGAACGCCACCTCGGCGATCAGATACCAGTGGCCGGGGGCGTCAATGTCACCTTCAACGAACCACTCGGAGTCGTTGGCATCATCGTGCCATGGAACTTCCCGATGCCGATCGCCGGCTGGGGGTTCTCACCGGCACTCGCCGCGGGCAACACCGTGGTCCTCAAACCCGCCGAGCTGACCCCGCTGACGGCGATCCGCCTCGGCGAACTGGCCCTGCAGGCCGGAATCCCCGACGGAGTCTTCCAGGTCATCCCCGGCAAGGGCTCGGTCGTCGGACAGACGTTCACCGACGATTCCAGGGTCGCGAAGATCGTGTTCACCGGATCGAGCGCGGTGGGCGAGAAGATCATGGCCGACGCGGCCAAGACGATGAAGCGCACGACACTGGAACTCGGCGGCAAGTCCGCGAACATCGTCTTCGACGACGCCGACCTCGAACTCGCCGCAGCCACCGCACCCTACGGAGTCTTCGACAACGCCGGCCAGGACTGCTGCGCGCGCTCGCGCATCCTCGTCCACGACTCCGTCTTCGACCGCTTCATGGAACTCCTCGAACCCGCAGTCTCCGGAGTCGTCGTCACCGACCCCAGCCGCGAAGAGGCAGAGATGGGTCCACTCATTTCCGCCGGCCACCACGAGAGCGTGGCCGGCTTCCTCGACGGCGTCGACATCGCCTTCACCGGCAGCGCCCCCAGCGGAGCCGGCTACTGGATGGCGCCGACGGTCGTGCTTCCGAAGTCACCGAATGATCGCATCGTCACCGAGGAGGTGTTCGGACCCGTCGTGACCGTCCAACGCTTTCGTGACGAAGCCGAGGCGATCACCATGGCCAACGATTCGCCCTACGGCCTCTCGGGCTCGATCTGGACCCGCGATGTCGGCCGCGGACTGCGGGTCGCCCGGGGCGTCGACTCCGGAGCCCTGTCACTGAACTCCCATTCCGCGGTGCGCTACTCGACCCCGTTCGGCGGGTTCAAACGCTCCGGCATCGGCCGTGAACTCGGCCCCCACGCGATGGACTCATTCACGGAGACGAAGAACCTCTTCATCGCCACCGACTGAGCCGTCTCAACCTCCCCACGAACACCACCACCAGGCAAAGGACACACCATGAACGACACAGCAGGCGGCGACAGCCAGATCATCTGCCGGCGCCTCCCGGGACGCACCGCCGTCGTCACCGGGGGCGCCAGCGGCATCGGCCTGGCCACCGCGAAGCGCCTCGCCTCTGAAGGCGCGAACATCGTCATCGCCGACACCAACGCAGACTCAGGGACAGCCGCCGCCGAGGCGGTCGGGGGCCTCTTCGTGTCCACCGACGTCACCGACGCGGACCAGGTGGAGAACCTGTTCCAGACGGCCTTCGACACCTACGGCAGCGTGGACGTCGCCTTCAACAATGCGGGAGTCTCCCCACCGTCGGATGCCTCGATCACGGAGACCAGCCTCGACGTGTGGCGCAAGGTCCAGGACATCAACCTCACCTCGGTCTACCTGTGCTCGAAGGCAGCGCTCAAACACATGCGCAAACAGGGCCGTGGCTCGATCATCAACACGGCCTCGTTCGTCGCGCTCATGGGCTCGGCGACCTCTCAGATCTCCTACACCGCGTCGAAGGGCGGGGTGCTGGCCATGTCACGGGAACTCGGCGTGGAATTCGCGAAGGAAGGCATCCGCGTCAACGCGCTGTGCCCGGGACCGGTGAACACCGAGCTGCTGCGCGAACTCTTCGCCAAGGACCCGGAGATGGCGGCCAGGCGTCTGGTGCATGTGCCGATGGGTCGCTTCGCCGAGGCGTCCGAGATGGCTTCGGCCGTGGCCTTCCTGGCCAGCGACGATGCCTCATTCGTCACCGCCCAGTCGTTCACCGTCGACGGAGGGCTGACCAACGCCTACACGACCCCGCTGTGAGCAGGGATAGCATGATGTCGAGTGATGCAGCATTGACATGAGACGACGGGAACGCGAGTGACTCAGGCAGATGAAGCGCAGGCCTCCGGCAGCCAGGTGACGGCGCTGCGTGCCATCGCTCCTGCCCGCTCGGGCAACATCTTCGAAGAGACGATCGAGTGTCTGCTCCAGATCATCCGCCTCGGGATCATCCCGCCGGGTCAGCGCTTCCCACCCGAACGCGAACTCGCCGAGCAGCTGCGGGTCTCCCGCGCGACCCTGCGTGAGGCGATCTCGGAACTCCAGACCGCCGGCTGGGTCAGTGTTCGCCGAGGTCGCGGCGGCGGAACGTTCGTCTCCAGCACTCCCGCAGGCGGCTGGGCTCCTGCCTCCGCCTCCGACGCCGGTGCGAACATCGGTGCCGAATTCTCCGCAATGGAGGTCGAGGACACCCTGACCTGGCGTCGTGTCATCGAGATGGGCGTCGCCGAGGTGGCCGCTGGGCAGGATCTCACCGCCCCCCAGCGGGGTCAGCTGGCTGCGGCGATGGACACGAGCCGGCAGTCGAGTCTGGCCGAATACCGGCGCCTGGACTCCCAGCTGCATCTGACCTGGGCGCAGGTCACGGGGTCGCCGAGCCTGGTGCGCTCCATGGTTGAGACCCGGACCCGGGCGAACAAACTGCTTGAGCGGATTCCGATGATCGAACCCAACCTGGTCCATTCCCACGAGCAGCATCAGCGGATCCACAATGCGATCCTCGCCGGCGACGCGGACGCGGCCCGCACCGCCATGGCCGAGCATCTCGACGGCACGGCCGCACTGCTGCGCGGCTTCCTCGCCGAACCCTGACCACGGGCAGCCTCGAGGCGAGCTCAGCTCTTCCGCTCTGCCTCCTGTTGGGCACGTTGGGCGATGCGGCCACCGGCGAGGACCATGTCGATCTGCCGGGGTGAGAGCGTATGGCGGAATTCGAACGACCGTCCACCCGCCTCGGCGCTGATCGTCTCACCGGCACCGAGCTGATCGCGCAGGCCACGGAACTCAAGGACATCGCCCTGGGACAGGGTCTCGTAGTCGTCCTCGGTCGCGAACTCGAGTGCCAGGACACCGAAGTTCGCGAGGTTCTGCCAGTGGATACGGGCCAGAGACTTGGCGATGACGATGCGCAGACCCAGGTAGCGCGGGGCGATCACGGCATGTTCACGCGAGGATCCCTGACCGTAGTTCTCACCGCCGACGATGGCATGACCGCCATCGTGCGCCGCGGCACGCGTGGCATAGGTGTCGTCGACCTGGATGTAGACGAACTCGGAGATCTTGGGAATGTTGCTGCGATAGGGCAGAACACGGGAGCCGGCGGGCATGATCTCGTCGGTGGAGACGTTGTCGCCGACTTTGAGCAGGATCTCGAGGTCGATGTCCTCGGGCAGTGGTTCGAAGTCCGGCAGCGAGGAGATGTTCGAACCCTTGACCAGTTCGACCTCGCGGGCCTCCTCGACGGGAAGCGGCGGCACCAGCATGGACCTGTTGGCGGAGAATTTCTCCGGCAGCCGCACCTGTGGGTAGTCCATGTCGAGGTCCCGGGGGTCGGTGATGCGCCCGGTCAGAGCCGCAGCCGCCGCTGTCTCCGGCGAGCACAGCCAGACCGCGTCCTCGTCGGTGCCGGAGCGTCCGGGGAAGTTCCGGGGCATGGTCCGCAGACTGTTGCGACCCACAGCCGGGGCCTGGCCCATGCCGATGCAGCCCATGCAGCCGGACTGGTGGATGCGCGCACCGGATCCGACGAGCGAGGTCAACCAGCCGCCGGCGATGAGATCGGCGAGGATCTCCCGCGAGGTCGGGTTGACATCGAGGGACACCTGCCCGTGGACTTGGCGGCCCTCGAGGATCTGGGAGACGACGGCGAAGTCACGCAGTCCCGGATTCGCCGAGGAGCCGATGACGACCTGGAAGACCTCCTCATCGGTGCACTCGCGCACGGGACGGACATTGCCCGGCGAGGACGGTGCTGCGATGAGGGGTTCGAGCGCTGAGAGGTCGATCGAGTCGGTGAGATCGTATTCGGCGCCCTCATCGGCGACGATGCGGGTGAAGTCCTCACCTCGATCGCTGGCTTCGAGGAACTCCCTGACCGCGTCATCGGCAGGAAAGACGGTTGCGGTGGCACCGAGTTCGGCACCCATATTGGCGATGACATGGCGGTCCATGGCACTCAGACCCCGCAGCCCCTCGCCGTGGTATTCGATGATCTTGCCGGCCCCGCCCTTGACTCCATGGCGGCGCAGCATCTCCAAGATCACGTCCTTGGCCGAGACCCAGGGCGGAAGCTCGCCGGTGAGTTCGACGCCCATGACCTGCGGTGCCGCGATATAGAGAGGATCGCCGGCCATGGCCATGGCGACTTCGAGCCCGCCGACGCCGATGGCGAGCATCCCCAAGGCACCGGCGGCGCAGGTATGGGAGTCGGAGCCGATGAGAGTGGCACCCGGTTTGCCGAACCGTGACTGGTGCACGGGGTGGGAGACGCCGTTGCCGGCAGGGGAGAACCAGAGGCCGAAGCGCTGCGCGGCAGAGCGGAGGAACATGTGGTCCTCCGGGTTCTTCTCATCGGTCTGGAGCAGGTTGTGATCGACGTACTGCACAGAGGTGTCCGTGCGGATCCGGTCCAGCCCCAGGGCTTCGAGCTCGAGAGCGACAAGAGTTCCCGTTGCATCCTGTGTCAGCGTCTGATCGATACGGACCCCGATCTCGTTTCCAGGCGTCATCGTCCCGGATTCCAGATGGGAACTGATGAGCTTCTGGGCGACATTTTCAGCCATCGTCAACCTCCTTGCGGTGGTGGCAGTGCACGCACTCACGTGGTCTGTCCACGTTAGCCCTCGGACTGCGGCCCGACAAGAGTAGTGTGCCGCCGGTGCCAAGAAGCGCATACTGGTCCTATGCCGGAACTGCCCGAGGTCGACGCACTGGTGACATTTCTGCGCCCACGCATCGTCGGTGATTTCGTCACCCGAACCGACATCGGTGAACTCAGCATCCTCAAGACCGCAGATCCGCCGCTCGAGGCCCTCAACGGTCTCGAGATCACCGGAGTCTCCAGGGTCGGCAAGTCCCTCATCGTCGCCTTCGACGGGCTCGAGCTGGTGTGCCGCTTCGCCCGCGCCGGGTGGCTGGTCTGGCATGAATTGGTGCCCACGGGCCCGGTGAGGATGGGCAAAGGTCCCTTGGCTCTGCGCCTCCACCTGGCTTCCGGTGCTGGGTTCGACATCAGCGAAGCGGGCACGAAGAAGAACGCCGCGGCCTCCCTCGTGGCCGATCGCAGCGAGGTGCCGGCCATCGCGAACGCGGGACCCGATGCGCTGTCCATCGACGCCGCTGAGTTCACAGCGACGCTGGCCGGATCGACTGCACGGATCAAGACCGTGCTCGAAGACCAGTCGCTCATCTCAGGCATCGGCAATGCCTACTCCGACGAGATCCTCCACACCGCCCAGCTCTCGCCCTTCGCCACGGCCAACGGCGTCGATGCGCCGAGCCTTCTCGACACGATCCGCGAGGTCCTCGGCCACGCCCGCGAGGCTCTCATCGATCTGCCGCCGGCGAAGGTCAAGGCGGCGAAGAAGCGCGGATTCCGCGTTCATGGACGCACAGGGAAGACCTGCCCGGTGTGCGGTTCGACCATCGCAGAGGTCTCCTACTCCGATAAGTCGCTGCAGTACTGCCCCGGCTGTCAGACCGGCGGAAGGAAGCTCAGCGATCGCCGCATGGACCGGCTCCTCAAATAGCCAGTTCCGTGCTTGACCGAGTGTGCGGACAAGGGAATTTATGCGCCCGGGGCCGTCGTTGCACGAGGTGAGTGAGAACGCGCGGTACAGCGCGTGAATTGCCCACCGACACCTCGAGGACACAGGAGCATCATGACGCAGCAGATTCAGATCCCGGGCACAGACCTGAGCATCTTCCCCATCAACCTGGGCACCAACACCTTCGGCTGGACCGCCGACGAGGCCACATCCCATGCCGTCCTCGATGCGTTCGTCGCCGCCGGCGGCAACTTCCTCGACACCGCCGAGTCCTACCCGGCGTGGGTGCCCGGCAACACCGGCCGGGAGTCAGAGACCATCATCGGCACCTGGCTCGCTGCCCGAGGCAACCGCGACAAGGTCGTCATCGCCACGAAGGTCGGCGACCACCCCGAGCACCAGACGCAGGATCCTGCTTATATCCGCACCGCCATCGACGCTTCCCTGCAGCGCCTCCAGACCGACCACGTCGACCTCTACTACGCCCACCGTGATGATGAGGTGACCCCCATCGCCGAGGTGGCCCGGGTCTTCGATGAGATCGTGCGTGCTGGTAAGGCCAAACACATCGCCGTGTCCAACTATTCGAAGGACCGTCTGGCCGAGTGGCTAGCCGTGGCAGAGGCAGAGAATCTGGCCAAGCCGGTGGCGATTCAGCCCCAGTACAGCCTCGTCTTCCGTCGTGACTACGAGACGGAACTGGCTCCGCTGGCACGCGAGCACAACCTCGGCGTCTTCACCTACTTCAGCCTTGCCGCAGGATTCCTCACCGGTAAGTACCGCACCGAGACCGATCTCGAGGGTGCCAGCCGCGGCGGCATGGTGCAGGGCTACTTCAACGCCGATGGGCTCACTGTCGTCGACGAGATGGTCACTATCGCCGAAGCCCACGACGTGGCACCGGCGACTGTGGCGCTCGCCTGGCTGCTGGCCAAGGGGATGACCGCTCCGATCGTATCTGCCCGTACTCCTGAACAGCTCGATGACCTGATGGCTGCCCCGGAGCTGACTCTCAGCGAGGACGAGGTCACTCGTCTGGATCGGTCCTCGGCGCCCTTCGCCTGATCAGCAGCGGCCGCATCGCGATCAGACCGAGGACCGGCCCCGGCAGCAGCAGCCATACGGCGCTCACTCCGATCGTTGCGATGAGGCTCTGCAGAATGACGATGCTGATGACGCTGACGGCGAAACCGAGGGAATTCATCGCCGTCAGCCCCGTTCCCGTCAGTTCTGCGGGAGCATGGCGGGCGGCGAGTTCCGAGAACTGCGGAGAGTCGGCGATGACGAGGAGGCCCCAGAGTGCCAGGGCCGCGATGAGGAGCGGGCCGACTTCGGGCAGCAGCGGGTAGATCAGACACATCAGTCCGGACCCGGCGAGTGCTGTTGCGGCGACCTTGGCACTGCCGGTTCGGCGACTGATGATTCCACCGGCCACGCATCCGAGGACGCCGGAGGCGATGACGAGGAAGCTCGTCGTCGCCAGGGCGGTGGGGCTGCCTGGGTGAGACAGGGCCGCAATGACAAGTGTGGGCGCGACTGCCCAGAAGGCGTAGAGCTCCCACATATGGCCCACGTATCCGAAGACGGCGGCGCGAAACATCCGGTCGCTGAACAGTCGGCGCAGGGCCGGGCCCTCGGCGACAGCTGGCGACGCGGGACGTGTCGACTCGGGACGTGGCGGCGCAGTCGCGTCCGCCGGCTTCTTCTCGCGGCCGGAGGTCGCTGTCCCGCGATGAGAGATCGCTGCGATGAGTCCGGCTCCCAGGACGGCCAGAGCAGATGAACCCCAGATGATCGACTGCCAGGGGAGGGCTGCGCCGACTGCCGACAGGAACTGCGGCATCGCGGTGCCCAGGGTGAGCATGGCCACGAGCCAGGCCAGAGCCTGCGCGGATTTCGCCTGGGCCCGCTTGACGATCATCTTCATCCCCATCGGATAGATGCCTGCGAGGCTCATTCCGACGGCGAAGCGGGAGATCCAGACGAGAACGAGGTCCGAAGGGCCGAGCGTCCACACGAAATTCAGTGCAGCACCGACGAGGCTGGAGACGATGAAGATGCGTTCGGGCGGGAAGCGGTCGGCAATCCCGGTCGCCGCGCTCAGCAGCGTTCCGGCGATGAAGCCGATCTGAGTTGCCGCAATCAGCCAACCGAACTGTGCCGGTGTCGAACCGAGCCAGGCAGAGAGGCCGTCGACGGCACCACTGGGGCTGAACCACAGAGACGTGCCGAACCACTGTGCCACGACGATGGCCAGGACAGCGGCTCCTGTGCCCCGTCCCGCCCACGACTTACCGACAGCCATTGTCTCTCCTGCGCGACGATGCGTTTCCAGATCGCTGACAGGCCAATCGTGTCATGCGCCAGCGCTGGGGGACACCCCATGGGCGCGCATGGCCACCTTGGCGATGCCGGTGAGGAAGTCATCAGTCGACGAGCGCTGAGCAACCGGGGTGTGTACGCGTTGGACCAGGGCCTCGGTGATCCCGCCGACGATGATGAGACTGGTCAGGCCGCCGTCGTCTGGTCGCAGCGAGGACGTCGAGCCGGGCAGGGTGAAGACGGACAGCACGCTTTCGAATGCCGAATCGACCGCGGCGGCGAGCATGCGCATCGTCGCTCTGCGTCTGGCTTCGAGGGACTCACTGACTCCGACGGCCTCGACCTCGAGGACGCGGGCCTTGCGCTCGTCGCTGAGCATCGGCATCAGGGCGGTGGAGACGATGTGGATGGTGGCCTCGAGGAGGCTGGTCCCGGCCGGAATCGTCAGCGTCGTCAGGGCTTGCCCGATCTCCTCGTTGAGGATGATGTAGAGCTCTTCGAGCAGCGATTCCTGTGCCGTCAGCGACTCCTGCCCGGCGTCTGATCTGCGGGCGGGGAAGAGGTCGTAGAAGGAGCGGCTCGAGACCCCTGACTCCTGGCACAGTGCCTGGATCGACGTCGCGCGAAAGCCGCGTGTTCCATACAGTTCGAGGGCTGCGGCGAGGAGCCTGTCGCGTCGGGCCCCGTCGCGGTCTGTCCGGGACGTCCCACGCCACAATCCCGCCGAGTCGGTGTCGGCGGAATTGTCGGGAGCAGGAATATTCATTCCCCCAGTATAGTGAAAATTCTGATTTTCAATGGCAGTATTGTGACATGCCTTACAACGCCAGACAGAAACATCGAGCCCCAGCGATCACCGAGGAGATCCGACCAGACCCCGCACTGCCGCGGGTCTGCGTCATCGGCGCCGGAGCCTCGGGCCTCGCCGCCGCCAAGGCCCTCTACACCGCAGGTGTGCCCTTAGACTGCTTCGAGAAGGGCAGCGAATTCGGCGGCAACTGGCTCTTTGACAACCCCAACGGCGTCAGCGCCTGCTACGAGACCCTGCAGATCAACACCTCCTGCCCGCGCATGGCCTTCTCAGACTTCCCGATGCCCGCGGAATACCCGCACTACGCCAGCCACGATCAGGTCTATGCCTACTTCCGGGACTACGTCGACCACTTCGGCTTCGGCCACACGATCACCTTCAACACCGAAGTGACCCACGTCCGCCGAGGTGAGCGCGGCGGTTGGGATGTCGACATCCGTTCCACCACCGGCTCGTCCCACGACCACGCCGGGCGCCAGTCAGCAGTGACGGAGACCCGCCATTACGATGCCGTGATGGTCGCCAACGGCCACCACTGGGATACCCGTTGGCCCGACCCCGGCTACCCGGGCCAGTTCGACGGAGAGCAGATCCACGCCCACGACTACCGCAGCGGAGACCAGCTCGAGGGCCGCAATGTTGTTGTCGTCGGCGCCGGCAACTCCGCGATGGACATCGCCGTCGAGGGCTCTCATCGGGCGCGCTCCGTCAACCTCTCGATCCGTCGGGGCCAATGGGTGCTGAAGAAGACTCTGTTCGGTCTCGCCGCCGACCAGATTGCCCTGCCCGGCTGGGCTCCGTGGTGGGTGACATCGGCACGACTGCGCATCGCCGCACTGCTCTCCGGGGGACTGCGCCGATACGGTCTGCCCACTCCGCCCCACACACCCGGCCAATCGCATCCGGTGCAGTCGGATGCCATCAGGGACCGCCTCGGCGCCGGTGCGATCACGGTGAAACCGGGCATCGAACGACTCGACGGGGACCGGGTGGTGTTCACCGACGGGAGCCAGGCTCCGGCAGATCTCATCGTCTGGGCCACCGGCTACCGGGTGAAATTTCCGTTCTTCGATCCGGACCTGATCTCTGCCGAGGGCAACGATCTGCCGCTGTTCAAACGCATGGTCCATCCCGACCGGCCGGGCCTGTTCTTCATCGGTCTCCTGCAGCCCGTCGGGGCCGTGATGCCGCTGGCCGAAGCCCAGTCCAGGCTGGCCGTCAAGTCGCTCACCGGGGAATACGTGCTGCCGGACCGGCAGGAGATGGTGCGGCGGATGCATGAGGACGATCGCCGCAACAAGCGACAGTTCTACGATTCGCCCCGGCATACGATGCAGGTCGACTTCGACCACTATCTGCGGGAACTTGATCGTGAGACGCGAACGGGGCAGCAACGCGCCCCTCGCAAAGGAAAGGTGGCGGCATGAGTGAGAAGCGTTCCCTGAACGGACAGGTTGTGGCCATCACCGGCGGTGCCAAAGGTATCGGTCGGGAGATCGCCGCCGAATTCACAGCCGCCGGGGCAAAGGTGGCCATCGGCGACATCGACCTCGACGCAGCCCAGGAGACAGCCGCGCAATTGGGTGTGAGTGCCCACCGGCTCGACGTCTCAGACCCGGAATGCCTCAACGCGTTCCTCACCGAGGTCACCCACGAGCTCGGGCCCATCGACATCTTCGTCAGCAACGCAGGGATCATGTGGGTCGGTCCCTTCGCCGAGGAATCGAACGCAGTGGCCCGGGCACAGATCGAGGTCAACCTGCTCGGCGTGATCAATGGGATCAAAGCCGCAGCACCGGCCATGGTCGCTCGTGGTGGGGGCCACCTCATCACCGTGGCCTCGGCGGGTTCCATTCTGCCCACCCCGGGGGAGGCGACCTATGCGGCCACGAAGCACGGCGTGCTCGGCTACCTCAAAGCCATTCGCGCGGAACTGCGCGGCAAGGGCGTGCGGATCACCTCGATCATGCCCGGGGTCGTCGATACGGCACTGGCGGCAGGGACCTCGAGTGGTGCGGCGAAGCTGCTCACCCCCGCCGAGGTGGCCCGCAGTGTAGTCAAATCCGCACTCCGACCCCGGTTCGAGATCACCGTGCCCGGTTTCATCGGCCCGGCCGTCAAGGTGGCCAATCTGCTGCCGCTGGCGATCCGCGACCGACTCTTCGGGGCGATGGTGCCTAACCAGCTGCTGGCGCGCAAGAATCAGCGGCAGGACTATGAGGCTTCGTTCACCGCAACTCGGCGGTGAGGAGTCTCAGGCGACGATCTCGTCCTTGGGTTCGACGGTGTGGGCGACGGCTGCGCCGATGACCGTGCCGATGGCGATCGAGAAGAACGTTGCGCCCGCCGCAAGCATGCTGCCCGCGACTCCGCTGCCGTCACCGAACTCGAGCTGAGAGGCGTTGAGCAGGCCGAATGAACCGGGGGCGACGATGAGGAAGGCGGGGACGTAGCTGATTCGCCAGATCGGTCCGCGCGGCAGGCGGGAGAGGATGACGGCCACAAGCGAGGCGGCCAGTGCTCCAGCGAGACCGCCCACTGCGGCCCCGAACTCGGCGCCGATGCCCAGCTGCGCCGTCGCGGCGGCCGCGATGGTGACGATGATCGGCACCGTGTGTTCGAGCGGGGTGTAGAGGTAGAGCATCAATCCGATCGTGGCGCAGAGGACCCCGAGGGCAGAGAGCTGCCAGGCCGAGTCGGCGAGCTGGGAGTTCCGCAGCGCCTCGGCGCCGGTGCCGGTGATCGCGGCCGCACCGGCGACGCCGGCGATGAACATCGCCAGCTGCACCGAGGCCGAGACGAGCCGTGAACTGCCGGCCGAGAGCGCTCCGGCGGAGATCTCCGTCAGCCCGGTGACCACGGCGCTGCCCGGAAGCAGCAGCGCAAGCGTTGCGACGATCGTGCGCAGAGGGCTTTCGAGCCAGTCGAGCCGGTAGCCGATGAGCACGATGACGGAGACGATGAACGCCGAGCTCACCGGCAGCAGCGGATTGAGATTGGGCCACCGGCCGTTGATGGCGAGGACACCGGCGACGATGAGTGAGCCGAAGGCCGCGAAGGCCAGGTTGACCAGGCCGGGCTCGAGCAGCAGACACAGCCCGATGCCGATGGGTACGGCGCCGAGGTGGGAGAGCCACCCGGGCCAGCGCGGCGGTGCCGCGTTAACCTCGAATTCGATCTTTAGTTTGGCGGCCTCGATCGTGAGTCGCCGGGCCCGCAGGGCGTCGACAATGTCGAGCAGCTTCGCCGTCTGGTCGAAGCGCAGGTCGGGGCCGATGCGTTCGAACTTCGTCGAATCCCCGGACCCGGAGGTGAGGAACAGGCCGCGGGGGAGGGCGGCGACGCGGAGTTTTCTGATGCCCATGGTGCGGGCGAGGCCGGTCAGGGCGTCCTCGACGTCGACGGAGGAGATCCCACCCGCAAGCAGCCCGGCCCCGATGGTGACCAGCAGCTCCTGGGCGGCAGCAGGTGAATCGGTGTTCTCGGTCACTGACACACCCCTCTCGTTCGCAGTCCGGCCGACGAGATCGAAGACTACCAGCAGGCGGCCCAGTGGTGGGCTGGCGTCATTTCCCTGGTGCGGTGATCCCCTCGACGGCGGAGCCGACGAGCACGGCTGCCGCGCGCTCGGCGATCATGATCGTCGGCGCATTCGTGTTGCCCGTGGGCACCTGCGGCATGATCGAGGCGTCGGCGATGCGCAGGCCGGTCAGTCCGTGGACCTTGAACGACTGCGGGTCGACGACGGCGGTGTCGTCCTGTCCCATCCGGCAGGTGCCGACCTGGTGGTGGTAGGTCACCACAGATCCCCGGACATATTCTTCGAGATCCTCATCGGCCACCTCGGCGCCGGGGAAGATCTCCGTGGGCTGCCACGATGCCAGGGCATCGGCGCGACCGATCTCCCGGCACTGCTTCACCGAGGCCACGAGGGCGTCGACGTCGGCCTGTTCGGACAGTACGTTCGGGTTGACCAGGGTCGGGTCCTGCGGATTCGGGCCGCTGAGCGTGACCTCGCCACGGGACTCGGGGCGAACGATTCCGCCCTGGAGAGTGAAGCCGTTGTCGGGTCCGGTCTGCACGTTCGGTGCGGAATCCTGGGCATACATCGGCACGGAGAAGAACAGGGGCTGGGTGTCGGGCACCGGAAGATCGGGGTTCGATTTCCAGAACAGATGCACCTCGGCGGGTGCCACCTCACCCATCGGCACGGGCTCGGATCCGGTGGTGAAGATGACGGGGGAGAGCCAGTGATCCTGGAGGTTCTTGCCTACACCCGGCAGGTCGTGGATGGGATCGACTTCGACCTCGCGCAGCTCCTCGGCAGGTCCGATGCCCGAACGCAGGAGCAGTTCCGGTGAGGCCAGCGCGCCCGTGGTGAGGACAACCTCGTCTGCGGTGACCGTGCCCACGCGACCGCGGAAGTCCACCTCAAGACCGGTGACGGTCTTGTCCTCGATGAGAAGCCGACGAGCATGCGTCGAGGTGAGGATCGTGAGATTCCCATCGCCGAGGCGGGGCTTGAGATAGGCGCGCCAGGTGTTCAATCGTTTGCCGTCGCGGACGTTGAGTTGGATCCGGGAGATGCCTTCGACGCTGCCGGAGTTGTAGTCCTGGTTGTAGTCCAGGCCGGTCTGCTGCCCGGCGGCGACCATGTCCTCCTGGATGGGGTTGCGTGGATAGTCGATGCGCACGTCCATGGGGCCGTCGGTTCCGCGGGCCTCGGTGCTCTCGCCGTCATAGTTCTCGATGGCCTTGAACACGGGCAGCACTTCGTCCCAGGACCAGCCGGGGCAGCCGGACTCGACCCACTGCTCGTAGTCCCAGGCGTCTCCGCGGACCCAGATCACGGCGTTGAGGGCGTTCGAGCCGCCGAGGACCTTGCCGCGAGGCAGGTGGATCTTGCGGTTCATCGCGGCCGGCTGCGGAGTCGTGTAATAGTCCCAGTCCTGCTTCGAATGCCAGATCAGGCCCAGGGTGTTGAGGTGATCGATGTTCGGGTTCGTCTCGTCCCCGCCAGCCTCGATGAGGCAGACCTTCTTACCTGCGTCGATGAGCCTGCGGGTGATCACACACCCTGCAGATCCGGCACCGACGACGACATAGTCGAAGTGCTCGTTGGGAAGGTCGGTCGGGCTGACTGCGCTGTCTGCGGTGGTGGCGTTCATGACGCCAGGCTAGTGAGCGGGTTCATGCGGCAACAGGGGAAGAGCGGAACTCTGCACGAACAGACAAGTTTGGACACTGCCGGTGCGTGGAGGGTCAATCAGGCGGACACAATAATGGACTGCCGAACTGTCCATACCGGCAAGGCCCTATAGTGGCCATCGAAACACTCACACAGACGGAGCAGGAGGCGAAATGCTGTTCGTTGCACGCATGGATGTCGTATTTCCAGAATCGATGACCGATGAGACCAAGGCCGAGTTCCAGGTCAAGGAGAAGGCCTATTCCGCCGATCTCCAGGAACGGGGAATCATGAAGGGCATCTGGCGCATCGTCGGCGAGTACTCCAATATCTCGATCTACGATGTCGACGATCTCGACTTCCTGCACGCGACCTTCCAGGGCTTCCCGATGTTCGCCTACATGAACGTCAAGGTCACGCCTCTGGCCAAGCACCCCAACGCGACGACCGACGACTTCTTCCGCCAGCTCTGAGGCTGACTCTGAATCTGCCTCTGAGGCTGCATTCCCGCAGAATTCTCGGAGTCAGGCTCAGACTCAAGGTCGGCGTCGAGCCCGCGCATCGATATAGCTGAGCACCAGGACGACAATGCTCAGCCCAGCCAGTGCTGCTGCGGCGGCGCCGACCGCTGTTCCCAGTGTGCTGGCGGTGGCGAGTGCGCCCATGCCGATTGCGATGGCGGCCTGCAGAATATAGGCGATGAGGTAGAGCAGGGACAGAGTCGAACCACGATGGCGCACCGGCGCGGCCTGGTTGATCACGCCCAGGCCGCCCGTGAAGGCAAATGAGTAGGCGGCTCCGCCGACGAGGCACCAAGCAAAGAACATGCCGAGCGAGCCGAATGCCGCCGCCGCGGCCATCAGCGCCAGGCCGACGAGTGTCAGAAGTGTTCCGACCAGCAGGGCAACGTGCGGTCGAACTCGGGCGAGGAACAGTCCGGTGAGTCCGATCGTTGCCGATGAGCATCCCAGCAGCGCTCCCACCAGTGCTGTGTCCGAAGTGCCTGCGAACTGTCCGATCGTGTGTGCACCCAGCGAGAGGAAAATCGCCCCTGCACAGTAGGCCAGTGACACCGACAGGGTCGCCAGCGAGAAGCTCAGGCGCAGTTCGGGGAGAAGGCGCATCGCTCGAGGCCGCCACTTGTGCGTCAGGGTGGGGCGATCGTCCGGGGTGAGGACGAGTGCGATCACAGCACAGACGGTCAGCGCCAGGAGGAGAATGTAGCTCCAGAACAGAGGCATGGGCGCGAAGCGGGCGAATACTCCACTGAGCACGAGTGCCACGGTGAGCCCGGCCGCGGTGGAGACAGTCGCCAGAGAACTGGCGAATCTGGCATTGCCCGTCGTGTTGTTCTCGACCAAGGACGCTGTCGCGGCACCCATCGCCAATCCTGAACCGGCGCCCTGGAGCACACGTCCCAGGAATAGGAACGAGACGTTCGGGGCGATCGCGAAGGCGATGGCCGACGCCGCGATCAGTCCCACTCCCCAGATCATCACAAGACGGCGGCCGAACTGATCGGAGAGGTTGCCGAACAGGGGGAGGACGACGATCAGCGCAAGCTGGTAGGAGGCGAACACCAGCGTGACGATCGCCGAGCTCAGCCCCCACTTCTGTGCGTAGATCGGGTAGAGGACGCTCGGCGCCCCACTCGACCACAGCACCAGAGCCAGCACCGAGGCGGAGGCCCAGAACGCACCTCTCCTGCCCAGCCTGCCCACGGACGGCATCAGCTATCGGCTCTGAGATGCGAGCACAACGCGGGTCCGTGCATGTCAGAGGGAAGGGGCGTCATCGCAGTGCTCCTGATCAGGCTGGGTGATTGCAGTCTGCTCCCAGTTGTATCAGGACTCCTGCCGCAGCCCGGCTGGTGCTCACGCTTCGTAGACCAGATTTCCCTCGAAATAGGTCTTGAGCACCGTGGTCTCCGCCCATGGCTGCTCAGGATCGCTCATCACTCACCCCTCGCAGCAGTCGCCGTCGGAGTCACCGCAGTGTCCGCCCGAGGCCGGCGCGGGAACATCGAGAACGGGGGAGCGGTCGAAGAATCCTTCGGGTCGCAGCTTGAAGCCGACCGTGTCCACGGGCATGATCGGCCAGTCCTCGATCCGGGGGAAGTGAGTGAGGCCGAAGCTGTGCCACAGCACGATGTCCTCGCCGTCGACATTGCGATCCGCCGCGGTCCATCCGGGCAGGCCCGAATGCCCGGGATGCTGATTCGGGAAATCACCCGTCGGGTAGCGTTCGTCCTCGTGGTACTGCGAGACCCACAGCGCCTTCGACGCAAACGTCGCCCGCCGGTGGATCGAGGAGTCCTCGGCCGCGAGCAGCGTCGGCAGGCCTGTGGGATGGAGCTTGTACCCGACGGGTTCTCCGAGGCGGTTGGTCGACTCCGGGTTCGTCACCACCCAGGTCCGGGCCTTCGACTGGTCCGCATCCCGCTGAGCTGCCAGTTCAGTACCGAGTACGGTGCGTTTGCGGCTGAAGGCATTGCCGCGCGGGTTCGTCTCCGAGGTCGGCAGGCGCACGACGTCCTCCTCTTCGACCCGGCACTTGCCGCCGTCGAGAGCGAAGTCGAGACGTGCCCCGAAGAGGTGTTGGTGGAACGGGGCGCCCAAGCCGGGTGCGATTTCGGAGGCGAAGTCCGTTGATCCGTTCGGCAGGGCCGATGTGAAGACGACGCCGGTGGCTTTGGCCTCGAACTCGATTGTGCCGTCGAGGTAGAGGTACCAGTAGAACCCGTAGTCGTAGTTGCCGACAGTGGTGAAGAAGGAGATGACGAACCGACGGTTGCGCCTGGTGTAGTCCACACCCGACCACAGGTCCGAATGCTTGGCCAGGATCGAGGCGTCCTCCTCGTGCATGCAGATGCCGTTCTTGATCTGCCGGGGCTCGCCGAGGTTGTTCACCACCCACGGAGACAGGTACGTGATGTCGCCCAGGCAGTCACACCCCAACTCGAGCGAGTTCGCCCACTGGCCGACGAGGTATTCGCCCGTGTCGAAGTAGTTCTGCCATGACCGGACCGGTGAGGGATCGCCGTAGGGCACGACCATCTCAGCGATCGCGGCCCGGTCGAGGATCGTGCGGGCGGTCTCGCCGTCGGTGAAGGCGATGTTGTGCAGGATGAGACCTTCGCGCATGTCGAAGCCGACGTCGAAGGACCATTTCTCCCACTCGATGTGGTTGCCCTCGGTCAGCGTGAAGCTCGGGCCCTCCGGCTGCGTGATCTCAATCGGCTTCTGCGTGGTGCGCAGCGGACCGGTGAGCTCGGGATCGGTGTAGTTTCCGTGCTCGGTGGGCACCGGAACATCCTCGAGGTCGAGGATCTGATCGACGCTCCGATTGGTCACATCGACATACGCAACGAGGCCGTCGATCGGGTGTGCCCAGGCCGAATCGGTCTCGTTCGGCTGAAGGAAGGCGAGGCCACGCAGGATTCGTCGGCCCGATTCCTCCGGGTATTCGAAGACGCCGGCCGACAGGGGAGCGACACGGACCTGCTCGACGGGCAGGCCACGTCGGGCGAGGATGGACTGCCACGTCGGGTCCGCGGCGAGGACCTCCTCGACGATCTCGAACTCCTCTTCCATGACCGGGAACTCGCCCTCGGACGTCGAGTCCACCTCCGCGACTGAGTCGACCCGGGCATGCGTTGCGGACACGATGATGTCGCGGGATGTGCCGGCGGACTTGTCGATGACGAGGGCACGGAAACGACGGTCCACCTCGGCGGTGGTGCGCTTCTGACCGCGCACGGGATCGAGCAGGCCGACGTAGGCCATGCGCGCCTCGGCGGGGAAGTGCCCGGCCTCGCGCAGCACCGAGGTCACGCTCGCGATCTCGTCCTGACTCGGCAGTGAGAACGGGGTGAGTTCGGTCCGGGAGGATGGTTCAGCGGGAGTGGAATGGCAGGACATGTGTGCACCTTTGCAACGTGGTATATGTGTGCTGACTCACGTAATAATCTACACTTGTAGAAATTAAAGTCAAGAGTGTTGCACCGGAGGAAGCATGCCCAAGATCGTCGATCACGACCAGCGTCGGCGCGACCTCGTCGTGGCGACCCTGCGGATCATCCTCAGGCAGGGGCTGGCCGGAGCGACGATGCGCGATATCGCCACCGAGGCGGGATTCGCCAACGGTGCGATGAAGTCGTATTTCGCCTCCAAATCCGACCTGCTCGCGGCCACCTACCTCTTCGTCTTCGAGGCCACGAACCGCCGCGTCGAGTTCTCGACCTCGCACCTGCGCGGCATCGCCGCACTGCGCGCCTTCGCCTCCGAGGTCCTGCCGATCACACCCGAACTCCACGACGAGGCCAGGATCGTCCTGTCCTTCTTCGCCGAGGTGGCCCAGAGTCCCGATCATGCCCGCACTACGCGCAAGACCATGACGCAGTGGCGAGCGTGGATCGTGGAGTGGCTCGACCAGGCTCGCGCGGACGGAGAATTGGCCGCCGAGGTGGTCCTTGAGCCTGCGACCGATGTCCTCCTGGCCTATCTGCTCGGTGCGCAGACGACCGCGATGATCGGCGCCGAGAACACCGATTTCGCAGGCTTCCGCACCCAACTCGACTATGTCATCGACCGCATGACGGTCAATGTTCCGAACTCGTGACCAATTGGTCGGTAATTCCAGACCGGCTCGTGACTCCCTGCTCAGTTGGGGATAGAGTGAGCGCCAAGTGATCGCCGACGCAGAGGTCGACGATCGGTCGTTTCTGCAGAGGACGAAGATGTTACTAGAGAGCACAGCGTCTGATTTCGACGGGTGGAAGTCCCTCGTCTCGGACTCATTCGTGCCGCTGGACACGGAACCCCAGCGCCGAGGCGGTTTCCAAGGGACCATCAGCGCCCGCGACTACGATTCCGTCGTCATGTCCCACATCAGTGCGAACCCCCACGCAGTGCTGCGCACACCGAGTCTCATCTCCCGCGAGACGGCAGGGCTGGCCGACGGCACTGCCGCGGCGGCCAATAACTACTACAAGGTCTCCCTCCAGCTCAAGGGCCACGGACTGCTCATTCAGGACGGGCGGGAAGTGTCCCTGGCGCCGGGCTCGCTCGCAATCTATGACACCTCGCGGCCGTACACGCTGAGCTTCGACTGCGACTTCTCCTCCTACGTGATGATGTTTCCAAAGTCGCGGGTGAACCTGCCCACTGACACCGTAGGTCAGCTCACGGCCACCTCGATCGGCGCCGATCATCAGCTCGGCGCCGTTGCCACGCAGATCATCACGCAAGCGGGAGCCATGCTGCCGACGCTGAGCCGATCGATCGGCATTCGCTTGGCCGGCAACGTCGTGGATCTGCTCACCACCGTCATGGCCGATGAACTCGCCGAGGCGGAGGTACCGGGGGAGCGGCAGCGGCTGTGGGTGCAGATCACCGCCTATATCGATGCGAACCTGGCCGATCCGCAGCTCTCACCGTCGACGATTGCCGCCGCGCACTTCATGTCCGTGCGAGCCCTCCACCAGGTCTTCGAAGGCAGCGGTGAGACAGTGTCGGGCGAGATTCGTCGCCGCCGGATCGCTCGCTGCCGGCAGGATCTGGCCGATCCGGCACAGGTGCAGGTGCCGGTTGCCGCCATCGGTGCCCGCTGGGGCTTGGGCGACCCGGCCCATTTCTCGCGACTCTTCCGCAGCGGCGTCGGCCGGCCACCGGCCCAGTACCGCCGCAGCTCGCTGACCTGACTGCGCCGAAAGTCAAGAGTCCTGCCCCCAGAGCCAAGACGCGGCAGGGGGCGATGGGAGAACCTGACGATACAGCCACTATCGCAAGGGGGATCACATGGGCGTGAATCTCAGCACTGGAAGCGAACCTGACAGCGCATCCGACCAGCCAACCACCACGGGCCTCGACTCCCGCCGCATCGGCACCGTCTCTCTCGTCTTCATGATCATTGCCGCCTCGGCGCCGCTGACCGTGGTCGCCGGCGGAGTCCCGAGCAACTTCGCGGTCACCGGTCTCCTGGGCATTCCACTGTCGTTTGTCGTTTTGGGCATCATTCTCGTCCTCTTCGCCATCGGCTACGCGGCGATGAGCCGGCACGTTCACAACGCCGGCGCCTTCTTCGCCTACATCTCCAAAGGCCTGGGCAAGCCGGTCGGGATGGGCGCGGCCATCACCGCGCTCGTCGCCTACAACTCGATGCAGATCGGCATCGCCGGAATGTTCGGCTTCGCCTTCTCGTCCTTCCTCGACTCCATCTTCGGCCTGCAGATCTCCTGGTGGGTCTGCGCGCTCATTGCCTGGGTCATCGTGGGGATCATGGGTGTCCTGCGGGTCGACTTCTCCGCAAAGGTCCTCGGAATCATCGTCGGCACCGAATTCCTCGTCGTCATCATCTACGACATCATCGGTCTCAGCCACAGCCCCGAAGGCGTCACGGCTGGTGGCATGCTTCCCGACCAGCTCTTCGCCCCCGGAGTCGGAGCGGCGCTGGCGTTCTCGATCGCGGCGTTCATGGGCTTCGAATCGGGTGCGATCTACAACGAAGAGGTCAAGGACCCCAAGCGCACGGCAGGGCGAGCGACGATCATCGCGGTGATCATCATCGCCGTCTTCTACGCATTCTCCGCCTGGGCGATGACCGTGGCCGAAGGAACCTCGAACGTCGTCGGGCGATCGCAGGAGTTCGGCCCCGACCTCATGTTCGTCTTCCTCGGCGAACATGCCCCGGTCTGGTTCGTCGACCTCGCAAACCTGCTCTTCCTCACCTCGCTCCTGGCCGCACTCGTGGCCTTCCACAACATCGTGGCCCGCTACTTCTTCGCCCTCGGGCGTGATCGGGTGCTGCCGAGCGTTCTCGCCAGGACCTCGCGTCGTACGGGTGCCCCGATTGCCGGATCTCTGACCCAGTCAGGGCTGGCACTCGTCGTCATCCTCGTCTTCGCCATTGCCGGTGCCGGCAGTGAGGACCCGCTGTTTCCCGTCGTCACCCTCTTCACCTGGCTGACGAATATGGGTGCCTTCGGGCTCGTGCTGCTCATGGCTCTGACTGCGCTGGCCGTCGTCGGATTCCTGCGCTCTCACTCACACGAATATTCGCTGTGGACCAGAGCAATCGCACCTGGTCTCTCAGCGATCGGACTGCTCATCCTCTTCATCTCCATCGTCGTGAACTTCAACGTCCTCATCGGACTTGAAGGTACCTCGGTGCTGTCCTGGCTGCTGCCCGCCATCGTGCTCGTGCCCGGCATCATCGGGACCATCTGGGCACTCGTCCTCCGGTCGAGTCGCCCACAGGTCTATGCAGGCATCGGCACAGGTGGAAGCCTGGGATGAGGCCCCGACTCAACCGACCCGCAATCACTCGATCCACCCTCGAAAAAGGAGAATCATGAGCACCGACCTCACCACCTTCGCCGGACTGCTGTCATCCGTCGATGATCCCAATGGCCGCGAACTGCTCGACCCCGCCACCGGCGAGGTTGTCGGTCGTACCCGTGAAGGCAGCCCCGCCGACATCGACACCGCTGTCGCTGCCGCCCGCAAGGTCCAGTCCGACTGGGCAGCGCGGACCTCTGCCGAACGCAGCGACCTGCTGAACAAGGCCGCCGACGCAATCGAAGCTTCCGCCGAAGCGCTGGCCGAGCTGCTCTCACGCGAACAGGGCAAGCCGCTCAACGGACCCAACGCCCGCTTCGAGGTCGGAGCATGCGCCGCTTGGCTGCGCGCCAACGCCGCCTTCGAACTCGAGCCAGAGGTCCTCGTCGACGATGAGGAGACCCACGCCGAACTCCACTACGCGCCCGTCGGAGTCGTCGGTGCCGTCGGTCCCTGGAACTGGCCGATGATGATCTCGGTCTGGCAGTTCGCGCCCTCGCTGAAGATGGGCAACACCGTCGTCCTCAAGCCCTCCGAGTACACGCCTCTGTCCGTGCAGGCGCTCGTCGCAGTCATCAATCAGGTCCTGCCCGCCGACGTGCTCACCGTCGTTCCCGGCAGCGGCGAGGTCGGTGCGGCCCTGACCTCCCACGCCGACATCGACAAGATCATGTTTACTGGATCGACAAAGACCGGCCAGGCCATCATGCGCTCGGCCGCGGACACCCTGGCCAGGCTGACGCTGGAGCTGGGAGGCAACGACGCAGGAATCGTGCTCGAGAACGCCGATCCTGCCGCCATTGCCGGCGACCTGTTCTGGGGTGCGTTCATCAACACCGGTCAGACCTGTGCGGCGATGAAGCGCCTCTACGTTCCCGAATCCCTCTACGACCAGGTCTGCGAAGCCCTCGTCGAGGTAGCCAAGCAGTCACCGATGGGTGTGGGCCTGGAAGAGGAGAACGGACTCGGACCGCTGCAGAACAAGCAGCAATACGACATCGTCGCCAAACTCGTGCAGGCCGCCAAAGACTCCGGCGCCCGTGTCCTCACCGGCGGCGACCCCGCTGCAGACCAGCCGGGCTACTTCTACCCGACCACGCTGGTGGCCGACATCGACAACGACAACCCGTTGGTCGCCGAGGAGCAGTTCGGCCCCGCCCTGCCGATCATCAAGTACACCGACCTCGAACAGGCCATCGGCTGGGCCAACGAGCTCGAGGTCGGCCTGGGCTCCTCGGTCTGGGGCAGTGATCTCGAGGAGTGCAAGAAGGTCGCTGCTCGCCTGCAGGCAGGATCGACGTGGATCAACAAGCACGGTGCCGTGGATCCGCGCATCCCCTTCGGCGGTGTGAAGAAGTCCGGCTTCGGACTCGAGTTCGGGATCGAAGGCCTCAAGCACGTCAGCGTTCCCCACGTGATCAGCTGGTAACAGCTGCTCTCCCGGCACGGCCGCTCGCAGGCCGGCAGCTGGTCCATTTCCCTGAAACTCCTCGACGTCACTATTTTCACGTGGCGCCGGGGAGTTTTAGTGACGTCGGCGCAAATCAGCTCTCACTCGCCTCGGGCAGGATCTCCTGCACGATCTCGACGACCCGGGCCAGGGCCTTAGAGGGATTGTTGCGGCGCCAACCGAGCGCCAATGTGAACGCATCCCCACCCTCGGCGAGGCGAACATAGGTGACCCCGTCGATGCGGATGTGATTCGAGGACTCGACGACGATCGCGATTCCGACCTGCGCACCCACGAGAGCGAGCAGACTGTAGGGATCCGGTGCCTCCTGCGCGATATGAGGAAGATAGCCCGCCTGATCGGCCAGACGCATCATCGCCTCCCGCACCTGCGAACCGTGCGACGGCGCATATGTGATGAACGGCTGCTCCTTCAGGTCCGCCATCGACACGCTCTCTGCCTCGGCGAGCTCATGGCTGGTGGGGACCGCGACCATGACCCGTTCCTGCCGGATGACGTGGACGGCGATGCCCGCAGGTGCCGGCGGGGAGATGATTCCCATGTCCATCGTCCCGTCGCGAACGGCCAGGGCCGATTCCCCGGAGTAGGTTTGCGGGTGCAACTCCAGGCTGATGCCAGGTTGTCGGTGGGCGACCTCCCTGGCGAGCAGGGACAGGATCGAGTAGCCGCTCGTGCCGCCGAACCCGATCCGCACCCGGCCGACCACACCCTCCTTCGCAGCACGAGCGATGCGACGTGCACCCTCGACCTGCGCTTGGATCGACCGAGCGGGCTCGATCAGCGCCTCACCCGAGGATGTCAGTCGCACCCGACGCGTGGTCCGTTCGAACAGCTGCACGTCGAGGTCCTTCTCAAGCGAGCGGATCATCTGGCTCAATGCCGGTTGGGCGATGTGCAGGGTCTCCGCGGCCCGCCCGAAATGCAGCTCCTGCGCGACGGCGAGGAACGCCGAGAAGTGCCGCAGCTCCATGGTGCTCGCTTTCGTCGTTGACCGGCTCTATCCACTGTCAGCCAAGCATTGATAATGAATTGCAAATAATAACCATGATATTACGTCTTGGACACCGCGTAATACAAGTGGAACAGTAAGGAACCATGAACTACGTCGACCTCGACCCCGCCCTGCAGCCGCTGATCGAGTCCTACCTTGAATCGGCAGATCGAGAGCTGCTCGCCCCGGTGCTCACTGCGCTCGGGGCCGACGCCGCGCAGCGCCTCGCCCCTTTGTCCGACGTCGCGGACAAAAACCCGCCGAGGCTCGAGCAGTTCAACCGCGAAGGCGACCGGGTCGACACCATCGACTACCACCACAGCTACCAGGAGCTGCAGAAGGCCGCCTACGAGGAGTACGGACTCTCCGCACTCTCGCACCGCGGACTCCATGGCTGGGACGACGTGCCACCGCACCTGGTGAAGTACATCCTCTCCTACGTCTTCGTCCAGGCCGAGTTCGGTCTGGCCTGCCCGGTGTCGATGACCGATGCTGCTGCGAGGACCCTGCGGAAGTTCGGCGACGGCGAGCAGATCGCCGAGGCGATCGACCGATTGATCTCGACCGATTCCGACCATCGGTTCACCGGAGCGATGTTCATGACCGAGATCCACGCCGGCACCGACATCGCCCAGACCTCGACGGTGGCCGAACGCGACGGTGAGAACTGGGCACTGTCCGGGCGCAAATGGTTCGCCTCGAACCCGGACGCCGACATCATCCTCACCCTCGCCAGATTCCCCGGCGGCGATGACACCACACGCGGAGTCGGACTGTTCATGCTGCCCAAACACCGCCCGGACGGGACGAAGAACTCCTATGTCATCGACCGGCTCAAGGACAAGCTCGGCACCCGGTCCATGCCCAGCGGCGAAGTCACCCTCAACGGTGCCTATGCCGTCCAGGTAGGGGCGCTCGAGCGCGGATTCCGGCAGATGGCGGAGATGGTCAACACCTCCCGACTGTCCAACGCGATGCGCGCCACCGCCCTCATGCGCCGCTCGATCAACGAGGCGCTCGCCCACGCCCGCCAGCGCGTCGTCTTCGGCAAGGCCCTCATCGAGGCACCCCTGATGCGCATGACTCTGCTGCCGCTGCAGGCCGAAGCCGAGGCAGCGCTCGGGCTCGTCTTCTACGCCGGTGACATGCTCCAGAAGGCCGATGCCGGTGATGCTTCCGCTGCCGCGCAGATCCGCGTCCTCACCCCGCTGGCCAAGCATTACATCTGCAAACGCGCTCGCTTCGTCACCGGTGAGGCGATGGAGGTCCGTGGCGGTCGCGGCTACATCGAAGAATTCCCCGACGCCCGCCTCGTCCGCGACTCCCACCTCGGCTCGATCTGGGAGGGCTCAAGCAACGTCATCGCCCTCGACGTCCTGCGCTGCATCCGCAAACAGAACACGCACCAGCTCCTGGCCGAGACGATGACGCAGAAACTGAACACCATCACCCTCGCCGAGGCGGGCCCTGAGACCCGTGAGCTTCTGACCAGATGGACGGCGATCGTCGACCGCGGTGACGTGATCCTGAGCGCCGAGCCGGATGCTGCTGAGGCGCTCATCGGCGGCTATGCCGATGATCTGGCGCAGCTGATCATGGCTACCCTGCTGCTCGAGCAGGCTGACGCCGAGGTCAGCCGTGACGACAACTTCCGCAAGCTGCTCGTCGCCAGGACCTTCATCGGCAGCAACATCACCGCCGATGAGAATGCCGTGGTCGACACACTCAGTCATTTCGAGAACATCGTTGATGGGCAGGCGGTGCCCCGCAGTGCTGTATCAACCGGGGTCGTCCCCACACCCGCACCCGTGGCCTGAAGTCACAGAACACCGGAGTAAGTCGTGAGAACCACAGAAACAGAATCCACACCCGATACGAGCACCGCGGCAGGTGGGTCCTTCGCAGGCCCTCTCGCCGGCGTGCGCGTCATCGACCTCTCGAAGATCCTCGCCGGACCTTATGCCACGATGTCACTGGCCGACCTCGGCGCCGAGGTCATCAAGGTCGAACACCCCGACGGGGGAGACCCGACTCGTGCCTGGGGTCCACCCATGGTCGGTGCCGATGCCACGTACTTCCACGCAGCGAACCACAGCAAGAAGTCCGTGACGATCGACCTCAAATCCGAACGAGGACAGGCCCAGGTCCACGAACTGTTGGCCGACGCCGATGTTCTCGTCGAGAATTTCCGGCCCGGCAGCTCACTGCAGACGATCTTCGACTACAAGGAACTGGCAGCGAAGTTCCCGCACCTCGTCATCCTCCACATCTCCGCCTACGGAGACCACGGGCCGATGCGCGACGAACCCGGTTATGACATGGTCGCCCAGGCTCGCGGTGGGCTCATGTCTCTGACCGGTGAGGCAGGGGGACCGCCGATGAAGGCCGGGTTCGCCATGGGCGACCTGGGTGCAGGACTGTTCGGAATCATCGGAGTCGTCTCCGCACTCTTCGAACGCAGCCGGACCGGCAAGGGCCAATACCTGACGACCTCGCTCTACGAAGGACAGCTGGCCCTGCACGTCAACTGGGCGACGAACTACTTCGCCGACGGCAAACGCCCACATGCGCTGGGATCCGGGCACCCCAACCTCGTTCCTTACCAGGCTTATCCGGCCGCCGATGACTACTTCGTCATCGCCATCGGCAACGACTCCCTGTGGCAGCGCCTGTGCACCGCCATCGAGCGACCCGACCTCGGCGGCGACGAACGCCTGTCGGCCAACCGCGGTCGAGTCGAGAACCGCGAATACCTCAACGAAGAGCTCTCCCGCACCCTGCGCACGAACACCGTCGAGCACTGGTGCGAGAGGTTCTCGACCACCGAGATCCCCGCAGCACCGATCAAACACCTCGACGAGGTCTATGCCGATCCGCAGACCGAAGCCCTCGGGATGGTCCAGACGGTCGACCATCCCTCCGCCGGACCAATACGGCAGGTGGCATTCCCCGTCAACTTCAACGGAGTCCGCCCACCCGTGCGCTCCGCGCCACCGGAGCTCGGAGCCGATACTCACGACATCCTCGGCGCCACCGACCACCCACACCCAGCCACCACAGGAGCCTGAAATGACTACGACCGCCACTGCGCAGGACGCCGCCGACCTCGACAAGTCCGACCTCCTCAACCTCGAAGGCCTCCTCAGCGAGGTCGAGATCCAACTTCGCGACAAGGTGCGAGCCTTCGTCGATGAGCGTTTCCGTCCGAGCATCGCCGACTGGTATGAAAACGCGCACTTCCCCGTCGAGATCGTGCGCGAAATGGGTGACCTCGGGCTGTTAGGCATGCACCTGCACGGCTACGGCTGCCCGGGACGATCCGCCGTCGAATACGGCCTCGCAGCCATGGAGCTCGAAGCCGGTGACTCAGGCCTACGCACCTTCGTCTCCGTCCAGGGATCGCTGGCGATGTCCGCGATCCACAAGTTCGGTTCCGAAGAGCAGAAGAACCGGTACCTGCCGGGCATGGCCAAGGGCGAGATCATCGGCTGCTTCGGCCTGACCGAGCCCACCGCCGGATCCGACCCGGGATCGATGGCGACCACAGCAACACGCAATGACGACGGTTCGTGGGCCCTCAACGGAGCCAAGCGCTGGATCGGCCTGGCTTCCATCGCCGATATCGCCGTCATCTGGGCCGCGACCGACGAAGGCATCCGCGGGTTCCTCGTCCCCACCGACACCGCAGGCTTCACCGCGACCCCGATCGAACAGAAGCTGTCGATGCGCGCCTCCATCCAGTGCGATATCGACATCGCCGATGTCCAACTGCCCGCCGAGGCTGTCCTGCCCGATGTGCGTGGACTCAAGGGGCCGTTCTCCTGCCTCAATGAGGCCCGCTACGGAATCATGTGGGGCGCAATGGGCGCCGCTCGCGACTCCTACGAGGTGGCCCTGAAGTATGCGCAGGAGAGAATGCAGTTCGACAAGCCGCTCTCCGGCTATCAGATCACCCAGCAGAAGCTGGTGAACATGGTCCTCGAGATCCAGAAGGGGATTCTTGTGGCACTGCAGACCGGTCGCCTCAAGGACGCCGGGACGCTCGACCCTGTCCAGATCTCGGTCGGCAAACTCAACAACTGCAGAGAGGCCATCGCTATCTGCCGGGAAGCCCGGACGATGCTCGGCGGCAACGGCATCACCCTCGAATACTCACCGCTGCGGCATGCAAACAACCTCGAATCGGTGCGCACCTACGAGGGAACCGATGAGGTGCACACTCTGATTCTGGGTCGTCACATCACGGGTGAGCAGGCGTTCCGGTAGGGCGAGCTTTCCACGCGCGGCAGAGTCGCATCAGGCGGATCTGCAGATGAGGCTTCGGAAACGCGACCACCAATAGTCGAAAGCCTCACGCCGGCGCTGTGCTCGCTCGTCACGCAGCTCCGTCTGCATACGAGCCTCGTCCACGAACAGCTGTGCGCTCTCCATGCTGCGGATCGAACTCCATTGGCACCCGCTGACCATGATCATCGCCCCCTCGCGCTTACTTCCAGTGTACTGCGCGAGGTGGCGCGGGTGATCAGCGATCGCACCCACTGATCGACAGCAGTTCTGATAGCAATCGCAGTTGCGTAGGGGCACAGACGAGATGACGCAACTCGCCTCGTGCACCTCATGCCACGGCAGGAGACTCTTGCCGCTTCGTAAATATGTACGTACACTAAGTACCTACATAGACGACTATGTGCTCACAACTGCTCACACAAAGGGGATTCGTCATGGCTGCCGAATCACAGATCACCAGTCGCGTTCCGCTTTTCGACGGGATGAACAGAATTCCTGGCGGCATCATGCTGATTCCGCTCATCCTGGGATCCATCGTCGGAACATTCTTCCCTGGCTTCCTCGAACTGGGAAACTTCACCTCGGCGCTGTTCCGCGACAGTGCATTGCCTCTCATCGGCATACTCATCTTCGCAACGGGCATGCAGATCACCCTGAAAACCTCGGGCCCCGTGCTTGCGACCACCGGCACGATCCTGTTGACGAAGTCGATCATCCCAGCTGGCCTCGTCGTGTTGTTGGGCCAGTTCGTCGGCATCGAGGGAATTCTGGGCGTCTCAATCTTGGCGCTCATCGTCATGATGGACAACAGCAATGGTGGACTATGGCTTGCCTTCACCGGTCGCTATGGAGACGCACGCGACCGCGGCGCTTACATGGCGTCGGCGATCAATGACGGACCGTTCTTCTCGATGCTCTTCCTGGGAGCAGCCGGTCTGGCCGACATTCCCTACACCCTTCTGCTCGCGGCTGTCATCCCTCTGATCATCGGCATCATCGTCGGAAACCTTGACGCGAAGTGGACCGAGATCATGCGACCGATCCCGAACATGGTCATTCCGTTCTTCGCCTTCGCGCTCGGCACCGGAATCGACCTCGGCAATGTCGTCACCGGTGGACTCTCCGGTCTCGTCGTCGGCGCGATCGCCACGGTCATCACCGGTACCCTTGCCTACTTCGGATACCGCTGGATTCTTCGCCGTGGCAACCAGTCGGGCATCGGCATCGCCTCGGCAACGACCGCAGGCAACGCGATCGCAACGCCAGCCATTATTGCCGGGGCCGATCCGGCCTTCGAGCCCTACATGGAAGTTGCCACTGCTCAGGTCGCCTCCGCCGTTCTCGTCTCAGCAATCCTGGCTCCACTGCTGGCAGCCTGGGTGCTCAAGCGCCAGGGAGGAATCAAGAAACAAGACACCGAATCGGGAGCCGAGGACACGTCACCCCTGAGGTCTGAAGGACTGTGACCCAAGAACTTAAGCCTCAGTCGCCCGATGCGCCTTCTGTGGTGGTTGTGGCCGATGACCTCACCGGAGCCACGGACTCTTCCGTCCAGTTCGCTTACGCTGGGTGGAAGACACAGCTCCTGCTGTCTGAGGACAGCGTGACGCACCGGGAACCTGGCGCCGTCAGCGCACTGGTGACCGATGCGCGAGCTCTCACCCGAGCCGAGGCGCAGAATCGCACACGTGCCGCCGTGTTGTCAGGACACGATGCTGCGACTCGCCTCTACCTGAAGATCGACTCAACCATGAGAGGCACGATCTCATCGCAAATAGATGGCGCTCTCGAAGCCTGGCAACAAGATCATCCAGGAGCATTTGCCCTCGTTTGTCCGGCCTACCCTGCCATGGGGCGCACCGTCAGCGACGGACAGCTGCTGGTCAACGGGACGCCGGTGCAGGACACTGTGATTGGCCGTGATCCCGTCACGCCAGTGTCGACGAGTTCTCTTTCCGAGCTTCTCCCCGGTTCTGCCACCGTGACAAAGCCGCACGGTGAAACGTTCACGGTTGCGGCTTTGGTGGCATCGATCCGAACTGCACGGGCATCCTCGCCGATCATCATCATCGATGCCGGTGAATCGGCAGATCTTGATGTCATCGCCGAGGCGGCTGTCGAATTCGGTGACGACGTCGTCCCCGTCGGGTCGGCAGGTCTCGCGGCCGCGTTGGCTGTCAAATGGGGGACAGGCCTCGTTGCCCCGGCCGAATCAGACCGCACATGCGAGCGAGTCATCATCGTCGCCAGTTCACTCCATACTGTCACTCGAGAACAGGTGCAGGCCCTCGTCGACGTCGAGCCCCCTGAAGTTCAGGCCACCGAGGTTACAGTCCTGACTCCCGATCTGACCGCACTCTCTGACGAGGCGGCTCGGTCTGCTTGGCTGGAGACCGTGTCATCCACAGCATCGACCCCTATCGTCATCGTCGATGCCCCGGAGGAGAGGACGAGTTCCACGGACCTCGTCGCCGACCTGCTTGCCGGAGCGGCCGCAACGCTGATGCGCGATTCCGTTCCCACAAGTCTTATGCTGCTGGGCGGGGAAGGAGCACGCGCCGTGCTCAACCGCCTCGGCGCCGTGAGCCTGCACATCCACTCAACGGTGCGCGAAGGTATGCCAATCGGGGCCATTGAGGGCGGCAGGGCCCATGGCGCAACTGTCATCACAAAAGCCGGAGGCTTTGGCCGCCGATCAGACGTCTTAGAAATCGCAGCAGAGCTTCTGCACAACAACGAAGGATCAACGCAATGACTCTCCCCGTATTGGCAATCACACTCGGCGATGTCGCAGGCATCGGACCGGAGATCACCGCGAAGTCACTTCTCGGCCATGATGATCTGCGCACAAAGTGCACTCCGGTTGTCATCGGTGACATCGCCTCGGTCAAGCGCGGTGTCGCATTCGTCGGCGGTGACGTTGAAGCAGTGCGTGAGATCAGCGCCCCGGGGGAGGCGAAGAACATTCCCGGGACCATCGAGGTTATCCAGGTGGGCCCTTCTCTCGCGGAGGTTGGTGTCGGTGAACTCAGTGCAGCAGCAGGAGACGGTTCCTACCGTTTCGTCGTTGAGGCCTGCCGCCTCGCCAGAGAAGGTGAAGTCGATGGAATCGTCACCGCACCGCTGAATAAGGCAGCCATGCACGCAGGAGGCCATAACTTCCCCGGTCACACTGAACTTCTTGCACATGAGTTCGGCGTCAAAGACTATTCGCTCGTACTTTCAGCCGGCGATCTCTATTTCTTCCACCTCACTACTCACGTTTCAATGAAGCAGGCGATTGAGAACATCACCTTCGACCGCACCTTGAGCGTCCTCAAGCTGGCCGGTGCCTTCGCAGAGTCAATGGGTACACCCGAAGAGCGCATCGGGCTCGCGGGCCTCAACCCGCATGCAGGTGAGAACCGCCTGTTCGGTGATGAGGACGCTGATGTGCTGACTCCCGCAGTCGAGGCCGCACAGGAACACGGACTCAATGTCGTCGGCCCGCTGCCAGGAGACGCACTCATCCCGGCCGCTGTGCGTGGCAACTACAATCTCGTGGTCGTTTGCTATCACGATCAGGGACACGCCCCCTTCAAAGCCGTCTATGGTGATGACGGAGTCAACATCACCGTCGGTCTGCCGGTTGTGCGAGTCTCAGTCGACCACGGCACCGCATTCGACATTGCCGGAGAGGGCATCGCCCGCGAGGCCAGCCTCGTTCTGTCGATCGAGCGTGCTGCGACTCTGGCACCTGAATGGGGCGTCGTCTGGGACGCGGCTCAAGCAATGTGAGACTGTTGTTACGCTGAGTCTGCGCGCATGGAGAGGAACGACAATGTGGATCGATGGCCTACCTTCGGGCGTGCTCGATTCTTCGCAGGACGAGCCTCTTCACCGGCAGCTGAGCGAAGTGATTCGGCAAGGCATAGCGGAAGGTGCGCTTCCTCCGGGCACGCGGCTGCCGACGGAAGCAGACTTCCAGGGTAAGTTCGGAATCTCACGATCCGTCGTTCGACAAGCGATGGCGGCATTGACCAATGACAACCTCATCCAGCGCGGACGTGGTCGTGGCAGCGTCGTTGCTCCGCAGCATGAACACCACCGGGCCGTGCAGAAGATGTCTGGCCTCTCCGCTCAATTCTCGAACTCTGGCGATTCCGTCACGACGGAGATCATCTCGCTCGAACGTGCAGCTGATCCACGTGCCCAAAAGGCGCTGGGCACTTCAGAACTGCTCGCGCTCAACCGCCGCCGCAGTGTCGATGGCGAGTCGATTGCCATTATTCATACTTGGCTTCCGCTCAGCCTTGTGCCAGGACTCGAAGCGAAAGATCTGGTGGACTCGTCTCTTCATGAGACCCTGCGCGCGCGATTCGGAATCCCTGTGACAGCAGGCCATCGTCAAGTCCGGGCTGTATCGGCGTCGGCAGAATTGTCCGCGTCGCTCGCGGTGCCGCTGGCCGCGCCGCTCCTGGTGCTCGAAGGCACCAGTTGTGACGACCAAGGCAATGCCATCGAGTACTTCTGCACCTGGCATCGCGCTGATCGTGTGGTCTTCGACGTTGAGGCGATTTCAGATCCCCCCGGAAGCCGACTTTTATCGACGCCGAAGCAGACTTCACTTCCGCAAAACGGTGCGGCTGATGCGACCGATCTGAGTGAAACAGCACGATCCATCGCTACTCAGATGAATGATCTTGCAAAGCGCATGAGCCGGCTGGGCTGAGCGCGACAAGTTCATCATCAGGGTGTGGCCCGCCTCAGAGCTCGGGGAACTCCACCCCAGTCAGCTCCTCCGACACAGCCCAAAGGCGCCGTGCCACCTCGGCGTCTTGCGCCTCGCGAGAGCGGCCGACGAGCTTCGGCTGTCCGAAAGTCTCCTTGAAACGGCGCGGCCCGACATAGCTGTTGCCCGGGATGTCTGCTGTGGCTGCGCACAGTGTCGGCACAGCTCCTTGCTGTTCGTCTTGCGAGATCAGACCGATCACAGCCTCGGTGACAGACGCGAGTAGGCGGTTGCCCTGCAGCCGGTAGAGGTTCGTCGCCGCCAGTCCCGGATGGGCCGCGACCGCGATGACGGACGAGCCCACCTTGGTGAGCCGTCGCTGGAGTTCGGAGGTGAAGAGGAGGTTCGCCAGCTTTGACTGCCCGTAGGCCGGCATCGGCTTATACGGCCTGCGTTCCCAATTGAGGTCATCGAAGTCGATGGTCCCCATTCGATGTCCGATCGAGGACACGGTGACCACCCGATCTCGGATCTGGGGAAAAAGCAGGTTTGTCAGGGCGAAATGGCCCAGATGGTTCGTGCCGAACTGGGATTCGAACCCGTCAGCAGTGCGCCCCAGGGGCGGGGCCATGATCCCCGCATTGTTGATGAGGATGTCGATCGGGTCGGAAAATTCCTCGGCGAAGGCACGCACCGAAGCGAGATCGGCGAGGTCGAGTTCTCGCACATCGACAGGTCCGCGCATCGACTTCGCCGCGGCCCGTCCCTTGTCCAGGTTGCGCACCGCCAGCACGACATGTGCATCCATGCCCGCAAGCATGGACGCTGTGCCTCGGCCGATTCCGCTGTTGCCACCGGTGATGACGATGGTGCGGTCAGCCGCTGATGCGATGTTGCCATCGAGCCTATTGCCCATAAGGCCATCGTAAGCCCAAGTGAGACGTTCATGACTCCTCGCAAAATGTTAGGGTAGCCTTCGTGCCGCAGACTCCCTCATCAGGTTCGATGCTTCTCCGCAGAGCCGTCCGCCGGCGGCTCGGTTTCCTGCTTCCCGGCGTCATCACTATGTCGCTGTGGCAGGTCTGTGAGGCACTCGTCCCCGTGGCCATCGGCATCGTCGTCGACGTCGCGATCATCCCGCTCTCCCTCCCGATGCTCCTCGTCTCGATCCTCGGCATCGCCCTGCTCTTCACCGTGCTCAGCCTCGGCTACAGATTCGGTGCACGATTGTGCAACTCTGCCCGCGAACATGAGGCGCACGCCCTGCGCGTGGAAATCACCCACGCAGCTCTCACCTCGGCGAACCTTCCACCCGACCGCGCCTCCGGTGAGGTCCTCTCGATCGCCTCGGCAGACGCGGACACGGCAGCCCAGTCCTTCGCCCAGCTGGGACGAGGAATCGCCTCGGTGCTGGGCATGATCACGGCCGCCGTCTTCCTCCTCATCGCTGACCCCGTGACCGGACTCGTCGTCCTCATTGCAGTGCCCATCGGGCTGCTCATCGTTGCCCTGCCCGGACGATCCGTGTCCACCAAGGCCAACGCACAGCTCGAGGCCGTGGCGCGAGCCGGCCGGTCGGCCTCCGACCTCATGCACGGGCTGCGCGTGATCAAGGCAATGGGCGGAGAAACCTGGGCCGTGGACCGCTACCGTCACACCTCGGACGAGGCCGCGACCGCCGGCATCGCCACCGGTGAGAGGACCGGCCGCCTCGCCGGCCTCGGAGCACTCGTCATGTCGGTCGTGCTCGCCATCGTCCTCATCGTCGCCGGCCTGCGCCTCATTGACGGACAGATGAGCGTCGGCGCACTCATCGGCATCCTCGGCATGACCGCGTTCCTCACCGAACCGATGCGCGCGCTGGCCGAGATCGTCGGCCTCTTCGCCCAATCCCACGGAGCCGCCCAGCGGATCACCCAGCTGCTGACCGACATCGACGATTCCGAGTCGATAACAGCACCGTCGGACGCACCAGCACCGACCGTCGATATCGACGACGAGGCGATCAGCATCCGCGATTGGTCCGTGGGGGAGGAGCGCACGGTCGACGTCACCACCAACTTCGGCACCCTGACCTGCATCGTCACAGAGGACCCCGCACCGGAGTCGGCGCTTCTCGCCGCCCTGAGCACCCACGCCCGCGGTACCACGGTGGGCCAGATGCTCGTCTCACCGCACACAGTTGACCTGTTCGAGGGCACGATCCGCTCCAACATCACCATGATCCCGGGTGCCGGCGAGGCCCCTGTGAGCGCCGAGGTGCTGGCCGCCTCGGGTGTCGACGAACTCCTTGGTCTCGTCGAGAATGGACTCGACCACCGCATCCAGGAACTCGGCGGCAACCTCTCCGGTGGTCAGCGCCAAAGGGTGGCCCTGGCCAGGGCCCTGCACGCCGACCCGCAGGTCCTTATCCTCCACGAACCCACGACCGCGGTCGACGCCGTCACCGAAGCACGCATAGCCTCCGGCCTTCAGGACCTGCGCAGCTCACGCGGTGGTGCCGCCACGCTCATCTTCACCAGCTCACCGGCCTTCCTCGCGGCCGCCGACTCGGTCGTGTTCGTGCCCACCACCGGCCCCAGCCTCGTGGGCAAGCACGCCGAGCTCCTCGCCGCCGCAGCCTACCGAAACGCGGTGACCCGATGAGTGAACAGTCTCCTCAGACCACACTGGCGATCGCCTCTCGGCGTCGCTCATTCGCCCATCTGGCTCCGCTGCTGCGCGCCCGCTGGAACTGGCTCATCGTCCTCATCCTCGCCGGAATCGCCAACGCCGGTGCCGGACTCGTGGGACCGTGGGCGATCGGCCGCCTCGTCGACGAACTCCCTGCCGGAGCCGGCTCGGATGTCGTCTTCACGTGCGCGATCGCCGTAGCCATCGCCGGCGTGGTCATGGCCTTGGGCACCTGGATCGGCGCGTGGGCGCTGGCCCATATCGCGATGCCTGTCGTCGCAGACCTGCGCACACAGGTCGTCGACTCCGCGCTCACCCTCGAAGCACAGCGCATCGAATCGACGGGAACGGGTGACCTGGTCTCGAGGGTCGCCGACGATTCCCGCAAGATCAGTGAGGCCGCAGCGCAGGTGCTGCCACTCGTCGTCGAATCACTCCTCATCGTCATCGTCTCCGCTGTCGGTCTGGCCGCGATCGATTGGCGCCTGGGCATCGTCGGCCTCGTCGCCCTGCCGATGTACTGGCTCACCCTGCGCTGGTATCTGCCCAGGTCGGAACCGCTCTACAAGGAGGAGCGCGCTGCCTTCGGGCGTCGCGCCGGACGTCTCCTCGGTGGACTCACCGGTGCCCGAACCCTGCGTGCCTACCGTGCGGAGTCCGGGGAGCTCTCCCGCATCGACGCCGCCTCAGGGCAGGCCCGGGACCTCTCGATCGGCGTATTCAGCTTCCTCACCCGCGCCTTCTCACGCAATAACCGCGCCGAGGCTGTTGTGCTCTCTCTGCTCCTCATCGCCGGATTCGCCCTCGTCTACTTCGGGGAGACGACCGCTGGTGCCGTGACCACCGCGGCCCTGGTCTTCCACCGCCTGTTCAACCCGATCGGCGCCCTGGTCGGCCTCTTCGACCAGGTCCAATCCGCAGGTGCCTCACTGACCCGCATGGTCGGCGTCATCGATGAAGCAGCAAGTTCGCCGAGGCGGACGAACGACATCAGCATCGACCGTCCGTCCCTGGTGCTGGAGGACCTATGGTTTTCCTACGATGAGGATCCCGAATCGAGCAACCATGTCCTCAAGGGTGTGAGTCTGCGCCTGAACCCCGGCGAGGTCGTCGCCGTCGTCGGCACCACCGGGGCCGGAAAATCGACGCTGGCCCGGATCGCGGCGGGACTCTCCGCACCCACCCGAGGCCGAGCTGAACTCGCCAGGGGCACAACCACCTCGGCGGGGGAGACGGAACGGTCGGTGTCACTGACCGAGCTGCCCGACGACAGACTGCGCGGGCACATCACGATGGTCGCCCAAGAGGTGCACACGTTCACCGGGACCCTGCGTGAGAACGTGGCGCTGCCGGTCCCGGAGGCCTCGGACGAGCAGATCATCGCGGCATTGGATACGGTTGGCGCCAGCTGGGCCACCGCACTGCCGCACGGGCTGGACACCGAGGTCGGTGACGGCGGCACACGCCTCAGCGCCGTTGAGGACCAGTCGATCGCCCTGGCCAGGCTGGTGCTTGCCGACCCCGACTTCGCGATCCTCGACGAGGCGACCGCGGAGGCCGGATCCGCCGGTGCTCACGTGCTCGAAGCATCTGCCCGTGCCGCCCTCGCCGGACGTGGTGCCCTCGTTGTCGCTCACCGCCTCAGCCAGGCCGAGACCGCTGACCGGGTTCTCGTCATGGAGCACGGACGGGTCGTCGAAGAGGGCCCGCACGAGGAGTTGGTCGCGGCAGGTGGCCGTTACGCCCAACTGTGGTCGGCGTGGTCGGCGTGATGTTGCGGCCGGGGCGCGTGGACGCTCAGCGCCAGCGCTGCCAGGCTGCCTGACGGCTGACGTCGGCCATCTCGGCCACCCGGGCCCAGGAATTGTGCTCGGCCATCGTGCGAGCACTGGTCCCCAGAGCCTCACCGACCTCGGCGGAGAGGCTGAGCAGAGCCGAAAACGCCTCGGGGTCCGGCGAATGGGACAGATCGTGGACGGCCTGCCGTGCTGTGTCGAGCAGATCGGCCACAGCGGAGCCCGCGAATTCCCTGACCGGGTCCGTGATCGGCTGGTTCTCGGGCTGCCCGTCGACAGGTATCGGTTCGGGGCTGTCTTCATCGAGGGTCACGATGATCATCTCCTCGGTAGAGTTCAGGCTGCGGGTCCAGGTGCGGTCGTGCCAATGATATTCGACCTCGCCTCGCAGCGGCAGATAGACGGCAGTGTACAGGGTGCCGAAGGCGTTGTCGTAGTCGTCGCTGAAGACTCCGGGGCTGAGCATTCTCTCGGCCAGCTCCTGCACATCGCACCCCTGTTCCACTGCCTCGGTGAGCAAGTCCTGTCGCTCGAGGCTGCGGAATCGTCGTGCATGTTCGGGGAACTCCGGGTGGCGACCGCGATGGTTCGTCGCCACCGGATCATCGATGACCTCCGGGGCCATCCCGGGACCGACGTAGGCCGTCACTGCTGTGCCGTCGGCATCGATCATGGTCAGGTTGTAGAACATGGACACCGGTATCGTCTCGAGTCGGCGCAGGGCCTCCGGCACGGAGTCGGCGACCTCCAGCAGGAAGCGCACGACCAGCGGAGCGGCGAAGCCGTCACCGTCGCCTGGACGCCCACCGAAGGCCAAGGAGACGGCGAGTCCGTCCTCGTTCATCCCATCGAGGAGACCCCATAGGCAGTCGGAGGTCCCGATCACCCGGCGTGAGCCGAAGCGAGTCGAGGCGTGGACCTGTTCGAACAGCTCCAACCCGTAGTCATAGTTGCGCACCAGCGCCGGCTCAGGTGATTGCAAGGCAACCTGTGAACAGCCGGGGAGGAAACGCGGCGGGTTCCACAGGGTGAGCATGCGTGCCGCGGTCTCGTCCCCGCGTGCGAGTTCGACCAGGCGCTGCCAGGTGGGGACGAGTTCGGGCATGTGTTCGCGCAGTTTGGCCTCGGCTGTGGCCAGACTGGGCCGAGCGAGATCCCCGTCGCGGAGGTACCACGCCCGGTAGCCGGGCCAGACGGCATCGAACAGTGACTGCCAGCGGGTCGAGGGGCGGTCTTCGGTGATTGCAAAGAAATTGAATGAAGTCATGCGTCAAGGTTAAGTTGACACTCCTGGTGTGTCAACAAAACCTTGACAAGACTTGGTGATTGGATCTTTCACCGGCCGAGACGAACTGCGATCAGCTGAGCCCCAGAATCGTCGTGGCAATGGTGAAGTAGATGATCAGGCCGGTGGCGTCGCAGAACGTGGAGATGAACGGGTTGGAGAACACCGCCGGATCCGCCCCGACGCGCTTCGCGATGATCGGCATCAGTCCGCCCACGGTCGCGGCCATCATGCACACTGACAGCAGAGTCAGTCCGATGACCAGACCGATCGGCCACCCATAGACCAGACCGGCGACGATGAAGCCCAAGGTGCCGAGCACGGCGCCCAGCAGGGCACCGACCCGCAGCTCGCGCCAGATGACCTTCCCGAGGTCGCGGATTCTCACTTCGCCCACGGCCAGCGCCCTGGTCACGGTCGTTGCAGCCTGGTTGCCGGTGTTGCCGCCCGTGCCGGTGAGCAGCGGGATGAAGAGGGCGAGGATGACGACCTGGTCGAGCCGATCCTCATAGACCTCGAGGACCTGCACGGTGAGGATTGCGGAGACGGCGAGGACCAGCAGCCACACGATGCGGCTCTTGACCAGCCGGAAGATTGTGCTCGAGAGGTAGGAGCGGTCGAGGGGTTCGGAGCCGCTGGAGCGGGCGATGTCCTCGGCATCCTCCTCGTCGACGATGTCGAGGACATCGTCCATGGTCAGGATCCCGACGAGGCGGTCCTCCTGGTCCACGACCGGCATCGCAATGAGCCGGTGGGAGAGGAACTGGCGGGAGGCGACCTCACGGTCGGTCAGCGCCTGCGTGCTGATGGATTCGCGCACCAGGTCCCCGACGGGAGCCTCGGCCTCGGCGGCGATGAGGTTACGCAGTGACACCACGCCCAAGAGGACACGACCGACCCCGACGACGGGCAGGAGGTAGACGGTCTCAGGACCGTCGATGCGGGCACGGACGACCTCCATCGCCTCGGCGGCGGTCCAGTCCTCGTGGAGGCTGAGCACCTCGGGTGACATGTACCGGCCGATCGCCTTCTTCGGGTAGCCGAGGACCGCGGTGGTCATCTCGCGTTCTTCGGCATCGAGTCCGCTCATCAGCCTGCGGGCGACGTTGGCGGGAAGTTCGCCGAAGAGTTCGGCACGGTCGTCGGGGTCGAGGCCCTCGACGATGTGGGCGACCTCCGGTTCCCGCAGGCTCTGGATCAGTTCCGCCTGGTAACCCGGAGGAAGGTTCTCGAAGACGGCAAGAGCTTCATCCTTATCCAGGATGCGGAAAAGGACCGCCGACTGCAGGGGTGTGCTCGTGTGGACGAGGCGGGTCAGCTCGGGGAGGGGAACCTGGTGGGCAAGTTCGGCGATCTCGTCCATCGCGGCCCGGTCGATGCGTCCCGACAGCGCGGATTCGAGGCGGTCGGCCGCCGAGTTCTCCACCGTCATATCAGTCATGACTGCTCCTTAGCGTCCGCGGCCCGGGTGATCGCAGTCCAGCCTATGTCACCGTGAGACGCCGGGCCCAAAGCGGCCCGCTGGTGACGGGTACGATCGTCATATGGTGGGGCACGACAACTACGCGACGAACTATGTGACCGGGACTCTCACCAAGTGGATCCGACGCTCGACGCTGCTTGCCACTGGAGTGCTCTCCGCGGTTCTGCTGGCCGGCTACCCGTTTCTGCCCGATCTGATTCCCACCCACTTCGACCTTGCGGGCAGGGCCGACAGCTACGGTCCGAGCTGGACTCTGTTCGTCCTCGTCGGTCTGCTCTGTGTGCTCATCGCCGCAACCTCATGGTTGTCCACCCGGCCGCAGATGCTCAACTTCCCGGTCGTCGTGACCGCAGAGAACGCGCAGTCCGTCTTCCGGGAGTCAGAACGGATGATGGTGTGGGTCTCGGCGGCCCTGTTCATCGTCTACGTCGGCACCGCCATCTCTGTCTGGGGCGGCTACGGCGCCCCATTCTTCCTCGCCGGCATCCTCGGCCTGGCGACCGCGACGATCCTCGGGGTCAAGCGAACACTCTCGGCCGGCTGAGCTTCCGCTTCAACGCCGGGCAGCCTCCGGCACCCGGACGGTGAGCACGGGCACGGGGGAGCGGAGGATGAGGCGCTGGGCGACGGAACCCAGCAGAACCTTGCCCACCCGGGACCGACTGCGCACACCGAGGACGAGTCGATCCACCTCGGCGTGGTCGGACAGCTCATCGAGGACGGCCGTGACCGGATCACGGTCACCGCGTCCGGAGCGGTTGATGAGCGTGACATCGAGATCGGCAGGGATCTCGTCGTCGGTGAAATCGTGGAGGGTGAGGTTGATGAGCAGCAGACCGGTATCCAGGGCTCGGGCCTCGGCGACGGCACTGTCCAAGGCCGTGCGGCCTTCGGGGCTGTCGGTGACTGCAACCGCAACTGACATGGTGACTCCTTACTTTCTGCCGTACTTCGCCTTGAACTCGCGCTCGAACTCGGCGAGGTCCTTGTCCTTCGTCTCGGGCAGGAGCGTGTAGAGGAAGATGAAGGCGATGACGGCGCAGCCGGCGAACATGCTGAAGGTCGCGGTCATGCCCATCGCCTCGATGAGCGGTGGGAAGAATTGGGCGACGACGGCGTTCATGATCCACAGCACGAAAACGCAGATGCCCATGGCGAAGCTGCGGATCTTCATGGGGAAGATCTCTGAGAGCATCAGCCAGGTCAGCGGTCCCACCGTGCCCTGCATGGAGAAGACGAAGAGGACGAGGAAGACGAGGACTGTCCAGGCTTGGGCCGGTCCCGGTGGAATGACGACCGCGGTGAGCGCGATGAGGATGTGGAAGAACGCGATGAGCGCGTAGCCGGTGAGGAACATGACTCGACGCGGCAGCCTGTTGAGCAGGAACATGCCCACCGAGATGCCGGCCAGGGAGAAGACGCCGTTGGCGATGTTGCCGATGATGGCGACCCCGGAGTCGAGTCCGGCGTTGGTGAGCAGCTGCGTGCCGTAGTACATGACCGAGTTGATGCCGGTGAGCTGCTGGAAGAAGCCGAGGCCCGCACCGATGATGACCAGGCGCAGGACCCAACGGGTTCCGAGATCGGAGAGTCCACCGGTGGCCTGCTTGGCGTCCTCGGATGCGAGGTGGGTGACCTCGGCGACCTCCGCCTCGGCGCGTTCGGGGGAGCGGACCTGTCTGAGCACCTCGAGAGCCTCCTCCGTGCGGCCCTTCGAGATCAGCCAGCGAGGACTCTCGGGTTGGAAGATCATGCCCACGAGCAGGGCGATCGCGGGCAGGAGGGCGACGAGGAGCATCCAGCGCCAGATGGAGTCGACATGGCCCCAGACGTTGAAGATCACTGCGTTGATGATGAACGCTGCGAGCTGCCCCGCCACGATCATCAGCTCATTGCGGGTGACGAAGGAGCCGCGTTTCTCTGAGGGGGCGATCTCGCCCAGATACACAGGCACGGTGGCAGAGGCCCCGCCGACGGCGATGCCCAGGACGAAGCGAGCACCGATGAGGAACTCCGCGCCCGGGGCCAGCACACAGCCCAGCGTGCCGATGATGAAGACACCGGCGAGCAGCAGAATCGTGTGCCGGCGGCCATAGGCATCGGCGACGCGACCGCCGAAGACGGCACCGAAAGCGGCACCGACCATGAGGCTGGCGACGACGAGGCCCTCGGAGAGGGCGGTGAGGTTGAAGTCCTCGCTCAGCGGCTCAAGAGCGCCGTTGACAACTCCGGTGTCATAGCCGAAGAGGAGACCGCCGAAGGTCGCAACAGTGGCGATGATGCCGAGGCGGTGAACAGGACGACCAGAACCGGCATGCGGCAAGTCGAACTGCTGTCGATGGGGATAGGGCGATGACGACAAGAGCGCCTCCTTTCCTCTCTCGTTCTAACACAGTTCGGCCGAGCCCGAACATTCAGGGGCATACCATCGAGCTATGACCAGGAGCCACCCGGAATCGGCACCGGACATCGCCGCGTTGGCCTCGGCGCTCGCCGACCCCACCCGCGTCATGATCTGCACGAGCCTCCTCGACGGCAGAGCATGGACGCTCACGGAGCTCTCACGTGCCCTGCAGGTGCCGATGTCATCGACGTCCGAACACGTCAGCATCCTCATCGCTCGCGGCGTACTGGCCGAACGTCGGCAGGGTCGGCACCGCTATGTGCAGCTGGCCTCGAGAGACATCGCCGACTGGCTCGAACACACGGGTGCGCTGGCGGGGGAGCGGATCGAATCGGCCCCGAGCCTGGCGGCCAAGACCCGCGACCGGCACCTCCTTGAGGCACGAACCTGCTACCGGCACATCGCCGGACATCTGGGAGTCCAGATCTGGGCGGCAGTCACCGCGAGAGGATGGGCCGATGACACCGCGACCGTGACCGAGCCGGGAATTTCTGGCCTGGCAGAAGAATGGGGAATCGATGTCCCCACCGCGGCCTCAATCTCTCGCCCGCTGACACGTGCCTGCCTCGATTGGACGGAACGACGCACCCACCTCGGCGGGTGGCTGGGAGATGCCATCTGCGCACAATTCCTCGACCGGGAATGGATCGTCCGCCGTCGCAGCTCTCGCGCACTCACACTCACACCGACCGGTCGGGACGAACTCGACTGGATTCTCACCACCGAGGTGACACAGCTATGACCAGCACAACTACCGACCCGCACCGGACCTTCCACAGCCTTCACATACCCGGAAACCCGTTCATCCTGCCCTGTGCCTGGGATGTGGCAAGTGCGCGATTGTTCGCCGAGGCGGGTCACCCTGCCGTAGGCACCACCAGTCTGGGTGTGGCCGCCGGAATCGGCGCCGCCGATGAGGATCGTGAAACGCTCAGGGCGATGGCGGACCTGCTGGAAAACATCAGACGGTCACTGCCCGATGCCCTGCTCACCTGCGATTTCGAAGACGGCTACGGTGACGACCCGGCCACAGTCGTTGAAACTCTGCGAGGTGCCTTCGCAGGAGAGGGCGCCGACCTGAGGATCGACGGAATCAACATCGAGGATTCCGCTCGCGGGCGCCTCGTCGAACCTTTGGCCCTGGTGGGCAAGGTCTCCGCGATCAAGGAGGGATTCCCGGATCTCTTCGTCAACGCGCGGATCGACACGTACTGCACCGGTCAGGACAGCCTCGGCGATACCCTCGAGCGGATGCGCCGCTATGTCGATGCCGGGGCAGATGGGATCTTCGTTCCCGGTGACCTAGATCTGGCAGTCGTTAAGCCGATCGTGGACGCGAGTCCGCTGCCGGTCAACGTTCTCGCCAGTCCGCGGTACTCACGTGGGCAGTTCGCCGAGGTGGGGGTGGCCAGGATCAGCACCGGTTCGTTGCTCTACCGGGCCGCGATCTCGGCGGCAGCGCAGTCACTGAGTGGGCTGAGAGAAGACCGCCCGGCGCAGACAGCGAATGTGCTGACCTACCGGACGGTCTCGCAGCTGGGCGACTAACCACAGGTCAGTTCTCGGTTCAGTCCTCGTCTTCGGTCAGCATCTCATCACCGGGACGATTCCCCAGATCGGCCGCGGTGGCTGAATCCGTGGAGAACTCACCGGAGATGTCCGGGGCATCGAGTTCGTCGCCCTCACCCGAGTCCTCGAGCAGGGCATCATCGGCACCTTCGATGCCTGTGCCCTCGGGGCCATCGGCACCGGGTTCGGCGTCGATGGGTTCGACATCGAGTTCCGGATCGACGTCATCGGCTTCCGCCTCGGCGGCATTGAGCTCCGGATCATCGAGCTCATCGGCCGTGGGTTCGTCGAGGGTGGGGTCATCCATCAGCGGTGCACCCATCTCGGGTTCGTCCTGCCACTGTGTCGGATCGTTGGGATTGTCGCTCATGATCGCTCCTTCGGTGGTGGTCGTGTCTGTCGACGCTCACATTGTTGCACGAGCAGCGGGCGGTGCGCAGGTGGTGCGATCACCTGCGGTCGTAGCGTTCCTTCCATGCCTGCCAGTCCCAGGCGCTGAGGAACTCTTCGGCCGCGGCCTCACCTGACCCGATGAGCTCCATCTTGTCCGCCATCGTCAGATCGAAGTCGGTGCTGCTCTGTGCACCGGTGTCGACGAAGATCGTGCGATCGGTGACCGAGGGCTCATCGATATGGCGCCGGTCGTGGGCATTGATCATCGTCGACAGCAGCGAGAGCGCATATTGGTAGGTGTTCGCATTGGGCCGCCATTCGGCTTCGGCCGTGGTCTTGGCCGAGAGCATCACCCCCAGGGTGGGCCAGCGTGCAGGCTGGCTGTCTCTGCGATCGAAGATGTCGACGGGGAAGTTCGAGAGCAGGCCACCATCGGCCGCGAGCACCGAGGCACCGCCGGCGGTATGCGGGTCTGCCTGCAGGGAGCGGGGCCGGAAGAAGAACGGAGTTGCCGCGGAAGCACAGACCGCCTCGGCGACCGATTGCGAATCCGGGTCGACGCCCAGTGCCTCGCGGTAGTCCCAGGGCAGACGGAGCATGCGACCACGTGAGACATCGGAGACGATGACGACGAGGCGGTACTGGCGTTCCGGCGGAAGTGCACTGTTGGCATCGTGCAGGCGCAGGTCGCCCCAGGTTCGGATGCCCTGCGCGGCGAGGAGCTCGTCAAGGAAGTCATAGAGGGCCGAGCCGAGATACATCCCCTTATGGAACACGAGCCCCTGAATCTTCCCCAGCCACGGCGCGAGACGGAAGGCCGGGCTGAGGTCCTCGAAGTCGGTGAAGTCCTTGCCCAGAATCGTTTCGATGAGTCGTTCCGGAGGGAATCCTGCGGCAGTCAGAGCGCCCACGATCGCGCCGGCCGAGGTTCCCGCGATGCGGTTGAAGGAATAGTTCGCCGAGCTCAGCGCATTGACCGCGCCGACGAGTCCCGGGAGTTTGGCGCCCCCGCCTTCGAGGACCAGATCGGTGACGGCCATGACGCACTCCTCCTCAGAGACCTCGGTATCCCGGCGACCCTCGTGCCGACGGGACTCCTCTCATTGTCTACCAGCAGGGGCGGGGACAATGAGAGGAGTGGGCCGTGTTGCTGCTCAGCGCGATGCGGGTGCCGAGACAGGGTCGGCATCATTGAGCTCGGCGGCCGGTGATGCAGTGTTCTGTTCTGCGATCACGGGGCGGCGGCCGGTGAAGTGATCCATGGTCTTGTTGACGCCGAGGAAGTCCATCACCTTGTCGAAGACCCGTGTTGGCAGCAGTCGCGCCCCGGGCAGGATGCGGACCAACGACGGCATGACCAGCTGCTCACGACCCGATTCGACGGAGTCCAGGACGTCGTTGGCGACGTTGTTCTCTTCGAGGATGGGCAGAAGACGTGGGAACTTGGTCTTGACGCCTTCGAACATGCCGGTGTTGATGTAGAACGGGCAGACGACGAGGGTGTTGACGTTGTGACCATCGGCGCGCAGTTCGGCACGCAGTGATTCGGTGAAGCCCACCGCGGCGTACTTGCTCGCCGAGTAGTCGGTCTGCCTGGCTACGCCGACCATTCCTGCAGCACTTGAGATGGTGACCACCGTGCCCCGGTCGCGCTCGAGCATTCCGGGCAGGAAGGCACGGGTGACCCAGTACAGGGCGAGGGTGTTGACATCGTAGACTCGGCGGATCGCGGCCTCATCGGCCTCGAGCAGCTTCGTGCCGGTGACGATTCCGGCGCAGTTGATGAGGACGTCCACGGGTCCGGTGTCTTCGGCGATTGCTGTGACCTGTTTGGAGTTGCCCACGTTGACGGTGAAGGACCGGGCGTTGGTGCCGGTTGCCGCGATCTCGTCGGCAACGCGCTGTCCGCTCTCAGTTGAGAGATCCCAGATGAGAACTTCCGCTGCTCCACGCGCTGCGGCGTCGAGTGCCATCAGACGGCCGATGCCGCTGCCGGCGCCGGTGATCAGTACTCGTGCACCTTCGATTGGGGTACCGCGGGTCATATGTTTGCTCCTTTGCAGCTCGAGTTTCAGCGCATGGTTCGATTGGGGGCGCTGTTACCGACATCACAATACATGCCATAGTTACCGATTCGTAACCAGTTGGTCTCTTCTCTTTTCACTCTCCAGAGTGATGTCGGCCCAGACACGTGCCCCCTATCGTCGCGGATGGACGGGGCGAACGCTTCCGGTCATCCTATGAATGGAGTCAATGTCGTGCGTCTCATCAAACAGCTTGTCGCCGTTGTGGCAGTCACCGCGCTCGGAGGAGTCGCGGCAAATATCGTGGGAGGAAACGGTGTGTTTGCTCTCCTGGCAGGGCTGATCACTGCCACCCTCACGCTCATCGTCTACCGCGCTGTCGTGCGGCGCACTGAACATCGCCCGGTCGTCGAGGTGTCATCGGCAGGTGCTCTCCGGGCGCTCAGCCTCGGAGCGCTCATCGGCATCGGCCTGTTCTGTCTTTCGATCGCTGCCATTGCGCTCCTCGGCGGGTACACGGTTGATGGACTCGGATCTCCGGGAGCACTGTTGGGGCTGCTCGGTCTCATGGCAGCAGCCGCGGTCACCGAGGAAGTGATCTTCCGGGGTGTCCTGTTCCGAGTCGTCGAAGAGCGGACCGGGTCATGGATCGCCATGGTGGTCACCGGACTGGCGTTCGGCCTCATGCACCTGCTGAACCCCAACGCTTCACTCTTCGGTGCGATCGCCATCGCGGTCGAGGCCGGCTTTATGCTCACCGCTGCCTATATGGCGACAAGACGACTGTGGGTTCCGATCGGTCTGCATTTCGGATGGAACATCGCTGCTGGCGGAGTCTTCAGCACCGAAGTCTCCGGGGCCGATACTCCGCAGGGGCTGCTGGATGCGACGATGTCGGGCCCGGTGCTTCTGACCGGCGGAGACTTCGGCCCCGAGGGCAGTGTGCTCTCCATTGCAATCTGCATTCTCGCAGGGGCCGTCTTCGTCTGGATGGCTCATCGACGCGGCACGATCCTCCCACCGCGCAATCGGCGGCAGGTTCCCGAAGCATCCCTGCCCGCGCTCAGCGAGGGCTGACTGAGCCTGGGCGGCTGTGGGCCGGCTGCGGATACACGAAAACCCTCGCCGAAGCGAGGGTTTTCATTGTGTGGTGGCTCCGACCGGCGTCGATCCGGTGACCTTTCGATTTTCAGTTTCGATGTATGACCTTACCAACAAAGGGAAGTATCAGAGAAAGTGTCTAATAAGTGACTAATCTACTCGTTGTATTGGTGTCGTGGCTTGCAGAGTGGCGGTGTTAGAGGCGGTAGTAGTCGCGGTGCGTCTCGGGCGAAGGCTGACTGGATTGGAGCGGTGTTGGGTTGGCGCAATCATCCATCGCGGCTGCTGCGGGTTCAGGCGGGTCACTCTCGAAGGCCTTCGCTCTTGCGTAGTCGTGCGGATCCCCGGCAAAGAAGCCACCGAGCCCGATGCCGAAGTTGAGACCAAAGAGCGATACTAGGCAGATCGTCATGATCGGCGGGAAGGCGGAAGGGATCTCAGCTTCACCCTGTAATGAGTACAGGCTCAGCCCGAATGACATCCCAGTGCCGAGGCCAAAGACAATAATGAGGGTCGCCATAATGGTGTTCATGATTATCTCCGTTCGCCCCTGCGGGAATCGGAGATGTGAAGTTTGGCGATGAATGGCGGCGTTCTGTGATCGCTCGGTGGCGCACTCCCGGCCACAGCGGGGCCCCGCGCTGACACGTGCGAATACTGGTCCAGCGTGTGAGCCTCGGGCGCGGGGAGGGTGCGTGGTGGTTTAGTGTCCGGCGCCGAGCTTGCCGGACATGCGGTTGCGCATGTTTTGGCTGGCCTCGTTGAGGCCGATGACCTCGACGTTCTTGCCGTAGTGGCGGTACTTGTCCTCCACGGAATCTAGTGCGGCGATGGTCGAGGCATCCCACAGGTGTGAGGTCGTCAGGTCGATGACGATGCGCTGAGGGTCCTCGGCGTACTCGAACTGGGTGTAGAGGTCGTTGGAGGAGGCCCAGAACAGTTCCCCGTCCACGGTGTACCGAGCTACGGCCTGCTCGCCCTCGCCCTTGACGGTGCGCGTGACGGTGGCGAAGTGCGCGACCCTGCGGGCGAAGAGCACCATCGCGGTGAGCACCCCGAGCCCGACGCCGACGGCTAGGTTGTGGGTGGCGACGGTCGCGATGACGGTGACTACCATGACGATGGTCTCGGACTTGGGCATCATTTTCAGCGTTGAGGGACGGACGGAGTGCCAGTCGAAGGTGGCGATCGACACGAAGATCATCACCGCGACCAGGGCGGCCATCGGGATCAGCGCCACTACCTCCCCGAGGGACACGGCCAACACCAGGACTAAGACGCCGGCCAGGAAGGTGGAAATCCGGGTGCGGGCCCCGGAGGCCTTGACGTTGATCATGGTCTGCCCGACCATCGCGCAGCCGCCCATTCCGCCGAAGAAGCCGCTGATGATGTTCGCCGCGCCCTGGCCCCAGGACTCGCGGACCTTGTTCGAGCGGGTGTCGGTGATGTCATCGACCAGCTTGGCCGTCATCAGGGATTCCAGCAGCCCGACGAGGGCCATGCCCAGTGCGTAGGGGGCGACGATCTGGAAGGTCTCCAGGGTGAAGGGCACGTCAGGCAGGAACAGGGTGGGCAGGGCGTCGGGCAGCTGACCCTTGTCCCCGACGGTGGGCACGTTGAGTGCGAAGACCAGGGCCAGAGCGGTGACAACGATGATCGAGATCAGCGGGGCTGGGACGACCGTGGTGATCCGTGGCAGCAGGTAGATGATCGCCAGGCCGGCGGCGGTGAGCGGGTAGACCAGCCACGGGACGCCGATCAGGTCTGGTAGCTGGGAGGTGAAGATCAAGATGCCCAAGGCGTTGACGAAGCCGACCATCACCGACCGGGGGATGAAGCGCATCAGCTTGCCCACCCCGAGCACCCCGAGGATCACCTGGAAGACACCGGCAAGGATGACCGCGACGAGGAAGTAGTCCAGCCCGTGCGAGGCCATCAGCGGGGCGATCACCAGAGCGGTGGCCGCGGTGGCCGCAGAAATCATCGCCGGCCGCCCACCCAGGAAGGCGATGGACATGGCCATCGTGGCGGCAGCGAACAGACCCACCTGCGGGTCCACCCCGGCGATCAGCGAGAACGCGATGGCCTCAGGGATCAACGCCAGCGCGACGATCAGGCCGGCCAGCACCTCGGTCTTCAGCCAGCGCGGGCGCTTCAGGGTCGCCAGGACGGATTGGCGTTCTTCGGGGGTGGCATTCGCCGGCGGGGCGGTGTGGATTGTGGTGGACACGCAGGTCTCCCATCAGGTCGTGAACAAGAAGGACCCCGGCCTTACGAGGCAGCCCGGCCGCCCAAGGGGCGGGGCATCAGGTAGTCACCGGGAAAAGTTTCGACACTAACTCTACCCTAACGTGAGGGTAGAGTCTGGCTGCTGGCCCACCTCGCTCCGCCAGCGGGGGGGGGGGCAGGTTTAGTCGTGGACGCGGTCCTGCAGGGCGTCGATGAGCTCGTCGGCTTGGCGCAGTTTGCGGGCCATCTTCTCCCGGGCCACCCGGACCCTTTCCAAGTACGCGGCAGTGGCCTCGACCGGTTCCTTGGCCTCCAGAATGGCGAGGATCTCGGCGGTCTCCTCCAGGCTGAATCCCAGCGGAGTGATCCGCCGGACGTAGTTGAGCCGCTCGACGTCGGCCTGGGTGTAGAGCCGAAATCCGCCCTCACTGCGGGCCGAGGGCGGCGCCAGCCCTACATTGTCGTAGTGGCGGATAGTGCGCATCGACAGCCCGGTGCGTTCGGCGACCTCACCGATCTGCATCGTGTCCATGTCTTGCTCCTGCGCTTGCCCCACTGCTTCACCCTTCCACTAGCCCTTGCTCGCCATGACGCCTGAACGCAGGCGCCCGCGTTCTGCCGCCCGGCAAGCAGGCACCAACTCTACCGCTACGTCACAGTCGCGCTCAGAGTCGGCCCCAGATTACGTCGACGCGGATAGTTCAAGGCGAAAGCGCTTCGCGCCAAGCAATCGCCGCCCTTCCACAAGGTGGCAAGCTGGTGGCGCCTCAAGAATCTACAGCTTTACGCGACGCCGCGTTTGGTGACTACGGCGCCGGCACGAGCTGGGTCGACGGGAGGCCCATGGTGTCTCGTAAAGTCGTCGCACCGCGTTCTGTCTCAGACCTTCCGGTGAATGTGCTTTATGAGGCATGATGTCGTCATGAGACTTCTGGGGTACACGCGGGTGTCGACGGCGGGGCAGGACCCGGCGCTGCAGCTTGACGCTCTTCTTGCGGCAGGGGTGCAGAAGCGGGATGTGTTCTCGGACGTAACGTCCGGGGCGAAGAGCGCGGCGGAGCGTCCGGGCATGAAGAAGCTCCTGGCCTATGCGGAGCCTGAGGACACGGTGGTGGTCTGGCGGATCGATCGACTGGGCCGGTCGCTCATCGATGTGCTCAACACCGTGAACCTGCTCCGGGATCGCGGCGTGAAGATCCGGTCGGTCTCCGACGGGATCGATCCTGAGACGTCGTCGGGTCGGCTCATGCTCGGTATGCTGGCAACGCTAGCGGAGTACGAACGCGAGCTGATCACCGAGCGTGTCAACGCGGGGATCGCAGCAGCCCGCGCTCAGGGCACGAAGTTCGGCCGGCCGCCCGTGAATCCCGAGGTCGTGGATCGCAAACTGGCGATCGCTGCCGAAGAGAGAGCGAAGGGTTGCACCGCTGAGGGGGCGGCGCGCCTGGTGGGGTGGTCTCGGGCGACGCTGTACCGCCACCAGCGGGACGCTGCCGCTCGCGAGAGCATCGCGCAGGCGTGACATGGACGGGTCGCAGAAGTGGAAGATTCTGCGGCTCCACGTCGAAGACGGCATCCCGCTGGCGAGTCTCGCGCGGGAGGCCGGGGTGGGAGAGCGAACGCTCTCGCGTTGGCACAGCCTCTACCGGGCTGGTGGCATCTCGGCTCTTGAGCGGGCACAGCGCGCCGATGCTGGCGTGCGGCGCACCGCGCCTGAGCTGGTGGCTTTCGTGGAGCACCTGGCTCTGACCAAGCCCCGCCCCAGCATCGCGACACTGCACCGCCTGACCGCAGCCGAGGCCGCACGAAGAAGCGTGAGTACGCCGAGCTACGCGACGGTGCGGTCGATCGTGCAGGCACTGGATCCCGGGATGGTGACGCTCGCTCTCGAGGGGCCAGCATCCTACCGGGACCGCCATGAGCTCGTCTTCCGCCACCGCGCTGAGCGTCCCAATGCCCTGTGGCAGGTCGACCACACCGAGCTCGACATCCTCATCAAGGACCCCAGCGGGAGACCATCCAGGCCGTGGCTGACCACGGTCATGGATGACTACTCGCGGGCGATCTGCGGGTACATGGTCTTCGAGGGCGCGCCCTCGGCGATGAACACCGCGCTGGCGTTGCGCCAAGCGATCTGGCCCAAGAGTGACCCCGCCTGGCCGATGTGCGGCATCCCAGACGTCCTCTACGTCGACCACGGCAGCGACTTCACCAGCCATCACCTCGAGTACACCGCGATCGCGTTGAAGATCCGAATCATCCACTCCACGGTCGCCCGCCCCCAGGGAAGAGGAAAGATCGAGCGGTTCTTCCACACCGTCAACACCGAACTGCTCGCGACCCTGCCCGGGCGCCTCACCCCTGGAAACCCACATCCAGTGCCGGTGCTGGTCCTTCCTGGTCTCGACCGGGCCGTCGGGGAGTTCGTCGGCCAGTACAACCAGCGCACGCACACCGCGATCCGCACGAGCCCAAAGGCGGCCTGGATCGCTGAGGGATGGCTGCCGCGACTACCCGAGAGTCTCGAGGAGCTCGACGGGCTGCTTCTGCGGGTCTCCAAGCATCGCACCGTCCAGCGCGACGGGATCCACTTCCAAGGCCAGCGCTACCTCTCGCCCACGCTCGCCTCGTTCGTCGGACGCACGGTCACCATCCGCTACGACCCCCGGGACCTGTCCGAGATCCGTGTCCACGACCACGACACCTTCGTGTGCACAGCGATCGACGAAGCCCACCCCAACCAGCGCTACAGCCTCCACGACATCGAAACCGCCCGACGAGCCCGCCGCCGGCAGCTACGCAAGGACATCAACGACCGCATCCCCACGACTCCACGCCCCCCTTACGATGCGCCCACGCCGCCCGCTCCCGCGCGACGGCCCAGGAAGCGCCTGAAGACCTACGAAGAGGACGAGTAGATGAACCGCGACTTCATCGTCACCAAGGAACACCGCCGCTTCACCGAGTTCGCCGGCGCCATCCGCAAGGACGTCACCATCGGCATCTGCCACGGCGAGGCCGGCGTCGGCAAGACGCAGTCCGCCCGCCGGTACGCCCACTGGGACACCCTCGAACCCTTCATCCAGGCCTGGGGGCCACGCAGCGAGGCCGACCTAAAGCACTACGCCGCCGCCCACCGCTCCCGCACCGTGTTCTACACCCCCGAGGTCCTCGCCAAGCACCGCGATCTCATGCGCGATATCGAGTTCTACCGCGGGAAGGTCGGAGTCCTGATCTACGAGCACCTCTGCGCGATCGGGAAGATCACGACCACCGACGTTCCCCGCACCATCGACTTCACCGAACTGATCATCATCGACGAGGCCGAACGACTCACGCCGACCTCACTCGAACTCCTCCGAGACCTCCACGACCGCCACCACGTCGCCCTCATGTTCATCGGGATGCCCGGCATCGACCAACGCTTCCGCCACTACCCCCAGCTCTACAGTCGCCTCGGGTTCTCCCACCGCTACCGCGCCCTCGCACGCGAAGAACTACTTTTCGTCCTGACCCGCCACTGGAAACGCCTCGGCCGCACCCTCGACCCCGACGACTTCACCGACGCCCAAGCCATCGCCGCGATCGAACGCATCACCAGAGGCAACTTCCGCCTCCTCGAACGCCTCTTCCCCCAAATCGGACGCGTCCTGAAGATCAACCAACTCGACACCATCACCGACGACGTCATCGAAGCAGCCGCCAGCACCCTCATCACCAGCTAACGCCACCAGAAGCACGCCATTCACCGATCAACTCCACAGATCTAGTTCTGGCGGTTCTCGAAACCGTCTGAACTTGTCTGAGTAGGTGTACTTCTTTGGACATTCTCTTGCTTCCGACTCCACCTGTAATATCTAGGCATGGCAACCGACAAATCGTGCTCAATCGACGGATGCGACCGCGAGTCGTATTCGCGTGGCTGGTGCCACCCTCACTACGACAAATGGCACAAACACGGCGACCCGCTATGGGAGCGCCCTGTAATCTCCAAGCCCTCCTGCAAGGTCGAGTTGTGCGATGGCGAGACCGTCTCAAGGGGGCTCTGTGACAGGCACTATACGCAGCTCAAACGCGGGACGCTCGGTGCGGTCCTCGAAGATCGGTCCTGTTCTCAATGCGGAAAGCGGTTCACACCGAAGCGAAAGAATTCCTGGGTTTGTGATGACTCCGAATGCCGGAGACTTAGGCACCTGGAACTCAACGAGGCTTCACGTAAGAGTCGAAGCCCAAAGGTCTACAACCGGAATTGCACGGCTTGCGGCAAGTCCTTCACGACGAAGAGTCGCGGAACCAAATACTGCTCGCCCACCTGTCCCGCCCGAGAGAAGCAAAATTGGGGCCGAATGCGCATTGCTCTCACTGAGAGCAATTACCCTGTTGTAGCCGAAGAGCTTGAGAAGAGGACGACGAAGGATCCGTCCGGCTGCTGGATATGGGAAGGCACAATTGACTCACGCGGCTATGGCCGCCTTGGGTTCAACAAGGCTGGCCAGTTCCTTGCACACAGACTGTCACTCGAAGCCCACCTAGGGCATCCGATTGACGGGCTGTTTGCGCACCATAAGTGCGCAAACACTTCGTGCCTCAATCCAGATCATTTGGAACTGACAACTCACGCGGAGAACATTGCCGAGATGATGGCGAGACAAAGCTATCTAGCCCGGATAGCCGAACTCGAGCAAACGCTGGCAGAGTACGCGCCCGAGCATCCCGTACTTAAGAGGGGCGGAGGGCCCCTCCCGCCCAGTGTGTAAGCACCGGTTGTCATAGCAGGAGTGCACGGCCTACCTTCAGATATCCATGCAGCAATGGACTGCTCAGTGTCTGTATGGGCAAGGTGTCCTTGCTGGTGGATGGTGAAGAGCAACTAGGACGGGGGGCCTTGACGGACGGCCCCGGTCAAATGACTCATGCATGAGTCATCTCAAAATTTTCAGAACGTCGGGGAAGTCGATCAGACTTCCGGGTACGAAAAAAGCCCGTCAAGACCAGGAACGAATCCCGGCCCTGACGGGCTGATGGTGAAGCTACTCAGTCAGACTCAGCGGTTGCCGTGTCCTGCCTTGTGCACGGTGGCTGGGCGCATCCAGATTTCCTTGCCTTCACGGTCCCGGCTGACGCGTGCACCTGCTGGTGCTGGTCCTCGCGCTGCGTCCGTAAGGCGACGGTTCTCGGCGTACTGGGCTTCTCGCTCCGCACGCTCTTCTGCCTGGGCAGCTCGCTGTTCTGCAAGTGCTTCGGCGACGCTGGAATCGTAACGAGTATCGGTGAGCTTGGACCCGAGATCCTTGACGAGATGCTGAGGTGCCAGAGGGTAAACCTTGTCCCCGTCGACGATCAGGTCACGGTGCATATCGGGAGTGAACGACACTCGGTCGCTGGGGTGCCGTTCCTTGCCGGCGAGGGAACGAAGTTCGGTCTCGGCGGCCTTGATCTCGTATACCTGTTCGAGGTGCTTGTCGAGGATTGGCTGGACCTTGGCGACAAACTCGGCGGTGAACTGCTCGTGGTCGAACGCGGCAACCTGCTCCGCGAGGGTGTTGACCTTGGCGGTCCAAACCTCTTCTTCAGCCTGGGCGAGGATCGCCCTGGCGTCTGTGAGACTGTCCTCTCTCCGTTTGACGAGTCGCTGCAACTGCTGTGCCTGGGCCTGGGCGTCGGCTACCTTCGCACCGTGACCTTTGGCCAAGGGCTCGGGGCTGTCGAGCTGAGCGTCAAGCTCTGCGATGAGTGCCAGTGCCCCGGCGAGCTGGTCTCTGGCTGATGCCAGTTCATCGGTGGCCTTGGCGACGGAAGAAGAAGCCTCACGTCTACCTCTCCACACGGCAGGTGTGGAGGCTGGCGGCGTTCGCGCCGGACGCAACGACGCGGAATATCATCCTCGTCATGGCCTCGACGGGCCTTCGGTTCGGCGAGGTGGCCGCGCTTCGGGTCGAGGACTTCGACCCTGACACCGGCGAGATCGTGGTGAACAAGGCGCTCGCCCTTGACCACGGCAAGGTCTACGAGACGCGCACGAAGTCTCACGAAGACCGTTCCGTCTACATCGACGATTGGGTCCGGGCTCTCATTGCTGAGGCTGTCGAGGGCCGAGGAGATCGTGATCGCATCTTCACCACGGAGCAGGGCCGTGACCTTAACCGGGATAACTGGGCTGATCGGAAGTTCGGGAAGGCTGCGTCTAGGGCTTGCAGCGCCATCGCGGACCTGCAGTCAGAGCTGGGGGTCTCGGAGCGAAAGAAGGGTGTCGCCTTCTTTGGTCCTAAGACTGCGAAGGCTCTGAAGGAGCGGAGCCAGTCTCAGTCATTGCAGGACGTTCTCCGAACGCCGGGGGAGTGGATCGAACCACAGTTCGATCACGCGGTTAAGGTCATCGCTACTAGCGATGGCGGCGGCTTCCAGGTTCTCAAACCTGACGATGTCGATTTCAAGAAGCCGACTCCTCATGACATGCGCCACACGGCAGCGTCTCACCTGATTCGGCAGGGGACGGACGTGAAGACGGTCCAGTCTCAGCTCGGCCACGCCGACGCGGGGACGACTCTGAACACATACGCGGGTGTCTGGGATGACGCGAAGGTGGAGGCGGGGCGGGTGCTGGCCTCGGCTCTGGCGAGGCCGGAGTGACCGCGTAGGGCCTTCCGGAAAAGCGTCCAAAAAGTGACTATCAGTTTCGGCAGAAGTGTCTATAGATCGACCTGCATATCCGGGTGATCTCGTCAAGCCTGGACGCGAAGAAGCCCCGCTCTCCCTTTAGTTTCAAGGGGAAGCGGGGCTTCCTGTTTGTGGCTCCGACCGGCGTCGATCCGGTGACCTTTCGATTTTCAGTCGAACGCTCTACCAACTGAGCTACAGAGCCAGGCCGTCAACATACCGAAGTATGCTGAGAGAAACAAAGGCCCTTCCGAAGAAGAGCCTTGTGCTCCGCGACCCTGACCGGACTCGAACCGGCGACCTCCGCCGTGACAGGGCGGCGCGCTAACCAACTGCGCTACAGGGCCTAACTGGTGTAACTAGTGTATCCGTTGTGGTGGCGGACTTTCCAATCCTACACCGTACCCCCAACGGGATTCGAACCCGTGTCGCCGCCGTGAAAGGGCGGTGTCCTAGGCCTCTAGACGATGGGGGCCCAGGTTGTCCTCGGATTCCCCCGGGGCAACGACGTTAAGCTTATCCCAACCTTTTTGCTGAGCGCAAACCGGCAACCCGTGTCCTCGGTCACACTGTTTCGAACGCCAGCGAACCGGTGATCGAGAGGGCAGTCCACAGCCGCTTCGGAGACCCTCCCATTAGGCTGGGGACATGGAAGACCTCAGTGATGAAGAGTTCGAAACGATCCTTGATGAGGCAATCGACCAGCTTCCCGCGGGCGTGACCGACGAACTCGACAATGTCGCCCTCTTCGTCGAGGACCGACCCGAGGATGGGAACACGCACCTGCTGGGCCTCTATGACGGAACGCCGGTGGGGGAGCGGGGAATCTCCGGCCTCGAACTGCCGGACAACATCTTCCTCTACCGCGACAACCTCATCTCCTTTGCCGAGGACCGCGATCACCTGCGCAGCGAGATCGTCATCACCATCGTCCACGAGATCGCCCACTTCTACGGAATCGACGACGAACGCCTCCACGAGATCGGCTGGGGCTGAACCCAGACGCCCCTCCGCAGTCCCCCAAGCGACGGTGAAGTCCAGCGTCACCCCAGGTCGTAGGTGGTTTCTCACTCTTCATCACCCGTCATTGATTGGCGCTTGAGCCTGGACTTCGCTTATTGTGGGCGGGTACCCATCAGCATTCGATACAACATTCCGTCCGTATCGACGCGGGAACACAGGGGCGAAAGCCCCGGGCAGAAATGCTCCGCGTGTCCCCGCAGATTTACGGGCAGGAGGCACGACCCCTTTATGACAGTGGCATCCAAACCGACAAGCGCGGCTACCCCGGCCGTCCGTGTACTCAACCTGGCAGGCATCGAATACACCCTGCACAGCTTCGATCACGACCCCAGCACCCGCCGTTACGGGTCCGAAGCAGCCGATAAGCTCGGCGTCGGCTCCGACCAGGTGTTCAAGACCCTGATGATCCAGGTCGACGGCGCACCCGTCACCGCCCTGGTCCCCGTGTCCGGGCAGCTCGACCTCAAGGGTCTCGCGTCGGCACGCGGAGCGAAGAAGGCTCAGCTGGCAGGCGTGGCCGAGACCGAGCGCCGCACCGGCTACCCGGTCGGCGGAGTCTCTCCGTTCGGGCAGCGTCATGCTGTGCCGGTCGTCATCGACCGCACCGCACTCGAGCACTCCTCGGTCTTCGTCTCCGCAGGCCGCCGTGGCCTCGAGATCGAGATCCGTCCCGAGGACCTCGTCATGCTCACCAACGCACAGGTCGGGAAGATCGCAGCTCTGGACTGATCAGTTCAGCACTGATCGACACCCAGACCTGATCACACCCATTCGACGTCACCGACGGCGGGCTCTGCCTGACCGGCGGTGACGTCTGCGTATATCGCCAGGGCCGCGTCCACCTCGGCGACGGGGACCATCATGTCCAGATGCACGGCGGCACCGTACTGTGACCGTGTCGTCCAGCCCCGGTTCCCGGCCGCCCGATCCAGGGCATTGGCCTGGGCGTAGTCCACCTCGGCTCGCACCGGCACCAGCTCATGCTTCGTCACGATGCGTGCCGTCTCCAAGGCCGCCGAGGTGGCCTGGCCGTAAGCGCGGACGAGTCCTCCCGCACCCAGCAGAGTACCCCCGAAGTACCTGGTCACGACCGCAACGACGAAGGTCAGACCGTGGCCGGAGACGACGTCGAGGATCGGCGCCCCGGCCGTTCCTGCTGGTTCCCCGTCATCGCTGAAGCGCTGTGTGCGCGAATCGGGATCGAGGACGAACGCGGTGCAATGATGGCGCGCCTTCGGGTGGGCGCTGCGGCGCTCGGCGATGACCTCCCGAGCCTCTGCCTCGTCGGCGACCGGCGCGAGGAAGCCGATGAAGCGTGACTTCTTGATCTCGATCTCGGTCTCAACGGGGGCGGCGATCGTGCGGTAGGGCATGCCGATCACTCTACCGAAGACCACTGACGCGGATCCCGGCAGCACGGGCCGGGACCGTTTCGCCGGAATCTGATCTACGATGAGCGGACGAACCTGAACAATGGTGAAAGGGTGATGCGTTGTGCAGCAGCTCAGCGAAGCTGAAATCTCGGCGATCAAGGACGAATCCGCCAGAGCCTACGAACTCGATCGAGCGCATGTCTTCCACTCCTGGTCAGCCCAGGAGCTCATCGACCCGATGACCGTCTCCCGCGCGCAGGGGTCGACCATCGTCGACGGTCAGGGACAGTCGTTCCTCGACTTCTCCTCACAGCTCGTCAACACCAACATCGGCCACCAGCATCCGAAGGTCGTCCAGGCCATCAAGGACCAGGCGGACCTGCTGTGCACGATCAGTCCCGCCCACGTCAACGCCGCCCGGTCCGAAGCCGCCCGCCTCATCACCGAACGCACCCCTGCCGGTCTGGACCACGTGTTCTTCACCAACGGCGGCGCCGATGCCAACGAGCATGCGATCCGCATGGCCCGGCTGCACACCGGCAAACACAAGATCCTCTCCCGATACCGCTCGTATCACGGCGGCACCGAGACCGCCGTCAACGTCACCGGCGACCCGCGCCGCTGGTCCAATGACCGTGGCGACTCCGGTGTCGTCCACTTCTTCGGGCCCTTCCTCTACCGGTCCGAATTCTCGGCCACCACCGAGGCGGAGGAGACCGAGAGGACTCTGCGCCACCTCGAGCGCACCATCGAACTCGAGGGTCCGTCGACGATCGCCGCGATCATCCTCGAGTCCATCCCCGGCACGGCCGGCATCATGCTGCCTGGCAGCGAGTACATGCAGGGCGTGCGAGCCCTGTGCGACAAACACGACATCATCTACATCGCCGACGAGGTGATGGCCGGATTCGGGCGGGCCGGCAAATGGTTCGCCTTCGAGCACTTCGACGTGGTGCCCGACATCATCACCTTCGCCAAGGGCGTGAACTCCGGCTACGTGCCTCTGGGCGGGGTGATCATGGATGATGCGATCTACGGTTCGTTCGCACAGAAGGCCTACCCCGGCGGGCTCACCTACTCCGGCCACCCGCTGGCCTGTGCCGCGGTCGTCGCGACGCTCAAGGCGATGGACGAGGAAGGCATGATCGAACATGCCGAACGCATCGGTGAGGAGATCATCGGGCCCAGGCTGCGCCAGATCGCGGAGAACTCGAAGCACGTCGGCGAAGTCCGCGGAGTCGGCGCCTTCTGGGCGATCGAACTCGTCTGGGACAAGGAGTCCCGGGAGCCGCTGGCACCCTACGGCGGAGGCTCACCCGAGGTCGCCTCGGTGGTTGCTGCACTCAAGGAACACGGTGTGGTGCCCTTCAACAACTATCACCGCCTCCACGTCGTCCCGCCGATCAACATCAGCGAAGAGGACCTCGAAACGGGCCTGGGCGTCTTCGAGAAGGTCCTCACCGACCTCGACTTCTCCCGCTGAGCTCTAGCGGGCGTCGTGGGTGAAATCGCCGCCGAGGACGGTGGCGCGGACGGGGATCTGTGAGATCTGCTCAGGAGCCACGTCTGCGGGGTGGGCGTCGAGGGCCACGAAGTCCGCGAGCTTCCCGCGTGACAGTGTTCCCTTGTCCGCGCCGTGCCCGGAGGCCTCGGCGGCGACCGAGGTGTAGGCGGCGATCGCCTCATCGGTGCTCAGGCATTCCTCGGCCGAGCCCATGATGTCGCCGTCGCGGGTCTTCCTCGTCACAAAGGCTTCGATGCCGCGCAGCGCATTGCCGTCGGCGCAGGGGCGATCCGAGCTGCCGGCCAGCAGCACACCGGCGTCGATGAAGGACTTCGCGCGGTAGATCAGTGAGCGGCGCGCGGGCCCCAGCGAGGCGTTCATTCCATCGCCGATGCCTTCGGCGAACGCGGACTGCGGGGTCACGACGATGCCGTTGTCGGCCAAGGTGGCCAGGTGCTCATCATGGACGAGGGCAGCGTGTTCGATCCGGTTGGGAACGGCTCGACGACCGTACTTGGCCTGGGCGTCGACGATGTTGGCCACCGCAGCATCCACGGCCGCATCGCCGATCGCATGGACCGCGACGGACCACCCGGAGGCGTAGGTGTCCAGGATCTGCTTGCGCAGCACCTCGGCGTCGGCCTGCAGGTAGCCGGGATGGTCCTTGCCCTCGTAGTTCTCCCGCAGAGCAGCGGTCTCCCCGCTCAGCGCCCCGTCCATGAAGAACTTGACCGGTCCCAGGGAAACGAGGTCATCGCCGAGGCCGGTGCGCACTCCCGCGTCGAGGCCGATTCCGAAGCCGTCTGCGGAGTTCGCTGCGATCTCGTGGAGACCATCGGCCTGCGGCAACAGCTGGGCCCGGGCGCGCAGCTTGCCCTCTTCCCGGGCACGCAAATAGGCAGAGACCTCGATGGGGGAGTGGCCGATCCACCCGTAGGCAACGCCGCAGTCACCGAAGGAGGTGATGCCTTCCTTCGCGTAGTACGCGGTCGCAAGGTCGATGGCCTCGACGATCGTGTCGAGTGAGTAGGGACGGATGAGGTCCTGGACGAGGCCCTGTGCGGTCTCTTCGACCAGGCCTGTGGGGTGGCCCGCCGCATCGGTGACGACCTTGCCGCCGACTGGGTCGCTGAAGCCGGGGTCGAGGATCCCTGCTCGCTTCATCGCCTCGGTGTTGACGATGGCGGCATGCCCGGAGGTCTGTCGCATGAATAGAGGTCGGTCGCCGGTGATCTCGTCGAGGCGGGAGAGCTCCGGGTACTGCCCGTCATAGTCGCGGTGGGCGTAGCCGGTAGCGTTGATCCATTCTCCGGCAGGTGTTGTTGCGGCTGCCTTCTCGAGGGCGGCGTAGACATCGGGCAGACCGCCGGGCAGGGCTGTGACGTCGATGGATGCCAGGGTGAGTCCGAACCATGCGGTGTGGCAGTGGACGTCGTTGAAGCCCGGCAGCACGGTGGCCCCGCCCAGCGATTCGACCCGATCCGCAGTGACGCCGTCGAGCTCCTCATCGAAGCCGATGATGCGCCCGGCGAAGACGCCGATCTTCTTCGCCCGCGGACGTGCCGGGTCGAGCGTGTGGGCATCGAGATCGGTGAAGATCGCGTCGATGTTCATGTCAGTCACCTTTGCAGCGTCAGAATCAGTTACAGCGTAGGAATCAGTTACAGCGAGAGAGCGCGGATTGCGCGGCGACCGAGGCCGCCGCGGCGTCGGAGAGCACGGAACGCGGTCCCAGCGCCCAACAGTTGGTAACTCCTGGTCGATCCGAAGCGAATTTTCGACCAGAAGTCACCAACCGTTGGGTCCGTGGCTGTGCAGCCGGTAGGAGGGAGCGCATCGGCCCGCTCACACCCGGGCTCCGCGGATCGCGGGGTCGGTGAGACAGCGGACGAGGGCCGGACCCTCATGAGCCAGGGCCTTCTCGAAGGCATCCCGGAAGTCCTCCGTGCGTTCGACTGTCAACCCCATACCGCCGAAGGCCGTGGCCAGGGCCGCGAAATCGGGACTGGACAGGGACGTGCCTGTTGCGCGGCCCGGATACTCGCGATCCTGGTGGCCGCGAATCGTGCCGTAGACAGAGTTGTCGTTGACGACCACGGTGAGGTTGACACCGTACTGTGCGGCGGTGGCGAGCTCCTGGCCGTTCATCAGGAAGTCCCCGTCGCCGGCGATGCAGAACACGGGACGCTCGGGATGAACGAGCCCGGCGGCAACGGCGGCGGGGAGCCCGAAGCCCATCGATCCGTTGCGCGGTCCCAGCGCCGAGGGGAATCCGTGGGTGGGCAGGAACCTGGTGGCCCAGCCGGAGAAGTTCCCGGCCCCGTAGGTGATGATCGCGTTGTCCGGCAACAGCTCCCGGACATGGACGAAGGCCTCATCCATGTCGACGAAGTCCTCGCCGGCAGAAGCAGAGCTCGCCGAGATGGCTACCGGCACCCGCCATTCCTCGAGTTCTGCCCGAGCCTGGCGGATCCATTCGGGCAGCGGCACCGGTTCGTCGTTGCCGCTCAGGTGCTCATCTCCGACAGCAGGCTCATCGATTGACCCGTCGGAGGACACCGAGTAGGCGCGGGCACCGTCTTCGGTGAACAGGGCCTGGGCGAAGCGGTTGACCGGGGTGACGATGTGCTGGTCGAGGCTGCCGAAATGCCCGTGCGCATCGGGGTCGGGGCCGATGACGACAGTCTTGGCGTCGGTGCCGATGGTGAAGGAATCGGTTGCCACATCGGTGCGGACACAGCCGAGGAAGATGTGCAGGTCAGCCTCGGCGAAGGTTCTCTTCGCGACCGCGGAGGCACCGAAGCCGAGCATGCCGAGGAAATTGGGGGAGTCGTGGTCGATGCCGTCGTAGGCGCGGAAGGTGCCGATGACGCCGAGGCCGCGGTCGCGTGACCACTGCGCGATCCTGCGCGAGGTCGCCGGGGACCAGTCCTCGCCGCCGATGATGAGGACGGGACGATCGGCCTGGAGGATGCGGGCTCGCAGCTCGGTGACGTCACCGGCATAGGGGGCAGCAGAACCATGCGTGCGCGGCGGCAGCACCGTCCCCGCGCTGGCCTTGACCAGGATCTCCTCGGGCAGGCCCACGATCACGGGACCCGGCCGGCCGGTCACGGCGGTGTGCATGGCATCGGCGACCACCTCGGCGGCCTTATCGGGGTCATCGAGAGTGAGGACCTTCTTGGTCGTCGTCGAGAACCAGCCGTTCAGGTCGAATTCCTGGAAGGACTCGCGACCTCGCTGGGCGGTGGGGATGAGGCCGACGAACACGACGAGCGGCGTAGCGTCCTGGTGGGCGGTGTGGACGGAGACCATGACGTTCGAGGCACCGGGACCGCGGGTGACCATGGCGATCCCGGCGATGCCGGTCATGCGGCCCTCGGCCACGGCCATGTAGCCGGCTCCGCCCTCTTGGCGGCAGACGATGGGGGTGATGGTCGAATCGTGGAGGCCATCGAGCACATCGAGGTAGGACTCGCCGGGGACCAGGTAGGAACGCTGGACGCCGTGGGCTTCGAGCTCCTTGACGAGGAGATGACCGGCGGAAAGAGGCGCGGAGTTGTCCATGGCTTCATGCTTATCATTCTTTTGTCTCATGTGGGCAGACTCTTGAACATTCGGTCGCACAACGCCGTATGATCTTGGCACAACGGATTCCGCAGGGAATCGCTCGACATCGAGATACTTCATCGCCAGGAGGCTCAAGTATGACCGGCATCGACTCCGACGAACACTCGGGACAGGCATCATTCGTGCCTGGACCGGCAGCGGCCGGAGGGACGCCCCGGAAGCGGTTGGACTCCGACTCGTCTGGGGGATCCGCGGAGACGGGATTCCGGTCTCGGCCGAAGAAGTCGCAGCTCGAACGCGACCCGGGCATGCCTGCAAGCACCTGGCGTCTGCGCTCGGACGCGTGGGAGTACCTGAAGTTCGCGATCAAGCGTCTGGCCATCAGCGGCGGGGACTTCTCGATGATCGCCGCCGACGGTGAGGTCTGGCGGTCGCTGCGGTCGCTGAAGACGATCGAACTGTACTGGGGCGGCTTCGGGCAGCGCTATGTCGAGGACATCGCCGAGCTGCTCTCCAACGGTGAGTTCGACAAGGCCCACGACATGATCACGCGTGCCGTCAACCGCCTGCGTGGGACAACGGTCCCCGATGTCACCGAGGATGACCACCTCACCGAGGATGAGCGCGCCGAGCACAAGGACCGCCAGGATTCGCGCCCTCGCTTCGAGGTCCTCATCGTCGATGAGACCACGGAGGGCGGCCGCGATGAGCTGCACACCGACCTGCTCAAGCTCCGCCACGCCTCCGACCAGTTCATCTACGACTACGTCATCGTCCCCACCGCCGACGATGCCGTGGCTGCGGCGCTGACGAACCCGAACCTGCTCGCCTGCGTCATCCGCCCCGGCTTCACCGACCGAACCCGACAGGTGCTCAGCCGCGATCTGCGCAGCGCCGTCGAACTCGCCCACCAGGGCACGACCGACTCACCGACGATGCCGATGAGTCCGCTCAACTCGGTCCGTCGAGTGCTGCGTCTGGCCGACACTCTGGCCGGTCTGCGCCCCGAGCTCGACCTCTATCTCATGGCCGGTGCCCACATCGAGAGCCTGGCCGGAGCCCTGACACACAGGTTCCGCCGCGTCTTCCGTCGTGAGGACCAGTTCGAGCTCCACCTGTCACTGCTGCGCCGTGTCCAGCACCTCTATGACACGCCGTTCTTCACCGCGATCCGGGAGCACGCACGCCGCCCGGCCGGTGTCTTCCACGCCTTGCCTGTCTCTCGCGGCGGCTCGGTTGTGGGCTCGAAGTGGATCAGTGACTTCGTCGACTTCTACGGCCTCAACCTGCTGCTGGCAGAGACCAGCGCCACCTCGGGTGAGCTGGACTCCCTGCTCGCTCCGGTCGGCACGATCAAGAAGGCGCAGTCCCTGGCGGCCAGGGCCTTCGGTGCGAAGCGGACCTACTTCGTGACGAACGGGACCTCGACGGCGAACAAGATCGTCCACCAGGCCATCGTCTCACCCGACGAGGTCGTCATGGTCGACCGCAACTGCCACAAATCGCACCATCATGCGCTCATGCTCACGGGTGCCAGGACCGCCTACCTCGAGGCCTACCCGCTCAACGATGTCGCCTTCTACGGCGCGGTGCCGCTGAACCGGATCAAGCAGCTCCTGCTCGACTACCGGGCCGCTGGACGCCTCGACGAGGTCCGGATGATCACCCTGACCAACTGCACCTTCGACGGGATCGTCTACGACCCGGAGAAGGTCATGGCCGAGTGCCTGGCGATCAAGCCCGACCTCGTCTTCCTGTGGGACGAGGCGTGGTTCGCCTTCGCCCGGTTCCACCCGGTCACCCGCAAACGCACCGCCATGGTCGCAGCCGAGCGGCTCGAAGACACTCTGGCAACCGACGCCCACGCCTCGGCGTACCGGGAACAGCAGAAGCGCCTGTACGATCCCGAGACCGGTGCCCCGGCACCCGATGAAGTGTGGCTGGAGGAGGACCTGCTGCCGCCGCCGGATGCGACGATCCGCGTGTACGCGACTCAGTCGACGCATAAGACGCTGACCGCGCTGCGTCAGGGTTCGATGATCCACGTCTACGATCAGGAGTTCTCCTCCGGCGCCGAGGAGGCCTTCCACGAGGCGTACATGACCCACACCTCGACGTCGCCGAACTACCAGATCCTCGCGTCCTTGGATCTCGGTCGCCGGCAGGTCGAGATGGAGGGCTTCGCCCTCGTGCAGAAGCAGCTCGACCTGGCGATGAGCCTGTCGTCGGCGATTGCACGGCACCCGCTGCTGAAGAAGACCTTCAAGGTGCTCACCGCCGCCGATCTCATCCCTGAGGAGTACCGGGTCACCGATCGGACGATGCCCTTGCGTGATGGGCTGTCGACGATGTGGGACGCCTGGGCCCGGGATGAGTTCGTGGTCGATCCCAGCCGCATCACCGTGGAGATCTCCGGCACGGGAGTCGACGGGGATACGTTCAAGCATGAGCACCTCATGGACAGGTACGGCATCCAGGTGAACAAGACGAGCCGGAACACCGTGCTGTTCATGACGAACATCGGCACCTCACGTTCGGCTGTCGCCTACCTCATCGAAGTGCTCGTCAAGCTCGCAGGAATGTTCAACGACCCGCATGAGCTGCGCAACGAGGATGCGCTGACCGAGCCGGCGGCAGTGATGCCGCCGCTGCCGGACTTCAGCGCCTTCGCTCCCGACTACGCTGCCGAAGTGCCTGCCGACGACCCGTCGAAGCAGCTGCCCGATGGCGACCTGCGCACCGCATACTATGCGGGTCTGCGCCGGCAGAACATCGAGTATGTGCTCCCACATGAGCTGCGTCGTCGCGTCGAAGGCGGGGAGAAGCCGGTCTCGGCCGGATTCGTCACGCCCTACCCACCAGGGTTCCCGGTGCTTGTGCCCGGTCAGGTCATCACCGCCGAGGTGCTCGACTTCATGTCGGCTCTCGACACCCGTGAGATCCACGGCTATGACTCCCGTCTGGGTTACCGCGTGATCCTCAAAGAGGTCCTGGAGAGCTGAGCGAGATCGGCCGTGCAGACCAACCGTCTCATCCAGACCGTCGAAGCCCACACCGAGGGGCTGCCCGTCCGCGTCGTCACCGGGGGAGTGGGACCATTCCCCGGTGAGTCCATGGCCGAACGCCGGGAGTGGTTCATCGAGAACTCCGACGATCTGCGGACCTTTCTCATGTGTGAACCCCGCGGCCACGGGCGGCTCTCGGGAGCGATCCTGCAGCCGCCGACTCGTGCCGACGCGGACTGGGGAGTGCTCTTCATCGAGGTCACCGGCGTGCTCCCGATGTGCGGCGCCGGCACGATCGCAGTGGCGACCATCCTCGTCGAGACGGGCATGGTGCCCGTCGTCGAACCCGTCACGACCGTGCGTCTCGACGCCCCGATCGGGCTCATCACCGCCGCGGTGGTCGTCCGGGAAGGTCGCGCCGAGGCGGTGACCATCGTCAACGTTCCCTCGTATGCGCATGCCCTCGACCAGTCCGTCGAGGTGCCCGGGCGAGGGGCGATCGCCTGCGACATCGGCTTCGGCGGGAACTTCTACGCCTTCGTCTCCGCCGCCGAAGTCGGGATCCCCTTCGAGCGTGACCGGGCTGAGGACTTCATCGCCGCCGGTCGCGAGATCATGGCTGCCGTCAATGAGTAGCTCGACCCCGTGCATCCGGAGACTGGGTACCGCGGCTGCGAGCACGTCGTGTTCCTGACGCCGCCGACGGAGCCCGGACCCGATGGCGAAGCGCCGGATGCCCGCCATGTGCTCATCAACCATCCCGGCTGGCTCGACCGGTCGCCCGGCGGCACAGGCACGAGCGCACTCATGGCCGTCCGGCACGCCCGCGGACAGCTGGGCCTGAACACGGATTTCGTCAACGAGTGCTTCATCGGCACCTCGTTCACCGGACGGCTGATAGAGGAGACGAGAGTCGGCGAGCATGTGGCTGTGGTGCCGACGATCACCGGCAGCGCCTGGCTGATTGCGACCTCGCAGTTCATGCTCGACCCCAGCGACCCGTTCCCCGCCGGCTTCACACTCTGAGCCTGCGGCCCGCGGCTATCCCAGCTGGCCGGGGTGGAGGACGCGGGAGAGGAAGTCCTTCGTCCGCTGTTCCTGCGGGTTACCGATGACGTCCTTGGCCGGTCCGGCTTCGACGATGACTCCGCCGTACATGAAGACCATGGTGTTCGCGACTGAACTCAGAGATTGAGCAATCGAGACTCGCGGATTCTGACTGTCGGAGAGACAACCAGGTTTGACCCTCTTCTTGGGAGGTCCGACTTCAGATTTTGGGGAGACGCTGATGTGGGTGGGTGGGATACAGACTTCTGTATCCCACCCACCCGCGATTAACTGAATTTGTTGGGAGGGTAGATTTGAACTGATGACACTCGGTTAAGGTCCAACTATCCTCATTCTGTAGGAAGATATTGAATCATCTTGCTGTTGTGTCTACAGATTCTTTCAACTGAAAGCATTGGTGAATATCTATACTCCTGAAGAGGTTCAATGTCTCAATACCATATGCAGGCCCTGCCGGCTGGGAGTCGCCCTTAGCTATAGTACTGAAAGAACCAGAGGTCAACGCCAGCGTATCCCCCACGACACGGTCGGGTTTTGTCACCCCTGTTTACATGTGCAATTCGAGACCGTTCGCACTCAGCTTTGCTGCGCATTAAATGGCTTGTATGCCAGCTTGCCGCAGTTGCGGGCGTTGCCGGTATGGCAATACCGATGCCAGCTACAAGCGCAGCTGTGGTTATGGCGACTGCAATTCGCTTCATCTTAAACCCTAGTGGATTCGATAATGTGATGTCAATCACATTCGGTATGTTTAGGAACTCTAACCGATAGCAGTCGCCGATGCAAGGGGGGTGCGGTCAATTTCAAGCGGTTCTTCTGGTGCCAATTTCACTGCCCGAGAACATGCTCTGACGGTCGCTGATTCGAGTTGCATGATGCGGGTGAACCATCCCAGCGGTTAGGGGAAATCGGCGCAGGTGAAGCGTTATATACTTACCTATCTCACTATGTAGATAGCTTGTTCGGTTGCTGGATGTAGCAATGTGTATTCCTGTCTGGAGCGAGGCTGTGAAGTCGATCTTGTTGGATGCCATTCTCTAGCTTGATTCTATGGTGAACTGAACAGTTATCGTTTCCGAAGTTGCATGCGCCACGTCAGTTCATCGCATTCCTTTGTGTTGGGAACGGGTGACGCGTCGCCCGGGCAATTTTGCCGGAAGGGTGAGCTAATGAACTCGGGGCAACCGAAGACTGCCAATAGCGCTCCAGGCGCGGGCCCCTTTAATATGCAGTTCCCGATCGCGCGAGAAGCTCTGCCCGCCTTCAGGCGCCGTTGGCAGTGAGTGTATTTAACGTGCCAAGTTGATGCGGGAGTATGTCTAGTTCATCACCTCGGTGAGGTTCTGCAGATTTCGTGACTCGGTATCTTGTGATGCGTGGTCCCAGCGTCTTAGCTTGGCTGGCCGGGATGGAGGACGCGGAAGAGGAAGTCCTTCGTCCGCTGCTCCTGTGGATTGCCGATGACGTCTTTGGCAGGGCCCTCCTCGACGACGACTCCGCCGTCCATGAAGACTACACGGTCAGCGACCTGCCGGGCGAACTCCATCTCGTGGGTGACGACGACCATCGTCATCCCCGCCTCGGCGAGCTTGCGCATGACCTGCAGAACGTCTCCGACGGTCTCCGGGTCGAGTGCCGATGTCGGCTCGTCGAAGAGCATGAGGCTCGGGTCCATCGAAAGTGCCCTCGCAATCGCCACACGCTGCTGCTGACCGCCGGAGAGCTGATCAGGGTAACGGTCGGCGAACGACGCCAGCCCTACTTGGTCGAGGCGGTCGAGGGCGATCTTCTGCGCTGCCGCGGTGTCGCGTTTGAGCACGCGCTGTTGTGAGATCGTGCAGTTGTCCACGACCGTGAGGTGAGGGAAGAGATTGAACGACTGGAAGACCATTCCGACGTGGCGGCGCAGTCTGTTGACCTCGACATCCGGGTCCGTGGCTTTGTATCCTGCGACGGTGATCGTGCCCGAGTTCGGCTGTTCGAGCAGATTGACGCAGCGCAGCAGGGTCGACTTGCCGGACCCGGACGGTCCGATCAGACAGACGACTTTCCCTGGTTCCACCTTCAGGTTGATTCCCTTGAGGACCTCGACCGAGCCATAGGACTTGTGGAGGTCTGTGATCGTGCAGCCTTCGGCATGGATCTCGCCGACAGGACTTGATGTGATCGACATGTCTACCTACTTCTTGATCTTGGCTGTGCGGGATTCGAACCGACGGGCGAGCATGCCCAGAGGGATGGTGATGATCAGGTAGCAGACGCCGGCGACGACCAGTGGGGTGAGTCCGGCTTCCGGATTGGAAATCGCTTCGCGGCCGAACTTCGTGAGCTCATACTGCGCGGCGGTGAGGCCGAGGATGTAGATCAAGGACGAATCCTTGGTCATGAGGATGATCTCGTTGGTCAGAGGCGGAAGGATGATACGGAACGCCTGTGGGATGACGATGGTGATCATTGCGCGCGAATGGGACATGCCCAATGATCGTGCCGCCTCAAACTGGCCCTTGGGCACGGCCTGAAGGCCAGCGCGCAGGGTCTCTGCGATATAGGCAGACTCGACGATGCCGAGGGCCAGCATGACCGTGACATACGTGTCCATCCGAATGCCGAAGGCATAAGGGACCGCGTAGCCGAAAGCGAGGAAGACTATGAGTGCCGGCAACCCGCGGAACAGTTCAATATAACCAGTGGCAATCCATCGATACGGGGCGACCGAGGAGATCTTCATCAGTGCCAGCAGGATGCCCAGGGACAACGCCAGGACGAAGCCGAGCGCCGTGTAGATGATCGTGTTGAAGAGTGCGGTGGTGATGATCTCAGGGAACTGAGCGGCGATCACATCAGGGTTGAAGAATTTGAGGTAGATCGTCTTCCAGTCCGCGAAGATCACGGCGACGAGAACGGCGACGATGAGAATTCCGTATTGAATTCCTTGCGACGTACGTTGGCGTTGACGCACGCTGAGAGCCAAGATGCCTCCAGAGTTATGGCCCGGTTCCGGAGCCCTCACTGGGGCTCCGGAAGCGGGCAAATGCAATCAGTATCTGCTGATGGAGTCGCGTATCAGCTGCGGTCGGCTTCGGGGATGCGGGCGGCATCGGCAACGTCGCCGAACCACTTGTCGACCGACTTGTCGTAGCCGCCGTCTTCGTACAGGCGCTTCATAGTCGATGCGAAGGCATCGAGCAACTCCTTGTTGCCCTTCTTCACGCCGGCGCCGAGCACCTCACCCGTGTCGTACTCCTCGACGAACTCGAGCTTGTCATCGGACTCGACAGCCGTCGAAATGATCGAAATGTTGCCAATCACTGAATCCACCTGGCCGGTCTGGATCGCCTGCGTCATGAGGCCCGAGTCCTCGAATTGCACTGGAGTCGCACCGTGGTCCTTGGCATAGGTCTCACCGGTCGTCGCCTGCTGCACGCCGACCTTCTGCCCCTTGACGTCGTCGATTCCCTTGATTCCGGATTTCTTCGTGACCATCAGGCCGAGGTTGTCCTTGAGGTAGGGCTCCGAGAAGTCCATCTTCGTCTTGCGATCGTCGGTGATCGACATACCTGACAGTGCAATATCGCACTGTGCGGTATCGAGGGCGGAACCGGACTGGATGGCTTCGAAGGCTGTGGTGATGACGTTGAGCTCGACCTTGAGGTCTTCGGCGGTGGCCTGCGCCAAGTCCATGTCGAAGCCGACGTTCTCTCCGCCGTCGACGAACTCGAACGGCTCGTAGGGGATGTCCGAGCAGACAGTGAGCTTCCCGTCCTCGACGAGCGGCACGCCGCTGTCGCTCTTCGCCTCGGAATCGCCTCCGCCGCCGCAGGCGGACAGGGCGAGCATGGCGCCGGCGGCCACAATGGCCAGGCTCGAGCGTCGTTTCATGGTTCCTCCAGGGGATCGGTGACCGTGTCGTCACGCAAACGGATTGCCCGGACATCCGTATCTGGGCAATGTCTGAGAGGAATCCTACCGTGAACTGAGTCACATTCATGTCGCTTCGATGATCGCCGAGGCGGTTGTGACGAAATCGTAGTCAACATCGTGGCCATGAATGCAGAGAAGCCCGACCAGCGAAGTCGTTGGTCGGGCCCTCGGGCGGTGGTCTGAGTTCGGCTCAGCTGAGCTGATCCTCCATGTCGAGGTCAGAGGTGTCCTTGGCCAGCCACAGTGCGATGATCGTGACGATCGCCGCGGCGATGATGTAGAGACCGCAGTAGAAGATCGTTCCACCTTCGGCCTGCCACAGGGCCACCATGACGAACGGCGCCGGACCTGCACCGATGACGCTGGACATGTTGTAGGAGATCGCCGAGCCCGTATAGCGGACATTGGCGGGGAACAGCTCCGGCAGGTACGCGGCCATCGGCCCGAAGGTCAGCCCCATGAGGATGAAGCCGACGATCAGGGCGATGATGACGCCTGGGGTTCCGGCATTGAACAGCACATTGACGACGAGACCATAGGCGGCGATGAGAACCGTAACTCCCATGAGCATCTTTCGACGGCCCAGCTTCTCGGCCAGTGGTCCGGAGACCACGGTGAAGATGCCGAAGAACACGACGCCGATGATGAGGTAGGTGAGGAACTCACTCTTCGTGTACCCCAGCCCTGCGACGAACCCGGCGGGATCGAAGCTCGTGCCGGCCGCCTCGGCGGCGGTCTTCGCCTGATCCGTGGTCGCCGGTGAGGTGCCGTAGGTGAGGGTGAACGCGGTCATGAAGTAGAAGATCACGTAGGTCGCGAACATGATGAAGGTGCCGAGGATCAGCGGCTTCCAGCTCGTCTTGAAGACAGTGGCGAGCGGGGCCTTGGAGATCTGCTGCTTCTGGGAAACCAGCTGGAAGGCGGGAGTCTCCATCAGGGACATGCGAACGTAGAGGCCGACGGCGACGAGGAGCGCCGAGAGCAGGAACGGAATGCGCCAGCCCCAGGCGAGGAACGCCTCGGGGGAGGTCCACTTGTTGAGTCCGACGAAGAGCAGGTTGGCGATGATGAAGCCGACCGGGGCGCCCAGCTGTGGGAAGGTTCCCCAGATGGCGCGTTTGCCCTTCGGGGCGTTCTCGGTGGCCAGCAGTGCCGCACCTGACCATTCGCCGCCGAGGCCGACGCCTTGGCAGAAGCGCAGGAGGACGAGGAGCAGCGGGGCGAGTACGACCCAGCCCGGAGTGCTCGCAGTCGGGAGGAGGCCGATGAGGAAGGTGCCGATGCCCATGATGAGCAGGGAGGCGATGAGTGTCTTCTTGCGTCCGATGCGGTCGCCGAAGTGGCCGAAGATGATGGAGCCCAGGGGGCGGGCGACGAAGGCGACGCCGAAGATCGCGAACGAGCTCAGCAGCTGGGTCGTCGATGTCTGGTTGGGGAAGAAGAGGGCCGGGAACACCAGTGACGAGGCTGTCGCATAGGCGTAGAAGTCGAAGAATTCGATCGTGGTGCCGACCATCGAGGCGGTGAGAACCTTGCCTCGGGTGTTGTTCTTCCGAGTCGCCGCGATGACATCGGACTCGGACTCGGGTCCGGGCTGCATGTTCGGGGAGCCCGGCTGGGTATCGGTGGACATTTCTTTTGTGCTCCGCTGTTGTCGAGATACGAAGGCACGGGCGGATGGTGCTCGTGTCAGATGAAGGTCGCCGGACACAGGGGTGAACGACGACTGCTCGACACTACTCCTGTCTCATCAGGTGCGACCCGCAGGTTTCAGAAGCTGAGATTACTTGTATGTCCGAGTGATCTGCACAACTCGTTTGCCCGACCTGGGCAGGCCTCAGACCTCAGACCTCGACGGTCGAGCGGTTGGAGGCGTCACCTCGGCGCAGGGCGATGGCGATGATGAGGACGATGAGTCCGAGCAGGCACAGGCCCACGCCCACCCATGCCGGGGCGCGGTAGCCCAGGCCCGCGGTGATGACGATGCCGCCGAGCCAGGCGCCGAGGGCGTTGGCGAGGTTGAACGCGGCGTGGTTCATGGCCGCGGACAGGCTCGGGGCGTCGTGGGAGTCGCGCAGCAGGCGCATCTGCAGGGCCGTGGTGATCATGGAGCCGGCGATGCCGATGAGGAAGAGCGCGATGATCGCGATCGCGGCGATGTGGGTGAAGGCGCCGAAGGCGGCGAGCACGATCGCGGAGAGGATCATGCCGCCGATGCCCGAGCGTTCGATGGACTTGTCGACGAGGGGGCCGGCGATGAGGGAGCCGGCGGTCATACCCAGGCCGTAGACGGCCAGGACCCAGGGGATCGCGACCTGGGGAACCCCGGCGACATCGGTCATGGTCGGAGTGACGTAGGTGTAGACGGCGAACATGCCGCCGAAGCCGACAGACCCGGCGACGAGGGTGAGGATGATCTGCTGGCGGCCCAGGGCCTTCATCTCACCGCGAGCCGAGGGCACCCCGGCAAGCTTCACCTTCGGCACAGCGACGGCGACCATGATGACGGTGAGGACGCCGAGCGCTGCGACGAGTGCGTAGGCGCTGCGCCAGCCGAACATGTTGCCCAGTGCCGTGGCGATCGGCACGCCGACGATATTCGCGATCGTCAGGCCCAGCATGACGCGGGCCATGGCTCGGCCGCGACGGTGGGGTGCCACGAGCGAGGACGCGACGATGGCGCCGACGCCCAGGTAGGCGCCGTGGGGGAGACCGCTGAAGAAGCGGGCGATGTTGAACAGGGTCGCGTCGGGGGCGAGCATCGAGGCGAGATTGCCGAGGGCGAAGAGTCCCATGAGGCACAGCAGCAGGAGCTTGCGGTCCATGTGCGCGGCGATCGTGGTGATCAGCGGTGCGCCCACGACGACGCCGATGGCATAGAACGACACGGCATGGCCCGCCTGGGGCACGGTGATGCCGAGTTCGCGGGCGATGTGGGGCAGCAGACCCATCGTGGCGAACTCGGTCACACCGATGGCAAAAGCGCCGATCGCAAGCGCGAAGACGGCGAATTTGTAGACTCGGCGGGACACTGGGGCGTCGCTCATGAAGTCCCTTCGGGCGAAGTGAGTGGTGTGATCAGCTGCGGCTCGCGCGGTCGCAGACGCAACCGAGCGAATCACCGCAACCGAACAAGCCTATTGCCCAGCGCTGACCACCGATAGCCCCAGAGACATAATGTGACCTTCCGAACAGCATCAGCTCAGACGCTGAAGTTTCAGCCCTCGTCGTCCATCTCAGCCAGCGCCTGCGAAGCCACGGAGAACGCGGTGTTCGCACTCGGCACCGAGCAGTAGATGGCCGACTGGAGCAGGACTTCCTTGATCTCGTCGCGGGTAAGACCGTTGCGCACCGCTGCCTTGACGTGCATCGCGAGCTCGGCCTCGTGGCCGCCGGCGATCATGGCCGTGAGCGTGATGGCTGATCGCATGCGCTTCTCCAGGCCCGGACGGGTCCAGATCTCACCCCAGGCGTAGCGGGTGATGAGGTCCTGGAAGTCGGCGGTGAAGTCATCGACCTTCGCATTCGCGCGATCGACGTGGGCATCGGAGAGGACCTGACGGCGCACGGTCATTCCCGCCTCACGAACCTCGTCCCGGCTGGCTTCGCGGGGACCGGAGGCCGTCGGCAGTGTTGCCGAGTTCTGCTCACCGGTGCCGGTGGCCCCTGCAGCGTCGGGATTCAGGAATTCGTGGAGCAGTCCCGCGGCGACGGCCGGTGCTTCGGCAGGCACGAGGTGGGCCGCACCCTCGATGACCTCGAGGAGGGCACCGGAGACGCCGTTGGCGATCTCTGCGAGCTTGGTCGGCGGAGTCGGCTGATCCTCGGACCCGGCCACAGCGAGCACCGGCAGGGTGATCTCGGCCAGGCGAGAGCGGACGTCGTAGGAGGCCAGAGCGTGGCAGAGCGCGGCGTAGGAGAAGCGGTCCGCGTCCTGCAGGGAATGCAGCAGAGCGGCCGAGGCCTCTGGTTCGCGATCCATGAAGCCCTCACCGAACCAGCGCTGGGCCGAACCGGTGACCTGCGTGGGCGTGCCCGACGTGGCGACGACCTCAGCGCGTTCGAGCCAGCCGCGGGGTTCTCCGATCTTCGCGCCGGTGCAGAACACGGCGGCGCGGTCGAAGCGATCACCGTGGTCAAGGGCCAGCTGCAGTGCGATCGCACCACCGATCGAGTCACCGGCCACGCTGATGCTGGCGGCGCTCGCGTCAGCGGAACCGGCCACGTCGGGCAGGACCCGGTCGATGGTGGCCAGGACCGCCTCGGCGAGGTCGCTCATCGTCAGCTGCGGATACTCCGACGTCCCCGCAGAGACGTCGACCGGTGCCGAACGGCCGTGGCCCGGCAGGTCGATGCCGATGATCGTCGTCGCCGGGTCCACCTCGCCGAGGTGGGTGGCAGCGGACTGCCACAGTGCACCCACCGAGGTGCCCAGCGAGGGCAGGACGATGAGGACGCGCGGGTTTGCGGCGGCAGGTGCAGTTGGTGCTGCAAGGATTGTTGCGGTGAGTTCCACGTCAGGTCACTTTCTCGAGGCGAAGGGGAGGAGGCCCGGGGAGACGGGCTCGGGTCCGTTGATGGTGGCGATGATGGACTGTCGAATGTCCTCGGCGTCGCCGAGGTAGTTCTCGGGAGAGAAGAAGCCAGCCAGGTCGAGTGTCTCCTCGTCCTCAGTCGGGTGCTTCTCCAAGGCCGCTGTGAGTGCGGCAACAGGGACACCACCAGGGTTGATGATCTCCTGAACCTCGGCCTTCGACAGTCGGTCGCCGAAGGCGATGTTGAGGCGTTCGGCAAAGATGCCTGGGCTGGCTGCGTCCACGTTCTTCCGCATCGCCTCGGGGTTGACGCTCAGGCCCTCGACCATCGTCTGCAGCATGATGAGAGACGAGACCGCCAGGCCCATGAGCTCGGACAAGGCAGGCCATTCGGCGTGCCAGGCTCCGTCGGAGCGCTCCTCGATCGCCTCCGCGGCGGTCGAGGTCAATGTGGCCATGAGCCCGGGAGCGCGCATGCCGTTGCGGTGGAGCAGCACCGCCGAAGTGGGGTTGAGCTTCTGCGGCATCGCCGAGGACCCGCCGGTTGCGGCCAGGGCCAGTTCGCCGACCTCAGGGCGGGTGCCGATGAGCACATCGCGGGCGATCGAGGCCCCGACCGTCACGCATTGGGTGAGGTGGGAGGCCCAGTTGAGGACCCGGACGCGGTCGGTGTGCCAGGGCACGGGAATGCTGGTCAGCGCGGCATCGGGCCCGCGCAGCTGCACATGGAACTCACGGAGCAGCGTCTCGGTCTGAGTCCCGGCGAACTCGCGGATTGCGGCCCTGGTCCCGGCAGCTCCACCGACCTGAACGTAGTCTATGCGCGGGGTCAGGCTCTGGACCTCGTGAACTTCGGCGGCCCAGGACGCGATTTTGAGCCCGAAAGTCGTCGGCAGCGCGGGCTGAGTCAGGGTGCGGGCCAGGCACACAGTGTCGGCATGGGCCTCGGAGAGGCCGACGAGCAGCTCGGCGATGACGTCGAGGCGTGCATGAGTCTGACGGGCGACGCGGGCCATGAGCAGCCCGAGGGCCGAGTCCATGACGTCCTGACTGGTCAGGCCCTTGTGCAGGGCACGGGATGCATCCTCACCGAGTGGTGAACGCACGGCTTTGAGGAAGGGAATGACCGGGTTGCCGCCGGATTCGGCGTCAGCGGCCAACGTCTCCAGTTCGGCAGAGTCAGCCAAGAGCGACCTGGTGGTGGCTGCGATTGCCTCCACCGCCTCGGCGCGGGCGTCGGCGGAGATCAGCCCGGCATGAGCCTGAGCGTTGATCCATGCCGTCTCCACATCGCCGAGTGCGGACACGAGGGCGACATCGTCGATGGCCTCGGCGCCTCGCAGATCGCCCGGGGCGAACAGGAGGCGCGTATGGGCAACGGTGTCAGTCATTGTGTGTCCTCTCCAGCCGCAGCGGTCGCGGTTGAGTAGCCAGTGCGACCCTCCTCAGTCTTCGTGACTGGGGAACCGCAGGAACGGGGTCTCGTCCTCACCCTGCAACCGTATGTCGAAACGCAGCGATCCGTCAGCCTCACGGGTGGCGATGAGACGATTCCTGTCGGCTTCATCGAGGGAAGACAGCAGCGGATCGGCCGTCAGCGCTGCGGTGTCCTCGGGGAGATAGATCCTGGTGAAGAGCCTGTTGAGCAGCCCGCGGGCGAAGACGACAACACTGATGAACGGAGCCTTGCCGGCCTCCGTGGGGCCAGGATTGAGCGTGGAGAAGACGAAGCGTCCCTCTGGATCCACGGCGTTACGGCCGAAGCCGGTGAAGGTGAAGCCGTCGCGGCGCAGCGATCCCGAATTGCGGGAGACGTCGCCGTTGCCATCGGGCTGCCAGATCTCGAGGATCGCATCGGGTACGGGAGCGCCTGCCCCGTCGTAGACGTAGCCGTGGAGCTGGACTGCTCCGTCCTTGGCTGGGGGAACGAGTTCGTTGTCGCCGGGCCACGGCATGGCATAGCCGTAGAAGGGTCCGACGGTCTGGCCGGGTGTTGCGGTGAGCTTCTGGTCAGTCATCGTCCTCTTCTTCCATCCAGGTGCGGTTGGCTCCGGTGAGCACGATGTCCCAGTTGTAGCCCATGAGGAATTCGTGCTCGGTGACGTTGTGATCGTAGGTGGCGACGAGGCGGTCGCGGGCCTTCTGGTCCGTGATCGACTGGTAGATCGGGTCGAGGGCGAACAGCGGATCACTGGGGAAGTACATCTGGGTGATCATGCGCTGGGTGAACTCGGTGCCGAAGAGCGAGAAGTGGATGTGGGCCGGCCGCCACGCGTTGTGGTGGTTCTTCCATGGGTAGGGGCCCGGCTTGATCGTGGTGAACGAGTAGGAGCCGTCGTCGCCGGTCAGGGTGCGGCCGACGCCGGTGAAGTTCGGGTCGATCGGGGCCGGGTGCTGATCGCGCTTGTGGATGTAGCGTCCGGCGGAGTTGGCCTGCCAGATCTCGACGAGCTGATTGCGCACCGGACGTCCGTCGCCGTCGAGGACGCGGCCGGTGACCTTGATGCGTTCGCCGATCGGTTCCCCGCCGGCCTGGATGGTGAGGTCGGATTCGAGGTTCGCCAGATCGCGGTGGCCGAATGCGGGGGAGAAGAGTTCGATCGTCTCCGGGTCCGTGTGGCGGGGGTCCTTCGTCGGGTGCCGCAGGATCGATGACCGGTACGGGCGGTAGTCCAGGCGCGGCTGCGTCTCGGGCGGTGTCCCGGCCGCGACTGCTTCCTTGTGTTCGTTTTCGATCGTCTCGATCTCGGCAGACAGGGCCTGCTGTGACTCGGCCGCATCATCAGGGCCGGAGAGTTTCTGTGCACCCATGGTCGAACCTTTCTTCTCGGTGCTGCAATGTCGTTGTGGTGCTTCTGATTCGTTCAGTGAGCGGATCAGCCCTTGGGCCAACCCGTGTAGCACTCGGCGAGGTAGCGCCTGCCGTGCTCGGATTCGAGGATCGAATTGAGCTCGCCGAGGCTGCGCTTCGTTTCGAACGCATCCTGGCTGGGGTCGGAGTGGAGCATCCGGGTCATCTGGTAGGAGAAGTTCTGCGCCTTCCACACACGTTTGGTTGCGGTGCGCGAATACCCGGCCAGCGCCTCGGCGTCGGAGTCCTTGAGTGCCGAGATCAGCGCCGGGGCCAGCACGGACACGTCGGCGAACGCGAGGTTGAGGCCCTTCGCCCCGGTCGGGGGAACGGTGTGGGCGCTGTCGCCGGCGAGGAACAGGGAGCCGTGCTGCATCGGCTCGGTCACGGCCGAGCGGAAGGGCAGGATGTTCTTGTCGATGATCGCACCGGTCTTGAGCGCGAAACCGTCGGGTCCATCGACCCGAGCCTGCAGCTCTGACCAGATGCGGTCATCGGACCAATCGGCCACCTCGGTGTCGGGGGAGGTTTGGAAGTACATGCGCTGGACGTTCTCGCTGCGCTGGGAGATCAGTGCGAAGCCGCGTTCGGAGCGGGAGTAGATGAGGACCTCGTGGCTGGCCGGTGCCTCGCAGAGGATCCCGAACCAGGCGAAGGGGTATTCGTGGAAGAAGCGCTGCTTGGTGTCTGCTGGGATCATCGCCCGGCAGGGCCCGCGGGAGCCGTCGGCGCCGATGACGTAACGCGCATTGATCGTCAGTTCCTCGCCGTCTTCGGTCGTCGCACTCACCCACGGCTGCTCGGTCTCGATATCGCCGAGTGCGGTGTCGGTGACCGAGTAGAAGGTGGGGCGTCCGGTGCGTTCGCGGGCCGCTGAGAGATCGACGAAGATCTCGTTCTGCGGGTAGAGCCACACGGATTCGCCGATGAGGCTCGGGAAGTCGAAGGAGTGGCTGACGCCGTCGACGCGGATGTCGATGCCGTCGTGGCGGTGGCCGGCAGTATGCACGCGGGACTCGATGCCCTCGGCCTCGAGCATGCGCACGGAACCGGCTTCGAGGATGCCTGCCCGATGAGTGTGGGCGATGTCGTCGCGGCTGCGATTGTCGATGACGACGGAATCGATTCCTGCGTTGTGCAGGGTGTGGGCGAGCAGCAGCCCGGCCGGACCTGCTCCGACGATCGCGACGTCGGTCTGAAATTCTGGCACCTGGGCCTCCTTGCCTTATTCGTCCTCTCAGTGTGCGCCCAGTCACTGACACAAGGCGAGGAAGTTTTCAATGAATGAGAAGAATACCTGTGCCGACTCCAGTATCGGCGGGGATTCGGGCTGTGATGTTGACGAATGCTCAGATTGTTGAGCAGAATTGAGGGCGTTGTGTTCACGAGGTGAGGTCTGAGCGTTTTTCTCAGCCAGCCTCGTCGGCAGATAGCTCAACACATGCATGTATCGTCACGGCAGCCAGCTGCCGACGAGCAGAAAGCTCATGAATGATCATCACCGGACTGATCGTCGGCCTGGCACTCGGGTTCGTCCTCCAGCGGGGACGTTTCTGTGTGACCGGAGCCTTCCGCGATCTCACGCTGACGGGAAACACGCGATGGTTCTCGGCGCTCATCCTCCTCATCGCCGTGCACTCGATCGGGTTGTTCCTGCTCAACGCGCTTGGCGTCATCACCTTGGCGGCCTCGCCGTTCCCCTGGTTGGCGTCGATCATCGGCGGCCTCATCTTCGGCTTCGCCATGGTGCTGGCCGGCGGATGTGCCACCGGCACCTATTACCGGGCCGGTGAAGGTCTCGTCGGCAGCTGGTTCGCACTGATCTTCTATGCGCTCGTCTCCGCAGTGATGAAGAACGGTCCGCTCGCCTCGGTGACGGAGGGGCTGCGCTCGATCACGATCGAAAGCGGCACGCTCCAGGCATCGACGGGGCTGAGTCCGTGGGTCTTCGTTGCGATCATCTCCGCCGTGGCCATTGCCGTCACCGTGCACCACAACAGGAAGACCTCCACGCCCGTCGCGACCCTGCCGCCACTGAAGAAGGGTCTGGCTCATATCCTCACGGAGAAGCGCTGGAACCCGTTCGTCACGGCCGTCGTCATCGGCGTCATCGCCACGATCGCCTGGCCGCTCTCGGCTGCGACCGGACGCAACTCGGGTCTGGGAATCACGACCCCCTCGGCGAATCTCACGACATTCCTGGGCACGGGCGACTCCTCGCTCGTCGACTGGGGCGTCATGCTCGTCATCGGCATCCTCCTCGGATCGTTCATCGCGGCGAAGGCCTCGGGAGAGTTCCGGATTCGCGTTCCCGATCAGTCGACCGTGGTCAAGTCCATCCTCGGCGGAATCGGGATGGGCGTCGGCGCCGCGATCGCCGGCGGCTGCACCGTCGGCAACGCCATGGTCTCGACCGCACAGTTTGAATATCAGGGCTGGGTCGCGACCTTCTTCATGATCGTCGGCGCTGGAGTCGCCGCGAAATTCACCATCAGATCAGGAGCGCGGACAGGTGCCGCGCAGCCCGTAGAGAGCAGGAGCGTATGAAACAGGTATTGGAGACAAACGGTCTTGTCTGCCCCTTCCCCTTGGTTGAGGCCAAGGATGCAATCGGTGGAATGGACAACGGAGATGAGCTCGTCATCAACTTCGACTGCACTCAGGCCACCGAGGCGATTCCTCAGTGGGCGGCCGAGAAAGGCTACCCCGTGACCCACTTCGATCGCACCGGCGACGCCAGTTGGACGATCACCGTGCAGAAGGCCTGACCGGCCACAGATCTCTTCTCGGTCACACGACCATCCCCACTGTCGAGGCGGCTCTGCGAAATTCGCAGGGCCGCCTCTGCTTCTGCGTAGTTTGGATTTCTCTTAACCCTACAGATGCCGCAGCGTCTCTGCCTTCTGTGCTGGAAAGCACAGATGTGATAAATGGCTATAATTGGAAAGTAACTATACGATAATAGTCAAGTCACCACTTCTGGTGTTTTGTGCACATATGTGCTTTTTCAAGGAGTCAGAATGACGCAGTCCACGACGCGTTCTCGCAAGTTCAAGGCCATCCTCGCGGGTGGCATCGTTCTGGGTGTCGGAGCTGCGGTGACGCTGGCCGCCTGGACGGACAACGAATGGGCCGAAGGGACCTTCGGTGCCGGTTCGTTCAACGTGCAGGGAAGTACCAACGGAACCGACTTCACCGATCACGAGAGCGCAGCGGGCGCCGCGGATCTCACCTTCGACCTCGACGGCGGCGATAATCTCACTCCCGGGGACACCGTGGCAGCTCCGTTCGTTCTCCGTCTCGATGATGCGACGACATACAACGCTAGCGTTGTCCTCGAGTCCGCTGCGGGCAGCGGTGCTAACGAAGCGAACCTGAGCTACGGGATCGTCGCGGTCGACGATGCCGCGTCGTGTACTGAAGGTGCAACGGGCACCACGGTCGTTCCGGCCGGTACAGCCTTGGATGCGACCACTGGCGCCCAAGGGTTTGACTTGACGGCAGGTGCAGGCAGCACGGCAGGCGCTCCCGTCGCTCTGTGCTTCCAGGTCACTGCCGGCGACGACCTGACCGAGGGTGACGCTGCCAGCGCCCAGTGGCAGTTCACCGCAACTTCTGCTGAATAACTCCAGCGGAATTCGTGCAGTTTCCGACGGATGCCTCTGGCGATCCGACCCCGTCTGAGCGGGTCTCGAACGAGACCCGCTCAGAGAGTCGACGCCGGAAACGGGAGCGTGAGCAGATCCGACGCCGACTGTACAACCGCCGGATCAAGGCGGTCCTCGCCGGAGGATTGGTCTTCGGCATCGGTGCGGCAGCGACATTGGCGGCGTGGACCGACACCGAGGAAGCGACCGGGTCGTTCAAAGCGGGCACGTTCAGCATTGATTTGTCGGTCGACGCCTCGAACTGGAACAACACGTCGACGATGACCTTCAACGCCACCGGGATGTACCCCGGATCGAAGGTCTACGCCCCGGTGTTCATCCGCACTACACCGGACACGACTATTGACGGTGAGCTGAAGATCTTGAGCGGAGGAACTGGCAGCACCAGCGGCATCGCCGGGGCACTGGTCTATCGTGCAGTGACGTCCTCCTATTCAACAGGTGGGTACACGTGCAGTGCCTCGACATTCACAGCATCGGCGGACTATGTCTACGGCGGCACTTCAGCTACGACGAATCTGTCAGAGAAAGACCGCCAAGGTGCAGGCTCGCAGTTGGTCGGAAAAGCCAGCAGTTCGGTGCGAGCCTACTGCTTCGAGGTCACCCTTCCGACGGACACTCCGAGCGTTGCCCAGGGCACGAGCGCGTCGAATACTTGGACATTCACTGCCAATTCGAAGACTCCGTCGTGACACATTCTCACGACCGTTCCCGGAGAAGGAGCTCGTCATCGTGGCTCGGCGGAGCACTGCTCAACGTCCTCGCCGCACTGGGTGTCGTGTGCATCGTCCTCGTCATTCTCAGCTTCGTCTTCAACGTGTCGATCATGATGTTCAAGACCGGGTCGATGAGTCCAACGATCACCGCTGGATCTATCGCGTTCGTCCACGAGATCCCCGCCGAGGAGATGGAAGTTGGAGACATCGTCACCGCCGACCGTGGTGAGAAGGTCCTGCCCGTGACCCACCGCGTGACGTCGATCCTAGAGACGGAATCCACATCCGGCACCGTCACGTTCGAGATGAAGGGCGACGCCAACGAGGCGAAGGACCCCGAGCCGTACACTGCGGACACCGTCCGCAAGGTCATGTTCTCGATCCCGGGGATCGCACCGGCGATCCAGAAGCTGCGCAATCCCTATGCTCTTGGCGGCATCACGATCGCAGCGTCCCTGCTCGTCGTCTGGGCGTTCTGGCCTCGACGCGAGGACGAGGACGACGCTGCCGACCGCGTTGACGTCGTCGAGGCACCCGCAAGGTCGGCCACGCACTCCGAACCGCAGTCAGCCGTAACCCGATCACCCAAGCATGCAGTGGCGCTTCCCGCCGTCGCGGCCATCGTCGCCGCCGGAACAGGAATGTTCGGGCCCTTACCGCAGGAACTCGCCGCAATCCCAGCCCCTGAGCCGGCATCGGCTGCTTCCGGTGCGGAGACCACTACCCCCGCCGAGGTGCACGGACAGTACCTGCGAATTCGGGCAACCGGAGACGAATCGACAATGCTCAGCCTCAGTCCCGGTGATTCGGCTGATTGGACGGTCGACGTGTGGGCCGATGCTCCCGACCCTGGAAAAGTGGAACTGGAGATCGGCTCCGGCCAGTTGTCGGAGGCCCTCGCGTCACAACTACTCGTTGACGTTCGCACATGTTCCCAGATCGTGCCGATGGATGAGTGCCCCGGCGGCGCGGCAGAGCCGGTCAGCGGCGTGGCACTGACCGACCTCGGTGCCGCGCCCGACTATGACCGGCGACTGCTCGAAATGCCCAGTGATGAGAAGCGCCGAGTTCAGGTGACAGTCACCATGAACAAGAACGCCGACGCCGAGGCGGTGGCAGGTCACCGCAGTGGAGTGCGCCTGACCGCCATCGGCCAAGGAGAAGAAGTCTCGCTCGGCCCCGGAGACCCGGGTGAACCCGGGCCACCAGGCAAGCCTGACCCCGGCGACTCCGACAACCCAGTCAACCCCGGCGACCTCCCGCGCACCGGCATCGAAGGATGGCTCTGGATCCTCCTTGCTGCCGGGGTGCTCATCGCAACAGGTTCAGCAGTTGTGCACAGAACACGCAGCAGGAGGAGACTGTGAGCAACCGCAGGCAATCGCTATTCCGGAACCGCCGAGTCCAAGCTCTCATCGCCGCGCTTGCCTTGGTCATGCTCGTCCTCGGTTTGTCTGGTGTGCGTTCGACGATGGCCGCTTGGACCGATTCGGAGAGGGCCAACGGGTCGTTTACGGCCGCGAAGGTTCCTCCTCCGACCTTAACGAAGTCCTGCGAGTACAGCCCCGGTGTTCTGGGTCTCGGGGCCAAGATCGAAGTCTATTGGAAGCTGCCAGCGGGCTACCAACTCAGTGACGTCGTCGTCGAAGCCTCCACTAGCGGCTTGGGATCAGTTCTGGCTCCGATTACAGGGTTCAGTCTCACCGGGAATACCACTTCCACCGGCGGCGGGACGTATACGACAGACGTCCCCGTCAATCTCCTCGGCGGACTGCTGGGCCTCGGGAGCGAACTGGAGATCGCGTTCTTCGCCAAGCACGCAAGTGGTTGGCGTTCTCAACCTGCTGCGGTTGCCAGCAACGCGGGACTCCTCGCAGGTCTGGGCGGCACCTGCCGCAACCTTACGGCCTAAACCCCCACCACAGTCTCCGAACCATCCGCCACGGTCAGCCGCATCGCCGTGTTCTGCTCAACGAGGCTCCAGCCCCTATGGTCAAGGCCCGAGGACGACACGATCATCGCTCCGTGGTCGAAGCGCAGCCAGCTCATCCGGTAGTAGTGATCCTTGTGATCGAGCGACAGTTCACCACCGGTGCCGGAAGTGTCGAAGTTCTTATATGGAATCGGTGTTCCCGAAGTCGCATGGACGACGATCATCTCCTCGGCATTGAGGACGAGCAGATTGATCCCCGGATGGTCGAAGTCTGCCCGCAGCATCCGGACGGTCGCGATGGTGGCGTCGAACAGGGTGTCGCCCTGGCCCACGCGTCGCAAAATGAGGGCGAACATGATTGCAGTGTCCGTAGTTCCGTCGATGCGCTCGGCCTCGGCAGTCGTGACGTATTCGCGTAGGCGTTCGATCGGATGGATGGACCCGTTGTGCGCCAGGGCGATATTGTCGGCGAGGAACGGGTGCGAATTCTCGGTGAGGTCGACAGTCCAGTGCGTGGCCATGCGCAAGTGAGTGATCCGCGCGACCGTCGGACGGACGGTGAGGACTTCCGTGAGATGAGGGTCGTCTGCTCCCTCGTGCGGGGTGCGATACCTTTCAAGACGTCCTCCCCGAGACACGGTGTCCTGCACGTCGGAGCCGGGGTCGAAGGTGCCCGAGGTGGTTCCCTGCGGACGGGCCGATTCGGCTGAATCAGATTCCGGTCAGATCCACGCGGTGCCCCAGCCATCGACATGGAGTCGGCCCAAGTTCTGCCACTGACGACATTCCTCGGCACCGATGAGATCCGCTGCGCTCGCCGGAGTGGGGGAGATGTAGCCGAGAAGTCTGCACATGGTTCGTCGTTTCCTTCCGCAGGAGGCCGTCTGCCTCGCCGAGGCGGCTGTGTCGTGTCCGCCTACGCCGGTGGATCTATCGACTGACAAGTGTGAATGAGTTAGACTCTAATTAACGGATACACGTTTAAGTGTTAATAAGGAGTTCGCGTCATGACGGATCTCAAGGTACCGATATCGTCGATGGGCAGTGAGGAACTGAACTGGTCACCGGTCAATCCGGACATGCTCAGCCGTCGGGAGGTTCAGCGCCAGACGGGGGCCTATCGTGCCGCCCTGGTGCCGGAGATCGCGCAGTGGGAGGGACGTCTGCCGGCTGAAGTACATGCTGACGTCGACGATGCCACCGGCGCTTTGGCTCGGGTCGACGGGTTCGCGTCCGGACGACTCGGCCCGAACGCTCGTATGGGCGGTCCGATGCCGACCATACTGCTGCGGACCGAGAGTGCATCAAGCTCACAGATTGAACAGCTGACAACATCTGCTCTGCAGTTGGCGCTGGCGTCCATAGATGAGACGGCGAAGGCCAACGCCACAACAGTTCTGGGCAACGTGCATGCCATGGAGACCGCGATCGGGATGTCGGGTCAGATGTCCCTCGAGTCGATTCTCGACATGCACCGTGCTCTGCTGGAAGGCGATCGAATGATGGCTTCCGAGGCCGGAGCGCTCCGCGAGCAGCAGGTATGGATCGGGCCGGGAGGAAGTGGGCCGTTGCTCGCTGATTTTGTACCGCCGGCGCACCACCGAGTTCCTCCAGCGATGGACGATCTCGTCGCATTCATCGCGCGGGAGGATCTTCCCGTGTTGGTTCAAGCCGCCGTCGCACACGCGCAGTTCGAGACCATACACCCGTTCGCCGACGGGAACGGCAGGACTGGTCGCGCTCTGATCCACGCAATTCTCAAGGAGAAGGGCCTTGTCACCACCTCGGTAATACCGATTTCGGCAGGGTTGCTCACCGACATCGGAGCGTACTTCGCCGCCCTCGGTGCATTTCGCTCGGGTGATGCCGGACCCATCATTCTTCAGTTCACTCGTGCCGCTCGTTTCGCCAGCCATTCGGGCAGGCAGCTCATGGACGAGTTGCTCACCGTGCTCAATGAGATGGAGCACGCGCTGGCAGGGGTGAGGCGCGACTCGTCAGCATGGACTTTGCTGCCCATGCTGATTGCGCAACCAGCAGTGAATCTCAGTTTCGTCGCCGTTGCCCTCGGCACCAATCAGATGACGGCGATGCGTGCGGTCGACACGTTGGTCGATCGTGGCATTCTGCGCGAGGCGACCGGACGTAGAAGGAATCGCATCTGGCGGCAGCCCGGCGTACTGAGCGTTCTCGACGCATTCGCTGACGGCGCACGAAGAGGAGGGCTATGACTAGACTCCAACCATGAAGATCACGGTACTCGAGGGAGACATCACCGAGGCGTCCGTGGACGCGATCGTCAATGCCGCCAACTCAAGTCTGCTCGGCGGAGGCGGCGTCGACGGCGCCATCCACAGTGCCGCCGGACCCGAACTGCTCGAGGCCTGCCGGGAGGTACGCCGAACCAGCCACCCGCGCGGACTTCCCGCAGGTCAGGCCGTCGCCACGACCGCTGGTGCGCTCAAGGCCAAGTGGGTCATCCACACAGTCGGTCCCAACCGGAACCAGGGCGAGGCCGACCCCGAGGTGCTTGAGTCTTGTTTCGAATCCAGCCTCAACGCAGCCGAGGACCTCGGCGCCACCTCGGTGGCCTTCCCCGCCATTGGTGGGGGAGTCTACGGCTGGTCTGCCAGGGGCGTTGCCGAGGCGGCCCACGCCGTCATCGTCGACGGCCGCGAACGCGGGCGCTGGGAGTCCATCGCCGAGGTGGTCTTCGTCCTCTTCAGCGACTCGATGACGAGCGTGTTCTGCCAGGTATTCGACCACGACCAATGGTGAGGAAGATCCAATGAAGGTCCACGACGTCATCCCCGACATTCCGGTATCCGACATCGACGCCGCCCGAGGGTTCTACGAGGACTTCCTCGGTCTGGGCACCGAAGAGTTCAACCTCGGCTGGGTGGCCCGGTTCACCTCGGCGGAGACCGGAGCTCACGTCCAGCTCGTCACGAAGGACGCCACCGCTCCCATCACCCCGGTGCTTTCGCTCAAGGTCGATGACATCGAAGCCGCCTTCGCCGAGGCGGTTGATCGTGGCCTCGACATCGTCCATCCGCTCACCACCGAGGAATGGGGCGTGACACGCTTCTTCGTCCGCGATCCTGACGGCAACGTCATCAACATCACCCAACACCGAGTCACCGAAGACAGGGAATGAGGAAAACCGTGACAACGAAGTCATATACGCAGGCCGTCGCCGACGGGATCTGGGGCGCAGGTGCCGACCTCATCGGCTACATTCCCTCCGTCACCATCGCTCCTGTCATCGAGCATCTGGTCACCGCTGACGGCGGGACCGCTGGACGCGCGGAGCGAGTGAAGCCGCTCTCCCGTGAAGAGGAGGCAATCGGAGTCCTCGGTGCGCTGCCGCTGGCAGGGAAGTTCGGGGCCGTCATCATGCAGGACAACGGCTTCGGCAACAGCCTCACGGCGCTGACGACATTCTCGATGTCCTATCACCTGCCGCTGCTCATCTTCGCCAATACCCGTGGCGGCCCGGGTGAGTACAACTCGATGATCCACTCGATCAGCCAGCCCATGCCGAGGATTCTGCGCACGGCAGGACTCCAGGTTCTCGAGCTCGACCGGCGATCTTCGGCTGATGACTGGGAGCAGACCGTCGCCGAGGCGGGTGTTCACGCCCGTATGACCTACCGGCCGGTCGTCGTCCTCGGCTCATTCTGGAGCACCGATGGGAAGGTGGCCTGAGATGAAACGCATCGAAGCACTCGACGTCCTCAACGAACTGACCGCAGAACTGCCCGTCGTCGTGACCTGTGCCGCGACCAGCCGCGAGCTGGCGTCCGTGGAGAACAGGGACAACCATTTCTACGTCCTCGACTCGATGGGCCTCGTCGGCTCCATCACCACGGGCCTCGCCCTGGCGGCCAAGGACTCGGACCTGCCCAAAGTCATCGGGCTTGAAGGCGACGGGTCCCTGCTGATGAACCCGAACGTGCTGCCCACCGGAGGATTCCTGGGAGCCGAGAAACTGTTCCTCATCGTCCTCGACAATCAGGTGTACGGATCGACAGCGGGCCTGCCGACCTATTCCTCACGCGTCGATCTGGGCAAGCTCGCCGAAGCCGCGGGCTGGACGGTCGGCCGAGCCGAGGACGCAGCTCAGCTGCGCGGCGAGTTCGATCGCCTGTTGACGACGACCGGGCCGACGCTGCTGCATGTGAGCATCGAGGCAGGCAATGCCGCCGATATCCCCAAGCTCCTCGTCGACCCGGTCGTCCTCGCCCACCGCTTCCAATCGTGGCTGACGGCGAGGTTAGAACCTCACACCGCCGTGTAGCTACCGTCGCCTGCTCCGTCCCTTGTCACTGCCGTCCTCCGGTGGTTGAATGGGTAGAAAGTGATTGCCAAACGCAATCACTTGTGCTCAAGGAGGAGCGATGGCAAGAGTCACATGGGGTTTCACAGCGTCACTCGACGGGTTCATCACCGGCCCGAATCACGATATGTCCTGGATGTCCGGTCTCGGGTCACTCGCCGATGGGACCGTGGAGGATCTCGCCTCCCAGGTCGCCGTCATCATCTCCGGGCGTCGCGGCTATGACGCAGCGAAGGCACAGGCAGCCGAGCGCGACGAACTGACCTCCGAGGCCTACGGCGGGGCGTGGGAAGGCACCGAGTTCATCCTCACCCACCGCCCCGAGGAGCTCGCCGAGGACACGACGATCACTGCCGTGAACTGCTCCATCGCCGAGGTGGTCGATCGGGCCCGGGCCATCGCCGGTGATCGTGACATCCAGATCATCAGCGCCGACATCGGTCGGCAGGCGCTCGAGGTCGATCTCATCGACGAGATGCAGGTCTTCGTCGCACCCATCTTCCTCGGTGACGGCACGAGGGTCTTCGACGTGCCCGGTGGCAGGCGCGTCTATTGGGAGCTGGCTGAGGCTGACGAGGCGAACATGGGTGCCTGGTTCCGCAGGTTTCGTCCGCGCCGCCAGCAGGATCTCACGCCATAAGGCTCACTCGGACTGGTTGCTCAGCTCCCAGAGGATGCGCAGCGCCTCGTCATCGAAGTCTTCGCTGGCGGTGTTGGGCTCGCTGTCGTGGACCTCGGCGTGCAGCTGCTCCATCTTGCGATCGAGCTGGCCGGCCACCTCGGCGGCCTGAGTGAGTTCATCAACCAGCCGATCGGGAACTTCACCTGCGAACTTGTAGTGGATCTTGTGTTCCAGGCTGGCCCAGAAGTCCATGGCGATGGTGCGTATCTGAACCTCACAGATGACCGGGGTCCGTCCCTGGCTGAGGAAGACGGGCACCTCGAGGATCGCGTGCAGGCTCTTGTATCCGTTGGGCTTCGGATCGGCGATGTAGTCCTTGATCTCCACGACCCGAACATCGTCCTGCGCAGTCAGCATCTCCAGGACCTGGTAGGTGTCTGCGATGAAGCTGCAGGTGATGCGGATGCCCGCGATGTCGGTGATGTTCGCGCGGATGACCTCGATGTCGAGCGGGAGCCCTCGCCGATTGACCTTCTCGAGCAGACTCCGCGGCGACTTCACCCGTGAGGTGATGTGCTCGATCGGGTTGTAACTGTGAGCGTGCTCGGACTCCTCACGCAGAATGGAGATCTTGGTCAGCAGCTCGTTGATGACGAAGCGGTGCTCCATGATCAGCTGAGAGAAATCCTGCCGCAGGGCGCGCACGCTTGCCACCTGGCCAGGGGACAGCGCCAAGCTCGAGGGGTGCTGGTGTCGGCTCATGATCCTCCGTGAGTGGCGTGGGCGGTGCCCTGCAAGTTTATCCCCGCCCGTCCCGGCCCGTCCCCGCGGCGCTCGCCCCGGAGTGCCTCATGTCAATACCCCCGGCTAATGAGGGTCGTGCCTCACACAAATTATCCCCGGGAACAACTCTCACCCCACCCGACTCGGCCTGACCCGAATACCCGAGGAATCGGGCAATGCCTGCTTGGCCTCGATCTCACGTTCCATACGCGCGGTCTTCCCGGCAGCGAGCTTGATCAGCCTCTGCTGGATCCGATCGATCTCGGCCGCGATATGGACCGGGTCAAGACCAGCCTTGTAAGCCCTGAGCTCAGCGACTTGCTTTCTGTTGAGGATCCCGGAATCCAGCAGACGCACGAACGGGGTCCGCGGGGTGTCATAAACACGTTTGCGACGACCCACCGAATCAGTGGAATACCCGGTGGGTTTCTTCGTCGGAGTGAAGTAGTTCAACCGGTCATTGACCAGTGCCCAGAGCGTCGTCATGAGTCCGAGTTCGGTTGTCGTGTCGTAGCGGTAGTAGAACCCGTACCGACGCACGAGATGGTTGTTCTTTGACTCGATCGTGGCCTGGTCATTCTTCGTATAAGGCCTGCCGCGAGTGAAGAAGATCTTCCGCTGGGCCGCCCAGTCGATGAGGTCGTGATTGATGAACTCTGAACCGTTGTCGAAGTCGAGCCCGGTCACGAGATAGGGCACCGCTTCAACGAAATGAGTGCACGCGGCAACAATGTGTACGGCAGCATTGTTCTTGACTGCTCGGGTGTAGACCCACCCGGTGTGCATATCGGTGTAATTGACCGAGCGGATGAACTCGCCCTTCAACGTCGGTCCGCAGTGGGCAACGGTATCGACTTCGAAGAATCCGGGTTCGGCTTCGACTTCATCACCGGCCTTACGAACCTGGATCGAGTTGCGCAACAGTGTGCCAGGCTTCGTTGCCGACTTCCCACGCAGGGTGTCTCTAGCCCGGGCTGGTGCCAGGTATCGGTCGATCGTGGCTGGACTCATCGACACCAGCTCGTCGCGTACGTTCGTGCTGTAGAGGCCCTGGCCAGGCACGAGGTGGTTGTGGGCTTCGAGGGAGTTGAGGAGATCGACCATAGCTTGGGCGAGGTATTTGCCGCAGATTCCACCGGCAACTGACCACACATACTGCAGGATCTTGATCGCGTCGTAGGAGTACTTACGGGCCTTAGTCTTGCGTCGATCGATCACGGCCACGGTGGCGTTGGCTCTGCCCTTGGGCTGGCGAGTCCGACGCATGAGCTGTTGGCGAGCGTGGTCGCGGTTCCAGCCAGTGATGTCGGTGACGGCATCGAGGATGGCCGACTTTTGTTGCCTGCCGGCCTTGGCATACGCGGTGGCGTATTTCTTCGTGATCTCGATTCTGGTGTTCATGGAAACGTCCTTGTCGACCATGACCCCATCGTCGTCGTGTCTATGTCCCCGGGTGAAGAGTCTGGCGGGGAAATTTATGTGAGGCACGACCCTTGGCTACGCGGGGACTATCTATGAGTCTCGTCGCGCCCTACCGTGTGTCAGTGCCTCGGCGTACCGTAAGACCATGTGCAGGAACATCAGAACCCTTCATAACTTCGAACCCCTCGCGACCTCGGACGAAGTGCACGCCGCAGCGCTGCAGTACGTGCGCAAGATCGCGGGCACAACGAAGCCCTCCCAAGCCAATGCCGCCGCATTCGAGGCAGCCGTTGAGGAGATCGCCCACACGACTCAGCATCTCCTCGACGCCTTGGTGACCACGGCACCACCGAAGAACCGTGAGGTCGAGGCTGAGAAGCGACGAGCCAGATATGAGGCCCGTGCATGACGATCCTCGGGCTCATCCTCGCCGGGCTGGCAGCGGCCCTGCACGTCTTCATCTTCTATCTGGAGTCGATTGCCTGGACGGGCCCGCGTGCTCGTGCGACATTCGGAACCAGCGAAGAGGATGCTGCTGCCACGAAGTCCATGGCTTTCAATCAGGGCTTCTACAATCTCTTCCTCGCCCTCGCGGTCTTCATCGGCATCATCGTCTGCCTCGCCGGTGCACCGACGGTCGGCCTCACGCTCGTCTTCACCGGAGTCGGATCGATGCTCGCAGCGGCACTCGTGCTCGTGGCTTCGTCACCCGACCTTGCCTCCTCGGCGATCAAGCAGGGCCTGCTGCCTCTGCTGGCGGTCGTGTCTCTGCTCATCGGCATCGCCGTCTGACGAACGGGGAGCCTGACACGTGAGGAGCCCGGCCCGATCAATCCATCACTGATTTCCCCTGCGCCTCGAGGTCCTTCGTGATCCCCGCCGAGGCGGTGCGCAGGGCCTGCATGATCGCCGGCCCACCCACATGGTGTTCGGAGTCGACGACGACTCCGAGGCCCGCGATCGTCAGTCCGGTGCCGTCGAAGACGGGCACCGCGATTCCCGTGGTGCCGTCATCGATATGGCCGACGAGCTCCGCGTAGTGGTAGGTCCGGATCGTGGCGAGTATCTTGCGCAGCACGGCCGGATCGGTCGTCGTCTTCTCGGTGATCGCGGCCAGCGGGCCGCGCAGATAGGCCTCGCGCACATGTTTCGGAGCGTGAGCGAGGAGCACCAGCCCACATGAGGAGGCATGGGCGGGAAGTCTCCCGGCCGTCTTCGAACGGTGGACGACGGCGGTCGGCTTCGACATCCTCTCGATGATGAGGACCTCGCGTTCGCGCAGGATCCCCAGCTGGGTGTTCTCGCCGACGAAATCGTGGACGGCCATCATATGAGGTCGGGCGAGGGTGGCCAGGTCGACGGCGTCGGAGGCGCGATTCGACAGCTCCCACATTCCTACGCCGATGCGCAGCCGCCCATTGGGGTCACGCTGCAGCAGATTGTGCCGCATCATGTCGTTGATCAGCCGGTAGGCCGTGGACTTCGGCAAGGCTGCTCGCTCGGAGAGCTCCTCGGTGCTCAGGCTCTGATGATCGGGGTCGAAGGAGCCGAGGACCCGGACCAGCCGATCGATCATGGAATCGCCCGATTGAGAGTTCGCCATAACCGCAATCGTAGCCCCGGGCGACTCGAATTCTCAATGAATGGACCCGCGATGGCTCCTCGTGGTCCGCATCACTATTGTGGCCGATAGGCGTGACATCGCCGTGCATCAGCTGTGCCCGAATCGGTCGACCTCAAGGGAGCGGCAGCCAGCGGCCGGTGAGCGCGGGACGAGACGACCACAGTCACAACCCGACCAGCGAAGGAACAGGGACGAACGACATGAGCGAGAACAGTTTCCTCGGCACCCAGTGGCACGAGAAGATCTTCACCGGCACCTGGACGAACGGCGCCGACGAGTCCTATGACGTCATCGAACCGGCAACGGGGGAGACCCTGGGCCGCATGGGCGCTGCGAACGCCGAAGATGTGAATACGGCCGCCACTCGTGCTGCCGCCGCGCAGAAGGAATGGGCGAAGACGCCACCTGCCGAACGCGCCGCCGTCCTCCGCCGGGCCGGTGCGCTGTGGGCCGAGCACGCCGAGGAGCTCTCCGACTGGATCGTTCGCGAATCCGGTGGCATCCCCGCCAAGGCAGGTCTCGAAGTCAGCTCCGCAGAGCAGATCTGCTACGAATCCTCCGCCCTGCCCAGCCACCCCAAGGGGCAGGTCCTGACCTCGAACGAGCCTCGCTGGTCGTTCGCCCGCCGAGTGCCAGCCGGAGTCGTCTCCGTCATCGCACCGTTCAACTTCCCCCTCATCCTCTCCATCCGTTCGGTCGCCCCGCGCTGGCCCTGGGCAATGCGGTCCTGCTCAAGCCGGACCCACGCACCGCGGTCTGCGGCGGTGTGAGCCTGGCCCGCATCTTCGCCGAGGCTGGCCTGCCCGAGGGACTCCTGCAGGTGCTGCCCGGTGGCCGGGAAGCCGGCGAAGCAGTCGTCGCAGCGCCCGAGGTCTCCGTCATCTCCTTCACCGGATCAACTGCCGCCGGGCGCAAGGTCGGCGAAGCCGCCGGACGCCTCCTCAAGCGCTGCCACCTGGAACTGGGTGGAAACAATGCACTCGTCGTCCTTCCGGGGGCAGAGGTCGGCCCGGCCACCTCGGCGGGGGCATTCGGTTCCTTCATGCACCAGGGACAGATCTGCATGACCACCGGCCGCCACCTCGTCCACGATTCCATCTACGACGAGTACGTCGAACAGCTGGCCGAACGTGCCCGGAACCTGCCTGTGGGCAATCCCGCCACCGAGGAGGTCGCGCTGGGGCCGATCATCGACGACAAACAGCGGACGAACATCCGCGACATCATCGACAAGTCCCAAGCCGATGGGGCACGACTCGTTGCCGGGGGCACCGGCGAGGGCGCCTTCGTGCCGCCGACGGTGCTCGCGGATCTGAGCCCGTCGAACCCGGCCTGGACGCAGGAGATCTTCGGACCGGTGGCGCCCGTGAGCCGCTTCTCGACTCTCGAGGAGGCCGCGGAACTGGTCAACGCCAGCGAATACGGGCTGTCCGTGGGCATCCTCGGCGATGTGGGCATGGCCATCGAATTGGCCGATCTCGTCGATTCGGGCAAGGTCCACATCAATGAGCAGACCGTCTCCGATGAGGCGAACGTGCCCTTCGGCGGCACGAAGGACTCCGGCAACGGATCCCGCTTCGGTGGGGCAGAGGCCAATATCGAGGCCTTCACCGAAACCCAGTGGGTCACGATGCGCTCGCAGATCGCCCCATACCCCTTCTGATTCCTCTACCTACCGACTACTCGAACACCTGAACGACCGGAGACACTGATGTCCACACCTGCCGCATCGACTGGGGCTGCCACCACAGCTCGCGCGACCGATACTCGTTGGCCCGCGATCCTGTGCTGGCTGGCCGTCGCCCTCGAGGGCTTCGACCTCGTCGTGCTCGGGGCCGTGATCCCCGAGCTCCTGGCGACCAACGCCATCGGCTTCACCCCCGAGGCCGCGACCCTTGTCGCGACTCTGAGCCTGGTGGGTGTGGGCCTCGGTGCTGCGGCAGTGGGGCCGATCGCCGATCGCTTCGGTCGCCGCTACACGATCATCTTCTGCGTGCTCTTCTTCTCCATCTTCACGATTCTCGTTGCGTTCTCTCCCAACGTCGCCCTGTTCACCACCTTCCGGTTCATCGCCGGATTGGCTCTGGGCGCCGTGATGCCCGGCTGCCTGGCCTACATCAGCGAGCACAACAAGTCAGGCAAGACCGGCAAGGCGACGACACTGACGATGACCGGCTACCACGCCGGTGCCGTGGCGATCTCCCTGCTCGCCGTCTTCTACTCCCACAACTGGCACCTGCTCTTCATCGCCGGCGGCGTCGCCGGACTCGTGCTCGTCCCACTGCTGTGGTGGAAGCTGCCAGAGTCTCAGCAATTCGTCGACGCTCAGGTCGCGAAGACCCGACCGGCGTCGACTGGGCACCTTCGCGATGCCGGTGCAACCGTACCGAAGACGGGGATGGCCGGGCTCTTCGCGGGCCGGTTCAAACTGGTCACGATCGGCGTCTGGGCAGCGAGCTTCATGGGCCTGCTGCTCGTCTACGGCCTCAACACCTGGCTGCCGAAGATCATGGCCGATGCCGGCTACGAAGTCTCAGACTCACTCGTCATGCTGTTCGTGATGAATGTCGGAGCAGTCGTCGGCCTCGTCATCGCCGGCTGGCTGGCAGACAGGCACGGAACCAAACCGATCGTGCTGATGTGGTTCCTGCTCGCCGCCGTGTTCCTGGCCGCGCTGAGCATCCCGATGACGAGTCAGATTCTGCTCAACATCGCGGTCTTCATCACCGGTGTGTTCGTGTTCTCCGCCCAGGTCCTCGTCTACGCATTCGTGTCAGCGGTCTACCCACCCACCGCACGAGGCACGGCGATCGGCATGGCCTCGGCAGTCGGGCGCATCGGTGCCATCGTGGGCCCGTTCATCACCGGCACCCTCGTCACGGCAGGCATCGCCTACCCGTGGGGCTTCTACCTCTTCGCCGTCGTCGCGGTCTTCGGATTCGCAGCCATGGCGATCGTGCCGAAGGTCGTCTCCGCCGCCGGACGGTGAGGCTCGCATTCGTTCGCAGCAGCGCTGAGGGCTCAGTGGACGTTTTGGACTGATCCACCTGAAGGAAATCAGCCCAAAACGTCCACCTAATGCGCTGGTGGCTCAGCCGGACTCAGGCCGACTCAGCCCAAGCGGCGACGACGGACGACGAGTACGGTCGCCGCGCCGAGGGCGATGAGGCCAGCGGCGATCGTCATGATCAACGTCGGATCGGCACCGGTGCGTGGCAGGTGTCCGCCAGCATCGCTGCCGGTGCCGCCGTTGCTCGAGGCAGTGCCGCCGTCGCTCGAGGCAGAAGACGCGCCATCGGCGCTCGCAGCCGTGCCGCCGCCGCCGGCCCCTGCCCCATCCGAATCACCGGATGAATCCGAGCCATCAGCGCTTGCACCAGCATCGTTCGAACCTGCCGCATCATCCGAGCCGCTCGCCTCATCGCTGCCGCCATCTTCCGGTTCGAAGAGGCCGACAACCACGGGGTCGTGGTCCGAGGCGCGGAACTGATCCGGAGCGTAGAGGTCGCTGACGTTGTAGTTGAAGCGACTGTATTCGAGCGCCAAGGCCTCGACCGAGTTGATGTTCCAGATATCGGCGCCGGTGATGGCATCGAAGGCGCTTGCCCCGTCCACCCCATTCGAAGCAGAATCATCCAACGCCAGTACGTGGTCGAGGCTGCCGGTGCGGGACTGGTAGACATACGTCGACTTGTCCGTCTTCTCGGAAGCGACGTCCTTGAACCCGGCCTCGTAGAAGACCTGCATCGGGTCTTCCTGGGTGTAGGAGTTGAAGTCGCCGAGCATGTACACGAAGTCGCTGTCGGCGGTCTTCTGCTGTTCGCCCGCGAACTCCACCAGGGACTTCGCCTGCTTCACACGGTCGGCGTTCGAGTTGCCCTGACCATCACCGTTGTCCACGTTGCCGGGTCCGTCGCCGGAGCCCTTGGACTTGAAATGGTTCGAGATCGTGACGAAGGTTTTGTCTGCTTCGGCCTCGCCGGACTCGTCCTTCGGCGCGAAGGCCTGCGACAGGGGCTCACGTGCGTTCGAGAACGCGTCCTGATCGCCAAGGATCGTGGAATCTCCCTGCGGAGCCACCTCGGCGGGCTGATAGATCAACGCGGTGCGGATGACGTCTTCCTCTGCGGGAACCTCAGCGGGGGAGGAGACGAAGTCCCATTTCTGTGTTCCGGCGGCCCCATTGAGGCGTTTGACCAGAGTTCCCAGCGCGGCATCGCGATCCTCGCCGAAGACGGACGAGTTCTCGATCTCCATGAGTGAGACGACTGAGGCGTCGAGCTTGTTGATGGCGGTGACGATCTTCGCCTCCTGGCGTTCCAGGCTCTCCGCGTTGGCCGCACCTCGGGCTTGGCAGCCGCTGCGAACCGTGATGGGGTTGCCGTCGCGGTCATCGTAGTAGCTGCAGCCGGAGAGCTGATCGCCGGTGGTGGTGAAGTAGTTGAGGACGTTGAAACTGGCCAGGCTGACCTGACCGCCGATGTCCTCGGGTGCCTCGGTGCGAGTGTCAGAGAAGCTGGCAGGCTGGATCGCCTCGGCGTTGTCCCCGGTCAGGCGGGTGGTGGGCTGGAAGCGCCACTTCTCATGGTCGAAGCCGAGCACTACTGGTGAGGTGATCGAGGCCTGGGCGCCGACTCGCACGGGTGCGTCGTTGGACACGTAGGGGAGAGGGACGTCTTTGTCGTTTTCGAGGTAGTTCACGCTTGCACCGTCATCGAGGACGACCTCTCGCCTGAGATTCTCAGCCTCCAGCGCCCCGGCCTCCGCGCTCCCCGGACGGGCGACATCGGTGGGCTGGGACAGCGTCCCGTCGCCGGTGGCCAGGACGACTTCGCCGTAGGTGTTCGTGCTGTAGTTGTCAGCCACGGTCAGCTCACCTCCCGGCTGCAGGAGCATGCCTTCGAGAGCTTCGCGGGCGGCGGCATCGTCGGGGAAGACATCCTCGACGGGTTTGACGGCCTCGGCGGCCTCATCGAGAGATGTCACTCCCGCGGTGCTGACAGAGATCTGGGTCTGCCCGTAGTGCTCGGATACCACACCGGTCAGTTCGAGGTGGTCTCCGATGCTGATGTCGGCGACCGTGCCGGGGGAATAGACGAAGACGCCGTCCGATGCCCCGGGAGTCTCATCCTCGGCGCCGCCTGTGCCCGGCGTCTGCACGTAGTAGCCGTTCAGGCCGCCGCTCGGGTAGGACGCAGTGACGACCCCGCGGGTCTTGACGGTCTCACCCTGCATCGGACTCTCATCACCGGGGCCCTGGATGGCTGCGATCGGAGTGACGTCCTCGGGAACAGGCGTGCCGGGTCCGTCATCGCCGCCGTCGTCTCCCGGCAGCGCATCCGGAGTGGCCGGTGCGGCCGTCCAGACCCCGTCGACGAGTTGGATGGACTGACCGCCGGAGGCAGTGGCACCTGTGGGTGCGGCCTCCTCTCCGACGACTGCCTCGGGTGTGAAGGCCCCCGAGGATCCCATCACGCCCCTGCCGCCGGTGACTCCGCCGATCTGCTCGAAGCCGAGGAGTGCGCCCTCGTCATCGACGAGGTAGGCGGAGGACCCGTAGCTGCCGTCGGCGGCACTTCCGGACTTCACGGAGTTCGTGATCGGAACGTCGACGGCCAGCGCACCGGAACTGCCGACTGTGGTGCCAGCCGGGACGGTCAGCGTATTCTCGGCCGCATGGACGCTGCCGCCACGGGTGACGGAGCCGACGGTCCACCCTGAGACATCGGTCCCGGGGCGGCGGCGATCTCGATGAAATCAGTGTCGAGGGTGTAGCCGATCTCGCTGATCTGCGGATCCTCGGCAGCAACGGCAACGGCAGCGGCTGGGTCTGGGGGCAGGGCGAGGCCGATCGCTGCGACGAGGCTGAGTGCTGCGCAGGATGAAGCCGTCTTGGAGACTGTCATAGGAGCCTTTCGGGTTCTCGAGCACCGTGGGAGGCCACGGTGCAGACGCATGCACCCTACTCAGCCACAGGCCGACTTCGATGACAGACATGTGAACCAGATGTGAACACTGCGAATGAACACTGGGTGCGCCAGTGGACTCGAGGCTACTACACGGTCCGGACACGAAGTCGAGACGCGGCGGCCCGGCTCAGTCCTCCGGGCAGGCGAAGACGGTCTCGACCAGCTGGTGGTCGGAGGGGAACCGGTTGTGACGCTGATTGGGAATGTGTTCGCAGCGGCCGCCGACATCGACGAACCCGGGTTCGTCGAGACCTTCGGGGCTGCACCCGCGGATCACACTGTCGACGATGTTCAGCCCCCGGGAGAAGATGAAGTCGAGGCGATCGCGCGGTTCGGCGCCGTCGGTGCGTCCGGGTTCCGGCTTCTCTGCGTGTCCGGCATGGGTGAGGGGTTCGATCGGTGACCAGGTGTCGGCCCGGACAACGGACGGATCGGGATGGACCTGACGGAAGGAGTCGACGAAGCCGGCTTCCAGCAGTGCATCCGGTGAGCCCCATGCGATGTCGGGCCGATCCGCCCGTTCTGCCCAGTCACCCGTGGCGGGTGTGTTGAAGTCCCCGCAGATCACGACGGGCAGCTCCTGGTTCCCCAGTTCGGTGCAGATGCGGTCGGTCTCGGCAAGGATCTGCTCGATCTGCCTCACTCGTGGAGCTTCCTCCTCATCGGCGACCGCCTGACCCTCGCCCTGCAGCGCACGGTAGACGGCATAGGGGTAGGGCGCCAGGTGCACCGACCACACCAGGATCGGGGCGGAGCCGGGGACGGGGCGGATCACGGCGGCCTGAGCGTAGGGCATCGTGTCCGTGTTCACCACACTGAGCTCACCGGTGCTGAGCACGGCGTTGTCGAAGCCGGACTGTGCGCAGGCAGCATTGATCTTCGGAGCCAGATTCTCCGCGGCGCTTCCCCAGCATTCCTGGAGTGCGAGCACGTCCGCGGGGAACTGCGCGGCGATCGCGTACTGCTTCTCTTGGCCGAAGTCGACCTCTCGGCCCCCGTACCAGAGGTTCCAGGTCTGCAGTGTGAATGTGGACATGGTGGTCTCCTGTTTCGGTCGACTGCTCATCGGAGCAGATGAAGTGAGCGTGCAGCGCGGTCGAAGTGCAGCTGCCCGAAGTCTGTCAGACGCACCTGCCCGGCCAGCTCGACGTCTGGATCATCGTTGATGCCGACCACAGTGCAGCCAGCGTCTGCGGCGGCTTGGGACCCGACGGGGGAGTCCTCGAACGCAGCCACCGCCGAGGCGGCCAGGCCGAGGCGCTGTGCGGCAAGGAGGTAGGGGGCGGGGTCGGGCTTGCCGTGCTCGACATCGTCGATGGTGACGATGACGTCGAAGAGATGGAGCATCCCGGCGCGTTCGAGCAGCCCCCGAACGTCCTCGGCTCTCCCGTTGCTGGCCACCGCGACCGGAATGGCTCCCGACATCGACGCGACGAACTCCCGCGCCCCTGGCATAGGGGCGCTCAGGTCCGCGAGCGCATCGCTGTAGGCGGCGTCCACCTCGGCGGCTGCAGGCGGGGCAGCATCCGCGGGGGAGCCGAGACTGCGATGGATCTCGACCAGCGAGGTGACTGCCTCGGCTGCGGTGAGCCCGCGCAGCTGTTCGGCCGGGATGTGAGAGGCTCCGATGTTGCGCAGGTAGGACGTCATGAGATCGATCCACGGCTGTTCGGAGTCAACGAGGATTCCATCGCAGTCGAAGATCGCACCTTCGAGGTCGGAGACGATCATGCGCTGGCTCCTTCGGCTTCGTGGCGAGGCAGGCGCAGCGCGGCGTCGGCCGTCACTGCGGCCTCAACCCGGGTGCCCGTCTGCAGGGCACCGGCATCGGCAGAGGAGATGGACGCGGACCATTCGGCACTCTCGCTGCCGGGTCGGCCGAGGTGGAGCATGGTCCGCTCACCGGTGTAGGTCTGGCGCTTGACCTGGAGGAAACCGTCGTCTCTGGCAGCGATGCTGAGATTCTCGGGGCGAACGAAGATGACGTCATCGGCGCCCGAGGCGATCGGCAGGCGGTCACCGGTCGCCCAGTCTGCGGGTACGGCGAATTCGTTGATCGAACCGACGAAGCGGGCGACGAATGCCGTGGCGGGCTGGGAATAGATCTCGTGCGGTGCCGAGTACTGTTCGATCCTGCCTGCGTTCATCACGGCCACCCTGTCGGCGATGGCCAAGGCCTCGCCCTGATCGTGGGTGATGAAGACCGTGGTGGTGCCCAGGGTCTGCTGCACTCGACGAATCTCGTCTCGCAGAGATGAGCGCACCGAGGCGTCGAGAGCTGACAGCGGCTCATCGAGCAGGAGTACCCTCGGCTGTGTGGCCAGGGCACGGGCCAGAGCCACACGCTGCTGCTGGCCGCCGGAGAGCTGATGCGGGTAGCGCGAGCCCATCTCGGTGAGTCCGCAGATCTCGAGCAGCTCCTCGGAGCGTCGGCGCCGGGCACCGCCGTCGACCTTGCGAATGCGCAGCCCGTACTCGATGTTGTCGAAGACGCTGAGATTGGGGAACAGACTGTAGCTCTGGAACACCATTCCCATGCTGCGCTGGTTCGGTGGCAGCTGCAGAACGGAATCGCCGCCAACGATGACGTCACCGCTGTTGACGGGCTCGAATCCGGCGAGTATGCGCAGGGTCGTCGTCTTCCCGCAGCCTGAGGGGCCGAGGAAGCTGACCATGCTGCCTGCAGCGATGTCGATGCTGAAATCACGCAGCACCTCGGTGTCGCCATAGGATTTGCTGACCCGGTCGAAGCGGACTGACATCGACTCATCCCGACTTTCGGCTGCTGCCTGGATCGGGGGACTCTTCGCTGCTGTGCTCATGAGATTTCGGCTTCCTTTCGAGGCTCGTTCGCCACGGTCGCTTCGGGCTCTGCGGCGGAGCGGTGTCCGAAGCGCGATGCGCTCAGAGTCGCTGAGGCCAGCAGCAGCCACGTCGTGAGGTTGAGAAGCACGGACAGCGTGATCGAGCCACGGAAGTTCGTGCTGGAGAGGGTGTTGAGGAACACCGGGAGCGTATTGATCGACAGGGTCGCGGCCACGGTGTATTCGGCGATCGAGAGAGCGAACGTGAAGAACGCGGAGAACATGATCGGACCGCGGATGTTCGGCATCACCACCTGCCACAGTGTTGTGCCCATACGCGCGCCGAGGATGGAGGACGACTCGTAGAGCGTGCGCAGCGGCAGTGTTGACAGACCCGCGTCGATCGACCGGTAGGTGAAGGGCAGACACAACACGACATATGTGCCCACGAGCACGAGAGGGAGGTCCTGTGACTGCAGAATCGCATTCAGCTCCATGCCCAGGCTGCCTCGGCCATGGGAGGCCAGGTTGCGCAGCACCGCCGAGAGCCCGGCCACGATCGCAATCGCGGGAACCACGAGCGGCAGAGTGCAGAGGATACTGAGCACGGAGCGCATCTTCGGAGCCCAGAGATGGACCGCGACCACCGCGGGTACGACCGTGGCGATGAGGACGACGGCCGCGAGCACGGACACGATGAGGCTGCGCGTCAGAGGAGCGACGATCCGTCCGGAGTCCGCGAGACCGGTCAGCCCCGAGGTGGTGAAGCTGCCGTCGGAGCGGAAGAACGAGTACGTCAGCGAGCTCAGCAGCGGAGTGAGGATGAAGATCAGCAAGGCGACGATCGGCAGCCAGGCGAGGAATTTCGTCACCCCGGGACGCTCACGGGTGTCGGAGTTCAGCTGTTGAGCCACTTTGCGCTCCTCTTCGTCAGTGCGTTGAAGGCGATGAGCACGATCACCGCGATCACTCCGGTGGTCACGCCCAGAGCCATCGCCACGCCCTCGCCACCGGTGGCAGCCGAGCCGGCGAGCTGGCCGGCGATTTCGAGCGGGATGAGGGGGAAGGCTCCGGTGCCGATGAGGACGGCGGCCGAGGCGTGGGTGCCGAAGGCCGAGCCGAACATCAGGAGCCAGGCGCCGAGCAGTGCTGGAGTGATCACGGGCAGGCCGACCCGGCGCCAGAAGGTCCAGCTGCTTCCTCCCAGCGAGGTGTTGGCCTCGCGCCACTGCTGTTTGAGCGCGACGAAGCTGGGCAGTGTCAGCAGGATCATCGTCGGGATGAGGAAGTACTGGTACATGAGGATGAGGCCCTTGACGCTGTAGAGCGTGAAGGTGGAATCGACTGCGGTGATCAGCGCCGTGAAATAGCCGGTGTTGCCGACGGCCACGATGAAGGAGAACGCCAGCGGGACCCCTCCGTCATTGGCCAGAACGCTGGAGATCACTGCCGTCAACGAGTCGACGACCTTCGATTTCACTGTTGAGATCGCCCATGCGCAGATGCCGCCGAACACGGCTGCGACGCTCGCAGCCGTGAACGACAGGAGCAGACTGTTCTTCAGCGCCATGGACCGGGAGCCGGACCCCAGGGCGGTGAAGTTGTCTGCGCTGAAGGTCGAGGTCCCTGGTGAACTGCCGGTGACGAGCAGGGAGGTCACGACCATTCCGCCGATCGGGACGACGAAGAAGAGCGCGAGGACGATGGTCAGCGGGGCCAGTGCGGCCCACGCCGGCGACAGGCTCGCTCTGCGTCGGGTATCGGTTGGAGCAGAAATCATCCGACAGCTTTCGCCCAGTTGTCGGCGAGAACCTCGGCCTGCGAGTCGCGCTGCTCCTGTGTGGGCTGAGGTGCTTCGTTGTCCACTGCATCGTCGAGCAGCTTCGAGAGCGCCTTCTCATCGACGGTGCCGTCTTCGACCATGCTGTCGAGGCGACCGGGGAGCACATAGCCCTCGAGCAGAAGGTTCTGGCCTTCATCGCTGAAGACGAACTCCTGCCAGAGGCGGGCGACGGCCGGATGCGGTGCATCGTCGTTGACCGATGCGGCGTAGTAGGAGGCGACGGTCCCGTCAGAGGGGATCTCGATCGACATATCGACGCCGCTGTCGGCCAGATCATCGGCCCACTGCAGCAACAGGTAGTCCCAGTTGATGACGATCGGGGTCTCTCCGGTCTCGATGGTGCCGGCTTCGGCCTCCGTGGGCACGAGGTTGCCCTTGTCGGAGAGTTGTGCGAAGTAGTCGATTCCCGGCTGGATGTCGTCGAGCGTACCGTCATTGGCCAGGGATGCGGCCATGACCGTCATGAAGCCGGCCTCGCCCGTCGTCGGATTGCCGCGAATGGCGATCTTGCCCTTGTACTCGGAATCGAGGAGCTCTCCGAAGGTCGTCGGGCATGTCTTCACTGCTTCGGTGTCGCAGCCGATGGCCATGGTCCCACCGAGGTGGTTGAACCAGGTGCCGTCCTCGGACTGCATGTTCTCGGGAAGATCGTCGGCCGTGGCCGGGCGGTACTTCGCGAGCAGGCCCTGCTCTGAGGCATCGACGGCGAAGGACTCACCGGTGTCGAGGTAGTCGAGCGAGCTCTCCTGCCCCTGCCTGTTCTTGACGGCGTTGATGAGATCCTGGCTGGCGCCCGTCGAAGTGTCGTTGTTGACTTCGATGTCGTATTTGTCCGAGAACGCCTTGAGCAGTCCGCCGTAGTTCGCCCAGTCGGGGAAGAGCCCCATGACATTGAGGCTGCCTTCGGCCTGAGCAGCTTCGATCAGGGCGTCCATGCCTCCGCCGTCTTCGGCCGAGGTTGCTGCACGCCAGTCGGCAGATGACTCGGACTCCCCTGCTCCGCTGCAACCGGACAGGACTGCCAGGGTGCCCAGTGTGAGGGCGGCAGTGAGCTTCTTCGTATGTCTGAACATCGGTGTAATCGCCTTTCGGACTTGTGCGCAGATCTGTGCGCATGGGTTCTGCAATGGCTCTTGGATTGGTTCAAGCTACGTCCACGATAGAGAACCGAATGGATAATGCCAAACCAGATTACTAGTGAGGTTTCAATATTGAATATAACTTCACTAGTGAAGTCGTGAATTCTTTGGCAAGCGTGGTTGACTCTCCACGCCCGCTGCTGCCCGAGAGATCGCTGTCAACCGCGCTTCATTGCGTGCGGTAGCGTAGATGCACGTGACTGTATGCGGTGGTGAGAGGACAGACTGGATTGGAAGGACGACCATGAGGGGATCGCAGGAGTGAGCGAGGCACGGTATGAGCAGATTGCGGAGCAGATCCGCGATTCTATTCGCAGCGGTGTGCGGCAGGCGGGGCAGAGTCTCGAATCCGAGGCGGCGCTGGCCGCTGAGTACGCAGTCGCCCCCGGCACCGTGCGGGAAGCCCTGCGCCTGCTCGTCAGCGAAGGCACCTTGGGCGGTCGCCGCGGTGCCCGGAAGACAGTGCTGCGTACGCCGCGGCCGGCCGCCGTGGCCGAGGAGTTCCGCAGCTTTGCGCAGTGGGCCAGCGCGCATGGGCGCACCCCCGGCGGCCACGTCATCGAACAGGGTTGGCACATCGCAGGCAAGGAGAATGCCGCTGCGCTCAATGTCGACCCGCGTGCACGGGTGCTGCGTGTGCTGCGTGTTCGCCTGCTTGACGGTGAGAAGGTCATGGTCGAGCGGACCAGCTACCCGGAGCAGCTCGGCGAGCTGGTCGAGAAGGTCCCCGGCGACGCAGCATCTGTCAGTCGCTGGCTTGAGCAGGAGCACGGAATCGTCTTCGCCGGTGCCGACCACGTCTTCTCCGCGACGGTCTGCAGTCAGCAGGATGCGGCTCTGCTCGAGGTCTCCAGGGGGCGGCCGCTGCTGCGCCACCTGCGTCGCAGTCGCGATGGCGCGGGGAGCCCGCTGGAGATCTCCGAAGACCGCTATCTCGCCAATTTTCTGTCGGTGGCGATGTCCAACGGTCGCAATGTCAATCCCATCAGCTGGCTCACTGCCGACGAGCAGGACTGGTTCTGAGGCTGCCTTCCCCTATCCGGTGGAAGGACCAGCGGCAGCAGCGCAAAACGTCGAAAGCGCCCCGGAACAACCTGGTGACAGGTCGTTCCGGGGCGCTCTTCGGCTCTCGGCCGCTCGAGCCGCTCAGGCCTTCAGTTCGGCCGCCAGCTCGTGGAAGTCGCGGCTGGGGTTGCCGAAGCGGTGCAGAGTCATCGACACGGCCTGCTCCTGCACGTAATAGCGCATCTCCACCCTCGCCGAGGAGGTCACCGGCTCGTCGATGACGGCAACCTCGGGACGTGGTGCGGTGGCCGCCAGCAGCTCGGGCTCCTGCGGTCCGAGCACGCGGATGCGGGCACCGACGGAATCGTCGTAGCGGCCTTGGGCGACCATGTCGGCAAAGACCGTGGCGGACTCGGTGCGAGCCGCAACCCCGGCGTTCGTCGCCGCAATCTTCACCTCGGAGGCGACGTCCTCGGCGATGGACAGCTGCACCGTTGATCCGACGGATTTCGCCGCATGCAGCGAGCGCTCCAGGTCGAACACCGTAGTCGTCGAGATCACCCGCAGTGTGACCGGACGGGGCCGGTAGCGGAAGATGTTGGCCTCCGAGTGAAGTCCCGTGTGGTCCTTCGCCGCGCCGAACTCACGTGCCAGCCACCGCTCATCATCGGCCTTCGCCAGTTCGAGGCTCTGCCTCGAGTCAGTGGCCCCTGGCAAAGTGGAGGGATCGTCGGTGTAATGGCCGAAGAGCATGAGGTAGTTCGGGCCACCGGCCTTCGAGCCGAGCCCGACGGAGGACTGCTTCCAGCCGCCGAAGGACTGACGCCGCACGATTGCACCGGTGATGCCGCGGTTGACGTAGGCGTTGCCGACCTGGACTTCGTCGAGCCAGGTGCGCACCTCTTCGGGATCGAGGGAGTGGATGCCGCCGGTGAGACCGAAGTCCACCGCGTTCTGGAACTCGATGGCTTCGTCGAGGTCACGGGCGTGCATGAGTCCGAGCACGGGTCCGAACACCTCGGTGAGGTGGAAGAAGGACCCCGGCTTGACGCCGTCCTTGATTCCCGGACTCCACAGGCGACCCGTGTCATCGAGCTGCTGAGGCTCGAGCAGCCAGGACTCACCCGGTTCGAGGGAGGTCAGGGCCCGTTCGAGCTTGTCGGCGGGATCCTCGGTCAGCGGTCCCATGGTTGCCGACATGTTCGCAGGCCAGTCGACGACCATCGACGAGGCGGCATCGATGAGCTGGCGCCGGTAGCGCTCCGAATCATAGGTTGAGCCCACCATGATGCCCAGCGAGGCGGCCGAGCACTTCTGACCGGCATGGCCGAAAGCGGAGTACACGAGGTCGGCAACAGCCAGGTCCCGGTCCGCCGCAGGAGTGATGAGCAGGGCGTTCTTGCCGGAGGTCTCGGCATTGACGTGCAGGTCAGGACGGAAGGACTTGAACAGAGCGGCCGTCTCGGAGGCACCCGTGAGGATGACACGGTCGACATCCGGATGGGCGACGAGGTGACGGCTGAGGTCACGGTCGGACGGGGTGCACAGCTGCAGCACGTCCTTCGGAACGCCGGCTTGCCACAGGCAGTCGATGATGAGTGCCGAGCAGTGCTGGGTGGGTTTCGAGGGCTTGTGGATCACGGCCGAACCTGCGGCCAAAGCTGCCACGGTGCCACCGGTGGGGATGGCGATGGGGAAGTTCCACGGCGGGGTGACGACGACCATCTCATCGGGGACGAAGCTCGCCCCCTCGAGGGTCTCCAGCTCCGCGGCGTTGAGAGCGTAGTAGCGGATGAAGTCGATGGCTTCGGAGATCTCCGGATCGGACTGCGAGGGCATCTTGCCCACCTCGGCGGCCTCGACGGCGATGAACTCACCGCGGCGTGCGGCGAAGATCTCGGCCGCACGGTGGAGGATCTCGCCACGTCCGGCAGCACCGAGCTCGCGCCAGGCCTTCGCCGCCTTACGACCGCCGGCGATCATCTCATCGAGCTGCGCTGCCGAATCGACCTTCGGCGTCTTCGGGCGGTCGTCGAGGTATCCGGGAGCGGTCGCCTCGGCGATGATGGCCTTGACCCACTTCTGGTTCGCGGGCAGCGAGGGATCGGTGTCGGGCTCATTGAAGAATTCGGTCGGTGCCGTGCCCGGGACATCGCGTTCGGCCGCACGGTTCTGCCCACGGTTGGGCATGGGAGCGGAATCGCCGTCTGTCGCGAGAATGTCTTCGAGCTGCCGGACGGAGTCCTCGAAGCGGTTGGCCTCGCGGACGAAGACGTCGTTGCCGTTGGCCAGGTCGAAGATGCCCGACATGAAGTTCTCGGACGAGGAATTCTCCTCGAGCCTGCGCACGAGGTAGGAGATGGCGACGTCGAATTCCTTCGGGTGCACGGCCGGGACATAGAGGAGAAGGTCTCCGACGTCCTCCGTCACTGCGGCGGCCTGTTCCGAGGCCATGCCCTGCAGCATCTCGAACTCCACCCGGTTCGTGACCTCACGGTCGACGGACAGGTGGTGGGCGAAGGCGATGTCGAAGAGGTTGTGGCCGGCCACGCCGATGCGCAGCCCCTTCATCCGCTCGGGCGTGAAGAGCCAATGGAGGACGCGCTTGTAGTTCGCGTCGGTGGACTGCTTCGAGTCGCACGTGGTGGCGGGCCAGCCGGCGATCTCCGCGTGGACGGTCTCCATCGCCAGGTTCGCGCCCTTGACGAGGCGAACCTTGATTCCGACCCCGCCATCGGCGACGCGTTCGTTGGCGAATTCGCTCAGGCGCTGCACGGCCCCCAGGGCATCGGGCTGGTAGCCCTGGATCACGATTCCGGCCTCGAGGTTCTTGAACTCGGGTTCGGCGAGCAGGCGAGTGAAGACCGCGATCGTGAGCTCGAGGTCCCGGTACTCCTCCATGTCGAGGTTGACGAACTTGGACCCGGTCGGTGCCTTCGCCGCCTGCTGGTAGAGCGGGCGCAGGCGTTCGACGACGTAGTCGACGGTGTCGTCGAAGGCCCACATCGAGATCTGAGAAGCGACGGAGGAGACCTTGACGGAGACGTAGTCGACGTCCTCGCGCGCCAGCAGGCGGTGGGTCTCTTCGAGGTGATGATCGGCTTCGCCATCACCGAGGACAGCCTCGCCGAGGAGATTGATGTTGAGCCGGTGCCCGTCGGCGGTCAACGTGGAGACGGCCTTGCCGAACTGCTTGTCGCGGGCATCGACGACCATGTGCCCGACCATCTGGCGCAGGCGGGTGCGAGCAGCGGGGACGACGACCTGCGGCGCGATCTTGGCCAATGCCGCACCGGCCTTGATCTGGGCACGGTCGAGTGCGGACATCGTCTCGGGAGCGAGTTTGCCGACCTCGGCCAGGGCATCGGCGGCGGCGTGCACGTCATCGGTGCGCACGACCCGATCGACGAATCCGACGGTGAAGTCGAGTCCGTTGGGGTCCGAGAGCACCGCCGAGAGGCGTTCGGCAGCAGGGTTCTTCGCAGTGGTCTTGCTCGTTGCCACGCGCAGCCATTTGCGGACGGTGTCGATGGAGCGACTGGTGAGCTGATCGAGATCAGAATCTGTGTGCAACAACTGCTCGTTCCTTTTCTGTTGGACGAACTCTGGGTGAGTCTGGCTGGGCTCTGTGCCGAGTGTTCCCGCGTCGTCGTTGACCTTTGACGGGATCGTTGAGATCAGTATGCGCCGGAGCAAATGCGGAGTGAAGGGTTCGCGACTCATCGCAGACATTGTTGAGTCAGAAGTAATAGAATAGAGTGATGTATTCCTCAGAGATGCGCCGTGCCGCTGTCGCCGGGACGGCCTCATCCTCCATCGCCGAGGTGGCTGCGCAGTTCGGCGTCTCACCGTCGAGTCTGCGTCGGTGGATGTTGCGATCCGATCTCGAGGATCGCCCGCGCAGCGGCCGCCCGCAGATCCAGAGCACGGCAGATCAGGTCGTCGAGGCCTTGGTGAGCACGGCAGGGGCGAGGATCTCGGGGAAGGACTATTCGACCCGGGCGCTGGCCGAGGCCACCGGCCTGAGCCAGAGCATCGTATCTCGCGCGATGAGGGGAATGACGGTGCCGCGGGATCAGGTGCGCGGCGGCGACGAGATCACCGTTGTGGCAGGAGGATTCCCCCTGGTCATCATCGGCATTCGCGCTGCCGATCAGCGAGGCGGCGATGATAGCGCTGGCAGTGGTGGCGACGGGGGTGGAGGCTCGAGCGCAGTCTCAGCACGACGAGTTCAGCGCCGCATCGCCGGCATCGTGGCCGCCCTGCGTTCGGCCGGGGTTCAACACTGGCCGCAGCGCTTCGACAGTGAGCACCGCCAGACCGATGCCTCGGCGATGCTCGAGCTGCTTCAGGCTGGAGGTCAGCGGGAGCGCTTCCTCGTCTTCGATCCTCACAAGGAGACAAGCGGAGGGGTGGCTGAGAGTCAAGACACGGCAGAGAGCGCGGCCATCGCAGTCCATCGCGACTTCGCGGAATTCCTCGACGCCGCCAAATCTGCTCTTGCTACGTGCCGCGACGTACCCGGTTCCCTGCTCGACATGCTCGCCGCCCGAGTGCGCCACGGTTTCGAGGGGGTCATGTGGAAGGAGGCGAGCCACAACGATGCTCAGAGAAGTTCCATTAGTTCTGACTCAATGGAGATCTCTTCGTGGTTGCCGAAGGAGACGCGATCCATCACCGAGCACCTGGCGATCGCCCTGCGTGAGGAGATCATCGACTCCGGATACGAGCCTGGAGACCGAATCAATCCGCGTCTCCTGTCACGACGGATGCAGGTGCCTCGGTCGTCGGTGGATGCCGCACTGCGGCGCATGGTCGATGACAAACTCCTCGACGGTTCCCGTGGCGGAACGCGGATTCCGCTGATCACCACCCTCGACGTCCTCGACCTCTACGCCGGACGCATGGCAGTGGGCGAGGTGCTCCTGCGGTCCCTGGCACTGCGGCCCAAGCGCTACTTCGTGCCCGTGCAGCTGGCGCTGCGGCAGGTGGAGGCATCGGCGGCCACGAAGAGCGGAATCGACGTCGAAGACGCGGACCTCCACTTCCAGCAGGAACTGGCCCGAGCCTCCGGACTGCGGCAGAGCACCCGCTCCTTCGAAGCCCTGACTCTGCGTCTGCGCCTGTTCATCTCGGTCCTGCAGCTCGACTACTCACCAGCCAGCGATCGTATTCTCATCGATGACCGTGCGATCTTCAAGGCGCTGTCGCTGGGGGACGCCGACACCGCTGTGAGCGCCTGGCGGGGCAAAGTCGACAACGCGGTCAGGCACATGGCCGGACTCTTTGCTCGCCGCCGGTTCGACCAGGACCTCTGGGCACAGCTGACACGGAGCGGATGAACACACCCGCCGGACAACCTCGGCGAGGGTGACTGGTATAAATTTGGGGAAAGTCAGTGCTGGAGTTCGCAGAGTCGAAAGGGATAGTTGAACCGTGGAGACCTTGATTGTAGGCGTGGCCGGGGGCACCGGCAGCGGAAAGACGACCCTGACGCAGGCGCTGCTGGACAAGTGCGCGGGCCCGCCATCAGTACTGTTCCACGACAACTACTATCGGCGCCGGGACGAGCTGACGTACGAGGAGCGGGAGAAGGTCAACTACGACGACCTCGATGCCTTCGACAACGACCTCTTCGTCGAACACCTCAGTGCTCTGCGGTCTTCGCAGGCGGTGGAGAGTCCCGTCTACGACTTCTCGATCCACAACCGCAGCGATCGCACGACCCTCGTCGAGCCTTCACCGGTGATCATCGTCGAGGGTATCCTCATCTTCGCAGAACCTCGGATCTGCGAGCTGCTCGACATCAAGCTCTTCGTCGACACGGACGCCGACGTTCGTCTGCTGCGACGGATCAAGCGTGACGTGGTCGAGCGGGGACGCACGCTGCAGTCGGTCGAGGACCAGTACATCGGCACCGTCAAGCCGATGCATGAACTCTATGTCGAGCCCTCGAAGCGCAACGCAGACATCATCATCCCTGATGGCGGGCACAATATCGTGGCCATGGACATGGTCCTCAACCGGATTCAGAGGGACGTCGGCTAGTATCCCGCGTGGTCGGGAAATCTCGTGTCAGTGGCGACTCGTAGTGTGTTGGTATGGACGCGATACCCGTTCCGGAGGCTCCACCGGCGGATCATGATCTCATCGCCGAGATCGACCGCTTCGCTTCCATGCTGCGCGGCACCGCTACTGCGGTGACCGAGTCCGCTGCGCTCGCTCGCATCGGCGCCCTCGAGTCCCTTAAGGCAACGATCGCCTCCGTGCAGTCGACCGAGGCTGTGGCCTTCGAGGCGGCGCGCCGGCGTCGCGATGCGCTCAACCAGGTCCCGGACCGCGACTGCGGCACTCACGCCGCCGAGGAGATCGCCTTGGCGAAGAAAGTCTCACCGGGAACCGGCCGGAAGTTCCTCTCCACTTCGCGAGCAATCGTCGGCGAACTGCCCAACACCTTCAAGGCTCTGTCCTCGGGAGACATCTCCGAAGACAAAGCCCGCATCATGGTCGACGAGACCGCATGCCTGCCGACCGCCGACCGCCGCAAGGTCGACTCTCGAATGAAATCGAGCCTGGAGCCGTCCGGTCTGCGGAGTCTGCGGACCGAAGCGCGAGCCCTGGCAGAAGAGATGAACGACGAAGCAGCTGCCGAACGAGTGAAGAAGGCAACGGCCAATCGGCGTGTGACGATGACCCCGCTCGACGACGGGGTGGGACGCGTGTCTGCGATTCTGCCCATCCAGCAGGCAGTCGCGGTCTACGAAGGACTGCGAGAGGCAGCGGATTCCGTGCTGGCGGCCGGGACGGCGAAGGGGCGCAGGTACAGTCAGCTCATGGCCGACACCCTGGTCGAGCGACTCACCGGTCAGGCAGACGCCGAGGCGGTTCCGACCGAAGTCCACCTGGTCATCGAGGCGGAATCCCTGTTCTCCGATGGCATGGTTCCCGCATGGCTGCCCGGATTCGGCCCCCTGCCTGCCAAGACAGCCCGCAGCTTCATCGCCGCAAACGAGGCGGAGATCTTCATCCGCCGCATGTTCACCCAGGTCACCGACGGTCAGCTGGTGGGCATGGAATCACGCTCCCGGACCTTTACCGGACGGCTCAGGCAGATGGTCGTCTACCGTGATGACGTGTGCCGGACGCCGTGGTGCGATGCCAGGATCAAGCACGCCGACCACGCCGAGGGATATGCATCCGGGGGCGCGACCTCGTGGGAGAACGGCTCGGGACTGTGCGCAGCCTGCAACTATGCCAAGGAACACCCGGGGTGGACGCACGAAGCCACGGCCCAGGGCCTGAAGGTCACCACGCCGAGCGGCCTCGACTACGAAACGGCAACACCTCCGTTCGTCAGACGAATGAAATACCCGCGACCCGGTACTGCACCACCGGATGCGAACGCCGCCGACGATTGGCGGCTGCAGCTCGCCGGGCTCCTCGAACCGCAGAGAGACCCACCTGAGGCTGATTCTGATTCTGATTCCGATTCGGAATCGGGCGACGTCGACGGCCGTGAGATAGAGCTGCCGTACCTTCCGATCTCGGCATCGGAGGCCAGGAAGTTCGTGGACGCGAAGCCGGAAGAAGATCCTGTAGCGGAGCCGGCGGCCGAGCCCGAGTCGGCGCCTGCAGGGGAGAGCCTCGAGTGCGAGATCGCCGAGGTGGTCGATCCTCTGCTCATTCCGCCGACGGTAGGTGTTCGCTACCGTCCCCGGTCGCGTAGACCTGGCCGATCTCTGTCCTCCGGCCGACGGCGTGTGCCAGCGGCTTCGACGGGCAGCGCAGTCGAGGAAGGTCTGCGCGAGGGAATGCTCGACGCCGGGTGACGTGCTGAGACTGCAACAAATCCGACACGGCTGACACCACGATCTGCCTCAAGATTCTGAGTATGAACGTTGACGATGGCAGCTCTCATGGACCTTCCGACCGAACAAGGCACCTGCGCCGGATCGCGAGTCTCCTGCCGCTGGCCACTGTCGCCGCGTGGGTGATCACGATCTTCGTGCCCATCCTCGACAGCGGCAACAATGACGGGCCGAGGATCAGGATCACGTCGCTGGGGGAGGACCCGTTCGAACCGGCGACCGCTGTTCCAGGATTCTTCGCAGTCTGGCTGTTAGTGGTCGTCTTCTCGATCCTGCCTCTGCTCTTCGGGATCTCGCGTTGGTGGTCCGGTGCGGCGATGGTCATCGCCGCACTCCTCATCATCGTTCTCGTCTTCGCCGCGCTCAACCCGCCGTCTCTGTTGTGGGACGGTCAGACTCCTGATGGGATGCCGACGGGTGGCATGGAAGTCGCGCTCCCTGACTTCGGCTTCTTCATAAGTTTGGTGGGAGCTTTGGCGCTTGGCGCAGCGGGGAGCGCCGGATGGTCTGCTGACAGATCTCGTCCGAGGCGACAGCCGTGAGTGCGCGCAAGACTGCAAAGAGTCGCCCACGCCAACGACCAGATGGGCGGAAGGCCCGAATCGTTGCGAGGCTGTTGCCGATTCTGGCGTTGTGCGCGTGGGTGGTCACGCTTTGGGTACCGGTCCTCGACAGCTCGCTCAACAGTCTGCACACCAAAGAGTCCACGAGGATCGTCGTCACCTCGTTGGGTGATGTTCCCCGCGACCTCAGCGACCTCGATCCCAAATTCGTCGTCATCTGGAGCTGCCTGCTCGCCTGTGTGATCTCGGCATGGCTCGTCGACCGTTTGCTGATGTGGGCCTGGGCCACGGTCTGTCTCGGCATCGCTGTCCTAGCGTCGCTGATCAACATGGTGGCCGAGCCTCCGTCGCTGATGTGGGACGGTCAGGACGAGAGCGGGAGGTGGATCGGCGGAATGGAAGTGGCCTCTCCCGCGGCGGGGGCTGCATTGTGGGCAATCGGGAGTATGGCTCTGATCGTTGCGGGGATCTGCGGCCTCATCGGTGAACGTCAGCAGTCGCCTGATCGTTTCCGCCAAGACGCCCACAGCCGGCTCGTCGCTCGCCAGCACCGAACTCTGGCCGACGGCGCTGCGCGGCTGCTGCCGCTGATGAGTTTGGCTTCGTGGATCGTGATGATCTGGGTGCCCATCATGGACAACCAGGCGACGGATGAAGAGGGTGTCACACTCACATCCTTGGGACTCAACACAACCGGCCTGGTCGATATGAGCCCCGGTGTCCTGTTTGCGTGGACTTTTGTCATCCTCAGCGCGGCAGTCGGGCTGAGCATGGATCCACCAACGTGGTGGTCAGCAATCGTCGTAGCGTTCGGCGTGAGCCTGTACTTTATGCTGTACGGAATCCTGGCGTATCCGCCGACCGTCCGGTGGAGAGGCGAAACGGCGTCCGGAGAATCGATCAGCGCCAACATCGTCGGCTTCCCGGCGGCGGGAGTGAGCTTTTGGGCGTTGGGGAGCATCACACTGATCGTCGCCGGCATCAGTGGACTCATCGCCCAACGACAACGCCGACGTCTCTTCAGGTGAGGCATTCACACACTGCTGAGACGTCGGCGTCAACGGAACCGACTCGTCACTAGAACAGACCAGTGACTAGAACCTACGAGTCACTGTTCGGAGACGAACACTCCGTCGAAGAAGCTGCCGATCTCGTCATGGGCATCCAAGGGGAAGATGCCCGAGACGTACTGATCGGGACGGACCACGACCACGGCACCGTCACGGCTGATGCCGCGCACGTCGAAGATGTCTTCATCGGGCAGCGTCGCGTAGATCTTCTCCACATACTCAAGGTCGAACTCGCCGACGTGCGGGCGGAAGACTGTCGGCACATCGGGGAAGGAGAACTCGGTGTGACCCTGTTGGTAGATGACGCTGAGCTCGAGGAGACTGTCGAGGTCCTCGCCTGCACGGCGGTACTTGACCAACGGCGAGGCCGGATCGGCATTGAGCCAGTCGGCCAGTTCGGCGACCTTTGACGAGGTGGCATCGGTTGGTGTCGGAGCATCGGCGAAGACATAGACGCGCCAGCGGCCGTCCGCTCGCGCCCGATGGCCGAGGTGGATGTAGTTGGCGTCGCAGTTGCGCTGAACCCTGGCCGACTTGAACCGTTTGCCCACGGGGAAGCCGGTGGCCAGCTCCTGGTGTGCGGTGGATGCAGTGATCATCGACTCGGTGTACTCAGTCATGAACCCGGCGGGGAACTCAGCTGTCTTGACGTAGAAGTCCTGCAGATAGGTCTCGTCCGGCAACTCCTCCTGCGGAGTGGCCATCAGCGTCGACCATTCCTTGTCGAAGTCGATGAGGTTCTTCGCCGTGACCTGCCGCTCTGCGGAGTAGGTCCGCAGCAGCTCCTGCGAGGATCGTCCGGACAGCACCTGACCGAGCTTCCACGAGATGTTGAACCCGTCCTGCATCGACACGTTCATGCCCTGACCGGCCTTCGCCGAGTGCGTGTGGCAGGCGTCGCCGGTGATGAACACGCGTGGGCATGGTGATCCGGGAGTGGTGTCATCGGTGTCGTCGAAGGCGTCGGTGAGGCGGTGCCCGACCTCGTAGACGCTGTGCCAGGCGACGTTCTTCACATCGATGCTGTAGGGCTTGATGATGGCATTCGCGCGATCGATGATCTCGTCGACGCTCGTCTGCCGCACCTTGCGTGCGTCGTCCTCCGGTACCTCGCCGAGGTCGACGTACATGCGGAACAGGTGCCCGCCCTCGCGGGGGATGTGAAGGATGTTGCCGTGTTTGGAGGAGATGGCACACTTGTTGCGGATATCGGGGAAGTCGGAGTTTGCGAGCACGTCCATGACGCCCCAGGCGTGATTGGCCTGGTCACCGGTCATCGTGCGACCGATCGACTTGCGCACGCCCGAACGGGCACCGTCGCAGCCGATGACATATCCGGCGCGGATGGTGCGTTCTTCGCCTGCGCGCGCTCCTGCGGTATAGCGGACGGTGACGCTGACTGGGTGCTTCGACGCAGAGTCCTCGTCGACCCTCAGATCGACGAACTCGATGCCGTAGTCGGGCTCGATGCGCCCGGGGGACTGCTTGGCGAACTGAGCGAAGTAGTCGAGGACACGAGCCTGGTTGACGATGAGGTGTGGGAACTCGCTGATTCCGGTCTCGTCATCCTTCGGCCGTCCCGTGCGGATGATGTGCTCGGGGTTCTCCGGGTCCGGGTTCCAGAAGGACATGTCGATGATGTGATAACCCTCGCGGATGATCTCCTCGGCGAATCCGAACGCCTGGAACGTCTCGACCGAGCGTGCCTGAATGCCATCGGCCTGTCCGATGACCAGGCGCGAGTCCCGCTTCTCGATGAGTCGGGTGTTCACCCCTGGGTACTGTGACAGCTGAGCTGCGGCGACCATCCCTGCCGGTCCGCTGCCGACGATGAGGACATCGACCTCATCGGGCAGATCAGCGGGACGATCGATTCCATAACCTGCTGCAGCTTCGATCCGCGGGTCTGCGGACACATAGCCGTGCTGGTGAAAATGCATGTCAACCTCCGGTTCATCACACGTCTTCGTGACTTCTCAATATTAGCAGTTCATATACGATCTAGTGTTACTCAGGTCATCATGACCGCACGCCTATGATCGGGCTCACAGACTGTTCTTCCTCGTGAGCGGGTCCGAGAGGGATGCCTGAACGGTCGCGCAGGGCCAGTGTGGCGGCCAACGAGACGAGGGTGACGAGCGCCAGGTAGATGGCCACCGAGGTGGTCGTGCCGGTGGCCGACACCAGGGCCTTCGCGATCGTCGGTGCGAAGGCACCGCCGAGGATCGACCCGATCGCGTAGGACACCGAAACCCCCGAGAAGCGCACGCTGGAGGGGAAGATCTCGGCATACATCGACGGCTGCTGCCCGTAGGTGAACCCGAGCCCGACAGTCAGAATGACGAGGCCGAGGAAGAGCATCCAGATGCTGCCGGTGTTGACCAGGGGGAAGAGGGAGAAGATGCCGATGAGCAGCAGCATCCAGCCCAGCAGGTAAGTATTCTTCCGCCCGATCTTGTCCGACACCGCACCGGCGACGATCGTGAAGATCAGCCATGACACCGCGGAGGCGGAGACCGCCCAGAGCACCGGACCGCGCTCGAGTCCGATCGGGCCGGCAGGGTCCGTGGCGTAGTTCTGGATGTAGCCGCCGGTGGTCATGTAGCCGGCGGCGTTGTTGCCCACGAAGACCAGCGAGGCCAGGATGACGAGGAGCCAGTGGCTCTTGAAGAGCTTGCCCAGCGGGTTGGCAACCTGCTCCTTGCGCTCGGCGATCTCGTGGAAGACGGGGGACTCCTCGACTCCGCGGCGAATCCAGTATCCGACCGCGACGAGCAGGATCGAGAGGAAGAACGGCACTCGCCAGCCCCACTCGAGGAAGGCGTCGCCGGGAGCGATCGCCGTCATCAGGGCGAGCACGCCGGAGGAGAGGATGAGGCCGATGGAGACGCCGATCTGCGGGAAGGATCCACGCAGTCCGCGGTGCTTGACCTCCGCGTGTTCGACGGCTAAGAGGACGGCTCCGCCCCATTCGCCGCCGGCCGAGATGCCCTGGATGATGCGCAGGAGGATGAGGAGGAGAGGTGCTGCGATTCCGATCGACTCGTAGGTCGGCAGGAAGCCGATCAGGGCTGTGGCTGCGCCCATTGCGATGAGGGTGATGATGAGGACGACTCGGCGCCCCAGCTTGTCGCCGTAGTGGCCGGCGAGGAAAGCGCCCAGGGGGCGAAACAGGAAGCTGATGCCCACGGTGGCGAAGGCGACCATGGTCGACAGCGTCGAACCCAGGGGGCCGAAGAAGAGCTGGTTGAAGATCAGCCCCGAGGCCGCCGCATAGAGGAAGTAGTCATACCACTCGATGCTGGTGCCGACGACGGTCGCGAATGCCACCCTGCCTTGGGTGTGCTGTTTACTCACTATGACTCCTGTGTCGCATTGAGACTGCTGCGTTAGTGCTGTCGTCACATGGGTCAGAGATCGCAGCGCAGGAACGCTGACGTGACCTCAATCATGTGACGCGGACTACTTGTTCTCCGGAACCGTATCATATACGATCTGGGTGAAAGCTAATCGAAATGAGGTGTGAGATCGATGTCGACTCCAGCTGGTCTTCCAGCCCGTCCGGGCAAGATCATTGCCGTCCATGTGGCCTACGAGTCGCGTTCTGCTCAGCGCGGCAAACGGCCGGCCCAGCCGTCCTACTTCCTCAAGGCCACCAGTTCCCTGGCCGCACCGGGAGATGCGATCGAGCGTCCGGCCGGAACCTCGCTGCTCGCCTTCGAAGGCGAGATCGCCATCGTCATCGGCACTGCGGCCCGCTGGGTCAGCGCCGACGAGGCCTGGTCATATGTCGAAGGCGTGACCGCATCCAACGACTTCGGCCTCTACGACATCAAGGCCCCCGACAAGGGGTCGAATCTGCGCTCGAAGAGCCGCGACGGCTACACGCCGATGGGTCCCAACATCATCCCCGCCGCCGAGGCGGACCCCCAGTCACTGCGCATCCGCACCTGGGTCAACGGCGAGGTCAAGCAGGACGACGGCACGAGTGCCGCGCAGCTGATCTTCCCCCTGACCCAGATCGTCGCCGATCTCAGCCAGCACATGACCCTAGAACCCGGTGATGTCATCCTCACCGGCACCCCCGCGGGATCGAGCGTCGTCGCTCCCGGGGACACGGTCGAGGTCGAGGTCAGCGCCACCTCGGCGAGCACCGGAGCAGAACTGAGCTCGGGTCGCCTCGTCACAAACGTCGTCGAGGGCGCGGGCGAATTCGATCCGAAGCTGGGCAGCACACCGGCCGTGACCGAAGCACTGCAGGCCGATGCCTGGGGATCGCGGGAGGAAGCCGGTCTGGCACCGGAGGAATCGGCCGCCAACCCGTTGAGTGAAGACCTGCGGGCCAAGCTCACCGAGGCTCCGACAGCTGGTCTCTCCGCGCAGCTGCGCGGGCGCGGACTCAACAACATCGTCATCGAAGGCGTCTCACCCCTCGTGCCCGGCTCGAAGGTCGTCGGCACGGCGAAGACACTGCGCTTCGTGCCCAACCGTGAGGACCTGTTCAAGTCCCACGGCGGCGGGTACAACGCCCAGAAGCGGGCATTCGACACCCTGCGCTCCGGTGAGGTCGTCGTCATCGAAGCACGCGGCGAAGCCGGTTCGGGAACGCTGGGCGACGTGCTCGCACTGCGGGCCAAGTCCCAGGGCGCGACCGGCGTCATCACTGATGGGGGAGTCCGCGACTCCGCCGAGGTGGCCGGCATCCTTCCCGTGTTCGCGACGGCGAAGAACCCTGCCGTACTCGGCCGCAAGCATGTCCCATGGGAATCAGACGTGGCCGTGGCCTGCGGAAACGCGACTGTTCTGCCCGGTGACGTGATCGTCGGAGATGACGATGGAGTCATCGTCATCCCACGTGACCTCGTCGAGGAAGTCGTCGACGCGGCGCTGGCCAAGGAGATCGAAGACGGCTGGGTGGCCGAACAGGTCGCTGCCGGCAACCCGATCGAGTCGCTGTTCCCACCAAAGGGCGAATGGAAAGAGAAGTTCGAAGCCTGGAAAGCCGCGCGATGACCTCGGCTGGAACAGTTGACGCACCGATGGAGCCGAATTCGCTGAGCAAGGCGGAGACGGCTTACCGCTGGATCCGAAAGTGCATCGCGGATCAGACCTTCGAGCCCGGACACAAACTGGTGTTGGCTCAGATCGCGCTCGAGCTCGACACCTCAGTCGTCCCGGTCAGGGAGGCCATCCGTCGCCTCGAAGCAGACGGGCTCGTGACCTTCGAACGCAATGTCGGGGCCCGCGTGGCCATGGTCGACCAGAGCTCCTACGCGCAGTCGATGGAGGCCGTGGCGATCCTCGAGGGAGCCGCGACCGCGCAGGCTCTTGAATTCCTGGGAGAGCATGACCTCGCCGAGGCGGATGAGATCAATGAGCGCATGCGTGACCTGCTCACCGACTTCGACCCCACCGAGTTCACCCGGCTCAACCACGAATTCCACGCGGCACTGTTCCGCCGGTGCCCGAACGAACGACTGCACTCCTTGGTCGCCGTCGAATGGGACCGACTGGCTCACCTGCGCAACTCGACCTTCTCCTTCGTGCCCGAACGGGCACGCGGATCGGTCGACGAGCACGCCAGGATCGTCGCACTCATCCGAGCCCGCGCCTCGGCGGAGGAGATCGAACGGGTCGTGAGGAATCACCGCTCAACGACGCTGGCCAGCTACCAAGAAGCCCAAGCCAAAACCACCGAGACCCCTGCAAGCACAGGAAACATCGACAGAGAAGAGGACAAGTCATGACCGAGTCCACTGCAGCTCCAGCGAACCTGCCGGAGAAGATCCGTCACTACATCAACGGCGAATTCGTCGATTCGATCGACGGTGAGGAGTTCGACGTCATCAACCCGGTGACCAACGAGCCCTACATCAAGGCCGCCTCGGGTAAGAAGGCCGACATCGACGCCGCCGTCGCCTCGGCGAAGCAGGCCTTCGACGAAGGCCCATGGCCCACGATGCTCCCACGTGAACGTGCCCGCGTGCTCAACAAGATCGCCGACATCGCCGAAACCCGCAGCCAGGAACTGGCCGAGATGGAGTCCTTCGACTCCGGTCTGCCGATCACCCAGGCGAAGGGCCAGGCCAACCGTGCCGCGGAGAACTTCCGCTTCTTCGCCGACCTCATCGTCGCCCAGGTCGATGACGCGTTCAAGGTTCCCGGTCGCCAGGCCAACTACGTCAACCGCAAGCCCATCGGCGTCGCCGGACTCATCACCCCGTGGAACACCCCGTTCATGCTCGAATCGTGGAAGCTGGCTCCGGCGATCGCGACCGGCAACGCCGTCGTGCTCAAACCTGCCGAGTTCACCCCGCTCTCAGCGTCACTGTGGCCGGGCATCTTCGAAGAGGCCGGACTGCCCAAGGGCGTGTTCAACATGGTCAACGGCTACGGCGAGGAGGGCTTCGCCGGAGACTCCCTGGTCAAGCACCCCGACGTCCCGCTGATCTCCTTCACCGGTGAGTCGACGACCGGTCAGACGATCTTCGCCAACGCCGCACCCTGGCTCAAGGGCCTGTCGATGGAGCTCGGCGGCAAGTCACCTGCCGTCGTCTTCGCCGATGCCGACCTCGACGCGGCGATCAACGCCACGGTCTTCGGCGTCTTCTCCCTCAACGGCGAACGCTGCACCGCCGGTTCGCGCATCCTCGTCGAAGAGTCCGTCTACGACGAGTTCGTCGAACGCTACGCCGCTCAGGCCAAGCGCGTGAAGGTGGGTCTGCCTTCGGATCCCAGCACCGAGGTGGCCGCACTGGTTCACCCCGAGCACTACGAGAAGGTCATGTCCTACGTCGAAATCGGCAAGGAAGAGGCTCGCCTCGTCGCTGGCGGCGGCCGCCCCGAAGGCTTCGACACCGGCAACTTCGTGGAACCGACCGTCTTCGCCGACGTCGCACCGGATGCGCGGATCTTCCAGGAGGAGATCTTCGGCCCCGTCGTCGCGATCACACCCTTCAAATCAGACGAAGAGGCGCTGCAGCTGGCCAACAACACGAAGTACGGTCTGGCCGCCTACATCTGGACCTCAGACCTCAAGCGGGCGCACAACTTCTCGCAGGCCGTCGAATCCGGAATGGTGTGGCTGAACTCGAACAACGTCCGTGACCTGCGCACTCCCTTCGGCGGTGTCAAGGCATCGGGCCTCGGTCACGAGGGCGGCTACCGGTCGATCGACTTTTACACGGAGCAGCAGTCCGTGCACATCAACCTCGGCGAGGTCCACAACCCAGTCTTCGGGAAGCAGTGAGAGGAAAACACATGTCCCAAACAATCCCAGTCCCATCAGTTCCAGCCCCGGACATTCTGCGGTGCGCCTACATGGAGCTCGTCGTCACCGATCTGAAGAAGTCGCGCGACTTCTACGTTGATGTGCTCGACCTCCAGGTCACGGAGGAAGACGAGAACACCGTCTACCTGCGGTCGATGGAGGAGTTCATCCACCACAACCTGATCCTCCGCCAGGGCCCGGTTGCCGCGGTGGCCGCATTCTCCTACCGCGTGCGCAGCCCTGAAGACGTCGACGCCGCCGAGGCGTACTACCGTGAGCTCGGCTGCCCGGTGGTGCGGAAGAAGGAGGGATTCGTCGCCGGCATCGGTGATTCGGTGCGCGTCCAGGATCCCCTCGGCTTCCCCTATGAGTTCTTCTACGAGGTTGACCATGTCGAACGTCTGGCCTGGCGCTACGACCTCTACTCCCCGGGCGCGCTTGTGCGCATCGACCACTTCAACCAGGTCACCCCGGACGTGCCGAAGGCCGTGAACTACATGGAGAACCTGGGCTTCCGCGTCACCGAGGACATCCAGGACGACGAAGGCACCGTCTACGCGGCGTGGATGCGCCGCAAGCCCACCGTGCATGACACGGCGATGACCGGTGGCGACGGACCACGCATGCACCACGTCGCCTTCGCCACGCACGAGAAGCACAACATCCTCGCCATCTGCGACAAGCTCGGTGCGCTGCGCCTCTCCGACGCGATCGAACGCGGACCGGGCCGCCACGGTGTCTCGAACGCCTTCTACCTCTATCTGCGCGACCCCGACGGTCACCGGATCGAGATCTACACGCAGGACTACTACACCGGCGACCCCGACAACCCACGCGTGACCTGGGATGTCCACGACAACCAGCGTCGTGACTGGTGGGGCAACCCGGTCGTTCCGTCCTGGTACACCGACGCTTCCACGGTCCTCGACCTCGAGGGCAACCCGGTGTCGCTGACGCAGCGCACCGACGACTCCGAAATGGACGTCACGATCGGCGCCGACGGGTTCTCCTACACTCGCCGTGAGGACGCCGAAAGCGACTTCGGGGCACATTCGGGTGCTGACGACGGAGAAGACGAGTTCAAACTGGGCCACCAGCTCTGAGGAGACGTGCACATGCTCGATGAGACAACGATCGCGGCCATCGCCGACGATCTGGCGAATGCGGAGAAGAACCGGTCGAAGATCGGTCTGCTCACCGCTAAGTACCCCGATATGACCGTCGAGGACTCCTACGCGGTGCAGAACGAATGGCGGCGCCGAGGTGAGGCATCGGGTCGCAGGCTGATCGGTCATAAGATCGGCCTGACCTCGAAGCCGATGCAGCAGGCGACGGGGATCAGCGAGCCCGACTACGGGGCGATCTTCGCCGATCAGGTCTATGACACCGGTTCGGTCATCGACCACTCGCAGTATTCGGGCGTGCGCGTCGAGGTCGAACTCGCCTTCGTGCTCAAGGACGAGCTGCGCGGGCCCGACATCAGCCTCATCGACGTCCTGCGCGCCACCGAGTACGTGGTGCCGGCACTCGAGGTGCTGTCCTCACGGATTGAGATGGAGGGCCGCACCATCGTCGATACGATCTCGGACAACGCTGCGCTGGGGGCCATGGTCCTCGGTGGCAATCCGGTGGTCGTCGACGCGGTTGATCTGCGCCGGGTCGGCGCACTGCTGTACCGCAATGAGTCGGTGGAGGACTCCGGCCTCGCCGCCGCCGTCCTCGATCACCCGGCCCGCGGCATCGTGTGGCTGGCGAACAAACTGGCCGAACACGGCGATGTCCTCCAGGCAGGCGAAACCGTTCTGGCTGGGTCCTTCACCCGCCCCATGTGGGTCAGCCCGGGCGATACAGTCCACGCCGACTACGGAGATTTGGGAGTCATCACATGTCGTTTCGAATAGAACTGCCGCAGACCTTCACCCAGCGCGTGACCGAGCTGGGTGACGGAGAATATCTGGCCGGAATGTGGGTCTGCTCCGGCTCGCCCGTGGCCGCGGAGATCGCCGCGGCCTCGGGGATGCAGTGGGTGCTCATCGACGCCGAGCATTCGCCCATCGACCTGCAGATCACGACCAGCCTGCTCCAGGCGATGAACGGATACCCCGCGACCCCTGTCGTGCGGGTGCCCGTCAACGACCAGGTGCTCATCAAGCAGTACCTCGACCTCGGCGCGCAGAACCTGCTCGTGCCGATGATCGATACCCCTGCCGACGCCGAGGCGGCCGTGCGTTCCGTCTACTACCCACCGCGCGGTGTGCGCGGGGTGGGATCGGCCCTGGCACGGGCCTCCCGGTGGAACGCAGTGCCGAACTACCTGGCTCGGGCCGAAGAATTTGTGTCTCTGACCGTGCAGATCGAGTCGGCCACCGCAGTCGACAATGCAGCGGAGATCGCTGCGGTCGACGGTGTCGACGCGGTCTTCGTCGGGCCCTCCGACCTGGCGGCATCGATGGGTCTCCTCGGGCAGCAGACGCACCCGGACGTCACCGATGCGGTGCTGCGGACCTTCGACGCGGTCAAGGCTGCCGGCAAGCTCGTCGGCGTCAATGCCTTCGACCCGGACCAGGCCCGGAAGTACCTCGACGCAGGTGCCTCGTTCGTCCTCGTCGGTGCCGACGTCGGCCTGATGATGAACGGTGCCCGCGCCTGGGCGAAGACGTGGGTGCAGGACTGATCGACGGCTGAGCTGCTGCTTAACAGCACGGCGCTGGCACCTACTTAATACGGTGCCAGCGCCGTTTTGCATCTGCATGAGCTTGCTCGAGCAGGCTGACGATAACTGCCAGTGAGTCCCGACTCGGGGTGACGACGGCGATCCACCCCTGTGCCCGATACACCGGATGCGGAATCACCGTATCGGTGGCAGCGAAGTCCCAGACGCTGCCGGAAGCAGTGCCGGTGCCCGAAACGTCGCGGCTCAGGCGCGGCTCCTCACCGGTGAGTGAGACGAATCGGTGCCGGCCGACATGGATGTTCAGACGCCAGCGACCCGCCCGATCCAGTTCGGAGAGCGCATCGTCCGGGTAGTCCTTCGTAACAAAGGTGGCGAAGGGCTGGCCTTGTTGGGGAGTCTGGCCATCTGGGGCGTAGTAGAAGAAGTGGTCACCCCAAGCGATCTCTGGAAACGGACCGCCCTCCTCTGGATCCAACTCCAACACACCTTCGAATGCTCGGACTCTCCCAAGATAGTCATGCATACTCATGCTTGAAGTATGAACCTGAAGTGCTTATGTCGGGTTAGTGGTCCTTCGGGCAGGTGATTGAGAGCGAGAGACGATGAGAACCTCGAAGTTGGCGGAGACCAGCGGGTATTCCGTGCAGCAGATCCGTCAGTTGGAAAGCCTCAGAGTGATTCCCGCCGCCACACGGCTGCCCAACGGATATCGGTGCTTCTCGTCACTTCACCTCAGTGCGCTTCTCGCCTACCGTGAGCTTGCCAGTGCAGTGGGACCGGTGCTTGCTCGAGATGTGATGTCCAAGGTCCAGCATCTGCCTCTCATCGAGTCAGCGGCACTCATCAGCGGACTCGGGTATTCCCTCGAAGAAGAACGCAGACAGGTAGTCGCAGCTAAGACGGTATTGACCTCGATTCGCAAAGAGACTGAGACCGAGATCGCCGTTGCGGAACGAGGATCGTCTGCACGCGAGTCGATGACCATCACCGAGCTCTCGCAGGCCCTCGGCGTGCCGCCTTCGACCCTGCGGTTCTGGGAGAAGGAGGGGCTGGTGAGTCCCGATCGAGTGGAAGCTCGATCCCAGACTGCCCGGGTCTATCGGGCAACGGCCATACGGGACGCCAGGATCACAGCGGCGCTGCGGGCAGGCGGTTATCGGATACCCGAGGTCGTGGAAGCGATCGGGGCACTGCACGACCTCGGTGATGCGAGCCGATCTCTGGCGGCTCTTGACGAACGGCTGGAGGCGGTGGCCCGGCGGACGCTGGCCCTGTTCCGGGCCGGAAGCGTCCTGGCCGACTTGGTCGACCTGGGCCACCGCTGATCCTTTTCAGTTGCTGACTCTCCTCACTCTCCGTTTCGACGGCTGCCGGTGATGATCAGAGCCGTGGCTCCGAGGCCGATGAGGAAGATTCCGGCTCCGATGAGCATTCCGTTGCCCGTGGTTCCTGTCCGCGGCAGCTGGGCCGGTGGCGCAGGGGCCGCAGGTGTGTCAGCGACCGGTTCGACCGGGGGCTCTGGTGCCTCCGGTGGTGCTGGCGGCGCTGGCGGCGTGGTGGGCTCTTCAGGTGGGGTCGAGGGCTGCTCCGGTGGCGTCGGTTCTGGCGGTGCCGGGGGAGTGGAAGGTTCCTCGGGTGGCCTGTGCACGGTTTCGGCGGGAATACCCCATTCGCTCGTCCACGTCAGGTGATCGTCATTGCCCTGGATCGTGGTCACATAGGTGACCCAGCCGACGGGCATGTCGATGGTCTCTGAAGTCACTGTCGCGGTGCCGTTCTCGTCCCCGATGACGGTGATGTCCTGGGAGTGGATCTCTTCCCCGCTGATGTCCTTCGACTGTTCGGGTTCGGACTCCGTGTGATAGGCCGTCATCGTGATCACTGCCTCACCACCCGGGCGCAGACCGTTGACCGTGACTTCGTCGTGGACGGAGGTGACATCGAGGACTGCCTCCGTCTCGGCGCTGGGAGCCCACGGGACAAAGCCGGTTTCTCGAGGCTGACCGTGACGGCCCTTCCATTCCTTCGTGGACTTGTCGCCGGCAATCGTTTCGGTGAAGTACATCCACCCGTGAAAGTCCTCAGGGACTGTGATCGCTTCTGAATGGTGCGTACCGTTGCCGACGTTCTCCGAGGTCACCTCGGCGATCACCTCGGCGTCGTCGTTCTTCTTCCCGAGCTCGGGTGTCGAGCCCGTCTGCCACAGCTCGTGCTCGACGGTGACCGTGTGGTCACCGACTAAGCCGGAGACCGTGAACGTGTCCGTGATGGAATCGCCGGGCTCGGGAGTCTGATCGGAGATTTCGGTGGACACACGAGGCTGAGAGACCAGATCGATCTTCGCCTTGGCAGAGACCTCGACTGGTTCGTCCGGAGTGATCACTCGCTGCACCCGCTTGGTCTTCTGGGGCTCATAGAGCAGGACGGTCTCTGGTGCGAGGCTGGCCGAAGCCTTGGCTGTGACAGTGCCGGGTGCCTCAGGCTTGAGAACGGTGACGACAGGTTCGGCCTCGCTGTTCAGGCTTGTCGGTGCGTCCGTGGATCCGCTGACGTCGAGCTTGATGGGAACGCCGGGCACCGCGTTGCCGGAGGCGCTGGTCAGGGACACCGAGAGCGAGAGGTCACCAGTTGTGGGGAGCTGGGCCTTCTTATTCTCATCCTTGTCGTCGTCGACTCGTGCGAAATCACCGTCGCCGGGGGCATCCTTGCCGTACGGCTCGAGCACCGGCATGTCCAGGACTGGGGTCAGGGTGACGTCGAGGGTATACGGGCCCGCGAGCTTCTTCGACTCGGCGCTGATCTTCGAGAACTGCTTCGCTGCCCCCTTGAACTTCTTCCCCAGATCACCTGGCTTCTGCGGCGGTACCTTGTGATCGTGTGGGATCGTCTCATCCAGTCGCGCCAGCGCACTCAAGGCGGCTTGCACATCGGCCGATTTGGACCCGGAGTACTCGTGCAGCGCCCATGCCGTCTGCGCCGTGGTGATCTTCTCCGGTTTTGCACCCGTGAAGTATTTGGGCAGGGGCGACTGTTTGCCGGCATCGATGCAGTACGCCTGCGTGCCCTTGAACGTTCGGTAGGAGCCGTACCAGGTCTTGCCCTGCGGCGCGTGATGCCAGATGCCGGGACCATAGGCCTCGCTGGCCTTGAGCATCGGCACTTCGCCGAGCGAGGCGGGCGGCCCCTGAGCCATGGCCGGCCCGAATCCGATGAGTGAGGCCAGAGCCAGGACCATGAAGAGGAGAGCTGAGCGGAGTGTGAAGCGTCTGCGAGTAGTCATACCCTGATTCCACGGCGAGGGGGTCGAGCCTGACCAGGGCAGAAAATCTGCCTGTGAATTCACCCCGGCCCGTCCACAGGGAAACGAACATCAGTCGATGTCGACTGCAGTGTGGCTGTGGACAGACAGTCGAGTCAGCTGGTTTGCATCGTCCCAGTTCACGGCAGGTATCGTTGTGATCGATCGGGTGCCGACCGATGTTCTCGCTGATGTCCCTCGCCGAGGTGGTCCTGCGAGTGGTGATTCGTCCACAGGGCGGCGAACGTGAGTCGGCCGTCGAAAGTCAGAGACTGTTGCGGTACGGCAACACCATTCTGGGTCTGGCGTCAGCATTGGACCGTAAACTTGGCACAGCGGTGTACTCCACACGAAGAAGGACGATATATGTCGGATCAGGCGGGCCCCGGAAGCGGCCCCGACTCGCAGCAGAACGCGCACTCGGGCAATCCCATGCCTCCGCGCGCGCAACCGCCTCGGGTCGCCGACCCCCGGAACCCTGCTGTTTCGCCTCAGCAGGGAATGCCGCCCCAAGGGCCCCCGACGCAGCAGGGGCAGATGCCGCCACAGGGGCAGGGGCAGATGCCGCAGCAGCGTCCTCCCATGCAGCAGGGACCCCCGATGCAGCAGCGTCCACCGCAGCAGGGTCCTCCAATGCAGGGTCCTCCGCCGCAACAGGGCCCGCCGCCACAGCGCCCGAACAACGACCGATTTCGGCCTCGTCCGCAGCAGCCTGGTCCAGGGACACAGGGGCCCGGACCCGGAACACAGGGCCCCGGACCGCAGCAGCAGCCTCGGCAGATTCCTCAGCCGGGGATGAACCCTGCCTCCCGAGGCCAGGGCAACCCCCACCTCGGCGGCCCAGTGAATCAGCCACCGATGAGCCAGCCACCGATGCACGGCCAGCCGCCGATGCAGCGACGCGTCTACGAGCAGGCGCGGTTCGCGCCGACCGTGACTCAGGAGATGCGCGTCCGGGCACATATGCAGGCGCCTCAGCAGGTGGTCTCGGAGACTCCGTGGACCGGGGCTGTGCGCCAATCTCAGCCGGAGGAAGAGCCCGGGTCGACCGCCAACATCATCCGTCTGGTCATCGCCATCCTCGCGGTGGTCGGCCTGTTCGTCGGTCTCTTGATCCTTGCCCTCATCGGGGGACTGAGCTTCGGCGTCAGGCTCTTCGCCTTGGTCGCGCTCTCGGCGCTTCCACTGATCGGAATCATCGCCTACGTGCTCTGGCTCGATCGCTGGAAGCCCCAGCCGAAGATCATCCTCGGCCTGTGCCTCCTCTGGGGTGCCGTCGCTGCCGTCATCCTCACACTCGTGTTCTCCGTCGTCGGCAAGGTCGCACTCTTATTCGCGGGTGTCGGTGCTCTGCCCGATGCCTACGGTGCCGTCGTCGAGGCTCCGGTCGTGGAGGAGACGACGAAGACTGTGCTGCTCGTCGTCATCGTTCTCGCCGCTCGCCGCCACTTCGAAGGCCCTCTCGACGGACTCGTCTACGGTGCCCTCATCGGCGCGGGCTTCGCCTTCACCGAAAACGTCCTCTACCTCGGCGGAGCCTGGGAACAGAGCGGCGAGAATCTTCTGCAGACATTCGTCATGCGTTGCGTACTCTCACCACTGCTGCACACGACGTTCTCCACCTGTGCTGGCGTGACGATCGGCTTCGCCGCCCGCAAGTGGCAGTGGTGGGCGATCATCCTGATGTGGCTTCCCGGTCTGTTGGTCGGAATGCTTCTGCACGCGTTGTGGAACGGCACCATGACCGCGCTCAGCCATTTCCCTGCGATCGTGTCGATCGTCGGTCTCATCATCCTCAGCACCATTCTCACGACCTTGTGGATTGTCCTCGGGCTGCTCCTGCGCAGCAGCGAACGCCTGCACACGCAGAACATGCTCGGTGACTACGCGAACACAGGATGGCTCACCCATTCCGAGGTCGACATGCTGGCCACGTGGAAGGGTCGTAAGTTCGGCAAGCGCTGGGCCGACAGCTTCCCCGGCGGCAAGGAGGAGATGCGCACCATGATCCGTACGTCTGGAGATCTCTCGACGACTCGGATGCGACTTCTGGCCGGAGTCGGCGGCCAGAAGGAACGCGATATCGAGAGCTTTCAGCTGAAGAAGTTCTCCTCCGCCCGCGATCGTCTTCTCGCCGCCTCGAGAAGCGTGGTCCGCTGACTCCCGTGGCACTCGTCGACGTCATCATCATCGTCCTGGGGATCGCTGCGCTCTTCTCCGGGTTCCGCCAGGGGTTCATCATCGGCCTCGGCACAGCCGCCGGCTTCGTGGTCGGCTGGATCGTCGGTCGGCTGCTCTCGCCGCTGGTCGAGAGCCTGAGCGAAGGCACCCAGGCCATGGAGAACCCGGGCGTCGTCATTCTTCTCGCATCGATGCCGCTCGTTCTCAGCGTCCTGTTCGCCTTCTCCGGCAACGGGGTCGGCGCGTGGATCAAACGATCCATGGACTCAGAACTCGGGCAGGGCATCGACTCGATCGGCGGCACGGTCACCGCCGGCGTTGTCTATGTCCTCGTCATCTGGCTGGCGGCAGGTTTCATCCGCACCACTCCGTGGGTCGAACCGAACCGGTGGGTTGCCGACTCATCGGTCATCGCAGCCTTCGACCAGACGATCCCGTACTCTTCACAGAACGCGCTGGGCGATATCTCCAAGGGTCTCAAAGCCACAGGGTTCCCGCAGGTCTTCGCCGGTCAGGCGGAACAGATCCGTGGAGTCGGCGAACCCGACTCCGCGATGGTCGACGTCGGCCGCGGCGTCGAGGAATCGGTCGTCAAGATCACGACCGCCGCGACTACCTGCCCGGCAGGATCCGAAGGTTCAGGATTCGTCTACAGCGACGGGCTCATCGCCACCAATGCTCACGTCGTGGCCGGTTCGACTGAGCTCGCCGTCCAAGTCGGCGGCAAGGGCCGGCCCTACTCCGCCGAGGTGGTGGAATTCGATCCCGAAGCCGACGTGGCCGTCCTGCGGGTTCCAGACCTCGACGCTCCGGCCCTGGACTTCGGCAATGCGCTGGGACCAGGAGATGACTCCGTGGTCGCCGGCTTCCCGCAGAATGGGCCCTACACGATTTCTCCCTCGCGAGTGCGCGAGAAGATCGACGCCCGCGGCCTCGACATCTACGATTCGAATTCCGTGGTGCGCGAGGTGTATTCGGTCCGCGGCATCGTTCGCGAAGGAAACTCGGGCGGTCCGCTGCTTGATGACAATGGAGACGTCGTCGGGATGGTCTTCGCCCGGTCCGCCACCGATGACGAGACCGGATATGCCCTCACCCGCGCGGAGATCAGCGATGAACTGCAGGCGGGTGCCCAGAGCCAAACCCCGCAGCCGACGGGCCAGTGCACCGGTTGAGGCAGTGCACCGGCTGAGCCGGCTACTTCAGGTCGAGCCCGGCCACGACTGCACGGTGGTCGCTTGAGCCGCGGCTGAGAACTTCATCTGAGGCGGTTTCGAACCCGCGGTAGAGGACATGGTCGAGCCGGGTGACGGGGAAACGAGCAGGCCAGGTGAAGCCGAATCCACCGCCGGCTTCGACCCGAGTGTCCTCCAGTGGGGGAGAGAGGGTCGAGAAGTTGGTGTCCGTCGTGGCGGTGTTGAAGTCACCGGCGACGATGACGTGCTCGGCCTCATCGGTTTCGACTTCTGTGGCCAATCGGCGGATCGCCGCATTGCGCATGGCCTCATGGCCGGGGCGCACCGAAGGCATGTGCACGGAGTAGAACCTGATGTCGCCATGGTCTGTGGACACTGTGGTGGCGAAGGCGCGCGGCCACTGCAGTCCCAGGTCCACCTCTTCGGGCTCGGACATCGGCCATTTCGACCACACCCCGATCGTGTCGACGACCCGCGAATGCTCGAACGAGGAATCGAGTTCCTTGTGGATGATCTTGCCCGACAGTGACTCCAGCTCCTGGATCGTGACGATGTCCGGGTCGGCATCGACGAGGCTCTGCGCCGCCGCTGTGGGTTCAGGCAGTCTGGCACCCACATTGTGTGTGGCGACAGTGAGATCAGCTCCGCCGCTGTCTCCGGCAGGAATCACCGCGGATCCGAACATCGAGGCCCAGACCACTGTCGGCACCAGGAAGCCGATCGCTGAGAGCACCGAGAAGCGGATGAGGAACATGAGCAGCACGAGGGCCAGGAAGACTCCCGTCCACGGCAGGATGCTCTCGATGAGCAGCGCAATACCCATCCTGGCGGGCAGCAGGTGGTGGAGCAGGAGAAACGCCGCATAGGCTACGCCGAAGATCAGCGCAGTGATCCCCTTGGCCGGGCTATGCGTTTTTCTGGGGTGAGGATATTCCTGGTTCATCGATTAAGAATCTTAACCGCTGAGTCTGTTCTCATGCTGGGTACATCATGCGACGTGTCTCACTTGCACCCGAAAACGACGTTCACCGGTGGGCCGTGGCCGACCACACGGTGACATCTGGGTGTGTGTCGTAGCGGTAGCCGGAGCCCCGCATCGTGCGAATCACCGAGGAGTACTCACCCAAACGCCTGCGCAGGCGTCGGATATGCACATCGACAGTCCTCTCATCAGGAACTTCGCCGCCCGACCAGACGGCTGTGATGAGTTCCTCGCGAGGCAGCGTGGAGTCGGCATGGGAGACGAGAGTCGCCAGGAGGTCGAACTCCTTGGTGGTGACATCGATGAGATCGCCGTCGATGCGAACCTCGCGTCGAGGGATGTCGATGCGCAGGCGCTCGGCAGTCCTGTTCTGGAAGTTCCCATCGAATCGGGAGCCGAATCCACCAGTGGGTGCGGCCTCGCCGACACCCGACTCAGCCTCGCGGCGCAGGGCCGGAGGATGGACGCGGTTGGGGATACGTGAGCGCACAGGACCGTGAGTTCCCGCCGGGGTGCCTGTGGCTGCGGGGGAGCCGTTGGCTACGGCACGAACGGCGTCGATGTCGTTGCCGCGGCCTTCAGGAGCCAGCGCGATGACCGCCTGGGTCTCAGCCTGGGAGGCCAATTCCTTGGCGTAGGCCTGCAGCTCACCTGCGATGGCGGAGAGATTCGTGCCATCGGCGGCTGCCTTGGATTCATCGAGACCGATGTAGACGATGATTCCGCGCGCTGCCTTCGGTGAGGGCACGACACCGGCGGGACCGAAGGTGTGGGGCGGGTTCTGCGGATCTACTGCACTCAACCGGGCTCCTGCGCGACGGATGGCAGCTGCGCTGCGTGGATGTGCGTACGCTGGTTCTGGATTCGACATGGCTGTCCTTTGCTTCGACCCGAAGGGCCGTTGTGACTGAATGAGTCCGCTGCGGAGTCTGCGTGTACTCGTTCGAGGCCGGACAGCGGAGAGACGGTCACCGACAACGAACGCAGGGCATACACATGCCTGCGGGGCACATTCGCGTCGAGTGAGTCGTAGAAGTCATAGCTTCATTATTTGTCACAAAACTCGTCGGTTGCAAAGGATCGCCACTAAATGAGACGAGTGTGACGAAATATGACGAGACTCAGTCGACGATTCCGTACATCCGGTCACCGGCGTCACCGAGTCCCGGGACGATGTAGCCCTTCTCGTTGAGCTTCTCATCCAGCGCCGCCGTGTAGATCTCGACGTTCGCGGACTGTGCGTAGTCCTTCTCGATTCGCTCCACACCTTCCGGTGCACTGACGAGGCAGACTGCGGTGACGTCCCGGGCACCTCGGGCGAGGAGGAAGTCGATGGCCATGGCCAGGGTTCCGCCCGTGGCCAGCATCGGATCGACGACGAAGATCTGCCGACCGCTGAGGTCATCGGGCAGTCGATCTGCGTAGGCGCTGGGCTCAAAGGTCTCCTCATCGCGGACCATTCCCAGGAAGCCCACCTCGGCGGTGGGAAGGATGCGCAGCATTCCATCGAGCATGCCCAGACCTGCGCGCAGAATCGGGACGACGACCGGGCGCGGTTCGGCTAGGCGCGTGCCGGTGAATGTTGTGACCGGCGTCGTGATCTCCTTCTCCTCGATCGCCACCGAACGGGTGGCCTCGTAGGCGAGGAGCATCACGAGCTCTTCGGTGAGCTGGCGGAAGCGGGCGGAGTCGGTGTTCTGGTCACGCAGGACGCTGAGTTTGTGGGCGATGAGCGGGTGATCGGCTACATGAAGGCGCATATGTGAAATGGTACGGAACTTTTCATCTTCGCGCGTGGAACTGTGGTGAAAGGTCGCCCGAAGCGTCACAATGGAGGCATGTCCTACTTCACTGAGATCCTTGCCGAAACCAGCGATGGTTTTCGTGCGCTCGATGTCGATGTTCGGGATGCGTCTGACCTCGACAGCCTTGTCGAGATGATGCAGGCTGCCGGGTCCGAAGACGGCGAATCGGTCGCGGTCATCGAACACGAGGACGAATGGTTCGGCCTCGTGCGAGTCTGCACGAACAACGAGATCCGCGTCTTCCTCTCCGACCTGCGAGCCGTCGAGCTCAGCCCATTCGCGGAGATCTTCGCCGATTTCCTCGACTCTCAGCCCGATGCCTATGAAGCCGAACCCGAAGAGGAATTCGGTCTCGAAGAGGAACCTGCTGGCGACGACGAAGACGAGGACGAAGAAGTCGAGATGCTCGAGTTCGACGCCGATGCCGAATGGGGCGGCGACGCCGAAATCTACGCCGACCGCGGGGTCCTTGCCGCCGACCTCATCGAACAGGTGGAGAAGTACCGTTCGGATCCTGCCCGCGTCGTCGCCCACGTCGGTGAGACCGTGGGATTCGCCGATCAGCTCCAGGCCGCCCGCTGAGCTCACCGGAGGAGGCTTCGTCTGAGCAGGGCGCGGAGCTCGGCTTCGGCGGGCACCTGCAATTTCAGGAGTGGATGGCACTCGCCCTCGCCGAGGCGGCCCTGGCCAGCGAGCATGACGACGTTCCCGTCGGTGCCGTTGTCATCGACGGCAACGGAGCGGTGATCGGGCGCGGTCACAATCGTCGCGAAGTCGATCAGGATCCACTCGGGCACGCCGAGCTCATGGCCATGCGCAATGCCGCCGAGGTGACCGGACGGTGGCGCCTCGACGATGCCACCCTTGTCGTCACCCTCGAGCCCTGTGCAATGTGTGCAGGGGCTGTGGTCGGGTCGCGGATTGCGCGAGTCGTCTATGGGGCCTTCGATGAGAAGGCCGGAGCCGCCGGTTCGGTCTGGGATCTGCTGCGAGATCGCGCCGCGCTCCACCACCCAGAGGTCTACTCCGGAGTTGCCGCGAGCAGATGCCGTGAGCTGCTCAGCGAGTTCTTCGCCGCGAAGCGGGAACGCCCTCCCGGTTGAAAGTGAGCCCCACGGGTACGAGCGAGTGGCGTGGTTCAAGTCACGGTCACTCGATTTGGACGCGACGTAGGGCCGAATGTAATGTTGTCCGCGGTGGCGTGTCCGAGCGGCCGAAGGTGCAACACTCGAAATGTTGTGTAGGGTAACCCCCTACCGTGGGTTCAAATCCCACCGCCACCGCCACAGTGCAAGGCCCCGAACGTCCTGATCAGATAGGGTGTTCGGGGTCTTTGCTGTTTCCCACCCCGGTGACGTCAATGACTACGTCGTTTGCGATGATTGCGTGTGGTCGAAACGCATGAGCTGTCCCCGGTCGAGTGCCGTGATCAGATTGTGATCGTTGACACATTATGCAAAACAGACTTAACTGGTCAGTCGGAACGGAAGTGTCTTTCCATGATGCGAAAAGAATTTTCTATTGTGAGAGCAGGCTCCGTTTCTCTGCGCATGTTCAAGGCGCATGGTCGCTGACGATGATGTCGGTGACTGATCAAATCGAACAACTTGAGGTGGTCCATGAAAATGGCTGACAACGACCAACAGCGGGACACGAAGACCGCTGACAACAGCAGCGGGAGTCCCGGTCTGCTCGACAGATTCTTCGAAATCACATCACGTGGGTCCTCGATCAAACAGGAGATCCGCGGAGGCATCGTCGCCTTCGTGGCCATGGCCTACATCGTCGTCCTCAACCCGCTCATCCTGGGCGGATCACAGGACGTCGCCGGCAACTCACTCGACTTCGCCCAACTGACCGCCGTCACCGGCCTCGTCGCCGGCGTCATCACGATCCTCTTCGGCGTCGTCGCGAAGCTCCCCTTCGCGCTCGCCGCGGGCCTGGGCATGAACAGCTTCCTGGCAGTCTCCGTGGTCCAGGAAGTCACCTGGGTCGAGGCCATGGGGCTCGTCATCATCAACGGCATCATCATCGTCGTCCTCGGGGCCACCGGCATCCGGACCGCGATCTTCAATGCTGTGCCGCACGCGCTGAAGGTGGCGATCACGGTCGGCATCGGCCTATTCATCGCGTTCATCGGCTTCGTCAACTCCGGCTTCGTCACCCGCACCCCGGCAGGGCCCCCCGTCCAGCTGGGACAGGACGGGTCGATCGCATCGCTGCCGACTCTGGTGTTCGTCGTGGCGCTGATCCTCATCGGCATCCTCGTCGCACGCAACATTCCGGGCGGAATCCTCATCGGCATCATCGTGGCTACGATCCTGGCCATGATCATCCAAGCATTTGCGAAGCTGGGCACCGTGGGTGACCCGGTCAGTCCGGATCCGAAGGGCTGGAACCTCGCCGCGCCTGAGATTCCCGCCCAGGTCGTCGCCTTGCCCGACTTCTCCCTCGTCGGAGCCTTCGACCTGTTCGGAGCCTTCGAGCGCATCGGTGTCCTCGCGGCCACAATGCTCGTCTTCACCCTGGTGTTCACGAACTTCTTCGACGCCATGGGCACGATGACCGGTCTGGCCCGCAGCGCCGGTCTGCAGACGAAGGACGGAATGTTCCCCCGCATCCGCGGTGCATTCATCGTCGAAGGCATCGGTGCCGTCGCCGGTGGTGGAGCCTCCGCCTCGTCGAACACTGTGTTCGTCGACGCGGCAGCCGGCATCGCCGAAGGTGCCCGAACGGGACTCGCCGCCTGCATCACGGGCGTGCTGTTCCTGGTGTCGATGTTCTTCGCACCGCTCATCGGCGTCATTCCGATGGAGGCCGGCGCCGCGGCGCTCGTCGTCGTCGGCGCCATGATGGTCACACAGATCCGCGAGATCGACATGAGTGACTTCAGGACCTCGCTGCCGGTGTTCCTGACCATGGTCACCATGCCGCTGACCTATTCGATCGCCAACGGAATCGGCGTCGGATTCATCTCCTGGGCACTCATCCACGCGATGAGCAAGCGCGGCCGGGACGTGCACTGGCTTCTCTGGGTCGTCTCCGCCGGATTCGTGCTGTACTTCGTTCGCGGACCGATTTCGGCTATCTTGGGAGGATGACGAATATGTCTGAGATCACAGCTTGGTCGAAAGGCCAGATCGCACACGGGTGCTGAGAACGATTGAGTCGACGGCCGCGGGTGCCAGACCCGTGCCGCGACACCACGTTCTTCGCTGCTGTTCGCATGGATAACCAGAAGCTCGAAGAACGAAGCAATTGTTCTAACCATGCACTGTGCGCCGCATAGACGAGGCGCAGGAGGTAAGTGCGATGTCTGCTCCGGCAACTCAACGTTCCACCGCCCAGGTTTCAGTGAACTCAGACGTTCACGAATTCGACGGGCCACCACATACAAATGCTCTCGACTTCCTCCGCGGAGTCGGCCTCACTGCAGCCAAAGAAGGCTGCGCCGAAGGCGAATGCGGGGCCTGCGCGATCATGGTCGCCCGCCCCGATGCTGATGGCTCAACCCGCTGGACATCGATCAACTCGTGCCTGCTGCCTGCCGCCGCACTCGACGGCCAGGAAGTCATCACGGCAGAAGGCCTCGCCGACGGTGAGTCCGTCCACCCCGTCCAGGAAGAGATGGCCGTGCGCGGCGGATCCCAATGCGGATACTGCACCCCCGGCTTCATCTGCTCGATGGCCGCCGAATACTACCGCCCCGAACGCGCCGACGACGCCGCAGAGGCCACCGCTGACGCAGATCATCACTGCGGTCCCAACGGCTTCGACATCCATTCCCTGTCCGGCAACCTCTGCCGCTGCACCGGCTACCGCCCGATCCGCGACGCCGCCTACGCACTCGGCCAGCCCGAACCCGGGGACACGATCGCCCAGCGTCGGCAGAATCCGGCCCCCGCCTCGGCGAGCACCGACATCCATCGCGCGGACACGGCAACAGGTGAGACCGGACGTTTCCGTCGCCCCTCGACCCTCGCCGAGGCGCTGGATATCTTGGCGAGCGAACCCGAGGTTCTCGTGGTCGCCGGCGCCACCGACTGGGGTGTGGAGGTCAACATCAAGGGGGCACGGGCGAAGTCGATGCTCGCCATTGACCGTCTGCCCGAGCTGCGCGGCATCCGCCGCACTCCCGAGTACATCGAACTCGGTGCCGCTCACACCCTGAGTGAACTCGAACGCGAGCTCGCCGGTTCGATCCCGCTGCTGGGCAAGTTGATCCCGCAGTTCGCCTCCCGCCTCATCCGCAACGCGGCCACCATCGGCGGCAATCTCGGCACGGGCTCACCCATCGGCGACACCCCGCCGGCACTCCTGGCCCTGGACGCGCAGCTCGTGCTCACCTCGGCGATGGGATCTCGGGTCGTGGAGCTGGCTGAGTACTTCACCGGCTACCGGCAGACCGTGCGCGAGGCCGGTGAACTCATCACCGCCATCCGCATTCCGCTGCCGCTGGCACCCATGACCTCATTCCAGAAGATCGCGAAGCGCCGCTTCGACGACATCTCCTCGGTCGCCATCGGCTACGCGGTCACCGTCGAAGGCGGGATCGTGACCAAGGCCAGACTGGGACTCGGGGGAGTCGCAGCCACCCCGCTGCGCGCCACTGCCACCGAGGCCCAGCTCGAAGGCGCACCCTGGAGCCTCGAAACCGTCCATGCAGCGGCAGAGACACTGGCCGCCGAAGGCACCCCGATGGATGATCACCGGGCGAGTGCGAAATATCGGACCGCGATGCTGCGGTCCTCCTTGGAACGCTTCTATGCCGAACAGGAGGCAGGACGATGAGCCAGCTCTCACAGCGACCCACCGACCCCATCGTCGGTGAGTCCCATCACCACGAAAGCGCCTTCGGTCACGTCACCGGAGCGGCCCTCTACACCGATGACCTCGTGGGACGCCTCGCCGGAGTCCTCCACGCCTACCCGGTTCAGTCCACCCAGGCGCACGCGAAACTGGGCAAGGTCGACATCGAGCCGGCCTATCAGGTGCCCGGAGTCGTCCGCGTCATCACCGCGGCAGACGTCCCCGGCGTCAACGACCAGGGCGTCAAACACGATGAGCCGATGCTGCCCGTCGATGAAGTGATGTTCTTCGGCCAGCCCATCGCCTGGGTCCTCGGCACCGACTTGGAGGCGGCGAAGGCCGGAGCCGCGACAGTGGTCGTGGACTACGAGCCACTGCCCTCGCTGGTCACTGTGCGTGAGGCGATCGATGCGCAGAGCTTCCACGGTGTCCAGCCCGTCATCGACAAGGGTGACGCGGACGGCGCCTTCGCCGATGCCGCGCACGTCTTCGAAGGCGAGTTCGAGTTCGCCGGACAGGAGCACTTCTACCTCGAGACCCAGGCCTCACTGGCCCACGTCGACGAGAGCGGACAGGTCTTCGTCCAGTGCTCGACGCAGCACCCCACCGAGACCCAGGACATCGTCTCCCACGTCCTCGGAGTTCCCGCCCACGAAGTGACCGTGCAGTGCCTGCGCATGGGCGGCGGCTTCGGCGGCAAGGAAATGCAGCCCCACGGCTACGCCGCACTCGCGGCCCTCGGCGCGAAGCTCACCGGTCGCCCGGTGCGCCTGCGACTCAACCGCACGCTCGACATCACCATGACCGGCAAGCGCCACGGCTTCCACTCCTCGTGGAAGATCGGCTTCACCGACGAGGGCAAGATCCTCGCCCTCGACGCGACGCTGACCGCTGACGGCGGGTGGAGCCTCGACCTGTCCGAGCCCGTGCTCACCCGCGCCATGTGCCATATCGACAACGCCTACTGGGTGCCCAACATCCGGGTGGCCGGACGCATCGCGAAGTGCAACAAGACTTCACAGACGGCCTTCCGCGGATTCGGCGGACCCCAGGGCATGCTCGTGATGGAGGACATCCTCGGCCGAGTCGCCCCGAAACTGGGACTCAGTGTCCGCGAACTGCGCCGCCGCAACTTCTACTCCGCCGGCCAGGACACCCCCTACTACCAGCCCGTGCGCCATCCCGAACGGATGGAAGCCGCCTGGGACCAGCTCCTGACCTCCGCCGAGGTGGAGACTCGGGAAGCTGAGATCGCCGAATTCAATGCCCGGAACGAGAACGTCAAACGCGGGCTCGCTCTGACCCCGGTGAAGTTCGGGATCTCGTTCAACCTCACCGCCTTCAACCAGGGTGGGGCCCTCGTGCTCGTGTACAAGGACGGTTCCGTCCTCGTCACCCACGGCGGCACCGAAATGGGGCAGGGCCTGCACATGAAGATGCTGCAGGTCGCGGCCACCACCCTCGGTGTGCCCCTGTCCACGGTGAGGCTTGCGCCCACGCGCACGGACAAGGTTCCCAACACCTCGGCGACGGCGGCGAGCTCCGGCACCGACCTCAACGGCGGTGCGGTCAAGGACGCCTGCGAGCAGATTCTGGGCCGTCTGACTCAGGTCGCCGCCGGGATCCTCGGGGCTCCGGCACACGAGGTCAGCGTCAGCCGCGGCATCGTCAGCGCCCTGTCATCGAAGAAGACGGTGACCTGGGAAGAGCTCATCAACGCCGCCTACTTCCAGCGGATCCAGCTCTCGGCCTCCGGGTTCTACCGGACCGAGGGACTGCACTGGGACCTGTCGCTGATGACCGGTGAGCCCTTCAAGTACTTCGCCTACGGCGCTGCCGCGAGCGAGGTCGAGGTCAACCGCTTCGACGGCTCCTACCGGCTGCGCCGCGTCGACATCGTCCATGATGTCGGCGACTCGCTCTCGCCGCTCATCGACTTGGGCCAGATCGAGGGCGGCTTCGTTCAGGGCGCCGGGTGGCTGACCTTGGAGGACCTGCGCTGGGACGAATCTGACAAGCCCAGCCGGGGACGCCTGGCGACCCAGGCCGCGAGCACGTACAAGATCCCGAGCTTCTCCGAGGCACCCGAGGTCTTTAACGTCTCGCTGCTGGACAAGGCCCACGAAGAGGGCGCGGTCTACGGTTCGAAAGCCGTGGGCGAACCCCCGCTCATGCTCGCCTTCTCCGTCCGCGAGGCACTGCGCGATGCCGTGGCCGCCTTCGGCGAGCCAGGCCGATCCGTGGAGCTGAACTCGCCGGCCACACCCGAATCCGTGTTCTGGGCCATCGAATCGGTGCGCTCGCCAGTCGCCAGCGATGCTTCCGTGCCTGGTGATGCTGCGCAGGGGAGCCCAGAAGGCATCAGTGTCCCGTCATGACCTGGATGGACACAGCAGCCGAGCTTCGCAGGGCTCGAGTGCCGGCCGTCCTCGTCACTCTCGCCTCGGTCCGCGGGCATGCCCCGCGTGAGGCCGGCGCGAAGCTGATCGTCACCGCCGATGATCTGCATGGGACCATCGGCGGCGGCAATCTCGAGATGACGGCCGTTACTCGAGCCCGCGAGATCCTCACGGCCGAGTCGGACTCCGAACCGGAGATGCTCACGCTGCGGCTCAACGACAAGGCACCGGCCAAGTACGGACGTCAGTGCTGCGGGGGAGAGGTCAGCGTTCTGCTCGAACCGCTGCCCGTTCCCGCCTCGGTGGCGATCTTCGGTGCCGGCAACATCGGACTCGAACTCACCCGGATCCTGGCCCGCCACGACATCGACGTCCACGTCAGCGACTCCCGTCCCGAGCACCTTGAGGAGCTCGACCGACTGGAGCCGTCAGTGGCGCAGATCCACCGCGAGTTCGCCGTCGTCGGCGAGGAGGTGCTCGTCGGGCTGCCCGCGGGCACCCACGTGCTCATCATGACCCACGACCACGCCGAGGATCTCCACCTCTGCGATGCCGCACTGACCCGCGGCGACCTCGGCTCCATCGGCCTCATCGGGTCGAGCGCCAAATGGCAGCGCTTTCGGAAGAATCTCGTTGCCGAGGGCCACACACCCGAGACCGTCGACACCATCGACTGCCCCATCGGCCTCCCAGACCTGCCCGGCAAGCAGCCAGCGACGATCGCGCTCAGCGTCGCCGCCGACCTCCTGCGCCGCATGGGCTGAGCCTCTCGACAGACCGACTTTTTCACCTTTCAAGGAGTACCCCTATGTTCATCTACCGCGCCCGTGTCTTCGACACACCGACCGACCCCTTCAGCGGGGGAAGCCTGCGCTCTGAGTCAGACGTCGCACTCGTCGTCGATGACGGACTGATCATCGCCCGCACCGATTTCGCGAGTGCGACCGCGGACCATCCCGACGCCGAGGTGGTCGACCTCCGTGCTGGTGTCCTCATCCCCGGACTCATCGACACCCACGTCCACTACCCGCAGATCCGTGCCATCGGCTACCTCGGCAAACCCCTGCTCGACTGGCTCGACCACTGCGCCCTGCCCGAAGAGGCGAAGCTGGGCGATCACGACTATGCCTCGGCCCTGGCCGGCGAGTTCCTCACCGGACTGACCTCGGCGGGGACCACCTCGGCGATGGTCTTCGGTTCGCACTTCGCCACCGCGATGGACACCTTCTTCACCCAGGCCGCCGAGGTGGGTCTGCGGATCACATCGGGACTGGTCACCAGCGACACGATCCTCCCGGAACCGCTGCTGACGAGCGTGGAGAGATCCGTGTCCGAGAGCCAGGACCTCATCGATCGTTGGCATGGGAAGGGCCACCTTCGGTACGCGGTGACTCCGCGCTTCTCGTTCTCCGCCGGTCAGGAGCTGCTGGCGGCCGGCGGGCAGCTGGTGGCCGACAACCCGGGCATCTGGGTGACCTCGCACCTCAACGAGAACCGCGACGAGATCGCCGGTGTCGCCGAGAAGTTCCCCGAGGCACTCGACTACCTCGACACCTACGATCGGGCCGGCCTGCTCAATCGGCAAACGATCCTGGCCCACAACGTCCACCCGAGCGACCGCGAACTGGCACGGATGGCTGAAGTGGGGGCCGCCTCGGCGCACTGCCCGACCTCGAACTCGAACCTGGCCAGCGGCTTCTTCCCGCTGCGTCGACATATCGAGGCCGGGGTCCGTGTGGCACTGGGCTCCGACGTGGGCGCGGGAACCGGATTCTCCCTGTTCAAGGAGGGTGTCCAGGCCTACTTCATGCAGCAGCTCGATCCCTCCGGCGGTCTGCCGCTGGGCTCGGCACACCTGCTGCACCTGGCCACTGCGGCCGGCGCCGAGGCACTGGAACTGAGCGACCAGGTCGGGGACCTGTCCGAGGGCAAGCGCTTCGATGCCGCCTACATCCAGCCGACCGCTGGCCAGCCGCTGGCCGTGGGGCTTGAGCACGCCAGCAGCGATGACGATGCCCTGGCGAAGATCTTCGCCATGGGAACCCCGGCCGACATCGCCCAGGTGTGGGTCGACGGTCGGCTCGTGAAGGGCTGAGGGTCAGCGGTGGTTGTCTGAATCGCTGGTGACCACCTGTTTCACGCTGGCGGTGTCGACGATGTCTCCGCAGTCGATCGCGGCCTGGATCTCCTCGGCTTTCTCATCGGGGACGAGTGGGATCTCCTCGCCGTCGCAGTCGACGAACTTCCCATCGATGAATTTGTCGCCCTCGCGCAGATCCTTGAGGTTCGAGGGCGTGAGGAAGCGTGCCGGCTTCGCGGCGTAGACGGAAGCGTTGGTCGAGTTGCCGAAGCGCAGCTCGTTGAACAGGAGGTTGAGCAGCACCGCCATGATCGCGGCCGAGGAGATTCCCGAGTGGAAGATCGTCTGCACCCAGGACGGGAAGTGCTCGTAGAAGTCGGGCTTGACCACGGGGACGAGGGCGAAGGCGAGGGACGCGGAGACGATGATGAGGTTCATATTGCCCTCGAACTTCACCTCCTTGAGGTTGCGGATGCCTGATCCCGACACGGTTCCGAAGAGGATGAAGCCGGCGCCGCCGAGGACGGGCATCGGCACCGCAGCGACGACCTGACCGAGCACGGGCATGAGCCCCAGGAGGATGAGGATGACGCCGCCCGCGGAGACGACGAAGCGGGAGCGGACTCCTGTCAGCGCCACGAGGCCCACGTTCTGCGCGAAGGCCGATTGGGTGAAGGAGCCGAAGAAGGGTGCGATGACCGAGGAGGCCATGTCGGCGCGCAGGCCGGCCGCGACCCGCTTCTTGTCGACCGGGGTGCCGATGATCTCGCCGACGGCCAGCACATCGGCCGCGGTCTCGGTCTTGATGACGAGGATGACGATGAGCATCGACCCGATCGCTGCGAGGTCGAAGGTCGGTGCGCCGAAGGGCAGCAGACCCGGGATCGCCACGGGGGCACCCTGCCCGACCTCGGAGAAGTCGGTCATGCCCATGGCGGCACCGATGCCCGTGCCGATGATGAGACCGAGCAGAATCGACAGCCGCGAGATGGCGGCCGAGCCGACCTTGCTCAGCAGCAGGATGACGGCGAAGGTGATGAAGGCCAGGGCGATGTTCTGCACTGAGCCGTAGTCCGCAGCGGCCTCATCGCCGCCCATGGCCCAATTGGCGGCCGTCGGGATGAGCGTGAGTCCGATGGCAGTGATGACCACCCCGGTGACCACGGGTGGGAAGAAGCGGATGATCCGCGCGAAGAACGGGGCGACGACGAAGCCGATGACGCTGGCGACGATGACCGCGCCGAAGATGTCGCTGAGACTGCCGCCGCCGGTGAGAATGGCGAGCATCGTCGCGACTCCGGCAAAGGAGACGCCCTGGATGAGCGGCAGCTTCGATCCGACGAGGGGGAAGCCGATGCTCTGGATGAGTGTGGCGATGCCGCCGACGAAGAGGCTGGCGGTGACCAGCGCGACGAGCTGATCGCCATCGACTCCGGCTGCCTTGCCGATGATGAGGGGCACCGCGATGATGCCGCCGTACATCGTGAGGACATGCTGGAGCCCGTATGCGAAGAGCTTGGGCACAGGGAGCCACGCGTCTTCGGGTCGCTTGGACCCGGGCGGGAGGGACTTCGTCGTCGATTTCTCGGTCATATCTCAGCCTTCCGGAGTAAGCCTCATTACTCTTCCGTATCGTGGATTCGATCTTCCACAAAGTGTGATCTCCACTACGTTCTGCCTCTTTTTCTGCGAAGTCAGATAGGGGATTCGGGTAGCTGATCTCGACATTCGGGGCAAGTTGTCGGCACTCCGCAGCTGTCGAGAATTTCCGACTAATCCGCCTCGGCGGGTTGACTCCGTCTCAGTTGCCTGCCTATGCTTGATTTCATCAAACGGAAATAAGTTTCCACAATACGGAAAACATGAATCCACACTCGCAGCGACGCGAAGGAGAATCCCATGACGACATTCGATTTCACCAATGCCGACAGCTACATCCTCAACTGCTCCACCCTGCTCACCGAGCTGCCCGTGATGGAGCGGGCGCAGGCGGCCAAGGATGCCGGCTTCAGCCAGGTCGAGTTCTGGTGGCCCTTCGACGGCAACCCGAGGCCCACCTCGGCGGAGGTCGATGAGTTCATCGCCTCGCTTAACAACGCGGGCGTCGAACTCAAAGGCCTGAACTTCTGGGCCGGGAACATGGCTGGCGGCGACCGCGGCATGGTCTCGATCAAGGGCGCCGAGGCCGACTTCGCGGCCAACGTCGACATCGTCGTCGAGATCGGCCGTCGCACCGGCTGCCGCGCCTTCAACGCCCTCTACGGTCTGCGCACCGAAGGCCAGACGCCCGAAGAGCAGGACGAGGTGGCCGTGGCCAACCTCAAGCTCGCCGCCGACGCCGTGGCCGCCATCGAGGGAACAGTCCTCGTCGAGCCCGTCTCCGGAGCAGATGGCTACCCGCTCAAGCGCGCCTCCGACGCCGCCGAGGTGGTCGATCGGGTCCGTGCTCAGGGCGTTGCCAACATCGCCGTCCTCGCCGACTTCTTCCACATGTCGATCAACGGCGACGATGTGGCCGCAGTCATCGAAGCCGACGCCGCGAAGTTCGGACACATCCAGATCGCCGACGCCGCCGGCCGCGGAGCACCAGGCACGGGTGAGCTGCCCCTGCAGGACTGGATCAACCGTTCCTACGAACTCGGCTACACCGGCTCCATCGCCCTCGAATACAAGCAGGACCGCGCCACAGCATTCGAATGGCTCGCGAACTGAATCTGCCTCCACTTCCAGCACTCTGCACCAGATAGGACACGAACATGAGCAAGACAATCGCATTCATCGGACTCGGAATCATGGGCCTGCCGATGGCCAAGAACCTCGTCAGTGCCGGCTTCACCGTCCGCGGCTACAACCGCTCACCCGAGAAGGCCACTGAACTCGCGAAAGCGGGCGGCCAGGCCGCAGGCACCATCGCCGAGGCGGTCGACGGTGCCGATGTCATCATCACCATGGTCCCGGACTCGCCCGACGTCGAAGACGTCCTCACCCGTGAGGACGGCATCCTCGCCCACGCCAAGTCCGGCGCGTACTGGATCGACAACTCGACCATCCGCCCCGACGTCGCCAAGAGCCTCTCCGCTCAGGCAGCTGAGAAGGGGCTCAAGCCTCTCGACGCACCGGTCTCCGGTGGCGAAGCTGGCGCGGTCAGCGGTGCGCTGTCGATCATGGTCGGCGGAGACCAAGCCGACTTCGACGCCGTGGTCGATGTCTTCGATGCCGTCGGCAAGACCGTCGTCCTCGTTGGGCCCTCGGGCTCGGGCCAGACCGTGAAGGCCGCGAACCAGCTCATCGTCGCCGGAAACATCGAACTCCTCGCCGAGGCTGTCGTCTTCCTCGAGGCCTACGGAGTCGAGACCACCTCGGCGCTGCAGGTCCTCGGCGGGGGACTGGCCGGATCGAAGGTTCTCGAGCAGAAGGGGCAGAAGATGCTCGACCGCTCCTTCGACCCCGGGTTCCGACTCGCCCTGCACCACAAGGACATGGGCATCGTCACCGCAGCTGCCCGCGAAGCCGGCGTCGCGATCCCACTCGGATCGGCCGTCGCCCAGCTTGTGGCCTCGACCGTCCAGCAGGGCAACGGGGGACTCGACCACTCGGGTCTGTTCACCGTCGTCGAGCAGCTCTCGGGCAAGAAATAATCCCCACCACTATCCGGACCGGCGACAGCGTCGTCGCCGGTCCACTGAACTTCGGTCCTTGACTGGGCCACTGAAACGAAGGAAGAACAATGACACGTATGCGCGCAGTTGACGCAGTGGTGCTCATCCTCGAAAAGGAAGGCGCCACGGAAACATTCGGCCTGCCGGGCGCGGCCATCAACCCGCTGTACTCGGCGATGAAGGCCCACGGCGGAAATCGCCACACACTGGCCCGCCACGTCGAAGGGGCCTCCCACATGGCCGACGGGTACACACGGGCAGCGGCCGGGAACATCGGCATCTGCCTCGGCACCTCGGGACCGGCCGGCACCGACATGATCACCGGACTCTACGCCGCAGCCGCGGACTCGCAGCCCATCCTGTGCATCACCGGACAGGCTCCCGTCGCGGTCCTCGACAAGGAGGACTTCCAGGCCGTGGACATCGCCTCCATCGCGAAGCCCGTGACCAAGATGGCCAAGACCGTGCTCGAGGCCGGTCAGGTCCCCGGGGTCTTCCAGTCGGCCTTCCAGCTGATGCGCTCGGCCCGTCCCGGACCGGTGCTCATCGACCTGCCGATCGATGTCCAGCAGACCGAGATCGATTTCGACATCGACACCTACGAACCGTTGGTGCCATCGAAGCCGGCGGCAACCTCTGCGCAGGCGGAGAAGGTCCTCGACCTCATCGCAGCGGCGAAGCACCCGCTCATTATCGCCGGCGGCGGCATCTTCAACGCCGATGCCGCGGACAAGCTCGTCGAATTCGCCGAGGCGACCTCGATCCCGGTCTCGCCGACCCTGATGGGCTGGGGCGCGATTCCGGACGACCACCCGCTGCAGGCAGGCATGGTCGGCATCCAGACCCACGTGCGCTACGGCAATGCCTCGTTCCTGGAATCCGACCTGGTCATCGGCATCGGCAACCGCTGGGCCAACCGTCACACCGGTGACCTGAGGGTCTATCGCAAGGGCCGGAAGTTCGTCCATATCGACATCGAGCCGACCCAGATCGGGCGCGTGTTCTCACCCGACTACGGTGTCGTCTCCGATGCCGGAGCCGCCCTCGATGCTCTGCTCACGGCCGCACGCGGTCGCAGCGGCGGCGCGAGCCTGCCGGACTTCACCGGCTGGGCCGGCGAGTGCACGGATCGGAAGTCCACCGAGCACCGCAAGACCAACTACACGGACATGCCGATCAAGCCGCAGCGCGTCTACCAGGAGATGAACGCTGCCTTCGATGAGGACGTGACCTATGTGTCGACGATCGGCCTGAGCCAGATCGCCGGGGCGCAGATGCTCCACGTGTACAAGCCGCGCCACTGGATCAACGCGGGTCAGGCCGGACCCTTGGGCTGGACCGGACCGGCCGCGCTGGGTGTGGCGAAGGCCAAGCCGGATGAGACCGTGGTCGCGCTCTCCGGTGACTACGACTTCCAGTTCATGATCGAGGAGCTCGCCGTCGGTGCGCAGCACAAGATCCCGTACCTGCATGTCGTCGTCAACAACTCCTACCTAGGCCTGATCCGTCAGTCACAGCGCGGCTTCGACATGGACTACGAGGTGTCGTTGGCCTTCGAGAACATCAACTCCTCGGGTGAGGCCGCGAGCTACGGCGTCGACCATGTGGCCGTCGCACAAGGCTTGGGCTGCAAGGCGCTGCGCGTCGAAGACCCCGAGCTCATCGGCGAGGGGCTGCGGGTGGCGAAAGAGCTCATGAGTGAGCACCAGGTGCCAGTGGTACTCGAGGTCATCCTCGAGCGCGTCACGAACATCTCGATGGGGGCCGCCCTCGACGCGATCAACGAGTTCGACGTCCTCGCCCAGACTCCGGCAGATGCGCCCACCGCGCTGACGCCGATGGGTGAACTGGCCGCGGCGAAGTAGTTGGGGCGCGGCCGGCGCGGCGCGGTTCAGTAGCCGCGCCAGATGTCGGCTGCATCACAATTGGTATACCATAGTCCCGGGAGCGTCGGAGGGTTGGTTCCGACACTCCCGGGACTTGTCTGACATGCTTGGCGAGACACGTCGCAGCAGACATCGGGCATCGATGCCGTGGAAACGACCGGGATCGATGCCGAGCAGAGAACTTGGCCTGCGGGCCGGTGAAACGAGGAGGATGCATGAACGTCGATGACGCCGGTACACAGGGTCCTGACCAGGACTTCGACCTGATCATTCGGGCACAGCGGGCAGTTCTGCCCGAGGGCGTGAGCGCGGCCGAGATCGGCGTTCGTGCGGGCAAGATCGTCGAGGTCGCCACCGGGGGAGCGGTGCTCAGCGGTGCCGCCTCGGCGGATGCGAAGGTTGTCGACGTCGATGAGTCGCAGGTTCTCCTGCCCGGGCTCGTCGATTCGCACGTGCATGTCAATGACCCGGGCCGCAGCGAATGGGAAGGCTTCGCCAGCGCCACCCGCGCCGCAGCCGCCGGCGGGGTGACGACGATCGTCGACATGCCGCTGAACTCCCTGCCGCCGACCGTCAACGTCGAATCCCTCGACATCAAGCGCGAAGTAGCCGCATCCAAGGCATTCATCGATGTCGGCTTCTGGGGCGGGGCGATCCCCGGCAATACCGGTGACCTCAAGCCCCTCTTCGACGCGGGCGTCTACGGTTTCAAGTGCTTCCTCGAAGACTCGGGAGTCGATGAGTTCCCACCGCTGGAGCCAGATGAGCTGCGCGCCGATCTGGCCGAGCTCGCGAAGTACGACGGCCTGCTCATCGTCCACGCCGAGGACCACTCGGTCATGGCCGAGGCCCCGAAGAACTCGGGCCGCAAGTTCAGCGACTTCCTCGCCTCCCGCCCGCGCGAGGCCGAGAACGTCGCGATCGCACGGGTCATCGAGGCCGCCCGCGAGACCGGTGCCCGCGCCCACATCCTGCACCTGTCATCGGCAGATGCGCTGCCGCAGATCGCCGCGGCCAAGGCCGAGGGCGTGAAGCTCACCGTTGAGACCTGCCCCCACTACCTCGTGTTCACCGCCGAGGAGATCCCGGACGGAGCGACGACGCACAAGTGCTGCCCGCCGATCCGTGAGGAATCCAACCGCGAGGCCCTGTGGCAGGGCCTGGTCGACGGCACGATCGACTGCATCGTCTCCGACCATTCGCCCTCGACGGCCGAACTCAAACTGCTCGACACCGGCGACTTCGGGGCAGCCTGGGGCGGAATCTCCTCGCTGCAGCTGGGTCTCTCCCTTGTATGGACCGAGGCCGCCAAGCGCGGCATCGACCTTGCCGAGGTGGTGGCCTGGATGTCCAGTGCCCCCGCCTCCGTCGCTGGAGTGGAGAACAAGGGCGCGATCGCACTCGGCAACGACGCGGACTTCGCAGTCTTCGCTCCCGACGAGGAGTGGACGGTCGCAGCCGCCGAGCTCTACCACCGCAACCAGATCAGCGCCTACGACGCCCGCACCGTCCGCGGCGCCGTCAAGCAGACGATCCTCCGCGGCGCCCCCGTGAACTTCGACGAGCCCCAGGGCCACCTCCTCCGCGCCCGCTGAGGCGCGCCTCGCAAGGGGCTTCATCGTTACAGCAACCTTCCGGGCGCTGAGCAACCTTTAGCGGGGTTGCTCAGCGCCCGGAAGGTTGCTCAGTTTGATGACGCGAAGCATTCGGGTTGCTGAGGTACGAAGTTGTTGCTGACGATACGACCACCTCTGTGCACAGGTTTATCCACAGAATCGCGGAATATGTTGCTGTTTGCTGTTGAATGATGCAATTTAGTTGTTATGTATGCGCACATCACCGCCGCACGTCTGGTTCGCTTGGGATTCTCTCGAGAGGAAATCCGGCGAGCGCTGCGCTGCTGCCTGCGCAGGGTGGCGCGAGGCCGATATGTCACCGAGTTCGTCTGCGCTGATGCAGCTCATAGCGAGCTTTGGGAATCGATCAAGAGCGGTTCCAGCAGTGAGTTCGTCCAATTCGGGGATATCCGGGACCAGGTCGAGAGACTCAAGGTACTTATCCGGGCTCGAGCAGAGCATCTTCAGGAGGGTCTGCTCAGTCGGAGTACTCCACGTGGAGGAGAAATCTTCAGCCACCTGTCCGCAGCGCTCATCCATGAACTGCCCGTGAGCTCCCTCAGCGAGCATCGGGTGGAAGTTGTACGGCCAAAGGTCAGCCGCACTTATACCAATCTGCGGGTCCGGCGTCGTTTGATACCTCAAACCCAGATGGTCAAGATCGGCATATATGCAGTGACCTCACTGGAGCGGTCGCTCATCGACGTAGCGCGTGACTATCCGCTGAGCGTCTCAGTGCCGATGCTCGACCATGCTTTGCGCTGTGGCTCTGCAGATCTCGACGATGTGAGGACGGTTGTCTCTGCCTGCGTTGAGATAGAGGGTTCGCGAAATGTGGAGAACGCTCTTGAGCTAGCCGACGGTCGTCGGGAATCCGTCGCCGAATCGGTCTGTGCTGTGCGATTCTACGAGTTCGGAATTGTCGGATTCCTCCCACAGGTGAACATCTTCGACACTGCCCGGAACTGGTTGGGACGAGTCGACTTCTGCCATGAGAAGGCCAAGATCATCGTCGAGGTCGACGGAATGGGTAAGTACGGACTCGGCTCCGGGGATCCGAAGAAGGAGATCGAGAAGGAGAAGCTGCGGGAGTCGGCCCTCAGCGCCGCGGGCTATCTGGTGATCCGGTTGACCTGGAGGCAGCTCTACCGATCAGAGCTCTTCCATCACATCCTCAATGCAACTGCCACGCGGCTCTCGTCGAACTGAGCAACCTTTCGGGCGCGTAGCAACCTCGCTAAAGGTTGCCAAGCGCCGGGAAGGTTGCTCAGCCGTGCAAGAAGAGCTGGCGTCAGGCGCCGAGCTTTTCGCGGAGGCGGGCGACGTGGCCGTCGGCGTCGACGTTGTATTCGACGTCGGAGAGGGTGCCGTCTTCGGCGATGACGAAAGTAGAGCGCAGCGTGCCTTCGAAGGTGTTGCCGTTGATCGTCTTCTCACCAAACGATCCGTAGGTCTGCGCGAGTTCTGCACCCGGGTCAGAGAGCAGTGGGAAGGTCAGCTGCTGGTCGTCCGTGAACGCCTGCAGTGCCTCAGCGTCGTCGGGGGAGACCCCGAGCACCTGGAATCCTGCAGCGGCCAGGGACGAGAAGTTGTCGCGGAAGTCGCAGGCCTCTGTCGTGCAGCCGGGTGTTGCGGCCTTCGGGTAGAAGTAGAGGATGACCTTCTGCCCGGCGAAGTCCGCCTTCGAGTAGGTCTTTCCGCTGGCATCGGCCAGGGAGAAATCCGGTGCGGTCTGTCCGACTTCGAGCTGTGTCGCCATGATGATGCGTCCTTTCGTAGATGACTGCTTGTGATGGTGATGGTCAGTACTGTTGCGCGCCCGCGACGCCTGCGCGCGTACCTGCGCCCACGAGCGCGCACGCGTGAGCCGCCGTGGCTTCGATGAGCTCCTCGGCGCGGCCGGAGAGCTCGGCAAGGTCGGCCGGGCCCTGCGCGATCGCCAAGGCCGCGGTGATGCCGGCCTCGCGGCATTCGGCGGGGCTGAGGGCGACGCGGCCTGCGACGACGATGATCCTCGCCGAGGCGGGGGCATAGTCGCGTACGGCCGCGACGACCTTCCCACCCAGGGACTGGGAGTCGAAGGATCCTTCGCCCGTGAGCACGATATCGGCGGCGGCCAGGGCCTCGGTCAGCCCCACAGCCTCGGCGACCATCGTCGACCCGGGCACCACCTCGGCGCCTACTAGGCTCGTCAGAGCCAGCGGGATGCCACCGGCGGCACCGAAGCCCGGTGTCGCCGCAAGCGACGACGCTTCCGCTGGCGAGTCGGCGAGCACCTCGGCGAGGTGGGCCAGGCCGGAGTCGAGGACGGCAACGGACGCGGCATCGGCGCCCTTCTGCGGACCGAAGACCGCGGCAGCTCCACGGGGGCCGGTGAGCGGATTGTCGACGTCGACGGCGATGCGCCAGCGGACCTGAAGGGCACGCGGATCCAGCGCTGAGGCATCGACGGCGGCCAGGGCCGACAGCCCACCGCCACCGGGAGCGATGGGGGCACCGGAGGAGTCAGTGAAGGCTGCGCCCAGGGCCATGGCGATGCCGACGCCGCCATCGGTGCTCGCCGAGCCCCCGATGCACAGCAGGATCTCTTCGACCCCCTGGTCCAGGACGTGGCGGGCGATGAGGCCCACGCCGTAGGTGTCGGCGCGCTCGGGTGCGAGGGCGACGTCGGAGACCTGGGGGAGGCCGTTGGCCTGAGCGGCCTCGATGACCGCGGTCTTTCCATCGGCGGAGATGCCGAACAGGGCGCTCGTCGGCCGGCCCAGGGCGTCGACGACCTCGACGGAACGGGCCGGGGTGCCCCACACGGCGAGCAGCGCGTCGAGGGTTCCCTCGCCGCCGTCGGCGAAGGGCAGGTCGGTGATCTGCGAGTCGGGGAACACTTGGCGGGCACCGCGAGCCAAGGCGGCGGCCGCGGCGGGGGCGCTGGCCGAACCCTTGAAGGAATCGGGCGCGCAGACGATCGTGGGTGCTTCCATACTCATGACGTCATTCAACCTCATTGTCGAGAAAACGATGGCCAAGTGCCCAGAACGCGGACTGCGCGTGGGACTCTTCCACCATTATCCGCTTTGTGGAATAACTTTTCCAAATTCAACAGGAAAGTGCCTTCAGCGACAACGCCAGGAATTTGACTTAGCGCGAACCTGGGGTCAAACTCGAAGCAGTTAAATGGAAATAATCTTCCGTGATGTGAAACACATTCTCAGTGCTTGAGCATCTCGATTTTCTCAGGAGGTCAATGTGGACCTAAGCGAGTTCAATCAGCTGTCGACCGACGATGCCCGCGCGAGTCTGCGCCCGTGCCTGGACGTCGACCGGTGGATCGACGGGGTCGTCGCCGCACGTCCGTTCTCCACTGTGGAAGCCGCCCTCGAGGCCGCCCGCACCAGCGCCGCTCCGCTGACCGATGACGAGATCAATCAGGCCATGTCCCACCATCCCCGAATCGGCGAGAAGGCCGAAGGCTCTTCCGCCGAGGCGGCCCATTCCTCCCGTGAGCAGGCGGGCCTGGGAGCCCTTGACGGTGACGTCCAGGAACGACTCGCTGCAGGCAACGCCGCCTACGAAGAGCGCTTCGACCGCGTCTTCCTCATCCGCGCAGCCGGTCGCAGCCCCGAGGAGATCCTCGCCGAGCTGCAGCGCCGCATGGCCAACACCGACACCGACGAACTCGCCGAGGTCGGCGAGCAGCTGATCCAGATCGCCGCACTCAGACTCGAAGGAATCCTCGCATGAGCTTCATCTCCGCCCACGCCCTCGACTCCACACTCGGCACCCCTGCCGCCGACCTCGAGGTCACGCTCTACTCCGGCACCGAGGTGCTCGCCAATGCCCGCACCGACGGAAACGGTCGTGTCTCGGAATTCGGACCGGACCACCTCGGCGCCGGTGATTATCGGATCGTATTCGGTACCGGTGCCTACTTCGAGGCTCAGAGGCAGGATCATTTCCACCCCCAGGTCACGATCGACTTCACGGTCAAGGCGGGCGAGGCGCACTATCACATACCATTGTTGCTGAGTCCGTTCGCGTACAGCACCTACCGCGGCAGCTGAGCAGCTGAGCGGGCAGCACCACCCATAAGACATCAGGGGAAGCAGGCCCCCTGCAGGATCATGATCCTCAACAAACCGCCGAAGTTCGCTGGGTTCGACGCCCGGCAACCTCGCAAATCAATTGGTCACAGCGGCCATGTCGGACTCGGTGACGAGGCCGGCGCGGTTGCTGGCATAGCAACAGGAGCAAGAAGATGAGCAAGGTGAAACTGACAACGAATCAGTACGGCAAGGCGGAGAACCGTTTGATGAGGGTCTACCGTGACTCCGAACGTCACGAGATCCGCGACCTCAACGTCACCTCCCAGTTGTGGGGCGACTTCGAGACCGCACACACCGAGGGCAACAACGAACACGTCGTCGCCACCGACACCCAGAAGAACACGGTCTTCGCCAAGGCCAAGGAACTCGGAGTGACCTCACCCGAACAGTTCCTCCTCGGCCTCGGTGAGCACTTCACCTCCAGCTTCGACTGGGTCACCGGCGGACGCTGGGCGGCCGAAGAGTACGGCTGGTCGCGCATCAACGACCACAACCACTCGTTCTACAAGTCGGCGCCCGAGACCCGCACCGCGGTCCTGACCCGCGACGGCGACGCCAGCACCCTGATCTCCGGCTTCTACGGACTCACTGTGCTCAAGACCACGGAATCAGGATTCGTCGGCTACCCGAAGGACAAGTACACGACCCTGCCGGAGACCGACGACCGCATCCTCGCCACCGACATCGCGACCCGTTGGATCTACAACACCACGGATCTCGACTTCGAAGGCGTGTACACGAAGGTCAAGGAGATCATCCTCGACTCGTTCACCGACCACTACTCGCATGCCCTGCAGCACACCCTGTACCAGATGGGTGAGAAGGTCATCGATGCTGTGCCGGAGATCGACGAGATTCGTTTCTCCTGCCCGAACAAGCACCATTTCCTCTACGACATCGAGCGCTTCGGACTGGAGAACCCGAACGAAGTGCTCATCGTCGCTGATCGCCCGTACGGGTTGATCGAGGCCACCTTCACCCGTGACGGGGTGGAGGAGAACAAGGACGCCTGGGCGCAGATCGCCGGCTTCTGCTGATAATTTCCATAGTCGGGTCCACGGGAAGCACCTTCCCGTGGGCCTGACGTGTTTGAGAGGGAGAACTATGACCCAGGACACAACCTCGGCGATCCCGAGGGGAACCGGTGACGAAGAGATCGACGAGTGGCTCGAGTCCTGGGAGGGGCTTGTCAACCAGCGTGGAACCCTGCGTGCGGCCGAGATCATGGAGGCCCTGCGCCGCCGTGCCGCATCGAACTCGGTGGCCCAGCCGAAGGTCACGACCACGGACTACGTGAACACGATCCCGGCCGATCAGGAACCTGCCTACCCGGGCGATGAGCGCCTCGAGCGCAAGTACCGCAAATGGCTGCGCTGGAACGCCGCGATGCTCGTCCACCGGGCCCAGCGTCCCGAGATCTCCGTCGGCGGACACATCTCGACCTACGCCGGTGCCGCGACCCTCTACGAGATCGGGTTCAACAACTTCTTCCGCGGCCAGAACCACCCCGGCGGCGGCGACCAGGTCTTCTTCCAGGGCCACGCCTCACCCGGCATGTACGCCCGGGCCTACCTCGAGAACCGCCTGAGCGACAAGCAGCTCGACGGCTTCCGACAGGAGGCCTCGAAGGCACCCAACGGCATGAGCTCCTACCCGCACCCACGCCTGATGCCCGACTTCTGGCAGTTCCCGACCGTGTCGATGGGGCTGGGCCCGATCAACTCGATCTACCAGGCGCAGATGAACCGCTATCTGCACAATCGCGGCATCAAGGACACCTCCGACCAGCGCGTCTGGGCCTTCCTCGGCGACGGCGAGATGGACGAACCGGAATCACGCGGTGCACTCCAGCTGGCCGCCAACGAGGGCCTGGACAACCTCACCTACGTCATCAACTGCAACCTGCAGCGCCTCGACGGACCCGTGCGCGGCAACGGCAAGATCGTGCAGGAACTCGAAGCGGTCTTCACCGGCGCCGGCTGGAACGTCATCAAGGTGCTGTGGGGTCGCGAATGGGACGCCCTGCTCGACGCCGACCACACCGGCTCGCTGGTGCGGATCATGAACGAGACGCTCGACGGTGACTACCAGACCTTCAAGGCCGAGTCCGGCGGGTTCATCCGCGACAACTTCTTCGGTCGTTCACCGGAGACGAAGGGCCTCGTCGAGCACCTGAGCGACGACGACATCTGGAACCTCAAGCGCGGCGGCCACGACTACCACAAGGTCTTCGCCGCCTACCAGCAGGCAGTGAACACGACCGGCAAGCCGACCGTCATCCTTGTCCAGACGGTCAAGGGCTACGGCCTGGGCACGACCTTCGAGTCGCGCAACGCCACCCACCAGATGAAGAAGTTCACCGCCGCAGACGTCAAAGCCTTCCGCGACCGGATGGACATCCCGATCACCGACAAGGTCATCGACGAAGACCCCTACGCGGTGCCCTACTACCACCCGGGCAACGACGCTGAAGAGATTCAGTACATGCTCGAAAAGCGGAAGTCACTGGGCGGGTTCCTGCCCAACCGGAAGCCCGAGAACAGCAAGAAGACCCTGCCCGCGGTCTCCGACAAGGCCTTCTCGCAGACGAAGAAGGGCTCGGGCCACCAGCAGGCCGCGACCACCATGGCCTTCGTCCGCCTGCTCAAGGACCTCATGCGGGAGAAGGGCATCGGCAATCGGATCGTGCCCATCATCCCTGATGAGGCGCGCACCTTCGGTATCGACGCGTTCTTCCCGACCGCGAAGATCTACAACCCGAACGGGCAGAACTACCTCGCCGTCGACCGCGAGCTGTTCCTGTCCTACAAGGAAGCGACCTCGGGTCAGCTGCTCCACGTCGGCATCAACGAGGCCGGTGCTGCGGCAGGCTTCACGGCCGCCGGCACCGCGTACTCGACGCACGGCGAGCCGATGATCCCGATCTACGTCTTCTACTCGATGTTCGGCTTCCAGCGCACCGGCGATGCCTTCTGGGCCGCCGGTGACCAGATGACCCGCGGGTTCATCATCGGCGCCACCGCCGGACGCACCACGCTGACCGGTGAGGGACTCCAGCACGCCGACGGCCACTCGCCGGTGCTGGCCGCGACCAACCCGGCTGTGCGGATCTACGACCCGGCCTTCGGCTACGAAATCGGGCACATCATGCGCGATGGCCTGCACCGTATGTACGGCGAGCACGACCTCGGCGACGACGCCCGCAACGTCATGTACTACCTGACCGTGTACAACGAGCCGATGCTCCAGCCGGCCGAGCCGGAGGATGTCGACGTCGATGGGATCCTGCGCGGGATCCATCGCGTGGCAGAAGCCGGCACCGGCGCCGAGGCTGGGGCAGGGGATCGCCCGCAAGCTCAGCTGCTCGCGTCCGGAGTCGCAGTCCCGTGGGCCCTTGAGGCCCGTGGTCTGCTGGCCCAGGAATGGGGAGTGGACGCGGCTGTCTGGTCGGTCACCTCATGGGCCGAGCTGCGCCGCGACGCTCTGAAATGCGAGGCCGAGAAGCTCGAGAACTTCGAGGCCGAGCCGCGTACGCCCTATGTGCGTGAGCGCCTGGGCTCCGAGGCCGGGCCGATTGTGGCAACGAGTGACTTCGACTCCACGCAGCCGGACCTCATCCGGCCGTTCCTCAAGCAGGACTTCGCAACCCTGGGTGCTGACGGATTCGGGTTCTCCGACACGCGTGCAGCAGCGAGGCGCCACTTCAAGATCGACGCCCACTCGATGGTCGTGCGCACCCTGCAGCTGCTGGCCGACCGCGGCGAGATCGCCCGCACGGTGCCAGTTGAGGCGGCGAAGAAGTACCGCCTGAACGAGGTCAACGCAGGAACCTCAGGAACCGCCGGAGGCGATTCCTGAGAAAGCAGCTCACTTGTTGGCTGATCAGCCTGGGCTGCTCAGCCTGAATGAGGCGAGACAACGCCGGAGCTCCGAGCCGACTGTGTGTGCACAGGGGGCTCGGAGCTCCGGCGTTGTCGCGAGGGCGGAAGGGGTGGCCCAGTGCATTCCGCGGCTGGAGAGTCTGGCTCAGGCGCCACGGCGCATGTCGTCCGAGATCGCCTCGGCGGCTGAGCGCAGCAGCGGGATGGCGCGATCTGAGAAGGCCTTGTCGACGCGGCTGATGGGTCCGGACACGGAGATGGCCAGGGGAGCGGGCGCCTCGGGGATCGACATTGCGAAGCAGCGCACACCCAGCTCCTGTTCCTGCTCATCGATGGAGTAGCCGCGGTCGCGGATGCGCTCGAGCTCGGTTTCGAGGTCGTCGACGGTGCCGATGCTGTACTGCGTGGGGGTGGGCATGCCCGCGGTCGTCACGATGTGACGCACCTGCTCGGAATCGAGGCCTGCGAGCATCGCCTTGCCCACTCCGGTGTCGTGCATATGGGCACGGCGGCCCACCTCGGTGAACATGCGCATCTGGTGCTGCGAGGCCACCTGGTCGACGTAGACGACCATGTCGCCGTCGATGGTCGCGACGTTCGCGGACTCGCCGAGTTCGTCCACGAGGGTCCGCAGGTAGGGACGGGCGATGGCACCCAGCTGGGCGCCGGCGAGGTTGCCGAGGCGAATGAGGCCCGGTCCCAGCGCATAGCCGCGGTTGGGCAGCTGACGCACCACGCCGAGGTTGACCAGAGTGTTGAGCAGGCGGTGGATCGTCGGCAGGGGGAGGCTGACCTCGGCGGCGATGTGGCTCAGGGTTGCCGACCCCGAGGAATTCGCGATGCATTCGAGGAGTCCGAAGGCGCGCTCGACGGATTGGACGCCGCCCTTCGTCTGGCGGATCGCAGGGGCCTTCGTGTCATTGCTGGTCATCCCAGTTCCTCTTCCTCGTCCATAGAAATTCGTGTTCGCGGATATGCCGGACAGGCTCGACGCTGAGTGCCGCCGGCTGAAAGCGCTGATCGCTGAGCAAGGGATCGCTCAGCGAAACTGTCACTCAGTCTAGACCTGAAATGGAAGAAAGTTTCCGCTACAGAGCATTCTGGCTAGATTTTCCACTATACAGAAGATATTATCCGTAATACGGAAAAGACTTATCAGAGAGGATAACTCCCATGGCTGTTCCAAGCCCCGGATACTCAATCACTCTTCGCGTGGAGACCGCAGTCGGTCGGACATCGACGTCCGATCTCGTGGCCTCCGCCGCTGCAACCGGTGCCGCGATCACCGCCCTCGACGTCGTCGAGTCCACCCCGCATACGGTGATGATCGACGTCAGCGCCGATACCCGCGATGTCGCCCACTCCGACGAGGTGGCGGCCGCGCTCGGCGCGCTCGACGGCGTCGAGGTCCACAAGGTCTCCGACCGCACCTTCCTGCTCCACCTCGGCGGCAAGCTCGAATCCACCCCCAAGGTGCCGCTGCGCAACCGTGACGACCTCTCCCGCGCCTACACCCCGGGTGTGGCGCGTGTGTGCATGGCCATCGCGGAGAACAAGGCCGATGCCCGCAGGCTCACGATCAAGCGCAACACCGTCGCCGTCGTCACCGACGGCACCGCGGTCCTCGGCCTCGGCGACATCGGCCCCGAAGCCGCGATGCCCGTGATGGAAGGCAAGGCCGTCCTGTTCAAGCAGTTCGCCGGTGTCGACGCCTGGCCCGTGGCCCTGGATACGAAGGACACCGAGGAGATCATCTCGATCTGCAAGGCCATCGCCCCGGCCTACGGCGGCATCAACCTCGAGGACATCTCGGCACCGCGCTGCTTCGAGATCGAGGCCAGGCTCCGTGAAGAGCTCGACATTCCCGTCTTCCACGACGATCAGCACGGCACCGGCATCGTCACGCTGGCCGCGCTGAAGAACGCTCTCAAGGTCGTGGGCCGCAAGCTCGAGGATCAGCGCATCGTCGTCTCCGGCGTCGGTGCCGCCGGCAACGCGATCATCCGCCTGCTCCAGGTCGCCGGTGCCAAGAACATCATCGCCTGCGGACGCAACGGTGCGATCGGACCGAACTCGACCGTCGACACCGAGCACAAGGTGTGGCTGCAGGCCAACACGAACCCTGAGGGCTTCGAGGGCACGCTCAAGGAGGCCGTCGCGGGCTCTGACGTGTTCATCGGCGTCTCGGCCCCGAACGTGCTCGACGGCGCCGACATCCAGGCGATGAACAAGGACGCCCTCGTCTTCGCCATGGCCAACCCGGATCCCGAGGTCGACCCCGCCGAGGCGCTCAAGTACGCGGCCGTCGTGGCCACGGGACGTAGCGACTACCCGAACCAGATCAACAATGTGCTGGCCTTCCCCGGCATCTTCCGCGGACTCCTCGACGCCGAGGCCACCGACATCGACGAGAACATCATGGTCGCCGCAGCCGACGCGATCGCCTCGTGCATCCCGGAGGAGGAACTCCACCCCGGCTATGTGGTGCCCTCGGTCTTCGACCCAGAGGTGGCGACGAAGGTGGCGGCAGCGGTTGCGGCAGTCTCCTCCTGAACATGGACCGGTCTCCTGAAACGGGAGGCCGGTCGACGTTTTATGAGAGACAATGTGGAGAGACCAGTCCTCCCGCGCAACGATGCTACGAAAGAGAATGTGAAATTGGATCAATCAACGTTGACCGACATCGATTCACTCCTGGCGGACACTGACGAGCTGCTGAGCACTCGCTATCCCGGCGACCGTGACGTCCGGCAGCCCGTGCACACCGTCTACGTCCCCGGGCATCTGTCGAGCCCGTCGCTGCCCCGTGAGTGGGGTGCGCAGGCGCTCGACTGCGTCGAAGCCAACGGCGGGATGGTCCAGCTGGCCGAACGCGTCATCATCGCCTCCCGTAAGGAGACGGTGGCACCCGACAGCCAGACAATGCCCAATCTGCACCAGGTCGCCCGGGAAGCAGAGATGCTCGCCGAGGCGGTCACCACAAAGCTGGCCACCGAACCGATCGAAGACCTGCGGCTGGACTTCGAAGACGGGTTCGGCAACCGGGGCGACGCGACCGAGGACGACTGCGTCCGCCAGGCCGCACGCAATGTGATCGCGGGCCTGGACGAGACGGGTGCACCGGCGTTCTTCGGCATCCGGTTCAAATGCATGGAGGCCGAGACCCGGGCGCGCGGTCTGCGCACCCTTGACCTCTTCCTCGCCGAGGTGATCGCCGCCCACGGATCCCTGCCGACGCAGTTGGTGCTCACGCTGCCGAAGGTGAGCACTGTCGCTCAGGTGTCCGCCATGGTCCTCGCCTGCCGAGCGCTTGAGGCCCAGCACGGTCTCGCCGAGGGCTCGATCACCTTCGAGGTGCAGGTCGAGACCCCACAGCTCATCCTCGGCGCCGACGGCACCGTGCCGCTGGCTCCGGTCCTCGACGCGGGAGCCGGGCGCATCACCTCCCTGCACTACGGCACCTACGACTACTCGGCTTCGATGGGCGTCGCCGCCGCCTACCAGGCGATGGATCACCCCGTGGCCGATTTCGCGAAGAACCAGATGATGCTCGCGGTCGCCGGCACCGGCGTCCACCTCTCCGACGGGTCCACGAACATCATGCCCCTCGGCGAGCCCGAGGAGATTCATCGCGCCTGGAGCCTGCACGCCGGACTGGTCCGCAGGCACCTCAAGCGCGGCATCTACCAGGGTTGGGACATGCACCCGCATCAGCTGCCCACCCGCTTCCTCGCCACCTTCCGCTTCTACCGCGAAGGCGCGGAGCGGGCGGCGACCAGGCTGCGCAACTACGTGTTCCAGGAGGACTCGGCCGTCCTCGACGAGCCGGCGACGGCACGGGCACTGGCCCGCTACCTGGGCCGCGGGCTCTCGTGCGGCGCCCACACCGAGGAATTCGTGACCGGCCGGACGAAGATGTCGATCGAAACACTCAACCACATCGCCGCCACCGGCGCGGCCGAGTGACCTGACCAGCCCCGATCTCAAGGAGACACCACACCCATGACGACGACCGACCCCTACACCTACTTCGCGCCCACCGGCGGGCACCCGCCGCAGACGGACCTTCTGACTGACCGCGCGATCGTCACCGAGGCGTACACCGTGATCCCGCGCGGCGTCATGCGCGACATCGTGACCTCGAATCTGCCCGAATGGACGGGGACCAGGTCGTGGGTGCTGAGCAAGCCGGTGGCCGGGGGAGCGGTGACGTTCTCCCAGACCATCCTCGAGGTCGCTCCCGGCGGCGGCTCGGAGAAGCCAGAACCGCAGGCCGGGGTCGAGGGGTTCATCTTCCTCATGGCGGGAACGCTCGAGATCACCCACGAGGGCCAGGCCCACACCCTGACCGCCGGCGGCTACGGATTCCTGCCTGCCGGTTCGACGTGGAGCGTGAAGTCCACCGGCGCCGAGGCGGCACGTTTCCATTGGGTGCGCAAGCGCTACCAGCCCGTGGCCGGGCTGACCCCGGAGGCCAAGTTCGGTCAGGAAGCTGACGTCGAGCCCGCCTCGATGCCGGGCACCGACAACCGGTGGCGCACGACGCGTCCCCTGGATCCGGACAACCTGGCCTACGACATGCACGTGAACATCGTGACCTTCGAACCCGGTGCCGTGATCCCCTTCGCCGAGACCCATGAGATGGAGCATGGTCTCTACGTGCTCGAAGGCAAGGCCGTCTACCGTCTCAACGGCGACTGGGTGGAGGTGCAGGAAGGTGACTTCATCTCGATGCGCGCCTTCTGCCCGCAGGCCTGCTACGCCGGCGGACCGGGCCGCTTCCGCTACCTGCTCTACAAGGACGTCAACCGCCAGGTCGAGCTGTGAGGCACTGACTCACTCATAGACGCTGACACACGAAGAACGGCGGACCGCAGGGTCCGCCGTTCTTTCTGTATCCAGCTGTTGTCAGCTACCAGTCGTCAGCCGATCAGATCAGCTTGAGGGTGCGAGCCGTGTACTCGGAGAGCTCCTTGAGCAGTGTCTCGTCATCGGCGAGGCTGCGGCCCAGCGAGGGAACCATGTCCTTGATCGCAGGCTCCCAGCTGCTGTACTGGCGGGGGAAGCAGGTCTTGAGCAGGTTGAGCATGATCGACACTGCCGTCGATGCACCGGGGGAGGCGCCGAGGAGAGTAGCGATCGAGCCGTCGGCCGAGGAGATGAGCTCGGTGCCGAAGCTGAGCACTCCGCCCTTCTTGGGATCCTTCTTCATCACCTGCACGCGCTGACCGGCCTGGATGAACTCCCAGTCGCTGGGGTCGATGTTCGGGATGAACTCGTGCATCGACTCGAAGCGGGCCTTCTTCGACGAGGCCAGCTCGGAGACGAGGTAGGTGACGAGGTCGGTGTTGTCCTTGGCCACGTTGAGCATTGTGGGCAGGTTGTTTCCGCGCACCGAGAAGGGCAGATCGGTGAAGCGTCCGCCCTTGAGGAACTTCGGAGAGAAGCCGGCGTAAGGGCCGAAGAGCAGGTAATCCTTGCCGTCGACGACACGGGTGTCGAGGTGAGGCACCGACATGGCAGGAGCACCGAAGGAAGCCTGGCCGTAGACCTTGGCCTGGTGACGGGCGACGAGATCGGGGTTCGAGGTCCGCAGGAAGATGCCGGAGACGGGGAATCCGCCGTAGCCGCGGCCCTCGGGGATGCCCGACTTCTGCAGCAGCGGCAGAGCACCGCCGCCAGCGCCGTTGAAGACGAACTTCGCATTGATCTTATGGGTCTCGTGGGAGAGCAGGTCCTTGACGGTGACGACCCAGCCGTCGGAGGAGCGTTCCAGGTCGGTGACCTGGTGGCTGGTGCGGATCGTGGCACCCTTGTCGCCGACGTAGTTGAGCAGCTGGTGCGAGAGCGAACCGAAGTCGACGTCCGTGCCGATCTTCGTGCGCGAGATGCCGTTGACCTGACCGGGTCCGCGGCCTTCGAACATCAGCGGCAGCCACTCGGCCTGGGTGGCCGGGTCGTCGGTGTACTCCATCTCGGAGAAGAGCGGATTGCGCACCATCTGCTCGTAGCGGTTCTTGATGTAGTCGCGTCCCTTCTCACCACGGCCGTAGCTGATGTGAGGGACCTGGTTGATGAAGGACTTCGGCTCTGCCAGGACGCCGTTGTCGACGAGGTGCGACCAGTACTGGCGGGAGTGATGGAACTGCTCGTTGATCTGCGAGGCCTTCGCGAGATCGACGTGGCCGTTCTCGTCCTCAGGAGTGTAGTTGAGTTCGCACAGGGCGGCGTGGCCGGTGCCTGCGTTGTTCCAGGGATCGGAGCTCTCCTCGGCGACATAGTCGAGCTTCTCGTAGACCCGGATATCCCATTCGGGCTGAAGTTCGGTCAGCATGGCACCAAGAGTGGAGCTCATGATGCCGCCGCCGATCAAGACAACGTCAACCTTTTCCTGCGTTGAGGGCATTTCGACTCTCATCCTTCGTCACTGACTACATGTATTCGACTCACAGACTACTCTTCGCCACACGCGAACCAGTAACCCGCCCCTGCGTACAGGAGTCCCGTGCGAGCAACCTCACAGCCGGTGATCGTCCGCAGTCACACGCATTTTCCGACCATTCGGACGTTTAGCGCGTGGACGCCTTGTGTCGCCCGCCACAGGATGTGCAAATATGGGCACATGTCGAATCGCTTCCTGCTTCGTGATGCCCTGGCCGAATTCCCGCCGTATGTGCCGGGCAAACCCCCGACCACCACACCGGGTCTGAAACCGTACAAACTGTCCTCGAACGAGAACCACCTGGCACCGCTGCCGGTCGTCCTCAAGTCGATCACCGACCCCGGGCAGGTGCCCGCGAACTATCCCGATCCGAAGTCGACGAAGCTGGTCGCCGATATTGCGGCCCACCTCGACGTCGATGCCTCCGAGATCGTGCCCGGTGCCGGGGCCTCGGAGATCCTCTCCGCGCTGACGAACATCACCCTCGAAGCAGGCACCTCGGTGGTCTACCCCTGGCCCTCCTTCGAGATGTACCCGATCCTCGCCTCGGCGCGCGGTGCCGAGAAGCGCCCCGTGCCGCTGCTCGAAGACGGCCGGCACGACTTCCCGGGCCTCGTCGCCGCCATCGACGAAACGACCCGCCTCATCCTGCTCTGCTCGCCCAACAATCCGACCGGCCTGTCGATCTCGACGGCCGAGCTCGACGGCTTCATGGCCGAGGTCCCTGCCGAGGTCATCGTCGTCCTCGACGAGGCGTACTTCGAGTTCGCCACCGACGCCGAGGTGGTCGATGGGATGGCCGCCTACCGGAAGTTCCCGAATCTGGTGTTGGCACGCACCTTCTCCAAGGCCCATGGCCTGGCTGGCCTGCGGGTGGGCTTCGGCGTCGCCGATCCGACGATCGCGACCGCACTGCGCCAGGTCATCGCACCCTTCAGCGTCACCTCGACGGCTCAGGTCGCGGCCGTAGAATCACTGTCGCGCAACGACGAGGTCCTCGTCCGGGCCAAGGACGTCGCGGCCACTCGTGACCAGTTCGCACAGGATCTGCGGAATGCGGGACTCACCGTCACCGACTCGCAGGGCAACTATGTGTGGGTCAGCCTGCCCGACGATGACGCACAAGACTTCGAAGCTGCCTGCGCAGCCCAGGCCGTGGCCGTGCGGAAGCTCAGCGGCGGGGTGCGCATCAGCATCGGACCCGATGAAGCTCTCGACCGGGTGCGCGAAGTGGCCACGAAGTTCGCAGCCTCGCGGACCGCATGAGTGTGACAGCCGAGATTCCGACCCAGGACCTGGAGGCTCGGCTGAGCCCCGGCGCGCTGGTCACCGACAGGGACGTCATCGACAGCTACGCCTCCGACAAGGCCCTGTTCTGCCCGGCGGGCCAGGCCCTGGCCCTGGTGCGGGCACGCACGGTCGATGACGTCGTGGCAGTGATGTCCTTCGCCACGCAGCACCACATCCCCGTCGTCACCCAGGGCGCACGGACCGGCCTGTCCGGTGCCGCGAACGCCGTCGACGGCGGCCTCCTGCTCAATGTCGCAGCGATGGATCAGGTCCTCGAGATCGACGAGGTGAATCAGACCTGCCGCGTCCAGCCCGGCGTCATCAACCAAGACCTGAAGACGGCGCTGGCCGAACACGGACTGGCCTACCCGCCCGATCCAGGGTCGGTGGCGATCTCGACGATCGGCGGCAATGTCGCCACGAACGCCGGTGGCATGTGCTGCGTGAAGTACGGCGTGACCAAGGACTATGTGCGGGCCATGACCGTGGTGCTCGCCGACGGAACCGTGACGAAGCTGGGCCGTCCGACTGCCAAGGGTGTCGCCGGTCTCGACCTGGCGGCCCTGTTCGTCGGGTCCGAAGGCACCTTGGGCACCATCGTCGAGGTGACTCTGGCCCTGAAACCGGCACTGACGCAGCCGATCACCGCAGTGGGAATCTTCCCCGACACCGCATCGGCCGGACGCACCGTCACCGAGTACATGGGGTCGGGGGCGAATCCGTCGATGCTGGAGTTCATCGACGGTCCCAGCGTGGCGATGATCAATGCCTACGGCGACTTCGGTCTGCCGGACGATGTCGGTGCACTGCTGCTCGTGCAGTCCGATGCCAAGGGCGCCGGGGCGATGGAGGAGCTCGAAGCCTTCCGCCGGGTCGCGGAGTCCAACGGCGGCTCCGAGGTCTTCGTCTCCGACGATCCTGCCGATTCGCAGATGCTCGTCGCAGCCCGCCGAGCGGTGGCCCCGGCGATGGAGAAGTACGCCCACACTCGTGGTGGGGGAGAGCTCGTCGATGATGTGTGCGTGCCGCGCTCCGCTCTCGGGGAGTTCTTCGAACGCCTGGCGCTCATCGATGCCCGCTTCGACGTCGAGGTCGCCACGGCCGGTCACGCCGGTGACGGAAACATGCATCCTTCGGTGGTCTTCGACGCCGGGGACGAGGCTCAGGTCAGCCAAGCGCAGGAGGCGTTCGCTGCGATCATGCAGCTGGGCCTCGATCTGGGTGGGACGATCACGGGGGAACACGGTGTCGGATTCCTCAAGCGCGAGTGGCTCGGACGCGAACTCGATGCCGGAGCCAGGCTGATGCACACCCAGATCAAGAACGCCCTTGACCCGCTGGGGATCCTCAATCCGGGGAAAATGTTCGGCGTGTGACGCTTCGTGACCGCTGATGACTTCGTCACGGTGTGGCGGCAGGAGTTCGCACTAGGGTTCTGAGCACCTAGGAAAGGACTCAGCAATGACGCTTCGCCAACTCCCCATCCTCGACCTCAGCCTGTCTGAGGATCCCGCGACCGCCGAGACGTTTCGAGCAGACCTGCGCAGAATCACGCATGAGATCGGATTCTTCTACCTCGTCGGCCACGGTGTCCCCAACGAGGACTTCAGCGCAATCATCGAAACAGCACAGAAGTTCTTCGCTCTCCCCGAGGATGAGAAGCTGGCGATAGAGAACATCAACTCCCCGCATTTCCGCGGTTATACGCGCACGGGTGGCGAACGCACACGCGGCCGCGTCGACTGGCGTGAGCAGATCGACATCGGGCCCGAACGCGAACCGGTGACGGAACCTGAACACGACTATGACAATCTCACCGGCCCCAATCAGTATCCGCAGTCATTGCCGCAGCTGCGGGAGGTCACTGACGCCTGGCACGCCCAGCTCACGGAGGTCGGCAATAGGCTGCTGGCTCAATGGGCGCTGAGCCTGGGCCAGGAGGCCGATCACTTCTTCGCTGCCTTCGACCGCGACCCGGAATCATTCATCAAGATCGTCCGCTATCCGGCAGCCGAGAACGAGGACGTGACCCAAGGGGTGGGCGAACATCGTGACGGCGGTACTCTCACTCTGCTCTACCCGCAGCCGGGCACCACTGGCCTGCAGGTGCTGACAGATGACGGCTATATCGATGCGGATCCGATCGACAATGCCTTCATCGTCAATATCGGCAAGCTCCTCGAGGTCGCGACGAACGGGTATCTTAAGGCGACGGTCCATCGGGTGCTGCCGACCAAACCAGGCGAAGACCGGATCTCGATACCCTTCTTCTACAACCCTGCTCTGAGCAGTCATCTGCCGCCGGTTGAACTCCCGCCGGAGCTTGCCGCCGAGGCGCGTGGAGTTTCTGTCGATGAACTCGACGCGCTGCACGCGGTCTATGGGCAGAATGCGTTCATGTCGCGTCTGCGCTCACACCCGAACGTCGCTGAGAAATACTACGCGCAGCACATCGCGAACTGAGATGCTCAGAGCTGCGGCACCGAGTCGGCGAGACCGGCGATGTCGGCCGGTGTCGTCCGGCAGCAGCCGCCGATGATGCGAACACCGGCCGACACCCACGGTGCCAGGGTCGACGGGCTCGTGTCGAAGGCAGAGTCCTCGCGCCATTCCATCGTGGCCGCATCGTAGGTCTCACCCGAATTCGGGTAAGCGATGAGCGGGAGGTCCGTGGCGCTCGCCAAGGCCGCCAGCGCGGGGGCCACGAGTGACGGCCGGACGCAGTTGACGCCGACGGCGCGGATCATTCTCGAGTCAGCAACCGCCTCGGCGAGGTCGCTCAAGGGTGTCCGGTCGGCCATGTGAGAACCATCGGCGAGGTCCCCCTGGTCAGCCAGGGTCACGCTCAGCCACGCGGGAATCCCGTACTCATCGGCCAGGCCTGCGAGCACTGTGATCTCCGGCAACGAAGGCTGTGTCTCGATGGCCAGCAGGTCGGCACCGGCGTTGACCAGAGCCTCGATTCGGGGACGGTGGAAGGCGGCGAACTCCTCGTCGCTGAGGTGATAGTCGCCGGTGTACTCGGCGCCGTTGCCCAATGCCGCGCCGTAGGGTCCGACGGACCCGGCGACGAGGGCATCACCGGCCCCAGCCGCGATCTCGACGCTACGTGCGATGAGACGCAGACCCTCCTCGGCGGGGATCGATGCCCGCTCGAACCCCAAGGGGGTCGCCTGGTAGCTGGCGGTCGTGACGATCTGGGCACCGGCGCGGATGAAGTCGGCGTGCACCTCGGCGAGGGTTTCGGGGGAGTCCCGGAGCAGAGCCGCCGACCACAGCTCGTGGCTCAGATCGATGCCGCGGGACTCGAGCGCGGTACCCAGGCCGCCGTCGATGACGAGAGGGTCGCCCGAGCGCACAGCAGCCTGGAGCAGGTGGATGAAGGTCTGACTCATGCTCCCAGTTAAACTGGTCGCGTGACCCGAATCGAATCCTCCGCAGAATCTGAGACAGCGCCCATCAACGACCGCTCCCGGTTCGGGTTCGAGGTCGGCACCCGCCTCGACCAGGGGGGTCGCACCGGCGTCATCCACACCCCGCACGGGGACATCGCAACGCCCGCGTTCATCCCGGTCGGCACGAAGGCCACGGTCAAGGCCGTACGCCCCGACGAGGTGGCCGAACTCGGCGGCCAGGCGGTGCTCGCCAACGCCTACCACCTCTACCTGCAGCCCGGCTCTGACCTCATCGACGAGGCCGGAGGACTGGGCAAGTTCATGAACTGGCCCGGCCCAACGTTTACGGACTCCGGCGGATTCCAGGTGATGAGCTTGGGCTCGGGGTTCAAAAAGGTCATCTCGATGGAGTCGACCGGCGAACAGAACGATGATCTCGTTGCCGTCGGCAAGGAACGCATGTCGAACGTCGACGACGACGGGGTGACCTTCAAGTCCCACCTGGACGGGACCATGCATCGTTTCACCCCCGAGGTCTCCATGCGGGTCCAGCACGAACTCGGCGCGGACATCATGTTCGCCTTCGACGAGCTGACGACCCTGGTCAACACGCGCGGCTACCAGGTCGAGTCGCTCGAACGCACCCGGCAGTGGGCTCTTCGCTGCATCGAGGAGCACCAGCGCCAGACCGCCGCCCGCACCCACCGGCCCTACCAGGCACTCTTCGGCGTGCTCCAGGGTGCACAGTACGAGGACCTGCGGCGCAAGGCAGCACGCGATCTGGGTGGGATGGACTTCGACGGCTTCGGCATTGGCGGCGCCCTGGAGAAGGAGAACCTCGGCACCATCATCCGCTGGGTGTGCGAGGAGCTGCCGGAGAACAAGCCCCGCCACCTGCTGGGCATCTCGGAACCCGATGACCTGTTCGAGGCGATCAAGACCGGTGCGGACACCTTCGACTGCGTCTCGCCCTCACGAGTGGCCCGCAACGCCGCGATCTACACCCGCGACGGCCGCTATAACCTGACCGGGGCGAAGTACCGCAGGGACTTCGGGCCGCTGGATCCCGACTGTGCCTGCTACACGTGCCAGAACTACTCGCGGGCCTACCTGCGGCACCTGTACAAGGCCAAGGAGATGCTCTTCTCCACCCTGTGCACCGTCCACAACGAGTACTTCGTCGTCAACCTCGTCGCCGAGATCCGACAGTCGATGATCGACGGTCGCTTCGCCGAACTCGAAGCCGAGGTGCTGGGCCGCTACTACGCCAAGAAGGCCTGAGCGCGGCTAGGCGGTCGTGCTGCCGTCGGGCAGCTCGTAGCTGGGTTCGTGCTTCTTCACGAGCTTGATCACCCGATAGGTCACGGGCATGAGGATGACTTCGACGGCGACCTTGTAGACGAAGCCGAAGACGATGTAGTTGATGAAATCGAGTCCGGGGATGACCCCGGCGAAGGCGATGACGCAGAACAGCAGAGTGTCGACGAACTCTCCGACCCCGGTAGAGGTGAGCAGGCGGACCCACAGCTTCTGTTCGCCCATGCGCTTCTTCACAGCCACGAGCACATACGAGTTCAGCAGCTGGCCGAAGAAGTAGCCGACTAAGGACGCGGCGACGATGCGCGGGTAGAAGCCGAGGACGGCGGCGAAGGCGTCCTGGTTCTCATAGCCGGGTCCCGGGGGTGAGATGAGGACGAGCCAGAACACGAGAGTCGCCAGGATCTGGAGTCCGAAACCGGTGATGACGGCCTTGCGGGCGGCTTTGAAACCGTAGACCTCGCTGATCACATCGCCGAGGATGTAGGCGATGGGAAACAGGAATGCACCGCCGTCGGTGACGATGGGTCCGAAGCCGATGACCTTCGTCGCGGAGATGTTGGAGATGATGAGCACCGCAGAGAACACGGCCAGAATCACCGCATAGTAGCGTCCTCGGGAGGAGGCGAAGGCCGCCAATCTGCCCGCAGCGCTCAGCGCCTCCGGGCCTCCAGTGCTCGGCTCGTCCGAGCCCTCAGGCTTCGGCACCTTCTTCGACAACAGTGATTTCCTTCCCTCCGGTGATCGCCAGCAGCTGCTCATACGTCAGCGGCATCATCGAGTTCGGTGTGCCGGCCGCAGCCCAGAGAACAGGATAGTCCTTCAGCGCCACGTCGACATACGTGGGGATCGGCTGCGGATGCCCGCATGGGGCGACCCCGCCGATGACCTGCCCCGTCGCGGTGCGCACCAGATCCTTATCGGCCCGATCGAGGGAGCTCAGCCCGATGAGTCCGGCCACGAAGTCCGTGTCCACGCGGTGGCGACCGGAGGTCATGATGAGCACCGGTTCGCCCTCAGCGGAGAAGATCAGGCTGTTCGCAATCGCTCCGACCTCCACGCCGACCTTCTCCGCCGCCGAGGCTGCGGTAGGGGTGGCATCGGTGAAGAGTCTGATCTGTGGTTCGATTCCATTGGCTTCGAGGACCTGGGAGACCGCCGCATGGTTGCGGTGCCCCTTCGGCTCGGCGGCATCGACCTCGGTGGGCTCTTCGGCCGGTTCCTCGGCGGGCGCCGATTCTTCCACCGGCTCGGCCAGTCCGCGCCTGCGCAGCAGGGGTGCGACATCGGGGCGGGTGCCGAAGAAGCGTTCGATCGCACTCATCGGGTCGATCGAGTAGCCGGGGGCCAGGATGGCCTCACGGAAGGCATCGCCGGCTTCCCGGTTGAGTCCGCCCTGGGCCTCGAACCATTCGCTGACCCAGGCTGCGATGACCTCCGAGTAGAGGTAGGAGTAGTAACCGGCGGCATAGCCGGAGGCGAAGATGTGGCCGAAGTACGTGGTGCGGTAGCGGGGCGGAACCAGGTCGGTGAACCCGGCTGCGGCGAGTACCTCGGATTCGAAGGACAGGACGTCGGTGATGTGCTCACCGGCCTCCAGCGAATGCCAGGAGAGGTCGAGCATGGCCGCGGCCAGATACTCGGTCGTGTCGAAGCCTTGGCCGAACTTCTCACTGTCGATGAGAGCGGTGACCAGGGATTCGGGCATCGGCTCGCCCGTCTCCACGTGCTTGGCGTAGTGGGGGAGGACCTGCGGGTGGAAGCGCCACATCTCATTGAGCTGGGACGGGAATTCCACGTAGTCGCGAGGCACAGCTGTCCCGGCTGTCGACGGGTAGGTCGAGTTCGCGAACAGGCCGTGAAGGACGTGGCCGAATTCGTGGAAGAGGGTGTTGAGCTCGGTGGGGTTGAGCAGCGTCGGTCGACCTTCGCCCGGCTTGGCCAGATTGAGCGAGAGTGTGACCACGGGCAGGTGCCCGGTCAGCCGTGAACTTGTCACCAGCTCACCCATCCATGCGCCGCCGCGCTTCGTGTCCCGGGAGTAGGGGTCGAGGAGGATGAGTCCCAGGGTGCGTTCATTGGCGTCGGTGACCTCGAAGGTCCGCACATCCTCGTGCCAGGCGGAGACAGTCTCGCGTGGGGCGAAGGTGACTCCGTAGAGACCCGTGGCCGCGCGGAAGACGCCTTCATTGAGGACGGTGTCGAACTCGAAGTACTTGGCGACCTCATCGGCGTCGATGTCGAATTTCTCGGCCCGGTACTGCGCCAGACGATGCTTGACGTCCTCGGGTGCGACATCAGTGAGGCCGTAATGGTCCTTGACCTGTGCCAGCTCCTCGGCCAACTGTGCATTGGCCGGCGCGATGAGCGAGGACACGATGTCTGCGGCCGCATCCGGGCCACCGGCGGTCTGATTGTCGATGGCAAACGACGAATAGGACGGGTATCCCAGCAGCTTCGCCTGCAGTGCTCGCAGCGCCGTGGTGTCGGCGACCTGAGTCCGGGTGTCGCCCTCACCGCCGCGGGCACCGCGGGAGGTCGAATTGTCCAAGACTTGTTTGCGGGTCGCAGCCGATTCCAGGGATTCGAGGACAAGCTGCTGGGTGAAGTTGTTCAGCGGCAGCAGGTACCCGTCGGTGCCTCGCTCGGCGGCCCGATTGGCCGCGGCCGCGACCTGGTCCTCGCTGAGTCCGGCCAGCTGCGCCTTATCGTCGAGATGGACGGCAAGCTCCCTGGTGTCCTTCTGCAGGGCACGGGAGAAGGAGGTTCCTAGGGTCGTGAGCTCGGCCGCGATGGTGGACATCTGGTCGCGCTCTTCCGCACCGAGGCGGGCTCCGGCACGCACGAACTCCTCGACGGTGAGCTCCTGCTGACGCTTGTCCTCGGGGTTGAGATCGGTCGATGGTACCTGTTCGATGCGGTGGAAGAGATCGACGTCGAGGAAGATCCGGGTCCGTGCCGCGGACAGACGATCCCACACCTCGGCGACGGCATCGGCGAATTCGGGACGGAGATGATTCGACTCCACGGCGCTCACCACGGCCGAGATGCGGGCCATGGGAATGGTCGCGGATTCGAAGCGCACGGTTGTCGACACGAACGTCGGCTCGTTCTCATCACCGATGATGTCTTCGACCTCGGATCGCGCGAAGTCGGTGGCCGCCCTGACCGCAGTGATCAGTGATGCCGGAGTGACCGCGGAGAAATCGGGCAGTGAGAATTCGCCCTGTGGGTCGAGGAAGGCCTCCCAGACATCGATGCTGTTCGGATCGGAGCTCATCGTCGACGTACCACTTTCTACACGGTTGAAGGATTGTGCCAGGTCTCGCCCTCGATCCTAACGCGTGAACACGCTGAAGCGCATGGTCGCTGGTTACACTTGTCACCATGGGCAAAGGGCAGGGAAAATCGCTGACTCTCAACAGCGCATTCCGGGTCGGCTTCACCGGAACGCTCGGTGTGGGACTCGCCTTCGGGCTGATCACGGCCCTGCAGTCCGTGGCGACCGTCATCATCTACATCGGTCTGGCCCTGTTCCTCGCGCTCGGACTCGAACCGATCGTGCTGTGGCTGGTCGAGCGCAGGCTGCCCCGGTCCCTGTCGGTCGTCCTCGTCGTTCTGGCCTTCCTCGCCATCGTCGCGGGTGCTGTGCTGCTCATCGCCCCTGCCGTCATCAGCCAGATCCAGCAGTTCATCGGTGATCTTCCGGACATCGTCGCGAGCCTGGCGGCCACAGGGTGGGTCGCCGACCTCGAACAGAGATTCACCGGAGCGGTCGATCTCGACAAGATCTTCGCCAACCTCGGCGAGTGGGCATCCGACCCGAAGAACGTGGTGTCGCTGGGCGGCGGGGTCGTGTCCATCGGAGCCGGCATTATCAGCTTCCTCGCCGGCGTCGTCATCGTCGTCATCCTCACCATCTACTTCGCCGTGACGATGCCGACGATCAAGTCGGCCATGCTCTCCCTCGTCGCTGCGAGCTCCCGACCGACCGTCGAATCCGTCACCGAGGAAGTCACCCGATCCATCGGACGCTACGTTCTGGGTCAGGTGTCCTTGGGCATCGTCAACGGCGTGTGCTCGGCGATCTTCCTCACCATCATCGGTGCCCCGCTGCCGGCGCTGTTGGCGTTCATCGCGTTCCTCGCCTCACTCATCCCACTCGTCGGCCCGATCACCGGTGCGATCATCATCACCGGATCCTGCCTCATGGTCTCTCCGGGGCTGGGGATCGCCGTCGGCATCTACTACCTCGTGTACATGCAGGTGGAGGCGTACCTGCTCAGCCCCCGCATCATGAAGACCGCGGTCAATGTGCCCGGTGCGCTCGTCATCATCGCGGCCATCGCCGGCGGCACCCTGGGCGGAGTCCTCGGGGCCGTGGTCGCTGTGCCCGTGGCCGCCTCGGGAATGATCATCATCCGCAAAGTCGTCGTGCCTGCGCAGGACGAGAGGTAGCTGCTAGTCCTGGTCGTCGGTGCTGTTGCGGCGGTTGCGGACGATGAGTCCGATGATGTACCTGACCAGGTAGTAGGTCACGAAGTAGGCGACGGCGGCGACGACGACGGCCGCCAGCAGATCTCCGTTGCCCATCGCGGGCAGGCCGAGGAACACCGCGACCGTGAATGCCGCGAGAAACGGGATCAGGCGCAGGACCGGGCTGTCGACTTCACTCATGTTCGTCAGCGTACCAAGACCGTCGACCAGCGCCGAGGTGGCTGTGACCGTTCCGGACGGTCGTTAGGATGGGTGGGATGACACAGACACGATGGAGTGCAGTCCGAGATGACCAGGTGCCCGAGGATGTGGACCGTCTTCTGCTGACCGTCCCCGAGTGGTTCGGCAGACCGGAATCCAACGCTGAGTTCGTCGATGATGCACGGACCATGGAGACGTGGACGGTGCGAGACGATGCTGGAGAGGTCGTCGGCGTCACCTTGGTGTCGTGGCATTTCGACCACTCCGCCGAGGTGCATTTCACGGTCGTCGACAGATCCGTGCATGGAACGGGAGTCGGCACGGCGATGATGCGTGCGGTCGCAAGTGATGTGAGGGCACGGGGAGCGGCACTGTTGCAGGTCAAGACCCTGGGAGCCTCGAGCCCCGATCCCAACTACGACCGGACTCGACACTTCTATCAGAAGATGGGATTTCTCCCGCTCGAGGAGACCGACCTCTGGGATGAGCAGACGCCCTGCCTGATCATGGTCATGCCGCTGGTCTGAAGCCTCGTCGTACCCACTGGGAGGAAACGACAGCACAGCTTGGGTTCATCTGCTGAGACGTGACTGTAGTATGGGAATCGACATGGTATGTGACACACATCACAGATCGGATGATTCGTCATGGCTCTCCAGCAGAAACCCACACTAGTCTCAAAGATCTTCGCCGAATTCCTCGGCACCTTCGTCCTCGTCTTCGGCGGTTGCGGCGCGGCCGTATTCGCCGCGAAGGTCGTCGGTGATGACGGCCTCAACATGGGCATCGGATTCCTCGGTGTCGCACTGGCCTTCGGCCTCACCGTCGTCGTCATGGCCTACGCCGTCGGACATGTCTCCGGCGGACACTTCAATCCAGCAGTGACACTGGGCTGCGTGCTTGCGGGCAGGACCCCAGTGAAAGACGCCGTGCCCTACTGGATCACGCAGTTGGTCGCCGGCATCGTCGCCGGTGGAGTCGTGCTCCTCATCGCCTCGGGCAACCCGGACTATTCGCTAGCGAAGGATGGGCTGGCGACGAACGGCTATGGAGAATTCTCCCCGAACGGATTCTCCTTGCTCAGCGTGCTCATCGCCGAGTTCGTCCTCACCGCCATCTTCCTCTACGTGATCCTCGGGGCGACCGATGACAGGTCCCCGGTCGGAATGGCCCCTCTGGCGATCGGTCTCTCACTCACGCTCATCCACCTCGTCGCCATCCCGGTGTCCAACACCTCCGTCAACCCGGCCCGCTCCTTCGGGGTTGCGGTGTTCGCCGGTGGAGACGCGCTCGGTCAGGTGTGGGTGTTCTTCCTCGCACCGCTCGCTGGTGCCGCCGTGGCCGGACTCACCTATAACCTGCTGTTCCCGAAGGCTGCCGAAGTTCCCATCACCGAGGGCGGATGACACTGCCACCCTGGCCTGCGGAGGCTCCGGCTCATGGGCAGGTTCTGCTGCGGGCGGTGGAGGCGCGAGACGCAGCGATGGCGCAATCCCTGTCGACCGATCCTTATGTGCCGCAGACGGGTTCACTGCCGGGAGGCGCCACTGTGCAGGAGGCCTTGGCTTGGGTGGGGCGACAGCAGAAACGGCATGCTGAAGGGGCGGGATTCTCGTTCACCATTGCGCGCCGGTCAGATGATGTCGCAATCGGCCATTGTGGTCTCTGGCTGAAGGATCTCGACGAGGGGCGAGCGAGTGCTGGTTATGCGGTTGCACCCTCCGAGCGTGGGCGCGGCTATGCAGCCGAGGCGCTCGCGGCCCTGACGGAGTTCGCATGGACGGTACCCGACCTGCGCCGCGTTGAACTCTTTATCGAACCCTGGAATGACGGATCGATTCGCACCGCCGAACGCGCCGGTTATGTTCGTGAAGAGAGCCTCCAGGACAGACATCGCAAGGTCGGCGGTGAGCGGCGGGACATGGTCCTGTTTGCTTCGGTGCGGCCTGGGCACTTCACGGGGTGACGAACGATGGCCGACGTGCTCGATATGGACTACCCCTTCACCGGCAGATGGCTGGTCCAGAACAGTCCTGCCAATCGGGTGCCGAGCCACGGCACGAGACTCTTCGCGACCTCATATGCAATCGACTTCGTGCCGGTCGATGATTCGGGACGCTCGGCTCCGTTCACTTTCGGTTCTTTGCTGCGCCCGGAACCGCCGGAAAATTTCGTCGGCTTCGGCCGTTCGGTGCTCTCTCCGGTCGCTGGAACTGTCGTGGCGTCTCATGACACCGAGCGTGACCATCTCTCGTACCGCGGGATGTCGTCGATTGGGTACACGCTCACACAGAAGCGTCGGGCCGAGGCAGGTTGGCTTGCGCTCGCCGGCAACCACGTCATGATCCGGTGCGATGGTGGCGTGGTCGTGCTCTGCCACCTCCAGCGTCGGAGCACACGGGTTCGGGTGGGACAGCACGTTGAGATCGGCGAAGAAATCGGGCTGTGCGGAAACTCCGGCAACAGCACCGAACCGCATGTGCATGTCCAAGCGATCGACAGTGTCGACATTGATAATGCGGCTGCCGTGCCAATAACCTTCAACGGCGCGATGCCTTCCAACAGGGGAATCGTTACGGTATGAGTGCTGACCGTGCGGAATTGGTTTGGAGCTTCGCCAGATCGCTGGTGATCAAAGCGGTGATCGCCGAGGTGTGGGAGCACGTGGCTGACCCGGCTCGACTGAGCAGGTGGTGGTGTCCACCTCCGACGGTGCAGATCGATTTCGAACCACGAGTCGGCAGCCCCTACGAGGAGCGCTACGAAGACGACTCCTACGAGTATGTGCTCACCGGTGGGATCACTGCCGTCGATGAAATGCGCGGCCTCGTGATCCGTCGTCGGACGAACGGACGCTTCGGCCCAACCGACCGCGTTGCGATCACTCTGGAGCCTCATGGCAGGGACACGAAGGTGACTATCACGCACACCTTCGAGGACATTCCCATCGACCGCCGAGGCGAGGCACGCGACTTCTTCTCTGACGGGTGGGACTTCAGCCTGGAACTCCTGCGGCGAAACGTTCTCGACAGCCGCTGAACTTTGGGTCGAGCACCGCGGCGAACCCATGACACCTATTGTCCCCTCGCACTCTGAGACCTATGGTGAGAGGACACGGACACATCCGCTTCGCGCAGTCGACCACGAACATGCGCAGCACGCGAAACAGTGCGTGCGAGGCGAGCGGATGGACTCACACGAAGGAGTGTCATGGCAGTCTACTCAGCACCCGGTACCGAAGGTTCCCTCGTCACGTTCAAGCCACGCTACGAGAACTACATCGGAGGAGAGTGGGTGCCGCCGAAGAACGGCAACTACTTCGACAACATCACTCCCGTCACAGGTCAGGCCTTCACCGAGATTCCCAGCTCCACCGCCGAAGATATCGAAACCGCCCTCGACGCGGCCTGGGCAGCAGCACCGGCCTGGGGAAAGACCTCGGTGACCGAGCGCTCGAACATCCTGCTCAAGATCGCTGATCGCATGGAGGCCAATCTTGAGATGATCGCGGTCGCCGAGACCTGGGACAACGGCAAGGGCATCCGCGAACCACTGGCCGCCGACATTCCACTGGCCATCGACCACTTCCGCTATTTCGCCTCGGCGATACGGGCTCAGGAAGGCGGACTCTCCCAGATCGACGACGATACGGTCGCCTATCACTTCCACGAGCCGCTCGGCGTCGTCGGACAGATCATTCCGTGGAACTTCCCCATTCTCATGGCCACGTGGAAGCTGGCACCGGCACTGGCGGCAGGCAACTGCGTCGTCCTCAAACCCGCCGAGCAGACCCCGGCATCGATCCTCATCCTCGCCGAACTCGTCGGCGATCTGCTGCCAGCCGGTGTGCTCAACATCGTCAACGGCTTCGGAGTCGAAGCGGGCAAGCCCCTGGCCTCGAACAAGCGGATCAAGAAGATCGCCTTCACCGGCGAGACGACGACCGGCCGACTCATCATGCAGTACGCCTCGCAGAACATCATCCCGGTCACCCTGGAACTCGGCGGCAAGTCACCGAACATCTTCTTCGAAGACGTCCTCGCCGCCGACGACAGCTACCGCGACAAGGCGCTCGAAGGCTTCGCGATGTTCGCACTCAATCAGGGTGAGGTCTGCACCTGTCCGTCTCGCGCTCTCGTCCAGGAGTCGATCTTCGATGACTTCGTCGCGTCCGGTGTCGAGCGTGTGCGAGCGATCAAGCAGGGCAATCCACTCGACACCGATACCCAGGTCGGCGCGCAGGCCTCGAATGATCAGTACGAGAAGATCATGTCCTACCTGCAGATCGGCAAGGACGAAGGCGCCGAGGTGCTCATCGGCGGCGACAAGGCCGAACTCGAGGGCGACCTCTCCGGAGGCTTCTACGTCCAGCCCACCATCTTCAAGGGCTCGAACAATATGCGGATCTTCCAGGAGGAGATCTTCGGCCCCGTCGTCGCCCTGACCTCGTTCAAGGACTACGACGACGCCATCACCACGGCCAATGACACGCTCTACGGACTCGGCGCCGGCGTCTGGGCCCGGACCGGCAACACCGCCTACCGGGCAGGCCGAGACATCCAGGCCGGTCGCGTCTGGGTCAACAATTACCACGCCTATCCGGCACACGCTGCCTTCGGCGGATACAAGTCATCGGGAATCGGCCGAGAGAACCACCTGATGATGCTCGACCACTACCAGCAGACGAAGAACCTGCTGGTCAGCTACTCGGAGAACGCGAAAGGATTTTTCTGATGAGTGAATCTACACAGACCGCGGCGCTGGAATCAGCGCCGACCATCGACGGGGAGGAGAAGTCGAGGGTGGCCATGACACAGGCCGCTGTCGACCTCCTCGGCGATCTGGTCGCCAAGCACGGCCAACTGATGTTCCACCAGTCGGGTGGCTGCTGCGACGGGTCCTCGCCGATGTGCTTCCCCGAAGGCGACTTCCTGACCTCGGAGGCCGACGTTCTCCTCGGCCACTTCGAACTGCCCGTCGATGACGCAGAGAAGGCGGGCCTCGACTTCTGGATGTCGGTCGAGCAGTTCGAGTACTGGAAGCACACCCATCTCACGATCGATGTGGTTCCTGGACGTGGCAGCGGCTTCAGCGTCGAGTCCCCGACAGGCAACCGCTTCATCATCCGGTCCACCCTCATGGACGTCGGCTGAGATACCGCTAACCCTCGCCGAGGTGGCGCTTCGGTGCCGCACGGACGTGGGCTCTCTCGCCCTGCTTGCCGACGAGGCTGAGGAACTCGACGGGCCCTGCACTGGTGGCGCCGAACCAGTGCGGGGTGCGGGTGTCGAACTCGGCTGCCTCGCCGGGTTCCATGATGAGATCGTGCTCGCCGAGGACGAGGCGAAGGCTGCCGTTGAGGACGAAGACCCAGTCGTAGCCCTCATGGCTGCGCAGCTCTGGCGTGGCCTCATCCGAGCCTGTCGGCAGCACGAATTTATAGGCCTGGATGCCCCCTGCCCGACGGGTCAGCGGCAGGATCGTCCGGCCGTCGCGAGTGGGCAGGGGCCGCAGATTGATGCGCGGATCCCCGGTCGGGGGCGCGTCGACGAGTTCGTCGAGAGTGGCCCCGAATGCTCGTGCCAAGGGCAGGAGCTGTTCGAGGCTGGGACGGCGGTGCCCGGCCTCGAGGCGCGAGAGCGTGCTGATCGAGATGCCGGTCTCTTCGGACAGGTCGGTGAGAGTGATGTCGCGGCGCTGCCGTAGCTGCTTCAGCCGTGGCCCGACGGCGTCGAGTGTGCGGTCCATGAGTTCATCCATGCCCCTCATTTTGCCATTCGGCAAACCTGTTTGCAATACCGCGAATGGGTTGTCACCATCGAAGTATCGGAGCGCCGCAGCGGCGACTCCACATACTTTGAGAGGACCAGGACATGGCAGAGAAGCAGAGCGCGATTCGAGACGTCGTGATCGTCGGAGCCGGTGCGGCCGGACTCAGCGCTGGCCTGACCCTGGCCCGCGCACGCCGGAGGGTGACAGTCATCGATGCCGGCCACCCGCGCAATGCTCCGGCCGACGGAGTCCATGGGCTCCTCGGACTCGAAGGCATCAGCCCCGCAGAGCTGTTGACCCGAGGCCGAGACGAAGTGCAGAGCTACGGCGGCGAGATCATCGACGGCCAGGTCACCGAAATCAGCGGCGAAGTCGACAGGTTCACAATCACCGTGGACAACGGCGAAGAGATCGTCGGCAGACGGCTGCTCATGGCGACCGGCCTCGTCGACGAACTGCCCGAGATCCCGGGCGTGCGCGAACAGTGGGGTCGTGGCGTCCTTCACTGCCCCTACTGCCACGGATGGGAGGTCCGCGACAGTCGCATCGGCATCCTCGCCACCAGTCCGATGGCCATCCACAAGGCCTTTCTGTTCAAGCAGTGGAGCCCTCATGTGATGCTCTTCTCCGGAGACCAACAGCTGAGCGAGGAAGATCAGGTCAAACTTCGCGCGCTCGACATCCCAGTCATCGACGGGGACATCGACAGCCTGGAGATCACCGATGACACGCTCACGGGTGTGCGTCTGGGTGATGGACAGGTCATTGCCGTGGATGCTGCAGTCGTCGCTACGCCGATGGTTGCCCGCACCGAACTCTTCGCAGGGATCGGGCTCGAGCCCACGGCCCGTCCTGCTGGGGCTTTCATCGAAACCGAAGCCTTCGGGCAGACCGCGGTCCCCGGCGTCTGGGTGGCCGGCAATGCTACCGACATCGGAGCGCAGGTCAGTGGTGCGGCAGCGGCCGGTGCGCTCGCCGCACAGCACCTCAACACCGACCTCATCTTCACCGACCTCGATCGCGCAGTGGCGCAGCACGAGACCGAGCAGGCACAGGAGGCAAGCTGATGACACACTCATTCGACAAGACCTACTGGGATCAGACCTGGACCGGTGAACGCGCCCCAGCGATGAGCTCAGGCGATCCGAACCCTCACCTGATCAAGGAGGTCAGCGGACTCGAATCCGGAACCGCACTCGACGCCGGCTGCGGTGCCGGAGCAGAGGCCATCTGGCTGGCAGCTCAGGGCTGGGATGTCACCGGAGCCGACGTTGCGTATGCAGCACTTGACCACGCGAAGGACCGCGCTGCGGTCGCCGGAGTCAGTGACCGGGTGCGCTGGATCCAGGCCGATCTCTCCAGCTGGGCGCCGGAGACGCAGTACGACCTGGTCACCACCCACTACGCGCATCCGGCAATGCCTCAGCTGGACTTCTACGGGCGCATCGCGGATTGGGTGGCACCCGGGGGAACACTCCTCATCGTCGGCCACCTCCACCACGGCCATGGCGACTCTCACGGCGATTCTCACCCGCCGGCAGTAGCCTCAGCGACTGCCGACTCGATCACTGAGCGTCTCGATCGAGTCGTCTGGACCGTCGTCACCGCCGAGGAATCCCGGGTGCGAGCACCTCGGGTTCGCCGAGGGAGAGCATGAGGCGGTTGGCCCAGTTGAAGAAGGCTGCGCAGTTGAGTACGTCGATGATGTCGCCATCGTCGAGGCCGGCCTCGCGCAGTGCATTGACATGCGCAGGACCGAACGCCTGCGGGGTCAGCGTGAGAGCCGCGGAAGCGTCGACGACAGCGTCCCAGACAGCATCGCCGAGGTTCGACGGCGTTTCCACACCCGTGTCGAGCAGCGTCTGCACCAGGTCCCGGCGACCCGACTCCTCCGTGGCCCGGTCCGAGTGGATCGAGGCGCAGAACAGGCACCCGTTGAGACGTGAGGCCACGGTCGCGGCCAGCTCACGTTCGGCCCGGCCGAGCCCGTCGGTGGTGTTGAAGAAGATGTCGAGGTCGGTCAGTGTTCGTGCTCGCAGGGCAGCCGGATCCCTGGCCAGGAGCCGGAAGTAGGGGTTCTTCGCCCGCCCCGCCTCGATGAGTGCCTCGCGCTGGACATCGGTCAGGTCCGCCTCGGCGACGGGGGAGATCCAGGGCACCCAGCCCAGCCCGGACTGCTGGAACAGCTCCGGACGGGTGAGCCCGGGATAGGTGCTGACGCGCTCGCCGACCCGGGCCAGAGCCTCGCTGCCCTTCGACGAAGCGGCAGAGTCCCTCGCAGAGGTGGCCTCGCCGTCACCGTCGCCCGCTTCGGGCGGTTCGTCCGAGACCGGGGGCAGGGTCGTCGCCGGTGCGTGGACCAGGGCAGTGAGTCCGGTGCTGATGCGGATCTGGAAGTTGAGGAATGACACGAGCTGCGCGAGCGTGACGATCGAGTCTTCGTCCCAGCCGGCGTCGAGGAGCAGCGCCATGTGTTCGGGACGTGAGTCGCGGGGATGCAGAACTAGGAGATGGGCGAATTCGAGGCCGGCGGCCAGCTGTGCGCCCAGCACCTCGCTCGACTTCTTCTCCACACTCAGCCAGGGTCCCGGGACGTTCTCGGCCGCCAGGGCAGCCGATTCGAAGGTTCCGTAGGGGCCGCGCACGGTCGAACGGGAGTCGAGTTCGAGCAGCACCTCATCGAGGAGTTCGGCGATCTCCCAGGAGGCGACCTCGTCTTCGTCACGGAGGAGGTCACGGTAGAACTCCTCGGCCGCGGGCGCGCCGAGGAGGCCGGCCGTGAATGCGGCGACGGCATAGCGGTCACGGTGGGAGAACCCACCGGTCTCAGCTGGTTCGAGCAGCGCTTCGAAGCTGAGCTGGGCGTTGTCCTTGGCCTGTGCACGGTGATCGCGCAGCTTGTCGAGGGGGTCCTGTGCGGCGATTCCGGCGAGGGTGTTGATGATGTCGGTCATGTCAGGCCGCCTGTTCCGTCGTGAGCGTCAGTCCCAGGGCCGGGGCCACCTCGGTGGCCAGGAGTTCGATGGACCGCAGCGTCGTCTCATTCGTCGCCGGCACCGAGTGTACCTGGAAGCTGACGTCGGTGGCCCGGTTCAGCACACGGTCTGTCGCCAGGCGTTCGATGACCTGCTCGGGGGTGCCGAGGTAGGTGTCGGTGGCGATGAGCAGCTCGTCCAGGCTCAGCCCCGAGGTGTCATAGCCGACGAGGCGATCTGCCTCGGCCCGCAGCGCCGGTTCGGTCCGGGCGCGGAGTTCGGGCAGCGCTGCGGCATCGGCGACGACGGCCGTGCGCGATGCCAGGATTCGGGGCTCCACACCGGAGGGAAGGTTCGCCAGGTAGGTGTCGATGACCGGCAGCTGCACCTCGTCGAGGGTTGCTTCGGGCTTGTCCTGGGAGCGGGGTTGGGTGCGCGAGAGCATGAGGCCATCACCGGCGGCACCGGCAGCTCCGGATCCGCCGGAGGAGAAGGTGGCCTGCCAGAGGCGCTCGGAGAGCCGGGTCGGTTCCGGATAGAGCGCATGCCCGGTCTCCAGGGACTGACCTGCCAGCAGAGTCTTCAGTGCCGCGAGGTTGTCGGCGAAGACCTCACGTCGTTGATCGAAGCTGGTGCCGAAGGCGGGGAAGGACTTCGGGTTTCCGCCCGAACCGAGCCCGATCTCCAGGCGTCCCCCGGAGAGCACGTCGGTGACCGCAGCGTCTTCGGCCACACGCACGCCGTTCTCCATGGGCAGGGTGATGATCGCCGTGCCCAAGCGGATCCGCGAGGTCTGGGCTGCCGCATGGGCGAGGAACACGAGTGGGGAGGGCAGGCCGCCCTCGGTCGCAGAGAAGTGGTGCTGGGCCACCCACGCGGAGTCGAAGCCGTGGGCCTCGGCCGCCTGGATCTGTTCGAGTGCGAACCGGTAGCGCTGAGCTGCCGGGGCGTCCTCGAGCAGGCGGGTGAAGAATCCGAGCCGGGGACCGGTGGAACTGTTCGTCATCGTGTCAGTCTCAACTTTCTGCTGCGGTGAGCAATGTGGGTGTCGAAGCGGCGCTGTCTCCGTTGCCGTGGAGCATCACGGGGCGGGGGATCGCATCGAGGAGGGTGCGCGTGTACTGAGTCTGCGGGCGAGCGAAGAGGTCCTCCGTCGGTCCGTTCTCCACCAGTCGTCCCTGCGACATCACCGACACGGTATCAGCGATCTGTCGCACGACAGCGAGATCGTGGGAGATGAAGACATAGGTCAGTCCCAGGTCAGATTGGAGATCGTCGAGGAGGGTCAGAATCTGGGCCTGCACGGTCACGTCGAGGGCCGAGACGGCCTCATCGAAGACGACGAGCTCAGGGCCGGCGATGAGGGCCCGCGCGATCGCCACCCGCTGCAGCTGACCGCCGGAGAGCTCGGCCGGTCGGCGCTCGCCGAACTCGGTAGGCAGGGCAACCCTCTCCAGGGCCTCGGCGACGAGGGTCGGTCGCGAATTCCGGGAACCGATGCGGAAGTTGCGCAGCGGTTCGGTGAGTATCTGGCCGATGGTGTGCTTGGGATCCAGTGCCGAGTACGGGTTCTGGTGCACGAGCTGGACCGTGCGGCGGAAGTCGCGCAGGCGGGCCCGCTCCGCACGACCGCGCAAAGAGTCATCGGTGTCGAAATTGCCGACGCGGATGCGACCGGACTGTGGGGTGAGGAACCCGGCCAGGGCCTTGCCCGTCGTCGTCTTCCCTGAACCGGATTCGCCCACGATGCCGTGGGTGGTGCCGCGTTCGACGTGCAGTGACACGTCGTCGATGCCGATGACCTGATCATCGTTGCGGGCATAGACCTGAGTCAGGCCCTCGACCGAGACGAAGGGGGCCTGCGCCTCGGCGAGTGCGGCGGTGGATGTGGCCTGTCGGTGGGTCTTCGTCTTCAGCGCCGGGGCGTCGGCAAGCAGCCGCGAGGTGTAGTCGGTGGCAGGCCGGGAGAAGATCTGAGCCGCCGGTCCGGCCTCGACGACGCGTCCGGACTGCATGACGACGACCTCATCGGCGCGTTCACCGGCGACGGCGAGGTCGTGGGTGATGAAGAGGACGCCCATCTCGGTCTCTGCGCGCAGCTCATCGAGGAGATCGAGGACCTGCTTCTGCACGGTCACGTCGAGGGCCGAGGTCGGCTCGTCGGCGATGAGCAGTCGTGGGCGCAGTGCGATCGCGGAGGCGATGAGGACTCGCTGGCGCATTCCCCCGGAGAGCTCATGCGGGAACTGATCGGCGCGCATCTGTGGCCGATCGATGCCGACTCTGGTCAGCAGTTCGATGACCTGGGCACGGGCAGACTTCCGATCGGCGCGCTTGTGGATCCGCAGCGCCTCGGCGACGGATTTGCCGATGGTCTGCAGCGGATTGAGTGAACTGCCGGGGTCCTGGGGGACGTAGCCGATCTGACTGCCGCGGATCCCACGCCAGCCGCTGGTTCCCAAGCCACCGAGATCGACTTCACCTAAGTGGATGTGCCCGCTCGTGATCTGCGCGGACTCCGGGAGGAGGCCGATGGCGGCATTCGCGGTCGTGGACTTGCCGGACCCGGACTCGCCGACGACCGCGGTCATCGACCCGGCGCGCACGGCGAAGGTCACGCCGTCGACGGCCGGGGCCGAGGACTGGGAGTAGGCGACACTGAGATCCTGCACGGACAGCAGGGGTGCGGACTCGGTCATGATGTCACCTTTCTCAGGGTGTTGCCGATTTGGTGGGTGGCCAGGACGATGGCCATGACGACGAAGCCGGGCAGCACGGTCAGCCACCATGCGGTGGCGACGAAGTTGCGGCCCTCGGCGATGATGAGGCCCCATTCCGGTGTCGGCGGGGGAGTCCCGTAGCCCAGGAAGCCCAGCGTCGAGATCTGGAGGATCGCGGATCCGATCTGGAGGACGGCCAGGGACAGCACGGGCGAGATCGAGTTGGGCAGGATATGGCGGACGAGGACGGAGAAGAAGGTGCCGCCCGAACCGTAGGCCGCGGCCACGAAGTCGCTGGTGTTGATGCGCACCGCCTCTGACCTCGACAGTCGTGCGAACTGGGCGATGGCCGTGACGCCGACGGCGATGGCCGCGTTGATGGTGCCGAAGCCCAAGACGACGACGATCGAGAGGCTGAGCAGGATCGCCGGGATCGAGAGCAGCACGTCGATCAAGCGCATGAGCACATCGTCGACCCAGCCGCGGCGGGTGCCGGCGATGAGCCCGATGGCCGTGCCCACGATGAGTCCGACACCGACAGCCACGAGTGCTGCGAGCAATGACTGTGACGCGCCGTAGACGACGCGGGCGTAGGCATCACGTCCGGTCTGGTCGGTGCCGAACCAGTGGTCGAGGCTGGGGCCAAGCAGCGCCGGAGTGGTGCCGCCGTCGTTGGGGTCATGCTGGGTGAAGAGTCCGGGGAAGAGCGCCCACATGATGGCGATGAGCAGGACCAGGGCCGAGACGATGGTGGCGGGGCCGATGTTCGCGCGGGTGCGGCTGCGTCGCTTCGCCGCCGAGCCCGGCTTGCCGGTGCCCGAGGTGGGGGCAAGACTGCTGATGAGGCTCATGATTGGGTGTCCTTGTCGTCCCAGTCGAGGTCGACCCCGACGCTGGCCGCGGTCGTCGACAGCGCCCGGCGAGTGGGTTCATCGGCAGGCTTCTTCCCCGCCGAGGCGGCCCCTGGCTGTGTGCGCAGCCGGACGTCGATGACGGGGTAGAGGAGGTCGACGATGAGGTTGATGGTCACGTAGGCCAGGGTCGCGATGACGACGACGGCCAGGAGGATCGGGTTGTCGCGGTGGGTCACGGCCTGGGCGGTGATCTGGCCGATTCCGTTGCGCCCGAACACGGTCTCGGTGACCACGGCGCCGGCGACCAGTTCACCGAAGACGAGGCCGATGATCGTCAGGCCCGGCAGGACGGCGTTGCGGGCGACGGTGTGGACGAGGATCCACAGCTCACCGGCACCCTTCGCCGAGGTGACCTTGACGAATCCGGAGGCCTTGACGTCGGTGATGGAGCGGATGAGGACCTGCGCGATGGGGGCCGAGAGCGGCACCGCCACGGTCAGGGTTGGGAGGACGAGCGCCTCGGCGGGGCCGGGTGAGACCACGGAGACGAACCCGAGCTGGAAGGAGAAGATCTGGATGAGCAGGATCCCCAACCAGAAGACGGGAATCGAGATGAAGAGGCTGGGCACCGAGTCGAGCAGCTTCCGCAGCCAGGCGAAGGGCCCGTAGGTTGCCAGCACCGCGATGACAACGGCCAGGACCAGGGCGGAGACGAACCCGGACAGGGCGAGCACCGCGGTCGAGGGCAGGGCCGCGGCGATGATCGTCGACACCGCGGCACCGGTCTGGACGGAGAAGCCGAAGTTGCCGGTGAGGAACCCTCCGAGGCTGAGGAAGTAGCGGCTGATCCACGACTCATCGGCCCCGGTCTCGGTGCGGATCTGCGCGATCTGGTCGGGAGAGAGACCCAGTGCAGGGTCGGCGAATCTGGCGGTGACACCGTCGCCGGGAATGAGGCTGAGCAGGATGAAGGCCGCGGTGAACGCGAGCAGCAGCACGAGCAGTGCCTGGCCCAGGCGCAGGAAGAGGTAGCGGATGTCGAGGATCATTTCTGCCCTGCCAACCATGTGCTGTAGAAGTCGGGACGGCCCACCGGTTCGGTCGTGAAGCCGTTGACGCGGCGGCGGAAGGCGAAGACCTGCGGCTCTTCGAAGAACGGCAGCACATAGGCGTTCTCGACGAGGTAGTCCTGAACTTTCTCGGCGGCCTTCTGCCGGTTCTTCGTCTCGGGCTCCGAGGCGAGTTCATCCAGCAGGCGGTCGATCTCGGGGTCGATGCTTCCGTCCTTCGCATCGTCGCGGTCCTTGCCGTTGAGGAAGACGTCGCGGTTGACCGAGGAGTAGTTGGAACGCAGATTGTCGAAGTCCGCGCGCGCGACCATCGAATGGTAGATCTGGACCGTGTCGAGTTCGAGGGCATCGAGGGTCTGCTTGGACTGGTCACCGGGGTTGATGGACAGACGCACGCCCACGTGACGCAGCTGCTGCTGGATGAGGGTCTGCACCTCGTTCGAGCGTGGCTGCGGCAAGGCGATGTTGACGCTCAGTGCCAGGACCTGGCCGTCCTTGGTGCGGAACCCGGCGGAGTTGCGCTCGGACCAGCCCGCCTCGTCGAGGAGTCGGTTGGCTTCCTCGGGATCGTGGACCCAGGACCCGGACTGGTCCTTGTAGCCCATGGCGCCCTTGGCCAGCAGGCCGGTGGCCAGCGGGTAGTTGGGGGTGAAGAGCTTGTCGACGATCTCCTGCCGGTCAACGGCGGCGATGATGGCCTGCCTGACCTTGAGATCTTCCAGTAGTTCGTGCCGGAACCGGAAGTTGACGCTGTTGTTGATGCCGTTCGTGGCCTTCGCATAGAGGCGCAGACCCTGCTCGCTCACGCGCGATTCGTCGGGAGCCTGGACGTCGCGGACGCCATCGGCCTGCCCGGAGAGCACGGCGCCGATGCGCACCGAATACTCGTTGTTGGCCAGGTAGTCGATGCCGTCGAGGTGGGCCCGGCCCTGGTGCTTCAGGTGTGGTGGGGCCCAGTCGTAGTCCTCACGGACCCGGACGGAGAGTTTCGTCCCGATCGTCTCGTCGGTGATGTGGAAGGGACCGCAGGTGTGGATGCCGGTGGCACCGCCGGGGCCGAAGCCCTCGGCGTCCAGAGCCAATGTCGAATCGGCGAGGAGACCCGCGTTCATCGTCGACGTCGCCTGCGCGAAGCCGGGGGAGGGGGCGCTGAAGTGGAAGCGGACGCGTTTGTCGTCGAGGACTTCGCTGCGCTCGTAGTTCGAGATCTGCTCGGAGACCGGCAGGGTGCGAGCCTCATCGCCTCGTCCGAAGAGATCGAAGTTCGCCGCTACGTTCTTCGCCGTCAGCGGTGAACCGTCGGAGTAGGTGACACCGTCGCGGATCGTGAAGGTGAACTTGGTGGCATCGGCGTTGATCTCAGGCAGTTCGGTGGCCAGCCAGGGGTAGAGGTCGAGGGTCTTCGGATCCTGCCACAGCAGGCGGGCGGAGATGTTGTTCATGATGCCGCCGTTGGGATAGAACCCGACCGAGGGCGGGTAGAGCAGCGTCCACGTCTGAGGCTCGAAGTACGTGAGCACCCCGCCCTGGACCGGGTCGCCGCCCTCGGGCAGCGGAGCATCATCACTCGGCGTGCAGGCGCTGAGCGTGATGAGAGTGCCCAGTCCCAGCCCGAGGCTGAGGAAATTGCGTCGGCCGTAGGTCCGGCCGGGGCTCGCCGAGGTGGAGGGACGGAGGTCCGTCATGGAATGTGGTCCTTTGTGCAGATGAAACCGAGATCGGGGGTGGGTCGGGTGCTCAACCAATTGTTGATATAGCTCAACAATTGGAGCTGGTGAGCCTCTTGAGATCGATGTGGAGCCGACGCCACAGCATTCGGCCCTCTGGTTGTGTCTGCATGCTTTGAGTTAAGCGCATCGGCATGCAGGGCGTCAATTCGATCGCTTAACATTGAGTCATGTTGCTGCCTTGGAATTTCGATCATCTCGTCATTGCCGTGCCGAATCTCGCCGAAAGTGTTGAGCAATATCACAACATTCTCGGCGTGGAGCCTATTCCCGGTGGTGCCCATCCGGGGCTGGGGACGGCCAATGCGCTGCTGGGCCTTGAGTTCGGCGACGAGTCTGGCGATGAGCACCGCGACATCTATTTGGAGATCCTCGGACCCGACCCGGAGCAGGATCCCGAGCTGGCAGTCGCTCGCCTGGCCGGTATCACCCGGCCCACGGTGCAGCGCTGGGCCATCCACCCGGACGACTTCGACGGTCTCGTCACCTCAGCCGCACGAGCGAGCGAACCGCCCGTCGACCTCGGCGAGGTTCATGTCATGACCCGCCGCACCCCTGCGGGCACTCTTCTGGAGTGGAGGCTGACGAGGCGGACACCGCTGGCGCTGGGCGGAATCCAACCCTTCCTCATCGATTGGCAGGACTCTCCGCATCCTGCGCGCCAGGCGATGCCCTCGGTTCACCTCGAACGGTTCTGGGCGTTGAGCCCAGATGTAGACACAACATCCAGAGTTCTGCGATCCTTGGGGGCTACCATCGAGGTTGAGGCAGGAGTCACAGAAACCCTGCACGCCACACTGAAAGGTCCTGGTGGATCATGGACGATCTGAGTACGATTCCCGCCAATCTTGACCACCTCATCATCACGGTGCCCGAGCTCGAAGCCGGGGTCGCCGAATTCGAGCGCCTCACCGGAGTCAAAGCAGTGGCCGGGGGACGACACCCGGGCCGAGGAACCGCGAACTACCTGATAGGTCTCATCCCTGCTGGCTGGCCCGAAGGTGCTCACACTTACCTCGAGATCCTGGGTCCCGACCCGCAGCAGGAAGCGCCAGCCGATGGCACCCTGCCGTTGGATGCCCATCTGGCGCAGGGCCTGACCCTCCAGACCTGGGCCATCCACCCGCACGCCTTCCTCGCGAAGGTCGCCGGAGCGAACACCGAAGGAATCGACTTCGGCGAGGTCCGCGACATGTCCCGCGAAACTGCCGAGGGGGAGCTGCTCGAATGGCGTCTGACCTCGCGGTCTCCGCTGCCGAGCAAGGGAACGCAGCCCTTCCTCATCGACTGGGGCGAGTCGACCCACCCCGCCGAGGCTGCCCTGCCGTCGGTCGAACTCCTCGAATTCTCCATCGAATCCCCGGACGCCGAGGAGAGCCGCCGTGCCCTCGATGTGCTCGGTGCCGGTGATACCCAGGTCGTCGAAGGCACGGAGCATCGGCTGCATGCACGCCTGCGTGGTCCCGGCGGTGTCCTCGAGTTCTGAGCGAAAGTTCTCAGTGGAGCGGTTGTGAAACGCTAGACTCGACAGAGTGTCGCCAACTCCTCGCATTTCACAAGGTCCACTGCACTCAAGTCGATCGTTGCTGGGCTCCTCGCAGCGGCTGAGGTCAGCCTCGGCGGTGGTTGCTGCATCCCTGCTCATCGGACTCAGCGCCTGCGCAACCGACTCGGATCAGGAGACCAGGCCGGCACCGTCCTCGAACGAGACGGTCGCGTCCGGCGAGGGTTCCGCCTCTGCCCAGCCGAGTGAGTCGGCGTCGCCGACGAAGTCCCCGGCACCCAGCAAGTCTGCTGAGCCGGACGTGGAATCCGCCGGTGCCGCCGGTGTCAGTGAAGACGACATCGATATGCAGGGCAGTGGCGAGTGGGACCGACCGAAGAAGGAGACCGGACCGAACCGGGACGAGGGCTCAACGTTCAAGGTCGCACTGCGAGTCGAGGACAATCTGCCCATCGACGTCGATGAGGCGGGCGCCTTCATCATCAAGACGCTGCAGGACAAGCGCGGCTGGCAGGACTTGGACGATGTGTCGATCAAAATGGTCGACGAGGGTGAGGATGCGATGATCTCCATCGCCAGCCCCGACACCGTGGACTCGATGTGCCTGCCGCTGCGCACCCTGGGCAAACTCTCGTGCCGCAACGGCAACAACGTCATCCTCAATGCCAAGCGCTGGGTGTCTGCCACCGATGAGTTCGACGACATCACCCAATACCGTCAGTACCTCATCAACCACGAGGTCGGTCACGCACTTGGCCACAGCCATGAATCGTGCCCGGGGCCCGGCGAGACGGCCCCGCTCATGCAGCAGCAGACCAAAGGCCTGCAGGGCTGCGAGCCCAACGGCTGGCCTTCGAAGGGCTAGTCGGGAAATCGGGACGGCACTCGGGAATAAGACCACCTCCTTCGTCGTTGATTGAGTCGTATAGGCTCAACTTTCGACAGGAGATCAGATTGGCTACGTTCTTCGGATCCGCCGGTTCTGGCGGAGATTCATTCGACGAGTTCCTTGCCCGTTTTCTGCAGGGACAGCAGGGCGCGCGCCAGGGGCGCAGCGTCGACATCAACAAGCTGCTGAGCAAGCGCAGCCACGAGGTCATCGACAACGCCGCTGACTATGCCAGAGAGCACGGTCAGGCGGAGGTCGATGCCCTGCACATTCTGCGCACCATGGCAGAGACCGAGCCCGGAGTCTCGGCGATCCGTCAGGCCGGAGCTGACCCGGAGCAGGTCGCCCGCGCCGTCGAAGACCGTCTGCCCGCATCCTCAGACACCAAGCCCGAAGGGGCACTGACCCTTACCGGTTCCGGTCAGCGCGCGCTCCTCGACGCCTACCAGGTGGCACGGGCGTTCGGTTCGACCTACGTCGACCCGGAGCACCTGTTCTTCGCCTTCGTGCTCAACCACGAGATGCCAGCAGGCCGCATCCTCGCCCAGGCGGGCGTGACACAGGAACGGCTGCAGGCCGGAGCCGAAGCCGCCGAGGCAGGCGACCCGCAGGGCGGTCCCGGAGCGGGCCAGCCGGAGGAGACCATGCTCGAGCGTTTCGGCACGGACCTCACGGCACTGGCAGCCGACGGTGAACTCGACCCGGTGATCGGACGCGCCGAGGAGATCCAGGAGACGATCGAGATCCTGGCTCGCCGCACCAAGAACAACCCGGTGCTGCTCGGTGAGGCCGGCGTCGGCAAGACCGCGATCGCCGAGGGACTGGCTCAGGCCATCCACAGCGGCGAGATCCCAGCACAGCTCTCGGGTAAGCGAGTCGTCGCACTCGACCTGCCGGGCATGCTGGCAGGCACACGCTACCGCGGTGACTTCGAGGAACGCCTGACCGGGACCCTCGACGAAGTCGCCGAGGACGGCGAGATGATCGTCTTCATCGATGAGCTCCACACCCTCGTCGGTGCCGGCGGCAACGGCGAATCCAACTCGATGGACGCCGGCAACATCCTCAAGCCCCGGCTGGCCCGTGGTGATCTGCACCTGTTGGGTGCAACCACGCTCAAGGAATACCGCACGATCGAGAAGGACTCGGCCCTCGAACGTCGGTTCCAGCCGGTGCGCGTGGGGGAGCCGAACATCGAAGATGCCGTGGCAATCCTCGACGGACTCAAGGACCGCTACGCCGAGCACCACAATGTGACCTACACGCCCGAGGCGATTCGCGCGTCGGTCGAGCTCTCCGATCGCTACATCAACGACAGGTTCCTGCCGGACAAGGCGATCGACCTCATCGACCAGGCCGGTGCTCGACTGTCTCTGCGTCGTGGGCCCAAGGTCGACACCCAGGCCCTGCGCACGGAGATCGAACGACTCGAGACCGAGAAGAACACCGCGATCAGCGAAGAGAACTATGAGCGTGCCGGGGAACTTCGCGACGAGGTCATGAGTCTCGGGGAGAAGCTGCATGCAGCCGAGAACCCGGACGACGGCGCGCAGCGGGCTGAGGCTGACGCCAAGCCGAGCATCGTCGATGCTGACCAGATCGCACAGGTCGTCTCCCGTGCCACCGGAATCCCGGCGGCGAGCATGACCCAGGGTCAGAAGGCCAAGCTGGCCAAGCTCGAAGAGATCCTCCACGGTCGCGTCATCGGTCAGGACAACGCGGTGACGGCAGTGTCGAAGGCCGTGCGCCGGTCCCAGATGGGAATGGGAGATCCGAACCGTCCCATTGGCAGCTTCCTCTTCCTCGGACCCACCGGCGTGGGCAAAACCGAGCTGGCGAAATCTCTGGCCGCGACCCTGTTCGATGACGAGTCGGCGATGATCCGATTCGACATGAGCGAGTTCGGGGAACGCCACACCGTCTCACGCCTGGTGGGTTCGCCTCCCGGCTACGTCGGCTACGACGAAGCGGGACAGCTGACCGAACAGGTTCGGCGCAAGCCGTACTCGGTGATCCTCCTCGACGAGGTCGAGAAGGCTCACCCGGACGCCTTCAACCTGCTGCTCCAGGTCCTCGACGACGGTCGTCTCACCGACGGTCAGGGCCGGACCGTGGACTTCCGGAACACCGTCATCATCATGACGAGCAACCTGGGCTCCGAGTTCATGTCCGGCAGCACCCCGCTGGGCTTCAGCTCCACCGATGCGAAGGTCACCGAGAAGGACCTGAGTGCAAAGGTGATGGGCAAGCTCAAGGAGTTCATGCGTCCCGAGTTCCTCAACCGGATCGACGAGACCGTGATGTTCTCGCGGCTCGATCGTGAGCAGCTGCGCGTCATCGTCCGTCTTCAGCTGGAGCGTTCGGTCGAGCGTCTGGCGCACCAGGGCATCGGCCTGACCGTGTCCGAGGATGCTGTGGAGTGGCTTTCCGATACCGGGTACGAACCCGAGTTCGGTGCCCGTCCGCTGCGCCGCGTGATCCAGCGTGAGCTCGATGACCGCATTGCGGACCTCCTCGTCAACGAGACAGTGTCCGAAGGCGGAAGGGTCAGCGCCACGGTTGACGACGGAATACTGCGAGTGGTCGCGGAATCACCCGAGGTTCCTGTGGCAGTCTGAGGCAGAGCCGCCTGTGCAGGGTGATCACCTGCACGGCACGGGGCCGGATCGGAAGCGATGTCTTCCGGTCCGGCCCCGCTTCATTCATGCGGCAGGAACTGCCTCTTCCTGCTCGTGAACCTTGAGGACACGGTTGAGCACGAGGCGCTCTGTCAGGGTCCAGGCTGTCGTCGTCATCAGGTAGAGCGTGGCAGCTAGAGGCACAAACAGTGCGATGACCGCGGTCATGAAGGGCATGAAGCTCAGCACCCTGGTCACGCCTGAGAGGTCCGGCATGGCGGGTCCCTCGGTGGTGGAGTTCTGGCTGCCAGACGCCCGGACGGGCGGGGTCTGCGGCATATCGGGGGTGAGCAGATGCCGCGAGAGGGCAGCGACGACGGCGATGATGATCACGATGACGCCGAAGACTGCGGCCGAGACCACGCTCAGGTTCCCTCCGGTCAGGAGACCCACGAAGCCGGCGTTGAGGGGGACGCCCAGCAGGGAATGGTTGAGAAGGTCATTGGCGTGCCCGCCGATCGTGGATTGGATGAAGATTCCATAGACGGCCATGAGCACCGGCATCTGGGCCAGCACGGGCAGGCAGCCGGCCATCGGGGAGGCCTTTTCCTCCTTGTAGAGCTCCATCATCTTCTGCTGCATAAGCTCGGGGGTCTTCTTGTACCGGGTCTGCAGCTCGGTGATCTTCGGTGCGAGGCGTTTGCGAGTGATGCCGGCTCTGACCTGTGAGAGCCCGACGGGGATGAGCACGGCGCGGACGATGATCGTGAGCACCACGATCGCCAGCGCAGCACTTGCGGTGCCAGCCAATGGTTCGAGCAGAGTCGTCAGCCAGGTGACGACCCAATAGGCGGCGTTGACGAGCAGTTCGATGGGTGGAAATTCGTAGATGTTCATGGTGATGGCCCTCCTGGGCGCTGCCGATGCAGGCAATTCGGCCGTGCAGCGTTGAGCAGCAGTGGTGATGTCGTCATGGACGTTCAACGACCGAACGACGCAGGGCGACACCACAGGCGGGATCCGTTAGGGAAACAGACAGGAGTGGCGTCAGCGACCGTGCTTGAGGAGCACGGAGATCACGTCGTCGGTCAGGCGAAGGAGCGGACGACGAAGGAGGGGGCTCTGGCTTGAGCGGTGCCCGGAGTGCCGGGTTCCTCGGGCATGCGGAATTCGCGAACCTCGGTTCGCTCTCCCCGTCCCCAAAGACCGCGAGGAGACTGAGGAAGGAACCTGAAGAGAGCCCTTGCCAACCACGGTGCGACCGGCGACAGCAGTGCCGCACCGAGCAGCACGAGGACGATCAGATGCATCGACGACTGAGGAATGACCGTATCGGCATCGGCGCTGAGAAGCACCACGATGAACTGAACTGTCATCCACAGATTCAGCATCATTCCGTCTCGGCCTTCCCTTGACACAGTCGGGGTTTCTCGCTCGATTTTATCACGGCAGCACCATCACACCGGGCGCACAGGCACGCCGTCCGCTCACAGCGGCACCCTCCTGCTCAAGGCGGAAAAGACTTCCGACTCGGCACCGCCAGCTCCAGTGTGGAGGCATGAACACACGAATCGCACATCAGAATGCTCACAACCGACCCACCTCACCATCGCCGAGGTTCGCCGACGGTGACGAGTCCACGACGACGACCCGCATCCCCGAGTCCCAGAGAATGCTCTACGCCTACCGTTCGGTGGTCTTCAACGGGGAGCTGCGCGATGAGAACGGCATGGAGATCATCTCGCGACTCATCCTCCTCTCCGCCGAAGACTCCCACAGTGACATCCACCTGTGGATCAACTCACCGGGCGGATCGGTGCCGATGATGCACGCGATCGCCGATGTGATCGAGACTCTGCCCAACGATGCGGTCACGGTGGCGTTCGGGTGGGCCGCCTCGGCGGGGCAGTTCGTGCTCATGATGGGCACCCCCGGCAAACGACTCGCCCTGCCCCACGCCCGGATCCTGCTGCACCAGGGATCATCGGGCATCGGGGGAGCGGCCGCTGACATCGAGCTGCAGTCCGGGGACCTGCGCACCGTCCGGGACACGGTCCTGCATCGCATCGCCGAGGCGACGGGAAAGACCTATGAGCGTGTCTTCGAGGACTCCCTGCGCGATCGGTGGTTCACGGTCGAACAGGCACTGGACTACGGGCTCATCGACCGCATCGTCGAGTCCCCGGCCGATCTGCGCGGCGGGATCGGTGCGCCATGAGCCAGTACACGATTCCGAATGTCGTTGACCGCTCGGGTGGCGGGGAGAAGATCGTCGACGTGTATTCCCACCTGCTGGGCAACCGCATCATCTACCTCGGAGTGCCGATCGATGACGGGGTGGCGAATACGATCATCGCCCAGCTGCTCCACCTCGAGGCGAGCAGCCGAGAACTCCCGATCCAGCTGTACATCAACTCACCGGGCGGATCGCTGACGGCCATGACCGCCATCTACGACGCGATGCACCACATCGGTGCGCCCGTGGCGACCATCTGCGTGGGGCAGGCGGCCGCTGATGCCGCGGTGCTCCTGGCAGCTGGCGAACCTGGTCAGCGTTCGATGCTCGAACACGCTCGAGCGGTGCTGCGCCAACCCCATGCCGAGGGTGCTCGCGGGGCAATCCCCGATCTCATCGTCGCCGCCGACGAGATCGCCCGGCAGCGCCGAGATGTTGAGGCGATGCTGGCGAAGGGCACCGGGCGCAGTGTGGACCAGATCCATGCCGACCTCGACCGGGATCTCGTGCTCAATGCGCAGGCGGCCCGGGACTTCGGCCTCGTCGATCAGATCCTCTGAGTTGCTCCCGGGCCGCGGTACTCCGCGGGAAGTCCGGTCGGATACTCCCGTGGTACGACGTTGAATCCGGTGTCAGTGACTACGATCGGAGGATGAGCCGATCCTGGCGTGCCGCCGCCGAGGCGAGCGATCCCGATGCTGATCGTCGCGTCCGTCGTCGACCTCGGCTGCTCCTGGTTGCCCTGAGCGTCCTGGCCCTGCTCCTGCAGCTGCCCTTCGCCGTGTTCATGGCCACCCACGATGGTGTCGATGCCCTGGCCGGGGGCGTGCGCATCGCCGTGGCCCTGCTGTCCCCGATGATCTTCTTACTCTGTGCACGATGGCCGGGCCCGAGAGTCGCGATCATCGCCGGGCTGACGCTGGTTGACTTCGTCGTCTGGGCCGCACTGGCGGGATCCAGCCTGTCCGGTGCGTGGAGCCACGGTCCAAGTAATCGTCCCTGGTCTGGGGAGGGTCCGGGCGGAATGTGGGCGCAGGGGCTCACCGGACCTGAGATGACACCGTTCTATGCGGCGTTCCTCTTCGCTCTCGTCGTGGCCATGGTCCGCGGTCATCAGATCTGGGCCATCGCCTCGGCGGCCGGTGTCTGGTTGGGTGCCCTGCTGCTCGGTCCCTTCCTCGGTGTCGACTGGTCGGTGGGGCGTGTGGCCTCTGCGACGATCGGTCTGCTGATGACCCTGAGCATCGGAGCCTTCGCTCGGCGCAGGCGCGAAGGCAGGAGGCTCGCGGCCGAGGAGGCGCAGGCCCGGCACCAGGAGGTGATTGCGGCCGAAAGGCTGCGCATCGCCAGGGACCTCCACGATGTGCTGGGCCATTCCCTGTCCCAGATCAACGTGCAGGCCGGTGTGGGCGAACACCTCATCGACCGGGACCCCGAGCAGGCCAGACGGGCGCTCGCCGCCATCAAGGAGCTGAGTCGAACGGGACTCAACGAGGTCCGTTCAGTGCTCCACACGATGCGCTCGGATGCTGCCGGCCCAAGCGATCTCGACTCCGACGCGGCCGGCACTGACGCGGCCAGTGCCGACGCAGGCGCAGCCGAGCCGCTGGCCCCAGTGCCGGGCCTCGACGAGCTGCCGGCACTCATCGCCGCAATGACCGGGCGACCAGCCATCCACCTCGATGACCGGCGCGAGCTCCGAGCCGACGGTACTCGAGAGAATCCCGGCAGTGCCGCGGATGCGGCCGCCTACCGGATCGTGCAGGAGGCGCTGACGAATATGGTCCGCCACGCTGCCGCCAGCCAGGCGAACGTCAGAGTCTTCCGTGAAGGCGAGTTCCTGCACCTCGAGATCAGTGACGATGGCCAGGGAACAGAGAACGCGATGCACGGGCGAGACGAAGGCACCGGAATCATCGGGATGCGGGAGCGGACGAAACTTCTCCACGGAACCTTCGCGATCACCTCGGCGAGCGGGGACGGCACGCACATCAGCGTCCGGCTGCCCTGGACCAGCGGACACGGACGAACAGATCGGCAGGCTCAGGCATGAACGATATCTCGGTGGCGATTGCCGATGATCACCAGCTGGTTCGCGCCGGCTTCGCTTCGCTGTTGGATGCGGAACCGGGCATCAGCGTGAGTGTGCAGGCCTCCGGCGGGGAAGAGCTGTTGGAGAAACTGGCAGCGACGCCGGTCGACGTCGTGCTCATGGACATTCGGATGCCCGACGGTGACGGACTGTGGGCCACCGAGGCGATCGCAGCCGATCCCGACCTCGGGCACGTTCGGGTGGTGCTGGTGACGACCTTCGGCCTCGACGAGTACATCGTGCGCGCGGTCAGGGCGGGTGCCAGCGGATTCCTGCTCAAGGACACCGAACCGGTCGACCTGATCCGAGCGGTGCGCGTCGTCGCCGAGGGGGAGGCGCTGCTCTCACCGGAGGTGACCCGATACCTCCTGTCGAGGATGTCCCTGGGACTGCGGGCGGAGCCGGCGAAGCATCTCGACGTGCTGACACAACGTGAACGAGAGGTGCTCGCCCTCGTCGGGCAGGGACTGTCGAACGACGAGATCGCGGCGCAGCTGGTGCTCTCACCGCTGACGGCGAAGACCCATGTCTCGCGCATCATGAGCAAGGTCGCCGCACGCGACAGGGTCCACCTCGTCGTGCTCGCCTATGAGTCCGGGCTGGTCTCCCCGGGCTGGCTGCGCGAACAGTAGGAGCTCATCCTCAGCGAGTACCCGAAGTGACTCCCAGCGGGGGATTCGCCGAGGCGGCTGCAGGAGTTGGATTGATGTCATATCCACGAGCGACGTGGATTCCTGACAAGGAGGCATTATGAACATGGAACACGGACCCGCGGCCTGGCCGTTCTTCTTCCTCATCCCGATCTTCTGGGTGCTCATCATCGGACTGGTCGTCACTCTCATCATCACGCTCAACCGGCGACGCTGGCGTCAGGCCGGCGGACCGCCCTGGGCAGATGGTCAGGGCCGGTTCGGGTCGACGAAGAGCGCGGAGGCGACTCTGTCCGAGCGCTTCGCCCAAGGTGACATCGACGAGGCCGAGTACCGAGGCAGACTCGAGGTTCTCAGGGCCAATCGCCTCGATTCGGGTACAAGCTGAGGCACCCGGCCGGTGTGACTAGGCCACGAGGGACAGCTGCGCCCGTCCGGTGAGCCCGAATGCGGGCACCGTCGCGGGCGCGGCTGTCGGCGTTGAGCCGGCGGCGAGGACGAGTACCTGGGGGAGTGCGAGGCCGAGGACTATGGCGATTGCCTCGATGACCTCCGAAGAGGGATCCTTGAGGCCGCGTTCGACCTCGGACAGGTATTGGGTCGAGACTCCCGAGCGGCGTGAGACCTGAGCCAGGGTCAGGCCCAGCTCGGTGCGGCGCAGCCGCAGCACCCTCCCGAGCATCTCGCGCCACAGCAGCGCCGGAGTCCGGTCGGCGTACGCATCTGTGACGTGAAGTGCATCCATGATGCGATCCTAGGAGGAATCGCCGTCGCTCACGCGGATTTCTGCTCTGAGCAGACGAATACCGGCTGCCCCGTCATGCGCTCGAGGGGGATCAGGGCGCGGTCGAGTTGCACCCAGGCCGCGAAGTTAAGTTAGGCTGTCCTTTGTTAAAGTGGAGAGGTCGACCACGACCCTCACAGACGAAAGGGCAGGAATGTCAGCTCATCTCACTCGCCGGGCCATGGCCATAGGCACCATCGTCACACTCGCCTTCAGCGCGAGCGCCTGCAGCCAGGACTCGGCGGATTCTGCGAAGTCAGCCTCCGACGACTTCCAGACCGTCACGATCGAACACGCACTGGGCAAGGCCGTCATCGAGGCCGAGCCCAAGCGCGTCGTGACCCTCGGGCAGGGGTCGACCGAGACCGCCATCGCGCTGGGCAAGACACCTGTCGGCATGGAGGAGTACGCCTGGGGCAGCGATGACACCGGCTATATGCCGTGGATCCATGAAGCCGTGACAGAGAAGGGCGAGGAGCTGCCGAAGCAGTTCCAGGGAGATACCGAGCTCGATGTCGAAGCCATCGCCGAGCTCGAACCTGATGTCATCCTCGCACCATGGTCCGGCGTCACCGCCGATCAGTACAAGCAGCTCGACGCCATCGCCCCTACGGTCGCCTACCCCAAACAGCCGTGGACGATCGAATGGGATGAGCAGATCACGACCATCGGCAAGGCTCTGGGGCAGGAGAAGGAGTCCGAGGGGCTCGTCAATGACATCAAGACGCAGCTCTCCGAGGCCAAGCGGCCCGAATACGAGGGACTGACGTTCTCCTACATCTACAACGACGGACCCGGCACCCTCGGCGTCTTCTACCCCAATGAGCAGCGAGTGGCGATGGTCTCGGCACTGGGCCTGACTCCTGACCCCGTCGTCGACGAACTCAAGAAGAACTATGACGCCCCGGGTACGGATTCCGCGCTCATCGGGCTGGAGAACGCGGACAAACTCGACGACTCCGACCTCATCTTCACGTTCTACTCCGATGAGAAGAGCAAGAAGGAGATCAAGGCACAGAGCGTGTACGCAAACATTCCGGCGATCAAGTCCGGCGCGGTCGTCGCGCCCGAAGACCAGCCGTTCGTCACCGCCTCATCGATCATCAACCCGCTCACCGTCCCGTGGACGCTGGAGCGCTATGTACCGATGATCGACAAGGCCGCAGAGAACGTCAAGAAGTAGGCAGTGCGCTCATCTTCTGCCACTCATCCCACTCGTAGACCCAGTCGGATATATCGCTGGCCGCAGTCGACAGGGTGGCGTTCGAGCCGGTGATCTCGACCGGGTCGCCGAAGATCGCCGAGTCGTAGTACTGCTTGGCACGTGCGGTCGAGAGGTTGATGCAGCCATGAGAGACATTCGCCGACCCCTGAACCCCGGTCGACCAGGGCGCGGCATGGATGAACTCTCCGTTGTTGTGGATGCGCACGGCCCAGCGCACATCGGTTTCGTAGTCCCACTGCTCGGAGGTCATCGTGTAGTCCGAGGCCTTGGACATCACCACATGGGTTCCGTTGTAGGACGGGGACTTCGCAGCACCCAATGAGGCCGGGAAGTTCATGACCTCTTTGCCGTCGCGCGTGACGACCATGCGGTGGGTCTTGGCGTCGGCCTTGACGACCTGCTGGCGGCCGATGTCGAAATCGAGTGTGAGATCGTTCTGGCCGACGGTGTCATCGGTCGTGGGAACGTTCTTCAGCGGCACGTCGACGGAGACCTTCGAATGCGCGGGCCAGAATTCCTTGGGACGGAAGTGCAGTCGCGACTGCGGGTCATCAGGCAGCCAGGCCCATGAGCCTTCGACTTTGCGCTCCTTCCCATCGTTGTCCGTGACCTTGACCGACAAGCGGTGCTCGACGTCGTCACGGTACTTCTTGGCCACCGTGGATCCGAAGGTGAGGATGATCGGAGCTCCGACGCCCACGGTCTGGTCATCGGAGAGGATCGTGCGCACCGCCATCGGCGAGGCGTCGCCGGCCGAAACCGTGACCGTGGAGGTGAAATCGTGTTCCTCTCCATCCGCCGAGGTGGCTGTGGCCGAGAGCTCGTATGTGCTGTCGGCGACGAGGTCGTAGGCAGACATCCAGGCCGCGGCGTCGTCGGGGGCGGTGATCGCGTCTGAGTCTTCTGAGGCTGATTCGCTTGGAGTCGAAGATCCCGCCTTCGCGTCTTCGGTGCTGTCTGCTGCTTCGAGTTCGCTCCCGGCGGTGTCGAAGAAGACTCCGGGATCGGTCTTGATGCGCGGGTGGTCGGATTCGGTGATGGAGATGTCGCTCAGCGCCGCGTTCTCGACGCTGAGGCTGATGCGCTCGCCGGGGGCAGCTGTTGTCTCTGCACCGGGTTCGACCACTTCGCCGGTCTGCTGGGGAGCAGAAGTCTGTGTGCTGGTGGGCGTAGCCGAGGCGGTGGAGTTCGAAGCCTTCGCCGACGAGCCCTGTTCCGTCGCCTGGGCTGCCTCGGCTTCGGAGACGCTCCCTATTCGGAACACCGGCTCGGCTGCGGCCTCGGCTTCGGCCGTCTTCGCACCATCGCGAGTCGCGTCGGGGTCAGAGTCTGCCGGGGTGCAGGCCGTGAGTAGAGCGAGTGCTGAAAGGGCAGCAACCGCCCCGTGAATCTTCTTGGGTGACAAAACAGGGATCCTCGTTCGAGCAAAGGGATGAGAGCTGCAGACCATGCTAGTGAAGCCAAATCACGAAAGTATTAAAGCAGTGGCTGAATTCCTCGGGAAAAGGCCATTTCTCGTCGTTGAGATGGGCCCTGACCTGGACTGACATAAGGGAGGGGGAGTTGTGGAATTGTAACCTTGAGAAACGAAGGACTCCCCGTGCACCCGCCAGAGCTCGCTTACCCTTGCTGCCTTCCGGCCCTGGGGGAGTTCACAAGATGACGCCGCACGGGGAGCCATCGATCAGTGTAGTCGAGAGCATCCTCGAGGCACAAAACGAGGTCCGAAGTCAGGCCCGGTGCGGCGGGGACTGAAGGGGATTCTATCTGTGATTAGTGTGATGGTTCACACTTGGCCATCTTGATTTCGCATTGTCGACACGACTCATATAGGCTGGCTCGCGGAGGATTCGCCTAGTGGCCTATGGCGCTCGCCTGGAACGCGGGTTGGGTTAACGCCCTCAGGGGTTCGAATCCCCTATCCTCCGCCACGGGAGTCCCGGTCTCGCAGTTTCTGCGGGCCGGGACTTCGTCGATTCACCCGGTTTCGAGCCGAGCGCGGGCCTCGCAGTCGCCTTTCGGGCATCCCTCACCGTTCGTGGCAATCCGGATTGGCCGTGGCATTTCCTACTGGTGCCTCCGCATCCCTCACCATTCGCAGCACTACGCACCGGTGCAACGGGGTGGTGCGCCGGTGAGGGTGAGGGATGCTGAGTGGGCCGCAGCGCAGGACCGCTGCCCGAGGCGCAAATCGCATGACGCCCCGTGGCGGAATGCCTCATTGTGACGGTGCGCGGCGGCCCGCGAAATCTGCTCGCCGTGTGTGGTCTGTGTCTCAGTAATCTGGCACAGCTCGCCCGCACACAGCACTCGGAGGTGGCCCGCGCCCACAATCGGAAAGTCCGTTTCGGACTCAACGGGTTCGTGATCGTCCGCGACACCGAAGCCGAAGCCCGCGACCAGCTGTGCGAGATCATCGCACACGCCGACGCCGAGGCGGTCGAAGGATTCCGCGAGTCCGTGCAGACCGCCGGAGCCGCGACCTCGGATAAGAAAGGCATGTGGGCGGATTCGAGCTTCGAAGACCTCGTGCAGTACAACGACGGCTTCCGTACCCAGCTCATCGGAACCCCCGAACAGGTCGCCGACCGCATCATCGAATACAAGAAGATCGGCGTCGACCTCATCCTCACCGGCTTCCTCCACTTCCAGGAGGAACTTGAAGCGTTCGGCAAGACCGTCATCCCGATCGTGCGCGAGAAGGAAGCCGAACTCGTCAACAGGGGACTGCTCACCCCTGCCGGAGTCTGAGTCAGCCAGTCGGTTTCCCTCAGGCCACGCTGAATGACGCGGACTTGAGCTTCAGCTTCGTTCGCAGCTGATCGCCGGTGAGGCTCGCGGTCTTCCCCTTCACCGAGGTGGCTTTCACCGTCTTCACCAGACCTGAGCCGGTCTTCGCCACCGCCACAGACCGGACGTCTGCCAGCCCGAAGGCCCGTGCCATGTCGGACTGCTTGGCCGTCACCGACCACGAGGCGTTCGGGTTCTGCGCAGAGGCATACTTCGACGGAGAGTCATCGACCGAGACCAGGTACGGCACGGCCGACCCCCACACCTCGGCAGCCGAATGCGTCTTCGACCCGGCCGACGACGAGTAGACAGCATCGATGAGCCCGCCCTTGTAGGTGATGAGGCGCGCCGACCTCACCGTCGACCCGCTCGTGGTCTGTGTCGCGGCCACGGCCTTGCGCCATGGACCGGAATCGCCTGCATTCTCATGAGTCCACCCGAGGAAACGCTGCGAGGCCACCTCGTCATAGACGTTGCACCCGCAGGCCGGCTTCACCGCACCGAGATTGCGGTAGGCGTAGGTGCGCGAAGCGATGGCCTGACTGCGCAGGACCTCGGACTGCCACGACGCCGGCATCTCGGCGATGCCCGGCAGATATTCCTTGTTGAGACCCACCACGTTGATGACGTTGAGCGAGCTCTTCAGCTGACCGATCTCGAGCCGTCCGTGTCGGTAGGTGCCGGTCGCCCCGTTCTGGGCACCGCTGACCGACACCGTCGTCGCCGACGAACTCTTCCAATATCGGGTGCTCTGCCATTCGAGGGTGAGCTTCGACCCCGAATAGCTCTTCGACCCGACGGTCGCCTTGACCGAACCGGATGACGTCCGTTCGATCGTGACCTTCGAGCCCGATTCGATGGTCTTCGACCCGACCTTGACCCGCAGACGGCCGGACCGCGGAGTGACCGTCACGGACTTCTTACCGGTCAGCAGCTGCACCTTGAGACTGGCGTCGGCGTTCTTCGACATCGTCGTGACCTTGGCACCCGTGTAGTAGTGTTGCAGGATCTGCGTCGACGACTTTCCGGCTGTCGCCATTCCGCGCGCTCCGTACTGGCTCATCCCGACCCCATGGCCGAACCCCGACCCCTTGATCGTGAACGACGACGGCGCCTTCGTCAGCGTCACCTTCGCCCCGGATTTCGCCGTCCACACGATCATGCCGTTCTGGAACTTCTGCCGGGTCTCCGAACCTGAGCGGTATTCGTTGCTCGTCGGATAGCCGAGCGGACCGCGTTCCCACCCGGACTTCTTCCATGCTGTGCGGATCGCGCCCAGAGTCGCATGGGCGCCGGTGGCCTTCGTCCAATGGATGCTGCCGTGCTTGAACGACTGATAGCAGCCCTTCTGGATCAGCGTGCACCGCTTGGGGCCGGTCGCAGGACCGAGCTTGCCCGTATTTCCGCCGAGCGACTTGTGCATCGCCCCGATCGGACCCGAGGTCGCATAGGCGGCATGTGCCGGAGGCTGTGTGGAGCAGAGAACGAGAAGGAACCCGATGAGCAGTGCCGCGAGGGTAGGAGTCGTCGCCTTGACGGACGGGGAAGCTGGCATGAGTAGATCACAAGCGCGGCTGTCAAGACCCCAGGTGACGAACAGACGAACTCCCCGGGGAGTTCTTCGCCGAGGTGGTTCCGCCTCGGCGAAAGAGGCATCGTTCCAGCTCAGCTCAGCTTTTCGGCGATCGCCTTGTTGAAGGCATCGAGGTCGCCGGGGTTGCGAGAGGTGATGAGGTTGCCGTCGACGACCACCTCGGTGTCGGCCCAGTCGGCTCCGGCGTTGATGAGGTCGGTCTTCGTCGAGATGAAGGACGTCAGCTTCCGTCCCTTCGCCACACCCGCCTCGGCGAGGATCCATGGCGCATGGCAGATGGCCGCGACCGGCTTATCGGCGGCGAAGAACGCTTTGACGAGGTTGACGGCGTCCTCATTCAGGCGCAGGGCGTCGGCGTTGAGGGTGCCGCCGGGCAGGACGAGGGCGTCGAAGTCATCGACCGAGGCCTCGGCGACGGGAACGTCGACGTCGAAGGTCTTCGCGTGCTCCCAATCGCCTTCCATCGCCTGCAGAGTCCCCTCTGAGGGGGAGACGATGACGGTCGTCGCTCCGGCCTCGTCGAGGGCTGTGCGGGGGCTGGTCAGTTCGACCTGCTCGACGCCGCTGGTGAGGAGGAATGCGATCTTCTTGTCAGAGAGTGCCATGAAGGTGCTCCTTGTCGGTTGTGATTGGTGAGATTGTCGAATCTGACATGGGCTCGGCTGGCCGAAACCTCGAGGCCGACGTGCAGCTGGGCCGACGTCCACATTGGACACAACAACGGAAAGTGCAGAGTTGTTCCAGATCGCGACGAACGGATTCCCCTGGTCGGGATGACCAGGGGAATGCGATTCGGGGATGCGAGACGCTCGAGGGGTACGTTTCGCGGGCTCGGCGGACGGCTCAGATGTTCGGGAACTCGAGGCTGTAGCCGATGCCGGACTGCGACGCCGAGGTGATCTTCACAGTGCCGTAGTGATTCTTGCCGGCAGCGGTGACGGTGCAGTTCTGCGATCCGCTGTGGGAGAAGATCCGCAGGTCGGAATAGCAGTCGACGGTGTCGACCGTGGTGCCCTGCTTGGCGTAGGCGTTCTTGATGTCCGCCTCGAGAACGTCGGCGGGGATCTTGCCGTTGCCGTCGGCGTCGAGTTCGACTCCGTCTTCGCCGATCCGCGGGCCCTGGTAGCCGTTGTCGGTCGTGCCGCTCGACGACGATGATCCGCTCGAGGTGGAGTCGCTCGAGGACGACGATCCGGTCGACGACGAGCCGTTCGAGGTGGAGGAGCCACTCGCCGAGGAGGCGCTGGACGAATCGGTGGATCCGCCGCTGCCGGTGGTGCCGTTGTCCGTCGTGCCGCTATCGCTCGTGCCGGACGAACCCGAACCGGCGGAGTCCGAGGTGGAGCCCGAATCCGATGCCGGTTCTTCGGCGGTCGTCTCGGTGTCCCCGGTCTGCTGCGCCTGCTGGCCGTCCTGCTCCTGGCCCTGTTCCTGCCCCTGGCCTTCTGGGCCGAAGGTGATGTTCATATCGCAGGCCGAGAGTGTCAGGGTCGCGGCGAGAGCTCCGGCAACGGTGATGGTTTTGAGAAGTGTCTGTGCCTTCATGATCTGCTCCTGGTCTCGTGTGCAAAAAGCGGTCGGTGTTTCGTACAAGACAAGCCTCTCAGCGCGGAGCCGTGACCTGGGCCGATTCGTGTTCGGATCCGGTGACGCATGTTCCAGGACGGACACATCGGCCTATTCTGGGACTGTGTTCGATGACCGGAGCCGAAGAGAAACGAGAAAACTTCGCCGCCGATGTCGAGAACACGAGTCCGGCTGCGTCCCAGACATGTCAGCGAGCACATCCCGTGCGAGCGGCACGAGACAAGGAGACCATCATGGCCAAGTACCTCATGCTCAAGCACTATCGGATGCCGGAGCAGTATATGGATTACACCCCGATGGATCAGTGGAGTCCCGACGAGGTCGACGCGCATGTGGCGTACATGAACGCCTTCGCCGACAGGCTCAAGGACTCCGGCGAATTCGTCGACTCCCAGGCACTCTCGCCCGAGGGCACCTTCGTCCGATCCGGCGGACCGGGCAAGCCTCCGGTCACCGACGGTCCCTTCCCCGAGACGAAGGACCTCATCGCCGGGTGGATGGTCATCGACGTCGAGAACTACGACCGCGCTCTCGAACTCGCCGGTGAGCTGTCCGCCGCACCGGGCAAGGGAGGAGAGCCGATCAACGAATGGCTCGAACTGCGCCCCTTCCTCGACCACGCACCCAGCGTGGACGAATGATCAGGGACGCGAACGGAGTTCGCGATGATCGATCGGGATCCCCTCGCCGAGGCGGAGCTGCGTGAGCTCGTCCCCGCCGTGATCGGCATCCTCGTCAGTCGTGGAGCAGACTTCGCGACCGCCGAGGATGCCGTTCAGGACGCGCTCATCGAAGCCCTGCGATCGTGGCCGTCCGACCCGCCCCGTGACCGGCGGGGCTGGCTCGTGACGGTGGCATGGCGGAAGTTCCTCGACATCGTGCGATCTGAAGGATCGCGGATGAAACGCGAGGAACGGGTCATGGCCGCCACTCTCGCCGAGCCCGAAACCTCGTCCGAACCCGGGACGGACGGCGTCCCGAACGCCGATGACACCCTCGACCTCTACTTCCTCTGCGCCCATCCCGACCTCAGCCCCGCCTCGGCGGTGGCCCTGACCCTGAGGGCGGTCGGCGGACTGACGACGAAGCAGATCGCCGCAGCCTATATGGTGCCCGAGTCGACGATGGCTCAACGCATCAGCCGAGCCAAATCCACGATCGCAGGGTCCCGGCTCAACCGACCCGGCGGCCTGTCCTCGGTGCTCACCACCCTCTACCTCGTGTTCAACGAAGGGCACTCGGGCGAGGTCGACCTCGTCGCCGAGGCGATCCGACTGACCCGCACGCTTGCGTCGATGATCGACTCCGCCGAGGTGGACGGACTGCTCGCCCTCATGCTCCTCCACCACGCCCGCCGCGATGCCCGCTTCGGCGCCGACGGTCGCCTCATCTCGCTGGCCGATCAGGACCGCACCCTGTGGGATCAACGGCTCATCGTCGAGGGCATCGAGATCCTGCAGGCAGCCCTTGGTCGGGACGAACTCGGCCAGTATCAGGCACAGGCCGCCATCGCGGCACTCCACGCCGATGCGCAGACGGTCGAGGACACCGACTGGGTGCAGGTCGTGGAGTGGTACGACGAACTCCTCAAGCTGAACGAGAGCCCGATCGCGTCCCTCAACCGTGCCGTTGCGATCGGTGAAGCCGACGGACCGGTGGCCGGACTGGCCGAACTGGGCAGACTCGATGAGACGCTGCCGCGCTACTTCGCCGTCGAGGCCCACCTGCGAGAACGGGCAGGAGAAGACGAGGCGGCGGCGAAGCTCTACGTCGAAGCCGCGGCCAAGGCGAGCAACCTCGCCGAACGCGACCACCTCATGCGTCAGGCAGCTCGCCTGAACTCGCGGTAATCTGAGCGCATGGTCGAAGCGAACGTGGACAGCGTCATGGAGACATTGGCGGCGATGGAGGATCCCAAGGCTCGTGCCGTCAATGAGAAGCACGGTGATGATCACGGTGTGAATCTGAGCAAGCTGCGGGCCGTGGCCAAGGAGCTGAAGAAGAACGACGAGCTCGCCGTCGAACTGTGGAACACCGGCGATACCGCGGCGCGCCTCGTCGCGATCCTCATCATGCGTCCCCGCAGCTATGACGCACAGCATCTCGATGCCATGCTGCGCGAGGCGCGTGTGCCGAAGGTCCACGGCTGGCTGGTCAACTACATCGTCAAGAAGTCGAAGCATGCCGAATCGCTGCGCCTGGACTGGATGGACGACCCTGATCCGATCGTGGCGTCGGCAGGCTGGGCACTGACCAGCGAGCGTGTGAACAAGTCACCCGAGGGCCTTGACCTGTCCGGTCTCCTCGACACCATCGAGGCGCAGATGCTCGGCGCCGATGAGCGCCTGCAGTGGGCGATGAACGAAACCCTGTCCTACATCGGCATCGAGAACGAGGACCTGCGGCCACGGGCCATCGACATCGGCAACCGCCTCGGCGTCCTCAAGGACTATCCGACCCCGCCGAACTGCACGTCGCCCTTCGCCCCGACCTGGATCACGGAGATCGTGGCCCGCAGAGCAGGGGCCTGAGTCAGATCAGAAGTCTGACGCACAGGAATCAGCTCAGAGTGCGGTGACGGCCGATCGGGAGCATCAGCGGCTGACCGGAGACAGGATCCTCGATGACCCTGTTCTCGAGACCGAACACGTTGCGGACATTGTCTTCGGTGAGCACCTCGGCGGGAGCCCCGGAGGCATGGATCCCGCCGTCGGCGATCATGACGAGCCGATCACAGTACCGTGCGGCCAGATTGAGATCATGCAGGACCATCACGATAGTCACGCCTGAACCCTGGTTGAGTTCGGTGAGCAGATCGAGGACCTCCACCTGATGGTTGACGTCGAGGAAGGTGGTCGGTTCATCGAGCAGGAGGATGTCGGTCTGCTGGGCGAGGGCCATTGCGATCCACACTCGTTGCCGTTGGCCGCCGGAGAGTTCGTCGACGGGACGGTCGGCCAGGTCCGCGGTTCCGGTGGTATCCAGAGCCTGGGCGACAGCGAGATCGTCCTGGGCATTCCATCGTGAGAAGGCCCCCTGGTGGGGATGGCGACCGCGTCCGACGAGATCGGCGACCGTGATGCCCTCGGGAGCGATCGGTGTCTGTGGGAGGAGTCCCAGGGCCCGCGCGAGCTGCTTCGCCGGCATCGTGTGTACCTGTCTGCCGTCGAGGATGACAGTGCCGGATCTGGGCGTCAGCAGTCGGGACATCGATTTGAGCAGCGTGGACTTGCCGCAGGCGTTGGCCCCGACGATGCCCGTGATCTGGCCGGGCGGCAGGGTCAGATCAAGTCCCTTGATGATCTCTGTGTCACCGTAGGCCAGATGCAGGTCCTGGGCGGCAAGCGAATGGTCCTTGGTCACAGGGAACCTCCCGAACGATTGATCCTGATGATGAGATAGATGAGGTAGGGGGCACCGAGGATGCCCGTGACGACTCCGACCGGGTAACGGGTGCCGAGGCCGAACTGTCCGACGAGGTCGGCGACGAGCACGAGCAGGGCTCCGACGAGTGCGGCGGGGATGAGCGGCGAGGGTCCCGGCCCGATGAGTCGAGAGGCGATCGGGCCCGAGAGGAAGGCGACGAAGGCGACCGGTCCGGCAGCGGCGGTGGCGAAGGAGATGAGGCCGACAGCGGCGACGATGACGAGAAGCCTGGTCCTCGACACACGCACTCCCAACGCTTCCGCGGTCTCGTCCCCGAGCTGCGTGATGGAGAGGTTCCTCGACTGCCCCAAGAGAATGGGAACCAGCACGATGAGCGCGCACAGCAGCGGCACGACCTTGTCCCAGCTCGCCCCGTTGAGGCTTCCGGCCAGCCACCGCAGCGCCTCCTGCAGATCCCACTGCGCGGCCCGGGTCAGCTCCCAGTTGATGAGCGCATTGAGCATTGAGGAGACGCCGATGCCCACCAGAATCAACCGGATACCGGCCGCGCCATTCCGGTAGGACAACATGTAGATGACCAACGCCACCGCAAGACCGGCGACGATGGCCATGACCGAGACTCCCGTGCTGCCCAGGCCCAGAGTCACGATCGCGAACACAGCCGCGGCCGAAGCTCCGGAGCTGATCCCGATGATGTCGGGGCTGGCCAGGGGATTGCGCAGCATGGTCTGGAACGTCACCCCGCCGAGGCCGAAGCTCAGACCCACGAGGAGCGCGAGAACGGCTCGGGGGAGTCTCAGGCGCCCGACCGTGAAGGTGGCGCCGGGGACCTGATCGCCGCCGATGACGCGAAGGACCTTGTCGAAGGAATAGAAGGTCTGACCGACCATGAGGCTGAGCAGGAAAGTAAGCAGCACCAGCCCGCTGAAGATGAGGACGAAGCCGGTCCAACGGGCGGAGCGTCGTCTCCGCAGCTGTGCCACGGCAGCGATCGTCGATGTCGATTCTGCCGTGCTGGTCGGCGCGAGGAGTGGGTTCGCGGGGTTCGGTGGGGTCACAGCGAACGGACCTTCTGTCTGCGGACGATGGCGATGAAGAACGGGGCGCCGATCAGCGCGGTGAGGATGCCCACGTCGAGTTCGGCCGGTCGAGCGATGATGCGACCGAGGATGTCCGAGGCTGTGAGCAGTGCGGCTCCGGTGACTGCCGAGAACGGGATCAGCCAGCGGTGATCGATGCCGATGAGCAGACGGCAGGCATGGGGGATGACGAGCCCGACGAAGCCGATCGGTCCAGCGACGGCGGTGGCTGCCCCGCAGAGGAGGACCGCACCTGCAGCGGAGACCATTCTGGTGGTGCCGACGTGCTGTCCCAGCCCGGCGGCGAGCTCATCGCCGAGGGCCAGGGCATTGAGGCCAGGCGCCGAATAGACGCTGATGAGCAAGCCGACGATGAGGAAGGGAAGGATGAGTGTGACCGAATCGAACGTCACACCCCCGACCCCGCCGATCTGCCAATCGCGTGCCAGATCCGCGATGTCTCCGCGGGGGAGGACCACGGCGCTGATGAACGACGACAGTGCAGCGGCGGTGGCCGCCCCGGCCAGGGCCAGCTTGAGCGGGGTCGCACCCTGCCTCCCGAGTGACCCGACCGCATAGACGAACACCGCGGTGAGAGTGGCGCCGACGATGGCGAACCAGATGTAGCCGTCGGCCGTTGACAGTCCGAAGAAGGCGATGCCGATGACCACGGCCAGGGACGCGCCGGTGTTGACACCGAGGATGCCTGGGTCGGCCAGAGGATTCCTCGTCACGCCCTGCATCACAGCCCCGGAGATGCCCAGAGCCGCTCCCACGCACACGGCGAGCAGGGTCCGCGGAATGCGTTTGGCGACCGCGGCCTGATCGAATCCCGCGGCCGACCCGCCGTAGGCGGCAAGAACGTCGTCGAGGCCGACGTTGCGGGAGCCGATCATCGTGGACAGGATCATGAGGACGGCAACCACTGCAAGAGCGGCCAGCATCCATGCGAGGCGGACATGAGTCGACCGCCGCAGCTTGGCGGCGGTCGACTCGACTGTCGATTGTGACGTCATCGTGTGAAGTGTCCGCTTCTACTTCGCTGCCGTGGCGGCCTTGTCGAGTTCGTCGAGGTAGTCATCGAGAACGAAGGAGATGGACAGCGGTGTGGGGTTCGCAGCAGTGCCGAGCGGGGCATCACCGGGCAGGTTGACGATCGACTTGTTCTTGACCGCGGGCATCTGAGACAGCAGCTCGTCGTCTTCGAGCGTCGTGACCAGGTCGTCGCCGCCGTAGGTGACGATGATGTCGACATCGTCGAAGACGTCGGCCTGTTCGGCGCTGACGGTCGAGGAGAATTGATCGGTCTCGTCGGAGGCCTTCTGGATGCTGGCGGGTGCCTGCATGCCCAGGTCCTCGAAGAACATGGCGCGGGTGTCATGCGTGGTGTAGAAGTTCACCTCGGACAGGTCCGAGGGATCCACGTGGGTCAGGAACATCGTCGACATGTCCTTGATCGCAGGGTGGTCGGCGACCGCCGAGTCGATCTCGGTCTCGAGGTCCTTGACGAGCTCCTCGCCTTCCTCTGCCAGACCGATCGCCTTGCCGTTGATCTCGATCATCTCTCGCCAGGGAGTTCCCCAAGCGGTCTCCGGGTAGGCGACGACGGGCGCGATCTCGCTGAGGGTGTCGTAGTCCTCCTGGGTGAGACCGGAATACCCGGCGAGGATGACGTCGGGCTGGGTATCGGCGACAGCCTCGAAGTCGATGCCGTCGGTCTCGTCGAAGAGAGCCGGAGTCTCTGCATCCAGCTCCTCGAGCTTGTCTTCGACCCAGGGGAGGACGCCGTTGCCGTCATCGTCGCCGAAGTCGGCACTGGCCATGCCCACCGGGACGACGCCCAGTGCCAACGGCACCTCGTGGTTGGCCCAGTTGACGGTGGCCACCCTTTCGGGCTTCTCCTCGATCGTGGTGGTGCCGAGTGCGTGCTCGATAGTCACCGGTGTCCAGGACTCGTCGCCGCCCTTCGCATCTGCGGGGGTCTCGGTAGATGAGCAGGCGGTGAGCACGAGTGCGGTGGACATGGCTGCTGCAACGGTCATTGCGCGAAGCGGACGGGACATCTCTTCCTTTCGGAGGTGCTTCTCAGCACACCCCAGAAGCGAGATTGAGTTAGGTGTGCCTAAACAAACTATCGGAGGAATCGCCTGCGCGCAATGGAGTATTTACGACAGATGATTTCGCGAAACGGACACGAGTGATCTTCAGCTCGCGTGCTCCTCAGTTCGCGCTGGGGCGGAACTGTCCCGGTGTGGTGCCCGTGATGCGCTTGAATGCAGTCGTGAATGCACTGACCGAGCGATAGCCGACGCCGGCGGCCGCTTCGTCGACCTCTCCGCCGAGGCTGATCATGCTCACCGCGTGCTGGACCCGTGCCGTCGTCGCCCAGCGCCCGAAGCCGAGACCCGTCTCTGCCTCGAAGGCGCGGGTGATGGTGCGGCCGCTGATCCCCAGTTTCCTCGCCCAGTCCTGGAGACTCGAGGCATCCGCCGGGCCCTCGATGATCGCGTTGGCGATCGGAGCGATGAGCGGATTGCTCGGCATGTGAAGCAGAAGCTCGTTGTCCGCTGGCGTCATGACGTCGAGGATCATCGCCTCGGTGAGTGAGTAGGAGGAAGTCCCCGGATCGGTGTGCTGAAGTCGATCGAGAAGGAGCCGGAGCAGAGGGGTGATGGCGATGGCAGTGGGCCGATCGCTGACAAGCGGGTTGTCGAGGCTGAACTGCGCGGCGTAGACGACGACGCCGGCGGGCGTCCATCCGGAGTGCCGTACTCCTGCGGGAATCCACATCCCTAAGGGCGGGGTGATCGTCCACGTGCGCTGATCGATCGTGACCGTGCCGACCCCGGCCTCGCGCCAGAGCAGCTCATGTGTCGGATGCGAATGTTCGGACCAGTAGGTCTCGTGCTCCATCGCCTCCTGGGAGCCGATGATCCGCAGCGGCATCTCCACCTGACCTGCGGTGTAGCTCGGCAGCGTCCGTTCGGAGGCCGTCGCCACGCGTGCGGTCTTGGAGCGGAAGGGTCTGATCGTGGGCACCTCACCAGGATAGGCGCAGCCGACCGCGATCTGCGCCCCCGACCTGGGCAGGCGCAGTGAGCCTCGACTAGACGGCCACGATGTGAGGGTGCTGTCGGTGGAAATCGGTGGCCTGCTGGAAGGTATGCCCAGCGGCCAGCAGCAGGCCCTCCTTGAAGTCACCGGCGACGAACTGAGCAGCCAGCGGGGTGCCGCGCTCGGTGAAGCCGGCGGGCAGAGTGATCGAGGGCATGCCACAGTTGTCGATCGGTGCCGTCGGAATCGTGACTCCGGCGAACAGCTCGGCGTCGGAGCCGAGATTCTCCATCTGTGAAATCGTCGGTGAGGCGGCTCCGATGCCTGGAAGCAGCAGCAGGTCGATGTCGGACATGAGAGCGCGCATGCGACCGGTGAATGCTCGCCGGGATTCGAGCAGCTCGTGGTAGTCGATGGCGCTGAGGCCGCGCCCGATCTCGATGAGGCCGGCGAGGTCGGGACCGTACTCGGCCGACCTCGACGGGTAGTTCTCTGCGTGAACGCCCGCGGTCTCGATTCCGCACAGGGCAGTCCATTCCTGTGCCGCTTCGGCGAATCCGGGGGTGCGCACGTCGAGGACGCGCCAACCGAGGTCGAGGAGCACCTCGATGGTGGATTCGAGCATCTCGTTGGTGACGTCATCGAAATGTTCGGCTGCCAGTTCGCGGTCGAATCCGACGACCGGGGTGGTCTCGAGCCTGAGCTGCAGGCTGTAGCGGGGCACCGGTTCAAGCGCCGACGTCGGGTCGTTCGGGTCATGGCCGGCGATGGCCTCGAGGATGATGGCGGCATCGCGTGCGCTGCGCGTCATCGGTCCGATGTGGTCAAGGCTCGGCGCCAAGGGAAAGATGCCGTTGCGTGAGACCCGGCCCCAGGTGGATTTGAGTCCGGTGACCCCATTGGCCGAGGACGGCAGTCGGATCGAACCTCCGGTGTCCGAGCCCAACGAGCCGTAGCAGAGGCCGGCTGCGGTCGCGACGCCCGAACCGCTCGAGGAGACCCCTGACCAGGTGTTGGGCTCCCAAGGGTTGACCGGGGTCGGCAGGTCGGGATGATGTCCGGTGAACGCACCCTCGGTGAGCCGCAGCTTTCCCAGGATCACCGCCCCGGCCGCCCGCAGGCGAGCCACGACGGTGGCGTCGAAGTCGGGCTGGAAGTCGGCGTGGATCGTGGTGCCCGCACCTGTCGGCGCGTCATGGGTGTAGGCCAGGTCTTTGATCGCCAGCGGCACACCGTGCAGCGGACCCAGCCAGTCCCCGCGCGCCAGACGTTCATCGAGGTCGTCGGCGGCGGCCAAGGCCGATTCGCGCATCAGGGTGACGAAGGACAGGAGGTGAGGGTCGAGTTCGTCGATCCGGTCGAACATGGCCTCGGTGGCTGCCCTGGAGCTCAGCCGCCCGGATCTGATGAGTTCCGAGACCTCGTGCAGCTCACGGAACTCGAGTCCGCTGTTCGCCGAGGTGGTTGTGCTGCTGGCCATGGACGCCTCCTTGCATCGGTTGTCCCCATGCTAACCGGGAAATCTCAGAACGTCACTGCTGGTCAGCGCCGCCCCCGGCGAGCTCCCGCAGGGCCTGGACATGAGCGTCGAGTCGGGCGCTCCCGTCTGTGCTGATGGCGACCCATGTGCGGGGGCGTTTGCCGACATAGCCCTTTCGGACCTCGACCAGCCCCGCCTTCTCGAGGGCGGAGATGTGGCGGGAGAGCACGGAGTCGGAGACGCCGAGGGAGTCGCGCAGGAGTTTGAATTCCGCGCGGTCCCGATTCTTCAGACTCGCCACGATGCCGAGTCGAGTGGGATTGTTCAGATCTGATTCGATCCGAGTCAAGGACTCGCCGAGGTTGTCCATCGTGTCATCGGATTCGTCGTCGGTGCTGATGTAGGGATTCATGATCGTGCCTCGTCCTTTCTCAGCGGCGCAGTCCGACAAGGGCCATGATGGGGGAGAGGACCCAGATGAAGCCGGCAGCGGCGAACGGCACCCACGACGTGGGAGTGAACGAGTCGACGATGATCGCTGTGAACAGGGCGACGAAGGTCAGCGGCAGCCAGGTGCAGAGCAGGACGGTTGACCGGCGACTCCAGCTCAGGGCCTTCACGGAATAGACGATGAGGGCCGGCACCAGCCAGGCGCCGCCGGCGCCGAGGATGATCAGCTGGGTCGTGTTGTCCTCGATGAGTCCGACGGCGAGGATCCCCACGGAGATGGCCGCACTGTAGACGAAGAGCATCGTGACCAGCGGCCAGGCATCGCTGGATCGGGCGTGGGCCTGATTCGACTCGACCTGCGAGAGAAGGTCCTTGGCCTGCTGCGGGGTGGGCGTGGTCATGACAACTCCTTCGTTGCTGTCTTCACCGAGAAACGGTGACTTCCTGATGGAAGTAATTACAGCTTAGCAAGTACTTTCCATAATGGAAAGTGCTTTCGCGAAGTTGTTCTCGCAGCAGGGCTCAGGCAGAAGCCGCAGCAGCCACTGTGGCTGCAAGCTCGGTGGTCGCGCCGAGGTGGTCGGCGGTGACCTCGCCGGTGACGATGAGCGGGTCGAAGGCGAGCCTCCAGCCCAGACCCGTCGTGATCTGCTTCATCGCGGTCTCCGCTCCGGTCGTGTCGTAGCCGCCGTGGATCCAATAGGAGAACGGGCGACCGGCGGTCGGCTCCCTGACCGCGTCGTACGTGGTGTCGAAGAAGTGCTTGAGGGCTCCGGAGATGTAGCCGAAGTTCGCCGTCGTGCCGAGGACGAACCCATCGGCGGCGAGCACGTCCTCGGCCGTCGCCTCCAAGGCGGGACGGACTATGACGTCGACGTCACCCAGCTCCGGCATGCGCAGTCCGGACAGGGCCGCCTCGGCGATTTCAGTCGTTGCCTGTGACGGGGAATGATGAACGAGCAATATGCTGACCATGGGACCAGACTAACCCTGCAGCATTTCGACGAGGGAGGATTCGTGGCAGTCATCTTTGATCCGCTCCGCGGGCGGACACGACCCGAGCCCAGCCACAGCGATGATGAGATCATCGACGTGCTCACCGGCACTGCCGGGGCCGTGGGAATCGACACCTCCGGGTGGGCGGTGCTGACCGGGGCCGGGATGAGCACGGATTCGGGAGTCCCCGACTATCGGGGACCCGACGCCGTTCCCCGCCAGCCGATGACGATCCAGACCTTCCTATCCCATCCCGACCAGCGAGCCCGCTACTGGGCGCGTTCCTGGGTGGGCTGGCCGCGGATGCGCTCTGCCCGGCCTAATGCGGCACATCTGGGGCTCGCTCAGCTGCCCGTCGCCGGCATCGTCACGCAGAATGTCGACGGACTCCACCAGGCCGCGGCACGGGAGGAGGGCAGTCGCAGTCCGGTCATCGATCTGCATGGCAGCCTGGATCGTGTCATCTGCCTCAAGGAAGGGCACATGTTCGACCGAGACTGGGTCCAGATCCAGTTGAGCGAGCTCAACCCCGAGTTCGCGAAACTCGTGGGAATCGATCCGATCGATGTCGAGACGGCCCCCGACGGTGACGTGGATCTGGAGGAGACGGCGGACTTCGTGGTCACCGACTGCCCCCGCTGCGGTGGAATCCTCAAACCCGATGTCGTGTACTTCGGTGACTCCGTGCCTCCGGCGAGGCTGCAGGAGGCGAATCGCATCTGCGCTGAGGCGAGTGGAATCGTCGTGCTCGGATCCTCGCTCGCGGTGTTGTCGGGGCTGCGTTTCGTGCGGGCGGCGGCGAAGGCCGGGAAGCCGGTGGTCATCGTCACAGACGGTCCCACCAGGGGAGATGAGCTTGCTGACTACCGCTCGATCTCCCGCGTCGGCGACTTCGTCAAGGGGTGGGCACTCAGAGGAATCCAAGGCGATGATGACAAGCTTCAGGCATGAGCAATCTTGCCCGAACCGAACGCCTCCGCCTCGTCGATACAGCCAACAGGGCCGGTGAAGACGCCCCGACGCTGTGCGAGGGCTGGACGACACGTGACCTTGCCACCCACCTCGTCATCCGCGAACGCCACCCCGTGGCCGCCCTCGGCATCTTCATGCCGAAGCTCGAAGGCAAGCGCGAGGAGCAGGAACGTGTGTATGCCGCGATGCCGTATTCGAGTCTGCTGGGTCTCGTGGCATCCCCGCCGAGGTGGACCCCGGGTCGGTGGCCCGGCGTCGAATCCGTGATGAACACCGCCGAATACATCGTCCACCACGAGGACATCCGACGCGCGGAGATCGAATGGATCCCACGCAGGCTGTCCCTGCCGGAGAACCGTGCCGTGTGGACAGCGTGCCGAACCGCGCTCCTACCCTTCGCTGCCAAGGCCGAGGGCCGCGTCACGATCGTCAGCCCCGGATTCGGCCAGCACAGCACGGGCAGAAAATCCGGCGGGAGTAAGGGCGGTGCCCAGGGGCTCACCATCACCGGTGAACCCGTGGAGATCCTGCTCTACCTCATGGGCCGAGAGGACCATGCCCTCGTCGATGTGAAGTGAGGGACCGCATCGTTGGGCGAGGCGGGGGAAAACCCCCGAACAGCTGAACGGTTTGTATCATTCCCCTGCCAAGTGCAAGTTCCTAAGCTGATACCAACAGCAGCCGCACAAGCAGAGGCAGAAAGATGAACCCCACCCCCACCCCCAACTCCGACTACACAGCAGAGACCAACTACCCCTCGAACTCCGGATACTCCTCGACCACTGGTGGCCAGGGCTACCTGGAAGCGAATCAGGGCTACACCACCGGCGCACAGCCACCGCAGTCCTACCGCGCCCGGGCAGAGGAAGATCCGGGCAAGGTCCTGGGAATCATCTCCCTCGTCGCGACCCTCTCGACCTTCCTGGGCTTCAACTTCCTCGGCCCCATCGTCGGCATCATCACCGGCCATATGGCGCGCAAGAACTCACGAAGCGCGGGTTTCGGCGACAACGAGATGGGCAAATGGGGCTTCATCCTCGGCATCGTCTTCATCTCAGTGGCGGTGCTGGGCGGACTGCTCGGCCTGTCCATCGCAGGATTCGCCGGACTGGCAGGACTCCTCGGGGCCTAGTACCCGACCCAGGCTCCGCGCTCCTGGTCGAGCACGCGAGGGTGGAGCAGGGTCGAGGCCTCAACATCACCGACGGAAGCCCGATCACGGTCGGGCGCGAACGTGGTGGAGGACGCGAGCACTTCAGCCGTCGCGAATTTCAATCCCTCGGGAGCATCCCGGGGGATTGTCACGTTCGGACCCTGCTCCTCGGCTCCACTGCCTTCGGAGGCATCGGCCAGGAAATAGCCCCAGTCACCGAAGCTGGGGACATCGACGTGATAGGGCGTGGTGGCCAGGCCCGCCTCGGCGACGGCCTCCCCGATGCCCCAATAGGCCTCCGGAGCGAAGTACGGGGAGCCAGCCTGGACGACGAGCCTGGCCTCGGGGGACATGACCTGTTTGATCAGTCCGTAGAACTCGATGCTGTAGAGCTTCGAGGTGGCGACATCGTCCGGATCCGGCAGATCGGCGATGACCGCATCGTAGGCGGTGTGCTCGGCTTCGCGCAGCCAGGTGAACGCATCGGCGGCGATGGTCTTCACTCGGGGATCATCGAGGGAGTCTTCGTTGAAGTCAGTGAAGTGGTCCGATGTCTTGGCGAGTTCGAGGACGCGGGGGTCGAGGTCGACGAGTGTCACCGATTCGACATCGGGATATTTGAGGATCTCCCGCACAGCCAGACCGTCCCCGCCGCCGAGGACGAGGACATTGCGCTTGGGCCCATCCATGAGCGGATGGACCAGGGACTCGTGATAGCGATATTCGTCGGCCGAAGCGAACTGCAGATCTCCATTGAGGTAGAGCCGCGTGTCCCCGGTCTTCTGTGACTCGGTGAGCACGATCTCCTGGTAGTCCGTGCGCTGGGAATAGACGATCGGATCCCGGTAGAGGCGCTGCCGGGTCGTCATCTCGATGTCGTCGGTGAACACCCAGACCACGGTGAGTCCGCCGACGATGAGGACGAGCAGGCCAGCCAGGATCACCTGTGTGCGGGTGCGGATCTCGGTGCGGAAGAGCCAGAGCACGATGAGGATGCCGACGACGGCATTCGTGATCCCCACCGCCAGAGCGCCTCTGGGCAGACCGAAGATCGGGAGCAGGATGAAGGGGAAGGCGAGCCCGCCGACCAGCCCGCCGACGTAGTCCGCGGCGAAGAGATCGGCGACGGCGCTGGAGGCCTTCTGCGCCCGGATGCGTTGGACGAGCTCCATGAGCAGGGGGATCTCCGCGCCGATGAGCGCGCCGATGACGAAGGCGAGGGCGACCATCGCGACTGTGTAGATGTCGGCGAAGGCGAAGGCGAGGTAGAGCAGGATGACCGAGAGGCCGCCGATGATGCCCAGCGCGGCCTCGATGAGGGCGAAGGCGACTGCGGCGAACTCGGTCAGGCGCTTCGTGGCCAGGGACCCGATGCCCATCGCGAATACCATGACCGAAAGGACGATCGAGGCCTGAACGATGGTGTCGCCGAGGAGGTAGGAGCCGAGTGCGACGAGCGCGAGCTCGTAGACCATGCCGCAGCTGGCGCAGATGAAGACGGCCAGGAGCACGAAGAAGCGGGCGGGTCCTGGCTTCAGCGGCAGCGTGATCGGTTTGCTGCCGCCGGTGCTATCGGCGTCAGCGGATTCTGTCGGTGAACTCAAAGGAGCGCTGCGGCCATGATGCCCGCGATGCCCACATGAGCGGAGGCATTGACCCACACTTCAGGGTGAAACGCATCGGGTTTGATCATGTCGCCGAGCTTGCCGGGGGTGAAGGCGTCGATGAGCAGGAAGCTCAGGGCCATGAGGATGATGCCGACGATGCCGAAGACCAGGGTGGAGATGATGCCGAAGACGAAGTCATCCGCGCTGGCACGGATCGCGGCGATGACGATGATCGCCACACCGAGGAGGTCGGACGCGACGAGGATCACGGCATTCTTCGACTTCTGCTGCCAGAGGATGACGTGCAGCTTTCCCGGGGTGAGGAGGTCGACGACGAAGTAGCCGATGAGCATGAGCGCGAGGCCGCTCACGGCGTAGGAGAGGACGATCCCGATCTCAAAGAAGAGTTCTGCCAACATGATTGCCTTTCAGAGTGCTGTCGGTGCTGTCATTTGCCGCGAACGCTGTCATTTGCCGGTGCCGGGTCCGCCGCCGCGGAATCCCGAGCCGTCGCCGTAGTTCGATCCGACGCTGCTGGAGCCGCCGCCGAAGAAGGGCAGGAAGAAGAATCCGCCGCCACCGCCACCCGAGCCGTCCGAGTCATCCGTGCAGCCATTCATGATGTTGCCGAGGATCAGGACGATGACTACCAGTGCGATGACGGTGCCGCAGCCGGAGCGTTTCTTCGGGCCGCCGGAATTGTTGTTCGAGGGTCCGGAGCCGCGGTCTCCGCCGCCGGAGCCGCGCCCGTTCTCGGCGTCGAAGTTGAAGGAGCCTCCGCCCATGGAGACATTGGGATCGCGGCTCATGATCTCCTCCTCAGTTCGCTGTGGCTGTGCACGATCTGTCGGTGCTGTGGATAGCAGTGCCAGCTCCGCCAGGAGAGTTGCTCGGAACTGCAGTCGGTCAGGGCCAGCGCCGTCAGCGCACCTGGTTCACCGGGGAAGTCAACGACGAGGTGACGGTGGTGGGCACTCGAACGGGCCACCACCTCGGCGGCGGCATCACTGAAGCTGCCGGGAACATCTGTGAGCTCGCAGCGGAACTGATGTCGGGTGAATCCCGACCAGGTTCCAGCGGTGGTGCGGGTCGTGTCCCAGCCGGGACGCTCATCCTCGCCGAGGCAGGCGAAGGTTTCGATGAACGCGTCAGTGTTGTTGTCGCTCAGGATCACTTGGTGGGAGGAGCCGATGACGTGGAGCTCGAGCTGCAAACGATCCTGCCCATTCGACGACGGCAGGTCGATGAAGTCGGAGGCCAGAGGGGTGATGCGGCCATGGTCGAGGCTGAAGGTCAGCGCCTGGGCAGACGTATCGGCGAAGGCCACGTCGACGCTCAGGTGCTGGGCCGGCACCGGGTGTGCCAATGGGGGAGTGAGTGTCATCAGCTGCCCGAATAGATGGTGAAGGAACCGACCGGGATCGATTCGCCGGTGCTCACTTCCCAACGACCGTGGTCGAAGCGTTCGAAGGCGAGCAGCTTGTGGTCATCGGACTCGTAGTCGACGTAGTCGACGCCGCCCTTCTCATTGAGGCCGGTGGTGCCCTCGGAGCGATAGGAGGCGGTGCCGTGCTCGACGAGTTTGTACTCGGTGCCCTCGATCGTGATGGTCTTGGCCTTGGGCTCGATGTCGAGCTCGGGGCGATCACTCCACCGGGAGACCTGCAGATCGGGATCATTCTCGACGGTCAGCCACAGGCGGGTAGCGGACTGGTCGGCCTGGAAGAAGTGCTCGGCCCAGTCGTAGCCGCCCTCTGAGATGCGCAGGGTGCCGCGGACGAAGAACTTCTCATTGCCGAATTCGAGCAGGTCACCGGCCTTGATCGTCTCCGGATCCCCGCCTGCGTTCTGCTCCGGCGCGAACGGATCCTGTGGTCGGCGGGGTGCGGCCGCATTCTCTTCGAACTTGCGGCGGCTGGCAGCACGCCTGCGGATGACGATCACCGTGATGAGAACGACGATGATGAACACCAAGACGGTGATGAGGATATTCGATGACACGGGTGCCTGCTTCGATCAGATAGCCGGAACTTTCACACTCAACTGTAGTCGAAACGTCCCTCGAGCGCGGTCATGGAATCCGCAGGGAAGAAGCCGAGATCCCGGTTGAGCGCGTGCATCGGCCCATTGCCCGTGGCTGTGTAGGTCTGGATCCAGTCGGCCTGGGCGACTTCCGGGATCTCGTGGAGCTGGCGCATGTTCGCGACCTTGAGCCCGCGTCCGATGCCACGACCGCGATACGCTCCCTCGACGAAGGTGTCCTCCTGGACGACGATGTCCGTCTCGTGGCGGGAGACCATGATCTCCGTGTACCCGACAGCAACCGGCCCGTCAGCGGCATTGTCGTCGACCTCGGCGGTGTGGTCGTCGACGTGGGCGATCGAGCTGACCAGAATCCAGCCCTGGTCGGCCATCCGCTCCTCATGGGTGCGGATCGCGTCGGCACCGGCATGCTTGAGCGTGCGCGTGAGGTCACCGACCGGGACGTCCTCGTCCATCTGCTGACGCAGCCGTGCCCAGTCCTCGACTGCTTCGTCCGGGCAGCCACCGATCCACGAGGTGATGGACACATTCGGATCGGGGTCTATCGCCAGCCGTGACTTCACAGCCGGGTCCCTGTAGCGGTTGGCATCATCACGCAGGTAGGCCGGCAGGTCCAGCAGCAGCCGCTGTTCCTCATTGCCGATGATCAGTCCCTGTGCCTGTGCGAAGGCCACCCCCTCCGGGCAGTAGGTTTCGGTCTGGACGAGCTCCGTGCGTCCACGCAGCAGATCCGCGACGGCTCCGGCGATCGACGTGCCGTAACCCTGTCGTCGGTGCGCGGGCAGGATCCCGATTTCGACATCGGCAGGGGCGTCGGTGACGATGTTGATCTCGGCGCCGCCGACGGGTACTTCGCCGAGGTGGGCCACGAGTGCGATGTCGGCCTTGTCGGAGCGCGGCTGTGCGAATTGGGTGAGGGTCGACTCGAGGCTCTGCCACCAGGCGGCGGTGCGGCCGACGGTGTAGGCCTCACACATGAGCGCACGCCATTGCGTGAGCCCGTCGACGTCGTCGGGCTCGATGCGGGCGATCTGGACATCGACCATGACTTGAGTCGACCACGCTTCGACCCGGATTTCAAGGATTCGAGGGAGGGTCCGATCCGTCCTCAGGTCCCACCTCGGCGTTGGGATCCTCTGTGGGCAGGCGGGAGCCGATGTGTGCGTTGGGACGATTCATCACCCGGTAGACGAGGAAGGCACCCACGCTGAAGACCACGATGATGGTCAGGATGAGGAAGATGACGGCGCCGAGACCCGGCTCCATCACTTGGCCATCCGACGACGGTCGAGGAAATTCGCGAAGCGGGCCCGGAAGGAACCCATGCCGATCGAGCCGGTGACTTCGATGATCGGCTTGCGGCCCTCTGGAACAGCGTTGACCACGGACTTCACCGAGCCCCAGGACTTGGACAGGTCGTCGACGTTGACGGCCCAGTCATCGGGGACGACGACGATGACCGACCCCATTCCAGCGACGACTTCGACATTGATGACCTCAAGGTCGGTCTCGACCTCGAGGAAGTTCAGTTCCACGTTCGACATCGACGGCTCGCACCTGATGTAGGGCGGGACCTGCCACCGCCCGCGGCGGAGGTCGCTCTCCCAGCCGGCCTTGATGACCAACGGCTTGCCTGAGTCGATGGCCCGGCCCGCAGGAGTCGATCGGGCGACAGCGCTACCGGGACGGAATCGATCAGAGGGCAGTTGGATGGTGAGGTCGGAGAGGACCTCGTCGAGGTCAACCGGGAAGCGGGCAGCGTGGACCTTCTCCATGCGTTCGTCGAGCTCCTCCACCGTGATGCGACCGTCGCCGGCGGCTTCGCGCAGGACTTCGATCGCTTCGTCACGCTCTTTGTGCCCGATGCGGTAGGTCTTCGCCGGATCGTTTTCGGCATGATCGTCGTCAGGGAAATGGGAGGAGGAGTTGCTCATGATCTCTATCGTGCCCGATTCACGCGCTTGTCCACAACGACAGTGGGCGCAAGCTCACGATGGCGACGAGGAGCGGGTGCGTGTGTCGTGTCAGCCGTTGGCATTAGGCTAAGCATGTGTCCACCGCACTGTACAGAAGATACCGCCCAGAGACCTTCGATGAGGTCATCGGTCAAGAGCATGTGACCGATCCGCTCAAGGCCGCGATCGAACGTGGCCGCATCAACCATGCCTATCTGTTCTCCGGCCCCCGAGGGTGTGGCAAGACCACCTCGGCACGGATCCTGGCGAGGTGTCTCAACTGTGCCAAGGGGCCGACTCCTGTGCCCTGCGGTGAGTGCCCGAGCTGTGAGGACCTGGCCAATGGCGGCTCGGGTTCGCTCGATGTCGTGGAGATCGACGCGGCCAGCCACAACGGCGTCGACGATGCCCGCGACCTGCGTGAGCGCGCGGTCTATGCCCCGGCCCGTGATCGGTACAAGGTCTTCATCCTCGATGAGGCCCATATGGTGACCTCGCAGGGCTTCAACGCGCTGCTCAAGATCGTCGAGGAGCCGCCGCCTCACATCAAGTTCATCTTCGCGACGACCGAGCCTGAGAAGGTCATCGGCACAATCCGCTCGCGGACCCATCACTACCCGTTCCGCCTGGTCCCGCCCGAAGCTTTGGGTAACTACATGGAAGACCTGTGCAACCGCGAAGGTGTGCAGGTTGCCAAGGGTGTGCTTCCGCTCGTCGTGCGCGCCGGCGGCGGATCCGTGCGTGACACCCTGTCCGTGCTCGACCAGCTCATCGCCGGTTCGGGTCCCGATGGCGTCGACTATGCAGGAGCCATCGCGCTCCTGGGATACACCCCTGACTCCCTGCTCAGCGACATCGTCGACGCCTTCTCCGCCGGCGATGGCGGCGGGGTCTACCGTGCCGTCGAGCGGGTCATCGAGTCGGGGCAGGACCCGCGTCGCTTCGTTGAGGATCTGCTCGAGCGCATGCGCGATCTCATCGTCATCAATGCTGCCCCCGAGGCGGCTCATGCCTTCTTGCCGGAAGTCCCTCCGGACCGCCTCGAGCGACTGACTCTGCAGGCCAGAGGCTTCGGACAGGGTGAGCTCTCTCGATCGGCGGACCTGCTCAACCAGGGCCTGACCGAAATGTCAGGAGCAACCTCGCCGAGGCTGCAGCTCGAGCTGATCTGTGCGCGCATTCTTCTGCCCGGCTCGGGTCGCAGTCGAGACGCCGTGCTCAGCCGTGTCGAACGGATGGAACGCCGCATCGGCATGTCCGCCTCGGGCACAGCCGCGAACATTCCACCTGCTCAGCCGGAGGCGGTTGCCCCGTCCGGAGACGGCGGGCAATCGAGTTCCACACCGCCGGCGCAGGGACAGTCACAAGGCGCTTCGGGACAGTCGCAGCCTTCGCCGGCTCCCGCAGCGCAGTCCTCGAATCAGGCACCGCCGCCGAGCCAGGCGCCACGAGATGATTTCGACGAGCTCGCCGAGATGGCCGCGGCCGCCGAGTCCATGCTCAACGAGCCACCAGCCTCGACTCCAGCCGATAGTCCACAGGAAGATCGGTCGTCACTTCCCGAAGACTCCGCGCAGGCTGCGGAGGCCGTCGCGGATGATCGGCCATCCGGTCGCGATGCTCAGCACGGTGATTCACCGTCGAGCTCAGATGCCTCACGTGCTCAGCAGCCTGGCGCCATGCCTTCGTCCCAGGAGCAGCCTGACCGGGCTTCGCAGGCTCAGGCCTCGCAGGGCCAGGTCTCGCAGGCTCAGGCGCCGGCTGACTCAGATGCGGCTGGCCCAGGTCATTATGACCACGCTCCGGCTGACTCAGCCCAGTCCGACTCAGCCCAGTCCGACCCAGTTCCCCAGGTCCGTAGCGAGCAGAAGGCCGGTGCGCAGCCTCGGGGCTCAGCCTCGGCGGATAACTCTGCGCCGGAGGGCGATGCCGTGGCCGGCGCCGGTCACATCGGCGGTGAAATCGAAGCGATTCGACGGGCCTGGCCGAGCATCCTTGCCGCAGTCGAAAAACGCAGTCGCCTGACCAGAGCGATCATTGCGGCGAATGCGATCCCGCAGTCATATTCCGCTGGAGTCGTCTACCTCGGATTCAACAATGCCGGTTCCGTTCAGGGCTTCCAGCAGAGAGACCATGCGGCCAAGCTGGCGATGGCGATCAATGATGTCCTCGGCATTCAGGCACGTATCGACATCGGTGATGTCGGTCGTATCGGCGGGAACTCGGGCCAGGCAGATGCCGGACGCGGGACAGGCGGCAAGGGAGCCTCGGCGCCGGCGCCGAGCGAGGCTCCAGGAAATCGGGGTCCGGCACCCGCCCAAAGACGACCCAGTCCGCAGGAAGTGGCCGCGGTCGTCGGCACACGCGAGGTCGACAAACCGCAGGTCGATCATGAGAAGTTCTGGGAGACCAGCGGCTCTCCGCAGGGCCCATGGTCCGATGACGACGAGGAGGGGGAACAGCCGGCGTCACACGAAGCACCTCAGCCACCGACTGATTCTCAATCCGGCTCAGACTCTGGCCCAGATTCCGATGCCACCTCCGACTCACCATCTGCAGACGCTTCCAACGATGCCGGAGACGGACCAAGCGCCCACTCTGGCCCCACCGACGAACCTGCTTCGCGGGAAGAGAACGTTCCGACCGACCAGAACACGGCGGACGACGCGCAGGATTCAGGCGGTCAGTCGGCACCTGTCGAGGAGCAGGCACCTGCCGAAATGGCGGCGTCGGCAGGTCAGAGCCCCGAACAGCAGGCCTCTGAGCAGTCGACGTTCGAACAGCCTGCCTCGGACGAGTCCCTGGCGGACTCGGACATTGTCGTACCTGACCTCTCCGATGAGGACTTCTTCAGCGATCCCTCGGACAACACTGCCCCTGAGCAGTCGGAGGTGGATCACCGGGCGGATCCCGCGCCACATGCCGCAGCACCGGAGGCGCAGTCGGCACCGGAGGATGCACCGATGGAGTATGTGCAGCCACGGTGGGAGGAGCCGACCTGGCACGACGGACCCGACGAAGAGGCCCCGAACCTCGGCGACTCCTCAGACGGAGAGACCCAGCCTGCAGCTGCGGGCGAGGAGTTCACGAGTGCAGGCTCGGGCGCTGTGGAAGTCGGAGCACTTGTCGTCCCTCCGCCGGAAGACGACGACCTTGATTTCCTCGGTGACTACGCCGATGGTGGTACTGGACTGCCGGAGACTACCTCTCAGCCACCTGCCCAGTCCTCACGACCACAGGGGCATGGAGCGGCGAAGCCGTTCAAGTCCCGTTTCGCCGCTCTTGCTGAAAAGCATGGTGGCAGCACCCCGCAGCCACCGGCCCAGAGCGGAGAGAACGGGTACTCGCAGAACGGGAACTCCACGATGCCCGGAACTTCAGCGAATGATGCCCACGCTGATGCTCGGCCTCAGAGCTCCGGGGCTGATGAGGACGAGTATGATCCGGAGACGGACCTCGACATCTCGGACGCCCCGCAGATCGGGGTGGCCGTGATCGCACGGGTCCTCGGCGGCGAGATCATTGATGAAAGAGAAGTATGAGCGCGGTTTACGAAGGTGCCCTGCAGGACCTGGTCGAGGAATTCGGCAAGCTTCCGGGCATCGGCCCGAAGTCCGCGCAGCGGTTGGCGTTCCATATTCTCCAATCTGAATCCGCCGACGTCAGCTCACTGGCTCAGGCCCTGACAGAGGTGAAGAAGCGTGTGCGCTTCTGCGACATCTGCGGCAACGTCTCTGAAGAGGCAGAGTGCACAGTGTGCCAGGACCCGCGTCGCGATCGCTCGATGATCTGCGTCGTCGAGGAACCCAAGGACGTCGTGGCCATCGAGCGGACTCGCGAGTACCGGGGCCTCTATCACGTGCTCGGCGGTGCGATCGATCCGATGGCCGGAGTCGGGCCGGACAATCTGCGCATCAAGGAACTGATGCCGCGCCTGCAGAACGGCGAAGTCAAGGAATGCGTCATCGCCACCGACCCCAACCTCGAGGGTGAAGCCACCGCCACCTACCTCGTGCGTCTGCTCAACTCCCTGGGAGTGACTGTGACGAGGCTGGCTTCGGGACTGCCTGTCGGCGGAGACCTCGAATACGCCGATGAAGTCACCCTTGGTCGGGCCTTTTCCGGCCGTCGCGAAATGGACTGATCCACCTCTGCTCAGTGTTCGCGGATGTCCGTGAACTTTCGCTCCGCCCTCTTGACTCCATATCGATTATCGTGAAGTATGTTGATTATCGATATATCGACTAACGATATGAAGTGGTGAATCTAGGCGATGAATTCGGGGTCGACGCTTTGACGACCCAGGAGGACTCGCCGAAGCAGGAAGGCAGGATCATGGCACAGGAGAATGGGCAGAGCGAACTGCCCGAAGAGCCAGACGACGCCGTCATCGGGAAGCCCAAGGGTGGGGTGAAGCGCGGTGACGGTGCGGCCAAGCGGAAGGCGTTCGGCACGGGGTACGAACTCTGGGTGGGACTGGCACTTGGGTTCTACGTGATCTATGCAGTGACCGAGCTGGTCACTGACCTCGTGCATGCAAAGATCAGGCTGCCGCTCGAATTCGAGTCCGATGCTGTGGCGACACTTGGCTTCCCAGGGGGAGAAGCGACTCTGAGCGGACTGACTCAGATCACGGTGTCCACAACCGACCTGGCCACCGCGACGATGGTCCTGCTCCTCATTGCGAAGATCGCGCTGATCCTCACCTTCATAGTCGCTGCAGTCGCGATCGTTCCCGTCATCAGGGATATTGCCAAAGGTGACCCGTTCACCAGCCGTTCGATCATGGCGCTCGGAGTGCTCGAGAGCTTCATCGCCGTGGGATGGCTGGTCTATTTCGCCGCGATGGTGCTGGGCAGCAACATGGTCTCGCGTGATCTCGACATCGCCGATGAGGTAGGTCCGGGCGTGACGACGGTCCAGGCGTTCGTCTTGCTGGGTGTCGTCGGTGGAATCGAGCTGCTGCGGCGCTGCTTCACTTCGGGGCAGAGGGCTTCGGAAGAACTCGAGGGCCTCGTCTGATGGTTGAGGAATTCGAATCACTCCACGTCGTCTGCCATCTGGACTCTCTGCTGACCCAGCGAGGTCTGAGCCTGACTGAACTCTCGAAACTCGTCGATGTGTCCCTGGCCAACCTCTCGGTGCTGAAGAACAACCGCGCCAAAGCCATCAGATACTCAACACTCATCGCACTGTGCCAGGTTCTGGACTGCCAGCCCGGGGACCTGTTCACCGTCAATGTCCGCCCCGACTGAGATGAGCACATCGCCCCGACCGAGACGAGCACATCGCGTCGTCTGAGACAAGCAGATCACATCGTCGCTCGAGTACTCGAGATCGTGAACAGCGCGGGGATCTCGGCGGACTGTCGCCGCGAAAACGGCGTCCCTGAGCAGTGTCTGAATGACGGGCGAAGGTGAAGTGAAATGGCTGACCTCATATAATGGTCGAGGTGCCGGAGAGCCGACACGGCTGAAATCCTGATCGAAGCAAGCACGAGACCACCATGTTTGGAACCATGGAATCGATCGCCCGGCACGGAACTTATCAGCGATAAGGAAGAGACTGCAGTGAGCATAGTCGTCCAGAAGTTTGGCGGGTCCTCGGTAGCCGATGCGGAATCGGTGAAGCGGGTGGCCAAGCGAATTGTCGAAAACCGTCAGGCCGGTCACGAAGTAGTTGTCGTGGTGTCGGCCATGGGAGACAGCACCGACGATCTCATCGACTTGGCCCAACAGGTTTCTCCGATGCCCCCAGCCCGTGAACTCGACATGCTCCTGACTGCAGGTGAGCGCATCTCCATGGCAGTTCTTGCCATGGCGATTGCCAACCTCGGCGAGGAAGCACAGTCGTTCACCGGCTCACAGGCCGGTGTGATCACCGACGAGCAGTTCGGCAAGGCGCGCATCATCGACGTCACGCCAGGTCGCATCCGCTCGGCACTCGACCAGGGATATGTGGCTATTGTGGCCGGATTCCAGGGAGTCAGCCAAACAGCGAAGAACATCACCACATTGGGGCGCGGCGGATCAGATACGACCGCGGTTGCCCTCGCAGCGGCATTGGATGCCGATGTCTGCGAGATCTACACCGACGTCGATGGTGTCTTCACCGCCGACCCCCGCATCGTGCCGACAGCACACAAGATCGATGAGATCGGCTACGAGGAGATGATGGAGATGGCGGCCTCGGGCGCCAAGGTCCTCATGCTCCGGTGCGTCGAGTACGCCCGCCGGTACAACGTGCCCGTGCACGTGCGGTCCTCATTCTCACGTAATCAAGGCACCTGGGTGACCGACTCACCCATTCCTGAAGCCTTCCGGCCGAAGCAGGGATCGAAGGCCCCGGCAATAGCGGAATCAGAAACGGAGTCCAACATGGAACAGGCAATCATTTCCGGAGTCGCCCATGATCGCTCGGAGGCCAAGGTCACGATCGTCGGCGTTCCCGACGTTCCCGGCAAGGCTGCCGAAATCTTCAACACCATGGCCGCGACGGAGATCAACATCGACATGATCGTCCAGAACATCTCCACCCGCGAACCCGGCAAGACCGACATCTCCTTCACTCTGCCGATGGATGACGGCGCCAAGGCGCTCGAAGCCCTCGATGCGGTGAAGACCTCGATCGGCTTCGACCAGGTCCGCTACGACGACCAGATCGGCAAGCTCTCGGTCGTGGGCGCAGGGATGCGCTCTCACCCAGGCGTGACCGCCATCCTGTTCGAGGCCCTGAGCAACGCCCAGGTCAACATCGACATGATCTCCACCTCGGAGATCCGCATCAGCGTCGTCACACGAGCAGACATCCTCGACGACGCCGTCCGTGCCGCACATGCCGCGTACGGACTCGACAGTGAAGACGACGAAGCAGTGGTTTACGGAGGTACCGGACGATGAGCGTCAATATCGGAGTAGTCGGAGCAACCGGTCAGGTGGGCGGCGTCATGCTAGACCTGCTGGCAGACAATCCCGGATTCGAGATCAACAGCCTGCGACTCTTCGCCTCGGCGAGGTCGGCTGGCAAGGTCGTCGAGTTCAACGGTGAGTCCATCACCGTCGAAGATGCCGCCGAGGCGGACCCCAGCGGGCTCGATATCGCATTGTTCTCCGCCGGTGGGGCCACTTCCCGTGCCCAGGCAGAACGTTTCGCCGCGGCCGGAGCCATCGTGGTCGACAATTCCTCGGCGTGGCGCTCGGATCCTGACGTCCCCCTGGTCGTCAGCGAGGTCAACCCAGAGGCTCTGGACACACTGCCCAAGGGCATCATCGCCAACCCGAACTGCACCACGATGGCCGCGATGCCGGTCCTCAAAGCGCTCGATTCCGCCGCTGGCCTCCAGCGACTCATCGTCAGCACCTACCAGGCAGTGTCCGGTTCCGGCGTGAGCGGAGTTGAGGAACTCGCCAGCCAGCTCGAAGCCGGTGTCGCCGACTCACGCAAGCTGGCCCGCGATGGCAGCGCGGTCAGCCTGCCCGCCCCGGACAACTACGTCGAGCCCATTGCGTTCAACGTCCTGCCCATGGCCGGATCCATCGTCGACGACGGTGAACTCGAGACCGACGAAGAGAAGAAGCTGCGCAACGAGAGCCGCAAGATTCTCGGTAAGCCCGATCTCCTCGTGGCAGGAACCTGCGTTCGCGTTCCCGTGTTCACGGGACACAGCCTGAGCATCCACGCGGAGTTCGGCTCCGAGATCACCCCAGCCAAGGCCACCGAGGTGCTCGCCGAAGCACCGGGTGTCGAACTGGAGGACGTCCCGACACCGTTGAAGGCAGCGGGCAAGGACGCGAGCTTCGTCGGCCGCATCCGTGCCGACCAGTCTGCCCCTGCGGGCAAGGGTCTCGTCCTGTTCGTGGCCAACGACAACCTGCGCAAGGGTGCTGCCCTGAACACAGTGCAGATCGCGGCACTGCTGGCGAAGAAGGTCGAGTCACAGGCCGCCTGAGCACAGAGCCCAAACACGCTCGAGCTGAGCTGAATGGGAGCCGTCCGAAGACCGTTGGTCTCGGGCGGCTCTCCTGTTTCCACACATAAACAAGTTGCTATATATAAATATTTATATTAGTGGTGAGCCTTCAAGCTGAGTAGGGTGAACGTCGTTGACACACCGGTCCTCTCTTACGCTCTGAAAGGCACACCATGCGCTCTTCCCGACTCGGCATCATGTCCGGGGCAATCGCTGTGACCACTGTTGCGGCCCTGAGCGGGTGCGGGGGACAGGCCTCTGGATCCACCGAGCTCTCGGTCGTCGCCTCGACCAATGTGTACGCCGACATCGTGTCCCAGGTGGCAGGAGACTTCGCGAAGGTCAGCGCGGTCATCGATGACCCCAACCAGGACCCGCACTCCTATGAAGCCACGACACAGGACCGCCTGAAGCTGTCGAAGGCCGACCTGGTCATCCAGAACGGCGGCGGCTACGACTCGTTCATGACCACGATGCTCGAGGCCTCCGACGTCGACATCGACACCATCGACACGGTCTCCATCTCGGGCCTGCCAGGATCCGAGGACCTCGGCAATGAACCCCATGATCACGGTGATGAGGAAGCCAAGGGCGGCGGCCACGTCCATGAGCACGGCGAAGAAGAAGGTCACGACCACGGCGAAGAAGACGGTCACGAGCACGCCCACGGGGAGTTCAACGAACATCTCTGGTACTCGTTGCCCACGATGACGAAGCTCGTCGACGAGGTTGCGACCCACCTCGGCGAGGCCGAGCCCGAACACAAAGATGACTTCACGGCCAATGCCGATGAGTACAAGAAGACGCTGGAGAAGCTGCAGTCGCAGATCGATGACGCCAAGGCTGAGCACGAGGGTGACGAGGTCGCGGCCACTGAGCCCGTACCGCTGTGGCTGTTTGCGGACATGGGGCTGAAGAACATCACCTCCGATGAGTTCCTCGAAGCAGTGGAAGAGGGCAACGATGTGCCGCCGCTGGTGCTGAAGAAGGCCGAGGAACAGATCTCGTCGGGTGATGCGGTGCTGCTTGGGTACAATACTCAAGCGGCAGGTCCACAGGCAGAGCAGTTGAAATCCACGGCTGAGAAGTCCGATGTGCCGGTCGTCGACCTCGGCGAGACGATGCCGGCCGATACGCACTACGCGGATTGGATGGGCGAATACATCACTGAAATCTCCACCGCGCTCGAAGGACACAAACACTGAGAATGGCCCCTGATTCCAACGTTTCTCCAGAGCAGACCACGGCCACCGGCCACACCCCGGTGATCAGTCTGCGCGACGCCGAACTGCGTTTCGGGGAACGTGTGCTCTGGCATGACCTCGACCTCGACGTTGCACCGGGGGAGTTCGTGGCGGTGCTGGGACCCAATGGAACCGGAAAGACATCGCTGCTCAAGGTGCTGCTGGGCCAGCATTCGCTGTCGACGGGCTCAGCCCAGATCGACGGCAGGAATGTTCATGCGGGCAACTCGGCAATCGGCTACATCCCCCAGCAGCGAGGAATCGACCAGCACACCCCGATGCGCGGTCTCGATCTGGTCCGGATGGGCATCGACGGGCACCGCTGGGGACCGGGCCGCTTCCTGAAGCGACGTCGTCATCAGGTCGACGAGCTGCTGAACTCCGTCGGCGCCCGCGACTATGCCGATGCGCCAGCCGGGACACTGTCCGGTGGCGAGCTCCAACGACTGCGCGTGGCCCAGGCCCTGGCCAACGACCCGTCGGTGCTGCTGTGCGACGAACCACTCCTGTCCCTGGACATCCACCATCAGAAAGTCGTGGCCAGTCTGCTCCATGAGCAGCGGGTCAAACGCAACACTGCAGTCCTCTTCGTCACCCATGAGATCAACCCGATCCTGCCCTACGTCGACCGTGTCCTCTATATCGTGGGCGGTCATTTCCTCGTCGGCACCCCCGCCGAGGTGATGACCACCGAATCGCTGTCCCGGCTCTACGGCTCCCCAGTCGAAGTGGTGCGAGTGGGCGGTCGGCTCATCGTCGTCGGCGGCGAGGCCGAATGCGTTGACCACCACGTCCACGACGGTGACATGACCAGAGAACGAGGTGCGATCCGATGACGGCTCAGGAGATCTTCGGCAGCCTCTTCACCTTCGAAGACTACGGCGAGCTGGTGGCGCTGCTGTTCAACTCGCTCATCGCGGCCGGGCTGCTCGGCGTCGTCGGCGGACTCATCAGCGTCTTCGTCATGGCCCGCGACATCCCCTTCGCAGTCCACGGAATCTCCGAGCTCTCGTTCGCCGGTGCCGCCTTCGCCCTGCTCATCGGGTTCGACGTGGTGGGCGGTTCCATCATCGGCTCCATCATCGCCGCTCTCATCATCGGCGTGGGCGGGGCCAAGGCCTCGGAGAAGAATGCCATCATCGGCGTGCTCATGCCCTTCGGCCTGGGCCTGGCGATCCTGTTCCTCGCCCTCTACGACGGTCGGGCCGCCAGCAAGTTCGGGCTGCTGACCGGTCAGATCGTGGCCATCACCCCGAGCCAGATCATGACCCTGGTGGTGAGTTCGCTGATCGTGCTTCTGGTGCTCGCCGTGATCTGGCGCCCGCTCATGTTCGCCAGCCTCGACCCCGAGGTCGCCCGCGCCAAAGGGGTGCCGGTGTCCGGGCTGACGATCGTGTTCATGCTCGTCCTCGGCCTGGCCGTGGCATTGAGCGTGCAGGTGGTGGGCGTGCTCCTCGTGTTGGCTCTGCTCATCACTCCGGCGGCGGCTGCCACCCAGCTCTCGGCCTCCCCGGTGTGGGTTCCGGTGCTCAGCGTCATCTTCGCGGTCACATCATCAGTCGGCGGCATCCTCATCGCGCTCGGCTCACCGGTGGTGCCGATCAGCCCGTTCGTCACCACGATCTCCTTCCTCATCTACCTCGTCTGCCGCCTCGTGGGGCGGCGGCGGATGAAGCATCTGCATCGTCGCCGCACGGCCCGTGCCGCAGACGAACATGAGAACCCCGTCGCGACCGTCACCTGAGGCGCCGTCAGGCGGTCCTTGGGGGAGGCAGTCGGTGGGAGAACGGGCAGGATCGCCGACTAGAGTTGGACGAATGAAGAAACGTGCACTATTCGCCGGCGCCCTTGCAGTCCCCGCGGCGGCCGGAATCTGGGGAGCGGTCATCGAACCGCACCTCTTCACGGTCCGGCGCCACACACTGCCGATACTGCCCGCCGGGGCGAAGAGCATCAGAATGCTGCACGTCTCGGATCTGCATCTGGCTCCGTGGCAGAAACACAGAGCCGCATGGGTCAAGGCGCTGACCCGGTTGGAGCCCGACGTGGTCGTCAATACCGGCGACAATCTCTCTGCCGACATCGTGCCCGCCGTCCTCGATGTCTTCGATGGGCTCCTCGACGTTCCCGGGGTCTTCGTCCTTGGATCCAATGACTTCTTCTCACCCACAGCGAAGAACCCCGCGAAGTACCTGCGCTCACCTTCAGAGGTGAAGCACCGTACGCAGCCCGACCTCGACGTCAAGGCCCTGATCCGTGGGTTCGAGGCCAGAGACACGCCCGCCGTGACCCGTGGATGGCATTTCCTCGACAACGCCGAGGCGAGTCTGACGATCCGGGGGACCAGGATCGATTTCTGCGGTCTCGGGGATTCCCACATCGACCGCGACCGAATCCAGCTGAACCAGGGTCAGGGGAGCGGTCCGAACGCGTACGACTACCCACGGTTCGATCCTGCTTCTGGGGTGAAAGTGGGCGTTACGCACGCGCCGTATTCGCGCACCCTGGAGGCGTTCACCTCGGCGGGGGCCGATCTCATCATGACCGGACACACCCACGGGGGACAGATTCGGGTCCCCTTCTGGGGTGCGCCGGTGACGAACTGCGACCTGGATCGGACACGCGCGAGAGGTGTCTTTCCGTATCGAAAATCTCTTGTCGAGATCTCTGCCGGGTTGGGCTTCTCGCCCTTCTCACCGGTGCGTTTCGCCTGCCGTCCCGAGGTCAGCCTCCTGACCTTGGTTCCCAGAGGCTGACGTTCTCAACGGTTTTTGAGAATTTGCACAACTCGTATTAGCTAGACTTGTTGTCATGGTGTCTCCTGAGTCAAATCCGAATCCGACCAAGACGGGTGCGTTCCTCCAATTCGTCGCCGTGAGCGCGGTGGCGGGAATCGTCGCCGCCGGTCTTGCCATCCCCGGGGTCGGTGTCGCTACTGCCAGCGCAAACAGTGCCGTCGAGATCTTCAATTCGCTTCCCGCCACCCTCGAGATCCAGGATCTGGGGGAGAAGTCGACGATGCTTGCCTCCGACGGATCGGAGATCGCAGAGTTCTACTGGCAGAACCGAGTCGAGGTGCCCCTCGATGAGATCTCAGACCACATGCAGGACGCGACGATCGCAGTCGAGGACTACAGGTACTTCGAACACGGCGGCGTCGACATCGAGGGCATCGCGCGTGCGGCGGTGCACAACATGGTGTCCTCGACGACACAGGGCGGATCAACGCTGACTCAGCAGTATGTGAAGAACGTGCTCGCGGAGAACGCCCACGCCGAAGCGGACAAAGAGGGTGTGTCGGCAGCCAAGGAGTCGAAGGGCACAGCCGGCTATGCGCGTAAGCTGCGCGAAGCCAAACTCGCTGTGGCAGTTGAGAAGAAGTACGACAAGAAGGACATTCTCAACCGCTACATGAACATCAACAACTACTCCGGTTCGCCCAATGCCTACGGAGTGCAGGCGGCCGCCCACAAATACTGGGGCATCGACGCCAAGGACCTGAATATTGAGCAGTCGGCGATGCTCGCCGGCATTGTGCAGAACCCTTCGGCCTTCAACCCGCAGCGGATCCCCGACCAGGTGAAGAAGCGCCGCAACACTGTGCTGGGGCAGATGCTCAAGTACGACCACATCACCCAGAAGGAATACGACAAGGCGGTCAAGACCGACCTCGACCTCGACCTGCATGAGACTCCGAACGGCTGTTCCGCCGCGAAGAGCCAGGCGGAATTCTTCTGCGACTACGTTGAGAACGTCATCAAGAACGACGAGACCTTCGGCGACACCGTCGACGAACGCATCGCGTTCCTGCAGCGAGGCGGGCTGACGATCAAAACCAGCCTCAACCCGGACATTCAGAAGATCGCTGACAAAGAGGTCAAGAATCGTGTTCCTGTGGGCGACCCCTCGGGCGCCGGACACGCCTTGGTCACGATCGAACCGGGCACGGGTGAGGTCATCGCCATGGCTGAGAACCGCGAATACACGGTTGGTGAGGTCAAGAAGAACGAAAAGAACAAGAAGACCAGCATCAACTACACGGTGGACCGGAAACACAACGGCGGTGGCGGTTTCCAGGTCGGTTCGACGTGGAAGCCCTTCGTGCTGGCAACGTGGCTGAAATCCGGCCGCGGCCTCAACACCACGGTCAACGCTACGAAGCGCAACTTCCCGGCAAGTTCCTGGAAGTACGAGGGCTGTCCCAACATGGGCGGTGACTGGGACCCGAACAACGCCGGAGACGGTGAGGGCAAAGGCTCGATGACCGCGCTGGAAGCCACGAAGAAGTCCGTGAACACCGGCTACGCTGCCATGGGCAACCAGCTCAACATGTGCAAGGTCATGGACACAGCCATGGACCTGGGAATTCGCTACGGCAGCGGCGAGAAGCTGGACTTCAAGAACGAAGCTGGATTCATCCAGGCGCTGTCCCCGTCCTCGATCCTGGGTACGACTGAGACCACTCCGATCGCGATGGCGGCAGCATTCGCCGCTTTCGCAAACGAAGGCGAGTTCTGCGGCCCGAAGCCGATCCTGTCCATCAAGGACCGTTCAGGCAAGAAGCTCGATGTGCCGGGAGAAGGCTGTAAGCGAGTCCTCGACAAAGAGGTGGCCAAGGGCGTCGCGTATGCGCTGTCACAGACGTTCAACGGCGGTACGACCACCCAGTTGAAGATCGGTGTGCCAGCAGGTGCAAAGACCGGTACGACGAACTTCGACGTCGGCCACACCTGGTTGCTTGGGTTCACGAAGACGCTGGCGACTGCGGTCTGGACAGGTGACCCGGCTGGAACGCGCGATTGGCGAAACAACAGCCAGGGCGCTGTCCGCGGACACGTCTACGGTGCCACGATCTCCGGTAAGACCTGGCAGTCCTATATGAGCCAGGCGGTCAAGGAGACGAAGGGCAACACCGGATTCCCCAAGCCGAGCAGCAAGTACATGGGCGGCGGCGGCAGCACCGGAGGCTCCGGCGGCGGTGGCTCCGGCGGCGGTGGCGGAGGCGGCACCGGCGGTGGCGGCAGCCAGAACGGCGGCGGTGGAGGCACCGGCGGGGGAGGCGGCGGCAGTAACAACGGCGGTGGCAACGGCGGCGGTGGAGGCACCGGCGGCGGCAATGGCGGCGGCGGTACCGGAGGCGGCGACGGTGGCGGCGGAGGCGGAGATGAAGCTCCGGGCCTCGGCGGCAACTGAGCACCGGACATCCTGAGAATCAGCGGGGTGGGACGATCATGACGATCGTCCCACCCCGCTCTCGTCGGTCAACGCCTTTCACACTGTGGCATGGGTGGCTGTGGGCGTGAGGGTTCTCGGCTAGTGTTGGGAACGACAATGATTGCCGGTCGCGCATCCAAAGAACCATCGGCATTCGGTCCATGCAGACGCTCGTTCCGATGACGCATCGGGAGACTCGGGCGGACACAGACTCAAGGAGAATCATGACCAAGTGGGAATACGTCACCGTGCCGCTCATCGTCCACGCGACGAAGCAGATCCTCGACCAGTGGGGCGAAGACGGCTACGAACTCGTCCAGGTTGTTCCGGGCCCCGACAACAACGGCCTCGTGGCCTACCTCAAGCGCCCCAAAGCCTGAAGCAGCACGGACTGAGCACCAGAGTCTGACCACCAGAGTCTGGCCATCAGACTGACCTGAAAACACCCCCGTCGAAGGAACAAACATGTCGAAGACCTTAGACCGCATTGCTGAACTCGGTCTCACCCTGCCCGATGTCGCCGCACCTGCTGGCGTCTACGTCCCAGCGCTGCGTACCGGCAACTATGTCTACACGTCCGGCCAGCTGCCCGTCGTCGACGGAAAGCTGCCGGCGACGGGCCACATCGGCTCGGATGTCGATCTCGAGACCGGCTACGACCTGGCGCGAACTGCAGGGCTCAACGCTCTCGCCGCAATCGCCGGCGTCATCGGCGATCTCGACAAGATCGTGCGCGTCGTCAAGGTCACCGGATTCGTCAACTCCGCTGATGACTTCACCCAGCAGCCGGCCGTCATCAATGGCGTCTCCGAACTCTACGGTGAGATCTTCGGCGACCGCGGCCAGCACACGCGCAGCGCCGTGGGTGTGAACACTCTTCCTCTCGGCACGCCCGTCGAGGTCGAGGTCGTCGTCGAGGTTGAGGACGATGCCGCTTAGCGGACGCACCCTGCCCGTCTCGTCGGAGCTGCGTTGGCTTTTGGACCAATGGCAGTCCGACGGGCGGTTCCCGGTCCCCGAAGCTCCACGACCCGCCTCGGCGATCGTGTTGATCAGGGACTCACTGGAAGGTGTGGAAACCTTCATCACTCGGCAGCTTGACGCCAGGGGAATCGAGGATCGCAACCGGCTCGCCTACCCGGTCAGCAACCTGCGTCCCGGCGACCTGCGCAACCTGCCTCTGGCCGGATGGAATTCGGCCCGCTGTGCGCGGACACTGAGCATCGACAACAAGTCACGGGCGCTGCACCACTTCTCGGCCGCGGCTCGCATCTCATTCGCCGCTGCCGGCGTCCTGTTGGCCGAGGATGTCGATCGAGACATTGTGGCCACACCACAGACGGATTGGCGCGGAACACGGGCACGACTGTTCTCCAGCGAGATCTCCTGGTCCCAGATCCTGCGCGAACGTGATCTCAGGCTGCGCCCGGACCTGTGCAAACCCTGGCTGCGGTGGATCAACACAGCGACCCAGCTGCACCGCTTCGACACCACATTCTTCCTGGCCACAGTGCCATTTGGGCAAGAGATCGACTTCCTGTCCCCGAACGAGACATCCGGCGGTTGGAAACGACCACAGGAGATTCTCGCCTACTCCGGCGGGGACCCCGACAGGATCAGCGCTAGCACACGGCTGATCGCGGAGAGCCTGGTCGAGGTGCCCAGCGTCGGAGCGGCCATGGCCCAGGTGCGTGACCTGCACCCGCTGCGGCCCGAGGTGACCAACGACGACGGCGAATGGCGAGTCGTCATCCATCCCGGACGCGACCTCTACCGCAAAGGCACCCTGCGTGACCATGCGGTGGCCGTCGGTGACGACGAGAATGACCAGAGCCCAGGGTTCCTGTCCCTGAGCGACGATGACGACAACGCCGAAACCGGCGAGGAGGAGACCGAGGACTCATGAGGATCCGCGCGAACAATCCGTCCCCGATGACACTGACGGGCACCAACACTTACGTCATCAATTCGGCTGATGACACGTCATCGGTGCTCATCGATCCGGGCCCTGAATTGGCCGAGCATCGGGACAACTTCCTGGCCGAGATCGGTGATCGCAGGCTCACCGCAATCGTCCTCACCCATCAGCATGCCGATCACTCCGAGATGCTGGGCAGCGTGGAGCAGTGGGCCCCGGACGTGCCCGTGTACGCGGTGCTGGAGAAATTCAGCCGTCTGACACCTCCTGTGGCCGATGGTGACAGGATCGCATTCGGCACTGACACCACCGATGTCTTAGAAGTCGTAGCAACGCCGGGTCACACGATGGACAGCATCAGTCTCATCCACGATCACGTGCTCTACAGTGGCGACACGGTCCTGGGGGAAGGGACGACGATCGTCACCCACCCGGAAGGCTCTCTGCGCGACTATCTGGAGTCACTGGACCGGCTGCTGCGTCTGCTCGACGAGGGACGCTATTCCAGCATCGAGCCGGCACACGGTCCCAGCATCGAATCCCCTGCCCAGGTGCTCGAGTACTACCGCAGCCATCGCCTCGAACGCATCGAGCAGGTCAGAGCTGCCCTGGCACAGGGAGCTGCGAGCGCCACCGATGTCTGCGACATCGTCTACCACGACGTCGACCCGAGTGTTCGCGGAGCCGCCGAGCAGATCGTGCGGGCCCAGCTGAACTACCTCGGCGCGCTCACGCCCGAGGATGAATGAGCCGCGGTCGGACGAAACACCGGCCAGGGCAGCGATTCTGGCTCAGCCCGTGGCTCTATTTAGCGATCAGCGTGCCTGCCATCATGGTCACGCTCTTCCACACGTGGGGTGTCGGATACTCGCTGCGCAACCGCGGCAACCCTGACCAGCCATGGTGTCCCGCCACTCCTGAGGGCATACCTCTAGAGCACGGTTTCGGCTATGAAACGAGTTTCTTCCCGCCTGGGATCAGGTGCAGCGTCGGTGCGAAGGAAACGGGATGGTCCGACGAACGATTCACTGTGCTGCCTGTCGACTTCACGATCCTGTCAGTCGCCGGGATCATCGCACTGATCAGTGTCATTGTCCTTTTCAGGCGGGCAACAACCTCTCGCCTTCTCTCCGACTGAAGCGAAATCCTCGCGTCCGGGCCGAGGGCTACGCCGGCCCACCTCGGCGAGGGTCCACTCATGAAACAAGGAACTCCCCAGCCATCAAGCTGGGGAGTTCCTTGTTGTGCGACCGCGGCAGATCTCAGCCGCGCTGCGCAGTGGATCAGCGGGCGCGGTTGCGCATGCGCTCCATGTCGAGGATGACGACGGAACGAGCTTCGAGACGGATGAAGCCACGAGCTGCGAAGTCGGCCAGAGCCTTGTTCACGGTCTCACGCGAGGCGCCGACGAGCTGCGCGAGCTCTTCCTGCGTCAGGTCGTGAGCAACGAGGACGCCGTCCGGTGCCGGCTTCGAGAAGCGAGAGGCAAGGTCCAGCAGCGCCTTGGCAACGCGACCGGGAACATCGGAGAACACGAGGTCACCAACGGTCTCATTGGTCCGACGCAGACGCTGAGCCAGAGCCTTGAGCAGGTTCATCGCCGCACGTGGGCGCTCATCGAGCCAGGTCGTGAGGTCCTCATGCTTGAGGCTGAGCAGCTCGGACTGAGAGACAGCGGTGACAGAGGTCGAACGTGGGCCCGGATCGAAGAGGCTGAGCTCACCGATGATCTCGCCCGGTCCGATGACCGAGAGCAGATTTTCGCGGCCGTCGGAGGACTCGCGGCCGATCTTGAGCTTGCCGCTGGAGACGATATAGAGTTCGTCACCGGCATCGCCCTCGTGGAAAAGCACGGTTCCCCGACGGAGACTCCGCGGGTTCATGAACTTCATCAATGCGCTTGTGGCCTCATCGTCCAAACCTGCGAAGAGCGTGGCGCCCCGCACAACTTCAATATCCACTGTGTCCTCCTTGTCGTGGTAATCACAGATAAATCTACCTGGTCAACGGTGCTGATACCAGCAAAGGCCCCGGAGTTTGCGGCATTAGTGCAAAACAAGGGGTTTTGTTTGCGTTTCCTCCACCCTCGCCGAGGTGGGCCACGGTTGCGTATGGACGATCCCGTTCGCCGGGAAAGGGCAGCCCCACCTCGGCGATGTGAGGGACGCAACTGCGCAAAGCCGGGGCACAGATTAGGATGGTGAGTCGTGTTGACGGTGGCAGAGAAGAGCGCGCGGAAGTTCGCGAAGGAAACCTCATTGGGCAAGACCCGACGGGCGAGGAAGATTCATCGAATCCTCGCCGAGGTGTATCCGAACGCGAAGTGCGAGCTCGACTTCGAGACCCCGTTCCAGCTCCTCATCGCGACCGTCCTGTCGGCACAGACCACAGACATCCGGGTCAATGCGGTGACGCCGGGACTGTTCTCCGTCTTCCCCGACGCGCACAGCCTCGCGGTGGCCAACCTCATCGAGGTCGAGGAGCTCATCCACTCGACGGGCTTCTACCGGGCGAAGGCCCGCAACATCGTCAAACTCGCGAACGAACTCGTCGACACCTACGACGGCGAGGTCCCCAATTCCTTGGACAGGCTCGTCAAGCTCGCCGGAGTCGGCCGCAAGACAGCCAACGTGGTGCTCGGAAACGCCTTCGACACCCCAGGACTGACCGTGGACACACACATGGGACGCCTGGCACGCAGACTCGGATGGACCGAGGAGGACGACCCGGTCAAGGCCGAGCATGAGATCGCGGCCCTGTTCCCGAAGAAGGATCTCACTCTGCTCTCCCACCGGGTCATCTTCCACGGACGACGTATCTGCCACTCGCGCAGGCCCGCCTGTGGAGCCTGCCCATTGATGGCTCTGTGTCCCTCGTTCGGGGTCGGGGAACTCGATCCGGAGAAGGCGCGGGCAATGTTGCGTTTCGAAATGGCGCCCCAGGCATGAGCGCCAACGCGAGTGAACATCGGCAGGTAGGTCCCAACCCGAGCGATCAGGACACAGTTCAGGCCGCAGACGTCCGTGACGTCGTCCATGACCAGACGCTGCGGACTCAGCTGGAGAATCTGGCGGCATCGAATGGTTCACCAGAGTGGCTGCGACGAACGCCGGCACCGGACGATCATTCGGTGCGTGATGCTGCGGTTCTCATGCTCTTCGGCAGGGGAGGCCAGCCGCGCACAGACGCCGGTCGAGGCGAGTCATCACGCCTGGCAGACTTCGGTGTCGACGTTGACATCGTCTTGCTGCAGCGGGCGAGCACGCTGCGCAATCACCCAGGTCAAGTGGCATTTCCCGGCGGCGGTCGGGACCCGGAAGACGACTCCCTGGTCGCCGCAGCCCTGCGCGAGGCGCAGGAAGAGGCCGGGATCGTGCCCGCGACGGTCGACGTACTCGGGCAGATGGATCCGCTCTACATCCCCGTCAGCAAGTTTCAGGTCACTCCGGTCATCGGCTATTGGGCCCAGCCCGGGGCAGTGCGGGTGATGGACAAATCGGAGTCGTACTCCGTCTACCGGGTTTCTGTCGCTGACCTGGTGGCACCAGCCAATCGGGGCACGTTCTCCCGACCGGACCTGAAGATCACCACACCGGCCTTCGACGTCGGCGTGCTCAAGGTCTGGGGCTTCACCGCAGGCATCCTCGACTTCGCTCTCGACCATCTCGGCTGGGCCGGCGACTGGGACCGCGACGCACACATCGACATCGACTTCTGACCAGGAGCAACACCGGCGAAGAATGTCGTGTCAGTGGCGAAAGCTAGCCTGATGGGTATGAAAGCACAGTCGGTTCCCGAGGTGATCACCGAGATACATCGGTGGCACGAGGTGCTGTCGAATCTGCCTCCGGCCCTCAGCGAGGTCGATGCCATCGACAGGATCACTGCGCTCGAGGAACTGACATCTGCCGCTGCTGCGGCCCAAGCCAGGGAAACCCTGACCTTCGACATGCGTCGACGCAATCGTGAAGCCGAAGAAGGCATGACGAGCAGAAAGCAGGGCAAGGGTGTCGGAGCGGAGATCGCACTGGCTCGCAAGGTGTCTCGGGCCCGGGGGAGCACGCTCCTGAAATTCTCGCGTTCCCTGCTCATCGATCTGCCCCACACCTATTCGGCGTTGAGGACCGGCAGCATCTCCGAAGAGAAGGCTCGAGCCGTTGCGAAGGAAACCGACTGGCTTCCTAGGGACAAGCGGCGACAGGTCGACGAACGCATGGCTGATCGCCTCGCCGAGGTGGGGGTCGGTCGACTTGGCAACGAAGTTCGCGCCCTGGCACAGCAGGTCGATCAGCAGGCGGCCGTGGCACACCTTGAGAAATGCATCGAAGAACGGGCAGTCTCGGTTCGTCCGGCACCCGGCAACATGGCATACCTCAGCGCGTTGCTGCCCATGCCTCAGGCAGTGGCCGTCTACGCGAACCTGAAGAAATCCGCGGCTTCGCTCATCGGGACCGGGGAATCGGGCAGACGCACACAGTCTCAGGTCATGGCTGACCTGCTCGTCGAACGGACCACAGGCCAGGAGTGCGCCGAGGCGGTGCCCACGGAGATCCACCTCGTGATGAACGATGACAGCCTGGTCGGGCCCGGAGACACTCCGGCGTGGCTGCCCGGCGTCGGACCACTCCCTGCCGGAGCGGCACGGAAGTTCGTTGCCGAGAACGAGGCGAGTGTATTCCTGCGCAGGCTCTACACCCGCCCGGACGACGGCCAGCTGGTGCGCATGGACTCCCGCCGCCGGGAGTTCTCGGGACTGCTGCGACGCATGATCGTCATCCGTGACGACGTCTGCCGCTCACCATGGTGCGATGCGCAGATCAAACACGCTGACCATGCCACGGCCTTCGCCGCTGGTGGCGACACCGATTGGGACAATGCCTCGGGCCTGTGCGCCGCCTGCAATTTCGCCAAGGAGCTCAACGGCTGGAAGCACGTATCGTCTCCCGAGAAACTGATCGTGAAGACCCCGACGGGCCACCGCTACGAGACGAGGACCAAGCCGATCGACTCCCGGGCAGGTGTTGGCAAATTCGAAGATGCTGCCGCAACCCACACTGACGCCGACACCATAGACGAGAGTGCAGTGAAGCCGCGCCGGCGATTCCAAGGAATCGACAAAGCCCATGGTCCGCCGCAGCCGAGACGAAAGACCGGCAAGGTGATACCCGATCGCGGGGCAAGCACCGTCGAATATCTGTTCGGTGCGCGGTTCCGCACGTTCCTCTCCACGAATTCGGCTCAATGACTTCGCCTCGAAGAATCTATCGGGGCCATGGCGCGATGTGTCGTAGCGGGAGTTTAACGGCGACCGACCTTGGCGGTGAACAGCCGTGAGGCCCAGATAGCTGCGAGTCCCAGAATCACCGCGCACCACCCGACCGCGAGCACGCCGGAGTTGCCCATCTCGGTGCCGATGAGCAGGCTGCGCAATGCATCGATGATCGGCGTGATCGGCTGGTTGTCGGCAAAGACCGTCAGCCATCCCGGCATCGTCTCGACCGGCACAAAGGCGCTGGATACGTATGGCAGGAACAGCAGGATGAAGCCGTACCCATTGGCCGACTCGGCGGACTTCGACGCCAGTCCGATGGCAGCGAAGAGGTAGGTGATAGCCAGGATGTAGAGCGCAATGAGAGCTATCGTCGCCAGCCATTGACCCAGATCTGCCGTTGGTCGGAAGCCGATGAGCACCGCCACGGCGATGACGACTCCTGTGGCGAACAGATTCTTCAGTAGGCTCGCCACCACGTGTCCTGTGATGACCGCTGACGCCCTCATCGGCATCGCGCGCAATCGATCGACGAATCCAGAGGTCATGTCGTTCGCCACCGACAGCGAGGTCGAGGCTGCACCGAAGCCGGCGCAGGTGAGTACGATTCCGGGGACCACATAGTTGACGTAGTCACCGCCAGGATCGAGCGCACCACCGAACACGAACGTGAACATAAGCATCAGGAGAACTGGCAGTGCAATCGCCATGAGCATTGATTCGACATCGCGGACTGCGTGGCGCAGGCTGCGCCCGATGAGGGCGACTTCTGCGCTGGCCCCCGGCGCTCGGCTGCGGGTTCTGACTCGGTGCGGCTGGATAGGGGCCGAAGAAGGAGCTGGAGAGGCTTCATCGTTCGCAGCGATGGTCCGGTGGTCGGTCATGATGGTCCAATCTCAGTTGTGGGTCGATGGGAGGTGAAGCCCTGTGATGGGTGGGGGAGTCAGTGATCGGGTGCGGGAATCAGCGGTTGGGATTGTCATCGGTTGAGGTGAAGGCCAGAAAGACGTCGTCGAGGCTCGGGGTGCGGAGTGAGACGGAGGCCCCGGGGGAGGCGTCGAGGAGCGGAGTGAGCACTGCCGCGATCCCACGTACGGTTCCGTCTGTCGGTTCCTCTGCCACCGTCGAACCCTCCTCGTCGTGAACGGCGACGGTGTCCTCTCCGACTCGTGCCTTCAGCTGTGACGGCGTTCCCAGCCCCGTCAGCCGCCCTCGATCGAGCAGTCCGATCCGATCGGCTAAGGCATCGGCCTCTTCCAAATACTGTGTTGTCAGGAACACCGTGGTGCCTTCGGCAGACAGCCGTTCAATTTCGGCCCACAGCTCACGGCGTGAGCGGGTGTCGAGCCCCGTGGTCGGCTCGTCAAGGATGAGCACGTCGACGGGCACGACGAGACTGAGAGCGAGGTCGAGTCTGCGTCGCATTCCTCCCGAGAGCGATCCCACCCGACGATCCATGAATGAGTTCAAGCTCAGGCTTAAGGCGAGCTCTTCACTCCGCGCCTTCGCTGCGCGTCGGGAAAGACCGGAGAGCCGACCGAGAAGGACGAGGTTCTCTGCGGTCGAAAGGTAGGTGTCGACAGCCGCGGACTGCCCGGTGACGGCGAAGCGACGCTTCGCCTCGGCGGGATCGGTGCGCACATCGACTCCCATGACGTGCACTGCTCCGGAATCCGTGTTCTCGAGCGTCGTGAGAATGTTGATGACCGTGGTTTTGCCAGCGCCATTGGCGCCGAGCAGGGCGAAGACCTCACCTCTGTGTACGGAGAGGTCGAACTCCTGGAGAACGGTCTTGTGCCCGAATGACTTCGTCACCCCGGCGAACGTGATTGCTTCAGCTGCGCCGCCGACCTTCGCCTCAGCGGACACTGATCCGAGTCCCGGAGTCGAAGCTGGAGCCGAGGTCGATCCTGAGCCTGTGGAGTCCATGAGGTCTGCCTTTCGACGTGTAGAACATACTGTGTAGCACTTAAACTGTATATGACAGTAACACGCAATATATGCCATACACAATATAAGATGAAGAGATGGACAGTGAAGAACCGATTGAGCAGCTTCCGCGCGGAATCGCTTTGGCCTGGGGAGTGGCAGCAACGCCGCAGCGCGGGCCCAAGCGGGAGATGAGCGTTGAGAGAATCGTCGATGCTGCAATCGAGATCGCTGACCAGGAAGGCATCACCGCAGTCTCGATGTCTGCTGTGGCCAAACGTCTCGGATACACACCGATGTCGCTCTACCGCTATGTCAGCGCTAAAGACGACCTGCTGCTGCTCATGCAAGAGGAGGCCACAGGCCTGCCACCCGAGATCAGTGCTGAGGAACCTGCATGGCGAGCCAGACTTGAGGAACTCTACGAGGCACAGACGGAGGTCTATCGCCGCAAGTCATGGTTGCTGACAATGCCGATCACCGGCAGTCCGATCACTCCCAACAGTTCCGCATGGCTCGAGGCCAGTCTCGAAGCGCTGGATGCGACGTCACTGACCGAGGATGAGAAGATGGCCGCGTCTCTGCTGGTGACCGGGGCCGCACGCTGGAGGGGATCCATTCTTGCCGGATATCAGCAGCAGGGACGTGCGAAGGGCTTGAACGACGCCGAGGTGTCTGAGCAGGAATCTCGACTGTTCGACACGGTCATCACAGAAGATGGCTACCCGTTCCTACGTCGGGCTATTGACGCTGGAGTGTTCACCTCGGAATCTGACCCATTCGTCTTCGGCTTCGAGCGAGGACTGGACGGGCTTGCCGACTACATCGAGCTAGTCGGGCGTGAGCGCGCTGGGGAGGCGACCGATACTCATGAAGACACCGAGGCGGTAGGTTCTGCTGGTGGGGCGTCAGGCTCTGCTGGTGAGGCGTCGGGGTCTGAGAGAGTCGCGGCTGAGGGGTCGGAGGATATTCCCGACGGCGACCCGACTGACATGGCCGACAAGAAGTATCGCGACGCGCAGAAGGCGGTTAAGCAGGCACAGAAAGTCCTCGCAGAGGCGCGAAAGCGCGAACGTCAGACTCTTCGCGAGGCCAAGGAACGGGCTGCCAAACGGCGCTGACGGTGAATACACCGGTGGCGCCGGGCTGAGCCCGACGCCACCGAAGTTTGGAGCTATGCTGCTGCGCTTGGTTGCGAGATCTGTCAGTACCGAGGACCTGAAGGGTTCTTCACCGCGCGCTTGACCGAAGCGACCAGAGACTTGGCCGAACCGATCGCTGTGCCCGGAACCGGGTTGCCCTTCTTGAACAGGGGCAGGGCAATCAGAACGAGGATGATGGCAAGCACCGCGAGGATGCCGAAGACAATGAGGAAGCTTCCCCACCACGGCCAACCCAGTCCTTCGTGGAATGCTGCGGCCCCGGCGAAAATCACCATGAACGATGACAAGAACAAGAAGAACAGGGCGACGACGGCAAGCGCCGAACCGATGCCCAAGTTCTTCGCACCAGCGGTCGCCTCTGCCTTGGCCAGCGCAATTTCTTCCTCGGCGATCGCTTTGGAATCGTCGCCGATGCCTTTGATCAGTTCGCTGATCGACCTCTCAGCCATGAGTGCTCCTTATCGACAAAAACTTGGACAATCTTTCTTAAGAGTAGTCTGAACGTGCCTGGTGACCAAAGAGATACGGTCAGTAAAATGAGAAAAACCCGCCAGATGAATCCCGAACGGCTCACTTGGAGCATCCGTTCTCACCGGCGGGTTCGTCTCAGCGCAGGATCAGGACTTCGCCACCGATTCCTCGATCTGGTCCATGACCGAAGCGTCGGCCAGGGTTGAGGAGTCACCCACCTTGCGGTGCTCAGCAACGTCCTTGAGCAGACGACGCATGATCTTGCCTGATCGGGTCTTCGGCAGTTCGGACACGATGTGGACCTTCTTCGGCTTCGCGATCGGTCCGATGTCCTTGCCGACGTGCTGACGCAGCAGCTCAGACGTCTCAGGAGAGTCTTCGACATCGTGGCCCACGATGACGAACGCAACGACGGCCTGACCGGACGTATCGTCGGCGGCGCCGACGACAGCCGCCTCGGCGACATAGGGGTGGGCAACCAAGGACGACTCGATCTCGGCCGTCGACAGACGGTGCCCGGACACGTTCATCACGTCATCGACCCGGCCGAGGAACCAGATGTCGCCATCCTCATCGCGCCTGGCACCATCCCCTGCGAAGTAGGTGTTCTCGAACCGTGACCAGTACGTTTCCTTGAAGCGCTCCGGATCGTTCCAGATACCGCGCAGCATGGACGGCCATGGTTGGCGAATGACGAGGAGTCCGCCTTCGGGTCCCGCTGGGCTGTTTCCCTCATCGTCGACGACGTCGACGGAGATGCCGGGGATCGGACGCTGCGAAGAGCCGGGCTTCGTCGACATGACGCCGGGAAGCGGAGCGATCATGTGTGCGCCGGTCTCGGTCTGCCACCAGGTGTCGACGATGGGGCAGCGCTCGCCGCCGACGACGCGGTGGTACCAGCGCCAGGCCTCGGGGTTGATCGGTTCGCCGACGCTGCCGAGCAGACGCAGGCTGGAGAGATCGTATTTGGCCGGAATCTCCTCGCCCCACTTCATGAACGTGCGGATCGCCGTCGGTGCGGCGTAGAGGATCGTGGCCTTGTACTTCTCGATGATCTCCCACCAGCGGCCCTGGTGCGGCGTGTCAGGCGTGCCCTCATAGACAATCTGAGTGACGCCGGCGGCCAGCGGGCCGTACGTGACGTAGGAGTGTCCGGTGACCCAGCCGACGTCGGCGGTGCACCAGAAGACGTCGGACTCGGGCTTGATGTCGAAGACGGCCTTCATCGAATACAGAACCTGGGTGAGGTAGCCGCCCGAGGTATGCAGAATGCCCTTCGGCTTACCTGTCGTTCCCGAGGTGTAGAGGACGAACAGCGGATTCTCGGAATCGAAGAATTCACATTCGTGCTCGGGGCTCGCCTTATCGACGGTCTCATGCCACCACTGATCACGGCCCTCGACCATCTCGACGTCCTGACCGGTGCGGCGGACGACGAGCACGGTTTCGACGGGAGTGTCTCCATGCGACAGGGCCTCGTCGACGGCGGGCTTGAGGCTGGTGGCCTTGGTGCGGCGGTAGCTGCCATCTGCAGTGATGACCACTCGTGCGTCGGCATCGATGATGCGTGAGCGCAGTGCATCGGCGGAGAAGCCGCCGAAGACGACAGAGTGGGCGGCGCCGAGGCGGGCGCAGGCCAACATCGAAATCATCGCTTCCGGGATCATGGGCAGATAGATCGCCACACGGTCTCCGGCCTTGATTCCGAGGTCGGTGAGCGTGTTGGCTGCCTTGGACACCTCGGCGAGAAGCTCCGCGTAGGTGAAGGACCGGGAGTCGCCGGGCTCCCCTTCGAAGTTGATGGCAACGCGATCACCATTGCCGGCGAGAACATGGCGGTCGAGGCAGTTGTAGGCCACATTGAGTTTGCCGCCGATGAACCACTTCGCGAAGGGCGGGTTGGTCCAGTCGAGCACTTCGCCGAAGTCTTCCTTCCAGTCGACGAGGTCTCGAGACTGCTCGGCCCAGAAGCTCAGGTAGTCGGCATCGGCACGGTCGTATTCGTCGGCCTTGACGTTGGCGGCAGCAACGAACTCTTCAGGCGGGGCAAAGGATTCGGTTTCTGCTGTGTTGTCGGTCATTTTTCCCTCCGGCTTCTTTGATGGATCGAAAATTCTAGTTGCACTGTATACCCGAGCCAGGGGCTCAGGTCACCGTCGTCCGTTCGATGAACGGTGGTGTTCGGGGGTAGCAATCACTCTGCGGGTGTGCTACAGAACACACTCTATGCATCGACCCAGAACAGGGGGAGGCGTTTTCGGTGATTCACTCTTATCTGACAGGCAGCACAGAAGGAGTGCGCAGGGGGTCCTGTTCTGCAAGGATGGGGTCGGAGTCTGTCAGGATGGAAACTAGACTGACACATGGAATTTGACGACCCTGTCCCCAAACGCGACTGGAGTAAGCGATGAGTTCGCCGCAGCACCCAACTGGATCAGGTCCACAGCAGTGGCATGATCCGCACTCGCAGAATCCCGGGCCGAGCAACCAACCACCCTTCGGTCAGGGGCCGGCATACGGATCGGGCCCCGCATTCGGTGCAGGACCTGATCAGCATTCATCCGGACCCGGCGGGTACGGTGGCGGACCTGTTGGTTCGGGAGGACCAGGACCTTACGGTTCGGGCCCTGGTCCGCAGAACTCAGGACCAGGACCATACGGTTCGGGCCCCGGCCCACAGAACTCAGGACCGGGACAATACGGTTCAGCCCCGGGTCCCGGACCTTATGGCTCGGCACCGGGACAATACGGTTCGGGGGCCCCAGGTCCCTATGGTTCAGCACCGGGTCAGTTCGGCTCCGCGGGTCCGGCAGCACAGAAGAGTCCTCGTACCGGTCCGGGACTGCTCGGGCCGCTGACGCTGCGTGATCTGTTTCTGCTCTTCGCCGGGCTTCTCTCGTTGGTCGTCCTCTTTGTGCCGTTCAAGTCAGACGGATTCCTTTCGTGGTCGCTGTGGCATTGGACCGTCGACTCAATGGGCACTCTGACATTCGACGTGTTCGGTATCTGGTTGATCGTGGCGGCGGTATTCGTCAGCAAATTCGGCAATGGCGGACTCAAAGTGGGTTCGCTGAGTCTTGATCAGGCGATCTCGGTCCTGTCTGGCGCCGCATTCACCTTCGCTTTCGTCCACCTGTTGACCTCGGTCCAGTTCTGGCACGTCGGGGCATACCTCGCCTTCTTTGCAGCCCTGATCGCCTTCTTCGCAGGCGTATTCACGATGCTTCCCTTCTTCAACAAGGAATTCGCGATTCGTGATGAGGTTGCCGCGCACCCGAAGGCGCGCCCTGTGACCAAGCACGTACAGCATCCCGCTCCTGTGGCGAACATGCCCGGCGGACACAACGGCCCAGGCGGATTCGGCGCCCCTTATGGCAGCCAGCCCAACGGAAGCCAGCCCAATGGGGCTTTCGGTTCGCAGGGCCAGCCAGGAGCGCCTGCGCATCCAGGTCAGCCAGGTGGCCCGGGCCAGTTCGGTGGACAGAGCCAGTTCGGTCAGCCAGGTGGACCGGATCAGTTCGGACAGCCAGGCCAGCAGGGTCAGCCGGGACAGTTCGGTGCTTCCGGAGGCTCGGGGCCAGCAGATCAGTTCAACCAGCACAACCAGGTCGGCAGCGCCGGTCAGTTTGACGGAGCAGGTCAGCCCGGTGGACCGGGCCAGGTCGACGAATTCGGCCAGAATGGCCAGCCTGATGGCCAGGACCAGTTCGGCCAGCCCATCGGGTCTGAGCAGAACAGCCCTTATGCTCCACCAGAGGAACAGGCACAGGGATCGTCGTTCGAATCCGCACCGGGTGCAGGTGAATCGGCGGATCAGGCAGTGCAGAGCACCGGGTCAGGTCAGACCTACCTGGGCGCTCAGCACTCACAGGACCCGAAGCATACGCAGAGTGAACCGACGCAGACATTCGGCTTCGGCGCTCATCGTGAAGAATCCCCGTGGAGCAATGACGGTGAGACTGCAGTGCAGGCTCCTGTGCCTGCTGACAGCTCGGGCTCCAGCGATGCTCGTATCTCGAGCGACCCAAGTGATGCGAGCGCAGACAGTTCAAATGTCAACAGCTCAAATGCAGACAGCTCGAGTGCCACCGAGTCGAAGGTCGAGAGCGGCAATGACGATTCTTCGAATGCAGGCACGGCCGCAGCCGTTGCTGGTGCGGGTGCTGTCGGCATCGGGGCAGCCGCTGCCGGAGTCGCCTCAGCCCACTCGGATTCTGACAAGGGATCGGAATCTGACCGAGGTTCAGGTTCCGACCGAGTTTCCGACACCGATCGCGGTTCGGAATCCGATCGTGGATCGGATTCGGCATTGATCTCGGATTCAGAACGTCGTCGTGGACGCCACGCCGCGCCCAACGCGGACACCGACCCCGAGTCGGAAGGCGGACCGATTGCCAGCGGGGCCGACCGAACAGCGGGCGGCTCAGACCGCACGGTGAATGCTGACCGTGAGGACACCGTCGGCCGTGGCGATCGTGCACACAACGATTCAGGTGCAGCTGTGACTTCAGACCAAGATGACTCCTCGGCGCTGACCGGTGACGATTCCGTGACTCCTGCAGAGTCCAGCTCGTTCGCCTCGAAGGTCAACGCTCATGACTCGGACACCAATGTTCGTGCCTCTGACGGAGTTGCGCTCAAGCCTGACGATGACTCGGCTGACTCCGAAGTTTCGGCCAACTCGGCCAGCCCAGCCGACTCTGCGCACGATGATCGGTCCGAGGCACGCTCGGATGCCGATGACGTTCGCCGAAACGACTCCCGCGTTGATGGCTCCCGCCCCGGGGCAACCGATGACGACGCCACTGTCGTCAACGGTCCCGCTGCAGCAGGCGCTGCTGAGTCCGGGTCGGAAAGAACTGCTCACCCGGAAGCCGACGAGCCGACGCAGTATGTGCCTGTGGCCAGCTACGGCAACAGGGACTCGGCGCCTGAGCAGGCGGAAGGCCGCGGCGGAGACAACGCACGGAACGCACCTTCGGCCCCTCAGTTCGGAGGCGGCAACGCCTCATCGAATGCTGTGTCGAACGACTCCGCGGTTGATGAAGATGAGACCGTCGTCCAGAGCGCGGTTCAGCCGGGCGGCAGCCCGGACGAACGTTCGGATCGCCGGGATGAGAATCAGAACGACTCCGGTCAGGATGGCTCCGACCGCGGCTCGGGCCAGAGTGTCATCCAGGCGTTCTGGTTCGCCGTTCCCGAACCGCGCGAAGCCGTTGACGCGACCACCGGTATGCCGGTGTTCACGATCTACCCCGGTGACTGGTTCCTCGGCCTCGAAGACAACGGTTCGTGGTTCAAGGTCCGCGACTCCGACGGTCGCGAAGGACTCCTGCGCAACACCGAAGGCGTCCAGCGAGGCTGAACCCACAACGGTCGACTCGTGCGCTCGGGCTGTGGACAACACTCCGAGCGCACGCCGTCCGACCAGCTGAGCTGATTCCCTCAGCCTGAGCCCGCAAGGGTTTTGAACAGGGGAGACGCTCACGCCGACCGAAAAGGGGCGGCTCCTGTGACTTAAGTGCACAGGAGCCGCCCCTTTTGCATTCTGTCCACAGGTTCCCCTCCGGCACTGTCCTCATCCCGGGCCGGATGTCCAGGCTGTCATCATGCAGGTAGCAATCATCACCGACCTCGGCGCCATCACCGACGAATGCGCACGAGTCGCCGAAAGCATCGGCATCTCCCTCAAGGTCCTGCCTCCCGACTCGGGCGGCTGGCAGAACGCGTCTCTCATTCTCCTGGGCGAGGATGTCCGCGAAGCTCCGGCCACGGACCATGCTGATCGCATTCTCGTCGTCCTTGACGGGGATGAACCCAGCTCGGCATGGAAACGAGCGGCCCACCTCGGCGTCGAACAGTTGGCAGTCCTGCCCTCCGCAGCGGAATGGCTGAGCGGCCGCATGATCGCAGCCGTCGAACCCCCGGTGGCACCCGGTGTCACCGTCGGAGTCGTCGCCGGATGTGGAGGGGCCGGTGCCTCGGTGCTCTCCTGCGCACTCGCTCGCCGCGCAGGACCAGATGTGAGCACGGTCCTCGTCGATGCCGATCCGCTGGGCGGAGGACTCGATCTGGTGTTGGGCGCCGAGCAGGTTCCCGGACCGCGCTGGGCCGATCTCAGCGCCTCACGCGGTCAACTTCGTCCCTCGACGCTGAGCCAGGCACTGCCTCGCCACGAGGGCCTGGCGATCCTGTCATGGGGGCGCGATGACATCCTCGAGCTCGATCCCGATGTCTTCGACGACTTCCTCGCCGCCGCCGGACAGGCCTTCGACCTCGTCATCGTCGACCTGCCACGACACGCCCCACCTCAGTGGACGCGCCGCTGCCATCACGTCCTCCTCGTCTCCCCGGCACGGGTCCGCTCCGCAGTCGCAGCATCCCAAGTCGCCAAACGTCTGTCCCAATCTCACCCCGACGTTCGTCTCGTCGTGCGCGATACCGGCGCCGGAGGCCTCGACGCCGAGCTGCTTGCCGATTCCATCGGACTCGATCTTGCTGGCAGCATCCGCGACGATCGCGGCCTGTCCGCAGCAGTCGATCGAGGAGAAGGCATCCCCGGCGGGGCACGACTGGGCAAGCTCGTCGACCGGCTTCTGGGGGAGTGGGTGGAATGAGCGAATGGCTCGACGCCTCGCTCGTGGCTGAGGTCCGCAAGACTCTGCTCGACAATCCTGGGCCCGTGACGACGGCAGCCGTCGCCGAGGCGGTCCAACGTACCGGTCGGGTGCTCGGTTCCAGCGCCCTCCTCGAACTCGTGAACAGGTTGTCCGCGCAGCTGTCCGGAGCTGGACCCCTCCAATCCGTGCTCGAAGTTGCTGACACCACTGACGTCTTCGTCAACGGTCCGCGAGAGATCTTCGCCGACGTCGGCACAGGGCCCAGGCTGCTCGACCTGTCCCTGGGCTCGGAAGACGAAGTGCGCTCGCTGGCCGTGCGTCTGGCGGCACTGGGCGGTCGGCGTCTCGACGATTCGAGTCCGTTCGTCGATGTCAGACTGCCCGACGGAGTACGCATGAATGCGATCGTGCCGCCCATCTCCGGAGACCACACGACGATCTCCTTCCGCGTTCCCCGCCACGCCGGCTTCACCTTCGAACAGCTGCGCACTGGCGGGTTCATCCCTGACGACGTCCACGAAATTCTCAGCACAGCGGTACGATCCCGTGCCAACATCCTCATCTCCGGCGGTACAGGAACCGGGAAGACGGTCCTCCTCGGCGCGCTTCTGGGTCTTGTCGATTCGGATCATCGCATCGTCATCGTCGAAGACTCCCGTGAACTCATCGTCGGACACTCCCACGTCGTCCAGCTCGCCGCCCGCCAGGCCAATGTCGAAGGCGGAGGCGAGGTGACACTGACCGACCTCGTGCGCAACGCCCTGCGGATGCGGCCGGACCGCCTCGTCGTGGGGGAGTGTCGAGGTGCCGAGGTCAGGGACATGCTCACGGCGCTGAACACCGGTCACGAGGGTGGCAGCGCCACGATCCACGCGAACACCGCTGAAGCTGTTCCCAGCCGTCTCGCGGCGCTGGGAGCACTGGCGAACATGAGCCCACAGGCCGTGTTCTCACAGTTCTCGACCGCCATAGACCTAGTCATCCACTTGCGACGGGTCGGCGCGGACCGAGGAATCACGGAATTGGCGATTCCCACCCGGGAGAGCAGCAGCGGAGTGACGATGGAGCCTGTGTGGGGTCGACCATCTCCGCTGTCCGAGGGGACTTTCAACCGTCGGGCCTTGAGTCGGTTCGAAGCCGTGCTCGAGCAGAAAGCCGCCTGATGGTCACCGTCATCGCAGTGCTCGTGGCGTTGAGCGTCATTCTCAGCGCACCGCTGGACCCGGCTTCGCGACTCCAGGATCTGCTCCGCACCCGCACCACCAGCAACGAGCCCCGCCGAGCTGGGCGGCGTGCCAAGGAAGATCCTGAGCAGGAGAAGCTGTGGGCCATCTCTGCGGTGGAGAACTGTGCACATCTGCTCAAGGTGGGAATGACTCCGCAGGCAGTGATGGCGACCCTGAGCAGGCAGAACGCGCAGCTGGCACCGATTTCGCGAGCGATCTCACTGGGCGAGGAACCCGGCCGAGCCATCGCCACCAGAGGAGCCGAACTGCCGGGCGCAGCCGCCGAGGTGTTCGCCGGCATGTCATCCGTGTGGACCGTGTCTGAACGATCCGGGGCACCCGCCGCCGACATGATTCTGCGCTATGCGCGGGCACAGCGCAGCGCTCTGGACGCCGATCGGGAGAGACACATTGCGATGGCCGGGCCCAAGGCGACAGTCCGAGTCCTCAGTTGGCTGCCGCTGATCGGCGTCGGTCTCGGTCTGCTCATAGGCGTCAAACCAGCAGAGCTGTTCTCAGGACTGCCCGGCCAGCTGAGCATCGGCGGCGGCATCGTTCTCTACCTCCTTGGACGCTGGTGGATGAGACGGATGATGGTACGAGCGGAGGCCTGATCGGCATGGTTGCACTCCTCGTGGGAGTCCTCATCGCATTCGGAGTTCTGCTGTGGTCGGGCAGATCCGATGGTCGGCTGCGGCGTCTGTTGGACGTGCCGGGACAGCGTCGGCGACATGGTGTTGAACTGTCCAAGGCGGAACTGCAGAGAGAATCTGGCGCCTCGCCGCGGGTGGTTGATGACCTGCTCGCCTTCGACCTTGATCTTGTGGCTATCTGCCTCACCTCCGGACTGCCGATCCCGGTCGCCCTGGCGTTGACCGCAGAGGCGACAGGGGACCGGTCGGGCCTGGGCCGGGCCGCACGGTCCATGACGATCGGAGGTCAGGAGCTCTCAGATGATGACCGACTCCTGCCCGTCCTCGAGGTCTTCGAATTCTCCGAGCACACCGGAGTCGGGCCCGCCCCACTCATCGAGTCCGTCGCGAAGGAGCTGCGGGATTCCTCCCGTCGACGCAGGCAGGAAGCGGCTGCGGCTCTGGGCGTGAAACTCGTCGTGCCGCTCGGAGTCTGCATCCTTCCGGCCTTTCTGCTGCTCTCTGTCGTTCCCGTGGTCATATCACTGCTGTCGGACCTGACGACTGTGTTCTTCTGACCGATCCCGCCCTGCGTTCCGGTCGACTCAGGCATTTGCTGACTGAGCGTTCAGCCGGCCTTGGTAAAGTCGAGGAATGGCACCGGTTACGCCCTTCAATCAACTGTCCAACGTCGAACAAGCCGAAGAATACGCCGAAAACCTCTTCACAGGTCGACACGTACGGCTCCGTCCACTGCAGGAAGACGATCTTCCCTACCTTGAACAGTGGTGGTTCGACCCCTCGATCGTGGTCCTGCAGAATCACACTGTCCTTCCACGTCCCGAAGGCGGCGTCTCCGAACAGTTCTCACTGTGGAGCGCAAACAAGGACACCGACGCGGTCGGCTTCAGCATCGAGCTGCTCGAAACCGAGGAGTTCGTCGGCCACGTGACACTCTTCGCGCGGAGCTCGGTCAACCAGTCTGCCACCCTGGCAATCGTCCTCGGCCCGGAATTCCACGGTCGCGGCTACGGCTCCGATGCTGTGAGGCTGGGCATCAAGTACGGTTTCCTGCAGCTGGGACTCAATCGTATCGAGCTGCAGACCTGGGCATTCAACACCCGAGGCATCGCCTCCTACACCAAGGCCGGATTCGTCGAAGAAGGACGCCGTCGTGAGGCTGTCTTCTTCAACGGCCGCCGTCACGACGAGGTCATCATGGCGATCCTCAAGGAGGAGTGGGCCGGGCGAGGCTGACGCTCTGACCCACACGCTCGCGGTCTCATGGGCCGAGCAGGCTGCTTCGTGAGCCGTGCCGAGCCGAGAGCCGACTCGAGTGCGCAAGCCTGTTGATTTCGGCACCACTCGAGTGCGTTTGAGCTGTGGACGGTCACTGTCTATCCACAGCCCGATTGTCGACTCTCGACGTGGGTGTGCGTCTCATCCAACACTGAAACTCCCTTCGCAGACCGCGAATGGGGGCTTCAATGAGGAGGAGACTATGAGCATAGGAACAACGACGAAGGACTGCGACGGTCCGCCCTACCCGCAATGGGGTGAGGCACGCCGCGTCGACACCAAGGACATCGACTCGGATTCCGATACTGGTGCGGTTGACAGCAATGCTGAAGAACCGTTGCGCGGCGACGGGACTCCGGAACAGTGGGGCCCAGATGCGGGAGCGACGACCGCAGAGTATGCGATCACCACGCTTGCCGCCTGCGGGTTCGCCGCACTGTTGGTCGTCATCTTGAAGTCGGAACCGATCAAGGAACTCGTCACCGGCGTGATCCAGACGGCCCTCGGCCTCGGAGCCTGACATGACGACCGGATGCTCCTGTGAACCGCGACGATCGAAGCGGCACCGGGACGCGGGAACGGCCACCGCAGAGTTCGCCGTTGTCATGCCCGCCATCGTGCTTCTCATCGTCGTGCTTGCAGGGGCAGCCGCCGTCGGCTTCTCACAGCTGAGAGCCTTCGACGCAGCCAGATCTGCGGCCAGGGAGATCGCCCGCGGGGAACCACAGGCAGCGGTCGTCACCGAAGCCAAGAAGCACGCCGGGCAAGCCTCCGAGGTGTTGGTGCGCTCCGAGGGCGGATACTCGACGGTGACCGTGACCATCGAACTTCCCGCAGCGATCATCTTCCTCAACGAGGTCGAGGCGGCTGCAACGGCGCGAACAGAGGGAGACCGCTCCTCCACCAGTGAGGCTCAGCGCCTGCCTGCAGCAGGAGCCCTGTCGTGACGAACATCGTTGTCGGCCTGTGTTCAATGATCCTGGTCCTCGTCACCGCCATCGGCGGACTCAGCCAAGCCTTCGCCGCCCACAGCACCGCGCAGAGTGCGGCCGACCTTGCGGTGCTCGCGGCAGCCGACGCGGTTCGCGGACTTGCCACGGGCGAACCCTGCGACATCGCCAAGCAGGTCGCTCGGCGCAATGGTGCAGTCGTCAGCGACTGCCGAGCATCAATGTCAGAACAGAGCGCCTATGTTCAGGTCGAGGTTGAGATCCCAGGACCGCTGCCGAAAGTGAAGGAGAAGGCCGTGGCCGGGAAGTAGAACGGGCCGTCAGCTCCGAGGGAGAGCCTCAGCCCAGGACTGCTCTCAGCAGTCGCAGGGCCGCATCCTTCTCCAGGGGTTCATTGCCGTTGCCGCACTTCGGTGACTGCACGCACGAGGGACAGCCGTCGACACATTCGCACGCGGCGATCGCATCACGGGTCGCTGACAGCCACCCCTCGATGACCTCATATCCGCGCTCGGCGAATCCAGCCCCACCGGCCAGGCCGTCGTAGACGAAGACGGTGGCCATGCCGGTATCAGCGTGCAATGCGGTGGAGACACCGCCGATGTCCCACCGGTCACAGCCGGCGAACAGCGGCAGGAGACCGATCGAGGCATGCTCGGCCGCGTGAACGGCACCGGGCAGATCGGCGTGGATGATCTCAGCCTCGTCCAGCAGCGTCTGCGGAATCGTCCACCACACAGCCTTCGTCTGCAGAGTGCGTTCGGGCAGATCGAGCTCGTGCTCGGCGATGATCGCACCACCGCGCTTGGCTCGCATCCGGTAGGCGATGACGTGGTCCTTGACGTCGACGGTTCCGCTGCACACAGTCACCCCAGAAGACAGAGTCCGCTGCTGATCGGTGTCAACAATGTCGATCTCGGTCTGCGACCTGGCCTGCGTCGTGTAGTCGACGTCGGTCCGCTCGACGAGCGCAACATGATCCTCGAGATCAAGCTCAAGGACAGTGAAGTCCGCGCCCTGATGTGTATAGACGGCCCCTGGGTGAGCGCCGGTGAAGGCCCCGGACTCGTCAACGGTTCCCAGCAGTGCACCGGTGCTGGCCTCGACGAGACGGAACTGACCGCCCCCGCTGCCACGGATATCGGACATGTCCGCCGCGGACGAGTCCTTCGCCCAGAACCACCCGGTGGGCCGGGCTCGCAGAAGCTTGCGTTCGACCAGGTCTGCGAGAACCTCGGTGGAGTTCTCGGGGAAGTGGACGAGATCCGATTGCTGCAACGGAACTTCCGCGGCCGCGGCGCACAGGTGCCCGCTCAGCACGTGCGGATTGCCGGGATGGATGACTCCCGCATCGACGGGAGCATCGAAGATGACCTCGGGATGGTTGACGACGTAGGTGTCCAGCGGGTCGTCACGGGCGATGAATACCGCCATCCACCGCTGTCCCGCACGCCCGGCCCGACCAGCCTGCTGCCACAGCGATGCCAGGGTTCCTGGCCACCCGGAGATGATGACGAGGTCGAGGCCGGAGATGTCGATCCCGAGCTCCAGTGCATTCGTCGACGCCACCGCCAACAGTCGACCTGAGCGCAGTGCGGACTCGAGCAGCCTGCGCTCCTCGGCGAGGTAGCCGCCGCGATAGGCCGCAACCTTGTCCTTCAGCGAGTCATCGACCTGGCCCACCTGGTCTCGGACTGTTGATGCCAGAGCCTCGGTGCCACGGCGGGAGGCGATGAATGCGATCGACCGGTACCCGGCGCACATGGCGTCGGTGAGGATGTCAGCGGCTTCGACCAAACCGCTGCGGCGCTCGCCTCCGGGGGAGACCGGAGGCTCCCACAGTGCGAAGCTGCCCGAAGCTCGCGGAGAGGAATCCTGGCTCACCGCGTGGACGCTGCGTCCGGTGAGTTTGGAGAACGCCTGATCGGGGTTCGCCATCGTCGCGGAGGCCCCGATGACCACGGGATGAGCCCCATAGTGGGCGGCGATGCGCAGCAGGCGGCGCAGGATCAGTGCGACGTGGGATCCGAAGACTCCGCGGTAGCGATGAGCTTCGTCGATGACGATGTAGCGCAGCGATTTGAAGAGCCGGGAGAAGCGTTCGTGCTGCGGCAGGATCCCGCGATGAAGCATGTCCGGATTGGTGAAGATGATGTTCGCATGCCGCCTGGCCCAGTCCTTCGACTCCTGCGAAGTATCCCCGTCATAGGTGGCCGGGCGCATGCCTTGGACGATGAGCTTCTCCAGATTCGCCAACTGGTCTGCCGCCAAAGCCTTGGTCGGCGCGATGTAGATCGCCGAGGAGGTGCGCAGCTTCGCCCGGGTGGCCTGAATGGATTCGAGGACCGGCAACCAGAATCCCAGGGACTTCCCCGACGCGGTCGGAGTGGCGATGACGACGTCGGAGCCCTCGCGCGCGGCCTGTGCGGCTTCGAGCTGGTGATCCCACAGCTGATCCACGCCGATGGCGTGGCAGGCATGTTTGAGTTCCTCGTCGATCCAGTCCGGCCAGGCCGACTCATGTTCGAAGCGCTGTGGAATATCGCGCACGTGGACGATCCGTTCATCCCTGGCACCGAATCCGGTGACGATGTCGAGAAGAGCAGAAGAGGCCATGGCCTCAATTATGGCGCAGTCGGGGTCATCGGGGTGCAGTCGTTAGGATTTGGGTGTGAGTGAACTAGACATGACCCTCGTGGCAGACCGTCTCTATCGGGCCGGATACACCGTGCCCCGACTGCGCCAATTGTGGGGCGAGCCCATCGCCTCGGCAGTGGTGCGCAACAATGCGGCACCGGCGATCCACTGCTGCGAGAAGATTCTCAACTCTGCGCAGGCGCAGGAGCCATTCGACCAGAATCTGGCGGCCCTGGCCCTGCTCTTCCACTTCCATCGTGACGTCAGCACCGAAACTGCCCGTGCCGCTCTCGGCGACGATGCGTTCGACGTCGCCGTCGACCGGGGACTGCTCGTGGATGGCGCGAATGACGCCGCCGGCAAATATGACGCCGCCGAGGTGGGGGCTGAAGGATCCGTGTCCGCGCCGTTTGCGATCACTCCCTATGATCTGCCGGTCGGAGTTCCGCGCGGCTTTCGCCCCGGTGACGAGAATCTCTATCTGGTCAGCGACCACGGGACTCTCATCAATCCCGATGTCCTCGACGGCGACTTCGTACTCGGACTCGGTGGGGCAGGACGCACCCTCGTATCACTGACACCTCGCGAGCAGGTCAGTGTCTCCGCCGACATCGGCACCGGGTGCGGGATCCAGGCTCTGCTTCTGGCCCGCCACAGCGACCGCGTCATCGCCACCGACATCTCGGAACGGGCCCTGCACCTGACGGGGCTCAGCGCAGAACTCAACGGGGTGGGCAACATCGAACTCCGGGCGGGATCCATGCTCGAACCACTGCACGAACAAGTGGATCTGCTCGTATCCAACCCGCCCTTCGTCATCACCCCTCGTACGAACGTCACCACCTTCGAATACAGAGACGCAGGGATGACCGGCGACCGGCTCGTTCGGTCTCTATTCACTGCGATTCCCGACTCTCTCAAACCGGGCGGACGCTCAGTATGCCTCGGGAACTGGGAGACCACCTCGGCGAGGGAAGCAGGGCCAGAATCCTGGGTCACGGACCCGGACACCTCGGTGCTCGTCATCGAACGGGAGGGACTTGACCCCATCGCCTACGCGGAGACATGGATCCGCGATGGGGGCATCCCACGTGCCAGCGAGGAATGGAACGCTGCGACCGCAGCATGGATGGACGACTTCGCATCCCGAGATGTGAGCGAGGTCGTCTTCGGCTATGTCATCATGCACAAGCAGTCGGCCTCGGCTGAGGACGATCACGGCGACGAAGCTGCGCAGGCGACAGGTAACGATGTCCCAACGATTGCCGACCACGCGGGTGCCGGTGACTCTTCACCGTCGTCCTCAACGTTCAAGACCACGGTCAGGACCACCTCGGCGATTGCGAACAACCCGCACGGGCTCGGACAGTTCGTCGCCACCACGTTCGCGCTGAGGTCATGGCTGGCAACCGCCGGGGCCGAGGAGATCGCAAACACCGTATTCACCCGTTCCCCGGACCTCGTCGAGCACCGCCACCATGTGCCCGGAGAATCGGATCCGAGCTCGATCACCTTGGAGCAGGGGATCGGATTCGGGCAGGTCTTCGACCTCGACACCGCCCTGGCAGGATTCGTCTCCGTCGCCGACGGCAGCCTGAGCCTGAGGCAGACCGCGGTGGCTCTGGCCCAGCTGCTCGACGTCAATCCGACCGCGCTCGAAGACCAGCTCATCGCCCAGGTGAGGCAGCTCGTCGCCGCCGGTGCGCTGCTGCCCGTGAACGGTGGAAACCTGGAATAACGGTAGTATCGAAAACCGTTGCCGTTGAGGTTCACTGCATCAACCCGATGCAGGTCGAGCACGAACATCAGTGTTACATTGGGCCGGATCGTCCGTTTATTCGATCAACCGGCGCCGTGAGAGGAATGTGAAAGCGTGACCACAACCGAGAAGCAGCCCCGCCGTCTCGTCATCGTCGAGTCTCCGACGAAGGCGCGAACGATCGTTGGGTACCTCGGAGAGGGTTACGACGTTGAGGCGTCGGTCGGCCACATCCGCGACCTTCCCACCCCGTCCGAGCTCCCGGCAGACATGAAGAAGGGACCGTACGGCAAATTCGCCGTCGACGTCGACAACGACTTCGATCCCTACTACCGGGTCGACCCTGGCAAGAAGAAGAAGGTCACCGAACTCAAGCGCCTCCTCAAGGACGCCGACGAACTCTATCTCGCAACAGATGAGGACCGCGAAGGTGAGGCCATCGCCTGGCACCTTCTCGAGGTTCTCAAGCCGAAGATCCCCGTCAAGCGCATGGTCTTCCACGAGATCACTCCCGAGGCCATCGAACGGGCTCTGGAGAACACTCGTGAGATCGACACCGCTCTCGTCGACGCACAGGAGACCCGCCGCATCCTCGACCGCCTCTACGGCTACGAGATCTCGCCCGTCCTGTGGCGCAAGATCCGCGCCGGCCTCTCCGCCGGACGTGTCCAGTCTGTGGCAACCCGCCTCGTCGTCGAACGCGAACGCGAACGCATGGCCTTCGTCTCCGCCGACTACTGGGACCTCGATGTCGACCTGGGGCTGCCCGACGGCACCAGCCCGTTCGCAGCGAACCTTGCGACCCTTGACGGTGCTCGCGTGGCCTCCGGCCGTGACTTCAACGACAAGGGTGAGCTGAAGAACTCATCGGCCACCGTCGTCGACCAGGCCAGGGCTGAAGCATTGGCCACAGAGCTCAACGGCACCGCGAAGGACGCGCTGACGGTCACTGCCGTCGAGTCGAAGCCCTATTCGCGCAAGCCTGCGGCACCGTTCACTACCTCGACCCTGCAGCAGGAAGCCGGCCGTAAGCTGCGCATGAGTGCGCGTCAGGCCATGCGCACTGCCCAGTCGCTGTACGAACACGGTTACATCACCTATATGCGTACCGACTCCTCGGCGCTGTCGGGCCAGGCGATCTCCGCGGCACGGAAGCAGGTGACCGAACTCTACGGTCCCGAATTCGTTCCGCAGTCGCCTCGCACCTACTCGGGCAAGCAGAAGTCGGCGCAGGAGGCCCACGAGGCGATCCGTCCCTCCGGTGACTCCTTCCGCACCCCGGCCCAGGTCTCGAAGTCACTCAGCGGCGACGAGTTCCGTCTCTATGACCTGATCTGGAAGCGCACAGTCGCCAGCCAGATGGCCGACGCCAAGGGCAAGACCGCAACCATCAAGGTCCGTGCCGACCTCGCCGACGGCCACGAAGCCGGCTTCAGCGCCAGCGGCACCGTCATCACCTTCCGCGGATTCCTCGCCGCCTACGAAGAGGGCACCGACGCCGGACGCTACGACACGAAGTCCGGCGAATCACGCCTGCCGCAGGTCGACGAAGGACAGTCGCTGTCGGTGGTCAAGGCCGAAGCCGACGGTCACACGACAGCCCCACCACCGCGCTTCACGGAAGCCAGCCTGGTCAAGCAGCTCGAAGAGCTCGGCATCGGCCGTCCTTCGACCTACGCTGCCACGATCTCCGTCATCCAGGACCGCGGCTACGTCACCTCCCGCGGCAACGCCCTGGTGCCCAGCTGGTTGGCGTTCTCCGTCGTGCGACTCCTCGAGGAGCACTTCACCGGTCTCGTCGACTACGCCTTCACCGCCGATCTGGAATCCGAACTTGACCGGATCGCCATGGGCGAAGAAGATCGCAAGGCCTGGCTGGCCCGCTTCTACTTCGGCGACAAGTCTCAAGATCGCGATGGGCTCAAGGAAGTCGTCGATGACCTCGGCGACATCGATGCCCGCGAGGTCAACACCGTTCGCATCAGTGAAGGCGTGAACCTGCGCGTCGGCCGCTACGGTCCATACCTCGAAGTCCCGGCCTCCGAAGAGGGTGCAGACCCGAAGCGCGTATCTGTGCCTGAGGACTTGGCCCCGGACGAGTTGACTGCGGCCAAGGCCGCTGAACTCATCGAATCCCAGGGCGACGGTGACCGTGAACTGGGAGTCGATCCTGAGAGCGGACACACGATTGTGGCGAAGAACGGGCGTTTCGGCCCGTACGTCTCCGAGGTTCTGCCTGAGCCTGAAGAGAAGCCCAAGCGTGGGGCCAAGAAGCCGAAGCCACGCACCGGCTCCCTGTTCAAGTCCATGGACCTGAACTCGATCGACCTCGAGACTGCGCTGACTCTGCTCAGCCTGCCTCGCGTCGTCGGCCAGGACGAAGAGGGCACCGACATCACCGCTCAGAACGGCCGCTATGGTCCGTATCTGAAGAAGGGCACCGACTCACGGTCGCTGACCGAGGAAGATCAGATCTTCAACATCACCCTCGACGAGGCGCTGAAGATCTACGCCCAGCCGAAGCAGCGTGGTGGGCGTCAGGCAGCGGCACCGCTGAAGGAACTGGGCGAGGACCCCATTTCGAAGAAGCCGGTCGTGGTCAAGGACGGTCGCTTCGGCCCCTACGTCACCGATGGCGAGTTCAACGCAACCCTGCGCAAGGACGATTCGGTCGAGTCGATGGACATCAGCCGTGCCGCCGAGCTCCTCGCGGAGAAGCGTGCAAAGGGACCGGCAAAGAAGAAGGCGCCGGCTAAGAAGACTGCGGCTAAGAAGACTGCGGCTAAGAAGGCTCCTGCGAAGAAGTCGACCGCAGCCAAGACAAGCACAGCGAAGAAGACCACGGCGAAGGCTCCGGCTAAGACCGCTGCCAAGTCGACTGCTGCGAAGTCGACGACGGCGAAGAAGACGACTGCTAAGTCGACAACCGCGGCCAAGAAGTCCACGACTGCGAAGCCGAAGACTCCCTGAGGCCGGTGCTATAGTTAGTTTCGGTGCTCTGAGCTCCGGAAGTTCTGGGTCGATTCCTCTACGGAGGATCGGCCCTTTTCTTCTTCGACTCGCAATGTTCAGTCTTCTACCGGCACGGGTCACGCTGGGTGGACGTTTTAGGCTGGTGCCAGAGCGTGAATTCAGCTCAAATCGTCCGCCTAAGACGCACATACACCGTCCACTGAAGCGGTACCTCGAATCTACCCAGCCGATCTCAGACAACGGAGTCCGACCCAATGGCACCTGCACCAGCGATCTCGATCCGCCTCAACGACCCTGCTGACGACGATGCGTTCCATGCGTGGCACGAGGTGTTCGCTGCGGCGAGTTCCCACGATCGAGGACCTGACGCTCCGGTGTGGCCCGAAGCTGAGCTCAGTGCCGAACTGCGCACGCAGCGAACCTCGTCGATGACGGAGCTCTACCTCGTGCGCAGTGCGACGGAGGCCGATTCAGCGATCGGAGCAATCGCGCTGACGATGCCGCTCAGCGACAACCGGCACAGAGTCGACGCCGGACTCTACGTCGACCCCGGATCCCGTCGCCGAGGTGTCGGCTCCGCGATGCTCGAATTCGTTCGTTCACGCACCAAGGAGTTGGATCGTCGGGTGATCTCTTCGGAAGTATTCCGACCGTTCAGGACCAGCGAAGCAGACTCCAGGTCTGAAGATGTCGAGACCACGGCGCCCGGGATCGCGTTTGCCGAACACCATGGATTCACCTTCGCCATCGGAGACCTCCGCAGTGAGTGTCCTCTGCCAGTGGACTCCGCCCTCGTTCGCACGATCGCCAGGGAAGCACGACCATTCCACGAGGGTTTCGAGTTCCACTCCTGGTCCGGAGATGTGCCGGAGGAGTTCGTCGAGCAATGGGCTCTTATGGAGGGTCTCATCGAAACTGAGGCGCCCACGGGAGTGCGCGACGTTGAACCCGAAGCCACCTCGGCGGCAGACATCCGCGAACAGGAGGCCATCTTCGCAATGCAGGGGCGGACAAGCTTCGCAGCGATCGCTCTCGACTCTTCCGGAGACATCGCAGCCTACACGCAGCTGGTCCATTCGTCGGTCGAAGCCATGGTCTACCAGTGGGGGACCCTTGTCCGCGACCAGTATCGGGGTCATCGGCTCGGGGCAGCAGTCAAAGCTGCCGCCGCGCACGAGTTCTCACAGTCGGGCCTGGAGGCCCGAGCGATCATCACCTACAACGCAGAAGAGAACGAGCACATGCTTGCGATCAACCAGAGACTGGGATTCCGCCCAGTCGAGCGGATCGAAGAGGTCGAACTCAACCTCGACGCGTGAGGCTCAGACACAGTCGGGACTGCCTACCGTCTACTGTCCCGCCGACTCTGCTGCGAACGAGCGCAGCGCCTCACCATCGAGACGGAAGGTCTCCCATTCGTCCTGAGCCTTTGCACCCAGCGAACGGTAGAAGCCGATTGAGGGCTCGTTCCATTTGAGAACGCACCACTCGAGTCGAGTCAGACCCCGTTCCTGGCAGATCTGGGCCAAGTGACCCAGCAGCGCCTTGCCCGCCCCATTTCCGCGGTGATCGGGATCGACGAATAAGTCTTCGAGCCAGATCCCATTCTTCCCAGTCCAGGTGGAGAACGAGTGGAACCAGATCGCGATGCCGATGATCTGTCCGTCCACCTCGGCGACGAGGCCATAGGTGCTCGGATGCCCATCGGCGGGAAACATCACCGCAGCGAAATCGTCTTCGGTGGCCTCGACCGCATCGGGCTCCTTCTCATACACGGCCAGGGCTTGGACCAGCCGGAGGATGTCGGGCAGATCGTCCTTCGTCGCCTCGCGCACATTCATCGGGTCATCGTCTCCAATTGCTTCGGTGTCGCAGTACAGGGTCGCAGTGCAGGGGTCGTCATGGAGTAGGTGCCGTCACAGCACGTGGGTGCCGATCTTGTCGGGCAGCGCTGCGAGTTCGGCGGCTGTGGGCTCACCGGGCGTGTGCGGATCGGCGTGGGCATAGTAGGAGGCGAACGCCTCGGCGACGGTGTCGATCGTGACCTCGGGGTGGACTTCTCTGATCGACCCACCAGTGGCCGGATCCCACTCGATGCCCAGGGCCGCCTCGACGTCGGTGAGGACGGAACGGATGGGATCGGGATCCTCGACGATCACGGATGAGGAGAACAGCCACGCGCCCGAGACCACTCGCTGTGCGGTTCCGATCGCCTTGATCCGACCGGCCACATTCACGCTGTGCTCACCGGGGCAGTACTCCCCAGGAATCTCGCCGAGGCGGGCGTCGACTCCGATGCCACGCAGAACCTCGACGTAGTCCTGCCCAAAGGCGGAGAACCTCGCCGTGGTGTCTTTGATGAACGCATCACTGGGTTCGATGTGATCGATGACCAGCGATCCCCGATGATAGGCGGCAGCTCGCCCGCCGAGGCTGCGCAGAGCTGGCGTGAAACCGTGATCCTTCGCCGCTTCGATTGCTGCGGGGAACCCGGGAAGGAACCGATCTCTGGCCCCGAAGGCCAACGTCGGTGCTGGCCTGTACATCCGCAGCGTTGCTCCTCGGGTGCCGTGCTTGACCGAGTCGAGGAGGACCCTGGCAAAGGCAAGTTCCTCGATCGGACCCAAGCCGGTCGTTGCTACTGCTGACATCGATGTTCGCGTTATGTGCACGCAATCAAGAGTAGAGGATCAGACATCGGTGAGAAGAGATCCGGTCTGTTCCAAGAGATATGTCAGTCGCGGCAGATATTGTAGGTCTGTGAGTATGTTGACGACTACAGGACATCGACTTCCCGGAGCCCCTGGCCGGTTGGTTGCCGAGACCGCAGCCTGGGGCGCATTGATCGTACTCGTGGCGATCAGCTATGTCGTGGCGGGCACCAGCGGTTTCTTCGCCACGATCGGCGGGCGAGCCTTCACCGCGATGGCCGACAGCCTGGCTGCGGGAGGCTTCGACAACCAGCTGGGAAGCCTGTCTCTTCTCATCGTCTTCGTCCTCGCCGGAGCCGGACTCTTCATCCCGCAGAAGATCTTGGCGAGCAAAGGGCCAGCCGTCCGCAAACTCGCCCTCAGCATCGCCGCTGTCGTTGAGGCCGGACTGCTCATCGTCCTCAGCCTTGCCCCGAGCGCCTGGCTGACCTGGGTTACCGCTCTGTTCCTGGGTGCCGTCGTCGGCCTGCTGATGAGCATCAACCCCTTCACCAACGAGAAGCCATGGCGTCGGGTCGGCATTCCCGCGGCACTCCTCGTCTTCGTCTCCTTCTCTTTCCAGATCATCGGCGGCTCTGCCGCAGGCACACAAGCGCTGGGCTGGACGAGCCTCCTGGTGGGCATCGCCATGGCTGTCGGTGCCGTCATCATCTTCCTCACCCCCGAGCGAGCCCTCCACGCGGAATCGGCGACGACGGGCGCATTCCCTTCGATCAAGGCCCGCGTGGCCAGACCGGCCGCGAATATCGCGATGCCGTGGGTGTGCATCGCCCTCTTCGCGGTGCTGGGAACCACAGTCATTCTGGCGCAGCCGACCGCCGTCCAACACAGCTTCGGCCAAGCCGGCTTCGCCCTCATGATTGCGTCCTGCCTCGTGGGTTGGGCCATCGGCTTCGAAATGGGTCCCACCTTCGCGCCCGGAATGTCGAGGCCGCGCGTGTCCGCGTTCGCCCTGACCGTATCGGGGATCCTCTTGATCGCCACGGGCGCCATCAACGAGCTTTCCGGCAAGTTCGTCCTCACCGCCGTCATCGCCTTCCTCGTCGGAATCGGCGTGCGCTCACAGCCCTATGACTTCTCTCGCCGGATCGGAGCCGTCGGTGGTGCTGTCGTCGCGCTCATCCTCAATGCTGTTGACTTCGGCGTCACCATCCCGGTCGGCTCGGCCATGGAATGGATGCTGGCACCCAGCGACGTGGCGTTCGGAATCATGGGACTGGCAACTCTGGTCGCCGGAGTCATCGGTCTCTTCATCTTCGACCCCCATGGTCTCCAAGGACTGTCCGTCGATATCGTTCACGGATTCCGTCCGCCCAGCGCCGCTGAGAACGGTGCCAACGACGGCATCGGAAACTCCGCGGAACGTCTGGGAGCCGGATTCTTCATCGCCATTGAGGGCGGGGACGGTTCGGGCAAGAGCACACAGATCAAACGGATTTCACAGACGCTGGCCGATGAGGGCCACAATGTCGAAGCGACCCGCGAACCAGGTGGGACAGAACTGGGACGACAGATCCGTTCGGTGCTCTTCGACTCCGAACCTCCGAGCTCCCGCACCGAGGCTCTGCTCTTCGCCGCCGACCGTGCCCACCATGTGGCCTCATTGGTGGATCCGAGCCTCGACGCCGGCAGCATCGTCATCACCGACAGGTACATCGATTCGACGATCGCCTACCAGGCCGCTGGTCGCAACTTCGATCCGAAGACAATCCTGGCGCTGAGCAAGTGGGCGACTCAGGGACTCGTCCCGCACCTGACGATCGTCCTCGACATCGACCCCGAGACTGCCGCGGCCCGGATGGGCAAACGCGGTGAGAGCAACTACCTCGACGAGGAAGACCAGCAGTTCCACCAGCGAGTGCGTCAGACCTACCTGACCCGTGCACACAAGGAACCCGCTCGCTACGTCGTCCTCGACGCCTCGGTGTCCGAAGACGAACTGACTGCCGAAATCCTCACCGCCATCCGGACCCGCCTGCCGCGCAAGGTAAGCAGTGTGTCCGAATCCGAGGCAGGCGCTGCCACCGGTAAGTCCACCGGCGCCGAGGTGGCCGGAAGCCATCCGTCCCAGGCAGCCGTCGGCGGCCCGGCCGAGGAATCGGAAGACGGAGCATCGACTACCGCCGACGAGGCGGTCGCGCCCGAGCCCGGAGCCCGATTCGTTCCGGCCTCGAACGAACGGTTCTTCCCGCAGGCCGCTGACCGTCGCGAATCCGAAGAACGCAATGACGGGGTCGAAACGGAAAGAGTCGACCTCGGCGCTGACCTGCGAGCCCCAGATGTGCAGGGTGATGACGAAGCAGCCACGACGGTGCTTCCGGCTCACGCAAGCAAACCCGAGTTCGAAGCCGAACCCGAGTCCGAGGTCGCACCTCGGTTCGAGTCCGAAGTTGCAGCCGAAGCCGAACCCGAGTCCGAAACCGAATCCGACGAGGATGCGGCCACTACTGTGCTGCCAGCCCGCGGAATCACACCGAGTGCACCCTTGGCCGATGACGATGACGATGACGATGACGATGACGATGGTGATGAGGACGCTGTGCCGACGAATGAGATCGCACGGCCCGATTCCGAGGAAGCAGAAACCCGGGTGGTCAGTCAGGTCGACCGTGGTAACGAGGACGGGACACCGCCGAGGACCGATTCTCAGCCAGCAGGCGGGACCGATGCGGGGGATGAAGACGCCGCGACAACAGTTCTGCCCGTGCGCACCGCCCGACAGATGAGTCGAGAGCGACTGCAGGCCCAGGCGGAGATCGAACGTCAGGCACGTGAGCGCCTGCGTAAGCAGCGCGAACGCAACCACCAGCGCTTCAACAACCCGGAAGGTCACTGAGTGAGCGTCTTCAATGAGCTCGTCGGCCAGGACGACGTCATCACCCAGCTCGAGTATGCACTGCACTCGCCGGGCGCGATGACCCACGCCTGGCTGTTCACCGGCCCTCCGGGGTCGGGTCGTTCCAATGCGGCTCGAGCCTTCGCCGCGGCACTGATCTCAGGCGGTGAAGAACCCAATGACGTCACCGCACGCGTACTCAAAGGCCATCACGAATCGCTGACGATCATGTCGACTCAGAAATCGGTGATCACCATTGACGAAGTGCGAGAACTGGTGACGAAAGCACAGTCTGCTCCGGTCAATTCCCCGTGGCGAGTCGTCATCATCGAAGACGCAGATCGGATGAGCGAACGTACGGCCAACGTCTTACTCAAGGCCATCGAGGAACCGCCTCCAGCCACAGTGTGGCTGCTGTGCGCGCCCAGCCCCATCGATGTTCTCACCACGATCCGTTCTCGGTGCCGGCCCGTCCGCCTGCGCATTCCCTCTCGGGATGCCGTGGCCAAGCTCCTCATCGAACGTGATCACATCGATGAGGACAGGGCTAAGTGGGCGGCCGCAGTCGCGCAGAACCACATCGGTCGGGCCAAGTACATGGCGCTCAATGAATCCGCCGGTGAGGAGCGCAAACAGATCCTCGCGATCCCAGGGAAGCTGACCTCTGTCGGGGCGACTATCCGCTTGGCGGGACGCATCGTCGATGAAGCCGCGGAGACCGCGAAGTCTCGGGTCGAGGAACGCAATGCCACGGAACGAACCGATCTGATGGCGACTCTGGGCATCGAATCGGAGAAGTCCATCCCACCCTCGGCAAGATCCCAGATCAGGAAGCTTGAGGAAGAGCAGAAACGCCGATCAGTCCGCGCCCGCAACGACGAACTCGACCGGATCTTCCTCGAACTCATGAGCCTCTACCGGGACATCCTCATGCACCAGTTGGGGATCCGCGACGGGTGGATCAACGCTGGCGAAGGCGACCTCATCTCCGAACAGGCGAATAGGGACGGACCTGACACGACTCTGCTGCGCATCGACGCTATCACCGAGGCGAGACGACGATTGCAGACGAACATGTCGCCTGTGCTCATCGTCGAATCAGCGTTCGTGCTGCTGTCGAACCCCTGGCTGCTCGAGGACCGCACAGGGGCACTCTGAGGTTCAGTCCTCGTCGAGGAGCTCGCCGACCAATGCGGTGGTGAGCTCGACTCGGCGAGGAATCCACACCTGCAGGGCGTGCTCTGTCCTTGCGTGCGACCCGCCGCCCACTGTGCCGAGTCCGTCAATGGTCGGAGTTCCGACACCGGCTGTGAAATTACCGTCCGACCCACCGCCGACGGCAACGGACCGCAATGGCGGGTGCCCCAAGTGGGCGCTCAGCCGTTGGGCTCGGGCGTAGAGACCCAGTGCCATCTTCTCCTCCAGCGGGGCCCGGTTGATTCCGCCTCTGACATCGACCTTGGCTCCGGCCACAGTAGGGGAGAGGGAGCTGAGAATGCCGTCGATACGCTCCTGTTCCGCCACCGAGGCAGCGCGGGAGTCGACGCCGACAACAGCCTTGGCCGGCACAGTGTTCGTCGTCGAACCGCTGTGCATGACGGTCGGTACAACCGATGTGCCCACGGACGGATCATGCAGCTCAGCGATCTTGACGACCTGATTGGCCACTTCGATTGTGGCGTTGATGCCCTTCTCCGGTTCGACCCCGGCATGGGCGGCGAGACCGGTGACTTCGAGGGAATAGATGGCAACGCCCTTGCGAGCGATCTTCACTGCCCCGTCGGGTGCGCCGCTTTCGAAGACCAGTGCCGCCTTGGCTCCACGGGCTTCGTCCTCAATGATCTGACGTGAACCGGGGGAGCCGAGCTCTTCGTCGCCGGTCATGAGGATGCTGACGCCATCGAGACTCCCGCGCTGTTGGCGTAGTCGCGCCATGGCATAGAGAGCGATGAGCAGGCCGCCCTTCATGTCGTCAGCGCCTGGTCCACGTACGACACCGTCCGCAACCGAATAGGGAAAATCGGCGAGAGTGCCTGTCGGCCATACGGTGTCATGGTGACCGATGAGCACAACCTTGCGAGGTCTGGTGCCGAAGCGCCACAGCACGTGCGGGTGAGAATCGGTTTCGATGAGGTGAGGAGCTGCCCCGAGAAGACCAGTGCCGATCCGCGAAACCAGCTGAGCACTGCGGGCCAGTGATTCGGGGTCCTGGGAGAACGACTCACATTCGATGAGCGTCTGGAAATCACTCATGAAGTCCTTCGAGTCGAACTCGACCACGTGCGTCACCCTTTTCTCTCTTCGAATGTCTGTCTCCACCAGGTTAACGGGTGCGGTGTCCCTGAAACGTCAGTGCACGGTGCTTCACCTGTTTCGTCGAAGATCCCTCACCTCGGTGCGGGGAGCGAAGCCAGCGGATGAGTACGCGGCGACAGCGGCCACATTCGAACTCTCCGTGCCCACCGCTGCTGACGAAGATCCCAACTGTTGCAGGGCTCTTGCCGCAGCGATCGCCATGGCCTTCCCGTAGCCGTGACCCTGGTGGTCACGGTGCACAGCCAACGGCTCGAGCAGCCCTGGCCGGTTCGGACCTGCGGACCACACCGTCGTCACTGCAACCGGCTGGTCTGAGTCGTCATACCCCAGCAGACTCTGTGCCCACGAGGAGAAAGGGCCAGACATCATCGTGTGCCACCGTTGGACGAATCGCTGTTTGTCGTCCACGGTGTAGGGCATACCGCGGAATGCTGACCAATGAACGGCAGTCCATGCCTCAGCGCTATCCGGCCCGGCAACCTCCACCCGGAGGTCGGGTTCCTCAACTGGCAGATTCAGGTCACGATTCAGAGGCGTCCACGGCTCGTCTGCCTCCCATCCGCGTTCTGCCAACCGAGCAACGAGGCAGGTTGCTCCTCGAGCCTCGACGATTGCCGATCCTTTCCCGAAGACGGCGTTGTCTAGGGGAGGGACAGCGCTGTCTGACGGGTCGATGTCGGATTCGATCTGTTGTGCCAAAGAGTCGTCATGGCTGAAGTCCGGGTCCACGGCCAGGCGCAGAAGGTCTTCCCCGTCCAGCAGTCCGATTGCCAGGACCTTGTCGTCGCACCGCCAGATCCGCATTGCTTGAGCTGTAGCTTCGGAGTCTCTCAGCGAATACCAGCCGAGGTCGCCTGTGTGAAGATGGAGCGGTCCGTCGTCGGTCTGCCAGCTGTCGAGCACGGCGCCGATGCTGGGAAGTTCTGCGGCCGTTGGAACGGCCATCTGTGCGGTGCTCATGTTACTCCTGAAGTGCGAAATGAATGAGCGGAGAAGCCCAGCATATGTGAGTTGCGTTACGTACTGAAGTCTCAGTCATTCTCCTTTTGACCAGGAGTCCTGGTTTTGGCTAAAGTTAGGTCGGTTGCCGCCTTAGCTCAGTCGGTAGAGCGATTCACTCGTAATGAATAGGTCGGGAGTTCGATTCTCCCAGGCGGCTCAGCACATCCCCTCCCGCCAGGCTTGACGGTCTGGGGGAGGGGATTTTACTTGCCTGAAGCCGGTCAGGAATGCGGTTACGAGGCGCTTTGAGACCATTCGTCGAGCATGCCACGACGGACTCAGTGCCGAAATTGTGGTGCAGCGCGTATAGTTTCGTGGTCGTGCCGACCTCCGAATGTCCCAGTTGGGCCGACGCCAGCGCTAGTCCGGCTGGCGTGAAAAAGGTCGTACCGATGGTGTTTCTGATCGTCCTCGGCGTCATCCAGCCGAACTTTGCACGCCGAACTCAAACTGGGCCCAAATCAAACTTCGCCTACTCCAGCTACTAACTCCGGCTCCCATCTCCATGCTCTGCGCAAAAATGCGCACACTGCCTACCCCGAAGACTTCGAGACCTTCTGGACCATCTACCCCAAGAACATCGACAAACGCCGAGAACATGAAACATGGGAGACCGCGAGCAAGCGAGCAGACCCAGAGCCCATCGGCTCTTGAGCCGAGGACTACCGCGACGAGCCCAACCGGGAAGACACGTACACAAAGAACACGGCAATATGGGTCAACGCCGACGTGTGGATCAACGACTCACCATCAGATCGGGCACGACCAACGGGGCGGGTAGAGCCCCGCACATTCGACCAATTGCGGCACGAGACCAGAACCTCGCACTCCGGTCACGAATCAAAGCTGAAGAAAAGGGGAGACGACCCAGGGCAAAGACAGCTCGGAGCTTAACCATGGACCTACTGCGATTCATTGCCGACCACGACGGCCGCACACTCAACGAAGACGACCTCGACGCATGGGTGTACCCAGTCGACGAGATCCCCATAATCCTCGCCGACGACTGGAGAGTAGCGATCTCCAAGCACTATGCCGGCGAAGGTGCCGCCCATGCCCGGCCCGGCGACATCCTCGCCGAAACAAAAAGGATCCGCGACCGACGCACAGGTACACGCCGACCCCAGCTTGAGTCGAATCCGCAGCGCGTGCCCTGCCCGCCGGAACTCCGTTAGGAGAACAGGAAAGCATCATGATTGCGCTCATCATCACCGTAGCCGTCGTGCCTGCCGCTGTCCGGGCCGCAATTGAGTATTCGATGGTGTGAGCGCCACTGACTATTGCGGTTGAGCGCCACCCGATATTGCCTTTCAGCGCCACCGGGTCGTGGCGGTGAGCGCCAGCCGGACACCGACACTCACCGACAGGGTCAGCCCGTGATCGAACCGACGTGCTCGCGCATGTTCATCTCCCCAGTCGTGATCCAGATCGTGTTGTGAACGATACGATCCATGATCGCATCCGCGTGGACACCGGACCCGAGCAGTTGATGCCAGTCCTTCTTCGCATACTGGGTGCAGAACACCGTCGATGTCGTATCGTAACGACGTTCAAGGAGCTCGAGCAGCATCGAACGGACATCGTCATCGGGTTCGTCGAGCAACCATTCATCGATGACTAATAGCGTGAACGCCGAGTATTTGCGCAACCATTTTTCCCGACCGCCCGGCTTATCCTGCGCAGTGGCCCACGATTCTTCAAGATCGGGCATGCGAATGTAGTAGGCACGGTAGCGATGCTGACAGGCCTGCTTCGCCAGCGCCGACCCCAGATACGACTTGCCAGACCCGGTGAACCCCTGGAACACGACATTTTGCTGCCGGGTGATGAACGAGGCGGTTCCGAGTTGGGCGATGACGTCACGGTCGAGGCCGCGCTGGTCGATCAACGCGATCCGACGCAGATCCGCATCGGGATATCGCAGTCCAGCCCGGCGGATGAGCCCCTCGACTTTCGCATGGGTGAAGGTGGCATGAGCGTCATCGACAGCGAGCTGGATGCGCTCTTCGAATGGCATCCCCAGGGTGAGAGCGTCGTCTTGGGCATCGAATGCGCTCAGCAGGCTTGCTGACCCCATTTCACGCAGTTTCCGTTTCGTTTCGTCATCGAGACGAGTCATCGTTGTCCTCCTGCGTAGTAGTCTGCTCCACGAACGAAACCGACCGTGGACGTTGGTCCAGCAGCGGGCAGCCCGGACGGTTCAGGACTTCGTCTGCGCTTGCTGGCCGGCATGTCTTGCCCACTGTCGAGAATCGGCCGCAAATGCGCATACCGTGGTGATCGAATCCGACCCGATAACGCGATGCCAGCGGCTGCTTCGACTCGCTTAGGAGAGAATCGGCGAGACAGGCGCAGCACTGCCAGTGCCGCGTTCAGTCCCTGTTCCTCAACGGGCACGGACTCGAAGATCCGGTTGATCACCGTCGTCGTGTCTTGTCCGATACGAGCTGCCCATTCCCGCACGCGAGGCCCGTCCCATTGTTGATACCTCTCACCATGGGACAGGTCGCCATCGTGGGTGTGATGGGTGTTGATGACTCCTGCCGGCGGAAGCAGGTGACTCGAAAGCCGCGTGTGCCCGTCGAAGATCTCGACTGTCGTTTCCGTGATCCGTAAGTCGACGCTGGAGCCGACATGCGCATAGGGCACGGAGTAGAAGTTCTTCTCGAACACCACGTGTCCGTCTTTGCGGACTTTCCTCCCATAGATCCAGCGGCTGATCTCATAAGCAACCGCCGGCAGCGGTCGCAGCAGTGGCCGTTCCTCGGCGTCGAAGATCGATGCTCGTGATCCGGGGCGTTTCTGAAACGGCTGGGCGTTATAGGCCCGCATTCGTTCATAGATCGCCTCACGTAGCTGAGGCAGTGTTCGAAAGGTCTGTCCGCGCAGTGCCGCGATGACCTGGGTGGCGATATTGCCGACCGTGTTTTCAACACTGGCCTTGTCCTTGGGTTTCCTGACTCGGCCCGGCAGGACGGCTGCCGAATAGTGTGCAGCCAGCTCACGATAGGCATCATTGAGGATGATCTCTCCTTCCCGAGGATGGGAGATCACGCCGGTCTTGAGATTGTCGGGCACGATTCGGGGCACGCTGCCGCCGAACCAGTCGAACATCGCTATATGCGCCCGCAGCCAGGTGGCCTGTTTCATATCCAGGGCCGGTTCAACAAACGCGTAGCGCGAGAACGGCAGGCAACCGACGAAGAGAAAGACTTTCGTCTGTGTGCCCGCGAGCGGGTCGGCAAGCGTCATCGTTTTGCCCGACCAGTCGACTTCGACGCTTTGGCCGGCCTTGTGTCCGACTCGAGAGGCCAGGCCGGAAACGAGGACATGGCGTTGGTAGTTTTTACAGTACCGGTCATAGCCCATCGCCGGCGAGTCTGTGGTGGCGCAGGCGTCACGGTACTCGCTATGCAATAGTTTCAAGGTCACCCCGACGCGAGCGAGTTCGCGGTGGACTTCACTCCAATCAGGTTGGGCGTAGACACTCTCATGCTGGCCACGGCCCGGAAACAGTCGAGCGTAGACATCGGCATCCGGCATCCCGGCTACCTCGTCGTAGGACAGCCCCACGGCGTCAGCGGCGGCGATGACGGCGTCGACGGAATGTCTCGACATGCCCTGAGCGGCGATCTGGCGGCGAGAGAGTCCTTCAGATCGGAGGCGAAGCACCAACTTCGCTTTGATTTTGCGTACCATTCGTTTTGCTCCTTCTACCGCGTGAGTGGCCACGCAGTAGAAGGAGCCTAGAAACAGGTGGCGCTGAAGTCGAATATTCGGGGGCGCTCACGACGCCGGTCGACACCCAAGACAGGTGGCGCTCAAAGACGAGCGCAGTGGCGCCCAAGAAGCCGAATATTCACGCAATCCTCCTTGAATAACATTATGGGTGTCATGGGCGACCCGAAAGCGCCTAGAACGGGCGCACAGCGCTTCAACCTCACCAAACGCTTGGGCTGAAACGGAACCTCACCAACCACGTGTCAGGACTGAGAAAAGTCCCGTAGGTGAGGACAAGCTACAACCATGAAAGAGATATATAGTCGAGGGCGAAACGCGATCGCAGCGGAGCATCGACGGTTGCTACAGATCCAGCTCCTCAGCGACGTCGACCGGCAGGATCGCGATTGTAATTCCTTCTCTGCCCATGACCACCCCGACGAACTCTTCGCCGGCATCGAGGGGCTTCGCGAGACGCCGGGCGAATCCTTTGTTGACGTAGCCGTAGATGTGTTTCGAGCCGGGATGAGCAACAGCTATTGCGTTGGGATCGGACTTGTTCCCGGGCTCCCTGCGAAGGTGAATGCGATCGCCAACCTTCAATCGTGCGGCTGGATAGTTCTTCCACCCTCGAACGTTCAGGTACAAGATGCCCAATCTTGCCAGCGCCAGGTTGCCGGGGGAGGGCTGCTTACCGGACTCTTCACTCACGAATCGGAACTCACCGTCGCGGCGCTCAACTCGGAAGGCGAGCGTTTTAGCGGAGTCATGAACCAGTTCGGAATCAGCTTCTTCTTTCGAAAGCCACGTGTCGCTGGTAGCCGAAGCGCTGCTTTTGGTCAGATCGGAGGTATCCAGTGCGGCGGCGTCGACAGGCTGTTGAAGACTCGATGTCTTGAGGAATTTCGCCACCAACCAGCATATGAGGGCAATGCCGAAAAGGATGCCGACTATTTCCCACATGAGGTGACCTCCGTGTCTACCGTTTTCCGAACTATAGCCGAAGTCGTCGTAGAGGAGAAGCTATGAGCTGGGTCGGGAAGGCCGAAGATCACGCCAGCGCTCACCACACCTATGAGCACCTTGGGTACGGCGAGAACATGCGGATCCACAAGGTGTTCGTCGAGGGTGCGAAGTGGCAGCGCGATCAACTCCGGACCGACGAGGCAGTCGAGCGGATGGCGCAGGGGATACTCGCCACCTTCGCGGAAGTCATAGAAGCACAGGACAGGCGACTCCCGCCCACTACGGACGTGCAGCGCCGCCATGCCGAGAAGTACGCCCGTGCCGCAATCAAAGCACTTGTCGGAGAGGAGTCACGACCATGAATGAATACTTGAACGTCCTCGACTACATCACTCGCCGCTACGGGCCCGGCCCGAACCGCCACTGGTGGGGCATCGCACACCGACGTTGGCTACTCGACAGCGGACGATACGTGCGATCAGGGGAGCAACGCAGCGCACGCGCAGGGACGCCGGCAGGACTGCGTGTCGTCGGGGAGGCAGGTGCGGAACTGGTGAGACTTCGCCGCTTCGATCAATGAAGCGTGTGACGACATGGGAACCCGTTGTCGAGTTGTTATTCATCTGGTCGCTCCACCCCTGCGGCATGGTGGAAGACTCAGACTCAACGTCGAGACCAACGGAGATGAACAGCTTCATACCGCCGGTGCGGTTGCGGTTCATATCATCGATGCTGTCGGCCCCGGCGAGCATCCCGGCTACCAGGGACATGACTTTCCCACCCGGATTGGCTCCCTTGTCAGTGGGGATATGCACGCGGTCGGCCACAGCCCTTGGCAGGCCTGTGTCTTGGGCGAGTTTCACCAACGGGATCAGCACAGTGTCGGCGATGAGGCGTTCATCGTCGAAGGTGTGGGACAGGCCGGTGGGAGTGTGATTGAATAGCACCAGCGAGGTGCTCCTTCCTCGTGGGTATTTAGGACTTAAGACATCACTATTTTCCCACGTCAGAAGGGGCATTTCCATTTTATCTGGTTGCCAATACCGCCCCAATCATCGGCGGATCAGGGCTAAAGGGTCGAAATGTTCTTTCCACCGCTCCTCATAGGTGAAAAGACGTTCAGCTAGCCTCGAGGACATCAGGCGCCTGGTCGCCCTTACACCGCAATCTCATGCATTCGCGTCCCACAAGCGTCCTTTGCGTCACCAGTGCGGATGGAACTGATTCCGCCTCGATTCGCTCACTGAACAGTCGTACCTTCTGCGGTCTGGGGTGAAGTCTGAGTCTCGACCGTTGTGTTGTGGCTTTCCGGTCTAGCGTTCCCCACAGATAGCAGAGTTCGTCGCCCTCCGCCATATGTCGATAGTGCAACAGATTCGGGCCAGTCTCCTGAACAAGTGGCTAGTGTCGGGCATTGCTTCAAGCGCAGGGTGAGAAGGTTGCTGATCGTGGGCATATTGCTGAAGTCTTGATTGAGAAGTGGGACAAGGCGGGAAGGCTATGTTCTTGAAATACGATCTAATTCATGACCACTGTCTCCTTGTGAAGCGGGTGAGTTTTATTGAAATCTACCTCATAAGTATGAAGACAGCTTGTCAAGAGTATGTAAGACTGGAGCTGAAGCACACCCTATGACCTGGAAGGACGTATCCCGCATGAGAACAGCAATGAGAGCATCAACCTTCGTGGTCTCAGGACTGTGCGCGTTGTCGATGATGGTCGGTATGGGCGCTATACCGTCATCAGCGGTTGAAGCTCGCGGTCCAAATCAAGCGTCAATTGAGGATCTGCATTTGGCACTGGAGGATCTCAAAAAGGTAGATCCTGATTCAGTCGAAGGTGACATTTCCGAGGAGGCCCTCACGGACGAGTACAGCAGAGGTGGCCTGGTCGCATATGGCAAGCCGAACGGATGCTCCACTCCTAAATCACTTGATAAGGCTGCCAAGAAGTGGAACAAAGTTTTCAAGAGCGTCTGTAATAGCCACGATAAATGCTATTCAAAAAATTCGAGTAAAGATCGTAAAACATGCGACAAGGACTTCAGGTCCTCGATGTACAATGTGTGCGGTTTTCGGAAAGACATGAAGACCTGCAAGAAGGTTGCGAATGTATATTACGCAGGAGTTCGCGCGGGTGGCTGGAGAACCTATGAAGGAAAGGGTAAAAACAATTGATTCCCTACACTAAGTCTGCGAAAGTCATTTTTGTAACACTGCTCTGTGTTACGGGAGCACTCGTCCTCTATAGTCTGGGAGTGTCAATCTGGTCACTTGTCGGAGAAGAGGGATGGGTAGCTAAGTCAGCGTGGGCCGTATTCAGCTGGATTGTCACATTCCCATTCCTGTTGGCACTGGCAATTTGTTCCATCGCTCTTTCGGCTACCAAGAGATCTAGAAAAGCAAAATATCTTGCGCGAAGGTCACCTGGAAATGTCTAAGTGATCAATTGCGCAGGAGTCCCCGCCAAGTATCAGCGTTGGCGGGGACTTTTTGTGTTCAGAATGATGATTTTGTCGAAGAGATTGTTTGCATGTAGAAACGCTGGAAACGGTGCGCTCAGGGGGGACTGATGCAAGGAGAGGTGTCAGTGTGAGTGTCATGCTGCCAAGGCAGCTCGCTCTATGATTGCTTCGTACTCAATCGGTGTCAAACGACCCAACCGGGCTTGTCGTCGGCGGCGGTGATACGTCCGCTCGATCCACGTCACGATCGCGATCCTCAACTGGTCTCTGGTCGCCCATCGGTGGCGGTCGAGCACGTTCTTCTGCAACAGCGCGAAGAAGCTCTCCATCGCTGCGTTATCGCCAGCCGCGCCGACTCGTCCCATCGACCCGATGATGCCATGACGGGCCAAAGCCCGAGTGAATTTCTTCGATCTGAATTGGCTGCCGCGGTCGCTGTGCGTCACGCATCCGCCAACGTCACCACGCCTGGTCACAGCCATCTCGAGGGCATCGACAGCCAACCGGGCCTTCATCCTCGAACTGATCGAATAGCCGACGATGCGCGAGGAGTAGGCGTCCTTGACCGCGCAGAGGTACAGCTTGCCCTCATTCGTATGGTGCTCCGAAACGTCGGTCAACCACAGCTGGTTCGGGCCATCAGCTCGAAACTCGTGCCGGGTCTTCCCGTCGGCATCGACAACCGCGCATAGATCGTCGTGGACCGGTGGTCCCGGCTTCTTCCCGTTCTTCGCCCGGCCCTTACCGAAGGCGGAGAACCAGTCATTGGACGAACACAACCGCCACGCAGTGCGTGCCGCCATGGGCTGGCCGGACGCTTCGGCTTCGTCGGCGAGGTATCGGTACCCGAACTCGGGATCATCGCGGTGGGCATCGAAGAGCGCATTGGCCCGGTATGCCTCAACGAGATCGGTATCAGGGACAGGTGCGGCCAGCCACCGGTAGTAGGGCTGGCGGGAAAGCTTCAAGACCCGGCACGACACCGCCACGGGGATCCCGTCGACGGCGAGCTCTCTCACGAGCGGGTAGAGCACAATTGATCAGCAGGATTCGCCTGCGACAAATACGCGGCAGCACGGCGCAGGACCTCGTTCTCCTGCTCAAGCAGACGATTGCGCCGACGCATCTCTCGTAGTTCGGCGGACTCGTCGCTGGTGTTGCCGGGTTTGTTGCCGGCATCGATTTCTGCTTGGCGGAGCCATTTGTTGATGGTGCCTTCGTGGACTCCGAAGTCCTTGGCGATCTGTCCGATCGTCGTCTTGGAATCCCTGGTCTGGACGACGCGGATGACGTCGTCGCGGAATTCTTTCGGGGAGGGCTGTGGCATGATGTCTATCCTTCCAGGCTTGCCTATGAACAAGCCAGATCAGATGTCACCTAACCCTGCATCAGTCCCTTGTCCCCAATGGTGCGACCGTGTACGTCGAACAGACTGTCGCGGTGAACGGGCTATGAGCACCGTCGACAAAACCGGGTGGGATCCCGACAAATGCCAAGCCACGTCAAAGAAGCGCGGCGACCAGTGCAAGAACTACCCTGTCCGCGGCCTACGAGTGTGTCTGCGCCACAGCGGAGGCTCCAAGGATGCCCGCGCAGCAACGACCATCTATCGAAAGCTCCAGGGGGCATCAAATCAACCACAGCACCGGGATCGCTACTTTGTAGTGGCGCGAGTTCCTGTCACTCGCCTCGCAGCTCACCCCACGCGAAGTAGGACTCAGCAACATCGTCCTGGACATCATCGAAGAACTGTTGACCGACGCTCTCGACACTGAATCCATTCCCATGCGGCCGAACGATGGGGTAGAACACGTCGCCACCTACGGTGATCCGGTAGATCAAGTCTCGGTCAGAGCGGACCAGCCGTGCGTCGTCGATTTCTCCGGGCTTGAAGATTCGTTCGATCGTCGGCTTCACGAAAGTTTCCAAAAGCTCTTTATCAGTGCAGTTCTCGACATAGCGCTCGTCACCCATTCCGTCAGTCTATTGCGTGAGTTTGCCTCGCGGAACGGTTCCGGCGTAGGGGCGAGATTGCCATGAGTATCGACTGGATTCGGCCACGGGGTATCTATGACCGCTTGATCTGAGTGCTGAATCTCCGGTCGAAGGCACTGGTCACGGCGAAGCTTCCAATCAATGCCGCGACAAGGATGACCAGCAGAACCAGCAGCGTCGGCACCAGTTCGCCCACCAAGTGTCTGTTCCCACTGATGAATATCGTGACACTGGACGACGGGCCCGGGTGGCTCGGGTCGAGCAGATTCGCCGCTGTGTTCCAGACAGTTCCCCAGACAACAGCGCCGACAGCGATTACGACTCCGGCCAGCACCCCCAAAGTGTCAGTCACGGCGAGAATGACAATAGCCATGGTCAGACAGACGAGACAGAGTAGCCCGATGATCGCGATCAGCCGCAGACTCGGGTAGGCGCCGAGGCTGTCGACGATGCTTCTCCCCGGCAATACAGCACTCACGGTGGCAGCCGTTGTCAGCGCGAGTGTCCCGGCGGCGGCCAGCCCGAATTTCTGGCTCAGCAGCGTTCTTCTGGGGAATGGTCTCTGAGGTGACAGTGATCGCCATGGCCCGATGATCGCGACCTGCAGTCCCGCCGCCCGATTGACGGTCGCCGATGACAGCATGGCCAAAGTGACCGCGGCGAGAATGAGTGCACCGAAGATCGCGGAGACTCCGGCGCTGATCGACGACTGTGGAGCGTGCGATTGGGATGATGTGGCATCTGTGTCGGAGGACGTGTCGGCGGGACCAGAAGGCGAGGAAGCTGCCGCGACTGGCGCCGAGGACTGCGAACCTGGCTGAGGGCTCTCCCCATCAGATCCTTCGCTGAAGTAGTCGACGGCCGGTGGTCCGCTGACTTTCTCAATCTTGATGTCGAAGGGGCGCTCGAAGGCGCGTTGGGCCTGTTTCGAAGTACGTGGGCAGGCCTGCTCCCCGGTCTCGCATCCGAACTTCTGGGCGACGATGCGAATCTGCTCGGAGACATGCTCCTCCGCTTGGCGGATGACCTGGTCCCGGTACTGGTCGAGGATGAACTTGTCTTCGTTCAGTGCCTGCGGACTTGCCAGGATGGTGATCGTATAGCGCGGGGCCTCGATGTCACCGCGGTAATACGCTCTGATGCCATCGATGACCTGCGGGGTGAGGTCCTTCGGCAGCACAACTGCGAGCACCGAAGCCCCATCCTCCACCTGAGCCCGGGCGGCCTTAGGCGAAAGCTCGCGTTCAGCCGTAGAGAAATCGGGAGCGACCGCGCCCTGCTCGAGCCTGGTGAAGAACTCATCGGAGAACGAGAGGTAGTCCGTCATTGCGCTCTGGATCGCCGGCATCTCCCGCGGTTCGTCGTCTGTGCCGACTGCGATCGAGAAATTCGGAGGCGAGCTTGGTTGCTGTTCCGCTGTGGTCGGAGCAGGGGCCGGCGTCTGGCCCTTCTCTTCGGCCCCCGCCCGTTCGATGGCGCCGAAGAGAGGAATGAGGGCGGACAGCGCTATGACATACACGCAAAGCGAGGCCATGATCGGCCAGAAATACATCCAGCCTGTCTGTCCCCGGGACAGAATCGAGGTCACTGCGAAGAATCGGCGCATGCTTCATCTTCCCACCGACCGGCGATTGTTCTACGCCCGCAGGCGGCCTACTTCTTCTTGGGCTTGAACGAGGTGGAGCATTTCCAAGTCGTCTTGCCCTTCTTCGCCACTACAGTCACCGACACCTTTTTGCCTGGAGTCGCTCCCGAAATGTAGTACTTGAGGTTCGCGGCACCCTTCTTCGAAGCAGTCGCCTTCTTCTTGGTCTTCGTCGTCTTGTAGTGCGCGGTCGTGGTGACCTTGGCCTTCGCGCCAACCTTGGAAACCTTGATCACGGTATTTGAGTACTGCCGCGGTTTCGCGATCGACATCTTCGCCGCACACTTCTTCGTGGCAGCCTCGGCGGGAGGGGCATCGAGCACAATTGGGCCCGCGAGCAGTCCGACAGCCAATGTCAGCGCGAGGAATTTAGATCCCATCCGCGAGCGCGCAGGACGGGCAGAAGTAGGCGCAGTTGAAGCCGATGTGAATCGGGCAGGAATGATCTCGGTCATGGTTCTCCAGGAAACTAAGAGTGTTAGGTTTCATTAGTATAAGCACTTCGCCCGTGGTTTAAAGGGGCTCATCGTAATTGAGAGTGTAGAACCGGTCTGAAGCCACCGGACTCGAGCAGACATCTCGCGATGTAATGCGTGAGGTTGCGGAACCCCAGCGCTGACCCCCGTAGATGTTCGAGCCTGCCATTGATCGCTTCAGTAGGCCCGTTCGACGTTCCCGGTCGGGTGAAGAACGCGAGGACATCAGCAGCTCGACGCTTCAGAGTCCTTCCCAACCGCTTGAGCTCGACCAGTCCTGTCGGCAGATTCGTCGTCAGATCGTCGATGACCGATTGTAAGAGCTTCTTGCCCTCGTTGCCGTCGTTGGTTCGGTAGGCGCTCACAATGTCTTGATAGACGGCCCAGGTGACTTCGACGGCGGTGAAGTTGGCGTCGGCGAAGAGGCCTACGATCCTCTCCTGCTGCTTGGCCGTGAGCAGATCAGCACCGGTGTGGAGAGTCCTCCTCGCTCGATACAACGGGTCCGTCGCTCGTCCGCGATGCCCGGTGGTCTCCTGCTGAATGCGACGGCGTACCTCGTCGGGGGCATCACCGGCGAGTTTGACGACGTGGAAGGGGTCCATGACTTCGACAGCGTCGGGCAGTTCCTCAACTGAGGCTGTTTTGAAGCCGGAGAATCCGTCCATCGCGACGACGTCGATGCCATCACGCCAGTCCTTCGGACGGGCTTTCAACCATTGCTTGAACACCTGTTTCGAACGTCCGGGCACCATGTCGAGCAAACGTGCCGGGCCTGTTGCCTGGCTGATGGGAGTGAGGTCGATGATGACGGTGACGTACTTGTCACCGCGCCGGGTGTGCCGCCATACGTGTTCGTCGACACCAATGACGCTGACCCCGTCGAACCGGGTCGGGTCGTCGATCAGCAGTCGATGTCCCTGCGCGAGGATCGCGGAGTTCGCGGTGTGCCAAGACACGGCGAGCTTGGAGGCGATCACGGACACGGTGTCGTGATCGATCACGAGGGCACGCAGCGCCCAGTCGAGGCCGGTTCGAGAGATCTTCGCTCGTGGTGGTGCCGCAGCTGTGGTGTCTTGACGCCATACGCGGCCGCACTCGATGCATTTGTAACGGCGGAGGCGAATATGAAGCGTGGTCGGCCGGTGGCCGAAGGGTTCGTGGGCCAGCTGGCGGACGACGGTGTCGCGAATGATCCCGTGGCCACCGCACCGACGGCACCAGTCATCAGCAGTGTTGGGCTGGCATTCCAGGATGGCCTTGTGCCCGGTGATGTGCTGGCCGATGCAGGCGAGGTCGAGGGTGTCGAGTCGGCAGAATGTCGTGAGGTCAGGGGTCGAGAAAGTAGGCTTGGCCATGTCGAGGTCTTTCGGATGGACTGTGTGAGAACTTCCATCATCGGAAGACCTCGACGTCTATCCGGGCAGCGACGCGCCGTGTTCTGGAATCACCGATCTACACTCTCAATTACGACACTCCTATAGTGTTTCGTCAAGCGACGGCCACCTCTTTTCTGGGATGAAGAGTCTCGACGATGAGGGGATAGAGCTGGCGGACGAGGTAACGCTTCAGGCAGCGGATGATTTCCATCTTGGTCTTGCCTTCAGCAGTTCGCCGCGCCACGTAGTCGCGGGTCTCCTGGTTGTAACGCAGCCGCACCATCACGATGTGATAAAGCGCGGAGTTTGCCTGCCGGTCCCCAGCGCGGTTGAGTCGGTGGCGTTTAGTCTTACCCGACGATGCCGGGATTGGGCAGACCCCGGCCAGTGCTGCGAACGCGGCTTCTGAACGTAGCCGATCAGGGTTGTCCCCGGCGGTGATCAACAGTTGCGCGACGGTGTCTCGGCCGCAGCCGAAGACCCTCATCAGGTCGGGAGCGTGGTCGTCCAGTAGTCGCTGCAGGTGCCCAGCCAAGTCCTCTATCTGCCCGGTCAGTGCTTGCCAGCGCCTGGCCAGCAGCCGCAGGCTGTAGGCCGTGGCCTCGGCGGCGGTGACCGGTGTCGCTGTTGGTCGCGATGCCGCCAGTGCTGCAATCAGTTTGGGAGTTGACAGGCCCTTGTAACGTGTACGCAGATCCTCTGGGGCTGTGATCAGCATCCCCTTAATCTGATTGATCGTCGCAGTCCGAGCCTGCAGCGCCGAGGACCTTGAGGTCCGCAGTACTCGCAGCGACTCCACCAGCCCGTCCCCGCCCTTGGGCGCCGCGCTGGCTCTGCCACCCAGCACAGCCTCAGCGGCGGAATAAGCATCGAAGGGATCGCTCTTGCCGTGGAGTCGCCGGTCGAACCGGTTGGGTCGATTCACCTCGAACACTGTGATGCCTGCCTCCCGCACAGCTCGGGTGACCGCGGCTCCATAGGAGCCGGTGCACTCGATGCCCACGCTGACCAATCCAGGCCAGGAACCCAAAAACCGCAATGCTGCCTGGTACCCAGTCGCGGTAGTCGGTATTTGGGCATCAGCCAGTCGGCGCCCGGCTTGGTCGATCACCGCGAGGTGATGTGTGTCCGCGTGCGTGTCGATCCCGCCGTAGACCTTAACCTGCTTATCGTTCATCATGGGAACTGCGCCCCTTCTTTTCGAGTTCTCGGGTGCGCAGCTCAGCCGGCGTCAGTCAGTTCACTATCGGGGACACGCCAGACTCCTATCAGGACATGACGGCCTGCTGGGCTGCACTTATTACAGTGAGCCGAGCCAGTCGACACGTCGTAAACAGGACAACCCCCAGACAGCGGGGTGTCAGAAGAGCCATGAGTCAGACCCGACCACAAGACCATCATCGATCCGTTTGGTAGAGACCGCCACATCCTTCGAGAAGTCAGACTAACTAGTCCACAAGATCTATAGTGAAGAGCCTTTAAAGGTCACAGAATAGTCACGCCCCGTGAGTGCTCCGTCACAGTCACTGCAGCGTGTTTCCGTGTTGACCATCACACGCAACTGGTATTGAATGGGAGTGCGAATGTTACTGAACGATCGATCAGCCGCCGAGGTTGAACGGTCGTCATTGACGTAGCCACGGCCGAGGTCACCAGGGTGATCGTCGGCCGCTCCCTAGGACTGTGAGGAACAGATGAGCGAAGCGTACATCTACGACGCAGTGCGCACACCGCGCGGGAAGAACCGCGGTGGTGCCCTGCACAGCGTCAAGCCAATCGATCTCGTGACAGGGCTCATCGATGCCCTGCGCGAGCGCAATCCCGATCTCGACGACAAAGCGATCGACGACCTCGTCCTCGGCGTCGTCTCACCCGTGGGCGAACAGGGCGGCGACATCGCCCGCACCGCAGCCCTCGTGGCCGGACTCGACGAATCCGTCGCCGGCGTTCAGGTCAACCGTTTCTGCGCCTCCGGACTCGAAGCGGTCAACATCGCCGCACAGAAGGTTGGCAGCGGATTCGAGAACCTCGTCCTGGCCGGCGGCGTCGAATCGATGTCGCGCGTTCCCCTCGGCTCCGACGGAGGCGCATGGGCACAGGACCCGACGACGAACTTCGACACCTACTTCGTGCCCCAGGGCATCAGCGCCGATCTCATCGCGACCACCGAGGGATTCAGCCGCACCGATATCGACGAATTCGCCGAGGAGTCGCAGAAGCGCGCCGCCAACGCCTGGGAGAACGGCTACTTCGAGAAGTCGATCGTCCCCGTCAAAGACATCAACGGTGTGACCCTGCTCGACACCGATGAGCACATGCGTCCCGGTTCGACCGTCGAGTCGCTGGCGAAGCTGTCCCCGGCCTTCACCAAGGTCGCAGCGCAGGCAGGCTTCGACGAGGTTGCTCTCCAGAAGTACCACTGGGTCGAGGAGATCGACCACGTTCACACCGCAGCGAACTCCTCGGGAATCGTCGACGGGGCCAGCCTCGTCATCATCGGCGACGCCGAGGTGGGTCAGACGATGAATATGAAGCCGCGCGCTCGCATCGTCTCCACTGCCGTCACAGGATCCGAGCCGACCATCATGCTCACCGGTCCCACACCCGCGACGCAGAAGGCGCTGGACAAGGCCGGACTGACCGTCGAGGACATCGACCTGTTCGAACTCAACGAAGCCTTCGGTGCAGTGGTCCTGAAATGGATGAAGGACCTCAACATCCCGCATGACAAGGTCAACGTCAACGGCGGAGCCATCGCCATGGGCCACCCCCTGGGTGCCACCGGTGCCATGATCCTCGGCACCGTCCTCGACGAACTCGAACGTCGCGATCTCAAGCGTGGCCTCGTCACGTTGTGCATCGGCGGCGGAATGGGTATTGCGACGATCATCGAAAGGGTCTGACATGACGAACTCTGAAACGACTTACTCCAAGTCCACTGACTCGGACGGAATCGTCACCGTCGTCCTCGACGACCCGGATTCCAAAGTCAACACGATGAACGACCATTTCAAGGATGCCTTCGAAGGCATCGTGGACTGGCTCGAAGCAAACGTCGATGACATCACCGGCGTTGTGCTCACCTCGGCGAAGAAGACCTTCTTCGCAGGCGGAGACCTCAACAAGCTGCGCGCAGCCGACCCTGAGAACTCGGAAGCCGAAGCCGCACTGACCAACCACATAAAGGCGGTCATGCGCCGCCTCGAGACGCTGGGCAAGCCCGTCGTCGCAGCCATCAACGGCGCCGCACTCGGAGGTGGCCTCGAGGTTGCACTCGTCGCACATCACCGCATTGCAGCGGAGGACGTCTCCAGCCTGCGGGTCGGATTCCCCGAAGTCTCCTTGGGCCTCCTGCCCGGCGGTGGCGGTGTCGCCAGAGCTGTACGCCTCATGGGCATCCAGAATGCACTGCAGAAGGCCATCCTGCCGTCGACGAAGTTCAAGGCAGCCGAGGCTCTCAAGCTCGGCCTCATCGACGAACTCGCCCCCGTGGCCGAGCTCGAAGATCGTGCCAAGGACTGGATCAAGGCCAACCCCGAGGCGACTCAGCCCTGGGACGTCAAAGGCTTCAAGATCCCAGGCGGATCACCCACCTCACCGTCACTGGGCGCGATGCTGCCCGCGCTGCCGGCGCTCCTGCGTCGTCAGACCAAGGGTGCACCGATGCCCGCTCCGCGCGCGGCGATCGCTGCCGCCGTCGAGGGTGCCTACGTCGACATCGACACAGCACTGGCAGTCGAAACCCGCTACTTCGTCCACCTCACCCACACTCCGGTGGCGAAGAACATGATCAAGGCGTTCTTCTTCGACCTCGGACACATCAACTCCGGCGGCTCGCGACCCGATGGCATCGAACCGCGTCAGGTGAAGAAGCTCGGCGTCCTCGGTGCCGGAATGATGGGCGCCGCGATCGCCTACACCGCAGCCAAAGCCGGCATCGACGTCGTCCTCAAGGACGTCAAGATCGAAGCCGCGGACAAGGGCAAGGCCTATGCGCGCAAGCGTGAGGAATCAGCCCTGGCCAAGGGCAAGGCCTATGCGCGCAAGCGTGAGGAATCAGCCCTGGCCAAGGGCAAGACGACGGCTGAGAAGAGCAAGGCCGTCCTCGACCGGATCACCCCGAGTGCTTCGGCTGATGACTTCGCCGGAGTCGACTTCGTCATCGAAGCCGTCTTCGAATCGGTGCCGCTGAAGCAGCAGGTGTTCCAGGAGATCCAGGATGTCGTCGACTCCGACGCAGTGCTCGGCTCCAACACCTCGACCCTGCCGATCACCGACCTGGCCACCGGGGTCAAGCGCGATTCCGACTTCATCGGCGTCCACTTCTTCTCGCCCGCGGACAAGATGCCCCTGGTCGAGATCATCCGTGGTGACAACACCTCAGATGAGACTCTGGCGCGCACCTTCGACCTCGTCCAGCAGATCAAGAAGACCCCGATCGTCGTCACCGACTCCCGCGGATTCTTCACCTCCCGTGTGATCGGAACCTTCATCGCCGAGGCGGTCGCCGCAGTCGGCGAGGGAGTGGAGCCGGCAACCGTGGAGCAGGCAGCACTGCAGGCCGGTTACCCGACCGGTGCACTGCAGCTGCTCGATGAGCTGACGCTGACTCTGTCGCAGAAGATCCGGAAGGAAACCGAAGAGGCCATCGAAGCCGCAGGAGGACAGCGCGAGAGCCACCCCTCCGACGCGGTCTTCGACTGGATGGTCGAGGAGGCTAAGCGCACCGGCCGCAAGGACGGCGCCGGATTCTACGAATACGACGAGGACGGCAAACGCGGCAAGCTGTGGCCCGGCCTGCGGGAGAAGTACAACTCCGGCTCCGCCACCCAGCCCTTCACCGACCTGCAGGAGCGGATGCTCTTCGCCGAGGCGATCGAGACGATCAAATGCCTCGACGAGGGTGTGCTCACCTCGGTGCCGGATGCCAACATCGGATCGATCTTCGGCATCGGCTTCCCAGCGTGGACCGGTGGCGTGCTCCAGTACGTCAACCAGTACGAAGGCGGCCTGGCCAGCTTCGTCGAACGTGCCAAGGAACTCGCCGCAACCTACGGTGACCGGTTCACTCCGCCGGCCTCACTCGTTGAGCGGGCGAAGTCGAACAACACCTACGAATAGGAACAACACCTACGAATAGGACCTGCCCGCAGGAATAGCTCGGCGGTCTTTCGGTGTTCATCAGCTATCCACTGATGACTACCGGAAGGCCGCCGTTATGCGTGCAGCAGTCTATGACCAGTACACCGACGACTTCGGTGACATCACCGTTCGCGAGGTCGACGATCCGAAGGTCCCGCCGGCATCGGTTCTCATCGAGGTCCGTGCCGCCGGAGTGAACCCGGTCGACTGGAAGCTTGTGGGCGGTCACCTCGATGCGATCATGCCCGTTCAGTTCCCCGTCACCCCAGGCTGGGACGTGGCCGGAGTCGTCATCGGCCTCGGCGCGGACGCCCCGGAATTCCAGATCGGCGACGAGGTCATCGCCTACGCCCGCAAAGACGTCCTCGGCGCCGGCACGTTCGCGCAGAAGGTGGCCGTGCCCGTCCACTCGGTGACCGCGAAGCCTAAGAGTCTGAGCTGGGAGCAGGCGGGTGGACTGCCTCTGGCAGGTGGCACCGCGCTGCGCACCCTCGAGGCACTGGGCGACATCAACGGCAAAACCGTACTCGTCCACGGAGCATCCGGGGGAGTGGGCAGCTTCGCGGTGCAGATCGCGAAGTCCTTCGGAGCCCGGGTCATCGGCACCGCCTCGGAGGCCAACCACGAATACCTGCGCGGCCTTGGAGCAGAGCCTGTGACCTATGGCGAAGGACTGGCCGACCGCGTCCTCGAGGTCGTGGGCGGCCCGGTCGATGGCGTCGTCGACTTCGTCGGAGAGGTGCTCGACACGACTCTTGCGGTGCTGGGGGACGGCGGGACACATGCCTCGGTCGCAGATCCTTCGGTGGCCGAGCACGGTGGCCGCTACATCTGGGTGCGCCCCTACGGTTCGCAGACCGCGCGAGTGGCCGAGCTCGTCGATTCAGGTGAGCTCACCGTCGAGGTGGCGCGCACCTTCAGCCTCGACGAGGTGCCCGAGGCCTTCAACACCAGCGCAACAGGACACACACGAGGAAAGCTCATCATCGTCCCCTGATGTTTCGTGCGGCTGGCTGAAGCGTCAGCCGATCCCCAGTGCTGCCCGAGCGGCGGCACGCAATTCGACCCCGACCACCTCGGCGCTTGAGTGCCTGGCCTGGTACAGGGTCGAATTGATCATGCCGAAGACCGCGTGCACACGCACCGTCGCCGCATCCAGCGACCAGTCCGGATTGGCCTGCGCCACGACCTCGGCCCAGTGACTGACATAGCTTCTCTGCAGGCGACGCACAGTGCGCCTCGATGCCTCGGGCAGTGCCGCAAGGTCCCGATCCTGAATCCGAATCAGCTCGGGCTCACTCATGGCGAAGGCGACATGGAAGTCGATGAGCTCGATGAGCGCCGAGGTGGCCCTGTCGTCCTCGTGGCGCGTGATGATCGCGTCCCCGCCCGAGTTCAGATACTCAGAGATTCCGACGAGGAGCTCTTCGAGGACGGCTTCCTTGGACTCGAAATGTCGATAGACCGCCGGTGCGGAGATCCCGGCGCCCTTGCCTAAGTCATCGAGGCGAACACCATGGAATCCGTGTCGGGCATAGAGGTTCTTCGCCACCGACAGCAGCTGTTCGCGACGTGCTGCCTTCGCCGCAGCGCGGGTGGTCCCGGCGGTTCCCGAATCAGCCGTCGTTGAGCGCGCAGGCGCCTTCGGCTCCATCTCCGTCACCTCATCTCCTTGGCTCGCACCCGGCTCGAAGTCCGTTCCATCGTGCGCATTGTCACATTGGGCTTTGAGCAGTATCATAGCAGTCAGTTAACCAATATTAACTGAAATGGGGAGTGGAATGAGAGCAGTGGGAACTGCGGTCAGTCCGGCAACGGGGCAGGCGAACGCCGAGGCCCATGCCGAACTCATCGCTGAACTCCGGGAACGGATCCAGGTCACGGCCCTGGGTGGACCCGAGAAGTCCAGGCAGCGCCACATCGACCGGGGCAAGCTGCTGCCACGCGAACGCGTCGAACACCTCCTGGACCCTGGTACGGCCTTCCTCGAGCTATCTCCGCTGGCCGCCAACGATATGTACGACGATGCCAGCCCGGGAGCAGGAATCATCACCGGCATCGGCCGCGTCAACGGACGCGAATGCGTCATCGTGGCCAACGACGCCACTGCCAAGGGTGGAACCTACTACCCGGTGACGGTCAAGAAGCACCTGCGCGCCCAGGAAGTGGCGAAGGAGAACAGCCTTCCCTGCATCTACCTCGTTGACTCGGGCGGCGCCAACCTGCCCAACCAGGACGACGTCTTCCCCGACCGCGAGCACTTCGGCCGGATCTTCTACAACCAGGCCACACTCTCGGCCGCAGGCATCCCGCAGCTCGCAGCCGTGCTCGGCTCCTGCACCGCGGGCGGTGCCTACGTGCCGGCAATGGCCGACGAATCGATCATCGTCAGCGAACAGGGCACAATCTTCCTCGGCGGCCCACCCCTGGTCAAGGCCGCTACTGGTGAGGAAGTCAGCGCAGAGGATCTCGGCGGTGGAGCACTCCACTCACGCGTCTCCGGCGTCACCGACCACCTCGCGGCCAATGACTCCCATGCCCTGGAGATCATGCGCGACATCGTCTCCACTCTCGGGCCCAAACCCCAGCCCAACTGGGACGTCGTCGAAACTCGGGAGCCGCTGCACTCGCCGGAGGAACTCACCTCGGTCGTGCCCGTCGACTCACGCACGCCCTACGATGTCCACGAAGTCATCGCCCGCCTCGTCGATGGTTCGGAATTCCACGAATTCAAGGCCGAATACGGCACCAGCCTCATCACCGGCTTCGCCCACCTCGACGGACACCCGGTGGGGATCGTTGCGAACAACGGCATCCTCTTCGGCGAATCCGCGCAGAAGGGCGCCCACTTCATCGAACTCTGCGACCAGCGCAGCGTGCCGCTGGTCTTCCTGCAGAACATCTCCGGCTTCATGGTCGGACGCGACTACGAAGCAGGCGGCATCGCCAAGCACGGAGCGAAGATGGTCAACGCCGTCGCCACCGCCCGCGTTCCCAAATTCACCGTCGTCATCGGCGGCTCCTTCGGCGCCGGCAACTACTCCATGTGCGGCCGCGCCTACTCGCCCCGCTTCCTGTGGATGTGGCCCAACGCCCGCATCTCAGTCATGGGCGGCGAACAGGCAGCCAGCGTCCTCTCGACGGTCAAGCGCGACCAGATCGAAGGCCGCGGCGAGACCTGGAGCGCCGAAGAGGAAGACACTTTCAAACAGCCCGTCCGCGACCAGTACGAAGCTCAGGGCAACCCCTACTACTCGACGGCCAGGCTCTGGGACGACGGAATCATCGAACCCACCGACACCCGCCAGGTGCTGTCCCTGGCACTCGAACTCGCCCGTTTCGGACCGATGGAACGCCCGCTGAATGCCAGCGGCTACGGCGTTTTCAGAATGTGAGCTCATCCATGTTCAACACAGTACTCATCGCCAATCGCGGCGAAATCGCACTCCGCGTCATCCGCACCTGCCGTCGACTGGGCATCAGAACAGTCGCCGTCTACTCCGATGCCGACGCCCAGGCCGCACACGTCAAGGCCGCCGACACCGCCGTGCACCTGGGACCGGCCCAAGCCTCCGAGTCCTACCTGCGCATCGACAAGGTCATCGCCGCAGCCAAGACCACCGGCGCCGAGGCGATCCACCCCGGCTACGGATTCCTGTCCGAGAATGCCGACTTCTCCGACGCGTGTGAAGAAGCTGGCATCGTCTTCCTCGGCCCCGGCGCCGAAGCGATCCGGACCATGGGCGACAAGATCACGGCCAAGAATGCCGTCTCCCAGCGTGGAGTGCCTTTGGTACCCGGCACCAAGGACGCGGCCATGTCGAACGAATCGCTGGTCACCGCGGCCGATGACATCGGCTTCCCGGTGCTCATCAAACCCTCTGCCGGTGGCGGCGGCAAGGGCATGCACGCGGTCTTCGAACCCTCTGAGCTGGCCACTGCTCTGGACACGGCCCGCCGTGAGGCCGCGAGCTCCTTCGGTGACGACACGCTGTTCCTCGAACGCCTCGTCGCGACCCCGCGTCACATCGAGGTCCAGGTCATGGCCGACGCACACGGAAATGTCATCCACCTCGGCGAACGAGAGTGCTCCCTGCAGCGCCGCCACCAGAAGGTCATCGAGGAAGCACCCTCGGCGCTGCTCGATGAGGCGACCAGGGCGCGTATCGGCCAGGCCGCCTGCGAGACCGCGAAGTCCGTGGGCTACCGCGGTGCCGGCACCGTCGAATTCATCGTCGGCGCCGACCGCCCCGACGAGTTCTTCTTCATGGAGATGAACACCCGGCTCCAGGTCGAACACCCGGTGACCGAGGAGGTCACCGGCATCGACCTCGTCGAACTCCAGCTGCGCGTCGGCGCCGGCGAGGAACTGCCGCTGAGCCAGGACGACATCACGATGACCGGGCACTCGATCGAGGCCCGCATCTACGCGGAGGACCCCTCTCGCGGATTCCTGCCCACCGGCGGCCGGGCACTTGACGTCGTCTTCCCGGAAGGCGAGGGCATCCGCATCGACGCCGGACTCGAAGCCGGTCAGACGATCGCCTCGGACTACGACCCGATGATCGCCAAGCTCATCGTCCATGCTCCCGACCGTGCCGCGGCGATCGCTCGTCTCGATGCCGCACTTGCGGCTTCGGCTGTACCCGGGATCGTGACGAACATCGATTTCCTGCGCACCCTGATGGGCCTCGACGAGGTGGTCTCGGGCAACCTCGATACCTCACTCATCGACCGCCTCGGCGAGGACCAGCTGGCACACGCACCCGGCGATCTCGACCGTCAGCTGGCTGCCACGGCCGTGCTCGTCACCGGCGGCCGTGCTGGAACCGAACTGACCGGAGCACTCACGGCAGCACACCTGCCGCAGAACTCGGCCACCGCCTCGGCGTGGGGGAGGCCCTCTGCCTGGCGGACCTCACGACCGGACTTCCGAGGCAGCGTCCGCCTCAATTTCACGGGAGCGGGCGAACTCGCGGTACGCGAAGGCGACGAGGTTGCATATGCGTCTGCCCCTCCGAACGACTTCGCCTCCGGAACCTACGTGAGTGCACGGGCGAGCGCCGTCACAATCGATGACGACGGCCTCTGGCACCTGACCATCGACGGTGTCCAGACCACCGCCCGGGTGTTCTCCGATGCCCGCGATCGCAGCATCTGGGTCAGCAGCGACCGAGGGGTCTTTGTCTTCACCCGGTCCCAGGCCGATACGTCCCTGACCCCGGGTCTCGACGGCGCCGAGGTGCTCGCCCCGATGCCCGGATCCGTCGTCGCGGTTCGGGTCGAGTCCGGAGACCACGTCGACCAGGGTGATCCGATCGTCGTCGTCGAGGCGATGAAGATGGAACACGTGCTCACCGCACCTGCCGCAGGCATCGTCACCGTCACCGCCGTCCAAGGCGCCCAGGTCGGACTCGACGAGGTGCTCGCCACCGTCGTCGACGAGGCCGCAGCCGAAGCCGCCGACTCAGCCGCCGCGGACACAGCCAACTAGGCAAACAGCCAACTGATCACGCAATCAACTGACCACTGGAAACTCACTGACCACGCATTCAGCGGGGAGGAAATCATGACAGCTTTCGTTCCGGGCATGCTGCCCGAAGAATACGAAGACCTGCGAGCCGGCGTCGCGAAGTTCGCCGACGAAGAGGTCGCACCCGTCTCAGCCGAACTCGACGCCAAGCACGAGTTCCCCTACGACCTCGTTGCGAAGATGGGCGAGATGGGACTCTTCGGCCTGCCCTTCGACGAAGAGTACGGCGGCATGGGCGGGGACTACTTCGCCCTGACCCTGGCCATCGAGGAGATCGCCCGCGTCAACCAGTCGCTGGCCATCACACTCGAAGCCGGCGTCTCCCTGGGCGCAATGCCGATCTACCGCTTCGGCACCGAAGAGCAGAAGAAGGAATGGCTGCCCAAACTCACCGACGCCTCCGGCCTGGGCGCTTTCGGTCTGACCGAACCCGAGGCAGGCTCCGACGCCGGCGGCACCCGGACCAAGGCCACGCTGGAGGGCGGGACTTGGACGATCAACGGCAGCAAGTGCTTCATCACGAACTCCGGAACCGACATCACCCGCCTGGTCACCGCCACCGCCGTGACCGGAACCCGAACGTCGAAGTCGGGCCGCGAAGTGCCTGAGATCTCGACGATCATGATCCCCACCGGCACCCCTGGCTTCACCGCCGAACCGGCCTATGACAAGGTCGGCTGGAACTCCTCGGACACGCACCCGCTCACCTTCGACAACGTGCAGGTGCCCGAAGCGAACCTGCTGGGCGAACGCGGACGCGGCTACGCGAACTTCCTGCGCATCCTCGACGAGGGCCGCATCGCCGTCGGCGCCCTGTCCGTCGGTGCCGCGCAGGGCTGCGTGGACGAATCCGTGAAGTACGCCAAGGAGCGTCAGGCCTTCGGTCAGCCGATCTCCGACTTCCAGGGCATCTCCTTCAAGATCGCCCGCATGGAGGCCCGCGTGGTCGCCGCCCGCTCGGCTTACTACCTGGCCGCATCACGCATGCTCGCCGGGCTGCCGTTCAAGAAGGAAGCCGCGATCGCGAAGATGGTCGCCGGTGAGGCCGCAATGGACAACGCCCGCGACGCCACACAGATCCACGGCGGCTACGGCTTCATGAACGAATACCTCGTCGCCCGCCACTACCGCGACTCGAAGATCCTCGAGGTCGGGGAGGGCACCACCGAGGTCCAGCTCATGCTCATCGCCCGCGAACTCGGGATCTGAGCTCACCGAGACCAGCACACCGCCCGCCGAGGTGGTTCCACGCTTCCGTACGGAAGTGCAGGTCCACCTCGGCGGGCGGTGCTGTCATCTGCTGGGAACAGGCTCAGTTAGTGTGGAACACAGAATCAGTCGAGGACAGAGAGGATGTACGTGGACTACAGCGTCGTGGCGTCGGTCCTGGGCGCGAGCTGGATCGTCATCGAATACGTGGTGAAGATCATCGCCGTCGGCGTCGTCCCCGAGGACCGCAGGCCCTCCTCGTCCTCGGCCTGGCTGCTGCTCATCCTGTTCGTCCCCATCGTCGGGATCCCGCTGTTCCTCATGCTCGGCAGCCCCTACATCAATCGGCGTCGGGCACGCATTCAGGCGCAGGCCGATGAGCTCATGCACGAGGGTGCCGACGACCTGCCCGACGTGCCCCCGTCGCTGCAGACTGCCCCCGGGTTCGTGTCGATCGCTCAGCTGGGGCGCAGGCTCACGGCTCTGCCGATGGTCACCGGCGACAGCCACGGTGTCACCAGCGACTACGAGGCCAGCATCAAGCGGATGTCAGAACTCGTCGATGAGGCGCGCGAATACGTGCACGTCGAGATCTACATCATGGCCTGGGATTCGACGACCGACGTCTTCTTCCGCGCACTCGAACGTGCCGCTGACCGGGGTGTGAAGGTCAGGGTCCTCTTCGACCACATCGGCTCGCGGAAGTATCCGGGATTCCACCGCCTCGGCAAGCGTCTGACCAAGGGCGGAATCGACTGGCACCTCATGCTGCCCTTCATCCCTTGGTGTGGGAAGGCCCGGCGCATTGACCTGCGCAACCACCGCAAGCTCCTCGTCGTCGACGGGAAGAAGGCGATGATGGGGTCCCAGAACATGATCGACTCCTCGTACCTGAAGAAGTCGAACGTGAAGATCGGCCGGGCCTGGCACGACATCATGGTCGAACTCTCCGGGCCCATCGTCGCCGCCGTCGAGGCCGTGTTCGCCACCGACTGGTACACCGAATGCGATGAGGCCTTGGGGATCAGGACCTATGATCGTGATGCCTACCTACCGGACGTGGGTGGGCAGACGAGCGCCATGCAGCTCGTTCCCTCGGGCCCGGGCTTCACCACCGAACCCAACCTCAAAGTCTTCACCTCGCTGATATACCTGGCGCAGAAGCGTCTGGCGATCGTCAGCCCGTACTTCGTGCCCGACGAGTCCCTGTTGGCCGCCGTCGTCACCGCCGCCGAGCGCGGCGTCGACGTCGAACTCTACGTCAGCGAACAGGCCGACCAGTTCATGGTCGACTTCGCCCAGGCCTCGTACTACCGGTCGCTGCTGGAAGTCGGAGTGCGGATCTTCCGCTACCCGAAGCCGCAGGTCCTGCACACCAAGTGCCTCATCGTCGACGATGAGTACGCGGTGATGGGCTCGTCGAACCTGGACATGCGCTCATTCGGCCTCAACTACGAGATCAGCCTGCTCACGACAGGCGGTGACCTCGTCCACGACATCGCCGAGGTGGTCGCCGAGTACCAGGCCGAGAGCAGTGAGCTCTCCCTCGACGAATGGGAGCAGCGACCCTACATCCGCCGCTACCTGGAGTCAGTCATGCGCCTGACTTCGTCACTGCAGTGAGTCGAGTTCGCTGAGGCGAGTTGGCTCGGTGTCCCGCGGGGCGCCTCAGGCGGAGCCGGTGGCGTCGGGTCCCAGTGAATCCCGCTGATCGAGGGGGACGTCGAGGAGGTCATGGACTCCGTTGACGATCTCGTTGGGGCGGAAGGGGAAATGGCGCACATCCTCGGCGGTGGAGATGCCTGAGAGAACGAGCACCGTGTGCATGCCTGCCTCCATTCCCGCAATGATGTCGGTGTCCATTCGGTCGCCGATCATTGCGGTGCTCACCGAGTGCGCGCCGATCTGATTGAGTGCGGAGCGGAACATCATCGGGTTCGGCTTGCCCACGACATAGGGGTCACGGTTCGTGGCCTTCGTGATGAGGGCGGCGATGGCGCCGGTGGCAGGGAGGACACCTTCAGGGCTGGGGCCGGTGGCGTCGGGGTTGGTCACGATGAAGCGCGAACCGCCCTGGATGAGGCGGATCGCCTTGGTGATCGCCTCGAAGGAGTAGGAATGGGTTTCGCCGACGACGACGAAGTCCGGATCCTTCTCGGTCATGATGAACCCCGCCTCGTGGATGGCGGTGGTCAGTCCCGCCTCACCGACGACATAGGCGGTGCCGTGCTCGACCTGGTTCGACAGGAAGTCTGCGGTGGCCATCGCCGAGGTCCAGATCTTCGACTCGGGAACGTCGAGGCCGTTCGAGCGGAGCCGAGCAGAGAGGTCTCGGGCGGTGTAGATCGAATTGTTCGTCAGTACCAGGTAGGGAATGTCGGCCTGACGCCACTGCGCGAGGAGCTCGGCCGCGCCGGGCAGGGGATTGTTCTCCTTGACCAGGACACCGTCCATGTCGGTCAACCAGCATTCGATCGAGTCGCGGTCCATGTCTCTCCTGAAGATAGTCGGCGAGCCCTTACGGCTGTCTCCTAGCCTAGTCGGGTTTGAGCGAAAACCCTTGACAGCTCATCACACCGGCGTATTGTAGTAATCCCTTAATTAAGGAAGTGCTGAAATGAACTTGAATGCTCTGTTCGGTGCTCTGGCCGATCCGACCAGGCGGGCGATGGTCGATCGTCTGCGCGACGGTGACCTCAGCGCCGGAGACCTCGCCGAACCGCTGCCGATCAGCCGATCGGCGGTCTCACAGCATCTCAAGGTGCTCGAGGACGCGGGGCTGATCACCCGGGTCAAGAGCGCACAGCGACGAATCGTGCATCTCAACACTGGGCCGCTGTCGGCCGCAAACGAGTGGCTGATGGCAGCACACGAGGACTGGCAGCAGCGATTCGACAACCTCGACCAGGTATTGGCCGAGGAGAAATGATCGACTCAAGGAGGAGAATCATCATGAACCACAACAGCACAGCCGCCGACACCGCGCAGCCGACGACGGAGGAGCCCGGCTTCACCATCGTGAGAGACTTCGCCGCACCACGAGACCGTGTCTGGGAAGCCTGGACCAATCCCGATGTCATTGCCCGCTGGTTCCATCCGGAAACATTGGTCACGCCACGAGAGTCCGTCAGCGTCGACCTGCGCGTCGGCGGTCTCTACACCTACACCATGCGCATCGAGGAGACAGGACAGGAATTCCCCACCGCGGGCAAATGCCTGGTAATCGACGCGCCTCACCGGCTCGACTTCACCTGGGGAAGTCCCGACGATGTCGACGACGCTCCGCAGGTCAGCGTCGTGTTCGAGGAGATCGATGCGAACACCACCCGGATGACGTTCGCTCTGACCGGCATTCCCAACGACTCCGGCTCCGACGCCAGCGCCTACGACGGCTGGAACTCCGCCTTCAACGTATTCGAGGCCGAGATCGCCAACTGAGATCGCCAACCGTGCTGCTCGGGTGAAATCGGCAGCTAAGCCGGCCGCAGGCAGTCAGGATCCCACGCAGGGACCCTGACTGCCTGCCGTCGGGCGGCAGACGATAAGCTCGCATCACGACAAGTGGTCAGAGACACACGTGACACAGAGGAGTGACGCATGAGTGAGCAGAAGGTCATCGAACAACGAGGTCTGTGGCTGGACGAGATGGAAGTCGGCGCGATCTACAAGCATGCACCGGGCCGGACCATCACCGAGGCGGACAACACCTGGTTCACCGCCGTGACCATGAATACGCAGGCCCTTCACCTCGACGCGGCCTTCGCAGCGACAGAGCCCTTCGGCCAGCGCCTCGTCAACTCGATGTTCACACTCTCCACCCTCATCGGCCTCTCGGTCACGCAGCTGACGCAGGGCACCATCGTCGGCAATCTCGGCTTCTCCGAGGTCGCCTTCCCGGCCCCGCTCTTCCATGGCGACACCCTGTATGCGGAGACGACGATCCTCGACAAACGCGCGTCGAAGTCCCGTCCCGGCCAGGGCATCGTGACCTTGGAACACCGCGGCTACAACCAGGACGGAACGCTCGTGGCCAAGGCCGTGCGCCAGACCATGATGTTCGACTCCAGCCACGCAGACACAGCGCCCGAGACAGGAAAGTGAGCACCACGATGACATTGGAATTCAAACCGGCCTGGCTCTTCGTCCCAGGTGATCGCCCCGACCGCTACACAAAGGCCGCCGAACGCTCCGACATCGTCATCCTCGATCTCGAGGACGCCGTCAACGACGGTGACAAAGCCGCTGCCCGCGAGTCGATCATCGACTACCCCTTGGACCCCACCCGTACGGTGGTGCGCATCAATGCTCGAGATTCGGACCACCTCGGCGAGGATCTGGCGATGCTGGCGAAGACCGACTACACGGCCGTCATGCTGCCGAAGGCCGAGCACGCCTCCGACCTCACGGTCCTCGCCGACTACCAGGTCATCGCCCTGATCGAGACGGCACTGGGTGCCGTCAACGTCGCCGAGATCGCCGCCGCTGCCAACGCCTACGCACTGATGTGGGGATCCGAAGACCTCATCGCCGACCTCGGCGGGGGATCCTCGCGCACCGCTGATGGCAGCTACCGCGACGTGGCCAAACACGTGCGCAACTCGACCCTCTTGGCCGCCCGCGCCCACGGCAAGTTCGCCCTCGACTCGATCTGGGCCGACATCCCGAACCTCGAGGGCCTGGCTGAGGAGGCCGAGGACGCCGTCCAGTCCGGTTTCAGCGGCAAGGTCTCCATCCACCCCAACCACGTCCCCGTCGTCCGCGATGCCTTCCGCCCCAGCGAAGAGCAGCTGACCTGGGCGAAGGCCGTGCTCGAACTCGCGAAGTCCGAGAAGGGTGCGTTTGCCTACGAGGGCAAGATGATCGACGCACCGCTGCTCAAGCACGCCGAGCTCATCGTCGCCCGCGACGTCTGATTGAGCTGACAGCGTCATGCCCATGAACGATGCCGATGCCCACGTCGCCGCCCAGATCCGCGCCGTCCTCGCCGCCGCTGAAGCAGGCGGGGGAGTGGCCCCGATCGTCGAAGCCGGCGATCCGATCCTGCGGCAGACCACCCGTCCCTTCGACGGGCAGGTCGACGACGCGGAACTGGCCCAACTCGCCGAGGTGATGCGGGCAACCATGCTCGCCGCACCTGGCGTGGGGTTGGCCGGGCCGCAGGTGGGCATCGGTCTGTCGATGTTCGTCGCAGAGGATCCCGGCAGCCTCGACCCGGAGACCGCCGAGGTGCGACAGCGGTCCCCGATGCCCCTGCGCGTCGTCCTCAACGCCGAATACACCCCCGCCACCTCGGAGAACGTCGCCTTCTTCGAAGGCTGCCTGTCGATCCCCGGCTACCAGGCGGTCGTCGCCCGACCGCGCTCGATCGAGCTCACCGGCGTTGATCTCAACGGCACGCCCATCGCCGAGGTGGTCGCCGGATGGTCGGCACGCATCGTCGCCCACGAGACCGATCACCTCGACGGCATCATGTACCTCGACAAAGCAGAGATGCGATCCCTGTCGACGAACACCTCGGTGGCAAAATTCTGGAACCAACCCTCGACCCAGCAGGCGGCCAGCGAGCTCGGATTCACTCTGCCCAGTTCGATGCTCCTCTGAGACCGGAGAACTCGCCTTCCGGGGCGATTCCCATGATCGGCACAAGCAGCCATGTTTCGATTGACGCATGCATCTTCCCGATATCTCGCCTCGTCATCGCAGTCTTGTCCGTGCCATCGCCGTTGCCGGAACCAGTGCCCTCGCTCTGGTGCGCAGCCGTGACTTCGCGCCTGAACACGATCGTGCGGCACGCTTGGGCAATGCGGTTGCCAATGCGGGGCTGACCTGGATCGTTGGAACGAAGGCCTTCGCGGGACCGCTCGACGGTGAGTTCGACTTGGGTGCAGTGTGGGGGCCTGGCGAGGAGGACGAAGGACAAGCCGTCCGGTACTCGACGGTGGACCCGAGGGAGCAGGCGGAGAAGGCTCAGTCCTTTCGCAATCTCACCACCGCGTTTGCCTCCGGTGCCTTCAGCTGGGCACTGTGGCACCCGACCCAGAACTTCGCCGATACGATTGACGCCAAATTTCCTACCGGTTTCGGGCGAGGACTGGGCGCAGCGGCCAGCGGCACGTTCGTCGCCGCTTGTGCGGCCCTCCTCGACAAGTTCGAGGAGCACGACCAGATCGAGGACCTGGAGTACGCTCCGGTCGAGATCGAACTGCCGGAGCATATCCGCGGAGCAGTCAATCAGCTGCTCGCACAGCCGCATCCGGTCTCTGCCGAAGCCGCCGATACGGCGCGAGCACAGTTCAAATCCGCACGATTCTTCGTGTGGGTGACCTATTCGCGCACACAGCATCCGGGCGATGAACCCATCACCCTGGATGCGCGGCAGCTCGCCGAACTGCTGCGCGACGAGGATGTCTCGAACATCGACGTCTACCCAGAGGCGTCGTCCGCACTGATCGTCCCGGCACAGCAGACTTACCCCGTCGTCGGCACCCAGGACGCAGATGCGTCGGCGCGACTGGAGCTCACGCTCGACATCGTCGATGGTCGTCTCAGCAGTCTCAATCTCTTCGGCACCGATGCCGACTCACCGCCCCGGACGTCCGCCGAACTGTCGACTGCGGCGAAGTCAGGGACGCTGCATCCGCTCGGTCTCGGCGGTGACAGGGTCGGCTATTCGAGCAGTTTCGAGGTCGAGGATGAGGAATTCGACGACGGGCCACTGACTCTCGCCCAGTGGCCTGAGCCCAATCAGCTGACCTTCGTCGCTGACCGCACCAACTGCCACCACGAGCACCAGCAGCAGGCACCGGGTGCGGAAGCGGGAATAACTGGCACACATCATGGTTGTACGGAATATGAGTGAACTTCGTACCCTGACTCTGGGCGCCGGATGCTTCTGGTGCCTCGACGCCGTCTACCAGCGGACCACTGGAGTCACCTCGGTGATCTCCGGATACACCGGAGGCCATACGCCGAACCCGCACTACCGCGAAGTATGTTCCGGCACGTCTGGCCACGCCGAGGCGCTTCAGGTGACGTTCGATCCCGAGATCGTGCCCGAAAGCGTGATCCTGGGCCTCTTCTTCACCGGGCACGACCCCACGAGCCTCAACGCTCAGGGCTATGACGTCGGCACCCAGTACCGGTCGGCCATGTTCTACGCCGACGAGGAGGAGAAGGCGCGCTTCGAAGCCGCCATCGCCGAGGCACAGGGACTCTTCGAGGCTCCGATCGTCACGACCCTTGAGCCTTTGGGTGTCTTCCACACCGCCGAGGCTGTCCACCAGGACTTCTACACCGAGAACCGCAACAACGGGTACTGCCGTGTCATCATTGATCCGAAGCTGTCCCATGCACGGGAGGCGTTTGCGGAATGGGTGAGCTGAATGTCGAAGAAGGCGGGCAAGAAGAGGCGTCAGAAAGACGTCGGCGCCTGTGATGTGACGAGGGATCGCGTGCGCGCGCACTTCCTCGACGGCCAGACCGGCCCCTGGGCGAGGAAGCTGGGCGCAGAGCCGTCGGCGACGGACTCTGCGCCATCGACAGACGCTGAGGCTTCGGCATCCTCTTCATCAGAGACAGCGGCGTCGGCGGCGTCCCGTCCGGTGGGCCCGGACTATTCTGTGCCGAGTTCGATCGACATCGTCGCTGACCCCGTTCTGCACGCGATCTCCACTCGTCGGTCCATCTCGAAGCTCGGTCCGGAGACTCCCAACGACGCCGATCTGCGAGAACTCATCCATGCAGTCTCCTCGGTCGCCGACCACAAAGGGCTCAAGCCCTGGCGGTTCATCATCATCCGCGGACACGATCGGAACCGCCTCGGCGAGGCCCTCGACGAAGCAGGAAACGTCCAGCGCAAGACCGGTGAGATCAACGAGAAGCCGCTGCGGGCAGAACTCCTCTTGGCCCTCGTCGCCTCCCCACAGGACAACCCGAAGGTCCCCGAATGGGAACAGCACGCCACGGCCGCCGGGGCAGGTCACCTGCTCGAGCTTGCCCTGTGGCAGGCCGGCTGGGGCGTCATGTGGCGCAGCGGAAACCTCACCAACGAACCTGCCGTGCGCAGACTCCACCGACTGAAAGAGAGCGAACTGCTCATGGGCTGGCTCTACATCGGTGCGGTCCCCGAACGCTACCGACAGCGTCTGCCCAACAGCACTCGGCCGCTGCCGGACCCCGAGCAGTTCCTCGATACCCTGTGACAGACAACGATGACGCGCAGTTAGAACCGACTGCTTCCTCACGCAGACTCCCGAAGGAGATCTACGTCCTCGTCGCCGCGGCCTTCATCGTGGCGTTGGGCTACGGCATCATCGCCCCTGTGCTTCCGCAGTTCGCCGCGAGCTTCAACTTCGGAGTCACCGCCGCCACGATCGTCGTCTCCTCCTTCGCCTTCTTCCGGTTCGTCTTCTCACCCTCCTCCGGTCGCCTCGTCGACGCCTTCGGAGAACGCCGCATCTACATCTCCGGCCTCCTCATCGTCGCCGCCTCCACCGCGGCCGTCGCCTTCGCCCAAAGCTACTGGCAGCTGCTCGTCTTCCGCGGACTGGGTGGAATCGGGTCCACGATGTTCACCGTCTCCGCCATGGCCCTGATCATCCGGTTGGCACCGATCGACGCGAGAGCCAAGGCCTCGAGCACCTATGCCACGGCCTTCCTCGTCGGCAATATCGCCGGCCCCGTCCTCGGCGGAGCGATGGCCGGGTGGGGCATGCGCATCCCCTTCATCATCTACGCCGTCGGTCTCCTCATCGCCGCCATCGTGGTGCGCATCTTCCTCGCCTCCACTGCCTCGGAAGGCTCCTCGACCAAACTCGGTCGCGCTCGCCTGGAGGCGACGAAGGACGAGACGCAGATGGAGGTGATGACGTTCAAACAGGCGTGGGCCGACTCTGCCTACCGCGCTGCTCTGATCTCCGCGTTCGTCCAGGGCTGGTCGGCCATGGGCATCCGTGTGGCCATCTACCCGCTCTTCGCCATCCAAGCGCTGCGGGCAGACACCGCGGTCGCCGGTCTGGCGCTGACCATGTTCGCGATCGGCAACGCCTCAGCAGTCACCGTCGTCGGCAGATTCGCCGACACCTATGGGCGCAAACCCTTCATCCAATGGGGGCTGCTCGTCCTCGGTGTGAGCACCTCCGCCCTGGCGTTCACCGACTCGATCTGGCTGTTCTTCATCCTCTCCGTCGTCGCCGGCATCGGTTCGGGGCTGGCCAACCCCGCTCAGCAGGCCACGGTCGCCGATGTCATCGGCCGCGATCGCAAGGGCGGCCGTGTCCTGGCGAAGTATCAGATGGCCCTCGATGCGGGAGCCATCCTCGGACCCATCATCGCCGGAGTCGTCGTCGATCACTTCGACTACTCCTGGGCGTTCATGCTCACCGGAATCCTCGGTATCTTGGCCGCTGCCTACTGGTTCACAGGTCGTGAAACCCGGCCCCGCGTGGTGCGCAAAGCAGAGCAGAACGAGCGGATCGACGACGATCTGAGCTGAGTCTCACGGCACGCGTACACGCTGCTTATCAGCGCGCGGGTAATCAGTTCGTCTGCACAGGTACACGCTGCTCGTCGGCACGCAGGCACTCAGGGTCTGCTCACGTGATTTGGATAGTGTGAATCACTAGTATTGGTTCACGGAGCACCATCCCCCTGCAGTCGATCTCTGCGGGTGCACACCGACTAGAGAGTCACCACGTGAGTTTTCTGACCCGTTTGAGTCTGCGAAATCGTGCGCTCATTGCGCTCATTTCCGTCGTCGCCATCATCTTCGGCATCATCGGGGCGGGAGCTCTCAAACAGGAGCTCTTCCCCTCCCTCGAAAACCCCCAAGCCACGGTCACCTCCTCGTACGAGGGCGCAACCCCGGAGGCCGTCGAACAAGAGGTCACCGACCCCCTGGAAGGTGCGCTGACGGCGCTGCCAGAGGTCGAGGACATGACTTCGACGTCCTCGGCGGGCAGTTCCTCGATCACCGTGAGCACCAAGTACGGCGAGGACTCCGACGACGTCGTCAAGTCCCTCCAACGCGCGGTTTCGCAGGTCCAGGCCACGCTGCCCGAGGGTGTCGAACCCACCGTGAATACGGCCGGAACCGATGACATTCCCGTCCTCGCGCTGTCCGTGACCTCGGACGCCGATGAGGACAAGCTCGCCGCCAACCTCGAGGACATCGCCGAACCCGAGCTGAAGAAGGTCGACGGCGTCTCACAGGTCATGATCGCCGGTGCGAAGACCAAACAGGTCGAGGTCACGATCCGTCGTGACGACCTCGAAGACGAGGGAGCCAACCTCGACGAGATCGCCGGCATCCTCCAGTCCAACGGCATCCCCACCTCGGCGGGCGAGCTGAAGAGCGATGAGGGCACGGCACCGGTCGAGGTCGGAACCCGCATCCGCTCCGTCGATGCCATCAAGGATCTCGTCATCAGCGGCAAGGACGACCCGATCAAGCTCTCCGACGTCGCCGACGTCAAGATCGAGAACCAGCCCGTCGAATCGATTTCGCGCACCAACGGCCAGCCCTCGCTGTCGGTGTCGATCATGAAGGAATCCGACGCCAACACCGTCGACGTCTCCGCTGCCGTGTCCGAGAAGCTGCCCGAACTCGAGAAGTCGATGGGGGACAACACCGAGTTCGTCTCCGCCTTCGATCAGGCACCATTCATCGAACAGTCGATCCACGATCTGCTCGTCGAAGGCGGACTGGGACTGTTCTTCGCGGTCCTCGTCATCCTCGTGTTCCTGCTCTCGGTCCGCGCCACCATCATCACAGCGATCTCGATCCCGCTGTCTCTGCTCATCGCCATGGTCGGTCTGTGGATGGGCGGGGAGACCCTGAACATGCTGACCCTGGGTGCGCTGACGATCTCGGTCGGACGCGTCGTCGACGACTCGATCGTCGTCATCGAAGCCATCCGACGACGGCACGCCTCGGGCGGTGAGAAGTTCGCGAACATCCTTGCCGCCGTCTCCGAAGTCTCCGGCGCCATCACCGCATCGACCCTGACGACCGTTGCCGTGTTCCTGCCGCTGGCCTTCGTCTCCGGCCAGACCGGCGAGATGTTCCGCCCCTTCGCCCTGACCGCGACCATCGCCCTGCTCTCGAGCCTGTTCGTGGCACTGACCATTGTGCCCGTCCTCGCCTACTGGTTCCTGCGGCAACGTGAGGCCAAGGTCAAGCTCACCCGCGCGGAGAAGAAGGAGATCCGGCGCAGCCGCAAGGGGATGCTCTCCGAATGGCGCAGCGAGAAGAAGGCCGCAAAGAAGGCCTCCAAGAAGCAGGACATCCTCACCGCCGGCCGTCACGATGAGCCGAGCACCGAGGCGACCACTGCCGGTGCCGCCACCGCCTCGGCGGAGCCCCACTACGGTGCTACCGATGAGGAAGCAGGCGAGGTCGATGAGCTTGCTGGCATGCATTCTCCGGTGACACGGCTGCAGAAGACCTACATGCCGGTCATCTCGTTCTCCACCAAACATCCTGTCGTGATGATCCTGGTCGCCGTCCTCCTCCTCATCGGGACGGGAGCGATGGTCCCGCAGCTGAAGACCGAGCTCTTCGGCGATACCGGTCAGGACAGTCTGCAGGTCTCGCAGACCTTCGACCCCGGCACCGATCTCGATGAGGCCTCGCAGCAGGCCGAGCCGGTCGAGAAGATCCTCGAGGACAACAGCGACGTCGAGTCCTATCAGCTCTCCGTCGGTGGAAGCACCTTCGGGTTCACTGACGACTCGTCGATCACCGGCACCTACATCATCACCTCCAAGTCGGGAGTCTCGGCGCAGTCGATCTCTGACGAGCTGCAGAAAGAGTTCGACGATCTCAGCGACGTCGGGCAGGTCGAGGTGCAGAGCCAGAGCTCGACGCCCGGAGCCCAGACGATCGACGTCACCCTTTCGGCCTCGGATGTCAAAGAGCTCGACGACGCCACCAAGACCGTCACCGACAAGCTCGAAGGCGTTCCCGGGACTCAGTCGGTGACCAGCGACCTCGAAGCCGTCCAGCCCGTCATCGAGGTCAAGGTCGATCATGAGAAGGCCGCCGAGGAGAACCTCACGGAGGCCTCGATCGGTCAGTACGTGCAGCGGGCGATGCACGGCCAGAACATCGGCGAAGTCGTCATCGACAACGTCTCTCACTCGGTGCTCCTCTTCGACCGCAACGCCGACACAGTCGATGAACTGCGCGACCTCAAGATCCCCGGCAAACCGGAGGAGACGGCGCCCGCTGGTGGCGCTGCCGGTGCCGCTGGTGGAGCAGACGGTGGTGCCGGAGCTGCGGGCGGTGCCGGTGGAGCCGAAGGCGGCGCGGATGCGTCCGGCGGTGCTGGTGGTGCCGGTGGAGCCGGTGCCGGTGGTGACGCTGGCGCGGCCGGTGATCCGGGCGCCATGGCAGGTGCTCCGGCGCTGACGTCTGAGCCTCGGTTCATCGAACTCAGTGACGTCGCCGAGGTGAAAGAGGTCAAGACCGCACCGACGATCCGTCACACGGACTCGCAGCGTTCGACCACGGTATCGGTGACCCCTGCAGGCGATGACCTGGGAACGGTGTCGGCCGATGTGCAGTCGGCACTCAACGACGTTGATATCCCCGACTCGGTCAGCGTCGACACCGGCGGTGCCACGCAGGAGCAGAACGAAGCGTTCTCCCAGCTGGGACTTGCGATGCTCGCCGCGATCCTCATCGTGTTCGTCATTATGGTCGCCACGTTCAAGTCGCTGCTGCAGCCGCTGATCCTGCTGGTCTCGATTCCGTTCGCGGCCACCGGCTCCATCGCGCTGTCGCTGCTGACTGACACTCCGCTGGGTCTGACCTCGATGATCGGTCTGCTGATGCTCATCGGCATCGTGGTCACCAACGCGATCGTGCTCATCGACCTGATCAACCACTTCAGGGCTCGAGGCGTTGATCTGCGGGCGGCGATCGTCCACGGTGCCCGGTTGCGTTATCGTCCGATCCTGATGACCGCGGCAGCCACGATCTTCGCGCTCGTGCCGATGGCGCTGGGTCTGACCGGCGGGGGAGTGTTCATCTCGAAGCCGCTGGCGATCGTCGTCATCGGCGGCCTCATCAGCTCGACCCTGCTCACGCTCATCCTCGTGCCCGTCCTCTACCTCCTGCTCGAAGGAGCCAAGGAACGACGAGCGGAGAAGAAGCACGTGAAGAACATGGCCCGTGGCCAGGTGCTCGACGTCGCCGAGGCGAGAGCCGGGGAGCGCACGGACACGACGCACCGCGCCGACTCAGGCAAGGAGAGGGAATCCACAGCCGAGGCGGGGTCAGTGGCCACGGCCGAGCCTACTGCCGGCGGCGAACAGGATGAGCGGGGCGAGGCGTCATCGTCGGCTTCGGACACCGCGGTTGAGCGTCCTGACCACGATGAGGGCCCCGACACGGGCGAGGAGCCGAAGCACTGACACCTCGCCCATTACAGTGGGATCCATGATGACCGAGCTCGCACCACAGGACAAGAAGCGCCTGTGGTGCGAGCTCGTTCTCGTTGCGGCGCTCTCGCTGGGCCAATCAGCGGTCTATGCGATTGTGCGACTGGCCGACATCACCACGCGTGGCCCGATCAGCGAAGCCCAGGCGAAGCTCAACACCTCGATATCGCCACGCCCGGGCTTCGACCTCGTCTACCAGATCCTCGACATCGGCTTCACCCTCGTGCCGGTGCTCCTGGCGCTCTACCTGCTGACCCGCGACGCGGACGCGCCGCCGCTGAGCATTCGGCTGGGCGTGAACGGCCAGAGGGCGAGGGACCTCGGTCGCGGAACTCTCATCTTCGCCATCATCGGCCTCGGCACCTTGGCCGTCTACGCGGGCGGCAGGGCACTGGGGATCACGGCCGAGATCCAACCGGCCAACCTCGGCGATCATTGGTGGACCATTCCCGTGCTCATCCTGGCAGCGGCGAAGAACGGCATCGTCGAAGAGGTCATCATCTTCGGTTTCGGGGCCGAACGTCTCCAGCGCCTGGGCTGCGGGACATGGCCGATCATCATCAGTCTGGCAGTCTTCCGCGCCAGCTACCACCTGTATCAGGGCATCGGACCATTCATCGGCAACGTCGCCATGGGCATCATCTTCGGGTGGTACTTCATGCGCAGAGGCAGGCTGATGCCGCTGGTGTGGGCACACTTCATCATCGATGCCGTCGGATTTCTGGCACCGGGGATCCTCACCCTCGTCGACATCGGCTGAACTGGTTCATGCGCAGTTCATCGAGCAGTAGTGCTGGGTCCAACTGACCCTGAAAGTCTCGACCTGGTGAGCCCGACTCCGCTTCGCGAGGCAGGGCCGACAGACCCGATCTGAGGAGACAACCGAACCGATGGCACCCCTACGTGAACTTCTGCCTATGGCCGACCACGTCCGTGGCAAGCGCAGCCCCGTCACTTGTGCGCTCAAATGCGACAACGCGTGCACGAAGGCGATCTGCAACACTTCGTCCAACAGCTACTTCCGCGACATCGTCGGGACGCAGCTGTCCCGTCGGGCAGCGCTGGGGGCATCGGCGGCAGGAGCACTGGCCATCGCAGTCACGAGTGCACCGAGCCCGACGTCACGTGCGGCCGCGGCAGCAGCAGGGACCGGAGGTACCCTCGACTTCACCGCGATCGAGCCGGTCCAGCACGAGGTCGACGAGTTCATCGTCCCCGAGGGCTACTCCTGGCACCCCGTCGTCCGGTGGGGCGACCGGCTGTTCCCGGACGCACCGAAGTTCGACCCCGAGAACCAGAGCGTCGAATCCCAGCGCCGTCAGTTCGGGTACAACAACGACTACCTCGCGATCCAGGTCGACGAGAGCGGCGACGGCAACCGGGCTCTCCTATTCTCCAACCAGGAGTACACGAACGATGCGATCATGTACCCCGACAGCATGGACAAGGCCACCCAGAGGGCCATCAGCCGCGACGCACACGGGCTGACGGTCGCGGAACTGGTCCGGTCAGATGAGAGGTCTCCGTGGAAGGTCGACGTCAACGGTGCCAACAATCGCCGCTTCCTCATCGACACCGAATACGCATTCACCGGGCCGGCGGCCGGCTCCGATCTGCTGCGCACGAAGGACTACCCAGGCGGCGATAAGGCTCAGGGCACCCTGGGCAACTGCTCGGGTGGTCTGACCCCGTGGGGCACGCTGGTCTCCGGCGAGGAGAACTTCAACTCCTACTTCAAAGCGCAGGGCACCTCGGCGGCCGACAAACGCTACGGCCTGACCAGCGAGGCCTCAGCCAACGGCTGGGAAGCCGATGTCAAGCGCTTCGACACGAACAACCCCGGCTACGCCAACGAAGCGAACCGGTTCGGCTGGATCGTCGAGGTCGACCCCCGGGATCCCGAATCGACTCCGCTCAAGCACACCAGTCTGGGACGCCTCAAACACGAGGGTGCGAACATCACGATCGCCGATTCGGGTCAGGCCGTCGCGTACATGGGCGATGACGAGAAGTTCGACTACCTCTACAAGTTCGTGTCCAAGGGCAAGTACATTGAGGGCGACCTGTCCCACAACATGACGCTGCTGACGGAGGGCGATCTCTTCGTCGCGAAGTTCACGGGCAACTCCCCGAAGGGCGAGATCGACGGCAGCGGTGAGGTGCCGGCCGATGGTGAGTTCGATGGCAGCGGGCAGTGGCTGCCGCTGATCAAGGACGGCAAATCACAGGTCTCAGGCATGGCCATCGAAGAGGTGCTGGTCAACACCCGACTGGCGGCCGACAAGGTCGGGCCCACGAAGATGGACCGCTGCGAGGACGTCGAACCCAACCCCGTCAACGGGAAGATCTACGTCGCGTGCACGAACAACTCGGACCGGGGTGTAGACGGCAAGGCCGTGGCCGACGAGGCGAACCCGCGCACCGAGAACCGCGACGGACACATCGTCGAACTGACCGAACGCGGCGGGGACCACACCGGCACTGAGTTCGACTGGACGCTGCTGCTGGTGTGCGGTGATCCGAAACAGGGAGACACGACCTACTTCTCAGGTTTCCCCGCCGACCAGGTCTCTCCGATCTCCTGCCCCGACAACGTCACATTCGATTCGGCCGGCAACCTGTGGATCTCCACCGATGGTGCCCCCGACGGCATCGGCTACTGCGATGGACTGTTCAAGGTCACCATCGAAGGCGAACAGCGGGGCCGCGTCGAGCAGTTCCTCTCCGTCCCGCGTGAGGGCGAGGTCTGCGGACCACTTGTCCACGATTCCTACAACTCGGCGTTCGTGGCCGTCCAGCACCCCGGCGAGGACGGAGAATGGTCGGATCAGCACTCGCAGTTCCCCGACTACGTTGATGCCACGGACGTCGACAAGGGCGTGGCCGCGCTTCCCCGCCCGACTGTGGTCCAGGTGATCAAGGGCAGCGGTGAGGAGCCCACCGATCCTCCGACCGAGGATCCGACCGATCCTCCGACCGAGGATCCGACCGATCCTCCGACCGAGGATCCGAAGGACGCGGGCAAGGACGCGGATGCCGAAGGCAATGAGGACGGCTCGTCCGACGGGTCTGACGGCGGCTCGTCCGAGGGCTCGAAGAGCGGCTCGCAGGACGGTGCCAAGGATGCAGCTGCGGCGGCCGGAGCTGCAGGCGCGAGTGATGCCGGTTCGAACGGCGGATCGGGCTCCGGCGGATCCGGTGGTGGCGGTTCAGGATCCGGTGGGTCCGGTTCGGGCGCGAACGGCGGATCGGGCTCCGGAGGTGGCGGTGAGCTGCCGCGCACCGGCAACGACAGCACGCTGCCGCTCCTCGGCGGAGGCGCCGGTCTGCTCGCCGCGGGTGGTGCGATGGCAACTGCCGCACATATGCGCAAGAAGAAGTCGGTTGAGGGCACCGAGGACGACCTCCCCTCGGAGTCCGCAGAGGTCTGAGCCGACGAAGCCAGGCGCTTGAGTGGTCGTTTTGTGCTGAAAGCAGCTCGGATTTCAGCACAAAACGACCACTCTTCGTCTGTCTCGAGAGCCGCTCGTCTTCCCTAGGAGCCGCTCCTCTGTCTCGGGAGCCGCGAAGCAGAAACGTTGAGGGCAGCACACCGATTCGGTGCGCTGCCCTCGACGTTGTGCGGCGTCAGTCATGACGCGGCTGTTCGGCTCCGTCCCGCGAATGCTGCCCGGCGAATGCCGAACAGTGCCGAACGGTCAGGCCTACAGCATCTCAGATGATGACGGGACCGTTCTTGGCGGTCTCGAAACTGATGGACATGATGCCGGGAGTCCCGTGCGGCGCCGACCAGTCGATGTGGATCTCCGGGATCGGCTTGGGATCCTGTGTCCCCAGCCAATCGCGCAGTCGGTCACGATCCCCGGCGATCTGCAGGGTATCGATGGCGACGTCGCCATTGGTCTTGTAGGACGAAGGGTGCTGGGACGAGTCGGCAGCCCACTTGATGAAGAACGGAAGCTGGGGGTCGGCGATGAGCCCCTTGATTCCGATCTGCAGCCACTTGAGTTCCAGACCTGATTCTGGGGTGCGGTTTCCGTCGACGGCCTTGCGTTCGAGACGGGTCTCCACTCCGGCGAGGTCATCGACCGAGACGCACCAGCCCATCCAGCCGCCGCCGAGCTCGGAACGAGCTCGGACTGCCTGGCCGAAGGGTGTTGACAGCGCGGCCGGGTGCTCCAAGGCTTCGACGACTTCGAGGTAATGACCGTTCGCGAGGGGGAAGATCAGATTTCTGGTACCGAATCGAGGATGCACGCCACCGTCGTAGGGAACCACACCGAGCTTCTCCGAGATTCTCTCGGCAGTCGCTTTGTACCCGTCTGGTTCGCTGGCGAAGGACACATGATCGAGTTTCATGTCTCGACAATCGCATAACCTGGCTCACACTTCTCATTAGGATCACCTAAGTAGTGCGTCACTCCAGGTGCGACAGCCGCGGGTCTGGTGAATGCAGAGACCGCCCGGACGATGACGTCCGGACGGTCTCTGAACTCGGGACGAGGGGATGCTTCACACCACCTCGGCGAGGGTGAACTCAGTGAGACTCTTTGAAGCGCTTGATCGAGGCCTCGACCTCAGCCTCGGCCTCGGCGCGGCCCACCCAGCTGGAGCCCTTGACGAACTTGCCGGGCTCAAGGTCCTTGTAGCGGGTGAAGAAGTGCTCGATCGAATCCAGGGTGAACTGGTCGACGTCGCCGATGTCCTGGTAGCTCTCCCACCGGGGGTCGCCAGCGGTGACGCCGAGGACCTTGTCGTCGCCGCCTGCTTCGTCTTCCATCTTGAACATGCCGATGGGGCGCACATCGATGAGGACGCCGGGGAACAGCGGTTCGGGCAGCAGGACGAGCACGTCGAGCGGGTCACCGTCGTTGCCCAGGGTGTCTTCGAAGAAGCCGTAGTCAGCGGGGTACTGCATCGAGGTGTAGAGGTAGCGGTCGAGCTTGACCCGACCGGTCTCGTGGTCGACCTCGTACTTGTTGCGCGATCCGCGCGGGATCTCGATTGTGGCCAAGAGTTCCATAGTGCTCCTTCAAGCTAGGGTTGCATCACTAGAATAGAGCTTACAAGTCCCCACGAACGACAACCACAACGGCTACGGCGAGGACGGCAGCAATGAGAATGAGGGCCCGCGCTTGAACCCGACCCCGGAGCGGAAGAAGTCGAAGCGGTCGAAGAAGGCCGTCGCCGGAATCACGGCAGGCAGCCTTGCTGTACTGCTGGCCGGAGTCGCGGCACTCGACGCCTACGACGTCTTCCCCGAACTCCCGGGAATACTGACCACCGAGCCTGCGATCGAGGTCCAGGACGTCCCCTCACCCCACGCTCAGGGCAAGGACGTGCCCGCACCCGCCTCGGCGCTCGATGATTCTGCACCGGTGCCCACGGCGATCCCAGACGAGGTGGACAAGGTCCTCTCCGACGCCAAGGTCAAGGGCTTCGGCATCGAGATCCGCGACGGTCTCAGCGATGACATCCTCTACGCGAAGAACGAGAACAAACCGCGCACCCCTGCCTCGGTGACGAAGGTCCTCACCGGTTCCGCAGCACTGCTGACGATCGGCGGCGAGAAGCGACTGTCCACGACCACACAGTTCGACCCGGCGACGTCGACGGTGACGCTGCAGGGCGGTGGTGACTCGCTGCTGGGCGCGAGGGAGTCCCAGCCAGGGGCCGTGAACGGTCACGCCGGACTGGCGACGCTGGCCCAGCAGACCGCGGAGTCGCTGAAGAGCCAGAACGTCGCCGAGGTGGCCCTTGACCTGGATACGTCCCGGTACTCGGGCAAGGACTTCAGTCCCGGCTGGGAGCGCGTCGACATCGCCAAGGGCGTGATCACCCCCATCCAGCCGCTGATGATCGACACCGGCTACGTCGGCAGCAAGGACAAGGAATGGCGCGGGCGCAGCGAGCATCCGGCCAAGGACGCCTTCGCCGTGTTCACCAAGGAACTCAAGGCGGCCGGCATCACGGTCTCCAAGGATCCGCAGCCTGCCGATGCCACCGACGATGACGCGCAGACCGGCGATGAGGCGAAGCTCACCGAGCTGGCAGAGGTGGAGTCGGCCACGATCTCCGAGATCGTCGAATACGCCCTCGTGCACAGTGACAACGTCGTCGCCGAGGTCCTCGGCAACGAGGTCGCCATCGCTCAGGGCGAACCGGGCAGCCTCGAAGCCGGCCCGCAGGCTGTGCTCGACGCCCTGTCGGACACTGTGGACCTGGGCCAGACGCACCTCGAGGACACCTCGGGTCTGTCCTATGACAACCAGATCAGTCCGCATGATCTGACGACCATCCTGCAGGCCTCGGTCGTCGCCGATGATTCGCTCTCAGACCTCATCGCCGCGATGCCCGTGGGCGGGCTGACCGGTACGCTCACAGACAGATTCACCAAGGACAGGAACGCAGCCGGAGCCGTGCACGCGAAGACGGGAACACTGTCGACCGTGACCTCACTGGCAGGAGGGGTGCTTGATGCCGATGGACGCTATCTCGTCTTCACCCTGCAGATCGACGACGTGGACAAGGACAAAATATTGGAAGCCAGGAAGACCGTGGACGACATCGTCGCAGCACTCGCGAATTGCGGCTGCCGATGATCGTCGATGAGAGGTTCGCCGCCCGCACAGCCCGCGAACTCGTCCCCGCAGCACGTGTGCCCGACACCGATGAGCTCGATGAGCTGGTCGCCGGGCTCAAAGACAATGCGCTCACAGCCCAGGAACTCGTCGTCGACTCCTTCCTCCTCGACCCGGCCCATGCCGATGACGTGCGCACACGCCTGGGCGCCGGCTCCGTGCTCGTCCTGGACCAGATCGGCTGGATCAAGGCCAACGCCCAGTCGCTCAACGGAATGGTCGACGTCGACTCCCTGCCCGCACCCGTCGGCCCGGGAGCGGCGAAGGCCGCCGCCGTGGAGTTGGCGGGGGTGCTCTCGCTCCTGTCCACACGGGTGCTGGGCCAGTTCGATCCGTTCGCTGTGTCCACTGGCAGGCTGATGTTCGTGGCTCCTGCGGTCCTCATTGCCGAAGAGGCCATGAACGTGAACCCACGCGACTTCCGCATGTGGGTGGCCTTGCACGAGGCCACGCACCAGGTGCAGTTCGCGACCGCACCCTGGCTGCGCGAGCACATGCGCTCCCTGCTCTCCCAGGTCGTCGCGACCCCGCTCAAGGCCCCGGGCATCCGGGGACTAGCCGACGTGTTCTCCACCGTGGGCAAGATCGTCAAGGGCGATGCGAGCATGGTCGACCTGATCCAGGACGAGGGGATGCGCAGCGCCCTCGACGAGGCCTCGGCGATCCTCAGCCTCCTCGAAGGCCACGCCGACGTCGTCATGGATGAGGTCGGCATCGAAGTGATCCCCAGCGTGCGAAAGCTGCGCCGCAAATTCGAGGCCCGCAGGGACGCCGGGCAGGGCGGATTCCTGTCGAACCTGTTGGGCATGAACCTCAAACTCGCCCAGTACCGTGACGGTGCCGCCTTCGTCCGCGCCATCCGCAAAGAAGTCGGACAGACCGGCTTCTCCGTCATCTACGACAGCCCGGAGAACCTGCCGAAGAGCGAGGAGATCCACACCCCGAGCCTGTGGCTGGACCGTGTCCACGGCTGAGGGGCGACCACCTCGGCGGCCGAGCCTCGATCCGGCCAGCGGCACAATCCGCAACTGCGTCCGTGAGGCCCTGGCCCAAGTAGGTGACTCCCCACAGCAGCCAAGCGTCATCGTCGCTGTCTCCGGGGGAGCTGACTCGATGGCGCTGCTGCACGCCTGCGCCTTCCTCCACCGCCGCGGGGAGCTGCGCGCGCGTGCCGTGACCGTTGATCACGGGCTCCAGCCCACATCCGCCGAGGTGGCCCGACGGGTGATCTCGATCGCCGAATCCTGGGGTGTGCCCGCCGAGGTCTCCAGCGTGAACGTTGAGGCCGGCGTCGACGGTCTCGAGGCTGCCGCCCGGGAGGCCCGCTACGACGCTCTTGAGGCCGCACGGTCGGCAGATGGCGCAGATTGGGTGCTGACCGCGCATACCCGAAGCGACCAGGCGGAGACGGTGCTGCTGGGTCTCATGCGCGGTTCGGGCACGAGGTCGCTGGCCGGAATGGCTCTGCGCACCGGGCGGGTGGTCCGCCCCCTCCTCGATGTCGACCGAGCGAGCACCCTCGCCTCGTGTCGGGCTCAGAACATCGAGGTCTGGCACGATCCGATGAATGTCGATGACTCCTTCGCCCGGGTGCGCGCCCGCAGTCTGCTGGAGTCCCTGGAGGCCGATCTGGGCCAGCCGATCACCGCGAACCTGGCGCGCACCGCCGAGCTGTGCCGCGCCGATGCCGACTGCCTCGACGAACTCGCCGAGCCCTCAGCCGCCGCAGTGCGCGGACGCACCGAGGTGCCGTTGAGCGAGGTGGCGGACCTCGAGGATGCGCTGGCCTCCCGCGTCCTCCGCGAGTGGCTGATCTCCCTCGATGTACCCGCCCAGAGCTTCGGTGCCGCCCGCATCAGCGAACTGCTCGCCCTGATCCGCGATCCCGGATCACAGGGTCGCGCACACACCCGACTGTCGCTGCCCGGTGACACCGAGGTCATCATCACCGGCCAGGTCCTGCGCTTTCGACGCGAAGCGAAGGCCGACTGACCCCAGCTCCAGACCGCCTGAATCCAGCCACAGACTGGCTGCCTCAGGCTTCGGCGCCAACCAGTCGACCGTCGGTGGCCACGAGGCGACCGTCCTTGAAGACGTCACGATCGGCAGGGCAGTCCATGATCGCCGAGGTGACCGTGTCGGCGGGAACCAACATGAAGTCCGCCGGCGCACCGATGCCCAGACCAAAGCGGGCATCATCGACCAGTGCCGTTGCATCCGGTCGGGCACCGGCCATCACCTGAGCTCCACCGCGTGAGGCGATGTCGAGGCAGGCCTCGATGTCCTCATCCCGGCGGTAGCCGTTGGTGAACGCCAGCTGCCAGGTCCGGCGCAGAAGGTCACCGTCGCCGTAGGGACTCCAGTAGTCACGCTGCCCGTCCTCACCGAGGCCCATTGCCACCCGATTCTCACGCAGGCCGCGCTGCGGCAGGACACCGTTCTGCGGTGCCACGGTCGTCAGTGAGATGCCCGCCTCGGCGAGGAGATCGACGATTCGTTCGACCTCCGAAGCGGGGTTCGAGCTCAGGGCGAAGGCGTGGGAGATCGTCACCTGTCCCTCCAGGCCCAGGGTCTTCGTGCGGTGAGCGATCTCCTCGACCGTGAACACACCTGCGCTGCCGCGCTCATGCAAGTGGATGTCGATGCCTTTGCCGTGTTTCTCCGCCAGCGCGAAGACGACATCGAGATGGGCGACCGGATCGCGATCGTATTGGAGCGGGTCGAGCCCACCGACCAGGTCGGCGCCTTCGCTCAAAGCCGCGTCGAGCAGGTCCCGCACCCCCTTTTCGGCCACGATGCCCGCCTGCGGGAAGGCCACGATCTGAGAGTCGAGGATCGTGGCATGATCGGCCAGAGCATCTCGGACGCCGAGGAAGCGCTCCAGCCCGCAGTCGGCATCGATCTGAGTGTGCGAACGGATGCGTGTGCCTCCGGAGGCGACGATCTTCGCGATCACGTAGGCGGCCTGGTCGCGGACGCTGCGCTCGCCGCTGCGCCAGTTCTCCCGGTCGTTCATGATGTAGCCGTGCAGAGTGCCGTCCGCCGTGTGGGGGCGGAAGGTCTGACCCATGCGGTTCGAATCGAGATGGGCATGGACGTCGCCGAGGCTGGGCAGCAGCGCCCGGCCGGCACCGTCGATCTCTCCCGCCGAGGTGGTCCCTGAGCTGTGCGGGGTGAACGAGGAGAAGCGCCCGTCCTTGATCTCGACATCGACGGCTTCGGCATCGGCGGTGCGGGGGAAGAGCCGCACATTTCTCAGAATGGTCATCATCGTCCTTCCATATCGGTGGGAACCCTCGGAGTCGGCGGGAACCTTGCTCTTCAAATGGTATACCGTATTCTTGTTTGGTCCGACCCTGCTTGGGCGACGATCCACCGAGTACGGCAGCGGACCCGAAGACCGAGTTCCCCGAGCGTCTGAAAGGATGAGGCAATGACCTCTCAGCCGGAACACAGTCATCGTACGGGGCGGGGCCTCGATGTACTGGCGCTCGCGGCCCTCATTCTCATCGCCTGCTCCCTGCGTCCGGCCGCCTCGTCGTTGGGCCCCGTCCTCTCCGAGGTCCAAGGTGCCTTCGCTCTGGCTGAATGGCAGACGGGGCTGCTCACTGCCCTTCCCGGGCTGATCTTCGCGATCTGCGGATTCATCGCCGTGCCCGTGCTCAAGAAGGTCGGACTGTTCGGATCACTGGTGATGACGTGCGTGCTCATCACAGTGGGCGTGGGAGCCCGGGCTCTCGTCGACGGCTGGCTCAGCTTTGCCGGGCTGACCGTGGTCGCACTGGCCGGAATGTCCATCGGAAACGTCATCCTGCCCGTCTATGTGAAGACGCGCTTTCCCGACCGAACCAACCTCGGCGCCACCGCATTCACCGTCTCCCTGGGGCTGGGTGCAATGTTCCCCGCCTTCCTCACCGCCCCCATCACGGGCCACTTCGACAACTGGCGGGTGGGACTCGGCATCTGGGCCCTCGTACCGGCCTGCGCACTGGTCACCTGGATCATCCTCCGGGCCGCTCGATCTGTGCCCAGCCTCGATCGACCCGGTGGAGACGCACCTGAGGCGGCCCCACCTCGGCGGCACATCTTCACCTCTTCCAAGGCCAGGTACATGGCGATGTTCTTCGGTCTCCAGTCGGTCAACGCCTACGTCCAATTCGGGTGGCTGCCGCAGATCTACCGTGATGCGGGCCTCGACCCGGTGCTGGCCGGACTCATGCTCACGGTCGTCACCCTCGGCGGGATCCCCGGTGGATTCCTCGCCCCGCAGATCATCATGCGCAGCATCCTCCCGCGCTTCTTCCTCGTCAGCTTCGCACTCAGCGCCGTGTGCGGCTACCTCGGGCTGCTCCTCATTCCGACCACCATGCCCATCCTGTGGGCGATCCTCCTGGGCTACGGCGGATTCGCCTTCCCCGCCGCACTCGCCCTCATCACCGGCCGCACCCACGACGTGGCGATCACGGCGCGGACCTCGGCATTCGTGCAGTCCTCGGGCTACGTGCTGGCCGCGATCGGCCCCCTGGCCGTCGGCGGTCTGCTGGGACTCAGCGCCGGATGGACGGTGCCGCTGTGGTTCATGGTCGGTGTCTCCACGCTCATGGGCATCACCGGGTTCCTCGCCGCATCCCCGGGCACGGTCGACGACGAGCTGGTCCCGACAGGCACCCACGGAGTCACAACAGACCCTCGCGGTGGCATGCCGAGGCGGAAGTGAATCATAATGGAGACACACCCCACCCCAAGCGAGGAGAAACGACTGCAGTGGACATCAACGATCTCGGCAATGACATCGAAAAAGTGCTTGTCTCGGAAGAACAGATAGCCGCACGACTCGTTGAACTGGCAACCGCCATCGATGAAGACTACAAGGGCAAGGACATTCTCCTCGTCGGTGTCCTCAAAGGTGCCGTCATGGTCATGGCGGACCTGGCCCGTGCGATCCACTCGCCGGTCACCATGGACTGGATGGCCGTCTCCTCCTACGGTTCGGGAACCAAATCCTCCGGTGTCGTGCGCATCCTCAAGGACCTCGACACGGATCTCTCGGATCGCCACGTGCTCATCGTCGAGGACATCATCGACTCAGGCCTGACCCTGTCCTGGCTGGTCCAGAACCTGCGCTCACGTGGAGCAGCGACCGTCGAGATCTGCACGATGCTGCGGAAACCAGAAGCCGTCAAGGTCGACATCGACGTCAAGTACATCGGCTTCGATGTGCCCAACGAATTCGTCATCGGCTACGGACTCGACTACGCGGAGAAGTACCGCAACGTTCCGTTCGTCGCCACTCTGGCTCAGCACGTCTACAGCTGAACCCAACGCATGAGCGTTCCGCGCATTGGCTGAGAGCTCGCTGCACCCGGGAACAAAACCGGGTGCATTCGAGCTATGTCAGTGCGAGGTATTAGGCTGTGGGGGATGTTCCCAGGCAGCCTCGGTAGCCTGAACAGGTTGCCCACATCTTTTTCCTGAGAGGACTTATGGCCGAGTCGAATAAGCGTCGCCCACTGCTCAACAAGGCGACGAAAGGCCCATTGGTCTGGATCGTTCTGGCACTCCTCGTAGTGTCCATTGGTGCTCTGCTCTTCAGCCGAGTCGGATTCAGCCAGATCGACACCCAGAAGGGTCTCGAGCTTCTCCAAGACGACAAGGTCGAACAGGCGAAGATCGTCGACAAGGATCAGCGCGTCGACCTGACCCTCAAGGACGACCTCACCATCGACGACCAGGACTTCGGCAAGAAGGTCCAGTTCTTCTACGTGGAGCAGCGTGGAGAGCAGATCGTCAAGGCCGTGGACTCGGCCGAGCCCAGCAAGGGCTACACCGACGAGGTGCCCAAGCAGAGCTGGCTCATGTCCCTGCTGGGAACTCTGATCCCCTTCGTCATCATCTTCGTTGTCTTCTGGTTCCTCATCTCGCAGATGTCGGGCGGGAAGATGATGAACTTCGGCAAATCGAAGGCGAAGCTGGTCAACAAGGAGAATCCGGACGTCACCTTCAAGGACGTCGCCGGAGTCGACGAGGCTCTCGAAGAGCTCGAAGAGATCAAGGAGTTCCTGGCCGAACCGGAGAAGTTCAAAGCCGTCGGTGCCAAGATCCCCAAGGGTGTCCTCCTCTACGGTCAGCCCGGTACCGGTAAGACCCTGCTCGCGAAGGCTGTGGCCGGTGAAGCAGGCGTTCCCTTCTACTCGATCTCTGGTTCGGACTTCGTTGAAATGTACGTCGGTGTCGGCGCCTCACGTGTGCGCGACCTGTTCGAGCAGGCCAAGACCAACGCCCCCTGCATCATCTTCATCGATGAGATCGACGCCGTCGGCCGCCAGCGCGGTGCCGGCATGGGCGGCGGCCACGACGAGCGCGAGCAGACACTCAACCAGCTTCTGGTCGAAATGGACGGCTTCGACGTCAAGACCAACGTCATCCTCATCGCCGCGACCAACCGTCCCGACGTGCTCGACCCCGCACTTCTGCGCCCCGGCCGCTTCGACCGTCAGATCCCTGTCGAGGCCCCGGACATGAAGGGCCGTGAGCACATCCTCGAGGTCCACTCCGAAGGCAAACCGCTCGCGGACGATGTGGACCTGGGACAGATCGCCAAACGCACTCCCGGCTTCTCCGGTGCTGACCTGGCCAACGTCCTCAACGAGGCAGCCCTGCTGACCGCGCGTGAGAACTCGAAGGTCATCGACAACCGCATCCTCGATGAGGCCATCGACCGCGTCATCGCCGGACCGCAGAAGCGGACCCGTCTGATGAACGACAAAGAACGCCTCATCACCGCCTACCACGAGGGCGGACACGCCCTGGTGGCTGCGGCGATGAACCAGACCGACCCGGTCACCAAGGTCACGATCCTGCCTCGCGGTCGAGCCCTGGGCTACACAATGGTCATGCCGAGCGAGGACAAGTACTCCACGACCCGCAACGAACTCCTCGACCAGCTGGCCTACGCCATGGGCGGCCGAGTCGCCGAGGAAGTCGTCTTCCACGACCCCACCACCGGTGCCAGCAACGACATCGAGAAGGCGACGAACATCGCCCGCAAGATGGTCACCCAATACGGCATGAGCGACAAACTGGGCATGGTCAAGATCGGCGATGACCAGGGCGAACCATTTGCCGGACGCGGCTACGGCGGGGGAGACGAGTACGGTGACGCAACGCTGTCCTCGATCGACCGTGAGGTAAGAGAGATCATCGACGCAGCCCACGCCGACGCCTACTGGGCGCTGACGCACAACCGCGACGTTCTCGACGACCTCGCCTACCAGCTGCTCGAGCGAGAGACCCTCGATCAGGCGGCTTTGGCTGAGATCTTCACCCCCATCGTCAAGCGCCCCACACGCGATGTGTGGCTGGCCAACGATGAACGTCCGGTATCCGAACGCGGCCCGATCGATCCGCCGGCACCGCTCAGCGGCGACCGCAGCGGCAAGGGCCACGGCAACTCGGAAGTCGACACCACCGACGTACCGGGCGCCGGTCCGACGGGTGTGAACGGACCTCACGTTCCGCACAACCCCACGGGTCCGATCAACCCCAATGATCCGACCGGACCGACCGGTCCACACGGCGCACCCGGCACCGGTCCTGAGGGTCCGACGAATCCAGGTGGCCCGAACAATTCCGACGGCGGCAGGGAGAGCGGCTACTGATGTCTGAGCTCGAAGGGGTACCGGAGATCCTCGGTGAGGCGCCTGCCGGTACCGGCAACAAGGTCGATCAGGCGAGGATCGCCGCCGCAGTGCGTGAGATCCTCATCGCCGTCGGCGAGGATCCAGATCGTGAAGGTCTGGTCGAGACCCCGGACAGGGTCGCGCGTGCCTATGAAGAGGTCTTCGCCGGGCTCCACCGGGACCCAGCCGAGGTGCTGGGCGTAACGTTCGACATCAGTCACGAGGAGATGGTCCTCGTGCGCGACATCGACCTGTACTCGACGTGCGAACACCACCTGGTGCCGTTCCACGGAGTCGCTCACATCGGCTACATCCCGAGCAAGAACGGCAAGGTCACAGGGCTGTCCAAACTGGCACGGCTGGTTGAGATCTATGCTCGTCGGCCCCAGGTCCAGGAGCGGCTGACGACTCAGATCGCCGATGCGCTCGTCGAACACCTCGAGCCGCAGGGCGCGATCGTCGTCGTCGAGGCAGAACATCTGTGCATGACCATGCGAGGAGTCCGCAAGCCGGGCGCCTCGACCATCACCTCGGCGGTGCGCGGGCAGCTGCGCGAGACGGCATCGCGAGCAGAAGCCATGAGTCTGATCCTCCGGAGGTAGAGGTCTCACATGCCCACACCGGAACGTACCAAGATCATGGGCGTACTCAATGTCACGCCCGACTCCTTCTCAGACGGCGGTCGCTACTTCGACCACGACTCGGCCATCGCCCACGGCCTCGAACTGCTGGATTCCGGCGCCGACATCATCGACGTCGGCGGCGAGTCCACCCGCCCGGGCTCTGTTCGCGTCGATGAGGCCGAAGAGCTGCGCCGCGTCGTTCCCGTCATCCGTGAGCTGGCAGCAGCGGGGGCGACCATCAGCGTCGACACCATGCGAGCCACGGTCGCCGAGGCGTCACTGAATGCCGGCGCCCACATCATCAACGACGTCTCAGCCGGACTCTCCGATCCGACGATGCTGGCCGTTGCCTCGGAGACAGCTGCCCCCGTCGTGCTCATGCACTGGCGCGGGTACCTCGATCGCGCATCGGCGTCCTTCCACTACGACGATGTCGTCGCCGAGGTGATCGCGGAGCTGAAGACGAGAATCGACGAAGCCGTGGCCGTCGGGGTGAAGCTGGAGAACATCATCCTCGATCCCGGCCTGGGGTTTTCGAAGAACGCCGAACACAACTGGCAGATCCTCGCGGCCCTCGACGAATTCGCGAACCTGGATCACCGTCTCCTCGTCGCGGCCAGCCGCAAACGATTCATCTCCACCCTGCTCTCCCCGGAGGATCCGAAACTCGCCGAGGAATCGGCGAAGGATCAGGCCACTGCCGCGATCTCGGCGCTGTCGGCCAAAGCTGGAGCATGGGCGGTACGGGTTCACGAACCCACCACCTCGGCGATCGCTGCCAAGGTCCTCGACGCCGTGAACTCACATGCCTCGACTGAAGCCTCAGAAGCCTCAGAATCCTCTGAGGCCTCCTTGGACGAGGGCCGAGCATGAGCGGTCAACGGGATCGAATTGAGCTGCGTGGCCTGACCGTGCGCGGCAACCATGGGGTCTTCGACTTCGAGAAGCGTGAGGGTCAGGACTTCGTCATCGATGTCACCCTGCACACCTCGGTGTCCCGAGCCGCTGCCAGCGACGACATCGTGGACACGATCCACTACGGGGAACTGGCCGAGGACGTTGCACACATCGTGGAGGACAACACCTTCGACCTCATCGAGACCCTGGGGTCGACGATCGCTGATCACTGTCTGACCCTTGCCGAATACGTCGAGGTCGTCGTCCACAAACCCGGCGCCCCGATTGAACGCAGCTTCAACGACGTCAGCGTCACCGTCAACCGCTCCCGCAACGATGCCGAGGTCAGTGCCACCCCACCAGGGGGAGTGGTCGGTGGAACCGCACCGGGCGAGCACGAGGCATACCTCAATCTGGGGGCCAACCTCGGCGACGCTGCGGACACGCTCGACCAGGCGGTTGCCGCGCTCGACCGGCACCCCAAGATCGCGGTGCGGAGGCGATCGTCGCTATACCGCACCGCGCCTTGGGGCGGAGTCGAACAGAACGACTTCCTCAACCTGGGACTCATCGTGACCACCAGCCTTCCCGCCGCCGAGCTCTTGGCTGTGGCGCAGGGAATCGAGGTCGCCTGCGGACGGACCCGAGAACTGCGGTGGGGGCCGCGGACCCTCGACATCGATCTGATTCGCTTCGTCACCGACAACGGTGAGGTCGTGCTCGACACCGAAGCACTGACACTGCCGCATCCGCGGGCACACGAACGAGCCTTCGTCCTCGCCCCCTGGGCCGAACTCGACGAGAATGTGGAAATTCTCACGCCCACCGGTCCGCAGCCGATCGCTGCGGTCCTCGCCGAGCTGGGAGACCAGGAAATCACGCGAATCCCGGCACCATAAGTGCCCAGGGTTTGAGAGACTTGGAGCTATGCAGCGAACTTCGTCGGGCACTCTCGTCATCTGGGCCGTCATCGGTGCGGTGCTGGCGCCGGTGGTCGACGTTCTGCTCGAAAGCCAAGGGTTCTCCCTGCCGGGACTGCCCTGGTTCGCCATCATCGGGATGCTCATTCTCGCTGCGGTCCTGCTGGTCCTGGGCTGGCCGATCAAGAAGTGGAACGAAGGCGACCGCACCAAAGAGATCGACTCGCTGCAAGCAGCCCGCGTAGCTGTCATGGCCAAGGCCAGCGCCCTGACAGGGGCAGGATTAGCCGGATGGTATATGGGAAATGCGGCCTACTATTTCCTGTCAGCACCGGGCATCCGCAATGATTTGGCGGCAGGTATGCTTTTCGCTATGGTGTCAGCCGCAGCGTTGATGATCGTCGGCCTGATCGTCGAGAGCTTCTGCGCACTGCCCCCTCAAGACCCACCAGGAGCTGAAGCAGCATGAGCCGCGAATTCAACTATCTGTCCGGAACAGATGCCGACTTCAACAGGGTCAGCCCCAAATACGGAGTAAAGGAGACGATCGCGACACTGACGATCCTCGTTCCGATGATCATCGTGGCACTCGTCTTCGCCATCATCTTCACCTCCGAGGTGCCATGGCTGCATGCGATCTGGGCCGTGCTCGTGGCATTCACCGTCTTCCTCATCGTCATCACCCTCCGCCAGGCCAAGGCCATCGGCTACGCGGAGAGGGCAGATGACCTCCTCATCCGGCGAGGAATCATGTTCCACAAAGCCACGGTCGTCCCGTATGGCCGACTGCAGTTCGTCGACGTGGATGCCGGGCCCATCGATCGGATGTTCGGCCTGGCCACCGTGAAGCTGCACACCGCCTCGGCGTCCACAGACGCCACCATTCCGGGTCTGCCCCGGGCAGAGGCCGATCGCCTGCGCGACAGCCTCGCCGGCCTGGGCCAGGCCAACTTGGCAGGACTGTGACCATGGCCGAGGAAGGATCGAACGACGAACCAGCTGACCACGGTGCTGCGGAGCCCGACCACGGTGGTGTGACAGCTGACCACGGTGCCGCCGCACCCGAGGTGTGGCACCGGGTCCATCCGCTGACGCCGATTCTTGAGAGCCTCGGCGTGCTCGTGGGTATCTTCATCGCCGCCGCCTACGGTCTGCAGAACTTCATGCAGACCGCCATCGAGGACCTGGCCAGGGGCGATGGTGTGGATCTGGGGTTCGCCGGTTGGCTGCGCAGCCATCCCCTCGTCATCCTCGGCGTGGTCGGTGGACTCATCCTCATCCTCCTCATCACCGCGCTCTTCAGCTGGATGGCGTGGAAGGTCATGGGCTATCGAATCGATTCCGAAGCCATCTACTATCGGCGCGGTCTGCTGTCGAAGAAGCTGCGTAAGGCCCGACTCGACCGGGTGCAGTCGATCGACCTGCAGCAGAAGCTTCTGCCCAGGATTCTGGGAATGGCGGAACTCGTCTTCGATGTCGCCGGTGGAACCGATTCCAATATCTCCCTGAAGTACCTGTCGAAGAAGCGTGCGGAAACCTTGCGCGATGAGCTCCTCTCCGCCGTCCGCGCGAAGAAGCAGGGCGCCCAGCAGGGTACGACAACCTCAACCGCGGGACAGTCCGCCGAGGTGGCGTCAACGTCCGCTCCAGGCATCGTCAATGCGCCCGCGGTAGATCCCTCGGCAGATCCCTCGGCTGGTTCCAGTGAGACGGGTGCTGTCTCCGGCATCGCCGGTGAGCCTGCCCTCGATCGCACCGTGCCCGAACGTCGCGATGACAGCATCGGCGTACGCCTGAGCAAACGCCTCGGGTCCCTGGCCGATGGCGCTTCACACGAGGCAGAGTCGAGCATCAACGAACTCCTGGCTCCCTACCAGGTCTCTGCCAACGTCAACGAGGAAGGCGAGATCATCCGGGTGCCAGTGCACCGGGTCGTGGTCTCGTCATTGCTGAAGTCGGAGACGATCATCTCGCTCCTCGTCGTCCTCCTCGTCATCGGAGTGTCGATCGCCTTGCTCGTCTTGGGCCTGACCGAGGCATTCATCCCGATGATCGTCGCAGTCATCCCCGGCCTCTTCACGGCGTTCTCGGCCTTCAGGAAGAACCTGGACAACGCGAACTTCGTGGTCAAGCTGGGAGAGAACGGACTGGCTGTCAACCACGGACTCGTCTCCACCTCCCGCAAGGTCATTCCCCTCGACCGACTGCAGGCCGTCTGCCTCCACCAGCCTCTGCTGTGGCGGAAGGCCGGATGGTGGAAGGTCGAATTCAACATCGCCAGCGCCGGCGGTTCCGGTGAGTCCAACATCCTCCTGCCCGTCGGTGACATCGACCAGGCACTGCTCATGGTCGGCCTCGCACTGCCCGAGCCGCAGCTGCCGGACGACATCAGCGCAGCGACCCTGGTGCGCTCTGCCATGTATGACCGCAAGTCCGAGGACCCACAGGCGGGGAGGGCAGAAGAACTCTTCCACGGCCAACCGCGTTCCTCACGACTCATCGATCCATTGGTGTGGAAGCGGCGAGCCTACGCGGTGACCGGTTCCCTCCTCGTGCTGCGCATGGGAGTACTCGACCGTCGCGTCGACTTCGTGCCCCACGTGAGGGTGCAATCGATGAGCTACCACCAGGGCCCGCTCATGCGCTCGTTGGGTCTGGGCACGGTCGCCGTGCACTCCACGGCCGGACCCATCGACCCCCGAGTCACCCACCAGAGCGTCGATGAGGCGAAGCAGTTCTTCAGCGAACATTCCGAACGCACTCGACTTGCGCGGCAACGCTACGACGAGGAAGCCCGCACAGCCAAGGAAGGCAGACTATGAGCCACCCGGGAATGAACCAGGACGACGCCCCTCGCCTGGGGATCGGCATCATCGGGTGCGGAAAGGTCGGGGCGACCATCGGAGCCGCCTGGCGAGATGCCGGTCACGCGATCATCGGTGTCAGTGCCACCTCGGCGGCGAGCCTGCAGCGAGCAGAGGAGATGCTCCCAGGCGTACCGGTCCTGCCCCCGGACGACATCGCAGACCGTGCCGAGCTTCTTCTCTTCGCCGTCCCCGACGATGAGATCGAATCCCTCGTCAGCGGTCTGGTGAAGGTCTCCAAGATCCATTCCGGACAGATCCTCGTCCACTGCTCGGGCCGGTATGGAACCGATGTCCTCGAAGCCGGGACCAGCCTCGGCGCCCTGCCGATCGCCCTGCACCCATCACTGTCCTTCACCGGCACCGCCGTCGATTTGGCGCGGCTGCGACAGTCGACGATTGCCGTCACCGCGCCGGCACCGATCCGCCCGGTCGGACAGGCACTGGTCGTCGAGATGGGAGCCGAACCCATCGATGTGGCCGAGGCAGACAGGCCCCTGTACCACGCGGCCATCACCCACGCCTCGAATCACACGATCACGATCATCAGCGAAGCCATGGAGATGCTCGCCGAGGCGGGGGTGAGTGACCCTTCACGTGTGCTCACAGCCCTCGTTGATGCGAGCGTGACGAACACCCTGCAGAACGGGTCGAAGGCACTGACCGGGCCCGTCAGCCGCGGCGACGTGGGCACAGTGAGCGCGCACCTGGCGGCATTGAGTGAGTTCAGTCTCAACGTGTCGAACCCGTCCGCGCGCAACAGCTACATTGCTCTGGCCAGATCCACCACGGCCAAGGCTCTGGGCCTGGGACGCATCACGGACTCACAGGCGCAGGAGATCCTGTCCCGGCTGGACTGACTGCCAGAGTGGACAGAACGCCGGATCGGACTGAACGCCGGATCGGACTGACCATCGGCGGGGTCGGTGCTCGGCCCGAATTCCCCCGGGGGCCGCGCTCACGGTAACCTTGACGGTATGGCAGATACCGAGTCGAACACGCCCGAAAACGCAGACCTTTCACCCGAACATCTCGATCCTGAGCAGATCCGGATCCGAAAGGAAAAGCGCCAGCGGCTCTTGGACTCCGACACCGAAGCCTATCCGGTCGGAATTCCGCGCACGCATACTCTGGCCGAGGTCCATGCCAGCCACGACGGGCTGGAAGCCGGGGACGAAACCGAGGACATCGTCGGCGTCGTCGGCCGTGTCGTATTTGTGAGGACCACCGGCAAGCTCTGCTTCGTGACCCTGCAGGCAGGAGACGGAACCCGTCTCCAGGGCATGCTGTCCCTGCGTGAAGTGGGGGAGGAGCGCCTCGGCGACTTCAAGACCGACGTCGACCTGGGCGACTTCCTGTTCATCCATGGCAAGGTCATCAAGTCAAAGCGCGGCGAACTCTCTGTGCTCGCCGATTCCTGGTCGATGGCCAGCAAGGCGCTGCGCCCGTTGCCGGGCCTGCACACCGAGCTCGCCGAGGACACTCGTGTGCGCCAGCGCTACCTTGATCTGATCACCCGCGAGGAAGCACGGAAGACCATGCTGACGCGGGCCGAGGTCATGTCGTCCCTGCGTCGTACCTTCGCGGGACAGGACTTCGTCGAGATCGAGACTCCGATGCTCCAGTTCATGCACGGCGGGGCCGCGGCTCGACCGTTCAAGACACACATGAACGCCTACGACATCGATATGTACCTGCGCATCGCGCCGGAGCTCTTCCTCAAGCGTGCAATCGTCGGCGGCATCGAGAACGTCTTCGAGATCAACCGCAACTTCCGCAACGAAGGTGCCGACTCCACTCACTCACCTGAGTTCGCGATGCTCGAGGCCTACCAGTCCTACGGCGACTACCACTCGATCGCAGACCTGACGAAGACGCTGGTCCAGAACGCCGCACAGGAGGCCACCGGATCCCTCGTCGTGAAGCTCGAGGACGGTGAGGACTACGACTTCGGTGGAGACTGGCCCGTCGTCAGCATGTACGAGACGCTGTCGGCAGAATCAGGAGTCGAGGTCACTCCGGAGACCGGACTCGACGTCCTCGACAAAATCGCTGCCGACAACAACGTCGATCTGGGCGGAGTCTTCCGCTCACACGGAAAATACGTTGAAGAGCTGTGGGAGCACTTCTACCAGGACAAGCTGTGGGCACCGACCTTCGTCACCGACTTCCCCGTCGACACCTCACCTCTGGTCCGCGAGCACCGGACCAAGAAGGGCGTCGTGGAGAAATGGGATCTCTACGTCCGCGGGTTCGAACTGGCCACCGGCTATTCCGAGCTCGTCGATCCGGTCATCCAGCGTGAACGCTTCGAAGCACAGGCAGCCGACGCGGCCAAGGGTGACGAGGAAGCAATGGGCCTTGACGAAGAATTCCTCACAGCCATGGAACACGGAATGCCGCCGACCGGCGGTATGGGAATGGGACTTGATCGCCTGCTCATGGCTTTGACCGGCCTGGGAATTCGAGAAACGATTCTCTTCCCATTCACGAAGCCAATTGCCTCCGGTAATACGGAAATGGCTGAGGAGGGTTGAGCACATGATGGATCTGCTGAAGGCTCTATTGCCGTCGATCTGCGTAGCATTGCTGTTTTGGTACGTAATGAGAAACATCTTGCGTGCGGACCGCACCGAACGCGAACAGATCGATAAATACTATGCAGAGCAAGAAGTTAGCGAATTAGGCGATAATCATGAATCGGATGTTAAGCTGACTTCGTCAAATACATCAGATTATGAAAAGAGTGAACATGGCAAGGGAGATGCGACTCGTTCTCACGGATGATTTCGATGGCTCGGAGGCGTCGGAGACCGTGCGTTTCAGCCTCGACCAGGGTACCTACGAACTCGAACTGTCGACAGAAAATGCCGAAAAGCTCCGTGAAACGTTCGCTCCGTTCATCGCCAAGGCTCGCCGGGTAGCCAACCCCGGTGGTCGTGGGCGTCGCGCAGGATCCAGCTCAGCTGCCGGTCCGAAGCGGGACACCGCCAAGATTCGCGAATGGGCACAGGCAAACGGTTACCAGCTGGGTGATCGCGGTCGTATTCCGCTTGAAATCGTTCAGGCATATGAAGCTGCAGAGAGCTGAACCGATCGGATTCAGTTACAGCCGATAAACGAGGCGGTACAGCGAATCGAACTTCATTGATTCACTAATCGCTTCCTGAAGGGCCAACGGTTCATCCGTTGGTCCTTCAGCATTTCCGCCGACAATTCCTGCCTGCCGGGAAAGTCACTTCAAGGCAGACTCCAATCGTTCCGGAGGAATGCAGTCTCACTCAGAGAATTCTCAGCGCAGCTGATTGATAAAGAGGATCAGTCATTCAGGTCGTCGCCAGAGTGAAGCCTGCCGGATAGGACTGATTACTCAATTTCAACTCTCGGTATTCGAGGAGTATCTCGATTTCTCGGGGGAGTTCTCCAATGGAACTGAGGCAACTCGAGCCACCTCATCGTCACGCAGTCGAAAAGAGCACAGAGACTCCGGTTTGGTCGATGGTGAGTTGGGCAGACGAGCACTGAAGGCACGAACCCGGAATTTCGCCCACAGCCAAACGGTTTCGGCTGATGGCGAAACGTGCAATAGATCGTGGCCAATGGTCGTTAGGCTCTAAAGAATAACAAGACCGAGGAGGGTGAATATGTTCGAGCGGTTCACTGACCGAGCACGCCGAGTGGTAGTGCTTGCCCAGGAAGAAGCCAAACTACTCAAACATAACTACATCGGAACCGAGCACATCCTGCTCGGCCTGATCCACGAGGGTGAAGGCCTGGCAGCCAAAGCACTCGAGGGAATGGACATCTCTCTCGAGCAGGTGCGCGACCAAGTCCAGGAGATCATCGGACAGGGGCAGCAGGCACCGAGCGGGCACATCCCGTTCACTCCGCGTGCGAAGAAGGTCCTTGAGCTCAGCCTCCGTGAGGCTCTGCAGCTGGGACACAGCTACATCGGCACCGAGCACATTCTGCTGGGTCTGATCCGCGAGGGTGAAGGCGTTGCCGCACAGGTGCTCGTCAAGCTGGGCGCCGACCTGGGGCGTGTCCGTCAGGAAGTCATCAAGCTTCTGTCGGGCTACCAGGGCAAAGAGCCCGTCTCTGCGGGCGGACGCGAGGAGGGAACCCCCTCCGGTTCGCTGGTCCTCGACCAGTTCGGAACGAACCTGACTGCAGCCGCACGCGAGGGCACTCTCGACCCGGTCATCGGCCGACACGAGCAGATGCAGCGCGTGATGCAGATTCTGTCCCGACGGACTAAGAACAACCCTGTCCTCATCGGTGAACCCGGTGTCGGCAAGACCGCAGTCGTCGAGGGACTCGCCCTGGCAATCGTCAACGGCGAGGTCCCGGAGATCCTTGAGGACAAGCAGCTCTACACCTTGGACCTCGGTTCACTGGTGGCAGGCTCCCGCTACCGCGGTGACTTCGAGGAACGTCTGAAGAAGGTCCTCAAGGAGATTCGCACACGCGGCGACATCATCCTGTTCATCGACGAGATCCACACACTCGTGGGTGCCGGCGCTGCAGAGGGCGCCATCGACGCTGCTTCGATCCTCAAACCCATGCTGGCTCGTGGAGAACTGCAGACGATCGGTGCGACGACTCTTGACGAGTACCGCAAGCACATCGAGAAGGATGCCGCCCTCGAGCGTCGGTTCCAGCCGATTCAGGTTCCCGAACCGTCGTTGGCACACTCGATCGAGATCCTCAAGGGACTGCGCGACAAGTACGAAGCGCACCACAAGGTCACGATCACCGAGGGTGCACTTTCGGCCGCTGTGAACATGTCCGACCGCTACGTCAACGACAGGTACCTGCCGGACAAGGCGATCGACCTCATCGACGAAGCAGGTGCCAAACTGCGCATCTCGCGTCTGTCGGTGCCGCAGGAGATCCGTGACCTGGAGGAGAAGATTCTCGAGGCTCGGCATCGCAAGGAAGCTGCCATCGATGCTCAGGACTTCGAGCTCGCAGCGTCCGAGCGTGACTCCGAGATGAAGCTGCAGCAGGACAAGGACGAACAGACGGAGGCTTGGCGCAAGAGCGGCAAGGACACCTCTGCCGTGGTTGACGCGGAACTGATCGCCGAGGTGCTGGCAGCTGCCACAGGCATTCCGATCTTCAAGCTCACCGAGGAAGAGTCCTCGCGTCTGCTGCGGATGGAAGACGAACTGCACAAGCGCATCATCGGTCAGGACGACGCAGTCAAGTCGATCTCCCGTGCGATCCGGCGGACCCGTGCGGGTCTGAAGGATCCGAAGCGCCCCTCCGGCTCGTTCATCTTCGCTGGCCCCACAGGCGTCGGCAAGACCGAGCTGGCGAAGGCTCTGTCGGAGTTCCTGTTCGGTGACGAGGATTCGCTCATCAGCCTGGACATGTCGGAGTACTCGGAGAAGCACACCGTGTCCCGACTCTTCGGTTCTCCGCCCGGCTATGTGGGCTACGAAGAGGGCGGCCAGCTGACGGAGAAGGTCCGTCGCAAACCGTTCTCAGTGGTCCTCTTCGACGAGGTGGAGAAGGCTCACTCGGACATCTTCAACTCCCTGTTGCAGATTCTCGAGGATGGCCGTCTGACCGACTCGCAGGGTCGTGAGGTGGACTTCAAGAACACCATCATCATCATGACCACCAACCTGGGTACTCGAGACATCTCGAGTGGCCTGCAGCTGGGCTTCCAGGTTGAGGGCAACACGAACAACAATTACGAGCGCATGAAGCAGAAGGTCAACGAGGAGCTCAAGCAGCACTTCCGCCCCGAGTTCCTCAACCGTGTCGATGACACGATCGTCTTCCCTCAGCTGAACAAGGAAGAGATTCTGCAGATCGTCGACCAGTTCCTGGCACGTCTGGACGCCCGTCTGGCCGATCAGGGCATGAAGGTCGAAGTCAGCGATGCGGCGAAGAGCCTGCTGGCCGACCGTGGCTACGATCCGGTCTTGGGTGCTCGTCCGCTGCGTCGGACGATCCAGCTCGAGATCGAAGACCACCTGTCCGAGAAGATCCTGTTCAAGGAGATCGGCAGCGGTCAGACCATCAAGGTCGACGTCAAGGGAGAAGGCAAGGAAGCGGAATTCACGTTCGAAGGCGTGGAGACCGAAAGCATTGCCGCCAGCGGTCCGGATGACTCCGGTTCCGGTGGAGAACTCGCTGGTGCCGGTTCGTCCGGTGGCAGCGGATCGGGAAGCTCTACTTCCTGATCTTCTCCTGGAGCACTGAAGGAGCCCGGGGACACAGCAGCAGCTGAGTCCCCGGGCTTTTTCATGCCTGCGGCCGATGGTGTTGAATGAGGATATGAGCTCAGCCCCAGTCGACTTCGACCATGATCAGGTCTCCACGGATCACCACTTCAACCATTCGCTTCCCGGTGGGCTCTACCTGCGCAGGGCTCGCACATCCGACGTCAAGGGAATCGAGGCCTTGGTCGCCCCGCTGGCCGAAGAGCGCATTCTGCTGGCCAAGGACACCGTCACCTACTTCGAAACTCTGCAGGAGTTCTGGTTGGTGGTCGACCCGCAGCCCGACGGAACTGAGATTCTGGCCGGTTGCGCGGCACTGCACGTCATCTGGGCCGATCTTGCAGAAGCACGCACGGTAGCCACATCCCCGGCCTATCGGGGCCGCGGAGTAGGCAAGGCGCTCATCAGACAGCTCCTGGCAGATGCTGTGGCCATCGGCGTCGACAGGGTCTTCTGCCTGACCTTTGAGACCGGGTTCTTCGGTTCGCTCGGATTTGAGCCGATCAAGGGCATCCCCGTCTCTCCGGAGGTCTACGTCGAGCTTCTGCACTCCGCCGATGAGGGCGTGGCAGAGTTCCTGGACTTGGCCCGAGTCAAGCCCAACACCTTGGGCAACGCCCGCATGATCAAGTTTCTGTGAATCACCGTCGCGGCTCAGCGGATCCTGCAGCCGCGGATCCTGCAGCCGCGGATCAGGCAGCTTGAGACGATCAGCTGGGGAGTTGCAGCACGTTCTTCGTTCGTGCAGCCAAACCGTCTGAGACGAGGTCATCGATCAGGCGTGTGATCCTCTGTGAATCCGCGCTGAGGTCTCGAACTCGGTCGAGTTTCGTCGCGGTGTGCCCGGAGAGCTCATCGAGCATGTCGGGATCAATCTTGGCAGTCGTCGTAGTGAAGAGATCAATGGGAACCGATCCGCCGGTGTGAGCACCGTCGGCATTCTCATGCGCGGATTTGAGTACATCCATGATGGCTCCGCGCAGCTGCCTGTCTGTGCCCGCCCATTTCTGGGTCTTCGGCTTCACCGCCGAGGTGGGACGTCCCGCCTTCTGCCAGGCGCAGATGTCATTGAGCGGGCAGGTCTCGCACTGAGGGTTCCTGGCCGTGCACACGAGCGCACCGAACTCCATGACCCCGGCGTTCCACTGCTTGTGCTCTGTCTCCGGAACGAACTGGCCGGCCCATTCGGTCTCTGCACGACCAGGTGAAGGGGAGGGGCGATCGCGACCTGCGAACAGGCGGATGAGGACACGGCGCACGTTCGTGTCGAGGACGGTGGTGCGCTCCCCGTGGGCGAAGGATGTTACTGCTGCTGCGGTATAGGAGCCGATGCCGGGCAGACGTTCGAGCTCCTTGGCGGTCTGTGGCACGTGACCGTCGAGCTCCTCAGTGATGACACGTGCGGCTTCCTGGAGTCGCAGTGCCCTCCTTGGGTAACCGAGACGGTCCCAACGGTGGAGAACCTCGGCGGTGGGTGCCTGTGCCAGATCTGCGGGTGTCGGCCACTTCTGCATCCACTCCCGCCAACGGGGTTCGACCCGGGACACAGGGGTCTGCTGAGACATGATCTCGCTGACGAGGACGGCCCAGGCTGTGGTGTCGGCATCTCTCCACGGCAGGGGACGCGCCGCGGATTCGAACCAGGTGATGATCGTCTCGCGAACCCGATGGATGTCCGTGTTCGCAACTGCGGGGAACGGGGAATCGGGGCGCGAAGATCTCGATTCGGCAGAGGCTCGGTGTGTCATTTGGATGCTCAAACGCTTCGGCCTAGGCTCAAAGCGATGACTCCTTCCAATCGTGGTTCTCAGCCGAAGAACGGTGCCAGGCAGCCCCGCCAGTCTAGCGGGAAGCTGCCAGCGCACGTGTACCGTCGGCGTCGCTACGCGCTGCTGGTCGCCAGCCTTGTGGTCATCGCTCTGCTGGTGCTCGGGGTCGTCGGAATCGTCAAGGGACTTGGCGGCGGCGATGAGAAGGACCCTGTTGCCGAGGAGACTCCGTCTGCGAGCGAGACGACGGCGGCGCCAGTCCCAGATGAGAAGGCCGCAAGTGGTAAGTGCCCCGAGGAGCAGGTCGGTCTCAAGGCCAAGGTCAACAAGAAGAGCTTCAAAGAAGACGCCAAACCCAAGTTCGAAATGGTCATCGAGAACAACCACACGGCCACCTGCCTGATCGAAGTGGGCACCAAGGATCAGGAGTTCCTGGTCGAGAAGAACGGTGACGTCGTCTGGTCGTCGAAGTTCTGCGCCGCCGATGAGGACGAGAACGCTGAAGTCTCGACCGAGTTCGCGCCCGAATCGGAGAAGACTGCACAGTTCGAATGGAACCGGGTGCAGGTCGACAAGAACTGCAACCGGACGAACCAGGAATTCGGTGCCGGAGACTATGAGCTCATCGTCAAACTCGGCGATGAGGAGAGCAAGCCGGCAAAGTTCAAACTTGAGAAGGACGCTGCCACTAAGGCCAAAGAGAAGAAAGAAGCCGAGGACAAGAAGGCAGAAGACGAGAAGTCCGAAGCGCCCACGGAGAAGCCCTCGGACGAGAAGTCACCTGACGAATAGAAGCCTGGTGCCTGACCAGAGACGGCCGGTCTGCTGACGGCGCCGTGACGCTCAAGTCAGCGCGCGGATTAACTCGTGAGTTCTCAGGCTCCGCGGTAGGAGCCGACTCCCCAGGAATTGCCGTCATGGTCGCGGAAGTCGAACTCCCGACCGCCGTGAGGCTGTGTTGCCACCGGGCGGACGATCGCATGGCCCATGTCGATGACCTCTTCGTAGAGCCGATCGACTTCGCGTTCGGTGTCGACGACGACGTAGATGGAGTTCCCGCCGACACTGTCGAGGGCCGATCCGTCATTGCGGACGGAGCCCAACATGATTCCACCCGTCTCGCCCAGAGCGTATTCGGCATGGACGATGATCTCCGGGTCAGCCTCGTCCCTGATGATGAGCCGCTCGGTGAAACCGAGCGTGACCAGCAGAGCGGTCGTCGCGGCCGCGTCCGTGGTCCTCATCGCGGGAAAAACTGTCGTGGTCATGCTTCCAGGATGCGCCATTTTCGCGCAGATGTCCCGGAATTTTCACTGATTGCTTCCCAAAAGGATCTCGACGGCTTCGGAAACGTGCTCGCATTCTTTGACTCGCATCCCCTGGGGAGTGGAGACATTGCGCAGTGCGCCATGGGCGACGATCGCATGGGTGATTCCCAGACGAGAGGCCTCATTGAGCCTTTGGCCCAGGTTGGGAACATTGCGAATCTCGCCCGAGAGGCTGATCTCTCCGATCGCTACGAATTTCGCGGCCATCGGCTTTCCGATCGCGGCTGAGGCCAGCGAGAGACAGATTGCCAAGTCGCTGGCAGGTTCCGCCAGTTTCGCCCCGCCGACGGTGGCGGTGAAGACATCGGACTTGGCCAGGCTGATGTTCCCGATCTTCTGGCTGAGGACGGCGAGCATCATGGCCACGCGGGAGGAATCGACGCCGGAGACCGACCTGCGTGACTGTCCGCCAGCGGATTCGGTGATCAGCGACTGCACCTCGACCAAAAGCGGACGTTTGCCCTCCTGAGTCACTGTCAGACAGGTTCCTGGAGGATTGCTGCCGCTGCGGGAGAGGAAGAGGCCCGATGGGTCTTCGAGGCTCTTGATGCCGTTTTCCTCCATATCGAAGCAGCCGACGTCATCGGTCGGACCGAATCGGTTCTTCACGGCACGCAGCAAACGTAGGCGCGAATGCCGTTCACCTTCGAAGTTGCACACGACGTCGACGAGGTGCTCGAGGAGCCGGGGGCCGGCGATGGTGCCGTCCTTCGTGATATGGCCGACGAGCACGGTCGGCAGAGACCGGGCTTTGGCCTCACGGATCAGGGCCGCAGCCACCTCTCTGACCTGGGTGACTCCGCCAGGGACTCCGTCGATCTCGGAAGAGGCGAGTGTCTGGATGGAGTCGACGATGAGCATTTCAGGCTCTTCTGCCTCGATCATGCCAAGGACTGCGCCGAGGTCGGTCTCTGCCGCCAGCAGAAGGGTGTCTTCAAGGGCATTGATGCGTTCGGCCCGCAGCCGCACCTGCCCGGCTGATTCCTCGCCAGTGACGTAGAGAACCTTGGCTCCGAACTTCGCGACACGGGAGGCGACATCGAGCAGGAGCGTTGACTTCCCGACGCCCGGCTCGCCGGAGAGGAGAACGACGGCGCCGGGGACGATGCCGCCGCCGAGGACACGGTCGAATTCGCTGACGTAGGTGGTCTTCGCCTGGGCGAGAGTGGAATCGATCTGGTTGATCGACTTCGCACCGCTGGACTTCTTCACCTTCGTCTTTACCGAGGACTTGCCTGCGCCCTTCTCCTCGAGCGTTCCCCAGGCCTGGCATTCGGGGCAACGGCCCAGCCACTTGACGGTTGAATAGCCGCATTCAGTGCAGGTGAAAGACATAGGACAATTCTGACACGGGCCACTGACACAGCTATGTACTCAGCACCGCACACGCAAACGGGCCTCCGACGAACGATTCGCCGGAAGCCCGATTGCACTGCTCGCAGACATCAGTCCAGTGTGGTGAGGATCCTCGGACCATCCTCGGTGATGGCGATCGTGTTCTCCGAATGCGCACCGTTCGAACCGTCGGCCAAGCGCAGGGTCCAGCCGTCCTTGTCGACGGAGAGCTTCTTCGAGGTGAATGACCACCACGGTTCGATCGCCAGCGTCAGACCGGGCTTGAGCACCAAGCCGCGTCCACCCTTGCCGCGGTTGGCCACGTGTGGATCTTCGTGCATTGTGTGGCCCAGGCCGTGTCCGCCGAAGTCGAGGTTGACCGGGATGCGCTGTTCATCGGCGACATCGCCGATGGCCTTCGAGATATCGCCGAGGCGGTTGCCTGGCTGCGCAGCGGAGATGCCGGCTTCCAGTCCGGACCAGGTGGAGTCGATGAGGCGCTGGTCCTCTTCGCTGCCGTTCCCGACGATGACGGAGCGTGCGGCATCGGCGACCCAGCCGTCGATGGACACAGCAAAGTCCAAGGTGAGCAGGTCGCCGTCCTTCATCACGTAGTCGTGGGGCTTGCCGTGGAGGACTCCGTCGTTGACCGAGAGGCAGATGACGTTGCGGAAGGGGCCTTCCCCGAAGGAAGGAGCGTAGTCCCAGTAGCAGGACTTCGCGCCGGCCTCTTCGATGAGCTTTCGTGCCCGCTTCTCCAATTGCATGATGTTCATGCCCGGTTCTGCGAGCTCAGACAGTTCAGCCAATGTCTTCGCGACGAATCGGCCGGTGACCGCCATCTTGTCGATCTCGGCGGGTGTCTTCAGCTCAATCACAGGTGTTCTCCTTCAGTATTCACGGTCTCAATCGCAACTTTAGTCGTTCTGGTCCCTTCCGTCGCGGTCGCACTGTCCTTCCGTGATCAAGCAGACAGCTGCGAGCGAATATGATTGCAAGGCGTCTTGTGGGCAGGTAGATTCCGCATCATGAGGGAAATCATCATGGCGTTCTTCCTGGGCGTGGCATTTACGAACTCCTTGCTCATGGGTGAGGAGTCGCTCAGCGAGGGTGGGCAGGCGTGGATCTTGGAGCTCATCGTCTTCCCGCTCTTCGCATTGGTTGGAATTGGTGCAATGCTGCTGGAGCATAGAAAACGGGCGTCGGCCAAAAGCCGACGCCCGGATTCTCACGACACTGATCAACTGCCAGCACAGTCTCGCTGACTATCGCGCCAACTCTGCGCGGCGATTGCGGCGATGGACGAGCCAGACGACCGATCCGAGAATTGGCGCGACGATGATGAAGACTGCCCAAGCCAATTTGGTCGGGGCATCGACTTTCGACCGAGTCAGTGACACCAATGACCAGATAGCCAGACCGATGACGACGATGACGATCGCAGTCCAAGCGAAGTCGTACCAGGCAGGCAGCAGTGGGTTCCCAGACATGACAGCAGACTATCCCATCTGACAAGTGACCTTCAGAGGAACTCCACGCCCTGCGCCAGCGGCAGCTCACCTGAGTAGTTGACCGTGTTCGTCGCCTGGCGCATATAGGCCTTCCACGAATCGGTGCCGGACTCGCGGCCGCCGCCGGTTTCCTTCTCACCGCCGAAGGCCCCGCCGATCTCTGCACCTGAGGTGCCGATGTTGACGTTGGCGATGCCGCAGTCGGAGCGGGACAGGAACTTCTCGGACTCGGCAAGCTCCGAGGTGAAGATCGCCGAGGACAGGCCCTGCGGCACTCCGTTGTGGATCTCAAGTGCTTCGTCGAGATCGGAGTAGGTGACGACGTAGAGGATCGGAGCGAAGGTCTCCGACTCCATCACCGAGGTTTGGGTGGGCATCCGCACGACCGCCGGCTCCACATAGTGTGCATCGGGTCGTTCGTCGTCGAGGACGCGAGCACCGCCGGTCAGGACGGTGCCGCCCTCGGACTCGGCCTGCTTGAGTGCCGCCTGCATCGCCTCATAGGAGCCCTCATTGATGAGCGGTCCCACCAGCACGCCGTCCTCGGTGGGAGACCCGATGCTCAGCGTCTTGTAGGCCGCGACGATCTTGTCCACGAAGTCATCGGCGATGGACTCGTGGACGATGAGGCGGCGCAGGGTTGTGCAGCGCTGACCGGCCGTACCCGCAGCCGCGAAGACTACGCCCCGCAGCGCCAGGTCGATGTCGGCACTCGGGGCCACGATCGCACCATTGTTGCCGCCGAGTTCCAACAGAACCCGGCCGAAGCGTTCGGCCACGACCGGACCGACCTCACGGCCCATGCGCACCGAACCGGTGGCAGAGACCAGAGCCACTCGCTCATCGCGGACCATGGCATCGCCGATGTCCCGGCCGCCGACGAGGACAGGGACGAGTCCTTCCGGAGCCCCCACCTCGGCGGCGGCACAAGCCAGCAGGGACTGCGCGCCCAGGGCTGCGAGCACCGCGTTCTCCGACGGCTTCCACACCACGGCGTCCCCGGCGACCAGGGCCAAGGCCGTATTCCAGGAATACACGGCGACGGGGAAGTTGAAGGCGGAGATGACACCGACGACCCCGAGCGGATGCCAGGTCTCCATGAGTCGGTGACCGGGGCGCTCACTGGGCATGGTCTTGCCCCACAGCTGACGGGACTGGCCGAGTGCGAACTCGCAGATGTCGATCATCTCCTGCACCTCACCGGCGGCCTCGGACGGGGTCTTGCCCGCCTCGACCGTGATGATCTTCGCGAGGTCCTCCTTGTGCTCGCCCAGCAGCTGTCCCCAGCGCTGGACCAGCTGACCGCGCACGGGTGCAGGGACATCTCGCCAGGCGGCGAACGCTTCGGCGGCTGCGCCGATCGTCTCCGAGGCGGATTCCTTGGTGTCCGCGGCCAGTGTGCCCAGGCTCTGCCCGGTGATGGGGGAGCGGGCAGGCAGGCTCGCTGCGGCGGAGGACCCGGCGGTGAGCACGGAGGTGTCGACCCCGCAGGCTTTGAGGCCGCCGGTGAGCAGGTCGGTGATGGTCTGGTCGGTGGGCAATGCGGTCATTGCAGTCCTTTCGCTGGTGCTCCTGGTGAGCGGGAATCTGATGATGTGCGTAAGTCACGGTCGATGGGAGTGAGCAACGGTCGATGGGAAGGGGGTGCGGGGCGTCAGACGATGTTGAGCTCCTTGCGCAGTCCCGAGGTGGCAAACCGACGTTTGTCCAGGCCGGAGACGTCGACGAAGGGCTGATGGCCGGTCATGAGGTCGGCGACGACCTCCCCGACGGCCGGTCCCATGAGGAATCCGTGGCCCGAGAACCCGCAGGCGTAGAAGAAACCGGAGAGCTCCTCGGCCTCACCGATGAGCGCATTGTGATCCGGGGTCATTTCATAGAGTCCCGCCCAACCGCGTTTGGCCTCGACATTGCCCAGGGCAGGAGCACGGGTTTCGATGAGTTCGGCCAAAGTGGGCAGCCAGTCCGGGTTGCGCTTGTCATCGAAGTCCCACACATCCGCCTCGTCCGGGCAGCCGAAAAGCAAGCCGGGACCCTCTGGATGCACGTAGAAGCTCGTGCTGAAGTCGATGGTGAAAGGCATGCGCGCCAAATCGATGCCCAGAGCCGCCTCATCCACAGGTTCGCTGACCATGATCTCGCGGCGCAGGGGCCTGACCGGCAGATCGACCCCGGCCGCCTCGCCGATGAGTCCGGACCAGGCGCCGGCGGCACACACGATCTGCGCAGACTCGATCCTGCCCTTGCTCGTGGTCACCGCGGTGACCCTGCGGGAGTCTGCGCCCTCGGTCGATTCGAATTCGGTCACCTCGCAGTTCTTGAGCACCTGCACGCCCAGGCCGCGTGCGGCGCTGACATATCCGGAGACCACGGCCTCGGGCGTGCAGTGCCCATCGCCGGGGTTGAAGGCCCCAGCAACGATGCCCTCTGTGTCGATGTACGGGGCCAGTTCGGCCACCTCGGCGACGGTGAGCATCCGGGAATCCAGGCCCATGCGCTGCTGGAGTGCGACGTTGGCCGCGAAGGTTTCGGCATCGGCGACGGAGTCGAGGAGAAACAGGTAGCCGTTGCTCACCAGATCGATGTCGACACCGAACTCGGTTTCGAAGTTGCGCAGCACCTCGAGGCTGCGCGTGGCCAGGGCGATGTTGACCTCATCGGAGAATTGGCAACGCACCCCGCCGGCGGCCTTCGACGTCGAGCCCGAGCCGGGGACGTTGCGCTCGACGAGAACGATGTCCTTCGCGCCGTGTTTGGCCAGGTGGTAAGCGATGGATGCTCCCATGACTCCGGCGCCGATGATGACCACCTCGGCGCTCGCCGGGGCTGTTGCTGTCGGTGATGTGCTCTCCAACTTCCACCTCTTTCGTCTCCTGCCGCAGCGACCGTCCTTGGTCGCCGCTGCAGTGGGGAGCGCCGACGTCGATGTCGGCGGAATGCGGCTCTCTGCCCATTGTGGTTCCCGTCACGTTTAAGGACAAGAGCGAGTTCATGAAAACTGTTTTTAGGAAACATGAAAAGAGCTATGCTGTCGCCATGGGATGGACCTTGGGACAGCTGCGCACATTCGTCACCGTGGCCGAACTCGGGTCCATGACCAGGGCCGCGGAGCAGCTGGGCTACAGCATCGGCGCGGTCTCCCAGCACATGAGTGCCCTGCGTCGGGCCGTCGGCTCCGAACTCTTCCTGCGCCGAGGCAGAGGGATGATCCTCGCCGAGGCTGGCCGGACGCTGCTTCCACGTGCCCGCAGCATCCTCGCCGCTCAGAAGCAGGCCGAGATGGCGATGCTGGGCAGGGATTTCCGCAGCGAGGCCATCGTCACGCTCGGCGTCTTCGGCTCCGCCTCGACCAGGGCGCTACCGTCGATCGTCAGAGCACTCGGCGAGCGGCACCCACACATCGAGGTCCGAGCCCGCGAGATCAACGTCGAGACGATGTCGGCGGCCGTCATCGACGGAGCCATCGATCTGGGCATCGGTATCAACTATCCGGCCGTGCCCCTGCCGCCCATGCGGGGGCTGAGCTGGAGAACCGTCGCCAGCGAGGACTTCGGCATCGTCGTGCCCGCGGGTGCACCGCGGCTCACACCGCTGGACCTGGCCGAAGCGGATTGGATCCTGCCGCCGGCCGAAGAGCTCTTCGGGCGAGCGATGCGACTGGCCACCTCGGCGCTGGGCATTGCCGCCAAGGAGACCCACATCGTCACCGACACCGCGGTCGCGCTCGCCCTGGCCGGGACGGGACTCGGCCTGACGCTGGCGACTCCGATCATGATGTCCCTGGGCGGGCCTGACGTCGATCTGCATCCCATCGCCGAGGCGGGCGGCCGGGAGATCATCGTGCTGACCTCCCCGGACCCGGCAGATCCGGTCGCCGCCGTCGCCGAGGTGGTGGCCGAGGTCTTTCGTCCTAGGATGGGGCCATGAGCTTCGATCATCAGTGGAACCGCATCCGTGAGACCAACCCCGACCACTCCGCGAACTACGCCGAGAGGTGGCGCAATCTGGCTGCCTCCGGTCACGACATCGGGGGAGAGGCGCGGTTCGTCAATGCGATGGCACCGCGCGGGGCACGCATCCTCGACGCCGGCTGCGGAACCGGTCGGGCCGGTGGTCTGCTCATCAATGAGGGCCACACCGTCTACGGTGTCGATCTCGACGAGTTCCTCATCTCTGTCGCCGAGGAGGACTTCCCGAGCGGTGAATGGCACACCGGCGACTTGGCCGAATTCGATTTCGCTGGCGCAGGCATCAATGACATCGACGTGGCGTTCTGCGCCGGCAACGTCCTGTCCTTCCTCGATCCGGCCTCACGTCGCCAGACCCTGTCGAATATCAAATCGACGCTGAAACCCGGTGGACGCTTCGTCGCCGGCTTCGGAGCCGGCCGCGGCTATGACTTCGCAGACTTCATCGACGATGTGAAGTCGACCGGCATGATCGTCAACCTCAAGCTGGCCACGTGGGAGCTCCACCCCTTCGAACCAGACAGCGGATTCCTCGTCCTCATCGCCGAGCGCGTGTGAGAGATGCGGCGAATGTGATTTGCTGGAACAGACAGAGCCAATTCGAGATGAAGTGAGGTCAGCATGATTTTCATCGTTGTGAAGTATGACGTGAAGCCCGAAAGCGTCGAGAAGTTCCCCGAAGCGGTGCGCACCTTCACCGAGGCGACACGGTCGGAACCGGGCAACCTGTGGTTCGAATGGTCCAAGAGCCTGGAGAAGGACAACGAGTTCGTCCTCGTCGAAGCATTCACCGACGAAGGGGCAGAACCCCACGTCAAGAGCGATCACTTCGCCGCCGGACTCGAAGCCATGCGCCCCCACCTTGCGTCGACGCCGAAGATCATCTCGCGCAAGATCGACGGCGAAGGCTGGGACGAGATGGGCGAACTCCAGATCGACTGATCTGCACCTTCCTCCCACCGCCTGCATTGCGGCGGCCCTGTTGAAATGGGTCTGGGTTGCCTAGACTTCTCCCATGGCAACCAAAGCGATGAATGTGCAGGCGATCGAGAAGGCTCTCGGCGAACCCTGGGTTGACACTCGGGCCCGCCTCGAGGCGGCTGGGGGAGCGTCGGCGAGTCACAAGGAACTCGCCGACGCCCTCTACCCGCAGTTCGACGGGGTCGTTGAGAAGCACGGGTGGTGGGTTCAGGGCGCGGTCGTGGCCTATGAGCAGGAGATCGGCAGACGTGTGCCGGGCCAGCGCGCCGACGGAACCTTCGACGTCGCGGTCTCGCGCACCTTGACCGGTACGCGAAATGATGTCATCACCCGCTTCGCCTTCCTCATCGACGAGGGAACGCTGGCAGGCGTGGCTCTCGACGGTGAGGCGCGCACCTCGACGACTGAGAAGCGTTCCTTCTGGCGGGCGAATCTCGAGGACGGAACCAAGTTCGAGGCCGCGGCCGAACCGAAGGACGAAGGCAGGACGATGCTGGTGCTCACCGCGTCGAAGCTGCCCAGCACCGAGGCCCTCGAGGAGCGGCGAGCCGCGCTCAAGGAGCTCCTCGGGCAGCTCTGAGTATGCGATCGCCTGTGGCTGGCGGGACCTTCAGTGCCTCAGCCGCCGACGATCGGATTCCACGTACCGAACGCATGCGCGGCCACGATCGCGAGAACGCAGACGGCCACTGACACCGTCACAGCCACACCATCCCCGGCGCCGAAGGTCGAGCGCCTGCGCCAGGTCCGTCCGGGACGACCGAACGCCCTGCCCTCCATGGCCATGGCCAAAGTGGTACCGCGTCGGATCGACTGCACCAGCAGCACGAAGATACCGGCGAAGAGACTCCCCGTGCGCCGCACGATCGAACCCCCGGCGAGGCCCCTGGCCCGTCTGGCCATCGCCAAAGTCTGCCATTCGCTGACAAGCAGCCCGAGCAGTCGGCTCGCCGCGAGCACCGAGACGACGACCACCTCGGGCAGGTGCAGCCGCTGGATGAGCACATCCGCGAGGTCACGAGGATCAATGGTGGAGGCCAGGACGATGAGCGGAATAGCCAAGGCCAAGGCACGCAGGAAGATCGCGGCCGCTGCCTCGAGAGAACCCGTCGTCATCAGGACCGGACCGAGGTCGATGACCACCGCACCGGTCTTCTCTGCCAGAATCGCCGTGCCCCACGCCGCCAGAAGTGCGCCGAGAGGCAGGAACCACAGACGCTTGAGTGCAGCTATCAGGTCCAGCCCCGTCGTCGGCAGTGCGAGCAGGCAGAACCCCAGGACGACTCCCGCCGAGACCATGTCGATGCTCAACAGTGTTCCGACCATGAGGATGAGCGCCACAGCGATCTTCGTCAGCGGATTGCACGTGACCAGTGCCGTGGTGCGCACCAAGGGAATGAGCTGGCCGGGATCATGAACCGCGACCTCGGTGCCCGTGGCGACTGTGGCTCGCCCAGCCGGATCGGTGTGTTCGATCGCGTGCTCACGCAATTCGCTCACCTGCCTTCGTCCTCCGACTCAACTCGACCCGCCTGGCCCCGATGGCGTCGAGGAACGCATGGTCGTGGCTGACCGCGACCACGGCGGACCCGCGGGCAAGGACGTCGATGAACTGCTCGACCAGACCGGCCCAGGTCAGGGCATCCTGGCCGAACGTCGGTTCGTCGACGATGAGCACCTGCGGCCGCGGCGCCATCATGGCAGCCACCGACAGGCGACGCTTCTCACCGCCCGAGAGGCCCTGTGGATGGGCCTCGGCGAGCTTCTCAAGTCCCAGCACCTCGAGGAGTTCGGCGACGCGATCGTCGACCTCGGCACTCGACCATCCGGCCAGCCGCGGTCCCAAGGCCAGCTCCTCGGTCACACTCGAGCGCAGGAACTGATGTTCGGGTTCCTGGAACACCATCCCGATGCGAGGAGCCAGAAACGCTGAGGGCCACCGGAAGGGTCGGGCATGCTTGGCACCATCTCGCAGATTACCGACAGCTCTCACCTCTCCCTCGAATTCCCGGATGAGGCCGGCCAGGGTCAGCGCCAAGGTCGACTTGCCGGCCCCGTTGGCGCCGACGATGCCCAGGGCCTCACCGGACCGAACGGACAGATCGAGGCCGGTCGCCGCCGGAACCTTCGCACCGGGGCGAGCCACACTGAGGCACTCGGTCGTCAGCACGACCTCGCCGTCGGGGTGGGGGAGCGGTTCCGCACCAGGCTGCACCGCAGGGTTGGAGGGTCCGGCCGTCTCCGGCACCCAGATCCCACACTCAACCAGCACCTCGGCGAGCGCAGGATCACCGAAGACCGACCTCGGCAGACCCTGGGCAAGCAGGCCCGCTGGGCCGAGGACGATCACGGTGTCCACGTGATCGAGCCACAGTCCGACCCGGTGTTCGACGATGACCATCGTCGCCGAGGTAGCCGCCTGGGTCTCGAGGACAGCATCCCGAACGGAGGCGGCGGAATCCGGATCGATATTGGCCGTCGGCTCATCGAGGATGATCACCTGCGGTGCCATCGCGTGGATTCCTGCCAGCGCCAGACGCTGCTTCTGTCCTCCGGACAGTGCAGCGGTGGGATGGTCGTGGGGGAGACCCAGGCCCATTGCCGCAAGGGAAGTTGGAATGCGAGCGGCGATGACGTCGGCGGGCAGGCCCAGATTCTCCATGCCGAAGGCGACATCATCACCGACCCGGGAGAAGATCACCTGCGAATCGGGGTCCTGGAGGACCAGCCCGGTCTCACCTCGGCGCGGATCCGGTGGACGGTCACCGATGAGAAGCTGACCATCTGCCTCACCCGACTCGGCAGGCAGAACTCCGGCGATCGCATGCAGGAGGGTGGTCTTACCTGCCCCGGACGGGCCGAGCAGAAGCACCTTCTCACCTGCTGCGATGTCCAGATCGAGGGGACCGACCGCGGGTTCATCACGGTCGGCATGGCGCCACGAGAACCCGCGGGCGCGAATCGGCAGGGCCATCAGCGCGCTCGGCCGGAGGCGAAGGCGCTCAGGGCCCCGGTCTTCGCGATCGCCCGGTAGGCGAACCAGGCGCCGATGCCGGAGATGACGATGCCGGAGATGATCGCGCACACGGCATAGGCAGCCTGGTAGCCGAACTGCCATTCGGCGTTGTACATGATGTTCTCGCTCACGGACATGAACGCGGCGGCCAGCAGCCCGGCCAAGCTCGTGACCCACAGGGTGAACCTGCGATAGCCGAAGGCCGCGAAGATGAGTTCGGCGCCGAGGCCTTGGACGAGTCCGGAGAGCAGAACGGTGGCTCCGAAGTGAGAGCCCAGCACCGCCTCGACGATGGCGGCGATCATTTCGCACAGCAGAGCGGCACCGGGTTTGCGGATAATGGCACCGGCCAGAGGGCCGGCGAGGACCCAGAGGCCGGCGATGAGGCCGATCGATGGAGGGAAGGCCTGGAACCCGAGTTCGAGGACCTTCCAGCTCAGGGCCAGGACCCAGAAGATGAGTCCGACGCCGATTCCCAGCACGGCGGTGACAACGTAGTCGACGACCCGCCACTGCTTCGTCGCCGGTACCTGGGAATAGTGGGGCGCGGTCTTCACAGCGGAATCCGGCGCAGTCATTTCTGGCATAGTGCCTCCTCATATCAAGGAGGGGTAGAAGAGTCTCGACTTCCTTCGGCGGTGCTAGCCGCATCAGGTTCGAGGGTCTGCAGCTTCATCTGCACTCTCAGCGCCCCTTTCGGCGCTCCCCTGTCGTGAGAACCACTGTACCCCAGTCGACGCGCAGAGCTCGTTACGGAAAGTTCACCTGCCGTTGACTCGGCGGTCGCACGTCGGCGGCGGAGCTTTCATTACCGACGGGTAAGAATATTCGGGTGAAAGCACAACACCTGAGATCTCCGATGAGTATTCTGTCCGTTTCGGCACTGCTGGCGGCTCTCGTCGCAGTACCTGTCCCTGCGCATGCCGGGCTCACACCTGCCGAGCCCACGCAATCGCCCTCGACCTCGCCCTCGACGCAGCCAGAGGCGGACGAGGAGTCCGCGATCTCCGATGTGGTGCTGCAGGTCGGGGCGGATGAGAGCTCTCGCAACCTGTCATGGATGAGCGAGAACTCCGGTGACGGCGAGGTCCGCTGGGCTAAAACCTCGGAGCTTGAGGGCTCGGCTCTGCCCGAGGATGCCCATAGCGCCGAGACCAGCGACTCGGGCCTGTCGACCGATCTCAAGCGCCACTACAATCATGCGAGCATGACCGGTCTGGAGCCGGACACCGAATACTCCTACCAGGTCGGCAGCGAAGAGGATGGCTACTCAGCCGTGGCGCAGTTCGACACGGGTGGTTCCGGCGGCGACAGCGAATTCCTTGTCTTCGGTGACCCGCAGGTCGGGGCCGGCGGCGGGCAGCCCGATGACGCGACTGGTTGGGACAGGACCTTGAACTCGGGGCTGGAGACCGCGCAGGATCCGCGGTTCTTCTTCTCACTGGGCGATCAGGTGAACTCAGCAGGTGACCAGGGGCAGTACGAGCAGTACCTGGCTCCGGAGGCGACTCAGGAAGTTCCGCAGGCGACGACGATCGGCAACCATGATGTCGCTTCGAAGTCCTATGAGCAGCACTTCAACCGCCCGAACGTGAGCAGCGACCACGGTGAAGGCGGACTCGTTGCGTCCGGCGGTGACTACTGGTTCATCGATTCGGGGGTTCTGTTCATCAATATCAACTCGAATGACTCCGACACCGACGAGCATGCGGAGTTCATCGATGAGGTCGTGGCCGAGCACGGGGACGAGGCGCGCTGGACGGTCCTCGGGTTCCACCATTCCATCTATTCGACCGCGACCCACAACAGCGACCTCGACGTGAAGCGGCTGCGTGAGGCGATTCCACCGGTGGCTGCGCGCAACGACATCGATCTCGTGGTGTCCGGTCACGACCACATCTACAACCGGACCTTCCTCATGGATGCCGAAGGCAAGAAGGTCGAGTCTTCCGATGCCGGTCTCGAGCAGGAGAAGGAGGAAGGGCAGACGATGTACCTGACTCTGACCTCGTCCTCGGGATCGAAATTCTACGACTATGTTCCGGGTCTGGATTGGGAGGCCAAGAGCGTCCACAACGACATCCCCGCCTTCACCCGAGTGCGGGTCAGCGACGAAGCGCTGCGCGCGACGACCTACGAGGTCCCAGCAGAAGGCGCGCAGCAGGCTGAAGCACAGGCGGCGTCCGAGCAGATCGACGATGTCGAGATCACCCGCTCCGGCGATGACGCACCCGAGCCGGGAACCGACGCCGGAGCAGACGCTGACGCAGAAGACGCTGCAGCAAGCTCCGACGGTTCCTCGGCAGACGCCGACAGTGCTTCGGCGGACGCGGATGGTGCTTCAGCCGAAGCGGACAGCGTGTCAGCTGAAGCCGACGGCGCGTCACCGGAGGCCGACGGCACTGATTCAAGCGACGGCTCGAACAGTGCGGATGCGGGCACCAGCTCGGACGGAGCTGAGTCCGACTCGGACTCGGACTCGGAACGTGCCGATTCTGACGCTGCGACTGCCGGCACGACTGACAACGACGGCACGACTGAGGCTGAAGGTGCGACTGACAACGACGGCACAACCGAATCCGACGGCGCAGACGCGAACGCCGCCTCCGCTGCCCCCGCCGACTCCGGCACAACCTCGGCGAACTCAGATTCAGCTGCGGACGGCGGCGATCTGCCGCGCACCGGTACTCAGCTCGGACTGCCGATCGGCCTCGGTGCGGGCGCAGTCATCATCGGGGCCGTGCTGCTGCTCGTGTCCAAACGTCGCCGCAGCCTGCGCTGACGCAGCCGGCGCTGAGCCACTCTGCGCTGACGCGCTCGGCTCAGCTCGGAACGACCATGACCGGGCCATCGGCATGATGGAGGACTCCGCGTGACACCGAACCCAGAAGTGCACTTCTGACTGCTCCTCGCCCGCGAGTGCCGAGGACGGTCAGCTGTGCGGTCTTCGTGGCCTCGAGGAGTTCCTCGACAGGGTCGCCGATGGGCACCTCGGCACTCACCGGCAGATCGGGGAACTGCTGGGCCACTGCCGCGACTTCGGCCTCGAGCGCTGTCTCGAGTTGCTTCTTCCTCCGTCCGGAGACCTCGGCGCTCAGTTCCAGTTCGGGGTACCAGTAGAGCCACTCGTCTCCGGCTGGGAGGACGGAGACGATGTCGAGGGCGGCACTTCGCGAGTTGGCCACCTCGGCGGCGGTGAACATCGCCAGACGCCCGGCGTCTGAGCCGTCGACTGCGACGACCACGCGAGCACCGTCCGGCTCCGTGCGGTGGTCCGGGACGACGATCGTCGGGCAGTGGGAATGGGCGGGCAGTGCCGTAGACACCGAGCCGAGAATTCGGCCCATGAATCCGCCTCGGCCCCTGGCTCCCACGACCACGGTCCGGGCGTGGGCGCTCAGGTCCCTCAGCACACCGGCCGCGTCGCCCTGATCTGCCCGGTAGGAGACCTTGCCCGCATGGTCTCGCAGGAGTCCGGCTGCCTCGCCGAGGCGCTTCTCGACCGCCCGAAGTGCCGCTTCCTCCTCGTTCTCCTCCGGCATGGAGGCGATGTTCGGATAGATCATCGCGGGAACGGTATACGCGGCGACGACGGTGAGAGGGGCTTTGCGACGCGTGGCCTCGGCTGCACCGTATTCGAGGGCGCGCGCGGCGAGTTCGGAGCCGTCGTAGCCGACGAGGATTCCGAGGTTGGTCGATGTCTGGTCAGCGGAGCGGTTCTCGGCAGTCATGGCAGACCTCCCGTGGGGGCCGACTGTACCCGGACGAGGACGATGGCCCCCGTCATCAGAACCGTCCTCGTGGACTCAGTCTACCAAGGTTCTTCTACGGAGTGTAGAAAAATCTTCAGATCGCGAAGCCCATATGAGCCAGAGCGTAGCGGAGGATGTGCTCCTGGCCGTGGCACATCTCGCCGACGATGTCGGAGCGCAGAGTCTCCTCCGGTGTCAGCCAATCGAGACTCAGCGCATCCGCACGAGGGGTGCACTCGCCGCGGACTTCGAGGATGAAGCACATCGAGATCGCATGTTGGCGGGGGTCGTGGAGGAGCGACGATCCTTCGGTGGGAAAGTACTCGGCGATGTGGAACGGTGCGATCGCAGGCGGGATGACCGGCAGCGCCATCGGTCCGAGATCATTCTCCGCATGGCGCATCAGCGCCGAGCGGATGCTCTCGTGGAAGCGGATTCGCCCGCCGACGACCTCTCGCCCGAGCGTTCCGTCGTCCAGGCTGCGCAGCAGGAGGCCGATTCGCTCGACGTCTCCCGATTCGCCCACTCGCACGGGGATCGCATTGACATAGGGGATCGGCAGTCGCCGTCGCAGCTGGGCGAACTCGGCATCGTCGAACCAGTTCTCGTCGAAGTCCAGAGCAGTGCGCGTCATGGGTCAATTGTGGCACAGTTCACTGGCGGCCCAGCCTGGCAGGCGACAGTGACGCAGGTCACTGCTGTTGGTATTATCGGCAGCATGGTCTTCGCGAATGCAGGCGCCCTTGGGGTTCGACCCGGACAGCGTGACGCCCTGGTTGAGCATCTGACCGCGCGCAGCGATCATCTGTCTCGCGTCGGCTGTCTCAGCTACGAGGTCGGCGTCAATGATGAACAGCCCGACACCGTCTTCGTCGTCGAGCTGTGGGAGAGTGCCGAGGCGCATCGGGCCTCGCTGGAACTCCCTGAAGTGCAGGCCTCGATTGAGGCCGCCCGCCCCATGCTGTCGGGAGAGTTCGGTGGATTCCACTTCGACGTCGTCGGATCCCCACTCCGTGACTGAGCGTTCCACGACCGAGCGTTCCACAAGTTCTCCACGACTGAGTCCTCGCGCCGGAACTTCCTGGAATCACTGCCTTCCACCGCGACTGCCCGACCGAATTTCGGTAGGCGGGACTGGGTGGTGGGATCGAGGTTCCTTCGGGTAAAGTATCTTGATGTCGAGATAAAATTCTGACCAGACCGTGACAGAGAAGTGACGTAGCCTACAGTTGTGTCAGCCACTCTCAGACCTGAACGGTCAAGGACGTTTGAAGGGGTTAACCATGATCGATCATGAAGTCCGCACGTACAAGAGCTCAGAGAACCTGGCTCGTGAAGACCAACTCGCCTGGAAGATCGCCGAGGTCGCCTCAGACCCGACTCCAGTGGATTCAGAGGTCACCGAAATGGTGATCAACCGCGTCATCGACAACGCCTCGGTAGCCGCAGCCTCGGTGCGCCGCTCGGCCCCGCTGCACGCTCGGGAACAAGCACAGACCCACCCCTACTCACCCGGAGCCACGGTCTTCGGTCTGCCACTTGGTGAGCACTTCTCCCCGGAATGGGCAGCCTGGGCCAACGGAGTCGCCGTTCGCGAACTCGACTTCCATGACACCTTCCTCGCCGCCGAGTACTCACACCCCGGCGACAACATCCCACCTGTCCTCGCAGTCGCCCAGCACAAGGGCATCAGCGGTAAGGACCTCATCAACGGCATCGCCACCGGCTACGAGATCCAGGTCGACCTGGTCAAGGGAATGTGCCTGCACGAGCACAAGATCGACCACGTCGCCCACCTCGGCCCATCGGCAGCAGCCGGCATCGGCGCCATGCTCGGCCTCGACACCGAGGTCACCTTCCAGGCCATCCAGCAGGCCCTGCACGTGACCACCGCGACCCGCCAGTCCCGCAAGGGCGAGATCTCCTCGTGGAAGGCACACGCTCCCGCGTTCGCCGGCAAGATGGCCGTCGAGTCCGTCGACCGTGCCATGCGCGGCGAGGGTGCGCCCAACCCGATCTACGAAGGTGAAGACGGCTTCATCGCCTGGATCCTCTCCGGCCCCGAGGCCCGCTACACCATCCCTCTGCCCGGTGCAGGCGAGGCCAAGCGCGCGATCCTCGACACCTACACCAAGGAGCACTCCGCCGAATACCAGGCGCAGGCGCTCATCGACCTCGCCCGCAAGCTCGGCGGCGAGATCGAGGACCTGACGAAGATCAAGCGCATCGTCATCCACACCTCGCACCACACGCACAACGTCATCGGCACCGGCGCGAACGATCCGCAGAAGATGGATCCCAAGGCCAGCCGCGAGACCCTTGATCACTCGATCATGTACATCTTCGCTGTGGCCATGGAGGATCAGGGCTGGCACCACGAGCACTCCTACGCTCCCGAGCGTGCCGGACGTCCCGAGACAGTCAAGCTGTGGCACAAGATCGAGACCACCGAAGACAAGGAATGGACTCGCCGCTACCACTCGACCGATCCCAACGAGAAGGCCTTCGGTGGCCGCGTGGAGATCGAATTCGAAGACGGCTCGACCCTGGTCGATGAGATCGCCGTGGCCGACGCGCACCCCTTCGGTGCCCGTCCCTTCGCCCGTGCGAACTACATCGAGAAGTTCAAGACCCTGTCCGAAGGCATCCTCACCGGTGCCGAGCAGACTCGCTTCATCGACCTGGCCGAGAACCTCGAGAACCTCGACGCCAAGGGCGTGGCCGAACTCAGCTTCACCGTTGACGGCCTCGAGCACACCGGCTCGAAGGGCATCTTCTGATGTTGGGGGCAACCACAACGCCGGCTGAGCGCCGCGCGAAGTTCCGTGAGCTCCTCGCCGGTGACCAGATCGTCCAGTTCCCCGGAGCCATCAATCCGATCAACGCTCAGATCATCGAGCAGACCGGATTCGAGGGCGTCTACATCTCCGGAGGTGCCTTCTCCGCGGCCATGGGCCTGCCCGACATCGGTCTCACCACCCTCACCGAGGTGGCCGATCACGGACGCAACATCGCCCGGGTGACGAACCTGCCGACCTTCATCGACGCCGACACCGGCTGGGGTGAAGCCATGAACGTGGCCCGCACCATCCAGGAATTCGAAGACGCCGGAATTTCGGGGATGCACCTCGAAGACCAGGTCAACCCGAAGCGCTGCGGCCACCTCGACGGCAAAGAGGTTGTCACCGCTGCTGAGATGTCCAAGCGCATCAAGGCCGCCGTCAAGGGCCGTCGGGATGAGAACTTCGTCATCAGTGCCCGCACCGACTCCCGCGCAGGCGAAGGTCTGGACGCGGCGATCGACCGCGCGAAGGCCTACGTCGACGCCGGAGCGGACCTGATCTTCCCCGAAGCCATGCGGGACCTCGGCGAATTCGAGAAATTCGCCAGCAGCGTGGATGTTCCGATTCTGGCGAACATGACAGAATTCGGAAAGAGCGAACTGTTCACGACCGAGCAGTTGGCGAACGTCGGAGTCAAAGTCGTGATCTACCCGGTCACAACTCTGCGTCTCGCCATGGGTGCGATCAAATCGGGCCTGCAGACCATTCGCGACCAGGGCACACAGGTGGACCTGCTCGAGGGAATGCAGACCCGTGCGGACCTGTACGACACGATCGACTACGCTGCGTACAACGATTTTGACGCGGCCGTATTCAACTTTTCACAGGAGGGTCACCAGTGACCGAAGAAATCAAGAAGGGCCTCGCCGGCGTCGTCGTCGACACCACGGCCGTTTCGAAGGTAGTCCAGGAAACGAACTCGCTCACCTACCGCGGCTACCCCGTGCAGGAGCTCGCAGCCAACTGCAGCTTCGAGGAAGTCGCCTATCTGATCTGGAACAGCGAACTGCCGACCAAGGCTCAGCTCGAGGAATTCCAGGCCCGCGAGCGTGGGCAGCGCGGAATCGACGACAAGCTCGTCCAGCTCATCCTCGATCTGCCCAAGGACTGCCACCCGATGCACGTGGTGCAGACCGCGGTGTCCTACCTCGGCGCCGTCGATCCTGATGCTGATGTCGAAGGCGAAGAGGCCAACCTGGCCAAGGCTGAGCGTCTCTACGCACAGCTGCCGACGATCGTGGCCATCGACCACCGTCGCCGCCACGGCCTCGACCCGGTCGCGCCGACGAAGGACCTCGGCTACGCCGCGAACTTCTTCAAGATGGTCTTCGACGAGGTTCCCGACGAGGCGGTCGTGCGCTGCTTCGACATCTCGATGATCCTCTACGCGGAGCACTCGTTCAACGCCTCGACGTTCACCACCCGCGTCATCACCTCGACGACGGCTGACCTGTACTCGGCAGTCGCCGGCGGCGTCGGCGCCCTCAAGGGACCCCTCCACGGCGGTGCCAATGAGGCCGTCATGGCGATGCTCGAAGAGGTCGGCACTGCCGACAAGGCATCGGCGTGGATCGACGATGCGTTGGCGAAGAAGGCCAAGATCATGGGCTTCGGACACCGTGTCTACAAGAACGGCGACTCGCGCGTGCCCACCATGCGCAAGGCCTTCGAGAACATGGTCGAGGCCAAGGGCGCAACCGATCTCCTCGATCTCTACAACGCCTTCGAAGAGGACTTCGTGGGTCGTAAGGGCATCTACCCGAACCTCGACTACCCGTCAGGCCCGGCTTACCACCTGATGGGCTTCGACACCGATCAGTTCACACCGATCTTCGTCATGGCCCGCATCACCGGCTGGACCGCTCACATCATGGAACAGCAGGCCAACAACGCTCTGATCCGTCCGCTGAGCGCCTACGACGGTCACGAGCAGCGCGAAGTTCCCGCAGACCGGGGCTGAGAAGCTCACGCTGAAAGGCTGTGCACATGACCGTTGACGGCACATACCGTCCGGTCGATCTCGAGGGTTTCGACTTCACCGTCACCGGTGGAGTCGGAACCCTCGTCATCGATCGGCCCGAAAAACGCAATGCCATCTCCCGCCCGATGTGGCGGGCACTGCCGGACATCATCGCCGGTGTCGACGCCGATGACTCGATCGGTGCACTCGTGATCACGGGTGCCGCCGGGCACTTCTCCGCCGGCTCCGACATCGCCGATCTCAATGTTCCCCTCGATGATTTCTGGGAGCTCAATTCCACCGCCGAGGCGGCTGTGGCCAACTCGCGCACCACGACGATCGCGGCCATCACCGGCAACTGCGTCGGTGGAGGGACCGAGATCGCGGCGGCCTGCGACATCCGCATCGCCGCCCCCGGTTCGATCTTCGGGGTCACGGCTGCGAAGCTCGGGCTCGTCTACCCTCCCGGTCCGACTCGGCGTCTGGCGAGCGTTCTCGGTGACGCCTGGGCCAGGTATCTGCTGGTCACCGCATCGATCGTGAAGTTCGACCAGATGCGCGAACTCGGCTTCTTCCACGAAGTCTCCGAGGCTCCGCTGGCGTCGGCACAGACGATGGGGGAGAAGATCGTCGGTCTCTCACGACTGTCCCAGCTGGGATCCAAAGCAGTCCTGTGCGGGGAGCTGACGGAGAGCGCCACGGCCGATTCCGCCTTCAACCCACCGCAGTGGCTCGATGAGGCCTACCAGGCAGAGATCGCCCGCGGACAGGAGGCGTTCTTCGCCAAGCGCCCGCCCGAGTTCGGCTTCCGGGGCACGGACTGGGTCGAGGAATGAATTCTGAGGTTAAACTGATCGAATGCGCCTAGCAGTCCTCGATATCGGGTCCAACAGCGTCCACCTCCTCGTGGTCGACGCTCATGTCGGAGCCCCTCCCTTGCCCGCGACCTCCCACAAAGAGGTCCTGCGCCTCGCCGAGTACCTCGGCGACGACGGCATGATCGACGCGGCCGGTCAGGAGCGACTGCACAACTTCATCGCCGAGGCGGTGGAGATCGCCGAGGACCAAGGATCGGAGCAGATCCTGGCGTTCGCCACCTCGGCGGTCAGGGATGCACCGAATGGTGCCGAGCTCATCGACTCCATCAACGCTCAGCTCGGGGTCACCCTCAACGTGATGTCGGGCAAGGACGAAGCACGGGTGACGTTCCTGGCCGTCAGGCGCTGGTTCGGCTGGTCGGCGGGGAAGATCCTGCTGCTCGACATCGGCGGCGGCTCCCTCGAGATCGCGGCTGGGCAGGACGAATACCCGGAAGCCGCCGTGTCGGTGCCGTTGGGGGCCGGTCGGACCTATTCCGACTTCATCCCGGATCCGCTGCCCAGTGCCGAGGACATCCACAGCCTCCAGAAGTACGCCCGGTCTCAGATCGGCCGTATCGCCGGCAAGATCAACCGCGTGGGCACAGCCGACCAGGTGGTGGGCTCGTCGAAGACATTCCGCTCCCTGGCCCGGATCGCCGGTGCGGCACCCAGCGGTGACGGCATCTACGCCCCACGCAAACTCTTCCGCCGAGACCTCGCCGGGATCATCGAAACCCTGTCTTCGCGGACCCCCGAAGAACGCGCGACGCTGCCCGGAGTCTCCCAGGCTCGTGCCGGCCAGGTCCTCGCCGGAGCCATCGTCGCCGACGCCGCCTTCGCCATCTTCGACGTCAATGTGATGAGCATCTCCCCGTGGGCGCTGCGTGAAGGCATCATCATGCGCAAACTCGACCTTCTGGACTCGGCAGAGACCTCCTCGGCGATGCGGGTCGAGCTGGTCTGAGGCCTTTCGCAATCGGTCTGAGCCCTTTCGCAATTGTGCGGTGTGTTTCGCTTCTGCGCATTGCCTGTTAGATTTTTCCTAACTGCCGCGCACGGACCACCAGTTGGGACTGGTGCGCAATAATGGTGGGAACGCACACGCTCTGAGAAGGAAAAGAACTGTCAATGCGAAATGGCGAGCTGTCCCCATCGTTCCGCGATGAAGCCCTGCACACCCTGGAGAACACCAGCCCGGACGATCCGCTCGACGTCTTCGTCGTCGGCGGAGGCGTCACCGGAGCAGGTTCCGCCTTCGATGCGGCCACCCGCGGGCTGAAGGTCGGTGTCGTCGATGCCAAGGACTGGGCTTCCGGCACCTCGTCACGGTCCTCGAAGCTCATGCACGGCGGACTGCGCTACCTGGAGATGCTCGACTTCAAGCTTGTGGCCGAGGCGCTGAAGGAACGCGACCTGCTGCTCCAGCACACAGCGCCCCACCTCGTCGAACCTGTTGCCTTCGTCTTCCCCTTCGAACACCGGCTCATCGACAGGGCATTCATCGGTTCCGGCGTTCTGCTCTATGACACGATGGCCACCCGTCCCGGACGCAAACGTGCCGTGCCGATGCACCGCCACCTGGGAAAGAAGGCACTCACCGCCCATTTCCCCGGCCTGGCCGACGATGCAGCGGTCGGTGCACTCGAATACTATGATGCGAAGGTCGACGACGCCCGTTTCGTCATGACGCTCATCCGCTCTGCTGTGGGCTACGGCGCCGCCGCGGCCAATCACGTCTCCGTCATCGACTACCTCCACGACGGGGACCGGGTCTCCGGAGTCCGTGCCCGTGATGAGATGACCGGCCGAGAATTCGACATCCACGCCCGCCGCACCATCCTTGCCGGGGGAGTCTGGACCGAGGAGCAGCAGGACCTGGCCAAGGCCGACGCCGGCCTCCAGGTGCTCGCCTCCAAAGGTGTGCACATCACGGTCGAGCAGGACAAGATCAAGGCAGACCCGAACACGGGCATCATCTCGAAGACGGAGAAGTCCGTGCTCTTCGTGATCCCGTGGGAGGGCTACTGGGTCATCGGCACCACGGACACCCCGTGGGACCAGGATGTCGACGCACCGGTGGCGAACTCTGATGACATCGACTACCTGCTCAAGCATGCGAACGCGATCCTGACCGAGAAGCTGAGCCGCAACGACGTCATCGGCGTCTACTCCGGTCTCCGACCTCTGCTCCAGCCCGTGGTCAAGGAAGGTCAGGCCTCGACGAAGGTCTCCCGTGAACACACGGTGATGGAGATCGAGCCCGCTCTGGCAGCGATTGCCGGCGGCAAGTTCACCACGTATCGCGTCATGGCAGAAGACGCCGTCGATTTCGTCCTCGGCGATGACGCGAAGGACCGCCGCTCCCTGACCGAATCGATCCCGCTGCTGGGTGCTCAGGGCGTCGGCGCCGTGCGCCGCGGCCAGTCCGGCATCGCCGAGAAGCACGGGTGGGACGAAGACCGGGTCAGGCGACTCATCCGCCGCTACGGCACCCTGCTCGAAGACATCCTCGACCTTATCGACGAGGATCCCGAACTCGGTCGCCCGCTGCCCGGTGCCGAAAGCTATCTGCGCGCCGAGGCACACTATGCGGCGACCTCGGAAGGTGCCGTCCACCTCGGCGACATCCTCGAACGACGGATGCGGCTGAACTATGAGGTCAGGGACCGAGGCAAGTACGCCGCCGAGGCGGTTGCGGCGATCGTCGCCCCGATCCTGGGGTGGGACGACGAACGGGAAGCGAAGGAGATCGCTGACTTCAACGCTCACGTCGACGCACAGATCGCCGCTGAATCCACCCACGACGATGCCGCGGCTGCGGCACTCGTCGAGGAAACACTCAAACCGTAAATCCGCTAAGCAGGACAAACATAGGAGTTTGTGAGATATGGGTACTATTTTCCTTTATGAGATCGGCGGAACGGCGATGCTCATACTGCTCGGCGTCGGCGTCGTCGCCAACGTGGTGCTGGGCAAGACCAAGGGCAACGGGGGAGGCTGGCTCCTCATCTCGTTCGGCTGGGGCCTCGCGGTCTTCGCCGGTGTCTTCGTCGCCTTCAAGACAGGTGCGCACCTCAACCCGGCCGTGACCATCGGCATCTTGTCCAGTGGAGCCGAGGAATACGCTCCCGGCATCGCCGTGAACTTCGGCAACACCATCGCCTACCTCGCGGCCGAGATGATCGGTGCCATGATCGGTGCCTTCCTCGCCTGGGCCGTGTACAAGAAGCACTACGACGAGGAGAAGGAAGCCGGCAACATCCTCGGCACCTTCTCCACCGGTCCTGAGATCCGCAGCTACGGCTGGAACTTCGTCACCGAGGTCATCGCCACCTTCGTCCTCGTGTTCGTCATCCTCCTCTTCGGCGGAACCCCACACGAGCTCGGACCCCTGGCAGTCGGCCTCCTCGTCGTCGCCATCGGTGCCTCACTGGGCGGACCCACAGGCTATGCGATCAACCCGGCCCGTGACCTCGGGCCCCGCATCGTCCACGCCCTGCTGCCGATCCCGAACAAGGGCAGCTCGGACTGGTCGTACTCGTGGGTCCCGATCGCCGGACCTCTGGTCGGCGCCATCATCGCCGGACTGCTCTCCCGGGCCTTCATCTGAGCAGGTGGGGCGAGCCCATCAGACCCTCGTCTGAGTCACCAGCAATCCACAGCACCACCTCGACATAGGAGTCAGTATGAGTCAGGAAAAGTTCATCCTCGCCGTCGACCAGGGCACCACCTCGTCGCGGGCCATCGTCTTCAACCACGCAGGGCAGATCGTGTCCTCGGGTCAGCTCGAGCACGAGCAGATCTTCCCTCGGGCAGGCTGGGTCGAACACGACCCGATGGAGATCATCAGGAACACGAACGAGGCGATCGGTCAGGCCCTGACCCGCGCCGACATCAACCGCCACCAGCTCGAGGGCGTCGGCATCACGAATCAGCGTGAGACCACGGTGATCTGGAACAAGAACACCGGCAAGCCGGTCTACAACGCGATCGTCTGGCAGGACACCAGAACACAGAAGATCTGCGACGAACTCGCCGGAGACGAAGGTCCCGACAAGTACAAGGACCGGGTCGGTCTGCCCCTGGCCACCTACTTCGCCGGGCCGAAGGCCAAGTGGGTCTTCGACAACGTCGAGGGCGTCAAAGAGTCCGCTGAAGCCGGAGACCTGCTCTTCGGCACCATGGACACCTGGGTGCTCTGGAACCTCACCGGCGGCGTCAACGGCGGAGTCCACGTCACCGACGTCACGAATGCGTCCAGGACGATGCTGATGAACGTTAAGACCCTGGACTGGAACGAGGAGATCGCCGGTGAGATGGGCATCCCCGTCTCGATGCTCCCGGAGATCAAATCCTGCTCCGAGGTCTATGGGTACGGTGCGAAGAACGGCCTCATCATCGACACCCCGATCTGCGGCATCCTCGGTGACCAGCAGGCGGCGACCTTCGGTCAGGCATGCTTCGAGAAGGGCCAGGCCAAGAACACCTACGGCACCGGCAACTTCATGCTCATCAACACCGGCAACGAGCCTGTGGCCAGCAAGAACGGTCTGTTGACGACGGTGGCCTACAAGATCGGCGACGCCGAGGCTGTCTACGCCCTCGAAGGTTCCATCGCCGTCACGGGGTCCCTCGTGCAGTGGCTGCGTGACAACCTCGGAATCATTGCCGATGCTCCCGAGGTTGAGACGCTGGCGAAACAGGTCGAGGACAACGGCGGCTGCTACATCGTGCCGGCCTTCTCCGGCCTCTTCGCCCCACACTGGGAGTCCGATGCCCGCGGCGTGATCGTGGGTCTGACCCGCTACGTCAACAAGAACCACATCGCCCGTGCGGCTCTCGAATCGGTTGCATTCCAATCCCGCGAGGTCCTCGACGCCATGGACCTCGACTCGGGTGTCGCACTCACCGAGCTCAAGGTCGACGGCGGCATGGTCGCCAACGAAACGCTCATGCAGTTCCAGGCCGACCTCCTCGGCGTGCCCGTCATCCGCCCCGAGGTCGTCGAGACCACGGCCCTGGGCGCGGCCTATGCGGCGGGCATCGCCGTGAAGTTCTGGAACGGCGAGGACGACGTGAAGGCCAACTGGCGCGAGGGCAAGCGCTGGGAGCCGTCCATGGACAAGGACAAGGTCGATCGCGTCTACCGACTGTGGAACAAGGCCGTCGACAAGTCGAAGACCTGGGTCGACGAGGACGTCGAAGAACTCTACGGCTGACCTTCGGTCGAGGTCGATACTCGCCGAGGTGGCCCTCAGCCGAGTTCGACCGTGAACATGCGCTCTGGCACCGCTGGAGACACCCCGTCGAAGACGTGGGTGATCTCCGTGCGGTGCCAGCCGTGTTTGGCATAGAAGCGCATCGCCCGCTCATTGCCTTCGGCGACCATGAGATAGGCACGGGTGAAGCCCTGCCCACGCAGCTCGTCTTCCAACGCGTGGAGGAGGACGGCGCCGACGCCGGTGCCGAAGGCGTCGGGATGCAGATTGATCGACGCCAGCTGCCCGAGACCCGAGACATCGGGAAGCGAAGCGAGCACCTCGGGGCTATCCCTGGGCGGGCACACCCCGCCGAACCCGAGGATGCGCTCCGTCGCGGCCGAGTCTTCGACTGGCTCCAGCGCCACCAGCGTCGACATCGGATTCGACTCCTCGCCGAGGTTTCTCGCCCAGCCGGCGGTCTGGCGGTCGATGTTCAGGGAGTCGAGAATCTCATCAGCCATGATGCCGCGATAGGCGGCCGTCCACGCAGCGATGTGGACGTCGGCGATCTGGGCGGCATCAGCGACGCGGGCCCGGCGAACTCGAAAATCAGCCATTGATCCAGCTTAACGATTTCACGGCTTATGCTTTCTGAGGGAATATGGAATCTTCGGGGACTAAACTGGATGGAATGAGCAGTGCGAATCGGTCGAAGTCATCACGGAAGGTCTATACCGCGAAGAATTCAGCGCGGTCCAATTTCCGACGCCACCGTGAGTACTTCGACAAGCACGAGGTCTACGACCACGACACTCAGCACAGTTCCGAACACACGATCCGGATCGGTCTCTCCAGCTCCTCGGTCTCGCCGATGACCGTGGCCGAGACCTTCGCTCAGGCCGCCAAGCACGGCTATGACGGCGTCGAGATCATGGTCACCCACAATGCCGAGACCCGCGACGTCGACCTCATCAACGGTCTGGCCGCAGAGACGGGCCTCGAGGTCATGTCCCTGCACGCACCGACGCTGCTGTTCCTGCCCCGCGTCCTGCACAAGGACCACTGGGAGAAGCTGCGCATCACCGCGAACCTGGCCAAGGCGGTCGGTGCGAAGACCGTGGTCCTGCACCCGCCTTTCCGCTGGCAGGGGGAGTACGCACTGGGCTTCGTCGAGGGTGTTCGCCAGGTGTCGGAGGAGACCGGAGTCGTCCTCGCCGTCGAGAACATGTACCCCTGGCGCGCAGGCGTGCGCGAGATCCTCGTCTACTATCCCGACTGGAACCCTCTCGACGAGGACTATGACGCTCTCACCTTCGACTTCTCCCACGCCTCGACGGCCGGAATGAACGCGCTCGAGACCGTCTCAGAGATCTTCGACAAGCTCCGTCACGTCCACCTCACCGACGGCTCCGGATCCCTCAAGGACGAGCACCTGATCCCAGGCGCAGGCACCATGCCTGTGGCCGAGACGCTGCAGTACCTGGCCAAACACGACTGGTCCGGCGACATCGTCGTCGAAGTCAACACTCGCTTCGTGGCGAAGAAGTCCACGCGAGAGCAGATGCTCGCAGACTCGCTCGCCTTCGCGCGCGAGCATCTCGGGCTCGCATCTGAGGCCAGCCACCGCAATGCCTCCAGTCATGTCCGCACGAGCGAGGTCCGCACAAATGGAAACGCCGCGCGCGAGAACCCCGCGAGCGAGATTCGTGCGAACGACGGCCAGCCGAACTCCTGAACGCACCACACGCACCACAAAAACGTGAACAACAGAAAGGCAGGTCTGATTTGACCTCCATCGCCTCCATCGGCACCGGAAACATGGGTACGGCACTGCTCAAGGGAATCCTCAGCGCCGACGAGAAGCTCGACGTTCGAGCGACGACGAATTCGGCCGCCTCGGCGAAACGACTTGCCGCGGAACTCCCCAATGCCACGGTCACCTCCGTCGAGGACGATGCCGAGGCCAACCGGAAGGCGGCCGAAGGCGCTGACTTCGTCTTTCTCGGCGTCAAGCCGTGGATGATGGCCGAGACCGTCCGCGACCTGGCCCCGAGCCTGAACGCCGACTCGGTCCTCGTCTCGATGGCCGCCGGTGTCGCCATGGCCGATCTGGCCACCCTGGCACCGCAGAACCCGATCGTGCGGATCATGCCCAACACCCCTAGTTCCATCGGGCACGGCGTCATCGCACTTGCTCCCTCCGCCGAGGTGGACGACACCATCGTGGACACACTGCGGACGCTGCTGTCGGGAGCCGGACTCGTCGTGGCCTTGGACGAATCCGAGATCCCCGCGATGACAGGGATCTCAGGCTCCGGTGTGGCCTACTTCTTCCTCCTGGCCGAGACCATGATCGCCGCTGGTGTGAAGATGGGGCTGAGCGAGGAGACCGCCAAACAGATGGTCGTGGCCACCGCGGACGGAGCAGGACGCCTCCTGACCGAGAAGCCGGACCCGAGCGCGCAGCGTCAGGCTGTCTCCAGTAAGGGCGGCACCACACTCGCAGGCCTGCAGACCTTCATCGATGCGGGACTCTTCGACACCACCGAGGCGGCAGTGCAGGCTGCCGGCAACCGTTCCCTAGAGATGGAGAAGGAGAACTCCGAGGTCATCAACGGCTGAGTGTTCGAGCCAACCCGGCGGCCCAGACCATCGCCGCCGGGATCAGGGGAGCGCCCCAGCTGACCTGGCGATGGACACCGCCTCGTGCCGGGTGCCGGCAGAGAGCTTGACCATGGCCGTGTTCAGGTAGGACTTCACGGTCGACTCCCGCAGCCCCAGCCCCTCGGCGATCCTGGCATTCGACCATCCCAGCGCCACATGCGAGAGGATGTCGGTCTCCCTGGGGGAGAGGCTGATGGTCGGTGTCGGGTTCGGAAACAGCTCCGAATTGTGGCCTGAGAGGATATCGGCCAGTCGGTTCTCCACCGCAGTCAGACGCTGCCGCATTACGTTCTCGTCGACACCCGAGCGAATCGAACGCAGCTCCGCATAGGTCCGGCGCAGCGCTTCACGGCTCGAGGACTCGAGATCGGAGTACAGGCGCTCTGGTTCGACCGGTACCTCGGCCGGTCGGGCCCGGCCGAGCCGCCCCAGGTCCACTGACAGCTGCCTGACTCGTTTGACGAGGTCACTCGTCTGCGGGGCTGCCGCATCGTAGTTCTTGCGGTGACCGCAGTAGATCATCCCCGTGACGTCACCGCCGCGCAGCGTCGGCACAGCGATGAGAACCTGGATCCCCTCGCCGAGGACCTCCTCGTCATAGTGATGAGTGATGAAGGGATCGATCCCATAATCCTTGGTCAGCTGGGGTGTACCCTCGGTGAGCGCACGTCCACCGAGCCCCCGTCCTGTGCTGACGATGAGTGAGGACAGGCGATCTTTGCTGCCCCCGGCAACTGCTTCGACGGCGACTTCATCATCCTCGACCGCTCCGCCGAAGACCACATCACCGGTCCCGCTGCGGTGCAGAGAGTTGATGGCTTCAACGAAGAGTCGGCGAGTCTCGGCCTTCAGCGCCCGAGATTCTTTTGCTTTGACATTCATGTGAACAAGCTACCAACTTTCGGTGGTATTCCACAGTGCAGGCTGACCGCTAGTTTTGACTTGTGTGATTTAGACCACTGATGCTCGACGCACAATTCGAATGGAGAAGTAATGACCGATCCCGTCAGTACTCGGGTCGATTTCCTCGTCGAAGAGGAAAATCCCGAATTCAAAGCGCTCAAGCGCAAAAGGTTCTCGGTGGTGATACCACTGTCGATCGGATTCATGGCGTGGTACTTCCTCTACGTCATCCTGAGCACCTACGCGCACGATTTCATGTCCACGAAGGTCATCGGTGAGATCAACCTCGGGTTGATCCTCGGCCTCCTGCAGTTCGTGACCACCTTCGCGATCACGATGTTCTATGTTTCGTTCGCGAACAAGAAGCTCGATCCGCCGGCTTCGGCGATCCGTGAACGCCTCCAGCACCAGTCGGAAGGAACCACCCCATGAGCACACTTGCCATAGGAGACCTGTTCGCCTCCGGACTCGACAAAGTGTCTCAGGGCGTGACCGAGGTCGAGAACAATCCGGTTCTCAACATCACGATCTTCGCCGCCTTCGTCGCGGTGACCATGTTCATCGTTCTGCGGGCCAGTAAGAACAACAAATCAGCGTCCGACTACTACGCGGGCGGCAGGTCCTTCACCGGACCACAGAACGGCTTCGCAATCGCCGGTGACTACCTGTCCGCGGCCTCGTTCCTGGGTATCTGCGGCGCCATCGCGGTCAACGGCTACGACGGCTTTCTGTACTCGATCGGCTTCCTCGTCGCCTGGCTCGTCGCCCTGCTCATCGTGGCAGAGCTGATGCGCAACACAGGTAAGTTCACGATGGCCGACGTGCTTTCGTTCCGCCTCAAGCAGCGTCCTGTGCGCATGGCAGCAGCCCTGTCGACCCTGGCCGTGTGCTTCTTCTACCTCCTGGCGCAGATGGCCGGAGCCGGTGGCCTCGTGTCGCTGCTGATGGGCATCGACGGCAAGGTCGGCCAATCTCTGGTCGTCGCCGTGGTGGGTGCTCTTATGATCATCTACGTGCTGGTCGGCGGTATGAAGGGAACCACTTGGGTCCAGATCGTCAAGGCGGTCCTGCTCATCCTCGGTGCCTTCGCCATGACCATCTGGGTGCTCGCCCTCAACGGGTTCAACTTCTCGAGCCTGCTGGCCTCAGCAGTCAACAACTCCGGCGTCGGCGAGGCCATCCTGGAACCAGGTCAGAAATACGGTGAGAACCCGCTCGACTTCATTTCCCTGGCTCTGGCCCTGGTGCTCGGCACCGCTGGTCTGCCTCACGTCCTGATGCGCTTCTACACCGTGCCCTCGGCGAAGGAGGCTCGTCGTTCGGTCGTCTGGGCGATCTGGCTCATCGGTGGGTTCTACCTGTTCACCCTCGTCCTCGGATACGGTGCGGCAGCACTTGTGGGTGCTGACGCGATCGAGAACGCACCCGGCGGAGTGAACTCGGCGGCACCGCTGCTGGCCCTTCACCTCGGCGGGCCCATTCTCATGGGCTTCATCTCGGCCGTGGCCTTTGCCACGATCCTGGCCGTGGTTGCTGGCCTCGCGATCACCGCAGCCGCGTCCTTCGCTCACGATATCTATGCGAGCGTCATCAAGAAGGGCAAGGTCGAAGACCCCGATGCCGAGGTCAAGATCGCGCGTCGCACCGTCATCGTCATCGGTGCTGTCGCGATCATCGGCGGCATCGGAGTGCAGGGACAGAACATTGCGTTCCTCGTGGCACTCGCCTTCGCCGTTGCGGCCAGTGCGAACCTGCCGACGATCGTCTACTCGCTGTTCTGGAAGCGCTTCACCACTCGCGGCGCCGTGTGGTCGATCTACGGCGGTCTGGGATCCGCGATTCTGCTGATCGCCTTCTCCCCGGTCGTCTCCGGTTCCGAAACCGCGATGATCCCGGGAGCAGACTTCGTGCTCTTCCCACTGTCGAACCCCGGAATCATCTCGATTCCCCTCGGCTTCATCCTCGGCTGGATCGCGTCGATCACCGATAAGACCGTTGAGAGCCCCGAGCTGGCAGCGGAGATGGACGTTCGTGCCCACACCGGATTCGGCGCCGAGGAGGCTGTCGAACACTGAGTGTGAGAAATGTTGCTCGTACGACGTGATGTTCGTGCGACATGATGCTGAGGGGGTGGCTGCGGCCGCCCCCTCAGTCGTGCGCGAGGGTTGGGCAAGTCTGTGGGGAATCACAGCCGAGCATATACACTGGGGGAGTTGTCGCGATCACCGCATCACCGTGGTTTTCAGTTCGCCGTACGACGGTGCTCGGTTTCCCTCAGCAGGGCATCTGCGCTGGTGATAACGGGTGATGTGAGGATATGCGGGCGTAGCTTAATGGTAGAGCCTCGGCTTCCCAAGCCGATGACGCGGGTTCGATTCCCGTCGCCCGCTCACATTGTGTCGTGGCTTTCGTCGTCGCTCTAGTCGTGGCTTTCGTCGTCGCTCTACGGATGTCTGGCGAAGCGACCGAGAAACTTCTGACCACGCTGTCCTATGCTGTCCTGTGGCCATGTCAGTGCTGCCACATACTCTGTCATCAACGTCGTCGCCGGCCTCGCACAGATGCGATCGGACGCAGCCGCGACGAGTCGACGGAGAGAGTCTCAGTGAACAACAACGAACAGTTCTTTCGCGTGGCACGGCTGCATGCCGACCTCATGGCGGTCGATCGGGAGCTGCAGAAGATCGGGCGTGTTTCCAACGAGCAGGCAGCGATACGTGCGATCGCCCTCCACCTGCCGATTGACGACGCTGATGCGAAGGCCCTTGACTCTGCGGACGAGAAACTGGCCGAAGACAGAGCGGAACTGCTCAGGCGTCGCAGGGGACTGGTTGATCGATTGTGGCCGGACTTCCTCGATTTGGCCGACAGCGAGGTGGAACGGCTGGATGCGGAATGTGGGGCAGGCGGCTGGAACGACCTGCCCGCACGCTGCTTCGACACGCTGGAGACCGTGACGTTGTCCTTTGCTCAGCGGTTGGAGGACATGGTCGCTACCTGGAATCACGTGGGTTCGGTCCTGACCGAGTTTTCGCAGGGCCTGCCGGTCAACGACAGCACGCAGACGACTCCGCTCGGTGACTCACCAATCACACGGCTGGGACCGCGCGAGCAGGGCAGCTACGCCGGGGTCGTTATCAGAGGACGATCGATCGCGTTGGTCAGCAGACATGAGACTCTCGAATGGTTTCTGTCCGAACTGGAGTCCGAACTGACTGTGATGATGCAGAAAGCTCGTACTCGACTGCTTGCGGGTGATGACGATCCGACAGAAGTCGAAATGGAGGCTGCATGGTAGAAGCCGATCACGACACGCTGCAGTGACCCTCTACGCTGCAGTGACCCTCTACGCTGCAGAGTCCCCCTACGGGCAGTGTCCCTCTACGGTCGACCGGCGAAGCGTCCCAGCAGCTCCACATGGCCGGCGACGATGAGCAGATCCTGCTTGCCCACTCGAGTGGTGGGCTCGGCGTAGGTGAAGTCACGGCCGGGGCTCTTGATGCCCACGATCGTGACACCGTACTTGTCGCGCACGCCCGATTCGCTGAGCGTGAAGCCCTGGATCTCCCGCGGAGGCCGCATCTTCACCACGGCGAAGTGGCCTTCATCGAACTCGATGTACTCCATCATCCGTGAGCTCACCAGGTGCGCCACCCGTCGGCCTGCATCGGATTCGGGGTAGAGGACGTGGTGGGCGCCGATGCGGTGGAGGATCTTGCCGTGGGCGGGTGAGATGGCCTTCGCCCACACCTGACCCACGCCCAGATCCACGAGGTTGGCCGTCGTCAGCACGCTGTCCTCGATCGAGGTTCCGATCCCGACGACGGCGGTGGAGAAGTCACCGGCACCCACCTGGCGCAGGGCATCGATGTTCGTGGCATCGGCCTCGACGACGTGAGTGAGCTTTCCGCTCCAGTCCTTGACCAGTTCGGCGCTGTGTTCGATCGCCATGACCTCACGACCCAGCTTGGCCAGCGTGGCAGCGGTCGATGACCCGAAGCGTCCGAGTCCGATGACCAGGATTGAGGTGTGTTCGTTAGCCAACGACCGGCCTTTCTTCGGGATAGCGGTACAGGCGCACCGAGTCCTGCATGGACAGGGCTGCCGCCAGTGTAATCGTACCGAGACGGCCGATGAGCATGATCACGGACAGGCAGTACAGGCCTGCCTCATTGACGGTGGCCGAGACCCCGGAGCTCAGGCCCACGGTGCCGAACGCGGAGATCACCTCGAACAGCACCTTGTCCAAGGGTTCGGCGGAGATCTGAAGCATCGTCAGCGTGCCGATGAAGACGATGATGGCGCCCGTGAGCAGAACCGAGATCGCGAGTTTGATCGTCGAGGAAGTCAGGCGCCGTCCGAAGACATGCACGTCCTGCAGACCGCGAGCTTCGGTGTAGGCGGCCAGCACGAGCACGGCCACGGTCGTGACCTTGATGCCGCCGGCCGTCGATGAGGACCCGCCGCCGATGAACATCATGAGGTCCATGAGCAGGTGCGAGGACTGGCTCATGTCCGCGATCTCCATCGTCGAGAACCCTCCCGAACGCGGCATCACCGCCATGAACAGGACCTCGACGAAGGTGTGTCCGGCGTTCTTGTCACCCAGCGTGTCCGGGTTAGCCGACTCGAAGATGAGGAGGAACAGGAGACCGACGGCCAGAACCACGGTCGTCGTCGTCAGGGTCAGCTTCGTGTGCAGGTCCCACTTCTTAGGATGATTCCACTGCATCGCGATCATGAGCACGACAGGGAAGCCCAGAGCGCCGACGAAGACGCCGAGCATGAGCAACGAGAGGATCCACGGATCAGAGGCGAAATAGGCTCCACCGCCCGGGTGGATCGTGAAGCCCGCATTGTTGAACGCCGAGATCGAGTAGAACACCGAGTACCAGAGGGCATCGCCGATGCTCTCACCGCGGATGAGGAACCGGGGGAACATCAGCACCGCGAGAATCGCCTCGGCGGTGACGATGGTGATGACGACGGTCTTGAGCAAGGTGCCGACCTGACCCAGATTGAGCGCCGAGGTGGCCTGCTGGGCGATGAGGCGCTGCCGGACTCCCAGCCGGCGGGAGACCGCCATGCCCAGCACCGAGGCGAGGGTGAGGATCCCCAAGCCACCGACCTGGATGCCGGCGGTGATGACCGAGATCCCGAAATCTGACCAATAGTTCTCCGTGACCACCGGGGTCAGCCCCGTCACGCAGACTGAGGACACGGCCACGAAGATCGCATTGGCGATGTGCTGGGCCTCGGAGACTGAACCGGGGTCGCGCATGCTCGCCGGCAGCATCAGAAGGATCGCGAAGAACGCCACCACTGCGACGAACGAGCCGATCGCCAGTCGAGCCGGCGAGGCAACGGCGAGGTCGTCGACGAAGTCGCGGACCCACCGACCCGGGCGCAGGAGCCGGTCGAAGCGCTGTGGGGAATTCTTGGACACAGACTCTATGGTAGATCCCGCAGCCTGCGAATCTCCGTAGGTGAGCTGTGCCATATAGCATGGTGCTCATGGCCGATAGCGATGTGTATGTCGTCTGGGACGATGCGGTGACCGGATACAACTTCGGACCCAGCCATCCCATGCATCCCCTCAGACTCGATCTGACTGCGAAGCTGGCCATGGACTTCGGCCTCTTCGACGCCGACAATGTCCACGTTCACGGCGTCAGCGACGTCGAAGAGGACACCCTGGCGAAGCTCCACGACGCCGACTTCATCGCCGCGGTGAAGCAGATCGGGGACGGAGCCGTGCTCAGCGACGAGGACGCGCGGAAATACGGGATCGGCACCGAGGACGTTCCCGGCTTCGAGAACATGCACGCCGCCTCGGCGATGCTGTTCCAGGGTTCGGTCGACTCCGCGCGGGCCATCATCTCCGGTGACTACTCCCACGCCGTGAACTTCACCGGCGGGATGCACCACGCGATGCCCGACCACGCCAGCGGGTTCTGCGTGTACAACGACATCGCCGGAGCCATCACCGAATTCCTGGGTGCGGGCTACGAGCGCATCGCCTACATCGACCTCGACGCCCACCACGGCGACGGTGTGGAGAAGTTCTTCTGGGACGATCCACGGGTGCTGACGATCTCCATGCACGAATCGGGGAAGTTCCTGTTCCCCGGCTCCGGCTTCCCGGCCGACATCGGCGGACTGCGCGCGGCCGCCTCGGCGGCGAACATCGCACTGCCCCCGCGCACCCTCGACGCGGACTGGCTGCGGGCCTTCGACGCCACCATCCCCGCGATCATCGACGGATTTCAGCCGCAGGTCATCATCTCCCAGCACGGCTGCGACGGACACCGCAGCGACCCGCTGACGCACATGCGCCTGAGCGTGGACGCGATGCGGGTGGCCACCGAGTGGGTGCGTGACCTGGCTGCTGAGCACACCGACGGAAAGTGGCTGGCCACCGGGGGAGGGGGCTACGCGATCATCGACGTGGTGCCCCGCGCCTGGACCAATGTGCTCGCGATCTCCGCGGGACTCGACATCGACCCCGGCACCCGCATTCCGGGCCGGTGGGCGCACTATGCGCAGACGAAGACCGGACGTGAGGCACCCCTGTCGATGACCGACGGCTACGACGGCTCATACAATCGCTGGTCGAACGGATTCGACCCCGAATCCGAGCTCGACCGCGCCGTGATGGGGACCCGGAAGAACCTGTTCCCATTCTTCGGACTCGACCCCTACTTCGACTGAGGCCCGCCTCCGCGCGGATCGTGCTATCGAGTGCTGTGGAACTGGACACAGTTTTGGGAAAGCAGAGGCCCAGGCGATAGAATCGTACGGTTAGTTCAATGGGTGGGCACCTGATGTTCACCTCCACCGACGATCACAAGGGGTACCCGCGTGGGCTCAGTCATCAAGAAGCGCCGAAAGCGTATGTCGAAGAAGAAGCACCGTAAGCAGCTTCGTAAGACACGTCACCAGCGTCGCAACAAGAAGTAAGACCGCGCAGGTCCTACGCCCCGTTCGAATCTGATTTCGGCGGGGTTTGTTGTCGCCCGAAGAGGAGTGTGCAGTGGTCACTTTGACCTTCCTGACACGCGCCGACTGCCACCTGTGCGAGACCGCCAGGAAGGCCATCGCCGAGGCGGTGGCTGGCAGAGACGTGAATGTGGACGAGATCGACATCGACTCCGATGACGATCTCTCCGGTCAATACGGTTGGGATGTCCCAGTCGTGTTGCTCAACGGTCGCCAGCACAGCTTCCATCGGGTCGATACGGACCGGCTGTCGAAGGCCCTTGCGGCCTTGGGCGCATGAGATCGATTGAAGGAGTGACGCGTTTACGTGGGCGAGATTCTGTCCGCCAACAGCATTGGGGGTGTCGTCCGCAAGGACGTGCCCGAACGCGTCATCTCCCGACTCCCGATCTACCTGCAGACGGTTGAGACGATCGCCGCAACGGGCCAGTCAACGGTGTCCTCGGAGACCTTGGCGGCCCGCAGCGGCGTTTCGTCGTCGATTCTGCGCAAGGACCTGTCCCAGCTGGGACGCTCGGGCCGGCGCGGAGTCGGCTACTCCTGCGAAGACCTCGCCTCGACTCTGCGCACATTCCTCGGTCTCGACCGAGCGCGCACCATCGCCATCATCGGCGCCGGTCGCCTGGGCTCGGCCCTGGCAGACTACGCAGGATTCAAACGCCGCGGACTTTCACTCACCGCAATCTTCGACACCGATGAGGCCAAGATCGGAACCGTGATCGGCACTCTGCCGGTCTCCGACCTCAACGAACTTGCCACCTGGCCCGAGAGCATCGACCTCGTCGTCATGGCAGTACCCGCAACCGCGGCACCGGCGGCGGCACACATCGCCGCCGAAGCCGGCGTGCGCGGCATCCTGAACTTCGCACCCACCGTGCTCGACGCCCCGGACTCCGTCCGTGTGCATCAGGTCGATCTGGCCAGTGAGCTGCAAGTACTCGCATACTATTCGGCGCTTGAATCGGCACCGCTCAACCCAGGTTTTGAGGAGCACAGGAATTGACTCTCTTGGTTCTCGGCATTTCCCATCAGTCGGCGCCGATCGACATGTTGGACGCTCTGGCATTCGGCACCGGCGAGGTCGGAGCACTGCGCGACGACGCACTGGCCGGTGACAATGTGGAGGGACTGGCAGTCCTGTCCACGTGCAACCGCCTCGAGCTCATCGCCGATGTCACGGCCTTCCACGGCGGACTCGCCGACCTCGGCAACGCACTCGTGTCCTCCATCGACAAGGAATGGCAGGACATCGCCGGGCACTTCTACGCCCACTACGACACTCAGGCCCAAGAGCACCTGCTCAAGGTCTCCTGCGGTCTCGACTCGATGGCGATCGGTGAGGCCCAGATCTTGGGACAGCTGCGCTCGACCTTCACCGAATCACTGTCGGCCGGAGCACTGACCTCCGACCTCTCCCACGCCCTGCAGCAGAGCCTGCGGGTGGGCAAGAGAGCCCACTCGGAGACCGGCCTCGACGAGGTTGCCCGCTCACTCTTCAGCGCGGCGCTCGAAGCCGCCCAGGCTCACATCGGCTCCCTGCGAGCTGCGAATGCCCTGGTCATCGGTGCAGGAGCCATGTCGGGTCTCGTCGTCTCTGGACTGCACAAGGAGGGCGTGGCTCAGACCACCGTGCTCAACCGGACCGTGGACAAAGCAGAACGCCTCGTCGCCGAGGTGGGCGGTCGTGCGCGCGAACTGACCTCCCGGATCCTGGCAGAGGAGATCGCCGACGCCGACCTCATCATCTCCTGCACCGGTGCCCGTGAAGTCGTCGTCACCCGCGAAGACATCCAGGCTGGTCTGTCCCAGAACCCCAAGGGTGCTGCGAACAAGGCCTTCGTCGACCTCGCCCTGCCTCACGACATCGATCCCACGGTGCGCGAGTTCGAGCATGTGGCACTGTTCGGCCTCGGTGAGATCAGAACCATGCTCACCAGCTCAGAGAACCAGCGCGATGCTGCGGTCGTCGAAACCGTCGAAGCCGTGCGCGCAATCATCACGGAGGAGCTGGCCAAGCTCGAATCCGGAGCCAAGGAACGCGCCGTTGCGCCCACCGTCACCGCTCTGCGCAGCCACGCCAAGGACGTTCTCGCTGCGGAGACGAAGCGCCTGGAGAAGAAGATCGGCGCCGATGTCGACGACAAGGCCTTCGCCGAGATCCGCAAGTCCCTCCACCGGGTCGCGGAGAAGCTGATCCACACGCCGACGGTCAAGGTCAAGGAGTTGGCCGTGACCGACTCGGACGTCGACTACGCGCAGGCGCTCATGCAGCTCTTCGACCTGCCGACGAACAAGGTCGCCCATTCGATCGCCAAGCCGGAGACCAAAGTCGCCACGGCCTCAAGCGCGAATCACGTCGAGGCCGACGGTGTGCGTCCGGTCGCTGACCACACCCTCGACGTGGTCGAACCCGAGCATTTCTCCGGTCGCACGATCCGTCTGGGCACCCGCCGGTCGAAGCTCGCTCGCTCCCAGTCCACCGCGATCGCCCACCAGCTGGCGGCGCTGACCGGGTGGCGCGTGGAGATCGTCGAGGTCGTGACCGAAGGTGACGTCAACATGTCGCCCCTGACCGGCTTCGGCGGCACCGGAGTCTTCGTCTCCGCCGTCAGGCAGGCCCTGCACCAGGGCAAGATCGACATCGCCGTGCACTCGCTCAAGGACCTGCCCACCACCCCCGAGGCGGGCATCCAGATGGCTGCCATCCCACCCCGTGTCGATCCTGCCGATGTCCTCATCGGCCGGGACGGACTGAGCTTCGCCGAGCTGCCCGCAGGCAGCGTCGTCGGCACCGGTTCGCCACGGCGTGCCGTGCAGCTGCGTGCCGCCCGCCCCGACATCGAGGTTCGCGGAGTGCGCGGAAACGTCGACACCCGCATCGCCCACGTCCGCGACGGTCGACTCGACGCAGTCGTGCTGGCCGCGGCTGGAGTCCGTCGCATCGGACGTCTGGCCGAAGCCACCGACTCGCTCGACTTCGACACCATGCTTCCGGCCCCCGGGCAGGGAGCCCTGGCGGTTGAGACACGTGGAGCCGACAGCCCATTCGCCCTCGACAACGAGGTGATGGAGGCAGATGCCGAGGTCCGCACTCAGCTCAAGCGCCTCCACGATGAGACCACCGACCTGGCCGTGACCTGCGAGAGGGCGATCCTCTCCCGTGCAGAGGCCGGATGTTCGGCCCCCATCGGCGCCCTGGCCACAATTCAGGGCTCGGACTTCGTCGTCGACGCCGTCATGGCCGATGACGACGGCAAGCTCGCCCGTACCCGACAGGTCGCCCCGCTGCCCACGACTCCGGATGTGGATCTGGACTCCGGCAGCGCGAACCAGCTGTCCATCACAGGTAAGGAACTCGCTCGGCTCGCCGATGAACTCGGCACCGCCGCCGCCGAGGACCTGCTGGGTCAGCTCGGCATCGATCCCGCCCAGTCCGCGGATCACCTCACCCCTGTCAAAGTCCAGGAGCAGGTATGACAACCGGTCAGGTCCAGCCCCGCCGCCTTCTGCCCGTCTCACCCCGCGTCGTCTTCATCGGCAGCGGCCCAGGTGAATCGGGTCTGATGACGATCCGCGGCGCCGACATCCTCGCCAACGCTGAGATCGTCGTCTACGACACCCATGTGCACTCGGAGATCGTCACCGCCTACGTATCGCAGGCCACGGAGATCATCGAAGCCGCTCAGCTGGGCGCAACCGCGTCCACCCGGGGCCGTAAGCTCGCGGAGCTGGCTCGACCCGATAAGACCGTGGTGCGACTGAGCTCCGACGACGGCATCCTCTTCACGACGACGACGGCCGAGGCCGCCGTGTGCCGCAAGGCCGACGTCGATGTCGAGATCGTGCCCGGAGTCGGACTCTCCGCGGCCACCTCCGCCTACACCGGCACCGCCCTGACGACGAACCGCGTCCGCTCGGTCCGCTTCATCGAGGCCGGACCCCAGACTCACGTCGACGTCTCCCGCCACCGCAACACCACACACGTGTTCACCGGCACCGCAGCAGACCACGAGCAGGCGATTCGCGCCCTGCTCGACGACGGCTGGGACGTCGACACGAAGGTCCTCCTGGGCTGGGGCATCTCCACGACCGACCAGACGAGCGTGGAGACCACCCTGGGCCAGGCCCTGACGATGGCTCAGAGCGGTGGAGATCGTATGGTGGTGATCATGGGACAGGGCGTGGAATCGCGAAGCGAACTCAGCTGGTTCGAGACCAAACCGCTCTTCGGCTGGCAGGTCCTCATTCCCCGCACGAAGGAACAGGGAACCTCCACCGCCGAGGCGCTCGGAGAGTTGGGTGCCGTCGGCACCGTTGTCCCCACGATCGCCGTTCAGCCCCCGCGCACGCCGACTCAGATGGAGAAGGCCATCCGGGGTCTCGTCGACGGCTCCTATGAATGGGTGGGCTTCACCTCGGTCAACGCTGTCCGTGCCGTGCGCATGTGGTTCGAAGACTTCGGCCTCGACTCCCGTTCGCTCTCGGGCGTCAAGGTCGCCGCCGTCGGCGGACGCACCGCCGCCTCCCTCATCGACTGGGGCATCACCCCCGACCTCGTGCCCGACGGCGAGCATTCGGCCCGCGGTCTGGCCGCAGCCTGGCCCGACTACGTCGATGACATCGACCCCATGAACACGGTGCTGCTGCCGCGTGCGGATATTGCCACCGAGGTCCTCGTGGCCGGCCTCCTTGAGAAGGGCTGGGACCCTGACGACGTCACGGCCTACCGGACCGTGCGCGCCTCGCCGCCACCGGCGCCCATTCGCGAAGCCATCAAGGCAGGCGACTTCGACGCCTTCCTCTTCACATCATCGTCGACGGTGCGCAACCTCGTCGGGATCGCCGGGAAACCGGCATCCACCTCGGTGATCTGCTGCATCGGACCGGCCACGGCCAACACCGCGGCAGAGCACGGCCTGCGCGTCGACGTCCTCGCAGAAGAAGCCAACCTCACCTCCCTCATCGACGGATTGGTCGAATTCGCGATGTCCGCACGTGAAGACGACCTGGCGGCGGGAACCACCCCGACGCGCCCCAGCCAGAAGCGCCGCAGAAAGAAGGCCTGACATGACAATGGTCCCCGGAACCGTTCGGCCCCGCCGCCTGCGGACGACACCGGCCCTGCGCCGGCTCGTCACCGAGACGCGCCTGCACCCGGCCGATCTCATCCTGCCCATGTTCGTCAAGGAGACACTGAGCGAACCGGCGCCGCTGACGAGCATGCCCGGAGTCGTCCAGCACACCCTGGACTCCCTGCTGGAAGCGGCCAACGAAGCCGTCGATGCCGGAGTCGGCGGACTGATGCTGTTCGGGATCCCAGAACACAAGGACAACGAGGGCTCCCAGGCCGATGATCCCGAGGGCATCCTCAACCGCGCGTTGACGCTGCTGCGGGACAACCTCGGCGATGAAACGGTCATCATGGCCGATCTGTGCCTCGACGAATTCACCTCCCACGGACACTGCGGAGTCCTCGACGCCTCCGGCGGCGTCGACAATGACGCAACCCTGAGCCGCTACGCATCCATGGCCGTGGCACAGGCTCGGGCCGGAGCCCACGTGCTGGGGCTCTCGGGCATGATGGACGGTCAGGTCGCCGCCTGCCGCGAGGCGCTGGACCTCGAAGGCTTCACCGACGTCGTCATCATGGCCTACTCGGCGAAATACGCCTCGGCGTTCTTCGGCCCCTTCCGCGAAGCCGTGGACTCGGAGCTGCAGGGCGATCGCAAGACCTACCAGCAGGACCCCGCCAACGGACGCGAGGCCATGCGCGAACTCGACCTCGACCTGGCCGAAGGTGCTGACGTCGTCATGGTCAAGCCCGGCCTGCCCTACCTCGATGTCCTCGCCGAGGTGGCCTGTGAGTCGCCGGTGCCGGTGTGGGCCTACCAGGTGTCTGGGGAGTACGCGATGATCGAATTCGCGGCCGCAGCCGGTGCCATCGACCGCGAACGCGCGATCGACGAATCCCTCATCGCCTTCAAGCGCGCCGGCGCCGACGCCGTCCTCACCTATTGGGCCACGGAAGTCGCTCAGCGTCTGAACTCGGAACAGCCGGGTGGAGCACGATGATGAGTGAACCACGCTGGCTCAGCGGCCCCGATCAACAGGCCTGGAGAAGCTATCTCACCGGTTCACAGCTGCTGACCACGCAGCTGGACAAAGAGCTGCGGGAGAACCACAGCATCGGTATGCCCGAGTACGAGATCCTGGTCCGGCTGAGCGAACATGAGGATCGGACGATGCGCATGGCTCTGCTCGCCATGGATACGACGATGTCGCGCTCGCGTCTGACGCACAGCGTGGCGCGGATGGAGAAGAAGGGCCTCCTCGAACGCTTCTCGATCCCCGAAGACGGGCGCGGAGTCAACTGCCAGATGACCGAGGCCGGCTGGCAGCTCCTCGTGTCGATGGCGCCGACCCATGTGGGAGGCGTCCGCGACCATCTCGTCGACCTCCTCGAACCAGAGGAGATGGAGACCCTCGGTCGCATCTTCGGCAAGGTCACCGCCCATATGCGTGCGATCGGCGAGGGCCCGGTCGACACACCGCCGTCAGACGCCGAACCCCCGACGCCTGCCAACTGAGCGCAGCCACTCAACTATCATCTGAACCGACCACCGATCCGGCGACTTCTTCAGGAGAACCCATGAAACACGAGACTGCGAAGTCGGCCGCGCTGTTCGAGCGCGCCGAACACGTCATCCCCGGTGGAGTGAACTCACCGGTGAGGGCCTTCAAAGCCGTCGGAGGCACCCCGCGCTTCATCACCTCGGCGACCGGAGCCTGGCTGCGCGACGCCGACGGCAACGACTACATCGACCTCATCGGTTCGTGGGGGCCCATGATCATGGGCCACTCCCGCCCCGAGGTGCTCGCGGCCGTGCAGGAAGCCGCCGTCAAGGGCTTCTCCTTCGGCACCCCGTCGACAGGTGAGGTCGAACTCGCCGAGGAGATCGTGGCCCGAGTCGATCCCGTCGAGCAGGTGCGCCTCGTGTCTTCGGGCACCGAGGCGACCATGAGCGCCATCCGCTTGGCTCGCGGCTACACCGGCCGGGCGAAGATCGTGAAGTTCGCCGGCTGCTACCACGGACACGTCGATGCGCTCCTGGCCCAGGCCGGTTCCGGCCTGGCGACCTTCTCCCTGCCCGACACCCCTGGCGTCACCGGTGCACAGGCCTCGGACACGATCATCGTCGACTACAACGATGCAGCCGGTCTGGAGGCCGTCTTCGCCGAACATGGTGACGAGATCGCCTGCGTCATCACAGAGGCCAGCCCCGGAAACATGGGCGTAGTGCCCCCGCGCGAGGGATTCACCAACACCATCCGCCGCCTGACCAAGGCCCACGGCGCGCTGATGATCAGCGACGAGGTGATGACCGGATTCCGTGTCTCGGACGCTGGTTGGTACGGCTACGAATCCGCACAGCTCGGCTACCCGGAGGGACCGGCCGACCTGTTCACCTTCGGCAAGGTCATGGGCGGCGGCTTCCCCGCCGCGGCCTTCGGCGGACGCGCCGACGTGATGGAGCATCTGGCACCGACTGGCCCCGTCTACCAGGCGGGAACCCTGTCCGGAAACCCTGTGGCCACGGCCGCCGGTCTGACCACGTTGAAGCTGACAACCGAACTCGATGTGTACTCACACATCGCCCGCGCCGCGGACATCCTCAGGCCAGCGGTCGCCTCGGCGCTGGAGACCGAAGGTGTGGAACACACCATCCAATCGGCGAACTCGATGTTCTCCGTCTTCTTCACCGACCGTGAGGTCATCAACTACGACGACGCCAGGACCCAGAACGTCGACCGCTACTCCGCGTTCTTCAACGCCATGCTCGATCAGGGCATCCACATGCCGCCCAGCGCCTTCGAAGCCTGGTTCCTGTCCTACGCCCACACCGATGAGATCCTGGACCGGATCATCACGGCCCTGCCCGCCGCAGCCAAGGCCGCGGCGAGCGTACCGAACACGCAGGGGAACTGATGACGACGATCCATCTGGTCAGGCACGGGGAGGTCGACAACCCTGACGGCATCCTCTACGGTCGGCTGCCGAACTTCGGACTGACCGAACGCGGCCATGAGATGGCCCGACGCGTCGGCGAGCACTTCGCCGCAGCGGCGGTCACTCCGGTCGAGCTGGTGGCATCCCCGCTGCTGCGGGCACAGCAGACAATCGACCCGCTGCACCAGCGGCTGCAGCTGCCCGTCTTCACCGATGACCGTGTGATCGAGGCCGCGAACTCCTTCGAAGGGCAGAAGGTCAACGCCCGACGAATGGCTGAGCCGCGCAATCTGGTGCGTCTGTACAACCCGCTGACACCGTCCTGGGGTGAGCCCTACAAGCAGATCGTGCTGCGCATGCAGGCAGCCATGGCCAGCCTGCGTGCCAAGCTGGCCAAACATGGTCCCGAGGCCGAAGGCGTCATCGTCTCCCATCAGCTTCCGATCTGGATGACACGTCTGGCAGGGGAGCAGCGCTCCCTGGTCCACGACCCCCGGAAACGGGAATGTGACTTGGCTTCTATCACCAGTTTCACATTCGAATCGTCCACACTTGTTTCCGTGAGTTACGAGAGCATCTGTGCAGATCTGCAGCCCAAGCAAGCGGTGTCGGGAGCATGAATGCCCGCAATCCACTGAACCGCCGCACCCTCCTGACCGGCCTGGTCGCCGGCACCGCCATGGTGCTCAGCGCCTGCAGCGAAAACGACGAACTGGCTGATCAGGCCGGATCCGATCAGGGGTACGTCTCCGGATCCGGCGTTGTGTCACAGGTGGCCAAGGACAAGCGCGGGGAACCTCTGGAGCTGAGCTTCGAAACACTCGACGGCAAGTCGATGTCGCTGGCTGACCTCCGGCCCACCCCGGTCGTCATCAATCTTTGGTACGCGGCCTGCCCGCCGTGCCGGAAGGAAGCGCCGGCGCTGAAGACCCTGGCCGAGGACTTCGGGGACGAGGTTCAGTTCCTCGGTGTCAACGTCCGTGACCAAGAGGCAGCGGCCAACGCCTTCATCTCGAACTACCAGGTGCCCTACGCGAACATGCTCGACACCAACGGTGACATGGTGGCGCTGCTCTCGGGTGTCCTCCCGCCGCAGGCCACACCCTCCACCGTCGTCCTCGATGCGCAGGGCCGTGCCGCGGCCCGCGTCGTCGGCGAGGTCGACGAGTCGACGCTTAAGGGACTCATCGAGGACGTGCAGGCGGAGTGAGTGGAATCGGGGCGGACTTCGCCCAGACGGTTCTCAACGGGCCTCTGCTGCTGGCGGCCGGCGCGGCCGCACTGGCGGGACTCGTCTCCTTCGTCTCACCCTGCGTGCTGCCGCTGGTCCCCGGATACGTCGGCTATGTCACCGGCCTGAGCGGCTCGTCCCTCAAGGACAAGGAAACCTGGCGGGTCGTCGTCGGGATCGCCCTGTTCGTCCTCGGGTTCACGATCGTCTTCGTTCTGCTGGGAACCGGGTTCTCGGCCCTCGGCGCACTGTTCTCACAGTGGCAGGGCGTGCTCATCAGGATCCTCGGCGTCGTCGTCATCATCGCCGGCTTCGTCTTCATGGGCGGTTTCGGTCTCCTCCAGAAAGAGCACCGGATTCGCGCTCGACCCAGGGCCGGACTGTGGGGTGCACCGGTCCTCGGTGCGACCTTCGCTCTCGGCTGGGCACCGTGCGTGGGACCGACGCTGGCCGCGGTCATGTCGATGTCCGTGGGCTTCGGCGGCGATGGAACGATCTGGCGCGGGGCAATGCTCGCATTCGTCTACTGCCTGGGACTGGGCATTCCGTTCATCATTCTGGCCGTGGCGATCCACAAGGGCGCCGGACGTCTCACCTGGGTGCGCAGACACCAGACGGCGATCGTCCGTGCCGGCGGCATCATGCTCATCGTGTTGGGTGTACTCATGGCCACAGGGCTGTGGAACGCGTGGATGACCTCTCTGCAGGGTCTGATCCTTGATTTCGAAGTGGTGATCTAGTGGCGAAGAAGACCGCCGACAAGAACGCTGTGACCCAGCCGCAGCTGGGATTCATCGGCATGTGCCGGTGGGCGTGGCGTCAGCTGACGACGATGCGAGTGGCACTGATCCTCCTCCTCGTCCTGGCTCTGGCCGCGATCCCGGGCTCCCTGCTGCCGCAGCGGATCCAGGATCCGGGCCGGGTCAACACGTTCCTCGAGTCCAACGGCGCCTGGGGCCAGTTCCTCGACACGATCCAGATGTTCGACGTGTACTCCTCGATCTGGTTCTCCGCGATCTACCTCCTCCTGATGATCTCGCTCATCGGCTGCGTGATCCCACGTTCGGCCCAGCACTGGAAGGCCATGCGTTCGGCCCCACCCAAAGCGCCGAGGCGGTTGGGTCGGATGCCCGGATACGAAACCTTCACCTCGGCGACGGGATCCGCGGAATCTCGCGAGAGCGCGGATCAGGACTTCCTCGACACCGCCCAGGCGCGCCTGAAGAAGCTCGGCTACCGCACAGTCCGCCACGATGACCATGTGGCCGCCGAACGCGGCTACCTGCGCGAGACAGGCAACCTGGTCTTCCACATCGCACTCCTCGTCGCGACTCTGACGATGGCGATCGGTTCGCTGTTCGGCTATCAGGGGCAGCGGATCCTCGTCGAGGGCGACACCTTCACGAACTCCTTGGTCGCCTACGACTCGTTCGAACCTGGCTCCTACTACGATGCGGACAACCTGCCGGACTTCCGGCTCAAACTCGACAGCTTCGAATCCACCTTCGACGATCAGGCCCCAGGCAGCCAGTTCGGCCAGCCCCGGACCTTCGATGCGGAGGTCACGGCCACCGCTGACGGGAAGAGCGAGAAGCACACACTGCGGGTCAACGAACCTGTACGCGTCGGCGGGACCGGGGTCTATCTGACCGGCAACGGCTACGCTCCGGAGGTCACGGTCAAGGATGCCAAGGGACAGGTCGTGCAGTCCGGCCCGCAGGTCTTCATCCCCGACGGTGGAGACCCGGGCTACACCTCGGAGGGCGTCGTCAAGGTTCCCGATTCCGCAGGAACCCAGATGGGATTCGTCGGTGTGTTCCTGCCGACGGCGACCCAGAATGAGAACGGCGAACTGGTCTCGAGCTTCGCCGAACTGCGCAACCCCTACCTGGTGATGAGCGGCTACACCGGCGACCTCGGACTCGATGACGGAACTCCGCAGTCGGTGTACACGATCGATGCCGAGAACATGACTGAGATGACCGACGCTTCGGGCAATCCTCTGCTCATCCAACTGGCAGAGGGCGAGACCCAGAAGCTGCCGGACGGCGGCTCCGTGACCTTTGACGGAGTCAAACGCTACATCGCCGTCGACATCTCCCAAGACCCGACACAGGGTCTGATGCTCGTCAGCGCAATCGCCGTGCTGCTGGGACTGGGCCTGTCGCTGTTCATCCCACGCCGCCGCATGTGGGTGCGCATCAAGGACGGCCAGGCCGAGGTCGCGGCTCTGGCTCGCGGTGAGGATCAGATGGTCGAGCGGGCGGCGAAGGACCTGGCGAAGGACCTTGCTGACGAACCCGACGACGATCCCTACGATCCCGAAGGCGATTCGGACGAAGGGCCGGACTCTGGCCCCGGCGCTCGGAGTAGACAGGGTTGAAGTGCAGGCGGAGAGAAATGATTAGCTTTAGGTACTACGCGGAGTAGAATTGTCGCGGGCCGACACTGAAACAGGCGGCTCGAACACAGTTACACGCAGCAACACGGCACTGAGACAACGCAGCTAGTCAACGCTGCGAGAACGCAGCAACAGCCACGACGCAATGGAAGAGCACCGCTGGTGCGGAGGATGTATGGACGTCAACACTGACCTCGCAATGTGGTCGAACCAGCTCATCATCTCGGCGATGATCGTCTACGCCGTCGCCATGATCTTCTACGCCTTCGACCTCTTCGGTGGGCGCGAGCTCAAGCAGACGGAAGCCAGCGCCAGCAGCGCCGCCAAGCCCTCGAACGTGCGACGGACGAACCGGAAGACCACCACGGCCCTCCTCGATCCGCCGCAGACTGACGTTTCGGCCGAGGCCACGACCGGTTCGGGCAAGGACAAGCCTCGCCGCGGGGCGAGGATCGGCACCGCACTTCTCGTTCTCGCTGCCCTCCTGCACGTGGCCGCTGTGCTCACTCGCGCGCTGTCAGTGATGCGTGTGCCGTGGGGCAACATGATGGAATACGTCCTCACTGCGACCGTGATCACCGTCATCGTCTTCCTGATCGTCAATATCAAGAAGGACATCCGCTACCTGGGCACCATCGTGGCCGGGGGAGTGCTCCTGTGCTTGGGCCTGGCCATCACGGTCTTCTACACACCAGCTGCGAAGCTCATCCCGGCGCTCGACTCCTACTGGATCGCCATCCACGTGCCGATCGCCATCCTGTCGACCTCGCTGCTCTACATCTCCGCGATCCTCGCCGTGTTCCAGATCCTCAAGAACGCTCAGGAGACCAAGAACCCGAAGTGGCTGCGGTTCATGCGCCGGATGCCCGCGAGCATCGACCTGGAGCGGTTCTCCTACACGATCGCCGCGGTCGGATTCATCACCTGGACGTTCACCCTCATCGCCGGCGCCATCTGGGCAGAGGTGGCCTGGAGCCGTTACTGGGGTTGGGACTCGAAGGAGATCTGGACGTTCGTCGTCTGGGTCATCTACGCCGCATACCTGCACGCCCGCGCCACACGCGGTTGGGGACCGACGAAGGTCGCCGTGCTCAACCTCATCGGCATCGCCACGGTGATCTTCAACTTCACCGTCGTCAACATGTACTTCAACGGCCTGCACTCGTACTCGGGCCTCAGCTGATCCATCGCCGAGGCTGAACTGCGGTAGGCGTGCACCGCGCGGTGGTGCCGGGGTGGCCCGTACGATCATGCCGCGCATGCCGCGGTGGCTGTATTGATGTTCGGTGGGTCTAGATTGGCCTGAACCGCGCCACTGGGTAGAACCGGGTGACAGTGCTGGAGCGGGCTGCACAGCGCCGCGGGGCTGAACTACGGCACGGGCTCTGTACTGCCCACAGACGTAGCGCTACCAATCTCGATGCTTATCTAAGGGGCCGTGCTCGACCGCCCACGAGGGCCCGTGCGCAACCGGCCGCGAGCACCGGACTACCGGACTACCGGACAAAAGTCTGCGTAGAAGCTCTTCTATCCAGAAGTAGAAAGCTGCCTACAAGGTCTATCCGGATGCCCCAGCGCAACTAATGAAGCACTAGGGACAGATGACTTCCGACTGCTTCAGTTCGAGTGGCCGCGTCCGTCGCCGGTGGATCCGCCGGAACCGTGGTCATCGGTATCGGCGGAACGAGGATCGGAGTCGGGGGAGGAGCTGTCTCCGGAGTCATCAGCGTCGGGAGTCTTGTCCTCGGGCTTCTGCGCCTCGGGAGCGTGCTTGCCGAGCTTGACGTCGCGATCAACCTTGCGCAGGTAATCCTCGTCATCATCAGGGGCGCTGGGCCCCTGACGGCGCGGTGCTGCAGTGGGCTTGTCCTCAGACCCGCGGCCGAACGCGTACCAGAGCACGAAGCCGATGACGGGGATGAGAAGAATGATGATCGCCCAGACGGGTTTGGGCAGGACTCGGATCAGACCACGATCGCGCAGAAGGCAATCGAAGAGTCCGTACAACGTAACCGCTGCCGCAAGGACAATCGCGGCAATGAGTATTCGAGCCATGCACCCAGGATAGTCCACTAACCTGAACAACCGCCCACATGGGCAGTGATGAATCACTGATGTGGACGGACTAAAATAGGTGCAATGCGCAACTTCTGGATCTACACATTGGCTCGCCTGGGCATCATCGTCGCCGTAGGGCTGATTCTGCAGCCATTCCTCGGACTCAACCTCGTGATGGCCATGGCCGCGATCATCATCGGAGCCATCCTCAGCTACATCTTCTTGGGCGGCATGCGAGCCAAGGTGGCGGAGGACATTGAGACCCGCGTGGCCAAGCGCGCCACACCCCCCAAGCGCAAGAACGTCGACGAAGAAGCGGAAGACCGCATCGTCGACGACGAAAACTGATCCTGGCTACAGGGCCCAGCTCACCGCTACAGAGCCAGGCCGAGTCCCATCAGCGCGGCGAAGGCCAGTGCGGTGAGGCCGGTTGATTTGATCGGGGGAATGAGCCCGGGACCGGTGGTTCCCCGCAGCACCGTCTTCAGCGGATTGAGGGCAGGTACCAGTGCGAGGATGGCCAGCGCCACCGCCGGATGCCCATCGAGGATCGCCAAGACCAGCAGTGCGAAGGGCACGAGGACAAGGCTGGCATAGGCGATGCGTGCCCGATGCTCGCCGAGGCGGACGGCCAGAGTGATCTTGTCCGCCTCGATGTCGGTCGGGATGTCGCGCAGGTTGTTGACCATGAGCACCGCCGAGGCGAGCGAGCCGATGGCCACAGCACCGGCCCAGCCGCTGAGGCTGAGTCCGCCGACCTGCATCCACATCGTGCCCAGGGTGGCAACGAGGCCGAAGAAGACGAAGACGAAGACTTCACCCAGACCCATGTAGCCGTAGGGCTTCTTGCCGCCTGTGTAGAACCAGGCTGCCGCCACGGCGGCGGCGCCGACGATGAGGAACCACCACGCCTGAGCGATGATGACGAGGACGACTCCCGCGACTCCGGCGATGCCGAAGAACAGGAAGGCCGCACGTTTGACTGCGCTCGGCTCGGCCAGGCCCGTCGCGGTGAGACGCACGGGACCGACACGGACGTCATCTGTGCCGCGAACCCCGTCGGAATAGTCATTGGCGAAGTTCGACCCGATCTGCAGGCAGAGCGAGACGAGGAGGGCCAGCACCGCACGCAAGAAGATCTGCGGCAGCGAAAAGTCGTGGCCGTTGCGCGTGTAGTCCCCGATGATGAAGGAAGTGAAGCCGCCGACGGAGCCGATGGCGGCGCCGGTCCCGATCAGGACAGGGGCAACTGCCAGCGGCAATGTTCGTAATCGGGCTCCGGAGATCCACTGCGCAGCAGTTGCCATTGGGCGGGATACCTTCCTCACAAAAATTAGGATCGTCTCATATTACCGAGTGTTCACTTATTAAGGTATTCGGGATCTTCGTCTCTCGGCTGCAACCAATTCGGCCGCTAGCCGGGACGCAACCATCCGGTCGGGTTTACCGATCGAACGGTTGGGGATCTCGGTGACAGGAAAGGCCAACCGCGGAAGCGGCTGCCCACCCATCCCATGATCGAGTCCGCCCAGATGCCGCGCCAACTCACGCGATGATCCCAACGCTGCTCTCATGGCGGGCGACACCTGGTCCTCGAGGCGAACGAGTGCGACGAGCAGCTTTCCCCACTCATCATCGGGCACCCAGGTCACGAGCACCTCGGCGATTCCATGGTGCTGCCAGGTGGGCAGCAGCCCGGTCTCGAGCTCGTGAGGAGAGACGTTCGTGCCGCCGGAGACGATGATGTCATCGGAACGACCGAGCACCGAGAGCACCCCATCGTCGAGCCGACCTAGGTCGCTGGTGCGCATCGTGCGTGAACCGTCATCGTCGGTGGTCAGTCCGGGATTGTCCACGGGACTGATCTGACCGTCGGCGTTGAATTCGACGTAGGAATCGGCGACGACGGGACCGCGCAGGTCGATCGTCGAGGTATCGGTGATCGTGATCTCGACACCGTCGAAGGGAACGCCGTCGTAGACGCAGCCGCCTGCGGTTTCGCTCATGCCGTAGGTGCGTACGATGCTCAGCCCGTGTTCATCAGCGCGCTCGAGTAGGGCCGGTGAGATCGCGGACCCGCCGAGGAGTATGGTGTCGAACTTCGCCGCCGCACGCGTGGCCCGGTCATCGGCCAGGACCCGGTGCAGCTGGGTGGGCACCAGTGAGGTGTAGCTCGGCCGGCTGCCGCCGCGTGCGAACAGACTCTCGACCTCCTCGGCGAAGGATTCGGCCGTGAAGGACGCCGAGGTGGTCCTCACCGGCTCCCGTCCCGCGAGCCGGGCCCGCAGCTCCACCTGGAACCCTGCGATGTGGTTGGTCGGCAGGGTGAGGTGCCAATCTCCGGGGCCGGCGAGGAATCGTTCGGTTGCCCGCGCCGAGGTGGTCAGGGCGTCTGCGGACAAGGCGACGGCCTTGGCCGTGCCCGTCGAACCCGAGGTGAAGAGGATCAGCGCCGGAGCCCGGCCAGCACCTCTCCACTGGCTGGGGGCCACCTCGGTGATGGAATCGTCACGATTGCGGGGCAGGACAAGGATCGACCGGCCGGCCAAGGCTCGATCGATGGCTGCCGGCAGATCCTCAACGGTCTGAGCGGTCATGCGGACTGTGCGTTCATGCGGACTGAACATTCATGGAGTGGAGGTGCTCAGTAGTACCAGGGGTAGGGAGACCAGTCGGGGTCGCGTTTCTCCAGGAAGGAGTCGCGGCCTTCGACCGCCTCGTCGGTCATGTATCCCAGGCGGGTGGCCTCACCTGCGAAGACCTGCTGGCCCATGAGACCGTCGTCGAGGAGGTTGAAGGCGAACTTCAGCATCCGCTGGGCGTTGGGAGACTTGCCGAGGATCTCCTTGGCCATGGTCAGCGCCGCGGTCTCAAGCTCTTCGTGGTCGACGACCTCGTTGACGGCGCCCATGTCTGCCATGTCCTGGGCCGAGTAGGTGCGGCCGAGGAAGAAGATCTCGCGGGCCTTCTTCTGGCCGACCATCTTCGCCAGGTAGGCGGACCCGTAGCCGGCGTCGTAGGAGCCGACATCGGCATCGGTCTGCTTGAACTTCGCATGCTGGCGAGAGGCGATGGTCATGTCGCAGACGACGTGGAGGCTGTGGCCGCCGCCTGCTGCCCAGCCGGGAACGACGGCGATGACGATCTTGGGCATGGTGCGGATGAGTCGTTGGACCTCGAGGATGTGGAGGCGTCCGGCGCGGGCCGGATCCACGGATTCGCGGGTCTCACCGGAGGCGTACTGGTAGCCGGAACGTCCGCGGATGCGCTGATCGCCGCCGGAGCAGAAGGCCCAGCCGCCGTCGCGTGAGCTGGGACCGTTGCCGGTGAGCAGGACTGCGCCGACGTCCGAGGTCTGGCGGGCATGGTCGAGGGCACGGTAGAGCTCGTCGACGGTGTGAGGGCGGAAGGCGTTGCGAATATCGGGACGGTCGAAGGCGATGCGCACGCAGCCCAGGTCGGTGCCGTCGGGTTTGACCGCGCGGTGGTAGGTGATGTCGGTGAAGTCGAATCCGGAGACTTCACGCCACTGGGAGGGGTCAAAGATTTCAGAAACCGTCATGACCCCAACCCTATCGCCTGTCGACTGGCCGATAGGGTTGCCTCATGGCTGATGTGCAGCAGTTTCCGGAGTCGATCGCCGAGCTCGTGCCGAAATTCCACGTTCTCAAACTCCCCATGGTCACTCGATTTCGGTCGATCACCGAACGCGAGGTCATGCTCTTCGAAGGCCCTGATGGGTGGGCGGAGTTCTCCCCATTCACCGAATACGGTTCAGTCGAATCCTCCCGCTGGCTGCAGGCAGCCCTCGAGTTCGCGGGTCTGCTGCCGACTGCTGAGGTTGAGCCCAGCGCCGTCGGATCTGCGGCTGAAACAGTCGGCCAGAGTGTTGCCGTCAATGCGACCCTGCCGGCGTGTGCGACCTCGGAGGTAGGGCCGATTCTTGCTCGCTACGGGCCGGTCGGCACAGTCAAGGCGAAGGTGGCCGAACACGGGATCGACTCGCTGCCGGAGGACTGGGACCGGTTGCGCGAATTCCGTCGGCTGTTTCCCGAGACGACTCTGCGCCTCGATGCGAACGCCGGCTATGCGCTGCCCGAAGCGCTTGCGGCCTGCACGGAATTCGCGGAATTCGACCTGCAGTACTTCGAGCAGCCGGTCGCAGCAGTTGAGGACATGGCGCGACTGCGTGAGCAGCTCTCGGCCCGGGAGCTGCCCGTGGTCTTGGCCGCAGACGAGTCGATCCGAAAGGCCGAAGATCCGGTGAGAGTGGCCGAACTGGGCGCCGCCGAGGTTGTCATCGTCAAGGTCCAACCGCTGGGTGGGATCGCTGCCGCACGCTCAGTCCTGGAAGCCTGCGGACTGCCGGCCGTTGTGTCATCGGCGTTGGAATCCTCCGTCGGGCTAGCCGCCGGAGCCCAGCTGGCGGCCACGCTGCCGCGCACCCAACGAAGCCGGGAGCTGCTCGGCGAACACCCTGCGTGCGGTCTGGGCACGGGTCGGCTCTTCGCCGAGGATGTTGTGGAGCCCGCTCAGAGCCTGAGGCCCGTCGACGGGCAGATACCTGTTACGCGAATCGTCCCGGACCCACAGCGACTGGAGACGCTGGCGGTGGATCCGGGACGATTCGACTGGTGGGAGAAGCGGCTGCAGGAGTGCTGGACTGCTCCGCTCAGCCGGCGTTCTTGACCGCGTCGACGAAGGCCGCCGCGGTGTCAGGAACGATATTCTCATCGCCGGTGTCGGCGATGTTGGCGGCGGTGACGATGTTGTTGCCCACGCGGCTGGTGACGGTGTCGGTGTTGAGGACGGTCTGCCCACCAGCTTCGATGTTGGCACGCACGCCCACGGTCTCGTCGGCACCGTCAACGGTGGCGTCGAAGGTCTCGTAGGACATGTTCATCTTGATGCCCTGGGACTTGATGGTCACATCACTGCACTTCTCGGCGATCTTGGTCGAGTTCTTGAGCTGAGAACCTGCGGCATCCTCATCGGCCAAGCTCATCAGGGCAACGCTCAACGTGTTGTCTGCGGAAGCTCCTGCCAGGGTGGTGCCGTTGCTCGACTCGCTGGCGTTGAGCGCAGACATTGCCAGATCCTTGCATTCGGCAGGCTCGTATTCGGCACTTTCGAGAGCCTTGATGGCTTCGCTGCCTGAGGCATCTCCGATGTCGACCGACTTGAAGGACTGGCCGCCGGCATTGGTGGATTCGATGATCTTCTTGAGCTGAGCCTCGTCGAGCTGCTTTGCTTCGGGTGTCTCGGCGGCTGCGGACTTCTGCTCTCCTGCAGCCTCTTCTTTTGCGGGCCCGGATCCCGAACAGCCTGTCAGGGCCAATCCGGCGATGAGAGCGATGGCGGGGAGTACGCGTTTCATTGGTGACCTCTCGGAGTCAACGTTCATTCAGAAGGACGAAGGGCGGTCACGATGTTGTGACCGTTATAACCATAAACAGAAGTTGCGGTGGATTTGGCATCGACATGTGCCGAATCCGACACATCTGTTGTTTTGACTGCCGGCTCGTCGTTCTTCGCCGAGGCGATGCGCACTGTCGTGACCTCGGCCTGGCCCACAGTCGTGAAGTGCTGAGTGCGCTTGCCGGGGATGATCGGGTCGTGCATGGCCGCGGCCAGACGACCGGTGAAGGTCAGACGCCCCTTCTTGTCAGCTCGCTGCGGATAGTCGTTCGTTCCGGTGGGTCCGACGACGGAGATGTCGTAGCGGCGGCCCGGTTCATACAGGCCCGGCGTGCGGACTCGGAAGCTTCCGGTGCCGGTCAGGGAGAAGCCGGCTGCGCTGACCGAGCCGAAGCACACGATCTGGGCCCGACGCCGTGAGATCTCGACTCGCCACCCGTGGATGTCGAAGAGCGCATGACCTGTCAGATACGAGAACTCACCACCATCGGCCACCCGGGGACCACCTCGGCGGCGGTCGGAGTTGTTGACCGTGGTGGACTCGGGACGAGGCGCATCGTGATCCTCGACGATGCTGCCGCTGGGTTCGAGACTGCCACCTCGGCGTTCGAGATCGCCACCTCGGCGTTCGACGCTGCGGTGGTCGGAGCTGGCATAGTCGCGTTGGCGGCGCAGGGTCTTCAGCCAGGCTCCCAACTCTCGTTCCCAGCTGATCCAGTTGTGCAGGCCGGTGGTGCGGGGGAACCACGAGTGGCGGATGCCGAGTGAGTTCAATCGCGCGGAGAAGCGTTCTCCCTGCTGGTTGACCATGGATTCGAGGAGGTCACGGTCCTTTGACTCCTCGAGGCTGCCGGAGCCGGCACTGAGCCAGAGGTGAAGACCCTGCAGGTTCTCCGCCAGACCGTAGGGGGAGTTCGCGATCCATTCGTTGCGGTCGGCGACGGGATCACCGAACAGGGTCATCGACTTCGCACCCTCCCGCATGGCAATGATGTCGAAGGCCGGTACCGCAGACAGCGGGTCGAGCGGTGAGGAGAAGGCCGCGGCCCAGCTGTAGCGGTCCGGATGCCAGGCGGCGTACTTCATCGCCCCGTAGCCACCCATGGACAGTCCAGCCAGGAGCTGGTTATCCGGGGCGAAATCCACCGAGAAGTTCTTGGCCAGGAACTCCGGGATCTCTTTGGTGTGGAAGGTCGGCCAGTCGTGGACCTCGCTTCCGACAGCCACCCGGGAGTAGGTTCCTGCTCCTGCATCGGGCATGACGACCAGGTAGGGCGAGTTGAGTGTGAGTTCCTCGGCTGCACCGAAGTCAGTCCAAGATCGGAAGTCATCGCCGCCGCCGTGATAGAGGTGGATGACCGGGCTGACCTCCTGCGGGATCCCGGGCAGCAGCACGCGCACACCGACGGTCCGGCCCAGCGCTGGGGAGTAGATGAAGAACTCCCGCAGCCGGTTCGACAGCTTGCGTTTGTCGCGGATGTGCCATTTCCTCGCCTCCTTGCCGCGAGGCTCGGGACCGAGGAACGAGCTGTTCTGGTCGAGGGTTGGGAAGCGTCCTCTGTGGGAGCGGGCAGCAGTCAGCGAACGGATTGCACGCGCCCCAACCGCGAAGAGAATCGATCGGCGCATGGGACAACCGTAGAGAGTCAACGTGAACCGCAGGTGGGTTAGTGGTTGAATATCAGGTGATGTTGAATTCGAGCGCAGTGGCGCAGCAGATTGCCCGTGGGTTGGCTTCGTCCGGAGTCACCGAGGTTGTCATCGCGCCTGGTTCCCGGTCGGCGCCGTTGATCTATGCGCTCGCCCCCCTCGCCGAGGCGGGGGTGATCCGTACGCACGTGCGCATCGATGAGCGTGATGCTGGGTTCTTGGCACTGGGGCTGGCGCGGGGTCTGCGCGCGAAGCAGAGTCGTGCTGGTGGGGTACGGACGCGTGCCGGTACCGCGGGGGGCCGAGACGGAGCAGTGGCCTTGGTGACGACCTCAGGGTCGGCGGTGGCGAACCTGCATCCGGCTGTGCTTGAAGCCTCGTACGGTCACCTTCCGCTCATTGCAATCACAGCGGATCGTCCGGCCCGACTGCGAGGGACCGGAGCCAACCAGACGATCGACGACCAATCGCAGGTGCTCAGCGATGTGCGTGTCCGCATCGATGTGCCCGCAGGAAGTGCTGACGCAGGTCAACTCTTCGCCGAGGCGGTCGCACATTCGCTTGGCCTGGTCACGGATCCGGGCTCGGGCAGAGATTTGGTCACGGGCGCAGCTTCGGACACGGAGTCCGAGTCGGGTACGGGGGAGGTCGGCCCTGTCCAGTTCAACGTGCAGTTCGACGTGCCCCTAGTGCCGACAGTCACGGAGCTCGCCGAGTGGAAGGCAGCAGTGCAGTCATTAGCGGCGAAGAGCGCGAATGAAGCCTCGAAGTCTGCGTTCGCAGGCTCAGATGCTGTCTCGTACTCGGACTCAGCCAAAGATATCTCAGTGAGAATTCTCCCGGGAACGGTCATCGTCGCTGGAGATGCAGGAGGTCACGCGGCCACCGCGTTGAAGTCATTGGCCGAGGAACACGCGATCCCCGTTCTGGCTGAGCCCTCGAGCCCTCTGACTTCCGAGTTGCGAGACTCGAGTGTCGTGGTCCCGGCGCACGCGAGGGTGCTCAGCGAACGCGAGGATCTGCGCACAGCGATCAGAACCGTGATCGTGCACGGAAAACCGACTTTGACCAGGCCCGTTGCTGCTCTGCTTGCCGACTCCGAGGTACTGGTCCAGCGTCTACCTGATGACGTCGACGCCGTGTCACTCTCGGCCAGGTCGTCGGAATCACCTTCGGTCGACGAGGTTGCCGGCAGCGGCGGCGACAGCACTGTCTCCGACGTTGCGGCCGCCCCCAACACCGTCTCAGGCGGGACACCCCTTCACCCGAGCATGGACACGGGTTGGCGAGATGAGTGGGTAAGGGCCGGTGAAGCTATCATCGCCGAGTCGCGTCGGACACGTGAGGTCGAGTCGACGCAGTCGAGCGCACGAGCGATCACCGAAGAGTTGGCCAACCGGGATATCAACCTCTTCGCAGCGAGTTCAAACACGATTCGCTATCTCAGCGAAGCCACCGATGTTCGCGCGCACGTTCACGCGTCGCGCGGGCTGGCTGGTATCGACGGCCTGATCTCCACAGCGACTGGGCTATCCCTTGGTCTTGGTGAGCAGGTGGTGCTCGTCATCGGCGATATCGCAATGCTCCACGACGTCGGCGGTCTGCTGACGCCGAGCGCAGAAGAGGGTGGGGATGTGATCATCGTCGTACTCAACGATGATGGTGGTGCGATCTTCTCCGGGCTCGAACATTCGCAGGAGCATGTGGCGCCGTACCTCGAAAGATACTTCACTGTTCCTCACGGTCGAGATTTCAAGAATCTTGCTGTGGGCTATGGATGGGAGTACTCGCGGGTGGGATCCCGCAAAGAGTCCAGCCTGCTCGACGATTTCATCGCGGAGTTCGACTCCAACTCAGAGGTCGATTCCACTTCAGAGATCGGGACGGCCGCGCGTGGTGTCGACGGATTGGAATCAAACCAGGTGACGCGGATGCGTCGCGGCCGTCGGATCATCGAAGTTGACCTGACCTGATTGCACCCGCCCCGATCTGATCTGGCCTGACCCGATCTGACTCGATCTGACCTGACCTGATCTGAGGTCGGGGTGATCCTGGACTGCGCAGTATGAGTCGCAGAAGTGCTCACGTCCGCAACATCGAGCCCCGCTGTTGCCAATAATGCAGCTTCTCAGCCGCGATGCGGGTTCAGCCTGTATCCCTGAGGACCAGCTTGTCGAAGAGCTCTTCTACGGGACTCGGAGCGGGGAAGTCGACAACACCATCTCTCGCATTCTCGGTGGAAGACGAACTCGGACCTGGCGGTGGGTGACTGAACTTGGTGACGAATGGGGGAGTGGCAGTTTCAAATTCTTCGCCGGTGGGGGTGGAGACGGTGAGATCATCGGCAGTTGCCTTGTGCTTCCACCCGGGGTGTTCCTTGGCGTAGTTGCAGGCAGCGCAGAGTCCGGATGCGTTGGACCACTCTGTTTCTCCGCCCTCGGCGACCGGAGTCACGTGATCGGCGTGCTTGATCGGGGCGTCGCACCACGGAGTCCGGCAGACATCGTCACGGAAGACGACCATACGTCGCAACAGACCACGGAAGGTGCGTTTGCGCGAGTCCATGCTGACCAATTGTCCTGTGTCCGGTGAAGTGAACATGCGCCGAATGAAAGTTCTGGCTCTATTCGCCGCCACGAAGTTCCGTGCCGTCTTCGCAGGGAGCGGGCCATAGCTCGGAATCCACGCAGGAACCCGACCGTCCGAGAAGAGACTCTCGGCTTCCATGACGACATGGACCTCGGTGGGTACGTTGTCGGCAGAGTCCTGACCGGTAAGACGTTCCACGAAGATATCTGCCATCAGCTGATTGCGAGTACGGTCGAAGTCTTGGCCGATCATCCCGCGCTCGGCGGCGGTGGCCTCCAAACTCTCATAGGCGGCGACAGCCTGCTGCAGAGGCAGCGTGGCACTGAGCTGAGCCATGCCGTTGTTGAGCGCCTTCAGAGACACATGGCGGTCCGCCCTCGCTGATTCGGCCCTCTCATGCGCATTGTCGGACGACACATTGGCCGCCAGCGCGCGAGCTTCTGTACGCAGCCGGCGACTGCCGGCTGCCGTAGCCCGGTCTTTGAGTTCCTCGTCGACGAACTCACGCTCTTCGGGAGTGAGCCAGGCGGTCTCATCGGCGATGATGCGAGCTTTGGCTTCGGAGATGGATCCGCTGGCCAGAGCCTCAAATGTGCGGGGCAGATCGTTGACCACAGCCTTCGAGGTCGACAGAAATTTTCGTCCTGTCGAGGGTGAGACTCTCTTGGCCAAGGCGATCTCATTGCCGGCGTATTTTCCCTGCTCTCGCTTGGGCACATCATTGGCGGCATCTTCGCGTTGGCGGTGCTGGTGAAAAGCCACAGCCTCACGCGCTTGAGCAGCTGCCGCGGCAGACGTGAGCTCCTCGAGAGCGCGAATGCGCGTCTGAGTCTCCCACGCATCATCTGCTGGTTCGAGGTCACGCAGCGTCTGACACCACCGATCGATATCGGTGGTGATGCCCGGTGTCCGGGCCCACGAACCAGGACCCCGATATTCGGGGTGGTCCGGGTCGTTCGCGGGATGCGTGAACATGTGACAAGGGTATGCCGAGGCACTGACACAGCCACTGACACGAACCGCCAAAACCTTGACACAGTGTCAATCTTGCGAAGCAATCAGACTGTTATTCCAACCCCAGAGCCGGGTTATTCCAACCCCAGCGCACGGCGCATCGGAGCGAATTTGGCTTCGGTCTCGGCCACCTCGGCGAGGGGATCCGAATCGGGCATGATGCCCGCACCGGCGAACAGGCGGATCCGATTGCGATCCTCGAGCTGTCCGCAGCGCAGGGCGATGCCGAACTGTCCGTTGCCGCGATCGTCCATCCAGCCGACCGGTCCCGAATACCGACCGCGATCGAGCGGCTCCAGCTCATCCACGTGTGCGATCGCGCTGGCCTGCGGGTATCCGCCCACAGCCGCGGTCGGGTGCACGGCCGCGGCGATGTCCAGGGCATTGAGGCAGGAGTCCTCGGGCAGGTGCGCCGAGGCGTCGGAGGCCGAATGGATGACATTGGCCAAGGGCAGCAGGTGCGGTCGCTCGTCGACGCTGACATCGTCGGCGACAGAGCTGAGACTGCGCTGCAGGGAGGCGATCGCGAAGGCGTGCTCGGTGCTGTCTTTGTGCGCGCTCAGCAGCTTCCTGGCTGCCGGCATCTCCGAAGTCGGGTCGTTCTCCACTCGATACGTGCCCGCGAGCACGCGCGAGGTCACGCGGGCGTTCTCCACCCCGATGAGCAGCTCTGGGGTGGAGCCGATGAGACCTGCGACATCGAAGGTCCAGCAGCTGGGGTAGCTGCGGTTGAGCTCACCCAGCACGGACCGCACATCGATGTCATCGTCGGAGGTAACCAGCTCGTCCCGGGCCAGCACGATCTTGCGCAGCGTGGAATCCTCGGTGAAGGGGTCCACCTCGGCGGAGTCTCCGACGGGGGTGAGCATCTGCGAGACCTTGGCGACCAGGTCCGCCCACGAGGAGCTGTCGAGATCACCGGGGGAGGACGTCGCCGAGGTGACTCGGCGCAGCGGTTCGGACTTGAGCACCGGCGGGACAGGGGTCGCGCCCTCAGTGATGATCGATGTCATCCAGACGCGACCACCTCGGCGTCCGAGGACGAATTCGGGGACGTGGATGAGGGAATCGACCTCGGACTCTCCCGAGTAGGCGACGGTGGCGAAGCACATGAGTCCCGAGCCGAGCAGGTCGACCTCGTCCTCGATGCTCGCGGCATCCGTGATGGCCTTCCATGCCTTGGAGAGCTCGGTGAAGCGGTCGCGGCCGCGGGCGCGGATGCGCAGTGTGCGGCCGAAGCCGATGAGACCCGAGGTGTCGCGAACCCAGCAGGAGAACGCCGAGGTGGGCAGGAGTTCCAGCGTCTCCTCGACGGAGGTGGGAAGCCCGGATTCGAAGGGGAAGCCCGGGCCCGGCTCGACGTCGTCGACGAAGCGAGAGCTCACGTGCAGGCGCGGGGGCGCGGTGCAGATGTCAGAGGTGCTGAAGGTCGTAGTCATTTCAGCCCCACTCTAGTCCAGAAAATCGTCGCATCCGCCCCAGCGAATTCGCCGAAGTGGACTGACTGTGGCGAGTTCCACACGGCGAACAGCAGGGAAAACGGCCCGCGAATTCGCCCCCGGGTTCAGGTGTTGAGACAATGGTGGAATGAACCGTGCTCAGCTGGACAAGCAGCCCGACGACGTCGCGTCGATGTTCGATGACGTCGCCTCCCGCTACGACCTCACCAACGACGTGCTCACCTTCGGCCTGGCGCGCACCTGGCGCCGGACTGTCGCACATTCGGTGGCTGCCGGCCCCGGCGAACGTGTCCTCGATCTCGCGGCCGGGACGGGAACGTCATCGATGACGTTCACCCATCACGGCGCCGAGGTGGTCGCCGGCGACATCTCACAGGGCATGCTCTCCGAAGGGCGCCGCAGACACCCCAAGATCGACTTCATCTACGCCGATGCGATGGACCTGCCGTTCTCCGATGCCAGCTTCGACGTCGTCACCATCTCCTTCGGCATCCGCAACGTCAATGACGTGGACACCGCGTTGGCAGAGATGCTGCGCGTGCTCAAGCCCGGTGGCCGACTCATCATCTGCGAGTTCTCGACTCCGACGTTCGACCCCTTCAGCCTCGTCTACAAGGAATACCTGATGCGGGCCCTGCCCGCCGTGGCGAAGGCCGTGTCCTCGAACCCCGAGGCCTACGTCTACCTCGCAGAATCGATCCGCGCCTGGCCTGACCAGGACGAATTCGCTCAGCAGATCCTCGGCGCCGGCTTCGACCAGGTCAAGCATCGCAACCTCACAGGCGGAATCGTCGCCGTCCACCACGCCCTCAAGCCGTGAACGAATTCTCCGCCGAGGTCATCGTCGTCGGGGCGGGCCCTGCCGGATCGGCCATCGGCGCCTACCTCGCGCAGGCCGGCCATGAGGTCATCATCCTGGAGAAATCCGGGTTTCCCCGCGACAAGATCTGCGGCGACGCCCTGACCCCGCGCGCGGTCAAAGAGGTCGGCTACCTGGGCATGGCGACCCCTGAATCCGAGGGGTGGCACAAGAACCGAGGACTGCGCCTCATCGGCGGCGGGCACCGCTTGGAGATCGACTGGCCCGATATCGACGGCACCCCGAACTTCGGGCTGACGAAGCCGCGGATGGGCATGGACGAGGCATTCGCCCGTCACGCCCAGCGCAGCGGTGCCAGGCTGTTCGAGCAGGTCAAGGCCATGTCCCCGGACATCGGCGAGGACGGCTGGATTCAGGGCGTCCACGCCTCCGGCACCGACCATCGTGGTCGCAGGGTGGGTCCCGAGGCGCACTTCAGCGCCCCGATCGTCATCGCCGCCGACGGAGTCTCCTCGCGCCTGGCAGTGGCCATGGGCTTGGAGAAGCGCGACGACCGACCGATGGGTGTGGCGGTGCGTGCCTACCATTCCTCACCGAGGCATGCCGACGACTACATCGAGAGCTGGGTCGAGATGCGCTCGCGCAATTCGGCGGGCGAGTCCGAGGTTCTGCCCGGCTACGGCTGGCTCTTCCCGCTGGGCGACGGCACGATCAACATCGGTGCCGGCCTGCTGGACTCCTCACCTCAGTTCGGTTCCGTCGACTTCCGCACCATGATGGGGCAGTGGATCGCGGACATGGGACACGAGTGGGGCATCGACGAGACCACCTCGTTGGGGCCGATCAAGTCCGCGGCGCTGCCGATGGCCTTCAACCGCACCCCGCACTTCCACAAGGGGCTCCTGCTCGTCGGCGATTCGGGTGGGATGGTCAACCCTTTCAACGGCGAGGGCATCGACTATGCCCTCGAGTCCGCTCGTCTGGCCGCCGAGGTGATCTCCACCTATTCCCGCTACCCGAAGCATGTGATGCGGGAGAAACTGCAGGAATACCCGGCGCTCGTGGGTGACTCCCTGGGCGGCTACTTCACTCTGGGACGCGTTTTTTCTGCCATTATCGGCCACCCTGCACTCATGCAGTTCGGAATCAAGTACGGTATGGGTGTTGACGTTGTGATGGAATTCGTCGTGAAATTGTTGGCGAACCTCTACCGCGACCCGAAGGTCTCTGAGGCTGATCTCATCGACCGGGTGATTTCAGCTCTCACCCGAATCGTGCCGGCCACCAGCAATGCCTGAGCCAAGCAGCGACTACAACACTGACTACGATGAATGACGAGGACATGAGCCACCTAGCCTCTCCGGCGACTTTTATTGGTGCCGATGCCCAGCTTGCGGCGGATATCTCCACACAGTTGGAAGCCGTCGAGCGCAGGCTCTACGAAGTGACCGAGCAGACACGGAAGCTGCCGGACACCACCTCCAAACATCTCCTCGCGGCCGGCGGCAAACGCGCCCGCCCCAACCTGCTGCTGCTCACCGCCCGCCTCGGCGAGGCGAACCGCGATGCGATCATCGATGCGGCCGTTGCCGTGGAGCTCATTCACTTGGCCTCCCTGTACCACGACGATGTGATGGACGATGCTCCAGTGCGCCGTGGTGCACCTGCCGCGCACGAGGTGTGGGGCAATTCCGTGGCCATCCTCACCGGCGATCTCCTGTTCTCAAAGGCCTCCGGTGTCACCGCGAAACTGGGTCCCGAGGCTGTGCGGGTCCAGGCCGAGACCTTCGAACGTCTCGTCCTCGGTCAGCTCAACGAATTCGCCGGTCCGCCGGAGGACACGGATGCGATTGAGCACTACATTCAGGTGCTCGCGGACAAGACCGGATCCCTCATCGCCACCTCGGCGCAGTTCGGGGTCATGTTCTCACAAGCGGATCAGGCCCTGGCCGAGCCCGTGCGGATCTTCGGTGAACGCGTCGGCATCGCCTTCCAACTCGCCGATGACATCATCGATCTGACGACCACCTCGTCGGTGTCGGGCAAGACTCCGGGCACTGACCTGCGCGAACGCGTTCCCACACTGCCGGTGCTCTACGTCCGCGCCGCCGCAGCCGACGGTGACGCGACCGCCGCCGAGGTGGTCGAACTTCTGGATGCGGATCTGAGTTCGGATGAGGCCCTCGAATCCGCCCGTGCCGCTCTGGCTGCCCACCCGGTGACGGCTCGAGCCCGCGCCGAGGCGGTTCGCTGGGCTGATGATGCGAAGGCCGCTCTGGCACCGCTGCCCGACGGAGTGGTCAAGGAATCACTGTTCACGTTCGCTGATTCTGTAGTCACCCGCAGCGCCTGACCATGTCGGATACGGTCCGGGCTCAGCCGCTTGAGGCCACACGGCGGCGTCTGACTCCGGTCGATTGGGTCGGACTCGGCATCCTCGTGCTCTTCCTCGTGGTGGGCCTGAGCTGGTCGAAGTGGATGCCTTACTGGGACAAGGCCTGGACACTGAGCCAGACATCGGTCTGGGACGGCAGTCCGCTCTTCGAAGCCGCGGGGGAGACGTTCTCCCTGGCCGGAGCCTGGGACTTCACCCTCGTGTACTTCACCGCCGTGTGGAAAGCACTGCTCGTGGCGCTCGTGGTGGCTGCTGCCATCGACGCGCTGGTGCCGCGCGATTGGCTGCGGCGCTTGATGAATCGTCGGAGCCACACCAGTCAGTCACTCGTCGGCGCGGCGATGTCGCTGCCGTCCATGATGTGCACCTGCTGCGCGGCTCCGGTGACTGCCGGCCTGCGCGGTTCGGGTGTCAGGCGCAGTGCTGCCTTGGCGTACTGGGTGGGCAATCCGCTGCTCAACCCCGCTGTTCTGATCTTCCTCGCGCTCATTCTGCCCTGGCAGTTCGTCCTCACCCGCCTCGTGGTGGGACTCCTCATCGTCGTCGGGGCCAGTGCCCTCATCGGCCGTTGGATCAAGGGGCGCGCCGAGGTGGTCCCTGAGCAGAGTCTTGAACCGACCACGTTCTCCGCCCTTCCCGTGCGCTACCTGCGGTCGCTGTCGAAATTCACCCTCATCCTCGTGCCCGAGCACCTGGCCCTGGTCTTCATCGTCGGACTCATCAGTCCGTGGCTCTCGGGTGTCTACGGTCTCGAAGCACAGGTCGGTGGATTCGCGGTGCTCATCGCCGCACTCGTGGGCACGCTTCTGGTGATCCCGACCGGCGGCGAGATCCCGATCATCCTTGCATTGTCGGCGGTCGGAGTGGGCGCGGGCGTGACCGGCGCACTGCTGATCGTGCTTCCGGCACTGAGCATTCCCTCGATGGTCATGGTCGGAAAGTCCCTAGGATGGCGCACCACCACCGCCATGGGAACGGCGGTGGCTCTCGGCGGAGTGCTCTCCGGTGCGGTGCTCGTGCTCGGCAGCTGAGGTTAGAGCCGAGATGCTCAGCTCAAATCAGACAGTCAGTCGTCGCAGGGTGAGATACGAACCAGCGGCGAAGACAACACAGGCTCCCAATGCCCAGAGTGTCAGCCCCATGCTCTGCATGTCAGCGAACCACGTCCAGACCTGTGGCCATGCCGTATTGAGGCTGATGAGTGCGGCACCGCCCAACAGGGCGAGGGCGATGACGAGCAGAGCAGTCGTGAGGATGAGTACGCCGAAGCGCTTGAGGACAATGGCGAACCAGAATCCGAGAATGAACGTGAGCATGGTGAGGACGAAATAGGTCAGTCCCGCCGCCAACGGACCCCCGACCCAGACCCACGGCAGATAAGCGAAGTATCCGTTGATGCCATAGCCGTCGGTGGCCTGTTCGACGAGACCGAGGAACATGAACACGACAGAGATTCCGACTGCGCTGATGCCCGCTGCAACCAGCGATCCGAGATAGAACTCGCGTCGAGTCAGGCTCATCGCCTGTGAGAAGTAGAAGGTCCGATTCATCGCCTGCGCGCCGACGACTGCAAAATACCAGAGGGGTGCTTGCGATCCGCCGCTGTACATCGGTCCTTCGACACCGGAAGCGGAGATGATCCAATAGATCAGGAGGGTGATCAGCCAGACTCCGCCGAGAACTAGGACGGGCATCCAGACGAAGGTCTGAGTGTTCATGAACTGGAACCTGACGACCCCGAGTGTTCGGCTTCTCGGTCGAGCTGGTGTTTGAATGTCGAACGATTGCGCTGTCGTGGTCATGACTGAAGACTCCTGATGTCTGTGTCTGCATGCTGGGATTCGTCAGCTCCCTGGGTCGTGCGCACAATGAGCTGCTGCAATGAGACAGGAGTGAGGTCTAAGTCTGCCTCGGCGATGAACGCACGGTCGGTTTCGGAAAGGCGACCGAGGACGGTCGCCGAGGTCACGCGCCCCAAGGTCTCACGGTGGACGACCTCTCGGCCGGCGACGAGGCGCTGAACCTGCTCAGCATCTCCGACGATGTTGACCGCACGGTTGCGTGCCTCGTCGGTGGACTCATCCATGATGATCCGACCGCGGTCGATGACGATGACATTCTCGATGAGGTCCGCCACTTCGTCGATGAGATGACTCGACAGGATTATGGTTCGCGGGCACTCCGCATAATCACTGATGAGGCGGTCGTAGAACGTCTGCCTGGCGACGGCGTCGAAGCCGAGGTACGGCTCATCGAAGAAGGTGATCTCCGCACGGGATGCCAGTCCGATGATCACGCCGATTGCCGACTGCTGCCCTCGGGAGAGCTTCTTGATCGGTGTCTTCAGGGGAAGGCGGAAGTCGTCGATGAGGTCCTCAGCGAGGGGCTGATCCCAGCGGGGGAAGAAGAGGCGGGCAGAGGCAAGAGCGTGTTGTGCATTGGAGTCCTCGGGATATTTCTGACTCTCGCGGACGAAGCACATCCGATTGAGAACGCGTGAATTCTCGTAAGGATGCTCTCCGAAGATCTCGACATCGCCGCTGGTAGCGAAGTTCTGGGCGGTGAGGATGGACATCAAGGTTGTCTTGCCAGCACCGTTGCGGCCGAGGAGACCGTAGATCGAGTCCTCTTCAATCGAAAGATTGACGTTGTCGAGGGCGGTGGACTGCTTGTACTTCTTGGTGAGGTCGCGTGTGTCGATGACGGAGGCCATCTTCTATCCCTTCGCGGTGGTCTGGTCCAAGCTGTGTGACGTGCCGGATTCTTGCGAACGCTCGGCGATGAGGGCGATGATTTCATCGCGGTTGAGCCCGAGCCTGCTGGCTTCAGAGAGCAGCGGTGCGATGAAATTGTCCGAGAAGGTGGTCCTGTATTCGTTGATGAGGATCGTTCGGGCCCCTTCCTTCACGAACATTCCGATGCCGCGACGCTTTTCGAGGACGCCCTTGGCTACGAGCTGGTTCACTCCCTTGGCCGCCGTTGCGGGGTTGATCGAGTAGAAGCTTGAGAGCTCGTTGGTCGAGGGTGCTCGAGACAATTCGGGCAGGGTGCCGTTGATGATCGAATCTTCGACCTGTTCGGCGATCTGTGCGAACAGTGGTTTGGCTTCGTCGATCACATCATCTCCATGTGTGTTGGTTAGTTACTCAACGAACTAACCATGGAACCGGGTGCGGCGTCAAGAGTTTTGTCTTCTAGGAGCGTGGTTAGAGCCTGCGGCGGCTCTGGCGGATCAGGTCGGTGCAGAGCAGCAGCACGGCGATCCAGATGACGAAGAAGCCGACCCACCGCGTCATCGACATCGACTCTCCGAGGATGTAGACACCGGTGATGAACTGCATCGTCGGCGTGATGTACTGCAGCATGCCCACCCACGACAGTGGAATCCTTCGGGCCGCCGCACTGAAGAGGATGAGCGGAATCGCCGTCGCCGGACCCGTGATGAGGATGATGATGACATGGCCGGCGCCGAGGCCGGTGAACGTCGAGAGCCCCATCGCCCCGAGGATCAGCAGGTAGGCGGCGCTGGGGATGGCCAGTACGGCAGACTCGATCGTCATTCCCTCCAAGGCCCCGACTTGATTGCCGACCTTGTTCTTCACCAGGCCGTAGAGTCCGAAGGAGATTGCCACTGTGAACGAGAGGTACGGCATTCGGCCGAGTCCGAGGCCGACGATGATGACGGCGATGAGTCCGAATCCGGCCGCCGTCCACTGCAGGGGGCGCAGCTTCTCACCGAGGAAGATGACACCCAGCCCGATGGAGATGAGCGGGTTGAGGTAGTAGCCCAGCGACACCTCGACGAGGTGGCCGGTTTCGACTCCGTAGATGAACGCCGTCCAGTTGATGGCGATGAGCACAGCGGCCAAGGTCAGCATCCAGAAGGTGCGACCGGACCGGACGACCTGCCAGGTACGTGCGAATCCGCCGGTGAAGACCAGGAGGACGGCACAGAAGAGCAGAGACCAGACGACGCGATGTGAGACGAGTTCCAGGGCCCCGGTCGGCGCCGCGGCGGCGAACAGCAGAGGGATGAGTCCCCACAGCAGGTAGGCGGAGAGGCCGTTGATCAGACCGGCACGGCGGAAGGCGTTCTCATCGGGGGCTGAATTTGCGATCACACACAGAGTCTAGTGAGCCGGAGCGGCCTGCCCGACCACGGGTGTCGTCGGGCCACCGGTAGCAGGGGCTTCAGCCCAAGGAAGGGCGTCGTCGGCTCTGGCGGACCATGTCCGTGCACAGCAGGATGACGGCGATCCAGATGATGAGGAATCCGATCCACCTCGTCGTTGACATCGCCTCACCGAAGAGCGCGACGCCGAGGATGAACTGCATCGTCGGGGCAATGTACTGCAGCATTCCCACCCAGGACAGAGGGATTCGCCTGGCGGCCGCGCCGAAGAGGATGAGCGGAATCGCAGTCAGAGGTCCTGTGGCCAGGAGCAGGACGACGTGCCAGGGCCCGAAGCCGATGAATGTGCCCTCGCCCTGCGCGGCGAGGTAGGCGAGGAAGGCAAGACTGGGAACGGTGAGCACGGCCGTCTCGACGGTCATGCCTTCGAGAGCACCGACCTTCCCGCCGACCTTGTTCTTCACCAGGCCGTAGAGACCGAAGGAGACGGCCACGGTGAGCGCCAGGTAGGGGAAGCGTCCGATCCCGAGGCCGACCACGATGACGGCGACCGCGCCGAATCCGACCGCGGCCCACTGCAGCGGGCGCAGCTTCTCCTTGAGGAAGATGACACCGAGTCCGATCGAAATGAGCGGATTGAGGTAGTAGCCCAGTGAGATCTCGACGAGGCGGCCCGTTTCGATGCCGTAGACGTAGGTCGTCCAGTTCACGGCGATGAGCACGGATGCCAGGGCAAGCAGCCAGAAGGTCTTTCCCGAGCGCATCACCAGCCAGGTACGGGCGAAGCCCTTGGCGAAGAAGAGGAGGATGGCGCAGAAGATCAGCGACCAGATGATCCGGTGGGCGACTATTTCGAGCGCGCCGGTCGGTGCTGCGGCGGCGAAGAGCAGGGGAATGAGACCCCAGATGATGTAGGCAGTGGTTCCGTATCCCAAGCCGACGCGGCGAAAGGCAGATTCTTCAGGTGCAGAGGCGTTCACAGGCCGAGTCTAGGCAACTCACAGGGCGCTGGTGATTGCGACTGCTGTCTGAGATGCGCCTGAGAGCCGGGATGCGAGTTTCGTCACGTGTTTGTTAGGAGGTCCTTCATTGCCGATACAATCGGAGATGACTTACTAGAGAGGTGTGAGAATGACGCGTCCCTTCCGTGTGGCTATTGTGGGTGCCGGTCCTGCCGGGATCTATGCGGCCGATCTGCTGACCAAGGCTGAGCGTGACTTCGAGGTCAGCATCGACCTCTTCGAACGTCTGCCGACTCCGTTCGGACTCGTCCGCTACGGTGTGGCTCCGGACCATCCGCGGATCAAGGGCATCATCAACGCTCTCATCAAGGTCCTCGACCGCGGTGATATCCGCCTGTTCTCCAACGTGGAGTACGGCGTCGACATCAAGCTGGAAGAGCTGACCGACCGTTACGACGCAGTGATCTTCTCCACCGGCTGCTTCATCGATGCCTCGCTGAATCTTCCCGGAGTCGATCTCCCCGGTTCCTACGGTGCCGCCGATTTCGTCAACTGGTACGACTCGCATCCTGATGTGGGCCAGACGTGGCCGCTGGATGCTGAGAAGGTTGCGGTCATCGGCAACGGCAACGTGGCCCTCGACGTGGCCCGGGTGCTGGCGAAGCAGGCCGATGACATGCACACCACCGAGATTCCTGACCACGTCTACGAAGGCCTGAAGTCCTCGAAGGTCACTGACGTGCACGTGTTCGGTCGGCGTGGTCCGGCGCAGGCGAAGTTCACGCCCCTTGAGCTCCGTGAGCTGGGGCATGTGAAGGACGTCGACATCATCGTCTACCCCGAGGACTACGAGTTCGATGAGGGCTCGCTGGCCGCGATCGAGTCGAACAACCAGACCAAACAGGTCGCGAAGACTCTGACCGACTTCACGATGCGTGAGCCTGTCGGTGCCAAGCGTCGTCTGCACCTGCACTTCCTCCATTCCCCGGTCGCCATCCTCGGCGAGGACAAGGTCACGGGGCTGCGCACGGAACGGATGGAGCTCGACGGCAAGGGCGGAGCAGCCGGCACCGGCACCTTCCACGATTGGGAGATCGACGCCGTGTACCGAGCAATCGGGTATGCGGGCACGGCACTTCCGCAGCTGCCGTTCGACTCGGGCAAGGGAGTCATTCCGAACCATGAGGGCCGCGTCGTCGATGCAGAAGCGCAAGCAGCCTCTGCCGATGCAGACGTGGTGCAGGGCGTGTACACGACCGGCTGGATCAAGCGCGGACCCGTCGGCCTGATCGGCCACACCAAGGGCGACGCCCTGGAGACGATCGGCCACATCCTCGATGACCGCGCCGCCGGAGCGCTGACAGAGCCCGTCTACCCGGATGACTCTGCGATCGTCGAACTGCTCGAATCCAAGGGCGTCGACTACGTGGATTGGGAAGGCTACCACCGTGTGGAGACCGCCGAGAAGGCTCTCGGTGAGGCCGAAGGCCGCGAGCGTGTGAAGATTGCGACCCGCGAGGGCATGCTGGCCGAGGCTCGCAGCCATCTGCAGGCGGAAGCCGCCAGTCAGCCAGCCTCCGGGCACTGATTCCGACGAACTCTGGTTCCGACAGACTCTGGTTCTGACAAACTCTGAGTTCGACAGGCACTCGACACAGAAATCTGCGAGCGCGTCACCGTAACGGTGGCGCGCTCGTGGTTTGATGGGAGCAATGACGATCCCTGTGACAGAGGAGGAACGGTGAGTGCGGATTCGGCGATGAGGGAAGTGGTCTCGCAGGCCTATGCGCAGCGCCGTGACGCCTGGGAATCTGCCGCCGTGCGGATCAAGCACTGGCTCAAGCAGCAGCAGAAGGGTCTGCTGAAGAACAAGGACATCTCTCGCCTCGACGTCGACGGGCATCGAATCAAAGATCCGGCTCGCACTTTGGCGAAGCTCGTCGAGAAGGCGGCCGATGATCCCGATCTGCGGGTCTCGACACCTCAGGACGTGGAGAATCACATTCGCGACATCGTCGGAGTCAAGGTGCTGTGCAAATCACCGCGAGACCAGAAGATGATGTTCGACTCTCTGACGGACCCCCAGCAGCTCGGCGCCTTCGCTCTCATCGAGCAGAAGAACTACGTCGACCCACCGAAGCCAAGCGGCTACCGGGCCTGCCACGTGACGCTGCAGATCCCCTCCGATCAGGGGGAGCCTGTCTTTGCGGAGATCCAGGTCAAGACCAGGTTGCAGGACGCATGGGGCGAACTGACCCACGAAGATATGTACAAACCGGGCGCGGCGATGAAGCCCAGTGAGCTGCACGGTGAGTTTGCCCGCGCAATGGCGAACATGCTCGCCACAGTCGATGACATGGCCGACACTCTCGCGGTTGAGCTCTCCGCCCTGACGAACCCGGATCTAGACACCACCGTCCCATCGGCTGCCGATGACACGATCGAGGTCAAGGTGAGGGCGACAGGGCCGAAGTATGCTCTGGCGGTCGACGGTGACGGTCGTCAGGGTCTCATTCCTGCATTTGCGGTTCGCAAGCTCAGTGACTCCAAGGGCACGATCAAGGTCAATGACTTCATCAGTGTCGATGATCGCCTGCGAGCCACCGTCGAAGAGGATTCGAAGGGTCTCTACTACATCCCGATGGCATTGCCCTGAGGCTCAGTTTCGGCATCGGGCAGGTTCTGGATCATCTGCTCCAGAAATAATTGTGGAGCAGACGCTCTACAATGAAAGTGTGGAAGCGAATAACCGCGGACGACCTCCCGAGTTCGATCGAGCCTGGGCCGTGCTCGAGGCCGCACGACTGTTCTGGCGCCTCGGCTACAGCGGAACGTCGACCCGGGACCTGAGCTCGGCGATCGGGATCTCGACCTCGAGCCTCTACTCGGCATTCGGCAGCAAGGCCGGACTGTTCGGCGAATCCGTTCGGGTCTACGCCCGGCGGTACACGGAACTGTACGAAAAGGCCGTCGCTGCACAGTCCATCAGAACCGTCGTCGATGAGCTGCTGAGGTCCTCGGTCATCGAGTTCACCCAGCCGCCGGACTCACACCCTGGCTGTCTCATCACCAGCGCAGTCATGTCAGAGGTTCCGGCGACGCGAAAGACGCGTGGAGGCATCACCACCATGTTGACGAAGAACGAACGCCTCCTCCGCGACCGCGTCACCACGGCGATCGATGAGGGCGAGATCCTGGGAGGAACCGACGCTGATGCCGTCGCTGGATTTGTGCAGGCGAACTGGCATGGTCTGGCCGCCCAGGCGAAACACGGTGTGAGACGCAACGAGCTGCTGCGGGTCGCCGGTTTCGCGCAGCGGGCGATGTGGTCGACTTACTCGAGATGAGGCATGCGCCTTGGCCAGGGCCTTCACCTCGGTGACCTTCGCCTCGGCGACATCTTCCTCGGCGGGGCAGGCCCGGGCTGAGTCGGCAGCCGGCAGATCGGCATCGGGTGACACCGGTTGGGGAATCAGCAGCAGCGACGTCGAGGTGGAGACGCTGAGCGATTCGCGACCAAGGCACTGCAGGACCGACAGGCTGGTCGGCAGCTCGTCTGCCAGAACGCTGCGAGCGTCGATGGCACCGGCGACGAGGTGGACCGACGCCGGAGTCTCCGCGGTAATGCGGACGATGTAGTCCGGATCGATCGCGCGGGTAGCCGCGGAGACATCCACACCAAGGGCATCGATGCCCGAATGTGCCAGCGCAGGCAATCCTCCTCGCAGGCTTCCGTGTGGAGCGGTGACGAAGATCTGCGGGCGCGTGTTTGCCCTGCTCAGGGTGGCATAGGCACGGGAGGCCGCCTCGGCGAGCTCGGTGTCGGAGTGCTCGTCGACATCGGTCGTAAGGGCGGGTTCGTCCAACTGGACCCAGTCGACCCCGGCCGCAGCAAGAATGCTGATGACGTCGACGTAGGCGGTGGTGAGTTCGTCGAGCCGCTCGAACGCCGAGGTGCTTGTGCCTGGGCTCGTCTTCGCCAGTGCCAGCAGGGTCACGGGGCCGATGAGGACAGGTCGGATCGTGTGACTGGCGGCTTTGGCCTCCGCTACGAGTGAGAGCAGGTGCTGGGGGCGGGCCCTGAAGCGGGTGGAGTCCTCGAGCTCCGGGACAAATGGCACCTGGTGCTCCATGCCCCGTGCCACAGCGAAGTATTCGTCAACGTCGAAGTTGGTACCGGTCGGCTCTGATGCGACGAGCCCGACGCTTAAGGCAGTGTCGAGGACATGGTCGTAGTGGGTGTAGGAGGCGGGGATCGAATAGTCCTCGCCCAAACCAAGTTCTCGCAGGCGACTGTAGGTGTTCAGCCGCAGGGAGTGCATGGACTGTGAGAACGCCTCGGCATCGAGGCGGCCGGCCCAATAGTCCTTAAGGGCATTCGTCTGCTCAAAGTTCGGGCCGAGGTGCGAATAGCCGGTGATGGTGGCTGTGGGGAATGTGCTGAGCATGCCGCCATCCTGCCGGCGGGTTCGGGGCGGTGACGGTGCCGGTGACCATCGCTGTCACCTGCCGTCATGACCAGGTCACACAGCGACTCGAACAGTCAGCCAGTGACTTGCTGCGTCATGACGGCAGAAGCGACGACTCAGCGACAGCGACGGCTCAGCGGTAGTTGACGAACTGGAGGTCGAGATCGAGGTCCTTGCCCTTGAGCAGGGAGATGACCTCCTGCAGGTCATCGCGCTTCTTCGAGCTCACGCGCAGCTCCTCACCCTGGATCTGCGATTTCACGCCCTTGGGGCCCTCATCCCGGATGTACTTCGAGATCTTCTTCGCGTTGTCCTTGTCGATGCCTTCCTTGAGGCTCGCATCGATGCGGTACTCCTTGCCCGATGGGTAGGGCTCGCCGTCGTCGAGGGACTTCAGGGAGATGCCGCGCTTGACCAGCTTCGACTGGAAGACGTCGAGGATCGCCTTCACCCGGTCCTCGCTGACGGCCTTCATCTGAATCGCTTCACCGGTCCACGCGATCGAGGCATCGGTGCCGCGGAAGTCGTAGCGGGAATTGATCTCTTTGGCCGCCTGGTTCAAGGCATTGTCGGCTTCCTGCCGGTCGACCTTGCTGACGACGTCGAATGAGGATTCGCTGGCCATGAATGCTCCTTGTGTGGTGAGAGGATGGACGGGTATCTGGTCACCGAGTGTAGTCGAGACGCATAATTGTGACCTGCGTCTATCGAGTTGGTGATTCGGGGTGCGTGCTTGTAGTATTTTCAAGTGCTCATCGAGCACACACTGCGGCAGATTGCCCGAGCGGCCAAAGGGAGCTGACTGTAAATCAGCCGGCATTGCCTTCGAAGGTTCGAATCCTTCATCTGCCACGCAGAAGGAAGAAGCCCTGTGATCATCACCTGATCACAGGGCTTCTTCGCATTCACCCCCATTGCGCAGCCCCGGCCACCTCTATAGCGTGGAGACACGTGGCCAGGACAATGGAGGCACCGCCATGACTGAGGATGAGGCTCCTCGCCGGATCAGCTCGCTCGAAGACCGGAACGCGATCGTCGAATCCGCGCTGGACAAGGCCATCAGACGCGGCGATTTCGACGACCTGCCCGGTCTGGGCAAGCCCCTGTCCGGTCTCCACAACTCGGAAGATCCCGACTGGTGGATCAAGCAGAAGATGGACAGCGAAGACATGAGCGGCGTCGCCCCGGCCGCCTTCCAGCTGCGCAAGGAGAACGCGGTCCTCGAAGACACCCTCGATGCGTTCTCAAAGGAGGCCGACGTCCGCGCCTATCTCGCCGGCTTCAACGATCGAGTCCGGGCCGCCATCATGGACCTGCGGGAGGGCCCACCCGTCTTCACCCCGCCCCGCAAGGTCGAGGACGAGGTCGCGGCCTGGCGCCAACGCCGAAGCGCGAAGACTGCATTAACGACGAACCCGACCCCAACCCCGACGGATGGTCAGGATCAGGAGCGGGAACAACCACCTCGGCGATGGTGGCAGCGGAAGCGGAGCTAGCGCTGGGTGCGCAGGCGTTCGAGCGCCAGGTGGGCCAGCAGCGCTGCCTGATCACCGAGCACGGAGTCGTCGAAGACGACGAAGGGGGAGTGGTTGTCTCCCTGCCGCTCCTCGGGCACGTCCGTGCGTTTGGCGCCGAGCATCATATACGTGCCCGGAACCTCGTGCAGGACGAATGAGAAGTCCTCGCTGGGCATGATCGGGTGTGTGGCGACCTCCACCCGATCCTCACCCAGCAGGCCGCGGACCTGGTCAAGGGTCCAAGCAGTCTCAGCCTCGTCGTTGACGGTCACGGGGTACTGAACCTGGAAATCCACCTCGGCGGTGCATCCGTGAGCCTCCGCGATGCCCCTGGCCAGCTGCTTCGACTGGGCACGCACAATGTCCAGTGACTCCTGGGACAGGGTGCGCACGGTGGCACCGAGGCTCGCCGAGGCGGGGATGACGTTGACAGCATCACCCGCCTGCAGCTGTGTCACGGACAAGGCGATCGGGTCGAAGGTGCTGATGCGTCGGCTGACCATGTTCTGCAGGGCCGTGACGAGTTCGGCCAGGGCCGGGACCGGATCGATCGCCGACTGCGGCTGGGAGCCGTGACCCCCGCGCCCGTGGAGGGTGACATTGAGGACGTTGGACCCGGCCTGCAGGGTCCCCGCCTTCGTCGTGACGACACCCTTGGCTCCCATATGGACGTGGGCTCCGTAGGCCGCGATCACTCGAGGCCCGGCGGCGTCGAGGACGCCCTCCTTGATCATCACCGAGGCGCCGTTATATCCCTCCTCACCGGGCTGGAACATGAAGACGACGTCGCCGGCGAGTTCCGCGCGGTGCGCATGCAGCAGCTCGACGGCGCCCACGAGTCCTGCGGTGTGCAGGTCGTGACCGCAGGCGTGCATGTTCGCATTCGCCGAGGTGAACGGTTCGTCGGTCTGCTCCTGAATGGGCAGCGCATCCATGTCCCCTCGCAGGAGGACGGCGGGTGCATCCGCGGGCTTCTGCGGATGAGTGCCACGCAGGACCGCCACCACCGAGGTGGTCTCAACTCCCGTACTGATCTCCAGATCGAGGCCCTCGAGGGCGGCGAGAACCGCGGCCTGCGTGTGCGGCAGGTCGAGGCCCACCTCGGGGTCGGCATGCAGCCGTCGTCGCAGATCCTGCAGCTGCGGCAGCAGAGCGTTCGCCTTACTCAGGAGCGCGCTCACAGCATTCCCACGAGGACGCTGGCGATGATGACTGAACCAGAGCTGACCGAGGTGAAGCCGCCGACAAGCATCGGCGGCAGCATGACATTGAGGAGGGCTTCCTTCTCGTCGTCATCGCGGGCGATGGAGCGTGCCACCTCGTTGGTCAGCAGATAGTCGGCGGGGAAGCCGTACATGGCCGTCAGTGCCACCGACATACCCAGCGGAGCCTTCCACCTCAGCAGCTTCGTGGCGATGTAGCCACCACCGACGATGCCGATGATGCCGATGATGAGGATCGAAATTGTGGGCAGGAACGCGTCGATGACGTCCTGCACGGAGGCCGAGACCAGCGGGGCCATAACGATTGCGATCACGCCGGCCATGGCGACGCCGAAGGAGTTCGACCGTTCCATCGCCTTGTCGGGCGAGAGGCCGATCGCGGTGGCGGCGATACCGAGGACGAGCGCGAGGATCGACGAGGGAATATGTGTTGGAACGGCCAGCAGAGTCGCTATGGAGCCGCCGACGAGGATGAGGAAGAGCATGAACAGCTGATTGTCGACGAGGAACGCCGGCAGTGTGACGAGTTTCTTCTTCGTGGCGGCCTCTGCCTCGTCTTCGTGATGAGCGGCAGCGAGTTCATGGAGCTCTCCGCTGTCGCGCAGGTTCTTGGCGTAACGACGGAGCAGAAAGTTCGTCAGCGGCATCGACGGCAGGGACTGCAGCATGAGCACGAGAGCCGGGAGAACGATGATCGCCGAGGCGGCTCCGGACGCTGTCAGGCCCTCGGTTGTGAGGCTGGTGGCGACGATGCCGCCGGCCAGGGGCCCGGAACCGGCCACGGAGGTCTCGAACCCGAAGATGGGCGCGATGATGAGGAAGATGAGGCCGACGGCGACCGCCATCCCGGACAGTGCGATGACCACTGAACGCCATTGCTTGAGCATCACCCGGAGCGGAATGAGCGTACCCATGTGGAAGAGCAGCGGAGCGACGAGAATCGTGTAGACCTGGACCAGCATCGAGTCATCGATGACGGTTTCCGGGACGATGCCGATCTTGGCGAAGATGAAGATGCCCAGCATCGCCACGAGGAGACTGGGGACTCGGGCCTTGGACCAGATCGAGACCAATTCGCCGACGGCGATGAAGCCGAGCACGATCGCGGCAGCGTAGATGCCTTCCATTGCGATCCTTTCAGAGGTGGTGAGTGGTGCGTGAGTGCGGTCGTCATATCCACGACAATGAGGATATGAAGTAGCTCACAGAGAGTACGTTATTGCCTGTTCTGTCCCGGTGCCTATGTGCTTCTCAGCATTCAAGATATTGAAAATGCTTCACGGCGGGCGAATTGAGACGAGAACTGGTGCAGGGCATAGGCTGGACGTATGAGCTTTCTGCAGTTCCTGCACGAACGAGGAATCACCGAACGACCAGGGTCGTCCAAGCGCCCCCTGGTGATCGCCCACCGCGGCTATTCCGCGGTGGCCCCGGAGAACAGTCTCGCCGCGGTGGATGCCGCCCGCGCCCTCGACGTGGACTTCATCGAAGTCGACACCTCCACGAGCGCCGATGGGGTTCCGGTCATCCTCCACGACCCCGACCTCGACAGGACCACGAATCGCAAGGGTCCGGTGGCCAATCTGACCGCGGAGGAGCTGTCCTTCGTCGACGCCGGCTCGTGGATGGGGCCGGGATTCACCGGAGTTCGGATTCCCACGCTGGCGGCCGTCATGCGAGATATCCAGCACCGAGGTGGTGAGCTGCTCCTCGAGCTCAAGGGGGAGTGGTCCTCCGGAGCGGTGGCCCAGATCTCAGAGCTCGTCGTCGAGACCGGCACTGCCGATCGGATGGTCGTGCAGTCGTTCAACACAGAGACCCTCGCCGCCTGCAGAGACATGCTGCCGATGGTGTCGCGGTTCCTTCTGCGCATGGTTCCACGCCCCGAGGACATCGAGACCGCACGGGCACTGGGCGCCGTTGCGATCAATCCTTCATACAAGGGATTCTCCATGCGCAGGTCCGTGGTCACCGAGATTCGGGACAACGACCTGGGCGTCTTCGTCTGGACGGCCGATTCCATGAACGAGTGGCGCGAACTCCTCGACGCCGAGGTTGATGGCATCATCACCAACCACCCGGGGCGTCTGCAGGGTTTTCTGGCGGGTCGCTTTGACCCAGTGAAGTGAACTTCCGTGATCTGTGAGTGACGTCACTGAACGCCGATTTGCCCTCGCTGCGCGAAGCCGTGTAAATTCTTACCTGTTGCCCCGATAGCTCAGTCGGTAGAGCATCTCCATGGTAAGGAGAAGGTCAAGGGTTCGAATCCCTTTCGGGGCTCTCGTGCCGCTTAAATGCGGCGCTGGGGCGGGGTAGCTCAGCTGGTTAGAGCGCACGACTCATAATCGTGAGGTCGGGAGATCGAGCCTCCCTCCCGCTACGCCTGAAGAACCTCCATCCATTGGGTGGGGGTTCTTCTCATTCACGAGTTCACCCAGTAGCTCCGCCAGTGAAATGTCGAGTGCATTCGCGATCATCATCAGCTCTGGGGCTGTAAATGGTAGGGCTCCGCGGAGCCGCTTCGACACTGCTGACTGGCCAACCCCCAACAGTTCTGCAAGCCAGAGCTGCTTCAGCCCGCGACGGGCGAGCCAGGCTCTCACCTCGCTACTGACTTTTAAGTTGGCTGTTCGCTCCAGGTCAATGGCTGGTTCGAATGATGTAGTCATGTAGCAATTCTATCTCTTCCGTGGACTTGCACATAGTCTCTGGGAGAAAAATATTCGGCACGGGACATTTTTAGCTTGCAGAATAGTCCTGTGAGGACTACCGTCGTCCCCATGAGCTATCAAGTGGTCCTGAGGGGCAATATCAAAGCAGCCATGGCGCGTCGCGATTGGCTAGGCCAGAAAACTGCAGAATCTATTGGTCTGACTGCAGCAACCTTTTCGTCTCGACTCCACGGCCGCACGGAGTGGAGGATGAACGAACTCGTCGATCTTGCGAAGGCACTCGACGTTCCGTTCACCCGGCTGGTCGAGGGAATTGATTCTGAGCTGGCGGTGACGGCATGAGCACCGATCTCGTGAGCCACTTCTCAGCAGATGAGGCACGGGAGCTCACCGACGAACTAAGAGCCGATTACGGAGCACTCCAAGTGAAAATCTCGGCCGCGTGGCGAGGCAGGATTTGGATTGCTCTGAATTACGAATCCTGGCAGGACTACCTCGATGAAGAATTCCGAGATGTAAGTTTGCGGCCACCTAAGGAGCTCGAAGAGCAGGTAATCGCAGAACTGAGGGCTGCAGGGATGAGCACTCGAGGCATTGCATCAGCCACAGATCTAAGCCAACCAACGGTAGTCCGACGATTGAACGAACCACGTGATTCAAATGAATCACCTGAACCTGATGAGCCAGTTATCGGTTTGGACGGGAAACAATACGATCGCGAACGACCTCCTAAGCCGACGTCCGCGCCAAATCTGGCGAGGGAGAACATCGTTGACGCGGAAATCGTCGAGGATGACCACCCCACCGACTACGACCTTGTCTCATCGTCCGGTCTTGAACCGGCGTCGGTGAATCTCAGCGAGTCGAGTAACACTCCTGGCCGTGAGCACGTGGTCCGTGCAATCCGGGAACTCCACTACGGAGCAGCTGCACCGTTGCCGATGGTGAAGAAACAGTCCAAGCTGCTCGAGGTTGCGTTCAGTGGGGGAGTCTCCGACCTCGGAACGCTCGAGGGGGACAAGGTCGAAGACCTCGGCCGGGACGTCGCCGACGCACTCGGGGTCCTCTCTGACCTGCTCTCGGCAATGGCCACACAGCCGGCCCCGACGTTTCAGGCCGCGCTGACTCATTCGGACACCGTCGGGTCGATGAAGAAGACCATGACGAACCTCCAAGTCATCGCCCGGAGTCGGTCATGATGGCACTCAAAGTTCGTGGACCCTCCGTTGGTGGACCCTCAATCGAGGCATGGGCAAACGATCAACCGTTCTCAACGATTCTGGTCGTTGGTCTGGCGCTTGCCGTTGTCTTTGCGGTGATCGGGTTCGGAGTCATTATGGTCGGTCGCCTAAATTCCCGCGCAGGTCTGAGTGGGACAGGGAGCGATCTGATATCCCTCTACGCTTACGCTGCTGCCGAGGAAGCGCATGGGTTGAGCTCAACGCGAGGCACGCTCCGGGACTCTGACGGTTCAACTATTGACGTGTGGGGTTGGGATCGGGGAGAGGTGACGGTGGCCCGTCATGACGCGATCCAGATCCGTTGGGGCCAGTGGCACACTGACCTCGACCTCCTCATCGAATTTCCCGCGATCCACGATGTCGCTCACGAAGAGTTCGCAGTGCGGATCCTCGATAGGTCAGAAGTCGCGGCGATGACCCGGAAACGGTGGGAAATCGACCAGAACGATCACATTCTTCTTCGCGACTTCGAGACCGCGGTCGATGCCTTCGACAACGCGCTGCGTGACGGTGAGCACAAAGCCACGATTCTCGGTCGCGGACCGTCCCTGGACCCAGTGCTGAAACGAGTGATGGACGATGCTGCGCACCTCGTAGAGATTCTGCGCCGTCCCGACACCTCAGACGATGACCGGGACCGGACGATGCGGGCACTGTTCAAAGCTCTCAAGCCCATCGTCGGTGACCGTGCGGTCGAGATCCCGGAACTCGAGCCATTCGTGATGAAGCAACTCACGACCACGAAGACCAAGTGATTGGAATACCCATGAAGACCACACACGTGAAGAAACCAGTCATCCTCCTGGCCACCATCATCCTCACCGCCAGCCTGGCTGGATGCGAACCGAAGAAGGTCGAGGAACCCCCGGAGGGCGCGGACGAAACGAATGACCCCTCCGTCGTTGAGGAACGTGGCGACGGGCAAGGGCTCCACGAAGAAGGGACTGATGCAGGGTTAGGTGACATCTAATCTGGCTTGTTGACAGGCAAGCCTGGAAGGATAGACACCATGCCACAGCCCTACCCGAAAGAATTCCGCGACGACGTCATCCAGGTCGCTTTGAACCGGGACTCGAAGACGACGATCGCTCAGATCGCCAAGGACTTCGGGATCCATGAAGGCACCCTGAACAAATGGATCCGCCAGGCCGAGATCGATGCCGGCAACAAACCTGGCAAGTCCACCGACGAATCAGCAGAACTGCGAGAACTACGACGGCGGACTCGCCTGCTGGAGCAAGAGAACGAGGTCCTGCGCCGTGCTGCCGCGTATCTGTCACAGGCGAACCTGCCGTCAAAAGGCTCTACCCGCTCGTGAGAGAGCTCGCCGCCGACGGGATCCCCGTCGCGGTGTCGTGCCGGGTCTTGAAGCTCTCACGCCAGCCCTACTACCGGTGGCTGGCAGCACCGGTTCCTGAAGCCGAGGTCGCCGAAGCCTATCGGGCCAACGCACTCTTCGACGCCCACCGCGACGACCCGGAATTCGGATACCGGTACCTCGCAGATGAGGCGGAGTCGGCAGGCCAGCCTATGGCTGTTCGCACTGCGTGGCGGTTGTGTTCGTCCAATGCCTGGTTCTCCGCCTTCGGCAAGGGCCGGGCCAAGAACGGGAAGAAGCCGGGACCACCGGTCCACGACGATCTATGCGCGTTTGTCGATGCCGACGGACGGACCAGACACGAGTTCCATGCTGATGCCCCGAATCAGCTGTGGTTAACCGACATCGTGCGCCACGAGGCGCTGTTGAACCGAGTGGAGGTGAGAGACCACCACCGCCTGGCTGTCGCAGCAGCCAGGTGAAGTTGAGGGCAGCCTGAACTCCGGGATGGGAGCGAGGGCGGGAAGCAGCCCTGACAACGCCGAGACGATTCCAGTACTGCCAGATGGGTCGGGCTCGGCTAACACGACGGAGAGGTACACGCATAGGAACCAGTGTCCGAACGCTCCTCAAGTCAGACCACCGACTCGAAATCTGGTGGATCGGGGTCGGGTTGCATCGCAGACCGAGGCTGGTGTGCCAGTCGAGGGAACTTCCGGATCGGAGAATGTCGCCGGTCCGGGAGGCCATAGTGAAAGCCTGCGGCGTAGCTATGGCGAGGATGCAGGAGTAAAGCTGGGTACCGATCCCGTCAATCGGTTGAATAGTGAACGTGGGAACCCCGCCGCTGGTCCCTGCTGACCACGGATTCCATGCGTGGTCGGCAGGGAAGGTCCGTCGCCGACTGATACCAGTGGTGTGGGGGCGGAGAGTCCGTAGTAGTCCGAGGTCGGGAAAGCCGACCACATGGCGAAGGGACTCAGTGCCGATTCCGCAATGAAAGTAGGGATGAAAAGGAGGGACACCGGTGAATACGGGTGTGTCGGGGCCAGTCGATATTACTTCGGCATGGCATCGAGTACTTACGATCCAGACGAAATTGCACCAATGGGCGCGCACCGATCCGGGGCGTGTCTTCGATGATGTGTTCAACCTTGTCCACGATCCGGCCTTCCTCGTAGCAGGGTGGGATCGAGTGCGGGGTAACAAGGGCGGTCGGACTGCTGGAGTCGATGGGGTCGCACCCCGGTCCCTGCTTCATGGTCAGGCCGTTGAGGTGCTCACTATGATTCGCCGCCAGGTGAAGACTGGTGAGTTCCGACCCTTGCCGGTGCGTGAGCGCAGGATCCCGAAGTCGAATGGGAAGACTCGTTCGTTGGGGATTCCAACGCTGGCCGACAGAGTGGTGCAGGCGTCGCTGAAGTTGGTGCTGGAACCGATCTTCGAGGCGGACTTCTATCCGTCCTCGTATGGGTTTCGGCCGCGTCGGCGTGCGCAGGACGCGATTGCTGAGATTCATAAGTTCACGTCGAGGCCTTTGAATTATGAGTGGGTCTTCGAGGCTGATATCACTGCGTGTTTCGACGAGATCGATCACACTGGTCTGATTCAGCGTTTGCGTGGACGAATCACGGACAAAAGGGTCCTGGCTCTGGTCAGAAGGTTCCTCAAGGCAGGCATCCTCAGCGAGGATGGTGTCAATAGGAACACTCACACCGGCACCCCGCAAGGAGGGATACTTTCACCACTTCTGGCCAATATCGCCTTGTCTGGGCTTGATGATCACTTCCAAAAGAAGTGGGAGTCGCTGGGTCCGAGCTGGACGCGAGCGAAACTGCGCCGTAGGGGCATCCCGGTGATGAAGCTGATCCGGTACGCGGATGACTTCGTTGTCCTTGTCCACGGTTCGGTCGAGCACGTGGAGGCACTGTGGCACGAGGTGGCTGAAGTGCTCGCGCCGATGGGTTTGCGCCTATCGGTGGAGAAAACGAAAGTGACTCACATTGATGAGGGGTTCGACTTCTTGGGCTGGCGCATCCAGCGTCGGATGAAGAGGGGAACCAGCGGTCAGGCTCAGGTGTATACGTATCCGTCGAAGAAGTCTCTGGCTTCGATCAAGGAGCGTATTCGCGGTCTGACTCGCAGAGCGCAACATCGGACGCTGGCCGATCTTCTCCGCCGGGTGAACCCGGTGTTGAGAGGGTGGTGTGCGTATTTCCAGCATGGGGTGTCGAAAGCGACATTCAGTTACGTTGACCATTACGCGTTCTGGCGGATCGTCAATTGGTTGAATAAGCGTCACCCCAAGCTGAATAAGCATACTGTGGTGCGTCGTTTCCTCCCTGGATGGGAGATACGGACGGAAGGAGTCGAGTTCTTCCGGGCCTGTCGGGTTCCAGTGACTCGCTATCGGTTCCGGGGAACTCGTATTCCCACGCCATGGGACAGTGCTGCGGCTTGACTGGCATGGAGAGCTGGATGCTCAGGAATGGGCACGTCCGGTTCGGAGGGCGGGCCGGGGAAACTTACCAGTCGTGAGGCTGGCAGAGCGCCCCGGTCCGACCCTACTCGGAACACCACACGGGTGAGGGCAAGCTGTACCTCTGCGCCGTCAAAGACGCCTACTCCTCGCGCATCGTCGGATATTCGATCAGTTCGAGGATGAAGGCCCGGTTGGCTGTTGATGCCCTCGAGATGGCTGTGGCCAGGCGCGGTGATGTGGCCGGATGCAAGACGCACAGCGACCGCGGCAGCCAATTCCGGTCGAAGAAATTCACTCGGGCTTTGGCCCGTCATGGCATCATCGGGTCGATGGGCAGAGTCGGCGCGGCTGGCGACAACGCAGCGATGGAGAGCTTCTTTGCGCTGTTGCAGAAGAACGTTCTCGACCGCCGCCGATGGGCGACCCGTGACCAACTGAGAATCGCGATAGTGACGTGGATCGAGCGGACGTATCATCGACGTCGCCGACAAGCTCGGTTGGGTCGTTTGACACCGATTGAGTACGAAGCGATCATTGAGTCACCTGCACTCGCAGCGTGACACTTGAATTGTCACCTCTCCTTGCATCAGTCCCTTTCGTGGTGATCTCTGCTCGAGTCGCCATCGACAGTTCACTCCCCATAGCTTCCGAGGGTCCACCATTTCGCGGGCAAAAGTATATGAGGCACCGAGGGTGGCATCCGGGCTGTTTATCTGAGTCTTGCCGGTCGATTGACACCAGTAGAGTACGAAGCAATCATAGAGCCAGCTGCTCTCGCAGCTTGACACTCAAACTGTCACCTTTCTTTGCATCAGTCCCTTTTAGGCCTTTGGTCGAGCGTGACGTTTCCGGCCATCCCTGGCCACGAAAGCCACAGCAATGACCACCCAGCAAACATAGAGTAAGACCATAGGGATGAACACGATTGCCGGTAGGTAGTCGATTGAGCTAGACAAGAACAGCCAGGCCAGTTCTGCAACCATAAGCGCACCAAGCGCCAGGTTGGCAACGCCCATCCACCGCTTCTTCGTCGCTTCCCACGCGGAGTACAGAATCGATAGCTGCAGAACGAGAGTGGCGGCAACGAGCAGGAGCACTGACAGTACCTGTCGGACAACAAGCCACCCCGGGGAAGTGAAATCGAGGAGGAGGGCAACAGCACCAAGCACTACGCATCCTGCACCGGATAAAGCAAAGAAAGTCGGTCTACGGGTCACAGGTACTTGCTCCAAGTTCGAGCTGCGACGGCCCCATACGGAGAGCAATCAAATTTGCTTAGGACCTGTTGACCGGTAAATCTTGACCGCCGCGATGACAACGAAGACGACTGTTGCAACCCCCAACAAAAGAGGAATCAGGCCGTCGAGAATTGCTGTGATCGGACTGAAGTAGCCAGCCCACACGAGACCGGCAGCCAGCAAAACAGTCAGGGTCATGCCGGAAGCTACCCACTTCCTCGCTGACACCGGAGCTATTGGTGACCGGTGGATAGCTAGAGCGACGAGTACACCAGAGACCAGAACGAGCACGATTGAAACGAACGCTGGCACAGAGAGAACATAGAGCACCATCGCAGCGACAAAAGCAACAAGCCCTCCGAGGACAAGACTTCTTGATGAATTCACGACTGAGTGCCCCTACAGCTTCTTGACGAAAGTATTTGCTGTCACTGCTGCATAGTAGACGCCTACCGTGATGTAGCAGTTCTGGCGGAAGACCGTACCTTTGGAAAACTGATGCTGGCACTGCTGCTTCATCTGCCTTTTGAGTTTTCCATTGGCGCTGTACCACTGCTTCTTTTTAGTAGAGTTTGAGATTTTCTTCCCCATGATTGCTTGGATGTTCATATCGTGTCGGGCACACGGTCCACGGAAATCGACTCGATACTTACCAACCACAGGCTGGTCTGGAGAGGAGGTGTGTCAAGCCCCGGGTTTGGTAGAGGCTGTTTTTCTTGGTTTCCTAGGCAGCTGCTGACTCGATGTGACCCTGGTCGATCCATTCAGCATGAACCTCGAATGGCGGTCGGTAATCAATGGCTGAATGCAACCGTTCCTGGTTGTACCAGCCCACCCATTTTGATGTCTCAGCCATCACCTCGATCAGTCCCGACCACACTCTCCGATCAATCAACTCGGCTTTATAAACTGAATTCAAGGCCTCGGCCATGGCGTTATCGTACGAATCCCCACGGGACCCCACAGACGCCACGATCTCGGACTCAGCGAGGGTCTCGCCGTAGCGAATCGACCTGAATTGCACGCCCCGATCTGAGTGGTGCACGAGTCCGGAAACGTCCTCTCCGGCCCTGAATTTCGCGGCTAAAGCCATGGTCAGAGCATCACGAGCTAACGATTCGCGCATGTGGTTCGTCACTTGCCAGCCCACGATCTCGCGGTGAAACACATCCAGAATGAACGTCGTGTACACCCACCCAGACTGCGTCGGTACATACGTGATGTCGGCGACCCATAAACAATTCGGACCGTCCGCTGCGAACTCGCGCTCGACGAGATCGTCCGGGCACTCCTCGGCCTTGGCTGATGCCGTCTTCGGACGTTTCCGTTTCCGACGAACACCGTCAATGCCCAACTGGCGCATCAACCGCTCGATGGTGCACCGGGCGACGTTCCCGAACCGATCTGCGTAGTCACGGTTGATCGCCTTCCACATCTTGCGTACTCCGTAGCAGGAATAGTTGGCCTCATAGACATCCTTGATCACGATCATCAGATCAGCATCCCGAAGAGCCCTGACCGAGGGCTGTCGCTTCTTAAACGCGTAGTACGAGCTCACAGCAATCCGGGCGGCAGTCCCTTTCAGGGCGCGCACGATTGGCTCGACTCCAAACTCGTGTTTGTTCTCGTCGATGAAGTCAACGATCACTTTGATGGGCGGTCGAGCTCCGCCGCGAAGAAAGCCGAGGCCTTCTTCAGGATCTCGTTCGCCCGCCTGGACTCGGCTAACTCGGCCCGCAGACGGCGGTTCTCGGCCTCAAGATCAACTGACTCCGTCGGTGTAGCGTTGCCAGAGTCTTTGTGCTTACGCACCCAGACTCGCAGGGTTTCTTTGCTCAGCCCGAGTTCGTTCGCGACGCGGGTGATTGCCCCGTTCGCGCTATCGGGATCGGCTTGGGCATGCATAACGAGTTCAACGGCACGAGCCTTGAGTTCGTCGGTGTATTTCACTGGCACGAGAGAATCTCCTTCTTCCAATCTCCCTGCCTCTATTATCCCCGGAGCAATTCAGTGCAATAGTCGTGCCAGCTCTTTGGTTTGCAAGACTTCGGGCAATACCGGTAATTCTTGGGGATGGTGACTCTCCCTGGCTTCTTGGCGTAGGGAGTTAGAGGACCACCAGGTTTGACCTTCAGGGGAGTGGTTTCAGCTTCAAAGAGGTTGAGTCGTAACTGGCGCTTACGATTTGCAGGAAGGCATTGACGCCGAGGCGGCCGAAGCTGCAATGGGCCGCAGTGCCGACGAGACTACCAAGGCTCACAGTCGGGCCATCCTCGTGCTAGCTGAAGCAACGAGAAGAATGGACAAGGGACTTCACCCGGCAGGAGTGTAGGCTCCTGAGCCTTTGAGTGCGTTGTACAGCGTCTGCCGAGAGACCTCATAGCGTCGGGCGACCCCGGCCACCGAGATCCCCATGTCGACCATCGCCCGGCAGGCTTGCACGTCCTCGTCGGTGAGCTTGCGCTGATAGACCCCCTGAGCCTTCGCCAGCTCAATCCCCTCCCGCTGCCGTTCAAGGATCCGCGCGCGCTCGAACTGCGCCATGCCCGACAGAAACGTGAGGAACAGTTCCTGCATAGGGGAGCTGCCATCTTTGGAGACGGTGATGTTCTCCGAGACGAAGGTGACCGTGCACCCTTTCCCGGTCAGTGTGTCGACGAGCGAGTAGAGATCTCGGGTGTCTCGTCCGAGGCGATCCAACGAGGCCACACGAATATGGTCACCCTCGCGGGCATAGTCGATGAGCTTGTTCAGGCCTGCGCGGTTGGCGCGTGATTTCCCGCTGAGCTTGTCCTCGAACGTCTTATCGCACCAACCGATGGTCTCGTATTGCCGGCCAGGGTTCTGATCGGCGCTACTGACGCGCACGTAGCCGAGGGTCTGTCCGAACAGGGCATCTGAGGGGTTCTCGGAGTCGGTAGGCATATGTGTCCAATCACTGGAATCGCAACCCGTTTGACAGCATTCTTCCGGCCGAGATCTCGAATGTCAAAGGGGTATACCCGATTGACATGATCGCACTCATCCGGCCTGCTGGGCCGAAGTTTTCTCGAAATTTCATACTTTCGTGCGAGGCGCCCGCGGCGCCCACACTGTATGACCGGACCTGCGGCAGGTAACGGTTTGATTGCTTTCACACGAGCGACCCCGGAAGCCAACTCAGGGATTGTTAGGTTTAAGGACGGCTTATCCCCATGAAAGATCGTCCCCACCTTTCTTCACAGACTGCGAGACCATGCGAGAAGACTCCCGGATGGCCCTGGCCCCCGTTCATCCCCGCCGGTGGGTCCAGCGTGCCCTGGTGGCAGTCGTCGTCATCGTTTTCGCCATGGCCGCCATTTTCATCGTTTTCACGCCAGTAGAAACTGTTTCGAAGGTTCGGGTCGCAATCATCGATGGAGGAATTGACCCCACCTACCCAGCATTGAATAAGGCGAAGATCGAGGTTCGTTCGGTGCCGGGCGCCCCGTCGAGAGTGAGCGAACACGGGTCAGCCATGGCCGCGATCATGGTTGAAAGCGCGTCAGCAAAACCATCTACACGATCTCCGACGATCGAGATCGTCGATGTCCCGGCTCTTGATGTTTCTGGTGTCGGGGAAGTTGAAGACTTGGCGACTGGGATCACGACTGCGACGCAACAAGATGTGGATATGATCGTCGCCGCGCTCGGGACCGAAATGGACGTGCCAGAGCTGAAGGAAGCGGTCCGTCAAGCTCAAAACGATGGCGTGACCATCTTTTCCGCTGCCGGGAACGGTATTGGAGATTTCGCCTCATACCCAGCCCAATATGAGGGAGTGATCTCAGTGGGGGCACTGAACAAATCAGGCCGCCGCCTGAGATTCACGAATACTCGAGCAACGAATCTCCTTGCTTCCGGTGAGGAGATCCGCGTTGAGAGCCCGGGAGGTGGGGCCCAGCCGTATTCAGGGACGTCTCCTGCAACAGCGATTGCTGCGGGAAAGATTGCCGCGTGCTGGCCACTGATTGCTCCACACACTCTTGATCAGACCCGCAGGAACACTCCTGTCGATCAAGCGATAGAAGAATCCATTGAAGAACAAGGAAAGGATCCGAGGGAATGCAAGTCTCTTTAAGGAAGAGCGTTGCTGCTGTTGCAGCGGTGACCGCGTTAGCGGTGGGGCTGTCGACGGCAAATATTTCACCCGTCGCGGCCGACGAGCCAACCGAAGTACCAAGCGTCAGCACACATAGTGTCTCTGTTGATCCTGATGAGGCGACCTCAGGTGTTGAGTCGCTTGATGAGGGCGGCGACAACCTAGATACGACTGTAGACGTCGACGCGGTCGGTGGCACAGTCTCCACCTCGGTTGAGGCTGAAGGTATTGATTCGCGTGTGGATGTCGCCACGGATTCCGATGCTCCTCTTGATGAGCTGATCCAGTCGGTGACGGTTGAAGCAGTCGTCGATGGTGAAGACATTGAAAGCGAACTACTCGTCCGTGATTTCACCTATTTAGGTGATGAAGCCTTCACCGCAACTCTCGAAGATGCTCAGTCCGGAGAAACCATTGAGGTTTCTTCTGCCCAGGTGAATGCGCAGGCATTCCCGATTCTGTGGGTTCTTGGCCTCCTCGCTCGTGTCGGGATTAAAGCAGCGATCAAGCAAATAGGGAAGTCGAAGATCAAGAAGGCCACCTCCAAGTACCTTCTTCAGAAGGCCAACGCGAACACCTGGAAGCATATCCGGGCGAAGAAGCACAACTGGGGGAAGATTGGCGGCACCTCGCGATCGAAAATTGCGAACTTAATGTCTCGTGCTATGGCTAACGGCAAGCACTCGAAACGTGGTGCGAACGGAATGCAGGCTGTCCTTCCCTACAAGGGTAAGTACATAGTTGTCACATATGCGAAGAAGGGTGGGAAGATCAGTAATGGCTGGTGGGGTAAACCGTGATAGCGCACAGGCACTGACTGAGGCGATCGTCGCTGCGGAAAAGGGCTCACTTGACAGTGCGTTGCAGCTTGCGGGCGCTATGTCGATAAAGGACGTCGCCTATGCCCTTGTCGAAGGGTTCGAAGATACTGGGAGCCCCGTTCACAATTTCGAAGAGATCCGTGATCGGTTCATTTGGCGGTGGGTTTCTTCGCTCGACCCAGTAGAAGTACTTGCCGCGCTTGTCGCCATCGACGGTGTTTACAGCAACGATTTAGTGGTTCTGCCACATGCGGAAGACCGGTTCACGACCAGGCTCTTAGAAGCTTCTGCGGATGCCGTTCGTGTAATTAGCAAGCATCTTTCCTACGTGAAGGATCTTGCTGGAGGCCCCGATACTAGTTTCAATGAGGCCTTCGCCGCGCGGGTGACAGAACTTGCTGACGGTCCGTTGGCTCAGATGTCTGACGATTTGACCTCACAGGCTCAGCAGCTAGCGAAGCTACAGCAGAACGCTGATGAAATCGAGTCGGACGAATAGGAGCTAGCTTTAAACCCACAAGGGCGGGGCCGCAAATCTACGGTCCCGCCCTTGTGGGTGCGGCTGTTGGAGTTTGTGCAGACAGCTGACGAAATCGGCTTCGCAGATCGAGAGGGCGACTTTCCAGCGTCTAGGTGGTGCCGTCCTTGACAGTTTCGTTCGCAATCTAGTCCAGTTCTTGGACGGATTCGGTGAGCGGGGATACCCGGTAGACATTTCCGCCCGTCGTGACCGGCTCCACCGAATTCGTCTTGGAGGTCACATATTCGTGACCAACTACCGCGACAATCACTGACGCTTCAAGCCCGTTGTCGTTGCTTGCCGAGGAAGGACACGTTCCGTCGAACCTCCGTTCACGATATGGCTGTCCGAGAACTCGAGCTGATGAATTTTCACCTCCGTTGTGGCTAGGTAGCCGGTATAGTCCCATGACCATGGATGTGTTTAGTTTTGTGATCGTCGGGGTTTATGTGCTCAGCGGTGGCCTGGTGCTCTCATTGCTGGTGCTCGGTTTGATTGTTCTGCTCAAGGTCAACAACCTGCTCGACCTCGAACTGGCCAAACGGGTCGAGCAGAAGAACGAGAACCCGCAATCCGCAGAATAAGTCCTCGCTGCCCCTGAACGCGGCGATGGCCTGATTGTCATCGAAGTCGACGTGACTCCGAAGACCAGACGAGGGAGCGTAGTGGTACACCACCTGTTTCGCATCACCCTATGCCTGCTGGCAGCTTTGGTAGCAGTGAGCTGTGAGAAGTTCATTTACGGCCGGATCATCCTGACACCAGACTCGGTCTGGGATTTGGTTATGACAGTGTGAAGTGGCCCCGGCATGACGGTTTCATCTGGCCCCACCCGCGACTCGCCGATGGTGTTGCGACGGCCACAACTGGCCCCACCCGAACCTAGAAGAACCTACTGGTTCAACAGAACGGGGCCACCACCTTGGAGTCACGAGTGGAACTCTTCGCCACCATCCGCCGCGACGCCCGCATCGAAGGACTCTCGATCCGAGCTCTCGCCAAACGCCACAACGTCCACCGCCGCACCATCCGCCAAGCCCTCGACAGTGCTGAACCACCAGCCAGAAAGCCCCCGGCTAGGTCGTCGCCGAAGCTTGATCCTTACAAGCCCGCGATCGATACCATGCTGCGCTCGGACCTCGACGCGCCCAGGAAACAACGCCACACAGCAACCCGGATCCTGAACCGGCTCATCGACGAACACGCAGCCGCGGGACTCTCATACTCAACCGTCCGCGACTACGTGCGCGTCCGCCGGGCAGAAATCGATACCGCGGCCGGCAGGCGTAAAGAAGTCTTCATCCCCCAACACCATGCCCCTGGTGCTGAAGCTGAGGTCGATTTCGGGGAAGTCTGGATCATCCTCGACGGAGTGAGAACGAAGTGTCACATGTTCGTCTACCGACTCTCCCACTCCGGCAAAGCCATCCACCGTGTTTACCCGACCTGCGGGCAAGAAGCCTTCCTCGAAGGCCACATCGACGCCTTCGAAACTCTCGGCGGTATCCCGACCAGGCATATCCGCTACGACAACCTCACCGCCGCCGTCACCACGGTCTTGCACGGGAAGGATCTGAATCGCCCCGGGGATAATAGAGGCAGGGAGATTGGAAGAAGGAGATTCTCTCATGCCAGTGAAGTACACCGACGAGCTCAAGGCTCGTGCCGTCGAGCTCGTCATCCATGCTCAAGCGGATCCGAACACCGCAAACGGAGCGATTGCCCGTGTAGCCAAAGAGCTCGGGGTGAGCAAGGAAGCGCTGCGGGTGTGGGTGCGTAAGCACAAAGACTCGGGCACAGCGACGCCGGCGGACTCCGTTGATCTTGAGGCTGAGAACCGTAGGTTGCGGGCTGAGTTGGCTGAATCGAAACGGGCAAACGAGATTCTTCGCCGTGCCTCGGCTTTCTTCGCGGCGGAGCTCGACCGCCCATCAAAGTAATCGTCACCTTCATCGACGATCATCGCGACGAGTTCGGAGTCGAGCCAATCGTGCGCGCCCTGAAGAGGACGGCGGCACGGATTGCTGTGAGCTCGTATTACGCGTTCAAGAAGCGTCAGCCATCGGCTAGGGCCCGTCGGGATCAGGCGCTGATGGTGGTGATCCAGGACGTCTATGAGGCGAACTACTCCTGCTACGGGGTGCGGAAGATGTGGAAGGCGATCAACCGCGAGTACACCGATCGGTTCGGGCATGTTGCTCGGTGCACGGTGGAGCGGTTGATGCGCCAGTTGGGCATCGACGGGATCCGGCGGAAGCGGAAGCGTCCGAAGACGGCTTCGGCTAGGGCTGAGGAGTGTCCGGATGATCTTGTCGAGCGTGAGTTCGCAGCACCGGCACCCAATTGTCTATGGGTCGCTGACATCACCTATGTTCCGACGTCTGCTGGGTGGGTGTACACGACGTTCATCCTTGATGTGTTCCACCGGGAGATCGTCGGCTGGCAGGTGACGAACCATATGCGGGAGTCTCTGGCCAGGGACGCTCTGACGATGGCTCTGGCGGCGAAATATAGGGGTGGTGAAGATGTCTCCGGGCTTGTCCACCACAGCGACCGCGGCGTTCAAGTCCGATCGATTCGCTACGGCGAGACCCTGGCGGAATCCGAGGTCGTGGCGTCGGTGGGGTCACGTGGAGACTCGTACGACAATGCCATGGCCGAGGCTCTGAACTCGGTCTACAAGGCAGAGTTGATTGACCGGAAGGTGTGGTCGGGGTTGATCGAGGTGATGGCGGAGACGTCGAAGTGGGTGGCCTGGTACAACCAGACACGGTTGCATTCAGCGATTGACTACCGCCCGCCGTTCGAGGTCCATTCGGAATGGATCAACCAGTCCGCGATTGAACCCGCGGCTGCTTAGGAAACCAAGAAAAGGAGCCTCTACGAAACCCGGTGCTTGACAGTGTGTTCCTCGTTTAGTTGTTGATTTTCTCCCAGTCCGCCGGATCATCGACGACTGGGAAGTTGCCATCCAGTCGAATGTCACCGACGGTAATGACCTGAATATGGCCAATCGCAAGCATTTTGCGGGCGTTAGCCTGTTGATAGATCACGGACTCGATAGCTGCATCAGTCAACAGGTCGAGGACTTCTCCCTCTGGGGACTCTCTGATCGTCGACATGTAAAAGTAGCCATACACGGTGTCGCCAGGCTCAACCCAATGCCCCTCCGAATCATTGATGAACCGTTCTTCCCAGCTGACTTCGTACTCTGAGTGTTCGGCCTCGAACCGCTCACAATCTCGCTCGTCAGTCACAATCCCTATGAACGGATCGATCATCTCTTCCGAGTCGAACGGCGAAGGCTGTTTAGCGAAGAGCAAAAATACCTTCTGGTTACCCATAATCACCTCATCTGCAAGTCAGCGGCTTCTAGTGCGGACCGCATGGTACTGAGAGTATCGGCGAAGTCACCCGCGCCCAAAGTGTCCGGCCCTGATACCGCAGTCGGCCGATCGAGCTGGCCGACCATTTGTGCTTCTTCGTTCCCTTGCACTTATATTTCATGTTCGTCTGCGTGAATTTCACCGTATAGTACTTCTTCTTGTATTTGCCGCCGGTACGCAGGTCCTTGTCGTTAGCGGTTTGTGGGATTTCGATCCCAGCCTTGACCCACATGAGACCGTTCTTCACTCTCAGTTGGGAGGCCATCTTGATTCCGGTCACCTTCTTCGTGCACACCGTGACCGGTTTCACTCCACCGTATTTGTATCCGGCTGATTTTCGGGTGTGGAATCCGGCAGGGTGCAAGGTGGGTCCGTACCGCTTGTACGCAGCCTGGGCCGAGATGCCCTGCGGGTGTTCTTTCTCGATGGCGTCGAGTTTCCGCATCGCTTCTTCTTCGGTGTCGGCCTCGACGTAGGGAGATGGTCCCTGCGAAGATGTGATTTCTTCTTCGCTGACTTCGTCTGGTTCGGAAGCCGTGGCTGGGGTGGCTACGAAGCTGAGAAGGAGGAATGTCAGGGTCGTACAAGCCAATGCTGGTTTGAATCTCCTCATAGTGGTGCCTTTCGCTGTGGGTAGAGTCCGTTCACTGTTAGCAGCGAACGGACTGACACTATGTCGGCTGTGGCCTTGAGCGCATCCCCCGTAAATATGAAATTTGGGCAGTTTCAGTCAGACCCGCTGGAGGGAGTGGGGGCACAGGGTGGGGCCAGTTCAGGCCGTCAGGGTGGGGCCAGTTCTAGTTGACATAGCCAGGCATTTCCGGGAATGGGTGCGTGTCGCGATCATCGCTGTGGTTGTGTGGGTGAGTCTCAACGTTTCAGACCGGTGGAGAGACCGCACTCGAAAATCGCAGAGATTGCAGCCCTGATACTGGGGAGAGAGCCCGAATCAATCCTTTACCCGTCCTCGTATACCGTCTTAGAGATGTCCCGAACTCGTGCGGGTCCACCCATGGCGGGACCGGATCTTGATGATCAGGGCCATCAGTAGAAAAAGTACGGCGGTCAGGGGGGAACATGAACGCGGCGAACACCCACACAAGCGTCCCTCCAATTCCGGTCGAGTCGTAGTACACGGCCTGAGCAACTGAGAGGCTGCTTAACTGGTGGGCGAAGACCAGAGCGAATCTGGTTTGGAACCATTCATATGCCGATCTTGGCACACTCGTCGTAGAGTCAGGGCCGTGACGGGAATTGTCGCGATCACGATTGAACGCTCGCGGCGGAAAGTGACCGCCCGCAGGACACTTTGTGCAGGTGAAGGCAAGAAATACGTGTGCCCGAAGGGGCCCGCGTCCGTTTTCAACGGTTTCGAAAGCGGATTGACTGCCCGGCGTTGCGCCACTGAATCTCGGCAATGCACCTCTTCTATCGTGCTCATGCGATGTTTGCGCACACTATAGAATGAGCCTTATCGCTTTCAACTAATGAGGCAGAGCCCGCAGATGCACCGAAAGGATCGAGCATATGGAAGGCTTTGGATTCGTCGAATCGAGCTTTGGCGTCCTTGGCATGCTGCTGACACTTCTGCCAGTGTTTGTCTTTCTCGTCATCGTAGCGGGCATCGTAATTGCGACTGTCTGGATCACCAAGTACCTCAAGCGGCAGGAAGCTGACCGCAAAGAGATGCTCGATCTCATGCGCAGGCAGGTTTCCAGAAAGCAAGATTCGTGAGTAGCGATCGCTTATCCGTCGTGCTGATCATTGCGGGCCTGTTCGCACTCCTAGCTGGTTTTGTCACTGGCCTTGCAGTCTTCTCAACAATGTGGATCCTCCTGGGCTTCGGTGTCGCTCTCACACTCATCGCCACGAGTTTCATTATCTCGGTCTTGAACCAGCGGCCTTGGGAGGCTAGAGGGCGTGACCAGCTGCGCCGGCTGAACACCATAGGGACGGCCCTGCTACTCGCGGGACTCACATGTGCCGCTGTGGTCGGGATCGCTATCTCGGGGTTCATCGTTCTCGTTGATGGTACAACTCTGCAAAGCAGTCCTGCGCAGGATGCATTGGTGTGGGTTGGTGTCATTGCGGCGGTCCTGGGAGTAGTTGGGTTTGTCTGCGCCGCGGTGGTGAAGTTCGGCATTCGCTTTATCCGCACACCGAGTAGTAGGTCTTAGCCTTGATCCACCGATTCGGTTGATTCTTGGCGGTTCGTTCGGGTTCGAGTGCGAACGCGGCGCGAGGGCAGGAAGTAGTGTCCCGGTCTCTCACCGGTCTCTTCCACATAGATGATTCCCCGGGGTCTCCTCCAGACCCTGCGGCGTCGTGCTCGAGCAGGAGCGAATCGGTCAGGACAATGATCGTGTAGGTGGGCTCAGAGCCGCGTGCCAGAGTCGTGCGAATTCCGTCGCCCACGGCCACCGTCTCGGCAGGTGCACAATCAGCTTCCTGGCCCGGTGAGCAATCCGGGCCGGGATGCCGATGATCCGTGTCCGCAGCGTCTGAGCGCGCACTTTGCTCATCCGTCCACCGATGAGTCCGGCAGCAGCCCGCAGCAGGTTGTGTGTGATCGCTGCGACTGCTACCCAGGCGGCGTTGGCGTTGAACACCCCAGAGGGCATATGTGCCAGGGCACCGTTCTTCAGCTCCGCATTGATCTGCTCGATGATCGCGTGCTTGCGGTGGATGTGATCAGCAGCGACGGTGTCGAAACGGTCTTTGTCCACCGTGGTGAAGAACGCGTGATAGCGGAACAAGTCGAACAATGGGTCCTGCCCGGCAGTGCGTTTGGTCTCGTTGAGTTCAGGGATGCGGCGGACCACCAAGCGGCCGGCGGCGTGCAGGGACTTCTTCTTCGAGGTGAATGCGGTGAACGGGACCTCGGCGACTTCGGCCTTCGAAATCCAGGCCCTGGTCTCTTCGTCGTAGATCGCTTCGGGGTATTCGATGCCAGTCCATGCGCCGTCGCTGATTGTTCCGATCGCTGCTTTGACCTTCTTGTCCATGCGGACCGTGATCGATACTTCAGCCCCGGCATCCCGGGCGGCTTTGGTCACAGTCGAGGAGTAGTACGCCGAATCAGCCCTGACCAGGGCTGGGAGGCCGGAGTTGATTCGGGTCGTGGTGGCCAGAGCGTCGGCGACGAACTTGTCAGCACCCCGGGCTGACGAGGTTGAGCCCTTGCGCAGGCGCTGGCCGACGATGATCTGGCCGGAGTCGCCCGTCGATGCGGTCGCCAACAGTGCGTTGAGGCCACGACTGCCTTGGTAGCCGAATCCAGCTCCCTGCTTCGACGCGGAGTGGACATCGATGACGGTGTCGTCGACATCGACGAACACCATCGCTTGTCCAGTGTCTTCGCTGGCTGGTAGCAGCGGTGTGTGCTCGTTGAGGTTGGTCAGGAAACGGGAAGAGATCGCGTCGAGTTGCCGGACGTGGCCGAAGGCGAACGAGCGCAGGAACGACCCCAGGGTCGAGGGCGCGTAGACACGATCGAAGAGGTGTTGCATGCCGCCGTGGCGGAGGATGTTCATGTCATCGATCGAGTCGGCCCCGGCAGCCATTCCCGCGACCAGGGTAGCCAGTTTCGGTGCCGGGTTCGCGCCCTTGTCGGCTCCGGTGGTGGTCACGGTCAGACGGTCTTCGGCGAGGTCTGGCAGGCCCGCCATCTGGGCGAGGCTCATGATCGGGACGAGCCCGGTAGTGGCCGTCAGGTTCGCATCGTCGAAGGAGTGAGACACAGACGCGGGTGTGTGGTTGAATAGCACCTGAGAGGTGCCCCTTTCTTGAACGGGAATGTTGACTTCGAACATCATCATTTTCCCAGTTCAGAAGGGGCATTTCCATTTCACGCGCGGCTTGATCCGGCTACTCGCATCGGTGGATCAAGGCTTAACGTCTATGCCGGGAGTCGGCGTTAAGACCGCGTCCCAGATCCTCCTGGCAGCCGGTGATTTCTCTGCGTTCAAGACTGCCGGGCATTTGGCGGCGTATGCCGGGGTCGCGCCGGTGACGCGGCGGTCGGGGACTTCGATTCGGGGCGAGTTCCCATCAAGGGCGGGTAACAAACGGTTGACAAACGCACTGTTCCACTCAGCGTGGGTGGCGTCGTGTCATGATCCGTTATCGAAGGCGTATTACGAGCGGAAACGGGCTGAGGGGAAGCGGCATGATGCTGCGGTGATGTGCCTGGCTCGTCGCCGGCTGAATGTAATGTTCGCTATGGTCAAGGCCGGGTCCTTCTATGAAGCGAAGACCCCAGTTGCTGCTTGACAATGAATGTAACGGGTGGGCGAGACCGAGCTGCCGCAGCACCTTCGTTTCCGGCGCCTCGATCGGAGGGTGGTCTGCTTCTGAACAATTATCGGATCACGCCAACTGGCCGCGGACCCGTGAATCTGGGAAGATACTGGCATGTCGATGAATGCGAGACGCACACGCACCCTCAGGGGTGTTGGTGCCGCCGTCTTCGCATCGTTTACCGCTCTGGCATCCCACATCATCGCCGGCGGGTCGGCACCAAACGTTTTCGGCATGACGGTCGTCATTGCCTTGTCCGTATTCGTGTGCGTGCTCCTAGCTCGATCGTCCCTCTCATTGTGGAGACTTTCAGCGTCGGTCATAGCCAGCCAGGCAATGTTTCACTGGATGTTCTCAGTCCTCGGCCACGGACCAAATATGCGCCAAGAACCGTCGTCGATCGCAGCCGATTCGCTGGCTTCAGGCCACCATATGATGCACTCCATGCCTGATTCCGCGATGATGCCATCCGGCCACGCGGGCATGGACCACTCGCTGACATCACCGACGATGCTGGCCTCACACCTACTGGCAGCCATGCTCACGATCGCCGTGATCTACCGATTCGAAACAATCCTGGCAAACATCAACCAACTCATCAGTCTCATCTGGTCACTGATCGTCGCCATAGTATCGATCCCTGTCGTTTTCACCGGTATCGCTCGGGTAGACCGGGCGTGCGCACAGCCCCGTGTGGTTGGTTCTCAAAACGTCGACCGTTCACCTGTCCTCAGGCGTGGTCCGCCCGTGTTCGCGCTCTGAACCCACTACTTTCACTTCTTCCCGCTGATTTTGCGGGCGATTCTTCCTCACCGTTATCCCGGTGCTCTTGCAGCCACCAAACTCGATTGTTGGTGTCCAAGAGTCTCGGTTGACGGGGCGCGTCCTGGTATATGTGAGTTGTATAGACGTGGGTTCGGAGCTTTCTCACGATCAGATCGTTTCTGTCTTGGAAGGTCCTCCCGTGATTCGTCCTACTCGTACCATTTTCACGACGACCGTGATTGGTTGCTTGCTCATTGCCGTTTTCGCTGCCATGGCGATCCACTGGGTCCCATCAGGGCCAGCTGCCGCTCACGACCAGCTCATCAGCAGCACCCCAACCGCTAGTGAAGAACTCGATGCCTCACCCGATGAGGTGACGCTCGAGTACTCCGCTGAAGTGATGACCATGGGTGCTGAGTTGCGCCTGACCGATTCGGCCGGGAAGCAGTACTCGGTCGATGAAGCGAAGTTCGAGGGAACTCGTGTTGTCGCTGGTATCAGTGAGGACCTGCCCGACGCAGCCTATTCGCTGGCCTGGCGGGTGGTGTCGTCGGATGGTCACCCCATCAGTGGTGTCGTGCCATTCACCGTCGGCGACGCCCCAAAGGCCTCCGCGGAAGACACCTCGGCTGAGTCTTCGGCCCCGAGTCAAAGCGCTCAACCTGCCTCCGAGGGTGCAGACAACGCGCCGAGCTTCCCCTCCTGGGTGCGGCCCGTTCTCGTGGCGGTCATCGGCATGGGGTTGGCCTTCGGGATCTTCGCTTTCGTCACTCGCACCAGGAAACAGCGACATAACGACTGATCAGCCGTTTTCAGCAACGCTCGACTGACCGTTGCGTGACCACTTCTTTTACTCTTTGAAAGGCACTACCGTGCGTAAACACACCCTGATTTCTACCGCTATCGTCTCAACGTCTCTCCTTCTCCTCTCCGCTTGCGGTGGCGGTGCCGAGGCTGAATCGACGGAGACGTCTGCTCCTGTCGCTGACTCTGTCGAGGTTACCGATGCGTGGGTCAAAGCCGCCGACGATGGCATGTCCGCGGCTTTCGGCAGCATCGAGAACACCGGATCGACGGATGCGACGGTTGTCTCGGCCGAATCCCAGGCCTCGACCGCGCTTGAACTCCACGAAACCGTGGAGAACGAATCCGGCGAGATGGTGATGCGGGAAAAGGAGAACGGATTCACCATCACTGCCGGCCAATCATTGGCACTGGAACCTGGTGGGAACCACATCATGCTCATGGACCTCACCGACCCGATTAAAGCAGGTGACGAGGTGGAGTTCACCCTGACGTTCTCCGATGATTCGACACTCGAGTTCAGTGCGCCCGTGAAGGACTATGAGGGCGCGAACGAGAACTACGAATCGGGTGATGACGAGGCCGGTGAGCACGAGGGACACGATATGGAAGACATGGACCACAGTGGTGGGAGCAAATGACTCCTGCTGAACCGGGTGCGGGTTGGTCTAGGCGACGCCTCCTCATCGGGGGAGGCGTTGCCGGGGCCGGCGGTCTGGCCGCCCTCGGCGCCGACTACGCCAGCAGGCGGGCACGAGCAAGCGGAACAGACGAATCACCATCACTTAACGGTGAGGTCCGCATCCCCTTCTACGGAGCCCACCAGTCCGGCATCACCGTAGAACCTCAAGCCCATGCTACGTATGTGGCACTGAACTTGAAGAAGGGCGTGGCCAAGAAGGATCTGGCGCGGATGCTCAAGACCATCACCGACGACGCTGCGCGCCTGACTCAAGGGGTTCCAGCGTTAGCCGATTCGGAACCGGAACTGGGAACCGTGCCGGCCCGGATGACGGTCACCTTCGGATTCGGCCCGAATCTCGTCGCCCGAGTCGCTGGGGATGCGGCCCTGCCGGAATGGTTGGGCTCGTTACCGGAATTCGGGATCGACCAGCTTGAGGACCGGTGGTGTGACGGTGATTTGTTACTCCAGTTCAACGCTGATGACCCTTTCACCATTGCCCATGCTGTGCGGATGCTTCTCAAGGACACCCGCTCCAGTGCGGACGTGCGTTGGGTGCAACGAGGGTTTCGCCGCGCCCAGGGTTCGGAGAAGTCGGGGACGACGATGCGTAACCTCTTCGGGCAGGTCGATGGAACGGTCAACCCGCAACCTGATGACACTGATTTCAAGGAACTTGTGTGGAATCGGGATGGGTGGATGACTGGTGGGACCAGCATGGTTATTCGACGGATCGCGATGAATCTGGACAAATGGGATCGCTTGGACCGGCCTGGACGGGAGCAGTCAGTAGGGCGCAATCTCGCGAATGGTGCCCCGCTGACGGGAGTCAACGAGCATGACGAACCTGACTTCACAGCTCTGACCCCGGTTGGTTTCCCGGTGATTCCCGAGTTCTCCCATATGGCCAGGGCGAGAACCCCGGATCGGTCCCAACGGATCCATCGTCGCGCCTACAACTACGACGACGCTCCGGAGCCCGGGAAGATCTCGAACTCGGGGCTTCTGTTCGTCTCCTACCAGGCCGATGCCACTGCACAGTTCGTTCCGATCCAGCAACGCCTCGACGAACTCGACCTTCTCAACGAATGGACGACCCCGATCGGATCCGCCGTCTTCGCCATTCCACCCGGGTGTGACGAGAACGGATTCATCGGCGACACCCTCTTCGACTGACTGATTTTCAAAGGACTATTACATGACTATCTTGACCACAGAACCAGCTGAATCTCCATCGTCTCCACCGACCTCACCGCCACCTCACCGGGGGTGGTTCGGGCAGTTCCTCAGACGACTGCACTTCTACGCCGGTATCTTCGTTGGACCGTTCATTCTCATCGCTGCGATCAGTGGCGCCCTGTACGCGGTCAGCCCCCAGATCGAGAAGGCCGTTTACGCACACGAACTCTACGCCCCGAAGGCCGACACGTATCTTCCGTTGGCCGAGCAGATTGACGCAGCCAATGCATTCATCGGCGGTGGCGCGACACTGTCCGCAGTGAGACCGGCCCCGAAAGAAGGCGACACGACGCGGGTGATGTATGCCGATGACTCCCTTGGAGAAAGCGAGAGCCGAGCGATCTTCATCGACCCGGCAACCGCGGAAGTCCGAGGAGATCTCACTGTCTACGGCACCAGTGGAGCCTTGCCACTGCGAACGTGGCTTGATCAGCTCCATCGCAGTCTCCACCTCGGCGATGTGGGTCGTCTCTACAGTGAGCTCGCCGCTTCCTGGTTGGGCATCATCGCCGTGGCCGGTCTCGGACTATGGGTGATGCGGGCAGTGAAAACGCGAAAGGCGAAGGAGATGCTCCACCCGAGCTTCAAACGCAAGGGCCTACGCCGCACGTTCTCCTGGCATGCCTCTGTCGGTGTGTGGGCTGCGATCGGGATGCTGTTCCTGTCTGCGACCGGTATCACCTGGTCCCAATACGGCGGTGAGAGCGTCAATAAGATCCAGACAGCCATCGACTGGACGACCCCGGCCGTGAGCACATCACTCGACGGTTCCGCACCTGCTGGTGGTGAACATGCCCACCATCATGGTGGGGGAGCACCAGCGGAACCAGTTGGGGATGGGCCGAATCCGGCAACGTTCGATTCTGTGCTCTCGGTCGCGCAGGATGTCAATGTCAACACCGGGCTCGTGGAGATCAAGCCACCCGAGGATGAGAACTCGGCGTGGGTCGTTAGTGAGATTCAGCGCAGCTTCCCCACCGAGGTTGACTCGGTCGCGGTCAACGGTACCACCATGGAGGTTGTCGATCGCACCGACTTCAAGGACTTCAACATCGGGGCGAAACTCACCCGGTGGGGAATCGACACGCACATGGGCAACATGTTCGGGCTGCCCAACCAGCTTGTTCTCTTTGCCCTGGCTTCAGGGATCGCGTGCATGGTGGTGTGGGGTTATGTGATGTGGTGGCAGCGCCGGCCCAAACACGACACCAACCGCAAGTTCGGGGTGACCCCGGCTCGTGGCGTGCTGCGACGGTCACCCTGGTGGGGAATCGTCTCGGTGGTAGCGGTTGCTGGGTTCGTGGCGTGGTTCCTGCCCGTGCTCGGCGTCAGCTTGATCGGCTTCATCCTTGTAGACCTGATCCTAGGGTGGCGCGCGCGAAGCAAAAAATAGGAAGCTGGTATTCGCCAGGGCGATAGCGTTGCTGTCGCCCTGGCGAAGATCAGAGTCAAACAACTGTTTACTGTTTCACACTCGAATGCACAACAGCGAAATCGAACAGAGGGTGAAACGGGAGAGTTAATCTCTGCGCGCGGTGGTTCATGGTCGCGAATGAGCGCTGCCAATAGACCGCCGCTCATCGAAGCATCTTGCAGGCAATAAGAGTACGAGGTCAAGTCCCTTTTCGTGGTGTTCTTCGGTAGTTCCTTTAACTTGGTATTAAGCAGCGGGGTCGGGCTACGAATCACGCGGTCAGCGGCATCACCACCCCGACCGGGTCGACCTCGGTCTGCCCATGCAACACCGTCACGAGTTTGCGCATCGAGATCTCCGACAAATAGCGTCTCTCACCGTACTGCCATTCCTCGTGCTGTTCCTGCAACACGGCCCCGATCAACCGAGTCACCGACTCCCGGTTCGGAAAGATCTGAACGACATCAGCACGGCGTTTGATCTCCCTGTTCAACCGCTCGATCGGGTTATTCGACCAGATCTTCTGCCAATGCTGCCTGGGCATGGACACGAACGCCGTCAAATCGACCTCGGCGGACTCGAGCATGTCGGCGATGTCGGGAAACGACGCCCGCAGACTCTCAGCGACTTGCTTGTACTGGGCAATGACGGCCTCGGCTGTGGTCTGGGCGAAGATCGTTGAGATCAACGCGTTGACCGGCTTCGAGTGCGCACTGCCAAGGCGCTGAGTGACGTTACGAGCGAAGTGGACTCGACACCGCTGCCACCCAGCACCGGGCAGGATCGCTTTGACCGCGGCCTTGATCCCCGAATGAGCATCAGAGATCACCAGCGCGACCCCTTCGGGATCAGTCTCGGTGCTCACCTTCAACCCCCGCTCACGCAGCCCACGCAGGACCTGTGTCCAGAAGTCCGTGGACTCGGCATCTCCGACACTCATGGTCAGGATCTCCCGCCTGCCCTGTGATGAGACACCCGTGACCACAGCCACGGCCTGAGACACGACACGACCCCGGTGGCGGACATCGACATAGGTGGCGTCGACGAAGAGGTAGGGAAACCACGTGTGATCGAGTCGACGGGCCAGGAACTCGGCCACTGCCTCGTCGATGTCGGCACAGATCCGCGACACCGTCGACCGAGAGATCCCGGACTCGTTGCCCAAAGCACGCACAAGGTCATCGACCTTCCTCGTCGAGACTCCGTCGATCCAGGCCTGGCAGATGACGGCGTAGAGGGCCTTATCGACCCGCCGACGGGGATTGAGCAGGGACGGGAAGAACGAGCCTTTCCGTAGCTTCGGGATCGCCAGGTCGACTTCTCCCGAGGGAGTTGCCAGGGTCTTCTTCCGCGACCCGTTACGGCGTGTTGAACGGTCTTCGCTGCGTTCGTAGCGGGCGGCACCGATCGTGGCGGTGGCTTCGGCTTCGATGAGGTCCTGGAGGCCAGCTTGGAGCATTTGCCTAAACACGTCGGAGTGGGCGAGGTCAGGGTCGGTCAGGACTTGGTTGATCAGGGTCGACACGGCAGAATTGGGGTCAGCCATCGTGGGATGCCTTTCGTGAGGTTCTTGGCGGAACTACTAGCGGGATCCCACGATGGTTCTTCACATTTTTGGGGGTGAAGTCCCTGGTGGGAATGCCACCACTCTATGGGACTCACCCGAGTACGATTCGTTGTCGGTCAAGATCGATCGATTTTGACCCACACACAAGGTTGAGGGTGATTTAAAGGCTGGAGCGCCAGTGTTTCTGGTTCCAGAAACAAAGAAATGCGGAACATGGTGGAATTCGATCCACAGCAGTGCCCTACTGAGCGCCACAACCCCAGCGACGATCCCTGTTCCCAACACAGCTGCAAGAGCGCCGACGAGGATCTGACCAAGATATCCGCGCGTTTCTGCCATGGGACTGGTTAAAGCATCGATCGATCGGGGTATGGCCAACGTGTTCACGAAATTTATCGGCAAGTGGCATAGTGACTGACCACTTCACGCACGCCGATCCGCGCCGGCACCGAAGCTCCGGAAAAGCAAAGCTCCTGCGCAGCGGCCCCGATGCTTCCGTTTTTCACCACGGCAAGATAGGCCTCAAGATCGATCCTCGTGGCCGGCACCAGATCCATGTCACCATCGTCAGTCAATCGAGCGCACATAACGTGAGTTCGGCATCAGCGGCCAGGGCGAGCCGGTACTCATCGTCGCTGATGAGCAGGACCACCGCACCGGCGGCGACTGCGCGGATCTCCTCGGCGATGGAAGTAAGGTGGCGACGGTCGACGCCGGAGCTGGGTTCGCCGAAGACGACAATGCGGCGGCCAGCAACACAGGCGGCGACGACCAGGCGCTGTTGTTGACCCCCGGAGAGCGCGAGCGGGTGGCGTTGGGAGAGGTCGGTGAGGCCGAGAGCACTGAGTACTTCGCGAAGATCAGGGGCGTTGGTTGCGCCAGTGTCCGCGAGTTCGATCTCAGCCATCACACTTTCAGTGAATAACTGTCGTTGAACGTCCTGCATGACGATCGCGCTCTGCCGTAGTCTTCTTTTCCGACTCAGTGATCGATCGCCCATTGACACAGTGCCTCCGCAGGCCTGCAGGCCTGCGATAATTCGGGCCAGTGTCGATTTTCCGGCACCTTTGACGCCTCGGATCGCACTCACCCTCCCAGCAGGGAAGGTAACACGGTCGATATCGAGCACCGTTCGACCACCGAGACGGCAGCGAATACTTTGAAGAACGAGAGACCAATCGACGTAGTCGGGCTCGTCGACGCGGGATGCTACGCCTCTTGGCTTGACGCTTGGCCCCTGTGCGGACACCCGTGGGAGACTGACGGTGCTGACCGACCCGTGCAGTCCCTCTCGAGCGAGGTCGTCATCGGCGTTTGGGTAAACTGACTCCGGTTGAATACGCGCTTGTTCACCACAAGGCTGTCGCTCTGGCGGCGTAAACCCCGGAGTCAACTAAACCGTCAGCAATTCCATGTCGCGTTCGTCGCCGACGTGTTCAACCGCGAGATCGTCGGCTGGCAGGTATCGCGGTCGCTACAAACCGAGTTGGCCCTCGACGCTTTGCAGATGGGAATCTATCAGCGCAAACGTGCAGGTGGCGACCTGTTCGGGCTGGTGCACCATTGGGACCGCCCAGTATCGCGCAATCCGATATGGCGAGGCCCTAGCTGGGCAAGACGCCGTCGCTTCTGTCGGGTCTAAAGTCGATTCATACGATAATGCCCTCACCGAAACGCTGAACACACTCTATAAGGCCGAACTCATCCGGAACAAGGGTGCCTGGAAAGGCATTGATGATGTCGAGCTCGCCGCGGCGGAGCGGGTGCACTGGTTCAACACGTACCGGCCTCACCGGAGCACTTGGTGTAGCGACTCCCTCTGCGTTCCGATCAGACTTTTTCAGTGCGCTGCCGCGGGCTGCGTAGCTCGTGCACGAGCCGATGATTAGAGAACTCTCCATCAAACCCGGTGCTTGAGAGCCTAAAGTTTCGTCAATCGTTCAACCGCCAACCTGAGGTCAGTCATTGGACGGGGCCTTTGCGCGAAACGGTTGTTCGGGACCGAGCGCGCTGTTGCTGCATATATCGGTCAAAGGTGTCCCTCCATTGCGGACAGAGGCTGTAACCAGAATGGAGTACTTCCTCCACCGCGAGTTCGGTGGGGAACCCGAACGTGTCATACAAGGTGAAGATATCCTTCCCAGTCATCCCCGTTGGGCCTCGTCGGTGGAGTTCTTCCAAGCCCTTGCGAAGCGTGCGCAGGAACACGCGTTCTTCCTTCTCCAAAACCGTCATGATCGTCTTGTGCTGCGTGTCTAGTTCCGGATAGTTGTCATTGTAGAGGACGGTGATTACCGAAACTGTGGTGGGCAGAAAGAGCTTTTGAATTCCGATTGCCTGCCCATACCGGATCGCCCGACGTACCAGTCGGCGCAGCACATACCCGCGTTCTTTGTTCGCCGGCCGCACCCCGGCCACGATCATGAACACTGCTGCACGCAGGTGGTCGGCAATCACACGCATGCCAACTGTCGCGTCCCGGTATGAGCGGCCGCTGAGCTTCTCCAAGTGTTCGATGATAGGGCGAAGGGCACTGATTTGGAATATGTCCGGGTCGTCGTTCGCAGCCGCAGTGATCCTTTCCAAGCCGCCACCAAAGTCGACATTGCGGTGAGTCAGCTGGGTGAAGGTGCCGTCGGGTTGGCGTTGATATTGCATAAACACCTGGTTCCCGATCTCCATGAATCGACCACTTTCGCTAGCCGGATGTGGCAGACCATGGGTCGGGTCGTGGTGCTCAGGGCCGAAGTCGAAGAATACTTCACTGTCGGGCCCACAAGGGTCCCCAACCGGAGTGCCAGCCAGCCCCTTACCTCGGCTCCACCAGTTTTCCTCGTCGCCATAGAAGAAGATGCGTTCCCCGGGACTGATGCCACGGGCGTCCCCGTCGGATTGGGTCCCGATCACCGCGACCTGGGCTTCAATTCCGGCGTCGGCGAACACTTGCTTCCAGATCTGCGCCGCTTCCTCGTCACGTGGGACACGTGCCGAAACATCGCCGCCGAACACGGTGACATACAAACGGTGGGGATCCAACCCGACAATGCGGGTCAAGAAATCGAAGAACCAGCGGATCTGCTGCTCTTTGAAGTAGTCACCGAGGCTCCAATTCCCTAGCATTTCGAAGAACGAAGTGTGTCGATTGTCGCCGACTTCAACCATGTCCTGTGCCCGTACTGCTGGTTGGCAGTTCGCCAGCCGCAGACCCGAAGGGTGCGGCTCACCCAGTAGGTATGGCATTAACGGTTGCATGCCGCTGCCGGTAAACAAGGTGGTGCCATCTTCTTCCGCCACGAGGCCACTGCGTGGAATGACGGTATGACCGCGTCCCTGGTAGTAGTCAAGGAAAGCAGTGCGGATATGCTGTGCGCGCAAAGGCATAGGTGATCGCTTCCTGAAGTAGGTGAATAGGCAATTGCTCGGACCGAAAGGTTCTGCCCGCCGTGCGATCAAGTTCGGGACCGCCACTACCGGGACAGATCCGGCCCGACGAGTGGCGAGGACTATCGACGGCCTCCTGGCTACAAAGGTCTTCAACGGCGGTGGAGAGTACCAGCTCGTCAGAGCCAGAATCTACCTTCACCCGCGCGGGTGGGCGTAAACGAGCTCGGTGAACCGTTGCACGTAGTTCTGGAGGAACTCCACAGTCGTCTCAGCAGCGATAGCCCCGTCCTCATCAAACAAGCTCGGCGACTGGCCGAGAAACACTTCCGGTTGGCCAGGGGTAGGCATGTCGAAGTAGGACAGGGCCAGGCGGAGGTTCTTCTGCGAACTGTAGCCGCCCATGCGGCCCACGGAATGGCTGATGATCCCGGCCGGGAGGTTCTTCCACGCGACGTCACTGTTGGGCTTAGAGCCGATGTCGATTGCGTTCTTCAGGCAGGCTGGGATAGTGCGGTTGTTCTCAGCGGTTACGAATAACACGCCGTCGGAGGCTTTAATAGTCTCCCTGAAGTGCGTGTACGCCTCTGGGGTTGGTTTGTCGGAGACGTCGGGGTCGTCATAGTCGAAGTCGTAGAGCGGCAGGTCGCGGATTTCGACGATCTGCACGTTGTAGCCGTCAGGGAAGTACCTGATGACCTGGTGGGCGATCTTGCGAGCGTAGGAACCGCGGCGCAGACTGCCGATGATCACGGAGATGTTCTTGGTCATAAGGGGCCTTTCATAGTTGATGAGGATGGTCGGGCGACAAAAGTCAGAAGTCCCAGTCGGCGTCGCTGGTGTCTTCGCCCTTGCCGATGACGTAGGAGGAACCGGACCCGGAGAAGAAGTCGTGGTTCTCATCAGCACCTGGTGCCAGTGCGGCGAGGATTTCCGGATTGACTTCGGTCTCTCCCGGGCTGAAACGTGCAGGGTAGCCGAGGTTCATCAGTGCCTTGTTCGCGTTGTAGCGTACGAACACTGCCACGTCGTCCATCAGCCCCAGCGGCTCGTACAGTTCACCTGAGTAGGCGAGCTCTAGCTCGTAGAGGTCTTCAAGCAGCTCGTAGGTGAACTCGTGCATCTCGTTCTGCCGTTCAGATGCCTGATTCTCGATGCCTCGCTGATATTTGTAGCCGGAGTAGTAGCCGTGCACGGCCTTATCCCGCAGGATGAGGCGGATCATGTCTGCGGTGTTGGTCAGTGTGGCGTGCACGGAGAAATGCAATGGCAGGTAGAATCCTGCGTAGAGCAGCAGCGAGGACAGCAGAGTAGAGGAGACCTTCCGTTTGAGCGGGTCGTTGCCGTAGTAGTGTTTCAGTACCTTTTTGCACCGCTGCTGAAGCAGGTCGTTGTTTACGGCCCACCGGTAGGCGTCGTCGATCTCCGGAGTGCTCGTCAGGGTGGAGAACACCGAAGAGTAGGACCGGGCGTGCACCGACTGCATGAACGCGATGTTGGTGTAGACGGCCTCTTCGTGTTCGGTGCGAGCATCCTGGATCTGACAGATCTCCCCGACTGTGGCTTGCACCGTGTCAAGCATCGTCAGCCCGGTGAAGACACGCATAGTGAGAGTTCGTTCCTTCTCGGTGAGCCTCTGCCAGGCGGGGATGTCGTTGGACAGTGGCACCTTCTCGGGTAGCCAGAAGTTCGCGGTGAGCCGGTTCCATACCTCGAGGTCTTTCTCGTCGCCGACGCGGTTCCAATTGATCGGTCGCAGCCTGGCCAATGGGTCGTGGCGGTATTTGGGCGGGGTAACCGAGGTCTCGGAGAGCGGGCAGGTGGGGTTAGTGGTCGTCATGCGGGTTCCTTAGGTATGGGCTGGATTGGGTCAGAGTGTGCAGGAGACGCAGTTCTCGATCTCGGTACCTTCGAGTGCTGGTTGGCGCAGTCGGATGTAGTAGAGGGTTTTGATGCCTTTGCGCCACGCGTAGATCTGAGCGCGGTTGATGTCGCGAGTCGTGGCAGTGTCGCGGAAGAACAGGGTGAGCGAGAGCCCCTGGTCGACGTGTCGGGTTGCTGCGGCGTAGGTGTCGATGATCTTCTCGTAGCCGATCTCGTAGGCGTCTTGATAGAAGCCGACGTTGTCATCACTCATGTGCGGGGCCGGGTAGTAGACGCGGCCGAGCTTGCCCTCCTTGCGGATCTCGATCTTCGCCGTGACTGGGTGGATCGAAGCGGTCGCGTTGTTCACATACGAGATCGAACCGGTGGGCGGGACGGCCTGCAGGTAGGCGTTGTAGATTCCGTGCTGTTTCACCGACTCGCGCAGCCGTACCCAGTCCTCGCGGGAAGGGATGGTCACGCCTGCGTCTGCGAATAGTTCGCGCACCCGCTGAGTGGCGGGCAGCCAGTCATGTTGGGTGTATTTGTCGAAGTAGGAGCCGTCGGCGTAGGTCGAGTCCTCGAAGCCGGCGAAGGTCTTACCGCGCTCAATCGCGATTTGATTCGATGCGCGGATCGCGTGATAGGTGATGGTAAGGAAGTAGATGTCAGTGAAGTCAATGCCTTCTTCGCTGCCGTAGTGGATGCGCTGGGAGGCGAGGTAGCCGTGCAGGTTCATCTGGCCCAGTCCGATTGCGTGGCTGGTCTCGTTCCCGTTCGCCACGGACGGGACGGCATCGACGTTAGTCTGGTCGGAGACACTGGTCAGTGCCCGCACCGCGGTTTCCACGGTCGACCCCAGGTTCGAGGAGTTCATGGCCTGAGCGATGTTGAGTGAGCCGAGGTTGCAGGAGATGTCTTGGCCGATTTCCTGGTACCCGATAGCGGAGTCGTAGGTCGAAGGCGTGTTGGTCTGCAGGATCTCGGAGCAGAGGTTGGACATGTTGATGTGACCTGCCAGCGGATTGGCACGGTTGACGGTGTCTTCGAAGAGCACGTAGGGGTATCCGGACTCGAATTGGAGCTCGGCGAGGGTCTTGAAGAACTCTCGGGCGCTGACCGCGTTCTTTCGAATCCGCGGGTTCGCCACGAGCTCGTCATAGTGGTCGCTCACCGACAGGTCTGACAACGGCGTACCGTATTCGCGCTGCACGTCGTAGGGGCTGAAGAGGTGCATGTCCCGGTTATCCTTGGCCAGTTGGAAGGTCACATCAGGGATGACGACTCCCAGGGAGAGGGTCTTGATGCGGATCTTCTCGTCGGCGTTCTCGCGCTTAGTGTCGAGGAAGCGAAGAATGTCGGGGTGGTGGGCGTGCAGGTAGACCGCGCCTGCGCCCTGCCTAGCGCCAAGCTGGTTGGCGTAGGAGAACGAGTCCTCGAGGATCTTCATCACCGGCACCACGCCGGAGGCTTGGTTCTCGATTCGTTTGATCGGAGCAGCGACCTCACGCAGGTTCGACAGCAACAGCGCCACGCCCCCGCCGCGCTTGGACAGTTGCAAGGCGGAGTTTACGCTGCGACCGATGGACTCTAAGTTGTCTTCCACGCGCAGTAGGAAGCAGGAGACCAGTTCGCCGCGCTGGGCTTTCCCCGCGTTGAGGAACGTCGGCGTCGCGGGCTGGAAGCGACCGGAGAGCATCTCGTCGACCAGCCCGGTGGCCAGTTGCTCGTCGCCCTGACCGAGGTAGAGCGCGGTAGCGACCACCCGTTCTTCGAACCCTTCGAGATAGGTGGTGCCGTCGAAGGTTTTCAGAGCATACGAGGTGAAGAATTTGAAGGCTCCCAAGAAAGTGGCGAACTGGTGGCCCACGGAATGGGCGCGCTCGTGCAGTGCGCATAGAAATTCCGGGGTGTAGGCTTCCAGGAATTCGGACTCGTAGTAATCGTGGTCCACTAGCCACTCCAGGCGCTCGGCCGCCGAGGAGAAGACCTTGGTGTTCGGGACCACATGCTGGCGGAGGTACTCGGCGGCGGCCTGACGGTCCTTGTCGAACTGGATCGAGCCGTCGGGGGCGAACAGGTTCAGTTCGGCATTGAGCGCGTGGTAGTCTTTCCGCTCTCCGATGCCGGTGCGCACGGGAACCTCTGAGGCGATGGTGGTCATGCGGTTGTCCTCTCGTTGTTGGCCTGGTCCCAGAAGCGGTCCAGGCCGTTGTTGACGGTTTCGATGTCGCGCTGTGTGCCCAGCAGCTCGAAGCGGTAGAGCTCGGGCACGCGGCACTTGCGCGAGATGATGGGCCCGGCCAGGCAGTAATGCTCGCCGAAGTTCGTGTTCCCCGCGGTGATCACCCCGCGCAGCAGAGCGCGGTTGTCCGGGTCGTTCAGGAAGGCGATCACCTGCTTCGGAACCGCACCCGCCTGTTCCCCGCCGCCGTAAGTCGGCACGACCAAGACGAAGGGGCATGCCACTCGAATCATGCCCTCCAAGCGTGGGCGCAACGGTATGCGTACGGCAGGACGGTCGAGCTTATCGACGAATCGACGGGTGTTCTCCGAGACGCTGGAGAAATACACCAGGTCCGGCGATTCACCCTCGTGCAGCTCTCGGATCGGATAGGTCGTCTGTGGCCGCGGTCCATGCACCACTACAGCCCTCCTAGAACTAGAAACTCTTTTTGCCAAGCCTTCTGCGCGTACCTCAGTTGAGGCTTCTGAGGTTTCCCCGCCGTGCTTTTTGTAATTCGGTACACCAATACTATAGATTCGGCGTACCGAACTTCAAGCGCGACTCGGTGTCCGGCGCCCCAACCGAAAGGATTGATGATGAACGAGAGTGCACAACCGCAGGGCACCTGGATCGAAGCGATCACCGTGTTCGAGGAACTTCGCGCTGGCAACACCGATGGCGCTCTTGAAGTAGTGAGAACGTGCTCAGACGTCGAGCGGATGCTCGGATACCTCTTTCGTCTGACGTCCCTGTTTCTCAGGAGCGCACGCTCGGAGGACATCGACCACTTCATAGAAGCCGCACACCGGGCGGAACCTCCACCTACTCTCAGGTATCGATGAACGGGGCCGCCGGCGCCGGTTGCGATACTGCGCGATTTGAAGTCCGTCATATAAACGCTGAAAGCCCACTCTGTCGCAGTCTGAGCTTTTGAGAACATGAATCGAGAAATGAGTGATGGGAATGCAAATCAATTTGAAGTCGAAACTCGCTCTGATCTCTGCGTCGGCGCTAGCCCTGACAAGTTGCGGTGCTGGGAACGCGGAGTCGTCGTCGACCGAAGGTAAGCCTCAGGTGTTGACGACGTTCACCGTCCTTGCCGATATTGCCGACAACGTAGCCGGCGAACACCTGGAGGTGGAATCGATCACCAAAGTCGGTGCCGAGATCCATGGATATGAACCCACTCCCAAGGATGTGGCCAAGGCGTCAGAAGCCGACTTGATTCTTGACAATGGGCTGAATCTGGAGGCATGGTTCGAGCAATTCGTCGAACAGACCGACGCCCCGCATGAAGTCGTTTCCGAGGGTGTCGAACCAATCGACATTTCCGAGGACGCCTATGCGGGCAAGCCGAATCCCCACGCATGGATGAGCCCTGTCAACGTCCAAATCTATGTCGACAACATGGTCGATGCTTTCAGCGAGCTGGATCCAGATCACGCCGCCGACTTTCAGTCCAATGGAGAGTCGTACAAAGACGAACTTCAAACCGTTCAGGATGACCTTGTCGGTGAGCTGTCGACACTGCCAGACAAAGAACGAGCCCTCGTCACGTGTGAGGGCGCTTTCTCCTACCTCGCCCGGGACGCGGATCTCGACGAGCGCTACATCTGGCCTGTGAATGCGGAGCAGGAGGCAACCCCGCAGCAGATTTCCTCCACTATCGAGTTCGTCAAGCACAATGACGTTCCCGCAGTATTCTGTGAGTCCACCGTCTCGGACAAACCAATGCGACAAGTCGTTGACGCCACCGGCGCGGAGTTTGGCGGGACACTGTATGTCGACTCGCTTTCAGAAGCGGACGGACCTGTGCCAACATACCTTGAGCTCATTAAGCACGACGCTGACACCATCACTGAAGCTCTGACGGGTGGGAACAAGTGACTTCAGCAATCCGTGCTGACGGTGTCACAGTGCAATACGGCGACGTCAGGGCACTGGAGGATGTCAGTCTCGGAGTGGAGTTCGGTTCCGTGACAGGTCTGATCGGAATGAACGGGTCGGGGAAGTCCACTCTGTTCAAAACGATCATGGGACTGACCCGCCCGGTTCAAGGCACCGTATCGATCAACGGCAGGACACCGACGCAAGCACGGAAAGAAGGCTTGCTGGGATACGTGCCACAAAGTGAGGATGTTGACTGGACGTTCCCCGTCAGCGTCCGCGATGTCGTCATGATGGGCCGCTACGCGTATCAAGGATTCACTCGAAAGCCCACGTCGGCGGATCGTCAAGTGGTCGAACAGGCACTAGAACGCGTCGGGCTCCAGACCTTCGGTTCTCGACAGATCGGACAGTTGTCTGGTGGGCAGAAGAAACGCACATTTGTCGCTCGTGGACTTGCGCAAGGAGCCAACGTGCTATTGCTTGATGAACCCTTCGCTGGGGTAGATAAGAGCAGCGAATCGACCATCGTTCAACTGCTGCGTGAACTCGCCGATGAGGGGCACTGCGTGCTCATCTCCACTCACGATCTGCATGCTCTGCCACAACTGGCTGATGAGGCAATCCTTTTGCTGCAGTCAATCCTCTTTCAAGGTCCTGTCGCCGATGCTCTGCGCCCCGAGAACCTCTCACTGGCATTTGGTCTCGACATTCGAAGGGCAGAAGAATCCGAATGAACCTCTACAGTCTCGTCATCGAACCACTCCACTACGAATTCATGATCAGAGCACTGACCACCACAGTGCTCGCTGCAATCGTCTGCGCACTCTTATCGTGCTGGCTGATCCTGGTCGGCTGGTCTCTGATGGGTGACGCTGTTTCGCACGCAGTTCTTCCCGGGGTCGTCATTGCCTACATCGCAGGGATCCCCTTCGCCGCCGGTGCGCTGGTTTTCGGATTCATCGCAGTCGCAGCGATCGGCATTCTTCGAGGAACTAGTCGGATCAAGGAAGACGCTGCCATCGGCATCGTCTTTACGACCCTGTTTGCCCTGGGGCTAGTGCTGATCTCGACGACGCCGAGTCACACCGACCTCAATCACATCATCTTCGGCAACATCCTCGGCGTTTCGACTTCGGACCTTCGACAGATTGCGCTGCTTGCTGTCATCGCGTTCGCCGTCCTGATTGCCAAGCGCCGCGACCTGACTCTGTACGCATTTGATCCGACTCACGCTTACGCAATCGGCCTGTCGCCGCGGGTTCTCGGAGCGCTGCTGCTTGCACTCCTTGCTCTGACGACAGTGGTAGCACTTCAGGTTGTCGGTGTCATCCTGGTCGTGGCGATGCTCATCATTCCAGGAGCGACCGCCCACCTTCTCACCGATAGATTCAATCGAATGCTCCTCATCGCGCCCATCATGTCGGCGTTGTCCTCGGTGCTAGGGATCTACCTGAGTTACTGGTTGGATGCCTCATCTGGCGGTCTAGTTGTGCTTGTCCAAGGTGTCGTCTTCACCGGTGTTTACCTGTTCAGCCCCAGCCACGGGCTGATCGCCAAGTCGCGGCAACATCGCCGGACCAACGACCAGTGGAAGCGGCACTCGGCAGAGGCTCAAGTTCCGTGATCGACGAGTACCTCCGCGGTCTCTGGGAGCTGGAGGAGTCGAAAAACAAGTCCATGACCCGGGCCCAGCTTGCCGAGACTCTGCAACGCAGTCGGCCTGCAGTGACTCAGTACCTTCGAGTCCTCGCCAGTCACAATTTGTGAATATCCGTCTTGTTGGGGGCCGTCAATCGTGAGCTCGGGGGCCAGTTGCATGATCCCGCGATCGTGGACTTCGGGTCCAGCTATGGCGTTCGTGGGGGCCACGACTTATAAGCTCCTTTCACCGCGTGTATAGGGCACGCGGCGAAAGGAGAATATTAATGGTACGCAAGATCAGGGCCAAACTGGTGTTACAGCTTCGAGCCGAGGGACTTCTGGCAGAGCGATCGCTGGCTCCCAGGCAATGTCACGCAAATCGGTCACGCAGGTCCTCGAGGCCGCCGACGCTGCGGGACTCGGGTGGGATGATGTCAAGGACCGTGCTGACAGTGAAGTGTATGGCCTCCTGTTCCCGGGCCGCGGGGACCATGACAGCGTGTTCGCCCAACCTGACTGGAAGGCAATCCATAAGGAAATGGCCCGGGTCGGGGTGACGCTGAAGCTCCTCCATGGCGAGTACGCCGATGAGTGCGCTGCGGCTGGTGATCCGGCGATGAGTTATGACCGGTTCTGCCGCACCTATCAGCGCCACGTCCTCGTCACCGGTGCAGCTTCTCGTGTGGGACACAAAGCCGCCCAGACCATCGAGGTCGACTGGTCCGGTCCGACAATGCAACTGCACACGGGGGCAGACAAGCCGAAGACGGTCTATCTGTTCGTCGCGTGTCTGCCCTTCAGCAGATACGCATTCGTGCACCCGAGCCTGGACATGAGTCAGGACTCGTGGCTCCGGGCGCATGTGGCGATGTTCACCGCTTTCGGCGGTTCAACACCGCGGATCGTGCCCGACAATCTCAAGACCGGAGTCATCACTCATCCTCGCGACGGTGAAATCGTGCTCAACGACGCCTATCGGGAAATGGCTGCCCACTATTCGGCTGCTGTTCTACCGGGCAGAATCAGGGCACCAAAAGACAAGGCGAGTGTTGAAAATACTGTCGGACATGTCGCCACATGGGTGATCGCAGGGCTACGTGACCGGCGGTTCACATCGCTGCCGACGTTGACGGCCGCGATCGAGGAGAGAGTCTGCGCTTATAATGCTGAACCTTTCCAGAAGCGGCCCGGATCCAGGCTCAGTGTCTTCACCACGGAGGAGGAACCGCTGTTGACACCGCTGCCGCAGGTGGCCTACGAGATCAGTCAGTGGATCTATGGGCGGCGTGTGGCCAGGAACGGGCATGTGAGCTGGGCGCGCAACTATTACTCGGTGCCGTTTGAGCACATCGGATCCAAAGTCGATCTGCGCATCACCGACCGCAGCCTCGAAGTCTACCGCGGGGACCAGCGAGTCACGACTCACCTGCTGCTGCCAGAGACTGCGGTCAATGAGTATCGCACGAATGATGCTGGCCTTCCTGCTGGGGACAGATACCAGCCGTGGGACGCGGCCCGGATACGCCAATGGGCCGAGAGGATCGGGGCGTCGACGCTGGTCGTCATCAATCGCATCTTCGAGTCCGTAGCCATCGACGAGCAAGGACTCAACCCTGCCTTGGCGGTGTTGAGACTCTCCCGCCGCTACTCTGCCGACCGGGTCGAAGCCGCTTGCCGGATTACGCTGGCGGGGCCGGTGCGGTCGCCACGGTATGCGCATGTGCAACCGATCCTTGCCACCGGTCAGGACCAGACCAGACCAGCCCGGACCGAACCTGTCGAGCACGGCGGCTACGTCCGCGGTGCCTCCTACTATGCAGGAGGCACTCGGTGACCTCGATCGATACAGAGACCAAGCGCAAACTGCGCGAAATGGGCGCGATGGCCCTGCTGGAGGCACTCGAGTCCCAAGACGAGGATCTGACCATGGGAATGAGCTTCGACGAACGGTTGCGACTGGTCGTCGATGAAGCCCATTCGGTATTCAATCACGCCAAAATCGAGGGACTCATCCGCAGGGCCGGGTTGCGCTACCCGGCAGCCGACCTGCGTCAACTCGATAGGGTCGATGAACGCGGCCTGGATCGGAACGTGATCGCCCAGCTGGGGACCTGCAGTTTCATCGAGCGGGGCCAGAACGTCGTGTTCCAAGGGTTCACCGGTTCCGGGAAATCGTACCTGGGGTGCGCCTTGGCCAAACGGGCCTGCCAGCACCGGATCCGTGCGCACTATATTCGCATGCCTGATCTTGAAGAAGCTTGGGCGCAGGCGTTGGACAAACCGATGGGCACGACGAAGTTCTTGAAGAAGTACGCCGCGTTCAGCGTTCTCGTGATAGACGAATGGTTGCTCGATCATCCGGATGAGTCGATGCGCAGCATGCTGTTGGAACTGCTCGAACGCCGCTACGACTGTGCGTCGACGGTGTTCTGCACCCAGTATGCGAAGAAGGACTGGCATCAACGACTCGGGTCCGGAGTCCACGCGGATGCGATCATGGACCGGATCGTGCACAACACGGTCTGGGTCGAGACCGGCAGTCACAATATGCGAGAACATGCTGCTTTGAACCAGTGACGATGAGCTGATGGGCGGCCAGTGGCCCCGACGTCCACGGCTGCTGGCCCCCACAGGCAATATCGGTGGCCCCCAACCGCACGATCGGGTGGCCCCCAAAGCTTCAAATACTCATTTGGTCAGGCAGGAGCATTATGGGCCACTTTCATTGACCGACGCCGGCGCGTGCAGGGCGCTGTCGGCTGTGCGCGCAGAAAGAATTTGCCGCTGCCACCTCTTTACGATTCTCAGTGTTCCATGGCACCGCGTATTGAAAGAGGCATCGGTGATGGCAATGGCACTGAGCTCCGATGTCGTGGAGACGATGGCTGCTCTTGCCTGCAGCCCCGAGCTCGATCCCTATGGCAACCGAATACCAACAAAGGTAGACGATCTGCGACCGGGAGACGGCGAACCTCTCGCCGCTCTCCCGACTGCTCACCTACTTCAAGTTTCGAGAATTGGACGCGCCCCTGAGCATCTACTCTTCGAACTGGAGCGGAAGAACATCCTTCCGGGCACCCACATCACCCTCGAGAAACACCCTGATGGCCAGAGCAGTCTCACATTGGAGCCAGACGATAACGTTGTAGTCCTCAGCGACGATGCCTCCGAGTATGTCTACGCAACTTCAACAATTCAGTAGCGCCGTTCTTACGACAACTCACGCAGCAGAGCACGGGGATACCCACATGGCGTCGCTGGCCGTGCGCCCGAGCGTCACGCCAGCTCCATTGCCTCCCTCAAGGTGAATTACAATAGAATCAGAGAATGGAGGACCGGCTTCGGTGCTGAAATACGATCCGACATGAATGCCGTACTCAGCCAGAAACTGCAAAAGGTTGGGATCGGAATCCGAAATCCGCTCGACACGGACTCGGCTTCCCGTTCCGACGTGTGTCAATGGGATCGCAGCCGGGCGATCAATGGTTCCGTCTGCAGCTGGAATGGGGTCTCCGTGAGGGTCGCGATCGGGGTGGTCGAGATGTTCGGCGATACGGTCGACCATGAAGTCTGACACCGCATGTTCGAGGGTCTCGGCTTCGTTATGCACCTGGTCCCAGGTGTATCCGAGGACCTCGACGAGGAAGGTCTCGATGAGGCGGTGACGACGGACCATCGCAAGGGCATAGACTCGACCTTGTGCCGTCAGAGCAATTGACCCGTACGGCGTGTGCGCGACGAGCCCCTCGTCCGAGAGTTTGCGAATCGCGTCGGATGTCGTTGACTGCCTGACCCCAACCTTCTGGGCAAGCGCGGTGGTCGTGACGGGAGCATCAGACCACTCGCCCAAACTCCAAAGTGCTTTCAGATAGTTTTGGGCGCTGTCAGAGAGTTCAGTGACGGACATGGTCGAAGATTACCAAACTGTTCTATCCGTCCGATCGTCAGCCCGTTTGCTTGGGTTCTTCACAGTTTTTGCGTTCAGGTTCGTGCATCACGAGCGTTGCTATCGATGACGCCGGGGACAAGGTCAGGCTGTCTGTCAGATTCGTCCTTGTTCTCATCCTCTTCGCCCGCGCCCGCCTTCTTCCCAGTTTGGTAGTCATCGGCGGCCTGACGGATCGAGTCGAATTTGGCGTAGAACCCGTCGCCGGGACAGCTTGTTTGGCCAACGTCGCGATGTCCGACAATCGCTTTCATCTCCTCCCCGGCTAGTGATGTCGAGCCACCCGCTTTCACCCCGCTCAAGGACAGCTTCCACCCGACCACCTCCGCGACCGCATCAAGAGTGCGTTGGGGCGGTGCCTTCTTGTCATAGTCGCCGAGCACGGAAATGCCGAACGATCCTGTGTTGTACCCGGCGGCGTGAGCGCCGACTACGGCCTTCTTTACCCCGCCTGCGCGCCCCTCCCAGAGTCTTCCGTATTTGTCGACGAGCATGTTGTAGCCGATGTCCGACCACCCTCGACCCGTGATGTGAAACGACTGGATCCCTCGTAGAATCGCAGGCACATCCTCTGCGGCATAGTCGTTGTTGCCATCGGTGTGATGGATCACTGCGGCGGAGACTGAGTCCGCGATCGTGGGAGAATTTCGTACCAGTTTCTCGCTCGCACCCCAGTCTTTACGGGTAGCGACTTCGGGCTGGACAACAGAGTTCTTCGCCACGTTGGCCGCCGATGCTGCGCATAGTGGACAGGTGCATCCGCCCGTCCGTGTGCAAGGTGGTACCGAGGCGTGGTCAATTGAGTGGGCATGCTGCGACACCTCCCGATCAACCGATTCCGAACTCTTGGGCGCATTCTCTGCCACCAGTTCTGAATCGCCGGGGTGCCTCTTCGAAGCGACACTGACGACCTTGGCATCGGCTGGACTGCCGCCGTCACCGAGAACACGCACCTGAATACTGTCTGTATCAGTGGTGTAGTAGGGGTCCGTGCCGCGCGAGCCCTCCCCGGCATCCGAAGCATGCAGGTGCTGCCACCCGGACCAGCGGCCATTCGTGTGAGTTCTGATCTCGAACTCGACCCGAACGTCGTCGTCGAATGCGATTCCTACGACATTCGGTGACGCTGACGGCAGATCGATGACATCGGACAATGCCGAAATCGTGATTCCGTCCGTAGTTTCAGCGGCACCTGATCCCGTTGGCGCTGCAAGGTCCCCATCCTTACGATCATTGGACACATGAGGGCTCTCGGTCGACGATGGGCTCGTCACGGCTTGGTCCTGTGCATGAGCGACAACGGCGCTGGTGAAATGAGCCGAAGTATCACGAAGGCTCTGCGGAGCGCGCAGCAACGGCGGCAGGGATGTGGTCTTCGTCCGCGTGACTGACCTCGTCGTCGACGATGCGTCCCTGGCCCCTGCCGAAAGTGCCCCGGTTGCGCTGATTCCAGACAGCGGAGACTCAGAGACTTCAGGATCGCCGGAGTGCAGCGACGCGGAGGCGGGTGGAAGGCCGATGTTCACCGCCAACGCCAGGGATCCGGCTGCCGAAAGTGTGAGTAGCTTCGTATGCATGAATGTCCTTCTCGGGGGAAGTTCGTGAAAGGCATGTTCAGGGTATCGGCTGGACGAACAAAAGTCTATGTTCAGGTGATAACACGGTCGAGGAACAGTGCGCTACGGTGCGCAGTCAAGCGTCACGTCAGTGTCGCACGACATCGACAGACGTATTTAGGAGATAAGGACCAAGCACTGCCGAGCGCAGTTCGATCGAATCGACTATTCCACCCATGCAGCCTAGGTAGTTGTGAGTGCGTGGCTATCTCAGTGACGAGATGGGAAGCGAATGCGTCGATCAACAAGCTCAGCGATTTAGGTTTACTGGTGCTGCGTTGGGGGAGTATGGAGTTGATGGGCTCAATCCCGCTGGATCTTCACTTCAACGGCCTGAGGTGAATCATGCAGTGTCCTTCGCATAGCCGAGGGGTTCGTTCATGAGTGCTGGGTGGGATGGTGTCGACGAGATTCGTTGAGGGCGCTATCGAGTTTGATACTGGAGATCGGTCTTCGGCCTCGGAGCGTGACCTCGACTGAAGAGGGCCGCCGAGTTGAAGTTGTTCAATGATTTCAGATGCCGGGGGCCGCGTTCATGGTCTTCATGGGTATTGTCGCGACATGCTCGATCGATCACGGGTTTCGCCTCGAGCTTGGCTGGCTCTTGGGCCAACGATCGTTATAATGCGAGCCGATTAGTGCTTCGGACCCCGAGACGAACTAGCTGTGGAAGGAATCCGGGATAGGAGAAGCGCGAACACTGTTGTTGCCGGCATGGTGATGATAATCCCGATGACACCTGCCAGCATCTGGGTCAGTGTCGTGGACACGGTGTCGGTCTGGAGGAAGGCCGATAAAGGCTGATTGTAGGTGTGGGCGAGCACGAACGCGGCGAGGCCCGCTCCGACGACTGAGAAGCTGATGGTGTAGATCGCTGAGGCAGAGTGGTCCCTTCCAACGGAAAGGGCAGTCGGGACTATCACTTTCCATTGGGGCCGTGTGTCTGGGGCGGTGTGAGAGAAAACGGTCGCGGCTTGCGCCGCAGCGATATCGTTGAGGATTCCAATCAATGCGATGAGCAACGCAGACAAAGAGAGTGTCGAAAGGTCGATGTTGAGGTTGGTGTACGTGAGTGCGGAGGCCGATTCATCGGCAGGACCTAGGCGCAACCAGGTTGACAAGAGTGTCCCTGCGGCCATTGCGGTGGCGGCTCCGCACATGGTTCCTCCCCATGCGGCGAGCGTTTTCGTCGTCAGGCCGTGGGTGAAGAAGAGCACGCCCGTGAGAACGAGGATGATGCTGATGGTCGTGTAGAGCAGAGGAGAGCCACCTGCAGCGATTCCGCCGATGAGGAACGCCCAAATGAAGATCGCCGATGCGAGCAGCGACGCGATCGCGCGGATTCCTTTGCCTCTGACCACGAGGAGTACGAGTGCGATGATGATGAAGGTAGAGGCTATGAGTTTGATCCCGCGGTCGTGGGAATGGAAGGTGTAAACGGTGCCTGAGTCGGGGCTTTCGGAGGCATAGACAATGGCGCGGTCACTGTCGGTGACATGCGAGAGCCAGGCGTCGCGGAAGAGCATGACCTCGACTTGCTTGTCGTCGTCGAGCGTGCCGGTTGCTTCGCCGCAGGGGACGTCGTCGGTGACATTGTCGCAATCTGAATACGTGACGTCGCTGAGTACCGCACTTGTGTAGGTTCCTGCCATGGACTTGTCCGGGTGCGGCCAGAGTGCGATGACCAGGGGTACGAGTGCGACTGCGACGACTAAGACAACGGCAGTTGCGAGGCGAGTGCCATAGTCGAGGTGGGTGACAACTGTCTTCATGTGTTTGTATCTCGAGAGTGGAAAGTTGAGTATTTCCGGTTGATGATTAAGTCGGTTCTAGATTCGGTAACTGTGGGGAGTCTATACGGTCGAGATTCAACTATGCGTCACTCAGCCCCTAGTGGCAGCGTTTTGGCGGTGTCCAATTGCCTTTCTGCTGCCGAGGACCCGTATTCTCGAGATCATGGGTTCAAGAGGTCGGAGGTAGTGGGGTAAGAAGGAAGTGTCGCAACGTGTGCGTTCGCGCCCGACTGAAGCGCCCTGGGTCCGTTGAAAGCTCCGGTTTTTGGAAACGAGGGTCTGCGGTGTCGCAGAGATTCAGGATCTCAATTCACTTCCATTCGCTACGGTGAACGCCTCGCGGATGTCGGCGCGATTGTCTCGCTCATGACTGTCGGGGATTCGAGTGACAACGCCCTGGCCGAGACGGTCAAGGTCTAGCACAAGACCGAACTCTTCCGTGAACCTGCCAGATCCGGTACCTGGTGCACGGTCGAGGATTTGGAACTGGTGATCCTCGGGTGGGTGCACTGGTACAACACTCAGCGCTTCAACGGGTATCTCAGCGACGTGCCGCCTGCGGAATTCGAGGAGGCGCTTCATGCTGACTAAACAGCGGCCGACTGGCTGTCGGAAATCAATTAACACGAGCCTCCACCAAACTCAGAGCGATTCAAATCTCTTAAACCTTTTGGTTTCTGCCCTACGTGTCAGGCTGGAGCGGGACCACGGTGACAGAGCAAATCAGTCCGACCACGTAGGGCGAGAACCAGGAAACCAATCAATATGTCGAGTCTCGTTGTGGCCGAAGTAGGCCAAAATGGGTCCATGAATAGTTCCGGACCGCGTGCCGGTGGACCGACCCGTCGAAGGTCGTTCACTCCCGCGCAGAAGCTTGAGTTGTTGACCCAGTACGAGGACGCCTGCACCGGCAAGGAGGGCGGTGCTTTTCTGCGGGAACAGGGTTTGTATTCCTCGCAGATCGCTGAATGGCGAAAGCTTCGTGATGCCGGTGCTCTCACCGGAAAGAAGCCCGGGGAAACCATTGGCAAGCTCTCTGCAGAACAGGTCGAGATCGCGCGTTTGCGCCGCCAGCTGGAGGTGAGTGAGGGCCGGTTGGAACGAACCGAGGCTGCCTTGGGAATCATGGAAAAACTCTCGGCGTTCTTCGAGAACGCCATCAAGGAATCACCGGACGAGCCGAAGTCCAGAAAGAAATGACCAGCGCCTACCGGCATTTGGTGGAGGCGGCTGTTCCGACGCGGCAGGCCGCGGCCCTGCTCGGCCTCTCACGCACCACGATCTACCGTCAACCTGCCGCCCCGGTGGACCACGAGCCGGTGGTGCCGCCAAACAAGCTGTGTGCCGCGGAGCGGGCCGAGATCCTGGCCGCGCTGAACTCCCCGGAGTTCGTGGACTTGGCGCCCCTGCAGGTCTACGCGAAGCTACTCGATGAGGGCATCTACCTGGGCTCGGTCTCCACGTTCTACCGGGTCCTGCAGGAGAACGAGCAGGTCAAGGAGCGCCGCCGGCTGGCCAAGCACCCGGCCCGGGCCATCCCGGAACTGGTCGCTACCGCACCTGGTCAGGTGCTCAGCTGGGATATTACGAAGCTGGCTGGCCCGGTGAAGGGCAAGTACTTCGATTGTTACCTGATGGTGGACATCCATTCGAGGTTCATCGTCGGCGCGCACGTGCACGCCACCGAATCAGGGGTCCTGGCGGTGGAGATGATGAAGGAGATCTTCGGCATCCACGGCATCCCCGAAGTCGTCCACGCCGACCGCGGGACCTCGATGACGTCGAAGACCGTTGCCGGACTGCTCTCGGATCTGGAGGTCACCCGATCCCATTCCAGGCCCCGGGTGAGCAACGACAACCCGTACAGCGAAAGTCTCTTCAAAACCATGAAGTACGGGCCAACCTTCCCCGATCGCTTCGCGTCCCTGGGCGACGCGCGGGCCTTCATCAGTGAATTCGTGGATTGGTACAATCACGCTCATCAGCATTCTGGCATCGGGTTCCATACTCCAGCCAACGTCCACTATGGCTTCGCCGATAGCGTCGCCGTGAAACGCTCACAGACCTTGGCTGCCGCGCGGGCCAAACACCCCCAAAGGTTCAGCAAGGCCACCGATCCCAAGATCCTGGCCCTACCCGGACCGGCATGGATCAACCAACCAAAGGAGAGCACCGAAACAGAGGCAGCCTAACCACTGCCTCACTCACCCTGGTACCGCTTGACTTGAAAAATTCCGTCTGAGACAGGCAGCTCGTTCGGTTTTGGAAACTCTCACTGCCCGACTTCACAGGGCAGAGCGTGTCTCGATAAATTGTCTCACCGTAAACTGTCTTACGACCGTGACTATTTGGACTTTGTGAGTCATTCTTGGAGCATGAGGCTTCTGGGATACACGCGAGTCAGTACTGCCGGACAAGGTGCGCAGCTCCAACTCGATGCACTCGTCGGTGCGGGAGTCCAGAAGCGAGATGTTTTCTCAGATGTGACCTCTGGGAGTAAGACGGCGAAACAGCGACCGGGAATGAGGCGGCTCCTCGATTACGCCGAGGACGGAGATACGGTAGTCGTATGGCGTATCGACCGCCCTGGCCGTTCGCTCCTTGATGTTCTGGCGACCGTGAACCACCTCCGAGACCAAGGCGTGAAAGTCCGATCCGTCTCAGACAACATCGACCCCGAGACATCCTCGGGTCGGATGATGCTGGGAATGCTCGCCACCCTGGCCGAGTATGAACGAGAACTCGTTACCGAACGGGTCAATGCCGGAATTGCAGCCGCCAAGCAGAACGGGACGAAGTTCGGCAGGCCACCAGTCGACGCGGACGAGATCGCGACGAAACTCGCGATCGCCGAAGATGCCAGGGCCAAGGGCCGGACTGCCAAGGACGCGGCACGCTTGGTTGGGTGGTCGAGAGCAACGTTGTATCGCCATCGGCAAGCTGCTGACACTTGAAACACTGCGATCGGTTTGAAGACGTTACGCGAGGATCTAGATGCAACGACATGTAATTGAGGCCATGGTGTATGGACATTTTCGCCGCCATTGCCGATGAGCGCCGTCACCTTGCCGATCAACTCGCGGACCTAACGCCAGAACAACAATCGACTCAAAGCCTGTGCGTAGCCTGGACAGTCCACGATGTGCTTGCACACTTGACGATGCCACTCGATGTGAGTATGCCGCGGTTTGCCTTAGCCATGCTCTTGGCAGGTGGTAACTTCGATCGAGCGAACCGTCGCCTCACCCGACGACAAGCCGCACGCCCTTTTAACGACGTAGTTGATCTTTTGAGAGACAAAGCTGACTCTCATTTCACTCCACCCGGAGAAGGCCCGGAAGCCCCCCTCACCGACGTCATCGTGCACGGCCTCGACATTCGCTGGCCCCTCGGCCTCCCTAGCCAACTTCACGAAGAACGGGCCGATGTTGCGCTCACGGCCGTGATGAAAGCGCCGGCCAGTGTGGTGAAGAAGGGCGTCGTCGACGGGCTCCAATTCGAGGCGACTGACATGGATTGGAAGCACGGTTCTGGCCCGGCAGTATTTGGACCCGCTCAGGCACTGCTTCTTGGCATTACTGGGCGCGCCGAGGCGGTGAGCTCACTCAGTGGCGACGGTGTCGAGCTCTTGAAGCATAGGGTCCTGTCGTGAAATGTCGCGGACGGGTCTATAACTCGACGCAAGCAGGGGCGGTTAACCAGTGGATTCATCGCCGGTTCGCCGCAATTGGAGTGCTTTAGAGTAGTCAGATGGCTATAGATCAAGATCTCGCCGAACAAGTTCGTTCGCTTCTCAGAGACGAGACGACGAGCGAGAAATACATATTTGGGGGTTTGGCGTTTCTTATCGCGGGTTATATGGCAGTTGCGGTCGGTGACGAGGGCCTGCTCATACGGGTCGCCCCTGACGCCGAGTGGATCACCGGAGATCCTCGTGCGAGTAACGCGATGCCTGGACGTGCCATGCGAAACTGGCGCTCTTTCAGCATTACCGCCGACAGCACAGAACTGGTTGAGCTGGTCGCTCACAGTGTCGAGCAAGCTAAAACTCTGCCGCCGAAGAAGTAGCCGGCTTCGTTGCTCAAACCCCGCAACACCATCGGCGAGTCGCGGGAGGGGCTAGGCCAAATGAAACCGCCCTGTCACAATCAAATATTGATCTCGGAAGCGACTGACCCGACCGCCTTGGAGAGCTGTAAGATGGCCGCCACTTTTCGGTAAAGCCCACAGCAATGAAAGCAAAGTTGCTTGTTGGTCAAAATCGATCGTGTGCGCACCGGGTGAGTCCCATAGAGTGGTGGCATTCCCACCAGGGACTTCACCCCCAAAAATGTGAAGAACCATCGTGGGATCCCGCTAGTAGTTCCGCCAAGAACCTCACGAAAGGCATCCCACGATGGCTGACCCCAATTCTGCCGTGTCGACCCTGATCAACCAAGTCCTGACCGACCCTGACCTCGCCCACTCCGACGTGTTTAGGCAAATGCTCCAAGCTGGCCTCCAGGACCTCATCGAAGCCGAAGCCACCGCCACGATCGGTGCCGCCCGCTACGAACGCAGCGAAGACCGTTCAACACGCCGTAACGGGTCGCGGAAGAAGACCCTGGCAACTCCCTCGGGAGAAGTCGACCTGGCGATCCCGAAGCTACGGAAAGGCTCGTTCTTCCCGTCCCTGCTCAATCCCCGTCGGCGGGTCGATAAGGCCCTCTACGCCGTCATCTGCCAGGCCTGGATCGACGGAGTCTCGACGAGGAAGGTCGATGACCTTGTGCGTGCTTTGGGCAACGAGTCCGGGATCTCTCGGTCGACGGTGTCGCGGATCTGTGCCGACATCGACGAGGCAGTGGCCGAGTTCCTGGCCCGTCGACTCGATCACACGTGGTTTCCCTACCTCTTCGTCGACGCCACCTATGTCGATGTCCGCCACCGGGGTCGTGTCGTGTCTCAGGCCGTGGCTGTGGTCACGGGTGTCTCATCACAGGGCAGGCGGGAGATCCTGACCATGAGTGTCGGAGATGCCGAGTCCACGGACTTCTGGACACAGGTCCTGCGTGGGCTGCGTGAGCGGGGGTTGAAGGTGAGCACCGAGACTGATCCCGAAGGGGTCGCGCTGGTGATCTCTGATGCTCATTCGGGGATCAAGGCCGCGGTCAAAGCGATCCTGCCCGGTGCTGGGTGGCAGCGGTGTCGAGTCCACTTCGCTCGTAACGTCACTCAGCGCCTTGGCAGTGCGCACTCGAAGCCGGTCAACGCGTTGATCTCAACGATCTTCGCCCAGACCACAGCCGAGGCCGTCATTGCCCAGTACAAGCAAGTCGCTGAGAGTCTGCGGGCGTCGTTTCCCGACATCGCCGACATGCTCGAGTCCGCCGAGGTCGATTTGACGGCGTTCGTGTCCATGCCCAGGCAGCATTGGCAGAAGATCTGGTCGAATAACCCGATCGAGCGGTTGAACAGGGAGATCAAACGCCGTGCTGATGTCGTTCAGATCTTTCCGAACCGGGAGTCGGTGACTCGGTTGATCGGGGCCGTGTTGCAGGAACAGCACGAGGAATGGCAGTACGGTGAGAGACGCTATTTGTCGGAGATCTCGATGCGCAAACTCGTGACGGTGTTGCATGGGCAGACCGAGGTCGACCCGGTCGGGGTGGTGATGCCGCTGACCGCGTGATTCGTAGCCCGACCCCGCTGCTTAACCTTGATCCACCGATTCGCTTGATGGCAAGGGGCTCACTCGGATTCGAGTGCGAACATGACGTGAGGGCAGGAAGTAGTGTCCCGGTCTCTCACCGGTCTCTTCCACATAGATGATTCCCCGGGGTCTCCTCCAGACCCTGCGGCGTCGTGCTCGAGCAGGAGCGAATCGGTCAGGACAATGATCGTGTAGGTGGGCTCAGAGCCGCGTGCCAGAGTCGTGCGAATTCCGTCGCCCACGGCCACCGTCTCGGCAGGTGCACAATCAGCTTCCTGGCCCGGTGAGCAATCCGGGCCAGGATGCCGATGATCCGTGTCCGCAGCGTCTGAGCGCGCACTTTGCTCATCCGTCCACCGATGAGTCCGGCAGCAGCCCGCAGCAGGTTGTGCGTGATCGCTGCGACTGCTACCCAGGCGGCGTTGGCGTTGAACACCCCAGAGGGCATATGTGCCAGGGCACCGTTCTTCAGCTCCGCATTGATCTGCTCGATGATCGCGTGCTTGCGGTGGATGTGATCAGCAGCGACGGTGTCGAAACGGTCTTTGTCCACCGTGGTGAAGAACGCGTGATAGCGGAACAAGTCGAACAATGGGTCCTGCCCGGCAGTGCGTTTGGTCTCGTTGAGTTCAGGGATGCGGCGGACCACCAAGCGGCCGGCGGCGTGCAGGGACTTCTTCTTCGAGGTGAATGCGGTGAACGGGACCTCGGCGACTTCGGCCTTCGAAATCCAGGCCCTGGTCTCTTCGTCGTAGATCGCTTCGGGGTATTCGATGCCAGTCCATGCGCCGTCGCTGATTGTTCCGATCGCTGCTTTGACCTTCTTGTCCATGCGGACCGTGATCGATACTTCAGCCCCGGCATCCCGGGCGGCTTTGGTCACAGTCGAGGAGTAGTACGCCGAATCAGCCCTGACCAGGGCTGGGAGGCCGGAGTTGATTCGGGTCGTGGTGGCCAGAGCGTCGGCGACGAACTTGTCAGCACCCCGGGCTGACGAGGTTGAGCCCTTGCGCAGGCGCTGGCCGACGATGATCTGGCCGGAGTCGCCCGTCGATGCGGTCGCCAACAGTGCGTTGAGGCCACGACTGCCTTGGTAGCCGAATCCAGCTCCCTGCTTCGACGCGGAGTGGACATCGATGACGGTGTCGTCGACATCGACGAACACCATCGCTTGTCCAGTGTCTTCGCTGGCTGGTAGCAGCGGTGTGTGCTCGTTGAGGTTGGTCAGGAAACGGGAAGAGATCGCGTCGAGTTGCCGGACGTGGCCGAAGGCGAACGAGCGCAGGAACGACCCCAGGGTCGAGGGCGCGTAGACACGATCGAAGAGGTGTTGCATGCCGCCGTGGCGGAGGATGTTCATGTCATCGATCGAGTCGGCCCCGGCAGCCATTCCCGCGACCAGGGTAGCCAGTTTCGGTGCCGGGTTCGCGCCCTTGTCGGCTCCGGTGGTGGTCACGGTCAGACGGTCTTCGGCGAGGTCTGGCAGGCCCGCCATCTGGGCGAGGCTCATGATCGGGACGAGCCCGGTAGTGGCCGTCAGGTTCGCATCGTCGAAGGAGTGAGACACAGACGCGGGTGTGTGGTTGAATAGCACCTGAGAGGTGCCCCTTTCTTGAACGGGAATGTTGACTTCGAACATCATCATTTTCCCAGTTCAGAAGGGGCATTTCCATTTCACGCGCGGCTTGATCCGGCTACTCGCATCGGTGGATCAAGGCTTAGTGACTCCGGCGGCTGACGTACTCTCGATGGTCTTCGTCGCCGCGCCCATGGTGCTGCTCTTTCTCACCGCCCTCGCGATCACCTGGATCCACGATCGGAAAGGAACAGATCATGCTCGGTCTCAGCTTTGAGAAGATGCTGATCGCCGGCCTCATCGCCGTCATCGTCATCGGCCCCCGACGCCTGCCCCACTATGCCCAGAAACTGGGCGAGCTGATCCGCATGTTTCGGGCCCAACTGACAACTGCGCAGACTCGGGCGGCCCAGTCGGTGGGGGCCGAGGACTGGGAGTCACTCGATCCCAGACGCTACGACCCACGGCGAATCGTGCGGGAGGCGCTGCACGAGCCCGCACCCGATCCCGCGCCTGCGCCCGATCCCGCCGAGGCAGGGGATCGGGCCGTCGTCACCGGCTCATCCGGTCATCCCAGGAGGAAGGCTTAGAAGTCGACTTCCTTCTTGTCGAGACCGGGGAACTTGACCTCATACTTGATCATGTTGTCTTTGTGGTCGACGAGTTTGACCGTTCCGAAGTAGGTCTTCTTCTTCGTCTGAACTTCACAGCTGGTCAGTCCCCACCAGTCCATGACCTTCATATCGTCTCTGCACTCGACAGCATCGACGTCCATCTTGAACTTGTTCTTGAACAGGTCGTCGATATCGGCCTGAAGTGATGCCTTCGGGACTGTTCCGTCACCCTCTTTGTTGACCTTGATCCCGTCATCGCTGGCCCACGAGGTGGTTCGGGGAGCGTCGGCGAAGAGATCTTTCGACTTGCTCGGCTCAGGCTCGGCAGATTTGCTGGGGTCCGGGGCCGATGCACTCTCCGACTCGCCTGGGGCCGCCTTGCCCTGCATACCACCGCCGTCATCGGCCTTCTCGGTCTGCGCCGCCTCATCGGTCTTCTTCTGGGACTCGTCCTTGTCACCGCCGCAGCCAGTCAGCGCCAGGGCGAGAGCGACACCGACCGCGGCGGTGATCGTCCGGGGTGAGAATGCTGCCTTGGTCATCGGTTTCATCGTCATACTCCTCGTGGAACATCGCTGGTGCCCGGTGAGCGATCATCTGGCAATCACGGGCGTCGTTCGTACACAGTCGATTCTGCCATCACCGGGCCCCGATCCGGGCGCTGAGCGTGTGCACATCCGGAGACACATGTGTCGATCCGGGCACATGAGTCACAGAGCCTCGACTACGATGACCGAATGATCCCCACGACGACACTGGCCGATGGCACGGAACTTCCACTTCTGGGACAGGGCACGTGGCACATCGGTGATGATCCTGGGCGACGTCGAACCGAGATCGCAGCATTGCGCCACGGCATCGAAGCCGGAATGACCCTCGTCGACACCGCGGAGATGTACGGATCCGGCCGCTCCGAAGACCTCGTCGGAGAGGCGATCGCACCGGTGCGCGATGAGGTGTACCTCGTCGACAAGGTCCTACCCACGAATGCCTCGGAATCCGGGACCATCGCGGCCTGTGAACGATCCCTGGCCGTCCTCGGCACCGACCACATCGACCTCTACCTCCTCCACTGGCCCGGCCCGCACCCCGTCGAAGAGACGATTGCGGCCTTCGAATCACTCCGTGCCCGGGGCCTCATCGGCGGCTGGGGCGTGAGCAACTTCGACCCGGCCGAGATCGCGGAGCTTCCGGTAGCGCCGCTGGTCAACCAGGTTCTGCTCAACCCGTCGCGCCGCGGTCCGGAGCACGATCTCCTGCCCGCCCACCGCGATCGTCGCCCCCACATCACGACGATGGCCTACTCGCCGATCGAACAGGGCCGACTGCTTGAGGACCCCACCCTCGCCGAGGTGGCCCGCCGTCACGAAGTGAGCACCGCCCAGATCCTGTTGGCCTGGGCAATGCGCTCCGGTGATGTCATTGCGATACCCAAGGCCTCGACACCCGACCACGTGAAGGCCAATGCCGAGGCAGTCGACATCGCACTGACGAGTGATGACCTCGCCGACATCGATCGTGCATTCCCCGCCCCGACATCGCCGCTGCCACTGGAAGTGATCTGAATGCCCCTGCCATCGATCGGTCTCATCTCCCACGGCACCTCGTCGGCAGAAGGGCGCCGGGTCATCGAGGCGCTCGCCGCCGCCGTCACCGAGGACCTGGTCTCCCGTGGGTTGGCCGCCGAGGTGATGCTCGGTCACGTCGATGTTCAGCATCCCGATGTCGCCGAGGTGCTTTCGACCCTTCCGTCCGATTCCCCGGTTGTCCTTGTGCCGCTGCTGCTCTCCCCGGGCTATCACGTGCATGTCGACCTGGCTGAAGCCGTCCGTGCCGCGGGAGGTGCCGATGGAAGCAAAGCGCAAGGAACAGAGACTCGTGACATCCGACTGACGCCGACGCTGGGACCGGATCCTCGTCTGGCCCAGATTCTGGCCGAGCGTCTGCCGCATCTGGGTGACGAGGACCACGTGGTGCTCGCGGCCGCCGGATCAAGTGACGAGCGGGCCAATGATGCCTGTCGGGACATGGCTGAATCTCTGTCTCATGAGCTTTCAAGGCCCGTCGTTGCAGGGTTTCATGCCGGTGAGGGAGACCGCTTGGGCGAGATTGTTGAGCAGAAAAGAAGGGCTGGTGGACGGGTAGTGCTCTCGAGCTACCTTTTGGCCCCGGGCTTCTTCCAGGACCTCGCTTCGGCTCTCATTTCTGACTCCAGCGACATTCTTGCTCCACCGCTGCTCCATGACGGCGCGAAAACCCCGCCATTGCTGTTCGACGTCGTCCGCGACCGCATAATCTCAGCACTCTGACCGGGCGTCAATTTTCTCGACTCGCAGCGTCATCGTCTGACTTATGACGTCGTGCGTCATGAAACGACATGATTGGACACCCTAATTTGTTGAGCAATCTATTTCTCTTGTAGCGTGACTCACCAAAGGTTCACCGCAGCGTTTGGAGACGATCGTGTCCGCACATGTAGACGAAATCAAGCAAGTTCCGAGGTCCGGGGCTTCCACGCGTCCGGCCCGACCGAAGAAGTCCAACGGTCAGTGGAAGGTCGACGGTCAGGAACCGTTGAACAAAAACGAGATCGACAAGGCCGCAGATAACGGTCTCAACGTGCGCACGCGCATCGAAGAGGTGTACTCCAAGGGCGGTTTCGCCTCAATCGATCCGGATGACCTGCATGGTCGTTTCCGCTGGTGGGGGCTGTACACCCAGCGCAAACCCGGTATCGACGGCGGCCGTACCGCGAAGCTCGAACCCCACGAGCTCGAAGACGAGTACTTCATGATGCGCATTCGCACCGACGGTGGAGCGCTCAATCTCGAGCAGCTGCGCACCATCGCAGAGATCGCCGAGGAGTTTGCCCGTGGCAGTGCGGACCTGACAGACCGTCAGAACATCCAGCTGCACTGGATCGAGATCGAGAACGTGCCCGAGATCTGGCGCCGCCTCGAAGCCGTGGGCATGCAGACGACGGAGGCCTGCGGAGATGTTCCGCGTGGCTTCCTCGGTTCGCCGGTAGCCGGAATCGCCGCGGATGAGCTCATCGATCCCACCCCAGCGATCGAAGAGATCACTCGCCGCTATATCGGCGACCCGAGCCTGTCGAACCTGCCGCGCAAGTACAAGACTGCGATCACCGGTCACCCCAGTCAGGACGTCGTCCACGAGATCAACGACTGCTCGTTCGTCGCCGTTGATCACCCCGAACACGGCATCGGCTACGACCTGTGGGTCGGCGGGGCATTGTCAGTTGTTCCCCGCTTCGCCGAACGCCTCGGTGCCTGGGTCGCCCCGGACCAGGTCGTCGATGTCTGGCTCGGCGTCACGGAGATCTTCCGTGACTACGGCTATCGCCGCCTGCGCAACAAAGCCCGCATGAAGTTCCTGCTGGCCGACTGGGGCCCCGAGAAGCTGCGCGATGTCCTCGAGACCGAGTACCTCGGCTACCGACTCGCAGACGGTCCGCCCCCACCGAAGCCCATGGTCTCCGGAGACCACGTCGGCGTCCACCGGCAGAAGGATGGAAAGTACTTCATCGGCACCAGCCTCGTGGCTGGGCGCGCCTCAGGCACGCTGTTCCACCAGATGGCTGACCTGATCGAAGAGTACGGGATCGATCGGATCCGATTGACCCCGATGCAGAAGATCCTCGTGCTCGATGTCGACGAGACTGATCTTGATGATGTCGTCGCCCGCCTCGACGCCCTGGGACTGTCCAGCCGCAAGGACCTGTTCCGGCGCTCGGTGATGGCGTGCACGGGAATCGAATACTGCAAGCTGGCTATCGTCGAGACGAAGCAGACAGCCATCGACGCCGTCACTCGACTCGAAGAACGCCTCGCTGACATCGACCTGCCCCACCCGATCAGTCTCCATCTCAACGGCTGCCCGAACTCCTGCGCGCGCATCCAGACGGCTGACATCGGACTCAAAGGTCAGATCGTGACCACTGACGAGGGCGAACAGGTCCCCGGGTTCCAGGTCCACGTCGGCGGAGGTCTGGCATCGAAGGACCGTGACGAAGCAGGCTTGGGCCGCACGGTGCGTGGACTCAAGGTCACTGTCGACGGTCTCGAGGAGTACGTCGAGAAGATGGTCCGCCGATTCCTCGACGGACGGTCCGAGTCTGAGACATTCTCCGAATGGGCACACCGAGTCGAAGACGAGGAGCTGGTATGAGTACGACACCATCCCGAACCGCAGCACCGCTGCCCACGCCCACCCGCCAGCGTCGCGACATTGACGAGCTCAAGTCCCTCGCCGAGGCGGGGGCTAAGCAGCTCGCGGGCGATCCCGACAACGGCGTGGCCGAGGCCAACCCGGCCGACGTCATCCGCTGGGTCTCACGAAACTTCGACACCTCCACCTGCGCGGTGGCCTGCTCGATGGCCGATGCGGCCCTGCCGCACTATGTCGCCCAGTACCTGCCGGGCGTCGACGTGCTCTTCCTCGACACCGGCTACCACTTCAAAGAGACCTATTCGACCCGCGACGAGGTGGCCAGCAAGGTCGACGTCAACATCGTCGACGTCCTCCCGGAGCAGACCGTGGCACAGCAGGATGCGGAATTCGGTGCCGAACTGTTCAACCGCGACCCCGGCCTCTGCTGTGCCCGGCGCAAGGTCGCACCTCTGAAGAAGTCGCTGGCCGGCTACGAACTCTGGTTCACCGGAGTCCGCCGGGACGAAGCACCGACGCGGGCGAACACACCGCTGGTGACCTTCGATGAGAAGAACGGGCTGGTCAAGGTCAACCCCCTGGCCGCCTGGTCCTTCGACGATCTTCTCGACTACGCCGGTGCCTTCGACGTGCCGGTCAATCCACTGCTGTCGCAGGGGTACCCGTCCATCGGGTGCCAGCCCTGCACCAACCCCGTGGCCGAGGGGGAGGACCCCCGTGCCGGCCGTTGGGCTGGAACCTCGAAAACAGAATGCGGGCTGCACGTATGAGCATCGATCACACACCACTGTCCACACAGAAACCACTGTCCACCCTCGACGTCCTCGAATCCGAAGCGATCCACATCATCCGCGAGGTCGCCGCCGAATTCGAGAAGCCCGTGCTGCTGTTCTCCGGCGGCAAGGACTCCGTCACCGTCCTCCACCTCGCGGCCAAGGCCTTCTGGCCCGCGAAGATCCCGTTCGGTCTTCTCCACGTCGACACCGGTCACAACTTCCCGGAGATCCTGAAGTTCCGCGATGAGACCGCCGCCCACTACGGCATCGACCTGAAAGTGGCGAAGGTCCAGGACTACATCGACGACGGCCGTCTGCGCGAGCGCGCCGATGGAACCCGCAACACCCTGCAGACCCAGCCCCTCATCGACGCGATCGCCGAGGGAGGATACGACGCGGTCTTCGGCGGCGCCCGCCGTGACGAGGACAAGGCCCGAGCCAAGGAGCGCATCTTCTCCCTGCGCGATGGATTCGGCCAGTGGGATCCGAGCAACCAGCGCCCCGAACTGTGGAACCTCTACAACGGTCGCCACGTCAATGGCGAGCACGTGCGCGTATTCCCGATCTCGAACTTCACCGAACTCGACGTGTGGAGCTACATCGCCCGGGAGAACATCGCCCTGCCTCACCTCTACTACGCCCATGAGCGCGAGGTCTTCCAGCGCGACGGCATGTGGTGGTCGACGGGTGAGTTCTCGGCCCCGCGGCCCGAGGAGTCGGTCATCCGCAAGTCGGTGCGCTACCGCACCGTCGGCGACATGAGCTGCACAGGTGCCGTGGAATCCGAGGCCGACGACATCGCCTCGGTCCTCGCCGAGGTGGCTGTGACCACTGTGACAGAACGCGGAGCGACCCGCGCCGACGACCGGATCTCGGCCGCGGCGATGGAAGACCGCAAGAAGGACGGATACTTCTGATGACCACAACACCAGACACCACCGCTGCCACACAGACGAAGACACTTCTGCGCTTCGCCACGGCCGGTTCCGTCGACGACGGCAAATCGACGCTCGTGGGCCGCCTCCTCCACGATGCGAAGGCGATCCTCGCCGATCAGCTCGAGGCCGTGACGCGCACCAGCGAGGAACGCGGCTTCGTCGGCGGCGAGTTCGACTTCGCACTGCTCACCGACGGTCTGCGGGCCGAACGGGAACAGGGCATCACGATCGACGTCGCCTACCGCTACTTCGCCACCGACAAGCGCTCATTCATCCTCGCCGACTGCCCCGGACACGTGCAGTACACGCGAAACATGGTTACCGGAGCCACGACCGCCGATGCCGTCGTCGTCCTCATCGACGCACGCACCGGTGCGACCGAGCAGACCCGTCGCCACCTCACGGTCGTTCACCGTCTGGGCATCAGGCACGTCATCCTCGCGATCAACAAGATCGACCTCCTCGACTACGATCAGGCAGCGTATGCGAAGGTGGAGGCCGAGATCGAAGCGCTGACGGCAGAGATCGGCCTCGACTCGGCCCATCTGATCCCCGTCTCGGCACTGGCCGGGGACAATGTGGCCGAGGCTTCGGCGAACACACCCTGGTACCAGGGCCCCGCACTGCTGGAGCTGCTCGAGAACCTGCCCAGCAAGGAAGAGGACACGGCCGACCTCGAGCCCTTCCGCCTCGACGTGCAGTCGGTGCTGCGCCCGCAGGGCGGACTGGCACCGGGACTCGACCCCGATGAGTTCCGCGACTACCGGGCGGTGACCGGACAGGTCACGTCAGGGCGGATCCGCCTCGGCGATGAGATCGACGTGCATCCGGCCGGTCTGCGGACCACTGTGGTCGGCATCGACACGGCAGATGGCCCGCTGGAGACCGCGGGTGCCCCGCTGTCCGTGGCGCTGCGCCTGGCCGATGACATCGACACCGCGCGCGGCAGCGTCCTTGCCGCCGCCGGAAGCCTGCCTGAACCGCGCAAGGCTCTGCGGGCCGAGGTCTTCCCCTTCACCTCGCAGGGACTGCGCTCCGGTGACCGGGTGCTCGTCAAGGCCGGCACCTCGACGGTCAAGGCGATCGTGACGATCGAATCGAAGCACAACCTGCTGACCGCCGGATCCGAACCCGCCGAGGTGCTCGCCGGCAACGACATCGGCACCGCCGAGGTGAAGTTGGCGACCGCTCTGCCGCTCGCGGACTTCCGTGAGCACGGACGCGCAGGTGGATTCCTCATCATCGATCCGCAGACTGGGTCCACCGTGGCCGCGGGAATCCACACTCCCGAAGACGCTCACACTCCTGAGGGCGAACAGTCATGAGCCTCTTCACTCTTCAGGCACCGGGCAGCGTGCTGCTCATCGGTGCCGGACCCGGTGATCTCGGCCTGCTGACCGTCAAAGGTCTGCGCGCATTGGAATCTGCCGAGGTCATCGTTGCCGACCGCCTCGGCGCGCGTTCGGTCATCGACCAGCTCGAGACCGAGCGCGGGGAGTCACTCGACGCCGAGATCATCGACGTCGGCAAAACCCCGGGACACCACCCGGTTCCGCAGCAGCGCATCAATGAGATCCTCGTCGAACAGGCTCGCGCCGGGCGACGTGTGGTCCGACTCAAGGGCGGAGACCCGTTCGTCTTCGGCCGTGGCGGCGAAGAGCTCGCCCACTGCCACGAGGCCGGAGTCGATGTGCAGGTGGTGCCGGGAGTCACGAGTGCGAACTCGGTTCCCGCCGTTGCCGGAATCCCGCTGACGCACAGGGGACTGGCTACCGCGTACACGGTCATCACCGGCCACGATCAGCTCTCCGAGCTCGGCGGAGGACGCGACCACACGGTCGTCGTGCTCATGGGCATCGGCACGCTGGCACATTCGGCGATGATCCTGGCCCGCGGTGGACGCGGGGGAGACTGCCCCGTCGCGATCATCGAAGACGGGTTCGGAGACAACCAGCGGGTCACCGTGGGCACACTCGATACGATCGCCTTCCAGGCCGCCCGCCGAGGTGTCCGCTCACCGGCCGTCGTCATCGCCGGTGACGTCGTGACCCTGAGCCCATACGCCGTCGGAGCCTTCGCCGCAGCGCAGGTGTCCGAGCCAGAACTCATGAGGAATCCATGACCTACATCATCGCCCAGCCCTGCGTCGATTTGAAGGACCGGGCCTGCATCGACGAATGCCCCGTCGACTGCATCTACGAGGGCAGCCGCTCGCTCTACATCCATCCCGAGGAATGCGTCGACTGCGGGGCCTGCGAACCAGTCTGCCCCGTCGAAGCGATCTTCTACGAAGACGACGTCCCGGACGAATGGGAAGCCTACTACTCGGCGAACGTCGATTTCTTCGACACCATCGGATCCCCGGGAGGCGCCGCCGCGCACGGAGTCATCGACGGCGACCACCCCTTCATCGCGGCACTGCCGCCCCAGAACACTGACGACTGACTCTCCTGAGGAGAACCATGACGACGAATCCCTTCCGCGTGGCCATCGTGGGCGCGGGCCCCGCAGGCATCTACGCTGCCGACCTGCTGACCAAAGCCGATCGTGATTTCGAGATCAGCATCGATCTCTTCGACCGGCTGCCGACCCCGTTCGGGCTGGTCCGCTACGGAGTCGCACCTGATCACCCACGCATCAAGGGCATCATCAATGCCCTCATCAAGGTCCTCGACCGTGGTGACATCCGCCTGTTCTCGAACGTCGAGTACGGTGCCGACATCGCCTTGGGTGAGCTGACAGATCGCTACGATGCGGTTATCTTCTCCACCGGCTGCTTCATCGATGCCTCCTTGGATCTGCCCGGAGTAGATCTCCCCGGCTCCTACGGTGCCGCTGACTTCGTCAACTGGTACGACTCGCACCCTGACGTGGCCCAGACCTGGCCGCTGGATGCTGAGAAGGTTGCCGTCATCGGCAACGGCAACGTGGCCCTCGACGTGGCACGCGTGCTGGCCAAGCAGGCCGATGACATGCACACGACCGAGATCCCCGATCATGTCTACGAGGGTCTGAAATCCTCGAAGGTCACGGACGTGCACGTGTTCGGTCGGCGTGGTCCGGCACAGGCGAAGTTCACGCCCTTGGAGCTGCGTGAGCTCGGCCAGGTCAAGGACGTCGATGTCATCGTCTATCCCGAGGACTTCGAGTTCGATGAGGGTTCGCTGGCCGCGATCGAGGCGAGCAACCAGACCAAGCAGGTCGCGAAGACTCTGACCGACTTCACGATGAGGGAGCCTGTGGGTGCCAAGCGTCGTCTGCACCTGCACTTCCTCCACGCACCGGTGGCCATCCTCGGCGAGGATGCAGTCACAGGACTGCGCACGGAGCGCCAGGAATTGGACGGCACCGGGGGAGTCAAGGGCACGGGAGAGTTCATCGACTGGGACGTCACAGCCGTCTATCGCGCCGTCGGCTACGCAGGCACTCCGCTGCCGCAGCTGCCCTTCGACGAGACCAAGCGCGTGATCCCGAATCACGAGGGACGCGTCGTCGACACAGGGCAGCAGGCTTCGGCGGCCGAAGCCGATGTGGTCCAGGGCGTGTACGCGACCGGGTGGATCAAACGCGGACCGGTCGGCCTGATCGGTCACACGAAGGGTGATGCGCTGGAGACGATCGGGCACATCCTCGATGACCGCGCCGCCGGTGTACTCACCGAACCGCTGTTCCCCGACGAGGACTCGATCGTCGAGCTGCTTGAGTCCAAGGGCGTCGACTTCGGGGACTGGGAGGGCTACCACCGACTGGAGGCCGCGGAGAAGGCATTGGGCGAAGCCGAAGGCCGAGAGCGCGTGAAGCTCGCGACCCGCGAGGCCATGCTGCGTGAGGCCCGTGATCATGTCAGAAGCGAATCCCACTCCGGCGCCTGAGCCGAATCAGCCGCTGAGCCGAATCGCCATCTGAGCCGAACCGCCATCACGCCCCGTCAGTCACTATTCCTCCCGCTGCACGTGTAGGAACAGTCACCGGCGGGGCGTGATGTGTTTCTGACGGTTGTGTATGGCACGGGCGGGAGGTATCGGCTCTAGCGGGAGGTATTGGCACGGGCGGGAGGGCGTAGGCTCGAGGTGTTCAACAGCCACCGTCCAAGGTGCGCACTGGTCAGAATCCAAGGTTCGCACTCGTCAAAGGAGACGCACTGCCGTGATCGACACATCAGCTCGGGTTGCCGTCATCGGCGGTGGAATCGCAGGCGCCTGCGTTGCCTTCGGATTGGCCTCACGAGACGTCAACGTCACCATCTTCGACGAGGCCATGGCCGGTCAGGCGACCGCTGCCAGCGCCGGCATCATCGCACCCTGGGTCTCGACGAGCACCGGCGCCTACTACGAAACCTATGCCGCCGGAGGCAGCTACTATCCCGAATTCCTCGACCGGCTCAGTGCGCTCGGCATCCCCGAGCTGGGGTACCGCAGATCCGGTGCACTCGTCGTCAACGAGGACCCCACAGCGCTCGCCGAGGCGGCCCGACTCATCCGTGAACGTGCCGCGGGTGCCGGGGCTGTCGCTGGCGAGGTCCATGACATGGACTCGGCGAATCTGCGCGAGATCTTCCCGCCGATCGCCCCGGATATGACAGGGCTGTTCATCTCCGGGGGCGGTCGAGTCGATGGGCGTACCCTGCGCGATGCCATCCTCACCGGAGCGAGGACCTATGGGGCCAGGCTGGTGCACGATTCGGCGAGAACCATCACCAGCGAACACGGCAGGTCCACGAATCCAAGCGGCACATGGAAGGTGGGGACCACCTCGGCGGTGGAGGACTTCGACGCCGTGGTCATCGCCGGTGGAGCGCGCAGCTCGGAGATCCTCGAGCACCTCGGGCACACGGTGGCGATCACCCCGCAGCGCGGGCAGCTCATCCACCTGAGCCTGCGCGGAGCCAACACCTCGCCGTGGCCGACGGTCCATCCGCTCGACCACCACTACATCACGCCCTTCGACGGCGGCAGAGTCGTCATCGGAGCCACCCGTGAGGACGGCGTCGGCTTCGACGTGCGCACCACGGCGGCCGGGCAGAAACAGGTCCTCGACGACGCCCTGAGAATTGCTCCCGGATTGGCCGAGGCCACGATCCTCGAGACACGAGTCGGCGTCAGGCCCATGTCCACACGACCCGGCGGGCTGCCCTATGCCGGAGCAGTCCCAGGGGCACCCGGTCTGTGGCTGGCCTCGGGCTTCGGCGCCGGGGGACTGACCATGGGACCGCTGATCGGCGATGGCTTGGCCGCAGCGATCCTCGGTCAGGAAGCACCCCAGATCGCCCACCTGGGGCTGTGACCATCTTGATAGCCTGAGTCCATGAGTGCGGTGCTGCCCCGAGCCTTTCGGTGGTTCTGGGCGGGCGAAACCGTCTCCGGTTTCGGCACCTGGATCACCTTCCTGGCCCTGCAGGTCATCGTCGTCGACCACCTGCACGCGGGCACCGTGGGCCTGGGGTGGATGAACGCGGCGAGGTGGCTTCCGTACCTGCTGTTCGGACTCGTGCTCGGTGCACTCATCGACCGCGTCCGACGTCGACCCGTCATGATCGCCAGCGACCTCTTCCGCGCTCTGCTGCTGTGCGCCATCCCGGCGCTCTGGGCGTTCGGAGTGCTCAGCCTGGGGCCGCTGCTCCTCATCGTGGCCCTGCTGGGTACAGCAACGCTGGTCAACGACAGCGCCTCGCAGGCATTCGTGCCCCGCCTCGTTCCGCGCGGCGGCCTGCAGGCGGCCCACGCGCGAATCGACGGCACGGACGCGGTTGCCCAGACAGCGGGGCCGGCTCTGGGCGGGGGACTGCTTGCCGTGATCGCGGCGCCGATCGCCGTCCTGGTCAATGTGGTGACCTATCTGTTCTCGGCCCTCGTCGTCTCCCGGATTCGAGTTGAAGAGCCGAGACTTCCCGACAAAGAGAATGTGGGCAAACCGAACCTGCGCAAGGAGATCGCGGCGGGACTGAAGTGGGTGTATTCGACGCCGAGCCTGCGTGACCTAGCGATCTGGACCCACGTCTGGTTCACTGCGCAAGCCATCCTCGCCGCAGTCAGCGCGGACTACTTCCTCAGAGTCATCGGCATCGACGCCTTTTGGTTCGGCATCGTCATGGCCGGAGGCGGGTTGGGCGGCATCGTCGGCGCACTGCTCTCGCCGCGGTTGGGGGAGTGGCATGGCAGCGGGCGAGTCGTCATCCTCGCTCACCTGTGCTCGGCCGCTGGTGCGCTCATCCTGTTTGCGGCCACACCGCTCGCGGGCCGACTACACGGCGACATTGGGTCAGTGGTCGTTCTCTTCGCCGGGGTAGGGCTGCACGGATTCGCCATCGGACTGAGCAACTCTCACGAGATGGCCTACCGACAATCGATCACGCCAGATTCCTTCCAAGCACGGACGAACACGACGATGCGCGCGATGAACCGGGCAGTCATCGTCGTCGTCTCACCGCTGGCAGGAATGCTCGCCGCAGTCACGAACACGCAGCTCCTGCTGGTCAGCGCCGCGATCATCTTCGCACTGAGTGCGATAGGCCTGTGGTTCTCTCCGTTTCGGACGGCCCGGATCGGCACCTGAGCCAGTCCGGCACCTGAGCCAGTCCGGTGCCGACCTGAGGTTCACACCGGGCTGGCCTGATCAGTCGACGACGGGTGCGCTGACCGACTTCGCCAGTGCGTCGAAGGCACGGATCGTGGGGAACAGCTTGCGCGCGTCCTGAGGCAGGCCCCAGCTGGAGAGCTTGACGCCGACGAAATTGGCTCCCGGGTTCATGTAGATCATCTGACCGTGGATGCCCAAGGCCAGGAAGGCATGCGAATCGGGGAACGGGAACCAGAACTGGTTGTGGTACATCCCACCGGGCATCCGATTGTCGTCAGGACCGTCGGCGAAGGCCTTTCTGATGTCAGCATCGCCGGTGAGCGTATCGCCGATCCACGAGGTCGGCACCACCTGTTCGCCTGTGAGCGAGGCACCGCGGTTCGCATACAGGTAGCCGAAGCGGGCCAGATCGCGCAGAGTGGTGTTGATGCCGCCGTCGAACATGCCCACGCCATACTGGTCGGTGGCGATGAGCGCATCGTGTTCGGCTCCGATCCGCGACCACAGCACGCGCGACATGAGAGTCTGCATGCTCTCGCCTGCGATCTTCTCGCACACCCAACCCAGCACATCGGTCTCACACGAACGGTATTCGTAGACGCCGCCGTGCTCGGATTTCGCCTCGAGCGTGGTCAGGAAGTCATACATTCCCGTGGGCTGTCCCGCGGGCTTCGTCTCCGACCAGCCGATCGCCTCTTCGATCTGCCTGACCTCGGACTTGGGGTCGAGGTAGTTCTCTGAGAACTTGATTCCCGAGCGCATGTCGAGGATGTGACGCACGGTGGCTCCGGCGTAGCCCGAAGCGGCGAGTTCGGGTACGTAGTCGGTGACCAGCCGGCTCGGATCGAGATCGCCGGCCCCGGCAAGCACCCCGGCCACGGTGCCGACGAGCGATTTGCTCACAGACATCAGCAGATGCTCGGTGCCCGGACCCATCGTGGAGAAGTACTCCTCGGTCAGGACCGTGCCGTTGTGCATGACCAACCAGGCATCCGTGTCGCTGGCCTCGATGACGCTGCGCACGCTGCGAGCCTCGGAGAACTCAGTCTTCGGGACCTCGACGCTGCCCAGATCCTGCAGATCCGCAGGCAGCTGAGCCACTGGCCCGGTCCCACGCGAGATCGGCGTCGTGGGCAGCACCTGATCGACGTGCTGGAACGACCAGCGGACATTGTCGGCATCCTGCCAGTTGTCCTTGTCGATGACAGGGGCGTCGGGCACAGTCTGGTCCGGCGACGTCTCAGTCACTCTTCACCTCTTTGCAGTCGTTTCGGGAAGTCCGTGATGAGATTATCACCACAGGAAGATGTCAATCGCCCTTGGCGCCCGGGCCACCCAGCGCCGGAGACGGATCCTCAGCCGCGACGGGAACACCTGCGTACATCGCTCGAACGGAGTCGATGAAGTGCTTGGCCCTGATGCTCAGGGCGTTCGGCCCTCCGGCCTTCGTCTGCAGCGGGTTCTTGGTCACGAGCACGCCGAGGTCGGCGCCCTTCCACCGGTATTCGCCGGCTCCGTAGATGCGCAGGAAGAACACCTCGTTGCCGTTCTGCAGGGGGTGCCAGTCAAGCGCGGCACGCTTGTATGTCAGGGTCCCGAACTGGTCGAGATAGTACTGACCGGTCAGCGGCGAGTGCGTGATGTACTCGGTGATGTCAGCGGTCTCCTTGATGACCATCTGGCTCCACTCATCGGCTCCGGAGAGCTCCTCCCAACGCTCGTTGATCTCATCGATGTCGAGATCGAATTCGACGTCGAGGTACTCAAGCAGGTGGAACAGGAACAGCGGGACGTCGGCATAGGCGCCGGCCGTGACGTTCGTGATCGCCGAGGCGCCGGAGATCCGCGGATTGAGCTCGCCGAGCCAGACATCGTCGGTATCGAGGTCGACGAGCACATCGACTTCGAAGAAGCCGCGGTAGCCGCGCTTGCGCAGCCCCTCACCCATGCGCCGGACCAGTTCCCTGGCCCGTGTGCGCTGGTCTGCGGTGAGCACATCTGGGGTCATCTCGTTGCCGCACCAACCGCCCTTGTACGGCGTGAGCTCGGCGAAGCCTGCCAGCTCGGTGAGGAACGGGCCGACGACAACTCCGCTGCTGGTGATCACGGCTTCCACCGCCACCGGGGTGTTGTTGATGCGCTTCATGATCTTCAGCTGCTGGCCGATGATGTCGTGCTTGTGACGGTTCCAATCCGCCTCGGCGGCGATGAAGAACGTCGTCTTCCCCGAATCGCCGTACGGGGTCTGGACGACGAGGTCGGTGCCCAGATCCTCCTTCTTCGCCTCTGCGTTCAGCTGTGCATAGGTATCGGCTGTGGTGAGCACGTTGGGCACGGAGAAGGCACCGGCTTCGTTGCCGAGCTTCGTCGTCTCGATCTTCGAATCGAGCTGATTGCGCAGATCCGCGGAGGGCAGGATCAGGTCGTAGCCGAGTTCACGGCAGATGCGTTCGGTCTCCTCATCGAAGAAGACCATGGCCACCTTCGGCCTCTCTCCGTGGGGCACGTTCGCCGTCATATGGGCACGCACCTCGGCGTTGAGGAGGAGCCAGTTGTTGATCGCCTCGCCGCTGTCGAATTCGACGAACGGCTTGTACCGAGGGGAGAAGACGCGCGGGTGCCCGCCGTCCCAGCCGTCGTAGTACGTGATGTAGGAGAAGTTGCGAACCCACCGGTCGAGACCGAGGAGGTTGAACGGGGTTGCGCCGATGAAGTAGATCGGTGTGATGTTGGTGCGGAAGAAGTGGCGGACCTCGGAGATATTGCGCAGGGGGCGGCGGATCTGGACCCGTTCTGCCTCCTCGCCAGCGTAGGCGGCATCGGTGCCGACATGGACCTCGACATCAGCCGGATCCGGCGCCGAGGTGGCAGCCGGGGCAGGCGCAGACGCGACCTGAGGGCGAGCTTCGGCCGTATTGAGACCGTGTCCTGTGCTGGGAACTGCGACGGCGTCCTTGACCACGCGCTTGTTCGTGCTGGTTCCTGAACCGGTCTGCGGGCTCGGCACGTCCTTGTTCCCAGCTGTCTTCGACGCGGTTGAGTCTGCAGGGTTGTTCGTCATCGCACTACTCCTTGTGAATACATCTGGCCTCACTGCTCGCAGTCACCTGAGCCGTCCGTCCGCGTCATCGCGGTGATGATTCGGAAGCCGAACGTCAAACGTGATGTGGACAACAACTTATACCAGTTTTCGGGGGCTGAGGACGATCGTGCACCAATTGAGTGAACCCGATGCGAATTCGTGGTCAATTCCGTGGTGGGAACCACCGGCCGGGAGAATTCCCCTCCCATGAGGGCAGGCCGCTAGGCTGGGATCACGACGTCTTATCGAAAGAGAGCCACTATGCCGGTGAATACCGATAAGCAGGGGACCAGCTACTCCCTGCCCCGCCCCTACGAGGTGTCGCGGGAGGCCGTCGCGGAATTCGCGTTGGCCACCAATGCCACGGCCGACTACCACTTCGAGACCGAGGCGGCGACCGCCCTGGGCTATCACGACGTCGTGGCACCGACGACGTTCGCGGTGATCATCGCGCAGAAGTCCGAAGCGGCCTACATCAGCGATCCCGAGTCCGGCATCGACTTCTCCAAGGTCGTCCACGGTTCGGAGCAGTTCAGCATCACCCGGCCCATCGTCGCCGGCGACTCCCTGACCGCCACGACCCATGTCGACGGCGTGCGCGCCGCGGGCAGCAACGCCATGATCACCACCCGCACCGAGATCACCGACGCAGCGCAGCAGCCGGTCGTGACCGTGACCTCGACCATCGTCGTGAGAGGAGACGGAGAATGAGCGTCAACGATCTCTCCCAACTGACCATCGGAGACACCGTCGTCGAAGCCGAGATCCCCCTGTCACGGGCCTCGCTCGTCGACTACGCAGGCGCCTCGGGCGATCACAACCCGATCCACTGGTCTGAACGCTTCGCCACCGAGGTGGGCCTTGACGGAGTCATCGCCCACGGCATGCTCTCGATGGCCGTCGTCATCGCCCCCGTCGTCGAATGGGTCGGCGACCCGGGCGCGATCGTCGACTACCGGACACGCTTCTCCGCGCCGGTGCTCGTCCCCGACGCCGAATCCGGCACGCCGGCCACACCCACGGCCACACTGTCGATGACCGCAGTCGTCGGAGCCGTCGACAGCGCAGTGGGCACCGCCCGCATCGACGTCACGGTGAAGTCCGGAGACCAGGATGTGCTCAGCCGCACCCAGATCCGAGTCTCACGGTGACCTCGGAGCTGGCAGACTTCACGACGTTCCACCTCGGCGGCCCTGCAGTGAATCTGCATATCGCGGAGACCCGGGACGAGCTCGTCGAATTCTCTCGTGACCATCCCCTGAGCCTCTCGGCTCGTGAGAACGCCGATGTCCTCTTCATCGGCGGCGGGTCGAACCTGCTCATCTCCGACGACGGCTTCGCAGCCGACGTGTGCGTGGTCGCCACCAAAGGTGTGACGATGACCGAGACCTCGGAGACGGAGACCCGTGTGACCGCCGAGGCGGGGGAGAACTGGGACGAATTCGTCGCCTTCACCCTCGACCGCGGTCTCGCCGGCCTCGAAGCCCTGTCAGGTATCCCCGGCTCCGTCGGGGCAACCCCGATCCAGAACGTGGGCGCCTACGGGACCGAGGTCGCCGAGCTCATCACCTCGGTCGAGGTCTTCGATCGCCTCGCCGGCCAAGTCCGCCACCTCAGCGCCGTCGAACTCGAGTTCGGCTACCGCACCTCGGCACTCAAACGTGCACAGCAGAGAACGGGCAGCGCCCAGTACCTGGTGCTGTCGGTGACCTTCGACCTCCACCGCAGCCCGGACTCCCTGCCCGTGCGATACGCACAGCTCGCCTCGGCGCTGGACGTCGAGATCGGGGACACGGTGCCGGCCACCCAGGTCCGCTCCAGTGTGATCTCCCTGCGCAGGTCCAAGGGCATGGTCGTAGATCCAGGCGACCATGACACCTGGTCAGCAGGATCCTTCTTCACCAACCCAATCGTCGATGACCCAGCCACGCTGCCCGCCGAGGCACCGCGGTACCCGGTCACGGACCCGCTGAGCGGGTCGACGATCGAGGGGCAGACGAAGACCTCGGCCGCCTGGCTGATCGAGCATGCGGGATTCTCCAAGGGCTTCAGCGTCGGGGCCGGTCGGGCAAGCCTGTCGACCAAGCACACCCTGGCGCTGACGAACCGCGGTGCTGCCGAGACGAACGACGTGCTCGAGTTGGCGCGGACCGTCGTCGACGGAGTCAATGAGAAGTTCGGCATCGTCCTCGAGCCCGAACCGACGTTCATCGCCTGCTCTCTTTGAACCGGTTGTCTCCCGTGTCGTCTCGTCGGAGAACCGCAGCGCTGCTCATCCTCATGGCTGTGGTCGCAGTCGTGACCCTGCCGTGGGCGCTGTTCTCTGCGCGAGCAGATCTCAGCTTCGGTCCTCACGAGGCCCGTTATCAGATCACCGCCGACTCTCGGCTGACCGTAGACTTCGGGCCCCTTGGCAAGCTGCTCATCCCCGCGGATGAGTATCTACCGCTGGGGCTCGGGCTCACCGTCGACATCGGACAGATCCCTGTCCCTGGAGCCGCTGACGACGACTCTCACGCCGGTGCCTCTGAGCGGCGATCCGATCGAGGCTCCTCCGAGGGATCAGACGGTGCCGGACCGGATGCGGGCGTCGGGGGAGGGGCAGTCGATGCGCTGGGCGGCGACATCGCCTCCTACGCCTCCCTGTTCTCGGCACCGCAGGCGCAGGTCGACGAGATCGTCAACGGACTCACGACCGCGATTCTGGCCCGCTGGGCCCTGGCCGTGTGCATCATCAGCGGTGTGGTCGTGGCCACGGCGTTCGTCCTCGGCCCCGCTCGACTGGCCGGAATCGGCAGAGCCTTCGTCGGCAAGGAACTCATCAGCATCGGACTGGTCACGGTCCTCGTCCTGGCCAGCGTGGGCACAGCGGTCCTCACCAGACCCAAGCCCCTCGTCGCCGACCCCGCTTTCGACGGCACTCCGCTGGCGGGTGCCCAGGTCACGGGCCGCCTCGGCGGGGTCATCGATACCGCGTTCACCGCGGTCAAAGACTTCTCTGAGGACAACGACGCCTTCTACGATCAGGTGCTGGCCAACCTCAACGAACAGTGGCGCACGCGCCCTCTGACAGGCAATTGGTCGGATCAGGGAATGGTCCCGCCTGCCCGGGGAACAGCCCAGGAGACGAACGCCGACGTGTCCACGTTCGTGTTCGGCTCTGATCTGCACTGCAATATCGGCATGGCCCGGGTCGTCGGCGCTGTGTCCCGAATGAGCCACGCGGACGCGTACATCGACGGGGGAGATGTGACGATGACGGGCACCTCGGCGGAGAACTACTGCCTCGACGTGCTCGATGACGAACTGCCCGAGAAGCTGCCGCGGATGATCGTCAAAGGCAACCACGACTCCACCGAGACCACGAGCCACGCGCGCAGCAAAGGCTGGAAGGTCCTCGAGGATTCGAGCGCGGAGATGAGCGGGGTGACGTTCTTCGGCGGCCCCGACCCCAGACGCACCGTGTTCGGATCCGGCCCGCAGCTCGAGACGGATCTCACCGCCGACCAGTACGCGCAGAAACTCAACGACGAAGCCTGCGCCAGCGACTTCGACATCATGCTCATCCACGATGCACGGGTCGGGGCGCCGTCCCTGCGCTCCGGATGTGCCCACTACAGCCTCAGCGGACACTGGCACCGACGGGTCGGCCCTGAGACCTTGGGCAGCGGAGTCCGATATGTGAGTTCGACGACAGGAGGGGCACTGGCGAACGCACTGACCCCGGGGCCGCTGAAGATGGTCGCGGAGCTGAGCATCGTGCGCGTGGACAACAAGACCAAACGGCCCATCGACGTCCAGATCGTCACGGTCAGCCCCGACCAGGCGGTCACGATCGAACCTTGGAAGACCTTCCCGGAACCGGTGCCGCTCATCGCTCGGCCGCCGCAGGAACAGCCCGCCGCAACCGAGGAATAGGGGCAGTGACGATCGAATTTCGGCAGCTCTCGGTGGCCGGTTCGACTAACGGCGGTCACAGACGGTATGCTCGTTTCTCGTGGTTGGACACGACTCGGGGAACACGAATCGAGGGTGTCGAATCGAAGGGGTGTGGCGCAATTGGTAGCGCAACGGTCTCCAAAACCGTAGGTTGCAGGTTCGAGTCCTGTCACCCCTGCGCAGTTGATATCTGCTTGAGTCATATCGGCGTAACGCCGTCCTCGACGGGCTTGAACAATTGTGCTGTCCCAATGGAAACCGACCGAGTGAGGATGTGTGAGCGACACACCGGCAAAGAAGACTGGAGATACGCCCAAGGGCGCCAGTCGTAAGCAGCTCGGGTTCTTCGGACGAATCCTGCAGTTCTTCCGCGAAGTCATCGCGGAGCTGAAGAAGGTCGTCACCCCGACACGTAAGCAACTGGTCAATTACACCCTGGTTGTGCTGGGCTTCATCCTCTTCATGATGCTTCTCGTGGTGGTCCTCGACCTCGTGTTCGGCAAGCTCGTCGGATTCGTCTTCGGCGGAACACCCCTGTGGCCATTGTGGTGAATCACCAACAACGGTGATCACTAGGATTTCAAACACGTTGCAGACCCTTCACTCCCATATGGGAATCACTACACGCGAAGCGAGGAATTGATCGGTGTCGGATACCAGTTCACCTGAGCAGGAAACCCCTGAGACACAGAACGCCACTCCAGAGGAGTCGAGCGTTGCACCAGTGGTGGAAGACGTGGACAACGAAACCTCCGCTGTGAGCGCCGACGACGCACAGGTCGAAGACGCTTCTGCTGAGGAAGCCCCGGTCGCCGAGGCTGCCTCCACTGAGGACGCAGTCGACGAGGTCGTCGCAGACGATGCCGACACCGATTCAGAGTCGGATTCCGACGAAGAGTCCGAGTCCGACGAAGACGGTGCCGCAGCCGACGAGGTCGACCCGGCCGAAGAGTTCAAGTCGGAACTGCGGATGCAGGAGGGTGACTGGTACGTCATCCACTCCTACGCAGGCTACGAGAACCGCGTCAAGCAGAACCTCGAGAACCGTGCGATCAGCCTCAACCTCGAAGAGTTCATCTTCGAGTCCCAGGTGCCGATGGAAGACGTCGTCGAGATCAAGAACGGCCAGCGCAAGCAGGTCCGTCGAGTCCGCATCCCGGGCTATGTGCTCGTACGTATGGAACTCACCGACGAGTCCTGGGGCGCGGTCCGTCACACTCCCGGTGTGACCGGATTCGTGGGCAACGCCTACGACCCGACGCCTCTGTCCATCGATGAGGTCTTCACGATGCTCGCTCCGATCTTCGAAGAGCGTCAGGCCGAAGCCGCCGCCGCTGAAGGTGTGCAGGCTGAGCAGGCAGCGAAGTCCGCCCCCATCACCGAGGTGGAATACGAGGTCGGCGAGTCCGTCCTCGTCAAGGAAGGTTCGTTCGAGGGCCACCCCGCAACGATCCAGGAGATCCGTCCGGAATCGCAGAAGCTCACCGTGCTGCTGTCGATCTTCGAGCGTGACGTTCCCGTTGAGCTCAGCTTCGACCAGGTGTCCAAGCTCTGATCTGATTGTCAAAGCGCGAAAGGGCCCGGTGAATTCCGGGCCCTTTCGCACATTCACACTCAGTGATGCCTGTCACCGACATTTGCTCCGGGGTCTGCAGGCATGGAATACTGGTGTGGTTTGATCTCGGCTCTCATCGGAAGCTGTTTTCAGACGATGCGCCGTATTTCTCTGGCACATCGAAACTATCAAGATTAAGGACCGTATATGCCTCCCAAGAAAAAGGTAGCCGGCCTCGTCAAGCTCCAGATTCAGGCAGGTGCCGCTAACCCGGCTCCTCCGATTGGTCCGGCGCTTGCCCAGCACGGCGTCAACATCATGGAATTCTGCAAGGCTTACAACGCCGCTACAGAGTCCCAGCGCGGGAACATCGTTCCCGTTGAGATCACTGTGTTCGAAGACCGTTCGTTCACCTTCATCCTCAAGACCCCACCGGCTGCAGAACTCATCAAGAAGGCTGCAGGCGTGAAGTCGGGATCGGCTACTCCACACACCGACAAGGTTGCTCACCTGAGCGCCGACCAGGTTCGCGAGATCGCCACCACAAAGATGCCCGACCTCAACGCCAATGACCTGGATCAGGCTGACCGCATCATCGCTGGCACCGCTCGCTCCATGGGCGTGACCACCGACATCGAGGTCTGAGACCAGACATTTCACTGTGGTAGGGCTCGCGCAGCCCGCACCACGACTGCAAGGAGAGAAGCAGATGGCAAAGCGTTCAAAGGCCTACCAGGCCGCGGCAGAGAAGATCGCCGCAGATGTGACATACGAACCGGCTCAGGCAATCGCCCTGGCCAAAGAGACCACAGTGGCGAAGTACGACGCCACCGTTGAGGTCGCCCTCCGCCTGGGTGTTGACCCACGTAAGGCGGATCAGATGGTGCGCGGCACCGTCAACCTTCCGCATGGTACCGGTAAGACCGCTCGGGTCCTGGTGTTCGCTGCCGGCGACCGTGCAGAAGCTGCTCGTGAAGCAGGTGCCGACTTCGTCGGTTCCGATGACCTGCTGGAGAAGGTGGCCAATGGCTTCACCGACTTCGACTCGGCTGTGGCCACCCCTGACATGATGGGCAAGGTCGGACGTCTGGGTAAGGTGCTGGGTCCCCGTGGCCTGATGCCGAACCCCAAGACCGGCACCGTGACCATGGATGTCGCCAAGGCCGTGACCGAGATCAAGGGCGGAAAGATCGAATTCCGCGTTGACAAGCACTCGAACCTGCATTTCATCATCGGAAAGGTCTCCTTCTCCGAGGAAGCACTGCAGGCGAACTTCGATGCTGCCATCGAAGAGATCGTGCGTCTGAAGCCTAGCTCCTCGAAGGGCCGCTACATTTCGAAGGCAACCGTGACCACATCGAACGGTCCTGCCGTTCCGATCGACGGTTCGTCGATGCGCGTGGTCTGATCCCTGTGAGGGATTGAACCGCACACAGCGAGACTGGGCGGGAAGTGAGACTCTCACTTCCCGCCCTTTCTGTTGTCGAAGAGCCGGAGCGGTCTTGCCCGGATGAGGTATCGCGGATAGATTATGATCACCGACGACCACTGTGTGACAACTGCCGATGGGGGTGGACAGCTCCGCCATGCATTCGACTCCGTTGCTTCGCGATGACTATCAGCGCATTGTTCGCCGCGCCCATGACAATTTGGCGTCACTGACCGCACAGGAGACCTCGGGTCCCGGTGTCCGCCCGGCCGTCCTTGAGTCCTGGAACCGATCGCTCGGTCGTCTGCGCGATCCGGCCGGAGTGCGTGTGCGCATGGCCTATGAGGCGGATCAGCTCGCCGAGGTGAGGCGCCGTCATCCGTTCCACTCCATCATGGGCCTGCTGCAGTCGCATCTGATCGAACCAGCCAAGGAGGCAGGGCTGCTCGTGGCGCTCGGTGATGAGCAAGGGCGTCTGCTGTGGGTCGAGGGTGAACGAGCCGTCCGGAATCGTGCCGAGTCGATGGGCTTCGTGCCGGGCACCGACTGGTCGGAAGACGTTATGGGGACCTCGGCCCCCGGACTCGCTCTGCGCTCGGGCAGTGCCGTGCAGATCAGTCAGGCCGAGCACTTCTCCGCAGAGGTGCACTCGTGGAGCTGCAGCGCAGTGCCGGTGAGCCATCCGCTGACCGGTCAGGTCCTGGGGATCATCGACGTCACCGGCGGTGATGACGCGGTATCGTCCATTGTCCTGCCGTTGCTGAATTCCACGGCACAGGCCGCGGGAGTCGGTTTGTCGAAGCTCTACGCCCCGGGCTCCGGCGGGCAGTCTCCTGCCGGTGCTGGTGCCTATCTCGAAGTCACCAGGTCCCGTCCTCAGCTCTCGAGCCCTGACGGCACCCGAATCACGCTGTCGGGACGACATGCTGAGATCCTGTTGCTCCTGGCGCGCAACCCCGGCGGCATCAGCAGCGCCGGGCTCGCCGATCGGCTATGGGCGCTCGGCGGAAGTGAAGTCACGGTCCGGGCGGAGATTGCGCGGCTGCGCAGAACGATTGACGACCTCGGCGACCTGCGGCTCGATGCCCGCCCCTACCGGCTGCGAGGAGACATCGACAGCGACGTCGAACGCACGCATCGGGGCCTGGCTCAAGGCGACGTGGAGACGGCGCTCAACTTCTATCAGGGGCAGGTGCTGCCCGATTCCAACGCCCCTGGAATCCGGGAGATCGGTGCTGAGCTGCAGGCGCTGATTCGGGAGAGCCTGCTGCAGAACGGGACCTGGCAGCAGCTGTGGCGCTATGCGGGATTGGCCGAAGCTCGCGAGGATTCGGAAGTGCTGATGTCGGTGCTGCGCCTGGCCCCACCCGAAGCACCCGAACGCAATGCGGCCGTCGTGCGACTCGAAGCTCTCGGATACTGACGCTGATGGTGCTCGACAAGGCTTTCGGAAGGGCCGCGGACGCATCGCGATAGGGGCTCAGACAGACAGGCCTGTATGTGTGATGCAACCCACTTGCAACGTTGCCTTGCGTAGCGTGTGGAGCAATCGGAGACAGACATCCGATCGCCGCATACGCATCAAAGGAGTTGCAATGACTGTTTACGCTCAGCCTGGTCAAGACGGATCGCTCGTCACCTTCAAATCACGGTATGAGAACTTCATCGGCGGACAGTGGGTCGCTCCCGTCAACGGGAACTATTTCGAGAACCCGACACCGATTACGGGCAAAGCGTTCTGCGAAGTGCCCGCCAGCACCGCAGAAGACATCGAACTCGCACTCGACGCCGCCCACAAGGCGGCTCCCGCCTGGGGCAAGACCTCGCCCGCGGAGCGCGCCGTGATCTTGAACAAGATCGCTGACCGGATCGAGGAGAACCTCGAGATGATCGCGGTGGCGGAGACTTGGGACAACGGCAAGGCAGTCCGCGAATGCCTCAACGCCGACATTCCTCTGGCCATCGATCATTTCCGCTACTTCGCCGGGGCGATCCGGGCGCAAGAGGGCGGCCTCTCGCAGATCGATGACGACACGGTGGCCTATCACTTCCATGAGCCGCTCGGCGTGGTCGGCCAGATCATTCCCTGGAACTTCCCGATACTCATGGGCGTGTGGAAGATCGCCCCAGCGTTGGCAGCAGGCAATGCCATTGTCCTCAAGCCTGCCGAACAGACTCCGGCCTCGATCCTCGTCCTCATGGAACTCATCTCGGACCTGCTTCCCGATGGAGTCCTCAACGTCGTCAACGGCTTCGGCCTCGAAGCGGGCAAGCCCCTGGCATCGAACAAGCGGATCTCGAAGATCGCGTTCACCGGTGAGACGACCACGGGCCGCCTCATCATGCAGTACGCCTCGCAGAACATCATCCCGGTCACCCTGGAACTCGGTGGTAAGTCCCCGAACATCTTCTTCGATGACGTCAATGCCAAGGATGACGCCTACTGGGACAAAGCCCAGGAAGGCTTCACCATGTTCGCCCTCAACCAGGGCGAGGTCTGCACCTGCCCGTCCCGTGCACTGGTCCAGGAATCGATCGCCGATCCCTTCCTCGAGGCGGTTGCGGAACGGGCGAAGAGGATCGTGCAGGGCAACCCTCTCGACACCGACACGATGATGGGTGCGCAAGCCTCGAACGACCAGTTCGAGAAGATCATGTCCTACCTCGACATCGGAAGGCAGGAGGGCGCCGAGGTGCTCACCGGTGGAGCCCGGGCGGACCTCGGCGGGGACTTGTCCGGCGGCTATTACGTGCAGCCGACCATCTTCAGGGGCAACAACAAGATGCGAATCTTCCAGGAGGAGATCTTCGGCCCTGTCGTCTCGGTAGCCACCTTCAGTGACTACGACGACGCCATCTCCACCGCGAACGACACTCTCTACGGATTGGGTGCCGGAGTCTGGTCGCGCAATGGCAACACCGCCTACCGCGCGGGCCGCGACATCCAGGCAGGTCGTGTGTGGGTCAACAACTACCACGCCTACCCGGCGCATGCGGCCTTCGGCGGGTACAAGGCATCTGGCATCGGACGTGAGAACCACCTGATGATGCTCGACCACTACCAGCAGACTAAGAACCTGTTGGTCAGCTACTCGGAGAACGCCCAGGGCTTCTTCTGAGCAGAAACCGCTGCACCGCACCAGAAGTGCTGCGATAAGAGAGACCACCACAGAGATAGAGAACATCGTCACAAAGGAGCGAATGATGTCAGAGATGAAAGCAGCAGTAGTTGAGGGATTCGGACAGGATCTCGTCGTCGGAGACAACGAGATCCCCGAGCCCGGACCCGGCCAGGCATTGGTCAAACTCATCGCCTCGGGGGTCTGCCATACCGACCTGCACGCGGCACACGGCGACTGGCCGGTCAAACCGAAGGTTCCTCTCATCCCCGGCCACGAAGGTGTCGGAACGGTCGAGAAGGTCGGGCCCGACGTCACAGATGTCAAGGTCGGGCAGATGATCGGAAACGCCTGGCTGTGGAGCGCCTGCGGAACATGCGAGCACTGCCGTCAAGGGTGGGAGACGCTCTGCGAGCAGCAGGTCAACGGCGGTTACGGAATCGACGGATCGTTCGGTGAGTACATGCTCGTCGACACGAAGTTCGCCGCCATCATCCCGGAGGGGTCCGACCCATACGAGATCGCACCCGTGCTGTGTGCCGGCGTCACCGTCTACAAGGGACTCAAGCGCACCGAGGTGAAGCCTGGGCAATGGGTCGTCATCTCCGGCATCGGCGGGCTCGGCCACATCGCCGTGCAGTATGCGGTGGCGATGGGGATGCGCGTCATCGCCGTCGACGTCGCCGATGACAAGCTGGCGCTGGCGAAGAAGCACGGAGCGGAGATCACGGTCAATGCCTTTGCTGAGGAGCCGGCCGACATCATCCAGGAGAAGGTCGGAGGCTCACACGGAGTGCTTGTCACAGCGGTGCATCCGAAGGCATTCGGGCAGGCGATCTCGATGACCCGCCGAGGCGGCACGATCGTCTTCAACGGGTTGCCTCCAGGTGAGTTCCCGGCTCCCATCTTCGACATCGTCCTCAAAGGACTGACGATCCGCGGTTCGATCGTCGGCACCCGTCAGGACATGGTGGAGGCCTTGGAATTCTACGCAGCCGGCAAGATCCATCCGACCTACAGCAAGCGTCCGCTCGAGGACATCAACGCGATCCTCGATGAGATGATCCACGGCAAGATCGACGGCCGAGTCGTCATCGAATACTGACCCGCTCGCCGGCTCAGCCACCTTCCGGGCGCTGCGCAACCTGTCTGCAGGTTGCTCAGCGCCCGGAATGTTGCCAGGCTTGTCGTAGAGGTCGAGATCGGTAGAGGTCGAGATCGGCTGAGCGAGCGATGTGTTCAGCATCTCTGCGGTCGATTGGACTTGGCGCGAGCACCTTCGATAGACTTCAACTACCCAAGACCGTCGGTCTTTCCGGAATCTGCAGAATTCGCAATCGGATCCTGTTGCCCGGAAACGAAGACTCCAATGGAGTGACCCGCGCAGGTGAGCACGAGATTCTTCCGGTGAGTTCCTATGAACTCATCATCCGGAGCGTTTCACGCATACCTGCGTGGAGCGCTTTTTTGTTGTCGGGACACGATCGCACGACTTACGAAAGGAACTACCATGGCGAGGCCAGACAAGGCAGCCGCAGTAGAGGAGCTCAAACAGCAGTTTGAGAACTCCGATGCTGTGTTGCTGACCGAGTACCGCGGTCTCACCGTTGCGCAGATGAAAGATCTGCGCGTTTCACTCGGTGAGAACGTCAGCTACGCCGTGGTAAAGAATACGCTCACTGCTATTGCAGCCAAAGAAGCCGGAATCAACGACCTCGATGAGTTCCTCAACGGACCCACCGCGATCGCATTCGTCAACGGTGAACCACCAGAGGCTGCAAAGGCATTGCGTAACTTTGCCAAGGCGAATTCTCAGCTCGTATTGAAGGGCGGCTACTGGGATGGTGCCGTCCTCAGTGCTGAGAATGTCAACAAACTCGCCGACCTCGAACCACGCGAAGTGCTGCTTGCAAAGGCAGCTGGCGCAATGAAGGCAAGCCTCCACCAGGCGGCTTACCTCTTCACCGCTCCGATGGTCAAGGCCGTGCGCACTGTCGACGCTCTGCGCGAGAAGCAGGACAACGCTCCTGCCTCAGACGCCTGAGCAACACCCCATAAACCCGGTCACTCACCGTGACCACCAAAGGAAGGACTGGCCACCATGGCTAAGCTCACCCCCGAAGAGCTCATCGAAGGCTTCAAAGAGCTCACACTGATCGAACTCTCCGACTTCGTCAAGAAGTTCGAAGAGGTCTTCGAAGTTGAAGCTGCTGCACCTGCCGCTGCTGTTGCCGCTGCACCTGCTGCCGCTGCTGAGGCTGCCGAAGAGCAGACCGAATTCGACGTCATCCTCGAATCGGCCGGCGAGAAGAAGGTTCCTGTCATCAAGGAAGTTCGTGGGCTCACCTCCCTCGGACTGAAGGAAGCCAAGGACCTCGTCGACGGCGCTCCTAAGGCTGTCCTCGAAGGCGTGTCCAAGGACGCAGCCGAGAAGGCCAAGGAAACACTCGAGGGCGCGGGCGCAACCGTCACCGTCAAGTGATTTCGCTGGCAGCAGTCTGACTGCTGCCGCTTGAAAGAACCCCACAGCTGATGCTGTGGGGTTCTTTCTATCTGTGCTGCAGTGCCCGAGGCATGGGTGCTGGGCCGACAATGTTGCAGACTCGGAACCAATGAGGGCGGGTTCGGCAAGTGGCTCATATTAGTCTTGTCAGGTGACCGAAAGTCGACTGTTGGAAAAGCTGCGATCGCGCATCCGCTCAGCTTGGGATGACGATCCGCTGTTCATCGACCCGATCGTCGAACCGGGACTGACAGCGAACCAGCTGAGCGCACTGCGACGTGCCGCAGACGAAACCGAGAAGTCCGGCATTCCCTATTTCATCGCCATCGTGCCGAAGATGCGCGATACCGTCCGTAGTCGTGATGTCTGGGACAGATTCACGGCCAACCTCGCCTTCCGCGTCCACGAAGCCGGTCGTGCCGAGCAGAGCATCGTCCTGTTCACCATGGCGGAGTCCTCAGCGAAGACGTTCGCCTACGTCGTTGACGACAACGGACCCGCGATGCCTCCCGACTCAGCGATGTTTGCTCGATCGGCCAGCGACGACTTCCTGCCCCTCGAACTGTCCGTTCCCCATCATCTCCGTACCCTCGTTGCGACAGCGCAGGGGGAGGAGCTGCCGCCTCCGCCGGACTTCGACACTCGAGACGTCGGCGAACGCGATGAGGACTACATCGAAGCCACGGGCCTGGACAACGGCAACCCTGATGCGCTCGTATTCGGGGCGGCTGCCGTAACGGCACTCGGCCTGAGTGTGTGGCTGATGAGGCGCCGCGCCAAATATTCGTGGCGGACGAGCCTGACGACGAGCCCCGATCCGGTGAAGGACGAGCGATTGCCCCAACGTGTGGACGGCGCACTCGAACCGCTGCCCGAGCCGTCTGAGTCCGACGACGAGCTGTGGCGGATCTACGACCGCGGCAGACGAGTCCAGGACGCGTTGACAGCAATCATGGATGAGCATCCGGACTGGGCGGACGACAGTGATTTCTCCCACCGCTTCGGTGTGCAGAACCTGCTGACGACCCTCGAATGGGTGCGTAAGCGGCTGCGGGGGACCGCCTCGAAAAAGTCCGAGGCACCGCGGTTCTGCTTCCTCTTTCCCCACCATCGGCACGGGATCGAGAGATTCGCCCTGCGGCAGCGCGGAACCGCGGTCACGGTCGATCTGTGTGCGAAGTGCCGCAGCGAGATCAACGACGGACATGATCCCGAATGTCTCATGGTTCCTCAGCGGCCCGGAGCCAAGCGGTCGAAGCCCGTGCCGTACTTTCAGCGCAGTGACGTGTACGCAGTCGCCGGCTTCGGCAGCTTTCAACCTCTCGAGGATACCGTGCTCGACGCACACGGAGCTGTCTCTGCGAGAGGACGGCAGCGATGAGAACGTGGATGAGATGGACGCTGGCGCTGCTGGTCTTCGCCGCAGTGGTCGTCGGAACGACGATGTACAGCTCAGCGAAGTTCGACGAAGCGAAGTCTGCGCGGATCGAGGCGGAGAGTGGCGATCAGATCTCCGTCGACTCGATCTACTCGGATCGCGTCGCGAGCCGATACGATCCCGACTACGACAGAAGCCGCTACCAGCAGATTGCGAAGGCACTCGAGACGGACCCGGTCTTCATCGACGAATACCAGGTGGTCGGTGTCGAGGACTCCGAGCTGGCAGCAATTCGCAAGGAAGTCGGTGATCTCACAGAGCCGATCTACGTGGCGATTCTGACCACCTCGCAGCTCGACGCCGCAGACGGTGATGGCGAGCTCACCGCCGCCCGGATCGCGACAGAGCTCTCCGATGATCGTGCCACGGTGCTCGTCGCCAATGAGGTCCACGAGGACCTCGGCCACAAAGGAATCGTCCGCCAGCTCGACGATCCTCTGGAGCTCGACCATGATGCCACGGTCTCACGGCGAGCCCTCGACTATGTTCGGGCGCTGAAGTCCACCGAAGCAGAGGATGCCGAGTGTTCCTATGCGAGGATGATCGATGACAACGGCGATCCCATCGTCGTGGACGTGGACAACTCAAGCGATCCGCGCGACCTGACCTACCCCACGGGCGGAGGAGCCGTGGCAGGCATGGTCCTGGGACTCATCGTCGGAGGCGGAGTCGGCATCATCGGAGTTCTGATCTGGCGATCTATCGGAAAGAGGCTACTAGGACAGTGACAGTCGACGCAGAGCAGGTCGCGAAGGCGCTGCAGACCGATCCCGTCTACATCGAGGAGTCCTTGGCGGGGTCCCTCAATCCCGCCCTCATGGACAAAGCCGAGGCCACGATGGGCAATGTCGACTACGACGTCTACGTCATCGCCGTAGACCAGGATTTTCTCGACAGTGACCTCCTTGAGCAGATCAAGGTCTTCAACGGCGGTGAAGGCGTCTACGTCATGATCAACGGGGGCAGCGCTCTCACCGTCGATCAGCATTTCGAGGACCAGCACGAGCTGCAGATGCAGGTCATGGAACAGCTCTCGATTGCCCGCGACGAATGGAATGTGGGCACGCCGTCGACGACCAAGCTCAACACCCTCCTCGACCTCTATGCGGATCCGCAGACGAAGACCGAGGAGGAAGCCGGCACCGCACAGGAGGCTTCGGGCAGCGAAGTCCAGACTGTCGACGATTCGGGATCGTTCGCTCCGATGTTCCTCGGAATCGCCGTGCTGGTGTTGGCGATCGTGATCGCAGGAATCTGGTTCACACGATCATGGCGGCAGAGGTCGACGAAGAAGCGTTTGCGGATGAAGTATCAACTGCCGGACCGGCTGCTCGAACGGGTTGATTCTCTGCAGCGTCGGTCCCTGCGCGAGACGATCAATGCCGACACCACTCAGATCGCCGACGAGATCGATCGTCTGCAGACGCAGAACCTCGACGCACCCGATTCCGAGAAGGTGGAGAGATCCCTCGACGCCTATCAGATCGCACGCCGGATCGTCGACGACGAGGACTCCGAACGCATCGACCTGGCCGGAGCGATGGTTCTGCTCCGGCAGGCAGGACGAGAGATCGCCGAGGTGGGAGCGGGCAGGACGAAGAAGGCTGGGACACGGGGACGCAGCAAGCTCCCGCAGAGTCTGTGCACGATCAATCCGCTGCACGGAGAGGCACAGTCGACGACCCGCCTCGATGCCGATGGCACAGGGGTCCGGGTTCCCGTGTGCCGCAGCTGTCAGAACGATCGGCAGGCCGCCAACCAGCTGCAGTGGATCTTCGACGGTGACCGTCCCTATGTCGAAGGCGACAGCGTGTGGGCTCAGACGCTGTTCGGTGCCATCGGCTCAGACCTCGTCACCGCTCTGCACCGACAGGGAAGATGACCCGTTCGCGGGGGAGTGTGCGGTCATGGTCACCGGGCATGACACGGGCAGGCAGAGCCGCCTCGGCGTCGGCCTGATTCACCCGCAGCCCCTCGAGGTCCGCGAGCTGACGTTCGACGAATTCCCGGTCAACAGGCACCCCGTGACCGGGCACGAAGACGGTGGCCTCGGAAAACGACAGCAGCGTGTGCAAGCTGGTCACCCACTCACTCAGTGAGGCATCATTGCCAGCCTGCGGGGGATCGCCCTCCTCGATCAGGTCACCGGCGAACACGATCCCCTGATCGATCAGGCGCACGACGAGATCCGCTGTGGAATGCCCGCCCAGCACATGGAACTCGACCCGACATTCACCGAGATCGATCCCCGAATCTGCTCCGGGCGCATCGACGGGGGAGACGTCGACGAGGAGGTCGCCGGGATCCTCGGGCAGCTCGGCGGCGAACTCCGCGGTCTCGGGTGCATTGCGGACGGCGTCGAGGGCGATCCACGCGCTCGCCTCCTGATCTCCTGCGAAGGACTGAGAACCGTGGAAGGTCTCAGCCCCTGCTGCGGCCAGGGTGGCGTTGCCGAAGAAATGATCCCAATGGTCGTGAGTGATGACGGCCGCAAGAGGATTGACACGGCCGGTGGCCTCGAGGCTCAGCTGCTGTGCCCTGGCCGCCAGCTGCTTCGCGGCGCTGGGCCCGGGGCCCGAGTCGACGATGAGGCTGGCGTTCGAGCCGGTGATGATTCCGCAGTTGACTGCGGCCGGATTCTGGGAGAGAACACTGACATTGACCATGTTCGAAGTCTAGAATGTCCGTTCATGGAGATCACTCACATCCCCGCCGGATCTCGCCCTGCGAACGAGATCGAGGAGATCCTCGCCGAGGTGGTCGCCTTCGATGCGCTCATCAACCGGGCATCGGGTCTCGGCGATGATTTCGATCCGCGCGCGGACGAGGTGCGCCAGGAGCTGCTCTCTCCGAACGAGTACACGAGTCATCAGACCTGGATCGGTCGCCTCGGCGGAGCGATTGTGGCCAAAGGCATCGCCTACCTGACCTTGCAGGACAACCTCGATGTCGCCGATGTGTGGTGCGCGGTTCACCCGGACAAACGACGACAGGGCTTCGGCGCCGAAATGCTGACTGCGATGGAGACGAGCCTCGTCGCACAGGGGCGCACCCAACTGACCAGCTACTGCGAAAATCCCGAGTCGGTCCGTGCGTCCGAAGTGCGCAGTGCCCACCTGGCAGCGGAAACCGGTGCGGGAAGCCTGCCCGCCGGGCAGCCGGATGTCGCGTTCCTGAGCCATCATGGATTCGCCTTCAAGCAGCTGGAGAGGTGCTCGGTGGCGAAGACCGCAGTCGCAGCGAGCTTGCCTCATGTCGAACTCGATCCCGGCTATACGATCGAGACCTGGAGCGGTCCGACTCCTGAACATCGCCTCGAACAGATCGCCTGGCTGCACCAGAAGATGTCCACGGACACTCCGGGAGCCGAGGAATTCGGCGAAGAGGAGAGCTGGGATGCTGAGCGGGTCCGCGCCCTCGATGAGAAGCGCAGGAAGAATCGGGAGCTGCTGGGCACAGCGCTGGCACTCAAAGGGGACAGCGCCGCCGGATTCACCGAGGTCGCCCACTTCGACGAACGCCCCGCAGTGGGATGGCAGGGGTCGACGCTGGTCGCGCGTGAACATCGAGGGCACGGACTCGGCGCAGCCCTGAAGATCGCCAATCATGTGGCGCTGGGGGAGTCGAGCAGAGTGGAGCGAATCTACACGTGGAATGCGGTGGAGAACTCCTGGATGCTGGCCATCAACGATCGAGGTGGATTCGAAACCTGGGCCTGGGTCGGTCTGTGGAAGAAGCGTCTTGCATGACTTGACCGATTGCTATAAGCTTGATATTTGCGTTGATCTGCCTGTGGCGTGCCTTCATATAGCGGGGGGCACCTCATTTCCACTCAAGTGAACCACGTTGTCGCCCGGTGTCGAAATCTGACACACCAGCGGTCGTCTGCGTGACTTCGGGTGGAGGGTCAACCTATCAATTGGTGAAGCACTCGGAAGGATCCCATTGGCCGCCGCCAACGATAACACCAGGACCGCTAACGCCCCCAAGAGAATCTCCTTCGCGAAGATTCGCGAACCGCTCGAGGTTCCCGATCTGCTCGGTCTGCAGACAGACAGCTTCGATTGGCTCATCGGCTCGGAAGCGTGGCAGGACCGCGTCGCCGAAGCCATTGAAATCGGAGACGATTCCGTAGCAACCACCTCGGGACTCGAAGACATCTTCGAAGAGATCTCACCGATCGAGGACTTCGGTGGATCGATGTCGCTGTCGTTCCGGGAGCACAGGTTCGAAGCCGCTAAGTACTCCATCGATGAGTGCAAAGAACGCGACATGACCTACTCGGCGCCACTGTATGTGACCGCCGAATTCATGAACAACAACACCGGCGAGATCAAGAGCCAGACCGTCTTCATGGGTGACTTCCCCCTCATGACCGACAAGGGCACGTTCATCGTCAACGGCACCGAGCGTGTCGTCGTCTCGCAGCTCGTGCGTTCGCCCGGTGCCTACTTCGAGTCCAGCGTCGACAAGACCACTGACAAGGACATCTTCACCGCGAAGATCATCCCTTCCCGTGGTGCTTGGCTGGAGTTCGAGGTCGACAAGCGCGACCAGGTCGGCGTTCGCCTCGACCGCAAGCGCAAGCAGTCGGTGACCGTTCTGCTCAAAGCCCTCGGCTGGTCCGAAGCGAAGATCCTCGAGGAGTTCGGCGAGTTCGAATCCATCCGCGAGACCATGGCCAAGGACACGGTCAACACGCAGGACGAAGCGCTGCTCGACATCTACAAGAAGCTGCGCCCGGCAGAGCCCGCGACCGCTGAAGCGGCACGCAACCTGCTCAACAACCTGTACTTCAACCCCAAGCGCTACGACCTGGCCAAGGTCGGCCGCTACAAGGTCAACCGCAAGCTGGGTGTCGATGCACCGCTGAGCGACTCGGTCCTCTCGACCGACGACGTTGTCGCCACCATCCGCTACCTGGTGTCTCTGCACGCAGGCGTGGACACCTCCAAGGGTGTGCGTGACGGCGAGGACATCGAACTCAGCGTCAAGCTCGATGACATCGACCACTTCGGCAACCGTCGCATCCGCGCGGTCGGCGAACTCATCGAGAACCAGGTCCGCACGGGTCTGTCTCGCATGGAGCGCGTCGTTCGTGAGCGCATGACGACCCAGGACGTCGAGGCGATCACACCTCAGACCCTGATCAACATCCGCCCTGTGGTGGCTGCGATCAAGGAGTTCTTCGGCACCTCGCAGCTCTCGCAGTTCATGGACCAGAACAACCCGCTCGCGGGTCTGACCCACAAGCGTCGCCTCTCGGCTCTGGGACCTGGTGGTCTCTCGCGTGACCGTGCCGCCATGGAAGTCCGTGACGTCCACCCCTCGCACTACGGACGCATGTGCCCCATCGAGACCCCTGAAGGCCCGAACATCGGTCTGATCGGTTCGCTGGCCTCCTACGCCCGCATCAACCCGTTCGGCTTCATCGAAACGCCGTACCGCAAGGTCGTCGACGGTGTCGTCACGGATGACACCGAGTACCTGACTGCCGATGATGAGCTTGAGTTCAACATCGCACAGGCCAACGCGCCGCTGACCGAAGAGCAGCGTTTCGCCGAGGTCGAGGTTCTCGCACGTCCTAAGGGCGGCGGCGGCGAAGCCGAGCTGGTGCAGTACGACACGATTGACTTCATGGACGTCTCCGCACGTCAGATGGTGTCGGTCGCATCTGCGCTGATTCCGTTCCTCGAGCACGACGATGCGAACCGCGCCCTCATGGGTGCGAACATGCAGCGTCAGGCTGTGCCGCTGGTGATGTCGGAATCACCAGTCGTCGGAACCGGCATGGAATACCGTGCCGCTGTCGACGCCGGTGACGTCATCACCGCCGATCGCCCAGGTGTCATCACCGAGGTGTCGGCTGACTTCGTCACCGTGCTGGCTGACGACGGCACGATGCAGACTTACCGCGCCGCGAAGTTCAAGCGTTCCAACCATGGAACCTCGTACAACCAGCGCATCATCGTCGACGAAGGCGATCGCGTCGAGGCAGGCACCGTCCTGGCTGACGGACCGTCGACTCAGAACGGTGAGATGGCACTGGGCAAGAACCTCCTCGTGGCATTCATGTCCTGGGAAGGCTACAACTTCGAGGATGCGATCATCCTCTCCCAGCGTCTCGTCCAGGACGACGTCCTGTCCTCGATCCACATCGAGGAGCACGAGGTCGATGCTCGCGACACCAAGCTCGGTGCCGAAGAGATCACCCGCGACATCCCGAACATCTCGCCCGACGCCCTGGCAGACCTCGACGATCGCGGAATCATCCGCATCGGCGCCGAGGTCACCGACGGCGACATCCTCGTCGGCAAGGTCACCCCGAAGGGTGAGACCGAGCTGACTCCGGAAGAGCGCCTGCTGCGCGCGATCTTCGGTGAGAAGTCCCGCGAAGTCCGCGACACCTCTCTGCGTGTTCCTCACGGCGAGATCGGCACCGTCATCGGTGTCCGCGTCTTCGACCGCGAGGAAGACGACGAGCTCTCGCCGGGCGTCAACCAGATGGTCCGCGTCTACGTCGCCCAGCGCCGTAAGATCACCATCGGTGACAAGATGGCCGGTCGTCACGGCAACAAGGGTGTCATCTCGACCATCCTGCCTGTTGAGGACATGCCGTTCCTGGCCGACGGAACCCCCGTCGACATCATCCTCAACCCGCACGGTGTTCCACGTCGTATGAACATCGGCCAGGTATTCGAAGTCCATCTCGGATGGATCTCGAAGCAGGGTTGGAAGATCGAGGGCAACCCCGAGTGGGCTGCAGAGCTGCCGGAAGCCGCTCGCGAAGCCGAGGCCGGCACGAACCTGGCCACCCCGGTCTTCGACGGTGCTCACGAGCAGGAACTGCGTGGACTGCTGGACTCAACGACCCCGAACCGCGATGGGGACCGCCTCATCGACTCTTCGGGCAAGGCCCAGCTGTTCGACGGTCGCTCCGGTGAACCATTCCCGTACCCGATCGCTGTCGGCTACATGTACATGCTCAAGCTCCACCACCTCGTCGACGACAAGATCCACGCGCGTTCGACCGGTCCGTACTCGATGATCACCCAGCAGCCGCTGGGCGGTAAGGCACAGTTCGGCGGCCAGCGCTTCGGTGAGATGGAAGTGTGGGCCCTCGAGGCCTACGGTGCGGCTTACACGCTGCAGGAACTGCTGACGATCAAGTCCGATGACATCCCAGGCCGTGTGAAGGTCTACGAAGCCATCGTCAAGGGCGAGAACCTGCCTGACCCGGGAATCCCGGAGTCGTTCAAGGTCCTCATCAAGGAGATGCAGTCCCTGTGCCTCAACGTCGAAGTTCTGTCTTCGGACGGAGCCGAGGTTGAGATGCGTGACGGCGAGGACGAGGTCTACCGAGCAGCTGAAGAGCTCGGCATCGACCTGTCACGCCGCGAAGCCCAGACCGTAGAAGAAGTCTGAGGACTTCCACTTCAACCGACACAACTTCGCGATGAACGGGATGTTCATCGCCAGGAAAGAGGATTTACGTGCCTGACGTCAATTTCTTTGATGAGCTACGTATCGGTCTTGCCACTGCGGAATCCATCCGCGGCTGGTCACACGGTGAGGTGAAAAAGCCTGAGACCATCAACTACCGCACACTCAAGCCCGAAAAGGACGGACTCTTCTGCGAGAAGATCTTCGGTCCGACCCGCGACTGGGAGTGCGCCTGCGGCAAATACAAGCGTGTCCGCTTCAAGGGCATCATCTGTGAGCGCTGCGGCGTCGAGGTCACCCGCGCCAAGGTTCGCCGTGAGCGCATGGGACACATCGAGCTGGCCGCACCGGTCACTCACATCTGGTACTTCAAGGGCGTCCCCTCGCGCTTGGGCTACCTGCTGGACCTGGCACCGAAGGACCTCGAGAAGGTCATCTACTTCGCTGCCTACATGATCACCTCGGTGGACGAGGATTCTCGCCACCGCGATCTGCCCAGCCTGCAGAACAAGATCGACGTCGAAAAGCAGCAGATCGGCACTCGCCGTGACGCTGACATCGATCGTCGTGCCAAGAAGCTCGAAGAGGATCTCGCAGCTCTCGAGGCCGACGGCGGCTCCGCCCCGGCCAAGAAGAAGCTGCGCGATGTCGCCGAGAAGGAAATGGAGAAGCTGCGCAAGAACGCCGACCGTGAGGTCGACCGCCTTGAGCAGGTGTGGGACCGGTTCAAGAGCCTCAAGGTCAACGACCTCGAAGGCGACGAGAGCCTGTACCGCGAAATGTTCCACCGTTTCGGTCTCTACTTCACGGGTGCCATGGGCGCCGAGGCGATCCAGAAGCGTCTGCTCGACTTCGACCTCGAAGCCGAATCCGAGAAGCTGCGCGAACTCATCGCCACCGGCAAGGGCCAGCGCAAGACCCGCGCCCTGAAGCGTCTCAAGGTCGTCAACGCGTTCCTGACCACTGATAACAACCCCGAGGGCATGGTCCTCGACGTTGTTCCCGTGGTGCCGCCGGAACTGCGCCCGATGGTGCAGCTCGACGGTGGACGTTTCGCCACGTCTGACCTCAACGACCTCTACCGTCGCGTGATCAACCGCAACAACCGTCTCAAGCGTCTGTTGGACCTCGGTGCTCCCGAGATCATCGTCAGCAACGAGAAGCGGATGCTGCAGGAAGCCGTCGACTCACTGTTCGACAACGGCCGTCGCGGCCGTCCGGTGACCGGACCGGGCAACCGCCCGCTGAAGTCGCTGTCGGACATGCTCAAGGGCAAGCAGGGACGTTTCCGTCAGAACCTCCTGGGCAAGCGTGTGGACTACTCGGGCCGTTCGGTCATCGTGGTCGGTCCGCAGCTGCACCTGCACCAGTGTGGTCTGCCCAAGACCATGGCTCTGGAGTTGTTCAAGCCCTTCGTGATGAAGCGCCTGGTCGATCTCAACCATGCACAGAACATCAAGTCGGCCAAGCGCATGGTCGAGCGTCAGCACCCTCAGGTGTGGGACGTCCTCGAAGAGGTCATCACCGAACACCCGGTGCTGCTCAACCGTGCACCGACCCTGCACCGTCTGGGCATCCAGGCGTTCGAACCGCAGCTCATCGAGGGTAAGGCCATCCAGCTGCACCCCCTCGTCTGCTCGGCCTTCAACGCTGACTTCGACGGTGACCAGATGGCAGTCCACCTGCCGCTGAGCCCCGAAGCTCAGGCAGAGGCACGCGTGCTGATGCTCTCGGCCAACAACATCCTCAAGCCTTCGGACGGCAAGCCCGTGACCATGCCCTCGCAGGACATGATCATCGGTCTGTACCACCTGACCTCCGAGCGCAAGGGCCTGGCCGGCGAGGGACGCTCCTTCACCGGTCTCGGCGAAGCCATCATGGCCTTCGATCGTGGCGAACTGGACCTCGGTTCGGTCATCACGATCCGTCTTGAGAATGTCGTCCCCGGCGACGATCTTGAGGTTCCCGAAGGTTGGGAAGCCGGCGATCCGCTGGACGTGCAGACCACACTGGGCCGCGCACAGTTCAACGATTACCTGCCTGCCGACTACTCGTTCATGAACTCCACGATCGACAAGAAGGCACTCAGCCGCATCATCAACTACCTGGCTGAGGAATACCCCAAGGTCGAGGTCGCGCAGACCCTGGACAACTTCAAGGCCGGCGGCTTCTACTGGGCGACTCGTTCGGGAATCACGATTTCGATGTCCGATGTGGTCTCACCCGAGGCCAAGACCGAGATCATCGACGACGCCGAGGCGTTCGACACGAAGGTTCAGCAGCAGTACGAACTCGGTGCACTCACCGACGACGAACGCCGCAACGAACTGGTCAAGCTGTGGACCGAGACGACCGAGAAGGTCGACCAGGTCATGCGGACGAACTTCCCGGAGGAGAACTCGGTTCTGCGTCTGGTGGAGTCCGGTGCATCCGGTAACTGGATGCAGGTCCGTCAGCTGGCCGGTATGCGTGGACTGGTGACGAACCCGAAGGGTGAGATCATCCCTCGCCCGATCGTCTCGAACTACCGTGAGGGACTGTCGGTCCTCGAGTACTTCATCGCCTCGCACGGTGCTCGTAAGGGTCTGGCCGATACCGCTCTGCGTACCGCTGACTCCGGTTACCTGACCCGTCGACTCGTCGACGTGTCGCAGGACGTCATCATCCGCACCGCTGAAGCCGATACCAACAAGGGCATCACGCTGCCTGCAGCCGAGCGCGACCACGAGGGCAACCTCGTGCCGCACGAGTATGCAGAGACGAGCCTCTACGGCCGCCTCACGGTCTCAGACGTCTCCGACGCCGATGGCAATGTCATCGTGCCGGCGAAGACCGACGTGACCGCAGAGACGATCGATACGCTGGTCGCTGCCGGGATCGAAGAGCTCAAGGTTCACTCCGTGCTCACCGCCGATTCCGACACTCAGATCTCGGCCATGCACTACGGTCGTTCGATGGCCACCGGAAAGCTCGTCGACATCGGCGAAGCAATCGGCACCGTCGCTGCCCAGTCGATCGGTGAGCCGGGAACCCAGCTCACCATGCGTACCTTCCACACGGGTGGTGCGGCGGCGTCCACGGGTGACATCACCCAGGGTCTGCCGCGTGTGACCGAGCTCTTCGAAGCTCGCACACCGAAGGGCTTCGCTCCCATCGCCGAGGCGACCGGACGTGCCAAGATCGACGACAGCCGCAAGACTCGCTTCGTCGTCATCACCCCCGATGACGGTGGCGAAGAGATCGAGCACGCAGTCTCCAAGCGTGCCCGCCTCCTCGTCGAGGACGGACAGAACGTCAAGGCCGGCGAGCAGCTGGTCATCGGCGCTGTCGATCCGAAGCAGGTGCTGCGCATCCGCGGTCGCCGTGAGGCCGAGCGCTTCCTCGTCGAGCAGGTGCAGAAGGTGTACCGCTCGCAGGGCGTGGGCATCCACGACAAGCACATCGAAGTTATCGTGCGGCAGATGCTGCGTCGCGTGACCGTGATCGAGTCGGGCGACACGAACCTGCTGCCCGGCGAGCTGGTCGACCGTGGCCGTTACCAGGCCGAGAACCGCCGTGTGGTCGCCGAAGGCGGCCAGCCGGCATCGGCTCGTGACGAGCTCATGGGCATCACGAAGGCCTCCTTGGCCACCGATTCGTGGCTGTCCGCCGCGTCCTTCCAGGAGACGACACGCGTCCTCACCGAGGCCGCCATGGAAGGCAAGTCGGACACGCTGCTGGGTCTCAAGGAGAACGTCATCCTCGGTAAGCTCATCCCTGCCGGCACCGGCCTGCAGACTCACCGCGACATCGTGGTGGAGCCGACCGAAGAGGCGAAGGCCGAGATGTTCACGAACAGCTACGGCGACTTCTACGCAGGCATCGGCTCCGATTCCGGATCCGCCATCCCGCTGGAAGACTACGACTACGGCGCCTTCAGCTGAAGCGCCTCATCTGAGTCGCGTTCCTGTCGCTGAGTCTCCGGACTGAGCCGACAGGCACAGCAAGAGGGGCACCCACCAACTGGTGGGTGCCCCTCTTCGCTTATTCACACGGAGCCTGCGTCCGCTAGCCGAAGAGGACCTGAGCCTCTTCCCAGCGCTGGAGCGGAACTGATTTGAGGCGATCGACGGCCGAGGCCATGTCGACCGAGACGATGTCGGTGCCCTTGAGACTGGCCATCTTGCCCCAGTCGCCGTTGTGCGCGAGATCTGCCGCAGCCATCCCCAGGCGCGTGGACAGGACCCGGTCATAGGCCGTGGGGGAGCCGCCTCGCTGCAGGTGTCCGAGGATGGTGGCACGGGATTCGATTCCCGTGATCTCCTCGATCTTTGGCGCCAGGAAGTCCGCAATACCGCCGAGGCGGGTCCGGCCCTTGTTGTCGACACCGCGGTCGGCGACCTGTTCGTCGAGACCCTCGGGAATGAAGCCTTCGGCCACGACGACAATCGGGGCACGACCACGGTCCCTGGCCGAGGTCACCCACTCTTCGATCTGGTCGAAGGAGACGGGAAACTCGGGCATGAGGATCGCGTGGGCGCCACCGGCCATTCCCGCATGCAGTGCGATCCACCCGACGTTGCGGCCCATGACCTCGATGACCATGCACCGGTGGTGGGACTCCGCCGTTGTGCGGAGCCGGTCGATGGACTCGGTCGCGATGGCATGGGCCGAGTCGAAGCCGAAGGTGTAGTCGGTGCCGCTGAGATCGTTGTCGATGGTCTTCGGGACGCCGATGATGTTCAGACCCTCTTCGTGCACGAGTCGGGCGGCACCGGCCAGAGTTCCCTCGCCGCCGATCGCAACGATCGCGTCGATGCCGTGGGCGCTCATCACCTCACGCATCCGCTCCGGCCCGCCGCCCTCATAGGGGTGGGTGCGCGAAGTGCCGAGGATGGTTCCGCCGCGGCCGGAGAGTCCACGAACGTCGAGCATCGACATGTCGAACACATCGTCTTCGAGCAGGCCGCGCCACCCGTCGCGGATTCCGACGAACGTATCCTCGTGGGAGCGAATGCCCTTGCGGACGATTCCGCGGATGACCGCGTTGAGTCCGGGGCAGTCACCGCCGGAGGTCAGTACACCTATCTTCATTCCAATTGCCCCTGATCCTTTGCTCGGTAACCTTTGGCCAAATGCACGTCATGACCAGCCATGAAGGACACGCCCTTGAGGACGAGGGTCCCGTTCGAACCGTCTCCTTTGGCGGAGCCGCGGATCTCATTGCCGGCCATGATGTTGATCGTGTCGTCGCGGACACGCACACCCGGGGGAACGTAGATGTCGTGGCCGGCCATCATCGAATACGAGGTCAGTGACACTGTGACTCCCGGTCCCATCACGTCGCACAGGTCGATGTTGTCGCCGCCCATGAGCGAGTAGGTCGTCACCTCGGCCGTGCCGGCGGGCACATCGAGTTCGCGCCCCGACATGATGGCCACCGAGTTCATCGGCTTCGCTGAGCCCGGTTCGGCCATAGGAGCCAGTGAGGCGGGTCCGGCGCTGCGGGCCAGTGATGTCCCCGCTGTCGTTCCACCACCGGTCTGGCGCTGTAGGGTGCGGTAGAGCTCGTGTCCTTCGGGCAGATCGACGATGAGCGGCAGCAGCTCGTCTAGGTACTTCGCAGAAATCGCCTCATCCTGACGTTCGGCGGTCTCCTCCGGGTCGAGCCGACCGTTGCTGACAGCGTCGGTGATGACTCCGAGAACGGCGTCGCGGTCCTTGTCAGAAGCTCGAATGCGGGGCGCGGGCGAGTGCGGGGGATCTTCTTTGGCCATGACGCCCAGTGTAGCGGGGACCACACTTCGGCAGGAGCGATAAAGGCTATGCGACAGCGATAGGGACTCTCCGACTCCCACAGGCTGGCCACAGCTTCGACCAATGCTGGGCCTAAGACCGAGCGGAACTGTTGTCCTCATGAGACAGCACAGCATCCCTTGGGACCAGGCAGGTCCCCACGCCCACCCGTTCACCGCGACTCACGACGCCCCAACGTCCACGAACGTCGATCTCGTCGTTCCCGTCTACAACGAGGAGGCCAGCCTGGCGACATCCGTCGCAACGCTTCTGAGGGCCACGAGCGAAGGGGACAGCCACGTCACGATCATCATCGCTGACAATGCCAGCACCGACGCCACCCCCACCATCGCCGAGGCGCTCGCTGAGAAGCATCCCGACGTGCGGTATGTGCGCCTGGAGCAGAAGGGCCGCGGCCGCGCCCTGTCGAAGGTGTGGTCGGCCTCTGACGCCGACGTCGTGGCATACACCGATGTGGATCTGGCCACCGACATCCGCGCGCTGGATCCGATGGTCGAGGTCATCCGGTCCGGTATCGCCGATGTCGCCATCGCCAGTCGGCTGCTGCCGGGCCTCGACATCAGCCGCGGGGTGAAGCGAGAGGTCATCTCACGCTGCTATAACCGCCTCCTGAGACTCAGCCTGGGAGTCGGCTACAGCGACGCTCAGTGTGGGTTCAAAGCGATGTCCGCGGAGGCCGCGAAGAAGCTGCTGCCGCTGGTCGAAGACACGGCATGGTTCTTCGACACCGAACTGCTCACCCGAGCCGAATGGGCCGGGCTGCGCATCCACGAATTCGGCACAGACTGGGTCGATGACCCCGATTCCTCAGTCGACGTCCTCGCCACCGCATGGGCCGATGTGAAGGGCATCCACCGACTGCGGAGAACGATCCTCCGTTCCGGGGGACAAACGCTGGGCATCGACGACGTTCCCGCTCCGAACACCGGTGCCCAGATCCTGCACTTCATCGATGTCGGCATCGTCAGCACCCTGTTGTATGCGGTCCTCTTCCTCTTCGGCGTGCAGATGTTCTCACCCACTGTGGCCAACCTCGGCGCGCTTCTCATCTCAACTGTGGCCAATACCGGCCTCAACCGGCGACATACCTTCGGAGTCCGGTCGCCCCACCATGGTCTCGCGGCTCAGATCAAGGGTTTGGCGTCGTTCGCGCTGTGTCTCGGGTTCACCTCGGCGGGGCTGGCCATTTCTGCGAACTTCACCGGGCCCTTGGCGTCGGTCGGGACTCTGGCGGTGCTGACGTCGGCGAATCTGTTGGCCACGATCGTGCGCTTCGTGCTGCTGCGGACCTGGGTGTTCGCCATCGGCGCACACCATAACTCGAGGAGTGCACACCATGGATGAGAACCCTTCTGCGAACACCGGGGACAGGCAGCTGCGCCGGTTCTGGTACCCGGCGGCCCTGACCCTGCTGACCTTGGTCACGATTGCAGGGTTCCTCACCAATCTCAGCGCCAACGGGTGGGCGAATTCCTTCTATGCGGCAGCCGTGCAGGCAGGATCCCAGAACTGGGAGGCCTTCCTCTTCGGCTCCCTGGACTCCGCGAATGCCATCACCGTCGACAAGCCTCCGGCATCCCTGTGGGTGATGGCGCTGAGTGCGCGCGTCTTCGGGTTCTCCTCGTTCTCGATGCTCCTACCGCAGGTGCTGCTGGCCGGAGCGAGTGTGCTGCTGGTGGCCCATTCGACGAGGTTGGCCCTGCACGGACACACCAGTGCCACACTCGAGCGGCTCGCCGCGCTGGGCGCAGGCCTCGTGCTCGCGCTCTCACCGATCGTGGCGCTGATGTTTCGGTTCAACAACCCGGACGCTCTGCTGGTCACCCTCATGGCGGCCGCTGTCGTGGCGACGCAGCATGCGCTGAAAGCCGTGGGCAGCACACGAAGGACTGCGACGCGTGCCGCCATTCTGTGGCTTGGCCTCGCCGGCATCTGCCTCGGCTTCGGCTTCCTCACCAAACAGTTCCAAGTGCTGCTCATCGTGCCGGGACTGGCCGTGGCCTGGGTGCTCTTCGCCCGCCGTTCATGGCTGCACCGGTGCCTTCTGCTGCTGGTTCCGATCGCATCAATGGTCATCAGCGCCGGCTGGTGGATCGCCCTCGTAGAGCTCACTCCCGCAGCCGATCGACCCTATGTGGGTGGATCACAGAACAATTCCTTCCTCGAATTGACGTTCGGCTACAACGGCTTCGGAAGACTGACGGGCAACGAGGCCGGTTCCGTCGGAGGTGGTGGAGGCGGCCAGGGCGGTGGCGGTTGGGGAGAGACCGGTATTGCCCGACTGCTCACCGGCAGCTTCGGTGCCCAGATCGCCTGGCTCCTGCCGACTGCTCTGCTCCTGCTCGCCGTGATCGTCGTTCTTCTCATCCGCGCCGAGGTGGCCCGCCGTCGCCGTGACCGCAGCACACACCTGCCGGTTGCGCGGACATCGGGCAGTCTGGAGGCTGCCGTGATGATGTGGGGCGCATGGCTGGTGGTGACATGGCTGGTGCTCAGCAATATGAACGGCATCGTCCACGAGTACTACACGGTGGCTCTGGTGCCGGCGATCGCTGTGATCCTCGCCCTCGGAGTCGCGCTGCTTCTCACAACGGCAAGTTACGGCGCCATGCTCCTGCTGGCCCTGGCCTGGGCGCTGACGGGGGCGTGGCAGTTCATCCTCACGGCCTCGATGAGTGGAATCCCCGGCTGGCTGCGCTGGGGCGTGCTCATGGTCTCCATCCTGGGCGCACTGTTACTGATCGGCACCGGCCTCAGGTTCCGAGCGGGCCAAGACGGCCTCAGGCGCAACCGCGCTCTGATGTCGGCAGTGGCATCGGTAGCTGTCATCGCCAGCCTGGTTATCCCGGCACAGCTGAGCGTGCGCACGATCGCAGCCTCGACCGAAGGGTCGATCGTTACGATCGCCGGAACGAACTCGGGCATGGGCGGCCCGGGTGGCGGAGGCGGAGGCCCTGCGGGTGGAGGCGGAGGCCCCGCAGGTGGGGGCGGACCCGCAGGCGACGACGGTGGCCGTGACGGCGAGGACGGTGGCGCCGGAGGCGGCGGGATGGGCGGTCTGCTCAGCGGAGCCACCCCCTCAGCCGAACTCACCGAGCTCCTCGGCGAGGACGCGTCCGACTTCACGTGGGCAGCGGCAGCGACCGGCGCCAACCAGGCCGCCGGCTACCAGCTGGCTGTGGAGGAACCCGTGATGGCCATCGGAGGATTCAACGGCACCGATCCCTCCCCAACTCTCGCAGAATTCAAGCAGCTTGTCGCCGAGGGGCAGATCCATTGGTACATCGGCTCCGGATCGGATGGCCAGGGCGGAGGACCCGGCGGAGGCGGAGGCGGGTCATCCACCTCGGCGGAGATCTCCGCATGGGTTGAGGCGAATTTCGAGGCAACGACCGTCGATTCCGTTTCGCTCTACGATCTGAGCGCCGGATGAGGGGGATAATCGAATCATGAACGCGACTCTCACAGGCGCCGACACAGTACCGGCACGTGTGCTCATCGTCGATGACGAAGCCAACCTGGCCGAGCTCCTGGTCATGGCCTGCCAGGTCAAAGGCTGGGAGGCGGCGAGCGTGGGCACCGGCAGGGATGCGGTGGCGCGGGCCAGGAATGAGCATTTCGATGCGATCGTCCTTGACGTCATGCTGCCCGATCTCGACGGATTCGCCGTCATCGAGAAGGTGCGCGGCGAGGGCATCGACACTCCCGTGGTGTTCCTCTCAGCTCGCGACGAGGTCGATGACCGGCTCACCGGGCTGCGCCTGGGCGGGGATGACTACGTGACGAAGCCATTCAACCTCGACGAGGTCATCGCCCGGGTCGAAGCCAGGCTCCGGCGCAGCGCACCGGTCATCCCCAGCGGTGATGAAGATCTGCTGCGGGTGGGCGACCTGGAGCTCGATGTCCGCTCACACGAGGTGAGCAGAGCCGGTCACCCGATCGATCTCACGGCACGGGAGTTCGAGGTGCTGCTGCTGTTCATGCGCAACCCACGGGCCGTGCTGTCGAAGGCGCAGATCCTCGACCGCGTGTGGGACTACGACTTCGGCGGCAACGGCAACATCGTGGAGTTGTACGTGTCGTATCTGCGGAAGAAGATCGACGCACCGTTCGAGGATCTGCCGAACCTCTTCCACACCAAGCGCGGAGCGGGCTACATCCTTCGGGCCGATCAGTGAAGGCCATTCCTCCTGTGCGCCGGTGGCGGCTGCAGACACGGCTGATCGTCCTCGCCAGCCTCGTCCTGATCCTGGTGGGAGCCGGGATCGGGGCCGCCTCATGGTGGAGCGTGCGGACCTCCCTGATGTCTGATCTCGACAGTCAGTTGGCCGGGATGACCCATCATGCCCGAGTCGATCCCGGGCCCGGACAGAAACCGGGGAACCCTCCAGCCTCGGATGAGACTGATTCCTCCACCTCTGTTGACCAGGCATTGCGCTACCTCTTCCAACCGGGAGTCGGCGACGGTGCTCTCGTGGTCGTCGGCACCGATGACTCTGCCGAAGGCCTGATCGCCGAGGCGGGGCGCGAGCAGCCGCAGACGCTTCCCACAGATGCGGTGGATGCTCTCCTCAACGTCGACGCAGCCACCGGTGGTGAGGAGCCAGACGGGGATCGCAGCGGTGAAGCGGCTGGTCCGGGGGAGGGCAGCGCATCAACGGGGCATCGTTCTGTCGACGTTCCCGGCTTCGGCACCTATCGTGTCGCGGCCTTTGACGACGAAGGAACGACGACTGTCTACGGGGTGCCGCAGAACAGCGTCGATTCGGCGCTTGAGAGAACGGCCTACACCACGGCACTCGCGGTGCTCATCGGCGTGCTCGCCACGGCACTGCTCATGGCCGTCATCATCCACAGGCAGCTGCGCGATCTCAGAGATGTTGCACGCACAGCCAGAGAAGTGACCGACCTCGAGCTGGCGCTGCGAGTGCCCTCAGAACTCGCGGTGCGCGGCACCGAGGTCGGTGACGTCGGCGCGTCGGTGAATCGGATGCTCGACCACGTCGGCTCCGCTCTTGACGAACGATATCGCGGGACAGAGCAGATGAGAAGATTCGTCGCTGACGCCTCACACGAGCTGCGGACCCCGATCGCCACGATCAGAGGATGGGCAGACCTCACCCGGCCGTATCGGGACGAGCTTCCTGTCCAGGTGCAGACATCGCTGGGCAGGATCGACTCGGGGGCGATGAGGATGTCCTCGCTCGTCGATGACCTGCTCCTCCTCGCCAGATTGGAAGCCGGCCGACAGCCGACCAAGGAAGACACCGTGGATGTGTCTGCACTGCTTTTGGAACTCGTCGAAGATGCGCACGTGCTCAGCCCGGACCATGAGATCCACCTGGATCTGCCCCCGGATGCCTTGGAGATCCGCGGCGCCGCCGATCAGGTGCGCCAGGCGGTCGCAGTCATACTCACCAATGCGTGCGTGCACACGCCAACGGGCACGCGAGTCCACGTTGAGGCCGAACACATTGAGGAGGCTGGGGCTCAGCAGATGGTGGCCGTTCGCATCAGCGATGACGGGCCGGGCATCCCCGAAGACATTCGCGACACAGTCTTCGACAGGTTCGTCCGCGGTGACGCGGCACGAACCAGAACTGAGGGAGTGCGCGGAGGCTCATCCGGCCTGGGACTTTCCATCGCAGCCGGACTCATCGAACTTATGCACGGCGAGGTGTCGATGACGACCTCGGAGGGCGGCACCGTGTTCGAACTCCGCTTCCGAGCTGCCTGAAGGTCTCTGGTCGCACCCGCGCTCAACTGCACAGGCTGGACACAGCCTCGACTGAGATTGGCGACAGCACGGCACACGAAAGTGGAATCACTGACAACCAAGGAGATTTCATGACTGAGAACCAGAATCAGAACCCTGCCGACTCTGCCGCCCGATCCGACGCTGCCGCCCAGCCCAGCCCTGCCGGCCAGAACAGCACAACGGGTCCGATGATTTCGAACGGCACGAGCGGCACGATGATTTCGAACAGCACTGCCGGAACCATGGATTCGAACGATCGGAAGAAGAAGCGGCGCGTTCCGCTGATCCCCGCCATCCTTGCAGGTGCGGCCCTGTTCATCGTCGGTGGACTCGCCGGAGGAGCGGTAGGCGCCTCGACAGTGCTGATGTCGAATGACAGCGGCACAAGCCAGGGTACGGGTGGTCCCGGCGGCCAGCCGGGAGGCGGCCAACAGGGTGGCGGCCAACAAGGTGGTGCAGGACCAGGCGGAGGAATGGCGCCGGGCGGCCAAGCCGGAGACGGACAGGGTTCGAACAGCCAAGACTCGAACGGCCAGGACTCGGATGGCCAAGACTCGAACAATCAAGGTTCGGACGGACAGTCGTCCCAAAGTTCGGATGACCAGACGGCCGATGACACCTCGGCGGTGGACGACAGCAGCGAAGAGAACGTTGCTCTGACGGGGCTGAGCTCGGTGTCGCAGGAAGCGGCGGTCCTCAACCGAGAGTCCTGATTCTCTCTGCCGCGACGGAGTCCTATTCTGTTTCGGAAACAACTGTGCCCCCACCGATTGCGGTGGGGGCACAGTCATGAGCGCTCAGAACACTCTGCGGAGGAGACCTCCGTCAGCGGTGCAGATCGAAACGGTCTGCCTCGACGAGCTTGCTCCAGGCCTTGACGAAGTCGTTGACGAACTTCTCCTTGGCATCATCGGAGGCGTACACCTCGGCGAGGGCACGCAGCTCTGAGTTGGCACCGAACAGGAGGTCGATGCGGCTGCCGGTCCACAGCTTCTCTCCGGTGGGGGAGAAGCACTCGTAGACGTTGGCAGACTCGGACGGGCCGACTGGCTTCCAGACATTGCCGAGCTCGAGCAGATTGACGAAGAAGTCGTTCGTCAGCTCGCCCGGGCGATCGGTGAACACACCGAGCTCGGAGTCTTCGTAGTTCGCGCCGAGGACGCGCAGTCCGCCGATGAGCACGGTCAGTTCAGACGGGGTCAGGCCGAGGAGGCTGGCCCTGTCCAGGAGAAGGTGCTCGGCCGAGAGCGGAAGGCCCTCTGTCAGGTAGTTGCGGAATCCGTCGTGAGTCGGCTCCAGGAAGGAGAACGAGTTGACGTCGGTCTGCTCCTGGGTGGCGTCTCCGCGGCCCGTGGTCACCGGGACGCTGACATCATGACCGGCTGCCTTCGCTGCGGTCTCGACGCCGACGGCACCGGCGATAGCCAGAACATCGGCGAAGGAGGCGCCGTTGTCAGCTGCGATGCCCTCGAGGACGCTGACGACCTGATCCAGCTTCGCCGGCTCGTTGACGTCCCAGCTCTTCTGCGGCTCGAGGCGCAGACGTCCGCCGTTGACGCCGCCGCGGAAGTCCGAGCGGCGGTGCGTGGAGGCCGCGGCCCAAGTGGTGGACACCAGCTGGGAGACGGTCAGGCCTGAGTTGCGGATGGCGGCCTTGACTGCCTCGAGGCCAGCCTCATCAAGCGGGGTGCCTTCTGGGACCGGGTCCTGCCAGATCAGCTCTTCTTCCGGAACCTCGGGTCCGAGGTAACGGGTGGCCGGGCCCATGTCACGGTGAGTGAGCTTGAACCAGGCACGAGCGAAGGCATCTTCGAACGCCTTCTGATCGTCCTTGAAGCGACGCGAGATCTTCTCGTAGATGGGATCGAAGCGCAGGGACAGGTCGGTCGTGAGCATGCGGGGCTCACGACGTCCGTCGCCCTGTGCCATCGGCACCATGTCATCGCCGCCGCCGTCGACCGGACGCCACTGCAGGTGTCCCCCTTCGTTTTCGAAGACTTCCCATTCGTAGGCGAAGAGGATGTGGAAGAACTCGTTGTCCCAGCGGGTCGGGTGATAGGTCCAGGTGACCTCGATGCCGCTGCCGACGGTGTCGTTGCCCTGTCCGGTGCCGAAGTCGGACTTCCAGCCCAGTCCCTGCTCTTCGATCGGTGCCGCTTCGGGGTCGCCGCCCTTGTGCGACTCCGGGGCTGCGCCGTGGGTCTTGCCGAACGTGTGACCGCCGGCGATGAGGGCGACGGTCTCCTCATCGTCCATGGCCATCCGAGCGAAGGTTTCGCGGATGTCGAGCGCGGCGGCCAGCGGATCGGGCTTGCCTTCCGGGCCTTCCGGGTTGACGTAGATGAGACCCATGGTGGTTGCGGCCAGGGGCTTCTGCAGTTCGCGGTTGCCCACATAGCGCTTGTCGGTGCCCAGCCATTCGGTCTCTGAGCCCCAGTAGACGTCGTTGTCGGGCTCCCACACGTCCTTACGTCCGCCTGCGTAGCCGAAGGTCTTGAAGCCCATCGACTCCAGTCCGACGTTGCCGGCGAGGATGAACAGGTCGGCCCAGGAGATCTTCTTGCCGTACTTCTTCTTGACCGGCCAGAGCAGGCGACGAGCTTTGTCGAGACCCACGTTGTCTGGCCAGGAGTTGAGTGGGGCGAAGCGCTGCTGTCCCTCGCCGCCACCGCCGCGTCCGTCCTGGACACGGTAGGTGCCGGCTGAGTGCCAGGCCATGCGGATCATGAATGGGCCGTAGTGCCCGAAGTCGGCAGACCACCAGTCGGCGTTCGTCTTCTGGAGCTCTTCGATATCGGCCTTGAGCGCGAAGTAGTCGAGGCTGGCGAATTCGGCATCGTAGTCGAAGCCCTCGTCCATGGGGTCGCGTGCAGGCTGGTTCTTGGCCAAGATCTTGAGATTGAGACGGTTGGGCCACCAGTGCGAGTTCGCGTCGCCCTGGCTGGGAGCGGCCAGCGACTCGGCCTCAGGCGCAGGCGACGCCGAGGTGGTGTGTGCGACTGGGCAGCCGCCTGTGGAGCTTTCGGTCATTATGTACCTTTCACGGTCGAGCCCCGTCGGGCTCGGTTGAAGACAAAAGGGGTGAGGCTTTGTCGAAGGATGGATCGGCTCAGGCCGCCGAGGTGGCCCCGGAGGCTCCAGCAGGAGATGCTGATCCCGACGGCGATGCGTTGCAGTCGGGGCACAGTCCCCAGAAGGTCACCTCGGCCTGTTCGATGACGAATCCCGCGTCGTGCGAAGGTGTCAGGCATGGAGCCTGCCCGACCGTGCAGTCGACATCGACGATGAGATTGCACGATCGGCACACGAGGTGATGATGGTTGTCCCCGATGCGCCGTTCGTAGCGTGCCACGGACCCGGACGGCTGAATGCACCGCACGAGCCCAACCTCGGTGAGGGTGTGCAGTGAGTCGTAGACGGCCTGATGCGACACCTCGGGGAGCTGCTCACGGACGGCGCGAATGACGGTATCGGTGTCTGCATGCTGATGTTCACACACAGCTTCGAGTACCGCGACTCTCTGTTTCGTCACACGAAGGGAACTGTTCCGCAGTGCTGCGGTCGGCTCCGATTCGTGTCCATGCTTCTTCTCAGCCACGGCTTCAGCTTGCCGCCTTTTCTTGAATCAGTCAAGGAAGCGTGTCGAAGAGTTGTTTTGAGGAAGCGGTAGGCGAGGAGCGGCAGATGAGCAACTCTGACGGGGGAGTGGCGGGTATGTCGCCAAGCGCACAGGCGCTGGTTTTGACCAGATGCACGGGGCCGCGATATTCTAGGATGCGACTGATTGTGTTATCTGCGTTCGCGAATGACCATACCGGATGTTTTGTGAGATCCGGACCATTGTGAGAATTCGTCAGAAGCAGGCCGCCGACGTGTCATTCTGCATAGGTCGTGTGTCATTGCGACACACCCGAGTGCAGGGTTCACTGCGTCGCGCGAATACTGGCATCGGGCGTGAAGCTTCACCCGGTGTTCAGTCGGATATGTCCCACGGTTCACAAGCATGGCTGATGCCATGGCCAATGTGGGAATTAGGTTTATCGAGAAGCAAACGGAGAACGCTTAGTGCCGACAATCCAGCAGCTCGTCCGCAAGGGACGACATGTCAAATCCGCAGGATCCGACGCTCCTGCGCTGAAGAACAGCCCGCAGCGTCGTGGGGTGTGCACCCGTGTGTACACCACTACACCCAAGAAGCCGAACTCGGCTCTTCGCAAGGTCGCTCGTGTCAAGCTTTCGAGCCAGATCGAAGTGACTGCCTACATTCCAGGCGAAGGACACAACCTGCAGGAGCACTCGATCGTGCTCGTGCGCGGTGGTCGTGTCAAGGACCTGCCAGGTGTGCGCTACCGAATCGTTCGCGGTTCGCTTGACACCCAGGGTGTCAAGGGCCGCCAGCAGGCACGCAGCAAGTACGGTGCGAAGAGGGAGAAGAAGTAATGCCACGTAAAGGTCCTGCACCCAAGCGACCGATCGTCATTGACCCGGTCTTCAGTTCGCCGATCGTCACGCAGCTGATCAACAAGATCCTGCTCGACGGAAAGCGTTCGACCGCTGAGCGCATCGTCTACGGTGCTCTCGAAGGTACCCGTGAGAAGAACGGCAATGACCCAGTTGTCAACCTGAAGAAGGCTCTCGACAACATCCGTCCGTCCCTCGAGGTTCGCTCCCGCCGTGTCGGCGGCGCGACCTACCAGGTTCCGGTCGATGTTCGTCCGGTTCGTTCGACGACTTTGGCACTGCGCTGGCTCGTGGCTTACTCCCGCCAGCGTCGTGAGAAGACGATGACCGAACGCCTCATGAACGAGATTCTCGATGCAAGCAACGGCCTCGGTGCTGCTGTGAAGCGTCGCGAAGACACCCACAAGATGGCCGAGTCCAACAAGGCCTTCGCCCACTACCGCTGGTAATCGTTCCTCCCTGGAACCCTGGCCGGTCGGCGTCATAAGGCGCCTGCCGGCCAGGCAGCGGGAGTCGATCACATCATCGAGTGAGAGAGAGACACCGTGGCACTTGACGTGCTCACCGACCTGAACAAGGTCCGCAACATCGGCATCATGGCCCACATCGATGCCGGTAAGACCACCACAACCGAACGCATCCTGTACTACACCGGTGTGAACTACAAGATCGGCGAGACCCACGACGGTGCCTCGACGATGGACTGGATGGATCAGGAGCAGGAACGCGGCATCACGATCACGTCGGCCGCCACCACCTGCTACTGGCACGACAACCAGATCAACATCATCGACACCCCGGGCCACGTCGACTTCACCGTCGAGGTTGAGCGCTCGCTGCGCGTCCTCGATGGCGCCGTTGCCGTCTTCGACGGCAAGGAAGGCGTTGAGCCGCAGTCCGAGACCGTGTGGCGTCAGGCTGACAAGTACGACGTGCCGCGCGTGTGCTTCGTCAACAAGATGGACAAGCTCGGTGCTGACTTCTACTTCACCGTCGACACCATCCGCGAACGCCTCGGAGCCAAGCCGCTGGTCATTCAGCTGCCCATCGGTTCCGAGTCTGACTTCGCCGGCGTCGTCGATCTTCTTGAGATGAAGGCCTACATCTGGCCTGATGAGTCCAAGAAGGGTCAGGACATGACCGAGATCGAGATCCCTGAGGATCTCCAGGCCAAGGCCGAAGAGTACCGTGCTCAGCTCATCGAAGATGTTGCTGAAGCCACTGATGAACTCATGGAGAAGTACCTTGAAGGCGAAGAGATCTCGACTGCCGAGATCAAGGAGGGCATCCGCTCTCTCGTCGTCAACTCCACAGCCTTCCCTGTCATGTGCGGTTCGGCTTACAAGAACAAGGGCGTCCAGCCCATGCTCAATGCCGTCATCGACTACCTGCCTTCGCCTCTCGAGGTTCCTCCCATGATCGGTGAGAACCCTCGTGACGAGGACGAGAAGCTGACTCGCAAGCCTTCCAAGGACGAGCCCTTCTCGGCCCTTGCGTTCAAGGTCGCGACCCACCCGTTCTTCGGCACGCTGACCTACGTCCGCGTGTACTCCGGACAGGTGAAGTCGGGCGAGGCCGTTCTCAACTCGACGAGCGGCAAGAAGGAACGCGTCGGCAAGCTCTTCCAGATGCACTCCAACAAGGAGAACCCTGTCGAAGAGGCCATCGCCGGCCACATCTACGCGTTCATCGGTCTCAAAGAGACAACCACCGGTGACACGCTGTGCGACCCAGCGAACCCGATCGCTCTCGAGTCGATGACCTTCCCTGAGCCGGTCATCTCTGTGGCCATCGAGCCCAAGACCAAGAGCGACCAGGAGAAGCTGTCGGCAGCCATTCAGAAGTTCGTCAGGGAAGACCCGACATACCGGGTCGAACTGGACGTGGAGACCGGCCAGACCGTGATCCGCGGAATGGGCGAGCTTCACCTCGACATCCTCGTCGACCGTATGCGTCGCGAGTTCAAGGTCGAGGCGAATGTCGGCAAGCCGCAGGTCGCCTATCGTGAGACCATTCGCCGCACAGTCGAGAAGTTCGACTACACCCACAAGAAGCAGACGGGTGGATCGGGACAGTTCGCGAAGGTCCAGGTCACCTTCGAGCCTCTCGAGGTCGAAGGCGATACGATCTACGAGTTCGAGAATGCCGTCACGGGCGGACGTATTCCGCGCGAGTACATTCCGAGCGTCGACGCCGGTATCCAGGACGCCATGCAGCTCGGTGTCCTCGCCGGTTACCCGATGGTCGGTGTCAAAGCGACACTGATCGACGGTGCCTACCACGACGTCGACTCTTCGGAGATGGCATTCAAGATCGCCGGTTCGATGGTCTTCAAGGAGGCCGTTCAGAAGGCGAAGCCGGTTCTGCTGGAACCGGTCATGGACGTCGAGGTGCGTACACCTGAGGAATACATGGGTGACGTCATCGGCGACCTCAATTCCCGACGTGGCCAGATCCAGTCCATGGACGATGCTTCCGGTGTGAAGGTCGTCAAGGCTGTGGTCCCGTTGTCGGAGATGTTCGGTTACATCGGTGATCTGCGGTCGAAGACCCAGGGCCGTGCGGTGTACTCGATGACTTTCTCCAGCTATGCGGAGGTCCCCAAGGCAGTCGCCGAGGAGATCGTCCAGAAGATGCGTGGCGGAGAGTAATCTCCGGTCCCCGGTCGCCACGGTGAGCAAGAACATGTTCACCGAAATGAAAGATAACCAACAAAGGTCTAAGATATGAACCGCATATCTTTTGCCAACCACGAGGAGGAACCCAGTGGCAAAGGCTAGTTTCGATAGGACTAAGCCGCACGTCAACATTGGCACCATCGGCCACGTTGACCACGGAAAGACCACCTTGACCGCCGCAATCACCAAGGTGCTGGCGGACAAGTACCCAGATCTCAATGAGGCTCGCGCCTTCGACCAGGTGGATAACGCACCTGAGGAGAAGGAGCGCGGCATCACCATCAACGTCTCGCACGTTGAATACCAGACCGAGAAGCGTCACTACGCTCACGTCGATGCCCCTGGTCACGCCGACTACATCAAGAACATGATTACCGGTGCTGCTCAGATGGACGGCGCAATCCTCGTGGTTGCCGCTACCGACGGTCCGATGCCGCAGACTCGCGAGCACGTTCTGCTCGCCCGTCAGGTTGGCGTGCCTTACATCGTTGTCGCACTGAACAAGTCCGACATGGTCGATGACGAGGAGCTCATCGAGCTCGTCGACTTCGAGGTTCGCGATCTGCTCTCCAGCCAGGACTTCGACGGCGACAACGCTCCCGTCATTCCTGTCTCCGCTCTCAAGGCGCTGGAAGGCGACGAGAAGTGGGTCAAGAGCGTCGAAGACCTCATGCAGGCCGTCGATGACAACGTTCCCGAGCCGGAGCGCGACATCGACAAGCCCTTCCTCATGCCCGTGGAAGACGTCTTCACGATCACCGGTCGTGGAACCGTCGTCACCGGTCGTGTCGAGCGCGGCGTCCTCCTGCCCAACGATGACATCGAAATCGTCGGCATCAAGGAGAAGTCGTCCAAGACGACTGTCACCGCAATCGAGATGTTCCGCAAGACTCTGCCTGACGCACGTGCGGGTGAGAACGTCGGACTGCTGCTGCGCGGAACCAAGCGCGAAGAGGTTGAGCGCGGACAGGTTATCGTCAAGCCAGGTTCGATCACCCCTCACACGAACTTCGAGGGCCAGGTCTACATCCTGAGCAAGGACGAGGGTGGACGCCACAACCCGTTCTACTCGAACTACCGTCCTCAGTTCTACTTCCGCACCACGGACGTCACCGGCGTCATCACGCTGCCTGAGGGCACCGAGATGGTTATGCCCGGCGACAACACCGACATGTCGGTCGAGCTGATCCAGCCGATCGCTATGGAAGAGGGCCTCCGCTTCGCTATCCGCGAGGGTGGACGTACCGTCGGCGCTGGTCGAGTCACCAAGATCACCGCCTGATACACCATCGATCATTGAGGCTTCGGCCTTGAGTTCGGAACATCGGTTCTGAACGATCGATTCGGAACCCCGGTCCATTGGGCCGGGGTTCCGTGCATTCACAACGGGGGACCGCCTCGGCGAGTGACCTGTCTGACTCACACCGGCACCCGATGATGAAATGCCTCACAAGTGAGATGCCTGGAATTGCGCGGATGAAGTGCTATGTGACAAGATAGTGAAGTTGCGTTTTGGACGTTGACCCCTGCACTGCGGTAGAGATACCGCGAACAGTCCGGAACACTATCGGATCGATGAATCTGCGTGAAAGCGGGTTCGGACCGAGCAGCCAATGAGTAAAAGCGCCGTCGGCCCAGAACGAGGATTGAAAAATCCTCCGCAAGGATTAGCCGACACGCCCGACCTCGGGGGTCGGTCATGGTCAGCCGGCACAGACCACAGACGATTTCGATCGACTGTCGGTTGATGGCCGGAAGTAACTAAAGAAAGAGACGACGCCATGGCGGGACAGAAGATCCGCATTCGGCTCAAGTCGTACGACCACGCTGTGATTGACAGTGCTGCACGAAAGATCGTGGACACCGTCACTCGCGCAGGTGCGACTGTTGTGGGCCCCGTGCCGTTGCCAACGGAGAAGAACGTTTACTGCGTCATCCGTTCGCCACACAAGTACAAGGACAGCCGTGAGCATTTCGAAATGCGCACGCACAAGCGTCTGATCGACATCGTCGATCCGACGCCGAAGGCAGTCGATTCGCTGATGCGTCTCGACCTCGCTGACGACGTCAACATCGAGATCAAGCTCTAAGGGAGGCAAACATGGCGAACAATCGTTCATCAGCTCTCCCTACCACCCGCAAGGTCAAGGGCCTTCTGGGAACCAAGCTGGGCATGACCCAGGTTTGGGATGAGCAGAACAATCTCGTACCGGTGACCGTAGTGGCCGCCGGCAGCAACGTCGTGACGCAGGTCCGCAACGAGGAAACCGATGGTTACCCCGCAGTGCAGATCGCGTTCGGCGAGATCGATCCGCGTAAGGTCAACAAGCCGACCGCAGGCCACTTCGAGAAGGCCGGCGTGACCCCACGTCGTCACCTTGTCGAGCTGCGCACTGCAGACGCTGCTGACTACTCACTGGGCCAGGAGCTCGGAGTCGACACGTTCGACGCCGGGATCAAGGTCGATGTGACCGCAAAGACCAAGGGTAAGGGAACCGCCGGTGTCATGAAGCGTCATGGCTTCCATGGTGTCGGCGCCTCCCACGGACAGCACCGCAACCACCGCAAGCCGGGTTCGATCGGCGGAGCCGCGACCCCAGGTCGCGTGTTCAAGGGTATGCGCATGGCTGGCCGTATGGGTGCAGTCAAGCACACCACCCAGAACCTCACGATCCACGCCGTGGACACCGAGAACAACTTCCTGCTCATCAAGGGTGCCGTACCTGGTCCCAAGGGTGCAGTCGTTCTCGTTCGCTCGGCCGCTAAGGAGGGCTGAACGTAATGACTGATGTCAAGACAGTCGACGTCGTCGATGCCGCTGGTGCGAAGACCGGATCCGTTGAGCTGCCTGCCGAGATCTTCGGCGTGCAGACCAATGTGCCGTTGATTCACCAGGTTGTTGTCGCTCAGCTGGCAGCAGCCCGTCAGGGTACACACAAGACAAAGACCCGCTCCGAAGTACGCGGTGGCGGTCGCAAGCCCTACCGTCAGAAGGGAACCGGTAACGCCCGTCAGGGTTCGATCCGCGCTCCTCAGTACAACGGTGGTGGAGTCGTGCACGGGCCGGTTCCTCGCGATTACTCGCAGCGGACCCCCAAGAAGATGAAGGCAGCTGCTCTGCGCGGCGCGCTCTCAGATCGCGCACGTCTCGATCAGGTGTTCGTTGTGAAGAACCTGATCACCGGCGAAGCACCGTCGACCAAGCAGGCGAAGCTCGCCTTGGCTGGCCTCTCCGATCGCAAGAACACCCTCGTGGTGCTCGACCGTGACGATGAGCTCACCGAGCGCAGCGTTCGCAACCTGCCTCACGTTCACGTGCTCACCTCCGATCAGCTCAACACATACGATGTGCTGATCGCAGATGACATCGTGTTCACCGAGTCAGCGCTGGAGACGTTCCTGGGCGGATACCGCAAATCGGAGGACGCATCATGAGTCTGAACTTCAAGGACCCGCGCGACATCATCGTCGCTCCGGTCGTCTCGGAAAAGACCTACAGCCTGATGGACGAGGGTAAGTACACCTTCATCGTCGACCAGGGGTCGAACAAAACTGAGATCAAGAACGCCATTGAATCGATCTTCAATGTGCAGGTCGCCAAGGTCAACACCCTGAACCGTCAGGGAAAGCGCCGCCGCACTCGCACCGGTTGGGGAAAGCGCAAGGACACCAAGCGTGCCATTGTCGCCCTCAAGGACGGATCGATCGACATCTTCGGTGGATCGCTCTAAGCGATCCTTCGTAAAAGAAGGACAAGACTCATGGGAATCCGTAAGCACAAGCCGACGACCCCGGGCCGCCGTGGCTCATCGGTCGCCGACTTCGTCGAAGTGACCCGGTCTACACCGGAGAAGTCACTTCTGCGCCCACTGCCTAAGCGCGGTGGCCGCAACAGCCAGGGACGCGTGACCACTCGCCATCAGGGCGGCGGCCACAAGCGTCAGTACCGTGTCATCGACTTCCGCCGCCATGACAAAGATGGCGTACCGGCGAAGGTCGCACACATCGAATATGACCCGAACCGCACTGCGCGGATCGCTCTTCTGCACTATGCAGATGGCGAAAAGCGCTACATCCTCGCCCCGCAGAACCTCAAGCAGGGCGCACAAGTGGAAGCCGGTCTGGGTGCAGACATCAAGCCGGGCAACAACCTTGCCCTGCGCAATATCCCAGTCGGTACCGTTCTGCACGCAGTTGAAATGCGTCCAGGCGGCGGTGCCAAGATCGCTCGCTCTGCCGGTTCGTCCGTGCAGCTCGTTGCGAAGTACGGCCGGTTCGCTCAGCTGCGGATGCCTTCGGGCGAAATCCGCAACGTTGATGCGCGCTGCCGTGCGACGATCGGCGAGGTCGGCAATGCCGAGCAGTCGAACATCAGCTGGGGTAAAGCAGGCCGCATGCGTTGGAAGGGCAAGCGCCCATCCGTCCGTGGTGTCGTCATGAACCCGATCGATCACCCACATGGTGGTGGCGAGGGCCGTACTTCGGGTGGTCGTCACCCAGTCAGCCCGTGGGGTCAGTCAGAAGGCCGCACTCGCCGGCCGAACAAAGAGAGCGACAAGTACATCGTGCGCCGTCGCCGGACCGGCAAGAAGCGCTGATTGGAGTACTGACTTATGCCTCGTAGCCTCAAAAAGGGTCCTTTCGTCGATGAACACCTGTACCAGAAGGTGGCTCGTCAGAACGAGAAGAACTCTAAAAATGTAATTAAGACATGGTCTCGTCGCTCGATGATCATCCCGGATTTCCTGGGACACACCATCGCAGTACATGACGGACGCAAGCATGTTCCTGTCTTCATCACTGAAGCCATGGTCGGACACAAGCTTGGCGAGTTCGCACAGACACGGACGTTCCGTGGCCACGAAAAGGACGATCGCAAGGGTCGCCGCCGCTGACGCGGGGCACTCTTACGATCCTAGACAAGAGAGAAGGAAGCGATGGAAGCCAAGGCTAAGGCGCGTTACCTGCGCGTCACGCCTCGCAAGGCTCGGCGCGTCATCGACCTCATTCGTGGTCAGCAGGCGACCGAAGCACTTGCAGTGTTGAAGTTTGCAGAACAGTCGGCATCAGATCCGATTTACAAGCTCGTTGCCTCAGGTATCGCCAATGCGCGTACCCGGGCCGACGAGGAGGGCATTGCGTTCGACGAGAACGAACTGGTCATCTCCGAAGCATTCGTGGACGAGGGACCAACCATGAAGCGGTTCCGCCCGCGAGCTCAGGGTCGCGCTTTTCGCATTGAGAAGCGCACAAGCCACGTTTCAGTGGTCCTGGCCAGCGGTGACGACCTGCCTCAGCGCAAGAGCCGGAAGGGGAACCGTTAATGGGCCAGAAAATCAATCCGAACGGATTCCGACTCGGAATCACCACGGATCACAAGTCAAAGTGGTTTGCTGACTCGACTAAGCCGGGACAGCGCTACAGCGACTACGTGCTCGAAGATGTGAAGATCCGACAGATGATGACCAAGGGCCTTGAGCGCGCTGGCATCTCCAAGGTGAACATCGAACGCACACGTGACCGTGTCCGAGTCGACATCCACACTGCCCGCCCGGGCATTGTCATTGGACGTCGTGGAGCCGAAGCCGACCGCATCCGCGGCCAGCTCGAAAAGCTCACCGGCAAGCAGATTCAGCTCAATATCCTTGAGGTGAAGAACGCAGAGATCGACGCGCAGCTCGTGGCTCAGGGAGTTGCCGAGCAGCTCGCCAGCCGCGTGGCATTCCGCCGCGCTATGCGCAAGTCGATCCAGAGCGCCCAGCGCGCAGGTGCCAAGGGCATCCGCGTGCAGTGCTCCGGCCGCCTCGGCGGTGCTGAGATGAGCCGTTCCGAGTTCTACCGTGAAGGTCGTGTGCCTCTGCACACCCTCCGCGCGAACATCGATTACGGCTTCCACGAAGCACACACCACATTCGGGCGCATCGGCGTCAAGGTGTGGATCTACAAGGGCGATATGACCGACAAGGAGCTTGCTGCCGAGCAGGCTAAGGCTCCTGCAGCTCGTGGCCCCAAGGGCCGTGGGCGCGGCCGTGGAGGCCGTGGTCGTGGTCAGGAAGGCGCAGCAGCACCGCGCCGGAACGACGCAGCGCCGAAGACCGAGAACAACGCCGAAGCCCCCGCGGCTGAGGCCGGATCGGAGGGCTGACACATGCTGATCCCTCGTCGGGTTAAGTACCGCAAGCAGCACCACCCCAAGCGGGGCGGCGCAGCCAAGGGCGGCACCAAGGTGTCTTTCGGTGACTACGGCATCCAGGCCACTGAGCCTGCCTACATCACCAACCGGCAGATCGAAGCCGCACGTATTGCCATGACGCGCTACATCAAGCGTGGTGGCAAGGTGTGGATCAACATCTACCCAGATCGACCGCTGACGAAGAAGCCTGCCGAAACCCGCATGGGTTCCGGTAAGGGTTCGCCGGAGTGGTGGGTCGCCAATGTCAAGCCGGGTCGGGTCATGTTTGAACTCGCCGGTGTGTCCGAGGAAGTTGCTCGCGAGGCGCTGCGTCTCGCGATCCACAAGCTTCCGCTCAAGGCCCGTATCGTGGCCCGCGAAGGTGGTGAGTGAGTATGGCAATCGGTTCGAAGAACCTTTCCATGGACGCACTTGACGGTTATGACAACGAGCGTCTGCTCGAGGAGCTCAAGAAGGCCAAGGCCGAGCTGTTCAACCTGCGCTTCCAGTCGGCCACCGGCCAGCTGGAGAGCCACGGTCGTCTCAAGGCCGTGCGTCGCGACATCGCTCGTATCTACACCGTGCTCAATGAGCGGGAATTGGACATTCGTCCGAACCCTGCTGACGCTAAGGAAGAGGACAAGTGATGGCGGAGACCACCAAGCCCGAGGCAACGCCTGCGGACCGTAACTCCCGCAAGACTGCGCGTGGTTACGTTGTTTCCGACAAGATGGAGAAGACCATCGTCGTTGAGGTTGAGGAGCGCAAGACGCACCGCCTCTACGGCAAGGTCCTCCGCCAGTCGGTGAAGTACAAGGTTCACGATGAGGAGAACGCCGCTGGAATCGGCGACCTCGTCCTCGTGTCCGAAACGCGGCCGGTTTCGTCCGCGAAGCGCTGGCGGCTCGTCGAGATCATCGAACGCGCCAAGTAAGCCGACGCCACCCCTCCCACCCGGTCCCGCCCACGGTCTCCAGCAGATCGTGGGCGGCTACCGGGAACGGGGTGAAATGTCATTAATCCGTTCCGCAAGGCTCATCCAATCGTGTGAGAACCGGCGCGACGACAGGAGAAAATAGTGATTCAGCAAGAGTCGCGACTCAAGGTCGCCGACAACACTGGTGCCAAGCAGATCCTGGCAATCAGGATTCTGGGTGGTTCCGGTCGGCGTTATGCCTCGATCGGGGACACCATCGTGGCAACCGTCAAAGACGCAATTCCTGGTGGAAACGTGAAGAAGGGTGACGTCGTCAAGGCTGTCATCGTTCGCACCGCCAAGGAACGCCGTCGTCCCGATGGTTCGTACATCAAGTTCGATGAGAATGCAGCAGTCATTCTCAAGACTGATGGCGAACCACGCGGAACCCGTATCTTCGGGCCCGTGGGACGCGAATTGCGCGACAAGAAGTTCATGAAGATCGTCTCCCTGGCACCGGAGGTGTTGTGAGCATGGCGAACAAGCTCAAGATCAAGAAGGGCGACCTCGTCCAGGTGATTGCAGGCGCCCGTCAGTCACGGGGTGGCGATCGTGGGAAGCAGGGCAAGGTTCTTGCCGTGTACCCGGAACGCAACCGTGTCCTCGTTGAGGGCATCAACCGCGTGATCAAGCACAAGAAGGCAACGCAGACTCAGGCCGGCGGCACTGCCGGTGGCCGTGAGACTCACGAAGCCCCAATCCACGTGTCCAACGTGGCGCTCGTTGATCCCAAGGACAACAAGCCCACCCGCGTCGGATACCGCGAGGAAACCGTTGAACGCGATGGTCGCAACAAGACCGTTCGCGTCCGCGTCTCGCGTCGCACCGGGGAGGAGATCTGATGACGGAAACAACAACGAGCCGTCCAGCGCCACGCCTCAAGCAGGTTTACCGCGATGACATCGTGGCGAAGCTGCAGGACGAGTTCAACTACGCAAACCCCATGCAGGTTCCCGGACTGACCAAGGTCGTCGTGAACATGGGTGTGGGTGACGCAGCACGCGATTCGAAGCTGATCGAAGGCGCAATCAACGATTTGACTCTGATCACCGGTCAGAAGCCAATCGTGACTCGGGCGAGGAAGTCGATCGCCCAGTTCAAGTTGCGCGAAGGCCAGCCCATTGGAGCCCACGTCACCATGCGCGGCGCCCGTATGTGGGAATTCGTCGACCGTGTCATCTCTCTGGCTCTTCCGCGTATCCGCGACTTCCGCGGCCTCTCGGATCGTCAGTTCGACGGGAACGGTAACTACACCTTCGGTCTCACGGAACAGTCCATGTTCCACGAGATCGACCAGGACCGGATTGACCGTGTCCGAGGTATGGATATCACAGTTGTGACTACAGCGAGCACCGACGACGAGGGACGTGCTCTTCTGCGCCACCTCGGGTTCCCGTTCAAGACCAAATAATCGCTACGTCGCAGGTCCAAGCGCGCACTGCGCGGGCGGAAACCGTGACGAGGAAGGGCTAGAGCCCAAATGACAATGACTGATCCAGTCGCAGACATGTTGACACGTCTGCGTAACGCCAACTCGGCTTATCACGAGGACGTCAGCATGCCGTTCTCGAAGCTGAAATCCAACATCGCTGAGATCCTCAAGAGCGAGGGCTACATCACCGGTTGGAGCGTCGAAGACGCTCAGGTCGGTAAGACCCTGCTCATGGACCTCAAGTTCGGTCCTAACCGTGAGCGTTCGATCGCCGGCCTGCGCCGTGTGTCGAAGCCCGGACTGCGCGTCTACGCGAAGTCGACCAACTTGCCCAAGGTCCTCGGTGGACTCGGCATCGCCATCCTGTCGACATCGTCAGGTCTCCTGACCGATCGCCAGGCCGCCAAGAAGGGTGTGGGTGGGGAAGTCCTCGCCTACGTCTGGTAAGGAAGGAGAGAAGAATATGTCACGTATTGGCAAGAACCCGATCTCCGTCCCGAATGGCGTAGAGGTCAAGATCGACGGCCAGGATGTCGCCGTCAAGGGACCGAAGGGCGAACTGTCCGTCACCATCGCCGAGCCGATCACCGTATCGCTCGAAGACGGCGTCGTGACAGTGGCCCGTCCGAACGAAGAGCGCGAATCGCGTTCTCTGCACGGACTGTCCCGCACGATGATCAACAACATGATCGTCGGCGTGACCGATGGCTACTCGAAGGCTCTCGAGATCGTCGGCACCGGTTACCGCGTGCAGGCCAAGGGATCGAACCTCGAGTTCGCTCTGGGCTACAGCCACTCGATCACCGTCGAACCTGCTGAGGGAATCTCCTTCACGGTTGACGGACAGACCAAGCTGGCAGTTCACGGCATCGACAAGCAGCTGGTCGGAGAGACCGCTGCCAACATCCGTAAGCTGCGCAAGCCTGAGCCTTACAAGGGCAAGGGTGTGCGCTACGTCGGAGAAAATGTCCGTCGCAAGGTCGGAAAGGCTGGTAAGTAGAGATGGCCTTTGGCAAAAAGGAAAGCTACGGCAAGGGCAGGGCTGCGGCCCGCAAACGTCGTCACGCTCGTCTGCGCAAGCATGTCAGCGGTACGCCGGAACGTCCTCGCCTGTCAGTGACTCGCTCCACGCGCCACGTCTTTGTCCAGGTCATCGACGACACCGTCGGCAAGACCTTGGCATCGGCCTCCACCATGGAAGCCGACCTTCGCACACTCGAAGGTGACAAGACCGGCAAGGCCCACAAGGTCGGCGAACTGGTAGCCCAGCGCGCCAAGGAAGCCGGCATCGAAGCCGTCGTATTCGACCGTGGCGGCAACGCCTACCACGGCCGTGTGCAGGCAATCGCCGAAGGTGCACGTGAAGGAGGATTGGCCCTATGAGCACTGAAGAGAACAAGGAACAGCAGCCAGCTGCTGAAACCCGTACCGATAACAACAGTGATCGCTCCTCGCGTGGTCGCGGTCAAGGCGGTCAGGGTGGTCAGGGCGGCCAGGGTCGTGGACGCGGCGAAGGCCGTGGACGCGGCGGTCGCGGTGACCGCGAGGAGAAGAGCCAGTTCATCGAGCACGTCGTCACGATCAACCGCGTGTCGAAGGTCGTCAAGGGTGGACGTCGGTTCTCCTTCACCGCCCTCGTCGTCGTCGGTGACGGAGACGGCATGGTCGGAATGGGCTACGGCAAGGCGAAGGAAGTTCCTGCAGCCATTGCCAAGGGTGTCGAGGAGGCGAAGAAGAGCTTCTTCCGCGTCCCTCGCATCCAGAAGACCATTCCGCACCCGATCCAGGGCGAGACCGCTGCCGGTGTCGTCATGCTTCGACCTGCTGCTCCCGGTACCGGCGTCATCGCCGGTGGTCCGGTGCGTGCGGTCCTCGATGCTGCCGGCGTTCAGGACATCCTGTCCAAGTCGCTGGGATCAGCTAACGCAATCAACATCGTTCGCGCGGCGATCAAGGCTCTCCAGAGCCTCGAACGCCCAGAGCAGGTTGCGGCACGCCGTGGTCTGCCTGTGGACGAGGTCGCCCCTCACGCATTGCTGCGGGCGGCTGCTGAAGGCGAGAGGAAATCCTGATGGCAAAGCTCAAGGTAACCCAGCGCAAGTCCGATATCGGTGGCAAGCCGAACCAGCGCGCGTCGCTGCGTTCGCTTGGACTGAAGCGGATCGACGATGTGGTGGTGTGCGAAGATCGCCCCGAACTCCGGGGAATGATCAACGTCGTGCGTCACCTCGTGACTGTGGAAGAGGTGGATTGATATGTCGAACGATGACTCACTCAAGGTCCACGATCTCCGTCCTGCTCCCGGAGCGAAGACCTCCAAGACCCGCGTTGGTCGTGGTGAAGCTTCGAAGGGCAAGACAGCCGGACGCGGAACCAAGGGCACACGTGCCCGTTACCAGGTTCCTCACGGCTTCGAGGGTGGACAGACTCCGATGCACATGCGTCTGCCTAAGCTGCGTGGGTTCAAGAACCCCGCGAAGGTGACGTTCCAGGTTGTCAATCTTGACAAGCTGTCGGCCTTGTACCCAGAGGGCGGCGACGTCACAGTCGCCGACCTGGTGGCCAAGGGCGCCGTGCGTCCGAAGCAGCCAGTGAAGGTTCTGGGCACCGGTGAGATCACCGTGGCTCTGAACATCACTGCAGACAAGGTCTCGGGTTCAGCACTCGAAAAGATCAAGGCTGCAGGCGGAAGCGTCAGCGAAGCCTGAATGACTCCCGCACAGCGGGTCTGAGGATTTCTCAGGAAGGGGCGGTCACGCAAGTGACCGCCCCTTCGTCGTCCCTGTTTCACGGCTCTGAGGACCGTCACCACAACCGGTAGAAGTGGGTGAGGACACAGTCCCGCCGACAACGGGCCCTACCCGCGGCCCAACGGGCCTGTCGGTTTCAGCCTGACGGTCATACCCTGGTAGTCTTTTGCAGGTATTTGACTCGTTCGCCAGGTCGTATCTGCGACCCTGACTTTTTCATCCCCCAATGAGGAGGACGCTTGATCGGCGCAATTCGGAGGGCCTTCAGAACGCCCGACTTGAGGAACAAACTCCTCTTCACCCTGGGCATTCTTGTCATCTTCCGCCTCGGTTCGTTCATTCCCTCGCCGGGAATCGACTACACCCAGGTTCAGGAGTGCGTGGCATCCCCTCAGCTGAATGAGGGCGGGTTCGCAATGATCAACCTGTTCAGCGGCGGCGCACTGCTGCAGCTGTCGATCTTCGCTCTGGGCATCATGCCCTACATCACCGCCAGCATCATCGTCCAGCTCCTGCGCGTGGTCATTCCGCGTTTCGAGTCCCTCCACAAGGAGGGCGCCTCAGGTCAGGCCAAGCTCACTCAGTACACGCGCTACCTCACCATCGGTCTCGCCGTGCTCAACGCCACCACACTGGTTGCGACCGTGCGCTCCGGTGCCCTCTTCGGCCGGATCGAAGGCTGCACCGACCTCATCACCAATGACACCTGGTGGGGCATCTCCGTCCTCGTCGTCACTTTGGTGGCAGGCACCGGCCTCATCATGTGGCTCGGCGAGCAGATCACCGAGCACGGTGTCGGCAACGGTATGTCGCTGCTCATCTTCACCTCCGTGGCATCGGCGTTCCCCTCCTCGCTGGGAGCCATCTTCCGCGAGCAGGGTGTCGACATCTTCCTCATCGTCATCGCAGTCGGACTCGTGCTCGTGGCACTCGTCGTCTTCGTCGAGCAGTCCCAGCGACGCATTCCGGTCCAGTACGCCAAGCGCATGGTCGGACGCCGGATGTTCGGCGGAACTTCGACCTACATCCCGATCAAGGTCAACATGGCCGGCGTGATCCCCGTGATCTTCGCATCCTCGGTTCTCTACCTGCCCAGCCTGATCTCGCAGTTCTTCGATCCGGAGAGCAAGTGGGTGGAGTGGATCAACACCTACTTCACACGCGGGGACCACCCGATCTACATCGCCACCTACGCACTGCTGACGATCTTCTTCGCATACTTCTACGTCGCGATCACCTTCAACCCGGAGGAAGTCGCGGACAACATGAAGAAGTACGGCGGCTTCGTCCCCGGCATTCGTGCCGGACGACCCACAGCCGACTACCTGAGCTTCGTGCTCAGTCGTATCAACTTCCCGGGCTCGCTCTACCTGGCCTTCATCGCGCTGATCCCACTGATCGCGCTCGTGCTCATCAACGCGAACCAGAACTTCCCGTTCGGCGGCACCTCGCTGCTGATTGTGGTGGGAGTCGGCCTCGAGACCGTCAAGCAGATCGACGCACAGATGCAGCAGCGTCATTACGAGGGCCTGCTGCGCTGACCGTTCCCGACCCGCGGAAATCCATTGGAAGGACACACACCTTATGAGCTCACGCATCATCCTGATCGGCCCTCCCGGCGCCGGCAAAGGCACCCAGGCCGCGCGCCTGTCTGAGGCGCTGAACGTCCCGGCCATCTCGACCGGCGACATCTTCCGTGCCAACGTGAAGGGCGAGACCGAACTCGGCAACCTTGCCAAGCGCTACATGGACGCCGGAGAGTACGTTCCCGACGAGGTGACGAACTCCATGGTCGCTGATCGTCTGGGCCAGGACGACGCTGCCGAGGGATTCCTCCTCGACGGCTACCCGCGTACCAGCGCACAGGTCGACGAACTCGATCGGATCCTCGCTGCTGAGGGCCACGAGATCGAACAGGTCGTCGAACTCACTGCAGACGTCGACGAGGTTGTCGCTCGTCTGCTGGCGCGTGCACAGACCGAGGGCCGCAGTGACGACAGCGAGGATGTCATCCGTCACCGTCTCGACGTCTACGCCGAGCAGACGCAGCCGCTGACCGACATCTACCGCGAACGCGGTCTGCTGCGCCAAGTGGACGGCCTCGGCGAAGTCGCCGAGATCACCGACCGGATCCTCGACTCCATTCGATGATCTTCGGTCCCCGGATCGAGCTGAAGTCACCCGAGCAGCTGGTCACGATGCGCCGGGCCGGTCTGCTCACGAGCGCAGTGCTCAAAGCCGCCCGTGAGGCGGCTGTGCCAGGCGCAACCACCGCCGAGGTGGACGCGGCTGCCGAGGCTGTCATCACCGAGGCCGGGGCCCAGTCCAACTTCAAGGGTTACCAGGGTTTCCCCGCCGTCGTGTGCATCTCCGTCAATGAGGAGATCGTGCACGGCATCCCTGGGGACAAGGTCCTCAAGGCCGGGGATCTCGTGTCGATCGACGGCGGAGCCATCGTCGACGGTTTCCATGGGGATTCGGCATTCACCATGATCGTCGGCGGCGACTCCGCCGGCTCGAGCGCCGATATCGCGCTGTCGCGGGCGACGGAGAAGGCGATGTGGGTCGGCATCGCCGCGTTCGCCGCCGGAAACAAAGTCAGCGACATCGGTGACGCAATCGACGATCATGTCTCAAGCGAGGCTCCTGAACTCGGGCTGGTGGAGGAATTCACCGGCCACGGCATCGGCACTGCCATGCACATGCCGCCCGAGGTGCTGAACTATCGTGCGAAGTCGAACGGACCGAAGATCAAATCCGGAATGTGTCTGGCAATCGAGCCGATGCTCACAGCCGGCAGCAGCGAGACCATCACCCTGGCAGACGACTGGACCGTCGTGACAGAGGATGGTTCGCGTGCGAGCCATTGGGAGCACAGCGTCGCCAAGCATGATGGGGGAGTCTGGGTACTCACTGCTGAGGATGGGGGAGTGGCGGGACTGGCACCGTTCGGAATCACACCAGTCCCTCCGGCAGGCTCCTGAGTCCGAAGAACGACCAGGCAGCCGTGCCGATGGTTCGGTTCACGGTTGTGGAGTTCGCTGCGTTCGTTTGAGATCGTTCGTCGTGACGATATGTATGATGACGAACAGTGCCGAACCTGACATGAGGCTCAGCGCGAACATCCACGCTGCAGTGACCTGAATGTCGAAACCTGCGATCATGAAGGCCACAAAGGTGATGAACGCTGTGATCGATGCGGTCAGGACCGCGGTGGTCCGTGCCCTCTGAAATACTCGTAGATTCGTTTCGTATGCCTCGTCGTCCATGACGCTGCTCCTTGTGTTCGGGGCCGATTTCAGCGGCCGTCTCAACACTATCGTTGTGATTTCACGTTAGGATCTGGTCATGACGGGTGTCCACGATCACACGAAACGTTCGGCAGATGTGGGCGATCGGTATCGCCTGACCAGGATCGCCTTTGACGTCATCTCTGCTTTCGGCTGTCTCCGCGCGCAGGGACTTCCGGGTCCTGTCATCGTCGGGATCCTCGATGAACACGGCTATTCGTCCTCAAGCGTGCACAATCAGCTGGTGAGGATGGTCCACCGGAGCATTCTGACCAGTGAAAAGGTCGGTCGGGTGACGGTCTACCGGTTAGGCGAACGCATTCTCTCCGGATTCATGGACATCGCGGGTGACCGGGAGGCGCCGACGTTCGATGGCTGTTTCCATTCTGCCCTGTACTCGATTCCAGAGACCTCGCGGATGCTGCGCGACCGGTTCCAATATGTGGCCAGGATGCTCGGATATCGGCAGCTGCGCCCGGGCCTCCTGCTGTCCTTCGCCGATCTCTCTTATGAGCTCTCCGCGCAGCTGCCCGAGGTCGCCGAGCCGGGGTGGTGCGAATTTGCGACGATACGGCCCGAGAGCCAGGAGACAGCCGTACGAATGACCTCGCGGGCCTTCGACCTGGAGGCGGCGTCTCTGCAGCTGCCACGCCTCGAGGATGCTCTTGCCGCCTTGAGCCTGAACGACAGACAGCCGGGAGCCGGACATCCGGACATGTCGCTGGTGAAGTTCTTCGACATCTACTTTCAGGTCGCCCAGGCGGTCATGTCCCATCCGATACTTCCGCCCGCGCTGGTGGGACCGGATCAGCCGGCTCTGCGTTTTCGCACGCTGATGGACCGGTGCAATCTGGAGTACTACCTGAGGTTCGATCAGCAGCTGTTGGAGCGCGCAGACGCCAGTTCGGCCTTCGACCTCATCGAATGGCTGCCGAACAGATAAGACAAGCTGGCAGACGCCGGCGACCTCAGCTCAGAGCGCAGAGGCGATGCGTTCGATCGCTCCGGTCAGGAGCGGGCGGGGGAGGGCGAAGTTGAAGCGGATATGGCCCTCTCCGACCTCGCCGCACAGTCGGCCTTCCGTGATGGCGACGTGGGCACGTTCGTTGAAGTGCTGAGACAGACCGGTCTCGAGACCGTATCCGCGCAGATCCAACCAGGCCAGGTACGTCCCCTCAGGCGGGAGGAATGTGGCATTGGGCAGATGAGCGGAGACCAGATCGGTCAGCAGTTCGCGATTGCCTTTGAGATAGGCAGTGATCTCATCAAGCCAGTCTCCGGACTGGGTGTAGGCGGCCGTGGTGGCGAGAATGCCTGGATTCGATGCAGCGCCGGAGACGAAGTTTCCCTTCTCGGCCCAGATCTCTCTGTCCTTCTCACTGCTGAGGATGAGCTGCGCGCATTTGAGTCCGGGGATGTTGAATGCCTTGGAGGCGGCGGTCGCGGTGGCGGTATGCCCCGCGGTGGTCTCATTCAGGCTCGCATAGGAGATGTGACGGGCCGGCGCATAGACGAGGGGTGCGTGGATCTCATCGGAGAACACACGCGCACCATTGCGCTCGACCACCTCGGCGAGGGCCAAGAGCTCAGCTTCTGTGTAGACCTTGCCGATCGGGTTGTGGGGATTGCACAGCACCAGAGTGGCACCCGGCACCAGGGCCGAGTCGAGGGCGTCGAGGTCGACGGACCAGCCGGTCTCGGAGCGGATCATCGGCACCTCGAAGAGCTCGCGCCCGGTGACCTTGGCGACGTCGAAGAAGGGCATGTAGGCAGGGGTCGGAAGGACGATCGGGGTGTCTGCCGGGGTCAGGTGTGTGAGGATGCCCAGGAAGCTGGCGATGACGTCGCTGGCCAGTTCGACGTGATCGGTCGGGAACTGCCAGCCGTAGCGTTCGGCACAGAACGCCGAGGTGGCCGACTTGAGGTCGGAGACGATCGACTGCGGTGCATAGCCGTAGAGGTCACGCTCATCGACTTCGCGCAGTGCCTGACGCACACCCGGTGCGACTCCGAAGTCCATTTCGGCGATGAATGCGCCGAGGCTGCCCGGAAAGCTCGACCACTTCCGGCCGCCCTTGGCGATGAGTGATTCTTCTGTGATCGAATCCAGGTTCTGCACGTGATGCTCCTTCGATGGCCGGTGTGCGACTGTCGGTTTTCACGCTAGCAGGGCAGGCAGCCGTTGTGGCGCCCGTTCCGACATGCACGGTCACGGACTACAGTGGAACCGGCGGCACGAGCCGCTGCCACGATGACAGCCCATGAAGATGTGGAGGCCGGGATGCCAGCACAATCGCACTCTGTCTTCCGGCGCAACCAGTGGGCGCTGAGTCTGGCACAGCTCTTCTCCGGCATCGGCATCGCCACGGGGTTCGCCGTCGGTGGGATCCTCGCCGAGCGTCTGACCGGTCGGACCGAACTCGCCGGATTCGCGCAGACTGCGTCCATCCTCGGCGCGGGGCTCCTCGCGGTTCCCCTGGCGAAGCTGGCCGAGCGCAGAAGCCGCAGACTGGCACTGGCCAGCGCCTACGCGATCGCCCTCTGCGGTGCCATTCTCATCGTGTCGGCCATCCTCCTTGGCATCGACATCGCCTTCTTCATCGGCATGGGCTGCTTCGGCGCAGCGACGGCCGCGGGACTGCAGGGACGCTATGCGGCCACCGATGCCGCTCCCGACCACCTCAAGGGCTCCGCCATGTCCGTCGTCATCTGGGCCACGACCATCGGCTCCGTGATCGGACCCAACCTCTCCGGCCCTGGTGCCGGCATCGGGCGAGCCCTGGGGCTCGATCCTCTGGCCGGGCCCTTCGTCATCGCCATCGCCGGCTTCGGCCTCGCTCTACTCAGTGTGCTGTTCCTGCGCCGGCTCACCCCCGCCACCCGGGACAGTTCCTCGACCTCCCCGCGCCGAGGCGGCACCTGGCAGGCCATCCGACGATCCCCGAGTGCACTGATGGGACTGCTGAGCGTCGTCACCGGGCACATGATCATGGTCGCGACCATGGTGATGACGCCGCTGCACATGGACCATCATGGGCTCGGCCTCGAACTGATCGGCATCACAATCGGCGGTCATATCCTCGGCATGTACGGGCTTTCGCCCGTCTTCGGCTACCTCACCGACAAGTACTCCGCCGGACGAGTCATCCTCGGTGGGCATGCGCTGTTCGCGCTGTCGCTGGTCCTCGGGCTCATCGATGCGCTGGGGGAGTCCTCGTTCCTGCGGCTGTCGGTGGCCCTCTTCGTTCTGGGACTCGGATGGAGCGCGTGCCTCATCGCCGGATCCACCCTGCTGACGAAGGAGATCGACCCCACCCATCGCATGTCGGTCCAAGGACTCTCCGATGCGGGAATGAATTTCGGGGCTGCCGCGCTGGCGGCTCTGTCGGGGCCACTGCTGGCAATCGGCGGGTTCGCCGCGATCACCCTGATGGGCTTCGTCGTGCTTGCCGTAGCCGTCATTGCGAGCATCCGGGCGGGGTACGGCACCGCGCATACGACGTGAGCTCGGGCCAGCCTCGGCGATGGTGGCGGTGATTGTAGGGGAGTTCGCGCGGGGAATCCAGCACCGTGTGGAAGAATATCCGACGATAGTGTAGGGTTGTTGATTGGTCTGTTCTCACTCAACTCACCCTTTTTCAGTTGTGGGCGGCATCTGCCATCCGCAACTTTTCATGTGGTGGGGTGAAACGCAGACCATGGGGTCGTCGGGGTAAATCGACGATACACGATTACGTCGAACGCGAAGTTTTCGCGGGAATACGAGGTTAGCGAACGATATGGCCAAAAAAGAAGGGGTCATTGAGATCGAAGGCTCTGTTGTCGAAGCCCTCCCGAACGCATCGTTCCGGGTCGAGCTGAGCAACGGACACAGGGTGCTTGCGCATATCTCAGGGAAGATGCGACAGCACTACATTCGAATCCTGCCCGAGGACCGGGTCATCGTGGAGCTGTCTCCATACGACCTCTCGCGTGGACGAATCGTTTACCGCTACAAGTAAGGATCTTCGATCATTCGTACCCGCCCCTGCGCAGGGGTAAGGGTCGGAAGAAGGAAAAACCATGAAGGTTAAGCCAAGCGTCAAGAAGATCTGTGAGAATTGCCAGATTACCCGCCGTCACGGCCGGGTCATCGTCATCTGCTCCAACCCGCGTCACAAACAGCGCCAGGGTTGAGCAGCTCTTCGAGCAGATAGAGGCACCCGCAAGGGGCTTCAGCAGCACCACACCCGCGCAGACCTCGCCAGCACCACCGCCTTCTGAGGCAGTGACAGGGCGACACCTTCGGTCGGGGGCCGAGGACCTTGGGAAACCAGGGACAGGTCTGCATCAGCACCTCCGGAACTACAACAGGAGATAGTACCTATGGCACGACTTGCCGGAGTCGACATCCCGCGTGAAAAGCGCGTGGAGGTCGCCTTGACTTACATCTATGGTGTGGGCCGCACCCGTGCGAGCCAGACCCTGACAGAAACGGGAATCAGCCCTGATACCCGTGTGAAGGACTTGAGCGATGCCGAGCTCGTCCAGCTGCGTGACTATATCGAGGGCACATTCCAGGTTGAGGGTGACCTCCGCCGTGAGGTTGCTGCCGACATTCGCCGCAAGGTGGAGATCGGAAGCTACGAAGGCCTGCGTCACCGCCGCGGTCTCCCGGTTCGCGGACAGCGGACCAAGACGAATGCGCGTACCCGTAAGGGACCGAAGCGCACCGTGGCCGGTAAGAAGAAGTAACATGCTCACCCGGTTGACCAGCATCAACCACCTCGATCAGGAGTAAAACACATGCCTCCCAAGTCACGCGCCGCTACAGTGCGCAAGCCTCGCCGTAAGCTCAAGAAGAATATCGTTGCCGGCCAGGCACACATCAAATCAACGTTCAACAACACCATCGTGTCGATCACTGATCCGACCGGTGCTGTCATCTCCTGGGCCTCCTCAGGTGAGGTCGGCTTCAAGGGTTCGCGCAAGTCGACCCCTTACGCCGCGCAGATGGCCGCGGAGTCCGCTGCCCGTCGCGCACAGGAGCACGGCCTCAAGAAGGTCGACGTCTTCGTCAAGGGACCAGGCTCGGGACGCGAAACCGCGATCCGTTCGCTGCAGGCCGCCGGTCTGGAACTGGGCACCATTCAGGATGTCACTCCGGTTCCCTTCAACGGCTGCCGTCCCACCAAGCGCCGCCGCGGCTGATCCTTCCGTGGATCTGTGATTGATGTCGGGCTCAGCCCGGCATCGATCACAGAACGGATTCCAAGATAAACCGAACCGTTCTTCATGGCTTCAGGCCATGACGTGCAGTGCGAACGTCATATAGCGGATGTTCGCTGAAAGGAAGCCCACGTGCTCATTGCACAGCGCCCAACGCTCACGGAAGAAGTCGTCTCCGAGAATCGCTCACGGTTCGCCATCGAACCACTTGAGCCAGGATTCGGCTACACCCTCGGCAACTCACTTCGTCGTACCCTGCTGTCGTCGATTCCAGGTGCCGCCGTCACATCCATCCGGATTGACGGAGTGCTCCACGAATTCAGCACCGTTCCAGGAGTCAAGGAGGATGTCACTGAGTTCATCCTCAACTTGAAGTCCCTGGTCGTGTCCTCGGAATTCGACGAACCTGTCGTTGCCTACCTGCGCAAGCAGGGCCCAGGCACCGTGACTGCCGCCGATGTCTCTGCTCCTGCCGGAGTCGAGATCCATAACCCGGATCTGCATATCGCCACGTTGAATGGTGAAGGCCGTCTGGACATGGAACTGACCATCGAACGTGGACGCGGTTACGTTTCGAGCGCTCAGAACAAGAACGCGGACGCAGAGATCGGTCGGGTCCCCGTTGACTCGATCTACTCGCCGGTTCTCAAGGTCACCTACAAGGTCGAGGCTACTCGTGTTGAGCAGCGCACCGACTTTGACCGCCTGGTGCTCGACATTGAGACCAAGCCGTCGATGACCCCGCGCGATGCCATCGCATCTGCGGGCAAGACACTGGTCGAGCTCTTCGGCCTGGCTCGGGAACTCAACGTCGAAGCCGAAGGCATCGAGATCGGCCCATCGCCGGTTGACGCAGCCCTGGCTGCTGATCTGGCTCTGGCCATCGAAGATCTCGACCTGACCGTGCGCTCCTACAACTGCCTCAAGCGCGAAGGCATCCACACGGTCGGCGAACTCGTTGCTCGCAGCGAAGCCGATCTGATGGATATCCGCAACTTTGGTTCGAAGTCGATCGACGAAGTGAAGGCCAAGCTCAACGAGCTGGGCCTGAGCCTCAAGGACAGTCCCGCCGGGTTCGAAGCCGGTCTCGTTGATGAGGACCAGTCCTACGTCGAAGACGAACAGTACTGATTAAGACCTAGGAGTAAGACACTATGCCAACCCCAACCAAGGGTCCTCGTCTCGGAGGTTCCCCAACACACGAGCGCATGATGCTCAACAACATGGCTGCGGCCCTGTTCGAGCACAAGAAGATCACCACGACCGTGACCAAGGCCAAGCGCCTGCGTCCGGTTGCGGAGCGCATGATCACCGCTGCGAAGAAGGGCGACCTCGCTGCCCGTCGTCGCGTGCTCGGCAAGATCGGCGACAAATCGATCGTGCACGAGCTCTTCACCTCGATCGCCGAAACCATGGCCGAGCGTCCCGGTGGATACACACGTATCACCAAGATCGGCCCTCGCGCCGGTGACAACGCGCCCATGGCCGTCATCGAACTCGTTCTCGAGCCCTACTCGCCTAAGCAGGCAACTGTGAAGGAAGCCGAGCAGGCCACCGAGACCGCCGCTGCGAAGAACGAACCCGCAGAGGTCGTCGAAGAGGCTCCTGCAGAGACCACCGAGGAAGCAGCCGATTCGGCCGCAACCGACGAGGTCGCTGAAGAGGCAACCGAGGAAAGCACCGAAGAGACCAAGTAAGGCTCCTTCGTCGCAACATCTCAGGCGGGCACCCGATGGGTGCCCGCCTGAAGTGTATTCACAGGGGAGTGGTTGCGTAGCGGGGGAGCTATCGCCCTCCGTAGGAATGAGCGCGTAACACCTACCGGCAGCAGCATGTCGCACCCGGAGTGGGGCAGGAACCACTTAGCGGCTATTCCTCCCGTTGCTGGTGGAGGAATAGCCGCTGAGTGTAGGGCGTAGTGATGGCGACGGGGCAAGTGCGCCCGATGAGCAGGTACTCGTCAGGCGAACTGCCGCATCGTCACTTCACGCGGGAAAGCTCGACAGACTCGTCGAATTCCCGGTCGGTGTCCGCATTGGGCTTGTACGTGAACTTGCTGACCACGATCGCCACAACGAGGTTGACGGCGAAGCCGGGGATGATCTCGTAGATCTGCTCGGTCAACGGGGTACCCAACTGTCCCCAGATGAACGCGACTGCCGCACCCGAGATGAGTCCGAAGAGTGCGCCCCAGTTGCTGAGCTTCTTCCAGAACAGGGTCAGCAGGACAACCGGTCCGAACGACGCCCCGAATCCGGCCCACGCGAAGGCCACCAGGTCGAGGATGCTGTTCGACGGCGAGATCGCCAGGAGCACCGCGATGAACGCGACGACGAGAATGCCGAGACGTCCGAGCAGGACATAGGTCTTGTCCTGCAGCGTGCGCTTCGAACCCGTGCGCAGGGCCACGATCTTGTAGAGATCCTCGATGAGCGCCGAGGAGGTGACGACGAGCTGTGAGGAGATCGTCGACATGATCGCTGCCAGCACCGCGGCCAACACGAGTCCCGCGATGAACGGGTGGAACAGGATCTGCGCGAGGTCCAGGAACACTGTCTCCGGGTCGGTCGGCTTCATGTCGGCATGATCGGAGAAGTAGGAGATTCCAACGATCGCAGTGGCAATGGCGCCGAGGGCCGAGATTCCCATCCAGCCCACACCGATGCGGCGAGCGACCTTGGCATCTGCCGGTGTCCGCAGGGCCATGAACCGGACGATGATGTGCGGCTGACCGAAGTAGCCGAGACCCCAGGCCAGAGCTGAGATCACAGCGAGGTAGGTGCCTCCGGCCCAGAACGGTCCGCTGCCGAAGAGACTGAGCAGGCTGGGATCGATGTCCTTGACGTTGGACATCACGGTTGAGGGACCGCCTGCGTTGAAGACGGCAACGATCGGCACAGCGATCAGGGCGGCGAACATCAGCAGCCCCTGGGCCACGTCGGTGAGCGTGGCACCGAGGAACCCGCCGAACAGGGTGTAGACCATGGTGATGGCCGCGACGATGAGCATCCCGGCCATATAGTTCAGACCGAAGCTCGACTCAAAGAACTTGCCTGCCGCAACCATCCCGGAGGACACGTAGAAGGTGAAGAACACCAGGATGATGATGCCGCAGACGATGCGCAGCAGACGTGTGTTGTCCTTGAGTCGCTGCTCGAAGAAGCTGGGGATGGTGATCGAATCACCGGCCTTCTCGGTGAAGGCACGCAGACGTGGGGCCACGAACTTCCAGTTCACCCAGGCCCCGATGGTCAGACCTACAGCGATCCAGGCTTCGACCAGTCCAGAGAGGTAGATCGCTCCCGGCAGACCCATGAGCAGCCAGCCCGACATGTCAGATGCTCCGGCGCTGAGTGCCGCGACGCTGGGGCGCAGTCCGCGGCCTGCCAGCATGTAGTCGTCGAGGCTGTTCTTGGTCTTGCGGTACGCGAACCAGCCGATGGCCAGCATTCCTGCGAAGTACAGGACGATTGCAATTGTGCGTAAAGTGGTTTCCGTCATTCTTAAGTTGTCTCCTTTTGTAAACCGGGGCGACTCTACAACAGTTTCAGTACTCGACGTGAATCAACTGTGTATTGGCTCCACAGGGCGACGGGAGGAGCGGGGTACCGCTGTTGTCGAGCGTCCGACGGAGAACGCGGCCACTGGCACCGCATGCAGACCATGGTCGTTGAGGAGATAGTCGGAGACAGCGGATCGTGTCTGTGGGCAGTCCTTGATCTCCGAGTGCACGTCAACGCGCAGGTCATGCTGGTCGAGCAGAAGCCACGTTCGCAGCAGGTTTCGCCCCAGCTCGATATCCTGTCTCGCCAGAGAGTCGCCACCTGCGGAAGAGGCGGTGGCGTCCTTGACGAGCACGAGGTGATGCAGCGGCGCGGACCCGTCGGTGGACGCCTGTGCCGGCGACCCTCGGTCTCTCGATGTTCTCCGCACCACCGTGGCCCGCAGGCTGTCCACGAATTCCACGGGTGCCAAGGCCGCCGAGGTGAGCCCACCTATCCACGGCCGCAGGGTGGCCGTGTTGAGTCGGGCGGCGACCGCGGCCAGAGGTCTTGGGATCTGCAGGCAGTCCGCGCTCAACCCGTCTTCGGCGTAGGAGGTCGCTCGGCGGTCGAACCGCAGCCACTCGAGGGTTTCGGTGAAGATGTCAGCATGGGAGTACGAATATCGGGTCGCACGTGCCAGGCTCGTCTCCCACAGGTGATGGGGCACTTCGACGAGTGCCGTGCCCTCCACCGATGCCATGCCCGAGGCAGCCAGCGCCCTTTCGGCGGCAGCGAATACTGTGGCGAAGGGCTCCTCGGCTCGGCGCAGCGGCCCCCGATCGACCTGACGGTGCTGCAGGTCGGCGGAGGTGAAGTTCGGCCAGAGGTCAGAGGCACCCGGCTGGTCGGGGAGGGCTGTGAGGAGCAGACGGATTTCGAGTGCGGGTCCGCGGCCTCGCACCGATCCGATGATGACGTCGATGCCCACTTCGGCGGCGGCGATGGTGAAGGACTCCACCCAACATCCCATGGCCAGATGCAGGTCCTGGGAATTCGGGTCGCCGACCGGAAGGGTGCGGGCCGGATCCACGGCCACGTGCACCTCGGCGGGGGATGCTGGTGTCGTCGCAGGAGCGAAATGAGGAATCCAGGGCTGAGTGTTGTGCGCCGAGGGGGAGCGAGCCGCGTGTGCGAAGAGCTCAGCGATGAGAGTCGCGGTGATCGGCATCATCGTCCGTGCTCCTCGAGCGGGACGGGAGTGCTGGCAGCGGTGAGATGCCGGTCGAGGAAGGTGAGTTCGTGCAGGACCCTGCCGCCTGACCTCTCGAAGACCGCGGCCGAGGCGGGATTGTCCTCGGCGATGAACGTCACCCGCAGCCGCCGGTAGCCTCCGGCGGCAAGGCCGGCGTTGAGATCACGGATGACCAGAGAGAGGATGCCCTGGCCCTGGAAGCGGGGATCGGTGCCCTGAATGATGAGCACAGCATCGCGCAGGCGTCGACGGTTGATGACGAGTTCGAGGATTGCGCGCGGTCCGAGCCGACCGCCGTGCCTGCGCAGGATCGGCACGGGGTCGGGATGACGAGAGTGAAACACCGGGAAGGTGCAGCCTCGGGCTCGTCGCTGCCGACGATGTCGAGGACGAGAGCGGGATCCATGAGCGCAGGCAACCCTGCCATCTGGGACTGCAGCTGGGCGCGCGAGATCTGGGTGTAGTACGGCAGCTGTGCGAATGCGGCATTGAGCGTCGGCAGCAGTCTGCGGGCGAAGGCACGTAGACCGGTGCGGGAGACCCTGCGCCTGCGTAGGCCGTGCTGAGCCCATTCGGACTCGGAGACGGCGGTGGCCCGCGCGGCAGGGATCGAGCCGACCTCGACCTCCCAGGTGTGGGCTCGGCCCCAGTCGGCGAATCCCGCGCTGTGGAACGAAGGCGCGAAGAAAGCGGGGTTCCAGGCGGAGTCGAAGAAGCCTGGATGCTCGGTGCCGGACAGCAGCAGACCGCCGGTGACATTGGGCAGGGGGGAGACGGGACCGAAGAGCCGTTCGGCCGCGAGCTCCCTGGCCCGTGTGGTGAGGAAGGCGATGAGGTGGTCAAGTGCAGCCTCGTCGGCGGCCTCGATCGCGCCGAAGAAGAGCGTTGTCGGAGCGTGCCCGGCAGCCGAGGGTTCAGGATCCGATACTGCGATCTTCTGGGCCAATTCCGGCGAGCGATGGCAGATGGTGCGAGCGACGGCCCGACCGGCTGTGTCGAGGATGAGCCACAGTTCGACGGGTTCACTGAACCATCCTCGGTGGGCGAACCACTCTTTGATGTCTGAGGTGAAGAGGGGCACGTAGTGCTCCGAGTCGCCTCGCTGCGCGGCCAACTGCGGTGCCAGCTCAATGAAGTCGGCCAGATCCTGACGAGTCCTGACCCGTTTCGCCTTCATTCGGTGTCGACCTTCATTCGGAGCTGAGCTTGGTGAATTGGTCGATCATGCCCAGCCGGGAGTCCTCGGCCCGGAACTCTCCATTCGTGTAGCCCCACTCCTCGGCGTTGAGGATGCGGATGAATCCGCCCTTCGCCGGGGACGAGCCTGCGCCGCCGACAAGCCATTTCATGATCTCGACGTGTTCAGGGGTGCGGGCATACTTCATGAGGTCATCCCGAGTCGCGAAGGCGACGATGAGGCCGATGCGGTCGGGGAATTCGTAATAGCTGCGGTGCCACATGTACCCGGGCGCCCGTTTGAGTCCCTTCGCCAGTTTGGGCCAACGCCGCAGCTGACCCACCATCACCAGGGGATTGCGATACCTGTTTGCGCCGAGGAAAACCACCTCGGCGCGGGCCTGGGGTGGGGCCTTGGAGAAATCATTCGATCTCATGGGTTCCATTCCTTCGCTGGATGATGGGTGCTGACGTTTCAGGTCCTCTGGACGTACACGTTCTTGATCTTGGCGACATCGGCCGTGAACGGACCGGTGGCGAAATCGTGGATCTCGATGTGGATCTCCGCGGTCGTCGGATCTTCCTTCATGCTCTGTGCGAAGTCTCGGGACACCGAGGCTAGGTGGCCCAGGACTCCGGCTTGGTTGGTCTCGGCCATCTCGGCGCGCTCAGGTGCCGACAGCTCCTGGCTGTCCTCGCGCAACTGGATGTGCAGAGTCGGGCGCTGTTCATGGTTGTGCGTCTCACGCAGTTCGATCCGGAAGGACTCGATGAGATGAGCCTGCGGGTTGTCGCGGTAGAGCCCGTTCTCGATGTCGAGCGGGTAGATGTTGGCACCCATATACGAGATGGTGGAATCGGCGCGGCCGAAGAGGAGCACGAACGGCAGCTTCATGCCGTTGTCGGCGAACGCCGTGGAGCATTCGGCGGCCAGCTGCGGATGCCTGCGGGTGAGTTCGACCATGCGGGGGAAGTCGATGAGGGTCGCCTCGTCGCCGATGTTGTAGCGCAGCCGTGGGCTCATCACCGCAGCGGAGTTGATCGTCGCGACGAGTTCCCCGGATTCGTTCGTCTCCAGATAGGTCTCGAGAGGGTTGTACTGGAAGACCATCGGCACTCGGGATTCGGAAGGTCCGAGCACCTCGGCGCGGAAGTCGAGGTCGTGGGCCAGGGCCCGGCGGATGACGACGGAGAGATCGGACTCGCCGGCCATGCCGATCGTGAGGTCGCTGGCTCCGTATCCGGAGTAGACCCGATGGAAGCGTGACTGCACGTAGTCGCGCAGGCCCTCGGTCATGGCCTCACCCCCGACGAAGCCGTTGAGCCGGAACTCGTCCCAGACTCCGGGTTCGGAGTCCATCCGATCGACGAGGTGTTTGAGGAACGGGGGATAGGCGCTGATGAGGTAGGTGTGGCCCGGTCCGAAATGGGCCATCGTGTCGAGGATCTTCTCGAGGTCGGGGCCGGTGTTCTTCACCATGGCGACCTTGGCCATCGCCAGGCCCGTATTCGTTCCCGTGGCCCATGCGCCCATGGAGAAGGCGTTGATGCAGAAGAGGTCCTTGTCTTTGAAGAGCATCGTCACGTAGCCGGCGACGTTCTTGTGGACGGTGTCGAGTTCCTTCTTCGACCGCATCCAGTTGAAGGGTGTGCCGGAGGAGCCGGACGATTCGTCGACGACCGTGCCGGCTCGTTGGATCCGTCCGTCCCAGCAGCGGTGCTCCTCACTGTACCGGCGCACGAAATCATCCTTGGACGTCGGCGTATAGGCATCGAGGTCCCACCATCTGAAGGTGAAGCCGGTTCGTGCGAGATAGTCCTGATAGGCCGGAACATCGAGTGAGGCCTGTTGGCAGATCATCCACGCATTGAGCTTCGCAAAGGGTTCGAGGCCCGGATGGTAGTGCTTGGCCGTGAACCTCCAGATCGCCGGGTGGAGTCGGTAGGCTCCGTAGGCTGCTGTGAGTCCGACGTTGGCCAGGCGCAGGACGGCCTGGCGGGCTAGATTCACCGGACCGCGGGGGATCGGCAGGCGTTGGAGATCGGCGGCAACTCTGGTCTGGGGCTGGCTCATAATGTGACCGTAGCCCAGGTCACCGATCCCCGGGCGGCAAATTTCGAATTTGTGTCAGAATCGCATCATCAACCCGCCGAGGTGGCCGGACCTGCCGGTGGTCCCGCCGAGGGGGTCGGATCAGTTGAAGACGACCGTGCGGTGGCCGTCCATGAGGACCCGACCCTCGGCATGCCAGGCCACGGCCCGGGCAAGCACGGCGGCTTCGACGTCCTGACCACGTTGAACGAAGTCGGCGATATTGCGGTTGTGATCGACGCGGGCCACGTCCTGTTCGATGATCGGGCCCTCGTCGAGATCGGGGGTGACGTAGTGGGCGGTGGCGCCGATGATCTTGACCCCGCGGGCATGCGCCTGGTGATAGGGCTTGGCCCCCTTGAAGCTGGGCAGGAACGAATGGTGGATGTTGATGACCCGCCCCTCCAACCGAGCACACAGATCGGGGGAGAGGATCTGCATGTACCGGGCGAGGACGATGAGCTCGACGTCGAGGCTCTCGACGAGGTGACTCAGCCTCGCCTCGGCGGCCTCCTTCGTGTCCCGGGTGATCGGAATGTGGTGGAAGTCGTGGCCGTGGAACTCGGCGAGTGAGCGCAGCGAATCATGATTGCCGGCCACTCCGACGATGTCGATGGGCAGCTGCCCTGAGCTCTGCTGGAACAGCAGGGTGTTGAGGCAGTGGGCGGCCTTGGACACGAGGACGAGGGTCCGCGTCTTCTTCTCCACCGGTTGGAGACTGAGCGTCATGTCGAAACGGTGGGCCGCCTCGGCGAGGGCAGACTCCACAGTTCCCGCCTCGGCATCCGCGCTCGTGACGAACTGGACTCGGAGGAAGAACTGCAGAGAATCGGGGGAGGAGAACTGCTGGGACTCGGTGATGTTGGCCCCGAGTGAGGCCAGAACCCCGGTCACGGCGTGGACGATTCCGGTTGCGTCCGGGCAGGTGACTCGCAGGATCCATTCTCGACTCATGCGCTCGATTCTAATCGCCTGCCCCACGCTGCCCCGCAACCGGCCCATCATCCGGATGACGAACGGCCCATCGGTGTGATCTGGTTCGCTGTTAGCATTGATTTCGGGTACTCGCGGAGCCGATCGCGGCGTCCCACTCATCACTTTGGATGCCACAGGAGTGTACACATGACTGATAACACGATGCAGGCCTCGCTTGCAGACATCGATCCCCAGATTGCGGAAGTCCTCGACCAGGAGCTGGGTCGCCAGCGTTCGACTCTGGAGATGATCGCCTCGGAGAACTTCGTGCCGCGCGCCGTGCTGCAGGCACAGGGCTCCGTGCTGACGAACAAGTACGCCGAGGGCTACCCGGGCAAGCGCTATTACGGTGGCTGCGAGTACGTCGATGTCGCTGAGACCCTGGCCATCGACCGGGCCAAGAGCCTCTTCGGTGCCGAATACGCCAACGTGCAGTCGCACTCGGGTGCCTCCGCCAACGCTGCCGTGATGCACGCGCTCGCCCGCCAGGGTGACAAGATGCTCGGTCTCTCCTTGGCTCACGGTGGTCACCTGACACACGGCATGAAGATCAACTTCTCGGGCCGCCTCTACGACGTCGCCTCCTACGAAGTCGATCCCGACACTTACCGCATCGACATGGACAAGGTGCGCGAGCGGGCGCTCGAACACCGTCCAGAGGTCATCGTCGCAGGTTGGTCCGCCTACCCGCGTCAGCTCGACTTCCAGGCCTTCCGCGACATCGCCGACGAGGTCGGAGCGAAGCTCTGGGTCGACATGGCCCACTTCGCCGGTCTCGTCGCCGCCGGCCTGCATCCGAACCCTGTGCCCTTCGCCGACGTCGTGTCCTCGACGGTGCACAAGACCATCGGCGGCCCTCGCTCGGGCTTCATCCTCGGCAAGGAGGAGTACGCGAAGAAGCTGAACTCCGCAGTCTTCCCGGGGCAGCAGGGTGGACCTCTGATGCACGTGATCGCCGCGAAGGCAGTGGCGTTCAAGTTGGCCGCCTCTGAAGAGTTCAAGGCTCGTCAGGAACGGACCGTGCGCGGTGCTCAGATCCTGGCCGAGCGTCTCCTGGCCGACGACGTCGCCAACGCCGGAGCCACGGTCCTCACCGGAGGCACCGACGTTCACCTGGTCCTCGTCGACCTGCGCAACTCAGCCTTGGACGGACAGCAGGCGGAGGATCTGCTGCATGAGGTCGGAATCACGGTCAACCGCAATGCCGTTCCGTTCGACCCCCGTCCGCCCATGGTGACCTCCGGTCTGCGCATCGGCACCCCTGCTCTGGCCACCCGTGGGTTCGGCGATGCCGAATTCACCGAGGTCGCCGACGTCATCGCCGAAGCACTCAAACCCGGTGCGAACGTCGAGGCCCTCAGCGCTCGGGTCAAGAAGCTCAGCGACAACTTCCCCCTCTACGAAGATCTGGAGCAGTACTGATGACAGCACAGATCCTTGATGGCAAGGCCTGTGCGAAGGAGATCAAGGACGAGCTGCGGACTGCCGTCGCGAACCTGGCCGAGCGGGGCATCGTCCCCGGCTTGGCCACGGTCCTCGTCGGCGAGGATCCCGGTTCGAAGTGGTACGTGGCCGGTAAGCACCGTGACTGCGCCGAGGTGGGCATCCATTCCATCCGTCGTGATCTGCCGGAGTCGGTGAGCCAGGACGAGCTCCTGTCGGTCATCGACGAGCTCAACGCCGATGACGAATGCACCGGATACATCGTGCAGCTGCCGCTGCCGTCACACATTGACACGGACACCGTGCTCGAACGCATAGACCCGGCCAAGGATGCGGACGGACTGCATCCGACCAACCTCGGTCGGCTCATGCTCAACGTCAACCGGGAGATCACTACGCCGCTTCCGTGCACCCCTCGCGGGGTCATCGAACTCATGCAGCGCAACGGCATCGAACTGGCGGGCAAACATGTGGTCGTCGTCGGCCGCGGCGTCACCGTCGGCCGGTCGATCGGGGCACTGCTGACTCGCCGTGAGTACAACGCCACGGTGACGCTGACGCACACGGGGACGAGGAATCTGCCCGAGCTGCTGGCTCAGGCCGATATCATCGTCGCCGCCGCAGGATCGGCTCGGATCGTGACCGCCGACGCGGTCAAGGACGGTGCCGTCGTCCTCGACGTCGGAGTCTCACGCGAAGAGGACCCGGAGACCGGGAAGTCGAAGATCGTGGGAGACGTGGACCCTGCCGTCGCCGAGGTGGCGGCCTGGGTGTCCCCGAATCCCGGAGGAGTCGGGCCCATGACTCGGGCACTGCTTCTCCAGAACGTCGTCGACGTGGCCGAACGCGCTGCGGCGGCCGCCTGAGCCGAACGACAGTCAGAGACTGACGGCCTCCCACATCTGTGTGTGGGAGGCCGTCAGTCTTTGTTGTGCTGGTCAGACCAGTGTGTGCGCTCTTCGGCTCACTCCTCGAGGAGTTTGAGTTCGAAGAACACACGCGGATTTCCGGCGCCCGCGTAGTCTTCGATGAGTTCACCGCTGAACCCGAGCGAAGAGTGGAATGAGATCGCTGCCGAGGAATCCGGCATGGTTGTCGCCTGCACCGATGAGACACCGAGCTTGCGCGCGTGCTCGATGAAGTACTGGTACAGGTGCCGACCGATGCCCTGATGGCGGAAATCTGTCCGAGCCGCAACCAGATGGATGTACGCAGGGCCGTCATGGGGGATGACGCCGAGCAGATAGCCGACGATCTCCGAACGATACCTGGCAACCAACCCGGAGGTCACGAACTGATGGAACCAATAGGCATCGTGGTCGCCGCTGAGGTCCCTGTCTCCCCAAAAGTTCTTCTGCGCACCGAGCAGGAACTCTCGCATCTCACGGGCGTCTACTTCGTCGAGCGGGCTGATGCTCAGCTGCTCAGAATCGAAAGTCTCGTCTACGGCCATTGCGCCTCCTGAAATATGCTTCTTTCCATCACTGTATAACGCCCAGGCCCGGATGAGTAGTGCGCTCATGCCATGATAGGACACATGATTCGGATTGCATCAGTCAACGTCAACGGAGTACGAGCGGCATGGAGAAAGGGGATGCCCACCTGGGTCGATACTGCGAAACCTGACTTCATCACGCTGCAGGAAGTCCGGGCAGCCAACGACATCGCCCTCAAGGTGCTCGAGGACACCGGGTACACCACGATCAGCCATGACGCCGAGGCGAAGGGACGTGCCGGAGTCGCCGTCATGGCTCGGAACGAGCCCGTCGAGGTCCGTGAAGGACTCGGGACGGACGGGTACTTCGATCGGGCCGGTCGATGGCTGGAGACGGACTACCGCCTCGGCGACGGATCGCTGCTGACTCTCGTCTCGGCCTATGTCCATTCCGGTGAGGTCGACACTCCCAAACAGGAGGACAAGTACCGCTTCCTCGACCGGATGACGCTGCGCCTGCCTGAACTGGCGAAACAGGCCGATCACGTGCTCATCACCGGTGACCTCAACGTCTGCCACACCGAACGGGACCTGAAGAACTGGAAGGCCAACCGCAAGAAGGCCGGGTTCCTGCCCGAGGAGCGCGCCTACTTCGACGGTTTCTTCGGCGACGTGGGCTACGTCGACGTGCACCGCGACCTCAGCGGAGATGTCGACGGCCCCTACACCTGGTGGTCCATGCGCGGGCAGGCCTTTGACAACAATGCCGGGTGGCGCATCGACTACCAGATGGCGACACCGGCACTCGCGAAGGCGGCAGTCAAAGCAACGGTGGACAAGGCCGACAGCTGGGCCGAACGCTGGTCCGATCATGCGCCGCTGGTCATCGACTACGATCTGCCGGCTCCGAAGTAGTCTTCGCAGGCCGGCCGGCTAGGTGTGTGAGGAGCAGAGAAGCTCTTCCTCACCGTCGGCTCGGCCGGAGTAATCCGAGATCGTCGTCGTTGTGTGCTCGCGACTGCCGCCATCGGCGTCTCGCACGGGGGTGGTCTGCGAAGATGCGGGTGTGAAGTGGCATCATGGTTCTATGATGACTTCTTCTCAGCCACGCACCGTTTCCGGTATTCAGGCCACCTCGGACTCACTTCATCTGGGTAACTACATCGGAGCTCTGCAGCAGTTCGTGGCGCATCAGGAGTCACACGATGCCTTCTACTTCATCGCGAACATGCACGCGATCACCGTGGAGCAGGATCCCACGGATCTGCGCGAACGGACCCTGCGCACGGCGGCGCAGTTCATTGCGGCCGGCATCGATCCGGAGAAGTCGACGATCTTCGTCCAGTCTCAGGTCCCCGCACACCCGCAGCTGTCATGGGTCCTCGAATGCACCACGTCCATGGGCGAGGCCAGTCGGATGACGCAGTTCAAGGACAAGTCGGCCAAGCAGGACCACGTGTCCCTGGGCCTGCTCACCTATCCCGCACTGATGGCCGCCGACATCCTCCTCTACAACCCGCAGATGGTGCCCGTGGGTGAGGACCAGCGCCAGCACCTCGAACTCACGAGGAACTTGGCCGAACGCTTCAACTACCGGTTCGGTGAGACCTTCGTCGTCCCCGAGGCACAGATCCTCAAAGCCACCGCGAAGATCTACGACCTGCAGAACCCTTCGGCCAAGATGTCGAAGTCCCTGCCCAGCCCACTGGGGCGCATCGACCTCCTTGATGAGGCGAAGTCCCTGACGAAGAAGATCAAGTCTGCTGTCACCGACGACGGCAAGGAGATCGCCTACGACCCGGAGGCCAAGCCCGGAGTCTCGAACCTGCTCACGATCTACTCCTCCCTGACCTCCCGGTCGGTCGACGACATTGTGGCAGAGTACGAAGGGAAGATGTACGGCCACCTCAAGGTCGACCTGGCCGAGGTCGCCGTCGAGACGCTCGCACCGATACGTGAGCGCACCAATGAGCTCCTGCAGGACCGGGCTCAGCTCCAGACGATCCTCGACGCCGGTGCTGAGAAGGCCAATGAGATCGCCGAGGTGACCCTGCGAGACGTCTATGACAAGGTCGGCTTCATCTGAGGCAGTCCCGGTCCGATCCGACCGCGTTCCCGCCAGCCCCCATTCCAGCCCGACCCGAGCAGACCTGACCCGACGTGCGACGAGTGTGAAGGAAGAACCGTGGCGAAGAAGAAACCCGAAGAAGGACCGCTGAACCTCAGTCCGGACATGCTGCACACCGCGGCCCGGCTGGAAGACCGCTTCAACGGCTGGCTGCAGAACCGCGCCACCGACCACACCTATCAGCGCACGGTCATCGCCTATGACACCTACGGCGGAACCGGGTGGGTGAGAGTGCTCGGCCGATTGGTGCTGACGCCGACCGGCCAACCGGCGGCGGACGTGGAGGCGAGCATTCGCGGCTGGAGGTCCTTCGTCAGTGTGCCCCTGCCCAATGACACGGCCTGGGTGCGCGTCAACGACGAAGAGCATATGGTCACCGCCGACCGCGGCGGCATCATCGACACAGTGATACCCGGAGACTTCGACCCGGGAGAGACCGAAATCGAACTGTGGACCGACGGGTCTCTCGTCGATTCCGCCAACGTGCGGATCATCGGTGAGGACTCGACGTTCGGCATCATCTCCGACATCGACGACACCGTCATGGTCACCTCATTGCCACGGCCGTTCCTGGCTGCCTGGAACACCTTCGTCCTCAGCGAACATGCCAGATCGCCGGTGGCAGGAATGGCGGTCCTCTACGACCGAATCACCTATATGCGCCCCAACACTCCGATGGTCTACCTCTCAACGGGTGCATGGAATTCGGCGCTGACGATCAAACGGTTCCTGTCTCGCAATCTCTACCCGATGGGGCCGCTGCTGCTGACCGACTGGGGGCCGACGACGACTCGGGCCTTCCGCTCGGGCAAGGAGCACAAACGCAACTCTCTGGAGCGGCTCTCGCGTGAGTTCCCGTGGATGAAATGGCTGCTCATCGGCGACGACGGGCAGAAGGACGAAGAGGTCTACGGGGAATTCGTGGACAATCACCCCGACAACGTCGCCGCCGTCGCCATCCGCCAGCTCACCGTCGGCGAAGCAGTCTGGGCCGGTGGCCGCTCGAAGCGCCACGGCCGCGGTCAGGGAGTGCCGTGGATCTATGCCCCGGACGGCGCAGGTCTGTCATCGCGCCTGACCGAACGGGGCATCATCTCCACGATCTGAGAGTTCAGGACAACTCAGCCGACACGGACAGCCGTGTTCAGACGAGCGTCGAGCTCCTTCTTCGCGGCCTCGAACTGCGTGGCAAGACTATCGACGAGTTCCGCTGTGGAGCTCTTCTCTCTGAGCACGCCGATGCCCTGTCCTGAGCCCCAGATGTCCTTCCACGCCTTGGAGTCCGAGCCGTCCTTCGTGCCGAAGTCCATCTTCGTCGGATCGGCCTCGGGCAGGTTGTCGGGGTCAAGTCCTGAGGCGGTGATCGATCCGCGCAGGTAGTTGCCCTTGACTCCCGTGAAGTAGTTGGAATACACGACGTCTTCGGCTGCGGAGTCGACGATCATCTGCTTGTAGTCGTCGACGACGTTGGCCTCGGTCGTGGACAGGAAGGCCGAGCCCACATAGGCGCAGTCTGCCCCGGCGGCCAGGGCTGCGAGGACCGAGCGGCCGTGGGCGATGGCACCCGAGAGCAGCAGCGGACCGTCGAACCAGGTCCTGATCTCCTGGACCAAGGCGAAGGGGGAGAGCGCTCCGGCATGTCCGCCGGCACCGGAGGCCACGGCGATGACTCCGTCGGCGCCCTTCTCCACGGCCTTGTGCGCGAACTTGTTGTTGATGACGTCGTGGAGGACGATGCCGCCGTAGGAGTGGACGGCCTCGTTGACCTCTTCACGCGCACCCAGGGAAGTGACCACGATGGGCACCTGGTGGCGAACCACCTCGGCGAGGTCTTCTTCCAAACGGTTGTTCGAGCGGTGAACGATGAGGTTCACGGCGAACGGTGCCGCCGGACGATCGGGGTTCGCTGCGGTGAACGCGGCGTTGGACTCCGTGATCTCGTCGAGCCAGTCGGTGAGCATCGCAGCCGGGCGGGCGTTGAGGGTGGGGAAGGAGCCGATGATGCCGGCCTGGCACTGGGCCTTGACCAGTTCGGGCCCCGATGCGATGAACATGGGGGAGCCGAAGACCGGCAGCCGCAGCTGGGGGAGAAGATTGGCGAAAGAATTCATTGTGCCTCCTTTGGGTGGATGAACGTTTCTACTCTAACTGAACGATTGTTAAAAGTGGTCTCCGGAACAGAGACGACGATGGCGCAGACGAGTTCGACTCGTCTGCGCCATCGTTCATCTACTGCTTTCCAGTGCCTGCGGCGAGTTGCCGGGGTCAGACACTGAGGATCAGGAATCCGTGAAGTTCGCGTCCCGCTTCTCGACGAATGCGGCCATTCCCTCGGACTGGTCGTTCGTGGCCAGGCTCGAGTGGAAGAGGCGACGTTCGTACTTCAGTCCCTGCTCGAGGGTCGTTTCGAAAGCGGTGTTGACCGCTTCCTTGACCATCGCCGAGGCGATGCGGGACTTGGACGCGATCGTCTGCGCGATCTCGTTGGCCGTTGACAGCAGTTCCTCGGGCTCGACGATGCGTGCGACTAGACCCGAACGTTCGGCCTCCTCGGCATCCATCATGCGCCCGGTCAGGCACATATCCATGGACTTGGCCTTGCCGATGGCCCGAGTCAGTCGCTGGGAGCCGCCCATGCCCGGGAGGACGCCGAGGTTGATCTCCGGCTGGCCGAACTTCGCCTTCGTCGAGGCGATGAGGATGTCACCCATCATCGCCAGCTCGCAGCCGCCGCCGAGGGCGAAGCCGTTGACAGCGGTGATGACCGGTTTGCGGACGTCGGTGAGGCGTGTCCAACCGGCGAACCAGTCGGCCTTGTATGCAGTGGCGAAGTCGAGGTCTGACATCTCCTTGATGTCGGCGCCGGCGGCGAAGGCCTTGCCGCTGCCGGTGATGATGATCGCCTTGACCTCGTCATCGGTGTCGAAGCCGGCGGCCGCATCGGTGATGTCGGTGAGCACCTGCATGTTCAGCGCGTTGAGAGCCTTCGGACGGTTGATCGTGATGGTGGCAACGCCCTGGTCGACGGCCGTGAGGATCGTTTCGTAGTCGCTCATGCGAACACCTTCTCTTCGTGGTCGGTGGTGAGGATGTCGTTGACTGTTTCGTCGCTGACCTCGGCGAACGAGGCCGGAGACCAATGTGGGTTGCGGTCCTTGTCGATGACCTGCGCGCGGATTCCCTCTTTGAGGTCCGGCAGTCGGGTCAGGGCGACGGCGGCGCGGTAGTCCTGTTCGAGGACATCGGCCAGGGTCATGTTTGCGGCCTTGCGGACTGCGGCCAGGGTGACCTTCACCGAGGTGGGAGCCTTGGTTTCGATCAGTTTTCCGGTGGCATTGGCATCGGGGTTCTCATGCGCGGCCAAGGCAGCGACGATGTCTTCGGCGCGATCTGCGGCGTAGCACTCGTTGATCCAGCCTGCAGCCTCGGCAAGTTCGTTCTCTGGAGCCTCGGAGGCGTGGCGGGCGATGGTCTCTTCGACATCACCGCCGGCTTCGAGCTCGGCGATGAGTCCTGGGACATCGGCATCGAGGACGTAGTAGTCGGCCAGGCCCATGGCCAGCGCTGCTCCGGCGCCGACAGGCTGTCCGGTCAGCGCCAGGTGGGTGCCCAGTTCGCCCGGGGCGTTGGCCAGCAGGTGGGTGCCGCCGACGTCGGGGAACAAGCCGATTCCGGTTTCCGGCATCCCGATCTTCGTGGAGTCGGTGACGATGCGGTGTGAACCGTGGCCCGAGATTCCCACGCCGCCGCCCATCGTGATGCCGTTCATGATCACCACATAGGGTTTGGGGAATTCGGAGATCGCATGGTTCATCTTGTATTCGCGATTCCAGAATCGGGCGTTCTCATCGGTTCCGGCCACAATGTCGTTGTAGACGGCTTTGATGTCGCCTCCGGCACACAGTCCGCGTTCGCCGCGACCAGTGACCAGAACGGTGTTGATCGAGTCGTCGTCATGCCAGCTCTTGAGGGCGTCATCGATGGCGCCCACCATCTCTTGGCTCAGTGCGTTGATCAGCTTCGGTCTGTTGAGCTCGATCCGGCCCACTCCGTTGGTGATCGAGGTGATCACCGAAGATTCCGTCGGCGGTGCCGAGGTCTCTGTTGTCATATCAGCCCACTCCTGTGCTCTTGCGCGAAATGATCACGCGCATGATTTCGTTGGTGCCTTCCAGAATCTGGTGGACGCGCAGGTCACGCACCAGCTTCTCAATTCCATACTCTGTCAGATAGCCGTAGCCGCCGTGCAACTGGAGTGCCCTATTGGCGACATCGAAGCCCGAATCTGTGGCTGTCAGCTTGGCCATTGCCGAGAGCAGCGAGGTGTTCGGGTCGCCTGAGTCGTAGGCGCTGGCGGCCCGCCACAGGAGGGAGCGGGCGGCTTCGAGTTTGGTCTGCATCTCTGCGACTTCGAATCGCAGGGCCTGGAATGCGGAGAGTTCGGTGCCGAAGGCCTGTCGTTCGCCCATGTAGTCGATGGCCTTCTCCAGCGCGGACTGCCCACCGCCGAGTGAGCATGCCCCGATGTTGAGTCGGCCTCCGTCGAGTCCGGACATGGCGATCTTGAATCCCTGACCGGGTTCGCCGAGGAGGTTCTCCTTCGGTACGCGCACATTTTCCATGATGACCTGTCGGGTCGGTTGCGCACGCCATCCCATCTTCTGTTCGTTGGGGCCGAAGGAGAGACCTTCCATGCCCTTTTCGAGGATGAATGCGGAGATTCCGCGCGATCCGTCCTGACCGGAGCGTGCCATCACCAGGTAGGTCTCGGAGGTGCCGGCACCGGAGATGAACTGCTTGACCCCGTTGAGGACATAGGAATCGCCGTCCTCTCTCGCCGAGGTGCGCAGGGCGGCGGCATCGGAACCGGCGTTGGGTTCGGTGAGGCAGTAGCTGCCGAGGTGGTCCATCGAGACCAGGGGAGACAGGTACTTCTCCTTCTGTGCGGCATCACCGTACTTGTCGATCATCCACGCCACCATGTTGTGGATGGAGATGTATGCGGCGACCGAGGGGCAGGCGGTCGACATCGCTTCGAAGATGAGGGCGGCGTCCATGCGCCCCATACCGGTTCCGCCGGCCTCTTCGCTGACGTAGATTCCGCCCATTCCCAGATCTGCCGAGCGTTTGATGACGTCGACGGGGAAGTGGTGTTCGGCGTCCCACTCCAGAGCGTGCGGAGCGATCTCGGAATCGGCGAATTCGCGCACCATACCGGAGATCGTCTGTTGTTCTTCGGTGAGACCGAACGGCAGGGCAGCTGCTGTGCTGCGGGACATTGTTCCTCCACGGATAGGGCTATTCACGACCGAGGCTGATCGCTGACGTGATGATGTTCACCACGATACGGAGAAATTACTTGGACGTCCAACTAAATCTCGGCAGTCAGCTCCCTGGGGGACTGGAGCAGGAGGAAGGGAGGAGGCTCAGGCGTGGTCTTCGAGCTCGGACCGCAGCGATTCGAGATGGGGGATGAGCTCGCTCAGATCGGCCCGGGCCAGTGCCGGTGAGCTGAAGACCTCGTCGTTGAGTGCGGCAGTTGCGCGGGAGGAGAGTTCGCGGCCGATCTCGGTCAGCTCGACGAGTGTGGTGCGACGATCGTCGGGGTGGCTGCGTCGATTCACGAGTCCGGCCTTCTCCAGCCGGTCGACCGAATTCGTCGTCGAGGTGGCATGGACCTGGAGGCGGGCCGAGATCTTCGACATCGGCAGGGTCCCTGATTTCGTGAAGGAGAGAAGAGTGAGGACCTCATAGCGTGAGAAGGTCAGTGCGAATGGTTTGAGTGCGGCATCGACCTTGGCCAAGAACAGCTGATGGACCCTCATCACCGAGATCACGGTGGTCATGCCATCGGTGGAGTCGTCCCAACCGTGGGCAAGCCACTGTTTCCTGGATTCATCGATCGGGTCGAGTCTGCTCGGTGCTGTCTTTTCGGCCGCCATTGTCGACAGTGTAGTGAAGTGAGAAGATAAGCGCATGTGTGGTCGACTCAATATGTCTCTCGATCCGGCAGATCTCGCCGATGAGCTTCGCCTTGACGTGATCTCCTATGACTACACGCCCAGATATAACGTGCCACCAGGCTCCTTCGTGCCGATCGTCGTCGAACGGCTCGATGACAGCGGACAGCTGACCCGTCGACTGGAGACCGCTTCATGGGGGCTGGTCCCCGGGTGGGCGAAGGACACCAAGATCGGGTTCAAGGCCTTCAACGCGAGATCGGAGACGGTTCTCGAGAAGCCGATGTTCAGACAGTCCATCAAGAGACGACGCTGCGCACTTCCGATCCCCGGCTACTACGAGTGGGAGACCACCGAAGCCGGTAAGCAGCCATGGATGATGTCGGCAGCAGGGGCCGACCCTCTGTTCATGGCGGGCCTCTTCGAATTCTGGAAGCAGCCGGACCATTCCTGGTTGGTGTCGACGACGATACTGACCATGGAGGCGGCAGGACATCTGCAGGACGTCCACCATCGGATGCCGGTGTTCCTCGAACGCGGCGCCGTTGATGGGTGGATCGACCCAGCAGTGCCGAGCGCCGATGTTCCTCCGTTGTTGGAATCGACCCTGGAGCAGGTGGACCCGGCGAGCGTGACTCGTCATAAAGTGGGCAAATCCGTGGGGAATGTTCGCAACGACGGTCCGGAGCTCACTGCGCCCGTTGCCTGACTACTCATTCAGGCCTGCTCACTCAAGAGTGAACAGACTGACCTGCCTCCGAATCGGTCTTCCTCAGCGGTGCCGGACGGGACCGAATAAGCCCGTTTTGCGAAGCAGTCGGGAAGTGTGTAGTGTGTACCGAGTTGCCAGCCCGCAAGGAACGGCAACAGTCGCTCTGATCAGGTTTGATTGCAGCAAATTGAAGATGAACTTCAAGTTGCGAAGATCGAAACAACACTGTAGAGTAAATATCCGCTGGTACGGCGGGCCGCAAGGCAGAAAGTACACAATTGAAACTGACACCCCCAGTGAACACGCCCCAATAATTGGGTCTGTGGTGATGGGTGAGTGTTTGTGGTTTGAGAATCCAATAGCGTGTTTGTTTGAACAAATAGTGATGCCAGAAACATTATTTTTCTGGTAAGACAATCACATGTTCACACATTTGTGGCTACCCTTCGCCGGGTGGTCACGCCAGCATGTGTGGACATGATTAATTGGTCAGCATCGGTCACCCCGTGATCGTTGGTTGGCTGTCTTGCTGGGATTCATTCGTAACATAATTTTTTTATGGAGAGTTTGATCCTGGCTCAGGACGAACGCTGGCTGCGTGCTTAACACATGCAAGTCGAACGCTGAAGCCCTGGTGCTTGCACCGGGGTGGATGAGTGGCGAACGGGTGAGTAACACGTGAGTAACCTGCCCCCGACTTCGGGATAAGCCCGGGAAACTGGGTCTAATACCGGATATGACCATGACTCGCATGAGTGATGGTGGAAAGTTTTTTCGGTTGGGGATGGGCTCGCGGCCTATCAGTTTGTTGGTGAGGTAATGGCTCACCAAGACGACGACGGGTAGCCGGCCTGAGAGGGCGACCGGCCACACTGGGACTGAGACACGGCCCAGACTCCTACGGGAGGCAGCAGTGGGGAATATTGCACAATGGGGGAAACCCTGATGCAGCGACGCAGCGTGCGGGATGACGGCCTTCGGGTTGTAAACCGCTTTCAGCAGGGAAGAAGCCTTTCGGGGTGACGGTACCTGCAGAAGAAGTACCGGCTAACTACGTGCCAGCAGCCGCGGTAATACGTAGGGTACAAGCGTTGTCCGGAATTATTGGGCGTAAAGAGCTCGTAGGTGGTTGGTCACGTCTGCTGTGGAAACGCAACGCTTAACGTTGCGCGTGCAGTGGGTACGGGCTGACTAGAGTGCAGTAGGGGAGTCTGGAATTCCTGGTGTAGCGGTGAAATGCGCAGATATCAGGAGGAACACCGGTGGCGAAGGCGGGACTCTGGGCTGTAACTGACACTGAGGAGCGAAAGCATGGGGAGCGAACAGGATTAGATACCCTGGTAGTCCATGCCGTAAACGTTGGGCACTAGGTGTGGGGGACATTCCACGTTCTCCGCGCCGTAGCTAACGCATTAAGTGCCCCGCCTGGGGAGTACGGTCGCAAGGCTAAAACTCAAAGGAATTGACGGGGGCCCGCACAAGCGGCGGAGCATGCGGATTAATTCGATGCAACGCGAAGAACCTTACCAAGGCTTGACATACACCAGACCGTTCTGGAAACAGTTCCTCCCCTTTGGGGTTGGTGTACAGGTGGTGCATGGTTGTCGTCAGCTCGTGTCGTGAGATGTTGGGTTAAGTCCCGCAACGAGCGCAACCCTCGTTCTATGTTGCCAGCACGTGATGGTGGGAACTCATAGGAGACTGCCGGGGTCAACTCGGAGGAAGGTGGGGATGACGTCAAATCATCATGCCCTTTATGTCTTGGGCTTCACGCATGCTACAATGGCTGGTACAGAGAGATGCGAGACCGCGAGGTTTTAGCGAATCCCTTAAAGCCAGTCTCAGTTCGGATCGTAGTCTGCAATTCGACTACGTGAAGTCGGAGTCGCTAGTAATCGCAGATCAGCAACGCTGCGGTGAATACGTTCCCGGGCCTTGTACACACCGCCCGTCAAGTCACGAAAGTCGGTAACACCCGAAGCCGGTGGCCCAACCCTTGTGGAGGGGGCCGTCTAAGGTGGGACTGGTGATTGGGACTAAGTCGTAACAAGGTAGCCGTACCGGAAGGTGCGGCTGGATCACCTCCTTTCTAAGGAGCACACATAAGAACCCCAACGTGTCACCCGTACGTGGTGCCGGTTGGGAGCTCAAGGGTGGAACATCATTATTTTCGCTCAACCCGCACAGCGTCGTTAAGGTACATGCCTTGTCGACGGTGTGATGATGGTGGGCTAGAACGAACACGTTATTGGGTCCTGGAATCACAAACCAACCAGCAATGGTTGGGTGTGGTTTCAACCAACAGGACCAACCCGTCCAGACCAGCAGCCTTCGGTTGTGTGGGTGTGGGTGGTGTTTGGTAGTGGTTTGAGAATCGTATAGTGGACGCGAGCATCAACAGCCCGAACTTTGTTTGGGTTGTTATGTAATGTGATTTTTCTTGTGAAATCTTAGTGTGAAATTTTCGCACACACATTTTGCAACCAAATTTTTTGGGTGTGATGAGTGTGTAAGAGCGCATGGTGGATGCCTTGGCATCAGGAGCCGATGAAGGACGTGGAAATCTGCGATAAGCCTCGGGGAGCCGATAAACGGGCTGTGATCCGAGGATGTCCGAATGGGGAAACCCCGCCACATGAGAGTGTGGTGACCCGCATCTGAATATATAGGGTGTGTGGAGGGAACGCGGGGAAGTGAAACATCTCAGTACCCGTAGGAAGAGAAAATAAAACATGATTCCGGGAGTAGTGGCGAGCGAAACTGGATCAGCCTAAACCGTGTGCGTGTCAAACGTGCTGGTGTTGCGTATGCGGTGTTGTGGGGAATGCGTGTTCGGTCCAGCATGACCGAGTCGTTGATGTGTGCTGCGTGTAGTCGAAGCTGGTGGGAAACAGTACCGGAGCGGGTGAGAGTCCCGTAGACGAAACATGTGGCCCCGACGATATGTGTTTGCCCGAGTAGCACGATACTCGTGGAATGTCGTGTGAATCTGCCAGGACCACCTGGTAAGGCTAAATACTTCCTGATGACCGATAGCGGATAGTACCGTGAGGGAATGGTGAAAAGTACCCCGGGAGGGGAGTGAAATAGTACCTGAAACCATGTGCTTACAATCCGTCAGAGCCTCCTTTGTTGGGGTGATGGCGTGCCTTTTGAAGAATGAGCCTGCGAGTTAGCGGTGCGTGGCGAGGTTAACCCGAGAGGGGTAGTCGTAGCGAAAGCGAGTCCGAATAGGGCGTATGAGTCGCGTGTCCTAGACCCGAAGCGGAGTGATCTAGCCATGGGCAGGGTGAAGCGTGTGTAAGAGCGCGTGGAGGCCCGCACCCACTTCAGTTGAAAATGGAGGGGATGACCTGTGGTTAGGGGTGAAAGGCCAATCAAACTCTGTGATAGCTGGTTCTCCCCGAAATGCATTTAGGTGCAGCGTTGCGTGGTTCTTGCCGGAGGTAGAGCTACTGGATGGCTGATGGGCCCCACCGGGTTACTGACGTCAACTAAACTCCGAATGCCGGTAAGGTTCAGCGTGGCAGTGAGACAGTGGGGGATAAGCTTCATTGTCGAGAGGGAAACAGCCCAGACCATCAACTAAGGCCCCTAAGCGTGTGCTAAGTGGGAAAGGATGTTCAGTTGCGAAGACAACCAGGAGGTTGGCTTAGAAGCAGCCATCCTTGAAAGAGTGCGTAATAGCTCACTGGTCAAGTGATTGAGCGCCGATAATGTAGCGGGGCTAAGTACACCGCCGAAGTTGTGGCAGCATCCCGTATAGCCGTAATGGTGGGGTGTTGGGTAGGGGAGCGTCGTGCTGGCAGTGAAGTCGCCGTGTGAACGAGTGGTGGAGCCGGTACGAGTGAGAATGCAGGCATGAGTAGCGAAAGACGGGTGAGAAACCCGTCCACCGGATGACCAAGGGTTCCAGGGCTAGGCTAATCCGCCCTGGGTAAGTCGGGACCTAAGGCGAGGCCGACAGGCGTAGTCGATGGACAACCAGTTGATATTCTGGTACCGACGCATAACCGTCAATACCAAAACACACGATACTAACCTCGGTGTTCTTCCGTGATGCCTTCGGGTGTCTGGTTGAAGGATTCTGTGGGATCTGAGTGTGGAGTCGGTAAGCGCGAGGTGTGACGCAGGAAGGTAGCCAGGCCACGCGATGGTAGTCGTGGTCTAAGGTCGTAGCACGTGGGGGTAGGTAAATCCGTCCCCACATACAGTGTGAGAGCTGATGGGCGCCCCACTTGTGGTGGGGTGATCTGGTGATCCTATGCTGCCGAGAAAAGCATCGGCGTGAGGTTGTGTGTTGCCCGTACCCTATAACCGACACAGGTGGTCAGGTAGAGAATACTAAGGTGATCGAGAGAATCGTGGTTAAGGAACTCGGCAAAATGCCCCCGTAACTTCGGGAGAAGGGGGACCATCCCGGTGAAGCCAACTTGCTTGGTGATGTGCTGGTGGTGGTCGCAGAGGCCAGAGAGAAGCGACTGTTTATTAAAAACACAGGTCCGTGCGAAGATGTAAGTCGATGTATACGGACTGACGCCTGCCCGGTGCTGGAAGGTTAAGAGGACTCGTTAACCCGTAAGGGTGAAGCGGAGAATTTAAGCCCCAGTAAACGGCGGTGGTAACTATAACCATCCTAAGGTAGCGAAATTCCTTGTCGGGTAAGTTCCGACCTGCACGAATGGCGTAACGACTTCTCTGCTGTCTCAACCACGAACTCGGCGAAATTGCATTACGAGTAAAGATGCTCGTTACGCGCAGCAGGACGGAAAGACCCCGAGACCTTCACTATAGTTTGGTATTGGGATTCGGTGTGGTTTGTGTAGGATAGGTGGGAGACTGTGAAACTATCACGCTAGTGGTGGTGGAGTCGTCAAGTGAAATACCACTCTGACTATTCTGGATTTCTTAACTTCGGACCCTGATCGGGTTCAGGGACAGTGCCTGATGGGTAGTTTAACTGGGGCGGTTGCCTCCTAAAGAGTAACGGAGGCGCCCAAAGGTTCCCTCAGCCTGGTTGGCAATCAGGTGTCGAGTGTAAGTGCACAAGGGAGCTTGACTGTGAGACGGACGTGTCGAGCAGGAGCGAAAGCTGGGACTAGTGACCCGGCCATGGCTTGTGGAAGCGTGGTCGCTCAACGGATAAAAGGTACCTCGGGGATAACAGGCTGATCTTGCCCAAGAGTCCATATCGACGGCATGGTTTGGCACCTCGATGTCGGCTCGTCGCATCCTGGGGCTGTAGTCGGTCCCAAGGGTTGGGCTGTTCGCCCATTAAAGCGGTACGCGAGCTGGGTTTAGAACGTCGTGAGACAGTTCGGTCCCTATCCGCTGCGTGCGTAGGAAATTTGTGGAGGCCTGTCCTTAGTACGAGAGGACCGGGACGGACGAACCTCTGGTGTGCCAGTTGTACCGCCAGGTGCATGGCTGGTTGGCTACGTTCGGGAAGGATAACCGCTGAAAGCATCTAAGCGGGAAGCCTGCTTCGAGATGAGATTTCCAACCCATTAAGTTGGGGTGAGGTGTCCTATAGATTATGGGTTTGATAGGCCGGGTATGGAAGCACTGTGAGGTGTGGAGTTGACTGGTACTAATACGCCGATCACTCATCAACCCATTTGTTTGGTTGGTGTGTGCGTGTTTCACGCTATGGGTTTTACGAGATATTAACGAGTCACATTATGTGTGGTGTTCGCGTTCGCTGTACGGTTCTTGGACCGCTACTACACTCTTGAGGTGTGATTACTCGGGTGGTGGTGGTTTGTTGGTTTTGCGGTGGTGATAGTGGTGGGGAAACGCCCGGTTAACCGTTCCGATCCCGGTAGCTAAGCCCATTCGCGCTGATGGTACTGCAACTTGGTGGTTGTGGGAGAGTAGGTGACTGCCGCAATATTCTTTAAGGTGAGGGGTCATTCCACTTCGGTGGGATGGCCCCTCACTTGTATTCACGAGTGGTGTGGTGGGGGAGTGTTCGCTGGAGTGATTCAGCGGGTGCTCCCCTTTCTGCTATTCACGGACATTGTGCTGATGTCTCAGAGACTCTGAGCTGGCCGATGCGAGGCTCAGACCCTTACAGTTGCTGCCCCAGCAGTTGCATCGGATCCTCGGCCTGTCGGTATCGGGCTCTCAGGCCTGTTTGAGCCCGAGGAAGCGACGGACCACCTCGGCGCCGGCAACCTCCACTGGCTCGGTACCGCGGACGATCTCTTGAGCTGCCAGGATGACCTGCTGCTCAACGCGCGCCTGTCCATCCTGTGCGACGAGCGTCTTGACTCCATTGGGCGTGTACCCCAGTTTCTCTGAGACTCTGCGACTGGCTGCGTTGCCCTCGAAGTAGCCAGAGTTGAACTCTCTGGCATCGAAATGATCAGCAAACGCCACCAACGCAGCTCTGCGCATCTGGCTTCCATATCCCTTGCCCTGCTCATGCAGCGCCAACCACGACCCTGTAGAGACCGCCCGGGTGCGGACGAAGTCCGTTGCACTCACGCCCTGCACGCCGACAGCTCGGCCGTTGACCCTGACGGTGAACTCCATGGTCCAGTCATCGACTCTGAAGTTCGCTCGAGTGCCCCATTGGTACTGAGCGATGGACCGTGCGATTTCCTCAGGAGTCCCAGAATCCCAGTTGACGAGAAAGGCAGGAATGTTGTTACGGCGAACCCCACCGGCCGCAATATCGGCCAATTCTGAATAGTCCGATTCGCGTACAGGCGACAACTCTATGTGTCCGCAACGAATTCTTAAAGAAAAGGGCGGCCAAACGTCTTCTAAATCCATAAACCGAGTCTAGCGTCGGATGGATTTCGGCAACGCGAAACTCTGAAACTTGCAATATACCAAACCTGGGCCGCGACACCAGTTTGTCCATTATTCGGTCGTATCCGCTCATGTTATGCGGGTCACGGTAAATTGGTCCCATGAGCTTACATCCATCACTGCAGCCAATCTTCGACACCGTGCTTCATCGCAATCCCGGAGAGTCGGAGTTTCATCAGGCGGTACAGGAAGTTCTCTATTCCTTGGGCCCTGTCGTCGACAAGCACCCGGAATACCTCGAACTCTCAGCCTTCGAACGCCTGTGCGAACCCGAACGCCAGATCATCTTCCGCGTCCCCTGGATCGATGATCAGGGGGTCGTCCAGATCAACCGCGCGTTCCGCGTGCAGTTCAACTCCGCACTCGGCCCCTACAAGGGCGGTCTGCGGTTCCACCCGTCAGTGAACTTGGGCATCGTGAAGTTCCTCGGCTTCGAGCAGATCTTCAAAAACGCCATCACAGGTCTGCCCATCGGCGGCGGCAAGGGCGGATCCGACTTCGACCCCAAGGGGCGCAGTGACCTTGAGGTGATGCGCTTCTGCCAGTCATTCATGACAGAGCTCAGCCGCCACATCGGCGAGTACCGCGATGTTCCGGCCGGTGACATCGGCGTAGGCGGACGCGAGATCGGATACCTCTTCGGCCAGTACAAGCGCATGAAGAACGAATACGAAGCTGGTGTTCTCACCGGTAAAGGTCTGTCCTACGGCGGCTCCATGGTCCGCACCGAGGCGACTGGCTACGGTGTCGTGTACTTCCTCAAGGACATGCTCGCAGCAGCGAAGAAGAACATCGACGGACGCACCGTCTCGATCTCCGGATCAGGAAATGTTGCGGTCTTCGCAGCCGAAAAGGTCGCTGCATTCGGCGGTACGGTCATCACCATGTCCGACTCGGGCGGGTTCATCCACGACCCCGACGGCATCGAAACCGACATCGTCAAGCGCATCAAGTTCGAAGAGCGCGGTCGCATCTCCGAATACGTTGACGAACGCGGCGGCCGTGCAAAGTACTACGAGGGCGGCAACGTCTGGGACATCGAGGTCGACGTCGCACTTCCATGCGCGACCCAGAACGAGCTCGACGCCGATTCGGCGCGGACTCTCGTGAAGAACGGAGTCATCGCCCTCGCCGAAGGTGCGAACATGCCCTGCACCCCAGAGGCTGTGAAGACCTTCTCCGATGCCGGTGTGATCTTTGCCCCGGGCAAGGCAGCCAACGCCGGCGGCGTGGCCACCAGTGCCCTGGAAATGCAGCAGAACGCCAGCCGCGACACCTGGGACTTCGACTTCACCGAAGCCCGACTGGCTGAGATCATGGGCGACGTCCATGACAGCTGCGCCGAGGCAGCCGCAGAGTTCGGCTCGCCCGGTGACTATGTGGCCGGCGCCAACATCGCAGGCTTCATCCGCGTCTCCGAGGCGATGCTCGCACAGGGCGTCGTCTGATCTGAGCGACACGCAGCCGGCCTCGAACCGGTGCACAGCGGCCCTCTGCTCATCTTCCAGCTTCGTTTGAGGCTGAGGGACGAGCAGAGGGCCGCTGATATTCAACGATGACCTGCAGTCAGCGTGGCCCGATCGTTCCGTAGCCCTTGCGCCACCGCAGCAGCGGTTTGCTCTTGCTGCTGCTGACTCCGGTTCCCATCGACACGACTTCGCCGACGACGAGGTAGTGCGTGGCGATTTCAAGGGTCTGCGTCTGCCGCAGTTCGAACCATGCGATCGCATCCGTGAGCACCGGCTGGCCCGAATGGGGTGCGGGGAACGTATCGATGCCCTTGAGTGAACCGTAGAGCGGCTGCCCGGACGCACCCAGGCGCTCGGAGACGTCCCGCTGGGAGGAGTTGAGCAGGGAGATGGCGTAGTGATCACTCATCTCCAGGGACTCCATCATCCGTGACCCGCCGTAGATGCTCACCGCCATGGTCGGCGGATCGTAGGACACGTCGAGGAATGAGTCGACGGTGATCGCATGCAGGGCGGTCCCGCGTTTGACTGAGACCACGGCAACAGCGGCGGCGATATCGTCGCTGAGTTCGCGATAGCGTTCTGTGAGCGAATCCTCGTGAGTTCTGTCCATGGGTCTCATTCTAGGGAACTACAATGGAGCCATGACCTATCCAGCATCAGGTGGTTCAGCAACAATCGAGCGTGAGCAGTCCGAGCAGCTTGTTGAACCCGGCGACCACGAACGATTCAGCCACTACGCACCCAAAGACAAGATCATGGAATCCATGGTCACGGGCACACCGCTGATTGCTCTGTGCGGAAAGGTGTGGGTGCCCACCCGCGACCCCGAACGATTCCCCGTGTGCCCGCGTTGCAAAGAGATCTACTCATCGATGTCTGAAGGACCCAAGGAGTAAATGGCCGCGGAACGTCTCCCAGGGACCTCCGCCGCCGAACAACTGCCACCGGCCTTTCCCGAGCGTGCTGCTTGGGGAACGGCCGGAAAGTTGCGTGCGTGGCAGGCAGAGGCTCTCGAACTCTATTTTCGGGAACAGCCGAAGGACTTCCTCGCCGTCGCAACGCCTGGTGCCGGTAAGACCACCTTCGCTCTGCGCGTCGCCGCAGAACTGCTAGCCCAGCGGGTCGTCAACAGGGTCACCGTCGTCGCCCCAACCGAGCACCTCAAGGTGCAGTGGGCTGACTCGGCCTCACGCGTCGGCATCAAACTCGACCCGCACTTCAAGAATGCCCAGGGCAAGCACGCGCCGGGCTATCACGGTGTGGCCATCACCTATGCTCAGGTCGCGGCGAAGCCGGTCCTTCACCACAACCGCACCGCTGCCGGTCGCACCCTCGTCATCCTCGATGAGGTCCACCATGGTGGTGACGCACTGTCCTGGGGTGATGCAGTCCGTGAGGCATTCGGCCCGGCAGTGCGCAGACTCTCCCTGACAGGAACCCCCTTCCGGTCCGATACCTCGCCGATCCCGTTCGTCACCTACGCTCCAGACGAAAACGGCATCCGCACCTCGGTGGCCGACTATTCCTACGGCTACGGCCGTGCGCTCAAGGACTCCGTCGTGCGTCCGGTCCTGTTCCTCACCTACGCCGGCACCATGTCGTGGCGGACGAAGGCCGGGGACGAGATGTCGCACGTCCTCGGTGAGGAGACGACGAAGGACATCAACTCCCAAGCCTGGCGAACCGCGCTCGACCCCTCAGGTGACTGGATGCCTGCCGTCCTCAAGGCTGCCGATATCCGCCTGACCGAGGTCCGTCGCACCGTGCACGACGCCGGCGGACTCGTCATCGCCACCGACCAGGACTCTGCGCGTGCCTACGCGAAGATCCTCCGCGAACTCACCGGAGAGGCACCGACCGTCGTGCTCTCCGACGAAGCCGGAGCCTCGGAGCGCATCGAGAAGTTCCAGAACTCCACGGACCGCTGGATGGTCGCCGTGCGCATGGTCTCCGAAGGTGTCGACGTACCGCGACTGTGTGTCGGGGTCTATGCCACCTCCTCGGCGACTCCATTGTTCTTCGCCCAGGCGATCGGGCGCTTCGTGCGTGCCCGCAAACGCGGAGAGACAGCCTCGGTGTTCCTGCCCTCCGTGCCGATCCTCCTGGCGCTGGCCAACACGATGGAGGTCGAACGCGACCACGCCCTCGACCGGCCGAAGAACGAAGACGAGAACGACGTCGTGGTCTTCGACGATCAGGCCATGGAACAGGCCAACCGCAGCGAAGGTGCCTCCTCCGATCAGCTGGGCTCATTCGAAGCCATCGGCGCCGAAGCGCTCTTCGACCGCGTGCTCTTCGACGGAGGCGAGTTCGGCACGGGAGGTGCGGTCGGCTCCGAGGACGAGCTCGACTTCATCGGCATTCCCGGCCTCCTCGAACCGGACCAGGTCCACGAACTGCTGCGCACCCAACAGGCACGTCAGGCGAAGCGGAAGACCGCCTCCGCACCGCCGGCACCGGAGCCTGAGGTCAGCGAACTCGACCACCGGGCGATGAAGGAAGAGCGCAATCAGCTCCAGAGCCTCGTCGGTGCCTGGTCTCGTCGCACGGGTACGCCGCACGCGACCGTCCACGTCGAACTGCGCAAGGCCTGCGGGGGACCGGCTGTGGCACAGGCGACCCAGGAACAGATCCAGGCACGAATCAAAAAGCTGCAGGGCTGGTTCGTCGGCAAGAAGTAGCGCCTGAGAGCCTCAGCTCAGCTGACTCCGGTCGAAATCATTTGGGGTAGAACACCGTGGGGATCGCGGGTTCGCCGTCCTGCATGCGGCGGGCCGAACGCGGCAGCTCGGCCAGAGACTCGTCATGGCGGGCGCAGGCCTTCGTGACTCCAGCCGCACCGATATAGGACTCATCGATCTCACCATCGACGACGAGGTCGACAGTCAGCGAGCGGCCATCGCCGAGGTCGTCCGGCAGAGTCGGGATGCCCACGGCCTCTTCGACCGCGATGGCACCATCGATGAGACGCAGAGCATCTTTGTGCCCTCCCCGGGAGGGCTTGCCTGCCGAGTTCTTCGCCACCGAGGTCCAGGCACCCGATTCGTCGGCTCGGGCCACGAGCTTGTACACGAGCCCGGCCGCCGGAGCACCCGAACCGGTGACCACCCGTGTTCCGACACCGTAGGAATCCACGGGGGAGGCTGCGAGAGCGGCGATGGCATATTCGTCGAGGTCGCTGGTGACGGTGATGGTCGTGTCGTGAGCGCCGAGGCGGTCGAGGCCGGCACGGACCTCACTGGCCTGCTCGACGAGGTCGCCGGAGTCGATGCGCACACCGCCGAGGTTCTCACCGGCCAGGCGCACAGCCGTGGCCAGTGCCTCCTCGACGTCATAGGTGTCCAGGAGCAGAGTCGTGTCGGTGCCCAATGATTTGAGCTGAGCGGCGAAGGCCTCCTGCTCGGAATCATGGAGAAGAGTGAAGGAGTGGGCGGAGGTGCCGATGGTTCGCAGACCGTACCGGAGTCCGGCGGCGAGATTCGACGTCGACGCGAACCCGCCGATGACAGCGGCACGGGCGGCCGCGACCGCTGCATGCTCGTTGGTGCGGCGTCCACCCATCTCCGCACAGGGCCGATCTCCTGCGGCCTGCGCCATGCGCGAGGCCGCCGAGGCGACCGCACAGTCATAGTTCATCGCCGAGAGGATGAGGGTTTCGAGGATGACCCCTTCCGCGAACGTGGACTCGATCGTCATCAGAGGTGACCCGGGGAAGTAGATCTCGCCCTCGGCATACCCGCGGATGCTGCCGGAGAACGAGTAGTCGGCCAGCCAGTCGATGGTCCGCGAGTCGACGATCTGCTCGCGGCTGAGGAACGAGAGCTCTTCGTCGCCGAAACGGAAATCCTTGAGCATCTCGAGGATACGACCGGTACCGGCAACGACCCCGTAGCGGCGACCGGCAGGCAGACTGCGACCGAAGACTTCGAACAGGCTCCTGCGGTGCGCAGCACCCGATTCCAGGGCAGCCTGGACCATCGTCAATTCGTACTGATCGGTGTAGAAAGCCGTCGAACCGGTCCGTGTGAGATCACTCATAGGCGCGATACTACGTCACGACAGCGTCAGTGTTCTGCCGTAAGGTGGAAACGTGAGCAATCCAACGACTCCAGTTCTGGAGCCGGAGGTCGACATTCGACCGGCGACAGAACAGGCAAAGCCATGGAAGACCGTCGTCTTCAACGACCCCGTCAATCTCATGAGCTACGTCAGCTATGTCTTCCAGGCCTACTTCGGATATTCGACCGAGAAGGCTCACTCGCTGATGCTTGAAGTCCATGAGAACGGTCGCTCCGTCGTCGCCACAGGCGGACGCGAGGCCATGGAGAGGGACACCCAAGCCATGCACGAATACGGTCTGTGGGCCGCGTGCCAACCCGAATCAGGATCCGACTGAGATATGGCTGCAATCGATGCTCGTGGGGACGATGTCGTCCTCAAACTCGAGGACAATGAACGATCCCTCATGCTCACCGTCTTCACCGACCTGGCAGCACTGCTGGCAGAAGACGACAACGAAGACGGTCGCCCCGATTCTGAGAACTGGGAGGCACGTCTCGGGCTGGTCGAACGGCCACGCCCCCAGGACCCTGCGCTGCTGCGGCTCTTCCCCGACGTCGACCCCCTCGACGAGGAACGATCACGGGAGTTCCGACGCCTCACCGAGTTCGATCTCCAGCAGGCGAAGGCCCACAATGTGCGCATCGTGCTCAACGGACTGGCCAAGGGGTCCTCGATCACCTTGAACCACGATGAGGTTCTAGCGTGGATGAAGGGACTCAACGATCTGCGTCTGGTGCTTGCCGTTCGTATGGGCATCGACACCGAGGAAGCCCAAGAAGAGAAATACGCTCAGCGGGAGGACCTCGACGAATCCGAGGAACTCACACTGACCCTGTATGACTTCCTGACCTGGATTCAGGACCGACTCACCACTACCTTGCTCAGCGATCTGCCGGGGGACGACGACGTATGAAACTCACTGCCATCGGCACCGCCGGCTCCTTTCCCGGCCCCAACTCAGCAGCCAGCTGCTACCTCATCGAAACAGACGAGGAAAAGCCGACGCGCGTCGTCCTCGACCTCGGATCCGGGGCACTGAGCCCGCTGCAGCGCGCGGTCGACACAGACGGGCTGAGCGCGGTCGTGCTCAGCCATCTTCACCCCGACCACTGCATGGACATGACCGGTCTGTACGTCAAGCACTGCTATGACCCGAAGTTCTTCAACGGCAACATCTCCGACACAGGGTCGATCCGCACGAGGACAAGCGTCTTCGCACCCGCAGGCGCACAGGAACGATTGACACGTGCCTACTACACGGATCCCGGGAAGTCCCCAGTCGCCGCGAGCGCACACGACTCCGACCTCAGCCACGCCTTCGACTTCACCGATATCGATCACGGGACCAGCCACCAGGTGGGCAGCCTGACGATCGAATCCTTCCTCGTCGACCACCCGGTTGAGGCCTATGCCCTGCGCATCACCGACGCCAAGGGCGCGGTCATCACCTACTCCGGTGACAGCGACGAATGCGACAACCTCGTCGCAGCGGCCCGGGGCGCGGACCTGTTCCTCTGCGAAGCCGCCTTCCAAGAAGACCGCGACACTGCTCGCGGCATCCACCTCACCGGCAAACGTGCCGGACGTGTGGCACAGGCGGCAGACGCCAAGTCACTCGTCCTCACCCACATTCCCTCCTGGACGGACTGCTCCATCGTCCGTGGAGAGGCCGCCCGCGAATACCGTGGACCCATCGAACTGGCCAAACCAGGCAACAGCTGGACCGTGTGAGACTCTCCACCGACACAGACCACGACACAGAACACAGAGCACCCAGGACGCAACAGAACAGCACCGACAACCGAAAGAGGCCCACAGTGCGCGCAGACGGACGAAATGCCGACGAACTCCGCGAAGTGACCATCACTCGCAACTGGATCAACACCGCCGAAGGATCCGCTCTGGTGGAATTCGGCAACACCCGTGTCCTCGTCGCGGCCTCACTGACCGCAGGAGTGCCACGCTGGCTCAAGGGCCAAGGCCGCGGATGGGTCACCGCCGAATACGCGATGCTCCCTCGAGCCACAGACTCCCGCAACACCCGCGAGTCCGTCAAGGGCAAACTCGGCGGTCGCACCCATGAGATCTCCCGACTCATCGGTCGCAGCCTGAGGGCCGTCATCGACCTCGACAAGCTCGGCGAGAACACCCTCGTCCTCGACTGCGACGTCCTCCAGGCTGACGGCGGCACCCGAACCGCATCGATCACCGGAGCCTACGTGGCACTGGCCGACGCGATCGACAAGGGACGGTCGACCGGGATCATCCCCGCTGCGAACAATCCCATCAAGGACTCGATCGCAGCCATCAGCGTCGGCATCATCGACGGTGAGCCCGTGCTCGATCTGCCCTATGTCGAGGACTCACGCGCCGATACCGACATGAACGTCGTCATGACCGGCAGCGGACAGTTCGTCGAAGTCCAGGGCACCGCCGAAGGCGCACCGTTTGACCGTGACGAACTGGGCACGCTGCTCGACCTCGCAGCCAAAGGCTGTGCCGACCTCACCGGCATCCAGTCGGAAGTCCTGAGCAAATGACCACGTTCGTGCTGGCCACCCACAACGAAGGCAAGAGGCGCGAACTCCTCGCGATCCTCCTGCCCACGTTGGGGGAGGACACGAATGTTCTCACAGCCGCCGAGGCAGGACTCGGCGATATCCCGGAAACCGGGGTGACCTTCGCAGAGAATGCACTGATCAAGGCCCGCGCCGCCGCGCAGGCCACCGGTCACACCGCCATTGCCGATGATTCGGGAATCGCCGTGGATGTCCTCGGCGGGGCACCGGGAATCTTCTCCGCCCGGTGGGCTGGCCGACACGGAGACGATCGAGCCAACCTCGAGCTGCTTCTTGCCCAGCTGTCGGACATCTCGAGCGAACATCGCGGGGCGCAGTTCCGCTGCGCTGCCGCCGCGGTCACTCCCGACGGTCGAGAATTCTCCGCAGAGGGAGTCATGCCCGGGCGTCTGGCCACGAGTCCCTCGGGAGACCACGGTTTCGGCTACGACCCGATCTTCGTGCCCGACGGTTCTGACATCAGCGCCGCACAGATGACACCGGAGGAGAAGAACTCCCGGTCGCACCGAAGAGTCGCCTTCGACAAGCTCGCCGCGGTGCTCGCGGCACAGGCAGGGCTCTGACTCCTGCCCAATGGGCCCGGACATGCTCCGGGCCCGTCCCATTGAGCCTTCTCCACAATCTGGACAACGACTCATCGCCTGGTGAGAACTTCCGCTAAACTGGCGAGGCCGGTGTGCGCCCGCGCACAGTCTGGTCAGAGAAGACGAATGAACCACCGTCGGTTCGTGAAAATGGGAGAGCGATGAAGACTCCGCGCATCATAACGTGGATGGCAGCCCTGGCTGCCTCGAGCCTGATCCTGACCGGTTGTTCGGCAGGAGCATCGGACTCCGGCGACGAATCCAAGAAGGATTCGATGGCGATCGCGTTCACCGCCGAACCGGTCAACCTCGACTTCACCTCCACCTCGGGCATCGCCATCCCTGAGGCACTGATGGAGAACGTCTACGAGTCCCTCGTCCGCGTCGACGGTGAGGGCGAGATCCAACCGGGCCTGGCCGAGGACTGGGACGTATCCGATGACCGCAAGACCTACACCTTCCATCTGCAGAAGGGCGTGAAGTTCTCCAACGGCGCGGATCTCACGAGCGAGGACGTGAAGTTCTCCTACGAACGGGTGCAGAACGACTGGAAGAACGCACTGAAGTCCAAGATGGACGTCGTCGAGTCGATCGAAACCCCGGATGACCTCACCGTTGAGATCGCCCTCAAGAAGCCGTCCAACACATGGCTGTTCAACCTCACCTCCCTTATCGGAGCCGTCTTCGACACCGAAGGCACCGACAACCTGGCCAAGGAGGCTATCGGCACCGGGCCCTTCTCTATTGAGAAATTCACCCCCGGACAGTCGATCGACTTCGCTGCCAGAGACGACTACTGGGGTGAGACCCCAGCGGTCAAGAACGTGCAGTTCAAGTACTTCAAGGACGCGGTCTCAGCTTCGAACGCCCTGAAGTCCGGAGAGATCGACGTCGTCTCCAACCTCCAGGCTCCCGAACTGGCAGGAGAGTTCCAGAGCAATGACTATCAGATCATCTCCGGCACCACGAACGGTGAGGTCGTGCTCTCGATGAACAACGCGAAGGGCATCTTCAAAGACAAGAAGGCTCGCGAAGCGGTCATGCATGCCATCGACCGCAAGGCCGTGCTGGACACCGCATGGGCAGGCTACGGCGAGCTCATCGGCTCCATGGTTCCACCGACAGACCCGTACTACGAGGACCTGACGAAGGTCTGGGACTATGACCCGCAGAAGGCCAAGGACCTGATCGCAGACGCCGGCATCGAAGGGGAGACATTCGCCTTCACCGTGCCGAACCTGCCGTATGCGAAGGCCATCTCCGAAATTGTGTCCGCGCAGTTGGAAGAGGTCGGGCTCAAGGCCGATATCGAAACTCAGGAATTCCCCGCAGTCTGGTTGGACAAGACCTTCACCGAACACAAGTTCGACATGTCGGTCATCAACCATGCCGAACCCCGGGACATCCTCACCGTCTTCTCCAACGACTACTACATCGGCTACGACGACTCGAAGATCAAGAAGATCGCAGAAAAGGCCGATACCGGCACGGAAGAGGAATACGTCTCAGGGATGAAGACGATCGCGAAGACGATCACCGAGGACGCAGCCTCGGACTTCCTGTTCCTCTTCCCGAACCTCGTCATCGCGAAATCCGATGTCGCCGGAATCCCAGCCAACAGGGTCAACGACGCATTCCGGATCGCGGATCTGAGCTGGAACTGAAGTACCGCCTCCCATGATCACCTATGTGGCCAACCGTGCTGTCCAATTCGTCTTAGCACTGATCGTCGCCTCCGTGGTGGTCTTCGCACTCATGAGCATCCTGCCCGGCAATGCCGCACAGGTCGCCTTGGGGACGAACGCCACCCCCGAGGCGGTCGCGGCACTTGAAGCTCAATACGGACTCGACCAGCCACCGCTCGTGCGCTACTTCGACTGGGTCGGCGGAATGCTCACCGGCGATTTCGGCACCTCGTATGTCACCGGTTCCTCGATCACCCCCGTCATCGTCGGCAGCGTCCAGGTCACCGGCATCCTCGTCGTCGCCGCGATCATTCTGGCGATCGTCATCGCCGTCCCGCTGGGCACCTTCGCCGCCCTCGAACAGCGCAACTGGATCGGAGTCACGATCTCCGCGCTGAGCCAGTTCGGCATCGCCGTGCCGAACTTCCTGGCCGCCATCATCCTCGTCATCGTCTTCTCCCTGACGCTCGGCTGGTTCCCCTCCCAAGGGTGGATGGCCCCGGTCGAAGGACTCGGCGGGTTCCTCCTCCGTCTGGTGCTGCCCGTCGTGTCCCTGGCTCTTGTCCAGGCCGCGATCCTCACCAGGTACGTGCGCTCAGCCGTCCTCGACGTCATGCGCGAGGACTACATCCGCACAGCCCGCGCCAAGGGCCTGACTCAGACCAAGGCACTGTTCGTCCACGGTCTGCGCAATGCCGCGATCCCAGTCATCACCGTGGCCGGGGTGCAGCTCGCAACGCTCCTCGTCGGCGCTGTGATCATCGAACAGATCTTCGTCATCCCCGGCATCGGCTCCGAACTCGTGCGTGCCGTGGCCAACCGCGACCTCGTCACGGTCCAGGGCATCGTCATGGTCCTCGTCCTCCTGGTGCTCATCATCAACCTCATCGTCGACGTGCTCTACCCCCTCGTCGACCCCCGGATCAGGAACGCATCATGAGCGAGAACCCGAGCCCAACCTCGGCGAAGGAAATGCCTGTGGAGCGGCGCAGACGCGCGAAGCTGCGGCTCAACGCCTCGATGATCATCGGCGCCGTCCTCATCTTCCTCATCGTCGCCCTCGCACTCGTGTCCTTCGTGTGGACGCCCTACGACCCCAGCACCGTCGACCCGGCCGCCCGACTGCAGTCGGCAAGCCCCGAACACCTCTTCGGCACGGACAAATTCGGCCGCGACACCCTGACCTGGGTGATGTACGGGGCCCGGATCACTCTCATGGTCGGGGTCGTGGCCGTCGGCATCGCCGTGCTCATCGGCACCCCCATCGGCATCATCGCCGCCGTCTTCGCCCAGTATCCGTGGGGTGTGTGGCTGAGTGCGGTGATCATGCGCGCCAACGACATCCTGCTCGCCTTCCCTGCGCTGCTGCTGGCGATCGTCTTCGCCGCCGTCTACCAGCCCGGGACAGGTCCGGCGATGGTCGCCGTGGGAATCGCCGCGATCCCCGGATTCGCCCGCGTCGCCCGCTCCGGAACGATGCAGGTGCTCGGCTCCGAATATGTGCGCGCGGCCAAGGCCTCGAACCGGAGTGCCCCGGCGATCGCCATCGTCCACGTCCTGCCCAACATCGCCGGCATGGTCATCGTGCAGGCGTCCGTGGCGTTCGCGATCTCCGTCCTCGCCGAGGCGGGGCTGTCCTTCCTGGGCCTGGGCACACAGGCCCCGGTGCCCTCGTGGGGCAGAATGCTGCAGGAGTCCCAGCAGTTCCTGTCCACCCAACCCGAACTGGCACTGTGGCCCGGGTTATTCATCGCCCTTGCCGTGCTCGGCTTCAACCTCCTAGGCGACGGACTCCGTGACCGATTCGATCCGAAGATGGAGGCCCGCGGCAATGAGTGAGAACCTGCTCGAGGTCCGTGACCTCACCATCACACCAGCCGGCGCACAGGCACCGGTGCTTGAGAATGTGTCACTGAGTCTGGCCCCAGGCGAGCGAGTCGGCCTCATCGGGGAGTCCGGGTCCGGCAAGTCACTGACCGCGCAGTCTGTGATGGGACTGCTCCCCGAAGAGCTGCGCGCCGAGGGCAGCGTGTCCCTGCAGGGGTTCTCCGGAAACATCCTTGAAGCCAAGGAGAAGACCCTGGCCCGGATGCGCTCGAACCTCGTGTCCATGGTGTTCCAGGAGCCCATGAGCGCACTCAACCCGCTGATGCGCATCGGTGACCAGATCGCCGAGGCGATGCGCATCCATGGTGCGGTCGCCCGCGGTGACATTCTCGACCTGCTCACCAGTGTGCACATGCCCGATCCGGGCAGTGCACGGTCTGCCTACCCGCACCAGATGTCGGGTGGCCAACGACAGCGAGTGATGCTCGCGATCGCGCTGGCGAATTCGCCGCAGCTGCTCATCTGCGATGAGCCGACGACCGCTCTCGACGTCACCGTGCAGAAGCACATGCTCGAACTCATCGCCGAGCGTGTTGCCGCGGTGCAGGCAGGACTGCTGTTCATCACCCATGATCTGGCCGTCGTCGCCGAAGTCTGTGAGCGAGTCATCGTCATGTATGCCGGACGCATCGTCGAATCCGGCACCGTGCGACAGATCTTCACCGATCCACAGCACGAATACACACGAGGCCTCCTGGCCTCCTCCGACCTCGAAGCCACCGATGGCAACGGCAAGCTCTACACACTCAAGACCGCGCTGTCCTATGCCGGACCGGTGGACGAAACAAGCCCAGTGGACGAAGCCGGCCCGGGCGACGAGGACGAGCTGTCTGCTGGCGATGGGGCAGCCGACGTGCGGGAGCCAGCTGCTGTGCGGGAGTCAAGAGCCGCCTCGGCGAGGGAAGCACCCACTGTCGGCGGAGTCGCGCCGCTCATCGAGGTCAGCGGGGTCTCGAAGCACTTCCGTTCACGTGGACTGCTGCTGCGCCGCAGAGCCCCGGTGCGTGCGCTTGAAGACATCAGCTTCAGCGTGGCGTCGGGACAGCGCTTGGGAATCGTGGGGGAGTCGGGGTCGGGCAAATCGACTCTGCTCAACATCCTCTCCGGACTCGACCGACCAAGCTCCGGACATGTGCGGGTCGGTGACATCCGTGTGGAGTCAGCGAGCTCATCGGCGCTGAGGTCCCTGCGTGAGAATCTGCAGATCGTCTTCCAAGACCCCTTTGCCTCACTTGACCCCCGCATGCGGATCGAAGACATCGTCTCCGAACCCCTCGTCGCCCGCGGCCTGGGCCGGGAGGAGCGATTGGCCAGGGTGGAGGAGATGCTGCAGGCGGTCGACCTCGACACGAAGGTCATGCGACGCTACCCACACCAGTTCTCCGGGGGACAGCGACAGCGGATCTCCATCGCCAGAGCGCTGGTGACCCGGCCGCAGATCCTGGTCGCCGATGAGCCCGTCTCCGCGCTCGACGTGTCCGTGCGCGCCCAGGTCCTCAATCTGTTCACCGACTTAGTCGATGACTATGCGCTGACCCTGCTCTTCGTCTCTCACGACCTCGGCGTCGTCAAACATCTGTGCTCCGACGTCATCGTGATGAAGGACGGGCACATCGTCGAATCCGGGTCGACCGAGGACATCTACGCGAACCCCCGCGAGGACTACACTCGCAGGCTCATCGCGGCCACCCCCAGCCTGGCCGGTGCGCTCGCCTCAGCGAACTGAGACCGATGCGGCGCCACTGACCTCAGCAATAACAGAAGAAAGGACGGCAGATGAGCCACACCACGCTTGCCGACCACAGTGCAGAAGCCATGACCAGCGGTTACGCATCAGGAGACTTCGACCCGTCCGAGGTCCTGGCCGCAGTCGTGGACCGGATGGATGAGTGCGAACCCGTCATCAACGCTCTCCACCACCGCGACGATGAGCGTTCGAGCGCAGCGGCGAAGGCTAGTGCCAAGCGCTGGCGCGAGGGCAGATCGCTGGGAGCCCTCGACGGGGTGCCGGTGACGATCAAAGAGAACGTGGCCCGCAGGGGAGTGCCGATGCCCAGCGGACACGCCTGGTCCGAGGTCCCCGTCTCAACGCACGACGCCCCGATCACGCAGCGTCTCGAAGAGGCCGGCGCCGTCATCGTGGGATCGACGACGATGCCCGACTGGGGCATGCTCTCCTCGGGTGTCTCCTCGCTGCACGGAATCACCCGCTCGCCCCTGGACCCGAGCCTGACGACGGGCGGATCCAGTGCGGGTGCCGGTGCCGCCGCCGCAGCCGGTTACGGACCCATTCACATCGGCTCCGACATCGGCGGATCGATCCGGCTGCCCTGCACCTGGTTGGGGCTGGCCGGCCTCAAGCCCAGTTTCGGTCGCGTTCCACTCGACGCCCCGTACATGGGGCGATGCGCCGGACCGCTGGCGAGGACCATGTCAGACGTGAAGGCGGCGATGGACGTCATCTCCGCCCCCGATGTCCATGACTACTCCAGCCTGCCCGCCCAGGGGACTCCTGAACCTTGGAACTTCGACCCGAAGGGGCTGCGCATCGGGCTTCAGCTCGATGCCGGATGCGGTGAGCCGGTCAACCCTGAGATCGCATCCACCATCACCGAGGCGGCCGATCGTTTCGCAGCTGCCGGAGCCGTGGTCGAGACCATCGACGCATTCATCGACGATGAACTGCTGCGAGACATGGACCTGTTCTGGCGAGTCCGCTCGTGGGGTGACCTGCGCGCGCTGCCCGTTCAGGAGCAGGCCCTGATTCTGCCCTACATTCAGCAATGGGCTCAAGGCGGTGCCGATGTCACCGGGCTCCGACTCATGGAGTGCTACCACAGCGTGCAGGAGATCCGGCGTCGCAGCGTCGCGGCCACAGCCGCCTACGACCTCGTCATCTCGCCCGTCTCGCCCGACGCGGCGTATCCGGCAGAACAGCCCATGCCCTACCCGAAGGTCAACGAACCCATGGGACACATCGGGTTCACAATGCCCTACAACATGTCCGAACAGCCTGCTGGCACGGTCCTGGCCGGATACACCGAGGACGGTCGGACTATCGGTGCCCAGATCTCGGGTCGACGCTTCGCCGACGAACTCGTCATGGCCGCCGGCTCCTGGTTCGAGCAGTCAGCGGGAGTGCCGGCACCCGTGCGGGCCGCGATGAGCTGAGGAACGACATGCAGCGAGGGCCTGGGTTCGATTGAACCCAGGCCCTCGCTGTCTGCACTGTCTCGCTTCGGTGGGGCCACCTCGGCGAGGTCAGCGACTGTCGTCGCCGATGACTCGAATCAGAAGTCGAAGAACTCGACCGAGAGCTTGTCCCCGTCGATCTTCACACTGCCGGAGACCGACAGTGGGTTGCCGTTGGAGAAGTAGGACGAACCGGCCTTCTTGCCCTGCACGGTGAAGTCGAACTTGCCCGGCTTCTTGGTGAAGAACGAACCGGTGTTCGTGTCACCCGAACCGAAGCTCGCATCGACTTCAGGCATGTCCTTCATTTCCCACTTGGCGGTGTTGCTCTTGGCCAGATCGGCCAGTTTGTCATCGGAGCCGCCGACAGGGATCTCAGTGGGATCGAACTTGATGAACTTGCACTTGGGCTTGATGTCCTTGTTGTCGAAGCACTTCTTGAGTTCCTTCTCGACCTGCTTCTGAACTTCCTTCTGGAAGGCGCTCGTGGGTGCCAGATCGAGATTGAGCGTCGTCGGAGACACCTCCTCATTGTTCGGCTTGTCGCCCGGGGCGAAGGCCTGAGGGAAATTCACCGCAGCCGTGTCCTTGGCTTCACCGACCCATTTGCTCTTGGGGATCGTGAAGTCGTAGTTGCCCGGATATACGGCGAACGAGGTGGTGCCCGACTGTGCTTTGTAGTCCTTGCCGTTGACGCTGAGACCATCGGCGGCAGGGATGTCCAGGGAGATCACGTTGAGCGCGGGACCCGTGAGAGTCCACTTGTCGAAGAACAGATCCTGCTTGCCGTCCTTCTTCGCGTTCAGCTCGACGTTGTACTTGGAGCCGTCGAGGTCATAGGAGACGACGACTGTGCCCTTGTCTCCGTCGACCTTCGAGGATTCGACCTTCGCGTTCTCAACCTTTGCCGAGGACGCATCCGTGAACTCCTTGGACAGGAGGTCGAGATTGGTTCCCTCTGGGCGTGGAGACGGAGCGATCTTCTCGGCAGCGGCGAAGTCGCCCTTGCTCAACGCTGACACGTAGTCCTTGGCAACCTGGTCGGGTCCGTAGTTGTTCTTGTTGACCGTGTTGACGACGAGGAAACCGACGAGGACGAGAACTATGACGAGCGCGACCGAACCCAAAGCGATGAAGAGAGGCATCCGGCTCTTCTTCTTCTCGGGGCGGGCATCGGCACGTGTCGCAGTCGCTGCGGAACCGGCGAACCCGGGCGCAGGCGCTGGCTGCGGGATTGCCTGGGACTGGCCAGGACCTGACCCTGTCCGATTGGCATCGGGACCGGAACCGGTCTGGTAGGGCCCGGACTGACCGGGAGCAGACTGATACGGCGAATTCTGGGCAGGGCCCGACTGGTACGGGCCGCCTGGGTAGGGTGCGCCACCCTGGTACTGGCCACCCTGCTGCGGACCACCTTGCTGCTGGCCACCCTGGTACTGACCGCCCTGGTACTGGCCCGGGTGCTGTTGGCCGCCGTTGTAGTTCGGGGCCTGGTTCGAGCTCGCCTGCTGCACCTCGGGGCGCGGAGGCTGGTACTGGCCCGACTGGTTGCCCTGGTTCGGCTGTGGGGGCTGGTTGCCGTTGGCCGAGTCGCTGGCAGCGAACGGAGGGGCCTGATCGTCGCGGTAGGACGGAGCCTGTTCAGGTCCGCTGGCTGACGCCTGCGGGCCGGAGCCGCTTGTGTCCACCGAATCATTGTTGGTCTTGTCCGCCGACGTCTCCGCACCGGATCCCGTTCTGTTATTCTCGGGAGGGTTCGTGGGAGGTGGCGGGAAATTCGGTTCGTCGTTCCCGTTGCTCATCGTTGGATGCATCCTTCGTGTCTACAAGCGTGTCCTGGCGCAATTGTACTTCCCACTGCAGAGAATCGCGTGGTCAATACCAGGAAGCGGGCTCCGAGTCAGCGAAAATGAGAGAGATGCACACTTCTCCTCACCCTCGAACCCACCGCCATCCGATCCTGCTGGGACTGCTGGAGGCCCTGCGAATCGACCTCATCGCCGTCCCCGCGGCGTTCGTCGTCGCCACAGTCTTCTGGATCATCGGACTCGGATCACAGCTGCCGTACTCGATCATTCCCGAGTGGGCGTTCGCCCTGTGGGGCGTCGCCCACGGGCTGAGCGTGTCGACGATAGGCTTCGACTTCTCATTGGCCCCGAGCCTGGTCACACTCGGCGTCTGGTTCTTCTTCGCCGCAGGCGCCAAGCGTCTGGTCGCCAGCATCACCGAAGAGGAATCCGCTGACGCTGACATCGTGGACGCCGCGGGGTGGAAGCAGGTCGGCATCGCCTTGGCGACGTACGTCCTCGCGTATGCCGTTCCCATGGTCTCATTGACCTTGCTGCTGGGGGAGGGGAGCCCCACACCGTTGGGCTTCCTCCGCATCGGTCTCCTGCTGCTGTCTGCCTCGGCGGCCGGGTTCCTCTGGGTGCGCGGAGTCGATGACATTCCGCGACTTCGGGATCTCGACAGCGAGGTCTGGGCGGCTGGCGCTCATCTGGTCAAGCGTCTGCTGTGGGGTTCGGCGTTCCTCGCTGTCCTCGTCATCGCCGCCGGCATCGTGCTGAGGTGGAGCGAGCTGAGCGAATCGCTGCAGGTCTACAGTTCACCCCTGTCTGCCGGCGTGGGCCTGCTCGTCATCCAGATCCTCTTCGCCCCTGGCATCCTGTTCGCTACACTGTCCTGGATCGCAGGCGCCGGTGTGAGCGTGGGAGTCGGAGGTTCAAGTTCGGTCTTCCACACCGCAACGGGGCCGGTCCCACATGTGCCTGTGCTCCAGCTGCTCGTCGGCGACTATCCGGCATGGACGGCTGCGGCACCGGTGCTGCTCGTCCTGCTCGGAGTCCTCAGCGTCATCCTCGGCCGAGATCATGCCCGCCAGGTGATGGGAGCCTCGTGGGCCGGGCTGGCGACCGCCGCAGTCAAACTGTTCGTCGTGCTCCAGGTCCTTGCCGTATTCGCGCGAGGAGCTATGGGGCCACTGGGGCTGTCGGCATTCGGGCCCTCTCCGCTGACCTCTGCGCTGGTCATCACCCTATGGGTGGCGGTGGGCATGGCTGTCGGGCTGTTGCTGACCAGGCTCTCCGACATGCAGGCCGCGTCGGGGTTCTCCGGTGACCGGGACGACTTCGACGATGACGAGGAACCCTTCGGCCACATCGCCGAAGAACGACGCACCGACTACTCCGACGAGGACTGAACCACGGGCGGGGCCTGATCCACAGCCGGAGATGGCTCAGTTCGTGCCGGGCAGTTCCTGGCCGGTGAGCTGTTTGAACCAGTCGCCAAGTCCGGTCTGGTACTCCGTTGTGCATGAGAGCTGGGCCTGCTGCGTGATGGCATCACGCACGCATTCCTCATACTTCGACTGAACCGGCCAGAGGACGACGGACGACATCGTCGAGAAGATGAGGTAGAGGGCGAGCAGGCCACCCAGAATGCCCAGGGACATGTTGCGCTTCTGCTTCGTCCTGACGACAGCGACGATGTAGCGAATCGCCCAGACGACAGCGGCGATGGCGAAACCGATGGCCGCGACCTTGAACGGCAGCGGATACGTGAACGTCAGGACCGAGGCGAGGATCAGGAGGATCAGGACCAGGCCATGTCGAGCGGGTGCGGCCTGCTTCTCCTCTTCGGGAGTGGGCGCGCTCTTCTCTTCAGTATTGTTTGGTGACGTCACACGAATAGTTTGTCATAGTCCACTGACAAAAGCCTTGACGGCAGAGAGAGTCCGTATTCTGGTGCCCTGACCGACAGGCGGAGATACAAACGTTAGAATGGGTCTGTGCGCATCGTTCTTCTGGCATCCGGCTCCGGTACCCTCACACAGGCAGTCATCGACGCGTTTGCAGATGCGCAGCGTGGAGTCGAGATCGTCGGCGTCGGTTCGGACTCGCAGACGGCAGGTGTTCTCGACCGCGCGAATGCCCACTCGATTCCCACCTTCGTCGTCCGGCCCAAGGACTGTGCAAGCCGCGAGGACTGGAACCTCCAGCTGCGTGACGCCGTCGCAGATCTGACTCCAGATTGGGTGATCTCGGCCGGGTTCATGCGGATCCTGGGGCCCACGTTCATCGCGGCCTTCCACAATCGCATCATCAACACGCACCCGGCTCTGCTGCCGGCATTCCCCGGCGCGCATGGGGTGCGAGATGCCCTCGCCCACGGTGTGCGCATCACCGGCGGCACCATCCACCTCGTCGACTCAGGAGTCGATACGGGCCCGATCATCACCCAGTTCGCGGTCCCCGTCAGCGACGTGGACACAGAAGACACGGTGCACGAACGCATCAAGACCCAGGAGCGGGCCGAGCTCGTACGGCTCCTGACTCATCTTGCCCACCATGACCTCAGCATCGAGGGACGGCACGTCAGCGGATATGCCACCTCGGCGTCCCCAGTCTGACCCACTCACCAACCGCACGAAACGGCAATCGAGCCTTCAAGGAGGACTTGTGACAGGAACCCGCGCGATCAAAAGAGCGCTCGTCAGCGTTTACGACAAATCGGGATTGGAGGACCTGGCCCGCGGACTGCACACCGCCGGTGTGCAGATCGTGTCCACCGGTTCGACAGCAGCGAAGATCGCCGAGGCGGGTGCTGCGGTCACGAAGGTCGAAGAGCTGACCGGGTTCCCCGAATGCCTCGAAGGTCGGGTCAAGACCCTGCACCCGCGGGTCCATGCCGGCATTCTGGCCGATTCGCGCAAATCGGACCACATGAGCCAGCTCGAAGAGCTCGAGATCGAGCCATTCGACCTCGTCATCGTCAACCTCTACCCCTTCTCCGACACCGTGGCCAGCGGCGCCGGCTTCGACGACTGCGTGGAGCAGATCGACATCGGCGGGCCGTCCATGGTGCGGGCAGCGGCGAAGAACCACCCAAGCGTCTCCGTCATCACCGACCCCAGCGACTACCCCGCGGTCATTGAAGCGGCCCAGGGACAGGGCTTCGATCTCGCGGCCAGGTGCAGCTTCGCCGCCCGCGCCTTCGCCCACACCGCCGCCTATGACACGGCTGTGGCCTCCTGGTTCGCCGCCGAGATCGCCTCCGGTGCTGACGACGGCGCATCCGCTGAGGAAACTCAGTCTGCCGGGCAGCCCGCATTCGCCGGGGTGACGGGGGAGAAGCTGACCGACCTGCGCTACGGCGAGAACCCACACCAGGCTGCAGCCGTGTACTCCGACGGAACTCGCGGAATCGCCGGTGCGAACCTGCTGGGCGGCAAAGCCATGTCCTACAACAACTACACGGACACCGACGCCGCCATCCGCGCCGCCTTCGATTTCGACCGTCCCGCCGTGGCGATCATCAAGCACGCCAACCCCTGCGGAATCGCGGTGGCCGACACCGCTGCCGCCGCCCACAAGGCAGCCCACGAATGCGACCCTCTCTCGGCCTACGGCGGCGTCATCGCCACCAACCGCGAGGTCGACGCCGAGCTGGCTGCCTCGATCAAGCCGATCTTCACCGAGTGCCTGGCCGCACCCTCATTCTCAGCCGAAGCGCTGGAGCTGCTCTCGAGCAAGAAGAATCTGCGTCTGCTCGAACTCGGTGACGTCGACTTCGCACCTGCTGAGATCAAGCCGATCACCGGCGGATTCCTCGTCCAGGACCGCGACGCGTTCCAGGCCGAGGGAGATGCTTCGGAGAACTGGACGCTGGCCGCAGGCCCGGCCGCTGCACCACAGGTGCTCGCCGACCTGGAATTCGCGTGGAAGGCCTGCCGGGCAGTGAAGTCCAACGCAATCCTCGTGGCCAAGGACGGTGCCTCTGTGGGCGTGGGCATGGGCCAGGTCAATCGTGTCGACTCCGCGAAGCTGGCCGTCGAGCGCGCCGGTGAACAGAGGGCAACGGGCGCAGTGGCCGCCTCGGACGCGTTCTTCCCCTTCGCCGACGGACTCCAGATCCTCCTCGATGCCGGCATCAGCGCGGTTGTGCAGCCAGGTGGCTCCATCCGCGATGAAGAGGTCGTCGCAGCCGCGGAGAAGGCGGGGATCACCATGTACCTGACCGGGAGCCGCCATTTCTTCCACTGAGAAGGTGAAGGCCCACCCACGCCATGCCAGGCGTGGGCGCGGCCCGATCGCCAAGCGCTGGATCTACTGGAAACGGCGCTACGCGAACCCTGTCCTGCGCGACTGGGTTCTTCTGGGCTGCCTGCTGGGAATCTTGATCGCCGCCGCATGTACCCTCATCGACTTCCATCTCGGTGCGATCGTGCTGGCAGTTGTGCCGGCGGGACTGGCGATGATGCGCGCAATGCCCGAACCTTGGGCCGAGGTCTGGACCAATCGATCGAAGACCGTCGACATCGCCACCGGCCTCATCTTCGCTGTGGTTCTCGTGGCTTTGGCGTTCGTCGTCCCGGAGTCGCGCTGAAGCTACCGAGCTCACAGAATCGGTTGCGTTGTGCATTCCCTGAGAAACGGGAATCTTCGGTTACACCGAAGCGGAATAAGTGGCAGGGTGAGTGGTGTAAGAAGGTTCGCAAGAACCTTTTCCATTGAAGGGAGACAGTATGGGACTCGACGATCTTACAAACAAAGCCAAGGACGCCGTGAATAGCGAAAAGGGTGAAGAGTTCAGCGATCAGGGTCTGGATAAGGCTACTGACTTCGCCAATGACAAGACCGGCGGCAAGTTCGAAGACCAGATCAACCAGGGTCGCGACGGAGTCGACGGAAAACTTGGCAATGAGTGACTTTTAATTCCATCGCCGCGTCCGGCATGGAAAAGCGCCGAGGTGAATTTCATTTCACCTCGGCGCTTCTTTTATGTCCTCAGCCCAGTTTCTCGATGGGGGCGTAGCGCAGCAGGAGGCGCTTCGTGCCCAAGGAGCCGAAGTCGACGACCGCGACCGTCTTGTCACCGACGCCGTTGACCTCCGTCACTGTTCCCAGCCCGAAGGACTCGTGTGAGACCTTCTCTCCCACCGACACGGTGATGACCTCTCGGTTGGGTCGGATCCGATTCGGGAAACCGGCCACAGGTGACGAGGAGTTCGCGGATCCTGAGCGTGAGCCAGAGGACCTGCTCGATCCACGTGAAGAGCCGAATCCGCCGCTGCGTGAGCTGGCGTAGCCGCCGCCGAGGCTTCCTCCGCCGTAGCCGCCGGAGGTGAAGCCGCCGCCCATGCTGGATGAGAAGGTGCCGGTGTTCTCCCATTCGATGAGGCTCTCGGGGATCTCGGACAGGAACCGGCTGGGCGGGTTGTACTGCGGCTGGCCCCACATGCTGCGTGTCTCGGCACGAGTCACAATCAGGCGCTGCCGCGCCCGGGTCAGACCGACATAGGCCAGACGCCGCTCCTCGGAGAGCTCATTGGGGTTCTCGAAGGATCGGGCATGGGGGAAGCCGCCGTCCTCGAGTCCGGTGAGGAAGACGACCGGGAACTCCAGTCCCTTCGCCGTGTGCAGGGTCATGAGCGTGACCTGGCCGAGCTCGGCATCAGGAATCTGGTCGGTGTCGGAGGCCAGTGCCACCTGCTCGAGGAAGGCCTCGATCGATGAACCGCCGGCGGAAGGAGCATCGAGGCCCTCATCCGCAGCGTCTGCGCCTGCGTCGTCGGTGCTGTCGCGCGCATCGCCGTCGTCGGCTGAAGAGCCTTCGTCGTCCGCAGCGCTTGAGTCGGTCTCGGCTGATTCTGCGTCCGCATCATCGGCGTCTTCGTCGTCTGCGGCATCGGCCAGGGCCCGAGTCGCGACGAAGTCTTCGGCCACGGCCACCAGCTCGGCGAGGTTGTCGACCCGGGACTCGTCCTGCGGGTCGGTGCTCTTCTGCAGCGACTCGAGGTAGCCGCTCTGCTCGAGGATCGCTTCGATGACACGCGAGAGCGGAGCCGCCTCGGCGGTGGCCGCCAGGTCACGCATGAGGTCATAGAACTTCGCCACGGAGGTCTTCGCTCGGGCAGAGAGGTGGACGATCTCGTCAAGGCGCCCCAGCGCCGTGTAGAAGCTGATGCCCTCACGGTCGGCGAAGTCTGCGACGATGCCCTCGGTGCGATCGCCGATGGAGCGTTTGGGGACGTTGAGGATGCGTCGCAGATTCACATCGTCATCGGGGTTGGCCACCACACGCAGATACGCGAGGGCGTCCTTGATCTCTTTGCGCTCGTAGAACCGTGTGCCGCCGACGACCTTATAGGGGATGCCCGAGCGGACCAGGGCGTCTTCGATGGCACGTGACTGGGCGTTGGTGCGATAGAAGACGGCGAAGTCACCGTAGGTGTACTTCTCATTGTCGATGAGCTCATCGACCCGGTCGACGATGAAGCGAGCCTCGGCCTGTTCGTTCTCGGCCACCCAGCCGACGATGGTTTCGCCCGTGCCCTCCGAGGTCCACAGCTTCTTGTCCTTGCGATCCTGATTGTTCGAAATCACAGCGTTCGCGGCATCGAGGATGTTCTGCGTGGAGCGATAGTTCTGCTCCAGCAGAATCGTCTCCGCATTGGGGAAGTCCTTCTCGAACTCCATGATGTTGCGCACCGTGGCCCCGCGGAAGGCATAGATCGACTGGTCTGAATCGCCGACGACCGTCAGCTCAGCACCGGTGGCGCCGCCGGCCCCATCACCGGCCAGAGCCTTGATCAGGGCATATTGGGCCGGGTTCGTGTCCTGGTACTCGTCGACGAGGATGTGCCGGAACCGTCGGCGGTAGAAGTCGGCCACCTCGGGGAAGGCTCCGAACAGGTGAACGGTCTCAGAAATGAGGTCATCGAAGTCGAAGGCATTGGCCAGCCGCAGACGGGAGGTGTAGCGCTTGAACACATCGGCGAGGACTTCATCGGCCGGATTGTTCGCCCGGGGTATGAAGTCATCGGGTGTCTGCAGATCGTTCTTGAGATTGGAGATTCGGTGCAGCATCGACCGCGGGGTGTACTTCTTCGTGTCGATGCCCAGTTCCTTGAGGATCTGGGACACGAGCCGCTGCGCGTCCTGGGAATCGTAGATCGTGAAGTTGGACTTCATGCCCAGCACCTTCGCCTCCCGGCGGAGGATCCTCACACAGGAGGAGTGGAAGGTCGAGACCCACATGGCACGCGAAGCGGGACCGACGATGGAGCGCACACGCTCGGCCATCTCCTTGGCGGCCTTGTTCGTGAACGTGATCGCCAGGACCTCACCGGGGTGTGCCCGACCGGTGGCCAACGCATAGGCGATACGCCTGGTCAGAACCGTCGTCTTCCCTGAACCGGCACCCGCCACGATGAGGAGCGGTGACCCGGTGTGGGCAACGGCCTCGCGCTGTCGTGGGTTGAGTCCGGTGAGGAGTTCGGCCGCACGTGAGTCGGCTCCCGGCGTGGCTTCTTCGATGTTTTCAGCTGCAGCAGTCATGTCCGGATCAACGATACCGTCCGGCGCTGACGCAGGGAAAAGAGGTGAAGGCCGAACACAGAGGCGGCCCCGTTCCGATCACCGTAAATCTGGTGATCGGTACGAGGCCGCCTCGGCGAATGGTGAGAGGTGACGATCAGTGGACGAAGACGGCCACCAGGACGTTGATGATCGCTCCGGCGAAGACCAGATGCGCCATCGTCGCCGAAGGATTCTTCACTCCGGTCGCCACTGCTGCGTCGGCGCCGGCTCCCGCGGGAGCACCATTGAGAGTGCCGGAGGCGAAGGCCTTCTGCTTCTTATTGCCGATGAATGCGAAGACGGTGACGAGAATCGCAATGACGAGCTTGATGCCCATCTTCATGTGATTGACCTCGCCGTCACCCATCTCGGCGAGGCCGAGCAGGAGAATCCCGGTGATCAGCTGTAAATAGGAGCCGTGCAGCATGCCGGGAGCGACTTTGGGGGAGCGGATGAGGCTGAAATATCCACCCACGATGATCGCCATTCCGATCAGATGCAGGGCCACTAAAATCTCGCGAAGAATTTCCATACGGTTCACCGTAGTGGCATGATGGTGTCTCGTGAGCGCGGGCCCTCTACTGGCGCACGCTGTTCCGCCCTGGTGTAATGGCAGCACGCCGGCCTTTGGAGCCGTGCAGTATAGGTTCGAATCCTATGGGCGGAGCTGGCCCAATCCGACTTGCGAAGGATTCTAGAATGTCGCAGACCCGACCTACCGCCGTCATCGTTCTGGCCGCTGGCCAAGGCACCCGTATGAAGTCGACCCTGCCGAAGGTCCTGCACCCGATCGGCGGCCGATCCCTGCTCCACCACTCCATCTCGGCAGCAGCAGGTGCCACCCCGGAACACCTCGTCGTGGTCGTCAGGCACGAGCGTGACCAGCTCGTCTCCCACCTCGAATCACTGTCGATCAATTCGACGCAGACCGTTCTCATCGCCGATCAGGATGAAGTCCCCGGCACCGGCCGCGCCACCGAGTGCGCACTGACCCAGCTGCCCGAGGATCTCTCCGGCACCGTGGTCGTGACCTACGGTGATGTGCCGCTGCTGACCGCGGACACGATCAACAGCCTCGTCGAGGTCCACGAGTCCTCGCACAATGCCGTCACGGTCCTGTCCGCCGAGGTGGACGATCCCAACGGCTACGGACGCATCGTCCGCGACGCCTCCGGTTCACTGCTGCGCATCGTCGAGCAGAAGGACGCCAGCGAAGACCAGCGCAGCATCCGGGAGATCAACTCCGGCATCTACGCCTTCGACGCCGCGGCACTGCGCGACGGTCTCGCCTCACTGACCACGGACAACGCCCAGGGCGAGAAGTACCTCACCGACGTCATCGGATTCTCCCGCGACGCCGGTCACTCCGTCGCCGCCACGGCCACCCAGGATCTGTGGCAGGTCGAGGGCGCCAACGACCGTGTGCAGCTGGCCAACCTCGGCAAGGAACTCAACCGTCGCGTCTGCGAGAAGTGGATGCGCGCCGGTGTGTCCATCATCGACCCCGACACCACCTGGATCGACATGGACGTGTCTCTGGGTGAGGACGTCACCATCCTTCCCGGTGTTCAGCTCCTCGGTGCCACCGACATCGCCTCCGGTGCCGTGGTCGGTCCCGACTCGACCCTCAAGGACACCGAGGTGGGTGCCGGGGCACAGGTCGTGCGCACCCATTCGGAACTGGCCGTCGTCGGCCCCGGAGCCAAGGTCGGACCGTTCGCGTACCTGCGACCTGGGACCAACCTCGGCGAGGATGGGAAGATCGGCACCTTCGTGGAGACGAAGAACGCCGACATCGGACGGAGCGCGAAGGTGCCGCATCTGTCCTACGTCGGCGACGCCGAGATCGGTGAGGGCTCCAACATCGGTGCCGCATCGGTCTTCGTCAACTACGACGGTGTCAACAAGCACCGCACCGTCGTCGGAAAGCACGCACGCATGGGCTCGGACAATATGTACGTCGCCCCTGTCACGGTAGGCGACGGCGCCTACTCGGGTGCGAGCACAACAGTGCGCAAAGATGTCCCTGCGGGAGCGCTTGCCATAACCGTGGCGCCACAGCGTAACCTGGAGGGCTGGGTCGTCAGCAACCGCCCCGGCACACCTGCAGCGCAGGCAGCCGAGGCCGCATCTGAAGGGGAACCGGCAAGTGAATGAAATAACGACAGCAGGCGAGAAGAAGCTCGTCCTGGTCAGTGGGCGTGCGAACGCCGAACTCGCTGAACAAGTCGCTGAGAACCTGGGGACGGAGCTCCTCCCCACCGACATTTACAACTTTGCCAATGGAGAGATCTACGTCCGGTTCTCCGAATCGGTCCGTGGCTGCGACGTCTTCGTCCTGCAGTCGCACAGTGCGCCCATCAACGAATGGCTGATGGAACAGCTCATCATGGTCGACGCTCTCAAGCGCGCCTCAGCGAAGCGGATCACGGTCATCGCACCGTTCTTCCCCTACGCCCGTCAGGACAAGAAGCACCGCGGACGTGAGCCCATCTCGGCCCGTCTCGTGGCCGACCTGTACAAGACGGCCGGTGCCGACCGCATCATCACCGTCGACCTGCACACCGCGCAGATCCAGGGCTACTTCGACGGACCGGTCGATCACCTCATCGCAATGCCGATCCTCGCCGGCTACGTCAAGGACAAGTACCCCGGCGACCTCGCCGTCGTCTCACCCGACGCCGGTCGCATCAAGGTCGCCGAGAACTGGTCGAACTCGCTGGGTGGAGTGCCCCTGGCATTCATCCACAAGACGCGCGACATCACACGTCCGAACGAAACCAAGGCCAACCGCGTTGTCGGTGAGGTCGAGGGCCGCACCTGCGTCCTCGTCGATGACATGATCGACACGGGCGGAACCATCGTCCAAGCCGCCGATGCCTGCATGGCCGCCGGTGCCACCGGAGTCATCGTGGTCTCGACGCACGCAGTGTTCTCCGGCCCGGCAGTCGAACGCCTGTCGAACTCCGTGGCGCAGGAAGTCATCGTGACGAACACGCTGCCGCTGACCGAGGACAAGATGTTCGACAAGCTCACCGTGCTCTCGATCGCTCCGCTGATCGCCCGCGCCGTGCACGAGGTCTTCGAAGACGGATCGGTCACCAGCCTCTTCGAGGTCTGAGGTACCTTCCGCCGACGCTTCATCTGATTCGAACCCCGAGCCGATCTTTCGGCTCGGGGTTCGTTCTGCCTCGGGAGGTTCCCTCTACACTGGAGACAACAGAGTGAAGGGAACCGTGACGATGTCGTCCCACGATTACAATCGGTACCGAGTCAGCGTCTCCGGCGGCGAACTGTCCGTCGGCGTCTGGGAACCGGTGGCCTTCGAGCCCGGCCGCGTCCCCACCGTGTGCGTCATCCACGGCATCACCTCGAACCATCTGTTCTTCGCCGGTCTGGTCTCAGCGCTTCCCGGGGTGCGCATCATCGGCCCCGACCTGCGCGGACGCGCCGACTCCCATCTGCTGGGCCCACCGTTCGGGATGAAGGCCCATGCCGAAGACGTCCTCACCGCCATCGACACCTTCGCCGAACCCGGTCCGGTCACACTGGTCGGACATTCCATGGGCGGCTTCGTCGCCATGACCCTGGCCGGGATGGGCGCTGGGGTCGATTCCGACGCCGAGGTGGCCGACCGTTTCCGCGGACCTGTCCTCATCGACGGGGGACTCCCGCTGTCCGTGCCGGAGGCAGGCAGCGGCAGCGGCTCGCAAGCGCTCGATGATCTCTACGACCAGGACCTGGACACCGATGATCTCATCGCCCCGGTCCTCGGTCCGGCCGCCGAGAGGCTGTCGATGTCCTTCGGCTCGGTCGAGGAGTACCTCGCCTTCTTCGCCGCGCACCCGGCCTTCGTCGACGGGCTCGACACCGTGGCCACGGAGAGCTTCGTCTACGACCTTGCCGCCAAGGACGATCACAGCTTCCAACCCTCCACCCCAGTCGAGGCGATGCAGGCCGACTTCGCCGACATGTACTCCGGGGGCGCCTATCACAACTCCCTGGCGGCGGTGATGAGCAGTCAGCGACGCCAGGCCGAGGTGACGTTCCTCTTCGCCGAACGTGACCTCGTCGCATCCGAGCCGGGACTCTACCCACCTGAGCTCGTGGCCGCCTACCGGCAGCGGTGGGAGGAGATGGCAGTCATCGACGTGCCGGGTACGAACCATTACGACATCCTGCTCACCGAGACCGGAATCGATGCCTGCGCGACGGCGGTGGTGTCCCGACTTGGTGCCATCGGTGACGGTGAACTAGAATGATGGGGTTGCCTCGGCGAGGGAAACACATGTTTCCGTTATCGACGCGGTCCTGACCCACAGCGCTGACCGGCCCATCGCGGCCGAATCGAGCAGCGACAGTGCGGTTGAAGGCTGTTTCGCCGTGGTGCTTGCAAGATAAGGACACCACGAAGGAGAGAAAATGGCTGACTTCAAACTCATCGCCGAACCCCGCACCGAATTCGGCAAGGGCGCTGCCCGCCGGACCCGCCGCGCGGGACGTATCCCCGCAGTCGTCTACGGACACGGCGGAGACCCTGTGCACATCTCGATTGACGGCCACGCCACCATGATGGCACTCAAGCACGCCAACGCCCTGTTCGAGATCGAAAGCACCGACGGTGCCAAGAACGTTCTCGCCATCGCCCGCGACGTGCAGACCGACGCTGTGACACGTGAGATCGAGCACCTCGACCTCATCATCGTCAAGCGCGGCGAAAAGGTCGAGGTCGACGTTCCCGTTCACCTCATCGGCGAATCCGCACCGGGCACCATGGTTCAGCAGGAAGAGTCGACCATCCTCATCAAGGCCGACGCCACCAAGCTGCCTGAGTACATCGAGGTCACCATCGACGGCCGCGCCGCCGGTGAGCACGTTCTGGCCGGACAGATCGAACTGGCTTCGGGCATCGAGCTTGCCGCCGATCCTGAGATGCTCGTCGTCAACGTCTCGGAAGAGGCCGAGATGGACACCGAGTCTGATGCAGAAGAGACCACCGAGGAAGCTGCAGAGGGCGAAGAAGCTGCAGAAGGCGAAGCAGAGGAGAAGACCGAGGACGAGTGACCTCGGCTTCTGCGGATGCGCCTGCATGATGGGCGCAGCCTGAGCTGTGAATTCGGTGGGTCGTTGACGAAACGGCCCACCGAATTCGTTTCGCAGGAACGAAGGAATTCGCAGACACGGAACAAACAGGGGCTCCTGACCATTCAGGCGACCTCGATGGGCACGGACACAGTACGAGCGAAGGACGACGATGACGAACGAAGCATGGCTGGTCTTCGGCTTGGGCAATCCCGGCCCCAAATACGAAACGACGCGACACAACATCGGGCAGATGGTCATCGCCGAACTCGCACACCGCATCGGCGTCAATCTCACCCGCACGAAGCTGCGCTCCAACGTCGGCACATCCCGACTGCCGACAGGCTCGATCCCCGGCGTTCCCGGACCGCGAGTGGTCCTGGCCACCTCGACGGGCTATATGAACGAATCGGGCGGGCCGGTCAGACAGCTCGCCGACTTCTACTCGATCGACACCGACCGGATCATCGCCGTCCACGATGATGTCGACATCCCCTACGACACCATCAAGGCCAAGGTCGGCGGGGGAGAAGGCGGACACAACGGACTGCGATCAATGACCTCGGCGCTGGGGACGAAGAACTATCCCCGAATCCGCGCCGGCGTCGGACGGCCTCTGGGCCGCCAGGACACCGCCGACTATGTGCTCAAGCCCTTCTCCAAGGACGAACGCGCAACACTGCCGATCTTCATCTCGGACCTCGCCGATGCTGTGGAGATGTACATCGTCGAGGGACTCGAGAAGGTCCAACTCAAATACCACTCGAAATGACAGTGACGGTCACTGCTGGGCAGTCGGTGCCTTCCCTGAAGTGACACCCTGACGCTTGCGGTGGATGATCCAGGCGGCGAGGACGCCGCCGACGAAGCCGAAGAGATGACCCTGCCAGGAGATCCCGTTGTCCTGGGGCAGCATCCCGAAGATCATCGATGCGCCGAAGGTGATGAAGACGAAGAAGCCGAGGGCGAAGTAGACGATCTTGCGGAGAATGTCATCGGTGAACCAGGTGCGCACCGCCAGGTATCCGAAGAACCCGAACACGATGCCTGAGGCACCGACGATGTGCTGTCCGACCGGCAGAGTCGTCAGCCAGGCGCCGAGACCGGAGACCACTGCTGTGATGGCGGTGACGAGCCAGAATCGACGTTGGCCCTCAATGGCGATGCACAGGCCGAGGATGAGGAACGGGAACGTATTGGCCGTGAGATGGCCGAATCCCGAGTGCAGCAGGGGAGAGGTCACCACTCCGTAGAGCGACAGCGGGTTCCAGGACTGCAGGCTGAGCATATCGAGATCAGCAGGCAGGAGGGTGTCGATGATCTCAATCACCCACATGAGCGCCAAAAGGGCGATGACGGGGACGAAACGCGCGAGCCTATGATCGCGGCTGACGCTTGTGCGCAGATTGGCGACCTTGGGCGAGCCTGCCTGTGTGTGGCCGCCTGACCTGGGGGAATCGGAGGCGGTTGAATCGTTGCCGAAGATGAACTGGGATTCTGCGGAGGTGAAGCGAGGGGACTGGTCGGAACTCATGTTTCAATTGTGGGTGATGAAGCTTGGAGAACGCCGAAGAACCGGGGCGCGGAGACAATCGTGTCCGATCCGTTAGGCCCGTTACAGTCTTGAGATCTCGGGGGCTTCACTCCACCGTTGTGCTGCCGATCGCCTCCTTGTTCTCATCCAGCGCCTCGACGACGATCCGGGAACCGGTGGGGGTGACATCGGCGGCGGTCTCGAAGCCTTCTCGGTCGACGACCGCAGTCTCTGTCAGCTGTTCCTCGCTGTCACCGCTGAGGATGCGCCAGGCCGCGACCTCGGTCGCTCCGTTCCAGCTCATATGCACGCGTGTGATGCCCTCGCCCGGTTCGGACTTCGTCGCAGTCGGCGGTGCCGACGGGGTCGCCTGCCAATCGAAGCGATAGGCCCGATAGTTCGAGCCGCCCGTGAACGTCGCGTCGTAGAGCAGCTTGCCATCGTTGGTGAACTCGGAGAAGTACGGTTCTGAACCCCAGCCGATGAACACGTTGCCATTGTCCAACTCCTGGAAATTGCCCTGACTTCCCGAGGAACGATCATCGGGAGCCGGGTATTCGGTGTCGACCGTGGCCCTCTTCGCCTCTTCGTCCACGTCAAGGCGCAACCCCCGGGAATCGCCGAGGCGGGGTGCGGCATGATTGTCGAAGAGAGTGATCTTGCCGTCATCGCGGCGTTGAGCATCATGCTGCCAGGCGAAGGCCGCGCCTTCGCCCATCTCGAAGTCGCTGGCGGATCCGCCCAGCACCCACTGCAGGTCAGCGTCCTTGCGATCGAGCTGATAGATCGCGTGCGTGTTGCGGGCAGAGACGAGCAGAGACTTCCCGTCGTCGTCGACGGACACCGAGTTCAGGTGGATGTAGTCGAACGGCTCCTCCTCCGTGCCTTCGCCGTCCTTGAGCTTCGACTCCGTCTGGTCGACGGGAACGTCATCGAGAGTCCGCCATTCGACCACGGGTTCGCCGGTGGCGATGTCGACCTCCTGGACGACTCCCTCCCAGACCCAGCCGTCCTTCGCACCTCCCACAGAGCTGAGATCCGTCTGGGTCTTGATGTAGGACAGGAGAAGCATCGTGTCGTCGTCGGTGATCGTCGTCTCGTGCAGATCCGAGGTCTTGTGCGCCAGGTCCCCACCCATGCCGACCCGGGCGATCTCGTTGTAGCTGTCATCGAGCATGACGACCTCGCCTGCCGTTTCAGGGGTCTGCGCCAGACCTTCCCACCAGGTGAGGACCGGTTCGTCCTGGTATTCCTGGACCCGTAAGTCCCACATCTGTCCCGAACCCTGCCGCGCCCAGACCGGCTCTCCGGCCGAGTCGAGGATGAGCCCGCCGACCCATGACTCCTCATCAGCGGCGGTCTGCCCCTTGGGGGCGATAAACGTCGTGAGGTCCTTCTCTTCCTTCGGTGGGGGAGAGGTGACGTCGATGTCGATCTGCGGCGGGTTGAGGTCGGGTCTGCTGTGGAAATCCCAACGATCGGGTTGGGGAATTTCTTCTTCAGCGGTACATCCTGACAGGAGCAGCGTCGCGGCCGCCACAGATGCGAACAGAGCGCGGTAAGACATACTCTCATCTTCACACGTCCGCGCGCGCAGAGTGCGGAGCACAGGCGTTGTCGTTTCTCGTGTCCGGCCCGTGGCTTAGAATTGCATGGTGCTCAATGGACTCGATCTCACACGCCAGAACCCCACCATCACTGACCTCGTCTCAGCGTTCAACGACCCGGAGACCACCGGTGGGACGATCGATGCGATCAGGGGACTGTGGCCATCGATCCTGCGCCGAACGCTCGTGTCCGCCGATTCCGGCTCGACCACCTCGGCACCACAGCTCATCGTCACGGCCACGACCCGTGAGGCCGAGGACCTGGCCCGGTCGCTGGCGGACTGGGTGGCCGAAGATTCGATCGCGATCTTCCCCAGCTGGGAGACTCTCCCACACGAAAAGCTCTCACCTCGTTCCGACACCGTCGGGCAGCGCCTGCAGATCCTGCACCGCCTGGCCCACCCCAGCCCGGACCGACACCTGGCCTTCATCATCGCCCCGGTCCGCGCCTTCCTGCAGCCCTTGGTCAAGGGGCTCGGAGACATCGAGCCGGTGGAACTGGGCGTCGGAGACGAATACGAGATCGACCAGCTTTCCCAACGCCTGACCGAACTGGCCTACTCACGAGTGGACATGGTCTCCCGCCGAGGTGAGTTCGCGGTTCGCGGCGGCATCGTCGACATCTTCCCACCGACCGACGAGCATGCCCTGCGCATCGAATTCTTCGGTGACGAGATCGACGAGATCCGCGAGTTCTCCGTCAGCGACCAGAGGTCCATTCCCGCCGAGGCGGATGCTCAGCCATTGACTCTCTCGGCCCCGCCCTGTCGTGAGCTCCTGCTCACCGACTCCATCCGCGAACGTGCCGCCGCGCTGTCCCAGACGCTGCCGGCCGCCTCGGACATGCTCGACAAGATCGCCGGCGGTGTCGCCGTCGAGGGTAATGAATCGCTGTCTGCCGTGTTGGCCGATGGCATGGAGCCGATCATCGCTCTGCTGCCTGAGGCCACGAAGATCATCATCACCGAACCCGAACGCGTCCACGCCAGGGCCGCCGACCTCGTTGTGACGACGAACGAATTCCTCGAGGCTGCGTGGTCAGGGGCCGCAGCCGGCGGAGAATCCCCGATCGATCTGTCCGCAGCGACTTTCCGGACGATGGAGGAGATGGAGGAGGGCGCTCGCCTCATCGGCCTGGCCTGGTGGGAGCTCGGCGGCTTCTCCACCGATGAAGAACTCGTCTCACCGACGGAGAACCTGTTCCCCGTACCGGCTCGCGCACCTCGAGGATATGCCGGCGACGTCGAAGCGATCCTTACCGACGTCAAGGGACTCATCCACGACAAGTGGCGCATCCTCGTCCTCACCGAAGGCCAGGGGCCGGGCCAGCGCATGGTCGAGGTGTTCTCGGAAGCCGGAGTGCCGGCGACCTTCGTCGACGACCCGGCGGACCTCCCCGAGGCCCTGGTCACCGTCACCACCGCCGCACCCTTCGGCGGGTTCGTCTTCGACGACCTCAAACTGGCCGTCCTCACCGAAGCCGATGTGCTCGGACGCGCAGCAGCCACCTCGACGAGGGACATGCGTCGCCTGCCCACTCGGCGCAAACGCAACCAGGTGGACCCGCTCAACCTGGCGCCCGGCGACTTCGTGGTCCACGACCAGCATGGTGTCGGCAAATTCGTTGAGATGACGCAGCGGACGACGGGCAAGGGCCCGAACAAGCACACTCGTGAGTACCTCATCCTCGAATACGCCCCGGCCAAGCGCGGTCAGCCCGGAGACCGTCTGTACGTGCCCAGCGATGCCCTCGACCAGGTCAGCCGCTACGTCGGCGGGGAGAGTCCGACCCTGAACAAGATGGGCGGCTCCGACTGGTCGACGACGAAGGCCAAGGCCAGGAAGGCGGTCAAGGAGATCGCCGGCGAACTCGTCCGCCTCTACTCGGCCAGACAGGCCACCGTCGGCCACACCTATGGGCCGGACACACCATGGCAGCGTGAACTCGAAGACGCCTTCCACTATGTGGAGACCGCCGATCAGCTCACGACCATCGACGAGGTCAAGGGCGACATGGAGAAGGCAGTCCCAATGGACCGTCTGATCTGCGGCGACGTCGGCTACGGAAAGACCGAGATCGCAGTCCGTGCGGCATTTAAGGCGATCCAGGACGGTAAACAGGTCGCCGTGCTCGTGCCCACGACTCTGCTCGTGCAGCAGCACCTCGAAACGTTTGCCGAACGCTACTCAGGCTTCCCCGTCACTGTCGGGGCGCTCTCTCGCTTCCAGACGAAGAAGGAGTCGGACAAGGTCGTCGAAGATCTGGCCGCAGGCAAGCTCGACCTCGTCATCGGCACACACCGCCTGCTCAGCGGCGAGGTGAGGTTCAAGAGCCTGGGCCTGGTCATCATCGACGAGGAGCAGCGCTTCGGCGTCGAACACAAGGAGACGCTCAAGGCGATGCGCACGAATGTGGACGTGCTCGCGATGTCGGCAACTCCGATCCCAAGAACCCTGGAGATGGCCGTGACCGGCATCCGAGAGATGTCGACCTTGGCCACCCCGCCCGAGGAGCGCCATCCGGTGCTGACCTACGTGGGTAAGAAGGAAGACAAGCAGATCAAGGCCGCGATCCGTCGCGAACTCATGCGCGAGGGCCAGGTCTTCTACATCCACAACAGAGTCAAGGACATCGAATCCGTGGCCGGCCACATCGCCGAACTCGTTCCCGAGGCCAGGATCGCCATTGCCCACGGAAAGATGAACGAACAGCGCCTGGAACAGGTCATCGTTGACTTCTGGGAGAAGAAGTTCGATGTGCTCGTGTGCACGACGATTGTCGAGACCGGCATCGACATCTCCAACGCCAACACGCTCATCATCGATCACGCTGATCGCTTCGGACTCTCGCAGCTGCACCAGCTGCGCGGTCGGGTCGGTCGTGGCAGGGAACGGGCCTACGCCTATTTCCTCTACCCGGCAGACACGACACTCACGGAGACGGCTCACGACCGTCTGACTACGCTGGCCGCCCACACAGAGCTCGGCGCCGGCATGCAGGTGGCTATGAAGGACCTCGAGATCCGCGGTGCCGGCAACCTCCTCGGCGGACAGCAGTCCGGACAGATCGAGGGGGTCGGATTCGACCTCTACGTGCGGCTCGTGGGGGAGGCCGTCGCCAACTTCCGCGGGGAGGACACCGAGCCCGAGGCCGATATGCGCATCGAGCTGCCCGTCGACGCACATCTGCCGGCAGAGTACGTCGACCACGAACGGCTGCGGCTTGAGGCCTATCGGAAGCTGGCCGCCGCGACGAACGAGAGCGAACTGCAGGAAGTCCTCGACGAGCTCGTCGACAGATACGGGCCCTACCCGGAGTCCGTGGGAGTGCTCGCCGATGTCGCCAGGCTGCGGATCAGGGCCAAAGCATCGGGGATCAACGACATCGTCGTCCAAGGCAACTTCGTGCGCTTCGGTCCGCTCGAACTTGAAGATTCGCAGGTGGTGCGGCTCAAGCGGCTCTACCCGAAGTCTCTGCTCAAGCCGGCGATCAGGTCGGTGCTCGTACCCAAGCCGATGTCCGGCAGCGGCTTCGATGCCAAGGAGATGACCGATTCCGACATCCTGCGTTGGGCTCACCAGTTCCTCGATGCGATCGTGCCGGTCGTTGCCTCCGAAGTCGTCGAGGCCGGAGTGTGATCGTGGCGAGGTCGCAGGCCCGGAACTGTGATGATCGACGTGAGGGTAATCTGCACGTATTCTGAAAGTCCACATTCGACCGCTCTTGCTAGCGTAGAGTGCGAATACAGGTACAGACGTACCGTGCGACTTAAGGAGAGCCACCATGGGTTTTGACGACAAGTTCGACAACAAGACTGAAGAATTCTCCGGCAAGGCCAAGGAGACCGTCGGCGACATGACCGGCGACGACGAGCTCAAGGCCGAAGGGTCTGCTGAGCAGCTCAAGGGCAAGTCCAAGCAGGTCGGTGAGAAGGTCAAGGACCTCGGCAAAGACGTCAAGGACAAGTTCAGCAAGTAATGAGGAATTCGGCCCCCATCGCACCCGCGGTGGGGGTCATTCTTATTGTTCGGCCAGTGAGGAATCGGAAGGCGGCACGGCAGTGGAGCAGTCAAGGGTATCGGGCTTGAACGACACCTCAAGCGCTGATGTCGTCGAAGCCGGGACCACCGGCGTCACCCCGGCACAGACGCAGGGAGCGATCGAGGCGATGGCGACTCTGCGTCGCCGGTGCCCCTGGTCGAGCAAGCAGGACCACGGAAGTCTCGAGAAGTATGCGCGCGAAGAAACCGAAGAGCTCATCGAAGCGCTCGAGGACTACCGCAGCGATGCCAGTCCTGCGCACCGGGCGGCCGTCGTCGAGGAGCTCGGAGACGTCTTCTACCAGGTCCTCTTCCACTCGGCCCTGTTGGATGAGAGCGGGTCCGCTCCCTACGGCCACACACTGGGACTCATCATCGACGGACTCGAGGAAAAGCTCATCCGACGCCACCCCTTGGCCTTCGGTGAGGACAGTCGTGACGACGAGATGCCTGAGCTCGAAGACGTCGAACGCGAGTACCGCCGGATCAAGACCGAAGAGAAGCAGCAGAAAGACGATAATCAGTGAGCTTGGATCGCATCGACATCGAAGGCACATTCAATTTCCGCGACATCGGAGGATCTCCCACCTCGGCGGGAGATACGACCGTCGCCACAGGCAAGGTCTACCGCGCCGACGGACTCGCCCAGCTCACAGACAAGTCGCGTGCCGACCTCAGAGCACTCGGCATCACCACCGTCGTGGATCTGCGTGACGTGGGGGAGCGGTCCAAGCTGCCCGACGCCCTTGATGGACTCGGTGTGAACCACATCGAGCTGCCCATCTTCGATGATCATTTCTTCCCCGCGAAGCAGCTCAGCCGCGAGGAGATGAAAAAGGCCGCCGAAGCGACCGGCATGGACCTCTCAGATCGCTCGCTGAGCAAGATCTATGACCTCATGATCGGCCATTTCGGGACCCGCCTGGCCATGGCCGTCGACGTCGTTGCACAAAGCTGTGGCGTGGCCGTGGTCTTCCACTGCTCTGCCGGCAAGGACCGGACCGGAGTGGTCGCCGCATTCATCCAGATCCTCCTCGTCGTGGGCCGACACGAGATCCTCGAGGACTACGCAATCACCTCGCAGCACCTGTCCGGCGGCTTCCTCGAGAACATCGTCAGAAACTTCGCCGATGCCGGCATCTCCGGCAACCTCGCCGAGACCGCAACAGCGGCACCGCCGGAACTCATGGCCAAAATCCTTGACTCCATCGAGGGCAAGTACGGCGAGAACGGTGTCGAGGCCTATCTGCTTGAGCATGGAATGGCCCCGGAGAGTCCGGAGAAGCTGCGCCGACAGCTGCTGGCACCCGTGAACCGCGAAGAATCCGTCCAGGGCTGAGCCGGAGAGCAAGCCCGGTGCCGCGGTGCATTAAGCTGTCCTGCAGGCACATGTTCCCCATGTGAAACCAATTGCGAAGGAGTAATCAGTGGCTGAGATTGTTGCCGCAAACGCCCGTGAAATCCTGGATTCCCGGGGAAATCCCACCGTCGAGGTGGAAGTGCTGTTAGCCGACGAATCCGTCGGTCGTGCCGGTGTCCCTTCCGGTGCTTCCACCGGTGAGTTCGAAGCCGTGGAGCTGCGCGACGGAGACCCGGAACGTTACCTGGGCAAAGGCGTCACCAGTGCTGTTGACGCAGTTGTCGACGAGATCCATGAAGTCATCGTCGGCCTGGAAAGCGATGACCAGCGACTGGTCGACCAGGCTCTGATCGAGCTCGACGGCACCGAGAACAAGTCCCGCCTGGGTGCCAACGCCATCCTCGGCACCTCGCTGGCAGTGGCTCGTGCAGCCGCAGTGTCCGCGGACCTGCCGCTCTACCGCTACCTGGGCGGACCGAACGCGCACGTCATGCCCGTTCCGATGATGAACATCCTCAACGGTGGATCGCACGCCGATTCCAACGTCGACATCCAGGAATTCATGATCGCCCCGATCGGTGCGGCCAGCTTCCACGAGGGACTGCAGTGGAGCGTCGAGGTCTACCACGCGCTCAAAGGCGTGCTCAAGGAACGCGGTCTGTCCACCGGACTCGGTGATGAGGGCGGATTCGCGCCGAACCTCGACTCCAATGCCGCGGCGCTCGACCTCATCCTCGAGGCCATCGAGCTCGCCGGACACCGTCCGGGCCGTGACATCGCTGTGGCACTCGACGTGGCCTCCTCGGAGTTCTACTCAGACGGAGCCTACGAGTTCGAAGGCGAGAAGAAGTCGGCTCAGGACATGGCTGCCTACTACGAGGGTCTGCTGGCCAAGTACCCGCTCGTGTCCATCGAGGACCCCCTGGACGAGAACGACTGGGAGGGCTGGGCCACGCTGACCCAGTCCATCGGCTCAAAGGTTCAACTCGTCGGCGATGACCTCTTCGTCACGAACCCCGAGCGGCTCCAGCGCGGTGTCGACAACAACACCGCGAACTCTCTGCTCGTGAAGGTCAACCAGATCGGTACGCTCACGGAGACCCTCGACGCAGTGTCGCTGGCACAGACCAACGGCTACACGACGATGATCTCCCACCGTTCGGGTGAGACCGAGGACACGACGATCGCCGACCTGGCCGTGGCCACGAACGCCGGCCAGATCAAGGCAGGCGCTCCGGCACGGTCCGAGCGTGTGGCCAAGTACAACCAGCTGCTGCGCATCGAAGAGCAGCTCGGCGACGCCGCCCGGTACGCCGGACGAGGAGCATTCCCGCGCTTCGACGGCTGAGTGAACTTCGCGCGGTCGGCTGAACGACTGCAGCGCTGAGGCGCTGAATGGCTTCATCCCCGAGGCGGGGGTCAGGTGATCATCAAAGGTCACCCGGCCCCCGCCTCGGCGACATTCATCGGTGGGTCGTTGCTGCTGAGGTCGGTGTGCTTCGCGATCACACAACCTCTTCGCGACTCCAAAACCTCCTGTCCCTCGCAGAACACCCCGGGAATACAGCAACTCCACCCGCACCGCGCAATTCATACATTTGCAGAGGTTGTTCATGAAGCTGCGGGCGACGGGTCTATCGAGGCAGCCGACCGCATCGATGGAAAGTCACCTGGCGCTCATGAGGGCCCGCCTGATCTCTTCGAACTTCGCCTCTGTGAAGAGCTCTTTCCACGTGACTCTGATGACCCGCCAGCCCTGATCACGCAGCCATTGTTCTCTGCGCCGTTCGCGTTCGAGTTCGTCCCGTGGCACTCCCGAGCCGAGATACAGCTTTCCAAGTCCATCGATCTCAACGATCAGCCGAGCTGCTTTATGGCAGAAATCGACGCGAATCTTTCTTCGCAGCGAGGGTGCGTCGAACTCAACTTGGGGCACGAAACCGACGAATCCGTGCTGAAAGAACCTCACCGCGGCGATCGACTCGGCGGGGGACTCGCGACGGGCATCGGCCAGTTCGAGGGCGAGATGAACCTTCTTGGTGTTCCTGGTCTCCAGGCATTGCGCCAGAGTCGCCAGGATCTTCTCCCTTGTCGTCAGTCCGCGGTGCAGGGCATCGTCGAGCATCGACACCGAGATATCGGAGTTGTATGTGCGCGCCACGTCAATGAGTGTTCGCTCCAGCGTCGTCACCTCGGTGCCGCGAACTCTCTGACGGTGATGCTTCGGGGTTGTCACGCCCCTGACATGGATGCTCTTGAACCTGCGGTTGACTCCAGGGCGCACCACCTCCACCTGGTGAGTGACGGGGTAGGCAATAGGCAGGCCGTGGATGAGGGCAGCGGAGATGTGCGAGAACACCTCAGCCGGGGGAGATGCCGGCGACGTTCGGGTTGCTGTGTCTGATCCATTCGCGGTGTTAGTTTCTTCCTGCCGTGCCTCCTGACTCTGCTTCTGGAACCTGACTTCGCATCGAGCCATGACTGCGGCGTCGAGCTCTTCGATCTGGTCGCGGAGGTCTCCGTGCTCGGTGAACTCCGAATGAGTTCCTTCAATGATGCTGGCCCACAGTCGCCGATGGCCTTCCACGGTGCAGACGTGTCTGACCGAATAGACGCCGCGAGACAGCCGACGAACGCAGCAGCTTCGAGCCCGCCGAATGTCTGCGTGAGTGAACCCAAGCCGGATGATCTGTTGTGTGGTCATAATTTTGTACATGAAACTAAACTGCATCAAAAGATAGCAAACTACAATGTAGTTTCTTAGGCCTGTGGATAACTCTGTGGGTACATGCGTCTGGCGCGGGGGCTGGGGAGGGGAGTGCGACGGTCGCAAAGTATCAAGGTGCGAGCGACAGGCTTCGTACCTTGCACCGTGAGCGCTAAATCACCCAGTAGCAACACGAGGTTTTAGAGCTGGCGGTGCCGGGAGCTGAACTAGTTGTAGGACGTGAAGGTAAGGGGAGGGCATGCGCCTGCGACGAGGGTGAGGGCCGCGAGCCTGAATGCGAAGGGCGTGTGTCAGCCGCGGCGGCGTCAGACAGAACGGCCGCCTGAGGCGACGGGGCGTGAGTGGCCCGAGCGACGGCCTGAGACGACAGGGGTGGGCGCGCTAGAGAGGCGAGCGAACCGGGCGGATTCAGACTTTCGAAAAATAGAACACGCCACGACACCCAAATCCTCGCAGTCCGGATGCTGACACGGCAGACTTAGATGTGTTGTGACTGCCTTCCCCATCCCCGGTCGCAGAGGAAAGAGACATGGTTCCGAGCAAACCCAGAAACAGCGCCCCCAAATCGGCTCCGGGCCGAGCCGCTCCCCGTCGACGCCCAACGCCGGTCGTCGAGGCTCAGTCCACCGAGGGCACTCGCAAACGGAAACTGTCCTGGCAGACAGGTGTCTTCCTCCTCGTCATCGCCATCGTGCTCGTCACATTTCTTCCCTCGATCAACTCCGCACTCAAGCAGGCACAGCAGATCGCGGCACTCAACAGCGAGATCGAATCGACGAAGTCCGAGGTCCAGGGGCTGGAAGAGAAGAACGAGAATCTCAAGGACCCCGCGTACATCAAACGCAAGGCCCGCAAGGACCAGTACTACGTGGAAGAGGGCAAGAACGCGGTCATCGTCACCAACCAGGAGGCGATCGACGGTGACGATCCGGATGCTGACCGTCCGCAGCGCAAGCAAGCCTGGTACCTTGAGTTGCTGGAGTCGATTCAAGAGGTCGGCAATACCGTGGAGAAGGGCTGATGATCACAGAGTGCACCGAGGCGGACTTCGCCATACTGAAGGAACAGCTCGGGCGGATTCCGCGCGGCGTCGTCGGGATCGCCGCCCGCAGCACTTCAGGTGAGCCGCTGGTCGTCGCGACCGCTCCCCGGCTCGAGGACGGCACACCGTTCCCCACCACCTTCTACCTCACGCACCCTGCCTTCGTCGCTGAATGCTCACGCCTCGAAGCCTCGGGAATCATGACCGAATGGAGCGCCGAGATCGCCGAAGACGAGGAACTCGCGGCCGCCTACGCCAAGGCCCACGCTGCCTACCTCGCAACACGGTCGGAGATCGGACAGTCTGCCGGAATCGCCGAGGTGGAAGAGATCAAGGACTACACCGCCGGTGGCATGCCCACCCGAGTGAAATGCCTGCACGCTCTCGTCGGACACTCACTGGCCGCGGGTGCAGGAGTCAACCCGATCGGCGACCGCGCCATCTCCTTCATGACCGACGTCCCCACCCCGGCAGGCGCAGAGGGCGCCTCGACCGAGGCAAGCGAATAGGAAAGCTCATGCGCGTAGCCGCCTTCGACTGTGGGACCAATTCCCTGCGTCTGCTCATCGCCGATGTCGACGAGCAGGGTCAGATGACCGAACTGCGTCGCGAAACCCGGATCGTGCGACTGGGCCAGGGAGTCGACGCAACGGGTGAGTTCGCCCCCGAAGCCCTCGAACGCACATTTGCCGCAGCTCGAGAGTTCGCCGAGGTAGCCGCCGAGTACTCACCGGAGAAACTGAGATTCGTCGCCACCTCCGCCAGCCGTGATGTGAAGAACCGTGATGAGTTCTCCGCCGGAATCTTCGGCATCCTCGGCGTCGTGCCCGACGTCATCACCGGTGATGAAGAGGCCCATCTGTCATTCCTCGGCGCCACCGTCGGACGTTCTGCCGACAGCGGCCCGTTCCTCGTCATGGACCTGGGTGGGGGCTCAACCGAACTGGTCCTCGGCATCGAAAGAGTCACCGCGGCGGTGAGCATGGACATCGGATCCGTGCGCCTGACCGAACGACACATGTCCGTCGACGTCCCCGACCAGGCGCAGATCCAGGCGGCCATCGACGACATCGACGCCAACCTGGACAAGGCGGCAGAGATCGTCAACCTCGCTGCGCCGCGGACGATGATCGGGGTTGCCGGCACCGTCACCACACTGACCGCGGGAATCCTCGACCTTGAGAGCTACCAGCGTGAACGCATCCACGGCACCCATCTGCGTGTGGCAGACATCGACGCCGAGGCCGATGAACTGCTGAGCATGGGGCGTGAGGCTCGTGCCGCACTGCCGTACATGCACCCCGGACGCGTCGACGTCATCGCGGCCGGGGGACTCCTGTTCGCCCGCATCGCAGCCCGCATCGACTCTGCAGTCAAGAATGCCGGAGCCGAGCTCGACATCATGGTCTCGGAGACGGACATCCTCGACGGCACCGCGCTCGACCTCGCGCGCACGCAGTCGTGAAGCCTGTCGCCGCGCGGGAACTGACGGCTCCCAAGCGTCTCCGCGCTGGAAAGCGCACCGCGAAGCTCGCACTCGTCGGCTCCCTGGTGCTGGGGCTGGTCATGGGCACGACTCAGCCGGCGCTTGCTGCACCTGAACCCGGACCCGGGCAGTGGTACATCAAGAAGTACGGCATCGATGACATGTGGAAGAAGTCCACGGGCAAAGGTGTGAAGGTCGCCGTCATCGATTCAGGTGTCAACACCAAACATGAGGACCTCAAAGGCGTGGTCAGCAAGTCCAAGGACTTCAGCGGACTCGACAAAGACGGCAAGACACCCATCGGCGGCAAGACCACCATCCATCACGGCACCGCCGTCGCCGGCGTCATCGCCGGTCAGGGGAAAGGCGCAGGCCCGACGGGAGTCGCCCCCGACGTCGATATTCTCTCTGCGTCGATGTGGTTGGGACCTGAGCGGCCGAAGGAATCCGGCTCGACTCGCGAGCAGGCCGACAAGGCGATCAGGTGGGCCGTCGACTCGGGAGCCAAAGTCATCAACATGTCTCTGGGTTGGGACGATCCTGCCTGGCCTTCAAGCTGGGACGAATCCTTCGCCTATGCCTATAAGAAGGACGTCGTCGTCATCGCCTGTGTCGGCAATGCCTCCCAGGGAGCCACGCAGGCGTGGTCACCGTCGACAGTGCCCGGTGTCATCGGAGTCGGCGGACTGGGTAAGAAGAACCGCGTCCTATCCGAATCCACAGCGCCCGGAACGGCCGTGGATCTCATGGGGCCGGCGGAAGACATTCCGATCCCTTACTACTCGGGCGGCTATGCCGAGGGGCAGGGCTGTTCCTTTGCCTCACCCATCGTCTCCGGCGTGGCAGCGCTGATCCGGGCCGAGGATCCCGACCTCAGCGCCGATGAAGTCACCGCCAAGCTGACTTTGACGGCCAAGCCGGTCCCCGGACATAAGGGGCAGAGCAAAAAGGACAAACCGGATCCGATCGTCGGTTGGGGCCGGCTCGATCCGAAGGCCGCGATGAAGTCAGGCGTTCCGAAGACCGTGCCCAGCGCGGCCGACGACCTTGCCGATTGGGTGACGATGCACCGACGCGCGGCATCCGATCCGTCCGAGACCGAAAACGCAGTCCCGGCCGAGGACAACAACCCGAAGGCGGTCGCGCCGAAGGACGTCGTCTCATCACAGTCGACACCCATGTTGGGCTACTCGGTTCTGGGCGCTGGCGCCCTCATTGCGGTGATCCTCTTCGTGCTTTCCGCGGTGGTTTTCATTCGCCGCAGACGGTGATCGAACCTGGTGCTGAACCTCTCATCTGGGGCGTCGAGATTCAATTAGTGAAAGTTTTCACAAAGGCCTAGGATGGGCATATGGCACTCATCAGAAACTCAAAATTGCGTCCTCGAATCCTCGTCGTTGGTGGCGGCTACCTTGGTCTCGTTACCGCTCAGAATCTGTTGAAGAACCTCGGTCGTGGCGAAGCCACAGTGACCGTGGTCGATCCCAACCCGTACATGACCTACCTGCCGTTCCTCCCCGAGGTGGCTGCCGGGTCCATCGAGCCGCGTCACGCTGTCGTGCCGCTGCGCCGCAACCTCTCCGGTGCTGAAGTCATCACCGCGAAGGTCACCTCGATCAATCACGGCGACAAGTTCGTCACCGTCGAGCCGGAGAACGACGAAGCGTTCGAGCTCGACTACGACCACATCATCATGGCCGCCGGTTCGGTGGCGCGTGCTCTGCCGATCCCAGGCCTCAAGGAGAACGCCATCGCGCTCAAGCGCATCGAGGAAGCTGTCGCACTTCGCGATCACCTCCTCAGCCGCTTGGCCGATGCCTCGCTGATGGAAGACGATGATGAGCGTCGCAAGGCGCTGACCTTCGTCTTCGTCGGCGGCGGATTCGCTGGCATCGAACTCCTCACCGAGCTCGAAGACGTTGTCCGCTCCGCAGTGGCTCAGTACGAGACGCTGACCGAAGCCGATGTCCGCTTCGTCCTCGTCGAGGCACTCGATCGTGTCATGCCCGAGGTCGGCGAAGCTCAGGCTCGCTGGGTCGTTGAGCACATGCGCGAACGCGGCATCGACGTGTACCTCGAGACCTTCCTCCAGGACTGCACCGACAAGCACATCAAGCTCTCCAGCGGCGAAGAATTCGACGCCGACACCATCGTCTGGTCGGCTGGCGTCAAGGCCAACCCGATCCTCGTCGACTCGGACCTGCCTCTCGATGAGCGCGGTCGTGTGACCGTGCGCGCCGATCTGCGCGTCGAGGGCGACAACGGTGTGGTCGAAGGCGCTTGGGCCGCCGGCGACAACGCTGCTGTGCCTGACCTCTCCGGTGGCGGCGTGGGCGGCTACTGCGTGCCCAACGCTCAGCACGCCGTGCGCCAGGCACCAGTGCTGGCTGCCAACGTTCTTGCCGCACTGCGCGGAGAGACCGAGTTCAAGCAGTACTTCCACAAGACCATCGGCACCGTTGCAGGTCTCGGCCTGTACAAGGGCGTTTCGCAGATGGGCGACTTCGAAGCCCGCGGCGTCCTCGCTTGGCTGATGCACCGCGCCTACCACGGCTACGCGATCCCAACAGTGGATCGCAAGGTCAAGGTCTTCGGCAACTGGATCCTCAACGCCATCGTCGGCCGCGACGCCATGCCGCTGGCCGATCTCGATGTTCCTCGCAAGAACTTCGTGGAGGCAGCCAACTCGAAGCCGGCTCCGAAGAAGGAAACTGCCAAGGCCTGATGCCTGAGTGCAGGATTCGCCCCAGGCGATTGCCGGTGTGAACCCTGATGAGTTCTGAAGAACGCCGGGAGTGCGATTGCACTCCCGGCGTTCTTGTCATTCACGAGGGGCTGGATCAGAGCGGCTGAGGCTCTGCAGCGCTCAGTTCGCGACGGTGAAGCGAGCGTCGATGTGCTTCGCGTCGACGATCTCATCGACCATGGCCACCGCAAAGTCCTCCGCGGAGATCGAATCGCCGGCAGGCGTCTCAAGTTCGGTTTTGTAGGTGCCTGTGCGCTCACCGGGGCCGATCTCTGGGGCGGGGGAGATCAGAGTCCAGGGGGAGTAGTTGCCGGCACGCATGAGCTCGAGTGCCTTCGTGCCGGTCTCCGACTCAGCCTTGTAGGCCTCTGGGAAACCTTCGGTGTCTTTGAGCATGGTGTCGCCGACGAAGAGCGATCCGGCGCCGCCGACGACGAAGACACGCTTGTCTCCGCTGGCCTGAGCCAGTGTCTCCAGGGCCTGCAGCCACTCTTCGTGTGGTGCGCCGGTGCGGCTGGGGCCGGTTGTCGAGACGATGACGTCATGATCGGCGACGACCTGTCGGTCGAACTCGGCGTCGCCCATATCGCCCTTGAGGTTTGCCGCAGCTCCTGGCACCTCAGCACCGGTTCGAGTGATGGCGGTGATCTCGAGCCCACGCTCTGTGGCTTCCTTGGTGACGCGGGATCCGATCATTCCTGATGCGCCGTACAGTGCGATCTTCATGGTGTGTCCTTTCATTGGGGTGAAGTACTGCCATAAAGATATCCTTTGAATATCGAGTACCTCAAAGATACTATTGGGATATGAGATTGAGCAGTTCCTGGGAAGGCGATGCCTTCGATCCCGAATGCCCGACCAGAATCGTCCTCGATCGGGTCGGTGACAAGTGGACGGTCCTCATCATCGGAATCCTTGATGAGGGCCCGAAGCGCTTCAGCGAGATCCGTTTGGCGATCGGTGGCATCACACCGAAGGTCCTCACTTCGACACTGCGGTCGTTGGTGGCCGATGGGCTGGTGACCAGAGAGGTCTTCGCCGAGGTCCCTCCACGAGTCGAATACACGCTGACCGACCTGGGCCGGTCCCTGCAGGAGCCCGTAGCTGCACTGCGTCGATGGGCGGAGCTGAACGTGGCGGCGATTTCAGACAACAGGAGCCGTGTGGCGCGTTAGGAAATGTCGGTGTCAGGCGCTGAGCCGGTAGTCGTGTGGCTTCTTGCCGACGACTCGAAGAGTGCCTGCTGAGAGACCGTAGACGCTCTGCCATTGGGTATGCGGTTGCCGCACATCATTGAGTAGATTGACTGCGTCGTCGACGGAGACCTTGCCCCGAGAGGAATCGAGAGTCTTCGCACAGGTGCTGTAACGGGAGTGCGTGATGCGATCTTCTTCGGCGAATGACGACATGTGGAAATTCTCCAGGCACATCCATGGCTGGCCCGATGGCGGACGGATGACAGTGAGTTTGCCGGCATCGAACTCGACGACTGCCTTGGCGCCCGAACGGTCGGCGAGCAGGTAATGCAGTCCCGGGCCGCCCGCGAAATCGATGTTATAGGTGTCGAATACCTCGATGGCGTCTTTGACCGTGTCGGCGTGGTCGAGGATCATTCTCTGGACGCCCAGGCCACCCAGCCATTCGCGGCCCTCAACGACTTCGGCTCGTGCCGATGCGTCGGCGGCGAGGCCGATGAAGACGCCGGAATCATTGATCCCATCGAAGGCGTACGCCTCGCAGCGTGGCAGGTCCTGTGTTTTCTGCCTGTTGTCGAGATCTGATTCGGACTCGATGCCCACATAGCGAAGGTCAGTCACAGCCAAGGTCGAGCGACCGTTGTTCAACTTTGATTCCACCACCGAGGCGGGCGCTGGGTCCCAATCGAAATTGCGAGCGACCAGCGGCGCTCCGTCGGCATCGGCGGCTGCGAAGAGAGTACAGGCGTATCCGGTCGGCAGTGCGGCCGCATTCGCTCCATCGGGCGCCGAGGTGGTTGCGGGTGCACCCTCCCAAGTGAGGTGGAACATGGGGTGCCCGTCCAGGCGTGTGCACGAATCAAGGGTAGCCTGCTTCTGCATGTCGGTCTGGGCGATCGACAGAGGCTGGGCATGCTGCTGTGTTCCGGTCTCTGCTGAGGTCGTCGAGGATTTCCCCGGCTCGCTTCCTCCCGCCCCAGATGCGCACCCGGCTAGACCAAGCGATGCCGAGGCGGTGCCGGCAACTAGAAGGGTTCGTCGTGTGATGCCTGCGGTGGTCATCGATGGTCCCGTCATAGACCTGCCCATCTGTGGACTGTAGTCACGGAGCCGCGGCGGCGAGTGAGCGCAACACTGCGGTTGCCGTGAATACTACTCCTATGCGGGGACAGCGATCAGAGGGGACGAAGCCAGGGTCAGCGACCGATCTCCGCGAGCACCTCGGCGAGTTCACGCAGCTCGCCCGCGACACGATAGGTGCGAGGGGAACCGGAGTAGGTCCAATTGCTGGTGATCATCGATGCGCTGGCACCCTTGGTGGTGGCGGAATACTCCTCACGGCTCACCTGCGCCGTTCGATCAGCGATGAGGCGATCACGCAGCTCGGAGGTCAGGCCCTCCCAGTGGTCGGAGGCTTCGTAACCGAGCTCGTGCCAATCGCCGCCGGGCTCGCGGTAGGCGATCGGGCGGTTGGTCATAGCTGAGGCATTGTCCTGAGCCAGTGGTGCTTCGATGCCTGCGCCGTTGCTGGAATCGTCATTGGTCGATGAGGCTGAGAAGAGAACGGCAGGCCCCGGGGTGGAGGCGACGCTGGGATCTCCCAGATCGCCGACTGACTGGGGTGGTGCCTGTGGAGTGAGAAGCAGCTTCGTCATGGCACTATCTTGCCCGGGCCAGAGCAGAGACGCGAACTTGTCTGCGCCCCTGCGCTTCTGCAGTTCTCAGATGTCGGCGAGGAACCCACGAACCCGCTCGAGGAGAACTGCTGTGGCTTTCGGATCGTAGGCCTCGAGGGATGAGTCGAGGAACAGGTGTCCATCGCCCGGGTAGACGAAAAGCTCCGCCGAGGCCGTCGAATCAGCGAGTTCTCGGGCTGAGGGCAGATCCTCCTGGAAGAACTCATCATCTTCCCTGCCATGGATCTGTACGGGCACGTTCGCAGGCCATGCCGACCCGAATTCGGAGACGGGGAGGCAGGCATCGAAGAGAAGCGCGCCCCGAGCATCGTGGCTGGTCTGGGCGAGATTCTGGGCGGTGGCAACTCCGAAGGAGATTCCTGCATAGACGAACCCGCCGTCTGGTGTGGGGAGTGAGGCGGGTCCACGCTGGCGAATCGTGTCGAATCCGACCTCTCCGGCATAGGCGAAGCCTTCTTCGATGGACGCGAACGTGTGGCCTTCGAACATGTCGGGAACGTGCACCGTGTGCCCGGAGGACCTCAGCTCCTCTGCGAATGCGGCGACTCCGTCGGTGAGCCCCTGGATGTGATGGAAGAGCGCGATTTCAGCCATGGCGATGAATCTCCTTTGATTGCCTTCGGCAGATGCTCCGATTGTACGCAGGAGGAGAACGGCGGGAAGAAAAAGTCCCCCCAGTGGGACTCGAACCCACACTTGATCGATTTTAAGTCGACTGCCTCTGCCGATTGGGCTATAGGGGGATATGCGGGCCTTCGCCCATTGTGCAGACACTGCATTCACAGCGCCAGCACTCACTTTATAGCGTACCTGGGCCCGCCGCGATCCGAGACACGGTGACCTCGCCGACGCCGCGATCTGAGACACACCGACACCCTGATTGTGAGACGGCTAGTCTCAAACCCATGACCGAGAATCCGCCCAGCAGACAGGCCTGGGTGATCCTCGTCGTCGGAGTCCTCTCCCAGATGGCAGCCACCATCGCGATCACAGGTCCGGCCTTCCTGATCCCGTACATGCACACGGATCTCGGCTATACGCTGACTCAGGCCGGCACCGTCGCCGCGGCCCCGAGCTTCGGCCTCATCCTCACCCTCATCGCCTGGGGTGCCTTCGCCGACAGATTCGGCGAACGCCTGGCCATGACCCTGGGCATCGCCCTGACCGCTCTGGCCTCCGGAATCGCCGTCGCCCTGGTCGGCTCACCGGTATGGATGGTTCTCATTATCGCTGCCTCCGGCGCTGCCGCAGCCTCCGTGAACTCGGCCAGCGGGCGCGTGGTCATGGGGTGGTTCCCCCGCCACCGTCGCGGTCTGGCCATGGGCATCAGACAGATGTCGCAGCCCCTGGGCACGAGCGTCGCGGCAGTGACCGTCCCACCCATCGCCGCCTCAGGCGGGTTCAGTGCTTACCTGTGGTTCGTCGTCATCGTCACCGGCGTCATGGCCGTCATCTGCTTCGGACTCGTCAAAGATCCTCCCCGCGCCGAGGTGGTTCCCAGCCCCGTAGTCACGTCCACCGATGATGGACAGCCGGGCCCCACCTCGGCGAGGGGAGCGTCGACGACAACGCCGGCGACGGACAACCCCTACCGGATGGATTCGTTCCTGTGGCGAATCCACGCGGTCTCCGCGCTGCTGGTGATCCCACAGTTCGCGTTCTCCACCTACGGCCTCATCTGGCTCATCGCGAACCAGCACATCAGCGTCGGCATCGCCGGCGGCATCGTCGCTGCCTCGCAGATCGTGGGAGCGATCGGGCGCCTCATCGTCGGCGGCCTCTCCGACCGACTCGGTTCCAGGGTCGGACTGATGCGGGTTGTGGCGATCGCAGCGGTCGTCTTCGTGGTGGCAATCGCGCTGATCTCGCTGACGCCGATGCCGATCGTGGCCACAGTGGTGTTCATCCTGGCGTCTGCGATCTCGGTGGCCGACAACGGACTGGCCTTCGCCTCGGTCGCCGAGGCGGCCGGCCCCCACTGGTCGGGCAAGGCCATGGGTACGCAGAACACGGGACAGTTCGTCATGTCCGCGCTCATGGGCCCGGGCTTCGGTGCACTCATCACGATCTTCGGCTATCCGCTGTCCTTCGCGTTCGTCGCGATCGCACCCCTGCTCAGCCTGGGAATCATTCCGAAACAGGACATTGATCGGATAACCTGATGTTCATCTTTGCTCAGTACTGTGCCTGAAGACTGGTGACGACCGCGACATGACGAGGCCAAGCCGCTGAAGAAGACGAAAGCTGTCGATGAGAAGGAGCGCCCGTGAACAACCTGCTCAATGAGAACCTGCGCGAATACATCGACAAGCTGCGAATCGAAGGCTACACGGTCGAGGACTCACACACCACGGACCCGCACCTCATCGACCCGATGGGCCGTGCGGTTGAGACCTGGCGTGAAGGTTACCCCTACCCGGAGCTCATGGACCGGGAGGAATACGAGCTCGAGAAGTACCAGCTGCAGGTGGAGCTGCTGAAGTTCCAGTACTGGGGGCAGGACACCGACCGGAAGCACGTTATCGTCTTCGAAGGCCGTGACGCCGCCGGCAAGGGTGGCACGATCAAACGGTTCACCGAACACCTCAACCCCCGTGCGGCACGTGTGGTGGCACTGAACAAACCCTCGGACAAAGAAGCCGGGCAGTGGTACTTCCAGCGCTACATCAGTCACCTGCCGACCAGCGGTGAGTTCGTCATGTTCGACCGCTCCTGGTACAACCGGGCCAACGTCGAACGCGTGATGAACTTCTGCACCGACTACGAGTACGAGACCTTCATGGGGCAGGCCCCGGTGTTTGAGAAGATGCTCATCGACTCCGGCATCCACGTCACCAAGTTCTGGTTCTCCGTGACACAGCGCGAACAGCGGACACGATTCGCCATCCGCCAGATCGATCCGGTGCGACAGTGGAAGCTGTCTCCCATGGATCTGGAATCTCTGGATCGCTGGGACGACTACACCGCGGCGAAGGAAGAGATGTTCCGCCGCACGGACACCGATCACGCTCCCTGGATCACCATCAAGAGCAATGACAAGAAGCGGGCACGACTCAATGCGCTGCGCTACTTCCTCAACCAGTTCGACTACGAGGACAAGGACACCTCGGTCGTCTACGAGCCCGACCCGATCATCGTGCGCCGCGGCCGCGATGCCGTCGACGATTGAGGTTCGCCGCAGCCGGGGATATTTCGAAGCGGCCGGGGAACGAGCCGCTGGGATAAGAAATACTGCGGCCGGGTGGAAGGGGAAAGACCACCCGGCCGACAACCGTGGAGCGGACAGAGTCCGCAGCATTCACTTGGGTATGAGACCCGTATTGGGCATAAAGCCCACGTTGGGCATGAGGCCCGTGGTGCTCAGGCTTCTCGGCGAGCCTTCTTCAGCGCGCGGCGCTTCTTGTGACCTGCGAAGCTGAGCCAGAAGAGGACGATGGCCAGGAGGACGAAGAGTCCGCCTCCGGCGATGCCCGAGTCGACCCAGAACTGCGGTGGGAACAGACGGATGAGGGAGTCATCGCTGTAGAACTCCCAGGTTCCGTCGGAGAAGAAGATCTTGTGGAATCCGCGGAAGAACGTATCCCAGCCGAGGAACGCGAGCACTGCCGCGGCGGCCATGACGACGACGCTGATGATGGCACCCAGGCGCAGTCCGACGTGGATGCCCATCCCGTGCCTGCGTGACATGTAGAGGCCGAAGAGCACGGCACCGGTGAGGCCGATGAGGGCAATCAGGTACAGCAGTGAGATGAGACCCTTGACGTCGGCCATGTGGTTGAGCTCGTCGGAGATGAAGATCGGCTCGCCGTTGGGCATGATGACGTCGGCGAGGTAACGCCGGGAGTCGAGGTTGGCCAGGTAGTCGATGACGTAGGTGCCGTAGTGCTCTCGGTCGGCGGCGCTGAAGCCGAACTGGTCGGCCGGGAACCCGGGACGGAAGTACTCGAACTTGAGGAACAGGCCTGAGGCCACGAACCGCACGGCCAGGGCCAACAGGATGAACGGTGTGGCCAGGGTGATCCAGATGGTGCCGATGATATCGAGGACGCTGCGGCGTCGCTCGGGCACCTCGGAGTCATGAGGTTCGGTCGATGTCGCGGCGTGAGTCACTGCTGCCCAATCGGCTTCGCTCATCACCGCGGTGCGCGCGTTTGCGGGAACCTCACGGGTCCTGGCGGTCTCGGCAGGGTTCGACGAGTGAGCGGGCGCAACGCGCACCGGTCCGGTCGAAGGCTTGGGCTCGTCCTTGGCGATCGGTTCCCTGATGGGGTCGAACGCCTCGGTGTCGGTCGAAGGATCATTCGCGGCCTCCAGCGGAGGCTCCGACTGCTTTTCGGCAGCACTACTGGATCCTGAACTCATCCGCCTGCTCAGGAGGTCTTCGGTCTCGTTCTTCTTGTCTCCAGCCACGTTCCCATTGTCATTGACCCGAGTGGGCAAGCGGGCTCCGACACGCCACAGACCCCCAGATCACCGAGGAGGCCGGGACGGAACGTCAGCCCAGCAGGGCTGCGATGATGACCAGGGTCGGCACGGCCAGCACCGTGGTGATGAAGACCGCATCACGCATGAGTGCCTCGGACTGTCGGTACTGCATGGAATAGATGTAGACGTTCTGAGCTGTCGGCAGGGCCGAGGTGACGACGATGGCGAAGAGCGCGATGCCCGAGTACCCGAGCAGGGGACCGCCGATGACCCAGGCCAGCACCGGCTGGATGACCTGCTTGGCGACCGTGATGTAGGTCAACTGCTTCCTGGTACCCGGTGCCGGCAGCCCCCAGCCGTCCTTGAGCGAGATGCCGAAGGCCAACAGTGCGCCCGGGACCGCAGTGGCTCCGATCATGTCGATGGGCTCGAAGATGAAGCGGGGGAGTTCGAAGCCGGTGGCCGAGGCGGCCACCCCCGCGGCGGCGCCGAGGACGATGGGATTCTTGAGTATCTGGAGGACGCCTGAGTGCCAGCGCTGATTGTGCTTCTTCTTTCCCGCGGCGTCGAGGACGGCCATGCCGATGGGTGCGAGGATGAGCAGCTGGAACAGCAGCACGGGAGCGACATATCCGATGTCGTGGAGGACGTAGGCCGCAATCGGGATGCCGAGGTTGCCGATGTTGACGTAGCTGACGGCCCAGGCCGAGAACATCGCCTCGCCGGTGCTGCGTTTTCGGATGTATCGGGTGAGGACGAACAGCAGCACACCCACGATGAGTGCGGACCCTCCTGTGGCCAGGAGAGCAGTGTTGAAGATCAGCCCCAGATCGGTGTCGGCGACCGTGACGTAGAGCAGGGTTGGTGTACCGGCGTAGAAGACGAGCTTCGCGATGACCTGCTGTCCGTTGGGCCCCAGAACCTCGGATCTGCCCAGCACGAAACCGACCAGGATGACTCCTGCGATGACGGCGAAGCCTTCGAAAACAGCCAGCATGGGCTACCGGTGGTCCTCGCTTTCCGGTTCAGGCAGCTTCGGCGGAGTCGACGGCCACATAGGCAGCCGTCGCTGTGACGGCAGCGACGCTGAGCACCGCGGGCCAAGCACCGATCTTCTTCGCCAGCGGATGAGAGGCCCCGAACCCGCCGAGGTAGCCCAAGGTCAGCGCCGTGCCGATGGGCCAGCCCTGCTTGGTGAACCATGTGCGGGCCGCGTAGGCACCGGCGGCGGCGAGCACGACTCCGCCGAGGGGGCGGATCCCGGTCTCGCGGGCGGTCAGGTACCCGCCGACGAGACCGACGGCGACAAGCGGTGCGGTTGAAACTTCACGTGCGTCCTTCATGAGGTCCAGTTTAGGCAACGCCGCATTTGAACCGGAGGCCGGTCTCACAACGAGGAACGTCATTCGAGGGAGATCTTGATGACCGAGGCGATTCCGAGAGCGGCGATGAGGCAGACCGAGCTGCTGAGGAAGAGAACCGCCCATGGGGTCGGCCGTCCCCGTTCAGCCCGAATCGATACCGATCCGAGGCGGTAGCGCCTGACCTGCATGGCGATGGCGGCGATCGCCAAACCTATGCAGATGACGAAGATGACGATGGACAGCCCTTCGAACACGTTGATCCAGCGGACGAACAGGAGGCTGACGACCGTCATCGTCAGACTGGTGCGCAGCCATGACTGGGTCGTCCTCTCCGGCTGCAGCCCCGGATCGGCGTGGGGCTGTGGCCGTCTGGGACTCGGCGTGGTCACAGGACTCCGGCGAAGACCAGAACGAGGAGGCCGGCGCCGAGTGCGGAGGCGAGGGAGACGATCGGAATGATGAGCGGCAGCGGCAGCGAAGTCTTGTGGCGCATGGCCGATTCGATGCGGTGCCACCTGAATGCCGCACCGGCGGCCAGGATGAATCCGATGACCATGAGGACGATGGACAGCGTCGCCCGCAGCCCGGAGGTGAAGATCTCCGAGGTGAAGGCTTCGACCGCGATGCCACCGCCGATGAATGCCAGAGCCGTGCGAATCCACGACAGGAATGTGCGTTCGTTGGCGAGGGTGAATCGCGGATCAGGGTCCTCGCCGTCGGGAAACATCCGTCGGGCGATCCTGCTGCGTGGGTCATCGGGGGTCACGTATCGAGGATAGCCGTTGTCGTCGAATACCATGTCAAGGTACGACGATTTCCGCTGAAGTTCGCTTCCGCCGCGAGGTCGCCGGTAGTGCGAAATGAGCGCAACGGTGAGTTCGATGTCGGTGGTGGCAGCAGTGACAGCCGATGACGAAGGTGTAGACCCGACATGACTGACAGTGACGACAGACCCCTGAACTCCGGACCCGGTGACGGATTCGATCCGGCAGCGAATACCGGCGTGGCCGAAGCCCAAGGACCCGCCAAATGGAAGGTGATCGGTCCCGGACTGGTCGTTGCCGCTACCGGTGTGGGTGCCGCAGATATGGTGGCGACCCTGGTGGCAGGCAGCCAGTTCGGATACGGACTGCTGTGGGCGGTGATCGTCGGTGTGATCCTCAAGATCGTCCTCGTCGAGGGCGCCGGCCGATTCACCTTGGCCACAGGAAAGACGATCTTCGAAGGCTGGACGTCGCTGGGGCGGTGGACGACCTGGTACTTCGGGCCCTACATCATCATCTGGGGATTCGTCTACGGAGCCACCGCGATGAGTTCTGCCGCACTGCCCCTGGCCGCGCTGTTCCCCGGAGTCAACCTCACCGTGTGGGCGATCATCATGGGACTCGCGGGCTTTGCCATGGTGTGGTTCGGACGATATTCCGTCTTTGAGAAGATCACCGCCGCCCTCGTCGGAATCATGTTCGTCACCGTCGTCGGTTTGGCCATCATCGCCGTTCCCAACATCCCGGACATGCTCACCGGACTCATCCCGCTGATCCCGGAAGGCGGTGTCATCTACACTTTGGCTCTGGCCGGCGGTGTCGGCGGCACGATCACTCTCGCCGCCTACGGGTACTGGCTGCGTGAGAAGGGCTGGCACACACCGAAGTGGATGCGCGTGATGCGCATCGACAACTCCATGGCCTACGTGCTGACAGGAATCTTCGTCATCGCCATGCTCGTCGTCGGTGCCGAAGTCGTCCGCGCAGCCGGTGTCGCCATCTCTGCCGATGACAAGGGACTCATCGAACTCTCCGATGTGCTCAAAGCCAAATACGGTGATGTGGTCGGAATCGGCTTCCTCGTCGGTTTCTGGGCCGCGTCCTTCTCCTCGATCATCGGAGTCTGGAACGGTGTATCGCTGATGTTCGCTGACTTCTGGGGACACATGCGCAAGAAGCCGGCCGGTCACCCCGACACCCTGACCGGTGGAAAGTACTTCAAAGCCTACGTGCTGTGGCTGACCTTCCCACCGATGCTGCTCTTCCTCCTGGGTAAGCCGATCGGTCTGATCCTGGCCTACGGCGTGCTCGGATCGCTGTTCATGCCGTTCCTGGCGATCACGCTTCTCGGTCTCCTCAACGGCAAGAAGATCCCGAAGAAGTGGGCGAACAAACTGCACACCAATATTGCGCTGGCCATCACAGCGCTGCTGTTCATCGTCCTCGGCGTCCAGCAGCTCTACTCGAGCCTGGCACCGCTCTGGGGCGGATGATCGGTCTCTAGCCGTACCTGCTGCATCTGCTGCACCTGGGGGAAGAAGTCTGTCCTTCTTCCCTCGGGTGCGGCAGACTTGAAGCATGGCCCGCGATGATGCGATGAAGACGATCCTCAAAAACCACCTGCAGGCATGCCGCAACGATCTGCTGTGGAAGCTCGAAGGACTCAGCGAACGCGACCTGCGGCTGCCGCACACGGCCACGGGGCTCAACCTCGCCGGTGTCGTCAAACATATGGCGAACACGGAGATCGGGTACTTCGGCGACACCTTCGGCAGGCCCTGGCCGAATCCTGGTGAGGCCATCACGCCTGAGCAGTTCGAGACCGACCCGCAGGCCGACTGGTACGCCACTGAGAGCGAGACGGCAGGCTCCGTCATCGACTTCTACACACGTGTGTGGGCCTTCGCCGATGAGACCATCGACACGCACGCACTCGATGCGCAGGGCACGGTTCCTCATTGGCCCGCTGAGAGAGCTGCGGTGTCTCTCAAGCAGATCATGGTCCACGTCATCGTGGACCTCGCGCGGCATCTGGGCCAGGTCGACATCGTCCGCGAGAGCATTGACGGACAGGCTGGGTTGAACCCCCGCAATTCGAATATGCCGGAGGACCAGGACTGGGATGCCTACCTCGCCAAACTGCGGTCGTTGGCGAACAACACCTGAGTCCGTCCATGGGACTGGGCGGGTGGATCCATGGGAGGCGCCCACCTCGGCGGGGCAGACGATAAGCTGGGACTGAAATGGCACATGAGAACTCAGCATCCTCCACCCCGCGCACCGAACCGTCGGCTCCGAGCAAGGACACGAAATCGTCGCGCCCGGACGCGCCGTCCTCGCGCTCTGACTTGCAGCCCTCACCCAAGGGTACGCAGTCGGGGAAGCGATCACCTCGGCGCAGGAACCAGCGGCACAAGAACACCGGGGCAGGACATCGTGAGCGTCGGGCACGGTTGACGGAGGCTCGCCGGTCACAGTCTGTGGACGTCACCTACCCGGAGAACCTGCCGGTCAGTGCCGCCAAGGACGAGATAGCCGAGGCCATCCGCGACAACCAGGTCGTCATCGTCGCCGGTGAGACCGGCTCAGGCAAGACAACCCAGCTGCCCAAGATCTGCCTCGAACTGGGGCTGGGAGTCAACGGACTCATCGGGCACACCCAGCCTCGGCGCATCGCGGCCAGGACCGTGGCCGAGCGCATCGCCGACGAACTAGGCGAGGACCTGGGCGGGACCATCGGCTACCAGGTGCGCTTCACCGCTCAGGTCGCGGACTCAACCCGGGTCAAGGTCATGACCGACGGCATCCTGCTCTCCGAACTCTCCCGCGACAAACTGCTGCGCGACTACGAAGTCATCATCATCGACGAGGCCCACGAACGCAGCCTCAACATCGACTTCCTGCTCGGCTACCTCAAAGAAGTGATGGGGAAGCGGCCCGAACTCAAGGTCATCATCACCTCGGCGACAATCGACCCGCAGTCCTTCGCCGCGCACTTCGACGACGCCCCGATCATCGAGGTCGCAGGCCGCACCTATCCGGTCGAGGTCCGCTACCGTCCACTCGTCGACGATGACGAAGACGACGACGTCGATGGCCCGGGGGAGTCGGGAAGCTACGAAACGGGGCCCGAAGAGCAGACCGAGGGCATCATCGCCGCCTTCGATGAACTCAGCACCGAAGCACCCGGCGACATCCTCGTCTTCCTCTCTGGGGAACGCGAAATCCGCGACACCGCCGAAGCACTCGAAGCTCACCTGCGCAAACGGCCGCGCCTGAGCAATTGGGAAGTCGTACCGCTCTTCGCCCGGCTCTCCGCCGGTGAACAGCAAAAGGTCTTCAAACCGCATTCGCGCCCGCGCCTGGTCCTGGCCACGAACGTCGCCGAAACCTCACTGACCGTCCCCGGCATCAAATACGTCATCGACGTCGGCACCGCCCGCATCTCCCGGTACTCCAACCGCACCCGCGTCCAACGCCTGCCGATCGAACGCATCTCCCAGGCGAGTGCGAACCAGCGCAAGGGCCGGTCGGGACGCACCAGCGACGGCATCTGCATCCGCCTGTACTCGGAAACAGACTTCGACTCACGCCCCGAATTCACCGACCCGGAGATCCTGCGCACGAACCTGGCCAGCGTCATCCTGCAGATGACCGACCTCGGATTCGCGGCCAGCGACAAAGAGATCCTCGATTTCCCGTTCCTCACCCCGCCGGAGGCCAAGGCCGTCCGTGACGGGCGCACCATGCTCGCCGAGCTGGGCGCTCTGACCAGCGATAAGGCGGGAACGATCACGGTCACCCCGACGGGCAGGCAGCTGTCCCTGCTCCCGATCGATCCGCGCCTGGCGCGCATGGTCATCGCCGGCGCCGAGGCGGGATGCGGGGGAGAGGTCACCATCATCGTCGCGGCCCTGTCCATCCAGGACCCCCGCGAACGCCCTACCGAGGTCCGTGCCGCCGCCGATGAGAAGCACGCTCGCTTCACTCACCCGGGCAGCGACTTCCTGTCCTACCTCAATCTGTGGAACTACCTGGATGACCAGCAGTCGGCGCTGACCAGCTCGAAATTCCGGCGCCAGTGCAAGGCCGAATTCCTCAACTTCGTGCGCATCCGCGAATGGCAGGACCTCGTCGGCCAGCTGCGCTCCCTGTCGGGATCGGCCGGCATCCGCGTCAACAAATCCGTGTGGCGTCCAGTGCAAACATCGGCCGCCGAGGTCGGGCCTGGGGCTGCGTCGAACGCGAAGGGGGCGAAGGGGGCCGTGTCGAACGCTGCCGGGTCGAACGCTGCCGCAGCGACGACCGGAGCGAAGAGCGCCAACGGCAAGATCGGCTTCGCCGAACTCAGCGCGCAGAAACGCAGTGCGAAGAAGAGCAGCGGCTCTGACGGGGCGAACGACTCCGGGCAGAGCGCCGCCAGTGCCCGCCTCGACCCGCATGCCGCGGCCATCCATCGGGCGCTGCTGACGGGACTGCTGTCGATGATCGGCTCCCGGTCCGAGCGCAACAAGGACTATCAGGGAGCCCGCGGCACGCGCTTCGCGATCTTCCCCGGGTCAGGCCTGTTCAAGAAGAAACCCGATTTCGTCATGGCCGCCGAACTCGTCGAAACCTCACGACTGTGGGCGCGCACGGTCTCAGCGATCGAACCCGACTGGGTCGTCGAAGCCGCCGGTGACCTGGTGACCAGACAGTATTCGGATCCGCACTGGTCGAAGAAGGCCGGCGGGTCGATGGTCTACGAGAAGATCTCCCTCTACGGCGTCACCCTCGTCTCCGACCGTCGCGTCGGATACGGCACCTTCGACCGGGAGGCCGCGCGTGACATGTTCATCCGCAAGGGCCTCATCGAAGGTGACTGGCACGAACGCTTCGGATTCCTCGAAACCAACGCTGCCGTCATCGACGAGGCGGAGGCGCTCGCCTCACGCACACGCAACCGCAGGGTCCTTGACCAGGACGATGCCCTCTTCGAGTTCTACGATGAGCGGATTCCGGCCACAATCACCTCGGCGGCGGATTTCCGTGCTTGGTGGAAGAAGCAGAAACGTCGTGACTCGCACATCCTGGATCTGTCCACCTCGATCCTGCTCAGCGACGACAGTGAGGAACTGACCGCCTCGGTGGCCGACGACTTCCCGATGGAATGGGAACTCGTCGACGGGTCCACGGCCAAGCTGCGCTACTCCTTCGAACCCGGCAGCACCGAGGACGGAGTGACCGTCGAACTGCCCGCGGCAGCCGTGCCACTGGTGGACTCCGACGAATTCTCCTGGCAGGTCCCGGGACTGCGGGAAGAACTCGTCGCCGCCTACATTCGCTCGCTGCCGAAGAACAAACGCCGCTACTTCGTGCCCGCACCGGACGTCGCCCGCGACATCCTTCCAGTCCTCACCCCCTATCGCGGGGCTCTGCCCGAAGTGCTCGCCGCTCAGCTGAGCGAACGCGCCGGCGGAGGAGGCCTGAACGACCTGGTGCCGATCACAGTGACCGCCGAGGACTTCGACCTCGGCCGCATCCCACCTCACCTGCGGATCCGCTTCCGCGTCATCGACGGCACCACCACCGTGGGCATCGGGGAAGACCTGAAGAAACTGACGAAGACCGCGAAACCCCAGGTGCGCAAAGCTCGGGCACAGCAGGTTTCGTTCACTGCGCAGACCGGCATGACCTCATGGTCCTTCGGCGCACTGACCAATCCAGATGAGGCGGAAGTCGGCGCTGTACCCGGGCTCGTGGACCGCGGAACCAGTGTCGACCTCGTCGCCTTCGACACCGCGGCACAGGCGCGACTGTCCTCACGCGAAGGACTCATCACACTGCTGAGCCTGCGCACGAACGAGGCGCTGAAATACCTGCGAGACGGACTCACTACCGATGAGAAGCTGGTCCTCGCCGGCCACCAGAAGACCTCGGACGAGATGCTGCATGCCCTGGTCAGAGCAGGAATCCGCAGTGTCGTCGAAGCCGAACTGGGGGCAGCAGAGACCGGTTGGGTGGCCGATGCCGCAGAGTTCGGTTCGCTCGAGACGAAGGTGCACGCGGCACTGACCGACATGTGCGCGAGCCTCCTGCCTCACCTGATGAAGGCACTGCGCTCGGCCACCGAACTCGACAAACTCGTATCGAAGGCTTCGTCCCTGGCGATCCTGTCCAACCTCGCCGATGTGCAGGCATGGCGCGGATCGCGAGTCACGGGTGCGTCGGTTGCCGCGATGTCCGGGCAGATGGTTCGCGAGCTGCCGAGGTGGGTGCAGGCAGAGGTGGTCCGCATCGACGGAATGCAGAACTCGCCGATGCGTGACAAGCAGCTCATGGACCGCGTCAGCGGCAGCACCGACTCCGTGATGAAGAAGGTCGGCAACAGATTCCCCGAACTGTCCAAAGCGGACTGGTCACGCATTGTGGTCTCGGTGCCCAGCGAGTGGCGGGACGTGATCGTCATGCTCGAGGAGCTGCGCGTCAGCCTCTACGCGAATTCACTGGGTACCGCCCACCCGGTGTCGGAGAAGAGGATCGCCAAGGCACTCGCTCAGCTGTAAGCGGCTGGGGTCGAGTCTAGGCGGGGGCCGTGGTGAAGTAGCCGGCGAAGAGCCACCAGATCGGGAGGATCGCCGCGGCGAGGAAAGCCGCGACGGCCCACCAGATGCGCCACTTCCAGGTGCGCCTGCGGGTGCCGAAGAAGAGGAACACGAGATAGAAGACGAGACAGAACGCACCGGAGAGACTGAGCATCACCATGCCGGTGGCGAACCATGCGGAGGTTTCGATGTCGAACATGTACTTCGTGTACTGCCCCATCGAGAGCGAGAACTTGATCGCCAGCACCAGGAAGGGGATGCCGAGGAGTGCCGCCAAGATCAGCGGCAGGGCCTTGAGCAGGCGTTCCTTCGGTTCAGAGCGTCCGGCGTATTCAACAAATTCCTCGTTCATCGCCATCCAGCATAAACGTGGAATCCGACAGGACGCTGGACGACTGGCTGGCGCCCACTGCAACACTGGGCCTGCCAGCGACGCTGGGTCTGCCAGCGACACCGTCGGAGATACGGACGCAAAGCTCCCCGACAGGCGTTCAAAGACAACTGTGACTGACCGGACACCCGGTCGGGGACAGAAGAGGGATAAGATATTTTGGTGACTTCTGGCCAGTATTCTGACAAGGACATTCGAACCCAGGCGGACCGCCGCCGGACGTTCGCTGTCATTTCGCACCCCGACGCGGGTAAATCGACGACCACCGAGGCGCTCGCCCTGCATGCGCGAGCCATCGGCAAGGCCGGCGCCACCCACGGCAAGGCCGGTCGCCGCGCCACCGTCTCCGACTGGATGAAGATGGAGCAGGACCGCGGAATCTCGATCTCCTCGGCGGCACTGCAGTTCGAGTACCGGGACGCGGTCTTCAACCTCGTCGACACCCCGGGACACGCTGACTTCTCCGAGGACACCTACCGTGTGCTCTCTGCCGTCGACTGCGCAGTGATGCTCATCGATGCGGCCAAGGGCCTCGAGGCCCAGACCATGAAGCTCTTCGAAGTCTGTGCCCACCGGGGCATCCCGATCATCACCGTGATCAACAAATGGGACCGTGCCGGTCTCGACGCTCTGGAGCTCATGGACGAGGTTCAGGAACGCACCGGCCTGCTGCCTACTCCGCTGACCTGGCCGGTCGGACAGTCCGGTGACTTCAGGGGAGTCCTCGACCGACTCACCGGCGACTACACGAAGTACGACCGCACCGATGCCGGTGCCAACATCGCCGGAGAAGAGACCTATTCGGCGGACAAGGCCATCGAGCTCGAAGGCGATGCCTGGCAGACCGCCGCCGACGAATCCGATCTCCTCGACATGGAAGATCAGAACCACGACCAGGAGACATTCCTCGCCGGCAAATCGACCCCGGTGATGTTCGCCTCCGCCGTGCTCAACTTCGGCATTCACAAACTCCTCGATATGCTCGTCGACCTGGCACCTGCTGCAGAGGCACGTCTGGACAAGGACGATGAGCCCCGCGACGTGGCCGACCCGTTCTCCGGATTCGTCTTCAAGGTCCAGGCCGGTATGGACTCCAACCACCGTGACCGCCTGGCCTACATCCGCGTCTGCTCGGGCGTCTTCGAACGCGGTTCCGTGCTCACCCACGCCGCGACCGGGAAACCCTTCGCCACGAAGTACGCGCAGCAGGTCTTCGGCCGTGACCGTGATGTCGTCGACGAAGCCTTCCCGGGCGACGTCGTCGGTTTGGTCAACGCCAGCGCACTGCGCGTGGGCGATTCGCTGTACTTGGACAAGAAGGTCGAATTCCCCGGCATTCCGACCTTCTCACCCGAGCACTTCATGGTGATCAGGGCCAAGGACTCCTCGAAGTACAAGCAGTTCCGCCGCGGCATCGAACAGCTCGATCACGAGGGTGTCATTCAGGTGCTGCGCTCAGACCTGCGCGGTGACCAGGCTCCTGTCCTCGGCGCCGTGGGCCCGATGCAGTTCGAGGTTGCCGAAGACCGGATGAACAACGAGTTCCACGCACCCTGCTCACTTGAGCGCCTCAACTTCTCCCTGGCCCGTCGCACCACACCGGAATGTGTGCCGACCTTGGCCAGAGAACGGTCGGTGGAGGTTCTGCACCGTTCCGACGGTGAGCTGCTCGCCCTCTTCTCGGACAGATGGCGACTCCAAGGCGTGCAGAAGAACCATCCGGATCTGGTTCTGGAGCCGCTCGTCGTCAGCTGAGTACACACACCGCGAACGGCCGTGCCAAGAGCACGAGCGCTCGCATGCCTCGGAATTCGACGAGGAGGTCCGCTGTTTCGATGAGAGGCCTCGCCGTTTTGACGAGGACATTAAGATGAATAGTCGGGGTCATTTCAAGGTGGCCCCAGTTGGGGAGACCTGACGCTCGGGGAGACCCGAAATGACAAAGGAGATATCACAGACGTGGGAACGAAATCGATTCGAGTCGCGATTGCCGGATTGGGCAACTGCGCCTCTTCCCTGATCCAAGGTGTTGAGTATTACCGGGACGCAGCTCCGGGCAGTAAAGTACCGGGACTCATGCACGTGGAATTCGGGGACTATCACGTCGGTGATATCGAATTCGTCGCCGCATTCGATGTCGACGACAAGAAGGTCGGTGCCGATATCGCCGAGGCGATCGTCGCCAGTGAGAACAACACGATCAAAATCGCCGACGTCCCCTCGACCGGGGTCCAGGTGCAGCGCGGACCGACTCTGGACGGACTCGGCGAGTACTACCGCGAGACCATCGTCGAATCAGACGTCGAACCCGTCGACGTCGCTCAGGCTCTGCGTGATGCGCGCGCCGACGTCCTCGTCTGCTACCTGCCCGTGGGTTCGCAGGAGGCCGTGGAGTTCTACGCACAGGCCGCCATCGACGCGAAGGTCGCCTTCGTCAATGCCCTCCCGGTCTTCATCGCCGGCACCAAGGAGTGGGACGAGAAGTTCCGCGCCGCCGGTGTGCCCATCGTCGGTGACGACATCAAGAGCCAGATCGGTGCGACCATCACCCACCGTGTGATGGCCAAACTGTTCGAAGACCGCGGCGTCGTCCTCGACCGCACCTACCAGCTCAATGTCGGCGGCAACATGGACTTCAAGAACATGCTCGAGCGCAAGCGCCTCGAATCGAAGAAGATCTCGAAGACTCAGGCCGTAACCTCGAACACCTCGGCCGAGCTCGAACCTCGCAATGTCCACATCGGCCCCAGTGACTACATTGAGTGGCTCGACGACCGCAAATGGGCCTTCGTCCGCCTCGAGGGCCGCAACTTCGGCGATGCCCCCGTGTCTCTTGAGTACAAGCTCGAGGTCTGGGACTCGCCGAACTCGGCCGGAGTCATCATCGATGCCGTCCGTGCGGCGAAGATCGGCCTCGACCGCGGTGTCGGCGGTGCCCTCATCTCCGCATCGTCGTACTTCATGAAGTCACCCCCTGAGCAGAAGGGCGACGACGCAGCCCATGACGCAGTCGAAGCCTTCATCCAAGGAAACCTCGAGCGCTGAGCTAAGTACCGCAGCATACTGAGAATGCCGATCACACGTTCGTGTGGTCGGCATTCTTTCTGTCCCCGTTTCTCAGTACCGGGCGTACGGATGCTCCTCGACCACCTCGGCGAATGCTGCAGTCGATCCAGGATATGAGATTGCCTCGCCGCAATCGGTGTTGTCCATAACACTGAGAACTTGCACACAGTGGTCCCTGCCACACAATGATCATGATCGACCGCCGAGGTGGGCGGCTTAATCGGGATCACCTGCACACCCTTTTCGACGAGTCACCGAGGAGCATCGATGTCGCGCAATGCCGCTGTCAACGACACGAAACCGAAGAAGCCGGCCGAGCTCAGCTGGCTGATGCGTCTGCTGGTCGTCATCGAGAAGGCCGGAAACAAGCTGCCGCACCCCTTCTGGCTGTTCCTGTCCCTGGCCGTAGTGGTCATGGCGCTCTCGGCGATCTTCTCCGCCACCGGTCTGCAGGCAGTCAACCCGGCCACCGAAGAGACGGTGACGGTGACCAACCTCTTCAGCACAGAGTCCCTACGCGAGATCGTCGCGGGAGCCACGAACAACTTCGTCACGTTCCCACCGCTGGGCCTCGTCCTCATCGTGCTCATCGGTGTCGCCGTGGCAGAGCAGTCCGGACTGATCCCGGCAATGCTGCGCGGCACGATCGCCGGTGCCTCACCGAAGTGGATCACCTTCATCGTCGCACTCGCCGGCACTGCGGCATCGATTGCCTCCGACGCCTCATACATGATCATGATTCCCCTCGGCGGACTCGCGTTCAAGGCGGTGGGGCGCAATCCGATGCTCGGCTGCCTCGTCGCCTACGCTGCAACCTCGGGTGGGTATTCGGCAGCACCGATGGTCAACTCAATGGATACGATCCTCGGCGGTCTCTCCACCTCGGCGGCACAGATCATCGACCCGGACTACGTGGTCAGCCCGCTCGCGAACTTCTACTTCAACTTCATCTCGATGTTCGTAGTCGCAGCCGCCGTCACCCTCGTCACCGAACTGCTGCTGTCGAAGCGAGCCGACCAGATCGAACTCGACGAACCCGACGAGAACGATCCCGAGAACTTCGACGTCAAGATGGCGCTGGACTCCAAAGAGAAGCGCGGCATGGTCATCGCAGTCCTGTCCATCGTCGCCTGCGCCGCGATCCTGTTCTTCCTCGCACTGCCGAAGGGATCGTTCCTGCGAGACGAAGCCGGTGGATTCGGTCCCGAATCGGGGCTCATGGCAGGAATCGCCGCCATCATCGGCTTCGGGTTCTTCATCGTCGGCATCGTCTACGGCTACGCCACCGGATCGATCAAGAAGACCTCGGACATTCCCGACATGATGGGCAAGGGACTCCTGCCCTTCGTCCCGGTCATCGTCCTCTTCTTCGCAGCCAGCCAGTTCCTGGCGCTGTTCAAGATGTCCAGCCTCGGCGAGATCCTCGCAATCAAGGGAGCCGAGTTCTTCGGCTCACTCGAGACGGGAACATTCGTCATCCTCCTCGGCGGATGGCTGCTCGTCGCCCTCGGCGCACTGTTCCTGACATCAGGCTCAGGACTGTGGACACTCATGGCGCCGGTTCTCGTGCCGATGTTCATGCTCCTGTCCATCTCCCCGGAGACCACGCAGGCCCTGTACCGCATCGGTGACTCGACGACGAACATCATCTCGCCGATGAGCCCCTACTTCGTCGTCGTCCTCGGCTTCATCCAGAGGTACAAGCGAGACGCCGGAATCGGCACCGTGCTGTCCTTCACCATTCCGCTCTCATTCGCAATGTTCGTCCTCTGGGGACTGCTCTTCTTCATCTGGTGGTCCATCGGAATTCCCTGGGGACCCGGTTCGGCCACGAGCTACCACATGGGCTGAGGTCTCAGTCGAGTGACCACACCTGCCACGAAAACAACATCTGCCGTGGAAACGGGAATAATCGACCCCGCGGCCGGCGTTACGATCGTGCAACGCTCGTTGACTTGAGCGCAGGACCATCAGTGACTGTCCAGCTCAAGTGACTAGACTGAGACTATGAAACAACTCTCGTGCGGCATGTCGTCTGTGCGAGCAACCTGCTCAGATCGAAAGGATCTCGACCGTGAGTAACCCCATGATGAACCGGGCCCTCAACCAGGGAGTCCAGGCCGGCCGCAACGAACCGGTCATGTCCGACCAGGAACTCAACAACCTGTTCGACCAGCCCGCCGCGCAGAACCGCAACGCCGGTCCGCAGACCGCCGAACGCGCGATGACCTACGACGACGTGATGATGAAGACCGGTGTGCTCTTCGCCATTCTTCTCGCTGGTGCCGTCGTCGGCTGGTTCGTTCCAGTCCTTGCCCTTCCCGCGATGCTCATCGCCCTGGTCCTCGGCCTGGTCAACGCGTTCAAGAAGGAACCGAGCAAGGCCCTGATCATCGGCTATGCGGTCTTTGAGGGCGTCTTCCTCGGCGGCATCTCCGCGATCTTCGAAGCCCAGTTCTCCGGCATCGTCCTCCAGGCCGTTCTGGCCACGCTCTGCGTCTTCGGCGTCATGCTCGCCCTGTTCAAGTTCCAGGGTGTGCGCTTCGGCTCGAAGATGAAGAAGTTCATGCTCATCGCCGTCGGCGGTTATGCCATCTTCTCGCTCATCAACTTCGGCATCGCGATGTTCACCGGCACCGGTGGCGCCCGCAGCGTCGAAATCAACATCATGGGAATGACCTTCCCCTTGGGTGTCATCATCGGCATCGTCGCCACCGTGCTCGCAGCCATGACACTCATCATGGACTTCCAGATGATCGAACAGGGTGTGAAGCAGCGGATCCCGGAGAAGTACTCCTGGATGTGCGCCTTCTCCCTCATGGTCACCCTCGTGTGGCTCTACATCGAAATCCTGCGCCTCATCTCCTACTTCAGAAACTAGGAGCGCATCGCCTGCCTCACGGACACCACCGAACGGCGGCGACAGCAGCGAAGCGAAGGGCGGATTCCCAGACAGGGAGTCCGCCCTTCGTCGTATCTGAAACGGTGCGTCGGAGCTGAAGCGCCGAGGTTGTTGGTGCGTTTGTGCACCACGGTCTGTAGCTCCGGGCATTGAAGCCCACCGTCTGTCTTCATAGGCTCGCAGTGTCGGAACCAGCAGAACTTCACCGCAGAAGCAGCGCCGAGAGAAGGATGATCCCATCATGAGCGGACCGAACATGCGCGGCGTCTTCGCCGTTCCCACCACCCCCTTCGATTCGAGCGGGGCGCAGAGCGCCGAGCAGACCGCCGCTGGCGTCGAATCCGTGCTCGCTGCCGGAGTCACTGGAATCCTGTGCCTCGGCGCCACGGGGGAGGCCCTGGCACTGAGCCGGCAGGAACGCGATGCCCAGATCCGCACGGTGGTCGACACTGCAGCCGGCCGCGCCCACGTCGTCGTCGGCTGCATGGCCTACACCCCGACGGAGGTGAGCGCACAGATTGCACAGGCACAGCAGCTGGGCGCCGACGCGGCGATGATCACCCCGCCCTTCTACGGTGGGCTCGAACCCGATACGGCCGTCGCCGCACTGCACACGGTCATGTCCACATCCGAGCTGCCGGTCATGGTCTACAACAACCCGCACTCGACGGGGACCGACCTTCTGCCCCAGCACCTCGGGACACTGCTCGACACCGGCAGCTTCTGGAGCGTGAAGGAGACCTCCGGAGCAGCCACAAGAATCCGTGAGCTGCGCGATGAACTGGGCACCGACGTCGAGGTGTTCGTCGGCGCCGACGGCATCGCGCTCGAAGGATTCACCCAAGGTGCCAGCGGCTGGGTCGCGGCCTCCGCCTGGCTCCTGCCGCGACAGTGCCAACAGCTGTGGGATTTTTCGAACCAGGGCAGGTGGGACGAGGCCGTGGCACTGTGGAATCAACTGGCCGGTCCGCTGGGACAGATCGAAGACAGTCCCGCCTTCATCTCCCTCATCAAACAGACGCTGAGCCGGCGCGGGGCTGAGCAGGGCCCCGTCCGTGCTCCGCTGCCCACCGCAGCACCCGACACCGTCGACGCGCTGCTGGCAGCGATCACCGCCATGGAGAAGGAGACCGCACATGTCTGAGAAGAGCGAACTCGCCGTCACCCGCATCCTCGAGGGCAACCTCGGCGTGCATATGAATGGTCGCAGCCTTCCCGGTGAAGGGCCGCACATCGATCTCATCTCCCCGATGACAGGAACCGCGCTGGGGTCACTAGCGGAGGCCTCGACAGCTCAGCTCGACGCTGCGGTCGGGCATGCCCGCCAGGCGTTTGCTTCCGGTCCGTGGGCCCGCGATGCTGCATACCGGGCAGGCGTTCTGCGCAGCCTCGCCGAGGCTGTTGAGGCAGATGCGGAGGTCATCGCCCATCTCGATGCCGTCGAGGCGGGAAAGGTGTTCGCCGGCAGCGTCAGCGAGGATGTCCCGGACGTCGTGGCGAATCTGCGCTTCTTCGCCGTCCCCGGGGAGTGAAAAGTTACAAGCCAACCGCGGGGACGGGCCCGACCTCGGGAACGCGCGTGCACCCGGACTATCATGGGCTCATGAGCACAGCAGAGGCGGATCTTGAGACCGAGGTTCGGCGTCTGCGCATCCGCATCATCGGCCTCAACCCTCGCCAGCTCGCCGAGGCGGGTCCGAATTCTCCCGCCACCGACGCTGGCACCATGTCCAGGAGAGGCACCATCACCGAGGCGCTCGCGCAGTTCTCGGCGATCGGCTCTGATGGTCGTAGCGTCCCCGACCTGGGGGATCAGAGCTTAGCTGACCAGGTCGTCGTCCTCATCGAAGACGGAATGGCATCGACCAAGGCACTCCCGGAAGAATCTCGGCAGGAACGACTGGAAGCGCTGCTCGAAACAGCGATTCGACTCCGTCGCGAACTCGCCTAGTTCCCTTCTCCACCGCGGCCCCGCGAGGCGACGTCATCGATCTGTAAGGTTTTCCGCCCCCTCCGGAAGCCGCAGACGAGGATAATCAACAGCACCAGCCGCTGTCCCGAGAAGGTGTGCACCCTTGATGACCGATCGCCGTCCACTGCTCTTCACCCTCGCAGGCATCGTCGCGACCCTCGTGTACTTCGGCGCCGGCGAGTTCATCTCCGGTGCCTTCTCCGCCACCTCGGCGCCGCTGCTGATCCTGGGACAGACGATCATCCCACTCGTACCCACCGCGATGATCAAGACTGCCATCAGCATCTTCGGGACGAACGACAAGCTCGCCCTCGTCATCACCCTCGTCATCGTCGGAGCGATCCTCGGCGGCGTGATCGGCCGGATCGGCCTGCACCGGCGGGCGCTGTCATTCGTGCTCCTCATCGGCCTCGGCATCCTGCCGGTCGTATTGCTGTTGAGCACAGGAGGATCGTTCCTCGACGCGGTTCCGGCACTCTTAGGGGTGGGGCTGGGATGTGCCGTCTATGTGGGGCTCATCCGCTTCGCCGGTCGGGCCGAGCAGCTCTCCGGTGGCCCAGTCGACAACGACGTGAAGCTCGACGCGGACGCCCATTCCGGCACAGACTTACACCCCGGCACCGACCGGCGTGCCTTCTTCGGTCTGGCTGCGGGACTGAGCGTGGTCGGAATCGCCGCCATCGCGGCCGGACAGTCCGCCGCGGTCCTCGCCCGAAATGCGGCAGGAGCGGTGACGAAACTGGTGCTGCCACGGCCGGCCACCTCGGCGCCTAAGGTCCCGGCAGGAGCAGATCTGAACATCGAGGGACTCGCCCCGATCATCACCCCCAACGACGACTTCTACCGCATCGACACCGCGCTCATCCCGCCGTCCGTTGACGCTGCGTCCTGGTCACTGCGCATCCACGGAATGGTCGACGAGGAAGTCACGATCACGATGGACGAACTGCTCGAACTGCCACTGGAAGAGCACCGAGTCAGCCTGACCTGTGTCTCGAACGAGGTCGGCGGTGACCTCGTCGGCAACGCCACGTGGCTCGGGTACCCGGTGCGCGAACTGTTCAAACGTGCCAAACCTCAGGACGGGGCAGACATGGTGCTCTCGACCTCCGATGACGGCTTCACCGCCTCCACACCACTTGAAACGCTCACCGATGATCGAGCGTCGCTGCTGGCCGTGGGCATGAACGGCGAACCGCTGCCCCGCGACCACGGCTTCCCCGCCCGACTCGTCGTGCCCGGACTCTACGGCTTCGTCTCCGCGACCAAATGGGTCACCGAACTCGAAGTCACCCGCTTCGCCGACAAGGAGGCCTACTGGACGACGCGCGGCTGGTCCACCCACGGGCCCGTCCTCGTGGCCTCAAGGGTCGACGTTCCCCGCGCCGGTGCCCAGGTCAACCCGAACAAAGACGGCCAGATCGTCACCGCAGGCATGGCCTGGGCCCAACACGTCGGCATCGCCGAGGTACGAGTGCGCATCGACAGCGGAGACTGGCACACCGCCGAACTGAGCGAAGAGCTGAACTCTGACACCTGGCGGCAGTGGCGGTGTGCCTTCGATGACCTTGAGTCGGGCAGCCACACCGTGACGGTGCGAGCGGTCGATGCTGACGGCAACGTCCAGATCTCCGAACGCAGGCCCGCGATCCCCGGCAGCGCCACCGGTCTCCACGACAGGGACTTCACCGTCGCCTGAGCAGCCGAGTCACACCTGCGGACAGTCAAAAGCCGAGGCTGTCGGACCGCTGGGCCGAGAAGCTTGAGAACTATCTGACAAAACGTTGTATTCTCACCTCAACATGGTGGTGAGCGCCGTGGAAGCCCAGGTCGCCCCGCGCAGCCTGTGGCTCGGCACGGTTCCGACACCGCCAACCCTGTTCAGCGACACAACGAGGTGGTCTCAATGTTCGGTCTCCCGGCGGCAACCGTCGCCATCATCTTCGGCATCCCCGCAATATGGGTGATCTACACGCTCGTCTTCGTCTACCTCTCCCGTGGCTGGAAGGCCGAGGACGTCGCCGAGGACAAGCTCACAGCGGGCGGATCCGGTCCAACCACCTCGGCGCCGGGCCACCGCTCCGAGCCTGAGAACGGGGGAATGGCATGAACCTCGAAACCTGGTTCCTCGTCATCTACTTCATCGCCATGGCCGGCATCGGCGTGTGGACGCTCAAGATCGGCAACAAGGACAGCGAAGGCTACCTTCTGGGCGGGCGCAGCCTCGGTCCGGCAGTGACCGCACTGCGTCTGCAGTCCTCATCGATGTCGGGCTACATGTTCCTCGGCGCCGGCTCCCTGGCCTACACCAAGGGCTACTTCTCACTCTGGTACGCGATGGGTGACATCGGCGGCGGCGTACTCAACCTGTCGATCCTGGGCAGGCGAATGCGCAAGCTCTCCCAGATCCTGGGGTCGCTGACCTCGATCGAATACCTCGAGCACCGGTACCCATCGCCGTGGATCCGCGCGATTGCCGCTCCGGTCGCCGTGTTCTGCATCTTCTTCTACGTCATGAGCCAGTTCATCGCCGGCGGTCGCGGCCTGGAGATGGTCACCGGCATCCCGTACGCGTGGGCGCTGCTCATCGCCGTCGGAGTCATCGTCTTCTACACGTTCCTCGGCGGCTACCTGGCCGTGGCCTACACCGACTTCGTCCAAGCGATCATCATGCTCATCGGCATGGTCTGGATCCTCATCGGCACGATGCAGGCAGTGGGCGGATGGACCGCCGGAAACAATGCCGTCGGCGAGATCAACCCGAACCTGCTGACCATGTGGGGACCCGACGGCTTCGGCTCCGTACAGTGGGGCGTCATCATCGGTGCAGTCCTCGTCTTCTCCATCGGCTACATGGGCTGGCCGCACGTCAACGTCAGTCACATGGCCATGAAACGGCCCTCGGTCGCGCGCACAGCGAGCATGTACGCCACCGGCTTCAACCTGCTCTTCATTCCCGCGCCCTACATCGTGGGCATCATGGCGCTCATCCTCCTGCCCAACCTCGACAACCCGGAGCTCGCGGTCTTCCAGGTCGCGGACACCGTGCTGCCAAACTTCGCCGTGGGCATCGTCATGGCAGGCATCATGGCGGCCATCATGTCCACCGCGGACGCGCTGCTGCTGCAGTCGGGCACGATCGCCAGCCAGGACCTGTTCCAGCGCTTCATTAAGAAGGACATGTCCGACAGCCAGTCGGTGTGGGTCTCACGCTTCACCGTCCTCATCCTCGCCATCATCGGCTACATCGTGGCCGTCAACGATCCACCGGCCGTCGCCGAGGTGGTCATCTTCTCCACTACCGTGCTCGGTGCCGCATTCGTCCCCGTCTACGTCGCCGCAGCCTGGTGGAAGAAGGCCAACGTTCCCGGGGCCATCTCCTCAATGGTCTTGGGCACCGTGTCCTCGGTCGTCTGGCAGCTGACCGGACTCGTCGACGTCACCGGCGTCGACCCGATGGGCATCGGCATCGTCTGCTCGACCCTGGCACTCATCCTCGTGTCCCTGGCCACGCAGAAGTCCCACCCGGTGCCGGCACATGTTGTCGCGGCGTTGAAGGAGACCGACAAGATCGGTGCTATCCCGGCTCACATGCTCACCGGGCAGAACGATGCGCTGGCAGCACAGGTGCCCAAGGATGCGTGAACAGCCGGGACCCGGTGCTGATCGGAGAGAGGAACCGTCCGATCAGACTACCGGGGCTGCTCAGCCGGCAGGTATCACTGAGCCTGCACTGCGTCTGACTCCGCACATCACCGACGCCGAGGCGCTCGCCGTGTTCGCGCGCAAGCTCCCCGGCGCTCAGGCCGAGGTCCGACAAGTCATTCATCCTTTCTGGTGGACGGTGCTCAGCGCCCGCACTCGAGGTATCTTCGGTCGCTCCCGGAAGAAGTCGTTGAGCAGTGGTGCTGCGGGTGCCGGTGCGGGTTCGGGGCCTGGGGTCGGGCAGCGGATGAACGTCCTCGTCAACGCGTATTCGGGCAAGGGCTTCATCGCCGACTTCGAACCAATCGGAACGCCTGTCGACGCTGCCGTGTGGGACGCTGCACTCGAAGCATCGGACCAGGCTGGTCCGAGACCGAGTCTCTTCGAGGTCTCGCGAACGGCCCGTTCACTGGTGCGGACCAAGGTGCTCAAGACGGTGAAGCTGGGCATGGGAATCACCCTCGATGAGGCGGCGCCACCTCGGGGGATCCTCAAGCCGAATTGGATAGTGACCGGAGCCAATGAGAAGTTCGCGGCGACGATCCTTGTCGACGGACTCGATTCCTCCCATTACATCGTGAGGGTGGAGAAGCTCGAACAGGACTGACAGGCGTCCCCGCGGGGACGCCTCGATGGAACAGTGACCGTGGCGGTACGGATGCGTCAGCCCCAGTTCTTCGCGTCGGTGAGGCAGAACGGGTGGCCGGCGGGATCGAGGAGGACGACCCAGGTGTCTCCGGGCTGCGGATCGGCGCGGGTGGCTCCGAGTTCGATGCAGCTGGCGGCCGCGGCCTCGATGTCATCGGCAGCGAGGTCGAAGTGGAACTGCTTGTGCCCGTCGTCGGGCCAGTCCGGGCGCTTGTGGTCCGGGATCGTCCCGATACCCAGGGCATTGCTGGGGCCGGTGAGCATTGCGTAATTTTCATCGGAATACGCCACAGGCCAACCCAGCACGGCCGAATAGAAGTCGCCGAGTGCCGCAGCGTCGGGGGCGTCGAGGGTGACCATCGCGAGCTTCGCGACAGGGGTGCTCGCAGTGGTGGAATCGGTGGTTTTCATCTCTGTGTCAGTCATGTCTGCCATTCTGGTCCCATGGACGACGTCGTCGATAGGAAAAACCCGCCACACAGCAAGCAAGCCTCGCCTCCCGACCACTTCTACGGGCGGGTGCTCAAACCCGCTCAGATGATCGAGCACGCTCATTATTCGGCCGTCACCGAGGTGGCCGCTGAGTTGCGCCCGTGGGTGAAACGGTATTGGGCGGTGAATTGGGATCTGTCGGACGGAGAGCGTTATCAGACGGCGACGGTTTCGGAGCCGACGATCAATCTCACCGTCGAATACGGTGACATCCATCGGGCAAATACGAGCGGTCCAGGTATCTGGCTGACTGGTCCGGTGACTGGGCAGCGGTTCGATGTCGGGCTCTTCGGTCGCGGTGGTGTCGTCGGAGTCAACTTCCACCTCGGCGGGACTGTGGCCTTCGCGAACGAAGCGCCCGCGACGATTCGGGATACGACGGTGCCTGCGCGGAGCTGGTTCCCGGGCATCGATGAGGCCCTGGCTGTCATGGATGAGCAAACAGTCGGCGAAGGCCTCGGCGTCGCAGATGGCCTGGCTGCAGCTGTCGGGGTCATCGAGGGTTGGCTGTTGTCATTCCGCCCGCAGATGACGAAGGGCTATGCCAGGTTTCGCCAGATCCTCGGTCTGCTCGATGATCCGACGATCATCAGCCTCGGCGAGTTGGCGGTTCGCACCGACACCAGCGAACGGTCGCTGCAGCGGCTGTTTCAGGAGCACTGTGGTGTCGGGGTCAAGCAGATCCTGGTCCGTGCCCGGATCAGGGACGCCATCGCCGCACTCGACCGGGGGTGGGATGGAGCATTCGGCGATCTGGCCGCGGAACTCGGGTGGTTCGACCAGTCTCACTTCACCGCGGACTTCCATCGGGTCACCGGATACACGCCGAGCGAATATCTCAGCGCTAAAGAGAGGAGCGGACAGTCACAGCAGTGAATCAGGGTGGTGCGGAAAGAGCCGTGCCAGGCGCAGTCGGGACCATCCCAGGTCAGCGGCGTTTGGCGATGCCGATTCCGGTGTATCCGAGAATGATCGCGAAGGCGAAGCCGACGTAGCAGAACACTGCCCACGGGGCGTAGTCGAGGACGGAGACGCCGAGCACTCCGGCCATGTAGACGCCTGCCGAGGACCAAGGAATGAGCGGAACGACGACCGTGCCGGAATCCTCCAGCGTCCGGGAGAGGTTCTTCGCGTCAAGGCCCCGGTCGGCGTAGGCCTTCTTGAACAGTTCGCCTGGGACGATGATCGAAAGGTAGGAATTGCCGGTCACGACGGCCATCGTGAGGCATGAGACCACCGTGGAGAGGACGAGGTCACCTGTGCGCTTCACGAACTTCAGCAGAGACCGGATGATGGTCTCGAGAGCACCGGACTTGGACATGATGCCGGCGAAGGCGAAGGCACTGAAAGCGATGAGGATGACACCGGTCATCGACGCCATCCCGCCCTGTGACACCAACTCGACGACCTGAGGATCCAGATTCTTCAGAGTCGAGGACCCGACCTCGAGCATGTCCGGGGTGAACCCGTCGACGGTGGACGCGAAGATCGATTCGAGGTTGACCTTCTGGAAGATCGCGGCGAGGATGCCGGCGACCAGTGATGAACCGATGATCGTCGGAAGCGTGGGCAGTTTGAGAACCGCTCCGCCGAGGACGATGAGCATCGGCAGGAGCAGGAGGACGTTGAAGGAGAAGAGACTGTCCAAGGTTCCTGTGACGGCAGTGATCTGGTCCGAATCGGTCCCACCGGACTGTTGGTTGATGCCGACGAATAGATACAGTGCCAGTGCCACGACCGTGGCCGGGATCGTGGTGTAGAGCATGTGCCGAATGTGTTCCCACAAGGTCGTGCCGGCAGCGATCGGAGCCAGGTTCGTCGTATCCGACAGCGGTGAGAGTTTGTCACCGAAGTACGCACCGGCGACGATGGCCCCGGCTGTGGCCGCCAGCGGTGCGTCCAAGCCCGCGGCGATTCCCATGAGGGCGACTCCCACCGTTCCGGCCGAACCCCAAGAGGTGCCGGTGATGACCGAGACGATCGCGGAGATGACGAAGGCGATGAGAACGATGAACTGAGCGCTGATGAGTCCCAGCCCGTAGTAGATCATCATCGGAATAGTTCCCGCGATCATCCACGTGCCGATGAGGATCCCGATGGAGATGAGCACGAGCAGAGCCGGCATCGCAGCGTCGAGCTTCTCCCTGATGCCAAGCAGCATCTCCTCCCAGCTCAGCCCCATCCGCAGCGCCACCAGACCGGCGATGATCGCGGAGAGGATCAGCAGCGGTTCGGGTGCGAGCCCGAGAACGCCGTAGCCCACCGCCAGTAATACGAGCATCGCGGCCAGGGGCACCAACGACCAGCCCAAGGATGGGCGTTTCTCCTCGACATCGTCGGAAAGAGTCGTCGTGTCGTGCTCGTGGCTCATTCGAAAGTTCCTTGGATCTGTGGTGTGCCGTCGCGGACGACCTCTCGTCCCCGGGCAAAAGCGAGCTGAATGGTGTGACTGTCATCGGTGAGGAGGATGTCGGCATCGGTTCCGGGGCGCAAGCGTCCCTTGTTCTCGAGGCCAAGGGCGTCTGCCGTATTGGAGGTGACGAGAGAGACGGCTGCAGACAGCTCGACACCAGGCATATCGGCACAGGCCCACACTTGGTCATACAGGGTCGTCTGCTTGGCAACGTCCATGCCGATGAGTCGTCCATCGGAATCGAAGTCCGGCAGGCTGCCGTTGGCATCGGAAGAGAGGGTGAGACGGCTGAGATCCCCGCCGAGGTCGATGTAGCGTCTCAACGATTTCGTCGTTGTCGACGAGGCCGTCATATCGACTGTGGCACCCTTGGCCGCCAGGTCCACCGCGTCGGCCAGAAGCTCGGGGGACCGGGTGATGTGGGTTGCGTAGATGGCCTGCGGTGCGATCGGATACTCGTCGAGGAGCCGATGCAGCGGGGCCAGGCGGGTCTTGTACGGTCCGACGTGGAAGTGGGTGACGCCGGCCTTGCCGGAAAGCAGCCCACCGACATGAGACTGGCTGACGAGTTCGGCCAGAGCCTCGACGGTGGGTTGGAATGAACGCCGATCCGAGATCGCGACCTCTCCGACGCCGATGACCTTGTCGATGAGAACGACATCATCGACGACGGAACCGGTCAGGGTTCGCGCCGGGACCTGGTAGCTGCCCGTGTAGATGAAGGTGGTGATGCCTTCGGTTTCGAGGGCTCGGGCCTTGGCGAGGAGATCGGCGTGGCTGCGGGTGACCCCGTCGGTGCCCATGCAGCCGATGACGGTGGTGACTCCGGCGCTCACGATGTCGCTGACCACGATCTCGGGGGTGCGGTTGGCATATCCGCCTTCGCCCCCGCCGCCGGCGATGTGGACGTGTGGGTCGATGAAGCCTGGTGTGGCAGTGAGTCCCTGCACATCGATGACGGTCGCGTTGGGCAACGCACTGACAGCCTCGGCGGGCACGTCACCGATGAAGGTGATCTGCTGTCCCTCGATGAGGATGTCCTGCTTCCCGAGCCGTTCCGGGGCGTAGATCTCGGCCCCACGCAGCAATGTCACCATATGTCGTCGTCTCCTTGGGGCTTTCCGTGCAGCGGTTATCCGGGGATGATTCCCTTGCCGTCGACCTTCGGGATGGCCGTAAGCAGCTTCTTCGTATAGGGATGCTGCGGGTCATTCCAGATCTGTTCCGTCGAACCGACCTCGACAATCTTACCTGCCTCCATCACGGCCACACGGTCCGCGATATCACGGACAACGGAGAGATCGTGGCTGATGAAGATCATCGATGCTCCGGAGTCGATGGCCAGGTCCCTCATCATCCGCGCGATCCTGGCTTGGAGGAACGCATCCAGGGAGGCGATCGGCTCATCACCGACGAGCACCTTCGGTCCGGCGGCGAGCGCACGGGCGATGGCGATGCGCTGCCGTTGCCCACCGGAGAACGAGTGGGAGTACCTCTGCGCAGCATCGACGGGCAGATCGACTGCTTCCAGGAGAGATTCCACGGTCCAGTTGTGTTCCGGGTCGAGGGCGAGTGCGTCGGTGAGCTGATCCCTGATGCGTCTGCGCGGGTTCAATGATGCGTAGGGGTTCTGGAAGACCATTTGGACTCCCAGCAGATTTTTGGGCCGACGGCCAAGTCCTAGGGGTTTCACCGGGTGGGAGTCGAAGGTGATGGTGCCGCCGGCAGTCTTTTCGAGTCCGCAGATGAGCTTGGCCAGCGTGGACTTCCCACAGCCGGATTCGCCTACGAGGCCCAACACCTCCGAATGCCCCAGCTGCAATGACACGTCGCTGACGGCTCGGAACCGTCCGCCGCCGTTGAGTTTGTACTCGCAGGAGACGTCGTCGAGTTCGAGCAGTGGTGCTTTGATTGACTGAGGTGTTTCCTCGGTCGTTGTTGTGGTTGTCATCAGCGTGAGACCTCCGCTCCGGGCAATGATTCGATGAGCGATCTGGTGTACTCATGCTGCGGTGCGGTGATCACCGGTTCCCGATCTCCGGTTTCGACGACGAGCCCGTTCTTCATCACGACGATGGTGTCGGCCACCGAGGACAGGACACCGAAGTCGTGGGTGACGAGGAGGACAGCCAGATTGAGGTCATCGCAGAGTTCGCGCAGCAGGCGCAGAATCCCGGCCTGCACGGTCACATCGAGTGCTGTGGTGGGTTCATCGGCGATGAGCACGTTCGGGTCGCAGATGATCGCCGAGGCGAAGGCGATGCGCTGCAGCTGCCCGCCGGAGAACTGGTGCGGGTACTTCCCGATCGCCTCATCAGGGTGGGGAACGCGGGTGCGTCCGAGGATGTGGACGGCGCGTTCGAGGGCCTCCTTCTTCGAAGCCTTCTTATGATGCCGGTAGTGATCGGTCATCTGATCGCCGATGGTGAGCATGGGATGGAATGCCGAGGCCGGATCCTGGAACACCATCGACAGCTGCACGCCGCGCAGACGGTTGTGGACCTTGGGCGGCATCCCCACCAACTCGGTGCCGTCGAAGTCGATGCTGCCGCTCAGCTGGGCACCAGCGGGGGAGAGACCCATGATCGCCAGACCTGTCTGAGTCTTGCCCGAACCGGAGGCACCGGCGACACCGGTGATCTTGCCCGCCTCCAGATCGAACGAGACATCGCGCAGGATGTGCTTCTCCACCTTGCCCGTCGTCACCGACAGGTTGAGGTCTTTGATGCTGATCATGCTCATGAGGTGGTTTCTCCCACTTCCTGTGCGGTATGCGGGTCAAGGGAGTCGCGCAGACTGTCTCCGATGAAGTTGAAGGCCATGACGATCGTAAGAATGCACAAGCCGGGGAAGAACGCGATCCACCAAGCGGCGAACTGCGAGACTCCCTCGCTGATCATGGCGCCCCAGTCCGGTGTCGGTGGAACCACGCCCAGGGACAGGAATGAGAGTCCGGCCATCGTGAGGATCGCCGAGCCCACATCCAGGGTGGCAAGCACGACAACCGGGGAGAGCACATTCGGTGAGATCTCTCGGACCAGTGACTTCCCGGCACTGAAGCCGAGCAGTCTGCCGGCGACGACGTATTCGCTGTTGCGCGCCGACATCACCAACGACCTGGTGACACGAGCGTAGGAGGGCCAGGAGACGAGGAGGATCGCGATGATGGCGTTCTTCAGACCCGGTCCCAGAGCCGCGGCGATGACCATGGCGAGGATGATGGTCGGGAAAGCGAAGACAAGGTCGGCGATGCGCATGATGATCTCGTCGACGGCGCGACCGAAGTAACCGGCGATCGCACCGAGGACGGATCCGAGCACAGCCGAGCAGATGACGACGAAGACGGCTGCGGGCAGCGTGGTGCGTGCGGCCACGATAAGTCGAGAGAGCACATCCCGCCCCAAAGTGTCGGTGCCCAGGAGATTCTCGCCCCCGGGGGGCGACAGTCGAGGGAAGTCCTGGGTCAGCGGATTGAACGGTGCCAGGAGTGGGGCGAAGAGCGCCACGATCAGCCAGATGGCGAGGATGATGGCTCCGATGAATCCCAGTGGGGTGCGCAGTGCTTTGGGGAAGCGCAGCTGCCACCGTTTGACACCGGGGTCGACAGGATTGCGATCTGCCGCCTCGGCGGTGGTGGTGTTCGTCGGCGGCTGTTTGGGAGTCCCGATGCTCATTGCACCCTCACTCTCGGATCTACGAAGCCGTAGATCAGGTCGACGATGAAATTGACAAGGATGTAGACGATGCCGATGACGAGACCGACTCCCATGATGACCGGGAGGTCGAGTGTCGTCGCACCGCGGAAGGCGTACTGGCCCAGGCCGTTCCAGGCGAACACGGTCTCAGTCAGCACCGCGCCGGACAGCAGGGAACCGAAGGCCAGGCCGACGACCGTGATGATCGGGACGAGAGCACCGCGGAAGATGTACTTGAAGACAACCGTGCGTGCCGGCAGTCCCTTCGCCTTGGCCGCGGTCACGTAGTCGAGCCGGATGATGTCGAGGACACTCGAGCGGCTGAACCGAGTGAGCAGACCGATGGTGAACAGCGCCAGCACACTCGAGGGCAGAATCAGATGCCCGAAGGCGTTGACGAACGTACCCATCTGGCCGGCCAACAGCGAGTCGACGGTGAAGAGGCCGGTGACCCTGGGCGGTGGTGTGATCCACGGGTCAAGGCGCCCGGCGCCGGGAACGACGCGGAGTTTGAAGAAGAAGACGTAGTAGCCGACCGCGGCAATCCAGAAGGTGGGAGCTGAGATGCCGATGAGGCTCAGGGTCCGGATGGCGTGATCGAGGATCGTGTTCTGCTTGAGCGCACTGGCCAAACCGAGCAGCAGGCCGATGATGACCGAGATCAGGATGGCTCCGATGCCCAGCTCGATCGATGCAGGGAAGACCTGACCGATGGATTCGAGCACAGGTGTGCGGGTTTGGTTGGAGACTCCCATGTCGCCCTGGAGCAGGTTGCTCAGATACGTGAAGTACTGAACGATGAGCGGTTGGTCGAGGCCGAGTCGCTCTCGGGTCGCCGCGACGATCTCCGGATCCGCGGCCGCCCGGTCGCCGAGGATGGCGGCGACCGGGTCGGTGGGGACCAGGTTGGTCATCAGGAACGTCACGACTGTGACACCCCAGATGAGCAGAATGCTGATCCCGATCCGGATGAGGATGTAGCGCAGCAGCGGGGGCAACAGCGGTGGCTTGATGCGCTGTGCTTCGTCGTTGCTCGGTGGGTGGGCGGTGGAGCTATCGGTGGTTGAGACCGACATTCTCACTCAGCTTTTGCGAAGTCGAATGTGACGTCAGCGTTGGAGACGTACTTCTCGATGCTCGACCCCACCGCCACGGTGCTGACCGGCTGAACCAATGGGATCCAGACGGCCGTGTCCGTGGTTGCCTTGAACAGCTTCGCGTAGGCGGCGTCACGATCCTCGCCCTTGGTCTTCTCGGCCGCCTGGGCCAGTTTCTCCAACTTCGAATCGTCACCCTTGGCCCAGTTGACGCGTTCGGCGACGCTGCCGCCCGGGATGAAGACGTTGTAGTTCGTCGGGTCCGGGAAGTCAGCACCCCAGGTGCCGATGCCCATGGGCTGCTTGGCCGAACGGAAACCATCGAGCTGGGTTGAACTCGGTGCCGGCTTCAAAGCAAGGTTGATGTCTGCTTCCTTCAACTGAGCCTGCAGAGTCTGCGCCAACTGAGCCAGATCCACGCCATTGACGGCCTGGTCACTCGAGTAGTGGAAGGGAATCTCCTCCCCGTCGTAACCGGCCTTCTCCAGCAGCTTCTTCGTCTTCTCCAGGTCGCGTTCCGGGGCTTTGTCTTTGTCCACAGCACCGATGAACTCATTGGGTACGAGGCTGGCCATCCGCTGTGAGCCTTCGCCGGCAAGTCCGGTGAGTTTGTCATAGTCGATGGCGGACATGACTGCCTTGCGGAAGTTCGGGTCGGCCGCAGGGCCACCGATCTTCTCATCGGTGTTGTTGAAGATGTAGAGGCTGCGCGTCGACGGCAGGCTCGAGATCTCACCCATGGACTCATCGATCGACTTGACTTGATCGGCGTTGAGGTCGAAGGCAACCTGAGCTTGACCGGACTGAATGTCGGTCAACTGGGTCTCAGCCGCAACATTGCGCAGGACGACGCGCTTGAACTTCGGCTCCGGGCCGTTGAAGTGCTCATTCGCGGTCAGCACGACCTTGCTGTCAGCATCGTAGGTGTCGACCTTGTAGGGCCCCGAGCCCTGGGAGTTCTCGTTGAGGAACTGCTCGGCACCGTCGTCGGAATCGGTGGAGCCGTCGTTTTCCTTCACGACCTTCGAGTTGACGATGCCGATTGAGGAGTTGGGCAGGATATAGGGAAGAGCCGGGTTGGGCTTCTTGCTGATCAGTTCGAGGGATTCGTCGTCGACCTTCTTGACGGTCACGCCATCGAGGAAGAACGAAGGGTTGCCTTTGAGGCCCTGGAGTCGTTTGAAGGAGAAGACGATGTCGTCGACGGTGACGGGGTCGCCATTGGAGAACTTCGCGTCCTTGTCCTTCAATGTCAGCGTCATCTTCTTGTCGTTATCGGAGAGTTCGAAGGAGCACAGACCATCGGTCGGCTTCGTCAGATCGCCGTCCTTGAACGTCAGGGCCGTCTGGTAGATCGCATTGTCGATCGTTGACCCGGTGAATTCGAACTGCCGGTGGGGATCGATGGTCTTAAGGTTGAAGGCGGTTTCGGCGACGATCGTATCGCTGGCCTCAGCACCGCCTTCATCTCCTGTGCTGCAGGCAGCCAGACCGAAGGTGAGAGCAAGGGCTGAACCGATCGCGAGCGCTCGGCGGGGGAGTCGGACCTGCATGTGAGATTCCTTACGTTAGATGTTGTAGCTCACATTAAGTCCGAATCGACCCCCGTTCAATCAGCCATGCCACAACGCTGAGTGTTTTCTGCTGTGGCATTCTGCCAATGTCTCACCAGGTGGGAGCCTTAGCCCGATGGCACTCCAGGGGCCGTCGCGTCGCTGGGGCGGTGCCTGCAGCAACCGCTAGGCAGAGGTGTATACGTGCGTCACTTGTGCTCGACATCCACACCTTTGGCTAGCGGTCGCAGCGTGCAGGCCCGGGAGAAGGGCTCGACCTCGCCGAGGCGGGCCCGCATGCCGTGCGTGCTGCGCAGTGTTGCATGGGGTTGGGCGGTGGTACGTGGAATTGCTCAGTTTCGCATGGATGTGCCCAAGTCGGATGCTCCCAGGTCGGATGTACCCAAGTCGGGTGCGCCCACGTGGGATGCGCCCAGTCCGAGTGCGACGTCGGTGGCCGCAGAGCTGGCCCCAACCGCCTCGGCGTCCCAGTCGGTCCTGTCGATGTCGGGGATTGCTTGGCTCATGACGTCCTTCCAGCCGCGATGCCACTGGGCGGGGAAGGCCGAACGGAGCAGGTCGAGCATGATCGGCACGGCCGTGGACGCGCCGGGCGAGGCTCCGAGCATTCTGGCGATCGACCCGTCCGCGCCGACCCAGTCGCGTCGTCGCTCGTCTGCGCGACTTCATCCACGAACGTGCCCAGGAGTGGGCGGCTCCGTAGCCGCGGTACCGGCAGTCGCATCAGCTGTGCCATTCCTTCGAGCTGCTAACCCTGCGGAAGGAGCGGACCAGGGCCAGTACGGCCGGCGACGGGACGCGCTCGGGCAGCTGTGACAGCACGATCCGACGCGGCGCAGGGTTGCCTCTGATCGAGGCCACCTTGACGTCGGATCCATGTGAGCGCACGGCCAGGCTCGGAGCGATGGCGACACCGAGGCCGGCCGAGACCATTCCCAGCAGCTCCTGATAGTCGTTGGCTTCGAAGACGATGCGCGGGTCGAATCCGGCCTCGTGGCAGATGCGGCCGAGCACCGAGGCGACAGGGTGGGAGGAGCGGGTGATCCAGGGTTCGTCTGCGACTTCTTCGAGTTTGATGACTCTGCGTCTGGCGAGAGGATGTGATGTGGGGATGAGCAGCTTCGTGGGCTCTTTGAGCAGGGTCGTCCGGACAGGGATCTCCTGGTCGATCGGTGTCCAAGGGTAGTCCCACAGGGTTGCCAAGTCGACTTCGCGTCGTTCCAGTGCCTCCTGGATCCGGCCGAGCCGGTAGCTCTTCACCGTCACGTCCACTTCGGGATGGAGGTCGTGGAAATGCTGGAGGACCTTCGGCATCACCGAGGCTGCGAATGTCGGGAACGTCGCGATTCGAACCTCGCCGCGTTCGAGCTTCGTGAACGCCGACATGTCATTGCGTGCGGCGATGAGGGCATTGTCGATCGTCGTTGCGTACGTGGAGAGTTTGACCCCGGCGTCGGTGAGCCGCATTCCCTTCGGGTGTCGGACCACGAGCGGTAGTCCCACTTCGCGTTCGAGTTTGCTGATCTGCTGCGACACAGCCGAGGTGGATAGGGTCAGTTCGTCCGCCGCTGCCGACAAGCTGCCGGTCCGATAGACGAGAAGCAGCAAGAGGAGCCGATCGACGTTGTAGGGCGCTGAACTCATGGTTTAAGCATAGCTTATAGAGATATAAATAAGTTTTGATTGAACTTAATATGCTGATGTGGAAACTTGATTCCTGTCGTCGCAGACAGCGGCGAGGGAACAAGGAGACACGAGTGGCTCATCAGCTCCACGGTCAGTGGTACAGAGGCGGAACGTCCAAGTGCTGGCTGTTCGCCAATGACGAGATGCCCGCCGATAGGGTCGGCATTGCGCAGGCCCTGGCCGCGGCGTTCGGCTCCGGCGACGAGCGTCAGCTCAACGGTGTGGGCGGCGCTTCGTCGACGACATCGAAGGCTGCCGTCATCTCGCCGTCTGCGATTCCCGGCATCGACATCAGCTATCTGTTCGCACAGGTCGGGATCGGAGCGTCTGGCGTCGAGCTCACCTCGAACTGCGGAAACTGCGCCTCCGCAGTGGCGCTCTACGCGATTCAGAACGGACTGGTCCGCCCACACGGTGAGATCACCCAAGTGCGGATGGTCAATGAGAACACTCGATCGGTCCTCGTCGCCGATGTGGCAACGCCGGACAAGAGGATCCCGTCGAACGGTGCTGAGACCATCCCCGGCTCGTCGATGCCCGGCGTGCCCGTCAACGTCTTCTTCGAAAACGTCGATGGTGCGTCCACTGGAGAGCTGCTGCCAACTGGGGGCGCAATGACCCAGCTGGCGTTCGCCGACGACTTCGTCGGGGCCAGCTGCATCGATGCCGGTGCCCCTGCCTGCTTCGTCGAAGCAGCCGAGCTCGGCATGACCGGAACCGAATCAGTTGCCGAAACGCGTCTGCGGCTGGGCGAGCTCATCGCCATTCGGTCTGCTGCCTCCGTAGCCATGGGGCTCTCTGCTGAAGACGAAGTGCCGAGTCCAGCCGTTCCCAAGATTGGGCTCGTCGCAGCACCGGCAGATTACACAAGCATCTCCGGGGAGACGATCCCAGCGAATGCATATGACATCTCGGCTCGGATGGTGTCGATGTTCGATCCGCATCCAGCGATCGGAATCACCTCGGCGATCGCTTTGGCCAGGGACGCCTTCGTCGAAGACAGCCTGGTCAATTCGATCATCGCGGACACAGTGCTCGCACCCGTCGACGAGAGCCGGGAAATCTCCATCCGCATCGGAACCCCGGTTGGAGTCATCTCCTGCCAGGTCCAGCTCGACGAACTCGGACACGTTGCTCGTCTCGGAGTCAGACGAGTGGCCAGACGAATTGCGAATGCAGACATCGATCTCCCTCTGGTCGGCTAAGCGACCAGTACCCGGACACTCTGAGTCTTCTCAACGAAGATCAGCTGACAATGAAGTTGGAGGAACACCAATGACGATGATTCAAATTCTTATGCTCGTGGTGCTGGTGGTGATGTTCATCGCCGCGACGAAGTGGCCGATCAACATCGGAGTCATGGGGCTTGTCGCCGCATTCGCCTTCGTGGCCTTCGTGTTCGGGATGGATGACAAGGAGATACTCGAGGAGTTTCCGGCCAGCATCGTCCTCACGATCGTCGGGGTGACCTTCTTCTTCAGCATCGCGCAGAAGAATGGGACCATCAGGATCCTCGTCGATCTCGCCATCCGCGCGGTGCATGGGCGCATCAACGTCGTGCCCTGGATCTTCTTCGTGATCTCCTCACTCCTCACCGCCTTGGGCACATTCTCCCCGGCAGCGGTAGCGCTGCTGGCACCGGCAGCCATGGGCTTCTGTGCGACGACGGGCTACAGCGGCGTCGTGATGGCGGCAATGGTCATCAACGGTGCTCATGCCGGCGGGTTCTCACCGATCTCGGTTTCGGGAAACATCGTTCGTGACATTGCAGAATCCAACGGTTTCCACATCGATGGCGGTGCGCTCTTCGTCGCTGCCTACGTCGTGAACCTGATCGTCACTATCCTCACTGTCGTCGTGATGAAGGCACTCAATCGGCTGCGCACAACACCTGAGCCAGAGGACTTCATCGCTGGATCCGGCCCGTTGGCAAGCGGTTCAATGCCGAGGGACACAGGTTCGACCGGCACCTCTGTTTCAGGCAGTGGGCAAGGGACTGCTGTGGCCGTGGCTGCACCGGCACCGGCGCCGACCGTACGCTCGCAGATGACCGGGCACGTGTGGCTGACAATCTCCCTCATCTGTGTCATGGTCATCGGCGCCGTCGGCTTCGAACTGCCGATCGGGTTCCTCGCGCTGGCCTGCGGGCTGGTATTGGCGTTCACCTCATTGAAGAATTCGGAGAGTCTGGTCTCGGGAATCTCGTGGTCCACCGTCCTGCTCGTGACGGGAATGATCATCTACGTCAGCCTGCTCACTCACGCCGGTGTCATCGACTCGCTGTCGACGATGGCAGTGGCCATGGGAGCGCCGCTCCTCGTTGCCGTCGTCCTCTGCTACGTGATCGGCATCAGCTCAGCCTTCGCTTCCTCGACGGCGCTGCTGACGGCTCTGATCCCGTTGTCGATTCCACTTCTCGAACAGAGCGATCTCAGTGCGACAGCGGTGATGGCCGCACTCGCCGTGTCAGCCACCATCGTCGATGTCTCTCCGTTCTCGACGGATGGAGCACTGATCATTGCGAATACACAGGGCAAAGAGGCTAAGACCATCTGGCGCGATCTCATGATCTACGCGGGCTTCGTCGTACTCAGCGCGCCGCTGCTGTCGTGGGCTCTGCTGGTCCCCACCGGCATCATGTGATGTGCAGTTCGCCAACTGGCCGGTGAGCGCGGTGAGCGCCCACCGGCCAGTTGCGTGCTCTCACGCCTTCGAACGTGCCAGCAGGTACACGAAGTAGGGGGCGCCGATGAGGGCGATGATGAGACCGGCAGGAATCTGTGCAGGAGCGATGACCGTGCGGCCCAATGCGTCGGCGACGACAAGGCCGAGTGCGCCGAGGAGCATGGCCGTCGGGACCACCCGGGCGTGCTGAGCGCCGACCAGAGCCCTGGCGGCGTGCGGGGCGACGAGGCCGATGAACCCGACCACGCCGACAGCCGAGACGCTGACGGCGGCAAGGACTGCTGCCGTGATGAGCACGCCCAGGCGAACGGGTTCACGCGGAACTCCGACCAACCTCGGCGTATCGTCATCGAGGGCCAGCAGATCCAGCTCACGGGTCCAGACGAAGGCCAAGGGAATCGCTATGAGGAGTACGAGTGCGACGGGTGCGACGTCGGCCCAGGCCCGACCGTAGGTGGAGCCGGAGAGCCACGTGAAGAGCGCAGGTGTGTCCCACGGATTCGCTCGAACGAGGAACAGAGTGGTCAGAGCGGTGAATCCGAACCACATGCCGATGCCGATGAGAACGAGCCGGTCGGTGTTCATCCCGCCGCGCCAGGAGAGCCCGTAGACGATGGCGAATGCGATGAGTGCACCGGCGATGCCCGCGGTGGAGATGAGCACGACCGTGGCGCCAGGTACGAGAGTGATGACGATGACGGCGCCCAGTCCCGCACCACCGGTGATGCCGAGCAGCCCCGGCTCGGCCAGCGGATTTCGGGCACTGGCCTGGACGAATGTTCCCGACAGTCCCAAGGCGGCGCCGGCTGCCAGCGCCGCAGCCACACGTGGTGCGCGGGAGTCGAAGGTGAAGGAGATGACGGGTGCCGCCTGGTCACGGATCCACAGCAGGACATCGCCGAGGAGGTAGAACCGTTCGCCCGAGAGCAGGCTGAGGACAGTCACCACGACAAGGAGAACTGCGCCGAACGCGATGACGAGCCCAGCCCGACGCGGACCGTGCATCCGGGACTGCGCCGCCGAGGTCGCCTGGGCAGGCCCCGAAGCGCGCATGGATCTCGCCAGCAGCACGAGGACGATCGCACCGAGCACCGTGGTCGTCACACCCGAGGGCAGGGTGATCGCCTCCGTGGCTCCGACGATGGCGCGCAGCACGGCGTCGGCGAGGATGACGATGATTGCGCCGATGAGCGCCGTGGCCGGAATCATCACTGCATGTCGGCCCAGCACCGGCACCAGCCGAACGAGCAGCCGGGCGATGACCGGTGCGCACAGACCGACGAATCCGATCGGCCCGGCCAAAGTCACAGCCGTTGCGGTGAGGATGACTGCGAGCAGAATCCCGATCGCGCGAGTCGACCGGATCGGCACACCGAGGACGGAGGAGGCATCATCGCCGAGGCTGAGCAGATCCAGGCGTCGCGACAGCAGGACTGCGGCAGCGACGATGATGGTGATGACGGGAATGCTGCGGATCGCGGCGGTCCCATCGAGCTGATTCAAGGTGCCTGAACCCCAAGAGTAGAGACTCGTCGTCTCCTCTTGGAACAGGATGAGCAGGGCCGAGGTGCCGGCTTGCAATGCCATAGCGGTCGCAGTGCCGGCGAGCACGAGGCGCGTCGTCGACGATGCCGCACCACCGGCAAGCCCGAGCACCAGAGCTGCGGCGAGCAGCCCGCCGATGAAGGCGACGCCGCCGGAGGCCCACACCGGGATCGCGATGCCGAAGGCGGTGACCACGGTGACTGCGAAGTACGAACCACCGGTCACGGCAAGGGTGTCTGGTGAGGCCAGCGGGTTGCGCGCCAGCGATTGGAACAGCGCACCGGCAACGCCGAGGGCGACGCCGACGAGTATCCCCGCACCCACGCGCGGAAGCCGGGACCCGATGAGGACGTCACGGGGACTCGGACCAGCCTCGGCGGGGGAAGACATGGATCCGGTCAGGGTCGCGAACAGGTCACGGAATCCGATCCCTGAGGTGCCCTGCGTGATGTGCCATGCCGAGAGCAGAGCAAGGACGATGACCAGGCCGAGCAGGATCCCGGTGGCCGAGAGCGGACTGAAGACTCCGGCCTTTCGCTCGGGTGAGGCAGGCTTCGGCTTCGAGCCATCGCTTGCCGAGGTGGTCGTGGGCATGGTCGTGGGTGCGGGAGGAGTCATGGACTACTTGGTCAGCGCCTCGACGTAGGCGTCGAGAGCCTGCTCGGACGATTTCGGTCCGCCGAAGGTCCAGATCCCGGAGGGGAACGCAAAGGTGCGATCATCCTTGACGGCGGGAATGTTGGACCAGATGTCGTTCTTCTCCAGGAGCTCGACATAGTCCTCGGACTCGGGATCATCGGTGCCGGTGTAGAAGAAGTTCGCGTCGCCGACCTTCGAGATGCCCTCGATGTCTGTCTGGCCCAGTCCGTAGGCGGGATCGACCTCGCCGGTCCATGCGTTCTTCAGGCCCAGTTCCTCGCCGAGTTCACCGAAGAGCGATCCCTGACCGAAGGGACGCAGCGCCACATTCGAGCCGTTCACCCACCCGTCGAAGTAGACGAATTCCTTGGTGTCGAGGTCGGCGGATTCGAGCGCCTTCTTCGACTCCTCGACCTTCGCATCGAATTCGGCCAGCACGGTATCGGCGCGCTCGCCGCGGCCGGTGACCTCGGCGACGGTGGAGAAGGTGTCCTTCATATAGGCGACCGGGTCCTTGCCGTCGGCTCCGGTCATCGCCATGACAGGGATGCCCTGGTCCTCGAGCTGGCCGACGATCTTGTCGTCACGGGAGGTTGTCTCGATGATGACGAGATCAGGGTTGGCCGAGAGGATCGACTCCACATTCGGCTCCTGCCGGGTGCCGACGTCGGTCGTGTTCTCGGGCAGCTTCTCTGCCGTATCCCAGGTGGTGAAGCCCTTCGCATCGGCGACGGCAGCAGGATCGACGCACAGGGAGAGCAGGTCTTCGGTGTACTGCCATTCGAGTGAGACGACCGTAGATGCGGGCTTGTCGAGTTTGATCTGGTGGCCAGTGTCGTCCTTGACGGAGACTGGGTCCGCCGAGGTGGTGCTCGAGTCGTCCGCGCATGCTTCGGAGGTCGACTCGGAGTTTCCGTCTTCGGCCGAAGCCTCGGTGCCAGTAGTGCCGCAGGCGGACAGCGCAAGGGCACAGACGGCGGAGAGGGAAGCGAGGGCGATGACGGGCTTGCGCGGACGTGTTGGGGACAGGGTATTCACAGAGGTGTCTCTTTCTTCAGAGGTGAAGCAACGGTGTTGTCAGTGATGGATTCAGGAAGCTGCTGCGAGTGCACGGCGACGGCGGGGCAGCGCCTCGATGCGCACCATCCCGGTGTCCTCATCGACGAGCGTGCGGATCGGCAGCCCGTAGACCTCGGTGAGCACCTCGGCGGTGAATACCTCTTCGCAGGTGCCCGTGGATCTGACTCGGCCCTGGCTGAGCAGGACGATGTCATCGGCGACCGCGGCTGCATGGTTGAGATCGTGGAGAACGACGCCGACGGCCGTTCCGTGATCGTCGGCGAGGTCGCGCATGAGGTCGAGGATCTCGGCCTGATAGCGCAGGTCGAGGTGGTTCGTCGGTTCGTCGAGCAGCAGGACCCCGGTCTCCTGTGCCAGGCAGGTGGCCAGCCAGACGCGCTGAAGCTCGCCGCCGGAGAGCTGATCGACGGCACGCTCGGCCATCGAGTCGGTGCCGGTCAGTTCCAGAGCCTGATCGATCGCGGCCCTGTCAGCATCGGTGAGGGAAGCGAAGCGGCGCCGGTGCGGGTGGCGACCGAAGGCGACGATCTCACGCACACTCAGCCCGGAAGGATGCGGTCGGGACTGGGAGAGCAGAGTGACCGTACGGGCGAATTCGCGTGCCGACAGCGCGGGCGTCGGAGTGGTCGACCCCGCCGAGGCGATGGTGACCTCGCCGGAGCTGATCGGATGCAGACGAGCCAGGGACCGCAGCACGGTCGACTTCCCGCTGCCGTTGGGTCCGATGAGTGCCGTGACCCGACCGGGAGTGATTGAGACGGACACGTCATGGACGACCGGTGTGCGGTCGTAGCCCAAATGCAGGCCCGAGGCGTGCAGCGCAGTGATGTTCATCGTCCCGGTCGTGTTCATGATGCATAGCCTAACCTAAGTAAGGGTGGGCTGGGTCTCACGTCGAGGCGGTGACGGTCCGAGGAACCTGCAAGAGCGGCGGAATCGCTGACTTCGCGCGTGCGGAACATGACGTACCTCACGTTCCATGTCAGTGCCCGTCCGTAGGGTGGATGTGCATACATAGGATGGGGGAGAGCCTAGGAGGAACCCATGAGATTCGTCGCCACCGGAGACTGGCAGTTGGGCATGACGGCGCACTATCTCAGTGCCGAAGCCCGCCCGCGGTTTCACCGTGCCCGCCTCGATGCCGTCAAACGCATCGGTGAGATCGCTGCCGAGCAGTCATGCGAATTCGTCATCGTCTGCGGTGATGTGTTCGAGTCCAACCAACTCGACCGCGCCATCATCTCCCGCACCTTCGAAGTTCTCAGTGCCTTCACCGTTCCCGTGGTTCTGCTGCCGGGCAACCACGACCCTCTTGATGCCGCTTCCATATACGACTCTCCGGCCTTCACTTCGCGTCAGCCCGATCACGTCCACGTGCTGCGCGACAGCGAACCGTTCGAGGTCCTTCCAGGCGTCGAGATCGTCGGCGCCCCGTGGTTTTCGAAACGTCCCCAAGGTGACCTGGTCGCCCAGGCAACACAGAACCTCGCCGAGGTGGCCCCGGGTACGGTCCGCATCATCGCCGGTCACGGTGCCGTGAGCACCCTGGATCCGGATCGGGAATCTCTGGCTACGATCGACACGGACAACCTCAGGTCCGTGCTGCGAGAAGACCGAGCCCAGTTCGTCACGCTCGGTGACCGGCACGCGACCTATTCCGTCACTGAGCGAATCTGGTATCCCGGCGCACCGGAAGTAACGTCCCGGCGTGAGAACGACCCCGGCAACGTTCTGCTCGTCGATATCGACCCGCAGACTCATGCGAGCTCGGTGGAGAAGGTACACATCGGACGCTGGTCCTACCTCGTCGTCGACGAGGACGTGAACTCCGATGAGGACGTCACCCACCTTGAGCAGCGCCTGAATGACATTCCTGACAAGGACAGCACCGCAGTGTGGCTCATCCTCAAGGGCACCCTGTCCACCGCGGCGAAGTCGCGACTCGACGAGGTCCTCGACCACGCCCAAGACCTGTTCGCCCTTGTCTCCTTGTGGGAACGACACACGGATATTGCCGTGGTCGCCGCGGATGAAGACTTCGCCGGCCTCGGCTTGAGCGGATACCTGCAGGAAACGCTCGACGAACTGGCGGAATCCGCGACAGGTGAGGACACAACTGCCGAAGCGGCACAGGACGCGTTGGGGCTGCTGTACCGATTTGCGAGGAGCGGATCATGAAATTCCATTCCATCCACCTGCGCAACTACCGCGGCATCGAGGACTCCCGCGTCGAATTCGGTGATGGCGTCACCGTAGTCGAAGGGCCCAACGAAGTCGGCAAATCCTCAATCCATGAGGCCATCACCCATCTGCGCGAAGACAAAGCGAGCTCACGCAAGGCCAGTGTCAAAGAGACCCAACCCGTCGGGGTCGATGCCGGACCCGAGGTGGAACTGCATCTGAGCACCGGGGACTACGAGCTCAAGTACCGAAAGCGGTGGATCAAACAGCCCTTCACCGAACTCAGCGTCATCAGGCCCAGGCCCGAACAGCTGAGCAGCGATGATGCTCATGATCGGTACCTGGCGATCCTCGCCGAGACCGTCGACGTCGATCTCCTCGACGCTCTCGACGTGGCACAGGGAGAGAGCCTGGCGCAGGCGCCGCTGGCGCAGATCAAAGCACTGCACAGTGCGCTCAACGAATCAGGCGTCGAAGTCGCTGACCATGACGACTTCCTTGACCGGATCGAGGTCGAATACGCGAAGTACTTCACCAAGTCCGGCAAAGAGACCGGAGACTATAAGGCCGCAAATGCCGAAGTCCCGAGTGCCGAAGCCGCCTTTGAGGAACTGCGTGAACGCAGCCGCGGGATGGACGAGCTCGTCGACAACCACGCCCGAGCCGCCGCACGTCTCGAATCGGTCCGTGACCAACTGACACAGGCCGTGACCGACCGTGACCAAGCTGAACAAGCGGCGAAGGCAGTGGCCGAACTCAAAGCAGTGCTCGACCAGGCACTGGAACAGGCGAAGTCTGCGCAACGTGATGAGCAGATCGCCCGGGAAGCTCTGGACCGACGCACACAGCTCATCGAGGATGTTGCCACCGCCGAGGAGACAGTGACCGCTGCGCGAACCTCGTTCACTGAGCTTGAGACGACGCAGAGTGACAAGGACTCAGACTTCGATCGCGCACAGAAGACCCTCGAAGAGAAGCAGAACGCACTCGACGAGGCACGCGCCCTGGCGAAGACTGCAGCCAAAGACGTGACCAAGGCACGCGCCCGCACTGAACTCACCGAACTCACCCGTCGATTCGACACCATTCGTGACCATGATGAGAAGAGGAGCCGGGCACAGGCGACGATCGCATCGATTGCGGTCACCGCCAAGAACGTTGAGGCGCTGATCTCACTTGAGACAGAGGTCAGGATTGCGGAGAACGCAAAGACCTCCGCCGCGGCACAGATCGTCGCGAAGCAACTCGGCTCGCAGTCCATCGACGTCGATGGGACCGTGCTGGGCGATGGCGCGACCGGAGAATTCGCCGCGGTCAAAGATGTGCGAATCACGATCGACGGCATTGCCGACATCACCGTGCGCCCAGGGGCATCACCTGTCGAGCTTGACAAAGCGCTGACCTCGGCGCGGCAAGCCTTCGACGCTGAGCTGCACCGTCTCGACGTCGACTCCGTGGCTCAGGCACGCCAGAGTGCACATGTGCGTGCGGACGCCGAGGCCGTCAAGGCAGAGGCCGATTCGACTCTCACAGTGCTCCTCGGAGACGACAAGCGAGACACGCTTGAAGCCGCACTGGCCAGGGCACAGCAGATCGTCGAGGCCGACGGAACCGACCCAGACAGCCGCGCAGACGAGAGCAATCTCAACGACCTCGAAGCAGCAGTCACCGAGGCCGAGAAGAGCGCCGAGACTGCTCAGTCTGAGGTGGATACCGCACGTGCCGAGCTCGAACGCACTCGCACGAGTCGAGATGACGCACGAGTAGAAACGGTTCGAGCACAGACCAGCTTGCAAGAGGCCGAGGCTCAGCATCAGCGCCTGACATACACCCTGACCGAGGCACGAAAAATCGCCACAGATGCCGGCCTGGATGAAGCAGTGAAGACTGCCCAGTCACAAGCGGAGAGTGTAGGCACGCGAGTCGAAGAGGCACGAGTCGCCTACCAGGCTGCCGACCCCGAGACCTTGGAGATGCAGCTGCAGAACGTACGCCAGCTCGTCGACAGCAAGGAGACCCAGCGAGAAGAAGTTCGGCAGGAGGTCGACCGACTGTCGGCGCTCATCGACGACCGCGCCAGCGAGGGCATCTACGAAAAGCTCGCGGCCGCCGAAGAGGCAATGGAATCGGCACAGAAGAAGCAGGCGAGACTGAGCCGTCAGGCGGCGGCAATCAATCTGCTGCGCACCACCGTCCTCAAGCACAAGGAAGAATCCCAGCGGAAGTACGTGGCTCCCTTCAAAGAGCAGATCGAGCGCCTTGGCAGGCTGGTCTTCGGGCAGGGGCTGTCGGTTGAAGTTTCCGAAGACCTCGAAATCGTCTCACGGACTCTCAATGAGCGGACAGTTCCCTTCGAATCACTGTCGGGCGGGACGAAGGAGCAACTGGCGCTCATCGGCAGACTCGCAGTAGCGACGCTCGTCGACACCGACTCTGGGGCGCCGGTCGTCCTCGATGATGCCTTCGGCTTCGCCGATGCCGAGCGCCTCAATGCTCTCAACGTCATCCTCGGCACTGTCGGCCAGAGCGCTCAGGTCATCCTGCTCACCTGCCAGCCCGACCGCTTCGCCCGCCTCGGCGGCGCGAAGACGGTGAGCCTGACTTAATCACTCCCGCAGCAGAATTGCCGGATCAGTCGCCCGCGCTGGCCTTCGCCTCCTGTGCCGCAGCCACGGCATCGGCGCGTATCGTGCGGCGCAGGACCTTGCCGGAACTCGTCTTCGGCAGCTCGTCGATGATCGTCACCTGACGTGGTGCCTTGTACGAGGCCAGCTTCTCCCGACAGAAGGCGACGATCTCGTCTTCGCTGACCGTGTCCGCTTCAGGTCCCGGCTGCAGAGTGACGAACGCAGCGACGCTCTCGCCCCGGTAGTCGTCGGGAATGCCGACGACGGCGGCTTCCTGGATGGCCGGGTGCGTGTAGAGGACATCCTCGACCTCGCGGGGCCACACCTTGAAGCCCGACGCGTTGATCATGTCCTTCTTCCGATCGACGATGAATAGCCATCCTTCGTCGTTCATATAGCCGATGTCACCGGTGCGCAGCTCACCGTCGGGAATCTGCTCCGATGTGGCCTTGGTGTTGTTGATGTATTCGGAGACGACCTCCGGACCCGAGATAGCGACTTCGCCGATCTCATTGGGTCCCAGCGGCTCACCGAGGTCGTCGAGGATGCGGATCATCGTGTCCGGCTGCGGCAGACCGCAGGAGAGATTGCCGCTGTCGGGGTCGACCGGAGCCCTCATCCCCGGGGGCACGATTGCAGCCTGGGCGCAGGTCTCGGTCAGTCCGTAGCCCTGTCCGATGTAGATGCCGGCCTTCTCTTCGAACTTATTGACCAGGCCTTCGGGCAGTGGTGCGCCGCCCGACATCATCCGTTTGAACGGCGCAAAGTGCGCTGGGGTGACGGCCGGATGAGCAAGCATCGCGGTATAGACCGTGGCCGGTCCGGCCATGTATGTCGGCTGCTCCCTGAGGATCAGGTCGAGGAACGCTGTCGGTTCGAAGCGGTAGTTGAGGATCAGACGGGCACCGCCGGCGACGCCCGCGATGAACTGGCAGATGAAGCCGGTGATATGGAAGATCGGTGCCAGGGTGAGGAACCCGTCTCCGGCCTCGAAGGTCGGGGTCCGCAGGCAGTATCGGGAGTTGCTCGACACGGAGGCGTGAGTGCCAGAGGCACCTTTCGCCTTGCCCGACGTGCCCGAGGTGTAGACGACAATCGCCTCGTCCTCAGGCGCGGGAGCCGCCGGGGTGAAGTCCGCATCGAGGTGAGATTCGACGACAGCTTGGAAGTCGGGACGGTCGGGAACCTCACCCGCTCCCGGGTTCTGACCCGGGGTGCCGGGCAGAGCGTCGAACATCGCGAAGATCGAATCGGGGCCCTCGGCCTGGAAGCTGCGGTCATCGCTGAGCACAACGACCGGGATGTTCTCGGCGTACGGAGCCACCCGGTCCAGGAACGCCGCCTTTGAGACCATCAGCCCCTTCACCTCGGCGTCGGCGAAGATGTGTTCGAGCTCCCCGCGATACATCGGATTGAGCGGAACGACGGTGCCGCCCGCCTTCCAGATGCCGTACGTGGCGATCATGAAGGCCGGGGTGTTCTGGTCGTAGATGCCGACCCGATCACCGGAGACGATTCCCTGTTCGGCCAGGTACGCGGCGAAGGCTGTGGTGTACCGGTCGAAGTCTGACCAGGTCAGCGTGTATCCGTAGTAGTTGAGTGCCTCCGCCTCGCCGCGGGCGGCAACTGTCGCCGCCAAGTCCGCAAGTGTCGTGGACGTGTCCAAGGTGCGGGGCTCGGTGATCAGGTCGCCCCAGGTGTTCAGCCACGGGCGGGTGTCGAACCAAGTGCTCATTGCTTCGCTTCCTTCATCTTTGAATGGATGTCGAACAGGCTGTGGTGGTGCCGGACTATTTGCGGTACTTCTTCATCTCGTTGCGAGCGATGGAGCGCTTATGCACCTCATCGGGACCATCGGCCAATCGCAGGGTGCGCATGTGCGCCCACATGCTGGCCAGTGGGAAGTCCTCGGTGACACCGGCGCCGCCGTGGACCTGGATTGCGCGATCGATGATCTTCAGCGCCATCGCCGGAGCGACGACCTTGATCTCGGCGATCTCGTTCTTCGCGACCTTGTTGCCGTGCTTGTCCATCATGTCTGCCGCGTGCAGTGTCAGCAGACGGGCCTGATCGATCTCGATCCTGGCCTCGGCGATCCAGTCCTGGATGTTCGCCCGCGAGGACAGCTTCTCACCGAAGGTTACGCGCGACTCGGCGCGTTTGACCATGAGCTCCAGTGCCCGTTCGGCCGCACCGATCGCGCGCATGCAGTGATGGATGCGACCTGGACCCAGGCGGGCCTGGCTGATCGCGAAGCCCTCACCTTCGCCCTTGAGGATGTCCTTGGCCGGGACGTGGACGTTGTCGAAGGTGATCTCGGCGTGGCCCTCCCGATCGTGGTATCCGAAGACGGGCAGGTTGCGCACCACGGTCACACCGGGGGCATCGATGGGGACGACGAGCATCGACTGCTGACGGTGCACCTCGGCGTCGGGGGAGGTCTTGCCCATGACGATGAGGACACGGCAGTTGGGGTGCATGCCATTGGAGGCGAACCATTTGCGGCCGTTGAGGACGAATCCGGCATCCGTTGCCTCCATGCGCATCTCGACGTTGGTGGCATCGGAGCTGGCGACGGCGGGCTCGGTCATGGCGAACGCCGAGGCGATCGTCCCGTCGAGCAGCGGCTGGAGGTACTTCTCTTTATGCTCGTCGGTGCCGAATCGAGTGAAGACTTCCATATTGCCGGTATCCGGGGCATTGCAGTTGATGGCCTCCGGTGCGATCTCGATGCTGTGACCGGTGATTTCGGCCAGGGGAGCGTACTCGAGGTTCGTCAGCCCCGGCCCCCACTCGGGATCGGGGTGGAAGAGGTTCCACAGTCCCTGGCTCTTGGCCTCGGCTTTGAGGTCTTCGAGGATCTGCGGCTGAAAGTGCGGGCTGTCTGCCGCAGCCATCTGCTCGGCATAGACGGACTCCGCGGGGTAGACGAAGTCGTCCATGAACTTATTCAGGCGCTCCTGGTAGTCGCGGCCGCGTTCAGTCGTTTCCAGCATGTGTGGTCTCCTCGTTGAGTCGGTTCTGTTCATTGAGTCGATTCTGATAGCGGCTCATGCCTTTGAGCCAGCGGTCGTAGTCGCTGCCTTTCATGCGGTACATGTCGAGCACCTCGGGGTGGGGGAGGATGAGGAACTGTTCGGCCTCGACCGCATCGAGGGCGATTGTTGCGACTGCCGCGGGTGTGAGCACCGTGGCGGCCTCCGTGACTGCGCTCTGGGCCGGTCCAGACGATCCCGCTGCCCGCAGCAGGTCCGTGTCCACTCCCATCGGGCAGATGACCGAGGCCCGGATGCCATCGTCGCGGTAGGTCAGGGACAGCCATTCGGCGAACCCGACCGAAGCGTGCTTGGTCACGCTGTAGGCTGCCGATCCGATCTGAGTGAGCAGTCCCGCCGCCGAGGCGGTGGCGACGAAATGTCCTGCACCGGCCTCCTTCCAACGGGGGATGAGGGCCTGGGCGGCGCGGATGTGGGCGCGCAAGTTGACGTCGATGACCGTGTCCCAGTCGGCATCAGAACTGCCCAGATCGGGTGGTCCGATGATGCCGGCATTGGCGAAGTACATATCCACTCCGCCGAGGCGGTCGTCGGCGAAGGCGATGAGCTCGTCGATTCCTGCCACTGCGGACACATCCCCGACCCACGAATGTGCCCCGGTGCCGAGCTCGGCAGCAGTGTCGGTCACGGTCTCAGGCAGGTCGGCGAGGACGACGGTGGCACTGCGGGAGATCAGTTCTGCGGCAAGGGCGGCACCGATCCCGCCGGCGGCTCCGGTGACGATGGCCCTGGCGTCTGCGAGGGTACTCATGCCTTCTCCAACAGTGTCATCGCCTGGCGGGCGAGGTCTTCGACTCCGGCGCCGGCGGCTTCGGGATCAAGGTCGAGGTCACCCATCTTGCCGGTGACCAACCGGGTGTAGACGCCCTCACGGATGCATGCGAGCTTCCACATGGCGAACGCCTCGTAGTACCCGACGTCGTGGACCTCATGGCCGCTGACTTCCTGGTAACGGTCGATGAGTTCAGCAGGCTCGGGGAATCCCAGCTCCGGGGTAGGGACCCAGATGCTTGTGTACTTCTCGGGCACGGAGAGCATGGCGATGAAGTAGCCGAGGTCGGTGAGCACCTCGCCTACTGCCGTGAGCTCCCAGTCGACGACGGCATTGACCGTGCCCTCGGGGGCGAAGATCATGTTGTTGGGTTTGTAGTCGCCGTGGGCCAGACCGACAGGACTGCCTGCCGGGTCGGGCATCCGCTCGGCGAGAGCGTCGTGGACCTCGTGGATGATCGGGGTGTCACGCATCGATATCTGCTCGACCTGACCGAGCCAGCGTCGCAATTGACGTTCGATGAGACCACCGTCGCGGCGCAGATCGCCAAGGCCCACCTCGTCGATGTCGACGCGATGGATGGCCGCCAGCGTATCGACCATGCCGAATGCACAAGACCGCTTGTCATCAGGGCCAGGTCCCTCGGGGATGCGCGCCCAATCGGCGGGGGTGTTGATGGCGAAGCCGGGGCAGTGGTCCATGAAGACGAACGGGACGTCAAGGACCTCTGGATCGTCGACGATCTCGACGATGTGGGGGACCGGGACGCTGCTGTCGCCCAGCGCTGCCATGATGCGGCCCTCACGGGCGACGTTATGAGCGCTGCCACCTGTATGGCCCAACGGCGGGCGCCGAAGAACCCACCGGGGAAGCCCGTCGACCATGATCGTGAACGTGAGATTCGAGCGTCCGATGGACATGACTTCGACCTCGAAGTCCTCGACTCCGAACTTGTCTTTGATCCATCGACCGATCGTTTCGGCGTCGAATCCTGCAGGTGCACTGGTCAACTTTGACCCTCCCAAGTGAACAATCGTTCAGTTTCATTTACAGTATTCAACCCGGGCGTGCGAGTCAAGCTGAAATCGTGATGCCGGTCACCGTCGGATGTGATAGGCATGAATAAGTGACGCGGAATGGCGCTGGCCCTGCGACGAAAGCATCGTTGCCGATGAGAGCGCTATGAACCGGTCACCCCCAGAGCATTCGCCGACAGTGAGGAAATCATGAGAGCCATTCGCGTTGCCGCGTTGACCGGACCCCAGGACGTCGAGATCGCCGAGGTGGACCGTCCGAGTCCTGGACCCGGAGAAGTCCTCGTCGAGGTCGCCTACGCAGGCGTGACCTTCCCAGAGCTGCTGCAGACCCGTGGCATGTACCAGACCAAGCACGAACTTCCCTTCGTCCTCGGCTCCGAAGCAGCCGGCATCGTCGTCGAAGCCGGTGAGGGCTCTCGGTTCTCCGTCGGTGACCGGGTCGCGGCAATCCCTGGAAAAGGATCCTTCGCCGAGTACATGGTTGTCAGCGACGAGCAGACCGTTCCCGTGCCCGATGACGTGAGTCTGGCCCATGCTGCAGGAATGCCGATGAACGTGCTCACCGCCGACTTTGCACTGCGACTGCGCGCGCAGGCACAGGCAGGGCAGTCCATCCTCGTCCACGGAGCCGCAGGAGGGCTGGGCTCGGCCACGGTCCAACTGGCGCTGGCCATGGGACTCGAAGTCATCGGCGTGGTCTCGACCGAGGCCAAGGCCGAGACCGTGCGAGAGCTCGGTGCCACGCATGTGGTCATGGCCGAGGGCTTCAAGGACGCGGCCAAGGAGATCTACCCGAAGGGGGTCGACTATGTCTTCGACCCGGTCGGTGGGGACCGCTTCACCGACTCGACCCGTGTTCTTGCTCCCTACGGTCGACTCCTGGTCCTCGGATTCACCGCCGGTGAGATTCCCTCGGTCAAGGTCAACCGTCTGCTGCTGAAGAACATCTCAGTCGACGGCGTGGCTTGGGGTGCGGCGACGCGCGAACGACCGGGATACATCGCGGAACAGTGGGATGCGATCGCCGAATACGTCGCGGCAGGCAAGCTCAACCCCGCGATCCACGCCACCCATCCGCTCAGCGATGCTGCGAAGGCCATCGGCGAACTCGACTCCCGCAGCGTGCGGGGCAAGGTGCTGCTCAAACTCAAGGGGGAGTAGGCGCAGCAGGTAATAGGCCGTCGGTCCGCCGAGGCTGTGCTCAGTTCTCGTAGATCTGGTCGAAGGCACTCATATCGCCGACGACCACGAGTTTCGTCGTCGCTCTCGACATGCCGACGTAGAGCATGTCCACTGCCCGGTCAGGATCACGGAAACCGTTGAGGCAGAGGACGACGACGGGACGTTCGAGGCCCTTGAAACCGAGCACGTGGCCGTAGAAGACGTCTTCGGTGGCGAAGAACTGGTCCCAGTAGGCCGACGTGCCCTCGGTCTCGACGATCGATCGCTGCTCGGGATGTCTGCTGCCCGTGGTGAGCAATGCGATGTCATCGGGGTTCCAGCCGGCATCCATGAGGGACTCGACCTGCCCGTCTGCCTCGGCCAGCGCTGACTCGAGGTCCGTTTCGACCCAGTCGATCTCCTCGCCGGGACCGTTGCGAGGAATCGGCGGGTCGAGGGCGAGATCGGCGAAGCCGGCTACGATCTGCTCGGAGTTGCGCAGGTTCTCATCGAGCTGGATCGGGTTCATCGTGATCGGTGATGCGCCCTCCCGGCCGAAGATCCGCTGCCGTTCATCGGTGAAGACGTAGAGTGTGCCGTCGACTTGATTGCGCAGACACGATTGGACGGCTTCCCACCACAGGAGGCTGAAGTCCTGACCCTCGTCGATGACGATCGCGTCGAAGAGATTCTTCCGCGGGCGCTCATCGGCGAGGTCTTTGAGCTGGCGCGGCAGGTGGTGCTCCCAGTACTCGGAATCGTCGTCGCTGCCGGGTGCAGCTCCCCACGAGATCGGCAGGTCATGGAACAGGCCCACGTAGGCGGGGCGATCCTCTTCGGGCCATTGGGCGGTGAAGAGCTGAAGGAACCGGCCCAGGCCGCGGGAATAGCACATGAGCGCGACTCGTTTGCCCTCGCGAGTCAGCGCTTGGGACTTGAGGAGTGCCAGGTAGGTCTTCCCGGTTCCGGCACCGCCGCTGATCTCGGCCCGGTTCTGATGCCGCAGAATGCTGATGAGCTTCGCCTGCTCCCGGCTGAGCTCATCGGCGCGGTCGGAGATCTCCGTGGCCCTGAGGCTGACGTTCTCCACCGCTTGGTTCGTCCGACGCAGGTTCTTGAGGACGAACTCGTGCGGAATCGAGATGTTGTCGCGCTCAGGGGTGAAGTCGTACCTCAGCTGGGTTGAGATGGCACCGGCGATTGAGTCGAGCTGAGTGGAGTCGATGAGCTGGCCTCGGAGCGCGTCCGGCTGATCCCAGCCCTGGGGCAGCTGAGTGTAAGGCAGCACCGCAAGATGGCTGATGGGCCCGGGCAAGGTTGAGACCCGCGAATGCAGATAGTCCACGAGAGTGTGTTTGGCGACCATCGCCTGCTCAAGAGGGGAGACCTTGAGTCGATTGCGGTGACCTTGAGCATCCTGAGTGATCCAACGACCGTCCTCGACGCTGACTCGACCGCCCTTGACCTCGATGACGGCGATTCCGAAACCGGGCCAGAGCACCAGGATGTCGATTTCGACGTCCTTGTCGTCTCCGGTCAGGCGTTGGCCGTGTACCATCGTCGCGTCCTCAGGAAGCTGCTCGCACAGAGCATTCCACACTGCCGCCTCGGCGGTGGAACCATTGAAATCAGGCTGCTGCGGGATCAGTGTGACCATAGCTCGAGACTAACCCAGGGTGTATCTATTTCTCAGCAAGCACGGACTCCTCTGAAAGAGCGTCTTTGTCGATTCCGAGCGGAGTATGCTCGCCCCCGAGGTTCCAGAAGCGGGTGACGAAGAAGCAGACGGCTCCGAGGACAACGCCAATGACCGAGAAGGCGAGCTCTGGCGCAAAGGTCAACAATCCAGCCACGATGAGGAGGGCCCGCATCACCCAGTTGGGCCTACGTCCGACGAAGACCAGCCAGCCTTCGAAGGCGCATCCGAGGAAGATGACCCCGACAATGGCGAAGACGAAGGTAATGAGGACTTCGGGCAAAGGCGCTTGTGCGACGAGGGCAGGATTGAGCGCGAAGGCGAACGGAACCACATATTTCACGGCGCCCAAACGCATCGCGACCAGGGAAGTCTGCATTGGTGGAGTTCTCGCGATATTCGCCGCGGCAAAGGATGCGAGGGCAACCGGGGGAGTGATGTAGGAAACCGTGGCCCAGTAGATGACGAAGAGGTGACCGGCAATCGGATTGACTCCCAGCTCCACGAGTGCCGGAGCCATAACAATGGCGAGGAAGACATATACCGCAGAGACCGTCATGCCCATTCCGAGGACAAAGGATGTGATGGCTGCAGCAATGAGGACAAGGATGAGGTTACCGGAGAATGCGTTGACGAGTTCGCGAGCAAGCGACAAGCTCACTCCGGTCATCGACAGACCACCGACGATCAGACCGACACCGGCGATGATGCCGAGAATTTCGGCAATTGTCTTACCCGAGCTGTAGAGGAACTCTCCGAATCCCTTGATGCCCATGCGGTACTTCTTGGAGAAGAATGCTACGACGAGCAGGAACCCAACGATCCAGTAGGGAGCCTGACTCTCATTCTTCTGTATCACCAGGAGGAGGACGAGGCCGACGAGTGCCGCCAGATAAGCCCAACCGAGTACGACGACTTTGCCGACATTAGGCAGGAGGTTCTTCGCCACGCCTTTTAGTCCGGACTTGGCGGAATAGGCGTCAGCCTGAACGAAGATTCCGATGTAGTAGAGAAGAGCTGGGATGACAGCGGCGAGTGCAATCTGCCCGTAGGGGACGCCGACGAAGGACACCATAAGGAAGGCGGCAGTGCCCATGATCGGCGGCATAATCGTACCGCCGGTGGCGGCCGTCGCTTCGATGCCGGCCGCGTAGCGTCCGGTGAAGCCCGCCTTTTTCATCGCTGGGATAGTCATCGGACCAGTGGTGAGAACGTTGGAGACGGCTGACCCACTCATCATTCCCATGAAAGCCGAGGAGATGACTGAGACTTTGGCAGAGCCCCCTCGGAAACGGCCGAACAGGCCCATCGCCAGATCGTAGAAGAACGTTGCCCCGCCGGAGTGCTGAAGTGCGACTCCGAAGAGCAGGAAGCCGACGAGAATGGTTGCACCGGTCTGGAGGGGCAGTCCCAGGATGGAATCAACACCCATGGCGTGGATCTGTGCAGCAGTCTTGATGTCGAAGGGGATTCCCTGCAGGAATGGGACCGGAATGTAGGCCGTGAATATCGGATACAAGGAGAAGACCAGCGCGATGATCGTGACCACGAGCCCTGCCGTGCGGCGCAGCGCTTCGAGCACAATGATCCAGAACACGAACGACAGCGCCGAGGCAGTCGGCACGGGTGCGTAGTCCCATCCCAAGGTCACGATGTTCTCTGCATTGACGCAGAAGTAGGCGCAAGTGGTCAGGGTGATGAGGGCCAAAGCGATGTCGTAGATGGGGATCGGCCTGTCAATCTGCGACTTCTTCGCAGGGAAGACGATGAAGACGATGGGAAGGAACGCGGCGAGCACGGCGTACATGTACGCGTTCTTCAGCAGCGAGACTCCGCCCGGATTCCAGAAGAACGCCTGGTTCATCGCAATGAGCACGCCGATCACAGTGAGCGTGATGACGGTGGCTTTCCAGAAAGGGGTGATTCGGACGTTCATTGTCGTTCCTCAACTGATTCGCGGCCGGGGCACTGGCGGTGTAGTGGTGCTGCGTCTGATCCGTCGGCGCGAATGTCTGCACTTCTTCCTTGAAAGTTGCGGACGTGCCCGGACGAATAGTGTGGTGTGTTGCATATATTACTTAAAAGACAATAATCTAGGTTCATATATTCTGCAATATGTGTCAGCGGAACGTCGGTGTCTGAATTTCTGAGACTTCGTTCGTGCTACTGACAACGACACCGTGATCCATGCCGATGTGGAAGGCCGAACAATGAAGTTTCGCGCATTACTCGCAATCCTCTTAACCCTTACGCTGGCCCTGAGTGCCTGCGCCCCGCCGACAAAGAAGGTGAATGGGATCCGCGACCCATTGGTATTCGCCACGTATGGCACTGGAACGTCGACCTATGCGGACTTGGCCGCAGTGACGGATGCGGTGTCGACAGATACCGACGCGCGACTGCGCATCATCACCTCCGACACAGCGATCGGCCGACTGGCACCGATGAAGGCCGGGATCGCCCAGATGGGCAGGCTCGGTGATGAGTACATCTTCGGGTTCGAGGGCCAAAACGAGTTCGCCAGCGAGAACTGGGGGCCACAGGACCTGCGGGTCGTCTGGGCGCCGCTGTCGCCGCACTCCCTGCTGACACGCAAGTCCGACGGGATCAAGACCCCCGCCGATCTCAAGGGCAAAAAGATCCCCAACGTGACCGCAAACCCCTCAGTGAACGGAAAGATCGAAGCCTACCTCGCATATGCGGGGCTGACCTTGGACGATGTGGAGCTAGTCGACGTCGCCTATTCGGAGCAGCCAGCGGCGCTTGAGTCCGGGCAGATCGATGCTCTCTATCAGCAGGTCTATGGCTCTTCGCTCTTCGAGCTCGAGTCGAAGTTCGACGTCAGTTGGATTGAACTCGATCCCAAAGACAAAAAGGGAATCGAACGGGTGCACGAGCTGGCACCGCAGCTCAACATCCTGCCGTTCGAAGATGCACCAGGCCAGGAGGAGGGCACCAGCACACACGGCTTCGTCTACACCTTGCCGATTTCCACGTATGCGGATGCTTCGGACGACGAAGTGAAAAAGCTGGTGAGCTCGATGGCATCGACATTCCCGAAGTACAAAGCGTCAACGCTCAATACGCCGAGGTGGAAGCCCGATGATGTGGAGACCATGCCTCGAGTCATTCCCTTCCACCCGGGCACTATCGCGTGGCTCAAGGAGAACGGTCAGTGGACTGACGAAGCGCAGAAGCGCAATGACGAGCTGATCGAGCGTGGAGAGAAGCTTCGCGCGGAATGGAAGAAGTTCATGGACACCAAACCGGATAAGGATGACATTCCCAAGAAGTGGAGCGAGTGGAAGGCCTCGTCCGATCTATAAGAAGCGGGATTCAACAAGGTCTAGAATTTGAGACCACCAGTCGGCCAGCTGCGTATCCGCAGCAGCCGTCTTTGTGGGGAAATGCTTTCGTCCGAGGCAGTGAGTACGAACGGCGTGGAAGGTGAAGAGTGGAAGTTCAACAGGCGCGTGTGTTCATGGCGCTCGCAGAAGAGTTGCATTTCGGCCGGGCTGCGGAACGTCTGGGGATGGGACAGTCGCTGCTCAGTCGGACGATTCGGCAGCTTGAGGAGGAGCTCGGCGCCACCCTGTTCCAGCGGACTACTCGAAACGTGCGCCTGGCACCGGCAGGGTTAGCACTTTTCGAACCAGCTCGACAGATGATCAGTCTGCAGCGAGTGGCGGTCGATTCGGTGAAGCGCGCGGCGGCTGGAGAAGTCGGGCAATTGGGTTTCGGATTTGCGCGGGCGTCCTCGCGTGGCATGGCCGCCTCGTTGGTGGCGGCGGCATACGAAGACCATCCCGGCATCACCTTCGCTATTGAGTCCAATGTCTTCGCCGACGAAGGACTGACCCGGTTGGCTGATGGGAGTCTTGATATTGCTCTTGTGAGGTGGACCCGGCAACCGCCGACCATCACCGGGCGACCTGTGCTGATCGAACGTCCCGTCGTCACTCTGCCTGACTCGCACCGTCTCGCCCGGAGGAAACTCATTCGCGTCGATGAATTGGCAGATGAAGACCTGCTCTCTCTCCCAGCGAACCCGAACTCAACGCTTCGTGAGACGACAATCCGACTGTGCCATAACGCAGGCTTTTCGCCCCGGGTAATTCTCGAGCTTCCCGACGCTCAGACGATCTCCGCCCTGATCGCAGCGGGCATGGGAATCACCATCACCTTTGACTCGGTCGCTGCAACCATGCGTGAGCCCGGCACAGTGACAGTTCCACTCGACGTTACGAACGAGTCGTCGGTGGTCTATCTTGCACACCTGCGGACTCATGGAAGTGCATCGTTGTCAGCCGTGTTGGCAATAGCGGAGACCGTCCTGCCGACGGTGAGCAGCGCCAGTGAATGATTTTGACTGAGTAGTTTGCTGGCGTGGCCAAGAACTAAGCTGGGGCCCGCTGGAAATCCAGCGGGCCCGAGCTCATCAGGTTCAGTCGAGGATCACTTCTTGTCGTCGACGAGTTCCTGTTCTTCGAAGACGACGTCGGCGCCAGCTTCGGGGAGACCAGAGCCGCGCAGCGACGCGCCCTTCGTCTCCTTCATGAAGATGGTGGCGATGAAGCCGATGACGCAGGCGCCCATCACAAAGTAGGCGGGCACGATCGTGTTCCCTGTCGCCCCGATGATCGCTTCATTGGCTGAAGGTGCGGTGCCGCCGAAGATTGCGGTCGAGACGTTGTAGGAGATCGCGAATCCCGCGAAGCGCACCGGTCCGGGGAACATCGCCGGGAAGGTCGCAGAGATCGTCGAGATCTGCGGAATGTAGAGGACGCCGAGAACCGCCAGGCCGATGAGTGCCCAGATGAAGCCGTTGGCCATGAGCATGAACATCGGAATGGCCGCAACGAACAGGCCGACGAGCGAGAAGTACCAGACTGGCTTGCGACCGACCTTGTCCGAGAGCATTCCGCCGAATGGGATGAGGACCATCATGAACGCCTGGGCCAGGAACATCACCGTCAGCGAGGAGTTCGAGTCCATGCCGACCGGATCCTGCAGGTAGGCGGGCATATAGGACAGCAGCGTGTAGTTGACGACGTTGACGGCGACGACCATGCCGCCGAGGATGAGCAGCTGCTTCCAGTAGTCCCTGAAGAGGATGGTGAAGACTTCCTTGACCGACTTGCCCTGGTCGTTGTCGTCGAGTTCCTCATAGACAGGGGATTCGTCGAGCTTCGTCCTCATGTAGAGGCCGACCACGCCGAGAACTCCAGCGAAGACGAAGGGAATCCTCCAGCCCCAATCCATCATGGTCTCTTCACCCAGGCCCAGCTGGAGCAGCAGAACGAAGAGCGAGCCAGCGGCCATGCCGGCGAGGGTGCCGAACTCGAGGAAGCTGCCGAAGAAGCCGCGACGTTTGTCCGGGGCGTATTCGGCCATGAACGTGGCGGCACCGCCGTACTCTCCGCCCGAGGAGAAGCCCTGGATGACGCGCAGGAGGACGAGGATGATCGGCGCGGCGACGCCGATCGTGGCGTAGCTCGGCAGCAGCGCGATGCAGAATGTCGAGCCGGCCATAAGCAGAATCGTCAGCGCAAGCACTGCCTTGCGACCGAGGCGATCGCCCATCGGACCCCAGACGATGCCGCCGAGTGGGCGGAAGATGAAGGAGACGGCGAAGGTCAGCAGGGCCAGGAGCTGGCCGTGGCTGCCGGGGAAGAAGTGCTGGGTGATGTAGGTGATCGAGACCGCGTACAGGCCGTAGTCGAACCACTCGGTGGCGTTTCCGACCGCCGAGGCGGCAACGGCTTTGCGGACCGTCTTGAGGTCCGGCTCGGGTGGGGCTGCGGGGATGCTGGCCTCGGGATGCGTGTTGGAGTTACTCACGTGTTCCTCCGATCGTGTCGGGCCATCATCGTGATGGCCCTCGTGAGAGAAGCGACTATGCACGCTACGAGCATCTGTTCAGCGAATCAAAACGAAAATGCTGTCAAGCCAACGGCGTGTCCGCCGACCCCTTTGAACTCTGCGACCCTGTGACCAGCGAGTATGTAGAAACAAGCTGAAATCTGATCGCGGGTTGAGGTTCACAGAGAAATCTCTAGATATCGTTACTTCCGGATGGTTGACAGAAAATCACTTCAATGACTGACTTCGTTCGGCGGTGAACCGAGAGTAATGTGCGCATTCCATCGCTTCCGTCATCGGGTTCGTTCCGGGCACAGCCTGCCAGGGTTATGACGTGGGTGATAGAGAGAATTGGGTCGTGAACTATTGGGCAGTCTGCTCAGAAGCTCAGGCGTTGACAGCACAGCCATCTCGATACCTGCAGCAGCTACCCCGATTTGTCTTGCAGCTGGTTTCGGTGACGCAGTGGCCCGATTCCGAAGCGTTGACGATAGCCGCGCGAGAGCTGGGCTTGCGAGCCGAACCCGCACGCTGAGGCGATCTCGGTCATCGGTGCGTTGGCCCAGATGGGGTCGGCGAGCATGCGGCGAACTGTGGTCAGGCGAGTTTCGAGAATGGTCTGCGGGACGCTGCTGCCAGTGGTGGAGAATAATCGGGAGAGTTGGCGTTCGGAGACGCCGACGAACTGGGCGAGACGAGCGGCGTTGAGCCTGGGATCGCAGTGTGCTTCGGCGATCACGGCCATCGCCTCCTGCAACGGCCCGGAATTCGCCAGCGGTCGTGAGAGCACCCCGGTGAGAAGGTCGAGCAGGCGAGTCTCGAGCCTCTGCCCGTGACGCAGCCCGCGATCCAGGGCTCCGGCGGCCAATTGGGTGAGTTCACGAGCTGCCAGATTGAGTGCGTTGTCGGGGTCGAGGTCGAGCGGAATCGGCCGTCGCACTGAGTCTGCGTCGGTGAGCTGAGCCAGGGTCTCACGGGGGAGTTGGATGACCAATTCACTGACGCCCTGCGGAAAGGTGCGGGAGAATGCGGTGTCACCGTCGCAGATGAGGCCGCGTCCGGGCCCGACGGTGAGTGAACCGGTGCGGTGGTTGAACTCGTTCATACCCTGCAGCGGAATGTAGACGACGACTCCCGACACTGGGTGGGTGGCGACATCTTCCGCAGTCCTCTGCACCCGAAGGGGCCTGATTATTCCGATGCGCTGGTGTCGATTGTCGGTATCCGACATGATGAGGATATGACTGAAGCAGACAGCAGTGCCCACGCAGACGCAGCGACGATGAAGGCCATGCGCCAGACCGAGTTCGGCGGCCCCGAGGTTCTCCATGAGGTGGAGCTGCCGAAGCCGAATCCGGGACCCAGCCAGCTCCTCATCAAGGTCAAGGCCTCAGGCGTGAACCCCACGGATTGGAAGCACCGCAGCGGCCCCCGCTTCCTCCCCGATCCGCCCTTCGTTCTCGGCTGGGACGTGTCTGGGACGGTCGAACAGGTGGGTGTCGGCGTGACGCTCTTCAAGCCGGGCGACGAGGTCTTCGGGATGCTGCCCTACCCCTTCGGCGTCGGCGCGCACGCCGAATACGTGGTCGGCCCGACACGAGCCTTTGTTCCCAAGCCAGACGTAGTCGATCACGTGCAGGCAGGAGCTATCCCACTCGTGGCGCTGACGGCGTGGCAGTCCCTCGTCGACACCGCGAAGATCGCTCCCGGTGACCGGGTGCTCGTCCATGCCGCAGCCGGTGGCGTGGGGCACGTGGCGGTGCAGATCGCCAAGGCTCGCGGCGCCTATGTCATCGGAACTGCGAGTGCACCCAAGCATGACTTCGTCCGCGGCCTGGGTGCGGACGAGATGATCGACTACCGCGCGGAGGACTTCGTCGAAGCGGCTCGCGACATCGACATCGCCTTCGACACCATCGGCGGTGACTACCAGCTGCGCTCTCTCCGGACTCTCAAACCCGGTGGAATCATGGTCTCGACGGTTCCAGTTCCCGCTGAGGGTCTCTTCGAAGAGGCCGAAGCTCTGGGAGTTCGGGCCGAGACCATCCTCGTCGAGGCCGACCAGGCAGGCATGCTCGAGATCGCTGCCCTCGTGGAGAGCGGACAGCTGCGGGCGACGATCGCAGACACGTTCCCGCTGACAGATGCTGCTAAGGCGCATGCAGCAGGTGAGACGAACGCGACGACAGGTAAGCTGGTGCTGACCATGGAATAAGCCTGCCCATGGATCGAAGGATGGCGTGGGCTGCTCGACGGTCTGACTGTTCGACGAGGCTCACCCATGATCGTGGCCATGCACCCCGAGCTCGTTGATCCAGATCCATCCCTCCGGCAGGGGCGCCCACGCAGCCACATCGCGTCTGGCCTTCGACCGGTCGGCGAGCACCACGACCTGCTTGGCACGTTCGGCGATGAGCTCCTTCGTCCGAGCCTCGTCGAGAGTCGGCTCGCCGAGTCCTTGGGAAGGATCCACCGCGTCGGCGCCGAGGAAAGCGACATCGACGTGGAGCCGGCTCAGCGCATGGTCACTCAGCGCCCCCGTCGTCCCGTGGGACATCGTTGAAACCTCACCGCCGACCATGATGACCTTCGGCCCCATCGGGTGGGCCAGAGCCAACGCAATCTCGAGCCCGCGCGTGATGATGGTGAGATCTTGACGATCCCGAATGCGCTCGGCTAAACGCACTGTAGTCGACCCCGCGTCGAGGAAGACCGTGCGCACAGTCCCCTCGCCGAGGTGGTCCATCGCGGCCGCGGCAATGGCATCCTTGGCCTCGGCGTTGGCCTCCATCCGCTGTCCCAGCGGAGGCTCGACGTAGCCGGCGGCAGTGGCTCCGCCGATCGTGCGGATGACCTCGCCGGTCTCTGACATCTCCCGCAGGTCGCGACGGATCGTCGACTCCGAGGTTGCCAATTCGTCGGCCAGCCGGGAGATGGTCCACGAACCGGTCTTGAGCAGAGACAAGATGTCCTCGCGGCGTTTCTGTGTGCCCGTGCGAATCGCCATGAAGAGACTCCTACTTCGGCAGGTACCGGTTACTTGGACAGGTGCTGGTTACTTGGGCAGGTACTCGGCGCGGATGCCGTCGACGAACGGTGCATAGCCGATGGCTGCGGTGTAGGCCGAACGCATGGTGCCGGCATCGGCGATGCCCTGACCGGCGATGTCGAAGGCGGTGCCGTGATCGACCGAGGTGCGCAGGATCGGCAGGCCCACGGTCACGGAGATCGTGCCGTCGAAGTCGAAGGTCTTCGAAGCGATGTGGCCCTGGTCATGATACTGGGAGAGGATTCCGTCGAAGCGACCCGACAGTCCCTGGTGGAAGACCGAGTCCGCGGGAATCGGTCCGGTGACTTCGAGTCCGGAGTCGACGACGCGCTCGACGGCGGGTCGCAGGATCTCGATCTCCTCGTCACCGAAGGCACCATTCTCGCCACCGTGCGGGTTGAGCGCGGCGACGGCCAACCTCGGCGAGGCCACACCGTAGAGCTGCAGGGCACGGTGGGCGCGCTCGATCGAGTCGACCTGAGTGTCGATGCTCAGTGCGTCGATGGCCTTGCGCAGCGACATGTGGCGGGTGGCGAAGAAGATCTGGAGTTTGTGGTCAGGTACCTTCGTGTTCTCGACGACGAACATGGTGTCCTGCTTGGTCACGCCGGTGAGCTCGCCGAGCATCTCCGTGTGGCCCAGGTGCTTGGACCCGGACTTCCACACGGCCTCCTTGTTGATGGGGCCGGTGACGATGCCGGCGATCTCCTGGTTCATCGCCGCCTTCGTGGCGACCTCGATCGCGGTGACGGCGGCCTGACCGGCACGGGCATCGACGACGCCCCACTCGGGCAGGGAATCACCGAGGACACCGATGTCGAAGACGTCGATGACGCCCTGCCCGGCGGCAGGTGTCGACCAGTCGGTGATCGTTCGCAGTTCGACGTCGAGTCCGAGGACGTCCACGGCGCGTTTCATCACGGCCAGGTCGGCCACGGCGACACCGTGCTGGTCATCGCGGCCGGAGAATTCGGCGAGCACCGTCGCGGTGATCTCGGGGCCGATGCCCACCGGGTCGCCCACGGTCATGGCGAGTACGGGTGCGGTCATGTCAGTCTCCTCAACGTTGTGTTCTCAGGTGTGGTGCGCGCGTCGACATTGCGCCGATGCGCGAATTTGTGGGGGCTCATGCGCGGCCCATTCCTGCGCTCTGCATGAGGTGGTCCAGGCACAGGACTCCCGTGCCTGCGTCTCCGATGAGACCGCCCTTTGTGACGATCGGCAGCCCGGCGGCGCTTCCGCCGACGATGCTCCCGCCCACGGCCAAGGGCACGATCTCGGTGTGGATCTCCATGCCGAGCGCGCCGAGTTCGCCGAGCACGGCCGCGGTGACATCCCCACCGGTGGTGTAGAGGCCGGTCAGTGCAGTGGTGGCGATGAGTTCGGCGGTGATCTGGGCGAGGCGGCGGGGGATGAGCTCGGACTGTTCGTCGGTGAGTTCGAGCAGATCGGTGGCGTCGACGACGGTGGCGACGATGATCGCCCTGACCGCCACTCCGTTCGCTTCGTTGCTCGCCGAGGTGGCCGTGCGGATCAGCTCGACCGTGGCCTGCACATCGGGCAGGTTGTCTTCGTCGAGGGCGACCCGCAGCACCGTGATGCTGGGATCCTCGTCCAGCTTTGCCAGCTGGGTGCGGGTGATTTCGGTCGCGGAGCCGGAGACACCGAGGATGACCCCGGACTCTCGTTTCGGCAGCAGTGCTTGAGCGATAGCAAGGCTGCCCGGCCCGGGATCGATGGCCACCCATTCCAGGTTCTCTTCCTTGTTGAGGTCGGCGACGGCGCGGGCGATGAGCTCGATGTGATCGTTCGTCAGCGCGTCGGCCACGATGACCTCGATGCCCGCGGCAAGCGCCTTGAGCACGTCAGTGCGGATCGCCTCGGCGCCGGCAAGCACCGTGGACAATTCCACGGTGTGGCACCTGAGTTCGGTGTTCTCCCGCAGGATATCGGCGACGACCGAGGTGTGCATGGGGGAGCGGACGTCGTGGCGCAGCTCGGTGTCTTCGAGGAGCTTTCCGTGCAGCAGCTGCTGGCCGCCCACGGTCACCCGACCGGAGGCAGGGAACGCGGGAATGCACAGACCCACCACTCGACCCGAGCCCGCTGCGGAGGCCAACGCTTGTCGGGCACGAACAGCAGCCTCGGCGGTGGGTCCGACATTGCCGCGCAGGGTCGTGTCGATGCGGCAGGCCACGAGGTCGACAGGTCCCGCCTCACGGATGAGCGCATCGGTCAGAGCCGCAGCCTCAGCCGGCTTCAGATGCCGGGAATTGGCATTGACGACGACGGCGTCATAGTCATCGAGCGCGGCGGCGACGCTGACCTCACCGCCGCCGCTGGTGCCGGTGATCGTCATCGTCGCCAGGCCCGCCTCGGCGAACAGGGCGCCACAGGCGTTTCCGCCGGTGAGGTCGTCGGCGACGATGAGGATCCGAGGGCTGTTCTGACTCATACGATCAAGTCGAGCACGAACAGCAGCGGAATGGAACCGGCCCACACGGCGGTGGTGATGCCCGACCAGCCTTTGATGGCACTGATGCCGTCGAGGCCGGTGAAACGGGTGACAACCCAGAAGTACGAGTCGTTGAAGTAGGAGAAGACCATCGATCCGGCGGTGCAGGCCATGACTGCGACCAGCGGGCTCAGACCCAGCGGGGCGATGAGCGGGGCCGTGACCGAGGCTGCGGTGATCATCGCGACTGTGCCCGAACCCTGTGCGATGCGGACCAGGGTGGCGATGAGGAACGGCACGAGGAAGGCTGGGAGGCTGATCGAGGCGATCGCCTCGGCCAGGGCATCGCCGACGCCCGATTCGGTGAGGACCTTGCCGAAGGCTCCACCGGCACCGGTGATGAGCAGGATGAGTCCGGCCGAGGCTGCGCCGTCTGCGAGCCAGTTCTGCACCTTGTTGCGTGGAGTCACGCGCGGCAGCAGGGTGTAGACGGCGAGGATGAGGCCGATCATCAGCGCGATGACGGGGTTGCCGAGGAACGCCAGTGGGGCCACCCAGGACGAGGGTTCGTAGGCGTCGCCGGAGAGTTCGCCCTGAGCGCTTTTGTCGATGGCCGTCGAGACGGTGTTCGCGACGATGAGCAGCAGAGGAACGATGAGAGGGAGGAACCCGAGGAAGGCTCCCGGATTCTTCGTCGCACCGGTTTCGTTGTTGACGGTGCCCGCATTGTCGCCGGAGCTCGCGGTGTCCGCATTGCCAGCGGTCGCGGTGGCAACTGAGCCGTGACCGGCATCGTCGCTGCCGCCTTCGTGGGCTTCGCCGGTGGCATGTCCATCCGCCGAGGTGGTTGTGACCGAGCCGTACACGTCGTGCTTGACGGTGGCGTTGAGTACGGGTTCGAGCTTCGGGCCGATCCAGCGGGCGTAGATGACGACCACTGGCAGGAGAAGGACCGTAAAGATGACACCGGTGAGGATGACGGAGCCGATGTCGGCGCCGAGGATGCCTGTGGCAGCCAGGGGTCCCGGGGTCGGCGGCACCATGTGGTGGGTCAGTGTCATGCCGCAGCCCAGCGCCAGTGCGAGGGTGACGTAGCCGCCGCGCTTGACGCGGGCGATGGAGCGGGCCAGCGGGTTCATGATCACGTAGCCGGAGTCGCAGAAGACCGGGATGGACACGAGAGAGCCGACGGTGCCCATGGCCCAGGGTTCGCGGCCCTTGCCGAAGGCGCTTAGGAAGGCACGCGCCAGCGAGTCCGCGGCTCCGGAGACTTCGAGGATCTTGCCGATTCCGACGCCCAGACCGATGACGATGCCGATGCTGGCCAGTGTGTTGCCGAAGCCGGTGGTGATGGCGTCGACGATTGATAGCAGGTCCTGGCCGGCGACGATGCCGGTGACGACCGATGCCGCCAGAAGTGCGATGAAGGCGTCGAGGCGGGTCGCTAAGACGATGACGACGATCGTCGCGATCCCGGCGATGAGCGCCAAGATGAGTTGCAGATCCATGAGATCCTCCGCAGTGAGGCCGACTCAGTCAGCGAGCCGGGGTTGATCCGAGTCGACTCTCAGCGAAGCCGGTGAGTCTGACCCGAAGTTGAACAGCATGAGCAAGTATCGCCTATACATGCGCAACTATGCAATGTGTGTCACGGTTTGGTGCGTGGGCGGGCTATCGTGTGACGATTCATACCCTCGCTTTATACCCCCTATGGGTATAAGGTGGAGCCATGAATACAGGGCATGCACATGAGAACCACACCGGTCACGCGGGACATGATGGCCACACCAGCCAAATGGACCACGACGCCCATGACCCTCACGGCAGTCAAGAGGGTCATGGCGAGCACACGGGCCACGATGGCCACGATGGCCACGCGGGCCACGGCGACCATGTCGCACAATTCCGGCGGCTGTTCTGGATCATGCTCATCATTGCGATCCCGGTCATCGCCTTCAGCCCCATGTTCGGTCACCTCGTCGGCTACGAGATTCCAGAGACCGGCATCCTCGGCTGGCTGCGCTGGCTCTCACCGATCCTTGGCACGGTCATGTACTTCTGGGGCTGCAAGCCGTTCCTCACCGGTGGGCTCAGCGAGCTGAAGGCTCGCAACCCGGGCATGATGCTGCTCATTGCTCTGGCCATCACCGTCGCATTCCTCTCCTCCTGGGGTTCCTCCCTCGGACTCCTCGATGCCCAACTCGACTTCTGGTGGGAGCTGGCACTCCTCGTCGTCATCATGCTCGCCGGGCACTGGCTGGAGATGCGGTCCCTGGCACAGACCACCTCGGCACTGGACAGCCTGGCGGCGCTGCTGCCCGATCAGGCAGAGACGATCGTCGACGGTGAAGCTGTGATGGTCGACCCCGCCGACCTCAAGCTCGGCGACACTGTCATCGTCCGCCCCGGTGCGGCTGTCCCTGCTGATGGCCGCGTCATCGACGGTTCGGCCAGCATGGATGAGTCCATGGTCACGGGGGAATCGACGACCGTTCGTCGCGGGGTCGGCGATACCGTGGTGGCAGGCACCGTCGCCACCGACTCCGGGCTGCGCCTGGAGATCACAGCCACCGGCGATGACACTGCGCTGGCTGGCATCCAGAAGCTGGTCTCCGAGGCACAGAACTCGACATCGCGAGCACAGCGCATCGCCGATAGGGCCTCGGCCTGGCTGTTCTGGTTCGCACTCGGCGCCGCCGTCATCACCGCGATCGTCTGGACTCTGGTGGGAATGCCGGACTCGGCGGTCGTGCGCACGATCACCGTCCTCGTCATCGCCTGTCCCCACGCTTTGGGCCTGGCCATCCCGCTCGTCGTATCCATTGCCACCGAGCGTGCGGCCCGCGGCGGTGTCCTCATCAAGGACCGGCTGGCGCTGGAGACGATGCGCACAGTCGATTCCGTGCTCTTCGACAAGACCGGCACCCTGACCAAGGGCGAACCGAGCGTCACGGCGGTTGAGGTCACGACTGAGAACAGCACAGAGGATGAGATCCTCGCGCTCGCCGCAGCCGGCGAGTCAGGCAGCGAGCATCCTCTGGCCCGAGCCATTGTCCGCGCCGCAGAAGACCGTGGACTCGAGATCCCGGCGGCAACGAACTTCTCCTCGTCACCAGCGGTCGGAGTCAATGCTGAGGTCAACGGCGCGGAGGTGGCCGTGGGTGGGCCCTATCTGCTCAGCAAGCACGGCGTGAAGGAAGCTCGGATCGCCGCGCAGTGGAGCAGCGAGGGTGCCATCATCCTCCACGTCCTTCGTGGTGGAAGCGTCATCGGTGCGCTGAGGCTGGCCGATGAGATCCGCCCCGAATCCCGCGAAGCCGTCGATGCGCTGCACAGGCGTGGTGCACAGGTGGTCATGATCACCGGTGACGCCGAGGCGGTTGCGCAGTCCGTGGCCGCCGAGCTCGGCATCGATCGAGTATTTGCCGGAGTCCACCCTGCCGACAAGGCTGCGAAGGTCGCCGAGCTGCAGGGAGAAGGTCGCAAGGTTGCGATGGTCGGCGACGGAGTCAACGATGCGCCGGCCTTGGCCGCCGCAGATGTCGGCATCGCCATCGGTGCCGGAACCGATGTGGCCATCGGCTCGGCTGGAGTCATCCTGGCCTCGGATGACCCGAGGTCCGTGCTCTCAGTCATCGAACTCTCCCGAGCGACGTTCAGGAAGATGAAGCAGAACCTGTGGTGGGCCGCCGGCTACAACATCATCTCGGTCCCACTCGCCGCCGGCGTCCTGGCACCCATCGGGTTCGTGCTGCCGATGAGCGTCGGGGCGATCCTCATGTCGATCTCCACGATCGTGGTCGCACTCAACGCTCAGCTGCTGCGGCGGTTGGACCTGCGACCGGAGGCATCGGCGTCAGCCGCACAGTGAGCGAACTGTCGAGTCGGCGCGACGCTCTCGAAGCCGATTGGGGGCGACGCCAGTTCGAGGGAGGCGCCAGCTCGTGGGAGACACCCGTCGCGAAAAAGGCCTTGGCAGCAACCGAAGTTCCTGCCAAGGCCTCTGTCTGAGCGGTGGGATTACCGCGTTAGGGTCTGATCTGTCGTGCTGGTTCCGATTCCCAGGGTCACCTGCGTGCCCCATGGATCGGAGAGGCGGACCGAGCGACCGTCGTCGGCGAAGTCCATCTTCCGTGCTTTCAGGCGAGCGACGAGCGCGTCGAGGTCCTCACGACCCGGCACGGTGATGGCAACATCGCCGAGGCCGAGGCTTGCTGCCCGTGGTCCGGCACCGCGGCTGTTCCAGGTGTTCATCGCAACGTGGTGGTGGTATCCACCGGCCGAGGCGAAGAGGACGCCTGGCATCGAGGCCAGCGTCGGCTCGAAGCCGAGTGCGTCGACGTAGAACTTGCGCGCGGTCGGCACGTCGCCGACCTGCAGGTGGACGTGGCCGATGATACCCGGCAGGGTGTTGGCCCGTGACAGCGTCTGCTCGTCGAGGTGCTCGGCGAGGAAGGCGTTCGGGTCGAGGTAGATCGTATCCATGCGGACCTCACCATCGGCAGAGTGCTTCCACTCCGAGCGGTCGCGGTCGACGTAGAGCTCGATGCCGTTGCCCTCTGGGTCGGTGAAGTAGAAGGCCTCGCTGACGAGGTGGTCGCTCGAACCGACGAACTGGCTGTTTGTGTTCTGCGCAGCGTGAGCAACAGTTGCGGCCAGAGATGCCTGGTTCTCGAACAGGAAGGCAGTGTGGAAGAGACCCGCCTGGGTGCGGTCGACGCCAGGCAGGTTGGGTGTGGCGACGAGCTTGACCAGGGGAGTGGTGCCGCGGCCGAGCACGCGGTGGATCTCGTTGCCGCGCTCCACCTCTTCGAGAGGTTCCATCGCGAGGGCGTTGGAGTAGTAGGTCGACATCTTCTCGAGATCGCCTACGCGCAGGGTGACGGCGTCCATTCCGGTGGCTGCGCTGAGCAGGGTGTCGTTGACGACAGGCGACGCGGTAGCGGATGCTGTGGTGTTCTCGGTGACGGTCATGTCGCCCTCCTGGGTGAGCAATGCTTGCGATCTAAGTAGTTTAACGTTCAACTACCACTGTACAGAGGTATAACCGAGAGCACAAGGCGAAAATTCCCGGCCATCAGTTCAGACGCTCGAGCGTTACAGCGGCACTGCGTGATATGACAGAACGAACGGCTGACTGCGGATGCTGAAGACCTCCGTGGCCGACTTCAAGGGAGATGATGGCATGAATGGCGCCGAGAGCCTGCTGGAGACACTGGGTCACAACGGAATCGAGGTCTGCTTCGCCAACCCTGGCACCTCGGAGATGCACTTCGTCGCAGCCTTGGATCGACAGCCCCACGTCCGTGGCGTGCTCGGTCTTTTCGAGGGCGTCGTCACCGGGGCTGCGGACGGCTACTCGAGGATGCTCGACAAACCCGCGGCCACCCTGCTGCATCTGGGGCCAGGGGCCGCCAACGGTCTCTCCAGTCTTCACAACGCTCTGCGTGCCCGGGCTTCGATGGTCAACATCATCGGCGACCATGCCGGCTACCACCGCAGCCTCGACGCACCGCTGACCTCTGACATCGAAGGTGCCGTGCGGCCCTTCAGCAACTGGGTGCGCACCTCGCCCTCGGCGAACTCGATCGCCAAGGACGCCGCCGACGCCATCGGGTACAGCCTCTCCGGGCAGATCAGCTCGCTCATCCTCCCCGCCGACACCGCATGGAACACCGCCGATGAGTACACCCAACCCGTGAACGCGGTCGCGTCTACTCCGATAGCCATCGATCCCGCCGAGGTTGCCGCCAGTGCCGCACGACTGCGGGCCTCCGGTCGGAGAACGGCCATCCTCCTCGGCGGGCGTGCCCTGCGTTCGGCTCAGCTGGAGACGGCGGCTCAGATCGCCGAGGCCACCGGTGCCACACTGCTGGCTGAAACCTTTGCCGCCCGGACTGAACGTGGGGCCGGGCGCCCCGCGGTGACGAAGATTCCCTACCCTGTCGAGCCGTCGGTGGAGCTGCTGAAGGACTTCGATGCTCTCATCCTCATTGATGCGAAGCCGCCTGTGGCTTTCTTCGCCTACCCCGACAAGCCAAGCGTGCTCACTGCCCCTGGCACCACTTTCTTCACCCTCAGCCCCATCGGCGCCGATTCCTCAGAGGCTCTCGAAGCCCTGCGCGAATGCGTGGGTGTGGGTCCAAGCAGCCGTGGGTCGGGCTCGTCCGATATTGCGCATTCGGCCGACCTCGAACTCGTCCGATCCACTCACCGGGCCGAATTCGCCCCGGCGCAGATGCCCAGCGGAACCATCACCGTGGGCAAACTCGCCGCCTGGCTCTCGGGCGCGATCCCAGAGAATGCGATAGTCCTCGACGAATCCATCACCACGGGACGAGACTTCTACGATCAGACCGCTGGATCGCATCCGCATGACTACCTCGGCGGCACCGGTGGGTCCATCGGCTGGGCACTTCCCGTCGGCGTCGGCGCTGCGATCTCCAGTCCTGACAGGAAGGTCATCGTCTTGGAGTCCGACGGTTCGGGCATGTACAACCCGCAGGCGCTGTGGACCTATGCACGGGAGCAGCTCGACGTCGTCGTTCTCATCTTTGCCAATCGGAAGTATCAGATTCTGCGCAATGAGATGTCCAACGTCGGCGTCCCCGACTTCGGGCCAAAGGCCGAATCACTGCTCGACATCGGCAACCCCGCCATCGACTGGGTCTCCCTCTCCCACGGCATGGGGGTGCCGGCAAGTCGGGTCGAGACCATCGAGGAGCTCGACCGCGACTTCCGTGCAGGCCTGGCCGATTCGGGACCACGGCTCATCGAGGTCCTCGTCTGATTCTGCACGCGGCAGGCTGAGCCGGTCAGCTGAAAGTGTCTCCTGATCGAGACTCATCAATGGCTTCGTGTGAGCCATCCGGGTGCCGATAGAGCTTGACGCCTTCGTGCAGTGCAGTTGACTGCATGCGGGCTTCCGAGCTGTCTTCGGTGTATCCGACCTTCTCTCCCTGACCGATATTCACGCTGGTGAATCGTTTGGCCAGGCGGCTGATCGGGTTGGTGGAATTGTGTGATCTCTTCACTTCTGCGGTCATGATGATTCGCCCCACTTCATCGCAGATCCAATGGACTGGTTATAGCTCTGGCGGGTGAGAAAGCGCCGAGGAATCTAATCAGAACGAGCTGGCCGATGCCGGTGAATGAAGCGATAGCCGATGAGATCCGCGAGGGGCACCCGAATGCAGGGAACCGGCCGTATATCGATAGGGTGGAGCCATGAAGTCCGTTCCTCAGCTCGTATCGGCGTTGACCGTGGCGCTTGCCCTCTCACTCAGCGGGTGCAGCACCGATGATTCCGATACTGGTGACATCGAAGCGGGCCAGAGTGCCGAGGTGCCCGGCAGTGATTTCGACACCACCGATGCGCTCGGTGACTTCTTGAGCGAGACCATCGACGAGGTTCATGTGCACCGAGAGTCCGAGAGCAATCCGGACTTCGACCACGACAGAGACGCCGACCGTCTGCACGTCGAATTCCCCTCTGCAGGGATGTTGCACACCGACCAGAAGGCCACTGCCGATGCGGTTCAAGGTGCGGGCAGCGCCGAGTTCGACTATGACGTGCTCATGGTCACCGGCACCACCGACACTGGCACTTGGTCATACATGTTCAGCACCGACACCGTGGATGAGCTGACAGCAGGGGACTCGGTCGTCGAAGCCGACACCGTGTGGGACTCAGCAGATCAGGACTTCGATTCGGTACATCGCTGAGGCAGGCCACGCAGGTCTGACGCTGCTTGGGCTCCACCTCAGTTGAGGTGAAGCCCAAGGAGTACATCGTTAGGCGGATCAGGCTCGCGGGTCGACGATGATCTTCACATGATGCTCATTATTGTTGATGAGTTCGTCGAAGCCTCCGGAGACCAGTTCATCAAGCCCGATGCGTTTGGTGATGAACGGAGCAAGGTCGATCTTTCCGCTGCGCACGAGTTCGATCGTGGACGGGTGGTCACCGGAGTAGCCGATAGTCCCTCTCAGATCGATCTCTTTGAGCACAAGCTTCGGCATATCGACTTCTGGCTTGTGGCCCCAGATGGAGACGTTGACGATCACCGCTCCCGGGCGAACTGCGTCGAGCAGCATGTCGAGGACGACTGGTACCGATGAACACTCGAAGCCGAGGTCTGCGCCTTGACCGTTTGTGCGTTCACGGACCTTCTCGGCTACGTCGCCTTCTCGTGGATCCAGGACTTCGTCGGCAACTCCGGTCGACAGCGCCATCTTCTTCCGCGCCTCGGAGAGCTCGGAGATGTAGACGGTGAGACCTTCCGCCTTGAGCACGGCAGCGGTGAGCAGTCCGATGGGGCCCGCTCCGCCGACGATGGCGACCTGACCAGGCTTCGCGCCGGATCGGACGACCGCATGGTGGGCCACGGAGAGCGGTTCGATGAGGGCAGCCTGATCGAGTGGGATGTCACCGATCGGATGGACCCACCGCCGCTGAACGACGATCTTTTCGGACAGACCACCGCCGCCACCACCGAGCCCGATGAAGTTCATGTCCTTCGACAGCTGATAGTCCTGCCCGATGCTCGTATCGACATCGTCGCCGATGATGAGGGGCTCGACGACGATATTCTGGCCCACTTCAAGATCAGTCACACCCTCGCCGAGGCTGGTGATCGTTCCTGAGAATTCGTGTCCCATGGTCACCGGTGCGGATTCGCCGGAGATCGGATGTGGGTGTCCTTCGGGCGGGACGAAGATCGGACCCTCGAGGAATTCGTGCAGGTCGGTTCCGCAGATTCCGCACCAGGCTACGTCAATTGCGACAGTTCCGGGCTTCAGCTCGGGCTCGGGAATGTCTTCGATGCGGATGTCATTGCGATCATGGAATCGTGCTGCCTTCATATGAGTCGGCCCTTTCGTCATTGAGAGCGAAGCCGGTCTGACCTACAGCAGAGATCATCGGTGACTTGCGAGGGCCGTGGCTCCTAGCCGAGACTCTACTTCGCGACATCCGAACTGTATTGCCGCCTTATCGTCTCGTGAGAATCTTTGCGCTCGGGCGGCAGTCGGAGTCTCTCCTGCCACCAGAACCGAACCGAGGGCACGTTCGGCAAGGCTCCACTGCGATGCACAAGTGGCCCTAGTAGCGCCGCTCATCGCTAACGACAGCTATGTCTGCGACCTCAGAGCGGAGCTGCTCAAGGAGCCGATCGCCTTCTTCCCAATAGTGCTGCTCGTTCTCAGCTGAGTCCCACTCGAAACTTGTACCGTGTGAATCCCTGAAGTGTGCGTTCCAGAACCTCATCAACTCCCTCAGCCCGGATGAAAGTCCATCGGACAGGTCGTAGTCACTGGGGTCCATTGCATATTGGTCGGTGCCGCTTTCCCATAGCGGATGCTTCCGCCCATGATCGGGAAAGTACCTGATCTCGCGCAGTTTCCTGCCCACCGCTACTTCTCCACCACTACACCATCGGGGTCGGCGAAGACCATGGCGCCGGGGCGAATCGTGGCGCCGCCGATCTCGAGGGTGACGTCGAGTTCTCCCTCGCCGGTTTTGGCACTCTTGCGCGGGTTGCTGGCCAGGGCCTTGATGCCCAAGCCCATGGACGACAGCGCCACTCGGTCGCGGACGGCTCCATTGATGACGACTCCGGCCCAACCGTTGCTCACAGCGAGCTCGGCGATCATGTCACCCATCAGGGCAGTGGCGATCGAGCCGCCGCCGTCGATGATGAGTACGGCACCATCGCTGGGCTGGGACAGCGTCGACTTCGCCAGTGCGTTGTCCTGGTAGCAGCGAACGGTTCGGGCCGGACCGGAGAATGAGTCCTTGGCGCCGAAGTCACCGAAGTTCAGGGCAATAGATTCCAGCTCTGGTCCGCGTTCGTCCCAGAGATCGGCGGTCGAGACTGTCATGGTGGTGTCCTCCAGGTAGGTGAGTCACGCAAGCGGATTGTTTGAGAAGACGTTCGTCGTTGGCTCCAGACTATGCGAATGCTCCGGCCCGAGCATAGAGTCCAGGCACTCCACCCGAATGGATGAAGACCACGTGATCGTCGGTCCCGAACCGTCCCTGCCGGACCAGGTCGATGAGACCTGCCGCGGCCTTCCCTGTGTAGACCGGGTCAAGGAGAATTCCCTCGGTCTGGGCAAAGAGCCGCACGGCTTCGACCATCTCTGGGGACGGCAGGGCGTACCCGGTACCGAAGTAGTCGCCGAGGCCGAGACTGCGTTCGCGGGGGACTGATGGAAGTTCAAGGAATGAGGCCACCTCGTCGACGAGGCCCACGATCTTCGGCTCCTGCTCCTCCTGCGAGCGGCTGACGTTGATGCCGACCACCGGAATCTGACTGCCGGCACTGTGCAGGCCGACGATGAGTCCGGCCTGCATCCCAGCAGACCCACTCGGGGTCACGATCGACGAAACGTCCAGGCCCACCTCGGCGAACTGGGTGAGCAGCTCCTGCGCACAATCGACATAGCCCAGGGCACCGGTGACGTTCGAGCCACCGACTGGGATGACATACGGATTGCGCCCCTGAGCCTTGAGCTCGCCAGCCAACTCGTGGGCGCGAGCAATGAGGTCACTGCCGTTGGGATGGACTTCAACCGAGTCCGCGCCGAGGAGGTCGAAGAGCAGGAAATTGCCCGTGTGCTCCGGAGGATTCCCGCCAGCGTCTGCTGGGATCGGCGCACCATCGGAACCGAGGTCTTCTTCGAGGACCAGGTGGCACTCGAGCCCTTCACGCCTGGCGGCAGAGAGGGTGAGTCGACAGTGGTTGGACTGCACTCCGCCTGCGGTGACGAGGGTGTCGGCACCCTGGGCCAGGGCATCAGCGATGAGGAACTCGAGTTTGCGGGTCTTGTTCCCGCCTTGGGTCAGTCCCAGCTGGTCATCACGCTTGATCCAGATCTGCGGCCCGCCCAACTGCCTGCTCAGACGCTCGAGATGGTCAAGCGCGGTGGGTCCGTTGGTGTACCGGCGGCGGGGCAGTGTGTTGAGGTCAGCCATGGTTCCCGAGTCTACTTGCCACCGGCTCTCGGCAGGATCTTTGAGAGCCGGTCAGTGAGACGACAGCTCAGAGTGACGGGTGGGTGGCGTCCTTGAACTGGACATGGTGAACAGCCGGATGCAGGCCATGTGTGGCGCCCTCATTGTTGACGCTGAAGGTCAGCAATTCTTTGGTGACCTTGTTCTGGTAGACCACGGAGGATGATTCCCCGGCCCCGTCGGCGGCGATGCGATCCCACTGCGTCGCAAACACGTCACCATGCTCAGACAGTGCTTTGACCACGCCGGGCGTGGCATACTCGTTGACTTCCTCCTCGGAGCCGACACCCCACGCCTTCACAAGCGCATCCGCGTAGCCGGAGGCATTCGTCGGATGACCATCACTGTGCGCGCCGACGGCAACACTGACCTCAGAACTCGACGCGGCATCTGCTGGGGAGCTCGTTGCAGCCAGCGCGGATGCGCCGGTCATCCCGACTCCGGCGATTCCGGCGAATCCTGCGATGGCCAATGCTGCTGCGTGCTTGCGAATGGTGGTGGTCATGGCGTCCTTGCCTCCTGCTGGTGACCGACAGTGCTGGTGCCTGTCAGAGATAGTCATCGATCACGATGATTATCGTCATCGCAGGTGAGCGACGAACAACGGTCCCTGAGAAAACGCTCAGTGACTGTTGCAGTTCTGCGAACTTCACGTTGCGATGAGATCGCAGCTTTGAGATATTCACATGGATCTTTGTGGAAAAGGCGATTCAGGACTTCGACAAGGAGGCTTTCAAGGACGATGTCGAAATCGGATCGTGATCAAGATTTTTCGGTCGAAGCCACCTCGGCGAGGGTGCCCTCCGATTCATCGGTCGTATCGTCATCGGATTTGTCCATCCAGTCCTTCCCGTCCAGGACGCGGGCAACCATCATGGAACTGGCCTGGTCGCCGACCGCGTTGACGGTGGTGGCCGGGGGATCGATGACGGTGCCGATGATCTGGATGATGGGCAGGGCTGCGGCGGGGAACCCGTAGAGGGTGATGATCATCAGCTCGCCGATGAACCCACCCGAGGGGATTCCGGCCATGACCATCCCGGCCAGCAGTGCCACGGCGATGCCGATGAGAATGTTGCCCGGGGTGAAGAAGTCGCGGCCGAAGACGGCGAAGAGGAAGGCGATCTTTAGGATCGCGGACAGGCTCGAGCCCTCCATGTGGATCGTCGCCCCGATCGGAATGATCGTCTCCCGTATATCGCGGGGCACGCCGATGCGCTTGCCGGCTCGGAGATTGGCCGGGATCGCCGCCACCGAGGAGGACGTGCCCAAGGAGATCGCAGTCGGTTCGATGATGTTCGACCAGAACGCAAAGATCCCGCGCCGGCCGCCGGCGAGGAAGGCATAGAGGGTGAAGGCGACGACGAAGTAGACGATGGCCACGGGGTAGTAGACGAGAAAGGCGCGGACGTAGTCACCGACCAGCTGTGCTCCGAGCTCACCGATCAGAGCTGCGAAGTAGGCGCCCAGGCCGATCGGGGCGTAGTACATGATGATCGAGGTGAACTTGAGGAAGACCTCGGAACCGGAGCGGAGGAACTGGGCGAAGGGTTTGCCGACTGCGCCGATCTTGGAGGTGGCGATGCCGACGATGACGGCGAAGACGATGAGGGCGAGCATGTGCTCGGCGGAGAGGATCTTCGAGAAGTCGTCAACGACGAAGGTCGACACAAGCTGATCACCGATCGACCCGACCTCTTCGACGTCCTCGGGTTGGGTCATCTCGACCTTGACGCCCACGGTGGCTTTGGTGATCCACAGGGCCGCGATCATCACGATCGAGGCGATGATGCCGGTGATGGCGAAGATGCCGAGCATGCTGCCCAGGATCTTGCCCAGCCTGGTGGCTGAGGACATACCCGCCACCGCCGAGGAGATGGAGAAGAAGACCAGCGGCACGACGAGGGTGAACATCATGTTGATGAACAGTGTGCCGAAGGGTTTGATGACCGTGGCCTTTTCGCCGAAGATCAGTCCGATGATCGCACCGATGACGACGCCGGTGAGGATGAATAGCGGGAAGCGGTAGCTGGCCAGGATGCTGCGAAGTCTCGACGAGGATCTGGGCGAGGCGGGCGGCTGAAGCTCGGAGTCGGCGGGGGTCGACATCTGTCCTGCCTTTCAACACGAGGGACATGGGAAGTGCCACGACATGAGGGTGGCTACGCAGATCCTAGTCCGCCCGAGAACAGGAAGTGCGCTTGTCTCAGCGGCGGTTCGACCACCAGGACGGATGAGCCAGAACGGGGGTTTCACCGAATCGATCCCCCTGTTAGCGTGGCGGCACAAGCGGAATGCTTCTGTCGTTCCCGCAGATCCTGTCCCGGGGCGACGAGGCATTCGCACAATCCGAGGAAGGAGAATGATGACTGTAATCTCACCATCGACAACCAAGGATCTCTACCCCACTCGATCCGGCGAGAAAACCGAAATTCTCGACCGCAGGGGTCCGATCGCATTCGGTTCGGCCGAACAGGGCCCCCTCGACGCGGCGACGCTGCAGCATTACGACGACAAGGGGTATCTCACCATCGACGAGCTCATCACCCCGGATGAGCTCGAGACGTTCCGGGCCGAGCTGCACCGTTTGGCCAACGATCCGACGATCAAGGACGACGACGCGACCATTGTCGAGGCGAAGTCCAACGAGGTCAGGTCGATCTTCGACATCCACCGCAGCAACGAGATCTTCCGCAAGATCGCCAATGATCCGCGGGTCATCGCCCGCGCTGAACAGCTGTTGGGGTCCGAGGTCTATATCCACCAGAGCCGCATCAACTACAAGCCCGGTTTCGTCGGCAAGGAATTCTCCTGGCATTCAGACTTCGAAACCTGGCACGCCGAGGATGGTATGCCCGAGCCGCGTGCCGTGAGCCTGTCGTTGTCGCTGACCGACAATTACTCGTTCAACGGGCCGCTGATGATCATGCCCGGATCGCATCAGCGCTACATCAGCTGCGTCGGCGGCACACCGGAGGACAACTACAAGAAGTCGCTGGTGATGCAGGGTGCGGGCACCCCTGATCCGCAGACGCTGAGCGACTTCGCCGATGAGTACGGCATCGACGTCCTCGAAGGGCCCGCCGGCGGTGCGGTCATGTTCGACTCCAACTGCATGCACGCCTCGAACGGCAATGTCACACCGTATTCGCGGTCGAACATCTTCATCGTCTACAACTCGGTGGAGAACACGTGCGTCGAACCCTTCGCCGCACCGAAGCCGCGGCCCGAGTTCGCCGGCAGCACGGACTTCACTCCCGCCGGTTCCTGAGGTCCCTGGACCGCCTGATGGAGCAGGCATGCTCAGAAGCCCGGCACCTGGTCGTTCAGGTGCCGGGCTTCATCCTTGCGTGGCGGGTCAGCCGTCTGAGTCGGACTCGGGAGTCATCTTCGTTTCGTCGACCGCCTCGTGCGAGCCGTCCGGGTGACGATAGAGCGTCACACCTTCGTCCTCGGCAGCGGCCTGAGCATCCTCTTCGACATTGTCCTGGACGTATCCGGGAGTCGATCCGTACGAGACGTCGGGTCCGCTGGCCCTCGAGGCCGCCTCATCGAGTCTGCTGTTGATCTCATCGGCCTTCGTCTGCAGGTTCTGATCATCGTTCATGTCCCAACACCTCGCATTGCGCAGATCGTACTTGGTTCTCATGCTACTCCGGGAGGCTCCGGCTCAGTAGGGGACTGATGCTGTCGCCGTCGCTACCGGGCGATTGTGTCCGAAATGGTTGACGAAAATCACGCCGTTGCCGTATCGCTGGGGCGATTGAGCGCGCATGATGGTGATACCAGGTTCGAGCACTGATTTCCGAGGGGAGGTGCAGCCATGTCTGAGAATCACCAGCCAGAGAACGGGCAGGACGAGTCCTCAACCTCCCCCGCCGAGGCGACCGAAGGTTCCGCTGAAAGGTCAGAATCCGCGCAGAGCCGACACGATCACGACGACAAGATGGTCGACGAATGGGAAGACGAATCATTCCCCGCCAGTGACCCGCCAGGACACTACTGACCGGGTTCACACTTGAAATGACGAGCGCTGTCGCAGAGGATCGGAAGTTCGATCCTCTGCGACAGCGCGCCTTGTCATCTCCGGCGTTGACTGCCGAGGGCCGGCGGCAGCGAGACGCCGAGCTCGGGAGTCAGTCAACGGTGCCACGCCGTTCTTATGGCAGAATCGGCTCCGTAGACCATTACGCCCGCAGTGAAGCCGGCGACGAGCGACGAACACCTTCTGAAGAGGACAAATATGCAGACCTGTGACGTGGATTCGCCGAGGCCGTCTCTCTTGGGACAGCGGACTGTATCGAGAGCTGTCGGCGCTGGGATGTTCGCGCTGGTGATTGGACTTTCGGGCTGCTCAGGTTCCGAATCCGCCGTTGGTGGGTCATCTGGTGACAGCACTGAAGACAGCGCCCAGAGCAATTCCTCGGCGGCCGGGACAATGTCTCCGGACGACCAGATCGCATATGGATGCCAGTTGGCCGACAAGGTGAAGACCGACTTTCCAGACAGCCAGGCATGGACAGATTCTCCCCCAGAACTCGGCGAGGATCGGGTTCTTTCTGAGCTGATGTCCATTGGCAGTCTGTTCGGTGGGGCTGCACCGATGGGTGATCCCGTAGACCAAGAAGTGCAAGATCTGGGCCGTGAGCTCGTCGGTGCCGTGAATACGCTGCAGAGGGACCAATTCGGGCCCCTCGTTGATTCGACGATCTCTGTCTGCGGAGACTTTCTGTCGACGAGCTACGAAGGTCAGCCGTCTGCCGCGGACACCTCCGAAACGGGACAGACGGTCTACGGGTGCCGAATTGTCGAGCAGACGCTTGAACAGTATCCCGATGCGGCGGCGTGGGAGTCCGAGGAACCGAAGTTCGGCGACGACCCTGTGTGGAATGAGGTGGCGGCTGCAGGAGGCCTGTTCGGCAGTGGGGGAGGCGGTACGAGCGAACCGGTCGACGCTGAGCTGGAGAAGATTGGTTACGAGCTCATCAGTGACGGGGCGACGATGGACACCGACGGTCTCTCCACGTCGCTCGACCAGGCACGCGAAAGCTGTTCCAACTTCGACGCGTGACCGCTCGAGGTACGAATAGGGCCACCACCGGCGACTACGAGGAGAGACCTGGATGAATGCAGTGCCCGGGAAGCCGACCGGCACGCCCCCAAACGAAATCACGCCTCCGGAACTGGCGTACCTGGCGACCATCGACGTTGAAGTGGAGGCACCGATCATGATCGGCAATACGGTCGACGGGCTGCGCAAAATCGTCCCGATCCGCGGCGGCCGAGTCACCGGACCAGAACTCAACGGCACAGTCCTCGACGCCGGTGCCGACTTCCAGCAGTACCCGATCGACACCGTTGCCTACCTCGCGGCAGACTATGTGCTGAAAACCGATGACGGGCACCATGTTCTCGTGGAGAACCGTGCGCTGCGCACCGGCAGCACCAGCGACCTGAACAAACTGATGAACGGTGAACACGTCGATCCCGAGAGAATCTACTTTCGGTGCGTACCCCGCCTGAGTGCTGACCGGTCCGGTCCCTATGCCTGGATGAGCGAGGTCCTGTTCATTGGCTCCGGAGTTCGCAGCCCCAACGGTGTGAGGATCGATATCTCCCAGGTGCTGTAACGCTCAATCCTCCTCTGAGGTCCACACCTCACACCGCAGCGCCTTCCCGAATCTCCGGCTTCCGGTTCGCCTCGACGTCGACTCCGCGCATACCCAGCAGCACGACCGCCGCCAGGAGGAGGACAACACCGACGAAGACGTAGATCGCCTGCGGACTCCACCCACCGTCGAGCATCGCACCCGTGGCTGTCGGGGCGATGATCGCGCCGAAGCGACCGATGCCGATTCCCCAGCCCACGCCGGTCGAGCGCAGGGAAGACGAGTAGGACTGCGGAGTGAGGACGTAGAGGCCGGCGATGCAGCCGTTGCTGAACATTCCCACCAGCACACCGACGACGATGACCAGCACGATCCACTGCGCGGTGAAGATGAAGACGGCCATGAGGATCGCGGCCAGCACGGAGAAGCTCATCAGCACCGAGCGGGTTGACCAGCGTGAGGTGAACAGTCCGAAGGCCACGGATCCGATGGCTCCTCCCAAGGTCAGTCCGACGGTGACGATCATCGACAAGGTGTCGGTGAGCCCGGATTCGTTCATGAGGCGTGGGGTCCAGGAGTTGACGAAGTAGAAGCCGAACATGACGATGAAGAACGTTGCCCAGACGACGAAGGTGACACGGCGATTGCGACGGTTGAATAGTGCCAGTACACCGGAATCGTCCGCCTTGTTCTCCTGCTCCGCGGTCGTGGCATTCAGATCAACAGGCTCGGTGTGGCCCAGCCGGCGGGCGATCAGCGTCAGCTTCTTCACCGCGTTCTCCGGTCGCCGGTTGTAGAGATAGGACGGCGATCCGGGGACCAGCAAGAGGACGAGCACCAGAGACAGCGTGGCCAGGCATCCACCGAGGATGAAGACCGAACGCCATCCGGAGGTGGCGATGAGTGAGACCATCACCGATCCGCCGAGCGCCGCACCGATTCCGTAGCCGGCGGTGTAGATGCTGATGACCAGGCCACGACGCTTGCGTGAGGCGTATTCGGCGCAGATGACATTGGTGCCCACGAGGATGCCGCCGATGCCCAGGCCCGTGACGATGCGCCAGATGCCCAGTTCCGTCGCCGAGGTGGCGGTGGCGGAGAGGAAGAGACCGCAGATATTGACGATGAGAGCAATGATCGTCATGTTCCGTCGTCCGATCCGGTCGGCGACCGGTCCCAGGGTCAGGGGACCGATCGCCATCCCGAGCAGCGCGGCGCTCATCACGAGACCGAGAGCCGTTCCGGACAGGGAGAACTCCTCACTGACCTGGTTCGAGGTAAACGAGATGGCCAGGACGTCGTAACCGTCGAGGGCGTTGAGGAAGGTGCAGATGCCGACGATCAGCCACTGATAGGTCGACATTCGAGAGGTGTTGAGTCGTTCGCGCAGGTCCACCGCGTACTCCGATTCTGTGGTGAGATAAGCATCCGCATCGTTGCAAGATGCCTATGAAGATAGGTAAAACGTGATGATGGGCACATTATCAGCGCCGAGATGCTCGGGCAATGGTCGTCCGTGCCTCCGCGCCAGCGAGCGATGTCAATAATCAAGTTACCTATGGACATAGGTAAATGCCTATGCGTATAGTGATTTCACGAACCCACCGCAGTGTTCATGAAAGGAATCACCACGTGGAGGCATCGACCGCAACCAACGTCTTGGACGACTTCTCGCTGGAGATGACCGGCAAAGACGTCCCCGGCCTCCAGCAGGCCGCCCACGCGATTCCCCAGGGAACACGCGTCAACATCACGTTCCTCGGCAATGAGAACCTCGAGATGCGCCTCGAGGCGGCGAAGGAAGTGCTCGAACTCGGGTTCGTCCCCGTGCCCCACATCTCGGCTCGCAGACTGAAGTCTGAGACCGAGCTGCGCGAGTTCCTCGACGCTCTCCAGCAGGCCGGAGCCAGTGACCGTGTCTTCGTCGTCGGGGGAGACCCCGCGACCCCTGAAGGTCCCTACCCCGATTCGCTCTCGGTCATTCGCACAGGCATCCTGCAGGAATACGGTGTGGCCGAGGTGGGGATCGCCGGCTACCCCGAGGGCCATCCCGACATCAGCACCCAAACCCTGTGGGAGCACATGTCGGCCAAAAGCGCATCGCTGACGGAACAGGGGCTGGGCCAAGTCGTGCTCACCCAGTTCGCCTTCGACGCCGAGGCAGTCGTGGCGTGGGTCCACGAGGTGCGTGGCCACGGCGTCGAGGCCGACATCCGCATCGGCACGCCAGGGCCCGCAGGCATCAAGCGACTCCTGGGCTATGCTCGCCGCTTCGGAGTGGGCACCAGTGCGGGAATCGCGAAGAAGTACGGGTTCTCACTGACGAACCTCCTCGGCACAGCCGGACCGGACAGATTCCTCACCGATCTGTCCTCATATGAGTCCATCACCTCGGCGACATCAGGGGTGAAGACCCACTTCTACACCTTCGGCGGACTCGCGGCCACAGCCGAATGGGTCCAGGACTTCACCACACAGGCATAACAGCGATACCCGACGACCCAGCAAGTCGCCACTCCACAGCAGCACCCACACAGCGACAAGAACAGAGAGGTTCATCGACCATGACCGACAATCTCCAGCAGATCCTCGATTCGACCAATGCCGTCGACCACCTGCGCAATTCGCAGATCGGCTCCTACATCTACCCGGTCGTCCCCGCCGACTTCACCAACTGGATCAAGGAACAGAAGGCCTGGCGCGAAACTGCAGTCCTCTACGACCAGTCACACCACATGGACAACGTGTTCCTCAAGGGCTCCGATGCCATCAACCTGATCTCTGACACCGCGATCAACTCCGTGGCCAAGTTCGCCGTGAACAAGGCCAAACAGTACGTGCCCACCACCGAATCCGGCCACGTCATCGGCGACGGCATCCTCTTCCATGAGGCCGAGGACGAGTACGTGTACGTGGGGCGCTCGCCGGCATCGAACTGGCTGCTCTACCACGGTGAGACCGGCGGCTATGCGAACCTCGACATCGAGGTCGATCGCCGGTCCCCATCGCGGCCATACGGCCACGCCGTCAGCCGCCGCTACTACCGCTTCCAGATCCAGGGCCCCAATGCCTGGGCGATCATCGAGAAGCTCAATGGTGGCGAACTGGAGAAGCTGCGCTTCTTCAACATGTCGACCATGACCATCGCCGGCAAACAGGTCCGCACCCTGCGCCACGGCATGGCCGGTGCCCCCGGCCTCGAGATCTGGGGACCTTACCAGGACCATGATGAGATCAGGGATGCCATCGTCGAGGCGGGCGCCGAGTTCGGTCTCCTGCCCGTCGGTGCGCGAGCCTACCCATCGAACACCCTGGAGTCGGGTTGGATCCCCTCGCCGCTGCCGGCCATCTACTCCGGTGAGGCCGAGCGTGGATACCGCGAATGGCTCGGCGCTGACAGCTATGAAGCGACCGGCACACTGGCCGGGTCGTTCGTCTCCGACAACATCGAGGACTACTACCTGACCCCGTGGGAGCTCGGCTACGGGTCGTTCGTGAAGTTCGACCACGACTTCATCGGCCGCAGCGCGCTGGAGGCCATGGATCCGGCAGCGCAGCGCAAGAAGGTGACGCTGGCCTGGGACGCCGACGACTTGGGTGAAGTGTTGGCCTCCCCGCTCAACGTCGATGGACCGAATTACAAGTACTTCGATCTGCCCTTGGCCAACTACGGTTCGGCGAACTATGACTCGGTCATCGACGCCGATGGCAATGTCGTCGGGTTCTCGATGTTCACCGGCTATTCGGCCAATGAGCGCCGAGGTCTGTCCTTGGCCACGGTCAATCCCGACGTTCCCGAGGGTGCTGAGCTCAAGGTCGTCTGGGGCGAGCCCGACGGTGGTACCTCGAAGGCATCGGTCGAGCCCCATGAGCAGACCGAGGTCGGCGTCGTCGTCAGCCCCGTTCCGTATTCGACCGTTGCACGTCAGACCTACCGTGGCGGGTGGCGCACCGGCCAAGACGCCTGAGAGTTGTAGTCTGAAGGGGCCCGGGCAGAGCGCCCGGGCGCCTCGCTGATTCACAGAATAGGAACCACGATGAGTCTCCGAAGTGCACTCCTGGCTCTGCTGCGCATCGGCCCGATGTCCGGCTACGAGCTGCAGAAGCAGTTCTCCCAGTCCGTCGGCCACGTCTGGCATGCCCCGGATTCGCAGATCTATCCGGAACTGCGGAAAATGGCGACGGAAGAGCTCATCGTCGCCGAGGAGCAGACCCGTGGATCCGCCGGAATGCGCCGCGTCTACCATGTCACCGAGGCGGGGGAGCGTGCCTTCACCGACTGGATGAACGGCCCACTGAAGTACCAACGCACACGAGATGCCGCCCACCTGCGAGCCGCCTATCTGGAATCAGCCGACCAGGCGGCTGTCTACGCATTCCTCAATGAACATATCGCTCACTGGAAGAGTGAGCTGCAGGTCTGGGAGGACGAGATCGCTACGATCGAGGCACTCGAATCCCCGATGCTCAATCGCCGTCTGGCGGTCACCGCCGATGCGGACCGTGAAGTCACCATCGCCTACAAGAAGTTCGCCTACGAAGGTTTGGCCGCTCGTGCCCGCAGTGAGATCGAATGGGCGCAGCGGGGGCTGAAGCTCAGCAAAAGACTCGAGCGCACTGCCGCAGGGAGTTCGCACTAGGGCGAGATCGAAGCCGCTCACAGAGTTGCAGCGAGGAAGGTCTTCCTTCGCTCCCGGTCCAGGAGCCGCTGGTCGAGCGTCGTCAGGATTCGCAGGAACAGACCACCGGCGATGAGGCCGCCGACGAGGTCGGTGATCCAGTGCCACCCGAGGAGGAATGACACCACGACGGAATTCATGGCGATCGCTGCCACGACCCAGCTGAGTCCGTGCACGACTCTTTGGGAGGCGCCGCTGTAATGGGCGATCAGGTAGACAGCTGCCCCGTAGATGAGGATCGCTTCGGAGGAATGCCCAGAGGGGTAGCTGATTCCACGATCACCCAAGTCGAGCAGACCACCTTGGAAGAACCTCGGATCGTGCAAGGTCGTCGACGGCCGTGCCAGGAGAACTTTCAGACCCCCGACGCCGATGTAGAACGCTGCTTCCGTTGCCAGCGCGAATCCGATCGGACGCCAGGATCGGCGTCGATACGCGAGGGTGATCGCCACGGCCGCCAGCACAGGCAGACAGACTGCTTGCCCGGCGATGCGATCCAACACGTTCTGTGCGAACCACACCAGATCGGGATTGAAGAGATAGAGCCAACGCCGATTGAGTTGGTAGTCCAGTACTCGTACCGGCCCGGCGGCGAGGACGGTCAGCACGATGAAACCCAGCGTCAAGACCCAAATTGAGGTCGCCTGATCCAGCCACCCCTTGCTCTGAGCCCGCAGTCTGTCACGATCGGAGGGAATGCCAACCGGATCATCAGACGCCGTATGTGAATCGACAACCATCATGGGAAAGTCTAGTCCGTCGCAAGTGCTGCTGTTGACACTGCTGTAGTTCGGGAACTGCCTCAGCCCTGTCATGTTGCAGATCGAAGACGTCGCCCATTCCAAGGAAGTTCATGAGGCGTTCAGTGCAGATCCCGTGCACGGTGACGAATCAGCGCCCTGGGGCGACCAGCAGAACCATTGGCCCAGTGACAATGATCACGTAGCATCAAGTATGGACGTCGTCGACTTTGTTCCTGAACACAATCAATTCGTCTACACCTTCGGCGGCTGCCGGCCGGCAGCCGCGATCAAGCCCGGTACCACCCTGCGACTGTGGTCCGAGGACGCATTCAACCATGCAATCACCTCAGCCACCGACATTCCAAGCACGGTGCTCGATCCGCGGCGTCTCAATCCACAGACCGGCCCTTTCTATGTCGAAGGGGCCGAACCTGGGGACACGCTGGCTCTCCACATCGTCGACCTGACCCCGGCTCGTGGTTGGGGTGCTTCCGCCATGATTCCCTTCTTCGGCGGGCTGACCGCCACTGACAGGACGAGCCTGCTCCACGATCATCTTCCCGAAGGCGTCTGGATCTATGAAATCGACTCCACCGCGCAGACCGTGGGATTCCAGACATGCACGGGCGATTTCGAAGTCGCCCTGCCGATCGAACCCATGCTCGGAACCGTTGGGGTGGCCCCGGCCGGCGGAGAGGTGCATTCCTCTCTGACACCCGAACGCTTCGGCGGAAACATGGATACCCCGGAGATGAGAGTCGGGACGACTGCCTACTTCGGTGTGAACGTTGAAGGTGCCATGTTCTCCATCGGCGACGGACACTACCGGCAGGGCGAAGGTGAAGCCTGCGGTACTGCAGTGGAGGGAGCGATGAACTCGACGATCATCGTCGATCTCATCAAAGGCGGTGCTCCGGCGTGGCCGCGTCTGGAAGACGACGCTCATTGGATGGTCGTCGGATCCTCCCGACCGATGGAGGACTCGTGGAGGATCTCCCAAGTGCAGATGATCCAGTGGCTCGGCGAGCTCTACGGGCTGGACAGGATGGACGCCTATCAGCTGCTCACCCAGATCTCGCTGGTCCCCGTCGCCAATGTCGTCGACACCAATTACAGCGTGATGACGAAGATCGCGAAGTCCCTGCTGCCGGAGCGGAGCGCGTTCAACGGGATGCACGCGGACCTCCGCGATCGTGCTCGCTCTTTGGTCTGATCCCAGACAGCGAACTCAGAACCCGCGAACGTCGAAGAGAAAGGGTCTCACCATGGACTTGAAGATCAGCGGAAAGTCAGCAATGGTCACCGGAGGCACACGCGGTATCGGGCGTGCCATCGTTGAGGCTTTTCTGGCCGAGGGCGCAAACGTGGCCTTCTGCGCACGAAGCGCCTCAGAGGTCGCCGAGGCGGAAGAGTCTTTGGCTTCGAAGGGTAGGGCCCTCGGCACGGTCCTCGATGTTCGAGATGCCACGTCTCTGTCCGCATGGGTTGATGCCACAGTCGCAGAGTTCGGCACCATCGACATGGTTGTCAGCAGTGTCAGCGCCTTGGCGATTCCGGACACCGAGGAGAACTGGTACGAGTCGTTCAACGTCGACATGATGGGCACGGTCAACCTGTCCAAACTCGTCATTCCCCATTTGGAGATGAGCGATGTGGCGTCGCTGATCTCCATCTCGAGTGTCTCGGGGCGTGAGGCCGACTTCGCATCCGGGCCGTATGGCACGATGAAGACCGCGATCATCGGCTACATGGCCGGGTTGGCTCTCAGCCTGGCTGACAAGGGCATCAGGGTGAATACGGTGTCGCCGGGCAATACATATCACGAGGATGGAGTGTGGCCGGGAATCGAGACGAACGATCCTGAGTTGTTCTCGTTCGCGCTGGGTCTGAACCCCACAGGACGTATGGGAACACCAGCGGAGACAGCTGCCAGCGTCGTCTTCCTATCCAGTCCTCTGTCGAGCCGGACGTCTGGGGCGAACCTATTGATCGACGGAGCATTGACTCGCGGGATCCAGTTCTGAAATCAGTGTGATCGTTCAGTCGTCATCGGACTCGTCGCGTGGGGCTTGGGTTTCATCGTCCTTGCGATCCTCGGCGTCCTTCTGCTCCGGGTCATTTGCATGTACGACCTGCGAAGTGGGGGGGCCACCCCGGACCCTGCAGCGCAGTGTCCGCAGGGTCCGGGAGCAGCACAGCGGACTAGACCTGTTTGTCAGCGGTCGGTGACGTCGTGCATCGCCTCAGTCGGGACAACCAGGACCGGCCCTTCAGCGTTGTTGATGACACCGCGTGATATTGAACCCAGCAGAGCGCTCTTGACTGCGCCGCGACCGCGAGTGCCGATGGCCGTGAGAGCAGACGAACGCGTCTTGGCGGCGATCAGGGAGATCGGCTCACCAACGGCGACCTCGGCCGTGATGTCCACGGACGGGTGCAGCTCCTGGAGCCAGGAGAGTTCGGCCTCGATCGACTCCTCAAGTTCACTCCGGCGCGTTTTGGTGCTGGACTCGTCGACGTAGAGCTCAGGGTACCAATACACCCATTCATCAATCAGGGGCATGGCGGCGAAGATATGCAACTTGCCGCTGCGGTGTTCGGCCTGCTGTGCCGACGTGAGCAGGACCATGCGACTCTGCTCGGATCCATCGATCGCAGCGACGACAGGGGAGTCGGTCGTTCCGTGGGTGAAGCGCTCGGCGCCTTGGGCCTCGACCGGCTGATAGCCACTGGGCACCACGACGGTGGGGCAATGGGCATGGGCGGGCAGTGCCGCCGCGACCGATCCCAGAATCCGCCCGACGAAGCCTCCCCGACCGCGGGCTCCTACGACGACCAGCTTCGCCCGAGCCGAAAGTTTGACGAGGGCGCCGGTGGCGTCTCCCTGCGTGGTCACGAATTCTGCTTTTCCCGGGTATTCCCTGAGGGATTCGCGTGCCTCGCTAAGAGTCTTCTCGGCGAGTTCCCGTCTGAACTGGTCCTCGGGTTGGGCCGGAAGTGATGCCATGTTGGGATAGATCATCAGCGGGACGCTGAATGCGGTGACGACCGTGAGCCCGATACCGCGGCTCAAAGCCTCCACAGCTGCGAAGTGAAGTGCAGATTGTGCGTGTTCGGAGCCATCGAATCCGACCATGACATCGAGGTCTCGCTCTGCGGAATCGAAGGGTGTGGTGATTGGAGCCGTGCCAGCGCTGCTATTCATTGCAATCCTCTCATCGGAGTTTCCCTGATCACGACGAACGCGAAAGCCGTGTTGATGACGATCGAATTCGCTACTACAACCATAGCAACAATTCTACAGAACGTAGAATAACGTGTCGTCCCATCTTCCGCGGCGAGAATCCGGGCGAACTACCGGTCGAGGGGCGGCTCCGCGTCACTGGTCTGAGGAAGCACTCAACTGTATGGTCGGCCTCCACCTCTGACGTCTCAGGCAGGAAGTCCGATCGACATCAGCAGCTTGCCGCGGAGTCGGAGTTCGTATACTGCCTCGGTCATCTCACAACCCCAGCACCCGCACCGCGGTGTCCTTCATGATCAGCGGCACGGCTTCCTCCTTGATACCTAGTTCCTCGAAGTCCTTGATCCAACGCTCGGGAGTGATGAGCGGGAAGTCGGAGCCGAAGAGTGTCTTGGTCTTGAGCATGGAGCCGATGGCGCGGGTCAGCTGTGGTGGGAAGTACTTCGGCGACCACCCGGAGAGATCGATGAACACGTTGGACTTGTGCGTGGCGATCGAGATCGAGGCATCGGCCCACGGCACGGACGGGTGCGCGAGGATCATCGTCAGCGTGGGGAAGTCCGCTGCCACGTCGTCGAGGAGCATCGGGTCCGAGTACCGCAGTTTGATTCCGCGTCCGCCGGGGAGTCCTGCTCCGATTCCGGTCTGTCCGGTGTGGAAGAGCGTGACCAGTCCGTGTTCGGCGCAGGCTTCGTAGATCGGGTAGTAGGTGCGATCGCTGGGATCGAATCCCTGCAGGCTGGGGTGAAACTTCATGCCCCTGACTCCGTAGTTCGTCGCCAGATCGTGGACCCGGGCAATCGCCTCGGCGGTGTTGAGGGGATCGACGGAACCGAAGGGGATGAGGACGTCGTTGTGCTCGGCGGCCTTCTCCGCGATCATCTCCGACGAGACCGGAGGGTGATCTCCCAGCGCCGTTCTGGCGTCGACCGTGAAGATCACGGCCGCCATGTTCCGCTCCCGGTAGTAGGCGGCGAGGTCGTCGACCGTGGGCGTGCGGGGGACCGGTGCCTTGAAATACCCCGCCGAGGCGTCGAGGAGTTCGCGATCGAGCGAGGTGTGTTGGTGGGCATCGGCTTCGACATGTGTGTGCACGTCGATCGCGGTGATCTTCGAGAGGTCGATATTGGGTTGGTAGATCATGAGTGTCCTTCCGGAAACGGGATTGTCAGCATCGTAGCCGTGGGTGAGGGACGCTGTACCTCAGTGCCCAGGAACTGGCTCTAGGGAAGCTCCCCGTACTTGCGCTTGAGGGCGATGAGTTCAAGCAGCATCTCGTCGCGTTGCTTGGCGATGAGCACAGGATCCTTGCCCTCGAGCTCATCGTCGACCCCGGCGACCAGCTTGTCAGTCAACTCCTCGCCGAGGTGGACCTGCCCCAAGTCACGCATCCACACTTCCTGTGGTGGTCCCAGGTGCTCGAGCACGTGCCGCATCCCGCCCTGTCCGCCGGACAGTCCCTGCTGCACGAGGGGACCGAGAATCGCCCAGCGCAGACCGGGCCCATAGGAGATCGCCGTATCGATGTCCTCGACAGAGACCATGCCGCGGTCGACAAGCGAATACGCTTCCTGCCACAGGGCCGCCTGCAGGCGGTTCGTGACATGACCGGGCAGTTCGGCACGGACGAGGATCGGCTTCTTCCCGATCGACCGGTAGATCTCGAGCCCACGCTTGACCACCTCGGCGGGAGTCGCCGGTGTCGGCACGAGCTCGACGAGGGGAACCAGGTGAGCCGGGTTGAACGGGTGCCCGACGACGATCCGTTCGGGATGATTGGTCGCTTTGGTCGCCAGCTCGCTCGGCGCGAACCCGGAGGTCGACGATGCGATGATCGCGGAAGCGGGCACTGCGGAGTCGGTTTCGGCGAGCATGGACTGCTTGATGTCGAGACGCTCGGGACCGTTCTCCTGCACGAAATCAGCATCGCCGACCGACTCGGCCAATGATCCTGCGAAGTGCAGACGCTCCATCGCCGAGGTGATGTCACCTTCTCCGGTCACTTCGAGGTTTCCCTCGACTTGGGACCGCAATCGCGCTTCGGCACCGTCTGCTGGGTCGAAGGCCGTGACCGTGTGCCCGGCAGTGAGGAATCCCGTCGCCCACGCGGCCCCGATGACACCGGTACCGAGGATCGCGACCTTGAGAGTTGTACTCATGCCTCCACCTTCGCCTTTCGTGCCTGTGCATACTCCACGTACTCATCGAGCGACCACGGATCCTGCAAGGCCCCGGTGCTCGCCACTGACTCGGCGGTCGCACCCTGAACGATGCGTTTGACCGGGACCTCGAGCTTCTTGCCCGTGCGACCCAGTGGAATCCGTGTGACCGGCACGACCTCGTCCGGCGTATGCCTGGGGGACAGCCGTGACTTCAGCTCAGTCCTAATCCGATCCGACAGTCCGTCAGAGAATGACATCCCGTCCTCGGTTTGGACGAAAAGGACGAGCTCGCCCATCCCACCATCGGGATCCTCGAGGTGGATGACCAGGGCATCGGCTACCTCGGCGAAGGTGTCGAGCACCGAGTAGAAGTCCGCGGTGCCCAAGCGCACCCCGCCGCGGTTGAGGGTGGCGTCGGAGCGGCCGGTGACGACGACACCGCCGCCGGTGGTGAACTTCGCCCAGTCCCCGTGGCGCCAGATGCTGGGGTACTTGTCGAAGTACGCTGCCTCATACCGGGCGTCACCGTTCTCGCCCCAGAAGGTTACGGGCATGGACGGGGTGGGCTGGGTGATGACGAGTTCGCCCAGATCATCGACCACTTCGTTTCCGGAGGCGTCGAAGGCGGAAGCGGCGAAGCCGAGGGAGACTCCCGACATTTCGCCCGAGTACACCGGTGTCAGTGGGGAAGCCTGGAGGATGCCGGTACACACATCGGTACCGCCGCAGCCCACATTGAGCAGCACATCGTCACCGAACTGCTCGTACACCCATTCGTACCCCTCGGCGGGCAGTGGTGCACCGGCGGCGCCGAACTGGGAGACCGCGGACAGGTCGAATTCCTCGGTGGGGTTGAACCCAGCCTTGCGGGCAGACATGATCGCTCCAGGTGCCACACCCATGAGTGTGGCTTTGGTGTTCGCAGCGATGCGCCAGAGTTCCTTGGGATCCGGAAAGTTGGGGTTGCCGTCGATCATGACGATCGAGGACCCGACGACCAACCCGCCGACGAGGGTGTTCCACATCATCCACGCGGTCGTGGAGAACCAGCAGAACTGGCTGCCGGGCCCCAGGTCGAAGTGCAGGGTGTGGTTCTTCAACGTCTCGAGCAGGATGCCGCCATGGCTGTGCACGATGGCCTTCGGCCTGCCGGTGGTTCCGGAGGAGAAGAGGATGAATAGCGGGTGGTCGAAGGGTACCGGTTCGAACTCCAATTCCGCCGAGGGGGCCCCGCCGGCCGTACCCGCCGAGGTTGCCCCGAGCCCCGCATAGTCAACGACGTCGATCGCGTGGTCGAGGCCGGCACCGTTCGTGAACTGTTCGCGTGTGTCGTCATCGAGGGTGAAGTCCCCATAGTCGAGGGAGACGAGGTGGGTCAGTGTGGGGAGTGCTGCGAGGACCTCGGTGAGTTCGCCTGTGCGGTCGACGGCCTTGTTGCCGTACATGTAGCCGCTGATTGCCAGCAGCACGGTGGGTTCGACCTGGCTGAAGCGGTCGATGACGGATTGGGTGCCGAACTCTGGTGCGCAGCTGGCCCAGATCGCTCCGAGACTGGCCGCGGCAAGGAACGCGACGAGGGCCTCGGGCTGATTGGGCAGATAGCCGACGACTCGGTCACCCTTCTTCACTCCCAGGTCGATGAGACCGGCGCGGACTCGGGCGACCTCGCGGCGGAGCTCGGCGTAGGTGAGTGTGAAGTCCTCACGAGTCTGGGACACCGCGGTCACGGCCACCTCGTCGGCCTGTTCGGGCGCACCCAGGGAGTGCTCGGCGTAATTGAGCGTTGCTCCGGTGAACCAGCGAGCGTGCGGCATGACCCGTTCCTCGAGCACCGAGGTGTACGGGCTGTGGGACTTCACGTCAAAGTACTCCCAGACGGATTCCCAGAAGTCTTCGATATCGGTGATCGACCAGGCGTAGAGATCGTCCCAGCCATCAAACGAGTAGCCGAACTTGGCATTGACCCAGGTGAGGAAGGCACCGATGCTGCTGGTCTCGATGGCGTCGGTGGGAACGTCGCGGATGACTTTTGGCATGTCGGAGCTCCTCACTTGTTGACCTTGGGGCCGGAGCCGTCGAGGAAGGCGCGCATGAGGTCCTTGGCCTCGGTGCTCGACTGGGCGACGGAGGCCATGAGGGACTCCATCATGTAGCCCTCATCTCGCCCGGATTCGACGATGCGCGGCAGTGTCTGGGTGATCGCGTAGTTCGTCACCGGGGAATTCGAGGCGATCGAGGCCGCGAGTTCCTTGGCCTTGTCCAGGCCTTCGCCGACTGGTACACGGTAGTTGACGAGCCCGATCGCTTCGGCCTCGGCGGCATCGAACTTACGCCCGGTGAGCATCATGTCCTGCACACGGCTGAGTCCGATGAGTCGGGGGACGCGCACCGAAGCGCCGCCGCCGACGAAGAGACCGCGCTTGCCCTCGGGCAGGGCGAAGTAGGCGCTCTCTTCGGCCACGCGCAGGTGGGCGGCAGTGGCGAGTTCGAGTCCACCGCCGATGACCCCGCCCTGGAGGACAGCGACGACGGGGATTTCGGATTCGGTGATCATGCTCATCGTCTTGTGCCAACCGCGCGAATGGTGGAGGCCGGCCACGGCGTCGCGTTCGGCCATTTCGGACAGGTCGAGGCCGGCGCAGAAGTGATCGCCGACGGTTGTCAGCACGATCGCCGAGACCTCTGGCGGGGTGCGGAAGAACTCGCCCAGGGCGGCCACCGTGGCATCGTCAAGGGCGTTGCGTTTGGCCGGGCGATCGAGGGTGAGGATGCCGATGCTGCCTTCGGTGGTGAAGCGCAGAGCCTCGGAGATCTCGAGCGTGGTCGGCTGTGAGGAGACGTCCGTGAGGTGGGAAGCAGGGGAGTTGGTCATGCGTGGTCCTTCGATGGTGCGGTTGGTGCTGGCTTGCCGGTGGTTGAGGGAGAAGATTCTGTGGAGTGGGCGCCGAGGCCGCCGGTGGTGCGCAGAGAGACCTTGTGGACCTTCCCGGAGCCGGTGCGGGGGAGTTCGTCGACGAGGTCGAAGTACTTCGGCACCTTGTATTTGGCCAGGCGGGTGAGCAGGAACTCGCGCAGTTCTTCTCCGGTCAGGGGCGAAGCTGCAGAGTCGGCTCCGGCATCAGCGCCAGCCCCGGTCTCAGGTACAGTCACGATGACGAAGGCGTGGCCCACCTCGCCCCACCGTTCATCGGCGGCCGCGACGACAGCGGCCTCGGCCACGGCAGGGTGGTCGAAAAGGGCGGATTCCACCTCGGCGGGATAGACGTTCTCCCCGCCGGAGATGAACATGTCCTTGAGCCGGTCGACGATGAAGAGGAACCCCTCGGCGTCGAGATAGCCGATGTCGCCGGTGTGGAACCAACCGCCGGGCGAGAACGCCGCATCGGTCGCGGCCTGGTTGTTCCAGTAGCCGCTGGTGACATTGGGCCCGCGGACGACGATCTCGCCCTTGACTCCGGCTTCGCAGTCGTTGCCGGCCAGGTCACGGACGCGCACCTCGGTGAAGGGCACGGCCCGGCCTGCCGATCCTGCCTTGTCCAACGCGTTCGCAGCAGGCAGGAACGTGCATCCGGGGGAGGTTTCGGTGAGTCCGTAGCCCTGGCAGAACATGATGTCCTTGGCCTGGAATGCCTCGATGAGTGAGACGGGGATCGGTGCGCCACCGGAGTTGACGAATCGCAGAGAGGACAGGTCGGCGGTGTTCCACCTCGGTGATTGGAGCATGTCGGAGAACATGGTCGTCACCCCGGCCATCCACGTCAGACCTTCGTGCTCGATGGCGTCGAAGGCGCGGTTCACGTCCCACTTGGATTCGATGAGCATGTGCGCCCCGCGCAGGTAGCTGGTCATCACCTGCTGGTCGAGGCCGATGACGTGGAAGAGGGGAGCGGTGACCAGCGTGACGTCGTTGGCGGTGAGGTCCGAGTTGAGCAGAAGGTTGAAGGAATTCCACAGCAGATTCGCGTGTGAGAGCACCGCACCCTTGGGCCGCCCCGTCGTTCCGGACGTGAAGAGCAGAAACGCCGGTTCGTCACCGGTGACCTCAGCCGCAGGCACCACCGGCACGCTCGCCGAGGTGGCTGTGTCCTCCCAGCGCACCGGTTTCTGCGCGACGGCGTCGCTGAGTTGCTCGGCGGTCTCAGACATCTCGGGGGCGACGTACAGTCGGGCCACCTCGGCGAGGGTGAGCTGATAGTCCAGTTCGGCCGGGGCCAGCCGCCAGTTCAGCGGGATGAAGATCGCTCCCAGGCGCAGGCAGGCGAGGAGGACTTCAATGAGCGCTGGGTGGTTGGGGCCGAGGTAGGCCACCCGGTCGCCTCGGCCAATGCCACGTGAGTGGAGGTCGGCGGCCCGGGATAGTGTGCGTTCGTGCATCTGGACGTAGGAGTAGTCGATGCCGGCGAAGGTGATCGCAGTCTTCTCGCCGTAGTCGGTGGCCTGGCGTTCGGAGAGCCTGGCCAGGCTGGGGTGGGTGAAGGTCACTGAGTCGGTCCTTCCATTGCTGCTGGTGGGGTGTCGGTCGTCGGTGCAGTACCGGTGGCAGCCGGTGTCTCGGCGAAGCGCTGTTCGGACAAGGTCCGTGACTTCGTCTCACCGAGTCGCCAGATGCAGAGGATGCTGATGGCGGCCACGACGAGGAGAACGATGGACAGCGGAATGGTCGACGGTGATCCGGTGGAGCTCATGATCGCGGCGAAGAGGACGGGCGAGATGCCCGCGCCGATGCCGGCGATCTGATAGCCGAGTGAGGCACCGGTGTAGCGGTGCTCGGTGTCGAAGAGCTCCGAGTAGAGACCGGCCAGCGGGCCGTAGATCATCGGGTGGATGATGCCTTGGCCGACGACCATGCCGATGGTGATGATGATGCCGTTCTTCGTCTCCAGCAGGGGGAAGAGGGCGAAGCCCCAGACGGCGATGAACACGGCCCCGGCGATGACGAGGGGCCTGCGTCCGATCGTGTCGGAGAGGCGGGACCAGCCGATGATGCCGAAGATCGCGAAGAAGGAGGAGAAGGACAGAGCGTTGAGAACCGTCTGCCGTTCGATGCCGATCTGCACGCCGTAGGCGATGGAATAGGTGGTGAGCAGTCCCTGGAACATGAAGGCGGACAGGCCCACGCCCACTGCGAGCAGCAGTGTCAGCGGCTGCTTGCGCAGAGTGGCGAGGATCGGGATGCCAGCCTTGGGCGTGCGCTTCTTCGCTGCGAGGAACTCTGGTGACTCATCGACAGCGGAGCGGACGATGACGCCGATGACCAGCAGGAGGACCGAGGCGAGGAACGGCAGTCGCCAACCCCAGGCGATGAAGGCGTCGGGGCCCATGGCTGCGAGGGTACCGGCGATGACGAGCGCGGAGACGAGCTGGCCGGTGGGTGCCCCGGCGCTGGTGAAGCTGGCCCAGAAGCCGCGGTTGGACGTGGAGTGTTCGGCGGACATGAGCATGGCCCCGCCCCATTCGCCGCCGATGGCCACGCCTTGGATGACGCGGATGAGGATGAGAAGGACGGGGGCGATGAGCCCCGCCTGGTCGTAGGTGGGCAGCAAGCCGATTGCGGTCGACGCGATGCCGATGGTGAACATGCTGACGATGAGCATGCGCTTGCGGCCCAGCTTGTCGCCGAAGTGGCCGAAGATGATGCCGCCCAGGGGCCGGGCCAGGTAGCCGGTGGCGAAGGTAGCCAGGCTGGCCAGGGTGCCGATGGCCGGGGTGAGGTTGGAGAAGAAGACGTCCTTGAAGACGAGTGCTGCGCAGACGGAGTAGACGAAGAAGTCGTAGTACTCGATGACACTGCCCAGGTACGCCGAGGCGGCTGCTCGTTTGAGCATCGGTGTCGATTTGGTCTGTGTGGATTTCGCGGAAGCCATGTGATCCTCGCTGATTGTGTGGCTTGGCTGTGGGTGGCTCGTCGTTCTGTGCGGTGTCCTGTGCCGGGAAGGGGGCCGATCGCCGCTGACCGAACCGTTTCCAATACTATGCAATATTATGTTGTGACGTCAATGAAATGCGATTAATAGATGGTTCGGAGCGACGTAGAGACCGTAAAGTAGAGGCATGACGGTTCACCCGCAGTCACTCTTCTTCGCGCTCGCCGGCCTGCACATGCTTGATGACCCCAGGCCGCTGAGCGGGGCCTCGATCGTGTTCGTCATGGGCAGGCTGGGTGTGGGGGAGTCGGCGGCCAGGTCCGTGCTGCAGCGGATGGCGGCGAAGAACTTCATCGTGCGACACAAAGAGGGCCGCAAGACCTTCTACACGCTCTCCGATCGCGGACGGGCGATTCTGCGCGAGGGTCAGGAGAAGATGTTCGCCGGCTGGCAGCCCCAGGATTGGGACGGCCGATGGACCTTTGTGCGCATCCAGGTGCCCGAGTCGAAGAGGACACTGCGCCACCAGATGGCGTCGAGGCTGTCGTGGGCTGGTTTCGCTCAGGTGGATGGCGGCCCTTGGGTGGCTCCCGGGCCGCATGATGTTGCCACGATACTGGGGCCGGAGCAGTCGGTGATCTCTCCGATTGTCGTCTATGGCGAGCCTCAGCCCCCGACGTCCGAAGAGATGCTGGCAGGCGCTTTCGACCTGGCGGAGTTGGCCGCCGACTATGAGTCGTTCGGCGAGAAGTGGCGAGCTGTTGATCCGGATTCACTGTCGCCGGTTGACGCGCTGGTCAAGCGAGTCGAGCTCCACTTGGATTGGCTGGCTCTTGCGCGTACGGACCCGCAGCTGCCAGCGACGTTGTTGCCGAAGGGATGGCCGGGGGCCGCGCAGAGTATTTCGTTTCGAGAGCTTGATGCTGAGTTGGGCACTCGGGAAGTTCATGCAGTGTCGGGTTTTTTCGCGGGAGATCTGAATGAACTCTATTCATTTTTGTGACAAGAATCACGTGTTGAGGGAGTATTGAAGACTACGCACGTGACCGAATATTCATGAGAGGTGCTAGCGATAGTAACGGTTGTATAACCATCGGAGTAGTTGAGGTTCCTTGGAAAATATCTGTGTTTCCTGGAGGGTATTCTGATAGAAAATTGAACTTTCTAGTACCGAGGTAGCATGAGCCAGAACTTTGACCCCAACAGCCGTCCGTCGCAGAGCCCAGCCCAGGGGCAGTCCCAGGCTCCTCAGTATCAAGAGCCCGCCATGCAGGCCAACGGCCAACCGCAGTACAGCGGTGGCCCGCAGTACAGCGGTGCCGATGCGTACGGCGTCAACGGACAGCAGGCTGGTGGAAACTTCGCGCAGCCGCCAAAGAAGCGTCAGAAAAACGTGATGGGTATCGTAGCGTTTATAATCGCTATTGTCGGGTTCATCTTCGGATGCATCCCGGGCGCACTTATTATGGGATGGATTCTTCTTCCAATTGCGTTCCTTTTGGCAATCATTTCGTTTTTTCTTAAGGGCGGAAAAGGATTCTCCATTTCGGCATTGATTTTGTCGGTCGTTGGAACCATCGTGGCGATTCTTGTGTTCTTCTTTGTGGTTGCTTCCTCGGTCGACGATGCTTTCAGCGATGATGTGTCAGCGGAGGCCCCGGCTGAAGAAGTCGTGGACGAGGCCGGCGATGCAGAGGAAGCTGGAGCCGAAGAAGGTACCCGAGAGAACCCATACGCTGTCGGAACCAAGATCAGCAGCGAAAACTGGGACATGACGATTACGAACGTCACCTTGGATGCCACCGACGAAGTCCTTGCAGAGAGCGAGCTCAACGAGACGCCAGATTCCGGCAACCAGTACATGATGATCGACGTCGAAATGACATATACAGGCGACGCACCCGACGGGGAAATGCCGATGGCCACCTTTGAATACGTTTCAGCTGGCGGCAATACTTTTGATGGCCTCGACGACATGGTGGTAGCGCCGAACGCGCTCGACACGTTGGAGAACATGTACAACGGTGCATCGACTTCCGGGTCCATTGCCATCCAGATTCCATCAGAAGACGCCGAAGCCGGTGTGCTGGCAGTCAACCCTGACATGCTCGCTGACAAGGTCTATGTCGCAGTGAAATAGGAACCGCCGGAAGCGGTCTGCCGACGTTGACCTACCCTGCAATATGATTCCCCGTTGTGACGCCCCTCTGTCTTCGGTTCGTTGCACTTGACGTGCAACATTCGGTATGAGGAGGGGTTTCATCGGGGTCTACGGCATGTGCGCGCTCCAAACAGATGTCGTGGCAAGGAGGCCTGAGTCACTGGCCGCATACCGGCCCTCTTCGCCCCTCACTCAATAGTGGCGTCGCGCATCGCCATGAGGTCCGCCCGCGCCAGTGATGTCAGCAACGCAGGATCACCCAGATCGAGCTCCTGGGCCTCCAGCGAGTAGGAGACGTTCTTGAGCATCGACTTAGCCCGTGCAGTCGGCTGTGTCGTGGCCCCAGCGGCCAACATCATCGTCTGAATCGTGCGCTGGCGAACCTCGGCGATGAACCACCGGTTGTTCTTTCCCGCGATCCAGCACAGAGCGGCGATCGCCGGCGGGTGGGCGAAGCCCCGGCGGAATGCTGCAGGGTTCGTCCGAGCTGTGAGATTCAGGATCCGCAGTACGGCAGTCGTCATCTCCGGATCTCGGAAATGGGCGTCGGCGAAGCGGGCCAGGTCGGCGGCCAGCGCCTGAACTTGAGGGAGCACCTTCGGGCTGATGCCGCCGGTGCTGAAGTCCTCGGCGGGCAGCGGCTCCTCATCGAGGGAGGCGAGGTTCTCCTCACCGCCTGCCCGCAGTCGAAGTTCTTCCCTCCAGAGTTTGGCGTCCTCCGCAGTGATCGCCCGAGGATCGAATCCTCGACCGGAGTTCGGATCGAGCCCCATTGTGCTGAGCTGTTCGATCAGCCCTTCTGGCAGTTCGACATCCGATGGCAGGCCCAGAAGGTCTGCGAGCCCAGAGGCGGGGGCCCCGGATGCGCTGGAACCCTCGGATACGCGGCGGCGATACTCGGGGAGAGCTTCATCAATCGCCTCGAGGGCCGAGGTTGTGAACTCCGGCGAGGTGCCTGAGCGCTCATTGGCGAATCGAACCACTGCGGCAAGGACTGTGGGCATGCTGAGCATGAACTCGTCATCTGCGAGGACCTTGCGCGGGTAGAGATCGCCCATGATCATATTGACAGCGGTCGCGCCCCATTTGAGTGGCTCGCCGGACCCGTGGGTGAGCTGAAAATCGAAGAGACGTTCAGCGTGCATCGCGGCATCGGATCGGATCTCCTGTGCCCAGGACGAAGCGAGGAAATCGGTGACCAGAGAGCCGATCTCGTCTTCCGTCCATTCGTGGGGTTCCTCAACCTCTCCGCCGTCAGGCAGGAGCCGCAGCATCCAGGCCAGGAGCAGTCGCACCGAGGGCCAGGTGTCGGTTTCCGTGGGTGGCATCATGTGGTCGCCGTGATCGACGAATTCCTCGATCTGGGCGCGCGCATTCGCCAGCGTCAGTTCGATGTGATCGGAGGGCATCTGCGGATTGTCCGCGGCCAGTCGCTGGATCGAATCGATGGTGTCGTCGATCGGATAGCAGTCCTCGAGGTAGGGGGTGCCCAGCCGGGTCACTGCCACAGCCATCGTGACAGGCTGCCCCGAGAGCGAGAATTCGACGAACAGTGTCTCTTCGTGGCCGAGCTCGTGGCGCAGTGAAGCAGCGGCGACAGGTGACACTGAATCAAGGCTGCGCAGCCACTCCGGTAGTGACTGTGACCTGGAATCGACGGCACGGTGGATGCGTCGTCGCAACAATGGGTCGTCGAACATGGCGGCCCAGATGAGCAGGAGCGCGTCGGTCTCTGGCGCCGCTGATTCCATCATCGCCGAGGTGAGGGTAAGGAACTGCTCCGAGAGCGGGCTCGACTCGACTTTGGGAGGCATCGAGAATGGTGATGAACCATCGTCCTCGTCGACATTGGCGGCGTACCCCATGGAGCTCGCGGCCAGAAGCAGCGGGACAGGACTCGGATCGGCAAGGACAGCCGAGAGCTCGGCGAGAAGGTCGGGTTCGTCGCTCGGTGGCTCCGGTGGCTGTGAAGGCATGATCCCACGCTATTGCATCAGAGGCTGACATGCATCGGATTCGATGAGCTCGCCGCGCATGTGATTGTTACTCTGAACGGGTGGTGGCCAAGAAATTCGATCGTACGCAGTTCTTCCGCACAACCTCGGGCTTCGACCGTGACGACCTGGAGAAGGTGCTCTGGACTCTCTACTGGCGCGGCGACGCCCGGACGCGAGAACGGGTCGAGGAGCTCATCGACCCGTCTCAGGTGACCGTCACGGCCCCTACGCCGCCATCGGCCGAAGTGGTTCGCAGAAACGTCAAGGAGTTCGCTGCTCTGGCTCGTGCCGGAGCATATCTTGCACGCGATCGTCGGGTCTCGCCCAAGGAGCGCACGCGGTGGCGGTTCACCTACAAGGACCACTTCGCACAATCGTTCGCGGCTCTGTCGGCCGGAACCGGTGAAGAGATTCGCCCTGCCGTCGAGGCTGTGAGCACACTCATCACTCTGGCCTGCGAAACTGAAGGGTTCGACTACTTCCGCTCCGAGGACCCGATCGAAGCATCGAAGGTCGTGATCTCAGAGATGGTCGACCAACTGTGGACTGGTATAGGCCGGGCTCTGGGCCCGGAGGAGCTGTGCCGACTCTCGGCCGTTCAGATCGTTCACTGGGAACGCAAATACGGGTGGACTCGTTTCGGATTCGGCCGAACGTCAGAAAAGGAATCGACGTTGGCCGAGGTGCTGCCTCGTCACCTGCTGACCCCCGACATGTGGAGCAGCTTCACCGAGCACTTCATTCATGAACTCGACACGGTGGCGGGCAAGAAGTCACCGAGCTACGGCACGGTCTCCGCACGGACCGATGCCTTGGAGCCGCTCAACAAGTCACTCATCGAACGTCTGCACGCGTCAGGGGCAGATGATCGCATCGCTGCACTGCTGGACAATCGGGGTCTGACTGCGAACGGCAGAAAGAGACTGCGGGGCTATCAGCGGGCGCTCGATTCCAACTGAATCTGCCATCCGCAATGGTCTTCAGTCGCGTCGAATTCGCCCTGAGAAGGCTCGGCGAGCTTCTTTGACCAATCGTCGCCGTCAACCCGATCGCCCTTCTACGAACTCCACTGCTCAACGAAGAGAGCTCAGCATGCCGTTGCGCTGAGGTGCCGTTGCCCCAGCAATGTTCGTTATTGTCGAAGTCGGTAGATCGAGGCGGACCAGCAACAGGTTCGGATTCCTGTCCAGGAGGAGGTGAGGCCCGTGTGTAGTTCTTGTATTGAGCCGATAGCATCACTTTATGGACCTAGCGCAAACTCGGTGGCGCGTAGCGCTTGTTGGAACCGATAGTCCAGAGGGGCGGTACTGGCCGGAGACATGCGAACCTCACGAGAAGCATGGACCCAAAGATTGACTCAGGTTGGCTTCGTTGTTCATCCTGCGGTCACCAAGAAGGTTGACCTGGTCATTGCTGAGGACGAGGATTCCTTGTCGGGGAAGGCCAGGAAGGCACGAAAATATGGGATTCCGATCTTGTCTGAAGTTCAGATGGAGAACTACTTGGCCGGTAATCGGACCGGGAGTATGGCGGTGCGAGGCGTGAAGTGACTGCGTGATATTGACTGTGACGAGGCGATCGCGCGCCCTGACAGTTTCTTGCACCCAACTGTAATACCAGTTTCGGCCGAATCTTGCGTACCATCATTGGCCACTCGTTCCACCGTGTGCTTTATACACGCGGTGGAAGGAGCTCATGCAGGGCGGCTCTCAAGCACGTCAGTTCAGAGTGCTGGCCCCCGAACACACGACTTGTGGACTCCAATGAAGCCAAAATCAACTCAGGATTCGTAGAGCTTTTGAGTCCCTCCCCCGTCCGTGAGCTTTTGCCCGGTCACGTACTGGGCTCGGAGGAAAGCAGGAAGCTCACGATATGGGCGAGGTCGGTCTCTGGGCCACCGCAGCGCCATTCGGCGGCTCGATCATCCGTTGCGCGTGCATGAAACCGGTATCGATGGAGGATTTAATCCCTTGGCACATATCAGCCACTATTTCTCCGACTCCGGTGGCGTGTTTGAAGCCCTGGCCGGAGCCACCACTAGCAACGAATACTCGTGGGTCTCCAACGGGGCCGAGCACAAACTGATTATCGACTGATTCGGTGAGCAGACAGATCTTTGACTTGGCTGGAACCGGATTAACGTTTGGAAAGCTGTGAGCTACATTTTTGGATAGGTGTGCCACATCCTCAGAATGAACAGCTCTATCGATATTATTCGTATAGACGTTCCGGTCGCGGGTGGGGTCACCGTGTGTGCCGAGCTTGGTCAATCCACCTAGTTGTGCCGCACCGTGCCCCCATAGCCTGCCGACATTACCCAGATCTCGTTGAAACGGTGGTAGATCGGCAAGGGAAGGGGTGGCGTCCGAATCGTGTTGATATGTGAACCAGCATTGTGGGATACGCAATGACTTCAGTTTCAGGCGTGGCAATAATTCGGCCGTCCACGCACCTGTGGCGTACACAATTTGATTGGCACGAATGTCCCCATTTGAAGTTTGGACCACTAGTCCACTTCCATCGAGTGAGTGTCCGAACACTTCGACATTCTCCTGCAGGTCGGCACCGTGGCGCGTCGCTGCGTTGGCCGCGGCTGTCACGCACTTTTCAGGAAACAACATTCCGCCGAGTTCGTCGACGATGGCGATGTCTTCGTCGGTTATATTGCCGAAAATCGGATACTGTCGGCGAATGTCCGCAGCTTCCAACACCCGGGGGTTGATTCCATATTTGGCAACAACCGCGAGTGCAGATGCAATCAGACCTTTGTCCTTCTGCCCCATGATTAAAGCATTTGTCTGAGTAAGTAATGTATTGCTCGAATTACCCTCAAGCTCAAACCACAACTCTCGAGACAGCAACGCAAGCGGATAGAGCAGTGTGTGGTTCTGGGAAATCGAACGGAAATTCCGCGTCAGGCCGTGTGACGACCCAAAACTATTCGAGATCGTATGCTGTTCCGCCCCGAAGACTGAGATTCCCCTGGCAGCTAATCGCCACGCGATGGAGCTTCCAAACGCGCCTAGGCCGACCACAACCACATCGACGGATTTATCCGATACGTTCATTGCTTCTACCTCGCTGTTTCATACATCACGTCGGTCAAAACGTCCGAGAGGCGGCGAACTGTCTGTGTCGTAGCATGCCCCGTCTGAGCACCATATCTTTGAGGATCTCAGCTGTGAACGGTGCGTGCATGAGACCCAACATATTATGTCCAGCCGCTATGTAGGTGCTTGAAAGGCCCGGCAGCTTGTCGACCACTGGAATGCCATCTGGAGTCAACGGTCGAGCGCCCACCCACTCTTCGCTGCGGCTCTCCAGCGCAGCAGACGGCAGGTACGGTCCCACAGCTGCAACAATTTGCCTGATGCGGCTGGCATTGAACCGATCCCGGTCTCCGTCGAACTCCATAGTGCCGGCGATCCTTAACGACTTCTCTCCCAGCGGAAGCCCCGCTACATGGGCAGATTCGAACTTGAACACGTAGAGCGGGTCCCGATCGAGCTTGACGGAAAAGCTATACCCTTTTCCTGGTTTTAGAGGGAAGCGGCAGCCGGAGGCAGCGGCGACGTCAGCACTTCCGACACCAGCCGTAATTATGATGGAATCTCCTGCAAAGTCACCTCGAGTTGTGTGCAGTACCTGTCGTCCTTCCCGCTCTGTGACTGATGTTGCTCCAGTGCCTTCATGAATTTCCACTCCTGCATCGACGAGACGCTGATGGAGAGTTTCCACATAGTGGATGGGATTGGTGAAAAAACTGCCTTCATCTAAAAATCCGTAGCCTGTCGGATTCAACGTCGGCTCGATGCTGACTAGACTGCTGGGATCGAGTACCTCACCTACGCGATGAGGCATTTGACTGTCTGCTAGTCGAGCCAGAGTCGATTTCCGGCCCTCGCGAGCAGCTTCTTGAGTGCTGTACACATGTAAATAGCCTTTGTTGGATACGTCGACGCCGATCTCCTCCGCGAAGTCGAGAAACGCTTGCGTAGCAACAGATTCGACCTGTCTCAAAGCAGCTAGGTTCGCGGCGTACTTACTGGGAACCGAGTTCTGGGCGACTTTCAGAAGAAACGACAGGTACCCCGGCAGAGTTCCGGCGCTGACGTGGAGCGCACTGTCTTTCCTATATACCTGGGTCAACGCTGACACGATCAAAGACGTCTTCGCCATAGGAGTCGCTTGGTCCGGGCAAACTTGTCCTGCGTTGCCTCGAGCCGCCCCAGACCCCACTACCGAACGTTCCACCAGCACGACCTCTGCGCCGGCTTGAGTCAGTACATGCGCAGTTGTCAGGCCGATAAGTCCCGCCCCTACAATCACTACTCGCATCAGTTCTCAACCCTCCGTCTGCACTGCAGCAAGAAAACTTCGTGTTCGTGGATCATGTGGAGCTTCCAGAATCTCCGAGGGGGGCCCTTGCTCTATAATCGTGCCCCGGTCAAAGAACACCACCGTGTCTGCGATCTTCCGCGCAAACTCCAACTGATGTGTCACAACCAGCATCGTGTGATTCATTGCCGCAAGATCGTTGATAGTACGCAAAACCTCGCCAACCAGTTCCGGGTCCAATGCCGAAGTTGGCTCGTCGAACAGGAGAACATCCGGATTCATGGCTAAAGCTCGGGCAATACCCACTCGTTGCTGTTGTCCGCCGGACAACTCGGAAGGGTATGAGCCGGATTTGTCCTTCAGCCCAACCTTGCCGAGTATTTCGTCAGCTCGGCTCGAAATATCTTTTGGAGCGTCTCGTTTGACGCGGGACGGGCCGACGGTGACATTCTCGTACGCTGTCATGTGAGGGAACAGCTGGAACTGCTGAAATACAAAACCAAAACGTTGTCTTTGCCGAGCCGCGTCCGAACTTGTCAGGCGCGCAAATCCGTCTTTGTGAGGCTCAATACCGATTAATTCGTCGCCCAGAAATATTCGTCCTCCGTCAATTTGCTCTAAATTGCTCACACATCGGAGGAGCGTAGATTTTCCCGAACCTGACGGTCCGATAATACAAACAACATCGCCGCGATCTACCCGCAAAGACACGTTTGACAAGACGTTGAATTCGCCATACCACTTGTCAACATGTTGAATGTTCAGAAAGCTTCCGCCGCCTGTTTCTTCAGTCGTCATTAAATACCCCTACTGAACCGACGTTCGATAATGCCGGATATCCAGCTAAAGATCAAAACCATCACTAAGTACCAGATTGCAGCTACAAATAGCAGTTCCATGGTCAGGAAATTATTCGAATACAACTTCTTGGCAACAGTCAATAAGTCGTTGCCAGCGATCACTACAACCAAGGATGTGTTCTTCAGCATTGAAATGAACTGATTGGCAGTTGGTGGGATAATCAGACGCATTGCCTGGGGAAACACTACCCACCTCAATGATTGCCAATACGTCATACCGACCGATTCGGCTGCTTGGCTTTGGCCCCTATCGACCCCATTGACGCCAGCACGAATAATCTCCGCCATATAGGCAGCCTCGTGCAGGGCAAGGCCTAATACTGCTGCCAAAAACGGGGTCACTACGCTATTGACATTAATCTGAATGAAACCGAGATTTACGACCGGCAAAAATATAGCAATATTGTAGAAAATTAACAGCAGGATGATGAGTGGAAGTGCGCGAAAGAGCGCCACATACCCTTTGGCGAGAATCTTCCATACCGGGTTCCTGGATACCAGGCCGATAGATAGAAGTGCTCCTCCCGCGACTCCGATCAGCATCGCGAGAAATGAATACAGGAGAGTGTAGCCAACTCCGGTAAGGATTCGGTAGTCAAAGATATAAGCGAATGTTCTGGACCATTGCAGATTTCCGGCGGCAAACAGGTAGACTGTGTATCCGAATACGATGACCCCGAGGACTCCCAAGAGAGTCCTGTGGAGGCTGAAGCGCCGACGATAGTCTATGCCCCACTCTGCGCGCTGATCGGTTTGCTGTGTTGCTGTCATTGATTAGCCCTTCGATGGGCCCGCGTTGATTCCTGATTTATCGATGGCCCCCTTTTCCACCCCATAGGCTTCCAGGATCGTGGTGTATTCGCCTGAGTCCATCAACGCCTGAACCGCATCCTTGAGGACCTTCTGCAGTTCGGTGTCCTCCTTGCGAGTTCCGATTCCGTAGAAGTAGTCAGAAGAGATCGGCTTATCCACTAGCTCAAGTGCCTCTCCGTCCTGTACTGTCTTGGCTTCGTTGAGTGCGGCAGGATAATCGTTGCCTGTTGCGTCCGCGCGGCCGTTGACCACTGCAAGCGTGGCGTCGTTGCTGCTTTCGAACAGTTCGATATTGACGGACTCTTTCCCATCAGATTGGCATTGCTCGTCCTGGGTCTTTGCGCGCTGTACTGATTCCACGCCCTGCTGTAGCGCGATGCTGTGCCCACACATATCGGGCAGCCCTTCGAGCTCCAAGGGGTTACCCTTTTTGACCATCAAGGACGTGGCGGATCGGTAGTAGTCAACGAACGATACTTCCTTGCGTCGTTCGGGTAGATCAGCGAACGATTCCATGGCGAGATCAATTCGGTCGGCTTTGAGAGCCGGAATCAGGCCGTCGAACGAAACTTCTTTCACTTCCATTTCGACGCCAACTTTTTTGAGAACAGCATCCATGAGGTCATATTCCGCCCCATACTGTTCTCCTCCCTCCATATACCTCATGGGCGGGAAGGTGAAAGTCATTCCGACACTGATGCTACTTGTGTATTTGTCGGGGAGCCGTTCCGCCAATGCATCGTCGGTTTGAATCTTTTCAATAGCCTCGCGTGCCCCGTCGATTGAGTATTTGAAGCTTTGGGGACCACCCGATCGTGCGGTTGGGGACCACCGATATTGCCTGTGGGGGCCAGCAGCCGTGGACCTCGGGGCCACTGGCCGCCCATCAGCTCATCGTCACGGGTTCAAAGCAGCATGTTCTCTCATGTTGTGACTGCCGGTCTCGACCCAGACCGTGTTGTGCACGATCCGGTCCATGATCGCATCCGCGTGGACTCCGGATCCGAGTCGTTGATGCCAGTCCTTCTTCGCATACTGGGTGCAGAACACCGTCGACGCACAGTCGTAGCGGCGTTCGAGCAGTTCCAACAGCATGCTGCGCATCGACTCATCCGGATGATCGAGCAACCATTCGTCTATCACGAGAACGCTGAACGCGGCGTACTTCTTCAAGAACTTCGTCGTGCCCATCGGTTTGTCCAACGCCTGCGCCCAAGCTTCTTCAAGATCAGGCATGCGAATATAGTGCGCACGGATCCGGTGCTGGCAGGCCCGTTTGGCCAAGGCGCACCCCAGGTACGATTTCCCGGAACCGGTGAACCCTTGGAACACGACGTTCTGGCCCCGCTCGATGAAACTGCAGGTCCCCAGCTGGGCGATCACGTTCCGATCCAGGCCGCGTTCATCGACCCTATCGAGTTGACGCAGGTCGGCTGCCGGGTAGCGCAACCCGGCCCTGCGGATGAGTCCCTCGATTTTGGCGTGATTGAATACCGAATGGGCTTCATCGACGACCAGTCGCAACCGTTCGTCGAAGCTCATTCCCATGGTCAGATCCTCGTCTTGGGACTCGAGTGCCTCCAGCAGGGCCATCGCGCCCATCTCACGCAGTTTGCGCTTGGTCTCTGTATCGATCGAAGTCACCGAGTGCCTCCTGCATAGTAGGAGGCACCGCGGACGTAGCCGCCGTGCTCGACAGGCTCGGTCCGGGCGGGTCTGGTCTGGTCCTGACCGGTGGCAAGGAGCGGTTGCACATGCGCATACCGTGGCGACCGCACCGGCCCCGCCAGCGTAATCCGGCAAGCGGCTTCGACCCGTTCAGCTGAGTAGCGGCGGGAGAGTCTCAACACCGCCAAGGCAGGGTTGAGTCCTTGTTCGTCGATGGCTACAGACTCGAAGATGCGATTGATGACGACCAGCGTCGACGCCCCGATCCTCTCAGCCCATTGGCGTATCCGGGCCGCGTCCCACTGCTGGTATCTATCCCCAGCAGGAAGGTCAGCATCATTCGTGCGATACTCATTGACCGCAGTCTCTGGCAGCAGCAGGTGAGTCGTGACTCGCTGGTCCCCGCGGTAGACTTCGAGGCTGCGGTCGGTGATGCGCAGATCGACTTTGGATCCGATGTGCTCAAACGGCACCGAGTAATAGTTGCGCGCCCAGCTCACATGCCCGTTCCTGGCCACACGCCGCCCATAGATCCACTGACTGATCTCGTAGGCCACCTGCGGCAGCGGTGTCAACAGCGGTTCCTCCTCCGTGGTGAAGACACTGAGCCTGGATCCGGGCCGCTTCTGGAAAGGTTCAGCATTATAAGCGCAGACTCTCTCCTCGATCGCGGCCGTCAACGTCGGCAGCGATGTGAACCGCCGGTCACGTAGCCCTGCGATCACCCATGTGGCGACATGTCCAACAGTATTCTCAACACTCGCCTTGTCTTTTGGTGCCCTGATTCTGCCCGGTAGAACAGCAGCCGAATAGTGGGCAGCCATTTCCCGATAGGCGTCGTTGAGCACGATTTCACCGTCGCGAGGATGAGTGATGACTCCGGTCTTGAGATTGTCGGGCACGATCCGCGGTGTTGAACCGCCGAAAGCGGTGAACATCGCCACATGCGCCCGGAGCCACGAGTCCTGACTCATGTCCAGGCTCGGGTGCACGAATGCGTACCTGCTGAAGGGCAGACACGCGACGAACAGATAGACCGTCTTCGGCTTGTCTGCCCCCGTGTGCAGTTGCATTGTCGGACCGGACCAGTCGACCTCGATGGTCTGGGCGGCTTTGTGTCCCACACGAGAAGCTGCACCGGTGACGAGGACGTGGCGCTGATAGGTGCGGCAGAACCGGTCATAACTCATCGCCGGATCACCAGCCGCAGCGCACTCATCGGCGTACTCGCCATGGAGGAGCTTCAGCGTCACCCCGACCCGGGCCATTTCCTTATGGATTGCCTTCCAGTCAGGTTGGGCGAACACGCTGTGATGGTCCCCGCGGCCCGGAAACAGGAGGCCATACACTTCACTGTCAGCACGGTCCTTGACATCATCCCACCCGAGTCCCGCAGCGTCGGCGGCCTCGAGGACCTGCGTGACCGATTTGCGTGACATTGCCTGGGAGCCAGCGATCGCTCTGCCCGAGAGCCCCTCGGCTCGAAGCTGTAACACCAGCTTGGCCCTGATCTTGCGTACCATTGATAATCTCCTTTCGCCGCGTGCCCAATACACGCGGTGAAAGGAGCTTATAGTTCGTGGCCCCCGCACACGCCATAGATGGTCCCGACGCCCACGATCACGCGACCAAGCAACTGGCCCCCGAGCTCACGATTGACGGCCCCCAACAAGACGGATATTCAGTCGATTCCTCCACTTTGAGGATTCGTGGCTTTGTCGGCATCGCAGGCGGTTGTAGCAAGTAACGCGACGGCCGCCAAAGATGCTCCGATTGTTCGCTTTAGCTTAGAGAGCGGTTGTTTGGATTTCATCTGTGCCTCTCAAATGGAATATTCATTCGTTGAGTGTGCTGTGAGTCACATTACACGATGCTATCGACGTGACCGCATCGATCTTCTTCATCCTGCGCGCATCCCCCAAGGGCTCTCCGCCGGCGGTGAATGGGGCGGTGCGGCACTGCTCGCCGTCGAACATGCTGACTCGGATAAGCGCGGGCGGGCCGGATCGTATCCGCAGCTGGGAGTGCCGCTGGGCATGCTGCTGTCCTCAGGCGTCATCGCGCTGATGACCGGTGTCATCTCGCCAGGTGAAGCGTTCGTGGAGTGGGGCTGGAGGGTTCCGTTCCTGCTCTCGGTCGTGCTGGTCGGCGTCGGCTACTGGGTGCGCCGGTCGGTGGAGGACACCCCCGTGTTCAAGGAGATCCAGGTCGAGTCCGCGAAACGCAAGGCCCCGATCCTGGTGCTATTCAAGAGGCATCTGCCGTTGGTGATCGTCGCTGCTCTGATCTTTGCCGGCAACAACGCCAGCGGGTACATGACCACCGGCGGCTTCGTCACGAAGTACGCGACGACCGATGGAGTGGGATTCTCACAGACCGATGTGCTGCTGGCGATCACCTTCGGATCGTTCGTGTGGCTGGTGTCGACGGCTGTCTCGGGCTATTTGGCCGACCGGATCGGGCGGGTTCGTACCTACGTGTGTGGCTTCGTCATTCTCATTGCCACGGCGTTCCCACTGTTCTGGCTCATCGACACAGGTTCGCTCGCCTTGATGTATCTGGCACTGGGCATCTTCTCGATCGGTCTGGGGCTGTCGTACGGTCCGCAGGCGGCGCTCTACGTGGAGCTGTTCCCGGCCTCGATCCGGTTCAGCGGTGTCGCGATCTCCTATGCGCTAGGTGCCGTGATCGGCGGGGCGTTCGCACCGACGATTGCGCAGGCTCTGCTGCAGGCGACGGGTACGACGGCGTCGGTGTCGATCTACCTCGTAGGGATGTCCGTGATCTCGCTGGTCGCTGTGTCCCTGGTCAAGGATCGGAAGGGGATTGATCTGTCCGTGGGGAATGAGGCGGAGCAGTCTCGTGGGGTTTGGCGGGGTGGGAAGTAGCCGAGCCTGAACTGCGAATCCCAGGCAGGTCATTGTCGGCTGGTCAGACGGAGGTCGAGCCAGGTGACGAGGCGATCATCCGGAATGTCGAGTCGAATGTCGAACAGCTCCTTCGCTCGTCTCACACGGTAGCGCAATGTATTGGGGTGAATCCCCAAGTCCTCTGCGGCCCGCTGAACATCCTCGGGATGGGCAAGGTACGCCATGAGGGAGTTGCGATACTCGGTCCGCTTCTTCCTGTCGTGTTCGAGCAGCAAGGTGACTGCCGGATGCTCTGAATGTTGGCCCCTGTCGGTCTTCTTCAGGGCTCGTAAACGTATCTGTGAGTGCACATCGGTCCGTGCAGCAATGGCCGGACTTCCGGCGCTGTCGTTGATGACTGCGAGGACCTCATCGACTTCGGCCCGCATTGCGGTGATCCGTTCGATCCCGCATTCCGGTGAGCTCACGGCAGCGATCGCTTCACATCCGAGTCTGGCTTCGATCGCATCGATCGTGCCGGCGACCAGGCGTTTGGGCATGGCCTTGTCCCTCACAACGGGAAGCAGCACGTAGGCGATCTGACCGATCGGAACGCTGGAGACGTTCGCGCGGAAGACGCTGCAATATTGTTCCGCCACTGTGGCCAGCTCGTGGATCGGTGAGGCACTGCCGTCCTCGGTCGATCGAATCATGAAACCGACGATCACCGAGTCAAGGCCGGAGGATATGCCGAAGCGGGAGGCCGTCGCCGGTACCCCGGGATGTCCGTACAGCAGGGAACGCAACCATTCAGATCGGACCTGACGTTCCAGATCGCGAGCGTTCTGAGCTCTCAGGATCTGAATAGAGGCCAGTCGGCAAGCCTCGATAATCGCTGCCTCTGCGTTCGCGCCGACGGGTAGGTCCTTCTCGATGACCCAGATCGACCCCACAGCCACACGTCCAGCACGAATGGCAGCGGAGCAGCGAGCCAGTTCTCCATCTGCTGGATCATAGGGAAAATGGACCACGCCGGAGGCCTGCATGACTTCTCGGTATTGGTCGTTGTTCTTCGACAGGTCCGGGACCTGACGCGCCAGAATGCCGTTTTGCCTCACGGAATCGACTACCTGGCCATCGACGGTCGAATAGGCCAGGACATTGCGCTCAAGATCCTCGATCGCCACGGACCCGCCCGCAGCCATTGCCACGGCATTGGCCAGTTCGAACAGCCCAGTCTCATTGATCCCGTCATCGGTTCTTTGTCCCGAGGTCACAGCGCTCAGCATCTCATCGAGGTGACGCCAGGGGATGTCATCATTGACGACGATCACCGCGATAGTTGAGGGAAGAGAGCCGAGGCTCGCCGCGGAACGGCCGTGAAGTTTGATTGCCACAGCCGAATAGCCGCGCTCGACCACCTCGGCGACGATCTGGGGCATGTTCTCATTATCCGAAGCGACTCCGACCAAGAACAGAACCCCGCCAGGCAGGTCCGGAAGATCGTCCAATGGGTCGAAGACGACCGCAGTGGATATCACCCGTTCGAGTAGCTTGTCCGCTGTCGTAGGGCTCTGGCACACCGTCGGCCCGACCGTGGTGATCAATCGACTCACTGTCAGCACCTCATCCGGCATAGCTTCGTCTCTCCTTTGTCGAAAACAACAACCCGCAGGACTAAAACTTATCAATATGGGCAATGAAGGGCGAGGAGAAGCTGGGTATTCTCGCTTCCAACGTCCATGTCCAGAGTGAAATGTCGACTGACAGAGTGAGAGGAGTCAATGTGACAATCGAGGAAACCCCGATCGGCTTGAACCGCACTGCTTCGGTACTGCCCGAAGAGGCATCGATCGCCGACGGCGGAGAACTGCACATCGGCGGCTGCCCGGTCACCGAGTTGGTCGCCACCTACGGCACTCCCGCCTATGTCTTCGATGAGCTCGGACTGCGGCGCCAGATCAGACGGTTTGTCGATGGGTTGCAGAGCCGCTGGCCGAGTTCGGAGGTCCTCTTCGCCTCAAAGTCCCTTCCAGCTGTGGCTATGTACTCCATCGCCCGGTCCGAAGGTCTGAGCGTCGACGTCGCCGGTGCCGGCGAGCTGAGCATGGCACTGGCCGCCGGCGTCAACCCCGAGCGGATCTACCTGCACGGCAACGCAAAATCCGACGCTGAGCTCAAGCTGGCCGTCGACGCCGGCATCCGCGCGGTCATGGTCGACAACTTCGATGACATCCGACGACTGAAGTCTCTGGTCGCGAAACCGCAGTCCGTCTTCATTCGGATGATCCCGGGGATATCTCCGACCACCCATGACTCTCAGGTGACCGGCGGCAGCGATTCGAAGTTCGGTCTGCCCGCCGATCAGATCGCAGCGGCCGTCGCAGAGATCCGCGACGATCCGTACCTGCAGCTCGACGGAGTCCATCTGCACATCGGTTCGCAGATCCTCGAGACCGAACCCTTCGCCGGAGCCGTCGAGTCCGTCAGCCACCTCGGACCGTTCGCAGCCTATGACATCGGTGGGGGACTGGGAGTGACCTACACCCCGGATGAGCCTGCACCAAGTGTCGACGAGTACCTGGACTCCATCGTCTCGGCGGCGAGTCGCCTGCTTCCAGAAGACGCGAAACTTCTCATCGAACCGGGCCGAGCCATCGTCGCCCGCGCCGGGGTCACCTTGTATCGAGTGAACACCGTCAAACGCACTGCGAAGACCTTCGTCGCCGTTGACGGTGGCATGGCCGACAACCTCGACATCGCTTTGACCCAGCAGACGTACGAGGCGTATTCGGCAACGAAGTTCGATCGTCAGCCCGATACCACGTGTGATCTAGTCGGACGCCAATGTGAGTCCGGGGACCTGCTGCGTGCTGATGTTGGTCTGGTTGATCCGCAGGTCGATGACATCATCATCATGCCAGCCACCGGAGCTTACTCCTATACGATGGCCAACCACTACAACGGCGCTCTGACTCCGCCCATCGTCTTCTGTAGAAATGGAACAAGTCGTCTGGGAGCCCGACGAGAGACCGAAGAGGACGTGATGCGACTGCAGCAACCTGGACTCATCGAGGAATGGTGACGTCGCCGAACCCGGCCTGAATCGACTGGAAGAACGCCGACGACGGTTCACGAAAACCTTCATCGCCCCAGTTCGCGGACCACTTCATATTGAGATCGGTCATCGATTCAGATGTACTGGAGGCCGATCTGCACTCAAAGATGACATGCAATTGATATCGAAAGGTCTCCTGAGATGGATATTCTCTCCGTAATACCACCGTTCGTCGCTGTGTTGCTTGCTGTCGTGACCAAACGCGTGATCATTTCGCTGTTCGTCAGCGTACTGTCCGGGGCGCTGATCCATGCAGGAGGCAACCCGGCCGTGGCCGTGGGGACCACATTCACGTGGATGAAGGACGTGATGATCGACCCCTGGAACGCACGATTCCTGGTCATGACACTGCTGCTGGGAGCTGGTGCGGCGTTCATGTTCAAGTCCGGTGGCTCGGCAGGACTGATCCGCTTGCTGGCCAGCAGGCTGACCTCCAAGGTGCGAGTCGGGATGCTGGCCTGGGTGCTCGGAATCCTGATCTTCTTCAACGACTACGTCAACTCGGTGATCGTGGGCAACGCCACCAAGGATATTGCAGCCAAATACCGCATGTCTCGAGAGAAGTTGGCGTATCTGATGGACTCGACCGCGGCCCCCATGGCCACTATCGGGCCGGTCTCCGACTGGATCGGTTTCCAAGTCTCGCTCATTGCCGCGGCGATAGCGACTCTCGGCTTGTCCGGGATTGAACCATATTTTGAGTTTCTGCAGTCGATCCCTTGGAACTTCTACGCACTGCTCTGTCTCCTGGCGGTCCCAATGATCATTCTGGGCAAGGACTTCGGCCCGATGGCCAAGGCGGAGCACCGTGCCGAGACGACTGGCGAACTCGTTCCTTCGGGGTCGACCCCTCTCTCCTCGGTCGAAGCCGATCTGGGGGAGCCTTTCAAGAAGGTCTCCAGCGTCTGGAACTTCATTCTTCCTGTTGTCGCCCTGGTGTCAGTCGCTGTGTGGGGGCTCTGGTACACAGGAGGCGGCGCCGAGGGCAAGTCGCTCATGCAGGCAATCGCGGACACTGACGTTTCCATCGCCCTGACCCTGGGGGCCTTCGCGATGACTGTAACCGGCATAATTCTGGCGCTGATTCAGAAGATGGGGTTCCGGGAGATCGAAGAGACACTGCTCGGGGGATTCCGCACCATGCTGCCGGCACTGGTCATCATCGTCCTCGCTTGGTCGATCGGCAAAGTGACTGATGAGTTGGGAACTGCCGAATTCGTGGTGGACGTGACGAGCGGGTGGATGACGCCTGCTCTGCTGCCGTTCCTCATCTTCGTCATCTGCATGTTCATCTCGTTCTCGACTGGTACGTCCTGGGGCACGATGACGATTGTCACGCCAGTGGCGATCCCGCTGGCTTACTCGACCGGTGGCACGGAGATGCTGCCAATCATCATCGGCGCTGTGTTCGCCGGAGCGATCTTCGGAGATCATGTGTCTCCGATCTCTGACACCACAGTGCTGGCCTCGATCTTCGCTGAGTCAGACCACATCGCCCACGTGAATACGCAGATTCCCTATGCCGCAGTGCCCGCAGGCATCGCCGGAGTCCTCTACCTCTTGTCACCGATGATCGGTAACGCCTGGATACTTCTCGGACTCGGTATCATCGTGCAGTTCCTCGTACTATGGTTCCTCGGGAACAGAGCTCAACGGAAACTCGAGGCAAAGGGCAGCCAGGCGCTCGCGTGACTGATGTATAAGAAGTTCGACACGGGGTGAGAGAGGAGCACATTGGTCCGGAAACACTGAGCAGCATCACGCTCACATTGCCACCTCTCCTTGCATCAGTTCCTTCCGACTTCTTATCGTCGTTCCGTGGACGGCGGATCGATGATCCGCCTGAGATTCCAGCTTTGGAGAGACTCTGGAATGGTCCCCGATTGTCCTAGAGTCCCTGTCCCGCCACCCCAGCATTCCCCATCCGAGCCCGCTCCACGGCCACCGCAATATGAACCCGATTGCTCGTATCCAGCTTGATGTTGATGCGGTTGAGGTGAGTCTTCACCGTGGCCTGACTCATGAATGTGGCGTCAGCGATCTCCTGGTTCGACAGGCCTTGAGCCACGAGGATCGCGATCTCGAGCTCACGTTCGGTGAGGTCGGCCAGCATCTCCTCGGCCTCATGTTGCCGACGTTGGTCCTGATCGGTCGTCACCTTCGTGATCAGCTGCTGCATCGACCGAGGCGAGAGGATCGGCTCGCCGAGGTGCACCTTGCGGATCGCCTCGGCGAGGGCGACTGGAGCAATGTCCTTGAGCAGATAACCTGCGGCACCGGCCTCGAGGGCACGGAAGAGGTAATCGTCGGTGTCGAAACTCGTCAACGCAACGACCTGGGGTGGTCGGACGCTGTTGACGAGACGCTCGATAGCTTCGATGCCGCCGATTCCGGGCATCCGAATGTCCGTGAGCACGACATCGGGAAAATGAAGTGCCGCCTTGTCGAGCGCCTCTTCGCCGCTCGAGGCAGACCCCACAACCTCGATGTCTTCGGCAGGATGGAGGATCCCTGTGATCCCGGTGACGACCATCGGGTCGTCATCGACGACGATCACCCGGACCGGGGCAGCGTTCTGGCTCATGGTCGACACACTACCCGAGGGGTATGACATCGATAGTTCGTCCGGCTTCAGCCCTGACGTTCGAACGGTGGAAGCGTCACATCGACGAGGAATGAGCCGTCACGGACACCGATGAAGACCTCTCCGCCGAGCATTGCCACTCGTTCCCGAATTCCGACGAGTCCGGCGCCGGCACCTGTCGACGACAGAGACTGCTGAGCGCCAGGGTTGGCTGGACCTACGCGGGGCGCCGAGGTGGGGTAGGGCGGAATGCCGGGACCCGCCTCGGCGGTGGTGCGGGGTGGGTGGAAGCGCTGGGCCGACGGTTCAGCGGGATTGGCGATGACGATCCGGGCGCCGAGGTCGGCCGAGACCGTGACCCCGAGAGTCACGGGCGCGCCCGGGGCATGCTTCATCGCATTCGTCAGTGATTCCTGGACGATTCGATACACCGCGCGGTCGAGGACCGTGGGTGCGCTCTCGACGTCCTGGATGATGATTGATGGCCGGATGATCGTGCCGGTGGCCTGCACCGAGGCGACCAGCTGCGGGATCGAACGCATCGATGTCAGGCTTGGGGGAGTCGACGCCTCCTTCTGCGGACCGGCATTGGCCAACGTCCCCTCACGGACTCCGCCGACAAGATGCCGCAGGTCTTCCAGGGATGCATGGGCCTCCTGACGCAGCGCCGAGGCGGTCGAGGCGATAGCGGGGTCATCGTTGCCGCCGACCTCGAGAGCGCCGCTGTGCAAGGAGATGACCGAGAGACGGTGGGAGAGCGTGTCGTGGAGTTCGCGGGCGAGAAGTTCGCGCTCGGAGGTGCGAGCAAGTTCGGCGGAAAGGTTCTCACTGCGCCGAGACTGCCGTTGGGCGAAGGACTCGACGGCACGCATGCGACGCGTGCGGCGCAGCAGGAACCCGAATCCGAGGCTGATCGCCAGCCCCATGAGCCCGGCGATGACCGTGAGCATGTTCATCCCGAACACGGATTCCTCTGCGGGCAGTGAGCCATCGACCCCGGGAATCTGGTTCGGGTCCGAGAGGAAGAGAATGCCGAAGGGATTGTTCGCCGGACTCTGCAGGCACAGGCGGACCACCCCGACGGTGATCAGCAACGCCCCGATGGCCGTGGCGGTCAGCGCCTGTTTGCGCGGAGAGCGGACGAGGAGATGGAACAGGCCGATGAGCATGAGGGTTCCGTCGCCCCAGGCGGTGGCGAGCACCGCGCCGATGACGAAGGGAATCCACGGCCATCGATGCCGCGCGAAGACGGAGAGCCAGAGGAAGGCTGCCAGAAGTCCGAGGAGCACGCCGAGGGTGCTGAGCATGCCGGTGTCATCGAAGGCCGGTGGGAACGCGAGCAGCGCGAAGAAGGACAGCGGAACACCGAGGATCCACGCGACGGTGCCGACGAGGATGCGCACAACGATGCGCACCGTGCGGCGTGACCGTGAATCACGCAGGCGCTGCTGGCCCTGGGGCGGAAGAGGTTGGTCTGACACGAGAGCATCGTATCCTGCGGCGCTGACATACGTAGTCCATCGTTCGGCCAGACCGGGTCCACCGATCGGCTGGCAGAGTCTGGCCGACAGGTGGATTCGCCAATTGAAGAACTTCGACAGGCTGAGAGAGTCGAAATCCACGGCTCCGCTTGGTCAGCAGCGATGCATCGACCGCAGTCCTGCCCGGTCTCGGAGCCCATCACCTCAAGGAGTGAAATGTCGAACTATCAGGATCCACAGCAGGCAGGCCCCAGCTACCGTATGCCGCAGGTTCCCACCGGAAACCAGGAGCCCAGGGCTCCCCAATACTTTCCCCAGGTGCCACAGGGACAGAAGCCGGTGAAGGTCAAGAAGCCGCTGTTCAAACGATGGTGGTTCTGGGCGCTCGTGATCGTCGCGCTCATCATCATCGTCTCCGCCATCAACGGTGGCGGAGACGACGCACCGACGACCTCGGCGTCGCAGGAGCAGTCGGACGCGGCCTCGACCAGCGACGATGGTGCCGGCGACCCAGCGGAGGAGGCTGCCCCGGTCGCGGAAGAGCCGGCGGATGACGCCCCGGCGGAGGAAGCTCCTGTCGAAGAACAGGCACCGGCGGAAGAACCGGAACCGGAGGCCCCCGCTGAACACAGCTCGGCACTCAACCAGGCCGACACCTACGCCAACACGATGCACATGAGCAAGGCAGGGGTCTTCGACCAGCTGACGAGCGAATACGGTGGCCAATTCTCTGAAGACGCGGCACAGTACGCCGTGGACAACGTCGACGCAGATTGGAACGAGAACGCTCTGGAGTCGGCCAAGACCTACCAGGACGACATGTCGATGTCGCCCGATGCCATCCACGACCAGCTGACCAGCGAATACGGTGGGCAGTTCACTCAAGAGGAGGCGGACTACGCGATCGAAAACCTGAACAGCTGAAGGGCACTCACCCGCGGGCTCGGGGCATGGCGAAAGCGCTCCGAGCCCGCATCAGACTGCCAGGGCGCGAGCTCGGTCGCTGATCGCCTGTGCCGCATCAAGCGTCTGCCCGAGGAATCCTGCCCCGAATAGCTTGACGTGTGCAAGGAGGGCGAAGAAGTTGTGCACGGGAAGGTCGTCACGCCAGCCGACGGGCATCGGATGGACCGCCTCGTAGCCGGCGAAGATGTCATCGAGGAGCGGTGTGCCGAACAGCGCCAGCATCGCGAGGTCTTCGAGGCGTTGCCCACCATGGGCGGCAGGGTCGATGAGGGTGCAGCCGTCGGGCGTCCACATGAGGTTTCCGGCCCAGAGGTCTCCGTGGACTCGGGCGGGAGTCTCTGTTCCCTTTCCTGCGATCCCGTCGAAGGTGCCGCCGGCGATGGCGTTGATCGCCGAGGTGATGGTTTGGTTCTCGTCCTTCGACAGCTGATCGTCGATGTCGTTCGCCACAGGCTCCAACCGGGTCTCCACCCAGAACTCGGTGAACGACGCACATGATGCGACCTCAACCTCGAACGGAGAGTCGAGCGGACCGAACCACGCGGGCTCTGCCGGTGACCAGCCGAATGCTGGGGCACCGGAGTCGTGGAGCAAGGCGAGCCGACGGCCGAAAGCGAAGGCCGAATGCGCATCCGGGGCGGTCTCTTCGACACGACCGAGACGCAGACTGGTCTTATCGTGATCGATAACGCTTACGACTGGCACGACATCGGGCTCGGCCAGCCATTCGAGACCGGCAGCCTCGGCGGCGAAGAATCCGCGGGGGGCACTGGTGCGCTGTTTGATGAATTCCGCCATGGCACCAGGGTAGTGGCTGGTGCGGTCGATTCACGCGCCATGCCACATCGCGCTTGGCGGTGCTGGTTCCAACTATGAGCCCAGAAGCGCGAGGGGAACCACAGCTACTCCATCCTGTCTGCGATAGGCGAACTTTCCGGATGTGACGACGATTTTGTCGATGAGCTCATCACCAATCTTCTCGTGCAGCCAATTGAGGTGACGAACGTCGGAATCATCGATTTCCGAGGCGAGCTTGATCTCTATTGCTACGACACGACCATCTGGACTCTCGACGATCAGATCTACTTCGTGATCTCCGGAGTGTGTCCTCAGATGACCTACCTGGTGACCGAACGGTGGGACATAGCAACGAACGCACAATGTGACGAGAGTCTCGAAGAGCGATCCGAGAAGGGGGCCGTTCTTCAGGCTCCGATAGTTGCGGTTAGTGTCTGCACGCGTTCGGTTTCCGAGAAGAGACTCCGGAGTCGCGCGGAGGAGCCGTGCTGCAAGAGCCGGATCTGCGAGCTGATGTTTCGGCTTGTTTCCCAGTCTATTCAGTTCTCCGCCTTCGGGTGCCCAAGCGGGAATTTCGTCCAGCAGCCACAGCTGGGCGAGGGCTTCCCTGAAATCCCCTATGGTCGCGCGACTTGGGCGACTCTCCTTTGTAACGGCCGCCGCGATAGATTCGAAACTTGCAGTCGTTGAGGCAGCTGCGGCATAAGCACGGAGCCACGCGAGCAGTGCTTGTGGTCGCCTGAACATTGAACCGAGTGCGGGGACTTCCCGCTGCAGCGCATAAGTAAGGTAGGCATCGAGTTCGTCGGCCACCGTTGCTTCGGATCCGTGTCGGAGGGCAGGAAAACCCGAAGACACAATTTCGCGCACGTACGAGTCGAGAGACACATCAGTTGTTCCTTCGATGTCGACGCTGACGTCGGCAAGGATTTGACCGAGGCTTACCGATGGTTCGTCGAGGCGGCGCTCTGCCAGGGACATTGGGTACATGCGGAGCCGAACGATACGACCCGCACCAGTGTGGATCTGTGCGTCGTTGGTGTTCGCGCTGCCTGTGAGAAGAAAGCGACCCGGAGTACGGTCATGATCAACCTCTCGGCGGACGTGGTCCCAAATCGGCGGATCGTACTGCCACTCGTCTAAAAGGACTGGACGATCGGCTGAGCTGGTTCGACCACGGTCAGCGCGAAGGATTGCCAGTTCTTCAGGGTTATCCAATGTGAAGACAGACCCCGCCAGTCTTGATGCGGTCGCCGATTTCCCCACGGCCTTTGGCCCGTCTAAGGCAATGGCGGGGAATCTCTTCAGAGCGTCTGAAATGACTCCGTCAAGGATTCGTGGTTGATACTCCATGGACCAAGATTACAGTTTCGCTGTCACTTGTTGAACAGTTTCGCAGCTTTGAATCGTACAGTTTCGCTGTCACTTATTGAACTGCTGCGCCGAACTGTCGTTTTCATCAATAGGCAGTTGATCAGATTTGTACAAAGGGAAGCAACGGACTCAGGGGATCGGCGTCGTCACTCGCTGAGGGACAGCCGCAACCGCCGAGGCAGGCCCTCCAACAACGGCAGCCACAGTTCCGAGGCTGCGGGGAAGCTCGGAACCGCGTGGCGCAGCACATGCACGGGAAGGCCCCCGACGATCGCGACCGTCGCCGGATGGATCAGTTCGGCCGCCTCGGGTCCGACGAAGGTGGCTCCGAGGAGCAGACCCGAACGAGCGTCGACCACGATCTGTGCCGTTCCCTCGGCGTCATCGCGCAGCAGCGAGGTTCCGGCGCTGCTGTTGAACGGCAACTGAGAGACCTCGACCTCGTGCCCGTCCTTGCGGGCCTCGGCCTCGGTCATGCCCACAGAGGTGACCTGCGGATCGCTGTAGACGACTTGGGGGACCGGCACGTTCGCCGGGATGGACTCGGATTCCTCGCCTGTGGCGCTGGCCCGGATCTGTGCGCCGTGCACTCGTGCCTGGTACTTGCCCCAGTGAGTCAGGGGCGCATCGCCACTGGCATCCCCGACGGCATACAGCCATTCGGGCAAACGTCCGGCGGTGATGTCCTCGTCAGTGAGTCCCACGCTTTCGAGTCCGAGGTCGTTGAGTCGCGGTTGGCGCCCCGTCGCGACCAGGATCTCATCTGCCGTGACGGTGGATTCGCCGTCGGGGCCGATTGTCTGGACTGTGACCTGTCCGCCATGGATCCGGCCCAGCCCGGTGTCTTTGGCACTTGGACGGTAGCAGGCCTCCACCTTGGTCTCCCGGTCGATGATGACTCCCGCCTTTTCGAGTGCCTGGGCGAGGTGCTGTCCTGCGAACGGTTCCTGGCCGGACAGTAGGCCGTCGCCGCGCACGAGCATCCGCACGTTCGCACCGAGTGCTGCCATCCAGGTCGCGGCCTCCACCGCAACGACGCCGCCACCGACGATGAGCAACGACTCCGGCACTTCCCGGACGCCGGTAGCGTCGCGGGACAACCACGGTGCGACATCGACAAACGTCGACGGTACGGTCGGCTGAGAACCGGTGGCAATGACAACTGCGTGCCGAGCTTCTACGATGACCGGCTGGGGTTCGTTGATCAGGACTCGTCGTTCGCCGATCAGCTGTGCCTGTCCGCGTTCGACTCGCAGACCGGCGCCTTGGGCCCAGTCGATTTGGCCCGTGTCATCGTAATGAGAGACCCACTCATCGCGCCGCTGCATCAGCGCATCGGCATCGATGCGTGCGCCGTCGAGACCGTCCAGATGCTGTGTCGCGTGGGCAAGTTCGATGGGGCGCAGCATCGTCTTCGAAGGGATGCACGCATAGTACGAGCACTCGCCGCCCAGCAGCTCCTCCTCGATGATGAGCGCCTCGAGTTCAGAGTCTTCGGTCGCGTACTGGGCTGCGTTCTCACCGACCGGGCCGCCACCGATGACGATGACATCGGTGGTCAGAGTTTCAGCGTTGTCGGTGTTGACGTCTTCGGTACTCATATCAATCCTGCGCTTTCATGATTCGGTGGGGCTCAGCTGCGCTTTCGCAGCCTCAAGGTGATCACTGTCGCCGGTCTGCAGTGCGTAGAGTCCGAGCTCCACCGGCGAGGTGGAGAACAGCTCGGCGCAGTGCTCAGCGAATTTCGGCCAGACTCTGCCACCGTTGTCCACATAGCGTTTGACTGTCGCATCGAACGCCCGTGCTGAGACGCTGGCGTGGTGGAACATGAAATCCCTGGCCGGGTCGCCGATCGCGGCCGTCGTCCAGTCGAGGATGCTGAGACTCCTCGCCCCTGCCATGAGCTGATGCGCCGGATACACCTCACCGTGCGTCACGACCGTGAGCGTGGGCCAATAGGCGTCATCGTCGAGCCACGCATTCCACCGATCACGCAGACTTCGGGCCACATCGAACTCGGCCACGACGCGATCGATGTCATCGCGCTTGCGCTGCCGCACCTCGGCGGGGGAGTGCTCGGTGATGCCCGAGGCGCGAACAACCGCGGGATCGACAGTGTGGAGCTCGGCGAGGAAATCGCCGAGGGACTGCGCATACTCGTCGGCTTCGACATCGAAGTGCCACTGCGGCTGACCCTGGTCATCGATCGTCAAACCCGGCTTACCGGGCAGGAGGGGATAGGCGATGAGCTCGGCGGTGTGGACCCGCCAATCAGGAACCGCGACGCTGAGATGGGGCGCAATCGCACTCAGGAAACGGCCCTCGACGGCGGCGCGATCGGTGACATCCGGGCGGCGGGGGATCCTCAGCACCCAGGACTGACCGTCGACCGCCTCGGCGATGGCGACCTGGAAGTCGAGGCCGATCTCATTGACTGCGATGGTCTCGGGGACGATGTCGAGGCCATGGTCCTGCGCAAGCTCGCGGATGGCTGTGGCATCAGTACTGGTGATCGGCATCGGGCTGCCTTTCCGGATCGGACTCGCTCCGTTGGGGTCTGACATCAGTTTAAGGCCGTGGCCGATCTGTCCGACAGGGGCGTGTGCGTGCGCAGTCTGCTGAGAAGGAGGGCTCCATATCCGATTTCCCACACGATGATCGCGTACATGCCGATGCGCTCCCAGACCCCATCGGGAAGGACAGTCCGCGGCACGGCTCGTACATCGACCTGGAGCATGACGATGCCGAGAATCCCGATGAGGCCGATCACGACGCTGATGACACCGATGAGGCGGCTGGGACGGCCAAAGGAGCTGCGCCGGCTCAACAGCAGGGAGATGCCGACACAGATCGCGGTCAGGTGCCCACCGAGGAAGGCGAAGAGCGCGCCTAGGAGATGGACCCAGCCGAGGCCGAGCTCGTTGTTGTGCTGACCGCCGTTGACCACGGCAATGAGCACCATTCCCAGGGCATGGAAGAGGGCAAAGACAATGATCGGCAGTCGCAGTGGCAACCGTGAGCCGCGGACCATACATATGGACGCTGCGGCGAACAGCAGACCCTGGACCACGAAGACGATGTTGATGACCATGTGCAGCGGCGAATCAATGGCTCGATCGCCCAACATCTCGACGTCGGGCACGCCGAGGTCGCTGATGTAATTCATCGCATACGAATAGTGAGGGAATGCAGAGGCAGTGATGGCCTCGGCAAGGAGATAGACGATGCCGGCGAGAATCCAGCAGATCGCTGCAATGGTGGTCGAACGCGCAACCGCGGAAGCGTCGGATTGGATCTCACGCATGACGCCAATGGTAGACGGGGAGTTGGGATGCACAAGCCGTTTTGCCAGTGTGAATCGACCGACACGCCCCAAGTCGCAATCTGAATGCCCTTGTCAGGTGGGATACGCCGTGCAACTATGAATTCATCCTGTTGATCGGATCCAAATGATCAATGAGAACCGAATAGGCAGCAAGGAGAAAGCGCATGAGTACAACTACCATCATCTGGATAGTCGTTGCGATCGTCGTAGTTCTGATTGTCGTCGGCATCATTATCGCGGTCAGTCGTAAGGCCGCAGCTAAGAAGCGCGAACACCAGCGCAAGGAAGCATCACGGATCCGCCAGGAAAACGCCGAGTCCGAGCATGAAGTTCATGCTCGGGAAGCGGATGCCGAGCGCCGCAAAGCCGAAGCGAAGAAGGCCGATGCCGACGCCGAGGTCCAGGCCGCAGAAGCCAAGCGCAAAGCCGCCGAGGCGGAGAAGCTGGATGCCGATGCCGCCAAACGCGATCGTCTCGCGCGGGAGCAGCGCCTCGAGCACGAAGATCAGCTCAAGAAGGCCGATGAACTTGATCCCGACGTGGACGCCCACGGCAACCAGAAAGCCGCACCCGGTGCGGCCGCCGGTGCTGGTGCCGGAGCCGCTGCAGGCACCGGAGCAGCAGCTGCCGGAGACGGCCTGGGCGCAGACGAACGTCATCCCGACGCTCCACACGCAGCGCACGACGGTCGGCCCGTCGCCGATGACGGTCGACCGGTACCTGACGAGTCTCAGGCCGGCCAGGATGCCCGTATCGCCGACCAGCCGCGCCCGGTCGCTGACCAGCAGCGCCCCGTGGCCGAAGGTCAGCCAGAGCGTCCCATGGCCGACCAGCGTCCGGTTGCCGATCAGCGTCCGGTAGTCGCCGACCAGCAGCGTCCCGTTGCCGATCAGCGTCCGGTCGACAACGGCCAGCCCGTTGCCGAGAGGCAACCTGTTGCTGACCAGCGTCCGGTTGCCGACCGCGATTCGCACGAGGCGGATTACGGAATGCGCTCGAGGCCGGCCGACCGCCCGGTTGTCGACGATCGTAGCGCGCCTCCTGCACCGGAAGGCGACCCGCGCTTTGTCGACGGTCAGGGACAGCGCGGAGATGTCGACGGTGTGCGAGACCCTCGTGCTCCTGAAGACGACACCCGCTTTACTGATCGCAGCTATGATCCTCGAGCCACCGAACGGAGAACCTTCGAGGATCCGGACTCACCGCGGCATTGAAGCCGCGGCACTGAAGAAGGCACCCAAGCTCCGACAGGCTCATCACCCTGTCGGTGGAACACCCACTTTGAAACAACTGAGGAAGGTCAGGGCAATGGCTATTATTCTCTGGATCATCGCAGCACTGCTCGTCATTTCGGGCATCTTCGCAATTTTCCGTAAGCAGATCGTGTGGGGCATCATCCTCATCGTCATTGGTTGCCTTGTCGGACCAGGCGGAGTGAGCATCTTCACCTGACCTGCTGAGACACCAATGCGGCGCCTCAACCCCCGGGAAGGGTTGAGGCGCCGCATTGTATTGGCGTCACGCGTAGCCGTGGTCCGGCGGCCCGTGGTCAGCCATTGAGGTGATCGATCGCGTACTGCGCTGCATCTTCTGTGAACTGACCGCCGTATTCGCTCGTCAGCTGGTCGAAGATGCCGCCCTTGCTCATGTGCATCATGTCCGAATAGGTCTCTGCGGAAGTAGCGCGGAGGTATATTCAGCGGGAACACTGGACTCAGCCTCTTCCTCAGCGACAGGAGCTTCTTCTTCGACGGGAGCCTCCTCCACGGGCTTCTCCTCCGGTGCCTCGTCTGCAACAGCATCTTCGACGGGCTCTTCGATCGCCGCAGGCTCGGCCTCGACGCTCGGGGCGGGATCCGCGATCTGTGTTGTGGCCGTCGGCTTCGTTGACAGTGCACCGATGAGGATTCCCAGGGCGATGACGGCACCGGTGACGATCCAGGCACGTTTCTTGTGCTTCTGGTAGCCGTTGAGCGGCATGCCCTGCTTGTCCCTCTGCGCACCGGACAGCGTGAGGATGAGGTCGACGAGGACCCGGATGCCGAGTCCGCCGAGGAGCCAAGCGAAAAGCCATGTTGCGATGAACGACTTCTGCCCTGCTCCACGTCCTTCTCAGGGCGGGTCTAAGGTGGCTAGTGACTCCCGTTGTCACCCGAACCGAGAGGAATCATCATGTCCCAGGCGCGCCCGCCTTTCCCGCCGTTCACTGCCGAGACCGCCGCACAGAAGGTCCAGGGTGCTGAGGATGCGTGGAACTCCCGCGATCCGCAGAAGGTCTCCCTCGCGTACACCCCGGATTCGGTGTGGCGCAATCGCGACGAGTTCCTCTCCGGTCGTGAGGAGATCATCGCATTCTTGACCAGGAAGTGGGAGCGCGAACTCGACTATGCGCTGCGCAAGACCCTGTGGTCATTCAGCGACGACCGCATCGCTGTGCGTTTCCAGTACGAATGGCACGACGCTGCGGGCCAATGGTGGCGCAGCTACGGCAACGAGCTGTGGGAATTCACCGCCGACGGTCTCATGTCACGTCGGGAGGCGAGTATCAATGACGTCACCATCACCGAGGCGCAGCGCCGCATCGTCGGTCCGCGCCCCACCGAGGAGCACGGAATGGACATCGATCTGCGGTGACGGCGGGCCACCTCGGCGGTGGTGCAGCAACGTCATGCGGTGCAACGAAAGAAGAGAGACGGACGAAACTGATGACAACGAGCTCGCACCTGCAGTTGCGCGATCTCAAAGCCCCTGACAGCCGGGCGTCAATCGCAGCATACGAACTGGCGGCTGACTATCACTCGCCTGCGTTGCTCAACCACGTGTTGCGGTCATGGCACTGGGCGCGTGGCTTTGCCGCAATGGAAAGTCGATCCACCTTCGATGACGAGCTTCTCTATGTAGCCGCACTGCTTCATGACATCGGAATCGCCGAGCCATTCGACAACCACACTTTGTCGTACGAGGAAGCCGGCGGTCACATCGCCGTTGCGCTGACGACGGGAGCCGGATGGCCCAGAGATCGGCGTGTACGCGCCAAAGATGTCATTGTCCGGCACAACTGGGCAGCCGTGGACCCGTCGACCGACCTCGAAGGGTATCTGCTCGAGGCTGGCACGGCTCTCGATATCACCGGCGCCCGATCGGGGGACCTGCCCTCGAGCTTCGTCAACGAGGTCCTCAAGAAATATCCGCGCCTGACAGTTGCCCACGAGTTCACCGCCTGCGTGAGCGCCCAGGCCGAACGCAAACCCTCGACCGCTGCTCAGCGCATTGTCGATAGCGGCCTCGAGCAGAAGATGCTCAAGCACCCGTTTGAGGCAGCACGTTCGGAGTAGTGCGGTTGCCTCAAATGGGTGCGTGACACGGAGAAGCCACCGGGGATCATGTCTGTACGACGTGGTCACCGGTGGCTTTTCAAAGGACCGTCACAGGGACGGTTCCTCAGGTCAGTTCGACGGGGTGCGGGTCTCGGCGCTGAGGAACCACGCCTGCTGCTCCAGCTGCGAGATGAACTCATGGAAGATGTCGGCCGTGGTCGGGTCGGCGGCATCGACTTCGTCATGGACCTTGCGCATGGTCGCGACCGTGGCTTCGACGGCGCGCACGCTGAGATCGATGGCGTCATGGGTCGTGATCTCGCCGGCTGGGAACTCCGGCAGGGACGACTGCTCGGCGACAACGCTGGGGCGACCGTCCGCTGTGGCGTGCAGGGCCCTCATTCGCTCGGCGATGCTGTCCGAGCCGGTGCGGGCGATGGCCACGACCTCGTCGAGGTTGAGGTGCAGATCGCGGAAGTTGGGGCCGACGATGTTCCAGTGGGCCTGCTTGCCGACCAACTGCAGAGCGATGAAATCGACGAGGACGGACTGCATATTCTTGGCCAGAGCAGGGGACGCAGTGAAGCCGTGCTCCGCGTTCTCCGCGCCCGTGGTCTTCGTTCCGGCCGGCTGGGGTACCTTGACTGATTCAGCCATGATTCGTTCCTCCTAAAGCAGTGCAACGATGTGCCGTATATGGGCACCTCCTGCCGACGATAGACCTCAATCTTGGGTATGAGGTCAACGTTGCCGCCGTCTGGGGGCCGATATACTGAACAGTTATGGGAGCCATTCCGCGCAATCTCCGTCAGGGCCTCGATCGCCTCCGCGCCATCGCACCATGGGCCGCCGCCGGGCTCGCCTGCGCGGTCCCGCTCACAGTGGGGGCTTCATTGGCGATCGACCTGGTGCAGAAACGCGGTCGCAAACATCGGACGGCGCCACGTCCTGGGACCTTCCACGCCCACGTCGAAGACTCCCAGCTGAGCATCTACACCGACGGGGCGACACTGTATGACGACATGCTCGACGAGATCGGATCCGCAAGTGAGTCGATTCAGATGGAGACCTTCATCTGGAAGAACGACGAGATGGGCCAGAAGTTCATCGACGCCTTCAACGCCGCAGCACACCGCGGTGTCGACATTCACCTGATCTACGACGGATTCGCCAACCTGAGCACACCCAGGTCCTTCTACGACCAGCTCGATGAGACCATCAAGGTCCTGCGAGTGCCGACAGTGGCCCGGAAATTCTGGAAGGGACCACTGCGCTACTCCGGGTTCAACCACTCCAAGATCCTCATCATCGACAACGACGTCGCCTTCGTCGGCGGCTTCAACATCGGCTCCCTCTACGCCCGCCACTGGAGAGACACCCATTTGAAGGCCGATGGGCCCGGCACCTGGGGGCTGCGCCAGTCCGTCGCCCAAGTGTGGAACGAACTCCACACACCCGATGAACAGATACCGTGGGTCGCGCCCCAGATCTGGGAGTCGAAGCTGCGCGTCTCGGCCAACCTGCCGATCCAGCTCGTCTATCCGATTCGCTCGATGTATATCAACGCTTTCGAACGTGCACAGAACCGCATCTGGCTGACCACCCCGTACTTCATCCCCGACCAGCAGCTCCTCAAGGCGCTCATCGACGCGGCCGCCCGCGGCGTGGACGTGCGGATCATGGTACCGCAGGAATCCAACCACATCCTCGGCGACTATCTCTCACGGGGCTACTTCGAACAGATGCTGCGCTCCGACGTCACCGTTCTGCTCTACACCGCAGCCATGATCCACTCGAAGATCGCCACGGTCGACGGCACATGGTCAACGATCGGCACCGCGAACATCGATCGGCTCTCGCTGTCATTCAACTACGAGACCAATGTCGAGATCATCGATCCTGACTTCGCGGCGGAGATGGAGAAGGCGTTCCTCAGCGACGCCGAGCACAGCCAGGAGCTCGGGCAGGATTTCCTGGACCGCCACCCGGTGGCCCAGGTCGCCGAGTGGGCGCTGCGGCCCATGCGCCCTTTCCTGTGACGAACCGGTCCTGCTCTTGCGAGGACGATCGCGATTGATCACAGGCCGTAGGTGGTGTGCTTCCACAGCTTCGCCCAAGGGCGGGACGAGTCTCGACGTTGTCCAAGGTCGGTCCGTCGCCGCGACCCCACAGGTAGCGCTCCGCGGCCGTGAGGAAGAGCGAGGTGCAGTAGAGAGTGCCGCCGTCGCGCTCGATGACCCCAATGACAATGGTGAATCCGCCCGTCTGGGCTGGGGTGCCAGCTCCAGTCTCCGAAAGCCTGAGTGAATCGATGCTCTGCATTGGCGTGCAGCTCGACCCGATGATCGGCTCACCTGCACTGTTAGGATGCTCGTATGGCTTGGCAGTACTGGACCGAGGCCCACCGACAGGGACGTTGGAGGGAGGTGTCGACCCCTCACGCAGGTGCCGACCCAGGTACTGAGTCAGGTGTCGACGCGGGGCAGATGATGCGGGTACGCACGACCTCCTCGGCGGTGTCGAAGGGGACCGAAACCCTCGTCCATACCGGCCGAGTGCCACCACGAGTCGCCGATCTCATGGCCGCCCCGCACCAAATGGGCGATTTCCCCCATCCGGTCTCCTACGGATATCTCGCTGTCGGCGTCGTCGACGAAGGCCCGGCAGCATGGACCGGAACACGCGTCTTCGGACTGCTGCCCCACCACAGCCATCACCTGGTGACCCCCGACGATGTCCATCCGATCCCCGAGAGCATCTCCGACCATCGGGCGCTGCTGGCCGGAGCCGCAGAAACCGGTCTCAACATCCTCTGGCAGTCACCCCCGCACTACGGTGACCGGGTGGCGATCATCGGCGCGGGCATGATCGGAACCGCCACCGCGCTGCTGGCTTCGCATCTTCCACTCGATCGCCTCGAAATCATCGAGACCAACCCCGAACGGCGCACCCTCCTGACCAGCCTGGGCCTGACTGCCCTGACTCCCGAGGACGCCGGTGATGACTGTGACATCGCCATCCACACCTCAGGAGGCGAAGGCGGGCTGGCGCGGGCCCTCGAGATCACCGGCGATGACGGGACCGTCGTCGAAGCCTCGTGGTACGGGGACACGGAGCCCAAGGTGGCACTCGGTGCCGACTTCCACGCCAGGCGCCTTTCGATCGTCGCCAGCCAAGTGGGTCGGGTTCCGGCCGGACACCGCGCGCGCAGGACCCGCAGCGACCGACTGCGTGCGGCACTGACTGCGCTCCACGATGATCGTTTCGACGCCCTCATCACCGGGGTATCCGGGTGGCAGGACCTGCCGTGGCTGATGGACGAACTCAGCAGCGAGACGGCGACCGCGGCAGCCACCCTGTGCCATGTGCTCGACTACGAAGAAGGGTCCTGAATGTTCAGCCTCAGCGTCAACGACCACGTCATGATCGCCCACAGTCTGCCGCACGAATTCTTCGGGCCCGCGCAGTCTCTCCACGGTGCCACCCTCGCCGTCGAGGTGACGTTCACCCGGGCCGAGCTCGACGAGCATGCCGTCGTCCTCGACATCGGTGAGGCTCTGGCGCTGCTCGACGACGCCCTGACACCGCTGCAGTATGCGAACCTCGATGAGCATCCCGATTTCGCGGGCCGCTTCTCGACGAGTGAGACCATCGCCGAATACATCGGCACCCGCCTCTCCGTTTCGCTCGCGGACCGTCCCGACATCGGGATCGCGGTCCACCTCCGCGAGAATCCTCGCGCCGCAGTGTCCTATACCGTTGCGAATCGGCCGTGACCTTCACCCTCATCGAACCGGACCTCGGACGCATCAGCGGGGGACTGCGCTACAACTCCGAACTCAGTGCTGCGGCCGGAGGCCGGATCGAGCGCATCACCGCACCGGGGTCCTGGCCCGAGCCGACGGAGGACGATGTGGCCAGGCTGCGCCAACTGGTTGCACAATGTCAGTCGGGTGAGTCGCAGCGCCCGGTCCTCATCGACGGACTCATCGGATGCAGCCTTCCCACACCGCTGTCTGGCCCGGTAGTGATGCTCCAACATTCGCTCGCACAGGGGCCTTCTGCTCAGCGCCGCGAGGCTGACTGTCTGCAGGCAGCATCTGCCGTGGTCACGACGAGTGCCTTCGCCGCCGCCAAGGTGGCCCGAAGATACGACATCACCGCCGAGGTTGCCCGCCCCGGAACGCATGTGCGCCCCGTGGCGCAGCCGGGTTCGCCTGCCCACCTCATCTGCCTGGGTGCGATGGAGGACAACAAGAACCAGCTGTTCCTCGCCCACGTCCTCCAGGAGCTGCGACGACGCGATGCCACCGCCTGGCGCTGCACCTTCGCCGGCCCCATCACCGACACCGTCTATGCCGAAGGCGTTCGTGAAGCACTGGAGGGCCTGACCTCGGTGGAGTGTGTGGGCGAACTCGACGAGGATGCCGTCGACGACCTCTACCGGCACGCGGACCTGCTGCTCCTGCCTTCGAAGGAAGAGACCTTCGGAATGGTCGTGCGCGAAGCCGCCGCTGCAGCCATTCCCTCTTTCGTCACCGCAGGCACCGGGGCGCAAGAGGCGCTGGGCGCTGGTCGTGCACTGGCGCTGGACGTCTCAGCCTGGGCAGACCTGCTGGAGCGGTGGTTGAGCGACGAGGCTGACCGAGCCGAACTCGCTGCAACGGCTCGTGAAATCCGTGAGTCCGCTGTGCCCGAGTGGAATGACACGGCGCGCACCGTGCTCGCCGTTCTGGAGGGCCAGGTGAGAGTCTCATGACTGCGGCAGAGCCGGGATGGTTGGACCTGAGGGTGTCCTTCGATGACGCAGCGCGAAAGCATGCGCTCCCGCTCCTCGACGAGGCGGCCAGGTCACTGGCGACTCGCGCGCTGACGGTCGACACAGAACGGCCGTTGGTCGTCATCGACGTCGGAGCGGGAACCGGTAACTCCATGCGGTGGTTCGACGCCCGCCTCACCGAACGACTGCGCGGACGTCGGGTGCAGTGGGTGCTCGTCGATGCCGATGAAGCCGCACTCGAGGTCGCCGCTGACAGGTTCGGCACCGCAGTGCACACGGTCGCAGCCCCGATCTCGTCCCTGCCGGACATCGCAGCCGAAGCACTGGCTGCGGCATCGTCGGCGGGGAACGCCGGTTCTGGGGCCGATCCGCGAACAGCATCCACCGTGTCGCCTCATCCATGCGAACTGCTCATCACCGGCAGTGCTCTGCTCGACGTGCTCACCCGCGATGACACGGCGGCAATCATCGAGACTCTGCACCGCTTCTCCGGAATCGGAATCTTCCTGCTCAGCATCGCCGGCCAGTGGCATCTCAGCCCACCGCACCCAGATGACGAAGTCATCGACGAGGCATTCGGCCGCCACCAGCGCCGTGATTCACGGCTCGGCACGCAGGCGGCGCCGGTGCTGGAGGCTGAGGCATGCGACATCGGTGCACGAGTGGAAACGTCGGCCGCCCCCTGGCATCTTGAAGCACCACGAGACTCGGAATTCCTCATCCGGTTCCTCACCGAACGCGTTGATGCCGCCATCGAGGAAGACCCCGGCCTGCGAGAGGCAGGTCGGTCGTGGCTGAAAGAGCGGTTGAACCATGTCGAATCGCGATCAGACGGTCAGTCAGGTCGCACGGAGGGTCAGGCTGCTGGGCTGCGCGTCGTCGTCGACCACACTGATGTGCTCATCGACGCCACAGACCACCGTGGTCGTGCCGATCGGCCCGCCCAGCCGAGCGGCGAGCCGAAGCGATGAGGACGATGTGGCTGCGGCGGGTGCTCATGCTGCTCATCACCGTTGCCCTGCTCGGCCTCACCGTGCGCATCGTCGGAATCCAGGCCCTGCTCGAAGGCGGGCGGGTGGTCACCCCCTTGACGATCCTCGCTTCGCTGGGCCTCGGCCTGCTCGCCACTGCCGGACAGGCCATGCGGTTCTCTCTGCTGCTGAAGCAGTCCGGAACTCATGTGACTCCGCGGCGAGCCCTTGCAGACTGCTATTCTGCCAGTCTGCTCAACATGATCCTGCCTGGCGGGTTGGGCGGAGACATGGCCCGCGTCGCGGCCTATCGCAATTCCGGCCCGCGCCGATGGCTGTCCCCGCTGACCGTCGTCGGAGCCGAACGTCTGAGTGCCACCACTCTGCTCTTCGCCACGGCCACGTTCACTCTGCTCCCGGTGGCCTCGCGCTTCGCATGGATTGCCGCGGCGGTCGCGGCAGCAACCTGCGTCCTCTCCATTCTGGGCATGCGGGGGATGGCAGCATCGACGATCGGGATCGTGTGGCTGACGGCAGCGGTGACCATCGGATCGTTCCTCGGGCTCTACCTCACCGCGATGGCCGCGCTCGGCGGCCCGGTCATTCCGGCGCTCGCAGTCGTCGGCCTCGCAGCGATGAGCATTCCCTTGGGGGTCGGCGGTTGGGGAGTGCGCGAAGTCAGTGTGAGCATTCTGGCCGGCAGCCTCGCAAGCTCCGTCGAATGGGCGGTCACCTCGTCGACCGGCTACGGTCTCCTGGCAACGATCTCAACGTTGCCTGGCGCCATCACCCTCGTTGTCAGGCTGGTGGGCCGCCGCCACTACAGCGGTGAGAGTCCTCCGCGGAGCCACCGTTCGCAAGCTCGCTGAGCAGGTACTCAGTGCACATGTCCTCACCGAACTGGTAACGCCGGAACGGCCGACGCAGCGCCTCAGCCATGACCGGAGTGCCCTCGAAGCGGATCCCCGGAACCCCATTGCCGATGAACACGGGCGCCGAGGTGAGGAACAGCCGGTCGAGTACGCCGGCTGCAAGGAACGACGACACAGTCCGTCCGCCGCCCTCAACGAGGATTGACCCGGCGACATACTCACGGATGAGCGAGACGATGCGTGCTGGAGGGATGTCGTCGCCCTCGGCCGCAGGGAGCCGCACCACACTGACGTGGTCCCCGACGTCCGAACTGGGGGCAACCTCGGCGCCGATGAGCCACAGCGTTGGTGACTCCGGTGAGGTGAGGACGGTGGCAGTGGTCGGGACTCGACCATGCGGGTCGAGGACGACGCGGACGGGGTTCTCCCCGGGCACGGCGCGCACGGTCAGCCGGGGATCGTCGGCGATGACAGTGCCGCAGCCGACGAGGACGGCACCGACCGACGCCCGGATCCGATGGAGATGGGCACGGTCGATCTGCCCGGAGACGAACTGCGCGTCTCCATCGGACGTCGCGATGAAACCGTCCTCACTCTGCGCCAGCTGTGCGACGACCTCGTCTCCGTCGGAGATCGTGTCATAGGCGGCCAGCGTGTCCCCTGCATCCTCTGTGCTGACTGTGCTCGCTGTGCCCTCGGCGTTCGTCTCCGTCTTGTCGACGTATCGGTGAACGGCAGGGGCAATATGGTCCATGAGGCGGCGTTTGGCCTCAAGGTACCCGGCACTCTCTGGTCGGTCCGGCACGTTCAGATCACGGCGTTCGGCCACCGTGATGCCCATGCCCTCAAGGGCGGTGACCTTGCTCGGGTTCGAGGACAGCAGGGTGATCTGCGGGCAGTCGAGATCGTGGAGGATCGCTGCCGCCCCTGTGTAGTCTCGTGCATCGTCGGGCAGGTCGAGGGCACGGTTCGCGGCGACGGTGTCGAGGCCGGTGTCCTGGAGGGCGTAGGCACGCAGTTTGTTCTCAAGTCCGATGCCGCGACCCTCATGCCCGCGCAGATAGATGAGAATACCGTCGCCGGCTTGAGCGATAGCCGCGAGCGAAGCTGAGAGCTGGTCACCGCAGTCGCAGCGATGCGATCCGAGGGCATCGCCGGTGAGACATTCGCTGTGGACTCGCACAAGGGGAGCGTCCACCAACGCCGGGTCACCGATCGACATCACCGCATGGGCCGTTCCATCGTGGGCGAAGGTGCGGAGCGTGAAGAGCCCGTGGACGGTGGGCAGCTTACTCGGCGGCCCGCCGACCAGGCCGGTTGAGTCCGTGCTTCCATGCAAGGCAGTCATTGTCCAAGTCTACGTTCGGGCCGGGTCTGCATTCAGGCAAGCTTTCCCGAATCTTCCGATTTCTGGGCACCGTAATGGGGCCCGATGGAGCCTGCCGCATATCAGCGCGAAGGTGTTGGTCTCCGGGCTTCGGCGTGTTGCTCGAGCCACAGGACGTCGCGGCCGAAGGAGATGACGAGTGCGGCGAGGGCGATCGCCGCACTCATGATGCCGATCCACGGGTTCTCCACCGCCAGAGGTGACCCCGCGGTGAGCAGGAGGATTCCCTGGCTTGCCGCAATCGTCTTGCGCAGGACCGACGGCGGCAGCTGCCGTCTCCAGTCGGGGCGGATGAGGGTGGCCCCGCGGAAGAGGTAGTAGAAGGTGCCCGGCAGAAGCACCCACCATCCCCAGACCGGGATGAGAGCGACGGAGAGGACGAGAACGACGAGCGCATCGACGGATTCGTCGAAGTCGGCCCCCGCCGAGGTGGTCCTGGTTCGCCGTGCCACGTACCCGTCGCAGGCGTCGAGGATGAGTGCCAGCGCACCGACGGTCACGGCCGGCCACGAGAAGCCGACATTGCCGAGGACGAGGGCGGCGAAGACCATGATGAGTCCGAGGCGAAGGGTCGTGATGTCGTCGGCCGGCTGCCACTTCTCGGCGCGGAACAGACTCCGTCCAGCGCCGAGGACTGCGAGGGCGGCCATGATGAGAATCGTCGACCACTGGGGATGGACAGCCAGGGCGAGAACTATCGCGGCGCCGAGTACGCTCAGCGGTGCGAAGAGACGGAGCCCAGGCGTCGGTGGTGGACGGCGGGAAGTGCTCATGCCTCCGTTGTATCAGACAGCGACCTGCCTGCAGGACAGTCATTGTCCGCTGTGGGATCGTCCGGGCGGGCTGCCGGGCGACATTCTGCTGCGACGGAGGTGCCTCTGCTTCGTGGTCAACGATCGCCCAGGTCCCTGCCCAGCTGCTCCATGACGTTCTGGGTCTCACGGGTCAGGAGGTCGAGAGCGAAGCGGATCGTCCGCCGGTCCTGGGCTCCCGCCCGAGTGACCGCGGCGATGTGACGGGTCGGGGCGTGTTCGCCGGTCAGCGGAATGCGCCGCACCGGGTGCAGATCTTGTGAACGCGAGAGGCGGGAGGCGACGCAGACTCCGAACCCGTCGTGGACCAGGGCGGTGCCGGTGTTCCAATCATTGGCGTAGTGGCCGATCCGAGGAGTGAAGCCGGCGCTGGCGCAGTTGGCGATGACCAGCTGGTGGTACGTGGTTCCCGGACGGCCGAGGATCCACGTCTCCTCCCTGGCGTCGGCAATGGAGACCGAGGAGCGGTCGGCCAGGTGATGGTCGAGGGGGACCATGAGGTCGAGCGGGTCGTCGATGAGGAACTGCTGGGCGAAGCGATCATCGGAGCCTGCAGGCGTATCCGTGGTCACGGCGACAATGCCCAGGTCGACGTCGCCGGCCAGCAGCAGGTCGTAGCATTCGCTGGGTTCGGCCTCTATCGTCTGCGTGGCCAGATGCGGGAACTCCTCATTGAGCGCCCGCATCGTCTGCGGCAGCAGAATGCTTGCAGCGGTGGAGAACGCACTGAGGGTGATCGAGCCGGTGACGGTCGTCGAATAGGCGTCGAGATCGGCCAGCGCCCGCTCCCACTCGGCGGACATGACGTCGACATGGCTCAGCAGCGAATGCGCGGCGGGAGTGAGTCGGATATTGCGCCCGCGCTGCTCGAGAAGGACGACACCGAGTTCTGTGGCCAGCTGTTTGACCTGATGGGAGACCGTGGACGGCGAATAGTGCAGAGCCTCAGCGGCAGCGGTGACCGTGCCGTGTCGCTCAATCATGCTCAGCATTGTGAGTCGGTTATCAATCATGCGGTTCCATCGAACGATAGCGTTTGTGATCTTACGATAGACAACAATACTTCAAGAATTGCATCATGAAGTCATCAGGCCATGGCCACCCAGCCGACAGCGCCGATCTGAACAGAAGGAGGTTTCTGCTTGCCCGAGTACGCACGCATCAGAGGATCGAGGCGCCAGCTGTGGATCGGGGCCGCCGTGCTGTTCACACTCGCGGCCGCCGCCAACCTCGCCAGCCCCTTGTACCCGCTCTTCCAGCAGTCCTACTCGATGTCGGATTCGACGATGACGGCGCTGTACGCGACCTACGTCATCAGCTGCCTGCCCTCACTGCTGCTGTTCGGATCCGCTGCGGACGTTTTCGGACGCAAGCCCGTGCTCCTGGCTTCCATCGTCTGCGTCGGTGTCGGCACCGCACTGTTCGTCGTCGGCTCAATCGGGGTCAGCGGACTCTTCGCTGGTCGCGTGTTCACCGGAATCGGCCTGGGACTGGGCACCGGTGCCGGCATCGCACTCATGGTCGAAGCTTCACCGGCTTCACGCCCGTGGCTCGGTTCGACGGTGGCCACGATGTCCTTCGTCCTCGGCACCGGCGCCGGTCCGATCATCGCCGGCGCGGTGGCCGAGGCGACCTCCGGCGATGGAATCTCCGCCGGTGCGCTGACGGCTCCATTCTGGGTCATGATCGGACTCCTCATCATCACCGCCGCGCTCGTGGCGACCCTGCGCCTGCACAAGCCCATCACCCGGCAGCGCTGGCGTCCGACGTGGCCATCGGTGCCCGGTCCGATGCGCTCGAGCTTCAACATCGCCGCCGTCACCGGGTTGCTCGGGTGGGCCGCGCTCGGACTCTTCCTCGCACTGCTTCCCTCGATGACAGGATCGGTGCTGCCGGAACCGAGCACACTGACTTCGGGACTCATCGTCGGATCCGTCCTCGTCATCTCCGCTGCCAGTCAACTCGTGGCACCGAGGCTGCAGCCGCGGGCCGCACAGACCATCGGCCTGACGCTCATGGGACTCGGTGCTGCCCTGCTGCTCAGCTCCAACCTGCCCAGTTTGGGCGCCGCGACCGCACTCGTCCTCATGGCCGCTGCCGCCGTCGCCACAGGTGCCGGCCACGGCCTCAGCTATTGGGGAGCGAACCGGGAGACCGACCTGCTCACGCCGTCCCGTCAGCGAGCAGGCATCACCGCCGCCCTCTACCTCGCGTTCTACGCCGGGGCGGGGCTGCCGGCCATCGTCGTCGGTGCGATCGCCATCGGCACCTCGCTCATCGACGCGATCATGATCTTCACCCTGGTCCTCCTCCTAGCCGTCATCGTCTTCATCCCGGTGCCCAGCCTCGCGCTGACGACCATTCGCAGGTCCCGCGCCGAGGCAGCCGCGGCTCTCGACTCGCGAGCCGAGGAGAATGCGGCGCTCGACACGACCGCGACTCGGTCCGCCTGGGAAACTCCCAACCGGTTCGCAGCGAGTCAGGACTACCATTCGTACTGACGAATACTGACCCCTGACAGAGGACCCCAGCGTGACACTGACATCCGAACTGACCACGCAGCTCACCGCTTGGCGACGGGACTTCCATCGGTTCGCGGAGACGGGGTGGACGGAATTCAGGACCACCTCGGCGATCATCACCGTCCTTCGTGACCTGGGGTGGGACACGGTGTATGGCCCCGAACTCCACGACCCCGACGCCCGATTGGGTGTTCCCAGCGCCGAGGTGCTCGCAGTCGAACGCGAGCGTGCCGTTGCGCAGGGAGCCGACCCCGAGCTGGTGGCGGCGATGGGGGACGGGTTCACCGGAGTCCTGGGAGTGTTGGAGACCGGCCGTCCCGGCCCCGTCGTGTGCTTCCGTTTCGACATCGACTCGAACGACCTGATCGAACTTGCCGATGACAGCCACCGCCCGTTCGCCGAAGGCTTCGCCTCGGTCAACGACGGAGCCATGCACGGCTGCGGCCACGACGGTCACGCCGCCATCGGACTGGGCCTGGCCACCTCGCTGACGAGGGCGCAAGATGAGCTGACCGGGACCGTGAAGATCATCTTCCAACCCGCCGAGGAGGGTGTGCGCGGCGCTCATTCGATCGTGGCCGCCGGCTGGTTCGACGACGTGGACCTGTTCGTCGCGACCCACCTGAAATCCGACGATGAGAAGGGCAACGTGCTCACCGGCTCCGATGGGTACCTGGCGAGCACGAAACTCGACGCGACCTTCTCGGGTGTCGGAGCCCATGCCGGGGGAGACCCGGAGAGGGGCAAGAACGCGCTGCTTGCGGCCGCCTCGGCGACGTTGAACCTGCACGCGATACCCCGGCATTCGGCAGGGGCCAGCCGCATCAATGTCGGCACCTTCCATGCTGGTGAGGGGCGCAATGTCGTGCCCAGGGCAGCCTCGCTGCGGTTGGAGACACGTGGTGAGACGAGTTCGATCAATTCCTATGTGGAAGATCGAGCTCGGGACGTCATCGCCGGTGCCGCCCGGATGTATGACATCGATGCTTCTGTCACGGTCGTCGGCAAGGCGGACCAGGAGTCGCCGAGCCCGAAGCTCTTACCGTATATCCGTACGTGCTTCGAAGGAGTCGACGGAGTCGCCGAGATCCATGACTCCGGTGGGCTGGGCGGATCCGAGGACGCCACCGCGATGATGAAGCGGGTCAAGGAGCGCGGCGGCCTGGCCACCTACGTCCAGATCGGCATGGACACCTCCTGGGGCCATCACACCGAACGCTTCGACGTCGACGAGGACATGCTCGCCGTCGGCGTGGTGGCCGAGGCGAAGATTGCGCTGGGGGCGGGGGCGTTCCTGGCCGGGGAGGGTGACGAAAACCGTGTCCGATAAACTCATGTGAATGTCGAGAATTACGTGCCCTGACCTGAGTTCGAGAGTCGTCACCGCGGACAAAGCGGCTGTTCACATCGGTCACGGCGACCGCGTCGCCATGAGCGGGTTCACCGGTTCGGGGTATCCGAAGTCGGTGCCCGGGGCGATTGCCGAGCAGGCTCGTCGAGAGCACGATGAAGGTCGCGATTTCGGCATCGAACTGTGGACCGGTGCCTCGACCGCACCAGAACTCGACGGAGTGCTCGCCGAGGCGGGAGCCGTGAGCAAGCGGCTGCCCTTCCAGTCGGACCCGGCAATGCGGAAATCGATCAACGCTGGCGACACCGAATACGTCGACACACACCTCAGCCATTCGGCCCAGCAGGCCTGGTTCGGCTTCTACGGCAACCTCGATGTCGCCGTCGTCGAAGTCGCTGCGATCCTGCCCAACGGTCTGCTGGTTCCCGGCAGTTCGGTCGGCAACTCGAAGACCTGGCTCGACTTGGCCGACAAGGTCATTCTCGAGGTCAACTCCTGGCACCCACGTTCCTATGAAGGCTTCCACGACGTCTACTACGGCACCCGTCGCCCACCCGAGCGTCTGCCCATCCAGCTGCTGGAACCGATGCAGCGCATCGGCGACCCCTACCTGCGCGTGGACCCGTCGAAGGTCGTCGCCGTCGTGGAGACGAACGCCCCCGACCGGAACCTGCCGTTCAAGGCCGCCGACGAGGATTCGAAGGCGATTGCCTCCCACCTCGTGGACTTCCTGCGCCACGAGATCACAGCCCACAGGCTTCCACCCGAACTGCTGCCGCTGCAGTCGGGCGTCGGCAATGTCGCCAACGCCGTCATGGGCAATCTGGCCGACAGCGAGTTCGAAGGCCTGACCGCTTATACGGAGGTCATCCAGGATGGGATGCTCGACCTCATCGACAACGGGAAACTCGCCTCCGTCTCGGCCACAGCATTCTCACTCTCGGCCGAGCGGGCAGCGGACTTCAACGAGAACATCGAGTCCTACAAGGGGCGCATCCTCCTGCGCACGCAGGAGATGTCGAACCATCCGGAAGCCATCCGCCGCCTCGGCGTCATTGCGATCAACGGAATGGTCGAGGCCGACATCTACGGCAATGTGAACTCCACCCACGTCATGGGCTCGTCCATCATCAACGGCATCGGCGGATCCGGCGACTTCGCCCGCAACGCCTACCTCAACTTCTTCGTGTCGAACTCGGTGGCCAAGGACGGTGCGATCTCGTCGATCGTGCCCTTCGCCAGCCACATCGACCACACCGAGCATGACACTCAGATCCTCGTCACCGAGCAGGGACTGGCCGATCTGCGTGGACTCTCTCCGGTGGCCCGAGCCCGCAAGATCATCGCCAACTGCGCGCACCCGGACTACAGGGACCGCCTCGGCGACTATCTGGATCGGGCGATCGCTGAGAACCCGAACGGGCGGCACACCCCGCACCTGCTGGGCGAGGCCCTGTCCTGGCATGGGAACTTCCAGGCCAACGGGAGTATGTGACGTCTGCCTGTGAGATTGCCTGATTCAGGGTGCCGAACTATTCGGCGATGCCGCGCCAGCTATTCGTCGATGCCGCACCATTCGGCGATGAAGAGCGCCATGGATTTCGTGCACCTGCGCACTGATTCGATGCTCACGCGCTCGTCGAATCCGTGGATGTTCTCCGAGACGGGGCCGTAGACGAGTGTCGGTATCTGGCCGTAGTTGATGAAGACTCGACCGTCGAGATAGCCGGGAGTGGTGAAGCTGGTGAGATCTCTGCCGAAGGCATTCCGGTGAGTGCGTTCGAGCAGCTCTTCGGCATCGCTGCCGGGCCCGAGGACGTAGCCGTCGGCGTAGAACCCGTTGGGAGTCAGAACAGTTTCAAAGGTCGGGCGTGAACTCGTTCCGGCATCGGACACGCACTTTTCGACCTCGGCCCAGGCATCATCGGCGTTCGTTCCGGGGTAGGTGGCCACGCGGACCTGGAGTTCGCACCAGGCAGGCACGCTCGAGGGCCAGTCGCCGCCGCGGATCTCCCCGAAGTTGAAGTTGATGGGGTGGTCGAGGTCCTCGAAATACGGATGATCGGCCTTGCAGTCATTCCAGGTCTGTTCGAGCACGCGCAGAGCCTGCATCACATCGAACGCGGCATCGATGGCGTTGAAGCCATTGGCCATCTCTCGTGGGTGAGTGGGGTTGCCGGTGACCCGGACCGTGAACCAGAGGACCCCCACATTGGCTCTGACCAGGGCATCTTCCTCGGGTTCGGAGATGATGACCGCGTCTGCGGTGTATCCGCGCAGCAGAGCGGCCAGGGATCCGTTTCCGGTGCATTCCTCCTCGACGACGGACTGGAGGTGGATGCGACCAGTGAGGTTGAAGCCGGCTTCACGGATGGCATCGAAGGCGAACAGGTTCGCGACGAGACCTGCCTTCATATCTCCGGCACCGCGGCCATACATCCACCCATCGGCCACCTCGGCGTCCCACGGAGAACGAGACCATTTCTCCTCTGGTCCCTGCGGTACTACATCGATGTGGCCGTTGAGGATCAGGGACTTCCCGACATCCCGGGTGGGCTGGTAGGTGCCGACGACATTGGTCATCCCCGCATAGTCGACGGTGGAGGGGCCGAAGCCTGGATGCGCCCTCAGCTCGGGGGAGTCGATGGCCCACCGATCGATGTTGAGGCCAAGCCTGTGCAAATGGGACTCGATGAGATTCTGTGCGGGTTCCTCATGTTCACGTCTGGACGGCGAGTTCACCAGCTCGGCGGTCGCCGCCAGTTGTTCGTCGAATTGGGCGTCGACTGCCGCGAGGATCCGTTGTTGTGCGTCGTTGGTGATCATCGGCTCTCCTTCGAGCGCAGCTCGTTCTGCGCGGTGGGCTCAGCTCCTGTGCTGACCGTCTGCAGCGACTCTAGGGGAGTGCGACCGTGGATGCAGCAGCAGTCTCACATTCTCTGTGTCATGTTGTCAGCATCGTCGGCACTGCGGCGACGACCCATGCGAGTCCGGGACCGATGAGGCACATGAGGCCGGCGTATCCGATCATCTGCTTGTAGTAGCGGTCGCGGATCGTTGAGTGCACATTGGCGAGCAGCATTGCACCGTTGGTCGAGAACGGGCTGATGTCGACGATGGTCGCAGCGATCGCCAATGCGGCGACGAAGCCGCCCACGTGGACATCGCCTGATTCGAGGAACGGCACGGCCAGGGCGATGACGACGCCGATGATCGCCAATGATGACGCCAATGCTGAGATCAGACCCGACATGTAGAAGAGCAACAGGGCAGCCAGCAGGGGAATGCCGATCGCCGAGATCCCGGCGGAAACCCACTCGACGGTGCCTGCTGCTTGGAGGACGGAAATGTAGGTGAGCACCCCGGTGATGAGGATGACGACCGACCAGGACACCTTGGTCATCGCGGCCTTGCCCGCTGCCGGGTTGATGAAGGTGAGCACGATGGCGATCGTGATCGTCACGATCCCGACATCCCAGCTGAAGATCAGCACGGACAGAGCCATGGCGATCAGTCCGATCAGGGTCGGAACCTGGCTTCGCGTCAAGCGGACGGTGTCGGTTTTGACCGCGGAGTTCCCGGTTCCGGGACTCTGGATTTCGGGACTCCCGGAATCGGGACTCTTGGTTTCGGCGGACAGGGCATCGTCCGCCTCGGCGCGCAATCCGGGTCGACGGTGAAGGACGAAGTAGACGACGAGTGCGAAGATCAGGTTGAAGATCAGCGGTGCCAAGAACAACGACAACGGGGTCGGAGTCAGGCCGTTCTTGGCGAGGTAGTCGTTGATGAAGATGCCATAGACGCTGATGGGGGAGAAGGCACCGGCCAAGGCACCGTGGACGACGAGGAGACCGACCATGAACTGGTTGATCCGATGCTTACGCGCGAACGACAACGCCAGCGGAGCGATGATGGCCACGGCGAAGAGCGCGCCCAGTGCGATCAGAATCGCGGTGAGAGCGAAGAAGATCCACGGCATGAGCGAAGTCCGGCCACCGACGAGCCTGACACACCAATGGACGATGACCTCGATGACGCCGTTGTTCTGAGCAAACCCGAACAGATAGGTCAGGCCCACGAGCGCGAGGAACAAGTCGACGGGGAATCCGGCGAGGAATTCCTCCGGAGCCTGGTGGAGGACGAGTCCGCCGACCCCTGCCGCCGCAACGAAGCCCAGCAGGCCCATGTTGATGTCACGCCAGGTGCCGATGACGAACATCAGTCCGAGGACGATCACGCAGATCAGTTCAGCACTCATGGGAGCAGTGTCTCCTTCATCTTCACAATTACGATTGCCGGCGTCTTGCTATGGCGCGCTGCGGTAGTGGCGGGTGTCTGATGCGGCGGTGGATCGCTGCGACCCGGCGCGGTGGCAGCGTGGCCGCAGGCGAAACCGCACGTCACATGCTCTTCAACCTAAACGAAATCTCATTTATTGACCGCGCTATCTCGCAATGTAGGCGGTGGTGGGGTGGCTTCGGCTCAGCTGGGATGGGACCGCAGAAACTTGCTGGCGATCTCGTGTCAGTGCCGTTTGAGAGTATTGAACAACGAACAGAACTTGTGAATGGCAAGACACTTCTACCGGATCGGAAGATTTCTTAAGAATAGGTCTATACAAATAGGATTCGAATACGATAGAATATAAATATCATTTAATTCAGTCAGTGTTCTACTCACTCTTCCCGACGATGACGTACGAGGCAGGTGACACACGATGAAAAGCGCATCCTCAACCACCAACGAGCAACACCGCGAAGAAGGTAAAAAGGCCGACTCCGCTGGCAATGACGCCGGCGAGAATGCTGGTGAAAACGGAACACCCCGTTATAGCGTTCGCTATGAATCCAGTGTCACCAATCTCGGCAGTGCATCTGCAGAGTATGACCAAGCGCAGCTGAAGGTCTACGAGCTCAGTGCCGGAGTCATACTCGAGCAGGTCATCCAGCACTACGGCACAGACGTTCCCGAAGGGGATGACCCCTACACGGTCGCCACGATTGCCAGCTCAGTTGATCGATGCAAAGAATCTTCAGGCACAGAGAAGGGTAAGGGAACCGAATATCTGGTGACTGCGAGCGATCTTGCCTGGAATATTTCACCGTTGGGTGATCGTGACTTCGACCAAAGATGCACGGACCTTGTGGTCGTTTCCGCTACATCGTCTGCGGTCATGGCCTATGACGCCGAGTTCGCGAAGAAGGTGCGTTCGCCAAAGGTCGAAACCGAGCCCGAGACTGTTGAACCTCCAGACTTTCCTGGCTTCGAACCGGACACCGATTTCTCGCGTTGGGTCCACGACCAGGTGTTCACCGAGGACATCGCTGAGATCTCCGCGATCTTCGGAACATCTACTCCGCGCACCTATCGCCGCCTGACTGCGGCGATGACTGCTATTCACGGACTCCCGCGATTCGCTGACCGTGTTCGTGAGGGAGAATTCACGCAGGCGCACGTCGATGCCGCCGCCGACTTGTGTCAAACGGTTGCCATGCGGTTCCTGCCTCGACTGGACGAGTATCTTTCCGTCAGGCGGGCAGACGTGACGAGCGAATATTTCCGAACTGCTCTGCGTAAGAAGATTCAGCTTCTCGAGCCTGCAACAGACCGGGCCGAAACAGCTGCACGTCGGCGCCGAGTTGATATCGACACTTTCAAAGACGGAACCGCATGCTTGTCGTTGACAGGTCCAGCCGCTGAGGTGAATGCGAGCTTCCAGCGCATCCAGGCCATGGCGAGGGCAATTTATGCGGGGAATTCCAATACGTTCAATCTGGCGCCCGGCGTGGAAATCATCGACGAGCGCACCATCAGCAATCTCATGTTCGACATTGCCATCCGCCCTCAGCCGAAGCTCAGTATCAAGGTGAAAAGGATCGACCCGGTGACGGGAATCCAGACCACCTCCGAATCCTCACTTCTCGATGACAACGGGACTCCGCTGTTCGACTTCGACGACCAGGGTGTGGTCGGGCTGACGAAGTGTGCGAAAGGCGCTGAGGCATCACCTGAGGGTGGAACAGCCTTTGCTCCTGGTACACCACAGCAAGACGAAGTCACGGAATATGACATAACGGTCGGCATGCCCACCGACCAGTGGTGGTTGGCGAACCAAGCAGCCGTGGTGGTTACGGTTCCGTATCTGACGTTGAGCGGCGAATCGGAGCTTCCAGGCACACTGACAGACGGTTCTCCGGTGCCAGCAGAAACTGCACGGCGCATCGGCGCTCGTTCGAAGACGATGACGAGAGTCCTGACGGATCCGGCTACAGGTACTCCCGTCGACGCGAAAGCTACGACTTACCGGATTCCCAACGATGTGCGGAAGACGCTCATTGCAAAATGGGCGATCTGCACAGTACCGGGGTGCAGTCGAAGAGCAGAGAAGTCAGAGATCGACCACATCGTTCCCTTCGACCATGATCACCCTGACCGGGGCGGCCTCACTCGATTCACCAATCTGCATCCGCTGTGCAAAAAGCACCATGCGGTGAAGACTGCGCGAAACTACTTGGTGCGAATGCCGAAATCTGGCCTTGTCGAATACGAATTCTCCCATGGTGTGACCGCCGGTGTTACGGCTCCAGACCAACCTGTCGATGCTGCTCAAGCACTTGAGCTCTATGCACTATCGGGGATCAGTCCAAAAAGGTGGCGGCTCCCAACAGAAATGGTTCCTCCGCCACCGAACATTCTTGTGCTCACGCCCGGCGAGACGACGATTCGAAAACGTGACGAGGAAAAGCAGCGCGAACGAGAACGGGCAGACCATCAGCAATGTCTGCAGGAGAACTATGACCTCGCAAAGGCCAAGCGCCGACAACTGATGATCGATCGGATGCAGGATTGGGACAATGCAGTATTCCAGCTCTGCCTGCCGCCCGGGTCGGATCCTGTGACCATGAAGCGACTACCTCGGGGTCGTCGCAGAGGCTATCCGCGTTCCAGAGCGAAGAAGGGGCCCGAAGGTTGGTCTTCGAAGAGCGAGTACATGCGAATGAGCAGAGCGTGGCAAGCCGCACGCGTGCAGTGGGAGCACGACAGCGCAAATGACCCACCACCATTCTGATCCTCGCTTCACTGATCTGAGCCCCAACTGTTTTGTTTGAACCTCGCTTCACTGATCTGAATTTCACTGGATCGGGCTGAACGGTTGGCAGAGGCCAGGGACCACCTCGGTGGTCCCTGGCCTCTGCAGTCTGGTCTAGGCATGCGGACCGTAGAGGGGCAGGTTTGGGACTCTCACGGGACGCATAGCTGTGTTTGCTAATGTCACACTGACGAAGTGTGCCAGGCGATTCGACCCCTCGGATCGGTTCAGAGCCGCAGAAGGAGAACCGGAATTCGTGCTGCTCAGCAAGCTGTTCGACAGATTCCTGCCAGCCGACCGCAGATTCAACCCTGAGGCTCTGGCCTGGATAGCGGTGATCTTCACCGCCATCGTGATGCTCGCAGTCGAATCCTCGATCGCGGTGGGAGTCCACGAAGCACCCGTCGCGCTGGCATTCATCATCACCGTCATCCACGCAGGATCGATGCCGCTGTCAATGCTGCGCCCACTCTTCGGCGTGATCGTCTCAGCCATCGCCTGTGGTGTCCTACCGCTGCTCGGCCCGTATCTTGCCGGCAATCCATGGCCGTGGATGGTGCCGATGATGATCACTCAGATCCTCATCATCCTCATCGTCGGGCTCCGCGCCCACTGGGGCGTCGCATTGGCCGCGCTGCTGGCCAGCATCGCCGTCTCTGCGGCCGCAGCCGTGATCGGACATTTCCAGTACCCCGAGAGTCGGTCGGAATCATCGATCGTCAACATCGTCATCTTCTCCTGCATCGCCGGCGGCTTCTACGTGGCTGCCATTATCGTTCAGCAGTGGCACCTGATCCGTTCGCAGCTGCTGCAGGAGCAGGAGAACACTGCCGAGGAGCATTCGAAGCGCGTCGTGGTCGAGGAGAAGACGCGAATTGCCCGCGAACTCCACGACATCGTCGCCCACAGCATGTCGATCATCAACATTCAGGCCTCGAGCGCACCATTTCGCCACCCCAATATCGATTCGGATGTGGAAAGGGAATTCGAGGACATCTCCGTCTCCGCTCGCAATGCCCTCACCGAGATGCGAGGACTTTTAGGGGTGCTGCGCAATGAGGAATCGAACCAGCAGCTGGCACCTCAACCCAAGTTCTCCGAGGTTGAGGGCCTGGTGAAGAAGGCACAGCAGGCTGGAGTCAAGGTCACCATGGAACGCAGCGGGGGACCGCTAGATCGCAGCCTGCGCGACAGCACCGGGCTGGCCGGGTATCGCATCGTCCAGGAAGCGCTGAGCAACGCCATCCGTCACGCCACTGAATCGCAGATCCATATCAAGATCGACAGCGGCGGCACCGCTTTGTGGATCAATGTCTTCAACACCGCGGGAAAAGGCCCCTCTGAGGCCGCGAAGAACGAAGTTCACCGTCATCAGGGGCTTATCGGGATGAGGGAACGCGCGTCCTCGGTCGGAGGCGAACTTCGGACCGGCTGGACCGGAAGCGGAGGCTTCGAAGTGGCGGCGGTGCTGCCGCTGTCCGTGGCCGATGCGCGCAAGTCAGGCTCAGATAAGCCCGGTTCACGCGAAGCTGACGAGACAGACGAAGCTGACGAGACAGACGATCGCGACGTCAGCGCCGACCAGGACATAGGTGCGGACCCGGACGCCGACACAGGCACAGACACAGGCGCAGAAGACGTCACTGCCGCAGAGGCAGACGCGCTCACAAGCGCCGAGGCAGACGACACAGCGGGTCAATCGCAGGGTGATGAGAGGAGCAACGCGTGATTCGCATCGTGATTGCCGATGATCAGGCAATGGTTCGAGCAGGCTTCGCCGCGTTGTTGGACGCACACCCCGACATCGAGGTGGTGGGCCAGGCACAAGACGGTGTCGAATGCGTCAGCCTTGTCGCCGAGCTGAAGCCCGACATCGTCCTCATGGACGTGCGCATGCCCGAACTCGACGGCATCGAAGCCACCCGCGAGATCCTCTCGGCCCGGAGCCGTCAATCCGCGAACACTGCTGCGTCGGTGAACGCTGGCAAACCTGGGTTCGCCGGCCAGACTGGGATCGCCGGCCAGCCCGCGAACGCAGAGATATCGAAATCGGCTGTGTCCACCTCGGAGACAAGCGGTATCGGCGATGACGTTCCGCGCATCATCATGCTCACGACCTTCGACATCGACGACTATGTCTTCGATGCGATCCGTGCCGGTGCCAGCGGCTTCCTCCTCAAAGATGCCCCGCCCAATGAGCTCGCCGAGGCGGTGCGGGTGGTGGCCTCGGGCGATGGGCTGCTGGCCCCAAGCGTCACCCGTCGCGTCATCGAGCATTTCGCCGCGGGTCCGCAGACATCGAACGCGGAGGCACTGCCTGATCTCACCGACCGTGAACGCGAGATCCTGGTGCTGGTGGCACGCGGCCAGACGAACACAGAGATCGCTGCCACGCTCTTCATCGCCGTCCAGACCGTGAAGACTCACGTCTCACGAATCCTTTACAAACTCGACATCAGAGACCGTGCGCAGGCGGTCATCGCCGCCTACGAATCCGGGCTTGTGGTGCCTGGAGCAAAAGCCTGATCGTCCACCCCCTACCGGAGTAGGGGGTGGAATACGGTGCCGTGGGGTGATGCCAAACGAATGGTCCCTCTCGTACCGTAAGTAATATGGAATCAGTAGATGTCGTGAATAGGACGCTGTCGACACCCACTCTTGGGAAAGAAACAAGGGCGGAGGTGCTCGAGAAGAGGCGAGCTAATCGCGGTACCGAGAAGCAGGAGTTCACCAGCGATTTCAGTGCGCTGATGGCCCAGGTCAAAGAGGCTGGTCTGCTGGCTCGACGACCCGGCTGGAACACGCTGCGCTTCGTCCTCCTCGGAATCTCCTACGTCGTCGCCTTCGCGATGCTCTTCCTCATCGGCGAAAGCTGGTGGCAGATGGCCACGGCCGTCGTCTTCGGAATCCTCTTCACCCAGACGGCTTATGTCGCCCACGATGCGGCTCACCGTCAGATCTTCACCAATGGCAAGGTCGGCGAGTGGGTGTCGACCATCATCGGCAACCTGTTCATCGGCCTCAGCTTCGGCTGGTGGCTAAAGAAGCACAACGCTCTCCACCACGCCAATCCGAACAAGGCCGGCGTCGACGGCGACATCGCCCCCGGTGCACTGATCTTCGACCCTGCAGATGCCCAAGGACTCACCGGGTTGCGCAAGTGGCTTGCGGCCCATCAGGGTTGGTTCTTCTTCCCACTGCTGACTTTGGCGGGAGTGCAGCTGCACGTGAACTCGGTCAAGGCGATTCTCGTCGGCCAGTCCTCGATCAAGCGCCGTTGGATCGAAGGCATCTTCATCGGCATCCGCATCATCGGATTCCCCCTCATCGCAATCTGGGCCGCCGGACCACTCATCGGCATCGTCTTCACGATCGTCCAGGTCATGGTCTTCGGTGTGCACATGGGCGGCTCGTTCGCTCCCAACCACAAGGGACAGCCGATCGTTCCCAAGGACGTGAAGATCGACTTCCTGCGTCGCCAGACACTGATGTCACGCAACATCTCCGGCGGACGTCCGATGGGCTTCCTGATGGGCGGACTGAACTACCAGATCGAACATCACCTGTTCCCGAGTATGCCCAGCGTCAACCTGCACAAGGTTCAGCCGATGGTCCGCGAATACTGCGCTCAGAAGGACATCAAATACACGGAGACGACGCTCTTCGAATCGTTCGGCATCATCGTCCGCTACCTCAACCGGGCCGGACTCGGCCAGGCCGATCCCTTCGACTGCCCGGTCACCGCACAGTTCCGCTCACGCTGAGCTAGCCGCACATCTCCATCGGCGAACAAGCCGACCAGGACGATTCCACGCAAACCCCCACTGCCACCTCGGCGGTGGGGGTTTCTGCTTCGTGCATGTTGCTCAGGTCGTCGAGAATCAGGCCAGGTACACGAATCAGGTCAGGTGGTCGTGAGCACCGGAGACCCACTCGGCATAGCGCTCGGCCGAGCTCGCCACCGCCTCTTTGGCTCCGCTCGAGATCATCTGCCCGAAGTTGCCGTACATGCGATCGAAGTCGAGGTCAGCCACCGAGGCGGCGACGCGTCTGACGACCTGTGCCGACAGCGGCAGATAGTTGGGGAAGCTGCGCATGAACGTCACCCAGCCCGACCGGGCCACCGGTGCGATTGTGTCTCCGCTGAGCATGACGCCGCGGCCGTCCTGACCAGTCCACAAAGCCACAGCGCTGCCCGGGAAATGGCCGCCCGTTCGCTGCAGTCGGACGCCGGGAACGGGTTCCGCGACGTGATAGTAACGCCAGATGTTGGGGCCCTCGCGCTGAACCCAGTCGGCATCGGCACGGCAGACGAAGATCGGGGCATCGTCAAAGGCCGCGCTCCACTCGAGCTGCAGGCCGAACATGTGGGGATGGCTGGCAGCGATGGCCTGAACACCGCCGAGGTCGGAGACTGCGGCGATGACGTCCTCGTCGATGTAGGGCGGGACTTCGAAGAGCAGATTGCCGTGCTCGGTCTGTGCCAGATAGCATGTCTGTCCGATGCCCAGCTTCGGTTCCACCCGCAGAGCATAGAGGCCGGGTTCGCGTTCGACGATGGAGACGCTGTGGTGTTCGGATTCGAGCTCTTCACGCGTCGTCCAGTCCTGGCCTGACTCCGGCAGCCACTGGCGCTCATCCGAACAGATCGGGCAGACATCCGGTGGAGGCGTAGTCGTTTCGACACCGCACGTTCGGCAGATCGTCACGTTCGTCAGTGCTGTCATCGGGGAAAACCTCCTGCACCCGAGGATAGTCCTCGGGTGCAGGAGGGGCCAGGTACCCGAGGTCGGGTGTGGCGCGAAGGGCCCTTGTCGGGTCACCCCCGTTGGTGAGCCGGAGAGCAGCTCAGCTCACAGCGGCGCGCTTCTTCGAATGGGCCAGAAGGTGACCGACGAGGATGAGGGCGATGCCCAGGACGAACCACCCGATGAGCACCCACCACTGCATCGTCATGGGCGCACCCGGGAAGTAGGAGAGGTCTCGCAACAAGGTTCCAGAGGCACCCGGGACCAGGAACTGACCGATGTCTCCCCAGGCTCCTGCGAGGAATTCCTTCGGTGCTTGGAGCGAGGCGATCGGATTGCCGATGAACATCGTGAGCACCGCGCCGATGGCGATGCCCCCTGGGCCTATCAGCGAGACGAAGCCGTTGATGAGTGCCGCCGTTGCCGCCACAGCAAGTCCGGCAGCCAGCACGTTGAGCCCGAAGTTGCCCTGCAGAATGCCGAACCAGGTCTGCAGAACGAGAGTGAGTGCAAGTCCGCCGATTGCCCCGTAGGCCAGTACCGCGACGGCACGCATGCGGCGCGAGTGGACGATCATGCTGGTGAGCACACCGCCGACGATTCCGCCGATGGTCAGAGGCAGGCCGGCTATCGCGAGGCCGGCACCGGTGGAGTCATTGTCGTTGAGCGGAACGACGTCGGTCACCGTGACCTGGGGGACCTCCATCGCCGAGGTGGTTGGGGCCTGTGCTTGCTCACCGGGGTTTTCCTGGGGTCCGGCAGGACCCTGAGATGCAGGGCTTTGAGATGCTGGGCCCTGAGATGCTTTCGCCAATGCGTCCTGCATCTCCTTCATTCCATCCTGCATTCCCGACATCGCCTGTTTGTCGATCTTCTGCTGCATCTGTGAGGCGATCCCATTCAGCTGTTGGGCAACGGCGGGGGAGGCTGCGGTTGAGGTGAGGATCTCGGGTTCGTCACCAACGATGAATGCTCCGTAGACCTCTCGCTCACGGATGAGCTGTTGCGCCTCGGCGCGGGAATCGACCTTCTTGAGATCGAGCATTCCGTCGGGGGCGTTAGCGGTGATCTGATCGATCTGCTTCTGATCGCCGACGGCTGCCACCGAAAGGTCTTTGGGTTCGGATGTCACGGTCGGCCAGCTGAATGCCAGCAGAATGATGGTGACGATGGCCGCGGCGAAGATGGCTGCGAGCAGAGCCTGCTTGATGCTGGGTTTGGGTGCACCCTTGGCGGTTTCGGCCTCGGCATCGGGGGCAGTCTCGGCTGAGTCCGAGGTGGCGAGGATTCTCGTCTGCATGCCTGTCCAATCATTGAAAACGAATACTCGTTCTTTTTACTCCTGCGGGTACGATATATCAAGAATGGTCATTCGTTTTTGGGGGATTGGTGCCGAAGGTCACGGACGAACACAGAGAGGCCATGCGCACGCGGATTCAGGATGCCGCGCTTACGTGCTTCTCTCGCAAGGGCTTTGCCGGGGCGTCGATGGCCGACATCATCAGGGAGGCGGATCTCTCCGCCGGTGCCGTCTATGTCTACTACTCGTCCAAGGCCGAGCTCACTCTCGATGCCGGCAGGCGAATCATGGAACAGCGGGCAGCCGAACTGCAGGATTTCGGGTCGGCAGACGAGGTCCCGCCTCCTCAGCAGGTCTTCCCGAATCTGCTGAACACGATTCTCCGCGACTCACCATTCGCCCCGCTGCTGTTGCAGGTGTGGGCAGAGGCATCGCACTCGCCCGACTTCGCGAAAGTCGCAGCGAAGATCTATACAGACCTGATTGATCGCTTCACGGCCTATCTGAGCGCGTATTTCCACCGGGGAGCAGGGCTGGGCACAGATGCGGCGGAGGCGAAAGCTGAGCAGATCGCTCCCGCGGTCCTTGCGCTGATGCAAGGCGCCATCGTGCAGAACGCGATCTTCGGTGAGGATTCGCGTGAGCGCATTGCCAGCGCCATCGAAGCGCTGCTGACAGAGATCGCGGACTGAGGCACTGACCGCGGAGTTCGAAGACTGGAAGTATGCGTCTGAGGCTCCAACCTCGCGCCTGGGCTCGATGTTCTCTGGCCGACACTCTTTTCGGCCATGATGCGATCACTGCACACCGCAGGGCGAAGAATGGTCAACAATGGCACCTGAAGCGCACGCTCGTCTGTCGAAAGGACCACGACCTCCCATGTCGATCGCCTACCTCCCCGCCACGAACCGCGAATCCGAGCACATCATCCTGCGCGGAGCCACTCTCATCGACGGCAACGGCGGTGACCCGATCACAGACTCCGAGATCGAGGTCAGGGACGGACACATCGTCTACGTCGGGTCCCGGCGCGACGAAGGAACCACCTCGGCGAGGGAGGGCAACGACGCAGGTGACACGTCCCCTCGTGTCATCCAGCTGCAGGGCAAGACGATCATGCCCGGCTTCATCGACTCCCACGTGCACTTCGGACTCACGGTCGAGAACCCGGCGGCGAACCTCGCCCGCTTCGCCTCCGAGCGGATCGTGCGCAGCGTTGTCAACGCCCGGAACACGCTCATGGCCGGAGTCACCACGGCGCGTGACCTGGGTGGAACGGACCGCGGCATTCGCGACAGCATCGAGCAGGGACTGATCCTGGGGCCGCGGATCCACTTGGCCATCAGCCCGCTGTCACCGACCGGTGGGCACACCGACTTCACTATGCCCAACGGCATGCCCACCATGCCCCCGATGCCCGTCGACCCGATCATCGACACCGACGACGATGTGCGCCGGACCATTCGCACCCTCGTGCGCTCCGGAGCCGACGTGATCAAGGTCTGCACCACCGGTGGCGTCTCGAGCCCAACCGATACACCCGATGACATCGGCGTTCCAGAAGAACACGTGCGGCTCATCGTCGAAGAGACCGCCAAGCGAGCAGGTCAGCCCGTCGCCGCCCACGCCCAGGGGCCCGAGGGCATCAAGGCCGCTATCCGCGGCGGAGTGCGCTCCGTCGAACACGGTTACGGAATCGACGATGAAGGCATCGAGCTCATGCTCGAACACGGCACCTTCCTCGTCCCCACGCTCAGCAGCGCACTGCGGATACCGGACCCGAAGAACGTGCCCGGCTATCTGTACGAGAAGAAGGTCAAGTGGTCAGCGATCGCACGCGAACGTGTCGCCGTTGCCATGGCCGCCGGGGTGAAGGTCGCACTGGGAACCGACGCTGGGGTGTGCCCGCACGGGCTCAACCTGCGCGAGGAGATGCACGCCGTCGAACTCAGTCTGACACCGATGCAGGCGATCGTGGCCGGCACGAAGAACGCGGCCGAACTGCTGCGACTCTCAGCCGACGTCGGCACTCTCGAGGAAGGCAAACTCGCCGACCTCGTCGTTGTCGACTTCGATCCGCTGGCCGATATCACTGCGTTGGCTGAACCCGACAACGTCAAGGCCGTCGTCCAGGGCGGATCCCTGGTCAAGGACTCTGCCGGCTGGTTCGGCTCCGCCCCTGTCTCCTCGGCGCTCGGATAATACTGACCTCACCACTCACCATTTCTACGCACCGCCTCCGCGCACCAGCTCCACCCACCATCTCGACCACAGAAGAGGTACCTCAATGACGACTGACTTCCGGACAGAGGCTCTGTCCCTGACCACCGAACTGCGTGACCTGCGTCGCGTGCTCCACCGCAACCCTGAGCTGGGACTCGAGCTGCCCTTCACTCAGCAGAAGATCCTCGACTCGCTCGAGGGCCTGCCACTCGAGATCACCACAGGTCAGGGCCTCAGCTCGGTCGTCGCCGTGCTCCGCGGCGGCATGCCCGGTCCCACGGTTCTGCTGCGCGGAGACATGGATGCCCTGCCCGTCACCGAAGCCACCGGACTCGACTACGCATCGATCAACGGAAACATGCACGCCTGCGGTCACGACCTGCACGTGACGGGTCTGGTGGGAGCGGCCAAGCTCCTGTCCGCTCACCAGGCAGAGCTGGCCGGGACGGTGGCATTCATGTTCCAGCCCGGCGAAGAGGGACCGGGCGGAGCCCAGCGCATGCTCGACGAAGGGATGTTCGAGACCATCGGATCGACTCCCGACTCCGCCTACGCCATCCACGTCGCCCCGGGAGTTCCCGGCACATTCGTCGGTCGCCCCGGCACGGTCATGGCCGGAGCCAATACGCTGCACGTGACGATGCACGGCAAAGGTGGGCACAGCTCCCGCCCCGAGGACGCCACCGATCCCATTCGTCCGCTCCTGGAGTTCGGCCAGGCACTGTATTCGATGATCACCGGATCGTTCAGCGTCTTCGATCCCATTGTCGCCGAGGTGACTCAGCTGGAGGCCGGCACCGCCGTCAACATCATTCCCGCGACGGCGAAGCTCGGCGCCTCCGTGCGTACCATGTCGGCCGAGACGACGAAGAAGTTCCCTGCAGCCGCGACTCGCCTGGCAGAGTCGATCGCCGCCGCACACGAATGCACCGCCGAGGTGGTGTGGACCGAGCAGTACCCCGTGACGGTCAATGACGCGCAGGAAATCGAGTTCGTTGCCGAGACGCTGACCGAAGCCTTCGGGGCGCATCGCTACGTGACCGCCCCGAACCCGGTCATGGGTTCCGAGGACTTCTCCTTCGTGCTCAATGAGGTACCTGGGGCGTTCCTCTTCATGTTCGTCTCTCCGGAGGACGTCGATCCTGCAACCGCAGCGACGAACCACTCGCCTGAGGTCCTCTTCGACGACGCACACCTGCCGGACCAAGCGGCAGCGCTGGCCACCCTAGCCTGGCAACGAACGCTGCGAGGCTGAGTCCTGGCCTGAGGCGCACAGGCCTGAGGTACACAGGCCTGCGCTGGCTTGCGAGGGGCCAGGTCAGACGGTGTCGCCGTCCTCGTCGACAGAGTGGACCCGGTCCTCGCGCATGCTCACCTTGTCCACGCCGGACAGTTCCATCAAGGGAGGGATCAGGAGGTGCAGGGGAGGTCTGCCCTCGAACTTCACGTCGATCTGGACCATCTTCACTCCGTCCTCCGATTCGAAGCGTTTGGAGTCGAGGATCGTGTTCGAATACCCCATGTTTCCGGCCACGGCGAGGATATCGCGGAGGATCCCGGACCCATCCTTATAGGCGATGCGCAGCAGCTTGCGGTGCGAGTCGTCGGGGATACGGCGGATCAGGGGAGCGATGACGAACAGAGTCAGCAGGTGGAGTGCGGTGAGCATCATGGCCAACGACAGCATTCCCGCGCCGCAGGCCATGCCCACGGCGGCCGTGACCCACACAGTGGCGGCCGTCGTGAGACCGCGCACCATGTTCCGGCCCTTGAAGATGACACCCGCACCAAGGAAGCCGATGCCCGATACGATCTGCGCGGCGATCCGCGACGGATCCAGGCGAGCCTCGTCGCCGAGCACGGCGGCGAACCCGTAGGCGGAGACCAGCGTGAACGCGCACGTGCCGATGCCCACGAGAACGTGTGTGCGATAGCCGGCGCTCTTCTGCCGGAACTGCCGTTCGAAGCCGATCAGCGAGCACAGGACGAAGCTGGCCAGGAGCAGTTCCGCCTCGACGAGGCCGGTCGGACCGAAGAATTCGATGTGAGAGCCCATAGTGCTTCTGACTTTAGCCCCTCATCTGTGCACGACGTCGCCTTTCGCATTGAACACCGGGCACTGAACACCGCACCACACGTCAGAACAGGCCAGCGCCGAGGTGGTTGTCCACCTCGGCGCTGGCCTGTCTGGGTCACGCGGGAACTGCAATCAACCGATCACACAGTGGCGATCACACGGTGTTGATCACACAGTGGCGATCACACAGTGGAGGGGATCCACTCCTGCTGATCGGATGACTCGGACCGATCGGCCGCCTCGGCGGGGCGATTGCTCATGCCATCGCCTGCGGTCGGTGCCATCGTGGGCCTGGAGGAGAGCCGGTGGTAATCGTTCGGATCGTCTTCGACGATCGTCGACTGCACGGTCTGGCCCGACTGTCCGAACTGGCTCGACTCGCTGCCTTCCGATGGTGCAGGACCCGTTGATGATTCAGAACCCTGTGCTGACTTAGGCCCTTCGAGGGCCTTGGCCTGCTTCCGGGCCTGCTTCTTCTGCTCCCGCTCACGCTCGAGGTGGAGGTTGCCGAAGTCTTGCTCGGTCCGCGGCGGCTTAATGCTGTCGATGAGGAACACCAGCGCCAGGGACACGAGGCCCCAGAGTCCGAGGACCTGCATATGCTCGGTGACCACATCGCTGTCGAAGTAGATGATCGAACGAATGGTCTCCACCGCGGCTGCCATCGGCAGGAAGCCGTGCAGCGTGGTGAAGAACGACGGGATCATGTACTCGGAGATCGCCCCGTTCGAGGCGGGCATTCCGGCAAACATCAGTGTGCCGATGACCGGAATGATCGCGAGCATGCCGATGAGTCTCTCGAAGACCATTGCAAACATGGCGATGCAGAAGATCGCGATGATCCCGGCTCCCCACAGCTGCGCGAAATGACCGTCGACGGCACCGGTGATCGGGCCGGCGATGAGGGCGACGACCAGAGACATGAACGGTGCGTACACAGCGGTCAGGGGAATCATCCGCTTCAGCGGTCGACTCCACGGGTTTGCATTTGCGCCGACGATGACGACCATAAAACCAGCCAGGATCCAGCCCATGGCGATGTACATGACGACCACGCCGTTCTTGTCCCGATCCGGCAGGGGCGCAACGTTGTCGACGTCGAGCTCCATGTCCTGCGCCGAGGCGACCTGATCGAAGATCCGGTTGACGACCTGGTAGGCGCTGTTGTTCCCGGCCTCGTTCGCGATGAGACCGAACTCGGCGTTCTTCTGCGTCGGCAGGACGAGAGCCGCGACCTCGTCACGGTCTTCGACCTGAGCTCGTGCCTCTTCCTTGTCCGACGTGGCGGTGAAGTCGAACATGTTCTTGCCCATTGACTTCTCGAGGTCGGCGATGGTGTCCTTCGCCTGCTCGGTCGAGGAGCCGACCACGGTCACGGGCATGTCCTTGGGCGTGGGGGAGCCCATCGCGCCGAGCATGAAGGTGAGCATCATCGTGACCATCGCCAAGGGGAAGACGATGAGTGAGATGTAGCGCCACACCTTCGAATCCGGGCGCCGACCACCGTGCAACGAGGGAATATTGACATCCAGCGGCTTCGGATCCGGATTGCGTCGGTGGGAGATGAAGTCATACGCCTTCGTCAGCAGCAGACCGACGACGGCTCCGATGGCCAGGACCAGGAGGTGCTCGGTGACTCCCGCGCCGTCGAAGTACAGCACGGAGCGCAGTGCTTCGCCGATCGCCGGCATGGGCAGGATCTCGTGCGTGAAGCGGTAGAATGCCGGCATCGTGTACACGGGGTAGGACAGGTTCGACGACGGCATGCCGAGAACCATGAGGAAGAAGATGCCGACGATCACGCCCAAGGCACCGACGATTCGGGTGATGAACAGCTGCATGCAGGAGATCGCGAACACGCCCAACCAGGCTATGCCGAGGACTGGGACAGTGTCCTTGACATCGACGATGTCGAGAATCGGGCAGACAACCGTCCAGACCAAGCCGGCGATCACCGCGGCCCAGGCTCCGAGGATGGGGACGATGCGTTTGAACTTCAGCAGTTCGGGCGAATTCGAGCGCAGCACGCTGAAGGGCAGGTATCCGGCCATGACGATGGCTGTCATGAGGAACATTGCCCCGAGTCCCGACGGATCGTTGTCCGGCAAGGACGCAATGTCCTCGGTGGCGACGTCGAGGCCCTCTTCCTGCAGGGCGGGCATGACGAGACCGGTGACCGTCGTCTGCTGTTGAACTCCGGCACCTCCGGCGGTGTAGAGCGTGGCCTTATCGCCCTCGATGACAACCGCCGCCGAGGCTTCGCGATCGTAGACCATCTCACGTGCGGTGTGAGCATCCTCGACCGTGTCGACGTCGAGGGCATCCGGTTCGGCACCGTCGAGTGCGAACTTGATGTCCGCGGCCTTCGAATCCGAACCGGCCACCACGACGGGCATGTCGTTGGCCGAGGGGGAGTGCATGGTGCCGAGGTAGCCCGTGATCATCATGCCCACCATGATGAGCGGCATGATGAAGATCGCTGCCGTCCGGCCGATCAGCTCTGCCTTGGCGCGTTTGGCGGCTGCAGCCTCTGCATCGGCATCGGTGGTGTGCTGCTCGTTCGTCGACTGCGGTGCCTGGTCGTGGTCCTGGCTGTCGTCGTAGTCGTGATCGTGCCTGGTGTCGTGTGAGTCATGCTCACGGGCCTCGCGGCGGGTGAGCGGCGGTGGTGGTGTGGCCACTGTCGTCCTCCTGATGGATCGGAAGTCGAGTGATCACCGTTGACCACCTTGAACTCGACTACTTTAAGACGCGTGACTTAGAATTGTGAAATCGACAGAGATTTGCCAAGGTGAGGGCGATGCTCGCCGAGGTGGTCAGGCCGCTGATATCGCGGCAGGGAGTCCGCGTCGTGAGCCACTTGAGAATGAAAGAATAGGGACTATGGGAAGCCAGAGTGACAGAGCGCGCGAGGTGCTGCTCAACTCCGCAGAGGAGCTCTTCGCCATCCACGGCATCGATGCGGTGTCGAATCGCCGCATCGTCGACTATGCCGGGGCTGCGAATCATTCCGCGATCTCATACCACTTCGGAGGGCGAGACGGTCTGCTGCGCGCACTTATGGAGCGTCATGTCGCCGCGATGTCCCTGCGCCGAGACGATTACATCGCTGGCCTGGGGGAAGCTCCGAGCATTCATGATTACGTCCGCAGCAGAATGGGCCCGTTGTTCGATGTTCTCGCCGATCTGCCGCGGCCCAGCTGGCGTGCACAGTTTCTCGCGCAGATGGGAATCGTGCCCTCAGCCGTCGAGATTATGAAGTCCGTGTTGGCTGAGTCCTCGCTGCCTGACGGGTTGAGATTCATCCACGGCGAGATGGAGGGCATTCCCGAAGGGGTCCTGCGCGGCCGGGCCTATCTGTTGGCCCATATGGTCACCAGCGCGTGTTCTGACCAAGAGGTGAGGATGAATGAGGGGACCCACAAAGGTGACTGGGAGCAGGTGGGGCGATTCCTCATCGATGCCGCCGCTGGCATGATCGCAGGCCCCGTGACATCACCGGACGGTGCGATCCGCTATCCCTCGATTCCGTACCTGTAACGGGTGGCTGCGCGAGGATAAATGTCTTGCGGGACTGAATCAGTCGCAGCCTTCGGGCCCGCACACTGCGCCATCGCGAAAGGCTTCGTCTCCGCCGGCAAGCACTGTGAGCTTCTGGCTTTCTCCCCACGCGGTCTCGAGCGCTTGTGTGAATGCCTCGGGAGGCTGGGCACCGGAGATTCCGTATTTGCGGTCGATGACGAAGAACGGGACTCCGTTGGCACCCAGTGCCTGAGCCTCGGCGATGTCGGCCTTCACCTCGGCGGTGTACTCATCGGTGGAGAGGACGCGACGGGCCTCGTCGGCGTCGATGCCAACGGCGCGGGCCACCTCGGCGAGATACTCGACGTCACCGATGTTGCGGCCCTGCTCGAAATGACCGGACAGAAGGGCTTCCTTGGCCTGGCTCATAACCCCGTGGGACTTGGCCAAGTGGAGGAAGCGATGAGCAGTGAAGCTGTTGGCCACGACGATGGAATCAAAGTCATAGTTCAGGCCCTCGCCAGCGGCCTGCGCGGTGACGTGATCGAACATCTGTCGAACCTGCTCGGCGGGCATGCCCTTGGCCTGGCTGAGGTAGTCGGTCTCGGTTCCCGCATAGTGCTCGGGCAGGCTCGGGTCGAGCTGGTAGCTGCGCCATTCGACCTCGACGTCGTCCTTGTGCGCGAAGCCGTCCAAAGCGGTCTCGAAGCGACGTTTTCCGATGAAGCACCAAGGGCAGGCGATGTCCGACCAGATTTCAATCCTCATGACAGCTAGAACCCGAGCGTGAGACGGGTTATTCCCCGGTCTTGGGTGCTGGAGCGAGCGCTGGCCTGGTGGGTTCGAATCAGAACAGTGCTTCCTGTGGCGGGGGAGTCAGGCTTGCGGCTTGAGCTGCGGTCGACGTTGCGGCCCCGGACCGCGTCCGGTCTCCGCGCTTCGTCATCGGGTAATCATCGTCGGCGGAGCCGCGCAGGTCGTAGGCGTCGATGAGCGGATTGATGCGCCGGCTCAGCCAGGCGCGGTACTCCTTCGACGCATAGGAGGACTTCGCATACATCCGGCGGTAACGGGGGAGCAGCTCGGGATGTTCGCGTTCGAGCCATTCGAAGAACCACTCGCGAGCACCCGGTCGGAGATGCAGGGCACCATAGACCACGCGGCTCGCGCCGGCCTCCTTGATGGCGCTCAGCGCGGCATCAAGATGGTCCATGGAGTCGGTGAGCTTCGGCATCACCGGCATGAGGAAGACCGTGACGTTGAAGCCGAGGTTCGCGGCCGCTCGTACTGTTGCCAGGCGTGCTGTCGTCGTCGGTGTGCCCGGTTCGATCGTCTGCTGGAGGGTGTCGTCAAAGACGGCGATCGACATGCTGATCTCGACATCGACGTCCTCCCTGGCGCGGGCGAGCAGCGGCAGGTCGCGGCGCAGCAGCGTGCCCTTCGTCAGCACTGACATCGGGGTGCCGTGCTCGGCCAGAGCGGTGATGATGCCAGGCATGAGAGAGTAGCGGCCCTCGGCTCGCTGGTAGGGATCCGTGCTCGTGCCCAGGGCCACCAGCTCACGTGCCCACTTCGGTTTGGCCACCTCGGCGGCGAGGACCTCTGGGGTGTTGACCTTGACGATGACCTGCCGGTCGAAGTCCTGCCCGGAATCCAGGTCGAGGTAGCGGTGAGTGCTGCGGGCGAAGCAGTACACGCAGGCATGGGAGCAGCCGCGGTAGGGGTTGATCGTCCAGGTGAAGGGCATCGAACTGGCCGCGGGCACCTTGTTCAGGGCAGACTTCGCCAGCACTTCGTGGAAGGTGACGCCGGCGAACTCCGGGGTTCGAACACTGCGCACGAGTCCTTTGAGGCCGAAGAGTTCGGCGGGTGGGGCAGTGGTGGCTGATTCGACCGGGCCCGCTTCTGCACCAGCCGACGCTGAGCCGGTCTGTGCGCCAGGTGTCGGTGTAAGCGTGCTCTGCTGATTCCACCTCATGACTACATTCGAACACGTGTTCGAGTGTGAGTCAAGGGTGCTCGGGGTGGCAGGTGATGCGCTCTAGGGGGCTGTCATGCCCTTGAACTCGCTGCGATGGAAGACGAGCGCATCGGTATTCGGTGGGTCATCAGCCCGAACGTCTGCGCCCTCCAGGCTGTTGGTGTCGAGGATTTCGAGCAGCGCGACGGTGTGGTCGCCTGCCTCGACCTCGTTGTAAAGACGCGTCCACAGGTGGGCAGGGCTGCCGGGAATGGTCAGCGCACCATCGGTGGTGATCACGGGGTCGATCCCAGAGAATCGCGAGGCACGATCCTTCGAAGCCAGCTGCCTGACCAGGAGCGACTGATGGGCGCCGAGGAGGGAGACTCCCAGTGCGGGTGCTGCCCGCAGCAGCGGCCACGTGCTCGAGGTGGTCTGCACCGCAACGCTGATCAATGGCGGGTCGAGTGAGACACCTGCGGTCACTGTTGAGGCGACCAGTCCGAGGGGTGTGCCGTCGACTTCGGCGCCGATGAGTGCGACGGCCTGGGGGAAGTGGGAGAAGGTCTCACGCAGAGCATCCGGTGACACGGCTGCGGCTCGTGCGATCGTCGTCATGAACTTGCCTCCGGTGGAATTGGGCTGTTGAGCGGCTGTGACTGCTGAGATCTTCCGCTCAACAAAGCCTTACTGATCTCAAGCGATCATCACAGATATCGCCGACAAGTGCATCCCGATATGACACCAGTGAGTCTTCGTGCGTCCCCATATGACGATCAAAGTCCAACAGTGACGCGGCGGCGACACGAACCGCCACAGAGTCCCTAGATTGCTCAACGAAACTCAGACACTGATAAAGCACCTGACCACGGTAAAGCACCAGGTTCTGAAGAGACACCCTGACCACGTCGATGAGGGAGAACCCCATGTCACAGACCTCCGCAGTGAAGACGATCACCCCGGACCCACCTCGGCGATTCCTGGACGGGAAGAAGCGCGTGCTCGCCTCGGCCTTCGCCGGCACCACCATCGAGTGGTATGACTTCTACCTCTACGGCACCGCCGCCGCACTCATCTTCAACGTCCAGTTCTTCCCCAGCGGCAGCGAACTCGGCAGCAGCCTTGCCGCATTCGCCAGCCTCGCCGTCGGATTCTTCGCCCGACCGTTGGGCGGCATCATCGCCGGACACCTGGGCGACCGAGTCGGACGCAAGGCCTTACTCGTCGTCTCCCTGCTGTCCATGGGCATCGCCTCGACGCTCATCGGCCTGGTGCCGAACTTCAACACCATCGGCTGGTGGGCCGCTGCCGCACTTGTCGTCCTGCGCATCGTCCAGGGACTCTCCGCCGGCGCGGAATGGGGAGGATCGGCACTGCTCTCGGTCGAACACGCACCCCCACGCAAACGCGGCCTGTTCGGATCCTTCACCCAGATCGGATCCGCCTCGGCGTCTCCGATGCCCCAGAGTTCCAGGAACTCAAGGACTCCGGCAACGTCGCCAAGGCACCTCTGCGCGACGTCCTGACCAAGCACCCACGCGTCCTCCTGGTCACGATCGGCCTGCGCCTGGCACAGAACAGCGTCTTCTACCTCATCACCGTCTACATGCTCAGCTACCTGGCCGAGAACCGCGACGACTCGACCGCCGGCGTCACCGCCGTGATGATCGCCTCCGCCATCGGCCTGTTCACCGGGCCTCTGTGGGGATGGATCTCTGACAAAGTCGGTCGCAAACGCGTGACCATCGGCGGCATCATCGGAGTGGCCGCCTTCGGGTGGATCTTCTTCGCCTTCCTCGACGCCGGCCCACTGGCGTTCCTGCCCATCGTCGTCATCATCGGCATGAACCTCGCCCACGACGCCATCTACGGACCCCAGGCAGCCTGGTTCGCCGAGCAGTTCCCCATCGAGATCCGCTACTCGGGCGTGAACATGGGCTACCAGCTGGGCACCGTCATCGGCGGAGGCATCATGCCGATGGTCGCGGCACTGCTCTACGTCATCGGCGGCCACTCACCGTGGCTGATCTGCGGCTACCTCACCCTGCTGTGCCTGCTCTCACTCATCGCAGCACTGGCGGCGAAGGACCCCGCCCGGGAGCTGGCGATCAGCGCCCGCGCGGGCGACTGAGCTCGCACCTGACTCCTACTGACCTGCCACCTGACACCGACAAGGAAAGAGACACACGATGACGAAACCGATCATTCTCAACGCCTTCGACATGATGACACCTGTCCACCAGTCACCAGGACTGTGGCGCCACCCGGAATCACGAGTCGAGGAATTCACCCAACTGAACTTCTGGACCGATCTGGCCAAGACCCTCGAGGAAGGAGGATTCTCCTCCCTGTTCCTCGCCGACATCCTCGGCGTCTACGACGTCTACGGAGGCAATGCCGACGTCACCAACCGCGGGGGAGTCCAGTTCCCCCTCCTCGACCCGCTCGTTGCGGTGCCCGCCATGGCAGCGGTGACGAAGACGCTGGGATTCGGTGTGACCGCCTCGGTGACCTACGAACAGCCCTACCTGCTGGCCAGGACGCTGACGACCCTCGACCACTTCACCAACGGGCGCGTGGCGTGGAACATCGTCACCAGCTACGTGGACTCCGCGGCACGCAACCTGGGACTAGAAGGCCAGATCCCACACGATGAGCGCTACGACCGGGCCGACGAGTACATGGACATCATGTACAAGCTCTTCGAAGGCTCCATCACGCCAGAGGCACTTCGCGCCGACGCCGAGGCCAATGTCTTCGTCGACCCCGACCAGGTTCGCGATATCAATCACGAGGGCAAGTTCTTCACCGTCCCCGGGCAGGCGCTCGCCGTGCCCGGCCCGCAGGGAACACCGCTGCTGTTCCAGGCCGGCGCCTCCAAGCGCGGACAGGAATTCGCCCTCGACCACGCCGAGGCGATCTTCTTCTCCGGACCCACCCCGGAGATCCTGCGCACCTGGGTCGACAAGGTCCGCGACGGACTCGAAGAACGCGGACGGGCCCGCGACAGCGTGAAGATCTTCGCGCTCGCCACCGTCGTCGTCGACGACACCGACGAAGCCGCAGAGGCCAGGCTCGCCGACTACACGCGCTACGTCGACACCGAATCCGCACTCTCCCTCTTCGGAGGCTGGACCGGCGTCGACCTCTCAGGTGCCAAGCCCGAAGACCCGCTGGAATACGTGGCCACCGATGCGAACCAGTCCGCGCTCGCCTCATTCACCACGATGGCCGGTGATAAGACCTGGACCATCCGCGACCTCGCCGAGTTCGTCGCCATCGGCGGACGTGGACCGGTCATCACCGGTGCACCCGCAACGATCGCCGACGAGTTCGAACGTTGGATGGACGAGGCCGACATCGATGGTTTCAACATCGCCGCGGCCGTCCGCCCTGCCGACGCCGAACGGTTCACGAAGTACGTCTCGCCCGAACTGCGTCGTCGCGGTCTCCTGCCCGAACCCGTCGAAGGTGCCACAGTCCGTGAGCAGCTCACGGGACAGGGACCCCGGCTGGCCGATGATCACAAGGGTGCAGGATTCCGGCTGGGATCTGACGCTCTGGTGTGAGCCTGCGCGGGCAAGTTCGACTAGGTGGCCGGTAGATGAGCATTTCGCAGTTGACCTGCGAGTTCATCTGCCGGCCACTTCTGGTGGATAATGGTCTGCGGCCATTTTCCGATCCGCCGATCACCTGAGGATCCCGCATGAGCGCTGCGACGCCCAAGACAACTGCCGAGGCCACCTCGGCGCCCGCCTACAAACGCAAGGCGCTCTTCGCCGCGGCTGTCGGATACGGGCTCGACGGCTTCGATCTGCTCATCCTCAGCTTCGCCCTCGGCGGGATCATCGCCACCTTCGGACTCAGCGACGTCGAGGCAGGGTCACTGTCGACGATCACCCTCTTCGGAGCGGTCCTCGGCGGCATCATCTTCGGATCACTGGCCGACCGCTACGGTCGCGTCCGGGTTCTGACCTGGACCGTTCTCATCTTCGCCGTGTTCACCGGACTGAGCTCAATCGCGCAGGGATACTGGGACATGGCCGCCTACCGGTTCATCGCCGGCATCGGAATCGGCGGCGAGTTCGGCATCGGCATGGCATTGGCCGCCGAGGCGGTGCCGGCCAACCAGCGTGCCCGAGCCACCTCATGGGTGGGCGTGGGATTCCAGATCGGCGTCTTCGCCGCCGCGATCGTCTCCGCTCCGGTGATCGCCCTGTGGGGTTGGCGGGCGCTGTTCGTCATCGGTCTCTTCCCCGCCATCTTCGCCTTCGTCATTCGCCGAGGTGTCGAAGAGCCCGACAAATTCGTGCAGTCCCAGCGGGGCCAGACAGCGGGGGAGTCGGGAGACTCAGCGGAGCTGCCGACATTCGGCGCGAAGATCCGTGCGCTGGTCAAGGACAGGGCGACCGTGAAGATCACCTTCGCGTTGATCGTCCTCTCGACGGTGCAGAACTTCGGGTACTTCGGCATCATCGCCTGGCTGCCCAACTATCTGTCGGAGAAGATGGACCTCGGCGTGACGAAGGGATCACTGTGGACGGCGGTGACGGTGATCGGAATGCTCGCCGGCATCCTCATCTTCGGTCAGGTCGCCGACCGACTGGGCAGGCGTCCTGCCTTCTGGATCTTCCAGGCCGGGGCGATCGTCTCGATCCTCGTCTACAGCCAGATGACCGACCCGAGTGCACTGCTCATCGGCGGCTTCTTCATGGGTGCCTTCGCCAACGGCATGCTCGGCGGTCATGGTGCCCTGCTGGCAGAGATGTACCCCACTCAGGTGAGAGCCACGGCCCAGAACGTCGTGTTCAACATCGGACGCGCTCTCGGCGGACTCGCGCCAGTGGTCATCGCGCTGCTGGCGGACTCCTTCGGCTTCGCCTTCGCTCTCGCGCTGCTGCCGACCATCTACATCATCCAGTTCCTCGCCATGTTCCTGCTCCCGGAGAAGCGCGGCGTCGAACTGGAATAGGGCGACAGCCCCGGCAATCAGCGGTCCGTGACATTTTGTGACGGCCGGGGGAGTGGGCGGGCACGTGCCCAGACCATACTGAGCGATTGTGAATAGTCCAGAACCTGCCGGCACCTCGGCGCACGCACCCCAGACCACCAGCACCGGAGGATCGTCTTCGCGGATCATCCGCAGCGCCTCCGACATCCATTCGGTCCTCGCCGAATTCGGATCCCAGGGCACGAAGACCAAGGCAGTCATCATCCTCGCCCTCGGCGGGATCTTCATGGACGCCTATGACTTCTCCTCCTTGGCCTTCGGCATCACTGCGATCAAGGAGCAGTTCGGGCTCTCCGGTTTCATGACCGGGCTCGTCAACGCCTCGATCATGGTCGGAGCAGTCATCGGTGCTCTCTTCGGCGGATACCTCGTCGACCGCTTCGGGCGCTACAAACTGTTCATGGCCGACATGGTCTTCTTCGTCGTCGCCGCCATCGGCTGTGCCGTGGCTCCCAACGAATGGGTCCTCATCTTCTTCCGGTTCATCATGGGCATCGGTGTGGGCCTCGACCTGCCGGTGGCGATGGCCTTCCTCGCCGAGTTCTCCAAACTCAAGGGCAAGGGAAACCGCTCTCAGCGCGTCAACGCCTGGTCACCTGCCTGGTACATCGCAACGGGCATCGGGTATCTGGTCGTCCTCATCATCTTCGTCACCCTGCCCTATGACCAGCACGCCATCCTGTGGCGAATCGTCGTCGGCTTCGGTGCAGTTCCCGCCCTCATCGTGCTCCTCGTCCGCCGCCGCTACCTCGCCGAATCACCGGAGTGGCTGGCCAACCAGGGCGACCTGCGCGCGGCCGTGGACGTCATGCGCTCACACCACAACCTCGATGTCAGGCTCGCAGACGACGCGAAACGCAGCCCATCGGAATCGACGGATACGGTGGAATCGGCTGATACGATCGCGAACGAAACATCCACTCCGCAAGCACCCACGAGCCAAGCATCTCAGCCTCAAGCGCCCAAGCGCGGAGGCAAGTGGAGCGGGTTCGCAGAACTCTTCGCCCCGCAGTACCGCGTGCGCACGATCGTCGCCCTCTGCGTGTCCGTGTTCTCCACCTTCGGCTACAACGCCGTCGCCTACGGCACCCCGCTGATCATCACGACGCTGTTCCACCAGACTCCGCTGGTCACGATCATCGCCTCACTCGTCATCAACCTCGGGTTCGGGGCCATCGGCGGACTCTTGGGCATGACGATCGTCAACCGGTTCGGCACCCGCCGCATCACGCTCGTGGGCTTCGCGATCCAGGCCGTCGCACTGGCCCTGCTGGCCATCGTCGGCATCCCGACCGGTGCCCTCGTCTTGGTATCGGTGGCAATGCTCGCGGCCTTCGTCTTCGCGCAGGCAGGTGGGCCCGGAGCCAACCTGATGAACTACGCCACCCTGTCCTACCCGACGAGGCTGCGGGGAATCGGCATCGGATTCAACCAGTCCGTGCTGCGTGCGTTCTCGATCGTCTCCCTCATCATGTTCCCGATCCTGGCCGGTTCGATGGGCACCGGAGTCTTCTGGATTGTTGCCTGCGCACCGCTGGCCGGAGCCATCGCCGTGGGCATCGTCAAGTGGGATCCGACGGCCAAGGACGTAGAAGAAGAATAAATGGTATGCCAAAAATCTGATGGCTGAACTGTCGGGTTCAAGCCCGTGACCAGCGGCTGAGCCGCTCGCGCGATCCCTGTAGTTGAGCGTATCGACGGCTCTGTTGCAAATGTGTCATTGCGCACAGTCTGTGACTGGGGTTACGCTGAGTTCGAAAGAACCCGCCGTCGCAGCGCAGTGGTATTCAATTTGGTATCCCAGCTCTGTGCCCTGCAGATTTGAGTGACACCCATGTCAAAGACCGAGGCCACGCAGGACTCCGCACCGAAGTGGATGGGGCCGAGCCCCGAACAGCTGGCGGCGCATCGCATCAGTCCCCGGTTCTACAACTCGGATCTGGCGCCCAGTCGCAAAGAAGGGCGCAGTTGGACGGCCTACAGTGTCTTCACTCTCTGGGCCAACGACGTTCACTCGCTGGGCAACTACGGGTTCGCTCTCGGACTCTTCGCCCTGGGCCTGGGGGCCTGGCAGATCCTCGTGGCGCTGCTCGTCGGTGCCGCACTGCTCTTCTTCCTGCTCACGCTCTCCGGCTTCATGGGTCACAAGACGGGCGTGCCCTACCCGGTGATGAGCCGCATCGCCTTCGGCGTCCACGGCGCGCAGCTGGCGGCATCTGTGCGCGGAATCGTCGCCATCGCCTGGTTCGGCATCCAGACCTACCTGGCCTCGAGCGTCCTCAACGTCCTGCTCATCACCCTCATTCCCGGTCTCCAGTCGTGGGCCGACACCGAGTTCCTCGGACTCTCCGGGCTGGGCTGGTTCTCGTTCACGCTGCTCTGGATCGTCCAGGTCATCATCGTCAGCTACGGCATGGAGATGATCCGAAAATACGAGGCGATCGCCGGACCGATCATCCTCGTCACCTTCGTCTTACTGGCCATCTGGATGCTCTCCCGCGTCGACTTCTCCATCTCCTGGGCCAGAGAGGACGCCCTGTCCGGGTGGCCGATGTGGATGCACATCCTCGGCGGTGGGTCCCTGTGGGTCGCGATCTACGGCACCTTCGTCCTCAACTTCTCCGACTTCACCCGCGCTGCGAAGAAGAAGGGATCGATCGTCGTCGGCAACTTCTGGGGCATCCCGATCAACATGCTCGTCTTCGGCCTCGTCGTGATCTCCCTGGCCGGAGCTCAGTACAAGATCGACGGCACGGTCATCACCTCACCGGCCGACATCGTGCAGACCATCGGCAACCCGATTCTGCTGGCGCTGGCCTCCCTGGCGCTGCTCATCCTCACCGTCGCGGTCAACCTCATGGCGAACTTCGTCGCTCCGACCTACGCGTTGACGAACATGTTCCCGCGTCATCTCAACTTCCGCAGTGCGGCCATCATCAGCGCGGTCATCGGGTTCGTCATCCTGCCCTGGAACCTCTACGACTCACCCGTCGTCATCGTCTATTTCCTGGGCGGACTCGGCGCTCTGTTGGGACCCCTGTTCGGCGTCATCATGGTCGACTACTGGGTGATCAGGAAGACGAAGGTCAACGTTCCCCAGCTCTACACCGAGGCGGGAGACGGCGAGTACTTCTACCACCGCGGAGTCAACTGGCGAGCCATCGGCGCCTTCATCCCCGCCTCCGTCATCTCCCTCGTCTTCGCTCTGGTCCCGGCATTTGCCGGACTCTCGGAATTCTCCTGGTTCAGCGGAGCAGGCATCGCGGCCATCATCTACTTCATCATCGCCCGCCGGAACTTCACCTTCCGCGAGGTCGACGGCGAAGAGATCGCCGTCCCCACCACACACTGATTGAGAGCCCTGCCATGAGAATTCTCATCGTCAACGTGAACACGACTGAGTCGATGACTGAGGGCATCGCCCGCGCGGCACGAGAAGCCGCCTCGGCGGGCACTGAGATCATTGCACTGACCCCCACCTTCGGAGCCGAATCCTGCGAAGGCAATGTCGAGAGCTATCTCGCGGCGCTGGGTGTCATGGACGCGGTGATGAAATATCCGGGGGAGTTCGACGCCGTCATCCAGGCCGGGTACGGAGAACATGGGCGCGAAGGACTCCAGGAACTCCTCGACGTGCCCGTCATCGACATCACCGAGGCGGGAGCAGCGCTGGCGATGTTCCTCGGCCACAGGTACGCGGTCGTCACGACGCTCGATCGCACCGTTCCCCTGATCGAGGACCGGCTCCTCTTAGCGGGACTCAACACGCACTGCACCTCGGTTCGTGCCTCCGGGATGGCCGTGCTCGAGTTGGAGAATCAGCCTGAGCGCGCCGTAGAGGCGATCGCTGATCAAGCCGCCGAGGCGGTCGAACGTGACCGTGCAGAGGCCATCGTCCTCGGGTGCGGGGGAATGGCCGATCTTAAGCAGGTCATCGTCGAACGCTGCGATGTCCCCGTCGTCGACGGGGTCACCGCCGCAGTGAAGCTGGCCGAATCGTTGGTCGGCCTGGGACTGAAGACCTCGAAGGTGAGGACCTACGCGCCGGCTCGTCCGAAGCAGTTGAGCGGTTGGCCCTTCAGCGCAGCGTGACCTCAGCAGTGTGTGAACTCAGTCCTCGTGTGACTCGGTTCCTTCGGCTGACTCAGTTTCCTCGCGTGACTCAGTTCCCTCATCGACAGCCTTGGCGAGGCGTTCCTTGTGCTTGTCGTGCTGCTCCTGGCTCGTCCCGAGGTGCCGGGCGGCCAGATCCCTGACCTTTGTCTGATCGCGATGGGCGATGGCGTCGTAGAGCTGAGCATGCTCGGTGGCGACGAAGTCGAGGTCATCGTGCTGGCTCAGCTGCCAGCGCATACGGGAGTCGAGGAGCTCACCGATCTCGGCCAGGAGCCGGTTGCCGGAGAGCTCGGTGACGATGGCATGGAAGTCCGCGGCCGAACGGTGGGCGCCGACCACATCGCCGGCCTTCGACAGTTCCTTGCCCTTGGCCATGGTGGCCTCGAGCTTGGCCAAACCCTCCCGATTGTGTCGCTGTGCGGCGAGTTCGAAGGACAGAATGTCGAAGACCGTCCGCACCTCGTTGAGGTCGGCGATGTCACTGGGGGAGAACTCGCGCACCGTCGACCAGGTGTTGGGTCGATTCGCCACCAGTCCCTCGGCAGCGAGCTGCTTGAGAGCCTCGCGGATCGGCACACGACTGACCCCGAGCTCGGTGGCCAGGTTCCGCTCCACCAGCTTGCTGCCGGGCAGACGGATTCCGTCGATGATCTCGTTGCGCAGCACTTCGGTGACCCGCACTGTCTCAGAGCGCGGGCCATCGCTGCGAGGACTGTCATTGTTCTTCACCAGGTCATTCTCCCACCAGTGTTCTGCGCAGCGTCAGCGCTTCATGGCTCGGCCGAGGGCATCGAGGCCGACCGATCCCAGGTTCAGCGCCTTGGTATGGAAGGCCTTGAGATCGAAGTCGGCTCCGGCCTCGGCCTCGGCCTTGGCCTCGTCGCGGAACTGCTCCCACAGGCGCTGCCCGATCTTGTAGCTCGGGGCCTGTCCCGGCCAGCCGAGGTAGCGGTCAAGTTCGAAGGCGAGGAAGGACCGGTCCATGGCGACATTGTCGGTGAGGAACTGCCAGGCCTTCTCCCGGTTCCAGGTCCCACCGCCGAGGCTCTCGGGTGCATCGAGTCCTAAGTGGAAGCCGATGTCGAGGACCACCCGGGCCGCGCGCAGTCGCTGCGAGTCGAGCATTCCCAGGTAGTCGCCGGGATCGTCGAGGAAGCCGAGGTCGGCCATGAGCTTCTCCGCGTACAGGGCCCAGCCTTCACCATGTCCGGAGACCCAGCACATGAGTCGGCGCCAGCGGTTGAGGGTGTCAGAGACATAGGTGGCCTGGCCGACCTGCAGATGGTGGCCGGGCACGCCCTCGTGATAGACGGTGGTCTTCTCCTGCCAGGTGGCGAACTCGGTGACGCCTTCGGGCACCGACCACCACATGCGGCCCGGCCGAGAGAAGTCGTCGGTGGGGCCGGTGTAGTAGATGCCTCCGGTGGCCGAGGGGGCGATCATGCATTCGATCGTGCGCACCGGCTCGGGAATGTCGAAGTGGGACTTGCCGAGTTCCGTGATGGCCTCGTCGGCGACCTTCTGCATCCACTCCCGCAGCCCCTCCGCTCCGTGCAGGGTCCGCTTGGGATCCTTGTTGAGCGTCTCCATGACCTCGAACAGATCGGCCCCGGGCTGGATCTTCTCCGCGACCTCGCGCTGCTCGGCGTCGATGCGGGCCAGTTCTTCAAGCCCCCATGCGTAGGTCTCATCGAAGTCGACCTCGGCGCCGAGGAAGTCGCGCGAATACAGGGCGTAGGCCTCACGACCGCAGGCCTCATTCTCCGGCGCAGCCGGGAGAAGTTCGGCAGCCAGAAAATCGGCGAGCTGGGAAAAGGACTCACGGCCCGCCTCGGCGTGGGTGCTCAGCTGTTCGCGCAGCGACGACGGGACGTCGGTGGCACCGGCGATGAGCTGGTCGAAGTTGCTGCCGGGTTCGGCCAGCGTGCGAGCCTGTTCGATGACCTTCTCGATCTGGATCCGGGCCGCGACCTGACCACGGCTCTTAGCCAGGGCCAAGGACTCCTGATAGCCGGCCACAGAGGTCGGGACGGCCTCCATCGTTGTCGCGATGGTCTCCCAGTCCGCGGTGGTGTCGGTGGGCATGAGGTCGAAGGCGTCGCGGATGGACTGCAGGGGAGATTCGATGACGTTGAGGCTCGAATGTTTGAGCCCGGCGTCGAAGTAGTCGCGTTCAACGGTCAACCGGTCGCGCATTGCATCGATGGTCACGAGGTCGACGTCGTCGAGTTCGGCCGTCTTCTCAACCTCGGTGAGCTTGGCCAGCGTTTCGACGGTGAGATCGTTGGCGGCAGCCAGACCGGCGGGGGAGAAGTCATCGAAGCCCTTCGCGCCCTCAATGCCGAGGTAGAGGGCGAGGGACGGGGAGAGCGCAAGTGATCTGTCGACGAATTCTTCAGCAACGGCATCAACGGCCGAAGGGGTTCTCTTCTGGGTCATGATTCTCACCCTATATGACTGAGAACACAGCAATCAGGCGACTAGAGCAAGATCACCCTGAGATGGACCGCCGCCGACGGGGACCACCGGATAGCATGGATTGGTTCCCAGCCCGATCTCAGAAATCAGCCCGATCTCAACGATCAGCGATTCGCCGATCACAGCCGATCGACACTGACCGCAGGCACCGATCTCACCGGGCAGGCTGTTCTCGCTGGGCAGGCTGTTCTCACCGGGCAGTTGGGGAACGCAGCGCATCATTCGACAGGAAGAGAGACTGATCTTCAGTGGCACGGGCACAGCTATGGACCAAGGACTTCGTCGTCGGCATCGGTCTCAACCTGTCGATGTCGATGGTGTTCTACCTCCTCATGACGTCCATGGCCGGCTACGCCGTCGCCAGATTCTCCGCAGGCGAGGCCGCTGCAGGCTTCGCGTCCTCCTCCTTCGTCGTCGGTGCCGTCGTCGCACGTGTGCTGACCGGAAAGTACCTGGACTTCATCGGTCGGCGGAAGCTGCTCATCATCACGATGGCGATCTCGATCCTCGCCTCCGTGGCCTATATCTTCGCCGACACCCTGGTCTGGCTCCTCGTCATCCGCATCATCCACGGCATCGCCTTCGGCGCCGGCAACACCGCCATCATGACCGCGATCCAAAGCGTCATCCCGTCCTCCCGCCGAGGTGAGGGCACCGGTTACTTCGGCACCGCCACCACGCTGTCGACGGCTTTAGGGCCCTATCTGGGTGTCATCCTCCCGCGGGCCTATGACTTCCCGATGCTCTTCGCCGCCTCGGCGTTCATGTCACTCGTCGCCTTCATCCTCTGCGTCATCATCCAGCTGCCCAAGCAGGAACTCAGCGACTATCAGCGAAGCAGCAAATGGAACCTCAAACTCTCCACCCTCGTCGATCCGGCAGGGCTGCGGATCGGTTCGATCATGCTCGTCGTCGGCACCGCCTACGCCGCGGCCCTCGTGTTCCTCGCCGGCTATGCCGAGGACAACGGGGTTGCCAGTGCTGCCTCCCTGTTCTTCGTCGCCTTCGCCGTGGCATCTCTGATCGCACGACTGTTCGTCGGTCGCCTGCAGGACACCCTCGGCGACAACTTCGTCATCTATCCCGTCTTCATCTTCAACCTCGTGGGCAACATCCTGCTGGCGATGTGGCCGACCATGACGGGGATCATCCTCGCCGGCGTCTTCGTCGGACTGGGATTCGGCTCGCTCATGCCGTGCATGCAGGCGATCGCCGTGAAATCGGTGCCGATGTCGCGAGTCGCTGTCGCCACCTCCTCGTTCTTCCTGCTCCTTGACGCCGGATCCGGCATCGGGCCGATCATCCTCGGCGCCATCATGCCGCTGACCGGTGGCAGCGGCATGTTCATGCTCTGCGGCGGTCTCGTCATCCTGGCCATGATCCTCTACTACTTCGTCCACGGCCGCCGCCGAGGTGGTCGCCCCGGTCGCGAATACCTGCACTGAGGACGGTGTCGGCTGGGCTTGGTCATTGCCGGCCGGGCTGATGTCGCTGCCAGCTGGGCTGAGGTTTCTCAGTTCGTGCGATCGCGATAGCCTGAACCCACCGATGACACCCCTGGATCGCAAGGACTGGCCATGAAATTCGCACTCGCGCAGATCAACTCCACCACCACGGTTGCGGACAACCTCGACAAGGTCCGGGACTACACCAACAGGGCCGCCGAGGCTGGAGCCGAGTTCGTCGTCTTCCCCGAGGCCACGATGTCCGCCTTCGGGCCCGGCCTGCGCGATGTCGCCGAGGCGAACACCGAGTCGTGGCGGTCGGAGATGACCCAGCTGGCAGCCGAGGCCGGAATCACCGTCATCGTCGGCGAGTTCGCGACCTCAGGTGAGAAGGTGATCAACCTGCTTGCCGTCTACACGCCAGAGGGTGAGCGCGAAGACTATGCGAAGATCCACCTCTACGACGCCTTCGGGTTCAAAGAATCCGACACCGTCGTCCCCGGCGAAGACCCGGTCGTCATCGACCTCGCCGGTGAGAGCGTCGGACTGACCCTGTGCTACGACATCCGCTTCCCGAAGCTGTACGCCGAGGTCAGCCGTCGTGGTGCCAAACTCGCCATCGTCTCCGCGTCCTGGGGCGCGGGGAAGGGCAAAGTCGAACAGTGGGAGACTCTGGCTCGTGCCCGGGCACTGGACTCCAATATGTTCGTTGCCGCCATCGGCCAGGCCGATCCCGAGGTCAGCGGTGTCGAAGTTCCGCAGAAGGGACCGACCGGCGTCGGCCACAGTCTCGTCTCCGATCCCTTCGGTCACGTCATCACCTCACTGGACGGCCACGAGGCCCTCGAAGTCGTCGAGGTTGACCTCGCCGTAGCTGACAAGGCCGCCGAGGCGATTCCGGTGCTGGCGAACGCGAAGCTCGGGTACTGAGGCTGACTCAGGGGAGAGCTTGAGTCCGGCTGAGAATGTGCCGTAAAACACAGTAGTTGCACTTGAGGCAAAAATGCACCGAGTGCAATAATGTGAATATGGATTCCACATCTTCTAGCGAGCCCGAGGGGCTGCGCGAACGCAAGAAGCGCGAACGCGGTCAGGCTCTGCGTCAAGCCGCCCTCGATCTGGCACTCGAGAACGGGTACGCCAACGTCACCGTCGAAGACATCTGCGAACGCTGCGGAGTCTCACGGCGGACCTTCTTCAACTACTTCTCCAGCAAGGAAGAGGCACTGCTGGGCCGCGCCGACACCGTCTTCGACGATGAGGACCAGCCCGACATCGCAGCGTTCGAGGCAGGCGGCCCGGACGGGCGGCTGCTGTCCGACCTCCAGCACCTGCTGGCCTCGGTCGTGCGCACGCGCTTGAACAAGCGCGAAGAGATGCACCAGTATCACCTGTTGATGAAGCAGGATCCTTCGCTCATGCAGGTTCAGATGTCTCGCATGGGCAACAATGAGCGCCTGTTCCGCGAGATGATCCAACGTCGCCTCGACGGGGGAGCGACGGACTCGGGAACCTCTGCGACCGACGAGAAATCAGCGTCCAACGTGAACCGCAGGGCCACCTCGGCGACCAATAGCTCTTCTGACGATTCCGGCTCAGGCCACTGCCATGACGACGGCGACGGGGTGCCGGTGTCCATCCGCGCCGAGGCTCTGGCCGCCCTGGCGATGATGTCGATCAAGGCGACGTTCCTGCGCCTGCGCAAGGTCGAGGGTGACCCGGCCCCCGTCATCAAAGAACTGTTCGACGAACTACGAGACATTTTTGAGGAGGAAACCGCATGAGCTCAGCAACGCAGACAGCTGAGAAGGCGCCGATCGTCTTGAACAAGAAGACGATCGCCCTCATCTTCTCCGCGCTCATGGCCGCCATGTTCCTGGCGACCCTGGACCAGACGATCGTGTCGACGGCAATGCCGACGATCGTGGGTGAACTCGACGGTGTCGAGCATCAGGCCTGGCTGGTGACCATCTACCTGCTGGCGATGACCATCGTCATGCCGCTGTACGGAAAATTCGGCGACATGTGGGGCAGGAAGGTCATCTTCCTCGTCGCGATCGCGATCTTCGTCGTCGGCTCCTTCGGGTCCGGCATGGCGCAGACCTTCTGGGAGCTCATCGCCTGGCGCGGCTTCCAAGGCCTGGGCGGCGGCGGACTGATGATCCTCTCGCAGGCCATCATCGCCGACATCATCCCCGCCAGTGAGCGCGGCAAGTACATGGGCCCCCTCGGCGGACTCTTCGCTATCTCCAGCGTGCTCGGACCGGTCCTCGGCGGCTTCTTCACCCAGCACATGGACTGGCGCTGGTGCTTCTGGATCAATGTCCCGATCGGCATCATCGCCTTCGTCATCGCGCTCTTCGCACTCAAGCTGCCGAGCCACAAGTCGGACAAGAAGGTCGACGTCCTCGGCATCATCTTCATGGTGGCAGCGACCTCGCAGCTGATCCTCGTCACCAGCTGGGGCGGTCACGACTATGACTGGAACTCGCCGACCATCATCTCCCTGATCATCGGCACTGTGGTCTCCGCTGCCATCTTCGTCTATGTCGAATCCAAGGTCAGCAACCCGATCATCCCGATCTTCCTGTTCAAGAACAAGACCTTCGTCCTCTCGACAGTCATCGGCCTGCTGCTGGGCCTGGGCATGTTCTCCGCAATGGCGTTCCTGCCCACGTTCATGCAGATGGCATCCGGGACAGATGTGACAGGATCCGGCCTGCTCATGCTGCCGATGATGGCCGGTGTCATGCTGACCTCCATCGTCTCCGGCTTCATCGTGTCGAAGACCGGCAAGTACAAGATCTACCCGCTCTTAGGCACCCTCATCGCTGGCATTGCTCTGGCCTGGATGACCACGCTGACGGCCGATACCTCGATGGTGCTCATCGGATGCATGATCTTCACCATGGGCTTCGGCCTGGGCCTGGTCATGCAGATCATCGTCCTCGTCATTCAGAACTCCGTGGCCCCGGAGCTGGTGGGCACCGCAACCTCGACGAATAACTACTTCCGCGAGATCGGTGCCTCGGTGGGCACGGCACTGTTCGGGTCGATATTCACATCCCGGCTGGCAGACAAGGTCGGCGAAGCGATGTCGCAGGCACCCGGCGGTGCGGCAGCCGGTGGTGCCTCCACCGACTCGCTGACCCCGGAGTCCGTGGCCTCACTGCCCGGGCCCATCCACGACCTCGTTGTCAACGCCTACGCGGACGCCCTGGCACCCTCGTTCTGGTACATGGTGCCGGTGTTCCTCGTCGCCTTCGTCCTCGCCTGGTTCCTCCCGCAGCTCAAGCTCTCCGACGTCGCCGGAATGGTGGCCCGCGGTGAAGCCGTCTACGGTGACGATATGGGCGGTCCGACACGAGGAGTCGTCAACGCTTCGGGCGACTCGGCGACTGCAGACACAGCGGCGGGTTCGGACGAGTCGGTGGCCGGTGAACGTGGTCCTCAGCGTCTGAGCACGGTCACCGTCGATGACGGATACGCGCCGCGTCCTGGTCTCGATACCGGAACCATCCACCAAGTGGAGCCTGGGGCCGACCCTGAAAAGGACCAGTACCGGCTGAGGTAAGCAGGCCCCACAGCGAACGGGCTGCACCGGTGACATGATTTGGGCGCCGACAGAAGATCTGTCGGCGCCCAAAGTGTGTCTGGCTGCTGAGCTCGCTGATCTGTCAACGTCCCAACGGCTCAGCGACTCAGCGTCCCGGTGTCAGCGACCCAGCGTCTGTGTCCAGGCCTGCGGCAGTCGCTTGCGGACGTTGCGACGTGGCGCGTTGACTCCGGCACGGTCGTGCTTGGCCGTCTCCATCTGATCCAGGGCAGCAGCCTGATTGGCGGCGTAGGCAAGAGCCACCTGGCGGATCGCGACGACGGCCGCCACCGCTGCGGCGCTGGCCATATCGTCGCTGACAGGCTCGCCGTCGTGTGCGTGCACCTGTGTTCGGTCCTCGACCGAGGTGGAGGTGGCTGCGGCGTCGTCGGCCGAGGTCGGCGCGGCGTCGTCGGCGGGCTGTGAAACGTCCTCACTCATAGTGGGATGTTACCGTGCTTGCGCGCTGGAGCGTCAACATGCTTGTTCTTCAGCGCCCGCAGCCCGCGCACGATCCGGTTCCGGGTTTCGCTCGGTTTGATGACCGCGTCGATGTAGCCCTCTTCGGCCGCCAGATACGGGTTGAGGAGGGCATCCTCGTAGTCCTGGATCAGTTCGTCACGCAGAGCATCGACGTCTTCGCCTGCCTCGCCGGCGGCCTTGAGCTTGCGCCGATAGACGATGTTGGCAGCCCCCTGGGCACCCATGACCGCGATCTGGGCGCTGGGCCAGGCAAGGTTGAGATCGGCGCCGAGCTGCTTCGAGCCCATGACGCAGTATGCTCCGCCGTAGGCTTTGCGGGTGATGAGCGTGATCAGCGGAACCGTGGCCTCACCGTAGGCGTAGATGAGCTTGGCGCCGCGGCGGATGATGCCGCTGAACTCCTGATCGGTGCCGGGCAGGAATCCGGGCACGTCGACGAAGGTGAGGATCGGAATGTTGAACGCATCGCAAAGGCGCACGAAGCGGGCCGCCTTCTCCGAGGCATCGATGTCCAATGTTCCCGCCAGCTGCATCGGCTGGTTCGCGATGACGCCGACGCTGACTCCTTCGACGCGTCCGAAGCCGGTGACGACGTTCGGGGCGAAGAGTTCGGAGACCTGCAGGAACTCCGCATCGTCGAGGACGGTGGTGACGACGTCGAGGATGTCGTAGGGCTGAGACGGCGAATCCGGCATCAGCGTATCCAGGGCCTCGTCCTCAGGTGCGACACTCAGATCCGATTCGAACTCGTCGGCATCGGCGGGGTCGAGGTTGTTCTGGGGCAGGAATGAGAGCAGGTCGCGCACATAGTTCAGCGCATCGTCTTCGTCGCTGGCCAGGTAGTGGGCGTTGCCGGAGACGGTGTTGTTCGTGCGTCCGCCGCCGAGGTCCTCGTGGCCGACCTCTTCGCCGGTGACGGTCTTGATGACGTCGGGACCGGTGATGTACATGTGGCTGGTCTGATCGACCATGATCGTGACGTCGGTCAGCGCAGGGGAGTACACGGCACCACCGGCCGAGGGCCCCATGATGAGCGAGATCTGCGGGATCACGCCGGAGGAGGCCACGTTGAGGCGGAAGATCTCCGCGAACAGGGCGATCGAGCCCACACCCTCCTGGATCCGGGCGCCACCGGAATCGTTGATGCCGATGATGGGGCAGCCCAACTTGATCGCAAGCTTCTGGACCTTGACGATCTTACGGCCGTTCGCCTCGGCGAGGGAGCCGCCGAGGACGGTGAAGTCGTGAGCGAACACGGCCACGGTCCGGCCCTCGATCGTGCCCAGACCGCACACCACGCCGTCACCGTCGGGGCGATTGTTCTCCATGCCGAACTGGTGGTTGTGGTGGCGGGCGAACTCGTCGATCTCCTGGAACGAATCCTCGTCGAGGAGTGCCTCGATGCGTTCGCGAGCGGTCTGCTTGCCGCGCTTGTGCTGGTTCTCCACCGACTTCTCATTGCCGGTGTGGGCCGCATCCCGGCGCTGGACGAAAGCGTCGATGCGCTCGGCTGTTGTTCGTGGGGTATCCGTCATGCCTCCACAATAACGACGCAGGGTGCGATCATTGTGCACTCTCACCAAAAGAATCTAAAGTGGTCTGGTGAACAGCCAACACATTCCCTTCCTCGTCGATGTCGAATCACTGCGCCGCAAGGCCGCGGACCGTGGTTTCGATCTCCCCACTGTCATCTGGGACGACATCTGTTCGTCGACGAACGACGAGTTGGCCTCGCTGGTCCGCGGGCAGTCGCAGCTTCGCGAGCACCCCACCGATCGCACCCGCCGGATCGCAGCCGCCGACGGCATCGACCTCGCCGAGGTGCCTGCTCAGTTCTCCGTCTACGGCACCGATCATCAGAACGCCGGACACGGGCGCCTGGGCCGGACCTGGACCGTGCCCCCGCGTCGTTCGCTGACGTTTTCGATCCTGCTGGAGCCCGGTGCCGTCTTCGACTCCTGGGGGTGGATTCCCCTGATCGCCGGTGAGGCAGTCAGATCTGCCATCGCCGAGGCGGGAGTGCCGGCCGTACTCAAGTGGCCCAACGATGTGCTCACGGAGGACGGGAAGAAGCTGTGCGGGATCCTGGCCCGGGTCGAACCGGCGCCGAGTGGACCGCGAATCGTCTTGGGGATGGGGATCAACACCCGCCTGCAGTCAGATGATCTGCCACGTGAGAGCGCCAGTTCGATTGCCATCGAAACGGACACCGACGGTTCAGAAGTTGCTCATGAAGACTTGTTAATCTCAATCCTGAGCACACTGATTCCTGCCTACAGGGAGCTTGTCGAATATGACGATGATGATTTCAGCCGCAGCGCAGCCGGCGCCAAGGTGCGTGCGAACATGGTGACCCTCGGGACCCGGGTCAGAGTCGAACGCCCCGACGGAAGCAACCTGTACGGCCGAGCCACCGGACTCGACTCCGGCGGCGATCTCATCATCGACAACGACATCAGTGTCAGCGCCGGCGACGTCCACCACCTGCGACCGGCCGCCGAGTCTGCTGACGAAGCTGAGCCAGCAGTGTCGAACGAGCCAACAGTGACGAACACGGAAGTCGAGGGCCACAGATGACAGGTGTCTCGGACTTCACCGCCGAATTCAACATCGTCTCCGACGACGGTCAAGACCCAGTCGACGAGCAGCAAGGTCCTGTCGATGAGTCGCCGAACTCGGCCGACGCTCCACAGGCTTCGGCCGATGAACCTCAGGGTGTCGCAGATGAGTCCCACGGCTCCGGCCAGGAGAGTCACGACTCGGTCCAAGAGGTTCACAACTCAGCGTCATCGGGCATGAACTCGATACCAGTGGTCACGGAGGACCAGATCGACGATTCGTCCACCTCCAACGCACCTCCCGCGGCCACCCCATCCCCTTCGATGCCGGGAATCGAGCACGGTGATGACGACCTCCCGGCCACCTCGGTGACGGATTCCGTCCCCAGGGACGAGGACGGTTCCAGCGGTGAGACGGATTCGTCCGAGGCCTCGGGACAGCTGGATGAGAAGGCTCGCGGAGACTTCTTCGGAGGGCTGCATGAGGACCCGCGAACTGCGGCCCTGCAGATCGTCGGCGAAGGTGACGAGGACGAAGACGAGACCGTCTACGAAACGCGCAGCGCGGCCGAACGCCTCGAGGAGATCCTCCTCGACGGCAAACGCGTGCTCGACCGGCGTGAAGCGGCGAAACTCGGGGGCATCTCCACGGTCTCTGCGCGCAAGATGTGGCGAGCATTGGGCATGTCCCAGACGGACGGCATAGAGAAGGCCTACACCGTCAGCGACGCCCATGCGCTGCGCATGTGGGCCAAGCCTGTCGCCGACGGCCTCATTGATCAGTCCACTGCCCTGTCACTGGCCCGCGCGATCGGTCAGACCACGGACCGTCTCGTCGTATGGCAGATGGAGACTCTCGTCGACTTCCTCACTGAGGAGGAGGGCCTGACCGATCCCGAGGCCAGACGCGACGCGCTGCAGCTCGTCGAGGACATGGTCGATCCTCTGCAGAAGATGCTGACGTATTCCTGGCGGCGCAACCTCGCCGAGGTGATGGGTCGCCTCAACGTCAACGTCTCCGATGGTCTGGCCATCGACAACAGGCAGGGTTGGTACGACTCGTCGATGCCGCTGGCACGTGCGGTCGGCTTCATCGACCTCGTCTCCTATACACGGCTGTCGCAGAAGATGGAGCCCAGACAGTTGGCGAATCTGGTCCAGGAGTTCCAGGGCATGGCCTACAACATCGTCGCCACTGGTGGCGGTCGCGTCATCAAGACTGTCGGCGATGAGGTGTTCTTCGCTGCCGAGACGCCCTTGGGCGGAGCGGAGATCGCGATGACCCTGATGGAACGCGTTACCGCTGCCCAGGATCTGCCGCAGGCCCGCGTCGGATTCGTCTGGGGCAGGGTCCTGTCTCGCCTGGGCGACATCTTCGGTTCCAGCGTCAATCTGGCTGCCCGGCTCACCGCCGTGGCCGATCCCGGCACGATCTTCACCGATGAGGACACGGCTCGGGTGCTCTCGGCCTCGGATGCCTATGTCTTCGAGCGGCGCGAATCTCTGTCGCTCCAGGGGCTGGGGGAGACCGGTATCGGCGAGATGAAGCGCGGTACGGCCGCCCAAATGCAGCTGGATCTCGACGACGACGACAACTGAGTCAGAGACTCCAACTGAGCCAGGCACTCCAACTGAGCCAGGCACTCCAACTGAGCCAGGCACTCCAACTGAGCCAGAGGCTCCAACTGAGCCAGGTTCCGCGACGCATCACGCACCGGTTGGTCTACACAGCACCGTTGGCTGCGCTGCGCACTGTTAGCCGTAAGGCATACAGTTGCAGTGGTTGTTTGTGCGAATACGGGTACCACGTGTGCAGTGATCTGTGATCACAATCACTACTGACGACAGGGCAGCTTTTCTCGTCCGATATCTCGGAAAGCCCTGCCAGGTTCCTCAGAACAGTGCGGTGTCGTCATCGTCGTCGTCATCATGGGAGACGATGACGGCGTCGTCGGAGTCGATCTTCGAGCGGGCGATCTCTTCCTTCGCCTCATCGAGATCCGGCCCGCCGTCGAGGTCGAGATCGAGTTCACCGAAGTTCGTCGCCAGGCCCTGAGTGCGCGTGGCAGCCGAGGACGATGAGCCCCCGCCGGAGGCCGCACCCCCGTCACCGGAAGCGTCAGTACCTGCCGCGCCTGAGTCACCTGCACCGGCTCCGCCGCCTGAAAGGGCCGCCTCGGCGTCACCGAGGCGGGGGACCGTCCCGATGACGTCGATCTTGGATTCCAGCGGCGAACCGGTGGCATCGCGCCTCGACATCTCGGCTGGCAGGGTCCTGGCCCCACCCGCCTGCGCAGCGGCCTGCGGAGAGTCGCCGACCCATGCCAGGGACAGCTCGGTCTCTCCCTTGAGGAACTTATGGGCACGCACACCCGAGGTCGCACGACCCTTGGTCGGATATTCGGAGAAGTCGCTGACCTTGATCGATGACGAGGGTGCGCCGTAGAAGTTCTCGCCGCTGGCGACGGTGACCACGGCGAACGTGCCGATGTTGGTGTCGGCGTCGCCTTCCTCATCGGTCTTGGCCGCCTTGGGCGTCATTCCGAAGAAGAGGGCGCGCGCATCGGCGGCAACCTTCATACCTGCCACACCAGAGGCGTTCCAGCCTTGGGCTCTCAGCCCGGAGGCGTCGAAGGCCAGCAGCTGTGCGTTCGAGGTCACGAACACAGCCAGGGACTCATCGATGTCCTTCGGCTGGGCGACGCCGATGACGGAGTCCTTGCCCTTGAGCGTGATCGCTTCCCATTCGCTCTTGTTCGGCCGCGCGGCCACGGACACGCGTTTGACGACTCCGCCCGCGGTGCCGAGGACGAATTCACGATCGAGGTCGATGAGGCCGAGGACGGTTTCGTTCTTCTCCAGCGTCACGTAGTCGGCGATCTTGACGCCGCCGGCGACGTTGGGCCGGGTTGCGGCCGGGGGCAGGGCTGGCAGGTCGACGACATCGACCATGTGCAGACGACCGGTCGAGGTCACCGCACCGACCTTGCCCTGAGTCGTCGACACGATCTCCGAACGCAGCGCGTCGTGGCTCGAGCGCTTCCCGACCCTCTGCAGCGGTGAGGCATCGGCGGTCCGGGCGATCCGGCCCGATGTTGAGAGCAGGACTCGGCAGGGGGCGTCGGCGATCTTGAGGTCTGCCTGCGCCTTCTTGCCCTTGGCAGAGAGCTCCTTCATCGAGCCTTCGATGAGGACCGTGCGCCGAGGTGAGCCGATGGCTTCCGCCGTCGCCTCGAGTTCGGTGGCGACGAGTTCACGCAGCTTGGCCTCATCGGCGAGCAGGTCTTCGAGGTAGGCGATCTTCTTGCGCAGTTCGTCGCGTTCGGCCTCGAGTTCGATCCGCGAGAACTTGGTCAGCCTGCGCAGCTGCAGGTCGAGGATGTAGGTGGCCTGGAGCTCCGAAAGTTCGAAGACGTCCATGAGGCGGGTGCGTGCCGTGGCCGCATCGTCGGAGGAGCGGATGAGCTGGATGACCTCGTCGATGTCGAGGATCGCAATGAGCAGACCTTCGACGAGGTGGAGGCGGTCCTTGGCCTTGCGCAGCTGGAACACCGTGCGGCGTCGGATGACGTCGATGCGGTGGGCGAGGTAGACGGTCAGCAGTTCGCGCAGACCCAGCGTCCGTGGCTGACCGTCGACGAGGCAGACATTGTTCATGCTGAACGATTCCTCGAGCGGGGTCTGCCGGTAGAGTTCGGCGAGGACAGCCTCCGGATTGAACCCGTTCTTGATGCCGATGACCAGGCGCATGCCGTTCTTGCGGTCCGAGTAGTCATCGATCGAGGCGATGCCGGTGAGCTTCTTCGCCCCGACGGCGTCCTTGACCTTGGACACGACCTTTTCGGGGCCGACGAGGTAGGGCAGCTCGGTGACGACGATGCCCTTGCGCCGGGCGTTGATGTTCTCGATTGAGACGGTGGCCCTGGTGCGGAACGTTCCTCGTCCGGTCTCATAGGCTTCGCGCACACCGTCGAGTCCGATGATCCGCCCGCCGGTGGGCAGATCAGGGCCGGGGATGAAGCGCATGAGCTCGGCAAGGCCGGCCTCCGGATTGCGGATCAGGTGGCAGCAGGCGGCGATGACCTCACCGGGATTGTGCGGGGCCATGTTCGTGGCCATGCCCACGGCGATTCCGGAGGTGCCGTTGATGAGCAGGTTCGGGAATGCGCTGGGCAGAACCTCGGGCTGAGTCAGAGTGTTGTCGTAGTTTCCGACGAAGTCGACGACATCTTCGTCGAGGCCGGCGATCATCTGCATCGAGGCCGATGTCAGTCGGGCCTCTGTATAACGTGGGGCGGCTGGGCCGTCGTCGAGGGAACCGAAGTTTCCGTGGCCGTCGACGAGCGGAACGCGCATGATGAAGCTTTGGCTCAGGCGCACCAGGGCATCGTAGATTGCGGTGTCACCGTGAGGGTGGAGCTTGCCCATGACATCGCCGACGATGCGGGAGGACTTCACATGGCCGCGCTCCGGGCGCAGACCCATGTCGCCCATCTGGTAGACGATGCGGCGTTGGACCGGCTTGAGGCCGTCACGTGCGTCGGGCAGTGCGCGGGAGTGGATGACCGAGACCGCATATTCGAGGAACGAACTCTCCATCTCCGACGAGACGTCGACATCGATGACTCTGCCTTCGGTCATGGAACTCCTTTGACTGGGACGCGCGAATGTTCTCCGGATGCTCTCCCGAGCGCCGAGTCGGTGCAGGCGCAACGGAGAGCACCCATTGATTCTAGCGTTCGATTAGAGTTCTATGGCCCAATCGGCCTCGGTCGAGGGTTCGTGTCGCACGCGAAGGCCGTAGAAGAGTGTCGCAGGCGAAGGTTCGTGTCGCAGGCGTAGGTCATGGAGGAGTGTCGCACGCGAAGGCGGTACAGGAGGGGAGTGCTGGTCGTGTGTTTAAGACTGCGCTGCGATGTCGCGCTTCCACTTGAGGAACTCGCTCATGTACTGCTCGATGTGCGAGCGGTCCGCGGTTCCGGCCATGAGCTCACTGACCATCATGCCCATCACCGAGCTGTTGATCCGGCGCGCGAGGTCGGCGTCGACCTGACCGAAGCGCATGATGAACTCATTGATGCTGCGCATGTTCCTCTGCTTCGCCACCACCGCTTCATCGGGCAACGCCGGGTCGAGGCTGAGCATGATCATCGTGTAGAAGCGATTGCGGTCCGTGGTCAGCCAGTTCATGCAGAAATCGACGGCGATCTCCTGTGCGGGCTTTCCACTGTCCCGGAACATGTCGGGCAGACGGTCGAGCTGCTGCGAGTTGAGGTCTCCGATGCGCCCCATGATTCCTGTGATCAGGGCGTCGCGGGTGCGGTAGACATTCGAGGTGGAGCCGACAGGCAGCTCGGCGAGGGCATCGACTGCCCGGTGGGTGAGTCCACGAACTCCCTGTTCGGCGACTACGGCAATCGCGGAGTCGGTGACGACGTCTCTTCGTGAAATCATTTCTTTCAGGCCTCACTCTCGTGAGGCACCTGCAGTACAGGTGCCTTTTGGATGGTGGATGGCCAGCGGTTGGCCACAGACTATGGCCAATGTTTGGCCGCACACTAAAACACGAATTCATAACGTTTCGTGTCGAACGGATACAGACACTACCTGCAATAGCGAAGAATTGGTATAAGACTCGCCAAACTGACAGTCGGTTCCCACTAAACGGGGCATGTCTTCGTCCCATGGGCTCTGACTCCACCTTAGTGTCATGCGCGCGAAGGTGCCACCGTCTGGCCACCAGACCCTCCTCGGCAGCGGCCACGGGACCTGCCGGCCGATTCGACCAGCGCCTCTGTGCCAGTCGGCCCGCCCGCCGCCGATCAGCTGAGCAGGCGCCTCGTCGAGTCGATGCGCGTCGGGTCGAGGAGCAGATCGATCCGGGCGCTGAGGACATGCCCCTCGGTCTCCGTCGCGACCATCGGGTGGATGACGAGCTCGCGGATCTGCGGGTGGCGTTCGACGAGGACCGAGAGCCGTTCGAGCACATTGCCCAGCGGGTCGATATTCATCGGCGGCAGTCCCCGGTACCCGAAGAGTCGCGGCGAGGCCTTGATCGACTTGATCATGTCCCCGGCCTCCCTGTCGGTGAGCGGGGCGACCCGATGTGAGACATCGCCGAGCAGCTCGGTGGTGTCCCCGGCCAGAGAGAACGACAGCAGCGGCCCAAGAAGCGGATCCTCTCCGGCGCGGATGACGCAGGGGACTCCGTGTGGGGCCATGGTCTGGACATCGACAAGGGGATCCGAGTCCCCGATCACCTGGCGGATGATCCGCTGGATCGCCGTGAAGTCCTCCCTCAGCTCCTCGGGGGAGTCGATGTTCAGCCGCACCCCGCCGAGTTCCATGCGATGGCGCAGCACATTCGTCACTGCCTTGAGCGCCACGGGATAGCCGATCTCTTCGGCAGCGGCCAGACCCTCCTCGACCGAGGCGGCCGTGATGTAGGGCAGGACCTCGATGCCGTAGCAGGACAGCAGCGCCCGGGTGTCGCTGCGTTCGAGGCGGACGGGAGTTCCCGGCCGAGCATCGGAGAGGGCGGACTCGATGATCGAGCGCACCCCCTTGTCGTCGAGGTCCTCGATCTCGAGGAACCGGCCGTGGTCTGCGGCGCGCCAGCGCGAATAGTCGGTGGCCCTGGCCAGCGCCCAGACGGCGTCCTCCGGGCCCACGTAGCTGGGCACGGTGCGAGAGACCCGCGCCCCCTCGTCATCGGTGAGGTAGGTCGTCAGTTCGTCCTTGACACCGTGGATTCCGAGGAAGCAGGCGACGGTCGTCTTCTGGGATCTGGCCGCGGCCTCTGAGAGGTGCGCTGCGATCTCCGCTTCCTCGGCTCCTGCCGAGGGGGTGAACGTGACGATGACCGAGTCGATGTCGTCGCGGGCATACATGGCATCGAGCTCGGTCCGGAATCGCTCGGCGTCGACCTCGGGGTGCAGGGAGACCGGCTCGGCCTCGACATGCAGTCCCTCCGAGCGTGAGCGTTGGACGAGGAGGGTGGCCATCGCGGCCGAATTGCCGATGACGCCGACCCGTCGCCCGGCGGGCAGGCTCTGAGTCGAGAAGACCTGAGCGAGGTCGAAGAGCTGGTGGATCGTGTCCGCCCTGATCACTCCGGCCTGTCCGAGCACCTGGTCAAGGGTGTTCGGGGCCAGGGAGGAGGTGCGCACGATGTGTCCCGGAGGCAGTTCCCTGCCCGTGAGATCGGACTTGATGACGATGATCGGTTTGACCCGGGAGACGCGGCGGGCGATGCGGGAGAACTTGCGCGGGTTGCCGATCGACTCGAGGTAGAGTCCGACGGTCTTCGTGTCCGGGTCCTCCTCCCAATACTGGAGGACGTCATTGCCGGACATATCGGCGCGGTTGCCCGCGGAGACGAAGGTCGAGATCCCCAGGCCGCGGTTCTTCGCCGCCGAGAGCAGCGCGGTCCCGAGCGCGCCCGACTGGCTGAAGAGTCCCAGCGAACCCGAATCCGGCAGGAACGGGGCCAGGGAGGCGTTGAGGGAGACATCGGCGGCCTCGTTGACGAGGCCGAACGAATTCGGGCCCACCACGCGCATTCCGTAGGCGCGGGACGTGGCGACCATTCTTCTCTGCAGTTCGGCACCCTCGTCGCCGGTCTCGGCGAAGCCCGAGGAGATGACGAGCACCGCCTTGACCCCGTGGGCCGCGCACTCCTGGACCACCTCGGTGGCCGATTCCGCGGGAACCGCGATCACGGCGAGATCCGCGGTGCCGGGAAGATCTTCGAGGGTCCTGTACGCCTGGACCCCTGCGATCTGGTCCGCCTCGGGGTGGACGACCCAGAGGTCGCCCGTGAACTTCGCCGCGGTGATGTTGCGGATGAGGAGATGGCCGGTGGAGTTGCGTTTGCGGCTGGCGCCGATGACCACCACCGAGGTGGGGTGGAGGACCGTGCGTACGCTCAGGGCCTCGGCGCGGTGCTCCCGCGAGGCCTGCACCTCGATCGAGCGTGTGGTCGGGTCGATGTCGAAGTTCACGGCGACGACCCCGTCGTCGAAGCCGCGGGTGACCTCGTAGCCGGCGGCCTGGAAGACCTGGAGCATCGAACGATTCTGGGGGAGCACCTCGGCGGTGAACTTGCGGATCCCCGATTCCCGGGCGGCGGCCGCGAGGTGTTCGAGGAGGATCGAACCGATGCCGCGTCCCTGATGGGCGTCGGCGATGTTGAAGGCCACCTCGGCGGAGGTCTCGGAGATCTTGTCGAAGCGCCCGACTCCGATGATGTCGGAGCCGACGAGCATGATCATCGCCACCCGATCCCGATGGTCGACGTTGACGAACCGTTCGAGATCACGTTTGGGCAGGCGGGGCAGCGGGGCGAAGAAGCGCAGGTAGACGGACTCCGGCGACTGAGCCTCGTGCATCCTCGACAGGGCATCGGCATCGGCAGGGACGATGGGGCGCAGATGAGCGGTTCCGCCGTCGCGCAGGACGACATCGGCTTCCCAGCCGGCAGGATAGTTTTCCATGCTCCCAGCATAAGCGGACGGCGAGAGTCCCTGACCGTACATGAACTGCAAGGTCACCGAACAGGAGCCGAAGGAACGGTGCGAAGTGGGAAGAGTCGGGCGAGTACGGCACAATAGGAGTCATGGCTTTACCCGAAGTTCTCGTCCACGATCTGCAGTCGGCCGGATACTACCCACAGCTCACACAGGGGATTCTGGCTGATTCTCTGTTCGACGAACCGGTTCTCGCGCACTTCGTCCACATCGACACTCATGTCGACATCGAATCGATTCACCGGCACGTCACCGCGTTCGTACTCACCGAGACGCGACTGCTGCTTGCGCACGTCGACGACGATCCCAACGTCGCGCCCGGCTCCAAACCGCGTGCCGTGACGAGCAGCGAAGACATCGAACTCTCACGCCTGGGCACCGTCATGGTCGGCCGGACGTTTGCCGACCCGGCCGCCTACATCCCCGGTGACAAGCCCGTCGAGGTGTCATTGACCATGTCCTGGGGCGCCTCCCGACGGATCGAAGCCTTCCCCGAGACCTGTGGGGACCCGGACTGCACAGCCGACCACGGCTACGGCGGATCCATCTTCTCCGAAGACGTCATGCTGCGCGTCTCCGCCGAAGCTGAGGGCCAGTCTGCCGTTGACCGGATCGCGGAGTTCGCCGGTAAGCTGCGTGCCGCCGTCTTCCACGCCAGGCTTCGGTCCCGCCGCTGATGGCAGATGGGACAACCTCACCCCTGACGGGGCCGCCCGACTATTCCGGGCCCATCCTCTCCGACGTGGTCCCGGCTGCGGCGCTCAGCCTCGGCGCGGGTGAGATCTTCGACGACACGGCACGGGCCAGGGCACAGTCCCTGGGACTCGACCGGGAGTCGCGGACGACGATCGTCGTCCTCATCGACGGTATGGGGGAGAGCCAGCTGCGCCAGTACAGCGGCTACACCCCTTTCTTCCGTTCCATGGCGGCCTCGCGGCGAACCCTGTCCACAGGGTTTCCCTCGACGACCGCGAACTCCCTGTCCTCACTGGCTACGGGACGTCTGCCCGGTGGCCACGGCGTCGTCGGGTATCGCGTCCTCGACCCGTCCAAGGATACTGTGTTCAACCAGCTGACCTGGGACCTCGATGTCGACCCTGTCTCTTGGGTGCCCGACGCGACCCTGTTCGAACGCCTCACCGAGGCCGAGGTCGATGTGGTCAGCCTCGGGGAGGCGAAGTTCGCCGGACGCGGACTCAACCGGGCCTCCCTGCGCGGCGGACGGTTCCGTGCCTCGAAGACGCTTGAAGAGCGCTGCGCCCAGGCCATCGAAGAGGCGAAGGCTCCCGGCCGGCGGCTCGTCTATCTCTACTGGGGCAACCTCGACAAGACCGGACACGTTCACGGTTCCAACTCCTCGCAGTGGACCGAGGAACTCGAACACGTCGATCTGGCTCTGTCTCAGCTGGCCAACGGCCTGCCGGCCGATTCGACGATGGTCGTCACCGCTGATCACGGAATGGTCGACATCGACCACACCCTGCGCCTCGACCTCGCCGATGCACCCGCGCTGCGCTCAGGGGTCAGGCACGTCGGCGGCGAACCCCGGGCAGTCCACCTCTATGCCGAGGACGGCGCCGAGGCTGACGTGTACTCGGCCTGGACCGAGACCGTGGGGGAGCGGGCACTCATCCTCAGCCGTGACGAGGCCATCCGGCGAGGCTACTTCGGCCCCGTCGACCCTCGGTTCCGGCAGCGCATCGGGGACTTCATGATCATCTGCCGCGACGAATTCGCCATCGTCGACTCGGACAACGAATCCGCCTCCGCGATCGCGCTCATCGGACACCACGGTTCGACGACGGAACGCGAGCTGCAGATTCCCCTGCTCGTGGTCTGAGCCGGGTGGCCGAGGACGAGATGCACCGCGATTCCCCGATGACCAGATGCCTCAGGAGGCCCCGTTGACCGAGCTCGAGTGGACCGAAGACGGTGCCCGACGATCGGCGACCTGGCATTCGGAGAACCAGTCCGCAGCCCCGACGCAGGTGACGGTCATCAGCGACGACATCACCGCCGATGCCGCCTACCGTCTGGCACGATCGGGGACCGCGCTGCTGTGGCGCGGGGACTATCACAACGGGCGTCAACTGCTGCAGGCGATGGACCGCCGTTTCAAGCGCCACAGTGAGCACCTTGGCGGCGGTCAGCAAGGGGCGACCGGTAGAAACGGTCGCCGCGGCGGCAAGCGTGGGACAGCCGGCAATCACGGGGCAACCGGCAATCACGGGGCAACCGGCAATCACGGGGCAACCGGCAATCGCGGTGACCTCAGCGCACTGGGAGCCTTCGAAACGCAGCGTCGCTTCATCGCCGAACGAGCCCGTCTGCTCGGTACACTCATCGTCGAACTCGATGGCGACCACCAGCTGAACCTGCGTCGCGCCCCCGATGTCAGTCTGGCCTGCGAGGCCGCCTACGGCCCGTCGACGGGACCGATGTGCGTCTCGCTGACCGAGCTGAACGGGGTGCTGAGCGCCTACCAATGGCAGCTCAAGGGCGTGTCCATTCCCGCCCTCGGCGCCGACGTCCACCCGCGCTACGGGGTATTCTCCCCGATCCGCGGAGAATACGTCGATCTGGTCGCCCAGACACCATTTCCCGGGGCCGAACCGGCCACTGATGCTTCGTCGGCACCGGAGGCGTCGGCACCACAGTCGTCCGCACCAGAGCCATCGGCACCACAGACGGCTTTCGACCTCGGCACGGGCACCGGCGTGCTCGCCGCCGTGCTGCTGCGCCGCGGTGTCGAACGGGTCGTGGCCACGGACATCAACCCGCGTGCTGTGGCCTGTGCCCAAGAAAATCTGGATCGATTGGGATTGGCTTCATCCGCCGAGGTGGTCGAAGCCGACCTCTTCCCATCAGGTCGGGCCGATCTCATCGTGTGCAACCCGCCGTGGCTTCCTGCCCGCCCGACGTCGGCCCTCGAAGCCGGCATCTACGACCCGGGATCCGATGTGCTCCACCGCTTCATCGACGGGCTAGCCGCGTATCTGAACCCGGCGGGCGAGGGCTGGCTGATCCTGTCCGATCTGGCCGAACATCTTGGCTTGCGGACCCGGGAGGCGCTGCTCGAGCGCATCACCGCTGCGGGCCTGCGCGTCCATGATCGACACGATACGACCCCGCGCCACCCCCGCGCCTCGGACACTACCGACGAACTCCACAAGGCACGCGGTGCCGAAGTCACCTCGCTGTGGCGGCTGCGCCTGGCCACCTGAGGCCACGCCACTTGGGGCCACGCCACTTGAGGACAAGCCACCTGAGGTCGAGCACTCCTCCCACCGAGCGTGAGACTCACATGATGAACCTGCGCGTCCCATGTCCGCGGCGGACGATAGGATGGCGAACGTGACTTTTCCTCGTGTTGGTGTCATTGGCGGCGGCCAATTGGCACGTATGCTTGCCCCTGCCGCAGAAGCCCTCGGCATCCGCTTCTCAGTTCTCGCTGAGACCGCGGACGCCCCGGCCACCCAGGTCATCAATGAGGTGAGCGTCGGAGACTATACGGACTTCGCGACCCTCAAGGCCTTCGCCGAGACCGTGGACGTGGTCACCTTCGACCACGAGCATGTTCCTCCGGAACACCTCCAGGCCCTCGCCGAGGCGGGTCACGCGATCCGCCCGGGACCGCAGGCTCTCATCTTCGCTCAGGACAAGATCCTCATGCGCCGACGCATGGACGAACTCGGACTGCCGAACCCCGCCTGGGCAGAGATCACCTCCCGCAGTGACATCGAAGCCTTCGCCGACCGAGTCGGGTACCCCTTCATCCTCAAAACACCTCGCGGCGGCTATGACGGCAAGGGCGTGCGAGTCATCGACAGCCTCGACGAGGCTGCAACCTGGCTTGACGAGGTCGGGCAGCTGCTGGCTGAAGAAAAGGTCGACTTCACCCGCGAACTCGCCGTGATGGTCGGACGCTCTCCGATGGGGCAGACCGCGGTATGGCCCGTTGTGGAGACCTGGCAGCAGAACGGGGTGTGCAAAGAAGCAGTCGCACCGGCACCGGGACTGGCAGCCGAGAAGTCGAAGGAGATCACCGAGGCGATCCTCAAGGTCGCCGGAGCCCTCGACGTCACCGGTGTGATGGCCATGGAGCTGTTCGAGACCGCGGACGGCTTCCTCATCAACGAATTCGCCATGCGACCCCACAACACCGGCCATTGGACCCAGGACGGGGCGGTGACAAGCCAGTTCGAACAGCACCTGCGCGCGGTCCTCGACCTGCCCCTGGGCAGCCCCGCAGCTCGGGAGGACGTGTCTGTGATGGTCAACATCCTCGGCGCAGACCACGAGGACCTCTACCATCCCTATCTCCATGTGATGGCTCATGACCCCGCGATCAAGGTCCACCTCTACGGCAAGGGTGTGCGCCCGGGCCGAAAGGTCGGCCACGTCAATGCCTACGGACGCGATGCCGCCCTGGTGCTCGCTCGCGCCCGCCATGCGGCGGACTTCATCGCCGGCGTCGACGTCGATCCGCACCCGCAGATGCCGGCTCCGACCGACCTCGACGCCAACGCCGGACCGTCGACCGACGACACCGGCAGCAGCGATGCCACCCGCGACGAAAGGGACTGATATGTCGACAGATGATGGGAACTCAGGGGCCGCCTCGGCGAAGGAATCTGCAAATTCCGGCTCAGCCGTCGTCGGAATCGTCATGGGCTCGGACTCGGACTGGCCGACGATGAAGGCCGCCGCAGAAGCGCTCGACGAACTCGGCATCGACTCCACCGCCGAGGTCGTCTCCGCCCACCGTATGCCCGAAGACATGGTCGAATGGGCCAAGACCGCAGCCGACCGCGGCCTGCGCGTGATCATCGCCGGCGCCGGGGGAGCGGCCCACCTGCCCGGGATGATCGCCTCAATGACCTCACTGCCGGTCATCGGCGTGCCGGTCCCATTGAAGTACCTCGACGGAATGGACTCGTTGCTGTCCATCGTGCAGATGCCCGGCGGGGTCCCCGTGGCCACCGTCTCGATCGGCGGGGCGAAGAACGCAGGCCTGCTGGCGGCCCGCATCCTCGGCGCCGGCGACACCGACTCCGCGGCGCAGATCCGGCACCGTCTCGATGAACATCGGAAGTCCCTCCGGCAGGTCGCTCTCGACAAAGGGCAGGCTCTGCGGCGATAATAGAACTACTTAACGAGCGATCAGTAATAGGAGAATGATGTTCGACCTCTACCAGCCCAGCGAAGAACACGAAGAGATTCGCGCCGCCGTGCGCAACGTCGTCGAGAAGAAGATCACCCCCTTTGCCGCCGAGGTCGACGCCGACTCCCGCTACCCGCAGGAAGCCCACGACGCACTGGTTGAGACCGACTTCTTTGCCGCACACATTCCCGAAGAGCACGGCGGCATGGGTGCCGATGCACTGGCTGTGGCCATCATCATCGAAGAGGTCGCCCGTGGCTGTGCCTCGTCCTCGCTCATTCCGGCCGTGAACAAACTCGGCAGCATGCCCGTCCAGCTCGGGGGCAGCGAAGAGATCAAGGCGAAGTACTTCCCACAGGTCGCCCGCGGCGAGGCCGGGTTCTCCTATGGCCTCTCCGAGCGCGAAGCCGGCTCCGACACCGCCTCGATGAAGACTCGTGCCGTCGCAGACGGCGATGATTGGATCCTCAACGGTGTGAAGACCTGGATCACGAACGCCGGCGTCTCCGAGTACTACACGGTTATGGCTGTGACCGACCCCGACGGTGCACGCGGTCGCAACATCTCCGCCTTCGTCGTGGAGAAGTCCGATGAAGGATTCACCTTCGGTGAGAAGGAGCGCAAGCTCGGCATCAAGGGCTCGCCGACACGTGAGCTCCTCTTCGACAATGTCCGTCTGCCCGGCGATCGCATCATCGGTGATCCCGGTGAAGGGCTGAAGATCGCCCTGCGAACCCTCGACCACACGCGCGTGACTATCGCCGCACAGGCCGTGGGCATCGCGCAAGGTGCACTCGACTACGCGATCGGCTACGTCAAGGAACGTCAGCAGTTCGGCAAGAACATCGCCGAGAACCAGGCCATCCAGTTCATGCTCGCCGATATGGGCATGAAGCTCGAAGCCGCCCGCCAGCTCACCTACACCGCGGCAGCCAAGAGCCAGCGCATGGACGAGGACCTCACGTACTTCGGTGCGGCGGCGAAGGCCTTCGCCTCGGATGCGGCCATGGAGATCACGACCGACGCCGTGCAGCTGCTCGGCGGAGCCGGCTACGTCGTCGACCACCCGGTCGAGCGGATGATGCGTGATGCGAAGATCACACAGATCTACGAAGGCACGAATCAGATTCAGCGCATGGTGATGGGGCGCAAGCTCATCGCCTGATGCCACACCCGCCTCGGCGGGAAAGAATCCGGACTTCGAGGAGGAAGGCCACTGCCAGCAGGCGGTGGCCTTCCTCTGTGTCCTGGGTCTGCAGGGGAGGGCGGGGCAGGTCTGTGACGGGGTCTGCGAGGGGGTTCGTGTGACCAAGTCCACCTGTCACCACGCGACATGCGCAGGTGAAATGTGCCGGAATCCCGGGTTCTCACGCGCCACAATGGATGAACACAGTGGACTCTCCAGAAGGTTTGGCACAGTGGACTGCGTCGCTGCGGGCTTCGGACCCGCGCGTGTGGCCATCACAGCAACGAGCACGAAGCAAAGGTAGGTCAGTGGCCGAAACGAGATACGTCGACCCCATCCATCACCCGTCGTATGCCTCACAGCCGACGCGTGATGTGCGGGCGTGGATTCTTCTCCTGATCAGCGTGCTCATCCCCGGGGGTGTGCAGCTGCTGTTCCGGTCTCGCCGCTGGGCAAAGGTCTCGCTGTCGATCACCGCGATCAGTTGGATCCTCGCGATCATCGCGCTCGTGGTGATCATCATCGATAAGAAGTTCCTCTTCACGATCGGCACGAACCCGATCCTGCTGACATTCCTCATCATCTGGCTTCCGGTCATCGCGATCAATTGGATCGTGTGCCTCTTCGACACGCTGCGCCGGATCAAGCTGGTCACGCTCTCGGCAAGAGCCCGCAAACGCTTCCTCGCTGCATTCTGTGCCCTCGTGCTCATCGTCGTGGGCCCCTTGGCCTGGGGCACGACGCTGCTGGACTCCCAGCGTGGGCTGATGGCCGATCTCTTCTCCTCGGGCAAGGCGGCGAAGCCCGTCGATGGGCGCTACAACATTCTTCTGCTCGGATCTGATGCGGGCAAGGGGCGCACCGGCATCCGCCCGGATTCGCTGTCCTTGGTCTCCATCGATGCGAAGACGGGCAAGACCGTCATCGTCGGCCTGCCGCGCAATATGGAGAACGTGCCGTTCCCCAAGGACTCACCGCTGCACAAGTACTACCCGCAGGGGTACAACTGCGGTGATGAATGCCTGCTCAACGCCGTCTTCCAGCAGGGCGAGCAGCACAAGGACGAGTTCGAGAATCCGAAACGGGCCGGCGAGCAGGCCACGATGGATGCCGCCTCGGCGATCACCGGACTCGAAGTCCAGTACTTCGCCATGGTCAATCTCAAGGGATTCGAGAACCTCATCGACTCTCTGGGCGGCATCACGCTCGTCTCCGGCAAGCGTGTGCCGATCTCCTCAAAGGTCGATCCGACCACGGGCGAACACGGACCGGTCAAGGGCTGGATCGAACCGGGCAAGCAGAAGCTCGACGGCTTCCACGCCCTGTGGTTCGCCCGTTCCCGTGAGTTCTCCAGCGACTACGAGCGCATGATCCGGCAGCGCTGTGTCCAGACCGCGATGGTCAAGCAGCTCGATCCCGCCACGGTGCTGACCCGATACCAGGAGATCGCCAAAGCCACTCCGGGGGCCCTGGCCACCGACATTCCCTCCTCCGAGGTCGACGACTTCGTGGACCTGGCGTTGAAGGTGAAGTCGCAGAAGATCGAGTCGCTTGACCTCACTCCGCCCAACGTGACACCATCTGATCCTGATTTCGACGCCGCCAGGACCTTGGTTGCGGACACCATCGAAGAGTCGTCCAAAGACGCTGAGAAGGACAAAGGCGCTCAGACGGCCCCCGGCGGCTCTGCCGGAGCCGTTGCTGGGGTCAACGCAAGTCTTAGGACTGTTGGGAGCGTGGGCGGAACCAATCCGCAGATCAGTGCGCAGGGCAGTGCCGAAGGCGGCTCTGACGAGGACAAAGAGAGCGCGGAGAGAGAAATCTGCTACGTGCCCTGAGGCAGACATCACGTTCCCGGAGCACGGTGGTTCTGTCCTCAGTGAGAATCTGCAGCAGATTCCCGGAAAAAGTTTCTCTCGGTGTGTCCCGTGTAAACACTGGGAACCACACCCGTGTAATTTGCTTATTTTGTTATTTGGCTAGTCTGACACGCCGTATATGTGTAACAATTTTGAGATGTTGGGATTACCCACCGTCCTGCCAACGGTGAGATGATTCCAGGGCCTGAACTTCCCTGACTTCCTCGAAAAGGCTGTAACGATGAAATACTTATTGCCCACAGTCGCGGGCTGCGCTTCGGTCGCACTCGTCGGCACCTTAGCGGTCACGGCACCGACTGCCTTCGCGGCATCGACAGAGCCAGAAGTGACCCAGAAGGCGCTGAGCGTGAGCGAAGACGGACTCAACGTCCCCGGCGCCCGCGATTCCAGTGATTCCACTGCCACCGCCGCCAACCAGAGCGCAACGAGCAACCTGCCGAACATCTTCAAGTCGCAGACCGCTGTCGCTTCGACGAATGTGCCAGACATCGTCAACGTGAGTGCGGGTGCTTCGGCCGCTGCATCCACGGGGTCGGTCAATCCGGTTTCTGCCAGCCTGTCTTCCCCAGAGAGCGGCAACGGATCCGCAGGTGCCCAAGACTCCGCCCCGGCGGCTGAACCGTCGGCACCGGCTGCGGAGCAGGAGGAGAAAGACGGCGCGTCAGAGGACGCGAAGTCTGAGAACTCCGAATCGTCCGAGGACTCGAAGGACAGCGACGACATCTCGGGCTCAGTGCGTCAGAAGACCGAGGACGGCGTCAACATCGCGCTGATCTCCGACGTCCTCGACGTGCCGACGAACAACCCGAGCCTCATCGGCTTCACCTTCTCGCAGTCGAAGTCGAACATCCGGATCCAGGTCCGCGTCAAGAGCGGTTCTGAATGGGGCAACTGGCAGTCACTCGATGAGGAGCAGAAGGAGCAGGCGAAGAACGAAGGCTCCGAGCCGTTCACCGTCAACCGCGCTTCGGGTGTGCAGATGCGCATCCTCGGCGACAAGGCTCCCAGCGACGCCGAGCTCGTCCTCGTCGACCCGAAGCAGAATCCCAACGATGCTGCTGCTGTGGCCGAGAACGACCCAGTAGAGCTCGAGCCACAGAACTCGACCTCATCCGACAGTGCGGCAGACACCGCTGAGTCGACTCCCGACTCGAGTGCGGATTCTGCGAGCACCGAGACCGCGGCCGCTTCAGGCCAGGCCGAGGTCACCAATCAGAACTACGTGCCCGGATCTTCATCCGTGAGCACCGTCGCGAAGTCCGCCAAGGTGCCGAAGCCGAAGATCGGCTCGCGCAGCTCCTGGGGCGCCAAGGCATACAAGGGCAGCCCGGACTACGCCAGCAGCGTCAAGCAGGCGGTCGTCCACCACACAGCCGGCTCCAACAGCTACTCGGCTGAAGACGTCCCGTCGGTCCTGCGCGGTATCCAGTCCTACCACCAGTCGGGCCGCGGCTGGAGCGACGTCGGATACAACGTCATCGCCGATAAGTACGGTCGTCTCTGGCACGCACGCGGCGGCGACATCAAGAAGGCCGTTATCGGTGCCCACGTGGCCGGACACAACACCGGAACCTTCGGCATCTCAGTGCTCGGCTCCTACGACAAGTCGGCTCCGCCGAAGAAGACCCGGGACGCTGTCGCCTCGGCGATTGCCTGGAAACTCTCGCTCGATGGTGTCAAGCCGAGCAAGTCGACCGTCGTCGCGCACCGCGACCTCGCGAACACCAGCTGCCCCGGTGACGCCTTCTACTCCAAGATGGGCGAAATCCGCTCAACTGTCACCGACATCATGACCTCCGGTGATCTGCCGTCCGATGAGAAGAAGGACGACGACAAGAAGGACGACAGCAAGAACAAAGACGACGGTAAGAAGGACGACGGCAAGAAGGAAACGCCGAAGCCCAAGACCGCGATCGAAAAGTACGCTGCCGACCACAAGAAGGAACTCGGCAAGGCCACTGGCAAGGAACACGATGTCAAGGGCGTAGCCGGAGCACGTGCTCAGACTTACGAGAAGGGCAACGTCTACTGGTCCAAGAAGACCGGTGCGTACCACCTGACCGGAGCAATCAAGAACTCGTTCAAGGGTGACGTTGTCACCCAGTTGGGACTGCCCACCTCGCAAGAGAAGGGCGGTCTGAAGGACGGGGGATCGGCACAGTCGTTCCAGAAGGGCAAGATCTACTGGTCGAAGGACACCGGTGCTCACTACACCACCGGCACCCTTCTGAAATATTGGGGTGACAAGGGGACCATCAAGGGTCACCTCGGTTACCCCGAGTCGGACCCGGTCTACAAGGACGGGCGAGGCGAGCAGCTCTTCGAAGGTGCTCGACTCGTCTGGGCCGAGGGCTACGGAACCACAGAGTTCTCGCCCACAGGAACGATCGACGGCGGTGTCGTCGACAACAACGGTCCGGGTGATTCTGAAGACGCCAATGCTTCCGGTGGTGCCGATGCGTCGGCACCGCCGGGGGACAGCGCCACAGATGGCGGTTCGGCTGCAGACTCCGGGGAAGGTTCTACAGACGACAAAGACGCCAAGGGTGACGACAAGGATTCCAAGGACGACAAGTCCAAGGACGACGACAAGTCCAAGGACGACGATAAGTCGAAGACCGAAGAGCCCAAGGGCGATTCGAAGGGTGACGACAAGTCGAAGGACGACAAGTCCAAGGACGACGACAAGTCCAAGGACGATAAGAAGGACGACAAGTCGAAGGACGACAAGTCCGATGACAAGAAGGACGACAAGAAAGACAAGCCGTCCAAGGCAGAGAAGATCCAGGCTCAGCGTGACTCCATCATCAAGGAGGCGAAAGCCCACCTCGGTGTGAAGTACGTCTGGGGCGGTACGTCGCCGACGAAGGGCTGGGACTGCTCGGGGTACACCCAGTACGTCTATGGCAAGCACGGCATCAAGCTGCCGCGCACAACCAGCCAGCAGCGCAACGCCGGCACGGTCATTCCGGCCAGCGAAGCGAAGGCTGGCGACATGATCTGGATCCCAGGTCATATCGGCATCATCTCGGAGACGAAGGGTCAGATGTACGACGCTGGCTCGACCCGGACGAACACGACGAAGCGCAGCTACAGCTGGATGCTCGATCGTGGAGCAAAGGTCATCCGCGTCGTCGGCTGATGACAGCAGCATCGCCTTCATCGGGCGAGACTGCACATGCCTCGTGGCCGGTTCCGAAAGGGACTGGCCACGAGGCATTTCGCGTGCCACGAGGCGTTTCGTCTATGGGGTTCAAGCACAGCCCCGCTCCGGATCTCCAGAGACTGATGCCGCTGCCGGCCATCCGAACTTATGAGGTCAACCCCACCGGCCTGTGCATTTGCCCTGGTAACACCCGGTGAATTGCAGATGTCCTGGCCTGAACAGTCAGTGAAGCCACTTCCGAAATCGGTGATTAGTCGAGGTGAACGCGCTAACGTGGAGAAGCACACACGGCATGTGTGTACATCCGATGATTCCAGCCGAAGGGGACCAAGACAGTGCGTCGATTGCACAACACGGTCAAGAATTTCGCGTGGGGCAGCACGGACGCGATCCCGGCAATCCTGGGTACCGCACCCGACGGCACTCCCTGCGCCGAGCTCTGGCTCGGAGCTCATCCCCTCAGCCCCTCGCGGTTGGACAACGGACAGTTCGATCAGCAGAGCTCGACTCACCGGTCGGCGCAGCAGGGCTCATCGTCATCTGTTGATGTGAAGACGAACAGCACCACGGTCGGCCCCAACCTCATCGAATACCTTGCCGGTGATCCTGCCGGACTGCTGGGCCACGACTCTGTTCAGGTCTTCGGGCCACGTCTGCCCTTCCTTCTCAAGGTTCTCTCCGCGCAGAAGGCACTCTCCATTCAGGTTCACCCGAACCCCGAGCAGGCGGCCCTCGGGTTCGCCCGCGAGGAATCCGAAGGTCCCGACCTCGATTCCCCGACGCGCAACTACAAGGACCCCTCGGCCAAACCGGAACTCATCTACGCTCTGACTGAGTTCCACGCCTTGACCGGTTTCCGGTCCCGCAAGGCCGTGCGCTCCACCTTCGAACGCCTGCTGTCGCTGTCCCTGTCGCCGACCTCACTGGACTTTCTGGGTGATGTGCTCTCGGCGCTGAAGTCCGTCACCGAAGCCAAGGCCTTTGCCAGGGCCGTCGAGCTCGTCCTCGGTGACTCTCGGTCCGCAGGATTTGTCGACGAGGTTGCCGGACAGGATCTGGCAGAACTTCCCGACGGCCATATCAGCCGTTCGGGCACGGCAGTTGACCCTGCAGAGACCTTCCAGGAACTCGTTGCTGACTACCCGTCCGATCCCGGTGTGCTGGTGGCGCTCATGCTCAACCGCGTGCACCTGCAGCCCGGTGAGGCCCTGGCGATGGAATCCGGCGTCCTGCACGCCTACCTCGGCGGGACCGGGATTGAGGTCATGGCCTCCAGCGACAACGTTCTGCGCGGGGGACTGACGAACAAACACATCGACATCCCCGAACTGGGCAAGGTCGCAAAGTTCACTTCCGCCAAGCCTCGGATGGTCGAACCCGACCGTGACGGAATCCTCCTCGGGGCGACTGAGGACTTCGCACTGCAGTCGCTGCGGTGCCCTCGACTGACTCAGATCGAACGCCGCGGCGCCAGCATTGCGCTGTGCACCTCGGGAAGCATCACACTGACGTCGCTCGGGTCCACGGTGACACTGACACGTGGTCAGAGCGTCTTCATCGCGGCGAACGAGCCCACAGTGACCGCTGACGGACACGGCGACCTGTTCGTGGCCACCACCGGCCTCGACAACTCGCTGCCCTTCGCCTGAACTTTCCGCAGCTGGTCAGAGACTACTCGCAACTGGTCTGAGCCGACTGCGTATCGGCACCACGCACTGTGAGCAGCAAACCACCCCTTTGCTGAGGTGCCTTTTGGCACGGAGTGTAGGCGGTGCAGAACGAACTGTTGTCTGTGATGGTAACGGGGTGCTCAGCGACCAACAGGGTGTTGAGTGGCTTGCGGTGCGTGGTGAGTCTGGTCGCCGCTGCGCTGATCGCCTGCGACCATCCTGCGAAGCGCTCTCTGCAGACGGCACAACATACCCGCAGCACAGTGCTCCCTTGTGCCTTCCCTGCACAGCGCTCCTGACATACGGAAGAGTGGCACACGGAAGAGGCCGTCCTCGGCCGAATTCCTCTGAAGGAATCGGCCCAGGACGGCCTCTCATCAAACTGCCGGGACGATCAGACCTAGCGCCTCTGCCGCGCCGCTAGTCACCTAGCGTGACCGCGGCGCGCCGACCATCCGGCCGACATCCGAGAGTCAGCGTCTCAGGCTGCGTCGACGGAGATGGTGGCGACGTCGTCGGGGACGTTCACCTCGGCGCCGGTCTTCTCCTTGACCTCTTCGACGGTGACTCCGGGAGCCAGTTCGACGAGGGTGAAGGAATCTCCACTGACGTCGAGCACGGCGATGTCGGTGATGATGCGGCTGACGACGCCCTTGCCGGTCAGAGGCAGCTCGCAGCTCTTCAGCAGCTTGTGCGAACCGTCCTTGGCGACATGGTCCATGATGACGATGACGCGCTGCGCACCGTGGACGAGGTCCATGGCACCGCCCATGCCCTTGACCATCTTGCCGGGGATCATCCAGTTCGCGATGTCGCCGTTCGTTGCGACCTGCATCGCGCCGAGGATCGCGGCATTGACCTTGCCGCCGCGGATCATGCCGAAGCTGGCTGCGGAATCGAAGTACGAGGCACCGGGGGCCATCGTGACGATCTCCTTGCCGGCGTTGATGAGGTCGGGATCGATCTCGTCCTCAGTCGGGTAGGGACCCACGCCGAGCAGACCGTTCTCCGACTGGAGGACGAGGTCCACGCCCTCGGGCAGGTAGTTGGGCACGAGGGTCGGCATTCCGATGCCCAAGTTGACGTAGCTGCCGGCTTCGAGCTCTTGGGCCGCGCGGGCCGCCATCTGGTTTCTTGTCAATGACATATCGGCTCCTCAGGCTTCGCGAACGGTACGTTTTTCGATGGGCTTGTCGGCGACCTGTTCCGGGGTCAGCTCGACGACGCGGTGGACGAAGATGCCGGGCACGTGCACGTCATCAGGATCGATCTCGCCCGGTTCGACGAGCTTCTCGACCTCGGCGATGGTGATTCGAGCCGACTGGGCGGCTGGGGGATTGAAGTTCCTGGCTGAGGAGTGGAAGACGAGGTTGCCGTGGCGGTCTCCGACGGCGGCGCGGACGAGCGCGTAGTCGGGTGCCAGTGACTCCTCGAGGACGTATTCCTTCTCTTCGCCGAAGGTGTCGAAGACGCGGGTGTCCTTGGCCGGTGATTCCTTGACCACATTGCCCTCAGCGTCGTACTTCCACGGCATGCCGCCGTCTGCGACCTGGGTGCCGGCTCCGGTGATCGTGTAGAACGCGGGGATTCCGGCGCCACCGGCGCGCATCTTCTCTGCCAAGGTTCCCTGCGGGGTCAGTTCGACCTCGAGCTCGCCGGAGAGGTACTGGCGTGCGAATTCCTTGTTCTCACCGACATAGGAGGCGATGATGCGTCGGAGACGGTGGTCGGCGAGCAGCAGGCCCAGGCCCCGCCCGTCGACTCCGGCGTTGTTCGAGATCACTTCGAGGTCCTTGGCGCCCTGTTCCTTGATCGCGCGGATCAGGAACTCTGGGACACCGACGACACCGAAACCGCCCACGGCGATCGATGATCCATCTGCAATATCGGCTACCGCCTCGGCGGGCGTATCAACTACTTTGTCCATGAGCCCAGTCTGCCACGGACCTCGCCGAGGCTGCTCGCCAGGTCCGCAACGCGAGCGTCGTCCATGCCATTGGCCAACACAGATTCACCCCCGCGCAGGAGGTGATCCAGGAACGTCGCCCACTCCTGCGGTTGCGGGGTTGAGTTCGCCACCAGGATGCCGGAGCCGGAATCATCGGCCGGGTCGGCCCACGCGATCTCCTCGTCACCGACGAGGAGCGTTCCGGTGGCCTGCAGTCGCCGAGGTGTGACATCCGGGTAGGCCCGGATCGCTGAGTTCACATCGATGAAGTCCTCATCGACCGGTGTGCTCAGCGCCAGCGCGGGCGGGTTGTAGACGAAGACCTCTTCTGCCGCGGCCAGGCGCTCATCGTTCTCATGGCCCAACGGCACCAGCGCGTGGAAGTCACCGTCGAGCGCGGTGGGTGTGTCCGCCGAGGCGGCCGCGCCGTCTGCCTGATCCTCTTGAGATCCAGCTCCGAGGACGACGCGACCATCGGCGAGGAGGACACTGAGGATGGCGACGAGCTCGCGCCAGTGCAGTCCGGCAGGCATTGGGACGAAGAGCGTGAAGTCGGGGCCGAGCCCATAGTCTCCGAAGAGTCCGACTCCCTTATTCACCCAGTTCGCCACGACGGGACCGGTGAGGTCGAGTCGGTCATAGTCGGGCCCGCGCCAGAACAGGACGGGTCCGCCGGTGCGGCTGATGATGGAAAGATCCACGAGGCAGACCTGCTTTCTCGATATACGTCAGAGGGTGGGGTGTTGTCAGGGGTTGAGGAGTCCGATGTTGATGCGGACTCCGCGGGGGAAGGCGCCGAGCTCGCCATCGGCCCACTCCCATTTCGTCGTCGCGCTGAGGTCTTCGGCGAAGAGTGCGGTGTGCATGCGCTCGACGAGTGAACCGAGGCCGACCATCGCCTCGAGCAGGGGAGGCCCACCGGCCTGCGGGGTCGCGGGCGAGTCGGAGGGGGCCATGGTGATCCGTGACCCGGAGCCTTCGATGCGCATCCGCCAGGCGGCCTGCCCGGGGGTGCGTGATGACCCGGCTCGGACGACGCGGATGGCGCGGGAGACACGTTCGAGGATGTCGTCGCTGTTGTCCCCGGCCGCGGCACGTCCGGGCAGCTCTGTGACTCCGAGCCCGCGATGGATCGCTTCGACGTGGCCGTAGCGGAACCAGTCCTCGCCGAGGTCGCGGCTGAGCGCCTTCGCCCCGGCCCGACCATTGTCCAGGTAACCACCGGCGCCCCGGACGAGTGCCATCGGAAGGCCGCGCGATGATCCCTTGACGAGATCGGCTGCGGCGGCGATCTCGTCGGCGACTGCGCGGACGGTCACCGATTGCACACGACCGTCGCCGTCGGGCTTGCCGCGCTGGTCATCGAGTCCGGAGAAGCCGGAGAGACCGAGCGCGAAGTCGCCGACTCCGATCCTCCACGGCCGCGAGATGGTGTCGGAGATGACGACGCCGATGCGCACTGAGAACGCCTCTTCGACCCGCAGCCGCAGCTTCTGGGCCGAGGCGTCGCTGTCGACTGGGTGAAGGACAACGGCTCCGCCGGAGTTCGACTGGTCGAGGCCGGCCGCCGCCTGCACGGTGCCCGAATGGGTGCGCACGATCTGGACGGTGGATCCGGAGGCATAGGTGCGTTCGGCGACGAGGTGGTTCGACGACTCCTTGACGAGTTCCTCGAACTCCGCCCGGTCGTTGACGGAGAGCAGACGGCCGTCAGCTTTGGACACGACCTTCGAGGCGATGACGAGGATGTCACCGTCCTTGAGGTCGATCCGATTGCGACGCAGAGCGTTGACAAGGATGGCTGCCAGATCGGAACCGGGCGAAATGTCCTCCTCCACGGGAGGTGCATAGACGGTGAGGAGTCGGTCGTTCATCACCGCGTCCGCATCGTCGTCGGGCAGCCTCGGCGCCCGTTTTCTGGGTGCGATTGCTGGGATCGGGCGACGATCGCGAGTGATTCGACTCTCATGACTCCATAATCCCACCGACGGCGAATGATTTCTAAATTCTCCAGATTTGCTCAGGCGCGCACCACAGGTTGTGTCCATCCCAGATAGTGGTCGCTACATGTGGTGTTCTCGGCGCGTGTGTATGTGAAGGTGTGTTCGAATAACTCTCCGGCGGCCTCTTCAATACTCCACGAGGGCTTGACGGGGCGGTAATGACACGCGTGTAATTTATACTTAACAGGGGAACGCACTTAGCACGAATCCCCGGATTCGAGCATCCACCACGCTGATACCGTCAGCACGAGCTTCACCTCCGGAACCATCCGGGGAGCCGGTCGCACCCAGACCATTTCACTCCTCGAACGGTACCGGAACCGGAGCTCGCAGTGGTAGGTGAGCTGAGCGTGAGAAAGGGGAAAACCGTGCAAAGCGCACAGAGCAAAAGGCAGGAGAGGGAAGACTTCTCCACAGTCGTGCCCGGAGTCACTTCTCGAAGTGCCGAAGACTGGTTCGTCGAACCAGGAGCACGAACACCGGACACTCTGCCTGATCCATTGGCGATCGATCCGAACGATCTGACACCGCTTCCCACGGATAACTCCGCAGTATCACCGCTTTCACTGCTCTTCGGGGCAGCTGAGGACGGTGAGCTTTCCTGGCAGGACCAAGCGCTGTGCGCTCAGACCGACCCCGAGGCGTTCTTCCCCGAAAAGGGCGGATCGACTCGTGAGGCCAAACGTGTCTGCGCCTCGTGCGATGTCCGGTCAGACTGCCTCGAATACGCGCTGGCGAATGACGAGCGCTTCGGAATCTGGGGCGGTATGTCTGAACGTGAACGCCGCCGACTCAAGAAACAGGTCGTGTGAAACCTGCCGTTACAGTTGTCCTCGCCTCAGGCGATGACAGCAGCAGGGTCGAGCTCGAAACAGCTCTGAGCAAGTCCTACCCCGAGATCCCGATCGTGGATCTCGGGGGTCTTGCCGTCACAGAGGCCATGGCACTCCCCGAAGTCGCCGACAGCACCCATCTGTGGTTCCTCACCGCAGACTCACGCCCCGAGCCCGAATGTCTTGAAGAACTGCTCGAGGCCATCGGCGCGACAGAATCGATCGCCGCCGTCGGTCCCAAGATCATGCACTCAGATCACATCGTCTCCGCAGGCGTCACCACCACCTCGGCGGGAGCCAGGGTCAACCCCGTCGCAGACGGGGAGTACGACCAGGGCCAGCGCGACGGGCAGTCGGAGACTCTGGGTCTCGATCTGCCCGGCATGCTCATCGCCACCACGGAGCTGGAGAGGATCGGAGCACCCTCTAGGGTCCTCGGCGTTGCCTACCGTGGTCTTGAATACTCGCGTCGACTCCGCGACCTCGGCCGCAGAGTCGTCGTCGCCCCAAGCGCCAGACTCACGGTCTCCACCGCACTGGCCTCCCAACTCGGTTCCTCCCCGCTGCCACCTCTGTCGAAATCTCAGATCCGCACGGAACAGCGCTACCGACTCAGCCTCGCCAGCCCCGGCTTCCTCAGCATCTTCTGCCTCCTCGTCCTCACCCAGCTGAAGAACACTCTGGCGGGTCTGCTGTCGAACAACGTCCGCGCCGCCTCCTGGTATTTCTCTGCGCTGCTCGGACTCGGCGCCGACGCCGGCACGACCGCCCGGCTGAGGCGCTCGAACGCCCGCCGCAGTCGCCTCGCCAAACGCACCACCGACTCTCACGTGGCCCCGCTGTATGCGGACCCGGACGAACTCTCCGTCCAACGTCGGAGCATGAACTCCGCCGAGGAGGCCCGTCTGGCCCAGGCCGAATCCGCAGCCGATACCGGCCCCGGGCACGGCGATGAAACAGAACTCAATCCCGTGGGCGATACGGAAGAGGCCATCGACTCGTTCTCACGACTCGAGGTCACCGGCGGTGCCGGGCTCTTTCGCAGCCCTCTGACCTACCTCCTCATTGCGGCCGTGGCACTGAGCGGCTTCGTCTCCTTCCGACTCTTCGGCACCGGCCACCTCGTCGGCGGTGCCGTGGGCTCGACCGATGTCAGCCTCGGTGACCTCGTCAGGCGCCTGCTCAGCCCGAATCTCGACGTCTCCACCGGCGCCGCCGTGCCCAGCGACCCCTATCAGCTGGTCATCGCGGTCCTCAGCCTGCCGTTCCTGGGCCACGTCGACATCATGGTCCGCACCCTCATCCTCCTCGCCCCGATCCTGGCCGTCATCGCCGCCTACACCGCGGCGGGCACGATCGTGAAGAGGAAATGGGTGCGCGGATTCGCCGGGCTGCTGTGGATCGCCGCCCCGCTCTTCGTCACCGCGCTCTCAAACGGACGCCTCGGCGTCATCTTCGTGTGGATCGCGGCTCCGCTCTTCGTCATCGCCCTCCGCCGCAGCCTGCGCACCGGGTCCATCGCCGCTGCCGCAGGTGCCGGACTCCTGCTGTTCCTGATGGTCGCCGGCGTGCCGCTGATGCTGCCCCTGGCAATCATCCTCACCGTCGTCCTCCTGTGCACCGGTCGCGGCCTGCGCCACCTGTGGCTGCTGGCTCCGACCCTGTTCCTGGCCTGGCCCTGGGTGGTCGGCCTCGTCACCGAACCCGGCGCCCTCTTCGTCATGCCCGGACAGACCTTGGCCCCACCAGCCCCGCCGACCTACCTCCTCGCGGTTGGCTTCCCCTCAACTATTGACATGACGTGGCTGTCCGACCTGCTTGCCGCGGTCGGCATCAGCGGAGTCAGCCCGGGACTGCTCCAGCTGTGGGTACCGGTTCTGGTGCTGCCGATGCTCATCCTCGCGTTCCTCACGGTCATCGAAGCTCACCTCAAACTCTCCCGGCTGACATGGGCCGTGGGCCTCTACCTCACCGGTCTGCTGGTGGCCACCGGACAGATCCTCATCCCGGCCCAGACCGGGCCCTTCCATCTCATCGGCTCCTATCCTGCCGCCGGACTGACCCTGCTCAGCCTCGGCGCGATCATGCTGCTGACCCTCGGAGCCCAGGCCACGACGACGAAGTCGACGAACTCCCGCCGGCTGCCCATGCGCGGCCTGACCGGGTTGGTGGCCATCGCAGCCGTCGGACTCATCGTCGTCAGCGTCGGATCCGGCACCACCTCGGCGGGCACCACTTCGGGCGGCGCACTTACTACGCAGGAGCACGGCACTGTTCCGGCCTTGGCCGCTGACCGGGCCGCCGATGATGTTCAGGCGCGCACGCTGCGCCTCGACGTCGTCGACGGCGAGGTCCGGGCACGGCTGCTCTCATCTGCCGACGGGACGGTCATCGGCACCTCGACCATTCACTCCGCCGAGGCGGTCGGCGGCTGGCCGTGGGAGCGCAGGCCCCTGCCCATCAGCGAGGACGAGACCCTCATTGCGCAGGCCGCCGCAGCACTGTCGGCCGATGATGCCGGTGACGTTCGCGCAATCCTCGGCGAGCTGGGCGTGGACTTCGTCCTCGTCGACTCGGATGCGAAGAACCTCCGCAACTCGGTGGCAGCAGCCGACGGTGTGGTCGAGGTCGGTCCGACCGAGTCCGGCGGGCTGTGGCAGGTCGACACCCCCTACAACGGTCGCTTCCTCGTCCGCGAGCCCGACGGTACGTTGAGCACGGCACCGATGGACGGAACCACCGCCGAGGTGGCTGCAGGTGAGGACGGGCGCACCCTGATCGCCTCCGACGCCGCCGGCAACATCACCGCCAGCCTCGATGGCAAGGACCTGCCGGCCCCGGAGAAGCCCACGAACGACTGGGCCGCCGAATTCTCACTGCCCGCAGCCGGGGGAGACGTCGAGCTCAGCTACGGCTCCGAGTTCTATGCACCGGGAGTCATCCTCGGTTGGGTCCTCGGTCTGCTCACCATCATCGTCGCGATCCCCTTCGGATCGCAGCGGCAGAGCAGGGCCTGGTCGCGAACGACTCGTGCGAGATCTGAGAAGAAGGCTCGCACGACATCGCAGCGAGCGAAGACAGCACCGAAGTCGCGAGCACCCGAGCAGACAGTGGAGACGAAGCCATGAAACACCTGCGCAGCATCGTGACCTTCGCGGCGATCGCCGTGCCAGGCGTCCTCGTCGCCACCACATCGTTCCTGACGCCGCTGACCCCAGGCACCCTCGACCGCAGCCCCGAACAGGTGAGGATGCCCACCGCAGACACCCGCGTGATCTGCCCCGGCCCGCTGCTGACCGATGACGAAGCAGAAGGCACCGACGCGGAATTCGTCGATGACTCGAACGTGTCCACCCGAGTCGTCTCGGCCTCCGCGCCGATCAGCGCCGCCGACGGTTCCGTCTCGGCGGCACGTCTCCAGGTCGCGGATCTAGGAGGCTCGGCCAACTTCGACAACCCCAGCTCGGACGGCTTCATCTCCGGTGACGATCCGATCGATCAGACCAAACTCATCACCGGGTTCGCCCGCCCCGGAGCACCGGCGCTGACGACCGGCGTCGAAACAGTCGAAGGCACATCAGGTGACCTCACCGGACTGGCAACACTGACTTGCGGAGCAGCGGCCAGCAACTTCCGGATCCTGGCAGGCTCGGGTGCCGCAGGATCGAACTCCCAACTGCTTCTGAGCAACCCCGGTGACGTTCCCGTCCAGGCCGAGGTCGCACTCATGACACCCTCGGGACAGCGCGGGGAGCCGACAGAAGTCAGCATCAAGGCAGGGAAGCAGCGCGCCATCCGCCTGGGCGGTCTCGCCGGCGGAGCCGAGTCTCTGGCAGTCGACGTCAAGGTCGACGGCGGAGTCGTTTCCGGCTCCCTCCAGGAGACGGTGCTCGACGGTCTGACCCCCAAGGGCATCGACTTGGCCACAAGCGGGGCGGATGCTGATTCGCAGCAGGTCGTGACCGGACTCAACGGCAAGGATGCACGACTGCGTGTGGCCAACCCGGGCGATGACCTCGCGGAGGTCTCCCTCAAGGCCTACGGACCCGATGGTGAGATCGACATTCCCCGTTCATCCATGACCGTGGTTGCGCACGGAGTCGCCGAGGCAGACCTCGGCGATCTGGAGGCCACCAGCGTCGTCCTCGACTCGGACCAGAGCATTCAGGCCAGCGCATTCATCGGCCAGGACGGGGAGAAGGGCAGCGCGGACTTCGGAAGCGTCAACGCCACCGAGAGCCTCGCCGACTCCCAGATCATGGCCCTGCCGCGTACGGGCACCGGAAAGCTCTACCTCTCACCGGGCCAGGGGCAGGTGCAGGTCAGCGGCATGCTCGACGACGGTTCGCTCACGCAGCCCCAGTCGATCGACCTCAACCCCACCGGCACCACCGAATTCAGTCCCGCCGAGGTGTCCCCGGACGCAGTGCGGGCCATCGTCATCAGCGGTGAGAACGCCTCAGGATCCCAGTCGGACGGTGTCCACGCCAGCTATGTGGTCACCACCGACTCCGGGATCTCCTCGGTCCAGCCGGCACCGGCACCGGCCGGCGTGGCCTACCGCGACATCCGACTCGGCTGAGGCGGGGACAGCGAACTCGGCTAGGAGTTCCGGAGGATCTCGACCTGGTCGGCGACCACCTCGGCGATGAGGGAATCGCGCTGTCCGCTGCTGTGATATTCGATCACCCGACGGTAGAGGACGATGTGCGTGAGCCGGTGCGCGGTGGCGGGAAACACCCGCCCGAAGGCAGGTTCGGTCGAACTGGCCGGTGGGACGGCATCGATGGCCAGCACCACCTCGGCGAGCAGTGCCGGTTCTTGAGCCCGTTGGCGGGCGAACTCTTCGGCCGCGACACGGGCGAAGCTCTCGGATCGGCGCTGACGGGCGGGCACGTCGGCTAAGAACAGCGGGGACCGCAGTCCACGGCCGTGCCGATCACGGTGACGCCTGGTACTCATGAGTCAATATTGTACTGACCATACGGCCCTGGCTGTCGGGGACAGGCGGTGCTCGCGTGTAAAGTGGTGGACTGTGTCAGCCGTGAGATTGTGTTCAAAAGTCAGCTGTTCGCGCAGTGCCACAGCCACCATGACGTACGTGCACGCTGATGCCTGCGTCGTCATCGGTCCGCTGTCGCGTCGCTCCGAACCCGGTGCCCACGACCTGTGCGCCGATCATGCCGCCAAACTGACCCCACCGGTGGATTGGCAGCTCATCCGCATCGGGGGTGAGCAGGCTCCGCCCGAACGAACCCGTGACGATCTTCTGGCCATCGCCGACGCCGTCAGGGAAGCAGCAGGCCGCCCCGGGAACGGCGCTCGCACAGGCGGGGGTGCAACTGCCTCGTCATCTGACTCTTCATCTACCTCGTCGACGGGCTCGCCTGCGGGCTCCGAGAGCCGAAACGACGGCTCCGTGCAGGGCCGCAAACACGGTCACCTGCGCATCATCGGCGACTCATGACCACACACCACGCCACGTCCGATCCCAGCCGCACACCCGGTCCCGACCTCGTCGCGGCCCGCACGAGGGCGCTCGAGGCCGCGGTCGGTGCCTATGACATCCGGGGGCGCATCCCGGACCAGTTAGAGACGGATGTGCTCTTCGCCCTCGGCTGGGCCACGGCCACCGCGATGGCTGAACTCCATGACACCGCCGAGGTGGTCGTCGGCCACGATATGCGCCCCAGCTCACCCGGCTTCGCCCACGCATTCGCCGCCGGCATCGAGTCCGCCGGCTTCCGGGCCGTCTTGCTGGGACTGTGCTCGACCGATCAGCTGTACTTCGCCTCAGGCATCTTCGATCTGCCGGGTGCGATGATCACCGCCAGCCACAACCCGGCCGACTACAACGGGATCAAGATCTGCGGTCCACGTGCCGCCGGAGTCAGCCTTGCCTCCGGCTTGGGACGAATCAAGGACCTGGCGCCGCAGGCACCCACATTCAACGACGCTCCTGAAGTCGCGGACGACGAGTCCGCCGCGGCGGACATGCGCGGCCGCTATGTCGAACGCATCCGCACCCTGACCCACGTCGACGAGGTCAGCGGACTGAGCGTCATCGTCGACTGCGGCAACGGCATGGCGGGCCAACTCCTCGGCGAGGTCTTCGGCACCGACGCCGGCTATGCTCAGGTGCCCTTCGAGGCCATCGGCCTGTTCACCGAACTCGACGGCACCTTTCCCAACCACGAGGCCAACCCGCTGAAGCCGGAGAACCTCCTCGATGTCTCCCGCGCAGTCGTCGACCAGGGTGCGGATCTGGGATTGGCCTTCGACGGCGATGCCGACCGCTGCTTCTTCATCGACGAAACCGGAGCGACCATGTCTCCTTCGGCAGTCGGGGCGCTCGTCGCCGAACGCGAGATCGCTCGTGCCAAGACAGCAGGCGTGGCTGAACCAGTCGTCATCCACAACCTCATCACCTCCCGCAGCGTGCCGGCCACGATCGCCGCCGCGGGTGGGCGAGCAGTGCGTTCGAAGGTCGGCCACTCCGGCATCAAAACCCTCATGCGCTCCGAAGAGGCGGTCTTCGCCTGCGAACATTCCGCGCACTTCTACTTCCAGGAGTTCTACGGCGCCGACTCCGGCATGCTCGCCGCCTGCCACCTGATCGCCGCCCTGGCGAATACCGGGGCACCTGCCTCACGGCTCGTCGCCGACTACGATCTCTACGTCCAATCGGGCGAGATCAACTTCACGGTGGCAGACCCCGATGCAGTTCTCGCCGCCTTCGCCGCCGAATCCGAAGACTTCCCAGCCAGCACCATCGATGACCTCGACGGCATCGGTCTGCAAGGCGAAGACTGGTGGGTCAACCTGCGCAAGTCCAACACGGAGCCACTGGTGCGACTCAACGTCGAAGCCAGCGATCCGGATCGTCTGCGCGAACTGACTGCACAGGCCAGTGAATTCGTCGAGACCCGCAGGCAATAGACTCAAACGCAGACGACAACAGTTTCCGTTCCCGATGGAGGTACCGTGCTCGATTCCACCGACTACAAGGTTGCCGATCTGAGTCTGGCCGAGGCCGGCCGGCACCAGATCCGACTGGCCGAACGCGAGATGCCGGGACTCATGGCTCTGCGCGAAGAATTCGGCCAGAGCAAGCCGCTGACCGGGGCCCGCATCGCCGGAAGCCTGCACATGACAGTGCAGACAGCTGTGCTCATCGAAACCCTCGTCGCCCTCGGGGCGCAGGTGCGCTGGGCCAGCTGCAACATCTTCTCCACCCAGGATGAGGCCGCCGCTGCCGTCGTCGTCGGCACCGGAAGCGTCGGCGCCCCCGCCGGTGTGCCGGTCTTCGCCTGGAAGGGCGAGACTCTGGAAGAGTACTGGTGGGCCGCGGACAAGATCTTCGACTTCGCCGAGGGCGCCAACCTCATCCTCGACGACGGCGGCGACGCCACCATGTACGTCCTCAAGGGTGCTCAGGCCGAGATCGATGGGGGAGTCCCAGCCGCTGGCGAGGACGACCCGGAGGAGTTCAAGGTCCTCCTGGCACAGGTGCAGAAGTCACTCGAGGCCTCGCCCGGTCGTTTCGGACGCATTGCCGCCGGCATCAAGGGCGTCAGCGAAGAGACCACCACGGGCGTCAATCGTCTCTACCGTCTGGCCGAGGAAGGAAACCTCCCGTTCCCGGCCATCAACGTCAACGACTCGGTGACGAAGTCGAAGTTCGACAACCGCTACGGCATCCGCCACTCCCTGCCCGACGGCCTCAACCGCGCCACCGATGTCCTCATCGGCGGCAAGATCGCCGTCGTCGTCGGCTACGGTGACGTCGGCAAGGGAGCCGCCGAGGCGCTGCGCGGTCAGGGTGCCAGGGTCATCGTCACCGAGATCGACCCGATCTGCGCCCTGCAGGCAACAATGGACGGCTACCAGGTCGAGAATCTCCCCACAGTGGCACCGACGGCGGACATCATCATCACGACCACCGGCAACACGCGTGTCGTCGGGGTCGAGGTGCTGACCAGTCTCAAGCCCGGAGCGATCGTGGGCAACGTGGGCCACTTCGACGATGAGATCGATCTGGCCGGACTGGCCAAGATCTCCGGAGTGACAAAGGTTGAGATCAAACCCCAGGTCCACGAATGGCGCGTTCCGGTACCGGCTGAGCTCGGACTGGATCGTGACCAGACGGACTTCCTCGTCCTCTCCGAAGGTCGCCTGCTCAACCTGGGCAACGCGACCGGTCACCCCTCGTTCGTCATGAGCGCATCATTTGCCAACCAGGTGCTCGCGCAGATCGAACTCTGGGTCCGTGCCGATGATTACGACAACGATGTGCATCGCCTGGCGAAGGAACTCGATGAGAAGGTCGCCCGTCTCCACCTGCCGGCGCTCGGAGCCAAGCTGTCCGGGCTGTCGAAGGAACAGGCCGAATACATCGGTGTCGACGTCGCCGGACCTTACAAGCCTGAGCACTACCGGTACTGAGGTTCCCTGACGTTCTCAGGCCCGGCTCCCATCGACTGGGGTCGGGCCTGAACTGTCTGTGGTTCTGCTTGTGTGGGGTGTATTCGAGCTGAGCGTGTAGGTGGGTGTGCGGCCCTCAGCGGCTCTGGAGGCTCAGTCCGTGGGGGAGAGTGTTGACGCCGGCGCGGAAGGCTTGAGACTGTTCTGCGCGGCGCTGCTGTTTTGCGAACTCGGCGGACCGTTGCCGGTGGATGACCGCTGACAGGAACTGTTCGGGCATCGTCCCCTCTGGTGGCGCGGGTGCAACATAGGGATTGAGCTCGGTGGCAAGTTCCTTCGCCCGCTCCCAGCGCGAATCGCGCCCCAGATTCTCCGCCATCGACAGGAACTGTACGATTCTCCGGTGCAGTCCGGCCGGAAGTGTGGCTATGTCGGTCTCGGCCAGCCAATTGTGCAGGTGCGGGGAGACGTGCGTGCGGATCGGCTGGGGTGGGGAGGTGCGTTCACTCACGGCCATCGTCCCGGCCATGTAGTCGCCGAGGCGTTTGGACTGTGGGGAGATCAAACCGGAGAGAGCAGCCACACCGCCGCCGGTCGACAGGATCTCGAAGGGCCAGAGGATGGCCCGAATGAACGAATGCCTGGCTCGTACGGCGCCGCCGTCATCGCGGACGACTCGCAGGCCGAGGATGAGCTTGCCGAGTGAGCGTCCGTGGGTGAGGACTTCGACGATCATCGGCAGGAGAACGAACACCGAAATGCTCATGATGGTCATGACCGATGTCAGCAGCAGCTCGTTGACCTCAAGAATCTGCAGCAGGAACCAGAACATGGCGATGATGAGCCCGATGTTGACGATCGAGTAGACGATGAAGTCGATGAGGCAGCTCAGCGCACGTGCCGCCAGGGCAGCAGGCTGAATGCTCAATTCGACGGCTTCTCCCGTCACCAAAGTACTCACAAATCCATCCTGTCATAATTCCCATCCCCACTTCACGGCGGATCGCCTGCCACCCACATTCGGAGCGGCGGGACTCTCAGATAGGGTTGAAGCATGGACCCGAATCTGCTGGCCGAACTGCACGGCGACAAGTGGCGAGAACTGTCCATGCTGGCCAAGCAGAACACGTTGAATCCGGCGCAGACACACAGGTTCCTCGACCTCTACCGCGATGCGTCGAAGGATCTCTCACGGATCATGACGGTCGCACCCGACTCGGTGGAAGCCGCACGTCTGTCGGCGATAGTCCATCGCTCGCGCAACCATCTATCCGCGGTCCCATCCGGTGGTCTGAGCGGTCTCTCCCGCTTCTTCGTCATCAGCCTGCCGCTGTCGATCTATCGGCTCCGCTGGGACTTCCTCATCGCCGCAGTGTTCTTCCTGGCGGTCGCGAGCCTCGCTGGGATCTGGGCGGGAATGCATCCGGAGGTCCTCGAGACCTTCGGAGATCACGCCTTCCGCAAACAGTTCGCCGAACATGATTTCGTCGAGTACTACAAGGAGAACCCGAACGGATTCTTCGCCGTAGGTGTGTGGACGAACAACGCGTGGATCGCAGTGCAGTTCGTGCTCCTGGGCATCACCGGAGTCTTCGTCGTCTCAGGACTGTTCTCCAACGCCGTCAACGTCGGCTTCTCCGGTGCGATGATGTTCGAGTTCGACCGCGGTTCGGACTTCTTCCTCTACATCCTCCCGCACGGCATCCCCGAGATCAGCTGCATCATCCTCGCTGCAGCCGCGGGGCTGAGGCTGTTCTTCGCCTGGGTGGTGCCGGGCCCACAGCTGCGGCGGAACAAACTCGCCTCGGAGGCCAGATCACTGCTGACAGTCGCCGGGGGACTGGTCATCATGCTGTTCATCTCGGGTCTCATCGAAGGCTTCGTCACCCCGAATCCGATTCCGCCGGCGCTCAAAATCGCCATCGGCGTCGCCTATACGGCCGCAGTCATCGCCTATGCCTGGTACTTCGGCAAACGTGCCGCCAAAGCCGGCCTCAGCGCAGACCTCGATGAGCATCAAGCCGGCTACTCAATCCTCGCCACCGACAGGTAGGGTCGCGTCGAACCACAGTCACACAAGGCGCCTAGCCTCGGGCGAAAAGCAGACCACGAATAGGTAGCGCGCATGCTGAAGGCCAAGTCCGGCGGATCTACATGAGGTTCCTACGAACTCATCCGGGCTTCAGCATGCTGTGGGCCATCAACTTCACCTCCTCTATGGTGGGTTGGTCAATGGGGATTGCCCTCAGCGTTCACATCTACCAGCTGACCGGGTCAGCCTTGTGGACCGCCATCTTGGCAGCCACACCGACGGTCTCGGCAATAGTGTTTGGCCATCTGGCTGGCACGGTGGCTGATCGCTGGAACCCCCCTGCGAGTAGTCCAACTGACCTTGCTGGCACGCGTCGTCGTCCTATTGGGACTCTTCGTGGTTGCTGAATCACCTGGTTGGTTGGCGATTTTGGTCTTTGTGCAAGCCGCCGTCCAGCAGATCTATCGGCCAGCGGAGCAGGTATTGATAGCTGACTTTGTCTCGGCTGAGGACCTGCCCGAGGCAAACGGGCTCAATTCGTTCGCGTCGAACGCGACCCGGCTCGTTGCTCCGGCGTTGGGTGGCTTCGTCATCGCCGTCGTAGGGTTCGGCTGGACCGCGCTTGGGATGACCGCATTTATGGCTTGCTCGGCAATACTGAGTCTCACGCTGGGCCGCTGGTTCCAACAGTCGCCACCGAGCGAAGATGCGGAAATGCCAGACGGTTCCAAATCAGTCGGAACATATCTGAAGCTCTTACGCCGGAGCCCCCGGGCACGCGGGTTAGTCCTTCTCCAAGTGCTCGACGCCGTCAAAGAGGGCCCTCTGTCTGCGTTGTTCCCCGTTCTGATGCTGGGAGTAGTCGGTGCGACGTCCACTGAGATGGGACTGGCCAACAGCGCCTTCGCAGTGTCAGCAGTGGTGGCCGGCCCGCTGATCGGTGTGGTGATCAAACGCCTTGGTTATCAGCTGACGGTTGTGGGCGGAGCCGCCGTGGCGTACAGCCTGATCGTTGTTCTTGTGATCTGGCCTTCCTTCCCCATGGCGGTCATCGCATTCTTTCTGTCAGGGTTGCCTTTCACCGTGTCGTGGGTGGGAAGTCAGACGTGGCTGCTGCTGACTGCACCGCGATCGATGAGGGGCCGCGTTGTCGGTACGAATGGAGCTGTCTATTCGTGCTTCACCCTGATTACTATGCTGGGCAGCGGAGTCCTGGCCGACATGATCGGTGTCCGATGGGTGATAGGAGTTGCCGCAGGCGTGGCACTCATTGGTCTCGTTCCCGTCCACCTTCTATTGCGATCCGTGCCGAAACCAACCGACGCGTCTGCCGAATCAGAAGGGCAGAAATGATCATCGCTCCACCAGACTAAACCTCATCTGTGCCACCGCATTCGAGCGGGGCAGTGATCGTTTCTTCACCAATTGAAACGGTGAGGGGCGGACTGAGTATCCAAAGTGATAAGCGCGCACCCGAAACTGGCTTGGGGCTGCGGTCTAGAGCTTCCCGGTGGCCTTGAGATTGATGTAGAGATCGGCCAATGCGCCAGGCAGATCGTCGGGGCCCGCCTCGACGGACTGGACACCGGCACCGCGCAGACGAGTCTGCAGTGACTTCGACGTCAGCAGCTCCGATTCTGCGGCTGCGGCGGTGAAGATCTCGTCGGTTCCGTCACGTCTGGCAGCCAGTTCACGCAGTCCGGGATCCTCGACAGAGGCCAGGACCACACGGTGGCGGGCCAGGAGCGTCGGCAGGACCGGCAGGATCTCATCGGAGACGCTGCCCTCGTCCAACGCTGTGACGAGGACGACGAGGGCATGCTGGCGCGACGTGGCCAGAACGGTCGAAGAGATCTGCTCCCAGTCGGCATCGTAGAGTTCCGGATGCACCGTGGTCAGTGCCACCGACAGGTCATGGACAGGGTCCTTCGACCGATGACTCGAAGCGATGGCACGAATGCGAGCATCGGCGACGACGACATCGACGCGGTCACCTGCGCCCGAAGCCAGAGCCGTCAGCAGCAGAGCAGACTCCAACGCCGCATCGAAGACCGTGCCGTCTCCACACCGGCGTGCTGCCAGCCGGGACGAATCGACGACGATGACGACCCGGCGGTCACGTTCTGGCCGCCAGGTCTTGACGACCAGGTCCTGGGCCCGGGCACTGGCCCGCCAATCGATCGAGCGCACATCATCACCGTCGACGTAATCGCGCAGCGAATCGAACTCCGTGCCCATGCCGCGGATCATCACCGCCGAGCGACCGTCGAGCTCACGCAGCTTCTGGGTCTTCGACGGCAGTTCACGTCGAGAGATGAACGGCGGCAGGACGCGCACGATCGCAGGAACGTCGAAGCTCTTCTGGCGGGCGATCAGGCCCACGACGCTGCGACTGCGGATGGTGACTTTGTCACCGTGCAGGGCACCACGACGCACCGGCAGGAGCTGAGTGACCACCTGCGTGTTCTCCTCCGGCGCAAGGTCGAGCCGCGAACGGGTGCTCTTCGCCCCGGCACTGGGCGACCAAGCATCCCGGACGGCTAGGCGAAGTCGTCTGGGGGAGTCGTTGACCACTGTGAGAGTGGAATGGGTGGGGTCTCCCAACCGGACCATCGGTCCCGGTGTGCGCTGAAGGGAGGCCAACCTCGGCGGCGGTGTGAGGAAGAAGTCGACGAGCGCGAGGAGGACGATGATGCCGGCGACGATCAGCGCGCTGGTGAACCCCGGCATGAGCATGACGGGGATGATCCCAAGCAGGGTCAGCAGGAGCAGACGTGTGGTCATTCAGCGCGGGACTTCGGTGGTTGCGATGATCGAGTTGAGGACCTGATCGACGTTGAGCCCGTCCATCTGAGCCTCCGGACGCAGGATCACACGGTGGCCCAGAGTCATATGAGCGAGGGCCTTGACGTCGTCGGGTGTCACGTAGCCGCGACCTGACAACCAGGCATAGGCGCGTGCGGCACCGAGCATTCGGGTGGCGCCACGAGGGGAGACGCCCAAGGCCAGGGACGGTGCCTGCCTCGTGGCTCTGGCGAGGTCGACGATGTAGGTGATGACCTGTGGGGCGATGTAGATCTCGGCGATGCGCTCGCGCGCCTGCGCGATCATGGCCGCGTCGACGACCGGGGTCAGTCCCGCCTCGGCGAGGTGGGAGGCATCGAAGCCGTGGGCGTGACGGTTGAGGATCTCGAATTCCAGATCGCGTTCGGGCAGTCCGAGCACGAGTTTGAACAGGAAGCGGTCGAGCTGAGCCTCGGGCAGGGGGTAGGTGCCCTCATACTCCAGCGGGTTCTGGGTGGCAGCGACCATGAACGGTTCGGGCAGGGCACGGGACCCGCCGCCGACGGAGACCTGGTGTTCCTCCATGGCCTCGAGCAGAGCCGACTGGGTCTTGGGCGGGGTGCGGTTGATCTCATCGGCGATGAGGATGTTGGTGAACACGGGTCCGGCTCGGAACTCGAAGTTCGACACGGATGCGTCATAGACCAGCGAGCCGGTGACATCGCTGGGCATGAGGTCCGGCGTGAACTGGATGCGTGTGTTGTCGAGGCTGACCGAGGTGGCGAAGCTGCGCACCAAGAGGGTCTTGGCGACGCCGGGCACACCTTCGAGCAGGACGTGGCCCTGGCACAGGAGGGCGATGAGCATGCCGGTGACTGCTTCGTCCTGGCCGACGACGGCCTTGGCGATCTGCGTGCGCACATCGACGAATGCCTCGCGCAGCGGGTCGCGTTCCTGGGCCGGCTGCTGTGGGGCCTGCATCGGCTGAGCCTGCTGGGGCTGCGCCGGCTGCTGCGGCTGTTCCTGTGACGGGGCCTGTTGCGGCTGCGCCGGTTGCTGGGGCTGGGCGGAGTTCTCTCCCGGAGTCTGTGTCATGAGACCTCGCTTTCGATGAGGGTGAGCAGATGGACGATGTTCGCCAGATCTGAGTCGGTGTGGGGCACCGCGGAGGCGAAGACCGACTCGATTTGGGCCGGATCGCGGCCCGTGGAATTCGAGATGCCGACGATGATGTCAGTCAGACCCGCCTCGGTTCCCAGCGCCAACCGCTTCGCAATGCGCAGCAGGGCACCCGTGCGCAGGGTGTGCAGGGCTCCGGTCCGGTCATGGCTGCGTGCCGCCAAGGCCGCTCGACCGTGCACCGTCTCCACTGCGGGAACGATCACCGGCAGTCGTTCGACGGCCAGGGGACCGAACCTGCGGCCGATGATGAGGAGGAGGACGATGATGCACGGAACCAGCCATACGGCTCCGGCGATGAACCAGCTGGGCACATAGTCCAGCGTCGATGGTGCCGATTCGGAGTCAGCGGACTCGGTGGGATAGTAGACGACCAGATGGTCGGTCTGTGAGAGTTCGGAGAGTACCAGCGAGGCATGGCCCTCTTCGTCGATGCCGGCGTTGGTCGCCCAGGTGGAATTGCCGAGGACGGTGACGGGAAAGTCGCCCTTTCCTCCGCCGCCCTGGTCGACGATGAGCTGTCCGTGAGCCGATCCTGGAGTCACTGCGCCGCCGTCGATCTGCGAGACACCGGGTCCGGCGAATGGGTAGCAGGCGTGAAGACCCTCGGTGCCCTTCCTGGCTTCGGCATACTCGTAGTCACCGGTCTCTACCGGGCCTGCAGCCTCGGCTGAGGGCACAGCACAATCTGGCTGTGAGATCTTATCCGGAGACGCCAGCGGACTGAGGCTGTCATTGACCGTGATGCGGTCGGTGAATTCCTGGACGGCATAGCCGGGGTCGATGAGCACGAGACGGTTGTCCTCGGCTGCCAGTTCGGACCGGAAGCCATCGATGTCGCCCTGGGAGAGCGTCTCGGCCTGCGTGGGAATCAGCAGTGACGTGTCGGGTTGTCCGGCGGCTTTATGGGCTGTGTCGAAATCCTCGGTGGTGGTGACGTCGACCCCCTGGTCGCGCAGGGTCTCGACCATGGCCTTCGTGCCGTCGCGTGAAGTGGAGTCGTAGTGCAGCGGGGCATCGGTGCCCCGGTCGGATGTCATCAGCATCGTCGCGATCACAGTGATGAGGATGGCGACGGCCGCGACGATCCATACCCCAGCCGATCTCAGGCGAGCCGTCACCGGCACGGCCGCACTGGAACGGGTTCCCCTGGTTGCGACGTCGATGAAGGCGCTCATGATGCCACCGCCGATCGCTGCCGAGGGTTCAAGGCGCTGAGCCTGCCATCGAGTGCCTGGAATTCGCCATAGGTTGTCTGCAGCGAATCGTTCGAAGTTCGGTCGCGTTCCTCACCGAAGAGGAGGTCGTTGAAGACGTTCGCCACGCGAGCCAGCTCTCGCCTGTGCTCGGGCAGGTGCTCTCCGGCGGTGCGGCTGAGTTCGCTGGCCGTCGACGCCGAATCGAGAGTCACGATCTGCTTCTGCGAGAGTACGGCGAAGATGGCACGGGCGGAATCGATGACCGCGGTCCTCATATCCCCACGTTCGGCAGCGGCCCGGGCGCTGTCCCTCCACGGACCGGGCTGCGGTGACGCAACAACGGGGTCGAATGCCGACAGCGGAAGGCTGGTCTTCTTCAGCCCGACGCGCCTGACTCGCCAGATGATCAGCGCGATGATGGCCGCGAGGGCTGCGACGACGATGAGCAGCAGCCATGGTGAGTTGCCGTCCAAGGCGGTGGAGACGAGTGAGTCCCAGATGCTGCTGAGCCATTGTCCGAGCTGTTCCAAGGGTGTGAGATCGGTGTTCGAGTATTCGTCTTTGGATAGTTCGTCTTCGACCAATTCGCGGCCGGTTTCACGATCGATGGGGGAGCTGCTGAGGATGCTCATGCACTGCCCTCCTCGCGGCGGATGAGAACCAGGTCGAAGCCTTCGGAGCGCATGCGCTGGTCGAAGTAGCAGACGCAGACGAGGCAGGAGAAGTAGGCGAAGAGGATCGCCGAGGATACGGTCGTCAAGATCAGGAGAGCGGCTCCGGCGACGACGGTGATGACCGTGATCGACGTCGAGGATGCGGCAGCGGTCCCGATGGCAAGCGTCGCGATGACGGTGAGGACCGAGACGAGCGGGGTGATGATGAGCTGGACCAATTGGTTGGACAGGAAGTAGCCGAGCCCCAGCTGGCCGAGGGTGCGCCAGAATCCTCGCCCGGTCAGCGTCCACGAACGGCGCAGTCCCGCACGTACGCCCAGGCCCTCGACGGCGATGGCCGAGCCGGTGAAGGCGAACCGCAGGTTGAGCCAGATCAGGGCGCACACCCACAGCCCCAGAGCGACGAGAGCGGTGACGATTGCAACAACCGGATTGTCGGCCAGGGCGAACAGAACTGAGGGAAGACTGAGCAGAAGCAGCAGGCCGAGGTTGACGGCACCCAGGAGCAGTGCGGCGAGAATGAGCGTCCACCGGCGCCCGTGCAGAGACCTCCACGACTGCGTCAAGGTGGTCTTGCGTGCCCCGAACGAGGCCTCGGCACCGCTGGCGGCCAGCCCGGCGAGGAAATGGGCCACGCCGAGGCTGAGCAGGCTGATCGCGAACGATCCCATCTGCGCGAGCAGGAAGAACCCGGACATCGCATCGTCGTTGCTGACGATGTCGTTGAGGAAGGGCAGGAACTGCAGGACGACGAAGGTTCCCAGCGCGGTCAGAATCAGAGTCCAGAGCGTGAATACGATGAGAGCGGCACCGATGGTGAGGCCGGGAATGAACCTCAGCAACCGGAAACCGGAATCGAGCACCTCGAAGAAGGTCAGCGGTCGTTTGGCCAGGATTCCACGCGGGGAAGGCGGGTGCCATTCGTGATGCGTCGGGCCCTGATCTCGTCGTTGCCACTGACCGGTCTGCCAGTCGACCTCTGAGGTCCACGCATTCGATCGTCCCATCACCGAACAATCCTGCCATGTTTCGCGGCCCGACGCCGAGTCGAATCGCCCCCGAAGCTGTGTTCACGACGTCTGCATTCAGCGGTGGGGGTGTCGAGGTCGAAAGATTGGACGCTCATAAGCGACAATGGGAGGATGAACGCTCGTATCCTCGTAGTTGATGATGACACGGCTCTGGCCGAAATGATCGGAATTGTGCTCAAAAGTGAAGGCTTCGAACCCTTCTTCTGTGCCACCGGCGATCAGGCTTTCGACGAATTCCAAAAGGTGAATCCGGACCTCGTCCTCCTCGACCTCATGCTGCCCGGGAAGGACGGACTCGAGGTCTGTCGGGAGATCCGGGAGATCTCCTCCGTGCCGATCATAATGCTCACGGCGAAATCGGACACCGTGGACGTCGTCCTCGGCCTGGAGTCCGGTGCCGATGACTACGTTCCCAAACCGTTCAAGCCCAAGGAGCTCATTGCCAGGGTGCGGGCCCGCCTGCGCATCTCCGAACCGCAGGCGCCGGAACTGCTCACCGTCGGCGATGTCGTTGTCGACGTCGCCGGTCACACGGTGACCAAGGGCGGTTCCCCGATCTCCCTGACCCCGCTCGAGTTCGATCTGCTGGTGGCGCTGGCCCGCAAACCCTGGCAGGTCTTCTCCCGTGAGACCCTGCTCGAAGAGGTGTGGGGCTACCGGCATGCGGCGGACACCCGTCTTGTGAACGTGCACGTGCAGCGACTGCGTTCGAAGATCGAGCGTGACCCGGAGAAGCCGGACATCATCGTGACCGTTCGCGGCGTGGGATATAAGGCAGGCAGAGCGGCGTGAGTCCCACCTCGGCTGTGGGCGGAGCGATCCGCACCGCAGCCTCGGCGGTCCAGACGTTCTGGAGGTTCCTCCTCCGTTCGTTCAGCCATTCCCTGCAGCTGCGGATCGTCGTCCTCACCATCGTCCTCACCTCCGTGGCCATCTTCGGAGTGGGGACGTACATGTCCCAGCAGATCTCACGTGGCCTCTTCGACACCCGGCTCCAGTCCCTGTCCTCTCAGGCCGGGACCATCGTCTCCGAGCTGCGCAGCCTCGCCCCCGTCGACGGGCAGGCGGTGACTCAGGAGAACCTGAGCTCTCAGCTCTCTTCGATCTACAACCGCTCCACCGGTTCCGTGTACTCGCTGTCGTTGGAGCCCAGTGATCCGAACTCATCGTTCTCAACCGTCAGTGCGGGGAAGACGGAGTCTGATGGCTCCGCCGTCGAGGTGCCCGCCACCGATGAGCTCAAGGAGGCCATCGGCAAGGCCCCGACCGATGACATGCTCTACCAGTCCGTGGCCCTTCCCGACGGTTCCGGTCCCGGTCTGCTGATCACTCAGGAACTCCAGATCCCAGGTGCCGGTCAATTCCAGCTCTATTATCTGGGTGACCTGTCCGAGCAGCAGGACACCCTCGACTTCGTGCAGCGTTCGATGCTCGTCGCAGCCCTTGTCCTCGTCGTTCTCGTCGGTGCTGTGGCCTGGATCGTCACCCGGCTCGTGGTGACTCCGGTTCGCACCGGCGCCGAGGTGGCACGTCTGATCGCCGATGGTGACCTGGACGAGCGCATGCCGGTTCACGGCAATGACGAGATCGCGGTGCTGGGGGAGTCCTTCAACGACATGGCCGACACTCTGCAGCATCAGATTCAGCAGATGGAGCGACTCTCCGTCCTGCAGCGACAGTTCGTCTCCGACGTCTCCCACGAGCTGCGCACACCCCTGACCACGATCCGGGCCGCCGCAGACCTCATCTACGATGGGCGCGACGACCTCGATCCGGTCACCTCCCGCAGCGCGGAACTGCTGAACTCGCAGGCGGAGAGGTTCGACAATCTCCTCTCGGACCTGCTCGAGATCTCCCGCTACGACGCCGGTGCCGCCGCCCTCGTGGCCAAGCCCGTCGATGTTGGGGCCATCGTGACCTCGATCATCGAAACGGTGTCGATGGTGGCTGACCAGATGTCGACGAACATCGTCGTCCACGCCCCGTCCTCGCCGGTGATGGCCGAGGTCGACCGCGTGCGCATCACCCGTATCGTGCGCAACCTCGTCGTCAATGCGATCGAACACGGAGAGTCCAATCCGATCGACATCTATGTCGCCTCCAACGCCGAGGCGGTGGCCGTGAGCGTGCGTGACCACGGGGTGGGCATGAACGAAGAGCAGGTCGAGCACGTCTTCGACCGCTTCTGGCGTGCGGATCCCGCCCGCAAACGCACCTTGGGCGGTTCTGGTCTGGGGCTGGCCATCTCGCTCGAGGACGCTCACCTGCACAACGGCTGGCTGCAGGTCTGGGGCAAATTGGGAGAGGGCTCGTGTTTCCGCCTGACCATTCCACGCCGTCCAGATCAGGAGATCACGTCCTCACCTCTGCCTCTGCCGCCACGAGATGCGCAGATCCAGGGTGCCGCCCTGGTGGCCGGCCCGCTGTCCTCGGACGGTTCCGTGCGGATCCAGACGGGCTCGATTCCCATCGTGGTCGAGACCGGTCAGACTGGCCCCGCCCACGACGGCTTCGTCGATGAGCCTGAGGTCATCAGCGGTGATTCGGCCATCATCGACGACGGCACCGATATTGACACCGACTCCGACGACGAGACACTTGATGTCGACGAGGCTGGCACAGCCACGGAGGTCAGTGACGACCCGGATGCCGCGAATGACTCTGAGGCGCGCAAGGGTTCTGAGACTCGCAACGACTCGGATACCGGGAGGGACTCGGAGGGCGAGCCCGACTCCGACGCCGAGGCAGGCAGCAGTGAGCCCGAGCCCGACGCTGCTGGCGACGCCGAAATTCACATCGACATGGACACCGTTTGGCACCCCAGCACCACTCCCGAAGGAGGATCGAAGTCATGAAGACTCCCCGCCGTAGGAAGAGTCTGCAGATGCTCATCCTCGCCATCTTCGCCACCATGGCGCTGGGAGCCTGTTCCTCGATCCCGAGCAGTTCGCCCGTCGGTCACATCGAAGCGGGATCCGGTGACCCCGGAGCCAGCAGCGCCCGTATCCCTGACGGCCCTGAACCCGGTGACAGCATCGGTGAGATCGTCCGCGGATTCTTAGCAGCCGGTGCGGGTACCGGAAACAACTTCTCCGTCGCCAAGTCCTTCCTCACCGAGGCCGAGGCCCAGGAATGGAATCCGCAGGAGTCGGTGTCAATACTGCCCAACGACACCGATCTGGACTCGCTCAACGCCGGAGTCACCTCCGACAACAAAACGCTGACGATGTCGGCCCCGGTCGTCGGGCTCGTCAACTCCTCGGGCATCTACAATTCCACCAAGCCGGGAACTCAGTCGAACATGGAGTTCTCGCTGCGTCAGGAGAACGGGGAGTGGCGCATCGCCTCGGCGCCCGATGGTCTGCTCATCTCCGAGACAGAGTTCCAGACGATCTTCCTCAACTACTCGCTGCAGTTCTTCACCTCCGACTACTCCTACCTAGTCCCGGACTCCCGGTGGTTCCTCCGGTCCTCGTCAACACCGACGGCGCTCATCAACGAACTCCTCAGCGGACCGGCCTCGTACCTCTCGCGCGCGGTCGTGACCGCAATCCCTGATGGTGCGAAACTCAGCGACACCAACGTGGTGACCATTGAGAACGGTGTTGCGCATATCGCCTTGGGCAGCCAGGGAGATGCGCCGACAGACAGAGAGAAGGGGCTGATCCGACAGCAGATCGCGTCGACGCTCAAGGTCATCCCCTCCATTTCGAGCATCGAGCTGACCATCGGCGGACAGCTCGTTTCGGAGAGTCTGCAGCCGAAGACCGATTCCTCCGTCCAGGTCGACGGTCCACCCGTGGTGCTGTCCCAGGACCGGCTCTCACGCATCTCCGGCACGACAGTGGCCAAGGTCGAGAACAGCCCGAATCTGGCTAAGGCCAAAGCCAGCGATCCAGCCGTGTCCTTCGACGATTCGCTCTACGTCTACCTGCAGAACTCCGGTAAGGAGCTCATGCGGCTCAAGGCCGATACCGTTGATGCGACTCCGATCTTCAAGGGCAAGAAGCTCGTCCGCCCCAGCATCGACCGGTTCAACACGGTGTGGACCGGAGAACGCGATAACAAGGGCAAGCTCACCGCCATCGGCGAAGACAGCAAGGAGTACTCGATAGCCACGGACTTCCTCTCCGGTCGAGATCTCATCGACCTCGAAGTCTCACGCGACGGGACACGGATCGCGCTGCTGAGCCGGCACAAGGGCGAACCCTCACGCATCGACGTCGTCGGCATCCCGCGTGACAAGGCGGGCAACCCCTCCAGCGCTGTGTCCGATGCCCCGATCGAGGTTGGATCGAACTTCGACGAGGTCAAGGACATCTCGTGGGCGGGATCGACGTCGCTGGTGGCCTTGGCTGCGATGGAAGGCGATGAGGTCCAGCCGTTCCGCATCGGTGTCACCGGACCTCCGGCGCAACTGGGAGAGGTCCCCGACGGCAGCCGCATCGCCTCGGGCGAGGACGGACGTTCGATTCTCGTGACGAGCTCATCAGGTGAGATCTACTCCTACAATTCCAACGCCTGGCAGAAGCTCGTCGACATCACGGCCAAAGACCCCTCCTATCCGGGCTGAGGTGCGCAGCGCGGCGAGGTAGATTTCTCCCATGGGCCTGCTCACCGGATTCGGCGAACTCTTCCTGCCCCGCCGGTGCGCCGGCTGCGGGCGGGAGGACGTCTCATTGTGTACGGCCTGTCTGCATCTCCTCGGCGGCATCCCGCGCGCCATGGAACCTCGATACGGTCAGATTCCCGTCGTCGGCGTCTCGGAATACAGTACCCAGATTTCTCATATGGTGGTCAACTTCAAAGACAACGGACGCCGCGACATTCTCGACCCGCTAGCCCTGGCACTTGCACGCTCCATCACCGCGGCCTTGGAATTGGCTCATCATTCGGGTGGGAGGGTCAGACTGTTTCCCGCGCCGAGCTCTCCGCAGGCGCTGCGACGTCGCGGCCGTTCCCATACGGCGGCATTGGCCCGACGGGCCGCGCAGCTGGTTCCCGAACTGTCCCTGGAGGTCATCGATGTGCTCCTCACCAGACGCCACCATGATCAGGTCGGTCTGGGAGCCCATGCCAGGGAGGCCAATGTGGCCAGATCGCAGTATCTCAACCCGACGATCCTGGACTCAGCGATTGGGCGACCAGGCGGCGAAACGGAGTCGGAATCGGGTGTGGATCTTCTCATCGATGATTTCTCAACCACCGGCGCAACCTTGGCAGAAAGCGCAAGGGTATTAGCATCGGTGCAGATCAGACCCGCTGCAGGAGCCGTTCTCGGTCTCGGCCGCGGGGGCACTCGATTTGTCTCTCCCTTTACTGTATAACGGTGTTTACCCATCCAAGGGAATGGGATCGGATGAATCCGAAGAACGAGTCGCTAAGGACGCATCATGGACATTGTTGTCAACGGACGTCAACTGACCATCTCCGACAGTTTTCGGGCCCACATTGAGGACAAGATCGCCAAGGTCGAGCAGCTCGCACCGCGAGCGCAACGAGTCGAAGTGCACGTTGCTCACGAGAAGAACTCTCGTCAGCCCGAAACCAGCGAACGAGTCGAACTCACTGTAGTGGCGAAGGGACCGGCCATTCGCGCCGAAGCCATGGCAAGCGACAAGTATGCGGCATTGGATCTGGCCTGGGCGAAGCTCGTCGAACGATTACGGCGTGCCAGGGACCGCAACAAGGTTCCTCGAGCCGGCCACCATCGGAAGGAATCGACCGCAGAGGCACTCGCGAAGATGCCCGTGGCCGATTCGCTCGTCCCCGAGGAGGGCGAGGCGATCGACGCGAACGCGTCCGCGAACAACGATCAGACGAACGGTCGGATCAAGGCTGAAGGCGATTCGCCGGTGGTTCTGCGTGAGAAGACGTTCAACGGCTCACCCATCGGCATCGAGGAGGCACTCAACCGGATGGAGCTCGTCGGACACGACTTCTACCTGTTCATCGACGAGGAGTCGAGCAAACCCTCCGTCGTCTACCGCCGCAAGGGCTGGAGCTACGGGGTCATCGCCCTTGACCCGGAGCTCGAGCCAGTCGCCGACTGAGCCGAAATCGACAGTGCTGACTCAGGCTGAGGGGCACTGATTCGAACTCAGATAAGAATACGAACACGATCGCCGAGGTGGGAGGGCCCACCTCGGCGATCTGTGTCTGTGGATATGTCGGTGGTGTCTCAGGCTCGTGTACCCTCACGTCCCCAGGTGACCAGTCGCCACAGCCTCTCCAAGGGGCCCTGCCCGACGAAGCGCAGCCATAGTGCGGAGACGATGATCTGGATGATCATGATGCCGAGGCAGATGAGGACGCCTGCCAGGTATCCGCCATGATCATCGAACTGGGTCAGGTCGGGCTCAATGGCCTTCACGCCCAGAATGAGCAGTGTGGCTCCGATGTAGTTGCTCAGCGCCATCCGACCCAGCTGTGCGAAGACCTGCCTCAGAACCGCCTCGGCGGGGGTGAGCATGAGCAGCATGACGATGACGACGAGGCACAGGGCCATGGTGATGCCGAGGCCGGCCGTGATCCACATGTGCACCTGGCGGGTGATGTAGTCGGTGAGCAGGAATCCGGTGACGGAGACGGCGGCGCTTGCGGCCCCGATCAGGGCCAGCCGGCCGGGATGGCGCAGTGCGCGGCGGATGGTGTCTGCGTAGCCGGCGGCGAATCCGAGCAGGAAGAGTCCGGGGATGATCACTTGGCCACCGCCGAACCAGACTCCGGCGGCCAGGAGGACCCCTCCGGCGATCGATGTGGTCGCGGCCAGCGCGCGGGCTGGAATCCACGTCGCGGGCAGAAGGATGACGATCGCGACGATCGCATAGGGCAGCAGAGCCTCACCGGGCTGCAGGGACGCGTGGCCGACGCCGAGGAGGGCCAGGAACAGGAAGCGGCGCAGCATTGCGAGCCTGGGTCTGGGACTGCGGGCCCTGGCCGAGTTCCACATGATGCCGAAGCCGATGCCGAAGAGCAGAGAGAAGATCGGGAAGAACCTGTTCTGCACGAAGTCCTGTTCGAACCTGTAGAAGCTCTGGACAGCGCCGGTCTCGGTGACTGCGTCAAGGCCGAACAGCGGCGGCAGATTGACGATCATGATGCCGCACAGCGCAATACCGCGTATGACGTCGAGGGCCGCGATGCGGGATCTGGCCGGAATGCGCGAGCTGCGGGGCTCGGTCGTGGTGCGTGTGGGGGAGTCGGTCGGTGCTGTGGACGGGTGGTCGCTGGTGTCTGAACTCATGTGTTCCATCCTGGTTCACCCCGCCCGCCGCCGACATCGGCACAATGGCCGGACTCCGCGATCAGGGGTCAGCCATTCGGCCGATTCATCGCCCCGCGTTCATTGCCCCGGACTCCCACATCCGTGCAGCGATCTCGACCCGGTTGCGGGCACCCAGGCGCGTCTGGATGCTGCCCAGATGAGACTTCACGGTCCCCAGCGAGATATAGAGCTCGGCACAGATCTCCTGGTTCGTCCGCCCCCGCGCCACGAGGCGAGCGACGTCGTTCTCCCTTTCGCTGAGTCCGGCGAGGCGGTCCTCGCCCGTTCTGGTGTCCTGGGCGCGGCGGCTGAGCAGATCCAGGGTCAGCGACGGTGAGATCAGCGCGTCGCCGTTCGCGGCGGCCCTGACTGCGGCCAGCAGCAGGTCCGGGCCGGCATCCTTGAGGAGGAATCCGCTGGCACCACCGGCCAGAGCCGCATCGACGTAATCGTCATCGTCGAATGTCGTGACCATGATGACCTTGGAGATCGGTGTCAGCCGGGGCAGGGCGGCGAGCCCGTCGAGCTTGGGCATGCGAATGTCGAGGAGGATGACATCGGGGTGTTCGCGTTTGGCCAAGGCGACGGCATCGACCCCGTCAGAAGCCTGCCCGACCACGGTGATCGACTCATCGGCGTCGAGGATGAGGGAGAACCCCATCCGCACCATTTCCTGATCATCGACCAGCGCCACCGTAATCACGATCGTCCTCCGTCGGCTCGTGTCGGACTCATCCCTGAACTCACGGGTTCAAGGGTAGCCGAGTCTCAAGCACCCAGCCCCCGTCGTGGCTGGGCCCGGCGAACAGATCCCCGCCGAGGTGGTCGACCCGTGTGCGCAGCCCGTGGAGACCGGTTCCGCTGCCGGCCCCGATCCCACCAGCACCGGTCCCGCCGGCACTGGGGCCGTTGATCACAGTGAGGATGACGTCACGACGTGAACCATCATCGGGCATCGCCGAGGTGGTGGTGAGCAGCCGGACCGTGATCCGGACGCGGGACCCGGCATGTCGGCGGATGTTCGTCAGCGCCTCGGCCAGCACCCGGTCGAGGACGGGCCAGATGGTGGTGGGGACCGCCTCGGTGTCGGTGCCGTTGAGATCGAGGGTGAGGTCCTCAGCCTCTGCGAAGCCATTCGCCCGATCGATGAGCCCCTGGAGGCCGGAGACGATGGGGGACCGGGCACCGGAATCGCCGGAGACGGACGTGGTGTCTGAGACCAACGACCGGATCTCCTCCAGGGCACGTGTGCCTGACTCTTCGATCTTGGACAGGGCAGTCCTGAGGATCCCGGCGTCTTCGCTGCGGGCCGCGGCTTGGGAGAGGACGACGATCCCGGTCACCTCGTGGGCGACCAGATCGTGGAGTTCGGTGGCCATCCGACGTCGTTCCGCCTCGGCGGCGGTGGCCTGACGTTCGAGCAGGGACCGGTCGACCATGCGCAGCAGGAGCCCCAGGGACAGACTCGCTACGATCACGGTCGAGGCCGCGAAGGCGAAGGTGAGCCCGTCGGGTATGAGACCGGGGACGACGAGGTTGCCCACCGAGAGCAGGATGAGCAGCAGCAGCTGGAGGCCAGTGGAGAACCAGCGGGAGAGCATGACCACAGTCATCAGGCTCAGCCACATCACGGTCAGGCTCAGGGTCGACGCTGCTGCGGACCGGGATGAGCGCGAGGATCAGAGCGAGCGCGGCGAACGGCAGCAGTGAGGTCTGAGGCCTCGTGACCCCGGCGGCAGCTCTTTGGGTGCGGATGAGGATCGGGAGCGCGGTGGCCAGCGCAAACAGATCGGCGATGATCACCAGCCAGCCCGAGCCGGTGAGCGCCTCTAAAGCGAAGGTCAGAGGCAGGGGGAGGAGCCACAGCCACGTGATCACAGTCTTCATCGCGTCCCAGTCTAATCGGGGCGGGTGTGCAGCGGCGCGGGGGAACTTCAGGTCGTGGGGGTTGACTGGTCGCTGTCGTGGGAAGAACGGTATTCGAGTTCGACGACCACGCCGGTCTTGGTCACGGCTGCTCCGTGCTCGCTCACGCCCTCTTCGACCTCGATCTCGCCGGCCAGCTGTCCGTCGGCGAACAGTCGCAGTCTGCGGTCCTTGACCTCGGATGTGTAGGTGACCTTTGTGCCGTTGACCATCGCGGAGTCGGTGAACGATCCGTCCGCGCGCTCATTCGGGTCGACGTCTCCTGCCGGATGGTCGAAGGTCACGAAGCGTGTGAGACGGTCCGCCCGACCGTGGCTGAGACGGCTGACGAGCAGCTGGTCCTTGTTGGTCCCGGCCTGCAGCGCAAGATCGACGTAGGTGAGGTCCACGGAGTCCTGGATGGCGAAGAGGATGTATGGGCGACCATGGACGTCGATCCCGGTGGAGTTCACTCCCTGGTCAGCGAGATAGTCCTCGACCTGGTTTTCGAGTGAGAGCTTCGACTGGTGTTCCCAGACGAAGAGTCCTCCGATGGCAATGGCGATGATGCCGATAGCAGCGGCGAGAGCGATGATGGCCTTCTTCATGATCTGTCCTGGTGCCTTTCGTGGGGGAGTTGTGGGTGTCGTGGTGACAATGACCATCCTTCCGGCAGACGGTCGTGCCGCCTTCGGCCGAACGGCTGGTTCCGATCGGCCGGATGGACGGATTTCCGTGCCGTGTCAGTGCGGTGGCCTACTGTGGGTCCATGCAGAAGATGACACTGTCGGCAGCACGCAGGACTGCAATCGCTGCAACGGGCCTCGACCGGCCGCGCCCGGCCCAGGTGACGGCACGGCACCTGAAATCGACCTTTGCCAGATTGGGTCTGACCCAGATCGACTCGGTCTCACGCGTGGTGCGCTCGCACTACCTGCCCTACTATTCGCGGCTGGGACCGTATCCGCGGGAGACCCTTGACCGCCTCTTCTACTCAGCACCTCGAATGGGCGTCGAATACTGGGCCCACGCGGCGGCGTTCGTTCCGCCTGAGACCTGGCGCCACTTCGAGCAGAGTCGCACCGAGTGGTGGCGCAATGACTACGGGCAGCGGCATCCGGAGACGGGTGCGGCGTTCCGCGAACTCCAGGCTTCCGTCCTCGATGCCTTGGAAGACGGACCAAAGACCGCGCGTGGAGTCGCCGATGTCGTCGATCATGAGATCCCCGAACGGCATCGCGGCCATTGGGGCTGGAATCCCAGCCAGGTCAAGATGGCCCTTGAGGCGCTGTTCGCCGGGGGAACAGTGAGCGCCACCGGCCGCAATGATCACTTCGAACGCATCTATGCGCTGCCGCGCGACGTCAGCGATGTCCTGCCGCAGACTCCGCTGGCCTATGGGCCGAGCCAGGCACCGGAGCTGAGCCTCGTCGATCCGGCGGCTTCTCGTCAACGGGGCATCTCAGGCACGGAGAACAACGTCCTCGAGCTCACGAGGATCGCCGCGAGAGCCCTGGGCATCGCGCGTCCGGGCTGCGTGGCGGACTACTTCCGCCAGCAGCGCGCACCCACGGACGAGGCGATCAGGACTCTGCTGGAGACCGGCGAGCTCATCGAAGTCGACGTCGAGGGCACCCGTGCTCTGAAGTGGCACACAGCGAGGACCCCGCGCCGAGTCGACGCACGGGCGCTGCTGGTCCCGTTCGACCCCCTGGTCTTCTACCGTCCGCGGATCGAATGGCTCTTCGACTTCCACTATCGGATCGAGATCTACACTCCGGCCAAGGACCGAGTGCACGGGTACTATGTGCTGCCGTTCCTCCTCGGCGAACGCCTCGTCGGTCGAGTCGACCTGCACCGGGACCAGGCAGCCGATACGCTCCGGGCGCTGAAGGTGACGTGGGAGCCCGGTGAAGAGCATCAAGAGGAACTGGCGCTGGAGCTGTGCGAAATGGCGAAGTGGCTCGGATTGGGTGCCGTGGATATGAGCGGTACTCACCTGCCATTAAGCTAGGGAATATAGAGTCGTTCGAGTTGTTGTCAGGCATTCATGCCGATTAGGAGAAAAGTGGCTAATTTCCTCGAGAAGCTTCTGCGCACCGGTGAGGGACGCACGCTGAAGAAACTCCGCCAGTACACGGAAGCGATCAATGCGCTGTCCGAGGAGTTCAGCGAGATGTCAGACGCTGAACTGCGAGAGGAAACAGATCGTTTCAAGAAGCGCTATCAGGAGGGGGAGACCCTCGACTCGCTGCTTCCGGAAGCCTTCGCCGCGGTGCGTGAGGCCTCGGGCCGCACCCTGGGCATGCGCCACTTCGACGTCCAGCTCATGGGCGGGGCGGCACTGCACTTGGGCAACATCGCCGAGATGAAGACCGGTGAAGGCAAGACGCTCGTCGCCACGGCACCGGCCTATCTCAATGCGCTCACCGGCGGGTCCGTGCACGTCATCACGGTCAACGACTACCTGGCGACCTATCAGTCCGAACTCATGGGCCGTGTGTTCCGGTTCCTCGGTATGGAGACAGGCTGCATCCAGGCGAACATGTCCTCGGACAACCGTCGCAAACAGTACGCCGCAGACATCACCTACGGGACGAACAATGAGTTCGGCTTCGACTACCTGCGCGACAACATGGCCTGGTCGGCCGACGAACTGGTCCAGCGCGGACACGCCTTCGCGATCGTCGACGAGGTCGACTCGATCCTCATCGACGAGGCGCGCACCCCGCTCATCATCTCCGGTCCAGCAGAAGGCGACGGCAACCGCTGGTACGAAGAGTTCGCCAAGGTCGTCAAGCGCCTCAAGACCGACCGTGACTACGAAGTCGATGAGAAGAAGCGCACCGTGGGTGTGCTCGAACCCGGCATCGAACGAGTCGAGGACTACCTGGGCATCGGCAACCTCTACGATGCGGAGAACACCCCGCTGATCAGCTTCCTCAACAACGCGATCCGCGCGAAGGAGCTCTTCAAGAAGGACAAAGACTATGTGATCCTCGACGGCGAAGTGCTCATCGTCGACGAACACACCGGTCGTGTGCTCAAGGGACGTCGCTACAACGAGGGTCTGCATCAGGCCATCGAGGCCAAGGAGAACGTCAAGGTCCAGGCTGAGAACCAGACCCTGGCGACGATCACCCTGCAGAACTTCTTCCGTCTCTACGACAAGCTCTCGGGCATGACCGGTACAGCCGAGACCGAAGCTGCTGAGTTCATGTCGACCTATAAGCTCGGCGTGGTCCCGATCCCGACGAACAAGCCGATGCAGCGCATCGACCAGTCCGACCTCGTGTACAAGAACGAGGTCGCGAAGTTCGACGCCGTCGTCGACGACATCGCCGAACGCCACGAGACCGGACAGCCGGTGCTAGTGGGCACCACCAGCGTGGAGAAGAGCGAATACCTCTCCAAGCACCTGAAGAAGCGCGGCATCCGTCATGAGGTGCTCAACGCGAAGAACCACGCGGGTGAGGCCTCTATCGTGGCAATGGCCGGTCGGAAAGACGCCGTGACAGTGGCGACGAACATGGCCGGCCGCGGTACCGACATCATGCTCGGCGGCAACGCCGAGTTCATCGCCGTGGCCGAGATGGAGAAGCGGGGCTTGGACCCGCAGGAAGACGCAGAGCAGTACGAAGCGGAATGGCAGGACGTCCTCAAAGCCGCAGAGAAGCGAGTCAAGAGCGAAGCCGAAGAGGTCGTCGAGGCCGGTGGCCTGTACGTCCTGGGCACCGAACGTCACGAATCCCGGCGCATCGACAACCAGCTGCGGGGACGTTCGGGACGTCAGGGTGACCCCGGCGAGAGCCGCTTCTACCTCTCACTGACCGATGATCTGATGCGACTCTTCGGCTCCGGTGCCGCTGAACGGATCATGGCCACCGCCAATGTTCCCGACGACGTCCCGCTGGAATCCAAGATGGTCTCCAGAGCGATCCTCTCCGCGCAGTCGCAGATCGAACAGCGCAATGCCGAACAGCGCAAGAACGTCCTCAAATACGATGACGTGCTCAACCGCCAGCGCACAGTGATCTACGACGAGCGTCGCAGCGTTCTCGACGGGGCGGACCTGGAAGACCAGGTCTCGAAGTTCCGCGAGGAGGTCATCGACGCCTATGTCGCCGAGGCGACCACCGGTCCGGTCGAGGACTGGAAGGTGGGCGAACTCTTCGAAGCACTGGGCAAGATCTATCAGCCCTCAATCACCGAAGAGGACCTGGCCGACGAGGTCGGCGCAATCGGAAACCTGACGAAGAACCGTCTCAACCGTGAGATCCAGTCCGACATCGAGGTGTTCTACGAGCAGCGCGAAGAGGCTCTGGGCGAAGAGGCAACCCGTGAACTCGAACGACGGGTCGTGCTCTCGGTCATCGATAAACGGTGGCGCGAACACCTCTACGAGATGGACTACCTGAAGAACGGCATCGGTCTGCGGGCCATGGCGCAGAAGGATCCGCTGGTGGAATACCAGCGCGAAGGCTTCGACATGTTCAAGACCATGCAGGATGGGATCAAGGAGGACGTCGTCCGCCTCACCAATACCCTGGAAGTGACCGTGAACCGGGCCGACGATGCAGCCGACGATGACTCCGAGGTCGAGGTCGATGCGGCAGAGCTGCGTCACACCACGCCCAAGATGCAGCTGTCCGCTCCGTCCGAGGACGGCTCATCCTCGATGTCTGAGTCCGAGGGTGACGAGGCCGGAGCCGAGCAGCCGGCCAACCGTGCCGAGCGTCGTGCGAAGAAGAAGGCGAAGAGCTGATTCTTCGGCTCTGACAACGAATTCACATCGTCTGCAGAGCAGTCATCGTCCACCGGGTGGTGAGCAGTTCCAAGCGAATTGCCACCGCCCGGAAGCGACTCTGGGTGCGGACGATGACAGTGACTTCGGCGACGTCACCGGTGACACGACAGACTCGCGCATTGCCAGCCTGCAGCGTTCGAGATGGCCCGAGCTCACCCACCGGCTTGGCCGGCGCCACCTCGGCACGCAGCTGGGCCCGCTGATCGATCTTCTCCAGCAGTCCCCGGTCGACCCAACGGGAGATGGAATCGCTGCGCCGTATGCCAGCGAAGATCTCCAAGCACGCCACCGCCAATGAGGTTGCGGTGGCTGCGATGCGGCTGTCATCCCGATCCGCTGCGACCTGGGTCGTCTTTGCCGCTGGGGCAGTGCCGATCCGGTTCTGTCGTGAGTTGGCAGGTGGCGTGTTTGCCACTCGTGGGCGTGAAAGCACCAGTGGGGCGGTCATGGCTGGATCTCCAATCGTTGGCCGGGCATGATGAGGTTCGGATTCGTGCCGATGACGTCCTTGTTTGCTGAGTAGATGTCATCGACGATGTCTTGGGCGGTGCCACCGGATGAGGGCTGGCTGATTGCGATCGACCACAGGCTTTCCCCGACGCCGACGATATGAACGCCGACCTCGTCGTCGGCACCTGGTGGAGCCGAGTCGTCGCTGTCTGCAGCTGGGTCAGGACTGTCTGGATCAGGGTCAGGGGCACCGGTGTCGGCCGCTGGTCCACCCTGGTCAGGGGAGGGAGGACGCGTCGGACCTGATGAGTCGGAGTCAGCAGGCGGTGGAACTGTCGGCCAGCCGGGGTCCAGCGAGGGATCGTCGGCGACTGCAGTCGGCCAGCCCGGATCGAGCGCGGCACTCGGCCCGTCCGGATCGGGCGCGGCACTCGGTGCGGCATTCGTTGCGGCAGCGGCGGCGTAGTGAGCGTCTCGTGGAGGTGCGCCCTCCGGCAGGGGAGAGGCCTGTGCCGCGTGAAGCGTCAGGCTCGCCGAGGCCACAGCGAGAACACTCGAACGCAGCACGGCGGGCACGATGCGCAGGACCGTCCCTGTGGCCAGTGTTCTCACCCGACCTCGGGGCAGGAGCCTGATCAGCATCGTCAGCAGAGACACCACACCGAGCCGAGACGACAGCGCCGCAGCTGTGCCGACGATGATGAGGATGACGAGATCGGTGGTGCTGCGTGGCTCTGGGAGCTGAACCCACGCGGTGATGAACGCACCGATCAGACAGAGCCACGAGATGGTGCAAGCTGCCAGCAGATACATGAAAGCGATCCTTCATTGGAAACGTACACCAATGATGTCGGTAGATAACGTTCGATGTCAATAGACAAATATAACTACAGTAGTGTAGTTCTCATGTACGGGTCGGAATCCCTTGCCTCACGCTCGTCACTGCGGCAGGCTTCAGATCATGGACGATCGGATCGACGCTCTCCTTGCGGATGTCGAAGCAATGCACGCGTCTCGGGAGATCCACGCCAGGCGTGGGGAGTTCGGTGATGAACTCGCGGTCCATGCTGCGCAGCGCACCCTGCTCGAGCGGATGCGTGGAACGCTCGGTCAGCCGGTTCAGGTAGTGGTTGCTGACCGGGAGATATCCGGGACCGCCGTGTTCCTGGGCGATGGAATCTTCGTCATCGCCGGCGTCGAGACAGTGGTCGTGGCCATCGACTCGATTCGAGAGATTCGCACCCGTTCCCGACGGCACAGATACGAACCCGGTGCCTTGGAGCGGTTGGGGATGGCGTCTGCGCTGAGGCGCCTGGCCGCCGATCACGAGGAGATCTCGCTGGAATTGGCGGGGGATGGTGGGACTATTCGTGGGCGCAGCGACATGGTCGCCGCCGACTATGTTGAGATCTCAGGTCGGATCATTCCGCACCGAGCGATCGTGCTGGTGCGTGCCAGGACCAACCCATTCGCCTAGGCAGTGCTGACGGTTCGAGCGCTGCGGTGCGCTCAGTCTTCGAGCGAGCCGGTCTTGATCTCGTGCTCGGTGCGTTCATACATCCGCTGGATGTACGCTTCGATCTCGGTCTTCTCCACACGCCACTGTCCGCGTCCGCCGACTTTGATGGCGCGCAGGTCGCCGGTGCGGACCAGGGCCCGCGCCTGAGCGATCGAGACATTGAGCAGATCGGCCACATCGGTGAGCGGCAGGAAGCGATTTTCGACGACCATGAGGGCCCCTTCTCATTCCAGGTGACTGATTGCTTGGTGACTAATTTTGCCAAAACCATTGCTTTGACCTCGTTTGGTGTTCAATACTATCACTCAGAAACAGTTCCTGTCATGGGAAATTTTCCAAAGGTGGAGATGCAATGGAGCTCTCAAAACGAATTCGTCGGCCCAAGTGGACCGATGCCAGACTGCTGGTCGGAGCGGTCCTCGTCGTCGTGGCCATCGTCGCGACCTATCTGCTCATCAGCGCCGCGAATGCGACGACCCGCGTGTGGGCCAGCGCCTCGCCTCTGGTCCCAGGTCAGGTGGTCAGTGCGGACGATCTGACGATTGCGGAGGTGAACCTGGCAGACATCGGAGACAAGTACCTCTCGGCCGACGCAGGAATCCCGGATCGCTCGAGTGTGCGCACGGTCATCGCCGCCGGTGAGCTGCTGCCAGCCTCGGCGCTGGCGCCCGTCGCGGAACTCGACGGCAGAATTGTGGCCATCGATGTCGCGGGCTCTGTCCCGACGGTCGTGGACACCGGCAGCCTGGTCGATGTCTGGGCGCAGCCGGAGTCGAAGGGGCTCGATGATGAGGGCATCGACCCAGAGCAGATCGTGACCTCGGCACCGGTGTCGAACATCTCCCGTGAGGTGGGCAGCTTCGGTGTCGGAGACGGTGCCAGGATCGAGGTCTTCGTCGCCAGCACTGAACTCTCCGATGTTCTCGGAGCCCTCGACGGCAACAGCGTGCTCTCCGTTGTCGGCGCCCCCGCTGAAGTCAAGGCCGAGGGCGGCCAGTCATGACGCAGGTCCTCCTGGCTGTGGACTTCGAATTCGATCTCATCCTGTTCGAACTCCTCAGTGAGGTCGACGATGTCACCATCGTCGCTCGCCCCGCGGACGAGGTCGAACTGCTCGCATTGTGTCGGACCGGCAGCGCCGACGTCGTCATCGTCGGGCAGTATTTTCCGGGCCTCGACGCGCAGGTCATCGCATCGATCCTGGCAACGGGGACGGCGGTGCTGGGGTTCGGCAATGACACCGCGGCATTGACGGCACTCGGCATCAGCACCAGCGTCCCGTCGAATGCCGATGCTGAGACCGTCGCCCAGGCGCTCAACGACACTCGCGACTCCACTGTTGTTCCGCCGCGGCCCATCGCCCCACCTGGGTCGGCGAGCGGTCAGGGACATATCGTCACGGTCTGGGGAACCGGCTCCTCTCCGGGTCGCACGCTCACGGCGGTCAACCTCGGCGATCATGGGGCCAGACAAGGGCATCGCAGCGTCGTCGTCGATGCCGACACAGTAGCCGCGATGGTGGCAACGACCCTGGGGTTGACGGAGGAGTCGGCACACTTGGCAAGCCTCTGCCGACTCGAGGCGGAGAAGGCGCCGCCCCTGGACGTCTCCGGCGTTCCGCGTGCTGCGATACGCGAGGACTTCCATGCCATCACCGGTTTGACCAGGCCCGACAGGTGGCCGGAAGTGCGCGCTTCGGTCCTCACCGCGGTGCTGGCTCGCCTGGCGAAGATGTTCGACCTCGTGGTCGTCGACGTCTCCGACCGAGTCGACCCCGACGATGACTTCGCCGATCCGTTCTACGACCGGCACTGTGCGACCCGGGCTGCTCTCGACGCCGCCGACACGGTGCTCGTCCTCGCTGCCGGAGATCCGATCGGACTGCAGAGGCTCGTCAAACTGCTGGGCACCGACAGAGTGGAGTCGCTGGGTTCGAGAATGCGCATCGGCATCACGAAGGTCCGCTCGTCAGCCGTCGGCCACCCCGCCGAGGGGCGAATCCGGGAAGTGCTGTCCAGGTTCGTCCGTCGGGATCCCGACTTCATCTTCAGCGAAGATCGTGTGACGACCGATGCCGCCATGTTGGCCGGACACACGCTCCACGAGGAGAATCCGAAATCCGTGCTCAGCCAGGAGTACGCTGCCGCGGTGGCCGAACTGCTCCCGGCACGAAAGCGCTCTAGGAAGACAGGTTCGGGGCGCAGGGTGAAGTCCCTTTAAGATTGGAGCATGTCGATTCGCTGCTACATCCCGACCACACTGGACGCACTTCGCCGAGGACTCGCCTCCGTGCATGCGGTCGCCCCCGACGCCCACGGTCGAGGGCTGGGCGGAGATGAACTTGAGGCGCGAGAGTTCGACGCTCTCTACATTGCGGCCGCACTGGCCGCCACCCAGTCATTCGAGGACGGTCCCGCAGACATCCAAGAGCCCTCGCCACGCGCCGTCGTCGCCTACGACGCACCCGATGCAACTGCCGGTGAGGAACTCGTCGACGGCTTCGACCTGCTCAGCCTTCCCGAGGTCGACGTGACCTCGATCGTGAGCATCCACATCGACGAGGTCGAGGTCTGGGAAGAAGCTGCCAAGATCGGGGCCGACGGCGGACGCGAAGCGGCAGAGGACCACCTCGGCGACTCAGATCTGCTCTGGTACGACGCGACCGAGCTTCCCGAGCTGCTGCGCGAACGCAGCTGAGACCGGACGCGGACATAGCTGAGACTGAACGCGCCTGAGACCGGGCGCGCCGCAGTCTCAGGCGCGTTCGAGCTTGTTCAGCCGATCGTCGAGACGGTTCTGCAGAATAGGCACCACGGCCTGTTCGATCATCGACCCGAACAGGGGAATCGAGGAGCTGATCTCGGCGCGCACCGACAGCGAAGTTCCCGCGTCCTTCTGGGTCAGCGTGATGAGCGCATCGATCTCAACGGGCACTCCGGCCGCGTGGGCGGTCATCCTGATCTCCGCGCTGTCACCGATGACGTCGCCGGGAATCATGTAGACCTCAACGAGTTCGGCATCCGCCGGCAGGTGGGAGGCCAGGGCCGAGGGCATCTCATCCTTGGGCAGCGGCGTCTTCACCGTCACCTCGGTGTCGGGATCGATTCGTTCTGCCTGGGCTTCATATCCCAGTGACTGCCACGTCGAGGCGTCGGCAAGCCTGAGAAGAAAATCGGACAGAGATTCCGAGTAATCATGGTTGAGAGTCAGAGTTCGCATAGCTCCAGTTTGCCAGTAGTTCATCGTCCTGACCCAGCATCGCCGTCGGCGTGCCTTTCTGGGCATTACGGCATAGTGTGGGTGATGGCGGTTCGACGTCGAATCGCAGTAAATTTTGCGCGCTGATCATAGAGGTGACATGGTGTCTCAGGTCTCATATTCGGACATTGCAGAAGAGTGGAGGAAGCAGAGGGGACAAGGTGCCCCGGAGAACTTCATCGAGGCGTACTATCCGCGTTTCGAACCAGGCACCTCCGAAGCAGGAACAGAGGCATTGGCCGCAGCGGCTGCCTCACACTACGCGCTGGGACTTGAGTACGACGGCAGATCACCGCAGATCTCCATCTACAATCCCGATGTCGACTCTCCCGAATTCCGTGACAATCACACTGTCATTGCGATGGTCCTCACCGACATGCCGCACCTGGTGTCCTCGATCGTCAGCGATCTGGCCACCAGCGGTCGAGCCATCCGGCAGGTCCACCACCCCATCATCGCCGTCGAAGGCCAGGGATCGGGGCTGTCGGTGCTCTCACGTGCCGAGGCACCAGCCGTCTCCGCCGACACCGCCGGCATCCCCCTGATCTCTGAGCCCAACGAGACCCCCGCAACAGACCTTCCTCAGCAGCAGTCGTGGATTCGTCTCGAGATCGATCGCCTCCCCGAAGAGGACCTCCCCGGGCTGAAGGACCAGCTGCGCAGCGTCCTCGACTACGTGACAGCCGCTGCCACCGATGCCAGCGCCATGGCGATCCGAGCCAAGGACATCGCGAAGGAACTGCAGACGCAGCCTCCGCGCCCGGAGCTCGCCTCCGAAGCGGAAGCCGCAGCGGAGTTGCTCAACTGGCTCGACGGTCACTTCACCTTCCTCGGATACCGCGAGTACGACTACTCTCACGATGAGAGCCAGAGCAGCCTTGAGCCGATCGAGCACACCTCGCTGGGCATCTCCGCCCTGCGGCCGCTGACGAAGTCGCCGTTGAGCCGCGCCGTGGCAGACAAGGCCCTCGAGCCGCACGTTCTGGTGCTGACGAAGGCAAACTCACGCTCGCGCGTCATCCGCGGCTCGTTCATGGACTACATCGGGGTGAAGACCTTCGACTCGGCTGGTGAGATCGTCGGTGAACGTCGTTTCGTCGGTGTGTTCAAGCCTGAGTTCTACAACGACAGCGTGCTCAACATCCCGGTCATCAACCGCAAGGTGCGCAAGATACTGTCGGCCAGCGGGTTCCCCGCCGGCTCCCATTCGGCCAACGAACTCCTGGGCGTCCTCGAGACCTACCCCCGCGATGACCTCCTGCACGACGTAACGGAGACGATCTTCGACGTCGTCATGCAGATCGTCGACATGCAGGAGCGCCGCCAGTCACGCGTCTTCGTCCGCCGCGACCCGTACCAGCGATTCGTCTCCGTCATCCTCTACCTGCCCCGCGATCTCTACGACACGGCCGCACGCATGCGGGTCCAAGAGGTGCTGCGCAAGTTCTACAACGCCGAGAGCGTCGACTTCGACGTGCTGCTGACGGAATCCGCATTGGCACGCATTCACTTCGTGGCCCGTGTCGGCCGTGACATGGAACTGCCGCAGATCGATCCCAAGACCGTGGAGAAGCGGATCGTCGGCGCAGTGCGTTCCTGGTCCGAAGACGTCCACGCCTTCCTCGCACCCACAGAGCGAGGCGACAACGACAGCTCAGTGGCACGCGCGAACCGGTGGTCGAAGGCGTTCCCACCCAGCTACGAAGAACATCATTCTCCCGCCGACGCCATCGCCGACGTCTCCCGGTTCGAAGCGCTGGAAGCCGGTCACGGCCCCGCGGTTCGCCTCTATCGTCCGGAGGACACCACAGATGCACCTGTGCGATTGGCCCTCTACCGCAAGGAACGAGTCGGACTCTCGGAAGTGCTTCCGTTCCTCACGGCCTTCGGCGCGACCGTTCTCGACGAACGTCCCCATGAACTCGACCTCGCTGGCGGGGAACACCGCTACATCTACGACTTCGGGTTGACCTTCCCCGAGGAACTCGACGATGGCGACTGCGAACGGATCTCTGATGCGTTCATCGCCGGCTGGGAAGGCAAGAAGGAAGCTGGAGTCTTCGACCGCCTCGTCGTGTGCGGAATGCACTGGAAGCATGTCACGATCATCCGTGCTTTGGGCAAATACCTGCGCCAGGCCGGCTTCACGTACTCCGACGCCTACGTCGGTGAGGTCTACAGCGACAATCCGGAGATCTCACGCCTGTTGGTGGACTACTTCTTCGCGAAGTTCGACCCCACCGCCGACGATGCCGGACGCGATGACAGGATGACCGAACTCAACACCGCGATCGAGTCGGCACTCAGCGATGTCGCCAGCCTCGACGCGGACCGTGTCCTGCGGTCCTCTCTCGAACTGCTGCGCGCCACAGTGCGGACGAACTACTTCCTGGACGAAGACGGCGAACTGCCGACAGCGCTCGTACTCAAGATCCGCGCCAACGACCTCAGCTTCGTGCCCAAGCCGAAGCCAGCCCTGGAGATGTGGGTGTACTCGCCTCAGGTTGAGGGCGTGCACCTGCGCTTTGGAACAGTGGCCCGCGGCGGCCTGCGGTGGTCTGATCGTCGTGATGACTTCCGCACCGAGGTCCTCGGTCTCGTCAAGGCTCAGATGGTTAAGAACGCGCTCATCGTTCCGACCGGCGCCAAGGGCGGATTCTTCCCCAAGCAGCTGCCGCCGATGAGCGACCGCGATGCGTGGATGGCCGCCGGTCAAGCCGCCTACGAGGTCTTCATCGAAAGCCTTCTCGAGGTTGCCGACAATCTCGTCTACGGCGCCGACGGCACCCAAGAGGTCGTCCACCCGGACCGTGTGGTCCGACACGACGGCGATGACTACTACCTCGTCGTCGCCGCGGACAAGGGCACGGCACGCTTCTCTGACGTGGCCAACGCGATTGCCGAACGCCGCGACTTCTGGCTCGGCGACGCCTTCGCCTCCGGCGGCTCAGTCGGCTACGACCACAAGAAGATGGCCATCACCTCCCGCGGTGCATGGAAATCCGTCGAACGACACTTCCGTGAGCTCGGGGTCAATACCGCGGCCGACGACTTCACTGTCGTGGGAATCGGTGACATGAGCGGTGACGTCTTCGGCAACGGAATGCTCCGCAGCGAGCACATCAGGCTCGTCGCAGCCTTCGACCACAGAGACATCTTCCTCGATCCGAATCCCGATGCCGCACGCAGCTTCGTCGAGCGCAAACGTCTCTTCGACCTGCCGCGCTCCAGCTGGCAGGACTACGACAGGGAGCTCATCTCCAACGGGGGCGGAGTCTTCCCCCGGTCGGCGAAGTCGATCGACCTCAGTCACGAGGCCGCCGCGGTTCTGGGACTCGATCCCGGCAAGCGCAGTCCCGCCGAACTGATGTCACAGATCCTCAAAGCCCCTGTCGACCTCGTCTACAACGGCGGAATCGGAACCTACATCAAGTCCTCCGATGAGAGCCACGCCGATGTCGGGGACAAGGCCAATGACGCCATCCGCATCGACGGTCGCGACGTGCGCAGCCGGGTCGTCGGAGAGGGCGGCAACCTCGGTGTGACCCAGCTGGGACGTGTCGAAGCGGCATTGAACGGTGTGGCGATCAACACCGACGCCGTCGACAACTCGGCAGGTGTGGACAGCTCCGACCACGAGGTCAACATCAAGCTGCTCCTGCGCACCCTGCTCCACAAGGGTGCCTTCGCCGCCGAGGATCGCGAGCGCGTGCTCCTGTCCTTCACCGATGATGTCGCCGATCGGGTGCTGTCGAACAACTACGCCCAGAACGTCGTCCTCGGCGAGGCACGGGCACAGACCGAATCGATGTCGGGCACCTACGGCCGGATGCTGAGCTACCTGGAGAAGAACGCCGACCTCGATCGCCAGGTCGAGTTCCTGCCCGATGCGCAGGAACTGACCAAACGTGAGTTCAACTCCTATGTCTCTCCAGAGTTGGCCGTTCTGCTGGCCTACGCCAAGATGCATGCGGCCGATGAGATCCTCGACAGCGTGGTTCCCGATGAAGAGTGGATGAAGCGGGAACTGAGTTCCTACTTCCCCGATTCCCTGGTCGAGAAGTACGGAGAGCTGATCCCGGAGCACCCCCTGCACCGGGAGATCGCGACGGCCAAGCTCGTCAACCGGATGATCGACCGCGGCGGACTCACCTACGTCTACCGCATGTTGGAAGAGACTCCGGCCTCGGTGCCGCAGATCGCCCGCGTCTTCGTCGTCGTCTCCGAGATCTTCGGACTCGATGACTTCTTCGAGGCCGTATGCGCGCTCGACAACAAGGTGCCCACCGCCGTCCAGGTCCAGCTGCAGCATGCCTATGTGCGTCTGCTCGATCGCTCCTCGCGGTGGCTGGTCCAGCAGGCCCCGGACACGCTTGACGTGGATTCCGGCATTGAGCGGTATGGCAGTGTCGTCGCAGCACTGCGGGATCGCGTGCCCGACCTCGTTGACGGGTTCGACGCCGCGAGCATGAAGGCGACGGCTGAAGGCTTCATCGACGAGGGTGTGCCCAGTGAACTCGCATGGCGAGCGGCGGCCCTGCTCGATGAGTTCGTGCTCCTCGACATTGCCCAGCTGGCCTCCCGAGCAGGTGAATCAGCCGAGGACGTCGCTGAGCTCTACTACGCGGTCAACGACAAGTTCTCCGGTTCGCAGGTCCTCACTCTCATCGGCGATCTCGACCGCAGCGACCGGTGGTCGGCGCTGGCACGGGGTTCGCTGCGTGATGACTTCTACTCGGCCATCCTCTCCGTGGCCGGAACAGTGCTCGCCGCGACCGACTCACCGATCTCCGGGACCCCGGACGAACGAGCCAACCAGCGTCTGAGCGAGTGGCTCGAGCGCAACGACACCGTGGCCGCGCGAGTGCTGGATACGACCGAGACGATCTTGGGACTCGAGACCGTGACCCAGGCTCCGCTGTCGGTGCTGCTGCGCATGATGCGCGGAGTGGTCCGTTCCTCCGCATGGGAATCGGAGCACGGCGCCTGAGGTTGAGCGCAGGAGATCAGTGATAGCGTCAGATCATCGCTGACGTCGGCAGACTCACGGACTTCGAGTCCGTAGGTCTGCCGGCGTCTGGGCCGCCATCATCGGCTAGTGCCGTTGCCCATCCGGAAGAAGAACACAGTGCTCAACGAACTCCTGGCTGCCGAAGGCATCACCGACGAGACCGACGTCGAACACATCCACCTGCTGGTGGGGGACTGGCAGCTCATCGCCGATCTGTCGTTTGCCGACCTCGTCCTGTGGGTGCCCTCTGCCAGTGGGGCATATACGGTGGTCGCACACGCGCGACCGACCACCGGTGCGACCCTGTTCAATCGTGATCTCATCGGCGCCCGAGCCACCGGACTCGAACGGGAGCTCCTGGACACGGCAACCAGCACAAATGAGTTGGTCACGAAGGTGGCGCAGGCGAAGTCCCTGGGCGTCAATGCCGGCACCGACGACACGGAAGTCTCCGCCGAGGCGGTGCCCCTCGTCCGCGGGGGAGTGCCGATTGCCATCATGGTCCGGTATTCCGAGGAAGTCCGTCGTCGAGGTTCGTCGCGACTGGAGAAGTACTACACACAGTCGGCGATGTCGCTGCTGACCATGATCGCGCAGGGTGCCTTCCCCGATCGTGAGGCTCCCAGTGGTGCCCGGCACGGTGAACCACGCGTCGGAGACGGCATCTTCATCCTCGACCGTGACTCCCATGTCCAGTACGCGTCCCCGAACGCGGTTTCGCTCATGCACCGCCTCGGTCACCGGGGCGAGGTCGAAGGCGATTATCTCGCCGAGGTGGTGTCGAGTCTGAGCACGGAGCTGCGTCAGGTCGATGAGACTCTGCCGCTCGTGCTCACCGGCCGTGCCCCGTGGCGGACCGAGCTCGAAGTCGGCCGCACGAGTGTGTCGCTGCGAGCGATCCCGCTGACCGATGAGGGCACTCGCACCGGCGCGATCGTCCTCGCTCGCGACGTCTCTGAGATCAGACGTCGCAAACGTGAGCTGCTCTCACGCGATGCGATGATCAAAGAGATGCACCACCGGGTGAAGAACAACCTGCAGACCGTTTCGGCACTGCTGCGGCTGCAGACTCGTCGGATCGACAGCCCCGAGGCCAAGGGCGCTCTGACGGAGGCGATGCGCAGAGTCTCGATCATCGCCGTCGTCCATGATGTGCTCAGCCAGGGCGTCGAATCCGAGGTGGACTTCGACGAGGTCGTCGACAAGGGATTGCGGTTGACCCCTGAGCTGACAAGTCCATTGGTCCAGATCAGTCTCAAGCGCTGCGGCAGCTTCGGCACCATCTCCTCCGCCGATGCCACCTCGCTGGCCCTGGCGATCACCGAGCTGATCACCAACGCGATCGAACACGGCTTCCCTGTCGCGGAGCAGGAGAATCTCGCTCCAGGCGAGACGCTGACCGGTCATGTGTGGGTGACGCCGGAACGCGAAGGCGATCATCTGCACGTCACGATCGCCGATGACGGTGTGGGGCTGGGCGAACACCACAGCCCCGGCAACGGACTGGGCACACAGATCGTCAAGACTCTGGTGTCTGCCGACCTTGCAGGCTCGATCCAATGGCAGGAACGAGAAGGCGGCGGAACCGTGGCCATCCTCGACGTACCCCTGCGGGCCGACTCCTACGACTGAGGCAGCCGACTGCGGTCGCGTATTCTTCGCTGATCCTGATCCGCGTATCGCCTACACGTACTGACAATTCAACTTGGTGCACCCTGGCGATGCGGCACTCACGGTGCGGGGTGAATCAGCGACAGTGCGAATTGTGCCGACAATATTGGTGTGCCGACGAATTTGATTGACCCCGTGTGCGGACACAATTGAGTCCCTTGCTCAGAATGCGAAGATCTCGTATTCCGAGCAAGGGACTCAAGTTGCAATCGACCGACTTCGGTCGCCGAGGGACTCAGCCGGCGCGGCGGGCACGTGCGGCGCGACGCTTGAGCGCGCGACGCTCGTCTTCACTGAGACCGCCCCAGACACCGGCATCCTGACCGGATTCCAGAGCCCACTGCAGGCAGGTCTCGACTACTTCACAGCGGCGGCATACAGTCTTAGCCTCTTCGATCTGGAGCAGGGCGGGTCCGGTGTTTCCAATCGGGAAGAACAGTTCCGGATCCTCATTGAGGCATGCTGCACGATGTCGCCAATCCATGGTGACCTTTCGACGAATTAAGTGAACGCGGTGTACGACACCCAAGTTCCAGGCGCGCAACTCTCTTACCCAAGGTTCACATAACCGTTTTGGGCACACAAGGGTAATGCAGTGTGAAATTTCTGACAAATATTTTGTTCATTGTCCTGCTATGGGGCTCTGGACGCAAATTCGTCCAATATGCGACTGAACTGTCCCGCCAGCGCTCACCAGCACACGATCGGATTCTGTTGCGACCCAGCTCTGAAGTGGCCCACGTTCGCGGCTAGACTGACGATGAAACGACTGGTCACCTCGGTGAGAGGATCCGAAGGAGCAGAAGATCCGTACGGGGTCGGACTCAGTCGCCTACGAGAACCGAATCGCACCGTGAACCAATGGAGGACTCATGACAACGGACAACCTTTCCCACGCACGCATCATCTCGGTCGGCGGTCACACCCCACAGGTCGATCCGGGTGCTTTCATCGCCGCCGGCGCCACCCTCGTCGGGGACGTCAGGGTGCTCAAGGGCGCCAGCGTCTTCTATGGCTGCGTGCTCCGTGCCGAGGCCGCTCCGATCACCATCGGCGAGGACTCGAACGTCCAGGACAACACCGTCATGCACACCGATGAGGGCAAACCGGTCGTCATCGGCTCCCGAGTATCCATCGGCCACCAGGCCCTCATCCATGGAGCGATCGTCGACGACGATGTCCTCATCGGCATGCACGCCACCGTTCTCAACGACGCCCACGTGGGAACCGAATCGCTCGTCGCCGCGGGGGCAATCGTCCTCGAGGGCACAGAGATCCCGCCTCGTTCTTTGGTCGCAGGCGTCCCGGCCAAGGTGCGCCGGGAGATGACGGACGACGGTGTGGAGAAGGTGCGCCAGAACGCACAGTCCTACCTGCGCCTGTCCGCGCTCCACCGGGATACCGCCGAGGTTCTCGACGAACTCTGAGGTGAACTCCGAGGTGCCGCGATCGGTCGCCGATGTTCGGCTCGTCTCGGTGTCGTTCGATCCGAAGTGTCCATTCGCCCCGCCGTCCGCTATTTGAGAGAATTGTTCTGTGAACACTGAATTTGAACCCACTGCAGATCGAGTCGTCATCATCGGCGGTGGCCCTGGCGGATATGAAGCCGCACTGGTTGCCGCACAATTGGGCGCGGACGTGATGCTCATCGAGCGCAACCGCTGTGGTGGGGCCGCCGTCCTCACCGACGTCGTCCCCTCCAAATCACTCATCGCCACAGCGGAGATGATGGAGGAGATCGCCCGGTCCGAGAGTCTGGGCATCCGCATCTACGACAGCGAGGGCGACGACGGCGACACGGTCATCGCGGACCTCAAAGCCGTCAACAAGCGCATCCTGTCCCTGGCCGACGCGCAGGCTAACGACATCTACCAAGCCCTGGTGCGAGCCGGAGTCAAGGTGATTCAGGGCACCGCAACCCTGGCCGATCGTGACCACGTCGCAGTCGTCGAAGAGGGCGGCACCGAATACACGCTCGAAGCCTCGACGATCCTGCTGTCGGTGGGCTCCCACCCTCGTGAACTCGATTCGGCCAAGCCGGATGCAGAACGGATCCTCACCTGGACCCAGCTCTACGACCTCGATGAGCTGCCAGAGCACCTCATCGTCGTCGGATCCGGTGTCACCGGTGCCGAATTCGCCTCGGCCTACCGTGCGCTGGGTACGAAGGTCACACTGGTCTCCTCTCGTGAGAAGGTACTGCCTGGCCAGGACGAGGACGCTGCCGACGTGTTGGAATACGTCTTCCGCAACAAGGGCATGAACGTCCTGTCTCGGTCGCGAGCCGACTCGGTCAAGCGCACAGACAACGGTGTCGAGGTGACACTGTCTGATGGGCGACGAGTGGAAGGCTCGCACTGCCTGATGGCGGTCGGTTCGATCCCGAACACCGAGGACCTGGGGCTGAGCGCTGCCAAGGTCAAGGTCAGCGAGTCCGGCCATATCAAGGTCGACGGCGTCTCGCGCACGTCCCGCTCCGGGGTATACGCCGCAGGAGACTGCACCGGTGTGCTTCCGCTGGCATCCGTCGCGGCCATGCAGGGCCGGATTGCGATGTTCCATGCCCTCGGCGACGCAGTGCAGCCGCTGAAGATTCGCCACGTCGCATCGAACGTGTTCACCGCACCGGAGATTGCGACCGTCGGCTTCACCCAGTCCGACTACCGGGAGAATTCGACCGACATCGATACGGTGATGCTGCCTCTGGACACGAATCCTCGTGCGAAGATGCTGGGCATCAAGGACGGGTTCGTCAAGCTCTTCGCTCGCCGAGGTTCGGGTTCGATTCTCGGCGGAGTCGTCGTCGGTCCTCGTGCCAGTGAACTCATTCTGCCGATCACCATGGCCGTGGAGAACCGTCTGACAGTCGATCAGCTTTCAGCCTCGTTCGTCGTCTATCCGTCCGTGAGCGGCTCCCTGACCGAGGCCTCCCGCCAACTGCACCGACACCTGTAGAAAAGTTTCTCTCTCCGAACTGTCGATATCGGGAACCCCCAACCGTCAGTATGGTGTCAGGCACCTTCGCCTGACGTGCTCAGCTCCCGCTGGCGCACATTCGAGGTAAGGAGAGAGAAATGAAGTACGTACTTCTGCTCATGGGAAATGCCGCCGATGCCGATTGCGGTACCGATGAGGGGCCCGACCCCAGTGAGTTCATGGCCTTCGACGAGGAGATCAATACGGCGGGGATCGTCGTCGGCGGATTCGCCCTCGAAGGTCCCGAGACCGGGGTGCGCGTGAGCACCCGAGACGCAGAGACGGTGGTGACGTCGGGTCCTTTCGCCGAAAGCGGGGAATTCGTCGGCGGAAGCTACATCATCGAGGTCGCCGACATCGACGAGGCGATTGCCTGGGCAGAGAAGAGCCCAGGATCCTCCCTCGGTCACATCGAAATTCGGCCGCTCGTCGACTACTGATGGCCTCGGCAGATCACGCCGACTCCTCGGCAGTCGCCCAGGTCCTCCACACCATCGGTGTCGAGGACCGTGGGCGGCTGTTGGCAGGGTTGGCCACACGCTTTCACGATCTGGACTTGGCCGAGGACGTTCTGCAAGAGGCGATGGTGCGCGCCCTGGAAACGTGGACCCGACGAGGTGTGCCGCAGAATCCGCAGGCCTGGCTGATGACGGCTGCGAAGAATCGAGCCCTCGACATCATCCGATCCGATGCGGTGAAAGCACGTCGACTTGCCGCACTCAGAATCGAATCCGAGGTCGACGAGGGCGATCATCGTGCACACTCGGCTGACCTCGACGAGGAGCTGAGCACAGCGAATATCCCCGACGAGCGGCTGGGACTGTTCTTCACCTGCTCGCACCCGACGTTGAAGGAACGGGAGAAGATCGCCCTCATCCTGCGTTTTCTGGCCGGTCTGAGCACCGCCGAAGTGGCAGCAGTGTTCCTCGTGGACACGACGACGATGCAGCAGCGGATCGTGAGGGCCAAGAAGCGGATCACCACTACAGGAATTCCCTTCGGCAGGCCCACAGCGGACCAGCTGCGCGAGCGCCTTCCCGGAGTGCTGCGAGTTGTCTATCTCATCTTCACCCAAGGCTTTGTACCGACGACCGGAACCACACACAGTCGAACCGATCTGCAGCAGGAGGCAATCACACTGGCGAGACTGCTCGTGAGGCTGCTGCCGCAGGAGACCGAGGCCAGGGGCCTGCTCTCACTCCTGCTGCTCACCGGTTCACGAGCCGGGGCGCGAACGGACCCAGCCGGATTGCCTGTGCCACTGGCCGAGCAGGATCGCGGGTTGTGGGATTCGCGGCTCATCGCTGAGGGGCTGAGCCTGGCTCAGACTGCCGCGGGTGAGCCCGAAGCAGGGCCCTACACAGTGCAGGCAACGATTGCGGCGCTCCATGCCGAGGCCGTCACCTATTCGGAGACCGACTGGAACCAGATCCTCGTCCTCTACGGCATCCTCTCCAGACTGGAACCCGGCCCCGTGGTGGCGCTCAATCGAGCGGTGGCCGTGGGCAAGGCGAAGGGACCCGAGGACGGGCTCAACGCGCTCGAAGAGCTGGCAGCGGATCCGGGACTGGCCGACTACCGACCTTTTCACATCGCGCACGCCCTCACCCTGAGGGAAGTGGGCAAGCCCGAACAGGCCGAACGTGCCTTCAGATCAGCACTGGACTGCCCCGGAAACGACGCCGAGTCGGACTACATCGAGGTTCAGATCAGGGATCTGCTGGCCTGAAGCGGTCCCGAGCCGCGAAACGGTCTCAGGCGGCGAAACGGATGATCGGCTCGCCCGACCTCACCGCGACGCCTGTGTCGACGAGCACCTCGGAGACGGTGCCGGAATGACCGGCCTTGAGAGGCTGCTCCATCTTCATCGCTTCGATGACGGCCAGAGTATCGCCGGCCTCGACGGTGTCACCGGCTGCAACGGAGACAGACACAATCGTGCCCTGCATGGGTGCGTTGAGTGAGTTCGAATCGTCGGCCAACTGAGCGCCCTTGCGGCTGAGGCTGCGCTTGCGGCGCGGGACACTCGGGCTGGGGACATGCCCGAGGTCGGAGATGACGTCCTTGGGAACCGAGACGGTCATCCGTCGCCCGTCGACCTCGACCACAACACTGAAACTGTCGGTTGCTGTACTCATCTGTTCTCCTAGTTGTGGGTCGGCGAGTGGATTGACGAAGGCAGTCTCGAGCCAATTGGTCCAGACCTCGAAGTCCTGGGCGAAGGCTTTGTCGGAGACGAGGACGCGGTGGAGGGGGAGCAGCGTGGACACACCTTCGATGCGATACTCGTCCAAGGCCCGTCGAGCCCGCGCCAACGCCTGGTTCCTGTCGGCTCCTGTGATGATGAGCTTTGCCAGCATCGGATCGAAGTCCGTGCCGACGACGCTGCCTTCGCCGATGCCGGAGTCCAAGCGAACGCCCGGCCCGGCCGGGGCCCGGTGGTTCTTCACCGTGCCGGTGGCAGGAAAGTAGGTCGTGGGGTCTTCGGCATTGATCCGGAACTGGATCGAGTGACCGCGGACCTGCGGGAACGACTCCGGCAGGTGCTCACCCGAGGCGATGCGCAGCTGCCAGGCGACGAGGTCGACACCTGTGACCTCTTCGGTGACAGTGTGCTCGACCTGGATTCGTGCGTTGGCCTCCATGAAGATGATCGTTCCGTCGGTGCCGAGCAGGAACTCGCACGTAGCAGCCCCCACATAGCCGACGTGGGCGAGCACTCGGATGGAGGCTTCGGTGACGAGACGTTCCTGGTCGGAGCCGAGGAACGGTGCTGGGGCCTCCTCGACGATCTTCTGGTTCCGGCGCTGCAGAGTGCAGTCGCGAGTGGAGAGGACCTGCACGTTTCCGTGAGCATCGGCCAGGCACTGGGTTTCGATGTGTCGTGGTCGCACGATCTGCTTCTCGATGAGGCATTCGCCGCGGCCGAAGGCGCTGAGCGCCTCACGCGTGGCTGCGGTGTAGGCGGTTTCGAGGTCGGCAGCAGTGGCACAGGCGCGGAAACCGCGCCCACCGCCGCCATGGACGGCCTTGATGACGATCGGATAACCGATCCGCTGAGCCACCTCGGCGGCCTCTTCCAGATCTGCGACGGCACCGTCGGAGCCGGGCGCGACGGGAGCAGAGACAGCCTCGGCGACCTCGCGGGCACCGGACTTGTCGCCGAGGAGTTCGATCGCTGCCGGGGGAGGGCCGATCCAGGTCAGGCCGGCATCGATGACAGCCTGAGCGAACATCGCATTCTCGGCCAGATAGCCGTAGCCGGGGTGGATCGCATCGGCGCCGGAGCGCTTGGCCAGGGCGAGGATCTTCTCGATGTCGAGATAGGTCTCCCCGGGACCGGCTCCGTCGAGGAGCCAGGCATCGTCAGCCAGATGCACGAAGTCAGCATCCGAATCTGCACGGGTGTACACGGCGATGGCCTTGACGCCGAGGTCATGGGCGGCCCGGATGATGCGCAGGGCGATCTCACCGCGATTGGCGATGAGGACGCGGCGCACTGCAGCAGTGGGGACGTCGGTGTGCAGCTGTGCGGTCGACGGTTCGGGGAGAACTGTGGTCATGACGCTCCTTTGTACGATCACAGAACAATTTAGAGATCGACACCAAGCGTTTGTAGGACACAGATAAAAAGTTCGGCCGAAAACTTCAAAGACCTCGGGCGTGTCCGTCTGCTCTCAGCGATTCTACCCGCGTGGAGACCACAGATCGGGCCAGAACAGGCCCGCGTCGCTGACCAATTCACGGACTACCGGCAGGCTGAGGCCGAGCACGGTGAGGTGGTCACCGGCAAGACTCTCGACAAAGGCTCCGCCGTAGCCGTCGATGGTCAGAGCGCCGGCCACATGGAAGGGCTCCTCGGTGGCGATGTAGGCGTCGAGTTCCTCGGGCGTGGGCTCGCCGATGAGCACCGAAGTCGTCGACCGTTTCGAGCGGAGGTCGACGAGTTGAAAGTCGGCCGCCGAGGTGCTGGTGCGTCTGAGCACAGCCATGGTGTGTCCTGTGTGCAGAGCGGTCCAGGCTCCGGCGATGTCGGCCCACACCTCACGCGTGCGCTCAGCATTTCCAGGTTTGCCGATCGCCTGACCCTCATGTTCGAGCAGCGAATCCCCGGCGATGATCACCGCGGTATCGGCTGTGGCCAGTTGGGCAGGCGAGGTGGCGAGCACACGGTCGACGACGGCACGGGCCTTGGCCTCGGACAGCGCCGTGGTGAGATCTCCGACCGTGCCCGTGAAGGTGGCTTCGATGGAGGGCTCATCGACCTCGGAGACGATGACGATGGGGTCGATTCCCGATGCGGTGAGGATCTGGCGACGGGACGGTGACTGCGAGGCCAGAACGACAGGGATCACGAAGCATCCTCCGACGCGAGGTCCCGTTCGACACCTGACTCAGAATCTGCGACGTGTCCCGCAGGCACAGCAGGTTCAGTCTGAGGCTCTGTCTCTGGCGTGGGTCGGCGGGCGCCTTCGCCCTTCTCCGGGATGTCGAGACTGCGGTCGACGTCGATGGGAGCATCGAGCCGATCAGCGATCGCCGCGAGGACGGTCGAGGACACCTGGGCGTATCCCAAGGTGCTGGGGAAGCGTCCGGACTCGTTGAGCAGCGATCGCCGTGTGGTCCCACTCAGCGAACCGGTGGCCCGCAGCGGGGTGGCGCGAGCTGAGAGAGCCGCCAGCCACTGTGAGCCGGCAAGCACACGCGATGTTCGCCGCAGTGAGGTCCTGAGAGGGTCGCGCAGACCTGGAAGACCGCCGAGGTTGGGGCAGACCAGGACGAAGACGGTGTACCTGCCCTCTCGCTGGAGTCGATTGATCGCCTGGGTGAGCACGGGAATGCCGATGGTGCCGTGGATCGGGTGGATGATGTCGCCGGTGCCGATGGAGATGATTGCGAATCGTCGCTGCGCGGTCCAGGACTCAGACAGCTGACGTGAGAGCCAGGCGGAGCGCAGGATCTCATCGACTTGGCGCGGCAGGTCCTCGGACAGGGCCGATGGTCGCGCCGCCGATTGGACTCGGACAGTCGTTCCGAGGATGCGGCCCAGGCCACGGGCGATGAGATTCGGGGGAGCCTGCGCCGGGTCGTCGACATCGATTCCGCAGAGCCAGGAATCGCCGATGATCGCCAACGCGGCGGAATCTTCGTCATCGTAGTTGCGTGGGGGAGCGACCGCCTCGGCGAAGGTGGAATAGGTGCGCTGTGCGTCTTCATCGAAGGCTTTGCGGAGCGCACCCGCCTGATGACGGAGGAGACCGACGGCCGATGCTCCGACACCCACGGCCGTGCCTGTCATGGTGGCCAAGGTGTACAACATGCGTTTTCCCACGAATTTCCCTCCTTTAACCGTCATCATTGCACTTCCCTCAAGCTCCCAACAACTATTGTTGAGTTATGTCTTGCAATGAGAAGAAGCAATCCCCGAATCGGTTCCGTGGGGCCTGGGACGCGTTCCGCAAGGGCCGTGACAACGGACGATCCCAACCATCCGAGCAGCCCTCGCGTGTTCAGGACATCAGCGCAGAGGAGATCGCGCACAGCCGCATCGAAGCCGAGGCCGTCCCCTATGTGGCTCCGGGTCTCAAGCTCGCCGCCGCGTGGTCCTGGCGGTCACTCGTCGTGCTCGCCGCTGTCGGAGTCGCGCTCTGGCTGCTGGCGAAGATCTCGAGTGTCGTCCTGCCTGTGCTCATCGCACTCCTGCTCACAGCACTCCTGGCGCCGTTCACCAATTGGATGGTCAGGAAGGGGCTGCCCCGAGTCGGCGCCGCACTCATCGCCTTCATCGGTTTCATCGTCGTCGTCTTGGGACTCTTCACCCTCGTTGGGCAGCAGATCTACTCGGGTATGCCAGACCTCGTCGATCAGGTCATCACCGGGTTCTCCGGAATCAGCAACTGGTTGGCCAGCAGACCCTTCGGTCTCGATGCTTCGACTATCTCGGGCTATATCAACAATTCACTCGATGCGGCCACTAACTTCTTCCAGAACAACAGCTCCCAGCTGCTCGGCGGTGCCGTGCAGGCGACGTCATCGGTGGGCACCTTCCTCACCGGCGCCGCCGTGTGCCTGTTCGCGACCTTCTTCTTCCTCTACGACGGAGAGAAGATCTTCCGCTGGGTGATGCGTCTGCTGCCGCTGCCGGCTCAGCCCATTGCCACCGGAGCCTCGGAGCGCGGCTGGACCACACTCGTCCAGTACGTGCGTGTCCAGGTCCTCGTGGCCGGCGTCGACGCTATCGGCATCGGCATCGGTGCGGCGTTCCTTGGGATCCCGCTGGTCATTCCGATGACGGTGCTCGTGTTCCTGGCCTCGTTCGTCCCCGTCGTCGGTGCGATTGCCTCAGGCGTCGTGGCCGTGCTGGTCGCCCTGGTCTCAAACGGACCGGTCAGCGCACTGATCATGCTGGGCGTGGTCCTTGCCGTGCAGCAGATCGAAAGCCAGATCCTGCAGCCGTTCCTCATGGGTAAGGCCGTGTCGGTCCACCCATTGGCAGTCATCCTCGCTGTGACCGCTGGCGGCTTCCTGTTCGGCATCGTCGGCGCACTGTTCGCGGTTCCTCTGGTCGCCGTCCTCAACACGGTCGTGACCTACATCGTCCGGGCCAAGAAACCTCAGAATCCAGACGGTGAAGGAGACGAGGCCGCGGTCGTACTGGAACGCGCCAAGGACAAGCTGAATACCGCCATCCACGAGTCTGCAGAGGAGACATCTGCCAACGATTCTTCCAAGGGGACCGGCAGGCGCGAATGATCGGGTCCGCGGGTCCGAACGAGCAGAGCCGCACAGTGAGTGTGGCCGCAAAGTGAATAGAGCAGTGGGCGGGTGATCATCACCCGCCCACTGCTCTATGCTGCTCTCGGCTGCAAGCCGATCGAGGCTGTTCGATCAGCCGGAGAAAGGTTCGATGTTCGTGACTTCGACCTTGATCTCCTTGCCGTTGGGGGCCTCGTAGCTGCTCTTGCCGCCGATGGCCACACCGAGCACCGCGGCGCCCAGCGGGGACTTCTCTGAAAACACGTCGATATCAGAATCGCCAGCGATCTCGCGGCTGCCCAGCAGGAAACGCATGTCGTTTCCGGCGACCTTCGCGGTGACGACGGAACCGGGGGATACGGTCTTGCCGTCGCTGTCGCTCGATCCGACCTTCGCGGACTGCAGGAGCAGCTCGAGCTGGCGAATGCGTGCCTCCTGCTTGCCCTGCTCCTCGCGCGCCGCGTGGTAGCCGCCGTTCTCCTTCAAGTCACCCTCGTCGCGGGCGGCTTCGATCTTTTCAGCAATCTCTGCACGTCCCGGTCCGGAGAGGTGTTCAAGTTCCTGCGACAGGCGGTCGAAGGCTTCCTGAGTCAACCATGTTTCTTCCTGGGTGACATCCTCGGTCATGACTTCTCCTTCTTCGGTTCGGTGCACTGACAGGCGCGTCAGGCAACGAAAAACCGGGCGTTGGGTACGCCCGGATGTTGAGTGAAACTACAGTCTAACGCATCTGCAGACGAAAACGATGATCTCCGTCACGCGCGTATACAGATGTTGTAGAGGGCGCGAGTGAGTCAGATTCGAGCGGTACCGGCGGGACTATTCGAACCAGCAGGAATCGACGTGGCCAGAGGAGGCGACCTGTGTTGTGGCCAGATCGATGCCCATCTGTCGGGGCGAGTTGGGGTCAGCGGTGGGATCGGCCGGGACCGTGATCTCGGTGAAGCCGACGATGGCCTCGTATTCGTTCGTCGCCTGCACAATGCAGTGCACATCGCGATCCTGGTCGGGAAATATTGCCACTGTGACCTGTGTTAACGCAGAGTCGACAACTGAATAGTCAAGAGTCCTGGGTGTCGTGGGAGTGGTCTGTGGACGAAACGCCACGAATGCGATCGCGACGATCAGGGCGGCGACGATGACTGCGGCGATGATCTTGGCCGTTCTTCCGAGACGCCTCTTGGGCTCCCGGACGCGGCCGTAACGATCATCTTGCAGTGGTTTTTCCACTGTTACCTCAGTCATTGAATTCCTCATCTACGAACATTGCGCACTAATCTAGAGTAGTCGATCCGTCTCCTGTGATCATTTCAGCCATTGCGCAGGAATCGGAACGTCACCAGGCTGATTCGAAAGGGACACTCCAAACATGACTTCGCTTCCGTACCATGGACTGCGTCTGCTGACGGTTCATGCCCACCCTGACGACGAATCTTCGAAAGGTGCGGCGACGAGCGCGAAGTACGCCGCGTTGGGAGCACGAGTCCTCATCGCCAGCATGACCGGTGGCGAAGCCGGAGACATCCTCAACCCGGCCCTGCTGCAGAGTCCGAAGGCCAGCCGCGACATCGCCGGTCTGCGTCGCGAGGAGATGGCCACAGCCGCTGCCGCGCTGGGAGCCGAACACGTGTGGGTCGGACACGTCGACTCGGGCCTGCCCGATGGCGACTTCGACAATCAGACTCCTCCCGGATGCTTCTACCGTGTCCCCGACGAGGTGGCCATGCTGCCCCTGGTCCACATCATCCGCACCTTCCGCCCCCAGGTCGTCACGACCTACGACGAACTCGGCGGCTACCCTCACCCCGATCACATCAAGAACCACGCCGTGACGATGGCGGCAGTCGCCGCCGCTGCGGACGCGGAGCAGAACCCTGAGCTCGGCGAACCCTGGCAGGTTGAGAAGGTCTACTACAACCAGGACCTGTCGGCGAAGAAGTGGGTGACCATCCACGAGAAGATGACTGAAGCGGGACTCGAGTCTCCCTTCGCCGACCACATCGAAGACTTCAAGAAGCGCGATGCTCAGCGGGTCAACTGGCTGAGCACGACGATCGACTGCGCAGAGTTCTTCCCCTCGCGTGATCGAGCACTGCTGTCCCACGCCACCCAGATCGATCCGGAGGGTGGGTTCTTCTCGGCATCGCGAAAGGCCGCGCGGACCTACTGGCCCACGGAGGAATTCGAGCTTGCCGTCGACAACACGGGCCGGACTCCTCTGACACCCGGCGTAGACTTCCAGGAGACCGATCTTTTCGCCTCTGTGACCTTGGATGATGGTCGCAAGGTGTCCGCCAAGGGCATGCTGCCCGCATCACCGGACGAAGACGAAGACAACGAAGCGACAGGTGAGAGTGCATGATTCTGGCCGCAGCGCAGGACGCGACCCCCAGCGGAGCCCCCGACCCGGACCTGGTGACTCCCGGCACGATCGGCTTCCTGTCGACATTGGTGATCGTCATCGTCGTGATCTTCCTGATCCGCGACGCCCTTCGACGGGTGCGCCGCGTGCGCGCACGCGCTCAAGCCGATGACGCCTACCCGATCCCGATGCGCAAGTATGCAGTGCCCAACCAGTCGAAGCTGTCCGGGGATTCCGCACCGGCTGCGGATGACGAGACGTCGACAGCGGATGACGAGACGTCGACAGCGGATGACGAGACGTCGACAACGGCCAAGACCGATGCGTCGCCAACAACCACGACCGATGCGGAAAAGCCGGAGCAGGGTGAATCTGCGCGGTCACAGGACTGACCTTCAGGACTGCCCGCTGGACTGAGCGGCAGACCTGCCCGGTGTCGTCAGAGGTCTAGTAAGCGGCCACCGCGGCAACGAGTAGGGCCGCGAGGTGGCAGCCATAGCCTGCGACCGTGAGAATGTGGAAGATCTCATGGAAGCCGAGCCATTTCGGTGACGGGTTGGGCTTTTTGATTCCGTAGATCACAGCACCGGTCACATAGCAGACGCCACCGGCAACGACGAGGATGCCCACTGCAGGGTTGCCCGCCCAGATCTGGGGAATGTAGCCGACCCCGGCGACCCCGAAGCCCACGTAGATGGGAACGAAGAGCCACCTCGGCGCGGTGGTGAAGATGGTTCTGAAGGCGACACCCAACAGCGCTGCGCCCCAGAGGACGGACAAGAGCAGAATCGTCTGATCCGGCCTGAGGGCCAGCACCGCCAGGGGCGTATAGGTCCCCGCGGTGATGAGGAAGATGTTTGCGTGGTCGAGACGGCGCAGGATCAGCCGGGCCCGAGACCGCCACCGTCCCCGGTGGTAGACGGCCGAGGTTCCGAAGAGCAGCATTCCGGTGATGGCGAAGATCGAGGCAGCGATCCGCGACTCGATCGTGGGGGAGATGATGACCAGCGCCAGCCCGCCGAGCATCGCCAGGGGAAAGGCGGCTGCGTGGAACCAACCACGCAGTTTGGGCTTGACCTGACCAGCCAGTTTGCCCAACTCACGGCGCAGAGCCGAGCGCCTGCGGGCAATGTGCTCGGGGTAGCCGGAACGCGGCTGGGCAGCGGATGTGGAGTCGACTGTCCTCTGCCCGTCGGAGCCGGATGATGAGGGTTCAGTGACTGGTGTGTTCATGGTTCTAGGATATCGACCCCACCTGAACGATTGAACAGTGGCATGTTCGATGACGCCGCCGCCGACGTGGGGTCGTTCGGGATAGTACTGTGTATTGTGGTCGAACCGACCGGAAATCGAGTGTGAAAGAGGTCAGCGTGGCGCGACCGGTGAGCCTGCTCTACCGACTCTACGAGCGGCGGCTCCTGCGCGAGCTGGACAAGTCCGTGCCGGTGCCGAGGCACGTGGGTGTGATCACCGACGGCAACCGACGCTGGGCGAAGGAGTTCGGTGCCACCACCGCCGACGGACACCGGGCCGGAGCCGAGAAGATCGTCGAGTTCCTCGGCTGGTGTGATGAGATCGATGTCGACATCGTCACGCTCTACGTTCTGTCCAAGGAGAATCTCGCCAGATCCGCCGAGGAGGTCGAAGTCCTCATCGAGATCATCTCCGACCTGGTCGAGAAGATCGCAGCGCTCAACGGGGTGCGAGTGCAGCTGGTCGGTGACCTCGAGATCCTGCCACCTGGCCTGCGTGCACGTTTGGAGGCGGCCACCTCGGAGGGGGACTGCCAGATGCGCGTCAACGTCGCCGTCGGATACGGCGGACGGCAGGAGATCGTCAACGCGGTGAAGTCCCTGCTGCGCCTGCGCACAGACGAAGGCACCGACCTGGAGACGATCATCTCCGAGCTCTCCCCGCAGCAGATCAGCGAACATCTCTATACCAAGGGCCAACCGGACCCCGATCTCATCATCCGCTCCTCCGGTGAGCAGCGACTGTCCGGGTTCCTCATGTGGCAGAGCGCGTACTCGGAGTTCTATTTCTGCGAGGCCTATTGGCCCGACTTCCGGCGCACTGATTTCCTGCGTGCAGTGCGCGACTACGGCCTGCGCCAGCGTCGTTTCGGCAAATAGGCCTCGGGCCGCCCCTGGTTCATCCGAAGTTCACGACAGCGACTCTCCCGAACACGCGTGCCGTTGCCCACACGGCCCCGATTCGGGGTTAGGTTGGCAGTAGTTGGTCGACACCAACCCGAGATCGGGGGATGTCAGGACTCGGATCTCGGCGGTACTCACGCCACAGGGGTCCTCATGACCGCACATGTCCACACATACGTTCTCGACACCTCGGTGCTGCTCTCCGATCCGGGTGCACTGCTGAGATTCGCAGAACATCATCTCGTCATTCCGTTGGTCGTCGTCTCCGAGCTTGAGGCCAAACGCAATCATCCGGAACTCGGCTTCACCGCTCGAAAAGCACTGCACATCCTCGATGACTTCCGCTCCGAGTTCGATCGCCTCGATGAACCCATTCCCGTCGGTGACGCCGGTGGGACCCTGCGGGTCGAACTCAACCACGTCGATGCGACAACGATGCCGGTCGGCTTCGACCGCTCGGAGAACGACACCCGTATCCTCGCGGTCGCCCGGAACCTGGCTGCCGAAGGTCAGGACGTGGTGGTTGTGACCAAGGACGTGCCGATGCGTGTGAAGGCATCGGCCCTCGGCCTGCAGGCCGAGGAATACCTTGCCGAGCTTGCCACCGACTCGGGGTTCACCGGAATGAGCGAATTGTCGCTGGACGAGAACGAGATGTCTCAGTTCTACGAGAACGGATGGGCCACCACCGAGGCGGTCGCCGATGAGGTCGTCAACACCGGAGTCGTCATCACCTCACCCCGCGGCTCCGCTCTCGGCCGCGTCAGGTCGGGCAAACGGGTCTCGCTGGTGCGTGGTGATCGCGACATCTTCGGTGTCCATGGCCGGTCCGCTGAGCAGCGAGTGGCCATCGACATGCTTCTCGATGATGCCCTGGGCATCGTGTCCTTGGGAGGTCGAGCCGGAACGGGGAAGTCCGCACTCGCTCTCATGGCCGGGCTGCAGAAGGTGCTGGAGGAGAACAAGCACTCGAAGATCATGGTCTTTCGCCCGATCTACGCCGTCGGCGGGCAGAGCCTCGGCTTCCTGCCCGGCAGCGAAGGCGAGAAGATGAACCCCTGGGCGGAAGCAGTCTTCGACACGCTTGGCGCTCTGGTCAGCAAGAACGTCATCGAAGAGGTGATGAACCGCGATCTGCTCGACGTGCTGCCGCTGACACATATCCGCGGACGTTCACTCCATGATGCGTTCGTCATCGTCGATGAGGCACAGTCGTTGGAGCGCAATGTGCTCCTGACTGTCCTGTCTCGCATCGGCATGAATTCGAAGGTGGTGCTGACCCACGATGTGGCTCAGCGTGACAATCTTCGGGTGGGTCGACACGACGGCGTAGCGGCGGTGATCGAGAAGCTCAAGGGCCATGATCTCTTCGCTCACGTGACGCTGACCAGGTCGGAGCGCTCCGAGATCGCAGCCTTGGTCACCGATGTGCTCGAGGAGTTCGATCCCTTCCGCAGCTAGGCTCGGGACGAGTACCGCGAACCGCGCATCGGGGACTCGCACGGGGGACTCGCGAGGAGACGTCGTCGTCGACAGGCAGCCTCCGCGTCGAGGGGTGGCCTCAGCGTCGACGGGCGGCCTCAGCGCCGATAGGCGACCGTGGCCTTGAGGGGCGACTCCCTGGAGTCTGTTCTCGACGCTGCGGTCTGCGCCCGATGAGGTGAATGCGAGGGGCCGGTTGCCAGGATGTGATGTCCTGGCAACCGGCCCCTCGCTGTGCGATGTATCTGCTGTAAAACCTACGTGCAGCTGTGTGGCTTACTTGTAGTCGCCGATCATCGTTGTGACGTCAAGGGCCTTGTCGAGGTCAGCCTCGGTGATGGAACCGTCGGAGACGAAGCCGAGGTCGATCGTGGCTTCCTTCACGGTCATCTTGTTGGCCACGGCGTGCTTGGCGATCTTCGCTGCCGATTCGTAGCCGATGACCTTGTTCAACGGAGTCACGATGGAGGGGCTCGCCTCGGCGAGGAAGCGGGCGCGCTCCTCGTTGGCCTTGAGCCCGTCGATCATCTTCTCGGCCATGACGGTCGAGGAGTTCGCGAGCAGACGGATGGATTCGAGCAGGTTCGACGCCATCACCGGGATGCCGACGTTGAGCTCGAAGGCACCGTTGGTCGAGGACAGAGCAACGGTGGTGTCGTTGCCGATGACCTGGGCGGCGACCTGGATCGTGGCTTCGCAGATGACCGGGTTGACCTTGCCGGGCATGATCGAGGAACCGGGCTGCAGGTCGGGGATGGCGATTTCGCCGAGGCCGGTGTTCGGTCCCGATCCCATCCACCGAAGATCGTTGCAGATCTTCATGTAGCCGTAGGCGATCGTGCGCAGCTGGCCTGATGCTTCGATGAGTCCGTCGCGGTTGGCCTGCGCCTCGAAGTGGTTGCGTGCTTCCGTGATGGGAAGGCCGGTCTCCTCGGCGAGGATCTCGACGACGCGAGCGGAGAATCCGGCCGGGGTGTTGATGCCGGTGCCGACAGCGGTTCCGCCCTGGGGCACTTCAGCCACGCGAGGCAGTGAGGCCTCGATGCGTTCGATGCCGTAGCGGACCTGCGCCGCGTAGCCGCCGAACTCCTGTCCCAGGGTCACCGGGGTGGCATCCATGAGGTGGGTGCGGCCCGATTTGACGACTGAGGCGAATTCCTTCGCCTTCTTCTCGAGCGAGGAGGCCAGTGTCTCCATCGCCGGGATCAGTGTGTTGACCAGAGCCTTGGTCACGGCGACGTGGACTGAGGTCGGGAACACGTCGTTTGAGGACTGCGAAGCGTTGACGTGGTCATTGGGGTGCACGTCGATGCCCTGGGATTCGAGGGCCTTGGTCGCCAGCGAGGCGAGGACCTCGTTGGTGTTCATGTTCGAGGAGGTTCCCGAACCGGTCTGGAACACGTCGATGGGGAAGTGGGCATCGTATTCGCCGGAGATGACAGCGTCGGCGGCGTTCTTGATGGCTTCGGCCCGGTCAGCGTCGAGGACTCCGAGCTCGAGGTTGGCCTTCGCCGCTGCCTTCTTCACCTGAGCCAGAGCGGCGATGTGTGCCGATTCCAGGGTCTTGCCCGAGATCGGGAAGTTCTGCACGGCGCGCTGTGTCTGTGCGCTGTACAGAGCATCTTTGGGAACCTTCACTTCTCCCATGGTGTCGTGTTCGATGCGATATTCTTCGCTCATAGTTGTCCTTTCCGACATGATGTCTGGGCTGTTCGTCATTGTGTCTCGGCCGCAGAAGCGGCCGTGGTCATGCGAGGTGGGTTGAGACCGCGTCCTCGTCGCCGCCGTGTTGTGCGACGACAGTCGTACGGCCGTCATGCAGCTGGTAGGTCAGACCGACGATGATGAGGCGGCCCTCTTCGACTGCGCGAGCAATGATCGCCGAGAGCTGCATGATCTTCTCGACAGTGTCCATGGTGTTCTGTGCGACCGTCTCATTGACGGTCGTGCGATTGTGTTTGCGGGCCCTGGCCACAGTGGGCAGGAGCCGGGCTACGACATCAGAGATGAACCCGGGAGGAGTCTCCCCGGAGTCGTAGGAGTTGTATGCCGCTGTCACCGCACCGCAGCTGTCGTGCCCGAGCACGACGAGCAGGGGAGTGCCGAGAATCTCGACGCCGTACTCCAATGAGCCGAGGGTGACTGGATCGACGACCTGACCTGCATTGCGCACGACGAACATGTCGCCGAGGCCGACATCGAAGATCATCTCGGCTGCGACTCGGGAATCCGAGCAGCCGAAGAGGGTCACGAACGGCATCTGGTTGTTCGACAGCGCCTCACGACGGGCAGTGTCCTGATTGGGGTGCTGCGGGACGTCATCGACGAAGCGATGATTGCCTTCGAGCAGACGTTTCCATGCCTCGTTCGGCATCAGTCAGATCCTACTTCCGGTTGTCTGGCCAGGGATCGAATCGGCGGTGTCCGTATTCGACAGTGACCGGGGTTGAGATCGGAGGGTGGGCTCAGATGAGTCCGCGGCGGGCTGCCTCTTCGGCGGCCTCCACGTATGAGTGAGTCTTCGCTGCCTGATGCTCGGCGAAGACCGAACGCACTGTGCCCGACTTGGAACGCATGACCAGCGAGTGCGTGGTGACGTGTCCGCCGTCGAACTTCACGCCGTCGAGCAGGTCGCCGTTGGTGATGCCGGTGGCCACGAAGTAGCTGTTGTCACCGGTGACGAGGTCATCGGTGTTGAGGACCTTGTCGACGTCGAGCCCGGCTGCGGCTGCGGCCTCACGCTCGGAATCGTCCTGTGGCCACAGCCGGCCCTGGATGACTCCGCCGAGTGCCTTGATCGCGCAGGCGGTGATGATGCCCTCGGGTGTGCCGCCGATTCCCATCAGCATGTCGACACCGGTTCCGGGGCGGCAGGCGGCGATGGCGCCGGCGACATCACCATCGGTGATGAGCTGGATGCGTGCACCTGCGGCACGGATCTCGTCGATCATCGTCTGGTGGCGCGGACGGTCGAGGATCATTACGGTCACAGAGGCCGGATCGTTTGTGCCTTTGCCCTTGGCGACGCGGCGGATGTTCTCTGCCACAGGCAGGCGCAGGTCGACGGCGTCGGCAGCTGCCGGGCCGGTGACGAGCTTTTCCATATAGAAGACTGCCGATGGGTCGTACATGGCACCGTCTTCGGTGACCGCCATGACCGAAATCGCGTTGGGCATACCCAGCGCGGTCAGACGAGTGCCGTCGATCGGGTCGACAGCCACATCGCAGTGAGGGCCTCCGCCGTCGCCGACCTGCTCTCCGTTGAAGAGCATCGGTGCTTCGTCCTTCTCACCTTCGCCGATGACGACTCGTCCGGCCATGCGCACAGTCGAGATGACATTGCGCATTGCGGCGACAGCGGCACCGTCGGCAGCGATCTTGTCGCCGCGGCCCACCCAAGGCGCTGCAGCGATGGCGGCGGCCTCGGTGACTCTGACGAGTTCGAGTGCGAGGTTGCGGTCGGGAGCGTCGGCTCCGACCTGTGCTTTCTGGGACCAGGCATCCGTCACAGCAACGGGAGGAGCCTCGGCATCCACACGGCCTCGGTCATGATGAGATTTCACGTCAGCAGATTCATTGGAGTCACTCATAAGTCCAATTGTGCCACCCCGCACGTTCGGCGCCGACATTGGGACGATTTCGCGCCGTGACTGTGGCCCCCATCATGAAACCTCGCCCAGGATTGGCCCTGGGAGCAATCCCCGAGGACAATGGCGATGTGAATGCCCAATCCGATACCAACACTGTGGGAACGCAGGCGCCCGTGACGCGCACGGATGCCAGTCCCGAGGGAGTGCCAATGGCTGACGAGTCCGGAGTGATGCTCCCGGGGTCCAGGGAAGAGATGCGCTTCCTGCGGAAGAACTCGAACTGGGTCAATATGATCATTGCGATCTTGGCCTGCCTGGCCGTCGTCGCAGTGGTTCTGCTGATCGCACCTCAGCCGGAGGTCGACTCGCAGCGTGTGGTCGACTACCAGTCGATTGCGGAGCAGTCCCAGGACAGCGCCGACTTCGACCTCATCGTGCCTGAAATCCCGAGCGGGTGGACATCGAATGAGGCGAACTTGGACCGTGTGGGCGAATCCGACCGCACCTCCTGGTACTTGTCCTTCGTCGGCACTGAACAGCAATGGGTGAGCATCGAGCAGGCCAAGGCCACCGAGAATTGGGCCGAGAACCAAGTCGACGATGCGATTGCTGCTGAGACGGTGACCGTCGGCGGCTCTGACTTCCAGATCTATCGGACTGAGGATGCCAAGGAATACTGGGTCACAGGCAAGGGCGACACGTTCGTCGTCATCACCGCCATCGCGTCCCCCGACACCATCAACGCCTTCGCACAGCAGGTCGCCGAACAGCTGAAGTGAGCCTCAGCCCTCGTCGTCTGAGGATTCTTCGCGCGCTTTGTCGAGGCGTTCGCGTGCCCCATCGAGCCATCCTTGGCAGCGGTCGGCCAGGGCTTCGCCGCGCTCCCACAGACTCAGCGAATCTTCTAGTGGAAGATTTCCGGCTTCGAGTCGTTTGACGATTCCGACGAGTTCCTCACGTGCCTGTTCATAGCTGAGCGAGGCGATGTCGGACTGGTTCTGCTGGGCTGCTGGCTCTGTCATGATTGCGTCCTTAGTGCGATTGTTTGTGTTGGTGCGTGTGATCGACGGTGATGGGCCCAGGCACCTTCACTATTCGGTTGCCTGACTGCTGTCGGTGCTTTCCTGTACGGCGGTGACCGCGGCATCGAAGCGGCCGTGAGCGACACGGACATGGACGCCGTCGCCGGCTTTGACCTCGTTCGAGTCTCTGATGGCTTGGCCGTCATCGCTTTGAACGACGGCGTAGCCGCGTTCGAGCGTCCGCAGCGGGGAGAGCGAGCGTGCCTGTGAACGCAGGTGGTTGATTTCGGTCTGCCCCTGCATGACGCGCGTCGTCGTCGCCTGCAGGCTGCGTCGACGGACCAGTCGCAGCTGCTCTTCGTGCGCGGTCACCATAGTCTGCGGCTCGGCCAGCACCGGACGCGATCGGACGGCGGTGAGCATTTCCTGCTCCCGGTCGATGATGCGGTTGACGGCGGCATCGAGTTCCGCGCGAGCACGCAGCAGGTTCATCGCTTCCTCGGCCACATCGGGCACGATGCGTTTGGCGGCATCGGTGGGAGTCGATGCGCGCAGGTCGGCGACTTCATCGAGGATCGGACGATCGGCTTCGTGGCCGATGGCCGAGACGACGGGAGTCTTAGCCTCAGACACGGCTCGGACCAGGGCCTCGTTGGAGAACGGCAACAGATCTTCCATGCTTCCACCGCCGCGTGCGATGACGATGATGTCGATCTGCGGATCAGCGTCGAGCTCGGCCAGATTCTTCATCACGCCGGGTACGGCATCGGGACCTTGGACGGCGCAGTTGCGAATTTCGAACTCGGCGGCAGGCCAACGCAGATGGACGTTTTGAACGACGTCTTTCTGAGCATCTGAGTCCCTGCCGGTGATCAGACCGATCCGGTTGGGCAGGAATGGCAGGCGTTTCTTCCGGTTGGGGTCGAACAGACCTTCTGCTCCAAGCTGCTTCTTCAGCCGCTCAAGCCGGGCCAGGAGCTCACCGAGGCCAACGGCTCGGATGTCATTTGCCCGCATCGTCAAACGACCGGTCTTCGTCCAGAAATCGGCTTTGAGGTTGGCGACGACGTGGCTGCCTTCGGACAGTGGCGCGCCAGTGCGTTCGAGGACGTTCTTCCAGATCTGAACCGGCAGCGACGTCTCGACGTCGGTGTCACGCAGTGTCAGATAACTGGCCTTGCCGCGGTGGTTGAGCTCGACGACCTGGCCCTCGATCCACACGCTGGACATGCGGTCGATATAGGACTTCATCTTGCTTGAGAGCAGACTCAAGGGCCACGGGTTCTCCGCCGTCGTCTCTCCCGCAGTCGCAGGCAGCTCCTGAGCGTCGACCGTTTCGCCGAGAGTCCCGGGAGTGCCGGAAATTCGTTGCGCCATGTTGTCTCCCCTTCCAATCCACCACCCTAACGAACGGTGGTGACATGACGAACCAGCGCCGCGCAGGAACACCCCGGGTTGCAGGCTTGTTGTGGGTTGCTTCACCTTTGTAGCCGTTGTTCAGGTCCCCGGCCTAAACTGTGCTTGTGACTGCCGTATCTGTACCCATGCCCACCATTCCGCGCAAACGCCTCGCTCCGGAAGACATTCGGACGCCTGAAGGCGCCGACCAGAAGGTGCTTCTGGCCGCCCCGCGCGGATACTGTGCCGGTGTTGACCGCGCAGTGATCGCCGTCGAGCGCGCACTCGAGCACTATGGTGCTCCGGTCTATGTGCGCAAGGAGATTGTGCATAACCGCCATGTGGTCGACACCCTCTCCGAACGCGGCGCCGTATTCGTCAACGAAACCGACGAAGTTCCCGAAGGCGCCCGCCTCGTATTCTCTGCACACGGTGTCTCTCCTGCCGTCCACGCCGAGGCGGCCGCTCGCGAACTGTCGACGATCGATGCCACCTGCCCCTTGGTGACGAAGGTCCACCGCGAGGCAGTCCGTTTCGCCCGTGACGGTTACCGCATTCTGCTAGTCGGCCACGCAGGTCACGAAGAGGTCGAAGGCACGATGGGAGAGGCTCCCGACGACATCACGTTGATCCAGAACCCTGAGGAAGCCAAGACCGTCCAGATCGACGATGCAGAGAGCCTGGTCTGGCTGTCACAGACGACGTTGAGTGTCGACGAGACGATGGAAACGGTCAACATCCTGCGGGAACGGTTCCCGCACCTGCAGGACCCTCCAAGCGACGACATCTGCTATGCCACGTCGAACCGACAGGTGGCCGTGAAGAAGATCGCCCCACAGTCCGATCTGGTTCTTGTAGTCGGCTCAGCCAACTCGTCGAATTCCGTGCGTCTGGTCGAAGTTGCGCTGGAGCACGGGGCCAAGGACGCGCATCGCATCGATTTCGCTCGTGAGGTCGACGAAACCTGGTTCCATGATGTCGCAACTGTCGGCGTGACCTCAGGAGCGAGCGTCCCGGAGGGACTGGTCCAGGATCTCCTCAAACTGCTGGCAGAGTACGGCTTCGGCTCGGTCGAAGAAATCGTCACGGCGGAGGAGGACATCATGTTCTCCCTGCCGCGCGAACTGCGCAAGGACCTCAAGGCCGCCGGTAAGAAGACATCGAACAAACGCGATGGCGCCGACCGGGATCACGACCTGATCTGATCGCTGCCTGATCTAGTCCGTGCCAGTATGGCGGCGTCTCAGATCAGTGGGATCCTGTGTCGCGAATGGATCCTGTCCCGAGATGCGTGGCCGTGTGAGTTCTTCAGCGCTGACTCCACGGCTGCGTGAGTCGAGTTCAGCAACTGCATCGAGTTCGGTGGCGACGATTCCCGTGCTCGGAAACTTTCGGGCGGTGACGAGGAACCGCGATTCCAGCGATGAGACGAATCGGTTGTAGTCCTCAACCGACCGGTCGAGACTTGAGCCCATCCGTGTCACGTGGGTGACCAGAGTGCCTATGCGTTCGTAGAGTTCGGTGCCGAGCTTGAGTACCTCGGCTGCGGAGGTGCTCATGTCAGCCTGCCGCCAATTGAGTGCCACGGTCTTGAGCAGAACCAGCAGCGTGGCGGGGGAGGCGAGCACGACGTTCTTCCCGAGAGCATGATCGATCATCTTCGGATATGTGGACGCCGCCGAGGAGAGCAGCCCGTCCGTGGGGACGAAGCAGACGACGAAGTCCGGAGCAGTGTCGAAGGACTTCCAATACTCCTTCGAAGCCAGAGCATCGATGTGGCGCAGCAGTGCGCGAGCATGATCCTCATCGCTGGCATCAGCGTCACCCATGCGTGCTGACAGTGGTGTCTTGGCATCGATGATGATCGTTCCGCCGCCGGGCAGATTCACGGTCATGTCAGGGCGATGGCGTTTGCCGTCACGCACGCTGCTGACTTGGGTCTCGAAATCCACATGGGGGAGGAGGCCGGCATATTCGACGATGCGTTTGAGCTGGACCTCGCCCCAGTCTCCACGCTGAGTCGTCGAATTCAGCGCGCTGGCCAGTGAACCGGTGGACTCCTGCAGTCTGAGGTTCTGTTGGCTCAGGTGCCCGATCTGCGTGTTGAGTCGCGTAATCTGTTCCAACTGCGTCCGGTCCTGGGACTGAAGGTTCTCCTGCAGGTGATTGACGCTTGCAGCCAGGGGGCCGATGGCCGCAGTGATCTCGCCGGCCATCTGTGCATCAGCCTCCAAATCCTCCGTCCTGTTCGTGAGAATCCGAGACGTGGTCTCCGCTCTCGTAAGTCGCTCAATATAGCGGGAACGCGTGTGTGCGCGTCCGAGGAGGAAGCCGAGGGCGACGCTGATGATGATCGCCAGGATGAGGATGACGATCGCTCCGGTGGCGGGGAAAGAATTCATGACTCAAGCGTGACAGACGGCACTGACACGAGATTTAGACCCGCACCTCGGCGGCGGGATAGACTTAGCTACCGTGGCTCTAACTATCGGAATCGTGGGACTGCCCAATGTCGGCAAGTCGACCATGTTTAATGCATTGACCAAGAACCAAGTTCTCGCGGCGAACTACCCGTTCGCGACGATCGAACCGAACGTCGGCGTGGTGCCGTTGCCCGACGCGCGACTGACTCGACTGGCGGAGATCTTCGGATCCGAACGCATTCTCAACGCAACTGTCGACTTCGTCGATATCGCCGGAATCGTCCGTGGCGCTTCCGAGGGCGAAGGGCTGGGCAACCAGTTCCTGGCCAACATTCGCGAGGCTGAGGCAATCTGCCAGGTCATCCGCGGGTTCGTCGATGACGATGTGATCCACGTCGAGGGCAAGATCAGCCCGGCCGACGACATTGACACCATCAACACCGAACTCATCCTCGCCGACCTGCAGACCTTGGAGAAGGCACGGCCGAGGATTGAGAAGGAAGTCAAAGGCAAACGGGCACCGGCAGAACAGCTGACCGCCATCGATGCCGCTGTCGAGATCCTCGAAAGCGGAAAGACCCTCTATCAGGCGATGCAGTCCGACAAGTTCGACGTCACCGAGCTGCGCGAACTTCAGCTGATGACCGTCAAGCCGTTCCTCTACGTCTTCAACGTCGATGACGATGTGCTCGCCGATGAAGAGAAGAAGGCAGAGATGCGTGCACTGGTGGCACCTGTCGAAGCGATCTTCCTCGACGCCAAATTCGAGTCCGAACTCGCTGAACTCGACGAAGCGGAAGCCCTCGAGATGCTGGAATCCACCGGCCAGGAGGAAGCAGGACTGGACAAGCTGGCACGCGTCGGCTTCGATACATTGGGCCTGCAGACCTACCTGACAGCCGGCCCCAAGGAATCCCGCGCCTGGACCATTCCGAAGGGTGCAACGGCACCCGAGGCGGCTGGTGTCATCCACACCGACTTCCAGAAGGGCTTCATCAAGGCTGAAGTCGTCTCCTTCGACGATCTCGACGCCAACGGCTCGATGTCCGCAGCCAAGTCCGCTGGTAAGGTGCGGATGGAGGGCAAGGAATACATTATGGTTGATGGGGACGTCGTTGAATTTAGATTTAATGTGTGAAAAGCCATCGAAGACTATGCCCCGGCCTAAGGCCGGGGCATAGTCTTCGATGGCTTGGTTCTCCCTATATCGCGTTGTCTGCTAGCCGTAATGGCCAACAGGTCGGGAGCACGAAGTGCGAAACTCTGTCAGGCGGCATACGTTCGGTTATAACCATCCATGGATGCCCTTCAACGAGAATCAAACTTGGATTCTGGGCCATAGCTGTAGCGCGCGTTGGACAATATCGGAGAGCCGCTCGTTCGATTGCTCACTGTTCCAGACCTTACTGGAGATCGCGTCAATTAACGTCTCATCCTCGGCATTGACCCAGTTGCTAAGCTCGGCGCATTTGTCCGCGAATTCCTTTGGAAGGTCCGCATTGACTTCAGGGGGAAGGAGGGCAAGATTTCCTATTTTGAAGATCCAGGAGTTCCGCGCTGTAGCCTCTGATCGTCCCTCCAAACCCTGAAGATGTTCCAAGGACAATTGGCGACTCAGATTCAGCGTCGTAGATTGATAAGACTCTTCGATTCGGGTGAGGATGTACCTGATCTTGAACGTATCTTTTGCCCGAGTTTTTGAGTAGGCCAGGCGACTGATCCCGTCCCTGAACTGCGCATTAGAGGCATCGATTCTGTCCGCGGCGGCCACGAATGAACTCAAAGCGGCTTCGAAGTCCGGCTTCGAAGAACCCGCTGACACGGATGCTGCAGCCTGGCGGTACAGGCGGCGAATTGTAGACGTTGAAGGTTTCTGAGCGATACTCCACCGGAATTGGAAACTCTCTGTAACTGTCAGGAACTTTAGAAGGGTCTTTCGAGAAATTCCAGCACGTTCCCGGAGGTATGCCCTCATCAGAGATAAAAGCAGCGGAAGTGGCTGGAGTGATCCTGCTACTAGGATTCCGTACAAGCGACTAGAGATATCTTCGTAATCATCCCGACGCCAAGCGGTCGCAAGTTCTCGCCATGTGTCGGCTGAGCCGTTGCTAGTTAGCGTCCGATTCAAGCCGGCCAGTATTTTCGCATCGATACTGAGTCCACCGATTAAATCTTGAGCTGAAACGTCTCGGTCCGTCGATGTTGCTATCTGATCGGCTATCGATCGTCGCAGTCGCGCCTGTTCGATTAGGTCTGTGCTTGCATGCCCGGGATGATGCCGCGAGTTCCATGCATAGTACAAGAAGAAGTCGGGAGTCATCCCCTCGAACGTGAGATCGTCGAGCTTTTCGAGGATGTCCGACCATGCACGCTCGGAGCTGTCCTCATCGCTGGAGGCGATCTCCGCGAACAACAAGTTCTTGACGAGATCCATCACCGTTAGACTTTTCCCTCGATCGTTGAGGGTTTCAAAAATGGTGAATGCATTCTTGCGATCTTCGACATTGATATAGACGACCTCGGTTTCGAGAATCGCATCACGAATATTGTCTAGCTGCGCGGTCGCGTCGTTTGTACCACTCAGCTCGTCACGTACCAGTGTCTCGAATGTTTTGTAGGCTTGCGACTCCAGCGCTTCGGAGTCGTAGCCTGGCGAAGTAGCTCGTTGTTTTTTCTCCAGAAGGACGTTGTCATTCAGGCGGCTCGCGGCGCTGACGTCCTTATTTCGTAGACGATGATTGCGATGGCCGTCGCGATCGTTGTATTCGAGATATTCATTGATGCCGGTGACGCGTGGCGCACTCCCGATCTCTGCGTATAGATCACGTAATACGCTCAACGCGATGATCGCGGTGGTCAATCGCTGTTGGCCATCGATCACCTCTCGAGGGGCCGCGGCTGCGCCGCTCGTCACCATGCTTCCGAAGAAGTGAGGGTCGGAAGTATTGGTGATATCGTTCCAAAAATCCTTGATATTCTGCGACTCCCATGCATATCGACGTTGATATCTGGGCACAACATGCTGCCCCTGCTGGAGTACCTCACCAAGACTTCGTTTCTGTGCATCAATCTGCAAAATACTGCCCCTCATCTGTGATCTTGCTAGTCCCCTGAGCATACCCATAATGGCCGAAGGTGGCTCTGGGACCACCGGATCAGTCTCAGCCGTCCATACCAGTCGACATATGATGAAATCCTCATGCTGCGGGCGCAGAGTCGCCTCAACGAAATGTTCGGGTGGATCCTGTGAAATACGGGGCTCAACGAACCACCTTGGTCTTAGTTAGCGGTGGCAAGGTCCAGTCGGGAGCCTAGACCAATTCTGTGACTGCACGTGCTGGAATTGGGTTCGCGCTTTAAGCTCTGACGGAAGCTATGTCATCACGAACGTGGCTAGCGGAGTACACATCGGGTACCTTTGTTCCGTCATCGGCTACACAGACTGGGTGGCCCATGAATCCGGCTGGTGCTGTGCGGGCCCGCGGTAGCGATGATGGCACCGCTCAGTCCTGCCGATCCTTGATGTACCGGCCGCCCCTGAACTCCTGCGACGCCCAAGTTCGGGATGCGAGATTGGCAGGAGCCTGTGCAACTGCTCGTGCGTGCTGTCGTAGTGGTCGTGGCCTCGAGCTTCATTCGGCAGTGTTCTCTGATCAGTAGCATCTTTCCGACCTGCGCCGCGGTCTGCGAGTCGTCGGTAATCGTCCTCGCCAAGAATTCGGCGGGGGAGAGTACGGCCTCGCCCGAGGAATCCAAGTGGACGTAGAAGCCAGCCAGCTTCTCCTCGTTTACCTACTTTCTGGTCTTCTCCGAGTCGTTCCGCTTCTTCGCGAAATAGGCGTACCGGTCGTCCTATGTATCCCGGTTCCTTGAAAACGGAACAATGCTATCTAGGGTCAACTCGACGCGACTGCTACTTGCTTGGCATCCAGTCGTTCCACTCTTGAGGGGACCAGCCACCGGATCGCCCGGGCTTAGCCGGGGTCCCTGGGATGCCAGGCCGTCCGGGACGTCCGCCGATCCCCGGCCTGCCTGGTACACCGCTGAATCCCGGGCGAGGGATGGAGGCGGAAACTTCACGCGTCATCCCGATGGCACGGTTTTGGGAGTCCCAGAAGGCTCCCTGTTCGAACCAGCCAAGGTGGCAGCCCGTCTGGTAGCTGATCACACTAGTTCCGTTGATAAAGCCTCGGTGCGCTCCGCCCAGGTCCAAGACTTCGTTACCGCAAAGCCAAGCGACGACAGTGCCGTTCTTGCTGAATATGGGGTCCATGATGTTTTTCTCCTCAAGTTGTTTGGGGCTACGGCGTTGTACTCGGCACGTATAGCGTATATGCGGGGCCTCTCCAGCTATCCAAGATGTTCTCCACCGTATCGAGGAACATCTCGCGAACACACCCAACTCCACGCAGCTGCGATACCGTTTTAGCTGGTCCACAGCTTCGGCTGCTTCCAACAAGTGCCAGCCGCTCAACAGATCATGGAAGTGGTAACCCCCAATGGTCCAGCCAATGAAGAGAGTCGACCCGATGCCGGTGGGGCCCTTCTAGGGATCTAGTGGGTTTTGGGATCTGGGTGTTCTTCCTGGGAGTCATCGATGCATTGGCACTTGCCCCGTTGCACCACTTGACGCTCTATGTTGCCGGAGCAGCCCTGGTTGTCTGTGCGATCCACGTGACGCTACTCATGCGAAAACGCAGGACTAGATAGCAAGCAATCTGTAAGGCCCTCCCGATTCGAAAGGATCTTGCAGCCCTGGGGCAGAGCGGTTCGACGTCGTAAGCGTCAAGACCAAGGTCGACACGACTTCCGAATCCACGGAGATTTTTCCAGAGTTTATTCGGGTACGGAATGCGGTTGAATTTAGGTTTAACGTATAGCGTTAATGACGGTGTCCGTTATACACTGGACTCGTGATCAGATCGTTCAGCAGCAAGGACACCGAGCGCATCTGGCATGAGCAGTACGTCAAACGCGTTGACCGGATGGTGCAGCGGGCGACCTTGCGGAAGCTGGAACTGATCCATGCGGCGAAGGATGTCGAGGATCTCAGGGTCCCGCCAGTCAACCGGCTGGAGCGTCTGGTCGGCGACCGACGCGGGCGGCACAGCACCCGCGTGAACGCGCAATCGCGTCTCTGCTTCGTCTGGAGAGAAGGAGGTGCGGACAATGTCGAACTCGTCGACTACCACTGAGGGCGACCTGATCGAGCCGATCCACCCGGGAGAGATCCTGCTGGAAGATTTCATCGAGGGCTTCGGGATCACACAGAATAAGCTGGCCGTGTCCATCGGGGTGCCGCCGCGCCGGATCAACGAGATCGTGCACGGCAAGCGGGGAATCACAGCAGATACCGCGATCCGTCTGGCGCGATATTTCGGGACGTCCGAGGAATTGTGGATGAACCTGCAGTCAAACTACGAGCTGCGGCTCCAGCGCCGGGCTCTGCGGGACAAGCTTGCGGGGATCACGCCGTTGGAGGTTGCATGACTGTCCTCTTGGAAGAGCTCCGCGATTCTGCACAACGTGACGGCGTGGAGAAGTTCGTGGTCGGTGCGGTAATACATCAAGATGGGGCTGCGCTGGTCGTCACTCGTAGCGAACTGGACGACTTCCTGCCGGGGATCGACGAGGTGCCCTCTGGTGGGGTTGAGCTTGGCGAGACCTTGGTTACGGCCCTTAACCGAGAGTTGTCCGAAGAGGTCGGGTTCGCTGCCGGCTCGATTGATGGCGACTTTCTTGAGACGTTCGATTATCGCTCCTCGTCGGGCAAGGCGACGAGACAGTTCACAGTCTCGGTGCCCTTGGCAGGTCGAGCAATTCGACTCTCTGACGAGCATGTCGCCTGCAGGTGGGTCACGGCAGAGAACGTCAGTGGGACGTCGTGCACGCTTGAGACGAGGCGCGTACTTGATGCGTGGTTCGCTCGCGGATCTTCTTGGGCCTACGGACTTCTACCGGAATGTTGGTGAGTTCAAGCCTGACGACTGCGATGCCCATTGATGTCTCTACGTGTGGGGACGTGGTTGAATTTAGGTTCAATGTATAGGCGAGCTCCCGGTCAGCCACCGCTGGCATGAGAGCGTGGGGGAATCGCCGTTTCCTTCCGCGTGGGACGCCCCCGCACGGAGGCCTGGGTGGAATGACGATCTATCGGAGGGCACACGCATAGGTGGCTGATTTCAAGGACGAGCTCTCGCCGGAGCTGATTCGGGCCCTGGGTCAGGATCTCTCCGTAGCCTGGGCCGCATTCGATCGGGCAGGGTTTGAGCGGACGGCCGGCGAGAACCTCGTCGGCCTGGAGATGAAAGCACGCATTCAGCAGATCGCTCATGCTCTCTGCGCGAGCATGCCGGCGGACCTGGACGTGGCAGACGAGGTGATTCGCCGCGTCCTCGCCGGAGGAGGCATGCAGGGTTGGGCTTCGCTTCCGGTCAACGAGTACGTGGCCGTCGCGATGCTGGGACGACCCGACATCGGGCTTCCGCTCCTGGCCGCGCTGACGCCGCGGTACACCGCGGAGTTCGCGATCCGTCATTTCATCGAGGCTCAGTACGAGCCGACGATGGAGCGCCTCCGCGCCTGGGTGGCAGATCCTGACGAGCACGTTCGTCGCCTCGTCTCGGAGGGCACACGCCCACGACTGCCTTGGGGTCAACGCCTCACGCGGTTCATCGCCGATCCTCGGCCGGCACTCGAGCTCCTCGAGGAGCTCGTGAACGATGAATCCTTGTATGTCCGTCGCTCCGTGGCGAATCACCTCAACGACATCGCCAAGGATCATCCGGACGTCGTGCTCGAGGCTGCCAGAAGGTGGGCAGCGAAAAGCACTCGAGGCGACTACGTCGTCCGGCACGGTCTTCGAACTCTGATCAAGCGAGGTGATCCCGAAGCGCTGAGCATCCTCGGATTCGATCCCGAAGCTCCGATCGAGATCACCGGATTGGAATGCTCACACCCCTCGATTCCCATCGGCGGCGAGACGACGATCGCGTTCACCCTGCGGGCAGCTGCCGAGACGAAGGCAACTATCGATTACGTGGTCCACTATCAAGGTGCGCACGGTCCCAAGGCCGGCAAGGTCTTCAAGCTCAGCGTTCGTGACCTGCCTGCTGGAGAGGCCGTCAGCTTTGTTCGACGTCATCGATTCGCGCCCGTCGCCACCCGTCGAATCCATCCCGGACCGCATCTGATCGAGGTTCAGGTCAATGGGCGAGTGCTCGGCAAAGCTGTCGTGGACGTCTACGCCCCGGCTGCCACTGATCCTCAAGAGCACTGAGGTCGCTGCATCTGTTCGCAGACTGGCAGCGCCACGATCTCAGATGGGTCCTCGACCCATGCGATGAGAAGCCGATCGAGCCACGTCTCCGGTGTCTTGATTGGCTTCGCGCCGAGATCGATCAGTCGGGCATAGCCTGCAGGTACGTCGTCGGTCCAGAGGATCACCGCCGCGTGCTGGCCGTCGGCGGTCGGGTCAAGTCCGTGGTCTTCGCGGGTGCTGGTCTCTGTTGCGAGACCGATTCGGTATCCGTCGAGTGCCAGGTCGACGTGAATCGGTGTTCCGTTACTTGGCGTGTGGAACACTTCCTTGAAGCCGAGCGCGTTGTAGAACGCGACAGCGCCGTTGATGTCACGCGTGAACAGAACGATCTGTGGCGTCCGGAAGAGGTCCAGCCGTCAATTCTGCGGTCGCCCGGCTCGTGACGCAACGAGTCGCCTGCCGGGCACAGACTCAGTGGTGTCGCCAAGTGTCCGCAGAGGTTGTTCTGTGCCGGAATGCGGTCGAATTTAGATTTAATGTCCAATAAGGGCCTCTGACCAGGGATTTTATCTTCTCGGCCTCCGGTTGGGTTCGATGGACAGGTTCCGCTTTACCATCAGGTGCTAAGCGTTTGTCCCGCTGACCTGGGACTTTGATCGGTCTCTGCGGAGCTCTCGCAGAGGCCGATTCTCGTTGTCGCGTTGCGGTAGCGTCTCTGGCGAGTGGCTTCGGCTGGGCAGTTCTGCGGCGGGTTCAAGTTGTTCGACCCGCGATCTCGCGGAAGGTGCGCTGACTCAAAAATCTGTCTGACTCATAAGTCGGTTATCCAACAACGCTTTGGTTCACTGGGGCAGGTCTCGTTCCGCCAGAGTGCGAGTGATTTCGTCCCGCTAGCAGCTCGCTCCCATGAGCCGCTGGTGGCGGTGCGATAGGTATTCTGGGGTGTGTGTCCCTTGGTCGTTCTTTTCGTGTCCTGTGGGGAGCGAACGCTGCGTCGAACCTGGCTGACGGTTTAGCGTTCGTCTCGATCCCGCTGCTGGCAACCTCACTTACGGACGATCCGCGCTGGATCGCCGGGCTTTCGACGCTCTACGCGCTCGTCCGGTTGCTCGTGGCTCTGCCGATCGGCGTATGGGTCGATCGTGTGGACCGCCGTTTAATCCTGATCGTCGCAAATATTCTGCGGGGAGTTGCCGTTCTCGCCCTTGCGATCTGCGTGCACCTGGGCATCGGAGGTCTTGTCCTCCTCTACGCCGCTTACGCGGTCATCGGCACGCTCGAGAGCGCAGCTGATAACGCCGCGGTCTCTCTCGTTCCCGGCCTTGTCCAGAAGGGCAAGCTGGACACGGCAAATGGTCGGATCTCGGCCGCGCAACTCATAGCCGACGAATTCGCTGGTCCGCCACTCGGCGGGTTCCTCTTCGCGATCGCTGCAGCTGCCCCCGTCTACGCAATGGGCGGGCTTTGGGCAGCTGCGGGCTTGATCGCGCTTGCACTACCCGTGCATCGGGGCAGACCATCTGAGGCGGTTGCGCCCAGGGCGCGCGCCTCGGTATGGCGAGAAGCCGTGGCGGGAGCAACGTGGCTCGTGCACCACCGCCTCGTCGGGGGATTGGCATTGATTGGAGCCTTGGCGAGCATCGGCTACATGCTTCCGTTCTCCATCCTCGTCATTTTCGCTCAGGAGCAGCTGGGGGTCGATGGCGTTGGGTACGGGCTCATCCTGGCCGTGTCCGCGCTCGGTGGGCTCGTCGGCTCCTTCGCGACAGCTCGTATCCGCTCACGGATCGGCTACCGCTGGACGATCGTTGCAAGTTTGCTCACCGGGGCCGCCTCATTGCTGGCCCTCGCTGTAACTGGCAATGCAGTGGTTGCCTCGGTGCTACTGGCGATCTATATTCTCCACGCCGTGGTGTGGGGGATCTGTGCGACGTCGCTTCGCCAGCGTCTCGTGCCAGATGCGCTCCTCGGGCGGGTCAATGCCGCGTCGCGCGTCCTTGGGTTGATCGGCCTTGCCCTTGGATCATTAATCGGCGGGCTTCTCGCTGGCGTGCATCTCGCGTTGCCCGTGGCGATGGGTGGTGCGGTGTTCGTGATCTGCGCCGGCTTTGCTCTCGCCGTCGTCCGGACCATCGATACCGACTGAACCGTATGGTTGTGCGTGGTGTGGTCTAGCGCGCGGAGGCTTCTCTGCCGCGGCTGCGAAACCGGTGCAATCAGAGGTTGCTATTTGCGGCGACGTGGTGGAGTTCCGTTTCAATGTCTGATCAGCTGCCTTCGTGCCCTGAATGCTCGGAGTCGTACACCTACGAACAGGGCGCGCTTCTCGTGTGCCCGATGTGCGGCCACGAATGGACGCCCGCTTCGGACAGTGATGATGAGTCGTCGTCTGCCGAAGGCGAGGTTATCCGTGATGCCGTCGGCAATCTGCTCGCCGACGGCGATGCGGTGACAGTCGTGAAGGGTTTGAAGGTCGCCGGCAGCGGCGGTGGTACCATCAAGGTCGGGACCAAGGTCAAAAGCATTCGGCTGCTCGAGCAACCGGTGAACGGCCACGACATCGACGCCTCTGTGCCCAGCCTCGGGCGGATCTACCTGAAGTCCTCGGTGGTCAAGAAAGCCTGAGGAGACATTCGCCGTCATTCTTCCTCAACGGTGAGGGGGATGACGCCACGAATTGTGCGGCCTGACGGCATGGCAGGGGACTGCGCCGTCGTTCCACCCGATTGAGTTGGGGGTCCGGCTAGTTGCGTCAGCACAAACCCGGCATACACGACTCGGTTCTCCCTCATCAATGGCGTGAACGAGGATAACTCGAGGCCTAATTCATTCGTCGCAACGGTGGCTAAAGTCGAGCTGTGCGTCACGATGGACAGTGATGACAGTCAGCGCCACCGGTCGGGAAGACTCGCACTGAAAAGAGCGTCTTGAGGCTCAGTGCATGCCTAGCAAATCCGAGCTGATAATTGTCTCGCAGATATGCCGTATGAGCCCGGCTACAGGCCGGGCTCTGGATTCCGAATCTGTTGTACATCCAGCCACCCGAAAGCTTTCGCATCAGCTTCAGTGAGTGGTGCGGGTCCGATAATGTCCGTGCGGAAGGTAACTACCGTGCCCGACCCCCTGCTGCCTGCGACTGAGGCCAAGGCACGGTCGGGAATGCCAAACCGATAAGTCTGTGACCACGAACCGTTTTCGCGATAGTTTTCGTGAACGAGTACGGAGCTCAGTGCCGCGACCGTCGACATGCCTCTTCTTGGTAGTCCATCGCATAGGAAGTGCTGCGGAGATCCTGGCGTGAATCGCACATCTGGAGTAGCCATTACGGGCTTGCGGATCGCAATCCCATCGGTGTCCCGTCTCGTATCGGTACCACGTCCATCGTCCGCGACCGTGACCCATCCGTTTGGCAGGTGGGTGACAGTCGTGAACCCTTTCCGTCCCTGACTTTTGGCCTCGTCGTTGGCATAAGCAAGGATTTCAAGGATGAGGTGACGACTGCCTCCCGCGAGATAGGGCTTTTCGAGACGTGCCCTGACTTCAGCGAGATGCTCAATATCAAGGTCAGCGTCCCAATTGTGTGTGGTAGTCTCCCAGCTCGAACGATGGCTCATTTGCCCATTTTAGTGACTGGGCATGGAAGAGACAGATGAAGCTGCGCTTTGTCGAGTGGGACTGAAGCATTGGAATGTGCCGGAACTTGATGAATTACCGATTTAACGTATGGCGTTATTGACGCGTTCCGTTATAAACTGGATGGCGTGATCAGATCGTTTGCCGACCGCGACACCGAGCGTGTGTGGCGTCGTGAACCGGCGAGGCGACTTGATCCTCGTATTCACAAGACTGCGAATCGGAAGTTGCATCAGCTGGATGCAGCGGTGTCGCTCGATTCCATGCGTGTTCCGCCCGGTAATCGTCTGGAGTCACTCAGAGGTGATCGGGCTGGTCAGCATAGCATTCGCATCAACGATCAGTGGCGGATCTGCTTTAGGTGGACCGGTGCCGGTGCAGAAGAAGTCGAGATCGTGGACTATCACTGAGGAGGGGCGATGTCCGAGAAGCTTTACCCGCCGATCCATCCGGGGGAAGTCCTCATGGAGGATTTCATCGAGGGGTTCGGTATCACGCAGAATAAGCTCGCTGTGTCGATCGGTGTGCCACCTCGGCGTATCAATGAAATAGTGCACGGAAAGCGTGCCATCACTGCCGACACAGCTTTGCGTTTGGGGCGGTATTTCGGTGTGGAGCCGCAATTCTGGCTTAACCTGCAGAGTCGTTATGATCTGGAGCTTGCAGAGGAACGCGTGTCCGACCAGGTCGCGGCAATCACGCCGCTTAAGGTTGCGTAACTACAACCGAGACCGGACGGATAGCATTGGCCCATGGCCATACGACCCTCGGACATGAACAACTTCGTAACGGCGCTTCTACCTTCGCTGTCGCAGAGCCTGGCCGAACAATTCAACATTTTTCGGGTGATGCATCATGGCACGCACGAGAAGCAGCTTTCCAACGTATTCGTATGGCTGCTGGATGCTGATGCGACTCACGAGTTCGGTGACAAAGTTCAACGCGCCTTCCTTTCGAGGGTCAATGCAACACGATCGGTTGATTCGCAGTTGCCGTTGTCCGGTTATCACGTAGTGCAGGAAGTTGACACGAGAGCGCAGCAGGAGATCGCTGACGAGAGCAGTATGGATATTGCGGATATCGTCCTTTCCCGTCCAGAGGCCGCAGTCGTCATTGAAAACTACGGGACCTCGGATGGCCACGGACATGACTTTCACAGATACCTTGCACACGGAGCTGCCGGAGGTCGATCAGCTGCGGTTGTCCTGCTGTGCCATCGTTATGAGGCGCACCTGCAGCGAGAGGGTTGGGAACAGGCAACCGTCGTCACATACGCCGAGATACTGAGTGACCTTCAGAATTACATTGATCGAGACAAGAATTGGTCCCGACGACATCCCGAGCAGCTCTTCTTCATCCGGCAGATGATGGAGCATTTTGTGGAAGGCGCAGCAGCAGTGGACATTGATGATCAGATTTCCTTTATCAAAGCTATGTGCGAGACAGGGGAATCGGCGAGATACGGATATCGGCCTCGGGACCGAGCAGCACAAGAATTTGCTGAATCTGTTGCTGAGCATGCGCGCCGTCAGTTCGATGACAGCCGTTCGACGCTCGCGGCGGTCAAAGACGGACTGCGAAGGTATGCACGAACGGTATTGACCGATCAAGTGAATGAGAGCACCGAACTCGGGCGCATCCAGAAAGTCGTGACCCGATTCGTTGGACAGTGGGAGTGGTGCGTTGAACTGCAGCGCGCAGATGCGCAGCCTACGATCTTCCTCGAGTTCGGGCCTACCGCCGCAGTTGAGAATGGACGGGTAGCTGACCCCCTGGATGCTCCTGACTATTCTCGTATTTTCTTGACCCTTCAAGATGCCCGGCGAGACGGTATCGCGCTCATCATAGAGACGGAAGTCAGTCTCGGCGAGATCATTGAAGGTCTGTCTCGAGATGATGTGCGCTTGCGGGATGCAGTGCTTGCTATGACGGCAGAAGTCTGACCCGTACAAAGCATACCTCTCGCTGACGGCCCCCGCCTGAGGACCGTCAGCCACGCGGTATCTATGCAGCCAGGAGTCAGGGCTTAGCCGCGGCGAGTTCCTCGCGAACGATGCTTGTTCCCGCGCTCAGTGCGCTCAGCTTTTCGAAGGCAACATCCCGCGAAAAGGGCGCCATGCCGCAGTTCGTGCTCGGGACGAGCTTGTCCGAGTCGACGAATCTGAGAGCCCGGCGAAGGGTGTCGGCGACCTCCTCTGGAGTTTCGATGGTCTCATTGGCCACGTCGATGGCTCCGAGCATGACCTTCTTGCCGCGGATGAGCTCGATGAGGTCCAACGGGACACGGGAGTTGTGGCACTCCAGTGAGACGATGTCGATGGTCGACTGCTGCAGGAGCGGGAATGATTCCTCGTACTGGCGCCATTCGGACCCGAGGGTAGCTTTCCAGTCGTTGTTTGCGGTGATCCCGTAGCCGTAGCAGATGTGAACCGCCGTCTCCGCGCGCAGTCCTTCCGCAGCTCGCTCCAGCGTGGCAATTCCCCAGTCCTTCATCTCGTCGAAGAAGACGTTGAAGGCAGGCTCGTCGAACTGGATGATGTCCACTCCGGCCGCTTCCAAATCCCGCGCCTCCTGATTGAGGACAGCGGCGAACTCCCAGGCCAACTTCTCGCGACTCTTGTAATAGCCGTCGTAGAGCGTGTCGATCATTGTCATCGGGCCCGGGAGCGCCCACTTGATCGGTTGGTCGGTCTGCTGACGGAGGAACTTGGCGTCGTCGACGAACACTGGCTTCTCACGGCTCACGGCGCCGACCACAGTGGGCACGCTCGCGTCATAACGATCACGGATTCGAACCGTTTCGCGCTTCTCGAAATCGACTCCGCTGAGGTGTTCGATGAACGTGGTGACGAAGTGCTGGCGGGTCTGTTCTCCGTCACTGACGATGTCGATGCCGCGGTTGGTCTGTTCGTGGACTGCGATTCGCAGAGCATCCTGTCGTCCCTCGGACAAGGCCTCGCCTCGCAGATTCCATGGTGACCAGAGGGTCTCAGGCTGGGCGAGCCACGTCGGCTTCGGCATGCTGCCGACGATCGAAGTGGGCAATAGAGTCGGCTTCATTGATTCTTCTCCGGTGGTCATGCGGCTGGAACGGGATAGTTGGCGGCCCACTGATCGAGCATGTCCCGGTGTGGGTTGACGAACGTCTCTGCGGTGTACTTTCCCTGCTTGACTGCGAGCTGGCTGCGTTCGACGCGATCGTAGGTGATCGGTGTCTCCGAGAAGTCGTCCCGTTCCAGTGTCGGCCGATAGATGTCTTCGGCGGCCACGTGCGCGTTGTAGATCTCCGGTCGATAGATCCTCTGGAAGGTCTCCATCGTGCTGATCGTGCCGATGAGCTGCAGATTGGAGTAGTCGTTGAGGAGATCGCCGCGGAAATAGAAGGCGAGGGGCGCGACGCTGCCTGGCGGCATGAAGTATCTCACCTGCAGTCCCATCTTTCCGAAGTAGTCATCGGTCAGCGAATATTCGTCTTGCTGGTACTCCACGCCGAGAACCGGATGGTGATTCGCGGTCCGATGGTAGGTCTTGCTCGTCGACACACTGATGCAGACGACGGGTGTCATCTGGAACCGTTCCCGATACGCTGCGGAATCGAGGAAGTGCTGGAACAGCTTGCCGTGCAGTTCACCGAAGTCATCAGGGACCGTGAATTCGCTCGCGGACTCGTTGGCAGCCGGAAGTCGCACGCTGAAATCGAAATCGCGAACATAGGACGAGAAGTTGTTTCCCACGATCCCGGGATGGCGGTCACCAGTCGCTCGATCAAGGATCTGGACATCCAGAACCTCGAGCAAGGGGAATTCCTGTTCGTTGCCGGCGGCGGTGAACTGCAGCTGTCCAGAGACGATCTCGAGGTCGACAGCGTAGCGGTCCCCGGCGGGGTTATCCCAATGGGCGAGGTCGTTGAACCGGCGATTGATCGTCGTCAGGGTGTTGCGGAGGTTCTGCTGACGGTGTTCGCCCCTGGCGAGGTTCGCGAAGTTCGTCGTGGCCCGTGAACTATCCGACGGGGAGTAGTGCTCGTCGAATCGGGTGGTGGTGATGTTGAATGTGAATTCGGTTGTCATGGACGTCCAATTCGGTGTCTGATCGGCCGGGATCGGCCTTGCGGAGGTCTTCGAAATCCATCCTGCAGGCAACGGCTGGTTATCGGGTAACTTGGTTGAACTATGGGTTCATATAGTCTTTATCTATGTCCCGAGGATTGAGAAGCATCACACTGCTGCAGCTCCACTACTTCATCGAGGTTGCGGCGGAAGGGTCGATCACAGCCGCTGCCGATCTGCTCTATGTCTCCCAACCGACGATGTCGGCGGCAATGAAAGATCTTGAGACCCGCGTAGGTCGGGCGCTGCTCTTCCGATCAGCCCGCGGCGTGACACTGACTGTGGACGGCGCGGAGTTCCTCGGCTATGCGCGGCAGGTCGTTGAGCAGGCGGAGCTCCTTGAGCAGCACTATCTCGGTCGGCCCCCGTCGCGACGCCTGCTCGGTGTATCGGCGCAGCACTACTCATTCGTGGTTGATGCGTTCGTGCGGATGGTCAAGGCCAGCGATGCGGCCGAGTATGAGTTCTCGCTTCGAGAGACTCGCACTTGGGACATCATCGAAGATGTTCGCACGCTCCGCAGCGAGCTCGGCATTCTCTATCGGAACGACTTCAACCAGAAGGTCATCGACAAACTGCTGCGAGATTCCGGGCTTGTCTTTCACCCGCTTTTCCTTGCAACGCCGCACATCTTCATCTCCCGGAAGAATCCGCTTGCCGCCCGAGATCGCGTCACCCTTGACGACTTGGCCGAGGTGCCACGACTGACCTTCGATCAGGGAGCGAACAACTCCTTCTACTTCGCCGAGGAGATTCTCTCCACTTTGTCGAGCAAGCAGGAGATCAGGGTCTCCGACCGTGCGACGATCTTCAATCTCATGATCGGGCTCGACGGCTATACGATCTCGACGGGCATCATCAGCGATGACCTCGATCCAGAGATCGTCGCGATTCCACTCGACGTCGACGAACGCATCGAGATCGGGTGGATCGACCATTCCGGCATTCCGCTCACCGAACAGGCCCGTCGCTACCTCGAGGAAGTGCGTGCCGTTGTCACGGGATTCGAACTCGAGCTGATCGGCTGACTCTGACGAGGTGAGTCTCACGCGCACGGGTGATTGCTCACGTATCCGTGCCAGGCCCTGCGCTAGAGTGTCCTCTGGCGTCAGCATGTGATCGCAACGATGAGATCTGATGCAGGTGGAATGTCAACTTGGAAGATCGAAAGTTGAGGACCGAATATGGCCGACAGCACGAGTTTGCAACAGCACTCGAAAAGTGGGGGAGTCGCAAAGGCGTTCTGGGTCGTGGTGCTCGTCCTCGGGCTCATACTGGGCGCAATCGCTGCGATCTTCGGACTCGCGTCGCTGATTCCCGGGCTTGGGTCCCTCAGTACGTTTGCCGCTCGGTTCGCGCCTACTGTGGCGCCGATAGCGGCTCTTGTGGGCTTGATCGTGGTCTTCGTCGGAATCATGGCTGTGCGCAGAAATCGTCGGCGCACCGGAACCGTCACGACGGTGCTCGGCGGGATCGGTGCGGTCGCGAACATCGCTGTGGTCATCGTTCTCGTCGGCGCCATCACCTCGGCCGGCGGATCGGTCAACTTGCTCACTGCGACGTTCGGGCTCTCCGCAATGGATTCGGAGTCGCCCGACCGCTACGAGGTGTACGACACGACAAGCTCGGGGGACGACCTGTCCTTGTCGATCTACGAGCCGAAGAATGCGAAAGGCTCGACACCGACCATTATGGTCGTCCACGGTGGCGGTTGGATCGCGGGTGAACCAGATGCAGTGAGCTCAGAGCTTCGCACCCTGGCTGACCACGGCTATTTGGTTGTAGCGGTCGAGTACGAACTTGCCACCAAGGACAACGCGACCTGGAATAAGGCACCTGCGCAGGTGGCGTGCGCGGCGAGCTGGATTCAGTCTCACGCCGACACGCTCGGTGCAGATATGGATCGTCTCGCGTTCTGGGGTGAGAGCTCCGGCGGCAACCTGGTCGCCAACACCGCGGGCGCCGCGGCGGACGGTACCGCCGAGTCGTCGTGCGGTGGAAAGGTTCCCGCTCCAGCTGCCGTTGTCACCGACTACCCCGCGTTCGACGTGACTGGTCTCTACGAGAACGCCCCTGCGGGCCCGGGCGCGGGCACAGGCTCGCGCATATTCGCGACCAGCTACACGGGTGGCACGCCCGAGGAATTCCCGAAACGCTACGCCGCGGCGGATTCCGCCACGCACCTGACTGCTGCGGCCCCGCCGACACTCGTGATGACTGCGATGCGTGATGACGTCATCATTCCTGCTGACCAGTTCGAATGGGTCGACGCGGCCCGAGACCGTGGAGTCGACGTCGAGACGGTGCAGATTCCGCTCGCAAACCACGCCTACTCGCAGAAGGCGAAGAACTCCATCGGCAGCCAGGGACACCTCAGCATCGGAGAGGCCTACCTGTCCGAACGACTTCGCTAGCCCTGCAGCTGCGGCTCTTTGGCCGCTGCGGTGCGTGTGCCCCGGCTGATTGCGAAGCCGAATGCCGTAGCGAGGATGTACATGAGGATCGAATAGATGACGGCCGGGATAGCCACCTCGGTGCTGTTGAGCACGCTGAGGGCGATGGTCAGGGCGATGGTCGTGTTGTGGATGCCGATCTCCATCGATGTCGCGATTGCCTGCGGTGCACCCAACTTCAGCAGACGGGCGCCGAGGTAGCCGAGAGTGAGGCTGATCAGGCAGAAGAGTCCGGTGGCCAGGCCGACCTGCTGGAAGTAGTCGACGAGGTTCTCCCGCTCGCCGAGCAGGGCGCCGACGGCGACCACGACGAGGACGATGATCGAGAAGATCCGCACCGGTCGGTCCGCCCGCTCCGCGAAGCTGCGGGCGTAACGACGTACCACCATGCCGAGAGCAACAGGGATCAGCACGATGACCATCACCTGGATCAATTTGCCCAACTGCAGGCCCAGCTCTCCGTCGGCGTCGAAGTAGCCGATGGCCAGGTTGGTGATCACGGGGATGGTGAATGCCGCGAGCACCGAGTTGACTGCTGTGAGGGTGATGTTGAGCGCCACATCACCGCGGAAGAGATGGCTGAAAAGGTTCGCAGTGGGGCCACCGGGAGAAGCCGCCAGCAGCATCAGCCCGACCGCCAGGCGCGGATCGACATTGAACCCGACGACCAGACCGAAGGCAATCAGCGGCAGGACGAGGATCTGCAGGACGAGAGCGATGCCGGCAGCCTGCGGGGATCGGACGACTCGGCGGAAGTCGTTGACTGTCAGAGAGAGGCCGAGGCCGAACATGATGATGGCCAGGGCAATGGGCAGGCCGACAGAGATGAGCGCAGAATCATTCATTGATGCGGAGTCCTTGAATTCGAGTTGGTCACGCTCAAGGTGGCCACCGGGAACACCGCATGCGGGTTACTGGCGGGTAGTTGCGTTGTATGACCAGTATCAGGTGAGAAATGTCACAGCTCAAATTTCTGACGGGACAATTTTTCGCGATCTGCAGGTGCTCGCGATCTTTCCAACAAGGTCCATTTGCACGTAGGCACAGCGTCCGACCCGACGACCGACGCCGGTACATTCGCGGCTAAACGTTGATGCGAGAACGCAGTGCTATCGTGCCGTATGGCCATCATCACAGTGAACGGCGTCGAACTTGGAGTTGAGAGTTTCGGGCGCGAAGAAGATCCCCTCGTGCTGCTCGCGGGCGGAACCACGATGTTGTCGTGGCCGGACTCGCTCTGCGTAATGCTGGCCGAAGGCGGACGCAGAGTCGTTCGCTACGACCTGCGTGATTCCGGTGCTTCAACCACAAAGGACCCGGAAAACCCGTCATATGACCTACGAGATCTCGCCGCCGATGCAGCGGAGCTCGTCACAGCTCTCGGCGCGGAATCCGCCCACCTCGGCGGACACGGAGTCGGAGGCATGGCCGCCCAAGTTGCCGCACTGGATCATCCGGAGTCATTTTCAGCACTGACGCTGGTGAGTACCCGCCCGGTTGCGCCCGGTCCTGTCGATGATGACCTGCCAGACCATGATCAGTCGGTGATGTCCGATGTATTCTCGCGTCCTCAGCCGGATTGGACGAACCGTCACGCCGTCGCCGAGTACGCAGCCGAGAGCGCCGCTATTCTGGGCAACGATCCCGCACAGGCTCAGGAGATCGCTGTTCGGATCTGGGACCGAACTCCGACATCGGACCCCTCGGTCCACCAGGCGAATCAGCTGGGTATGGTCTTCTCCCGAATAGACTGTTCACCACGATGGCGCGAGGGCCTCGGTGACCTGCGAGTACCGAGTCTGGTCGTCCACGGCAGGGCGGACCCATTCTTTCCCGTCGGCAATGGTCAAGCACTTGCCGCAGCGATCCCAGCAGCACAGCTGTTGACCTACGAGGATATGGGAACGCAGATACCGGAATGGGCGACCGACGGTATCGCGACCGCCATGCTTCGCCTCTGAACCCGAAAGGAAACCCGTGCGCATACTGCTTCCCGAATCGCTCATTCCTGTCTATCTCAAGGCCACCGGCGCGAACCGTCCATTCGTGACTGAGGACGGAGCACGCCGACGCATCGCTGAGCGCTTTCTCCGACCAGTCTCCTACGGTCCGCCCTCTCGTTTGGAGGGTGTGCGAGTGAAGCGTCGCCTGCCCGATCCGAACGGGTGGCCGGTCTATGACGTTGAACCAACGGCTCCCGCCAGCCACAGGGCTGCACCGAAGTCTGTTGTCGTCTACGTCCACGGCGGAGGTTGGGTCAACGAGATCGCTCCCCAGCATTGGACGCTCATCGCCCGTATCGCTCGTGAGACGAACCAGCGCGTCATCGTCCCGATCTACCCACTTCTGCCCTTCGGCACCGCCCGCGAGGTCCGCGACGGAGTCGTTGAACTCATTCGAGTCGAACTCGACTCCGATCATCAGGTGCGGCTGGCCGGAGACTCCTCCGGCGGCCAGATTTCGCTGTCCGCAGCCCTGCGGCTTCGTGACGAGGGCGTGACGCTGCCGGCCACGACGCTGTTGGCTCCGGCCTTGGACCTGACGTGGAAGAATCCGCAGATCGATGTGGTCCAACCCTCCGACCCCTGGCTGGGCCGTCCCGGTGGCCGCATCCTGGCTGAGCACTGGAGCGGAGAAGACGAACTTATCGACCCGGTGGTCAGCCCCCTGTACGGCGACCTGGACGGACTCGGGCCGCTGACGATCATCACCGGCACACGAGACGTGCTCAACCCGGATGCGCATGTGCTCAAGGACAAAGCTCGCTCCGCCGGAGTGCCGGTGGAGTGGCACGAAGGCGAAGGCCAGCTGCACGTCTATGCCCTCCTGCCGACGAAGGCAGGGGAGCAAGGGGCGAAGGCCATCGTGGAGAGCCTGAGACCGAGCACGTGAATCAGTCCCGCTCGAGATCGTGGACTCAGCCCACCTCGGCGATTTGGGCGTAGGGGTACTCAGACTCCCGGTTCTGAAAACTCAGGATGCTCGGATTCTTGATCTCACCGTTCTGGATCTCGATCGCCCGGGAGATGGTGGGGACCTGTGACCACGCATCCGGCCCCTCCAGAACTGTGCGCAGATACGGCAGAATCGCTTCGCTGATCTCCCACGTCGCCGAGTTCCACAGGTACGACGGGGTGTGATCGACGGCGTAGTAGTTGACGCCTTGTCCGACGGTGAACATCGGATTCTCGAACCCGGTGGGCTTTGCCCATTCGAAGCCCATGCCCTCATCGCAGGAGACATCGATGATGAGACTGCCGGGAGCGAACTCCTTCAGATCTTCGGTGCGCAGGTAGGTCATCGGCGCGGAAACGTCTTGGAGCGTGCAGTTGAGCACGATGTCGTGTGAGGCGAGGAAGGTCGGGAGGAGCACGTCGCCATTGTCCGTGACCACAGTTGACAGGTGGGTCGGACCGTCGCCGGTGTTGAGCTGGGTGATGTGCGCGCTGTGAATCGGCGAACCCACTGCCGAGGCCCCTCTTTGAGTGAGGACCTGGATGTCGTAGATTCCCTGGGCCTTCAGCGCAGTGACAGCTCCTCTGGCGGTGGCACCGAACCCGATGACGACCGCACTCATTCGTGGACCATAGTCACCGGTCGAACCTCGAAGGCTCAACGCGTGCTGAACAGAACAGTAGCCGGCGAGTTCGTTGTTCTTGTGGAAGACGTGCAGGCTGAAGTCTCCCTGACGAGTCCAATGGTTCATCGCTTCGAATGCGATGAGTGTGAGCCGGCGGTCGATCGCGGTCTGCGCCATGGCCACGTCCTGCACGCAGTGCGGCCAGCCCCACAGAACGCGGCCTTCGGGAATCGCCTCGACGTCCGCAGCCTGCGGTTTCGGCAGGAGGAGGACCTCAGCGGCCGCAATCACTTCGGAACGTGCCGCGACTCGTCCGACCCGAGACTCGATGTAGCCGGGCTCCAGCTGAAAGTCCTCAGCGTAGCCGCGTTCGACGATCATGCGAGCTCGCACTTCGGGGTCGATGCGATCGAGGTGGTGAGGGTGAATCGGGAGTCGGCGTTCGTTCTCCATCGAGGACTCGGCGAGCAGGCCGAGGGTGAGGAGACCGTTGGTGGGTGGTCCATCATTCGCCGAGGCGGTGGAGTCGGCAGTGGTCATGTGAGCGGTGCCGGTCATCCGGCCTCCCATCGTTGGGGAACCAGAGTCAGCTCCGCCTTCGACTATACGCTGAACCCGCCCGGAACCGACTTTCCGCGCAATCAACGACACTGCTGAGCCTTGATCGTGCTCAGGACAGCGATCGTGCGAAGTTTGTCAGAGCTTGGCGTCCAACCAATTCTCCTGGCACCAACGGGAGTTCGGACAGAGGGATGTCGGGCAGCATCTGCCGCACTCGTTCAATCTGTGAGTCTTCGACGTCACGGCGATCCTTGAGCAGTTGCCCCGCGTCCGAGGGGGAACGCCGATTGGCGACGAGCGCCGCCAACGGAACTTTGATGTCCTTGAGCGATTCCGCCAGCTCCAAGGTCTCCGCAACCGGCATCCTCTCGGGAGTGAATACGACGAGGAATCCGGTGCGCAAACGGTCAGTGACGACCTTTCGCAGATTCTCGAAACGGTCTCTGCGGCGAATGAGCGTGCGACGGAGCTCAGCATCCGCCTCGGCGGCGGGATCAGCGCTGGAGGTGCCCGCGATGCTGCGCATCGCCGCGGAGTAGCGTTCTGAGCGATCACGATTCTTCAGCAGCGACTCGGTCCAGGTCGTCAGCTGCGCGGGCAGGGTGAGGAGCCTGAGCGTGTGGCCGGTCGGAGCTGTGTCGAAGACGACGAGGTCGTACTCCTCCAAGCCCAATGCGACTGCGTCGGCCACCCGTTCGAGGACCGCTGATTCGAAGCTGCCAGGCGCTTCCCGCGCGAGGGCGAGATGACGCTGCGCATGAGGGCGCATGCGTTCGGGCAGCATCCGCCTCATAGTGCGTTCGACGGAAGCCAGATGGCGTTCGAGCGTGGCCTTCGGATCGATCTCCATTCCATCGACGATGCCGCCGGAAGCATCACCGTCGGTGAAGGCAATCAGCCGCTCGGGCGCATCGCCGACCTCACGGTCCCAGAGATGTCCGAGATTGTGCGCCGGATCCGTGGAGACGACGAGGACGCGGTGTCCCTTGAGCGCATGCGCGATGGCCAGGGACGAAGCTACCGTGGTCTTGCCGACACCGCCCTTTCCGCCGACGAAGACTACGCGAAGACCGTCTATCGAGTTCAACAGCATGCGATGTGGTCCAGAGGAGAGTCGGGCATGCCCATGCGGCGATGCCAGGCATGGAAGTCCTGGTAGAGGCTGGGGAGGAACTCCGCAGTGTAGTAGGCGGCAGGATCCGGTACACCTAGTGCCTCGCCCAGAACGATCAGGGTGAAGAAGTCGTCCTCATTCTGCTTCTCCCGGGCAAACATCTGACGGTACGGTCCCTTGTAGAACTCCTCCAGGCCGTCGCGGAACGCGGCCCAGCGCTGGGCGAATTCCTTCGTCCAGGGCTGGGCCGCGTTCATACCGCTGTCATCGGGCAAGGATCAGACCTCTTCGCGTACGGCTTCGATCTTCTCGTCGGCGTCCTCGGGCTCCGGCGGGTCCGATCGAGCTCGGATGATCGCTCTGATGCCTTCGATCGCTACGAACACGCTGCTGACGATGATGATGCAGTCGATGGCGAAGAGCAGCCAGTCCGCGCTTCCCGGGGTCGCGAAGCTGAAGAGCTGGTCGATCGCGGCCCAGAACGACATGACGAATACGATGGCCAACGGTATGAGCGCCGGCCACGGATTGCGCCGCTTTCGGATGAGCATGACCGCGAGGATCATCAACGTCAACGATGCCATCAGCTGATTGGTCGTACCGAAGAGCGGCCAGATGCGCAGACCGCCTTCTCCTCCCAGCCCCTGTGAGAATGTGAGGCCCATGCCGAGTACGACGACGACTCCTGTCGCCGTGTACTTGCCGATCCTGAAGTTGACGCGTTCGCCCATCTCTTGAACGACGAATCGCATGAGACGGAATCCGGTGTCGAGCGAGGTTGCGGCGAACAGCACTGCCATCGTGGCGAGCACCGTGGTGCTCAATGACGCAGGCAGGCCCAGACCGGATTCCATGAGCATGCCGCCGCCCTGGACGAACGACTGCACACCGGCTTCACCGAACTTGCTGTAAAGCTCTTCCCACTCAGCCACGGTGCGAAGTCCGGCGGAGATCGCGATGATTGTTCCCAGAGCCAGGAGGCCCTCACCGACTGCGCCGAAATAACCGACGAAGCGGGAGTCCGTCTCCTTGTCCAGCTGTTTGGAGCTGGTTCCTGAGGAGACCATGCCGTGGAAACCTGAGATAGCGCCACAGGCGATTGTGACGAAGAGCAGCGGCACGATGCTGGGGGTGCCCTCCGGGACATTCATGTTGATGGCCGGGGTCACGATGTCGTGGGCACCGTCGGCGACGAACATGCCGATGACCACAGCCCCGTAGAGGAGGATGAGTCCGATGAACAGCTGCACGCCATTGATGTAATCGCGCGGCTGCAGCAGCACCCACACCGGCAGCAGAGAAGCGAACGCTCCGTAGATGAACAGCGTCAGGATCCAGAATACAGTCGGCGTCATGCCGAGGAAGGTCTCCGGCAGGACCACGGGTACAGCATCGCCGAGGACGATGAGTCCGTAGAGCGCGACGACGCCGACGATGGTCACCGCCACCAACGGCATACGCAGACGGTATACGGCCACGCCGACGAGCAGAGCAACGCCGATCGCGCCCCACGTCGGAATGACCGCGGTCGGAGTGGAGATGAGGAGTCCCGTGATGACAACAGCGAATGCTGCGATCACCATCAGAAGCAGGATGAAGATTACAATCAGGAACAGACCAGCGCCGCGTTTGCCGATATAGCGGCCGGACAGCGCACCGATTGACTGGCCCTTGTTGCGAACTGAGGCCCATAGCGCGCCGAAGTCGTGCATACCGGCGAAGAAGACAGTGCCGAGTGTGACCCAGAGGAACGCAGGCACCCAGCCCCAGATCAGCGCGACGGCTGGCCCGACGATGGGCGCGGCGCCTGCAACCGAAGTGAAGTGGTGGCCCCAGAGGATGAATTTGTTCGTGGGGACGTAGTCGACCCCGTCGGTAAGTTCGTGGGAGGGTGTGCGGAAATCGTCATTCAGGCGATAGACGCGTTTCGCGAGGTACTTGGAATACACAAGGTATCCGAGTGCCAGGATCGCGAGACCGATCACCATCAGGAGGACGGGACTCATCAAGTGTGCCTTTCGTCATTGCGTCATTGCGCAGACAAATTGAAGTTCAGTCGTTGCTGTCCTCCAGTGTATCAACGTCAGCGTTTCGTTTGAACTTCCTCAGTATTCAGTGTGAATGGTTGAGGGCACCTGCTGCGTAGGCGGCCTGACCGACGTGAACGGCAGCGTCATCGATGATCGACGCCAGGCGCACCCCGCGAGTGACCGGGGGAGTCCAGTTCTCGTCGATGATTTCGCCGAGGTCGGTCTCCGAAAGTTTACCGACGTAGCGGCCCAGCGCACTGAGCGTGGCTTCCACATAGTCGATGAGCAGCTGCTGATCATCGACCTTGATCTCAGCCGCCTGCTCGGGTGTGTGCCCGAGACCGACCGCATCGCCGGGTTCTCCGAGTTCGAAGCGATCTCGGAACTTGATCCACACCTGCTCGTCACCAGTGAGGTCGGAGAGCTGGACATCGACCTCACGCCCGCTGTGCCAGAGCAGCCAGGCAATCGAATTGGGATGGCCACCGGGGTGGGCGTTGAGCTGATCGGCGGAGAGTGCCGGCAGATTATTTGCTGCATCGACAGGACGGTGGGCGAAATCGGTGAGGATCTCAATGCTGTTCATAAGGCCCATTGTGCTCTTCGTGATCGCACATGTCACCAGGCGAAGATGTCAGTCGAATCGGGGCCGTCTGCGGTTCTGCTTGATCTCGGAACGACGTTGCTCGGTCCGGACTCTGCGGCGGCGCGAGTTCCGTGATGGTTTGGTGGCGCGGCGCTCCACGGGTGGGGCGAGTGCCTCTCGCAGGAGCTCGGCGAGTCGCTGCCTGGCGGCATTGCGATTCCTCAGCTGCGAGCGCTGTCCTTCGGAACTGACCGTCAGCACGGTGCCCGCGAGCCTGGCTGAGAGGCGCTCGAGCACCCGGGAACGCTGCGTCTCGGTCAGTGCGGTGGTCGCGCCGAGGTCGAGGCTGAGTTGAACTCGGGAGTCTGAGGTGTTGACGTGTTGCCCACCGGGTCCGGACGAACGCGAGAACTGCTCCGCGAGATCTCTTGCTGGGACCACGAGTCCGACGGGTATGCCGGGGCCGGCAGGGACTCTCAGGTCATCCACGGAATTGGTCTCCTCATGTGCCGATCAGCGGTGGCCGCCGGAGATCATCTGGTTGAGGGAGTCGACGAACTCCCGTGCGTTGATCTCCCAGTTGTACATCATGCGGAGGAACGTGCCGCGATGAGAGCTGACGATGATTCTGCCGGAGAACATGGCCCCCTTCAACGTCGCTCCTGAGACGTCACGGGCAGCGACTTCACCCCGCTTGCGCCAGAAGCCGAGCACACCACTGCGAAGCAGGAGAACGCGTCGATCGGTGACGAGCATCAGAGGATCGACCCACGTCCACCCGTTTCCTTCGAGCGCGAGATGAACGAATTCACCGTCGTCGAGGAAACGGTCGACGACGACCTTGAATGCACTGAGCGGAGCCGGCTTCTCCCGGTGGCGGTTGAGTGCTGCAAGCAGGGAGGATGCAGTGCGAGACGAGCCGTTCATGATCTCAATTTAGAGTTCGAGCTCTTCACACAGTCGCGGCACAACCTGCTTTTCCGGCCTGATACCTGACTTATCGGCGTAGAAGGCACGGATGCGATCCATATCGGCAGCGATATCACCTGTGATGTCGATCGTGGGTCCGAGCCCGGTGGTCATCGTGGTCCGATCGACGTAGCCGAGTGTGACCGGCATGCCGGTCTTCTCGGCAATCCGATAGAAACCGGACTTCCAATGAGTATGTCCACCGCGAGTGCCATCAGGGGTGACGACCAGGCCGAAGACCTCGCCGGCATGGACACGTTCGATCACCTCGGTGACAATACGGCTGGGATCGGAACGGTCAACTGGAATGCCGCCGAGCCCGCGCATGATCGGTCCACGCCAGCCTTTGAACAGACTGTGCTTTCCCAGCCAATGCATCTCGATTCGCTGAGTCCAGGCGATCGAGAGCATGAGGACGAAATCCCAGTTGGATGTGTGAGGGGCGCCGATGAGCACGGTGGGACGATTCGGGGCAGGCTGGGTGACCAGCTTCCAGCGGCTGAATGTCCAGAAGGCGCGGGCGGCAAGGCGTCGAAGCATAGTGACTACGTTAGAGGACGCCGGCGGCGTTCCTTCACAGGAGGGACCACATGTTCGGGTGGGGACCGCCGCATGATTGGCCGGCTGGGACCCACCAGGCGTCAGCTGCGTCACCCAGCAGCCGTGCGAGTGCCCGATTCTCTGCGATTCCGGGAAGAGCTGACCGGGGAACAACTCGCGTCCATCCGGCGACCTCGCCAGCGACGAAGGCCAACAAGCCGATCGGCACGGTGCGTAAGCATAAAGCCCACTGGCTGCATCAACGTGCAGGAGAGGCAGGGAAGAATTGGTACGTTGGCATCATGGGATTCAATACAGCCATCCTCATCGCCGATTCCGTATTGACTGACGACACCGTGAAAACGCTCAATCTCGTCCCTGTAGGGGGGGGGGCAGATCACCGCCGAGGCTGTTCTGCTCACTCCATCTGACACCCGTGCCTGCGTGGTCAGGGAGGGTGGATCGACGATCATTCTTGACGGCGGCGAGTCGCTTACGACCGCCGCAGACGAGGGCAGACTCGGCATACCGGGCACAGTCCACTTCGCCGCCACCGTTTCAAGTGTCGACTTCAGCGAATTCACCGTGGTGAGCAACGGCGAAATCGTGCGTCACCTGTGTTACGAGGACGGGGAGACGACGATTGACGTCGGCGAACCTGTCCCCGGAGAATCGCGTTGGCTGATCACGGCCGACGACGGCGACGATGAGACCCGAACTGGTGAACCGGCCGAGGCTGAGATCGAAGTCGACGGTGACATCCTGATCCAGAAACTTCCAGAGATGGCCGGGCTGTCCCCAGACCTTGACGTCTTCGCTCTAGTTGGAGCCGCGTACGACGCGTTTGAGGAGCAGGGAGAAACGACAGACCCCGGTGCCCTCGAAGGCGAAGAGACCGGGGAAGAAGGCAGTGCAAAGCGGCCTGGGTTCTTCGGACGTCTCTTCGGCCGGTGAACCACGGAGGATTCAGCGGAATCGCAGTGCAACCTCGGCGATGGGGACGTGAGTCCGATTGAGGGGACCCCTGGTTATGGGCGAATCATCGGATCTGCCTCGCATACCGTGCGTGCGCTGCAGTTAAGAGCTCAAACAGTTGCCTGTGTGAGAACTCGAAACCGTTGCGGAGAGTGATCCGTCGAGCGAAGAGGCCGGTGCGGCCACGTCGCTGGACGGAATCTCGAGTCAGGTAGTAGATGACGTACTTGGGTCCTGGCCTCGGGGTGACCGTGTCGAGGGTGATCCGTTCGATCTCATTCCACGACACGAACGACGCCGGCAGAACCGCCCCTCGGTGGGACTCCACGAGACCGGCATTGGACACCACGAGCGCATCTGCCCGGCGGAGGCGATAACCGACTGCGATCGGAGCCACGACAAGACAGCCGACGATGCCGATAGCGAACGCCCACATCCGCGGATTGAAGGCGAAGAGCACCCAGCTGACATTGCGTTCCACACTGCCCGAGACGATGAGGACCGAGAGTCCGACGAGTACCGCGCCAATCACGAGTGCTAAGCACAGAATGACGATGAGTTTCCGGGACGAGGTTCCCACGACGACACTTCGCCCACGATCCATGGCATGCAGGGCAGCAGCAGTGTTCAGGGGCCTCGACATGGCTATGAGAATACCCGGTGTGGAATAAATCGCCGCCATTCGGGGCTGTTCCCAATGACAGTGCCACCAGCACACCGACGAAGGAGGAACACATGTCTGATGCAGACCGCGTAGTCATTCTCGGAGGCCACGGAAAGATCGCACTCATGGCCGCACCCAAGTTCAAAGAAGCCGGATACTCGGTGGATTCCGTCATCCGCAACCCGGATCAGAGCGCCGAAGTCGAGGCAGCAGGCGCAAACGCTGTCGTCCTCGACATCGAATCGGCGGAGACGGACAAGCTCGCGGAGCTCTTTACCGGAGCAAAGGCCGTGGTCTTCTCGGCAGGCGCCGGCGGCGGCAATCCTGACCGGACCCGTGCTGTGGATCTTGAGGCAGCGAAACGCTCCATCGATGCCAGCGCGCAAGCGGGAGTCGATCGCTACGTCATCGTGTCCTATGCCAGCGCGGGCGTCGACCTCGACCGGGTCGACCCGGAGAGCTCGTTCTACCCTTACGTTGAAGCGAAGCACGGAGCAGATGAGCACCTGCGTGCAAGCTCCCTGAATTACACGATCCTCGGGCCCGGCGGTCTGACCTCGGAGCCGTCGACGGGCAGCGTGCTGCTGGCCGATGACTCCGGTGACGTCGACGGCACGACCCCGGACAGTGACACCCGAGTGACCTCACGTGAACTCGTCGCCGATGTCATGACCCATGTCATCGCCAACGATGCCGCGAAGCGAGAGACCGTGAACTTCTACGACGGTGACACCCCGATCGCCGAGGCTGTGAAGTAAGGCTTCGCAACACATAGACTTCGCGACACACAGATGGGGAGATCGAACTCAGCGTTCGGTCTCCCCATTGTCGTTCTTACGACGTTGTCACCCTCGATCTTTCCTGTTCCAGAGCTGGTGCGTCAGCCCGCTGGATGAGCCGATGGTCTCGATCGTGAAGCGGTCTTCGATGCCGCTGATGCCCTCCCACAGCGAAACCCCCGTGCCCAGCGTGATCGGCACGATCGCCACATGCATGAAGTCGATGAGGTCGGCGGCGAGGAATTGGCGAATGGTCGACGGACCACCGCCGATGCGCACGTCAAGGCCGTTCGCGGCGTCGACCGCCTGACTCAGGACCGCCTCGGCGGTGGCATCGACGAAATGAAAGCTCGTCCCATTGGGGAATTCCATCGACTCCCGAGGATGGTGAGTAAGGACAAAGCACGGAGTCTTGAACGGCGGTTCCTCGCCCCACCAGCCGCGCCACCCATCATCGGGCCACGGCCCCTCCTGCGGCCCGAACTTCTTCCGACCCATGATCTCGGCGCCGATGCCCTGACCCCACATCGCGAACAGCGCACGATCAAGTGTCACGGGTCCATCGACTCCGCCGATCCCTTCGATTCCTTGTCCGTCGAACCAGCCGAAGAGAGCTTGGGCACCGCCGATCGGCTCGTCGAACGTCACATAGTCACCGGCGGAATAGCCGTCGAGTGAGACGAATTGACTGTGGACGCGTACTCGAACCATGATCACTCCGATGTGATTGTCAGCGATGATTGAGTCAAGCGTAGAATGTAGTGATTGCTGATTGCAACCACTTGGGAGGATGAATTGCGAAGCGAACCGCGCTCGGGCTGTGCGATCAATGCGGCCGTCGAAGTCCTCGGTGATTCCTGGAGCCTCATCGTGCTCCGCGACATCGTTTTCGGCAATCGGCGTCATTTCCGCGAGCTCCTCACGCTCAACGACGAGTCAATCGCCTCGAATATGCTCTCCAGCCGTCTGAAGAAGCTGGTCGACGAAGGCCTGCTGACTCGGGCGGACACGGTTCGCGGTCAAAAGGCCGCCTATTCCCTCACCGAGGCGGGGATCCAAGTCGTGCCCGTCATGGTCGCACTCGGCACCTGGGGAATGAACCACCGCCCGACCTCTCCCGAGCTGACGGTGAGATCCCGAATTCTCGCTGAGTCGCCCGAGCTGGTCGATGATCTCATGGACGAACTTCGGGAGGCCCACCTCGGCGCTGTCCTTCCTGAATCACCTCGGCCACGGGCTTCGGAGCGTCTGCAGGCCGAGTATGAGGCTGCGCTCGGAAAGATGTGATCAATCTTCTGACCTTCGCATTCCTCGCCTGGGGCTGCTTCTCACTGACGCCATCTGGAATGTGAGTGCGTAGAAGGCCTTGTCTGAGCCGGGGCTGTGTGCTTCTATGGAGTGAGTAGTTGCACTATGCAATTGCTTTGCGTATGGAATCGACTCATCGATCTCAAAGGAGCGATCATGTTCACCGGACTGATGGCCAGCATCATCGTCAACTATCAGGACCAGGCGCACGACTGGTACTCGAAGGTCTTCGAACGTGACCCCGATGCCTCGCCGATGCCGGGACTGCTCGAATGGCATTTCGGAAGCGAGTTCGGAGTCCAGGTCTGGGCCGAGCCGCAGCGTGCAGGATACTCGACCGCGGTGATCGGGGAGTCGGACATCGGTGCACTTGCTGAGCGGCTGACGGCTGCTGGTGTCGACTACGGTGGACCAGAGCCGGGCGGTGGACAGCGGATTCTGCAGATCGCTGACCCAGACGGCAATCGAATCGTCTTCTCCGGTGAGTGAGGCAAGAGCTCCAATGAATCCCACGACCGACACCATTCGACTGAGCACGGAGATCGCACGTCCCCGCGGGGACGTCTGGGAGGCCTTCGCTGACACCGAAGCCAGGCAGCAGTGGAGTGCCCCAGCCGGCGAAAGGGTCCTCTACGACTGCGATGACTTCCGGACCGGAGGCCGTGCGGAATATCGTTGTGGGAGCCCCGAAGGGCTCGAGTTCAGTGCGGCCATCGACTATATCCACGTCGAAGTGGAGAACTTTGCCGTTCACACCGACACGGTGTGGCGTGGGGACGAGCTTCTCGCCACAGGGGTGGTCACCTGGTCCTTCACCGACGTCCCCGCAAGCACGCTGGTGACGATCGTGAACCAGGTGGTGTCGTTCGTCGGCGCCGACATGATCGACGGCAGCCGGAACGGTCACCGAATCGCCATCGAGCAGTTAGGCGCCTTCTTCGCCGGCCCAGGGGAGGTCCGCTCCAGCACGACTGACGGTGATGGCCGCCCGTCGTGAGGCATTCTCGCCGAGGTCGGCGAGCACGACCTCATCCACGTTCTCGAAATGGCTGCCTGCGCCCTGCAGATCGTGCACAAGAGAAGCCATGAAGGTATCTCCGGCACCGATCGTGTCCCTCACCTTCACTGCTCCTGCCGGAACTCTCACCCTCGACGATGCGGTCGAGAGGATCGAGTCCTGCGATCCGCAGGTGAGTGCGACCAGTTTGGCCCCGAGGCGAAGGATCCGATCGATCTGGGCATCGGCACTCTGTCCGGGATAGAGCCAGTCCGCGTCGACATCACTGAGCTTGACGACATCGACACGTGTAGCAAGTGACTCGAACCGAGCCAGCGCCAGTTGTCGGTCTCCGATGATGGAGGGCCGGATATTGGGGTCGAAACTCAGCAGTGCTGAGGAGTCTCCTCCACGCTGGAGGAGAGAATCGACCGCAGCGGCACCGGGGGAGAGGAACGCTGCGATCGAGCCGACATGAATTGCCGTCCATTCGCCGCTGTCGACCAGTGACGCATCGGGGTCCCAGCGCAGTGAGAACTCGTATTCGGCAGAGCCGTCCGTCGACAGCAGGGCTCGTGCCGTCGAGGTCGAACCGGTCGGGCGTGCATGCACACGGACGTGCGACTCCCGCAGGTGAGCCAGAAGGAACCCACCGTGAAAGTCATCTCCGACATCGGTGAGCAGCTCGGCATCGGCACCGAGGCGCCCCAGGCCGAGAGCGACATTCGCCGGCGCACCGCCCGGAGCATACCGATCCGGTGATCCGGCCGAACTGACGATGTCGATGAGAGCCTCACCGATGACAAGAATGCTCATGGGCTCGATTCTATGCGCACACGACCGTTCGGGTCCCTCATCAGCACGAATAGTACGCATATAGTTCAGAGACAGACTTTGCCATCAGTTCATGTCAGTGCCGTCTGGAATCGTTGCCGCATGGACAAAGACACCATGGAATCAGAAGTCAGAACGATCGTCGATGCAGCCTCAGCCCGCATCCTCACACCGAGGGCAGGCGAATGCTTGGTCTGCTACGTCTTTCGCCAGCTCGGCGAATTCGGCTGCGACGGAACACATCGATTCGCCCAGACCTTCCGGGACCGAACAGCCCCTCGAGCCACTGCGCTGATGGAACGCTTGGGAAGCATGGGCGCCTGCTGCTGTGACTGCGAGGTATTCAACAACGCCTACACCTTCTCAGAACGTCCATGGATCACCGGGGCAGCATTCGGTGCAGACATCGGCACAGGGTTCGAATCCCACGAGCCGGTCGACCTGCGTGAGGAGTTCGGCGTCAACGAACCGCCTGCAAAGATCTTCTATCTGTGTTGCCAGTTCGTACGTCGAGGCTCGACACAGCCGTGCCCGAACTGGGTGCGAATGAGTCGGTGGTGAGAAGCAGCGAGACGAGGTTCCGGCAGAATAGGGCACATGCCTCCACACCTGCCGCTGTTCCTCGACTGTGATCCCGGAATCGACGACGCCATCGCCCTCGGATACCTGCTGTGCCAAGACGATGTCGACATCATCGGCATCGCGGCCTCAGGCGGTAATGTCTCCACTGCACAGGTCAGCGTCAACGCTCAAGGCTGGCTTGAACTTGCCGGGCGCACGGACATCCCCATCCACCCGGGAAGCGAGTTCCCCACAGCTTGGTCCGTCGGCGACCTCGCCCGAGATCCAGTCGACGGATCCCCGGCAGAGCCTGAATACGCCGACCTCACTCACGGCCCCACCGGGGCCGGTTACGCGCACCTTCCCACCCCAACAGCAACGGCGAGCTCCACCAGCGCCGCGCAGGCCTGGGTCGACGCGGCACGTGCTCACCCCGGGGAGCTCATCGGCGTCGTCATCGGACCGGCGACGAACCTGGCCCTGGCCCTTGCCATCGAGCCTGAACTTCCCCGCCTGATGGGCCGGCTCTTCATCATGGGCGGAGCCTTCAACTATCGCGGCAACACCCTCCCGACCACCGAATGGAACGTCACCTTCGATCCCGAGGCGACAGCGACCGTCATCAACGCCTTCGACCACGCCCACAGCCAGGGCACTCTTCGAGCGCTGCCGGTCATCGCCCCCATCGAAGCTACCGAGGCGCTTGAGATGACACTCGCACGGTTGAGCACGATCCTCGACAGAGCTGCGTCACTCCACGAGAGGGCAGGAGAATCATCAGCTGCCGGTGAGACATGGGATGCCTGGCTGGCCCAGATGGCAGAAGCCCTGCGGTTCTACTTCGAATTCCACGAATGGGACGGTCTGGGATACATCGCCCACATCCATGACCCCTTCGTCCTTGCCTGCGCACTCGAATGGGCACGCGGAGACCAGGGCAGACCCACCTCGGCGGGCAGGGAAGAGCCCATTGCGAACGGAACCCGAGGCACACTGCCCTGGGCGAGCACGATCTGTGCGCCCGTCGACGTCGAACTCACCGGTAAACTCACACGTGGCGAAACCGTCGCCGATTGGCTGGGACGGTGGGGGAAGGGCGTCAACGCCGAGATCATCCGCACGATCGATGCACAGACCTTCCTCGACCACCTCGGCGAAACCCTGAGCAAAGGACCCCAACATGACCATGACGCCCAAGCAGTCTGGGCAGGGGCCGACACACAATGTCGGTCCCGCACAAACCCAGAGCGATAAGAGCTTCAAAAGCCACACACTGCCCCTCACCCTGACGTTTCTCGGTACGATCGTCATCCTCGGCACCTACCTTGCCGTCATTCTGACGCAGCCGGCCAATCTCGGCACCGACCTGGGCCACACGACACTATGGGTCATGCTCGGCTACCTGGCCGGGGGAGTCCTCCTCGCAGCCGGCACACTCCCGCTCATCCCACGCAGCATCCTCGCCCTCATTCCCGTGGCCATCGCCGCCAACATCGTCATCGGCCAAGTCGTCGGCACTATCACACCCATTCCGCTCTACCTCGACTCGATCGGGACCGTGATGATCGGCGTCCTCGCCGGTCCCGCAGCCGGAGCATTCACCGGCATCATCTCGAACCTCATCTGGGGTGTGACTCTGAGCCCCAGCGTCATCGCCTTCAGCTCTGGTGCGGCCTTCATCGGTGCGGCCGCCGGTTGGGCTGCGCGGCTCGGAGCCTTCCGCACCCCCTGGTTCGCCGTCATCGCCGGCGCGTTGGCAGGAATCCCTGCCGGAGCTCTCGGGGCACCCGTGGCCGCCTACGTCTTCGGCGGCGGACTCGGCTCGGGCACCGGCGGCGTCGTCGCCGTCCTGCAGGCCGCGGGCCTGGAGATGCTCAATGCGACCTTGGCGCAGAGCCTCTTCTCCGACATCATCGACAAGGCACTCATCTTCGCCCTGGCCTACGTCATCGTGCGCACACTGCCCCGCCGGATCCGTGACCGCTATCCGTTCACCGACCACAGTCGTGCGCGCAGCTCCCGAGCAGCGGTGCGGGTCGGCTGAATGCCCGCGACTGTTCTCCACCGGGAACAGCAGGCCACCCGCCGTTGGCATCCAGCCACAGAGATCATCGTCCTCGCATGCGCTCTGCTGCTCGTCTTCGGCATCCCGTCCCCGGTCGTGCCCATCACCATCATCGGCGCCACGCTCATCACCGCGACGGCCTCACCGACAGTGAGGCTGCGTACCTGGGTGATCGGCGTCGGTGTGGTGTGCCTGCCTACGCTGCTCGTCCTCTGCGTCGTCCAAGGCCTGTTCTACCCCGGCGCCGAGGTGATCGTGCTGTGGCAGTTGGGACCGGCCAGGCTCACAGTCGAAGGGCTCGCCATTGCGGTCCAGATCTGGCTGCGGGTCGCTGCGCTCGTGTCCCTGTGCGCGCTCTTCGGCCTCGGGGCCGACTCGGCACGCCTGTTCGACGGGCTGCGGGCACTTCGGCTGCCGACCTCCGTGGCCTATATCTGCGCCTCGACGATCGGCCTCGTCCCACTCATCCGTGCCCGTACGCAGCAGATCGTGGAGGCGCGCGCCAGTCACGGCTGGGATGTCAGCAGCTGGAGGGTCCGCACGACGTTGCTCCCGGGCATCGTCACCGGCCTGTTCACCTCCGTGCTCATCGAGGTCGAACAGCGCCACGAAGTGCTCGAGCAACGCGGCATGACTGAATCGACAGCAGCGACATCACTGCAGGACCACAGCGACGGGCCGGACCAATGGCTCCTGCGCCGAGGCGTCCCCATCATCACCGTCGTCCTCGTCGTGTGCTCCGTGGCTGGTGTCCTGCCCCTGCCTACCGCCGACCAGCTGATCGGAGGTGTCTGAAACGGTGGTTCTCGAACTGATCGGGGCAGGCTTCACCTACCGCGGAGGTATCCGGCCAGCGTTGACGAGCATCGATCTTCGTCTGGAGCCGGGGCAGATGCATGCGATCCTCGGGCCAGTGGGCGCCGGCGCCTCGACATTGGTTCGACTGATCACAGGACTGTTGGGCGAGCGCGGAACCAGCGTCGGGCAGGTCCGCCTCGAAGGGACGGCGGTGATGCTCGGTGACGATCCCGAGGCTCAGCTGAGCGGAATGACGAGCCTCGTCGGCGATGAAGTGCAGCTGTCGGGACGGCTGCACGGTGACGAGGCCACACAGGTCGACAAGCGTGCACGAGAGACCTTGGACTCGCTGGGCATCGGCGACCTGTGGGGACGACGACTCGAGACCCTGTCCGGTGGCCAACGGCAGCTCGTGGCTCTGTCCGGGCTGCTCAGTCAGCGACCGTCGCTGCTGGCCCTCGACCAGCCCTCACTGTCCTTGGATCCGGACGCTCGACGTCGCCTTGGCCACGTGTTGCAGGACTACTGCACCTCCGGAGGAACGGTGCTCATCACCGCTCATCAGCTCGACGAAGTTGCTGCCGCCTGCCGTGATTTCAGCGTTCTGGCATCCGGACGCCTACATGCGAGACAACGACGACTGACTGTCCGGGACTGCGACCACGAAGGAATCTGGGATACACGAGAACAGGATCGTGTCGAACAGGCTGAGGTATCTGCACCAACCGCTGTTGCGCTCTCCGTGCGCGACCTGACGGTCTCCCGAGCCGGTGCCGCCGTCCTCGATCATGTGGACCTCGATGTCGCAACCGGTGAGATCGTGACGATCATGGGTCCCAACGGTGCGGGAAAGTCGACTCTCCTGCGCAGCCTGGCTGGTCTCCTCGAGCGTGGCGCCGACATTACGGGCGCGATCACGGTCGATGATGACGGGAGGGCGGTCAGCCTCGGCGACACCCCAGCACATCAGCGAGCCGCCCACCTCGGGTGGGTGGGGCAGGATCCGGGCAGCCAGCTCTCGGCTGCCACCGTGCGTGAGGAACTCACACGCTCGGCCCCGTTGCCCACCCACAGGCGCCGGAACAGGACAGCCATCAGAGCCCAACGGCAGGAGGCAGTGGCTTCGGCGATGGCGCAGGCACAGCTTGAAGCAGTGAGCGAGACCCATCCCTACGATCTGAGCATCGACCTCCGCAAGGATCTGGTGATGGCCGCGGCACTCATCGTGGGCTCTCGGATCCTCCTCCTCGACGAACCGACGTTAGGCAGGGACCGCCAGGCCATCGGTCGACTGAACAAGTTCATTCAAGACTTCGTTCGCCGAGGTGGGTCCGTCCTTGCCACCACCCACGACCGACGATGGGCTGCGCAAACCGCCGATCGCATCCTGTCCGTGGACAGGGGCCGACTCTATGAAGACCGGCAGACAGGTGGCACGCCCTGGTGCGAATGAGCCGGCTGAGTCCTCTGCGGTTCAGAAGTCGTATGTGGAGTCCGTAGTTGGGGTTTCGGGTCCGCGGATCTTCTGCAGGTGCAGGTGTCTGATCAGGCGGATGACAGGACGGATGAGCATCTCAACGCTGCCGAGGACGAACAGGCAGGTGCCGGTGAAGACCCACTCGTCGGAGAAGAACATGAAGCTTCCGATGAGGAACCAGATGCCGATGAGGACATCGTTGATGATGCTCAGCACCTGATATCGCTGGCGGATGACCAGCTCATCAGGTCCGATGCGGATCGTCAGGTTGTTGTCGCCAACTGTCATATCGTCCTCCTGGGCCGAGCTCGAGTGGGATCGTCTCGCTGGTGAGCGCCCCCGGAGCGTCCTATTGCTGATGCTAAGCGCGGTCCGTGTCGCATGACCAGGTCCCGTGCCGCTGAGTCTGCCGTGTCAGTGCCGCATCGTAGCGTGAGGTCATGGATAAGGACGTGAATTCGTTTGATGCACTGTATGCCGAAGCCGGCAGCCACAGATCCGTGATGCCATGGGATGAACTGCTGGGCTTCGTCCGCCGATTTCCGCAGATTGCGGCGTTCAACGCAGCCCTCATCGCACAGCAGAATGCCGGAGCGATCTTTGTCGAAACCGAACACGCCTGGCAGCAGAAGTACGGCAGGCTGCTCACTGACGATGCAGTGGCGCTGATCGTGCTCCACCCCTTTGCTCCCGTGCGCTTCGTCTACGATGTCGAAGACACCCACGGCCCACCAGTTCCCGACTCCTCGATCAGCCCATTCAAGGCAGTCGGTGCACCCACTTGGGACGGGCATCGTCTCGTCATGGATGTCCTGCACCGCAAGGGTCTGGATCTGCCCGGGCTTCCGAAGACGCAGAGTCCTACGGTGATGTTGGGACATGTCCTCTATGAGCTTGCCCTGGTCTATGCCGGCCATCGTGGAGAATTCCCGAAGCTGGGAATCTCTGCCAGCGAAACTGACATCGACGGACGCCAGGTCCGCTTCGAAGCCGAATGCATCACCTGGCTGATCGCTGGACGACTCGGACTGAAGATGGCGGCAACCGGATCGTTGAAGGGGTATCTCAAACACGGCGAGCTGCTGCCCCCACTGTCCAGGGATCGTGTTCTGCATGCGGTGAATGCCATTGAGAAGCTCTTCGGTGGAGCGCTGCACTTCGGGCAGATGGTGCGCGAAGATGTGCCGAGCCTGTTTCCACTGACCGAACAGTGGACACTCTCACCTCGGTAGAGTGCATCCGGGCTCCGAGTTCGGGCGTCGACAATCGGTGCAAATTCTGCAGGCCGGATTCCGTACAAGCCTGGTCAACGCCTCCTCGGAGGCGCAGAATGCCTATATGTCGACAACTCCGAACCGATGGACCAAGGCCAGCGTCTACCCGGACATGTGGGTCGACCCCGATGACGATCCGCGCAATACCGACGGCAGGAGCCCCGATGGTGAGGCCGAGACGCAGCTCGAGTTCATCCGTGACTACCGCTCCACCTTGAGGATGAAGTGCGAGGGGCTCGACGCTGAGCAGCTGGCGATGCGGTCGGTTCCACCATCAACGATGTCTCTGCTCGGGCTGCTCAGACACATGGTCGAGGTCGAACGTGACTGGTGCAATTGGATCACTGCGGACGAGACACGACCTTCACTTTACGGTGGCCTCGACGCGGCCTTCAGCACGTCGGGCGCAGATGCGGACATGCTGGCAAGGACCTGGTCAGACCGCGCAGCCGAACAGGCGACCACCGATGCCGAGGTCGCGAAGTACGAAGACCTGGGCACCCGCCTCGGTGAATCACAGATCGCGGTACGGGAGCTCCAGATCCACCGAATCGAGGAATACGCCAGGCATTGCGGACATGCGGACCTGCTGCGCGAATGCATCGACGGCAGAACCGGGCAGTGACCACACCGCAAAAGCAGGTATCCTTGATCGAACTATCTCAATGAGGAGACGCCATGAGTCGCGCAGTTCAGATCACCTTCGATTGTCATGACCCGATCGGGCAGGCCACCTTCTGGGCCGAGGTACTCGGATATGTCGCGCCCGGCCCTCCGGGAGTCAAACTTGAAGCCGGTGACGATCCCTTTGCCGCGTGGAAGGATTTCATCGCCGGCATGGGCATCGACATGAAACCAGAAGACTTCCGAGCCGCGATCGAAGACCCAAACGGACGCGGCCCCCGCGTGTTCTTCCAGATCGTGCCCGAGGACAAAACCGTCAAGAACAGGGTCCATCTCGATGTCCGTGCGGCTCCCGGGCTGCAGAACCACGAACGGATGCAGGCATTGGAAGACGAATGTCAGCGCCTGCTGGAGTTGGGCGCTCAACGACTCGAACGGGTCGACCCCAATCCGCCGATGGAGACCGGGTTCATCGTCATGGCCGATCCTGAGGGCAACGAGTTCTGTCTGGACTGACCAGGCCTCTCACCAGCATGAGAATCCTCTTAGCAAGGGGGCAGAAAGCCTCGCCCGTTGTTACGGTGGCGGTATGAAGACTCAGAGATTGGCCACACGGGCCGCTGCAGGGACCATGATTCTCGCTTTCGCGCTCGCCGGTTGCTCCGGCGGAGAATCGGACGCCGATCAGGCATCAGGAGGTGAGGGTCAGACAGCAGAGACAGCCGGAGCCCAGGAATCGGCCGACGACGGTGCTGAAGAGTCGGCGACAGAGAACCCGAGCCCTGACGACTCGTCTGCTTCTACGTCCGCCGGGCTGCCCCGGGACGCTGATCTGAGTAAGGAGTCGCCATCTGTGACTCCCGAAGACGCCATCTCCACAGCGAAGGAAGAAGCCAAGGACGGTGACGTCCACGCCATCGAACTCGACTTCGATGATCGCGACGAGGCCTGGCAGTACGAGGTGAAGATCATCGACGGCACAACTGAATTCGACGTGGAGATCGATGCTGAGACCGGCGATGTCGTCGACGTGGAGAAGGACTCCACGGATGACAAGGAGAAGGCGGTCGATCTCAAGGATCCGATGGCCTTCGATGAGGCGCTCAAGCTAGCTCAGGAGAAGGCCTCAGGCCGACTCGACGGGTGGAAGCTCGACTCGGACGACGATCGTATCGAATACCAGTTCGATTTCGATGACGATGACGAGGAGATCGAGGTTTCCGTCGACGTCGAATCAAAGAAAGTCTCTGTCGACGACTGACCGCGGTGACGGTTGACCGTGGTGACGTGCTGACACGGTGCATGCGCGAGCTGATCGAAGTTGAGTGACCCATATCGGTACGACGGGATCGCGGCGTAGGCTGGCCCCATGCCTATGAACCCCGTTGCTTCGCCACGGCAGGCAGGTCGTCTCGACGTCATTGCCGGCCCCATGTTCTCCGGAAAGTCTGAGGAGCTCATGCGCCGGGTCCGGCGGGCAAAGATCGCCGGGGTCAACGTCCTCGTCCTCAGCCACTCTCTTGATACCCGTTCGACGCTGTCGGCGATCACCTCGCACACCGGTGTCAATATCCCCGCCGTGCCCGTCGGCGACGTCGAGTCCCTCGCGGAGGTGGCCCACGCCGAGGACTACGATCTGATCGCCATCGACGAAGCGCAGTTCTTCGGCCCGGACCTCGTGGCGACCGTATTCGAACTTGTCGAACGCGGTGCCACCGTCATTGTCGAAGGGCTGAGTGTGACGTTCGACGGTGATCCCTTCGAACCGATGCCGACGTTCATGGCCGTGGCCGAAGACGTTCTCAAGCTGACAGCAGTGTGCACAATCTGCGGCAGAGACGCGGTCTTCCACCAGCGTGTGGGCGCACCCGGGCACACAGATGACGAGTCGGACGCTCCTGCCACAGACATCGATGCCAGCCATATCGGCGGCCTCGAAGCCTATGTCGCGCGCTGCCGCGAGCATTTCGCTCCACCACACTAGAAGCGAGGCTCCACGTTCGTGCCACGGTCGGCAATCTTGGGCTGTAAGCCCGGTCAGGCTTCGATGCTCTCCCACACTTGCCGCCAGATTCGGGCCAGATCAGGCACCTGGTAGTGGGCATTGAGGCCGCTGGGCTGGGGGACGACGTGCAGCGGAATGTCCTCGGGCCACCCCTCGATGAGTGACGAGTCCTGTAAGCCGAGTTGGGCCTTGGGCTGTGAGTACCCGATTCGGAACGAGGTGATTCCTGCGATCGCGACCACCTTGGGGCGGATGTCGTCGAGTCGGTGAACCAATCGGGCCGCCCCGTCGCGCAGCTCCTGATTGTCCAGTTCATCTGCCCTGGCGGTGGCCCGACCGACGAGGTTGGTGATCCCGATGCCCCGGGCCAAGAGCTGTGCTTCATCTGCGGCGGCAAGGCCCAGTGAGGCATCGACAAGGTGATCGGTCAGACCCGCCTGATGCAGTGAGGGCCAGAAGCGGTTGCCCGGTCTGGCAAAGGGCGCATTGACCGCAGCGGTCCACAGCCCAGGGTTGATTCCCACGATGAGCATCGACAGCTCTCCCGGACGCCCGGGCAGGACATCATCGATGGCATCGGGATCGTCGGTGGCGAACTCTGCGAGGTCGTCCTTCGTCGGCTTACGTCCTCCCAGAGGCGAAGGTCGGCGGGAGCTGATGAAACTTTCCTCAATCACAGTCTCCACAGTACCGTCGAGTCAGAACGGGTTTATCAGCGCCCGTCGATCCACGAACACCAGGGGATCCATGACGAACGATCACCAGCTCTCACTCCACCACCATGTCCGACCGCAGGCCGATGAGTCAGCACCATTCCACTTCGAGAATCGGTGGAGGGTCAATGCCTCTGTGCGGGATGTGTGGTCAGTGCTCAGTGACATCGAGGCGTGGCCGCAATGGTGGCCCAGCCTTCCCGTGGCTGTGCCCATCGATGACACGATCGCCACCGGAAGCCGAGCCGACATCCAGGTCGACAGCCCGATCGGTGTGACGTTGAGCTTCAGCATCGAACTTCAGGAAACTGAGGCACCGTACTTCGTGATCTTCTCCGCCGCCGGTGATCTGAGGGGGACCGGAGCTTGGTCGCTGCAGCAGACCGGCCCCATCACCACGATCAGCTCAGTGTGGTGCGTGACCACTCGTCGGCGGTCGATTCGGCTGCTGCGGCCGGTGGCGACGTCGATGCACTCACGAGTGATGAGAGCCGGACACTGCGGTCTGGCCAGGCGCCTGAACCGTCTCGTGTCCTGAAGCCCACCAAGCGTCGATGCCACCCAGCAGCGAACGCAGACGCACGGCCCCCGGCGCACCCTCCTTGAGCAGCGCCACGGCCTGAGCAGACCGTGCCCCCGACTTGCAGTGGAAGATGACCTCGCGTGGCGGAAGAGCAGTCGCGGCTTCCACCGCCTTCCATCCCTGGACCTGCAGCACGCTCAGCGGCAGGTGGACGGAGCCGGGAATGGCCGAGATCTGCCGTTCCCACCCGTCACGCACATCGATGAGGATGGCAGGGGAGGACTCGGCCAGATATTCTTCAATGCTGACCTCATCGTCCCGTCGCGCGCACTGACCTTCGGCACCTGAGCCCTTCGCATTCTGGCGCCCTAGTCCTTGGTCGGCAGCGGCGCAGGCCACCGCCACCTCGGCGAGGTCGGTGACTGGCGGGCGATCAGGATCCGGTGAGAACCGAAGCGTCGAGTAGTCGGCCTCCAACGCGTCATAGCGCAGCAGACGACCGATCAGCGGTGTGCCGATGCCGCAGATGAGTTTCACGGCCTCTGTGGCCATGGCGGAGCCGACGGTGCCGCACAGAACCCCGAGCACCCCTCCCTCAGCGCAGTTGGGGACCGAATCGGCCTCAGGAATATCGGGAAACAGGTCACGCAGCATCGGCCCAGGCCCGGGGACGAACGTGCTCACCTGACCTGCGAAGCGAAATATCGTGCCCCAGACCAGCGGGGTGCCGGTGAGCTCGGCGGCATCATTGGACAGGTAGCGGGTCGCGAAATTGTCGGCTCCGTCGAGGACGACATCATGGGAGCGAAACAGCTCAAATGCATTGTCAGGACTCAACCGTTCGCTGATCGCGGTGATTGCAAGCTCCGGATCGAGACGAAGCAGAGCATCACGGGCGGAATCGACCTTGGCCCGGCCGATATCGGCATCGCGGTGGAGGACCTGGCGCTGCAGATTCGAGGCCTCGACCACATCGTCGTCGATGATCGTCATCGACCCGATCCCCGCCGCGGCCAGGTAGTGCAGGACCGGTGCTCCCAGTCCGCCCGCACCGATGACCAGCACCGAGGCGGCCCGCAGTCGCCGCTGCCCCTCGATGCCGATCCCCGGCAGGCTCAGATGCCTGGCGTAGCGTTCGAGTTCCCGTGGGCTCAGAGAATCGGTCGGTGCGACCAGTGGACCCGGATTGCTCGCGGTGCTCATGCCGGAGTCACCATCCCCTCGAAGGTCGACGAGGCCAGGGCCAACGGACGCTTCGGAATCCGGCCAGCGTGGGCAGCCAGATGACCGGACTCAACGGCCAGGGACATCGCTCGGGCCATGGCGGTCGCATCATGTGCCCGAGTCACAGCCGATGCCAACAGGACCGCGGTGCAGCCGAGCTCCATCGCGAGGGCCGCATCGGAGGCGGTGCCGATGCCGGCATCAAGGATCACCGGCACCTGGGCACGGTTGACGATCGTCTCGATGTTGTGGGGGTTGAGGATGCCCAATCCGCTGCCGATCGGAGCACCGGCCGGCATCACCACGGCGACACCGGCGTCCTCGAGCCTCTTAGCCAACGCCGGATCATCGTTCGTATAGGCGAAGACCGTGAACCCGTCGAGGACGAGTTCCTCCGCGGCCCTGAACAGCTCAACCGGATCCGGCAGCAGAGTCTCCTCATCGGCGATGACCTCGAGCTTCACCCAGTTCGTCTCGAGTGCCTCCCGGGCCAGCTGGGCAGTCAGCACAGCATCACGAGCCGTATAGCATCCGGCAGTGTTGGGCAGAATACGGATGCCCATACGGTTGAGCATGGCGAACACCGAGTCCCGGGCCGTCCCGTCATATCGGCGCAGGGCCACAGTCGTCAGTTCGGTGCCCGAGGCTTCCAGGGCCTGTTCGAGGATGCTCAGCGAACTGGCGCCCCCGGTGCCCATGACCAGTCGGGAGTTCAGGGTCACCTCGTCGACGTTCCAACTCATGTCAGCCTCCCTGCACAGCGGTGACGATGTCGACACTGTGCCCCTCGGCCAAGGTGAAGTCGGACCACTTCCCGCGCCTGATCACCTCACCGTCAACGGCGAGCGCTATGCCCAGACGACTGCCGTCGACGGGTGTGCCATCGACGGTGATGTCCTTGTCAACGAGACCGGAGACGAGGTCCCTGGCCGTGGTGGGACGGGCGAGTTCATGGCGCTCGCCGTTGAGCGTGATGCTGATCGTGTCGGTCACAGTTGACTCCCTGTCGGTTGCTGAAACATTTCGGTCGGTGTGGTCTGGAGGTGCTGAGCATGAGCGGCTTCGGCGAATCGGTCGGGCGTCACCGCGGCGAGTGTCTCCGTCGGTCTCGTCAGGGTTCCGCTCTCGCGCGCGAGGTCGGCGGTGAGGTTCGCCCCCAGAGGAGCGAGGAGGATGCCATGTCGGAAGAAGCCGGTGGACACCACACAGCCGGGATCGATGCGCCCGATGATCGGCACGTCATCGGGTGAGCCCGGCCTGGCGCGGGTGGTGATGTCGGTGATCTCGGCCTCGAGGATTGCAGGGACGAGACGTTCGGCGTCGCGCAGCAGCTGGTGGACGCCTCCGGCGTTGATCCCGGACCGACCGTCCTCACGACTCGTGGCACCGAGGACGAGTTCACCGTCGGGACGAGGCACAACGTAGACGGGCCGACCTTTGACCAGCCCACGGATCGTGCGTGTGAGAAGCGGGGTCAGAGTCTCGGGCGCCCGCAGTCTGATCACCTCGCCCCATACCTGGCGCAGGGGCAGCGCGGGAACTCCGGAGATGTCGTTGCAGGAACCGCCCGCGGCCACGACGACCTGATCGGCCTGCAGTCTCGTCCCATCCTCGAGTTCGACACCGACGGTCCGATCCGCCTGAGAGAGCAGACCGGTCACTCGGGCACGGACAACGGAGTCACCGAGGACGGCCAGCAGTGCACCAGTGAGTCGACGGGGATCGATCGAATGATCCCCGGGAATGGTGACCGCACCGCATACCCCGGGTGAGAGCGCCGGTTCCAGATCCCTGGCTCTTGACCCGGGAACGAGGGAGACGTCGAAACCGGCTGCGCGCTGCAGGTCGATGAGTTCGCGCAGAGAGGCGAGATCGGCCCGGTCACCGGCACACACAAAGGTCTCGGCGCTCGAATACCCCAGATCATGGCCAGACGCGGCAGCCAGCTCGGCGGCGAAGTCCGGGTACAGGTCTGCTGAGGCACGCATCAGCGGGTACAGGGGAGACTGCCCCCACACCACCTCGGCGGCCGGAGCCAGCATCCCCGCCGCAGCATGGGAGGTACCCATGGCGGGAGCCGGATCGATGATGGTGACGCTGACGCCGCGACGGCGCAGATTCCAGGCAGTGGACAAGCCGATGATCCCGGCCCCCACAACAATGACGTGCACGTGCTTCTCCCTCCGGCGGCATGATCCGCATCAGGTTGAACGGTCGGCACAAAGCCCTCTCAGCCCCCTTTATGAGGCTCCCGCGAACTCCTCTACTCTAGGAGCATGGCCGCAGATATGACAATGGACGCCGCAGTCCACGACACAGACAGAGCCGCACGACTGGACCGGCTTCACGCGTCCAGGCTCTATGTCTGCACCGATTCCCGCAGCGCGCAGGGCGATCTCCCCGAGTTCCTTGATGCCGCCTATGCCGGTGGCGTCGACATCATCCAGCTGCGCGACAAGGGCCTCGAAGCCCGCGCTGAGATCGAAGCACTCGAAGTCCTCAGGGAGGCAGCCCATCGTCACGGGAAGCTGTTCTCCGTCAACGACCGTGCCGATGTGGCCCTCCTCGTCGGCGCCGACGTCTTCCACATCGGCCAGGGCGACCTCACCAGCGAACAGGCACGCACGGTCCTCGGCCCCGACGTGATCCTGGGCCGCTCGACACACTCCATCGAACAGGCCCACGCCGCCGAGGCGGACCCCGAGATCGACTATTTCTGTCTCGGCCCCGTGTGGGAGACCCCCACCAAACCCGGCCGGGCCGCCATCGGAGTCGAACCCCTGCGTGCGCTCGCCACCACCGCAGCCAAACCCTGGTTTGCAATCGGTGGGATCTCCGCTGGTGAGCGGCTGGCGGAAGTCCAGGCCGCGGGAGCACAGCGCATCGTCGTCGTCCGCGCAGTGACCGCAGCAGATGACCCCGCGGCGGCAGCTAAGGAACTCAAACAGGCATTGTGACAGCGCGCAGCGCAGACGCCACGGAATCCATCTGACATGGGAGAGCACACAGTGAAGATACTCATTGCCGGAGCCGGCGCAACCGGCGGAGCGTTCGGCACCCGCCTGTTCGAAGCAGGACGCGATGTCACATTCTTCGTCCGCGAGGCCCGAGCACAGACGATGAGGGCCAACGGTCTGCGATTCGTTGCACCCGGGGAGGACCGGACGAACCACATCCCCGTCCTCACCGCAGCCGAACTCGCCACTGCCAACGGCTCGAGTTCGACGTCTTTCGACCTGGTGATCGTCGCGGTCAAGGCCAACGGTCTGGAGTCGATCATCGACGACATCAGACCCGCAGTGGGGGAGGACACCCTCATCATTCCGTTCCTCAACGGCATGGCTCAGATCGAGCGATTGGTCGAGGAGTTCCCCGGCCAGGTGCTGGGCGGTCTGGTCAAGATCGTCGGGACGATCATGGACGGTGCCGTCCACCAGATGACGGACCTCGCCGTTATGACCATCGGCGATCTCGACGGAACGGGCGTCCCGGATTCCATCGCCCAGGCCCTCGATGTTCCCGGCTTTAAGTTGCAGATTCTGGACAACATCACCGACGCCCTGTGGGAGAAGTGGATCTTCATCGCCGCAGCCGGGGTCGTCACCTGCCTGTTCCGGGCACCCGTCGGGGCGATCATGGCGGCCGGAGGGCATGCGCACATTGTTCGGATCGTCGACGAGCTCGAGGCCGTCGCGGCTGCGGGCGGACACCCGGTCTCGGCCAAGGCCAGGGAGATGACCTTGTCCATGCTCACCGCCGAGGGCTCGTCGTTCACCTCATCGCTCTACCGTGACGTGACTTCGGGCCTGCCCAGCGAAACCGAGCACATCCTCGGACACCTTGCGAGAACGGCAGCGGATCTGTCTGTGGCGACGCCGCTGCTCGACCTCACACTCGTGCAGCTGCGGGCTGGGGAGTCGCTGCGGCAGAGCTGAGCTCCGACGCTGAACTGAGCTCCGATTCAAAGTTGAGCTCCGAGGCTGAAATGAGCGTCGTCACGGACCTGACCTCCTCTGCGCCGAGGCGCAGCATCGTCAGATACGGTTCGTTGGGAACGGTGTGGGGGACTGCCTCGGATCCGTGCGGGGCCGTAAACGTCACCAGCGGGATCGAGCCCTTGCGGTCGAGGACGAGGAGCGTCTCGTACTTGCCCGGTCCCACCGAATGGGCGGAACCGACGGGAAGTTCGCAGGCCAAAGTCTCCAGCGGATTCGCGGATGACGGTGGGCGGTTCATCTCCTGATCAGCGACATCGGCGAACTGCTCGGCAGTGATGAGATACGCCTTTGCCGGTGTGGGGCCTGGGACCTGATGGTCATAGAAGGCCATTCCGCCGCCGCCCCACACGGTGGAGCTGCCGGCGAAGTAGATGGATCCGGGAAGTTCGATGCCCATTTCCGCTAGAGGCGGATCGGTGTTCCTCGCGCCGGGATAGGTGACGAGTGCACCTGGAGGACGGCCGCCCTGCAGGTAACAGGCGAGCCTGTCACGATGCATGTTCGACCCATAGCTGACATACCACACGAGCGCTTGAGACATCCCATTCATCATGCCACGTCGATGGCCGAGGCTGTCCAATCTGCAGGGTCTCGGTGCGCCGTTCGATCCTGGTCTGCACGGGCTTTCCTCCTGGCCAGCAGTCTGCGCGTGAGTTCCGCTACACCGGTGATGGCCAGGGCGATGCCGATGCCCAATCCCACGCCGAGCAGAGGCTGGTCCTCAAACAGCACACCGCCGAGCAGACCGACCCCGATGGAATAGATCGCCCAGGCCAGACAGCCGAGAGCGTCGAAGATGAGGAAGCGGGTGCGCGGATACTTCAGAATCCCCGAGCTCAGGGTTGTGGCCGTACGCCCACCGGGAATGAAACGTCCCGCGATCAGGACGACCCCACCTCGGCGGGCAGAGATCTCCTCGGTGTGCGCCAGCAATCGCTTGGCCCTCGAAGACCGGGTCCACCGCTGCACCAGGGAACCCCCGCCACGCCCCACGAGGTGGGCGGCGAAGTCGCCGATGAGGGCTCCGACCACGGCTGCCAGGAGCAGGCCCAGGGGACTCGGGATGCCGGCGGCGGCATAGGCGGCGGCCGTGATGAGCACGGTCTCCGAGGGCACGATGGGGAACAGGGAATCCATGCCCGCGATGACGAAGACGAGGAGGTACACCCACGGGGATTCGACGGTGGTGCGGAGGATATCAAGGGCAAGGTCCATGTCCACAGACGCTATCGAAGCGCGACCGCACCCGGAACGCGGCGCAGTGCACACCTGCGGGACGGCGCCCCGAAGAGATGATGCGGAAAACCGGAAGAAAGGACTGCGGTCGATCCTCTGGGCGACCGTATAAGGCATTGCTACGATCAACTCATGCCCTGGCCGACGTCGCTGACCGCGAGGATTCCCCGAGAATCCCGCATGTTCGTCACCCGTTGGGCCACCTCGGTGCTGGGCATCCTCTGGGGAGTGGCCCTGTGCCTTCCGCTTCTGCTTGCAGCCGTCCCCTCGTCAACATCTCGGCTGAGCCGTCGAGTCCTCGGCTGGGAGAGGTCCCGGCAGGCGAAGTGCTTCGGCATCGTCATGGGCCAGCTCCCGGTCAGGAGAGGCTTCTTCGTCCTCACCGGCGCCCTCGCCGGGATCATCGCCGTGCCCATGCTCAATCTGCTCACCGGTTTCCTGCTTGTGACCATCGGCTCCCTCATCCAGGGCCTGTTCATCGGCGGCAGCATCACCATCGGCTTCGATTTCTGGACCATCAGCCAGCCGACGCTGTTCGTCGGAGTGCTCTACGGTGCCGCGAACCTCATCGGAGTCATCATTCTCGCCGAGGTGGCCAATTGGCTCCACGGCATCATCGACGCCAGGTTCACCCAGGTCAGCCGCCCCAACGCACCTCACACGCGTATCACCCAGCTCCTCATGACCCGGCACGGAGTGGTCATGGCCATCGACGAGGAGAGGCGCCGCATCGAACGCGACCTCCACGACGGGGTGCAGCAGAACGTCGTCTCCCTGTCCGTGCTCATCGCCCGCGCCCAACGTGCGAAGGACCAGGACAAGGCCAGCGCCCTCCTCGACGACGCTCTCGTCCAATCCCAGGACCTCATCGACGAAATGCGCGAGGTCGCCTGGCGGGTCTACCCCACAGCATTGGATGAGCACGGGTTGGGCACCGTCCTCAACCGGGTGGCCGATCACTGCCCGATACCGGTCGAGCTCACCGCAGTCCCGTCTCGGCGAGTGTCCCAGGCCACCGAGTCTGCTGCATACTTCGTCGTCCGAGAGGCGGTGACCAACGTCGTCAAACACGCGAATGCCACGAGCATCAGAATCAGCGTCATCGACGAGGAGCAGGCACTGATCGCCGAGGTGGTCGATGACGGTTCCGGTGGTGCCGATCCCACCGGCGGTGGGCTGAGAGGATTGAATCGTCGGGTCGGAGCGTTGGATGGAACACTGACTGTGACGAGCACGGAAACAACCGGAACCACTGTGAGAGCGGAGATCCCCTATGTCTGAACCCGGCGTGACCGAATCCGGCATGTCCGAATCCGCGGTCGAGGCCATCAACGAGGCTCCCATGCGAGTGGTATTGGCCGATGACTCCGTGCTGCTGCGAGAAGGGGTGAGGAGCCTGCTCGAAGACGAGGGCATCTCCGTCGTCGCCTCGGTCGACGACGGTCACCAGCTGCTGGCGGCAGTCGCGGACACCCGTCCAGACCTGGCGATCGTCGATGTGCGAATGCCGCCCACGCACACCACCGAAGGACTCGAAGCGGCCCTGGCGATCAAACGTCGCTTCCCCGACATCGGGGTGCTTGTCCTCAGCCAGTACGTGCTGCGCGAATACGCGACCGAGCTGCTGAGCACCGAGACCGTGGGCGTGGGCTACCTGCTGAAGAACCGGGTTACCGACATCGACCGTTTCCTCGATTCCGTCAACCGGATTGCTGAAGGCGGAACTGTCATCGACCCCGAGGTGGTCCGACAATTGCTGAGCTTGTCCGAGAAGCAGAACTCACTGTCGGCACTCACACCCCGAGAGAACGAGGTCCTCGAGACCATGGCCGAGGGGTTGTCGAATCGCGGCATCGCTGAACGCCTCTATGTGTCCATCAGCTCGGTGGAGAAGGCCATCAGCTCGATCTTCGACAAGCTCGGACTCCATGCCGGACAGACCACCAGCCGGCGAGTCGCAGCAGTCCTGCACTACCTCGACCAATCCTGAGCGCAGTCAGGTGCGGCAGCGCTGACCGGCGCGGCATACCCTCAGAGTTCGGAACGGGCTCGGGCACCGATGCGCAGGTTGAGGTCTTCGAGTTCGGCGAGCACATCGCCAGCACCCCAGATCTGATTGCGCTTGCGACTGGTCAGGCCGCGCAGGACCCCGGCTTCCGTCAGCGCGGAGACCGCTCTGTTCGCGGAGGAGCTGGACAGCTTCAACGAGTCCTCAAGATCGTCGATGGTGAACACCGGGTCCGATGCAAGGTAGGCCAGGATCCTGGCTGCGGCGCTGTTCTCACGCGGATGGCCGAGGAGGTCGGCCCACTCATCAGGCAGTCCAGCCAGCCGATGTGCGGTCAGTTGAGCTTCCTCCGCCGCGATCACCGAAGACTTAGACCACAGCGATATGACCGGTCCGGCATCACCTGAGTGATAGGAATTCAACGCCGCGAAGTAGCGGTCTCGAACCTCGACCAGGGCAGCAGCCAGGGGAACAGTGATCCCGGTCGTGACACCTCGAGAGTGGAGGATCCCAGCCGCCAAGGCTCGTCCGATCCGCCCGTTCCCGTCGGTGAAGGGATGGATCGCTTCGAACTGCGAATGGGCGACGGCCGCCTGCGCGATCGTGGGAATGTCCTCGCGCAGTGAGAAGGTCAGCAGATCGTCCATGAGCTCGGGGACGAGCTCCGGGGGAGGAGGAACGTAGAGTGCACCGCGAGGCGAATGATCCGAGCCGCCGATCCAGTTCTGCATCGGACGATGTCGGCCCGCCAGATGAGCCTCGCCGGCATCGTCCTTGAGCAGCAGCCGATGGGCGCGAGAAACCGAATCGGCACTGATCGCTCCCGATGTCAGCAGATCCAGCGCACCCGTTGCGGCAGCCATCGCAGTGGCCGAGGAATTGGACTTCGCACCGTGGAGGGCCCGGACGAAGTCGTCGATGGGTGCCTCTTCGGCTTCGATCTTCGATGAGGCGATCGATTCGCTGCGCAGCAGCAGGTACGACAGTGGAATCAGGGTGCGACCGTGCTCGGCATCGAGCCGGGAGATCGCACGGACCGCGGTTTCCGAGCGTGCGGCGAGCTCGGAGGGCAGTCGCAGGTCGACCGAGCCGATGCGGGCTGGAATGGAGACGGACACCTCGGCGAATTTTCTGTCGTCGATCGTTCCGCCGCGAAACTCCTGGCGCCACGGTCTGGTCTCTGTCTGCGCTGCGGGCACAGGAACTGCAGAATCGGACAGGGGACCAGCGGAGTCGGACATGGGAACAGTCTAAACGATAAGCCCACATAGGGAAATAAATGGGAATATCTCTCATGGTGATCCCAGTTCCAGTGACGACGACCCCCTCGCTAGACTCGCAGGCGTCTCGAACCCGATGAGATTCAGTGTCGAATATGAGGAGAACGATGAAACGGCAACTGCCTGACGTGAAGGAACTCGCCCCTCTCCTGCAGTTCGGTCTGCCTAGACTTGACCGGGTAGGTGCGCGACTCGACTCCGCAGCCGATATCTGGGATCTGCGCAAGATCGCCAAACGGGTGACACCCACAGCCCCCTTCGACTACGTCGACGGTGGGGCCCTTGACGAGCACACCCTGCGGAAGAACCGGCAGGTCTTCGCCGACGTCGAACTCCTCCCACGCATCCTGCACGGAGTCGACGCCCCGAACACATCGACGACTATCGCCGGTCAGGACGTTTCGCTTCCATTCGGCATGGCCCCGACAGGCTATACGCGGATGATGCACTCGGAAGGAGAGATCGGAGGAGTGAGGGCCGCGACGAAGGCCGGCATTCCCTTCTCCCTGTCGACGATGGGCACCCGCTCCATCGAAGAGGTCGCACAGGCCGCACCGTCCTCGACTCGCTGGTTCCAGCTCTACCTGTGGAAGGACCGCGCACGCAGCCTCGACCTGCTCCAACGAGCCCAGGCGAGTGGGTACGAGACGCTGCTCGTCACCGTCGACACCCCGATCACCGGTCAGCGACTGCGCGACAACCGCAACGGGCTCTCCATCCCGCCGAAGCTGACATTGAAGACGATCGTCGACGCCTCCTACCGGCCCGGCTGGTGGTTCAACTTCCTCACCACCGAGCCGCCGAAATACGCGTCCCTGTCCAACACGTCTCAGTCCCTGGCCGAGATGACCCGGACCATGTTCGATCCGACGTTGGACCTCGATGACCTCAAGTGGATCCGCGAACAGTGGCAGGGCAAGCTCTTCGTCAAAGGCGTCCTCACCGCCGAGGATGCCAACAGGGCCCGGTCCATCGGCGCCGACGGTCTGGTCGTATCCAATCACGGAGGCCGCCAACTCGACCGCGCACCCGATTCCCTGACAGCACTTGCAGAAGTGCGGGCAGCGGTCGGTGACGATATGGAACTCATCCTCGACTCCGGAATCATGTCCGGCACCGACGTCGTGACAGCTCTGTGCGCCGGAGCGGACTTCGTGCTCATCGGCCGGGCCTACCTCTACGGACTCATGGCCGGTGGCCAGCGCGGCGTGGAGCGAGCCATCGACCTTATCAAGGCCGAGATACTGACCGCCATGGGGCTGATGGGTGCCCGGACCATCGCCGACCTCGGACCGCAGCTGGCCAGAGGACTGCCCACTGCGGCAATTGCGAAGGCCGACACCTGAATGTGGTAAGAATGGCCGGGGCCCGAACAGGATCCCGCCGGTGCGACAGTCAAGGAACACGATGAACGAAGCAGCCACCTCGGCGGGGGAGAGTCGCGAACTCAAACGGGGGCTGAAGTCTCGGCACCTGCAGATGATCGCCATCGGAGGTGCCATCGGCACCGGCCTCTTCCTCGGTTCGGGCGGAACGATCTCGCAGGCGGGCCCCGGCGGCGCACTGTTGGCCTACGCCGTCATCGGAATCATGGTTCTCTTCGTCATGCAGTCGCTGGGGGAGATGTCGACCCACCTGCCGGTCGCCGGCTCCTTCCACACCTACGGATCGAAGTACGTCAGCCCCTCGTTCGGCTTCGCCATGGGGTGGAACTACTGGTTCAACTGGGCGATCACCCTCGCGGCTGAACTCGTTGCCGCCGGGGTCATCATGTCCTTCTGGCTGCCAGATGTCCCGTCCTGGGTGTGGGCGGCGATCTTCCTCGCCCTGCTCACCGGACTGAACTTCCTCTCGGCCAAGGCCTTCGGCGAGGGCGAATTCTGGTTCGCCGCCATCAAGGTCACCGCAGTGCTTGCGTTCCTCGTCCTCGGCGTGCTCATGATCGCAGGCATCATCGGCGGCGAATCGCCGGGCATGAGCAACTGGACGAGAGACGAAGCACCGTTTGTCGGCGGCTGGGTCTCGATCATCAGCGTGTTCATGATCGCCGGCTTCTCCTTCCAAGGCACGGAGCTCGTCGGCGTCACCGCCGGCGAGTCGGCCAACCCGCGCCGCGACATGCCCCGGGCCATCCGCACCGTGTTCTGGCGCATCATGCTCTTCTACATCGGCGCGATCATCATCATCGGCTTCCTCCTGCCCTACTCCGACCCCTCGCTGCTGGCCTCGGCGAACAATGAGGACGTCACCGCCTCACCCTTCACCCTCGTCTTCGAGCGTGCCGGAATCGCAGTGGCCGCATCGGTGATGAACGCCGTCATCCTCACCGCGATCCTCTCCGCCGGAAACTCCGGACTCTACGCCTCCACCCGCATGCTCTACGCGATGGCCAAGGAGGGGACCGCGCCGAGGCTGTTCGCCCGCCTGAATGAACGCGGCGTTCCCGTCATGGCGCTGCTGGCCACCGCCGTCATCGGACTCTTCGGCTTCCTCTCCGAGGTGATGGGCGACGGGGGTGCCTACACCTGGCTCATCAACGTCTCCGGGCTCTCCGGGTTCATCGTCTGGGTCGGCATCGCGTGGTGTCACTTCCGCTTCCGGCGGGCCTACGTCAAGCAGGGCCATGACATCGCAGACCTGCCGTATCGTGCCCCGCTGTTCCCGATCGGGCCGATCATCGCGCTCGTCATGTTGGTCATCGTCATCATCGGCCAGAACGTCGAAGCCGTCGTCAACGGACGAGTCCTCGAGGTCGCCTCGGCCTACATCGGGCTGCCGGCATTCCTGCTGCTGTGGCTCATCCACCGCCTGGTCACCGGTCGCCGCTCCAGCACCGTGCCCCTTGACGAGATGGACGTCGAAGGACTCGAGATCAAACCCTGAGTGGGCTCAGAGGCCGATAAGCGGATGAGGGCAGTCGCCGCGAGTCCGCTCATGAGTTAAGCTAGGCTCGCCTAACTACTCAAGAAGGATCTCATGCGCCGAATTCTCGCTCCCGTACTCGCCTCCGTTCTCCTGCTCGCTGCCTGTGGTGGCGGCGGTGGTGAAGAAGAAGCGGCCTCGGGCATCAGCATCGACACCAAATTCGGCTCCGTCGAGGTCCCGAAGGACCCGAAGAAGGTCGTGGCCTTGGGGTGGGGCGACGCGGAGACCGCGCTGGCAGTCGGCGTGCAGCCGGTCGGCGCCTCCGACTGGGTGGAGTTCGGCGGCAAGGGTGTCGGCTCCTGGGCCGAGGACCTCTACGATCAGGCTCCGGAGATCATCGACACGATGGAACCCGATTTCGAGAAGATCGCGGCCCTCGAACCCGACCTCATCCTCGACACCAAGAGCTCCGGTGAACAGGAGCGCTACGACCGACTCTCAGAGATCGCCCCGACCGTGGGAGCACCTGAAGGCGGCGACAATTACCTGACCACGATGGATCAGCAGGTCAACCTGGTCTCCCAGGCCCTGGGCAAGGAAGATGAGGGCAAGAAGGTCCTCGGAGAGCTCGATAAGAAGTACGAAGCCGCTCGCAAGGCTCATCCGGAGTTCGACGGGAAGTCCGTGAGCGTGGCCGCGAAGACCTCGGAAGGCTGGGGCGCCTATGTCGAAGGGTCCGAGCGCGTGCAGTTCATGGAACAGCTCGGATTCAAACAGTCGGAGAAAGTCGCGGCACTCAAACCGGAAGGCTTCACCGCCACCGTGTCCGAGGAGAAGCTCGACGATCTCGATGCGGATTTGCTCGTGGCGTTTCCGATCTACATCCCCGACACCGAGGTGACTAAGGACGCTGCCTTCAAGCGCATCCCGGCGGTCGAAGACGGTCGGAGCCTCGTACTGACCGAGGACCTCAATGATGTGCGCCAGGCATTCTCACTCAACTCGGTGCTCTCCGCATCCTTCGCGGCAGAGAAGATGCCCGACCTCGTGGCCGATAAGGTCAAATAGCCGACGAGCTCAGACGGCTGTGCGCCACGCATCCAATCCGATGTCGATGATCCGAGCGTGGCGCACCTCGGCCAGCGAATCGAGTGCCAGCCATTCGGCCCGGTCCGTGGTCCCATCGACCTCGAGAGTTCCCAGTGTCCCGCCGGTGATCCGAGCCTCATAGACGACGCGGACACCTTTGAACGGTCGTGAGACCGTCCTGCGGCGCGACGAGCTGCTCCGGTTCTCCGTGAAGGTGTGCGTCGTCAACGGACGCACCAGCTCGGCATCGAAGCCCGTCTCCTCCTTGATCTCACGAATCGTTCCGGTCTCGATGCTCTCGTGGAACTCGATCCCGCCACCGGGAAGGGTCCACAGTGCATGAGCCGGTTCGTTGCCGCCGTTGAACCAGCTGAGCAGGATTTCTCTGTCGTCGTTGACGATCACCGCATAGCCGGCCAGTCGTGTGTCGTAATCGGAGAAGTGCATGGACTCACCCTACCTGTGGGTATCACTTCCCAAGCCGAGGTCGGGTGAATAGGCTGGTCACATGGCCGAAGCAGCGAAGTATCCCAACGAGCACATCGTCCGCACACGTACGATCGACGCCTCCTCCGACGCGATCTTCGCGGTGTTGGCCGACCCCACCCGGCACCGTGACACCGAACCTACAGACTGGGTGCGTGATGCCATCGACGCGCAGCCGATCACGGCCACCGGACAGATCTTCTCCATGAACATGCACTTCGATGACGAGAACGGTGACTACCGAATAGACAACACGGTGACCACCTTCGAACCCGATCACGCAATCGCCTGGGACCCCGGCCAAGCCGATGAGGACGGACACGTGGAACCCGGAGGCTGGCGGTGGCGCTACGACCTCGAAGAGACCGAGTCCGGCACCGAGGTGACCCTGACCTATGACTGGTCACGCACGACGCAGGAGATCCGCGAGGCGTTCGGCGGATTCCCCGTCGTCAGCCCCGAATATCTCGACCGGTCACTGCAGGCCCTCGAGCAGGCGGTCACCGACAAATGACCCGGTGAGAGGACCCGGGTAGGCTGGTGACGTGACTGACATCGCCAGCAAACTCATCGGCAGCACCGGTAAGCGCATCGTCTTCCTCCACGGACTCTTCGGCCGCGGCAAGAACTTCACGTCGATTGCCAAAGCCCTCGAGCCCGACTATTCGAGCCTGCTCGTCGACCTGCCCAACCACGGCGATTCGGAGTGGACCGAGGACTTCAGCTATGTGGACATGGCCGACTCCGTGGCCGCCATGATCGCCGAGATGACCGCACCCGATGATCTGCCCGTGCACCTGGTCGGACATTCCCTGGGCGGCAAGGTCGCGATGGTCTTGGCCCTGCGCCACCCAGAGCTCATCGACCGCCTCGTCGTCGTCGACATCGCACCCACCGCTGGCGGATCTCTCGGAGTCTTCGAACACCTGCTCTCCAGCCTGGCCGAAGTCGATCTCGACGAGATCGAATCACGCTCCGGGGCGAACGAGGCATTGCAGGCGAAGATCCCCGAGGACACGATCAGGGGATTCCTGCTCCAGAACCTGCGCACCACCTCGGCGGGATATGCCTGGCAGCCCAACCTCACCCTGCTCCATGAAAGCCTGCCGACTATCGGAGACTTCCCCGACATGGGGGAGGCGAGCTTCGACGGTCCCGTCCTGTGGATGGCCGGCGAGAATTCGGATTACGTCTCCCGTGAGGATCTGCCGCTCATGCGCTCCCTCTTTCCCCGGACCACACTGCTCACCGTCAAAGGCTCAGGCCATTGGGTCCACTCGGAGCAGCCGAAGACGTTCATCTCCGCCCTGCAGACATTCTTCTCACGCGACTAGCGTCCCGAACTCGTCGGTGACACCCGCATCTCACCAGCAATACCCCTGCATCGGGACGTGCCTGTGGAGGAATATGCTGGTGGGCGGTGGCGTTGACCCGCACAGAGGCCCGAAGAGCCACACCATCACAACTCTTATGAGGAGGAACGAGTGAGCACAGCGATCCCGGCTGATTCCACGGCCAAATTCGCCGAATACGCAGACGGATCACGTCTGGTCAGCACCGAATGGGTGGCTGAGCATGCCGGTGAACCCGGACTGGTCATCGTCGAAAGCGATGAGGACGTCCTCCTCTACGAGACCGGGCACATCCCCGGCGCGGTGAAGGTCGATTGGCACACCGAACTCAATGACAGGGTCACCCGCGACTACGTCGACGGCGAAGGATTCGCCGCACTCATGTCCGCCAAGGGCATCTCCCGGGAGGACACCATCGTCTTCTACGGCGACAAATCCAACTGGTGGGCAGCCTACGCCCTGTGGGTCTTCTCTCTGTTCGGCCACGAAGACGTCCGCCTCATGGACGGAGGCCGTGCCAAATGGCAGGCCGAAGATCGTGAACTGACCACGGACAAGCCACGCCCGGAGCCGACCGAATACCCGGTCATCGAGCGTGATGACACGAGCTTGCGGGCATTCCTGCCCGAGGTCAGAGACAGCATCGGCACGCGTCCCCTCATCGATGTGCGCAGCCCCGAGGAATACACCGGCGAACGCACACACATGCCCGCCTACCCCGAAGAGGGCGCACTGCGCGGAGGACACATCCCCACCGCAGCCTCGGTGCCCTGGGCAAAGGCCGCAAACGAGGACGGCACCTTCAAGTCGGCAGCTGAACTCAAGGCCATCTACACCGATGAGGCCGGACTCGGCACCGCCGACGAGGTCATCGCCTACTGCCGCATCGGCGAACGCTCCAGCCACACCTGGTTCGTTCTCCAGCACCTGCTCGGCTACACCAACGTCCGCAACTACGACGGGTCCTGGACCGAATGGGGCAACGTCGTCGGTGTTCCCATCGTCACTGGAGCAGAGGCCGGGGAGGTGCCCAACCGCTGATGAGCGCCGCAACAGACACCCCAGAGTCCTCGGACCTGCCGGAGAGCCTGGCCGAGATCGTCACCGATTTCGCGGAGACCGATTCCAGTGACCGGCTGCAGCTTCTGCTCGAGCTCGCCTCCGAGCTGCCCGAGCTGCCACCGCGTTACAGCGAGCACCCCGAGCTGCTCGAACCGGTCCCTGAATGCCAGTCTCCGATCTTCCTCGTCACCGAGGTGGAGAACCCCGAGCAGGGGGATGCTGCGATCGTGAAGCTGCATTTCTCCGCGCCTCCCGAGGCGCCGACGACCCGTGGTTTCGCGGGAATCCTGCACGAAGGACTCAACGGACAGACCGCCGAGGTGGTCCTGTCCATCCCGTCTGACCTGCCGTTGCGTCTGTCGATGACGGACCTCGTGAGCCCGCTGCGGCTGCGGGGGATGAGCGGGATGCTCTCCCGGATTCAGCGTCAGACGTCCGAAAGGATCGGCAAGATCACAGGTCAGTGATCGAGAAATCGTTTGGATGAGCCGCCGTTTTCGACTAGATTGTGGTTAGCCTGCCCTTAATTAGTCGATACTAAGGAACCTTCCGATGACCGGTCTCGCCACCACAGCCTCGGCGAAGCCCTCTGAGGTCACCGGTCAGAAGGCGACACGGGCGCTGAAGGTCAGACGCACCCTCGGGCTCATCATCGCGGTCATCGTCTTGGTCCTCGTGGTGCTGGCCTCACTGGCCATCGGCACCCGTGACATGCCGGTCTCGGAAGTACTGGGCGCATTCTTCGATCCCAGCGGAAGCGACGACCAGCTGGTCGTCCTCGAACTGCGCTTCCCGCGAACCGTGTTGGGCATACTCGTCGGTATGGGACTGGGTCTGGCTGGCGGACTGATCCAGGCGCTGACGCGCAACCCGCTGGCCGACCCGGGCATCCTCGGCGTCAACGCAGGGGCCTCCTTCGCCGTCGCCATCGGGATCGGGTTCTTCGGAATCACCTCGATCAACGGCTACATCTGGTTCGCCTTCCTCGGTGCCCTCGTCGCCACGGCAGGCGTGTACATCATCGGGTCCTCCGGTCGAAACCACAGCGTGGATCCGATCCGGCTGACCTTGGCTGGAGTCGCCGTGGCAGCTGTGCTGACTGGATTGACCAAAGGCGTGCTGCTGACGAATGAACGAGCCTTCGACGCCTTCCGTGCCTGGGATGTCGGAGCCATCGCCGGTCGTGGTTTCGACACGGTCTACGCCGTGGCTCCATTCATCATCGGCGGCATCGTCCTCGCACTCTTCTTGGCCCACTCGCTCAACGCAGTGGCACTCGGCGACGATCTGGCTGCCAGTCTGGGCACCTCGGTCAACCGCACCCGCATCCTCACCATCCTCGCGGTCACCCTCCTGGCCGGCGGTGCCACCGCTGCCGCCGGGCCGATCGGGTTCATCGGACTGATGATTCCCCACATCGCGCGCTGGATCGTCGGCCCCGATCAGAGATGGATCTTAAGCTATTCCGTCATCCTCTCGCCCATTCTGCTCCTCGTCTCCGATGTGCTCGGACGGGTGGTGATGAAACCGGGTGAACTCCAGGTCGGCGTCGTCACCGCCTTCGTCGGTGCACCGGTGCTCATCGCCCTCGTTCGCAGAAAGAAGGCGAGCGGACTGTGAAATCGTCGCACTCACCGATCGGAGACGCCACCGAATTCGTTCCCGGCCAGCGGGTCCTGCCGGGGGAGAAGGTCGACTTCGGCCGTCCGATGCTGCGAGCCTTCGGCTTCCGCATCGATCTGCGCGTCGTCGTCACGAGCGCCATCGTCGCTGTGCTGGCGTTGGGCTGCGGATTCCTGGGACTGCTCCTCGGAGAGTTCTCGCTTACCCCCGGCGAGGTCTTCCAAGGGCTGTTCGGCCAGGCCGACAAACGCATCGTCAACACCGTCGTCGGCGAATGGCGGGCACCACGCATCATCGCCGGAATCGTCCTCGGAGCCGGACTGGGCATCTCGGGTGCAGTCTTCCAATCACTGACCCGCAACCCACTGGGCAGCCCCGACATCATCGGCTTCTCCACCGGTGCCTACACCGGCGGAATCGTCACCATCATCGTCTTCGGCTCCAGCTTCGTCTCCACAGCCTTCGGTGCGATCATCGGCGGCCTCCTCACCGCCATCGTGGTCTATCTTCTGACGTGGAAGGGCGGGGTCCAAGGTTTCCGCCTCATCATCGTCGGCATCGCCCTGACCGCCATGCTCAACGCCTTCAACACCTGGCTGATCATGCGCGCCGACCTTGACCTCGCGATGGCGGCAGCTACCTGGGGAGCCGGAACACTCAACGGCATGGGCTGGTCGACTCTGCTGCCAGCCGCCGTCGGCACGGTGCTCCTGGGGCTGGGATGCGGCCTCTTCTCCCGGGGTCTGGGCACACTCGAACTCGGCGACGACACCGCTAAGGCGCTGGGGGTGCGCAACGAACCTCTGCGGGCGGGCCTCATTCTCGTGGCTGTGGCGCTTGTCGCCGTGGTCACGGCCGCCGCCGGACCCATCGCCTTCGTCGCCCTTGCCGCCCCACAGATCGGACGTAGGATCGCAAAGTCCCAAGGCACCAGCCTGCTGTCGGCTGCAGCCGTTGGAGCGCTCCTGCTCGTCGCTGCCGATCTCATCGCTCAGCACGCCCTGGGCGAAACCCAACTTCCCGTCGGAGTCGTCACCGTGTGCATCGGCGGCATCTACCTGATCTGGCTCCTCATCCAAGAAGCTCGGAAGGCACAATGAGCATCTCATCCGATATGACCGATCACGCTGATACGACTGGCAAGTCCGGGACGACCGGCAATGTCGGCAAAGCTGGCGCGACCGATACGGCGACGTCGACCGCGACGCCGTTGGCGGCCCAGAACCTCGACCTGGCCTATGACCATCGCCAGGTCATCACCGACCTCAACGTAGAGATCGCTCCGGGCAAGTTCACCGTCATCGTCGGCCCCAACGCCTGCGGCAAGTCGACGCTGCTGCGGGCACTGGCCAGACTGATGACCCCGGCGAAGGGCACGGTTCTCCTCGACGGCGGAAATATCGCGAAACTGAAGACGAAGCAGATCGCCAAAAGGCTGGGACTGCTCCCACAGACATCGATCGCCCCAGACGGCATCACTGTGGCCGAGCTCGTGGCTCGCGGGCGCCACCCGCACCAGTCGTTCCTCAAACAGTGGACAGACCAGGACGAAACTGCCGTGCTCTCAGCGCTGCGGGCAACGAACACCGAAGACCTCTCGGGCCGCCAGGTCGACGAACTCTCCGGCGGTCAGCGGCAACGGGTCTGGGTGGCGATGGTCCTCGCACAGGAAACACCGCTGATGCTGCTTGACGAACCCACCACGTTCTTGGACCTGGCCTTCCAGATCGACCTGCTCGATCTGTTCGCACAGCTCAATCACGAATACGGCCACACCTTCGTCGCCGTCCTCCACGACCTCAACCAGGCCTGCCGCTACGCCGACGAGATCATCGCGATGAAGGACGGGGCAATCGTCGCCCAGGGCCCACCAGCCCAGATCATCACATCGGAGTTGGTGGACCGGGTCTTCGGCATCGACTGCACCATCATCGACGACCCCGTCACTGGTGCACCCATGATCGTTCCCGGCAGGCCGAAGAAGACCTTCGCAGACCGCTGACCAGCAGACTGCCGCCCTGACCGAAAGTGCATCATGAAGAGAAGCAACATCGTCGTTGTCGCTCTCACCGCAGGGGCAATGACCCTCAGCGGCTGCTCGAGTACCTCACCCAACAGTTCCTCCGGAGACTACTAGGCCGGATCGGGCGGGCCGGTGAGCGTCGATACGCTCAAAGGGACGGTCGAAGTTCCGGCGAACCCGGAGACTGTAGTCGCTCTCAATACCCCGTCGGCGGACGTTTCCGCGCAATTGGGCACCACGCCCGTGGCAGTCGGCACCAGTGCCGATGAGCTCAATGCGTGGCAACAGGGTGTCCTCGACGAGGTCGCAGACGATTCATTGGTCAGTGACAGCTACGACGTCGACGTTGAGAAGGTGGCCTCCTATGAGCCTGACGTCATCTTTGCGGCTCCTTGGAACGTCACCGATGATGCCGTCTATGACCATCTTTCGGACATTGCCCCGGTCGTGGTGCCGAAGTCGGAGTCGACCAATCCCGATTGGGATGTCAGTGCTCAAGTCGTTGGTGAGGCGTTGGGTAAGAAGGACGAGGTCGAAGAGGCCATCGCGGCGACCAAGGAATCCATGAAGTCACTGGGGGAGGAACTCGAGGTGGAGGGGAAGACCTATCAGGTCATCTCACCGAGATCCGATGGGATCTACTTCGGAAATGCGGCACCTCTTGAACTCCTCGGTCTGAAGCCGGGCCAGCATCAGACTCCGGAAGAGGTCAATAGGTTCACCCTCTCAGCGGAGGAGCTCAATCAGCTCGATGCCGACTACCTCTTCATCTGGGCTATGGATGAGGACGCGAAATCGATGGTTGAGGACAATCCCAGCTACGACTCCCTGCCCGCGGTGAAGAACGGGACCGCGAAATTCGTCGACGCCGACTTCACGACCGCGATCAATGGAGCGAGTCCGGCCAGCCTTGACTGGCTCATCAACGACAGCGGCATCGAGGACGTGCTGGAGAAGTAGTACTCAACTTCCCGACGAGTCCTTACCCGGATTCGGGGCGTAGTTCGGCTTAGGTCCCGCACCGTGATCTGCGCTTCCCGCGCCGTGATCTGCAGTTGAGGTCGAGTCCGCGGTTGAGGACGCATCGGCGGCAGAGCTTTCTGCAGCAGCCATATCGGCGGGTACCTCGTCGTCCTCCTGCCCGGTGGAGTCCTTGTGGTCCTTGTCGTCCTTGTTCCCCGACTTCAGCAGAGCAGTGAAGCCGATGGCGATGCCAGCCACGATTCCGCCCCAGATGGCGCCGAGGATGAGCGAGAAGAACGTATTGACCAGCCAGCCCAGGAAGCCTCCGACTCCGGCGATCGCGGCCACGGGTTCTTCGAGATGGTGGACGAAATCATAGAGGGCGTTGAATCCGAGTTCGTCGGTACCCACGAGGATGATGTGTCCGCCGACCCACAGCATGGCGAACGTGCCGATGACCGAGAGACCGGCAAGAAGTTTGGGCATCGCTTTGACGAGGAAGCGGCCGAACTTCTGTGTGCCCGGTTTGTCCTTCTTCGCCATGTGCAGGCCGATGTCGTCCATCTTTACGATGAGGCCGACAGTGCCGTAGATGCCGACTGTGATGCCCAGGGCCACGATGACGAGGATGATGGCACGTGAGAGCAGCGTCTCGTCGGCTACCTCATTGAGTGCGATGACCATGATCTCGCAGCTGAGGACGAAGTCGGTGGTGATGGCGGAGCGGACTATCTTCTTTTCCGCGTCGCCGTCGTCTTTCTTGCCGTGCTTGGATTCCTTCTTCGGCTCTTCGTGGTGTTTGATCCACCCGAGCTTCTCGAGGATCTTCTCTGCACCTTCGAAGCACAGGTAGGTGCCGCCCACCATGAGGAGCGGAGTCAGCAGCCAGGGGAGGAACTGACTGAGCAGCAGGATGATGGGCAAGATGATGAGGATCTTGTTGACCAGAGAGCCGAGAGCGATGCGTTTGATGATGGGCAGCTCTCGCTTCGGACCGACGCCTTCGACGAACTTCGGCGTGACCGCAGCATCATCGACGACGACTCCCGCAGCCTTGATGCTCGATCGTGAGGCTCCGGCGGCAACGTCGTCGAGACTGGCCGCGGAGAGCTTTACCAGCGCTGCGACGTCGTCGAGGAGGGCAAACAGACCGCCGGCCATCTATCGTCCTTCGTCGGGTTCGTTCGAACCGGTGTCTTTGGCCAACTCGCCGAGGTGGTTGCCGCCGTGGTCGAAGACGGTGAGTACGTCACCGTCGGCCTCAACACGGTGAACTCGGCCCACCCAGGCCTCCATGCCCATGACGGCGCGCTGCGTGGTGGCGAAGGGTTTGATGACCGCTCCCGAACCTTCCGACCCCCAGGTGGTCGCGATTCGGTTTCCGCCATCGCTGCCTGTCAGTGTTCCGTCTTCGTCGAACTTGAGGAACGCTGAGGATCCGTCTTTGGAGCTGACCCATTTGCCGTTGACTGAATTGCTCATTTCTCCTCCTTCTCCAAACCGCCGATGACCTTGCCTTTACCGTCCATCACCTTCATGACGTTGCCATCGATCGTCGCCGACACGGCACCTGACAACCACGTGTCGACTCCCGCACAGGCTTTCTGAGTCGACGTGAACGAGGTGATGATGACCTTGTCACCATCGACTTCCCATGTTGTCTTGATCGGATTGCAACCATCGGTTCCCTTGACCTGTCCGTCCGCAGAGAACTCCAGGAAAGGCTCTCCCGCCTCAGGAGAAGCCCATTTGCCTGTCGGGTCAAGTGCAGTGGAATCCGCGGAATCCGAGGGAGTGTTGGATTCTGTGGGTGCAGAGCTGGTGGGCTCGCTGGGTTCGGAACCTGGTCCGCACGCGGCAAGCGGCAGAGCGAGACCAAGGACAGCTACTCCCAAGGCACGTCGTAACGTTGCGGAAGGTCTGTTTGAAGTGAGGTTGAGCATGCTCCGATCATAACGGCCACCCTTGACAGGTCCATGGACAACTCGGAAGATTGCTTGCCAACTCAGGTTTTGTAAGTTGTGTTCACGACCAACACGCATTGTGGTTGCTTCCCATCGTTGCCAAACCGTAACCTTTCATGTGGTTGAAAGACTGTTCTCAGAAACATCCGCACTGTTGTTGAGGTGCGGGGCGAAGAGTACACAGACAATTGCAACAGTGATTACGATCAAGGGAACCCAAGAGTATGCAGAAGAAACTCGTTCAGAGTTCGCTGGCACTGACCGCCGCAGCGGCGCTCGGTCTCGGCAGTGCGTTTGTCGCATCCCCAGCCATGGCAGACAACGCCCCGCAGAAGCTGGATGTGCAGAACGACGCCCAGGTGCAGAAGGCACTGTCCGACATCGATGGCGTCAACGCCTACGGTGCCAAGGGCGGAGAGCTCAATCTCGGTGTTGAGAAGAAGACAGCGGAGATGAAGGACCTCGAGAAGAAGTTTGACAACGTCAACTTCACAGAGGGCATCAAAGAACTCGATGCATACGCCGGCAACGACGTCGTCGGTGGCGCTGGCTACGCAGTCGGCGAAGGCAGCACTCCCAGCGGCGTCTGCTCGACCGGGTTCTCCGGGTGGGACGGCGACGGCAATCCTGTTGTCCTGACCGCGGGCCACTGCGCGAAGATCATGGACAAGGCTGCTGTAATCACCGGTGACAGCATCGTCAACGACACCGAGAAGCCGTCGTCGGCTCCCGCAGCCGGTTCAGAGCAGTCTGAGCTGTCCGGAATCGGTGTTCTCGGTAAGTGGGGATTCACCAGCTTCGGTGAGAGCGGGCAGCACGACACCTCGGAGAATCCCAATAACGCTCAGAGCAGCGACATCGACTTCGCAGTCATCAACGTTGACAAGTCGAAGTACGGAGTGAAGAACGGTGTGACCGACTGGACGACAGCCGGCGACGACGACCTCTCGAAGAGCCTCGCGACTGAGATCACCAAGGTGGGTGCTCACACGGACGGTAAGATTCAGAAGTCCGGCCGCACCACAGGCCTGACCGAGGGTGAAGTCGACGCCGAGTACAACGAGATCTTCGAGTACGCCAACATCAGTGGATACTGGGTACACGGCTTCGCCGTGAACTCCCCGGCCGACAAGCCCTTCTCGCAGCCGGGTGACTCCGGTGGAGCTGTGTTCCAGGGTGACACCGCTGTTGGTGTCATCTCCGGTGGCGGACCTGCAGCCGACGGCAGCCAGTTCGGTTGGGTAGCCGACCTCGACCACTCGATCACAGAGTCGGGCGTTGACTTCAACCTCGAAAAGCCGAATGAAGAGCCCCCGGGCGACGACGATGCAAACGCTGACGGTGGTGCCGACGCGAAGGATGCCGGCTCTGACGCTGGCGCCGATGCCAAGGATGCTGACTCCGATGCTGGCGCCGACGCCAAGGACGCAAACGCTGACTCCGATGCTGGCGCCGACGCCAAGGACGCAAACGCTGACTCCGATGCTGGCGCCGACGCCAAGGACGCAAACGCTGACTCCGATGCTGGCGCCGACGCCAAGGACGCAAACGCTGACTCCGATGCTGGCGCCGACGCCAAGGACGCAAACGCTGACTCCGATGCTGGCGCCGATGCCAAGGACGCTGACTCCGATGCAGGTGCCGATGCCAAGGACGCAAATGCTGACTCCGACGCAGACGCTCCTGAGGCGCCTGAAGCACCAGTAGTCGAGGACCAGAAGGTCGACGAAGGCGGTCAGATCACTGGCAAGACTGAGGCCGATGCCAAGGTGAAGCTTGACTGGAAGCCTGTTGCTGCAAACGGCGAACAGGCAGCGCTTCAGGCTCAGGCCGCAGCTGAAGGTTCCGTGACTGTCACTGCGGATGCCGAGGGCAACTTCACAGCCGAGGCTCCTTCAGAGACTGGCACGTACGCATACACCGCTACCGCGACCACCGTTGCCGGAACCTCGGAATCAACCGAGTTCACAGTGACCGTGGAAGCTGACGATGCTGCAGACGACGCTGCAGACGACGCTGGCGCGGACGGAGCAGACGCTGGTGCAGACGGTGCCGAAGCCGATGCCGATGGCAACGACTCGGACGCCGGTGCAGCTGCCGATGCTAAGAACGCAGAGTCAAATGCTGACTCCGATGGTTCGAAGGACGGCGAAGCTCCCGAAGAGCGCAAGCTCTCGATCGAGCCTAAGGAAGTTTCTGCTTCTGACTTCGTGAAGCAGGACAAGGGCGTGCAGATCATGGCTGCAGGCTTCGAAGAGGGCGAAAAGGTCTCACTCGAAGTCGTTGCTGGTCCTGAAAACGTTGAGGGCATCACCCTTGATGAGACTGCCAACGCCGACGGTGTTGCCGCATTCTCGATCTACGGAACAAGCGCATCCGACCCGTCGGTCTATCTCGGCAAGTACAACGTTGAGGTGACCGGTGCCAATGACACTGAGGATGAGTCGGCTCTGACCGGATCATTCGAGGTTGTTGCTGACGAAGACGGCAACGGCGGCGGCGGAAACGACGACGGCGACAATGGCAACAATGACGATGACGGCAATGGTGACGGCGGATCTGATCTGCCACGTACCGGTGCTGAACTGACCGGCCTCGCAGCCGGTGCGGGACTCCTCGTTGTCGGTGGAGCCGCAGTCGTTCTGACCATGCGTCGCAAGAAGAACAACTGAGGGTAGCTCACACGATCAGCAAATGATAGCCTGAGTGCTCAGCAGAGTGCCCCTGGTCTTCGGACCAGGGGCACTCTGTGTATTTTTCCGGCCTTAGGGAAAATCGTGCCAATTGACGTCGACCGAGACCCCAGATTCCCATTCCTCGCGCAGAATGGCATAGGCGACCGAGTCCTGAGGGGTATGGCCCGCGACCGGCCACGCGCGGCGATAGTGAGCCTCTTTCGACCAACCGGCACGAAGGAACACAGATCGCATTGCGATATTGTCAGCGCGAGTATGACCTTCGAATCGTTTGACGTCCTTGGTCTCGAACACGTGGTCAGTGACAGCACTCAGGCACGCGACGCCGAGTCCTCGACCGCGAAACTCGGTGGACAGACGCAGGTCAAACATGGGTGTGTCATCGTTGAGATCTTCTATCCGGACGTAGCCAACGACACCCAAATCGTCATCGAAAATCCAGAAGGAGTCGTTGTCATCATTGCAGAAGGCGCCAGTGCCGATCATTTCCACGACTTTGTCGGCCGTCCAGGGCGCAGGCCGAACATGGAACGGGAAGTCATTGCCGGTGAAGAATTCGATGAGTCCGGAACGATCGGCACCATTGGGATCGAGGCGTGACAGGGATATGCTCATGGTCACCAGGCTAACCGGCTGCGTCAGGACAGGGGAGTGATGACGTTGACCCTCGAAGACGACCCGTTCGACTACCGCATCACGAAATCAGGAATGCTGATCATTGCGCGTAACGGTCGAACCGTGATGGAGATCGGGGGTAAGAAGGCCGCCGCACTGATTCCGAAACTTGGGGTCAGCGAAGATGCTGACCAACAGCTGCTCGCCCGGGCAACCGGCAACTACCGCCGCGGCAATGAACGGCACGTCAATTGCCCGCACTGACCGGACGATTGTTCAGCTCTTGGTAATGTGAGTCACATGAGCCCAACGAGTATCAACGAAACGCATGAAAGCGAATTCGCCTCCGCCATCGCCGTAGAACGCCAGTCCGATACGAGCTTCACTGCCGACATCGACGGGGACTGGAGTGTCGCCGGCGCGGTCAACGGGGGATACCTCCTCAGCGTTGCCGGACTGGCACTGCGCAACAACAGCGCGAAAGCACCCGACCCATTAGTGCTCTCCACCTACTACCTGGGCCCCAGCCAGGGCGGCAGAGCCGAAATCACCACGCGCCTGATTCGTGAGGGTCGGTCGAGTGCCACCTTCGCCGTCGACCTGTCCCAGAACACAGAACCGAAGATCACAGCCTTGGCGACGATGGGCAACCTTGCTGCCCTGCCCGACGATGTCGCGACAACAGCGATTCCACCTGAGATGCCCGATCCGGATCAATGCATCAACGTCGCCGAGGCGCCCGGAGACTTCATAGAGTCCGCGCCCTTGATGAAACGCTATGACATGAGACTTGACCCCGAGACTGCCGGCTTCGCAACCGGTCGACCCAGCGGCCGCGGCCTGTTGCAGGGCTGGATTCGCCTGGCAGACGGAACCGCACCAGACGCGCTGTCCCTGTTGGCATTCCTCGATGCCTTCCCGCCGGTGATGTTCGACCTCGGCCGTTTCAACTGGGCACCGACCATGGAGCTGACCGCCCACCTGCGTGCTGAGCCGGCACCGGGCTGGATCCGAGCAAAGCTGTACACCCGCAACATCGCCGGCGGCATGTTCGAAGAAGACTGCGAGCTCTGGGACTCCGCCGGCCGGTTGGTCGCACAGTCCCGACAGTTGGCCAGACAGCCACGAGACTGAGGAACGAAGTATGTCGCGACGCCCACCTCGTGTCAGATCCAGCGTCTAGAGTGTGGTCCACGCAGACATCTTCACGAAAGGACCATCAGCCATGGCGTCTTTGTCCTCGCTGAGCATCACCTTCGACTGCAAAGACGTCGAAACCCAATCGCTGTTCTGGGCTGAACTTCTCCAGGTCGACCTCGACGAGGGCGCGAACGAATTCGTCGCCAGCATCGGCGGCGTCCACAACGGTGAATCCACGACGCCAGGCATGCTCTTCCTCAAGGTCGAAGACCGCGATGAGGGAAAGAACCCCCTTCACATCGACCTCGACGATCCGCACTATCCTGCCGACGTCGAACGTGCCGTGGCACTAGGTGCAGAGAAGGTGGCGGGATTTGCCGAGTACGGAATCGAATGGACCACGTTGACCGACCCCGAAGGCAACGTCTTCGACATCGGCAGGAAAGTACCCACAGATGAGAATGAGGACCCCGCATGAGCCAGCCACCGGTCGAGCCCACTGAAGCCCCGAATGAACGACAGGGACTCGAAGAGTTCCTCGACTACTACCGAGAAGTGATGCGCAGAAAGGTCATCGGACTCGACTCGACTGCACTCAATAAGACTGTGGCCGCCTCGAGCCTGACCCTAGGCGGGATCATCAAACACCTGAGTCTGGTCGAAGAACAATGGTTCGTCGAAGACATTCTGGGCCAGGAACTCTCTGAGCCGTGGGGGAGTGTTGACTGGCAAGGAGATCGTGACTGGGACTTCGAGAGCGCATCCGCTGATACGCCGGACTATCTACTGACACTCCATGCCGAAGCCTGTGAGCAGTCGAGGCAGATCCTCGCGGGAATCGATGACCTTGACACCCTGGTGGCGCGGGAGCCGTCCTCCGGCGATCGATTCAACGTGCGCTGGGTGCTGATCCACATGATCGAGGAATACGCTCGACACGTCGGCCATGCCGACCTCATCCGTGAGAGCATCGACGGAGCCACCGGCGACTGAGAAGTCGAATCGGTGACTTCGGCCCTATTTTTCGTATGAGAAAGCCGGAATCTCGTAGGGTGGAGGCACTATGACTAACCCCAGCCCCGAGGTGGCCGCACACGTGGAATCCACCCGTTCGAAAGCTCTGATTCCCCTCGATCTGCTCCGCGGTTTCCTGATCGGGTCGGCCGAACTCGTGCCTGGGGTCTCAGGCGGAACGATCGCCCTCGTCACCGGCGTCTACGACCAACTCATCGATTCCGCCGCCCACGTCGTCAAGGCCGCAAAGACCGTGGTCACCGGCCCAGACCGGTGGCATGGCGCGGTTGCCGAGCTGCGTCGAACCGATTGGTTCCTCGTCATCCCCGTTCTGCTGGGTATGGTGACAGCGGTCTTCACCATTGCCGGAATGTTGGAGAGCTTCGTCACCGGCAACCCAGAACTCTCCCGCGGCCTGTTCTTCGGCCTCGTCGCGGCCAGCATCGCTGTCCCACTGCGCATGCTGCCGGCCCGAACAGGGCAACCGCTGCTGCTGGGAATACTCGTCTTCCTCGCCGCTGCTGCCCTTGCCTTTTGGATGACCGGGCTTGCCGGAGGCTCAGACGTTGAGAATCCACCACTCATCGCAGTCTTCTTCGTCGCCTCCATCGCCATCTGCGCCTTGGTCGTTCCCGGAGTCTCAGGATCGTTCTTCCTCCTCGCAGTCGGCCTCTACGCCACCACTCTGCGTGCGGTGAACGACCGCGACCTCGTCTACATCGCTGTGTTCGGGCTCGGCGCGATTCTCGGTCTCGCACTCTTCGTCAACATCTTGCGTTATTTCCTCCACAATCACCGGTGGTGGACGCTGGTGGCGATGGCAGGACTGATGCTCGGCTCCCTGCGTGCGCTGTGGCCATGGCAGTCCACCACCGATACCGGTGGTCTGCTCGCGCCGGCCGATCCGGTGTGGATGCCGATTGTCCTCGCCGCCATCGGTGCGGCAGTTGTGGTTGTCCTCATCATCATCGAATCCACCCTTGGTGCGAAGACAGGGAAGGGCAACCTCGGCGAGAAATAGTGTCAACACAGTTTGTGCAGATTTCGCTCAGGATTTGCTCAGATTCGCGATGTTTCGGAATAGAGTGGGAGATCTGAATCACAACGACATCTGGAGACTCATGCGCTTGCGAACCCTGGCCTCGTCCACATTGGCACTGACACTCATCGTTGCGGGACCGGCAGCCGCCTCGGCGTCGGGACTGGGCAGCGGACCTCCGGACGAGGAACAGGCAGCAAGCGCGGGGGAGCTCACGCTTCTGGCGACGACCGATGTCCACGGTCACGTCCTCAACTGGGACTACTTCGCCAACGCACCCTACCCGGCCGGGGAGGAGCTGGGCATGTCGCGTGCCTCCACCCTGATCAAGGGTGTGAAGGAAGCCAAGGGTGAGGACTCGGTGCTTCTCGTCGACAACGGTGACACGATCCAAGGCACCCCGTTGACCTACTTCTACGCACAACAGGAGCGCATCACCGAAACCGGTGAGACACATCCGATGGCCAAGACCTTCAACAACGTCGGCTACGACGCACAGGTCGTGGGCAACCATGAGTTCAACTACGGACTTGACCTGCTCGCCAAATACAAGGAACAGGTGGACTTCCCAGTCCTGGGCGCCAACGTCATCAATGACGACGATGGGCAGTCCCACCTTGACCCCTACACCATGGTGAAGAAGCGCGTCTCCGGTCAGGAGATCACCATCGGCGTCCTGGGAGTCACGACCCCCGGCAGTCGGATCTGGGACAAGAACAATCTCTCCGGCAAAGTTCATTTCGACGACCCGGTCGAGACTGCGAAGAAGTACGTCCCACAGATGAAAGAGGCCGGTGCAGACATCGTCGTCGTCCTCTCCCACTCGGGTAAGGATCCGGAAGGCCAGGCTTGGGATCCTTCGGAACTGCAGGAAAACGTGAGCACCTCAGTCGCGAAGGTGCCGGGAGTCGACGTCCTCGTCGCCGGGCACACGCATCAGAACGAGCCCACCCAGGTGGTCTCACGCGAAGACGGCACGAAGGCCCTCATCACTCAGCCCAACTACTGGGCACGGTCGGTCTCCGAGGTAGACCTGCCCATCGATCTCGAGGACATGGGCATCGACTGGGGCAGTGCCGAGCCCGAAGCCACACCGCTGGCAACACAGGGCGACGTCGCCGAGGACCCCGAGATCAAGGACCTCATCGACTCCCAGCACAAGAAGACGATCGACTACGTCAACACGAAGATCGGCTCCGTGACCGAGACCATGAGCGCCTCGACCTCGTACTACGAGGACACCGCAATCCTCGACTTCATCTCGAAGGTGCAGTCTCAGACGGTGGAGTCGGCATTGGCAGGCACCGAATACGAGGACGTGCCGATCATCTCCCAGGCATCACCATTCAGTCGAACTGCCGAATTCCCTGCAGGTGACATCACCATCCGCGACGTCGCCGGACTCTATGTCTTCGACAACACGCTCGGCGGGGTAGAGATCAACGGTTCACAGCTGCGTGACTACCTGGAGTTCTCCGCCCGCTACTTCAAACAGACAGAAGAAGGGGCCGACTTCGACCCAGCCACCGGAACCAATGCCATCGACGACGTACTCGATCGGCCGATTCCCGATTACAACTACGACGCGCTGTCGGGCATCGACTACGACATCAACGTGTCCAAACCAGTAGGTGAACGCATCGAGAACCTCACCGATAAGAGTGGCAAGACCATTGGTGATGACGACACCTTCATTCTCGCGATCAACAACTATCGTCAGTCCGGAGGCGGCGACTACCCAGTAGGTGACCTGAAAGAGGTCTACAACGAACAGGTCGAGGTTCGTCAGGCGCTCATCAACTGGGTGAAGGACAACGAGGTGGTTGACCCCACTGACTTCTACGACGAGAACTGGCAGGTCGTCACGTCCACACAGGACCCAGGCGATGAGGACGAGGCATCTTCCGATGACACCGCCGAGCCGGACGCCACGGCCGAAACCGACTCGGACGCGACGGCAGATGGCGGAAACGCTGACGCTGCCGATGGCACCGACAGTGCCGACGGTGACGACAGCGGTGCGAATGCCGATGTCGAAGCTGGTGCCAACGACAGTGCCGATTCCACAGCCGACGAGAATGCCACATCCGATGCCGACGGTGGGACCGCCTCGGCGAACGGATCCGATTCAGCTGGCGGAACCGATTCGGCCAGCGGATCTGACTCTGCCGACGGCAGCGGGGATGCCAATGCCGGTGGAGATCTGCCACGCACCGGTGTGGAACTTGGAAGCACGATCGGTATTGCGGCAGCCATCATCGCAATGGGTGCTGGACTCGTCTGGATCGCGCGCCGCCGTCGCATCTGAGCAGCCGATTCTCATGTCGGTCACTTCACGTAGGGTGGGGTCTGACAGCAATGATCACGAAAGAAAGTGAGAACCAAGCATGGCCACCACGGCATTCCAGGGCACACCGGTCAAGACTGTTGGAGACCTCCCGGAGAAGGGTGCGCAGGCACCGGCGTTCAGCCTCGTGGGCAACGACCTCGGTGAGGTGAGCTCTGCAGACACGGCAGGCAAGCGTGTTGTCCTCAACATCTTCCCCAGCGTGGACACCGGAGTCTGTGCCGCCTCGGTGCGCAAGTTCAACGAACTCGCCGCGAGCCTGGAGAACACCACCGTTCTGTGCGTGTCTAACGATCTGCCCTTTGCCCAGGCTCGCTTCTGCGGCGCCGAAGGCATTGAGAACGTCGTCGCCGCATCAGGTTTCCGCAGCGCCTTCGGCAAGGAATTCGGTGTGACCATGGTTGACGGTCCTCTTGCCGGGCTGCTGGCCCGCTCTGTCGTCGTCCTCGACGAAGAGGGCACTGTCATTCACAAGCAGCTCGTCGACGAGATCGGGACCGAACCGGACTACGACTCGGCGGTCGCGGCACTCAGCGCATAATTGCGTCGAACCCGACCACCGAATCGGTGGGCCGGGAGCTACATGTCAAACACCTGCACGGGCAGCGCGTACTTCACGCCTGCCCGTGTTCCGGCTTCCGAGGTGATTCCGGGAATCATCTCCGATGGAACCGGATGGTCGGGCAGTGCCTCCAGATAGACGGTATGGGCCTCCAGTGAACGCACTGCCCGGTCGACGTGTTCATCGTCGAGGACCACGGCATGGGTGGCGTAAGCGCCATTGACCAGCAGCTTGTCTGCCTTCCACGCGTCGAGGCCAGCCTCCTTGAGGTCGGTGAAGACCCACGGATTGTCGGCGTCTCGGATCGCACCGACAGTGGCAATACCAGCGGCCCGGTGGTCGACATGGTTGAGACCCCACGGCATGTTGAGTTCCCACTTGGTGACCATGACGGCGTCGGGTTTGAATTGGCGGATCTTCTTCGCGATCGCATGCCTGAGCTCGAGGTTCGGTTCGAGGAGTCCGTCGGGGAACTCGAGGATCTCAAGGTCTTCGACCCCAACGATCGTGCACGCCTGTCGCTGCTCATCTGCGCGCAGCGGGGCGACCTTCTCAGGGTTCATGTCCCTGATTCCCGCCTCGCCACGGGTCAGCAGCAGGTAGGACACGGGCTTACCTTGGTCTGTCCATTTTGCGACGGCCGCGGAGGCGCCGTATTCCATGTCATCGGGGTGGGCGACGATGCACAGGAGTCGGGTCACATCATCGTCGTTGAAGATCGGGAGTTCAGTCATGGTCCCAGGCTAAGGCCCCGGCGGCGCTTGTGCCAGAGCAGTCGGCGGGTCCTGTGGGTACTATGTGTATGGCGTTGTCGACGCAGTGCCGTTCCCTGATTCGAAAGCAGGCCCATGTATCGGAGTCTCCTCCTGGCATCCGTGGTGGTGCTGGGTCTGTTCCTCTCCGGATGCTCTGCGCTGCGCATCAGCACCGCTGAGGGCGATTCGAAGCCGATCGCCGTCGGTATCGATGACGGCTCCGAAGCGCAGTCGTCGCAGGATTCCGAGACTCCTGCGATCCCGTCCGGCATGTCTCAGGTGACGGCTGATCTGGGCCCGGAGTGCCCGATCAAGGTGCAGCTGGCCATGGATGGGCAGTGGAACGATGATCTCGCCTACGACAGTTATCAGCTCTACAGCCGCGACAACGGTGCCATCATCACCGTCAACTGCTATGAGGCCGGCGACGACACGGCACAGTCCGTCGTCGCCTCGGCCCAGGAACAGACCTTCGGTGAGTCCGGTTCGAGCATTCTAGAAGAGAAGACCGGGACGGTGACCGGTGGTCAATACTGGACAGTCCACGGGTTGCTCGCAGGCCAGGAGGTCCGAGCCATCGACCAAACCGACTCTGTGCTCTTCGGTGCTGTGGCCGGGATCTCCGACAACGGTCGACTCTACAAAGTCAGCGTCGAAATGGTCACGCTTGCCAGCGACGAAACCACTGCTGAACTCTTTGCACAGATGCTGCCGACCGTTCGTTTCGCCGATCAGGGTCTCGATACGCCGGCTTTCTCCTGACCCGGTACGTGCTGTGCTCGTGCGCGCCGTTTCAGCAGCTCTCGGGCCGCGATCCTGCCAGCGCGAGTAGCACCGACGGTTGAGCTCGCGGACCCGTACCCGACGAGGAAGATCCGTCTGTCGTCTTTGACCGCGACCTCGGTCTCCATGGAGATTCCACCGTCGGGTGTGCGCAGACGCAGCGGTGCCAGATGGTTAAGAGCGGCCCGGAAACCGGTGTTCCAGAAGATGACATCGACCTCTTCGACACGTTCGTCTTCGAAAGGCTGCCAGGATTCGGGCAGCGCCAGGTGGTCGCTTGCTGAGGGGCCAAGCCCTTCCGAGGTTGACTGTTCTTTGGCAGCCTGGCCCGGGAAATGGACTCCGTGAGGCAAGATTGCGTCGATCATTCCGCGTGAGACGAGCACCCCGGATTCGACGCCGTCGAGAAAGTCCTGGCGGACAGGTAGTCCCGTGGTGCGAACGACGCTGGCTGGGGCGAGGCCAGCCAATGTGCGAGACCGCACGGCTCGTTCAACCTCGAGGCCCCAGTTGCCGTCGAACTCCCGTGAGGTGAAATTCGGGGGACGGCGGGTAGCCCACAAAGTCTCGGTGACCTTCGCCAGTTCGAGTAGGAACTGTGTGGCAGAGATGCCACCGCCGATCACCAATGTTCTCAGTCCTCGGAAGTCTTCCACGTTACGGAAGTTCGCCGTGTGCAGCTGCCGACCTTCGAACTCAGCGATGCCCGGGACGAACGGCACGTATGGATGGGTCCAGGTTCCGGTCGCGTTGATCAGGTACCGGCTTGAGAGGTGAACACGTTCACCATCGATATCTGCCGTGATCTCCAGAGGTCCGGAACCGGGGGTGGGGGATTTGACCGTGACCACCTCGGCGGGGCGGACAACACAGAGTTCGAGTTCACGTTCGAAGCGCGAGTAGTAATCGGAGACCACCGACGAGGCGGGGACTGAGGGGTCTGGCGTACCCAGTGGAAAGCCCGGTAGATCCGCCACATGGTTCGTCGAACCCAGCGTCAGGGAATCCCATCTCTCGCGCCACGCACCACCGGGCCCAGCGCCGGCGTCGAGGATGATGAAATCCTTTCCCGGCACCAACCCGTCACGCCACAGATAATGAGCTGCCGAAAGACCAGCCTGACCTGCGCCGATGATGACAATCGGCCAATGGGAATCGACGAGCAACTCCGAAATGCGGCACACCATGTGGCCATTGTTTCAGGTTCCTGCCGTATTTGCCCTGGGAGGATGGTGGAGTTGGGTCCGCCCCATGTGAACGACGGTCAGGGCTTCTACCTTCGGGCTGGATTGAAGCTCCGAGCTGAAGGTGAAGATCAGTTGCAGTCTGGACCCTGTGGGTTCATGTAGCAGTCCTCGTCGACGAGATAGCGGTGGTAGCGATAGACATCGATGGAGATCTCGTTGCTTGCTACGTGTGCAAAACCATCGATGGGCAGCCAAGGTCCACCGTCCACGGAGAATTCGCCGCTGAACGTCGCGGTCATGTCGACAGTCTTCGCTCCTGTCTTCTGATAGTCGTGTCCGATCTGCGGTTCGTCGCCGGGACGTGGTTTCGATCCGGTCTTCGTCGTTGTCCCGCCGGTGTCGTCGCCGAAATCCCAGTAGAACTTCTCAGGAGTGACCTTGACCGTAACGGCGTATGTCAGCAGTGTCATATCGATGTAGCTGGTGTCTGCATCAGTCCAGAAGGCAGCCGGTTTGCCGATGACAGCCCAGTCCTTGGGCCAGGCATGGATCGTCGGAGCTGGTATGTCGAAGGTCTGGAACTGGGACTCTGGAATGCGGGTGGGTGGTTCTGGCCTGACGGGTGCACTGCCGCCGCCCCCTCCGGGACCGGGGCCTGGACCCGGGAGGTCTGCACAGATATGTCCGACTTCCTCGAGAATGCAATCGGGCATATCGGCCCCGCCGCCTCCGCCGGAACCGCCACCTCCGGAACCTCCTCCGCCGGAGCCTCCTCCGCCTGAACCGCCACCTCCAGAACCGCCGCCGGAACCGCCGCCTCCTGGGCCGGGTGGGTGTGGTGGAGGCGGAGCTGGATTGCCGCCACCGCCAGGACTATCAACCGAACAATTCTTTATGTCTCTCATATCGCAGCTCGGACTGGCGACGGCAGGTAGCGGAATCAATAGCGTGGCTATTAGGGCCATGAAGAAGGTGATAGCGATGCTGTTTCTGAGATTCAGCATCGCTTCTCTTTTAAGGATTGTTGTGTGACTCGCCAGCCTGCTGAAGTCTTCTTGATCTTGTGATTCATCGTGACGTGGTCAGAATCCGACGGAGGGTTAGTTTCATCCTTTGGGCGGAGGGACCATTCAGCCAAGTTGAAGCAGAAGTTCACTGAGACAATATCTATGTCTTTCGAGTTACTTGTATTTTTGACCTCGTCGATGGCGATTTTGTCTGGGGAAATGTTGCCTGAGAATTGGTAGGAACCATCACTGACGACTTGGACATCGCCTTTAATAGACTCTAAGGCGTCACCATTCGCGAATTTTGGAAAGTCTTCCGCGGCGGAAAAGTCACCCGAATACGCTGTATTCACCGTTCGAAAAAACCCCTCAAACGCAACCAGCGCCCCTTCTACGGCTTCCGTCTCCTCTGAACTCAGATCAAGGTCGGTTTCGTAGGCGGGGATCGTGGGTTGCGGGTCAGCGGCCGGTGACGCCGTTGAGGAGTCTTTGGCAGGCAGGGTTGAGGTCGGTGCAGCTACTGGGGAATGGTCTTCGCATCCTGACAGCAATAGGGGCACTGATAGTCCAGCGGTCAATGTCAGAGCTGTTGCAGCTCGAACGCGGACACGTCTGCCAAGTCCGGTTTTCATTCCACGCCTCTGTGGTAGATAACTCCGGCGCCGATGTATCAATCACGCCCGGAATCCCTACATTATGCGAGAACCTTGACTTTGAGAACAGGCGAAGTTGAATCTGTGGATAACCTGCCCGTCAGTGGAAGGGCCTACTTCTTGGCTGCTTTCGCGGCTGCCTTCTGCTGCTTCTTGAATGCCCGGACTTCCAACAAGGTGTCCTCATCGACCACGTCGGCGATGGAGCGACGGCTGTCTTCCGCCCCGTAGTCGCCAGCAGCCTCTCGCCACCCCTCGGCGTTGAAATCGAACTGTTTGCCGAGGAGAGCTAGGAAGATCTTCGCCTTCTGCTCTCCGAATCCCGGCAGTTTCTTCAGGCGTTTGAGGACTTCCGGTCCTGTCGGATCGCCCGAGGTCCAAATCGCAGCTGTGTCGCCGTCATATTCGTCAACGATCTCTGTCGCCAGCTTCTGCACTCGCGTTGCCATCGACTTCGGGAAACGGTGGACTGCCGGCTTGATTGAGAACTTCTCCAAGAACTCGTCGGGCTCCATCTCAGCAATGTCAACGACATCCAGCTTGCCCAGACGTTCAGCAAGCTTCGCCGGGCCGGCGAATGCGACTTCCATCGGCACCTGCTGGTCAAGCAGCATGCCCATCAGCAGGGCAAAGGGGTCATCGGCCAGAAGGGCGTCGGCTTCGGCATTGCCGGAGAGGAATACTGAACTCATTCGTCCATAGTGGCACGTAACCTGCTTGCAAGCACCTCAGAGATACCATCGAAATATGATCTGCCCCTGCTCCGGAATGCCACCCGGCACCGACTACGACAACTGCTGCCGTCCCGCCTTGGATGGACAGGCTTGGCCGACAACCGCCGAGGCTCTAATGCGCTCCCGCTACACCGCATTCGCACGCGGCCACGAAGACCACCTCTTTCGCACCTGGCACGCTAAGACGCGGCCCAGCGACATCGGCGTGGATGCTGACACCGTGTGGCTGGGCCTGGAGATCGTGGACACAACCGGCGGATCGGAAACCGACGAAACAGGAACAGTGCGTTTTCGGGCAACCTACCGGGACCACCTCGGCGAGCACACACTGGAAGAGAACTCATCATTCGTCCGCAGGGCGGGTCGGTGGGTTTACCTCGACGCCCTCGACTGAGCGGGCTTCGCACCCGCTGAACTGTGTCTATACTGTTGGCAGCGGCGCATCCATCGCCCAGCCACGGTCGTGATCCCAGCTCACCGATCAATCGGCGAAGGGGAGAGAATCCTCGGATGAACCTGTCACGGTGATCTCCTGACCAGGTTTCGTGCTGGGGGAGACTTGGTCGTTGAGGAACGAACGCCATGACCAAGCACAGAGATTTCAAACAGCTCGTCCGCCACCGTATGGCCGCGACCGGGGAGAACTTCACCTCCGCCCGTGCGGCACTACTGGACGACCAGGGCCGCCACCGGGCAGCAGCGACCGCACCCGAGGTGGAGGCATTCCGGGCCAAAACGCTGAGAACATTCATGCGCGAGGACCGACTGGAATCAATTCCCACGAAGCGCAAGGCGCTCGTCGTGATCCTGCTTCAGCTGCTCGCAGCCTTCGACTCCGACCGGACCTACAGCGAGAAGGACGTCAACTCGATCCTCAGCACCTTCCACCCCGACTTTGCACGCCTGCGCCGGGAACTCATCGACTACCGGTACTTGGAACGCAATGCTCACACCGGCCAGTACTGGGTGAACTCGGCGCTGCCCGAGCGCCGAGGCAACCAGCTCCAGGAGACAGCCGTCTTCGAAGAGTTTCTGCGCTGAGTCGGCAACCGCGTATCCTTGAAGCTCGGGTCAACACCGGGCAAACACAAGGAGCATCCATGGGCCAGGCATACCACGCCGATTCGACCGATCTCAACGACAAAGAGATCCTCACGTGGGACACATTCGGTACGTCGGCCAGGGAGATGGCACAGACCATCGCCGACTCCGACTACGACCCCGAGATTGTCATCGCGATCGCCCGTGGCGGCCTGCTGCCAGCCGGGGCACTGGCCTATGCGCTCGGCCTCAAACTCTCCGACGCCATCAACGTCGAGTTCTACACCGATGTCCACGAGACTCTGCCCGACCCGATTCTTCTGGCCCCGATGCTCGACATCGATGCCATCAAGGGCAAGAAGCTGCTCGTCGTCGACGACGTCGCGGATTCGGGCCGCACGCTCGCACTCGTCCTCGAGCTGCTCAAGAAGCACGGCGCCGAAGCTCAGTCCGCAGTCATCTACGCAAAGTCGGCATCCATCATCGACCCGGACTTCGTGTGGAAGCGCACCGATCAGTGGATCGTCTTCCCATGGTCGGCCGAGCCACCGGTCGTCGCCTCCAAATAGGCAGCAGACGGTGATGCACGATTGGCGGGATGTCGACGCCCCGTGCGGTCGGGTCAGAGCCTACGTCGACGGCAAAGTGATCCGTGCACGGGGCATTCGCTATGCCCGCGCGCAGCGGTTCGCCCATCCCGTCGACGAGCCACCCGTCGAGACCATCGACGGCAAAGACCCCGGCCCTGGAAGCCCGCAGTACCGCCGAGATCCGAACGCGGGAATGACCTTCGACCAGCTCGGCGGCCTTCCCACCAGCGAAGACTGCCTGCGGGTGAGTGTGACCATGCCCTCCGAGGCGGGTGGACACGACTCCGAACTCCCCGTGCTCGTGTGGATCCACGGCGGTGCCTACGTCGCCGGTGCCGGAGATGCCGATATCTACGATCCGCACACCCTCGTCGAAGAACAGAACATCATCGTCGTCTCAGTCACCTACCGCCTCGGCGTGCTGGGGTTCTTGGGCACGGGCAAACCCGAACATTCCAATCTCGGTCTCCTCGACCAGATCTCGGCCCTGCGCTGGGTTCAGCGCAACATTTCCGCCTTCGGGGGAGACCCCAGCAATGTCACAATCGCGGGACAGAGCGCAGGTGCCGACTCCTGTGCACACCTCATGATCGCCGAGGCGACCGAGGGTCTCTTCCACCGTGTGATCTTGGCATCAGCACCCCTGGGACTTGCCGGTGGCACCGAACCGATGAACTGGGCCATGGCGAAGGTCGCCGAGAAGATTGACCCCGACGCCAGCGTCGCAGACATCCTGGCCGCGCAGGACGAAGTGCACAAGGCCGCCATGGTCGGTGGACTGCACGCAGGCATGTGCTTCGGCGTCCACTACGGGGACTACCCGTTGCCGGCGAAGTCCGACACCGGAGCCGCATGGTCAGAAGCCGCACGCAAATACGACGTGCTCATGACCCGCACAGAACGCGAGATCGCGTTCTTCGCCGGTTTCGTTCCCGCCTTCCGACGTCTGCACAACCGGCATCTGACCTCTCCGATGCTTGAATCGCTGATCTCGGGCATCACCTCGGCGGTGTACACGCGTGCGGCCAAGGAATTCTACGATCGCCACCGCATGTCGGGAGGCCAAGGCACACGCCTCCTCATCGTCTCCCGCGGAGATGGCAGCTTCTTCGATGCCGCGCATTCGGGCGACCTTCCGCTGCTGTTCCCCGGCGACGTCTGGCACGACAGCTTCCTCGACTACGGTGAGACGGCACAGATCGCCGGCCCGGAACTGCGCACCATCTGGGGGCGCTTCGCAACCTCCGGTGCCCTGCCACGGGTTCCCGTGCCCGGACTCATCGACATTCTGGGCTGAATTCGGGCCGAATCCAGGTCAAATCCGGGTCGGTGAAGAGCCCGAGCCCCGACAGTTGTTTCCCACTGGGGTCAGTGCCGTGGACTATCGTGAAGTCATGGACTCACACGAAGTCTCGGCTGCCCGACTGATCGCCCAAGGACTCACCGATTCGTCGCACTCCACGAGTGCCACGACGCTGTCGGTGGTCAGCCATCTCGGCTGCGTCCAGGCTCAGGCTCTGGGAGGTGCACTGGTCTCGATCGCTCTGCGCACCGGCACCTCGGTCACAGCCGTCCGTGAGGCCATGAACGCCGGAGACATCGTCAGGACGTGGACACAGCGGGGCACAATCCATCTGGTCGCCGCCGAGGATCTCGGATGGGTTCTCCAACTGACGGGACAGCGCACACTCAAAGCCGTGGCAAAGCGGCGCGAGGTCTTCGGCATCACTGACGCGATGGTCGATTCCGCCGCACTACTGGCCGAAGAGACGATTCGTGAGCGCGGTCCGGTCACCCGTCAGGAACTGCTCGATGCCTTTGCACCACTGCAGGCGGGCAAGGAATACGGGCACGAACGCTACCTCATCACCACCCTGGCCCTGCGCAACATCATCGCCCAAGGTCCAATGGTCGAGGACAAGGACGACATGAAGTACGTCCTCACCGCGGACTGGATCCCGAACCCTGTCGATCTCGACGCAGAGGCGGCCCTGCACGAATGGATGCGACGCTATGTCCTCAGCCATGGGCCCGTCACAGTCGACGACGCCGCACGCTGGACCGGGCTGCCCAAGACCCCGGTGCGCCAGGCCCTTGCCGCTGCCGTCGCCGAGACAGAGATCGTCGAAATCAGCATCGACGGCCGTAACTATTACCAGGCGCCCGATCTGGACGATCGTGTGCACGAGAACCGCAAGCAGGCCAGCGAACTCCTGCTGCTGCCCGGCTTCGACGAGATCATTTTGGGATACAAAGACCGCAGCGCCACCCTCGACCCGACACACGAGAAGCTCGTCGTCCCCGGCGGCAACGGCATGTTCAAGAACACTCTCATCCACGGCACCCGAGCGCGGGCAACATGGAAGCGTTCACCGCGCAAGACCGGGCCCCGCCTGATCATCGAACCCTTCGACGACGAAACCGTCGACGTCGCCCGCGCCGAGGTTGTGGCCGCCACCCACCCAGCCTTCGTCTGAGTCAGTGATGAAGGTCGGAATCCTCATCAATCCCAAACACGGGCACACCATGCGTGCCTACAGCGAACTTGTCGAGATCATCAGACGAAGTCACACCAGGTATCGCAGTGCCACAACGACAAAGCAGTGGCCAGGTGTCGAGCAGGCCTCGAAGCTGCTTGACTGGGGTGCCGATCTCATCGTCATCCTCGGCGGCGATGGCACGCTGCGTGTGAGTGCTCCGGTGCTGGCGTCGGCGAATGTTCCTGTCCTCATCATTCCGACCGGAACTGCGAATGTCCTGTCCAAGCACATCGGAATCCGATCGGCGGGGTATGCGCTGAAGCTGGCCGACATGCATTTGGGGTCTCGGTCGATGCCCGTCTGCCACGTTCCCGTCAACGAAGCAGACTGTTTCACCTCGACTGGTTCACGCCGTGAGCACTTCGTGTCATTGGCAGGAATCGGGGGAGATGCGATCGCAATATCCGAGAACGCGCGATTGCCGGCGGCCCTCAGGTTGGGAGTTCTCGGCTATGCCTACGGTGCCAGCCGGGCGCTCTTCACCCCACTGATCAAGGCCCGACTCAAGGACCCACACCCGGCCAGCCCACAGTTCGAGGGCACGACTGTCACCGAGGTGTGGTCGGTGATGGCAGCGAAGACTTCTCGACCTGCCGGACCAATCCCGGTATTCGACCACGCCGAGGTGGGCGCAGGTAAGTTCGAATTTCTCGCTGTAGAGCTGAGGTCGACACAACCCGGTGACCTCCTCGTCGAATGGGCGCAGATCGGCTGGGCCAGTGTGAACTGCCGACCGGCATCTCACCCCTCGATGCACTACTGGCGAGGAACTGAACTCAGCATCCGCCTTGAGGCTCCGGCTCCGGTCCAACTCGACGGCGACCTCATCGGGGACTGCCGTCGGCTGGACCTGCGAGCCGGAACGACCGCACTGACGATCATCACAGCGAATTAGCGTCGACGACGTGAGGTTCCGAAGATTCCGCGTGTGATCTCTCGGACTGCGGTGCGAGTGAACTGCTTGAACGCAGAGGACTTCACGACCTTGGAGAACATGTTGTCCTCCTCCTTCTGGCCCGCCCCCGAGCTCGATCGAGAATCCGACCGTGAACCTGATCCGGACTGGGATCCCTGCGACGAGTCCTCGGGGAACGCCACCTTGTTTCCGGCCGCCTGCTCCTCGTCGTGGGCCTCGGAGCCGGACTCCAGGCGCTTCGTGAGAATCTCACGCGCCGACTCATTGTCGATGGCGGTCCCGTACTTCTCGTGTTGCGAAGATGCCGCGACGGCCGATTTGATCTCGTCCTCGGACATCGGACCCATCTGCGACTCGGGCGCGCGCATCCTCGTGGGCGCCACGGGTGTGGGTGCACCCTCGGGGTCCATCACCGTCACGACTGCCTCGCCGATGCCCAGCGTCGTCAGCAGCGATTCGAGGTCGTAGTCGGACTTCGGGAATGTCTGCACGGTCGACTTCAGAGCTTTGGCATCGTTGGGAGTATGCGCCCGCAGCTGATGCTGAATGCGCGAACCCAGTTGGGCGAGCACATCTTCGGGGACGTCCTTCGGTGTCTGCGTGACGAAGAAGACGCCGACTCCCTTGGACCGGATGAGACGCACGGTCTGCGTCACCGACTGCAGGAACGCCTTCGATGCATCGGCGAAGAGGAGATGGGCCTCGTCGAAGAAGAACACGAGCGAGGGCTTGTCGGCATCGCCGACCTCCGGCAGATCCTGGAACAGGTCGGCCAGCAGCCACATGAGGAACGTGGAGAACAGCGCCGGTGACTGATTGAGCTTCTGCAGCTCGAGGACGGAGACGATGCCGGCCCCGTTGTCGTCGAGGCGCAACAGGTCCGCGGTGTCGAACTCGGGTTCGCCGAAGAAGACGTCGCCGCCCTGCGCGGAGAGTTCGGAGATCTTGCGCAGGATGACGCCGACGGTGGCCTTGGACGCCCCACCGATGTCCTCGAGATCGGCCTTGCCCTCATCAGAGGTGAGGAAGTTCAGCACGGCCCGCAGGTCGGAGAGATCGAGGAGCGCGAGCCCGGCGGTGTCGGCGTAGTGGAAGACCAGCGAAAGCACGGATTCCTGCGTGTCATTGAGCTCGAGGACCTTCGACAGCAGGATCGGTCCGAACGAGGTGACCGTGGCCCGCAGCGGAGTCCCCAGTCCCGAATCTCCCAAGGTGTAGAACTCGGTGGGGTTGGCCGAGGCATTCCACTCCTGCCCCGAGGCCTCGAGACGCTTGCTCAACTTGTCGGAAGGTTTGCCCGCGGCACCGATGCCCGAGAGGTCGCCCTTGATGTCGGAGGCGAAGACCGGAACACCGGCGCGGGAGAGCTGTTCGGCCAGGACCTGCAGGGTCACGGTCTTGCCGGTGCCCGTTGCTCCGGCAACCAGACCGTGCCGGTTGAGCATCGACAGCGGGATCGAGATCGGGGTGTCCTTGTCGGGCTCATCCTCGTTCAGCGCCACCCCCAATTGCAGTGTCGGAGCATCGAAGGTGTATCCGGACTTGAGTTTCTGCAGCGTCTCGTTTGTCATGGTTCAATCTTTACACGGTCACGCTGAGGCTGTGCAGGAATTCTCTGTGGATCCTGGTATCGGCACCGAGTTCCGGGTGGAAGCTGCCGCCCCAGATATTGCCCTGCCGCACCAGCACCGGTGAACCGTCGTGCTCCGCGAGGACCTCGACATCATCCCCGTGTTCCATGATCTGCGGAGCACGGATGAAGGTGGCTTCGAAGTCTTCGGCGAACCCGCTCACATGGACGGGGGTGCTGAAGGACTCACGCTGCCTGCCGTAGGCGTTGCGGGCCACCGTGATATCGAGCCCGCCGAGGCGGTCGAAGCCGTCCAGCGAATCATCCGTGAGTCGATCGGCGAGGAGGATGAGTCCCGCACACGTGCCGAAGATCGGCAGACCGGACTGGATCTTGTCACTGAGTGTGGGGAAGAGTCCGGTTCCGGCGGCAATGCGGACCATGGCCGATGACTCGCCTCCGGGCACGATGAGCGAATCGATGGAATCAAGGTGCTCGGGCCTCGTGACCTTGCTGGAGCTGACCCCCAGGGAGTCGAGCACGCCGAGGTGCTCGCGAAAGGCTCCCTGGAGGCTGAGGACGCCGACTCTCACCAGCCGCGCTCTGCCAGGCGGTGGGGTGCAGCGACGTCGGTGACATTGATGCCGACCATCGCATCGCCGAGCCCACGTGAGGCCTTCGCAACGGCGATGGGATCGTCGAAGTGAGTGGTCGCCTCGACGATGGCCTTGGCTCGTGCCTCAGGGTTGCCGGACTTGAAGATGCCGGAACCGACGAAGACGCCGTCAGCGCCGAGCTGCATCATCATGGCCGCGTCGGCGGGAGTGGCGATGCCGCCGGCAACGAAGGTCACGACGGGCAGACGTCCGAGGCCTGCGACCTGCTTGACCAGCTGGTACGGGGCTGCAATCTCCTTCGCAGCAACATAGAGCTCGTCTTCGCTCTTGGCTCCCAGCGCCCTGATCTCGGAGTTGATGGTCCGCAGATGGCGCATCGCCTCGGAGACGTCGCCGGTGCCGGCCTCACCCTTCGAGCGGATCATCGATGCGCCCTCTGTGATGCGGCGCAGGGCCTCGCCGAGGTTGGTCGCACCACAGACGAAGGGAACCTTGAAGACGGACTTGTCGATGTGATTGACGTAGTCGGCGGGGGAGAGGACCTCCGATTCGTCGATGTAGTCCACACCGAGGGTCTCGAGGATCTGTGCCTCGACGAAATGTCCGATCCGGGCCTTGGCCATGACGGGAATCGACACGGCGGCCGTGATGCCGTCGATGAGGTCGGGGTCGCTCATCCGGGCCACTCCGCCCTGAGCGCGGATGTCCGCGGGGACGCGTTCGAGCGCCATGACCGCCGAGGCGCCGGCGGCCTCCGCGATGCGGGCCTGCTCCTCGTTGACGACGTCCATGATGACGCCGCCCTTGAGCATCTGTGCCAAGCCGGTGTTGAGCAGGGTCTGTGTCTGAGTCATTGGTGTGGTGCTTTCCGTTCGAGGTGTGCCTGATGGAGGCGAATTGATTGGTGAGAACGGCCGTTCACCACAAGACTAGAACGACCGGTGGCCCAAGAAGAGTGCCAGAAAGTATGAAAAGTTTTAGGCCAGTATGATCGTGTCATGTCTCCAGCTCAGCCGACGCACCCCGCAGCCGCCCCACCAGACGTGGTCCTGCCGCGGGCCGACGGGATCGCACTGTCCATCGCGATCGACCGCGAGACGTCGACTCCGCTGCCGGATCAGCTGGTGGCCGAGATCAGACGACTCATCGCTGCCGGGGCCGTGCGCCCGGGAGAGCCGGTGCCCGCCAGCAGACGCCTGGCTGCCCATCTTCATGTCTCCCGGGGGACTGTCGAGACCGCCTACGCCCAGCTCGTCGTCGAGGGTTTTCTCATCACTGCCGAGCGCTCGGCCACACGGGTGAACCCGGAGCTGCCGAGCACTCCGCGAGCGTCCGGGCCACAGACCCGTCCGCCCCAGGTGCCCCGGCGCCGGCTGCGCAGCTTCGTCGACCTGCGTCCCGGGTTCGGAGGTGACAACCCATTGCAGGAACCGGCCTTCCGGAGAGCCTGGCGTGATTCCCTCGACCTCGATCCCGGTCCGATCGATGCGCTGGGACAACCGCAGGCCAGGTGGGCGATCGCTGATCACCTGCGCCTGACTCGGGGGATGAGCGTCGATCCCGACGACATCATCCTCACCAGCGGATCGAGAGACGGGCTGCGCCTGCTCCTGACAACGGGCGTTGACGGCGCCATCGGCGTTGAGAACCCAGGGTTTCCAGGCCTGCGACAGGCAATGACCGATCGTGAACTCATCCCCATCGACACGGCGCACCTCTCCGGTGCCGCTTCTGCCCACCTCGGCGCGGTCGTGGTGACTCCCAACCATCAGTTTCCGCACGGAACCACGATGCCCATCGACCAGCGGGTCAGACTCCTGGAATGGGCACAGGCCGCCGGCGTCATCGTCATCGAGGACGACTACGACAGCGAGGCCCGCTACGCCCGCACCGTGGTGCCGACTCTCTACGACCTCGCGGTATCGACCGATGCCCCCGCCCAGGTGGTCCACATCGGCACGTTTTCGACTCTGCTGACCTCGGCCGTGTCCACCGGGTACATCATCGCCCACGGGGAGCTGGGGAAGCGCTTGAGCCGGATGCGCACCGCCTTGGGGCCGGCGTTCTCCCCGGTCATGCAGTCCGCGATCGCGGCCTATCTCACCTCGGGAGGGCTGCGTCGCAGAATCTCCCGGGGTCGACGCAGGATCAGAGCCGCCGAGGCGGTCCTGGCCCAGATCGGTGAGGTTCCCGGTCTTGTCCACGAAGGTCGCACCCTCGTCATCGAGACGAGCGCGCACACGGCAGCACGGCTGCGCACCGACCTGGCCGAGCGCGGAATCCTCGTGGCATCGTTGGCGGCCGGTTGGAGTGCCGACAGTGATGTCCGGCACGGAATCGTCATCGCCCACTCCAACGTCGAAGCGACCGTGCTGCGTCAGGCGCTGGAGACGGTGCAGTCAATGCTCAGTGAGGCCGACCACCGGTGACTTTCGTACAGGGTCGGTTGAGTAGGATCGGAGCATGATGAAATTCGGGTTCGTCGCCGATGGCGTGTTCAAACTGCTCGTCGCGGTCGCACTCTGCGCGTTTCTTCCCGCGGTCGAATCGTTTCTGCTGGCACCCAGGTGGTTGGCGATCACGGCAATCGTCCTGCTCTTCCTCAGCGCTGCCACGGAGATCTCCTATGGCGCCCGCAGAGGTGAGAAGCGCTATGTGAAGTACCTGGCGATATTCGATTCGCTCTGGGTGGTGTCGACGATCATCGCCGTGATCCTCGCCCTTGTCGGAAGTCCGGCGGCGGGCCTCGTCTGGTTCGGATACACGGCTCTCGGCTCTTTGGCCATCGCCATCGTGTTCACCACCGGGGCCAATGGCCCCGATTTCGCCGAGGACGAGGCATCCGGTGGGTCCACACCGGCGAGCGACTGAGAGTGGCTGTCAGCGGTTGAACGCGATGGCCGCGTGGTATCCCTCGGGCAGACCCGATTCCAGGTCGAAGATCTCGACGTCGGGGTGCGGGGAGTTCGGTGCGGTTCCGGCTCCGATGTAGTCCATGCCGGGATCGCGGGCCAAGCCTGTGCTCAGAGCCTTGAGGAAGGCCTCTTTGCGGGCCCACACACGGACGAAGTCGGTCGCCAGCTCAGATGCTGGCACCTGCTCGAGCTCGGCTCGCTCCTTCGGGTGCAGCAGCGACATCGCCTCGGCGGCAACCGCGTGTTCGGGCACGGCCTCGAGATCGACCCCTATGGGATCATCGGCAACGGCGACCAGGACCAGTCGCCTGGCTCTGGTGACGGAGAATTCGCATTCCTCGACCCGGGGCTTGCCCGCAGAGTCGAGACGAATCTCGATGCCGGCGGGGTCGCGGTCCAGATGCGTGCCGAGAACATGGCGGAGAATGACCCGACCGGCAGCCCAAGTGGCTGCCGCATCGGGTTCGAACTCCGTCGCATAGTTCATCTCCTGCTTCGTCAGCGAGGAGAGATCGATGCGCGCCCATTCGGCCTCGGCGTCAGTGTCGGCGAGGACGATGGTCGAATCGAGCTGGGTGGGCAGGAGGGTGAAACCGGGGTGGGACTCCATGTATCAGCGGCCCAGAGCCTTCGAAATCTTCTTCAGCTTGCGGTTGAGCACGAAGATGCGCACGGATCCGATGATGCCGGCGATGAAGATGCCGCCGATTGCGGCGAAGAGCATGGCAACGCCCAGCGGCAGCTGGAACTGCCAACCGAAGTACTGGAATTCGGCGGGGACGTTGTTCTGCAGGATGAAGATGAGCAGGAGCACGACGATGGCGGCACCGAGGATGAGCGACGCCCACATTCCCGCCGACATGCCGGACCCGCCCTTGAGCTGAGCCAGTTCGGCATCCTTGCCTGCAGGAGTCGGCTCCTGGCGTTGCTCAGGTTCGGTCTGCTGTGCGGGCTCGATGCGCTGCGTCGGATCCACTTGCTGAGTCGGTGCGACCTCGCGGGTGTTGCCGGTCGCCGGATCCTCGTCGCCGAGCACGGACTGCGTCTCGGCCAGCAGCTCGTCGGGCGTCTGTGATTCGCCACGTGGGTCTTGAGTACTCATGCGCCCATCATAGTCGCTGATGGGCGCATGAGTGTGGTGTTGCATTCTCTGACCTGAAGAAGTGAGATCAGAGACGTGTGCTGGTCAGATCAGACCTGAGATCAGACCTTGGCGCTCAGGGTGGAGATGATCTCGTTGAGCGTGGCCGAGGGGCGCATGGCCGCGTCGAGCTTGGCCTCTTCCGGGTAGTAGTAGCCACCCAGATCGACCGGGCTGCCCTGGACTTCGAGGAGTTCGGCCGAGATCTTCTCAGCGTTGGTCTCCAGAGCCTCGGCAACAGGCTTGATGGCCTCGGACAGCGGTTCGTCCGTCGTCTGCTCGGCCAGGTTCTGTGCCCAGTAGAGGGTCAGGAAGAAGTGGCTGCCGCGGTTGTCGATCTCGCCGACCTTGCGCGAAGGCGACTTGTTCTCTTCGAGGAACTTGCCGGTCGCTGCATCGAGCGTATCGGCGAGCACACCGGCACGGGCGTTGCCGTGGACGTTGAACTCGTGACGGAACGATTCGGCCAGGGCGAGGAACTCACCGAGTGAGTCCCAGCGCAGGTGGTTCTCTTCCACCAGCTGCTGAACGTGCTTCGGAGCCGAACCACCGGCACCGGTTTCGAACAGACCGCCACCGGCGATGAGCGGAACCACGGAGAGCATCTTCGCCGAGGTGCCCAGTTCCAGGATCGGGAACAGGTCGGTGTTGTAGTCGCGCAGCACGTTGCCGGTCACCGAGATGGTGTCCTTGCCCTGACGAATGCGATCGATCGAGAACTGAGTCGCCTCGACCGGGTTCATGATGCGGATGTCGAGACCTTCGGTGTCGTGATCGCCGAGGTAGGCCTCGACCTTGGCCCGCAGGTTGCGGTCATGGGCGCGGGTCTCATCGAGCCAGAACACGGCAGGGGTCTCGGAGAGACGGGCACGGGTGACGGCCAGCTTGACCCAGTCGCGGACCGGGATGTCCTTGGTCTGGCAAGCGCGCCAGATGTCACCGGCAGCGACCTTGTGGGACAGGATGACCTCACCGGCAGAGTTGACGACCTCGACGACGCCGTCCTGGGCGATCTCGAAGGTCTTGTCGTGGCTGCCGTATTCTTCGGCCTTCTGCGCCATGAGTCCGACGTTGGGGACGGTGCCCATCGTGGTCGGATCGAAGGCACCGTTGGCGCGGCAGTCCTCGATCACGGTCTGGTAGACACCGGCGTAGGAGGAGTCGGGGATGACGGCCAGGGCGTCCTGGGTCGCGTCGTCCTTGTTCCACATTTTGCCGCCGACGCGGATCATCGCGGGCATCGAAGCATCAACGATCACGTCGGAGGGCACGTGCAGGTTCGTGATTCCCTTATCTGAGTTGACCATGGCCAAGGAGGGGCCCTCGGCGATGCCCTTCTCGATTCCGTCCTTGACACCCTTGGCCACATCGGCCGGGAGGGCGTCGAGTCCGCCGAGGATGGCGGCCAGTCCGTTGTCGGAGGTCAGGCCCGCCTCGGCGAGGGCAACACCGTATTCGGCGTAGACCTCGGGGAAGAACGCCTCGATGACGTGGCCGAAGAGAATCGGGTCGGAGACCTTCATCATGGTCGCCTTGAGGTGGACGGAGAAGAGGATTCCCTCCTCCTTGGCGCGTACGATCTGCGCCTTGAGGAACTTGTGGAGTTCTGCGACGTCCATCTTGGTGGCGTCGATGACCTCATCGGCGAGGACAGGCAGAGATTCCTTGAGGACAACGGTCTCGCCCGAGGCGGGACGCAGACGGATCTGCAGGGTGTCATCGGCCGGGATGACGACTGACTTCTCGTTGTCGCGGAAGTCACCGGCAGCCATGGTGGCCACATTGGTCTTCGAATCAGCGGACCAGTCACCCATCGAGTGCGGGTGGGCCTTCGCGAAGTTCTTCACGGCCTGCGGGGCACGACGATCGGAGTTGCCCTCACGCAGGACGGGGTTGACGGCTGAGCCCTTGACCTTGTCGTAGCGAGCCTTGGCATCGCGTTCCTCATCGGTCGATGGCTCGTCCGGGTAGTCGGGCAGTTCGTAGCCCTGTGACTGGAGCTCGGCGATGGTGGCCTTGAGCTGGGGGACGGACGCCGAGATATTGGGCAGCTTGATGATGTTGGCTTCTGGCTTCTTGGCCAGCTCGCCCAGCTCGGCCAGGGAATCAGCGACCTGCTGATCTTCGGGGAGGCGATCAGTGAACTGTGCCAGTACACGCGCGGCCAGAGAGATGTCTCGGGTCTCGACCTCGACACCCGCCGAGGTGGCGAAGGCCTCGATGATCGGCTTGAGCGAGTATGTCGCCAGAAGAGGCGCTTCATCGGTGCGCGTATAAATGATTTTGGCCATGGTGATGGACTACTCCACATCGTCTCGGGGTTTGACCTCACCATCCTACCGTTGACCCGGATGCGCTCAGCTTCCCGGTAGGGTTCTGTTTCGTCACACACCACAGGACACCCATCACGAACAACAGCAAAATCATCACGAACGACTCAGAGAGGACGAAGGTGGCAAAGCTCTACTTCCGTTACGGGGCGATGAATTCCGGAAAGTCGACCGCTCTGCTGCAGGCCGCCTTCAACTACGAGGAGCGCGGCCAGCGAGTGCTGCTGGCCAAACCCCACATCGACACGAAGGGTGCTGGCGAGATCGTCTCGCGGCTCGGTGTCACCCGCGAAGTCGACTTCCTCATCCCCGCCGGCTCTGACGTTGAGACCATCTACCGCGAACACGCCGACTACGTCGATCATGATGCTCTGCTGGAATCCATCGACACCCCTAAGGCAAGCGTGGCCTGCCTGCTCATCGACGAGGCCCAGTTCCTCGAACCGCTCCAAGTCGATTCGCTCATGCGCATCGCCACTGCTATCTCGGTGCCGGTGATGTGCTACGGAATCCGCACCGACTTCCGCACCAGGGCATTCCCTGGTTCTGCCCGATTGCTTGAGATTGCTCACACTCTGGAAGAGCTGAAGACCATCTGCAGGTGCGGCCGCAAGGCCATGTTCAACGGACGCCTCGTCGATGGCCAGTTCATCTTCGACGGTGATCAGGTGGCTATCGACGGCAATGCCGTGACCTATGAATCACTGTGCCCACGCTGTTATCTCCAGTACTCGGGCGGTAGGCTGAGTGCGGTGGTCTCCTGACCTTCCGACAGCACTCCTGACCTCGAACATCTCATCTGATCTCGAACCTCGCTAGGAGCACTCTTGCGCATTGCAGTCCACCCCCTCAACGACAATCCGGGTTCACCGGCCATCGTCTTCGGAAACGCCCTCGGTACGCGAGTCTCCCTGTGGGCGGCGGTCGCGGCTCGGCTGGCCGACGACTATCAGATCTACCTCTCCGACCTGCCCGGCCACACACATCCTCGGACCGATGACGGTGGCGACTTCACAGTCCCCGACCTCGCCGCCGGACTCGTCACCAGTCTGGCTGAACTGGGTGTGGAGAAATTCACCTACTGCGGAGTATCGATTTCCGGCGGCATCGGCCTGACCCTCGCGCTCGATCACCCCGACTCTCTGAACGGCCTCGTCGCCTGCTCGACAGCAGCGAAATTCGGCACCGCCGAAACCTGGGCCGAACGCATCAAGGACGTCGAGGAGGACGGCACACGCGGTCAGCTCGACGACACCGCCGACCGGTGGTTCGCTGCGGGCTTCCTCACCGAGGACATCTCATCGGGACCCGCGATCCTCACCGATCTCGCCATGGTCGACGATGCCGCCTACCTCGCCTGCGCGCGGGCGCTGACCCAGTACGACCTGACCGGCCGACTCGAGGCGATCACCACACCGACCCTGTTCATCGCCGGAGCACAGGATCCCGGCTCCACCCCGGAAGCGATGACCGACCTCTCTGCACAGGTGCCTGACTCCACGATCGTCGTCATCCCCGACGCGGCCCACCTGCCCATGGCCGAACACCCGGACATCGTCTTCGACCACATCGAGGCATTTTTGAGTAGGGTGTAGATGTAGTCCCCAGCATCCGACCTTGCTCAATGAGGAGCGCAGATGACTCAGGAACAGCACTCACGAAGCGAGACCTCGACCGACCTCCGCGAACTGTCACCCGGTGAGAGAGCGCCTGGGCTGTCCAGACAGACGGTGCGCATCCGCTGGACCGGCTTCCTCCTCGGGCTCATCCTGTCGACCCTCGTCTACGCGATCATGCCGGACGGGGTCGAACACGGCGCGAAGCTGACGGCCGCCGTTGCTGTGCTCATGGCGGTGTGGTGGATGACCGAGGCACTGCCGATCCCTGCCACCTCCCTGCTGCCGCTTGTGGCTTTCCCCGTATTCGGCACCGAGGTCGAGATGGACACTGTCGGTGCCTCCTACGGAAACCCGATCATCTTCCTGTTCCTCGGCGGTTTCCTCATCGCTTTAGCCATGCAGCGTTGGAACCTGCACCGGCGAATCGCCCTCATCACCCTGTCCATCATGGGCAACAAGCCGGGACCGATGATTGCGGGCTTCATGATCGCCACCGGATTCGTCTCCATGTGGGTCTCGAACACCGCCACAGCGGTGATGATGCTGCCCATCGGTATCTCGGTGCTGATGATCGTGAGCAAAGTCGTCGGCGGCGCCATCACCGATGCGGCAGAAACCGCGGACTCCGATACCGCGGATTCGGCCGCCGAGGTGCCAGAGACAGGGGAGGACGACTCCGGCCTCGGGGCGGTGGTGAAGTCCAACTTCGGCACGGCGCTCATGCTCGGCATCGCCTATTCCGCCTCCATCGGGTCTCTCGGCACCATCATCGGCACACCGCCGAATCTCTTCCTCGTCGGCTATCTCAAGGACAACCACGACATCTCCATCGGCTTCGGTCAGTGGATGCTCGTCGGTGTGCCGCTGGCGATCGTGATGATGGTCATCGCCTGGTTCCTCCTCGTCAAAGTCCTGTTCAAACCCGAGATCGATGAGATCCCAGGGGGTCGCGAGCTCATCCGCGAGGAATTGGAGAAGCTCGGACCGATGTCGACCGGGGAAAAGCTGGTGCTGGGCATGTTCGTCCTCGCCGCGGTCAGCTGGATCTCCCTGCCGCTGATCTTCGAGGAGCCACCGATCAGCGATGAGGGCATCGCCATGGTCATCGGCCTCCTCCTCTTCCTCATTCCCGGAGGAGCCAATCGCGGAGTCCGCCTCCTCGACTGGGACACCGCGGAGAAGCTGCCCTGGGGTGTGTTACTTCTCTTCGGCGGCGGCCTGGCCTTGTCTGCACAGTTCTCCTCCTCGGGACTGACCGAATGGATCGGCAAATCCACGAGCGGTCTGGGAGTACTGCCGACGGTCTTCGTTGTCGCGATCTTCGCCACGATCATCCTGTTCCTCACGGAGCTGACCTCGAACACCGCGACCGCGGCCACCTTCGTTCCCGTTGTCGGCGGCGTGGCGCTGGGACTTGACCTCGATCCGTTGCTGCTGACGATTCCGGTGGCTCTGGCCGCGACATGCGCATTCATGCTTCCCGTTGCGACACCGCCGAACGCCGTGGCCTACGGTTCGGGATATGTGACGGTGGCGCAGATGGTCAAAGGCGGACTGTGGCTCAATGTCATCGGAATCGTCCTCATCACGGTCACGGTGTATGTCTTGGCCGTACCAGTATTCAACATCGTGCTCTGAACGACGAGAAATCTTGGCAGACTGGTGGCATGACTCAACTCTTCTCACCCATGACAATGCGCGGAACTGAGATCGCCAACCGCATCTGGCTCGCCCCGATGTGCCAGTACTCCTGCGAGTCCGAAGATGGGATGCCCAGCACCTGGCATCTCGTTCACCTGGGCGCGCGTGCCCAGGGCGGGTTCGGGCTCATCCTCACCGAGGCCTCTGCTGTCCTCCCCGAGGGACGAATCTCACCTCAAGATGCCGGCATCTGGAATGACGATCAGGCAGAAGCCTGGTCCTCGATCACCGATTTCGTCCATTCGCAGGGCAGTCGCATCGGTGTGCAGCTGGCACACGCGGGCCGCAAGGCCAGCACCTACCGTCCTTTCGAGGGCAACCCTCGGGGCAGCGTCCCCGAATCCGAGGGCGGTTGGCCCACCCTCGGTGCCAGCGCCATCGCCTATCCCGGATACGACGCGCCGCAGGAGATGACGAAGGACGACATCGCCGAGGTGGTCGATGCCTTCGCCGCGGCCGCTGTCCGAGCCATCGATGCCGGATTCGACCTCGTCGAACTCCACGCCGCCCACGGCTACCTGCTCCATTCGTTCCTGTCTCCGCTGTCGAATGAACGCAGCGATGAGTACGGCGGCGACCTCGCCGGACGTTCGCGAATGCTGACCGAGACCTACCAGGCCGTGCGCGCGGCCGTGGGCGAGGAGGTGCCCGTATTCGTCCGTCTCTCTGCCAGCGAATGGCGTGAAGGCGGCTTCGACATCGCCGAGGCCGTCGTGGTCTCCCGTGACCTCAAGGAACGCGGTGTCGACCTCATCGATGTCTCCTCCGGAGGCAACTTCCCGGTCAAGGTTCCCGTCGGCCCCGGATACCAGGTGCCGCTGTCGGCGGCGATCCGCGCAGAAGGTGTGAGAACAGGCAGCGTCGGCCTCATCACCGATCCTGGACAGGCGGAGACGATCCTAGCCTCGGAACAGGCCGACGCGATCTTCCTGGCCCGGGCGGCACTGCGCGAACCGGCCTGGCCGCAGCGAGCAGCCCACGATCTCGGAGTCGAACCGGGACCGTATCCACCGCAGTACACAAGAGGAGCATGGTGAACCGACAATGACGAACACTATCGAAACCGAACACGTCGTCATCCGCAGCATCGCAGTGTCCGAGATGGCGAACAACGTCTACCTGATCACGGCCAAGGAATCAGGGTCCCAGGTCCTCATCGACGCAGCCGACGATGCTGAGGCGATCAAGGATCTCATCGCCTCGGGGACCGAGGACACCTCGGCAGATCCTGAGCTGCACGCGATCATCACCACACACCAGCACTGGGATCATATTCGGGCTCTTCCGGCCACCTCGGCGGAGTTCCCCGACGCGATGACGATCGCAGGCAGCGATGATGCGGAGGCGATCACAGCGGCTGAGGGCGTAGAGATCACGCGAACGGTCGACCACCTCGACGTCGGAGACTTCGGCGGCTTCGTCCTGCAGGCGATCGTCCTCCGCGGTCACACGCCGGGATCGATCGCCCTGCTGCTGCGCGACGGGGGAGAGACGATCCTCTTCTCAGGAGATTCGCTGTTCCCCGGTGGACCCGGCAAGACCTGGAGCACAGAGGACTTCACCTCCCTGATGGACGATCTGGAGGAGCGGGTCTTCGACCAGCTGCCCGATGAGACGAAGGTGCTGCCCGGGCACGGTGATGACACGGCGTTGGGCGAGGAACGTCCGAAGCTGGCCGAATGGCGCGAACGCGGCTGGTGATCAGTCGGAACAGCTGATCAGCTGGGCAGGGCGGCGAAGCCGATGCCTGCCCAGATGATGGCAGCCACAAGTGCGGCGATGATGCCGAAATTCCACGTAGTGGTGATGGTGCGTTCGCCGCGAGGGTTCGCCAGCTCCTCGTCACTGAGGCCGGAGTAGCGGTCGAGCACGGTATCGACAGCGGGATTTGGATTGTCCATCAGCCTGCGAATGCCGTGCTCGTCCTTCTCCATCTTCTTACCCCGGCTGGCCAAGGGCCACGACGAGAAGATCTTCTCATGGGTGCGCACTCCGAGCCCGAAGTGGATATCAAACCCGTCGACGAGGTTCCAGGGGATGCGCACCGACTTGAGGGGATTGATCAGTGAGATCTCCTTGTGCCCAAGTTCGACGCGGGGGAACCGGTAAAGGGCATAGACGGCCGTGATGATGGCGACTGGGATTCCCGCCACAGCCAGGCCTCGTGTGGTGAAGTCTCCGACGATGATCGAGCCGATTCCGATCACGCAGAGCGCAGCGATGACGAAGAAGAGAACCGTCGAACTCGTCGTGCGCACTATGGTGGGCTGACCGTTCCCTGAATTGGGACCTATCTCACTGTTAAGCACCTCAACATCCTATCCACTGAGACTGGCTGTTACGTGCATGTTTCCTTGGTCTCGAAACGGTAACGATTGTGATAATTGCTCAGTATGTGGACTCAGTCACACTCTCCGGTGAATTAACTTTGAGGCATTCCATGTGAAAAACATGAACGCGCTCACACTCCCGACCAGGGATTGATCGGGCGCAACACGCCCTGACCTGTGGGCGTGGCTACAAGGGCGAAACAGCCTCATGACAACAAGGAGAGAACGTGAACAAGCGCTTCCTCGCGGCCGGAGCCTCAGTTGCCGCAGCAGCAATGGTGCTCACTGCGTGCACACCCCCCGGCGGCGGAGACGATGAGAAGTCGTCAGAGAAATCAAGCGTCAATATCGGATGGAACGAATCCTTCCGTTCGATGAACACATTGACGGCTAACGGCAACGCCACATCGAACGCCATTCTCACCTACATGATGAATGACAACTTCGGGTACTACGACGGCGAGCTCGAGGTCCAGGACGGATCTCTGGGCAAGGTCGAGCAGGTCTCCGAAGACCCTCTGAAGGTCAAGTACACCTTCAATGACGACGCCAAATGGTCCGATGGCACCCCGGTCGACGCAGCCGACTTGGCTCTGACCTGGGCCGGCACCTCGGCGAACTTCAACACAGTCGAGCAGAACAACGCTGACGACGGATCGGTCAAGGAGAACGACGCGAAGACCGTCTACTTCGACTCGTCCACCGCAGGTTCCGCACTCGTCAAGGACTTCCCGGAGATCTCCGATGACGGCAAGGAGATCACCCTCACCTACTCCAAGCCCTATGCTGACTGGCAGACCGAATTCGGCACTGGTGCCGATGGCGTCGGTGTTCCCGCGCACATCGTGGCGAAGAAGGCTCTCGGCGTCGACGATGCCGAAAAGGGCAAGCAGGCGATCCTCAAGGCGATCAAGGACAAGGACACCAAGAAGCTGTCCAAGATCTCGAACACCTGGAACACCGGCTTCGACTTCACCTCGATGCCCAAGGACAAGGACCTCCTCGTCCACAACGGCCCGTACAAGATGACCAAGTTCGAAGAGGGCCAGTACGTCACTCTCGAGCTCGACGACAAGTACACAGGCCCGGTCAAGCCGAAGGTCGACACCGTCACGGTTCGCTACAACGGCGATCCGATGGCCATGATCCAGGCCATCGAAAACGGTGAGGTCGACATGACCCAGCCACAGGCCACGGCTGACGTCCTCTCCGCAGCTGAAGACCTCGACGGCGTCACCGTCGACGCGGCAGACGGCGCAACCTATGAGCACGTGGACTTCACCTTCGACAACAAGGGTCCCTTCGACCCCGAGGCCCACGGCGGCGACAAGGAGAAGGCCAAGAAGGTTCGCCAGGCGTTCCTTAAGACCGTTCCCCGTGAGGACATCGTCGAAAAGATCATCAAGCCTCTCAACGACAAGGCCGTCACCCGCGACTCCTACTCGCAGGTCCCAGGTTCCCCGATGTACGACGCGATCACCAAGGAGAACGGCGTTACCGCCGCCACCGATGTCGACATCGACGCAGCGAAGAAGCTCCTCAAAGAGGCTGGCGCAGATGCGCCCAAGGTTCGCGTGATGTACGACAACACGAACTCACGCCGTCAGCAGGAGTTCCAGCTGATCAAGGAATCGGCCGAGAAAGCCGGCTTCAAGATCGAAGACGTCGGAGACGTCAACTGGGGCACCCGCCTCGGCGATGGCACCTACGATGTCTCGCTGTTCGGCTGGCAGTCCGAGGGCACCGGAGTGACTGAGAACGATGCGAACTTCCGCACCGGCGCTCAGAACAACTACGGCGGCTACTCCAACAAGAAGATGGACAAGATCCTCGACAAGCTCCTCGTATCCAAGGAAGAGGATCAGGAGAAGCTGCTCGTCGACATGGAGAAGCAGCTGAGTGAGGACGCCTTCGGTGCACCGATCTTCCAGTTCCCTGAGCTGACGATCTACCGCGACAAGGTCAAGAACGTGAAGTCCACGGCCGTGTCACCAACCATGTTCTGGAACTACTGGGAGTGGGAGACCAACTGATCCGCGACTGACGCGGTCGGTTCTCCTTCACCCCTAGCTGCTGTGGGGATCACTCTGTGATCCCCACAGCGGCGTTTTCGGAAGATTGAAACGGACACCACCCAATGACAAGATTCATCCTCAGACGACTCCTTTCAACAGCACTCGTGCTCTTGGTCGTGACCTTCGTCCTCTATCTCCTGCTCAACGTCGCCCTCGACTTCTTCTGGGACCTGCGCTCGAGCACCTCTCCCAACATCGAGTCACTCTACGAGTCCCGTCGCAGGCTCCTCGACCTCGACACCCCCGCAATCGTGCGCTACTTCAAGTGGCTGGCCGGTGTGGGCGGTTGCGTGGTCGGACAATGCGACTTCGGCATCGCCTGGAAGTCTGGCCAAGAGGTCACCTCGCAGCTCCAGGGAGCGATCGTCAACACGGTCAAGCTCATCACCGCATCGACGATCGTGGCCATCGTGCTCGGCATCGCCGTGGGAATGGTCTCCGCGATTCGTCAGTACTCGGGCTTCGACTACTTCATCACCTTCGTCTCGTTCCTCCTCTACTCGCTGCCCGTATTCTGGGTCGCTGTTCTGCTCAAGCAGTACGGCGCGATCGAGATCAACAACTTCATCAACGACCCGACGCTGAGCAGCTGGGTACCGATCATCCTCGTCTGCATTGCGATGGGACTGTTCTGGATGGGTGCTCTGGGCGGCAGCGGCAAACGCAGACTCATCACCTTCCTCGCTGCCACAGTGATCACCTTCGCCACGATCTACTACATTCTGGCCAGCGGTTGGCTGCAGCACCCGAGCATCGGCATCGTGGGAATCGTCGTCATCGGCCTCGGCGCTGCCGTTGTCATGACCTTCCTGTCGACGGGCCTGAAGAACAAGCGAGTCCTCTACGCGTCTCTGACGATGGCCGTCATCGGAGCCCTGCTCTATATGCCGCTGCAGTACCTCTTCTACTACCAGGAGATGAACTGGCTGTGGATGCTCGGACTCCTCATCGTCACGATCGGTGTGGCCGTCGGCGTGGGTCTGGCCTTCCGCGGTCCCGATCCCTGGGACACGGTCCGCACGACGTTCTTCACCGGCCTGATCATCGCCGTCCTCATCTTCGCCGACCGTGTGCTGCAGGGGTGGGGGGACTACTCCGACCAGCCTGCGATCAACAACCGACCGATTGCGACGATCGGCGCATCGACGCCGAACCTTGAGGGCGATTTCTGGATAGCGAACCTTGACACGTTCACTCACCTGCTCCTCCCGTCGATCGCCCTGATCCTCATCTCCTTCGCTTCATACACCCGCTACACACGCGGTTCGATGCTCGAGGTCATGGGACAGGACTACATCCGCACGGCACGGGCCAAGGGCCTCAACGAGCGTACGGTCGTCATGCGCCACGCACTGCGCAATGCTCTGCTGCCGTTGGCATCGATCATTCCCGTCGACATCATCACCATGATCGGCGGTGCCGTCATCACGGAGACGATCTTCGGCTGGAACGGTATGGGCAAGCTCTTCATCGATTCGATGAGACAGTCCGAACTCGATCCGATCATGGCCTACATCCTCATCACCGGCCTGCTCGCCATCATCGCCAACCTCGTCGCGGACTTCCTCTACGCAGTCCTCGACCCCAGAATCCGAGTGAACGCATGAGTACCAACAACGATAATCAGAATGCTCTCGCCTCCGACGACGTCGGGGACAATGCGATCGAAGCCAAGGAAACCGAAGGTCTGTCTCAGGGCAAGATCGTCTTCCGCAAGTTCCTCCGCCACAAGGGCGCGATGATCAGCATCGGAGTCTTCGCCTTCGTCGCCCTCTTCGCCTTCTCATCGGTGGGCTTCGGTCCGATCCCGGGATGGTGGATCTACAATCACACCGCCTCGGGCCCGATCGTCAACGCCGGAGGCGCGCCGACCTGGTCCTTCTCGAACTTCTTCTCGCTGGGTGACCATCCCTTCGGGCAGGACGAGATCGGACGTGACAACTTCGCCCGGGTGATGAAGGGGACGCAGATCTCCATCATCGTCATGATCATCATCGGCCTGGTCTGCCTAGTCATCGGCACAATCGTGGGTGCAGTCGCCGGTTACTATCGCGGGTGGATCGATTCCCTGCTGATGCGCATCACGGATGGTTTCATCATCTTGCCCGTCATCGTCATCGGCTCGATCCTCGGCAAGATGGTCGGGGGCGCGAACGGGCCACTGCTCGGCCTGGCCTTGGGTGCGATCCTGTGGACCGGCCTGGCACGACTCGTCCGCGGTGACTTCATGTCCCTGCGCGAACGCGAATTCGTCGATTCGGCTCGCGTGGCCGGAGCCAGCGACTTCCGCATCATGTTCAAACACATGTTGCCCAACGCCATGGGGGTCATCATCGTCAATACGACGCTGGTGATGAGCCAGGCGATCGTGCTTGAAGCGGCGCTGAGCTATCTCGGCTTCGGCATCCAGGCGCCCGGAATCTCCCTGGGCCAGCTCATCAGCGAATACCAGACCTCCTTCGCCACTCGTCCGTGGCTGTTCTGGTGGCCAGGTCTGTTCATCATCGTCATTGCTCTGTGTGTGAACTTCATCGGCGACGGTCTACGCGATGCGTTCGACCCCCGAATGAAGACCATTCCGAGCTGGAGGAAGATGAAGAAGGCCGAGCGCATGACCCAGAAAGAGGCGAAGTGATGACTGAACAGACAAACACAGCTAAATCACCGGTCCTCGACGTCAAGGACCTGGGAGTGAACTTCTGGGTCAACGACGAATGGTGGATGGCCGCCGAAGATCTCAACTACACAGTTAACGCTGGTGAAGTGCTGGCGATCGTGGGAGAGTCGGGTTCCGGCAAATCACAGTCGAGCATGTCACTGCTCGGTCTGCTGCCCAGCAACGGCAGGGCCACCGGCTCGGCGAAGATGGGCGGGACCGAACTCATCGGCATGCCGCCGGAGAAGATGCAGCAGATCCGCGGAAACGAGATCTCGGTCATCTTCCAGGAGCCGATGACCGCACTCAACCCGGTCTACACTGCGGGCTTCCAGATCGTGGAGACGCTGCGCGTCCACCTCGACGTCGGACCCACAGAGGCCAAAGAGCGCGCTCTCGAGCTCATGCGTCTCGTCGAGATCCCGGACCCGGAGGAGCGGTTCCATTCGTTCCCCCACCAGCTTTCGGGCGGGCAGCGTCAGCGCATCATGATCGCTCAGGCTCTGGCCTGCCAGCCCAAGCTGCTCATCGCCGATGAGCCGACGACGGCTCTGGACGTCACCGTCCAGGCTGAGATCCTCAAGCTCATGCGTGAGCTGAAGTCGAAGCTCGATGCCGGCATCATCCTCATCACCCATGACATGGGTGTGGTCGCCGATATGGCTGATCGCATGATTGTGATGAAGGCTGGTCGTGTCGTCGAATCTGGCAATGCGGAAGAGATCTTCTACAACCCGCAGCATCCGTACACGAAGCAGCTCCTCGAAGCTGTGCCGCACCTCGGCACGGCGATTGAGGGGGAGGCCTTCGGTGCCGATCTCGCCGGTGTCGAGGACTCGGCCGTCGTCCACGAAACGGAAGCCTCCCACGGCACCGCCGACGACGTCACGACGGGCGGCAATGACGGTGGAGCGCACCCGCCGAAGTCGACTCTCAGCCCGATGGTGACCGAGGGCGGAACAGACCGGGTCTCGGGCCTGGCCGAGGCCGCGGAGGCAGCCGGGGAGTCCAAGCATGCCCACGACATCGAGATGGACTCCACGGAGACCTACTACCATCCCGGGTCTCAGGCTGACTTCTCGAAGCCTTCTGCACTGCAGCTGCGCGATGCTGCGATCGAATATCCGGCGATCGGACGGAAGAAGGCCTTCCGCGCCGCACACCACATCAATCTGATGATCGCTCCCGGCGAGGTCGTGGGATTGGTCGGTGAATCCGGTTCGGGCAAAACGACGATCGGTCGTGCTGCCTTGGGACTTCTGCCCACCGTCGAAGGCGATATGGTCGTCAACGGCAAGAGCATCAAGGGCCTGAGCAACAAGGCGATGCGACCGCTGCGCAAGGAAGTCGGGATCGTGTTCCAGGACCCTGGTTCCTCGCTCAACCCGCGTCTGCCCGTCGGTGAGTCCATCGGGGAACCTCTCTACCTCCACGAGGGGATGAAGGGGCCAGCACTGAGCAAGCGCGTCGAAGAGCTGCTCACCGCCGTCGAGCTGCCCACATCGATGCGCAACCGCTATCCGCACGAGCTCTCCGGCGGTCAACGGCAGCGCATCGGCATCGCCCGTGCGCTGACTCTGAGGCCGAAGCTGCTCATCGCCGATGAGCCGACATCGGCCCTCGACGTTTCGGTGCAGGCCAAGGTCCTCGACCTGTTCGAGGGTCTGCAGCAGGAATACGGATTCGCGTGCCTGTTCATCAGCCACGACCTGGCAGTCATCGAACGCATCGCCTCGCGTATCGCCGTGATGCGTCACGGGTACTTGGTCGAGATCGGGAAGAGCTCGCAGGTCGTCGCCAACCCGGTTCATCCCTACACCAAGCGGCTGCTGTCCGCGGTCCCAGTTCCGGACCCGCGCGAACAGCGCAAGCGACGCGAAGCCAGGGACGCTGTTCTGGAGGCCACGGCCAACGCCTGATCCTCAGGCAGTCCAGCTGGCCTACGTGATAATTCGGTGGTCGCAGCGGACGAGTCAGATGCGCTTTCGGGCGGATTCTCACTCGCCGCTGCGACCACCGAATGCATTCACGCTCGCATTCTTCATGCCCGACTTTGCACACCACCTGTCATTTCCGGTAAGCGTGTGGCCGTATAATGGTCTGTTGGGTCCGCACCGGACCAATCTCTCTAGCTCATAAGGTTCTTGATGACTGAAGCCATCACGCGTCGGGAAAACCGCCGCAACGTCGCAATCGTCGCCCACGTCGACCACGGCAAGACCACTCTGGTCGATGCCATGCTCCGCCAGACCGGTGTGTTCAGCGAACACGGTGATTTTGCTGAACGCGTCATGGACTCCGGCGACCTCGAACGCGAGAAGGGCATCACCATTCTCGCGAAGAACACCTCGGTTCTCTACAACGGACCGTCAGCCGGTGACGACCCCATCGTCATCAACGTCATCGACACGCCGGGTCACGCTGACTTCGGCGGAGAGGTCGAGCGCGGCCTGTCCATGGTCGACGGCGTGGTTCTCCTCGTCGACGCATCCGAGGGCCCTCTGCCCCAGACCCGCTTCGTGCTGCGCAAGGCGCTGGCCGCGAAGCTGCCGGTCATCCTCTTGATCAACAAGACCGACCGTGCCGATGCTCGCATCGACGGAGTCGTCGAAGAGGCCCAGGACCTGCTCCTCGGTCTCGCCTCCGACCTCGCGGACGAAGTTCCCGACCTCGATGTCGACTCGGTCCTCGACGTGCCTACCGTCTTCGCTGCGGCCAAGGTCGGCGCCGCTTCGCTCGAGCAGCCCGCTGATGGAGAAGCTCCGTCGAACCCGGACCTCGAGCCGCTGTTCAAGACGATCCTCGAGACCATCCCGGCTCCTGAGATCAACGATGACGACATCCTTCAGGCCCACGTGACCAACCTGGATGCCTCGCCGTTCCTCGGCCGTCTTGCTCTGCTGCGTATCTTCGGCGGCACCTTGCGCAAGGGCCAGCAGGTCGCCTGGGCTCGTGGCGATGACATCAGCTCGGTCAAGATCACCGAGCTCCTGGAGACTCAGGGCCTCGACCGTGTCCCGGCCACCGAGGCATCTGCCGGCGATATCGTCGCCGTGGCAGGCATCCCCGACATCATGATCGGTGACACGCTCACCGACCTGAACAACCCGAAGCCCCTGCCTGCGATCACAATCGATGATCCTGCGATCTCGATGACCATCGGCATCAACACCTCGCCTCTGGCAGGTCGCGAAAAGGGCACCAAGGTCACCGCACGCATGGTCAAGGATCGTCTTGACCAGGAACTCGTCGGCAACGTCTCGCTCAAGGTTCTGCCCACCGAACGTCCCGACGCCTGGGAAGTCCAGGGACGCGGCGAGCTCGCGCTGGCCATCCTCGTCGAGCAGATGCGTCGTGAAGGCTTCGAACTCACCGTCGGCAAGCCTCAGGTTGTCACCAAGAAGATCGACGGCAAGGTCCACGAGCCGTTCGAAGAGCTGCAGATCGACGTGCCTGAGGACTACCTCGGTGCCGTCACGCAGCTCCTGGCCAGCCGCAAGGGTGTCATGTCGACCATGACCAACCACGGCACCGGCTGGGTCCGCATGGAATTCACCGTCCCCGCACGCGGGCTCATCGGCTTCCGTACCCGGTTCCTCACCGAGACCCGCGGAACCGGCATCGCCAACTCCTTCTCCGCAGGCTATGGACCCTGGGCCGGCAACATCGAGTTCCGCACCAACGGATCCCTCGTGGCCGACCGCCCAGGTTCTGTGACTCCCTACGCGATGATCAACCTGCAGGAACGCGGCACCTTCTTCGTCCAGCCCACTTCGGAGGTCTATACCGGCCAGATCGTCGGCGAGAACTCCCGCGCAGACGACATGGACGTCAACATCACGAAGGAGAAGAAGCTGACGAACATGCGTTCGGCCTCGGCGGACTCCTTCGAGAACCTCGTCCCGCCGCGCAAGCTGACGCTTGAGGAAAGCCTCGAATTCGCCCGTGAGGACGAATGCGTCGAGGTCACCCCCGGGACAGTGCGCATCCGCAAGCTGGAACTCGACCCGAAGGAACGCGCGAAGACCTACGCCAAGCTGCGTAAACAGAACGCGTGAGTTCCACCAACCCAGCATGACCACAAGCACTCAGGACCCCATGGCCGTCGTTCCCCGCATCCTCTTCGTGCACGCTCATCCCGATGATGAGACGATCACGACCGGAGGCACAATCGCCGCACTTGTCGGCGAGGGAGCGCGGGTCACGGTCCTGAGTGCCACTCGTGGTGAGGACGGCGAGGTCATCCCCGCCGACCTCAAAGGCTTGGAAGGCAATCGTGCCGGACTCGCCCGCGTCCGGGAAGCCGAGGTCGCTGAGGCGATGGCTGCCTTGGGCGTGCGTGAGCACCTGTTCCTGGGCGGCAGCGCCCACACCTTCGAAGACTCCGGGATGGAGTGGGGCCCTGACGGTCATGCCGTCGCCGCCTCGACCATGCCCGCCAACGCACTCTGCGCTGCCGAACTTTCGACCGTGTCCCGCTACATCGCCGCCGTCATCGACGAGGTCCGCCCCCATGCGGTCATCACCTATGCCGCCAACGGCGGTTACGGCCACCCCGACCACGTGCGCGTTCACGAGGCTACTGTGGCCGCCGTCGACCTCGCAGCTTGGAGAGCCGGACGGCTGCTGTTCGTCGATGTCCCCGCCGAGGTGGCTCACGAGACATTCGACGCGAATCAGCCCGGATTCGCCGAAACCGGCTTCTCGCCAGCTCAGACGATCCCCACCAAACCGCCCGTGAGCGAGATCGTCATCGCCCAGGACATCTCCTCGGTTCTCGGCGCCAAACGCAGCGCCTTGGCCGCTCACCGCACCCAGGTGGCGGTCTCCGGCGGGTTCTTCGCACTGTCGAACGGCATCGGCATGAAGATCGTCGACCATGAGTACTACTCCATCGGTGCCGGAACACCCATCTCGGCCCAGAGGCTTCGATCAGGACCTGCACCTCATGTGCTCACGGACCTCGACATCGCTGCCTGCGAAACCCAGACCCCCAGCGCTGTCGGTGCAGCACCCCTGCGCCGGCGACGTCGAGAGCCCAAGAAGCCAGGGTTCTTCGCCTATGCCCATGCTGTTGTCTTAGCTGTGCTCATCGGCTTCCTCGGGGCCATGCAGCACCTCAACGTGAGCGTGTTCGACCTCGCCGGTGCCACGGTCATCCTGCCCTGGGGACTCGTACTGTCCCTGCTGCTGGCCGCCTGCGGACTCTGGCACCTCAAGACCATGTACTTAAGCTCCTCTCCGATGCTTGTGGCCGCACTTGTCATCGTCATCCTCTCCTATGTCCTCGGCCAGCCGACGTGGCTGCCTGGCGCGGACATCATCGTGACCGGAACGCTGCGCTCGGCGGCCTGGCTGATCGGTCCGATGTTCATCGCCGCAATCCTCGCGTTCATCAAGGTGCGGCGGCCCACAGCAGCCCGTTAGAATCGGGAGAACTATGCCGACGCAGACACTGTCCCACCCCTCACCGAACCCCGGCGGCCGCCCGCAGGGCACCGCGGAGACTCCGAAGCGGAGACCGTGGCTCATCGCCGGGTTCATCGTGCTGGTCCTGGCCGTCCTCTACCTGGTCATCGGATTCCTCACCGGACGCGTGCTGTCGCCCGGAACGACTGTCGCCGGCGTCGACATCGGCGGCAAGTCCACCACCTCCGCGGAATCGACCCTGCGTGAAGAGCTGGGTGAGACAGCGGGGGAGAAGATCGAACTCAAGGCGGGCAAGCCCACTGCCGCCCTCGACCCTGAGAAAGCCGGGGTCGGCTTCGACATCTCGGAGACCATCAGCCGAGCCACCGGCTTCACCCTCAACCCCGTCATCATCTGGGACCGCCTCTTCGGCGATGACGAAATCGAACCGGTCATCAGCATCGACGATGAGAAATTCGAGGACGCCACCGGCAAGGTCACGGAATCACTCAAGTTCGAACCCGTCGACGCCGAAGTCAGCTACGTCAAAGCCAAGCCCGAGGTCAAGGACGGCACCGATGGTCAGAGCGTCGACGCCGAACAGGTGCGCACAGCCATCAAGGACTCGTGGCTGCGTACCGAAGGGCCGCTGCCGGTCACAGCTGCCGACGTCGAACCCGACATCACCACTGCCGAGGCGAAAGACGTCGCCGACGGCTTCGCCAAGGATGCAGTGAGTGGAGACCTGACCGTGCGAGCCGAACCCGCGAAAGACGCCTCCTCGGATGTCGACGCCGGAGATATGACGATCAGCCCCGCGACGATCGCGAAGACACTGACCTTCGAGCCCAAGGACTCGAAGCTCACTCCCGTCTTCGACGAGGAGGACCTGCAGAAACGGGTCGTGGCGGCCAACAAGGATGTCGGGAAGCCCGCGAAGGATGCAAGCTTCACGATCAAAGACGGCAAGCCTCAGGTCGTGAAGTCGGAAACGGGAATCGGGATCAAAAAGGACGAGCTGACCACAGCCGTCACTGACGCCATCTCGGGCAAGACCGACAAACCAACCGTCACCCTCGCCTCGGTGGAACCGGACTTCACCACGAAGGATGCGGAGAAGGCTGATGTCTCCGACGTGATGTCCGAATACTCAACCGGCTACTCATCCGAACCCAACCGCGACACCAATCTCAAGGTCGCGGCAAAAAAGGTCTCCGGGACGGTCGTTCAGCCCGGGGAGCAGTTCTCCCTCAACGAGGCCATCGGACAGCGCACAGCAGCAAACGGGTACAAGGCCGCCGGCGTCATCTCGGACGGGCAGATGAAGGAGGACTTCGGAGGGGGAGTCTCGCAGGTATCGACGACACTGTTCAACGCCGCCTTCTTCGCCGGTTTCGAACTGGACGAACACCAAGCTCATTCGCGTTACATCTCCCGCTACCCAGAGGGCCGGGAGGCCACGCTGGACTGGTCGACGATCGACATGAAGTTCACGAACACCTCGAAGCAGCCGGTGGTCCTCGACATGTACCTCTCCGATGGTGAGGTCCACGCAAAGGTATTCGGCGACAAGAAGCTCAAGGTAAAGTCCGATTCCTCTGACCGCTACAACTACAGTTCACCCGGGTCCGTGACCGAGTCGGGACCTGAATGCACGCCTCAGACTCCCAAACAGGGTTGGTCGATCAAGATCACGCGGACGATGGAGGACATCGCCTCGGGCAAGACGACCAGGGACTCATTCGTCACCGTCTACCGTCCGGTGAACAAGGTGGAGTGCAAGGACTGAATCGCTTCAGCCGGAGTCGTTGACGCGACTCAACCGCGACTGGCGTACCAGGACCGGTGACGAACCGTGGCTCCCAGGGATGTGAAGAGGTTCAGGGACGCTTCGTTGCTCGCCTCCACATCAACGAGATACGAACGCACTCCCCGCTGGGACAGCAGTGCCGCCGCGGCGCGGGCCACCGACCGACCTGCTCCTCGCCGGCGCAGGTCGGGGTGGGTGACGAGGTTCGTCAGCACGCCCCATTTGCTGCGTTCGACGATCCGGGCGCTGGCCACCATGGTCCTGCTGCCATCGGGGTGATCGGCATAGGCCGTGACGAACTGACACGGATCGGAAGCTTCGATGAGGCTGCGGAAAGCGTCGGCCGAACCGGGGTCGCGCTCACTCGTCCACGCCGCGTAGTGCATGGGGCTCGGCTCCTCGCTGACGTCGATAGACAGGCCTGGAGCGGCTGCGTCACCGGGATGAGCGGCCCCAGCGGCCGCCTCGGCGGTGGAACCGGCCAGCAGGAAGACGGGCTCACAGGGGGAGTAGCCGCGGGCGGAGAGCAGCGGGGCCAGCCCCTCGCATGCCGGCGCCAGAGTACTGGAGTCATCGGCAGAATAGATCTGGACGCAGCTGGGCTTCTCCCGGGCCGAGTACCAGGCTTCGACGGCGTCGAGGCTCTGCTCCCAGTCCATTCCGGTGTCGGTGACGGGCAGGCAGCTGTTGGCACGTCTGGTCACCGAGTCGGAGCTGCGCAGCAGCCAGCCCTTCTGCAGCAGTCCGATGTCGGCATCGGATTCGGAACTCTCATTGCGCAGGTTCTCCATATGCAGCCAGGAGATGTCAGCAGGTAGCCATGCTGCTGCTGAGATCCGACGCAGATCGACGGCGGAGACAATCTCGTGGGTGCGACCTGATTTGGTCGGTGCCGGGGGCACCTCGTGGACGAGCATGATCTGCTCGCGGGCGATGCGGATCGGTCCGCGTTTGGTCCCGATCTCCACGAACGACTCGTCGGCACTGTTGACGACGCCGAGGGCATCCGAGGTCGAATGCGAATCACCGGGTTCGAGCGAATACCGCACGACCACTCTTTTGCCGGGCTGCAGATCGTCCACTTATCGCCTTCCGCCGAAACGTCCTTGAAGTTCTTGCCACCCCAGCCTAATCCAGCCCCCATCCCCACCACCGCCGACGTGACCGAGGACACGAATGTGAAAGAAGGATCACGTCGACCCGATGGGACCTGACCGGACCGGAAGGCGTAGTCTTAGGCTGTATACGTGCAATCTCGTTGAGTCTTTATAGGAGTCGTACTCGTGACGTACATCATTGCCCAGCCTTGTGTCGATCTGAAGGACAAGGCCTGCGTCGACGAATGTCCGGTCGACTGCATCTATGAAGGTGAGCGCAGCCTCTACATCCACCCGGACGAATGTGTCGATTGTGGCGCCTGCGAACCGGTCTGCCCGGTTGAAGCGATCTTCTACGAAGACGACACACCGGAGGAATGGTCGGAGTACTACAAGGCCAACGTCGAATTCTTCGACGAGCTGGGCTCACCCGGCGGCGCCGCGAAGCTGGGCAACACCGGCTTGGATCACCCGATCATCGCCGCCCTGCCTCTGCAACCTCACGACTGAGCCATGTCTTCACGCTTCGACTCGTCGCGCTTCGGCCTCAATCTGCCCGACTACCCGTGGGACCGACTCACCGAGTTCCGCGATCGGGCCGCACAGCACCCTGATGGGGTCTGCGACCTCTCGATCGGCACACCGGTCGATCCCACTCCTCAGGTGATCCAGTCAGCACTGGCCGCCGCCGGAGACGCCCATGGCTATCCGACGACGGCGGGCACGACCGAACTGCGCGAAGCCATCGCCTGGTGGTATCAGAATTGGCATGGGGTCACACTCGATCCCGCCGCCGAGGTGCTGCCCACGGTCGGTTCGAAGGAGCTTGTCGCGTGGCTGCCCACACTGCTGGGACTGCGCCAGGCTGGTCTGGAAGTGGCCTGCCCATCGGCGGCCTACCCGACCTATGAGATGGGTGCCACGATCGCCGGTGTCGGCTGTCGTCGTCTCGACGCGGCAGACGTTGCCGCCGGTGCCTCCCTGGACGGAATCGGACTGCTGTGGATCAACACCCCTGGCAATCCCACGGGTGAGGTGCTGGACACCGACACCCTCGCCGAGGTGGTCCGCCGTATCCGTGAATCTGGAGTCGTCCTTGCCTCCGATGAGTGCTACGGACTGCTCAACTGGGAATCCGAATCACCGGCTCCGAGCATCCTCAACGTCACCGGCGGAGATCACCACGGTGTTCTCAGCGTGTACTCGATGTCGAAGCAGTCCAACCTCGCCGGGTACCGCGCGGCCTTCGTGACCGGTGACCGCGACCTCATCGGCGACCTCACCAAGTCACGCAAGCACGCCGGAATGATCGTGCCGTTCCCAGTCCAGGCGGCGATGATCGCCGGTCTGCGAGACACTGCTCACGTCACTGAACAGAAGGAGCGCTACCGGGCTCGTCGGGTCCTGCTGCGCAGCGGTCTCGAAGACTACGGATTCCGCATCGATCACTCGAGCGCGGGCCTCTATCTGTGGTCGAGTGCCGACATCAACTGCTGGGATTCGCTGTCCGGGCTGGCCGACATCGGCATCATCGCCGGTCCCGGCGAATTCTATGGTGAGGCGGCTACGGACCATGTGCGCATTGCCCTGACGGCAAGTGATGAGCGCATCGAGGCGGCCGCACGACGGTTGCATGCGGCGGCAGAATGAGCGGTTCTGAGGTCCAAAAGGGTGGACGCTGAGCCTACCGAAATTTGGTTCGAAGAAGCCCAGTAGAGCCAGATCAGACGGGTTACCGAGCAGTTTGAGGGTAGTGCTGGGATTTTCTGATTCTGGCAGTTATCGGTAGTCTTTGAGGGAATTGTGCAAGACACCTCAGGAAGTTCTTGAGGTGGGTCAAAGCTGAGGAGAACATATGCCATCGGATGCGAGTCTGCAGGTCGGGGACACGGAGCTGACGCTGCCCGAGGTGGCATCCTCAGCGGGCAACAACGGATATCGCATCGGTTCGCTGCTGAAAGACACTGGCGCGGTCACCTATGATCCAGGTTTCGCCAATACTGCTTCAAGCTCCTCGTCGATCACCTACATCGACGGTGACGCAGGTGTTCTGCAGTATCGCGGCTATCCCATCGAACAGCTCGCCGAGCATTCCAACTTCGTCGAAGTCAGCTACCTCCTCATTCATGGTGAACTTCCGACACAGGAACAGTACGACGCGTTCGACGGTCGACTGCGCGGACACACCATCGTCCACGAAGACCTGCGTCGCTTCTTCCGCGCCTTCCCCTACGATGCGCATCCGATGCCCATGGTGGCAGCCGCGGTCGCCGCTTTGTCGACTTTCTACCAAGATGACCTCGATGTCTTTGACGAAGGTCAGGTCGACACCTCGACGTTCCGTCTGCTCGCGAAGATGCCGACGATCGCTGCACTGGCCCACCGCAAGAACATGGGTCTGCCGGTCATCCACCCGGACAACTCCCTGAGCCTCGTGGAGAACTTCCTGCGCGTGAACTTCGGAGTGCCGGCAGAGGACTACGAGCCCGATCCGCTGGCCGTCAAAGCCATGGACCAGCTCTTCATCCTCCACGCCGACCACGAGCAGAACTGCTCGACCTCGACGGTTCGTCTCGTCGGCTCGTCACAGGCCAACCTGTTCCAGTCGATCTCGGCCGGCGTCAACGCTCTGGCCGGCCCGCTGCACGGTGGCGCCAACTCTGCTGTGCTGACGATGCTCGAGGAGATCTCGGCTTCTGATGACGGACCCGAGAAGTTCATGGAACGCGTGAAGAACAAGGAAGACGGCGTTCGTCTCATGGGCTTCGGACACCGCGTGTACAAGAACTACGACCCGCGTGCGAAGATCATCAAGAAGACCGCTGATGAGGTCCTGGCACGCTCCGGCGGTGACCCGCTGCTTGAGGTGGCTCAGAAGCTCGAAGAGATCGCTCTGGCCGATGACTACTTCGTCGAGCGCAAGCTCTACCCGAACGTGGACTTCTACACCGGTCTGATCTACAAGGCCCTCGGATTCCCCACCAACATGTTCACGGTGCTCTTCGCCGTCGGCCGTCTGCCGGGCTGGATCGCACAGTGGCGCGAGATGATCAACGATCCCGAGACCAAGATCGGCCGTCCGCGCCAGATCTACACGGGTGCCTACTCCCGCGACTACAAGGAAATGAACGAGCGCTGATCGCATCCGCGATCGCGCGGCTGGTCTCAACCAGTATCGCGACTCGTAATGCATACCGCGACTCTTAACCGGCACCGCCGTTCGCAATAGGCACCGCCGGTCATATACGCCCTACACTCAGCACCGCTTCACCCCTTTGGGAGAAGGTGGTTTGCAGCCGAGTGTAGGGCGTATTGTCATGTCTGCTCGAGCCGCACGCTCACGACGACAGCGCGGGGCTGACGTACGACACACGCTCACCACGGGTTGAGGCACGACGTAAGACTGGCCGAGACAGCACGAGGGCGCACCCACTTTCGTGGACGCGCCCGAGTTGATGTTGCTGTTGCTCAGTGCAGGTCGGGGTTGAGCTCGATTCCCTTGGATGTGCGTGAGATCGCCTCGACGGCTCCGGTGACGGAGTTGCGGCGGAACAGGATGTTGTTCTGGCCGCTGAGTTCGGAGGCCTTGACGACCGACTCGTCTTCACCGGGAACGGTGACGCGAGTTCCGGCCGTGATGTAGAGACCAGCTTCGACGATGCAGTCATCGCCGATGGAGATACCCACACCGGAGTTGGCGCCCAGCAGGCTGCCGTTGCCGATCGAGATGCGGTGTGTACCGCCGCCGGAGAGCGTGCCCATGATGGAGGCACCGCCGCCGATGTCGGAGCCGTCGCCGACGACGACACCCTGGGAGATGCGTCCCTCGACCATGGCCGAGCCCAATGTGCCGGCGTTGAAGTTGACGAAGCCCTCATGCATGACGGTCGTCCCCGCAGCCAGGTGTGCGCCGAGGCGAACACGGTCCGCATCGGCGATACGCACACCGGAGGGGATGACGAAGTCGGTCATGCGCGGGAACTTGTCGAGTCCGTAGACGGCGACGGGGCCTTTGGCCATCAGCTTCGCGCGGGTGGCTTCAAAATCCTCCGGCGAGCAGGCGCCAGCGGAGGTCCACACGATATTCGCGAGGTGACCGAAGATGCCGTCGAGGTTGACGTCGTTGGGAACGACCACACGGTGGGAGAGCGCGTGCAGGCGCAGGTAGGCATCGGCTGCCGAAGCGGGACCGGCGTCGAGGTCGATGGTGGTGGTGACGACCTCGGTCCGGGTGCCCCGAGCCTCGTCGGCGGACACGAGGGCATCGAGCCCGTCAGCGTCCGCGCGGGAGGCGGCGGCCGCCTCGGCGGCTTCGAAGGAATCGGCCGTGCTCAGGGTGGGGTACCAGGCGGTGAGGACGGAGTCGTTGTGCAGGGTGGCCAGGCCACGTGCGGAAACTATGCGTTCTGTCATGCCTCCAAGACTAGTCGGTGGCGGCAGTACTAGGCTAAGCGGTATGACTGTCGATCCATCTGCTGAGACCGAATCCCGTTTCGCCCCCACCGGTGACCTGTCCGAATACCTGTTTGCGGCCCTCGGTGACCCGGCCGATCTCACCGGTCGCCTGTGCGCCGTCGAATCCGTCTCAGGCAATGAGACAACCATCACCGACGCCGTCGCAACAGTGCTCGAGCGCATCGGGGCAGGCCCTGGCCCGGACCTGGAGATCCTGCGCGACGGAGACACTCTCGTGGCCCGCACCCACCTGGGACGAGCCGAGCGCATCGTCGTGGCCGGCCACTTGGACACGGTTCCAGTCGAGGACAACCTGCCGCCTCGGCGCACCCACATGGATGGTGAGAACTACACCGATGACGAGGTCATCTGGGGCAGGGGTGCCTGCGATATGAAGGCCGGAGTCGCGATGGCACTGGTCACCGCCGCGGCCCTGCGCGAACCTACGCGCGACGTCAGCTGGGTCTTCTACGACCACGAGGAGGTCGGCGCCTCCCTCAACGGTCTCGGCCGCGTTTCCCGCAACCACCCCGACTGGCTGGGAGGGGACTTCGCGATCCTCGGTGAACCCTCGAACGCCTCGGTCGAGGGCGGCTGCAACGGCACCATCAGGGTCAACGTCTCGACGACCGGAGTTCGCGCCCACTCGGCACGCGCATTCATGGGAGTCAATGCCATCCACGCCGCAGCAGAGGTGCTCCAGCGCCTGGCCGACCATGAGACCGGGACCGTGAACGTCGACGGACTCGACTACCGTGAATCGCTGTCGGCAGTGTCGATCAGCGGGGGAGTCGCCGGCAACGTCGTGCCCGATGCCTGCACAGTGGCCGTGAACTACCGGTTCGCACCGAGCAAGTCCGCCGCCGAGGCCGAGGGCTTCCTCCGCGAGTTCTTCACCGGCTTCGACGTCGTCGTCACCGACGCAGCCGAAGGGGCACGGCCCGGCCTTGATCGCGCCATCGCTCAGGACTTCATCGACACGCTTGGGCTCTCACCGGCACCGAAGCTGGGTTGGACCGATGTTTCGAGGTTCAGCGCACTCGGTGTCCCGGCGGTGAACTTCGGACCCGGCAATCCTCTCTACGCCCACAAGTCGGATGAGCATGTGTCGGTCACCGAGGTCGACGAGGCCACCCGGACATTGCACGCCTACCTCGAAGGCCGCTGAGACCGATGACCGACCATGACTCAACCGCCGAGGTTCCAGCTTCGGCTGAGGACAATGTCTACAGCCAGGGTCCGCTGCGCCTGCGCGGATCACAGGTGCCGGAGACGACCGCAGACCAGAGCCTGCTCGATTCTCGCGGACCCTCGGACTGGACACACGAAGATCCGTGGCGGGTGCTGCGGATCCAGGGCGAGTTCGTCGAAGGCTTCGACTCCTTGGCGAAGATCGGTCCTGCCGTGTCGATCTTCGGCTCCGCCCGCGATCAAGGGAGAACAGCAGTGAGGGACACAGCCGAGCCCAGCCCCCACCTCGGCGGCTTTCAACTGGCACAGGCCCGGTCCGGCGGCCCAGCCATCATGGCCGTGATCAACCGGACCACGGATTCGTTCTACGAATCGGCGGCCACTGCCGAGGAAGCCATCGCAGCCGTCGAAGGCGCCGTGCAGAACGGGGCGCACATCGTCGACATCGGAGGCGTGAGGGCCGGCCGCGGGCGGGAGATCTCCAGCGCCGAGGAGATCGACCGTGTCTGCCCAGTCATCGAGGCCGTCGCGCACAGCCACCCCGACGTGCTCATCAGCGTCGACACCTGGCGCCACGAAGTCGCCCAGGCCGCCTGCACCGCGGGTGCGGGCCTGCTCAATGACACCTGGGCCGGAGTCGATCCCGAACTGGCCTCCGTGGCGGCGAAGAACGACGTGGGCATCGTCTGCTCACACACGGGCGGACTGGCCCCACGCACCGACGCCCACCGCAACCGGTACGGGCTGAGCGCCGGCGAGGTCGTCGAACGGACCCTGGACGGAGTGATCGGACTGGCCGAAGCCGCCCTGGACGCTGGAGTCGCCGCTGAGAAGATCATCATCGATCCGACACCGGACTTCGGAAAGAACACCTACCAGTCGCTGCGCCTGCTGCGGGAGCTCGAGACCTTCACCGACACCGGATTCCGGGTGCTGCTGGCGATCTCGCGGAAGGACTTCGTCGGCGAGGCCATCGGTGACGTGGCACCGGGGGAGCGTCTCAACGGAACGATCGCGGCCACCGCGCTTGCGGTGGCGAAGGGGGCTGCGATGATCCGCACCCACGACGTTCGCGCCACCGCTGACGCCATCGCGGTGACGCTGGCGATCACCGGTGACGCAGCTCCCAAACACACCGTGCGCGGCCTGCGCTGAGCAGATGTGCTCACTGTGAGAAAATGACGTTATGCCATTGTGGATTGTGATCGGAGTGGCCGCAGCGATCTTCGTGCTCGTGATCGTGCTGGCGGCGACGTTCAACGTCTTCTCCGCCGAGTCCGCTGAGGAGACTGAGGCCGACTGGCAGCCCCTGCCGCAGGACTTCACACCTGAGGATCTCGAGGGGCTCTCGTTCCGCCCCGCCCTGCGCGGCTACCGCATGGAGGACGTCGACAGCGCGGTGACAGCTCTGCGCACCCGAATCACCGAGCTGGAAGCCGCACGCGAGCAGCAATGAGCAAAGCCCACGACCTGCCCGGAATCACACTCGCTCCCGAAGTCTTCAGCTCCTCCAGGCTGTCGCGCCTGAGCACCCTGTTCCTCACCCTGCCGGTGTGGGTGCAGGCCATCGCGGTCTACTTCGTCTCACGAGTCGTGAGCATCTCGATCTTCGCCGCCGTCCTCAAACGTCAGGATCCGGCGAACTGGTCCTCCAGCCCGGTGACCACCACACTCAACGACTTCCTCAACTTCTGGGACGGCGGCTGGTACGGCCGGGTGGCGAAGGAGGGCTACCCGAACATCCTGCCGATCGATGAGACCGGCGCGGTGGCCGAGAACCAATGGGCGTTCTATCCGCTGCATCCGGCGATCGTCGGCAACCTCTCGAGCGTGACCGGACTGAGCTACGAAGTGATCTCACCGATCGTGTCGACACTCGCAGCGGGCCTCGCCGCCATTGTCATCCTGGTGCTGTTTCGCAGATACGTCGACCCCGGCCAGGCCCTGACCGGTCTGGCCCTCGTCATGTTCTTTCCCCCGGCGGCCATCTTCTCCACCGGGTACGCGGAGTCGCTGACGCTGCTGCTGCAGGCCACAGCGCTCCTCCTCGTCGTCGAACGCCGCTATCTCAGTGCGATTCCCGTCGTGTTCCTCATGGATCTCTCGCGCCCGATCGGCGTGGCCTTCGCCTTCTTCATGCTGCTGCACCTCATCGACCGCTTCATGCGTCGCAGGCACGACCCCTATCCCACCGCCGAGGTGGTGCGGTCCTGGACCTTGGGTGTGCTCTCGTGCGTCGCGGCATTGGTCCATCCCATCCACGCCTGGTTGTCGACGGGGTCGATGACCGCGTATACGGACACCGAAGCGGCCTGGCACACCGGTGAGTCGACGTATGTGGTGCAGTGGTTGGCTCAGGCCAACAGCCTCATCGGTCCGCTGGGTCCGGTGCTCCTGTTCGTCGTCATCGCAGGAATGCTGGCTCTCATCTTCTCCCCGGCGGGCGCCAAGATGGGCAGAACTCTGCAGTACTTCTGTCTGGCCTACGGCGTGTACCTGCTCATCTTCTTCACTCCGCAGACGTCGACCCTGCGGCTGCTCCTGCCGCTGTTCCCGATGGCGCTGACATTGGCTCTCGTGCGCTCTCGCGGGTACAGGGCGGCTGTTCTGTGCGCGTTCATCCTGCTCCAGATCGTCTGGGTCGCCTACCTGTGGCACTTCACCCCACCGGCGGATCTGCCGCCCTGATGATGAGGTCCAGATGTCAGAATTCGGTCGGGTTACCCGTGGGTGACCGGATCGTGGAATAATCGGCCATATAACATTCGGTCCATCGAGCGTGAACCGTCTTTGCATAATCAACGGAAGGAAGAGCCCACATGGCAGCCCAGAAACCCCGCACCGGCGACGGACCTCTGGAAGTGACCAAGGAAGGTCGAGGCATGGTGATGCGGCTTCCTGTCGAGGGCGGTGGCCGTCTGGTGATCGAACTCAGCAGAGACGAAGCCACAGATCTGCATGACACCCTGGCCGAGACTTTGGGCCAGTGATCGACACGGCACACTCCTTCAGCTGAGCAGTCAGCGCGGCTGAACGAACAGCAGAGACTTCGCAGAGTCTCTGCTGTTTTTGCATTCAACTGTCTTTGCATTCAGCGCCGCTGTCGACGCAGCAGCTAGGGTTTCCTGGTTTTCTACGGTGTCGTCGGCCTGTTCAGCGACGAGTCTTCTGGATCATGAGCAGACCTTGGCCGATGGGCAGCAGGACGCGTTCGAGGCGATCCTGTTCGGCCAGACGGTTGAGCAGGCCACGTGCCGCCTGGGTGCGCGGCGAACGGTCAACGGGATCGGCCACCCCGCCCTTGAGCAATGTCTGGTGGATGACGAGGAGTCCGTTGGCATCGAGAAGCCGGAGAGCGGGCTCGATCATGCGTTCGAGGTTCGTTGGCTCCGAGTCGAGGAAGACCATGTCGTAGGCCCCTGGCGCCAGACGCAGCAGGACATCCTCGGCACGCCCGCTCATCAGGCGCAGACGGCTGTGCCTGATGCCTGCCATGTCGATGAGATCACGAGCCGCAGCCTGGGCTGTGGAGTTCGTGTCGATCGAGGTCAGGATCCCTGCATTGGGCATTCCCCGCAGCAGGGCCAACGTCGAGGTGCCGGCACCGGTGCCGACTTCGACTGCGGCAACCGGAGTGAGCAGCCGGGCGAGAAGGGTCAGCGTCGACGCCGTAGTCTGCGACACCGGGGCCAAACCGTTCTCGTGGGAGAGGGCTCGCGCGGCATCCAGCAAGGGGTCGGGCCCGTTGTACTGTTCGGCGAAGGTGAGATCACCTGCATTCTCGCGTGACAATCGACCCTCCCTTTCGGCTGACATGTGGACTTCAGTCTAACTGCATGCGGGGTCGATTCCGTGGGTGCGCCACAGCTCCTCGAGATCATCGATGTCAACGAAGGCCGACTTGGAGACCTTCTCATGCGTGTGCGTAGTACCCTCGTCCTCCCAGTGCTCACGCGCGGTGGGCAGCAGAGCCTCCGGCAGCACTCCAGCGGCGTTGACCACCCTCCACCAGGTGACGTTCGAGCCGAACTCCTTCATCACACGTCCGACGTAGCGCGCCGAGCAGGAGGCGACCAGTCCGACGGTGCCATAGGCGACGACACGCCCCTCGGGGACGAGCGCGACGATGCGCAGGACTCGTTCCACGACCACTTCATCCATCTGCTCCACTCCATCCTGTGCTGACCGTGAGTCGAGCATACTTCTGTGCACGGTAGACTTGTTTCCATGTTGGGTATCAACGGCACCGAGATGTTGATCCTGGTGGTAGTGGCTCTTGTCGTCATCGGGCCCAAACGCCTGCCCGAATACGCGCAGAAGCTGCGTGACCTCGTGCGACAGATGCGTCGGATGGCTGAGGGAGCCAAGGACAGCGTGCGCCGCGACTTCGGCGATGACTTCAATGACGTCGATTGGCAGAAGCTGGATCCACGTCAGTACGACCCCAGGCGTATCGTGCGCGAGGCTCTCGTCGAGGAGGACTCAGCGATCCGCGAGTCCAAGCTTCGGGAATCATCGGCTGCCTCGAGTGACACACCCGCTCAGTCGCTCGATTCAGCGTCCGCAGGCAGCGTCGGTGACGCGGATTCCACGCCGAGTGAGCCCCGCACCAAGACCCTGTCGCCGATCGAGCGATTCCAGGCTCAGTCCGCTCTGCGCGACCGTTCAGCCACTGCACCCTTCGACACCGAAGCCACCTGATCTCAAGCAGGCGAATCTGATCCCAAACAGGCGGATCAGACCAGACTTCAGACCGGGCTGAGACCCAAGGATCGTCCCGACAGGCCGCGTGAGCGATGGGACAGAGTCGACGCCAACGAGGCGAATTCGCGTGCTGCGGGGGAGTCGGGGGAGCCCAACACCACCGGCAGTCCGGAATCCGAGCCTTCGCGGACCTGCGTGTCGAGTGGCACCTGGCCCAGCAGCTTGACCTCGGAACCGATCGTCTCCGAGAGGTTTGCGGCCACCTGGGCGCCGCCTCCGGAGCCGAAGACCTCCATCCGAGTGCCGTCGGGCATCTCCATCCATGACATGTTCTCGATCACTCCGGCCAGGCGCTGATCTGTCTGGGTGGCGATCGATCCCGCGCGCTCGGCGACCTGTGCGGCCGCCTGCTGCGGTGTTGTGATGACGAGAAGCTCTGACCCTGGGAGCAGCTGCGCTACGGAGATCGCAATGTCACCGGTGCCCGGAGGAAGGTCGAGGAGAAGGACGTCGAGGTCGCCCCAGAAGACGTCGGTGAGGAACTGCTGGAGGGCGCGGTGGAGCATGGGTCCCCGCCAGACGACAGCCTGGTTCGGCGGCACGAACATGCCGATGCTCATGACCTTCACGTTGTGAGCGACCTGCGGGATGATCATGTCGTCGACCCGGGTCGGTTTGCCGGAGAGGCCGAGCATTGCCGGAATCGAGAAGCCGTAGATGTCCGCGTCGACGACGCCTACGCGCAGTCCGCTCTGAGCCAGGGAGACGGCGAGGTTCGCGGTGATCGATGACTTGCCGACTCCGCCCTTGCCCGAGGCGATGGCGTAGACCTTCGTCAGTGAGTCGGGCTTGTTGAACGGAACCTCGCGGCTGGTGCCCGGGCCCTGGAGCTTCTCGCGCATCGCGGTGCGCTGCTCTGGAGTCATGGTCCCGAGGATCACGGACACATCGGTGACACCGTCGACCTGCGAGACCGCTGCCGTGGTGTCTTTGGTGATCGTGTCCTTGAGCGGACAGCCGGAGATGGTGAGCAGGACGGTGACGGTGACTTTCCCGCCCTCGATGCTGACGGACTCGACCATGTCGAGTTCGACGATGCTGCGGCGGATCTCCGGATCGATGACACCTGTCAGAGCTTCCCTGACTGCGTCCTCGGATGGCCCACTCATGTGCTCACGTCCTTTCACTTCCCGCTCGGTCTTCGCGGGACCTTCAGCCTACCTGTTCGTCGTCGGACCGGTCACTTCGGACCGGGTCTCTGACGGGCTCCTTCGCGTCCTCTTCGAGCTCCTTGAGCAGGTCTCGGAGTTCGGAGCGGATGAAGTCTCGGGTCGCCACCTCGCGCATGGCGATGCGCAGCGCCGCGACCTCGCGTGCCAGGTATTCGGTGTCGGCGAGGTTGCGCTCGGCCCGCTGCCTGTCGTGTTCGAACTCGACACGGTCACGGTCGGTGCTGCGGTTCTCCGCCAACAGGATCAGCGGGGCGGCGTAGGAGGCCTGCAGCGACAGGATCAGCGTCAGCAAGGTGAAGTTCAACGACCGAGGATCGAACTGCCAGGCCTCGGGGAGGAGCGTGTTCCAAATCAACCAGACAGCGCAGAACACGGTCATCCCCACGAGGAACGCGGGGGTGCCCATGAACCGGGCGAAGCCTTCGGCTCCGCGTCCGAAGGTCTCCGGGGACATCGCAATGTTCGGCAGTCTGCGTCTGCTCGAACGGGGAACGTCGAAATCGTCAGCAGCCACAGCTATCCCCTCCTATGGTCATCGCGCCCGGTGACTCGCCAGTCATCGGGCAGCAGCTCATCGAGGACGTCATCGACGGTGACCACGCCGATGAGGCGGTCGTTCTCGTCGGTGATCGGCACCGACACCAGATTGTACGCCGCGAGCAGCTTCGTGACCTCGCCCAGCGGTGAGTCCGGTGGCAGCGCCTCGACCTCCGTGTCGAGCATGATGCCGACGGCCTCGTGCGGGGGATGGCGCAGCATCTCCTGAATGTGGACGATCCCCAGATATTTCCCCGTCGGCGTCTCGACCGGCTGCCGACAGACGAAGACCGCAGCCGCCAGCGCCGCGGGAAGATCCTCTCTGCGGACGTGAGCGAGCGCCTCGGCGACGGTCGTCTCCGGGGTCAGGATGACGGGTTCCGTGGTCATCAGACCACCGGCGGTGTCGTCGTCGTAGGACAGCAGGGTGCGCACATCCTCGGCGTCGTCAGGTTCCATGAGTGCGAGGAACCGTTCTGCCTGCTCATCGCTGAGCTCGCCGAGGAGGTCGGCCGCGTCATCGGGTTCCATCTCCTCCAGCACCGTCACCGCACGTTCGGTGTCGAGGGCGGAGAGGAGCTCGACCTGTGTCTCATCGGGCAGCTCCTCGATGACGTCGGCCAGGCGTTCGTCGTCGAGGGCGCGGGCGACCTGGAGTCGACGTTCGGGCTTCATCTCGAACAGGACGTCGGCGAGGTCGGCGGGTTTCGTGTCTTGGTACGCGGCAATGAGCTGTGTGGCCTCCTGATCGACGTTTGAGTCGGCCGGGTGCTCGGTGTCGGTCCAGGAGATCTGCATGGTCTCACCGCGCCGGCGGAAGGCGGAGAAGGCGCTGCGTTCCTGGACTCTGCGCACGAAGAGCCGGGTGACTTCCCAGTCCTTGTTCACCTGCTGTTCGATGCCGACGTCTTCGATCTGGATGGGGGAGTCGTCTTCGCGCAGCCGCAGGCGCCGGTCGAGGAGGTCGTTGACGACCAGCGTCTCCGAGTGGCGCTGTTCGAAGCGGCGCATGTTCACCAGTCCGGTGGTGATGACTTGACCGGAGTCGATGGAGGTCACACGTCCCATCGGCACGAACACTCGTCGTCTGCCCGGAACCTCGACGACGAGGCCGATGACGCGGGGGAACTGCCGCATGGTCGCGCGGTAGACGATGACGGCGTCTCGCACACGTCCGACCTGATCTCCAAGAGGATCGAAGACGGGGACGGCGATGAGACGCGCGACGAAGACTCTTTTCGGTGGACCACTCATGCTCTCAAGCCTACGGGGTCAGCCCTATCGGATGCGCGAAGCGCGGCTGTGCGAGCGGCTGTCGGCGGTCGCCATGAGCCCATCACTCTCCGTTCACCAAGCTGTCTTGTCGCATCCATTCAGGATTCTCTCAGGCTCCCTAGGGTCTTTTCTCGGCAGAACTTCCCACTACCGAACACAAGGAGACTTCAATGTCGGAACGACGATTTCGTCCGAACGTGGTGACAGGACTCAGCGCATGTGCCGCCCTCGCCCTGATGGTGCCGCTGGTGGGCGCAAGCTCTGCAGCTGCAGCAGATGCTCCCGCCGAACTCTATGAGGGCCACGTGCAGGTGGACCGTGGACAGGCCGATGACCCGGAGACTCTGAAGGGTCAGGTCTTCGATGACGTCAACGAGAACTCGAAGCTCGACGGAGACGAGACGGGCATTGCCGACGTCGCCGTGACCAACGGCGTCGACGTCGTGCAGACCGACGGCAAGGGCTCCTACGAGCTGCCCGTTCGTGACAACATGACGGTCTCCATCACCCAGCCCTCCGGCTGGCAGGTCCCGGTGGATTCGGACAACTTCGCGCAGTTCAGCTACAACCACCTGCCGAAGGGGTCACCACAGCTCAAGTTCGGTGGAATCAAGCCGACAGGGGACACCCCGAAGGCCGTGAACTTCCCGATGATCGAATCCTCGGCCACCGCCTCGGCGAAGCAGGACTGCGCGATCGCCTCCGACACCCAGGCCTATGACAAGACCGAAATGGGCTACGCCCGTGACGGCGCTGTCGGCGACCTCGCCGATCGCAATGACTACAATGGCTGCGGCGTGCTCCTGCTTGGAGACAACGTGGGCGATGACCTCAGCCTCAACGACGAGCTCCGCGACGTCTACTCGCAGATGAACGGACCGGTTCGGGCCGCTCCCGGCAACCACGACCAGGACTACGACTCCCCGGATGACGCACACGCGCTCGATACCTTCCGTGATGACTTCGGACCGGGCCACTTCTCCTACGATGTCGGCAAGACTCACTTCGTCGTCCTCGACAGCATCGAGTACTCGGGCAACGCATCGACGAAGAAGTACAAGGAGAAGATCGGTGAAGAGCAGCTCGAATGGCTTGAGAACGATCTCAAGAATGTGGCGAAGAACGACCACGTCGTCATCGCGACCCACGTACCGATCGTCACTCACAAACAGGTCGTCGCCGAGGACGCCAAGGAGTTCTACGACGTCATCTCCGACTACCCGAACGCGGTGACCGTCGGCGGTCACACGCACACGCAGGAGAACCTCGTGGCCGGTGAACAGCGCAAGGAATGGGCCGACGAGGGCATCGACACGCTCCCCAACACCCAGATCGTCGCCGGAGCCGTCTCCGGTGACTGGTACTCCGGCGGACTCAACGCCGACGGGCTGCCATACTCCTTCACCGGTGATGCATCCGAACCAGGCGTCCAAACCCTCGAATTCGACGGTTCCAACCGCAGCGAACGCTACACGGTCCGCAACGAGTCCGATGACCATCAGCTGCTGCTGGGCGTGAACTCGCCCGAATGGCGCGATTGGGCACAGGAGGCACAGGACTGGCAGGATGCCGACAAGGCAGGCGAAGAGCCGGAGGCGATCTCTGAGCGCGTCGTGACTCGCGATGACCTCAAACAGGGCGACACCTGGCTGACCTCGAGCTTCCTCGCAGGCACATCGGACGCTCGAGTCGAGGTCAGCTTCGACGGGAAGTCGAGCAAGCTCGCCGAGCACACTCAGCCAGGCAAGGGCGAGTCGCTGGCGAAGGGCTGGGAGTACACCGATCCGTACACGGCCTCGCAGAACCTGCGGACCTCGGGCAGCGTCGGACAGTCCAGCTCGCACCTGTGGCGAGCCGAGATGCCGTCCGATCTCGACCTCGGCACGCACAGCGCCGAAGTCACCGGCACGGACCGCTACGGCCGTGAGTTCACGGAGACCGTCCGCTTCACCGTTGTCGAGGACGAGGCCGCTGCGGCTCAGACCTCGAAGAAGCAGCTGGCGAAGGACGGCTTCAGCACTCAGCAGGAGAAGAAGGCCGACGCAGACGACCGTAAGGGACTCGACTCGGAAGAGGCTCGCCAGGCGGACTCGAACTGATCGAATCCCCTGAGGGAGACTGCTGACTCCGAGCGAGGCTGTTGAAGCAGATTCGCACAGGAAAGGGGCGGGCGCCGGCATCAATGATGTCGGTGCCCGCCCCAGTCTCTGTCTGCGCCCGGCTGAGGCCAGAGAACCTCAGTCCGGTACGCCTCATTCCAGTGCGGCGAAGGCCTCAGCGAAATCGGGCGCGACATCGCTGAGAGTCGGTGGTTGACCCCACGAGTCCTCCACCGGAGCGGCAGCGACATGAGCATCGATGACGGCCAGGCTCAGGGCATCGGCAGCAGCTGCGGTGATCGCGACCTGGTCGAGTGTCGAGGCCGCGAAGTCCTCCGGCAGGCTCACATCACCGGTGGCGACGGCAAAGACCGTGTCACCGTCGAAGAGCGTATGCGAGGGGTGAATCGCCCGCGCGATTCCGGCATGGGCACCGGAGGCCATACGCGTGACCTGCGCCGGGTTCAGGGCCGCGTCCGTGGCGACGATGGCGATGGTCGTGTTCTTCGCCGAGGTGGCCTCGGCCGTGGACTCGGGAGTGGCCGGCAGATGACCGATCCGCGGCAGATCGAATCCATACGAGTCCAGGAGCGGGCCCGCCCACAGGTTGCCGTCGGGCGTCCCGATCGTGCCCAGCGGGTTGGCCACCACCAGAGCGGCAACGGTGTAGCCGCCGGGCAGACGGATCGCGATCGACCCCGTGGAGCTGCGCATGGTCTGCTGTCCCGAACGTGCACCCAGACCCGCGCCGAGGCTGCCCCTGACGCCGGGTGCCTGTGCCCTATCGTGTGCTGAGCGAAGGGCTGCCCGTGCCGCGGCCTCACCGTCGACATCCGTAGGAGGACGCGCGGTCCCGTCGCCTCGGCCGAGGTCGAAGATCGCGGCGGCGGGGACGAGTGGAATGACGGTGTCGGCAAGTCCAGGAGCAGGGAAACCGCGCCCCGCCTCGGCGAGGGCGCGCACCACACCGCTGACCGACTGCAGACCCAATGCGGATCCACCGGTGACGACGATCGCATCGGCACCATAGGAATGGGTGCCGGGGGCGATGACATCGGTCTCATGAGTGGCCGGACCGCCACCACGGACGTCCACCCCGACCTGCGCACCGGGTGGTGGCAGGACGGCGGTGACGCCGGTCAACCGGTCCGGGCCGAACTCGCCGGCGTGGCCCAGCGTGATTCCCGGGATCTCGAGGATGCCCCGGCCCCGGAACGGCCCAGGGGTCATCGTCCCTGGACCCAGGCCTCGACCTCGGCGCGGGTGCGCGGGAATCCTGCCGAAAGGTTCTCGACTCCGTCGGCGGTGACGAGGACGTCGTCTTCGATGCGCACACCGTTGCCGCGGAATTCCTCGGGCAGGAGCAGATCGTCGGTCTTGAAGTACAGGCCAGGTTCGATCGTGAAGACCATGCCAGGTTCGATCGCCGCATCCAAGTACATCTCGGCACGTGCCTGAGCACAGTCGTGGACGTCCAGGCCCAGGTGGTGACTGGTCCCGTGCACCATCCAGCGCCGGTGATGCTGACCCTCCGGTGACAGCGACTGGGCTGCAGAGACCGGCAGGATGCCGAATTCCTCGAGGCGGGCGGCGATGACCTCCATCGCGGCTTCGTGGACCTCGCGGAACTTCACCTCACGGTTGGCATGGTCAGCGGCGACGGCGAAGGCCGCATCCGATGCGTCGAGGACGGCATCATAGATCTTCGCCTGAACGTCGGTGAACGTGCCTGAGACCGGGAGTGTGCGGGTGATATCGGCCGTGTAGAGCGAATCGGCTTCTGCCCCGGCATCGACGAGGACGAGGTCGCCCTCGCGCACCGCACCGTCATTGCGGATCCAGTGCAGGGTGCAGGCATGGTTGCCCGCGGCCGCAATCGTGTCGTAGCCGATGCCGTTGCCCTCGGAGCGGGCGGCGGTTTCAAAGGCGGTCTCGATGATGCGTTCACCGCGTCGATGAGTCACTGCGGTGGGCAGGGCGGCGACGACGTTGTCGAAGCCGGTGCGGGTGATGGCGACGGCTTCGCGCAGGGCGGCGACCTCGTGTTCGTCCTTGATCAGTCGCAGCTCGGACAGCAGCTGGGCCAGCTCGGCATCTCCGGCCTCCGAGGTCTCAAGATCGGCCTGCACCTGAGTGCGGGCGACATCGATGAGGGAGTCGATGCGGACATCGGCCTGGCGGACCAGACGCACTGAGATCGCGCCGAGGTCCTTGGTGATCGCGTCGTCGACCGTCGCGGCGCTTTCGGTGGTGATGCCGGTCATCGTCGACATCGCTTCGAGATCGGCGCGGGGACCGACCCAGTATTCGCCGTACCTGGAATCGGAGAAGAACTCGACGGTATCCGAACCCGCGCGGGGCCGGAAATACAGAGTCACAGTGTGAGCATCGTCCTCCGGCTCGAAGACGAGAACGGCGTCCGGCTCGGAATCGGCTTCGAGGCCGGTCAGGTGGATGAACGCCGAATGGGCGCGGAAACGGTAGTCGGTGTCGTTGGACCGGACCTTGTGGCCCCCGGCGGGGATGACGAGTCGTTCTCCGGGGAAGGCGGCGGAGACCTGCGCCCGGCGTGCTGGTGTGAATCCGGCTGCGGCCAGAGCCTGGGCATCGAGTGGTGTACGGTCCCATCCCTCGGCGACGAAATCACGAAATGCCTGGGAGTTGGGGCGATGGGAACGGTTGTTGACTCGATCGTCGAGGGCCTGGGTCTGCTCGGTGCTGTCTTCATTCTGGGTTGTCATGTTTCCATTCTAGGCACTGCTCACGGTGATTGCCGGGACGAGGACGAGCATCCTGTGTGACTGCGGATAGACTGGGTACATGGTCATAGATCTCCATGTGCACACTGCGTTCTCGGACGGGACTCAAACCCCGTCCGAACTCTTATCCGAAGCGTCGATGGAAGGCATCGACGTACTCGGCGTCACGGACCACGACACCACTGCCGGATGGGCCCCAGCGGAAGCAGCCGCACGGGTCTACGGCCTGGGTCTGGTCCGGGGGATGGAGATCTCGTGTCGGCACGAGGGAATCAGCGTGCACCTGCTGTCCTACCTGCATGACCCCTATGACACCGGTTTGGCCGCGGTCGTCGAAGAGACTCGTCGGGCCCGGCTCGATCGCACGCACCTCATCATCGACCGCCTCGCTGAGGACTACCCCGTGGACATGGACGCGGTCCTTGCCGTCTCCGGCGAAGATGCGACGATCGGCCGACCCCATATCGCTGATGCCCTGGTTGCTGCGGGCATCGTCGAATCGCGCACCGAAGCCTTCGGCTCCATCCTGTCCAGCCACGGCAAATACCATGTGAGCCTGCCGACGATCGATCCGATCACGGCCATCGCGCTGATCCGCGAAGCCGGGGGAGTCTCGGTCTTCGCCCACCCTCGCGCCGCGATGCGCGGACTTGTCGTGCCCGACACGGCGATGGCGGATTTCATCGCGGCCGGACTCGACGGACTCGAAGTCGATCACCGCGACAATCCGCAGAGCGAACGCGAGATCATGCGCAGGCTTGCCCACGACCATGATCTGATCATCACCGGTTCGAGTGACTACCACGGCACAGGAAAGCCCAACCGGCTGGGCGAGCACGTGACGACGAGTCACATGTTCGCGAAGCTGCTTGACCGCGCGAACTCCCGACCCGGGGGAGTCGACTTCATCCAGGGGTGAATCGCGGTCGCTGAGCCCGGGTACGGGTGCGGGGCGCTGTCTTTTGGACTCAGCCTCTTGGCCTCAGCCGAGGATGAAGATGTCCGACCAGGCGAAGAGCGGCACGAAATCGGCATCCGCCCGTTCACCGCGTCCGATGAGGACTCCACCGGAATGTCCGACCATGACCGTGAGCCCGGCCAGCACACGCAAGATGAACGAACGGCCCCGACCAGAGGTGGTCGAGGCCGTTCGTTTGAGTCCGGTGGTGGGCTGTTGCCCTATTCTGCGGAGTTCTGGCGGTCGTTGGGGGCAGTCGAGGTGCGCCCCACCGGCTTGCCGCCGCGGGTGCGACGACGTTCCCGGCTGCGTCGCGGCTTCCGAGGTGCGTCATCACCTGATGATGACCCGCCGCGGCCCGAGGATCCGCCTCGGCGCTGTTCGGATTTCTTCGGACCCGCATGGTCGTCCGACTCCTCGGTCTGCTGCCTGCGCAGACGCCCCTTCGTCCCCTTCGGAATGGAGAGATCGGCGAAGAAGTGAGGTGAGGTCGAGTAGGTCTCCGCGGGCTCATCATGGTCAAGACCGAGAGCCTTGTTGATGAGGCGCCACCGAGGCATGTCATCCCAGTCCACGAGCGTCACGGCGATGCCCGTGTTGCCGGCACGCCCGGTGCGGCCGATGCGGTGGACGTAGGTCTTCTCGTCGTCGGGGCACTGGTAGTTGACGACGTGGGTGACATCGTCGATGTCGATTCCGCGTGCGGCAACGTCGGTGGCGACGAGGACGTCGACCTGGCCCTCGCGGAAGGACTTCAGGGCCTTCTCCCGCTGCGCCTGACCGAGGTCTCCGTGCAGAGGTTTGACCTGGAAGCCGCGATCGCCGAGTTCGGCGGCGAGCTTGTCTGCGGTGCGCTTGGTGCGAGTGAAGATGATGGTGCGCCCGCGTCCCTCGGCCTGCAGCATGCGGGCGACGAGTTCGCTCTTGTCCATCGAATGTGCACGGTAGACCAACTGTTCCGTGTTCTTGCCCAACAGAGACAGGTCTTCGTTGTCGTGGGCACGGATGTGGGTGGGTCGGCTCATGTAACGGCGAGCCAGGGTGATGACCGCACCGGGCATGGTGGCGGAGAAGAGCATGGTCTGACGGTGTGCGGGCACCGCGTTGATGATCTTCTCAACGTCGGGCAGGAACCCGAGGTCGAGCATCTCATCGGCCTCATCGAGGACGACCGTGCGGACCTTGTGCAGTCGCAGAACCTTGCGCCCGTACAGGTCGAGGAGGCGACCCGGAGTGCCGACGACGACATCGACGCCGGACTTGAGCTTCTTGATCTGCGGGTCGAAGTCCATGCCGCCGTAGATGGTCATGATGTCGATGTCACGCTGCGTGGAGGCGGTGACGAGATCAGCGGCGACCTGCTTGGCCAGCTCACGAGTCGGTACGACGACCAGGGCCTGGGGAAGGCGTGTCTCGGTGCTGTCGGACACGATCTCCGGAGTATTCTCAGGATCAGCCGGTGCGGCACCATCTTCGTTCTTGCCCACGACACGCTGCAGGAGGGGAATGCCGAAGCCCAGAGTCTTTCCCGTTCCGGTCTTCGCCTGGCCGATGATGTCTGCTCCGGACAGTGCCACGGGCAGCGTCATCGCCTGGATCGGGAAGGGGTGGGTGATGCCCTTGGCAGCCAGCGAGGCCACGATCGGTCCAGCGACTCCCAGTTCTGCGAAATCAGGTTCTGTCTCCGCCATGTTTCAAACTCCTTTTAGCGCCTTCGCGCTCGTCATGGTCGTGAACCGGTACTCTTGAGTTATGCCCGATTCTGCCCCATTGGCCGGTAATAATGCTGCTACGCTCGCGCTTCTGGCGTTCGGCGAGCTGACCGCTTTCGAACGAATGGCCACCAACGCGACCACCGCTGTGCACATGGACGATAAAGTCACTTTGGCGCGGTTGGCCTCTCTGTCCTTTGCGAACTTCGAAGAGCTCTCGCAGCACATCAGTCGATTGGGCCAGGATGCGGTCGAGCTCTGTCAGCATTTCGAGCCGACCTTCACCGTGCTGGCTGAACGGACTCGTCCTCGTGACTGGCACGAAAGCCTCATGAAAGGATTCGTCTTCGACGGAATCATGAATGACTTCTACCGCACGGCCGTGGATGAGCTCAGCGAGCCCGGATACAGCCTGGCAATTACAATTCTTGATGATACACGTGCGACCGATTATGTGCGCAATCGCCTGACAGCCGACGTCGCCGCGGACACTCAGCTGGCCTCTCGTCTGGCGCTGTGGGGACGCAAGCTCGTGGCCGAAACTCTGGGTCGCGGACGCAACCTCCTCACCGACCCCTTCCTCGGCATCGATGAGGAAAGAGTGGTGGCCTCGATACCGGCAGTGACGGCCAATCATTCGAAACGGATGTCGGCACTGGGGCTTGTCGCCTGAGAGCGCCCGTCAACGTTGCGTGAATAGGTTCAGGGCCCGGTGATGTACCGGACCCTGAACCTATTCACGGGTAAATCACCGAGGTTCGGTGTTCACCCGCATGCGATGGTGCGTACTGTCGGTCCTTCAGGCTCCGAAGCCGACGCGGCGGGCAGCCTCGGTGCCGATCTCGACATAGGCGAGTGCGGCCGCAGGAACGTATACCTGGCGTCCCTTCAGGTCCGTGAAGGACAGCAGCGAATCGGCCTTGACGGATTCTTCGATGCGCGCGGCGAGATCCTTGGGTGTCTCGTCGGATTCCATGACGATCTCTCGCGGTGACTGCTTGACGCCGATCTTGATTTCCATTGTGCTCCTTGTGCGGATCGTGTTTGACTCGTCCTCAGCATAACGTCAGCGAGGCCGGGTTTTCTTCCCTCATCTGGTGAGAGTTCGCAGTCACTTCGTGGTGAAGGACTGCAGTCCGCCCCAGCTCATCTGGGTCAGCAGGCTCACAGCCGTGTCGACGTCGATCTCCGGAGTCGTCTCGAGCTGTTTGACGACGACCTCGGCGGTGCCGATGAGCGTCCGGCACAGCAGCCGAGCCTGGATGTCGTCGAGGTCGGTGTAGCTCTTCAGCGCGGTCAGGACACGGGAGGCGGTCCGTTCGCGCAGACCGCGGATACGGTTCTGGGCCTCGGGTTCGTAGACATCGGAATTGAAGAGGATGACGAATTCCTCACGATGGGACACGATGAACTCGAAGTAGGAACGGTACGTGGCACGAACCTTCTCATGCGGGTCGTTCGTCGACCCGATTGCGGCATCGAGAGTCGTATCGAGGTGCGCTGCGGAATCGTCGATGAGCGCGAGGTAGAGATCCTGCTTCGACGCGAAGTGCTGATAGAGGACCGGCTTCGACACTCCAGCCGCCTCGGCGATTGTGTCCATCGAGGTGGTCCGATATCCACGGGTCGCGAAGACAGAGCGTGCCACCCCCACCAACTGGTCACGGCGCTGTTCACGGGGCAATCTTTGGTGCGGACTCGACATTCCATCATGCTACGCCAAAACCAAGTGGAGGACCTGGCAACGCGCTCGATCATGGCCACTTCGCCCCTATGTCCGTGCCTCATGATGGAATACGAGTATGGATGAAGTGACAGAGCGGATCGGCGCGAAGCTGCTCGCGGGGGAGTCGGTGACGGTCGTGGGCCGTCCCGGTACGGGCAAGACGACGATGCTCGAATCCGTCTACGCCCAGCTGATGTCATCGGTCAGCCCGTCATCGGTGCTGGTCCTCACCCCCAACCGCGATCATGCCGACGTGCTGCGCAACCGTCTCGCGGTACCCAGGGACGCGGTGCTGGCATCCGCCCCTGCGCGCAGCATCTCATCGTTCGCCTACGGAATTGCACGTGCCGCGCACACGACCCAGACCGGTGATGACCTCGAGTTCATCTCGGGCGCCGATCAGGACGTTTTCCTCGCTGATCTCCTTGCCGGGCACGAACTCGGTCATGGCCGTGGGCCCGCCTGGCCAGCTGAGATCACCGCAGAGGTGCGGTCGACCTCCGCGTTTCGGACCGAGGTCCGTGACTTCCTCAACAGGGTGATGGAGTTCGACTTCGGCGTACGGATTCCGGCCCCGAGCGCCGGCGGTGGACCGGAACAGACTCCCGAGTTCGTGTTCGACTTCGGGCGCAGCGCTCTTGACCGGGTGCTTGAACACCATCGCGATCCTCGGTGGGAGGCCGTGGCACAGGTCCTCGAGGAATACCTCGACATTATGAGCATGCCCGGCTACGGCGGCACCGACTCTGCGACGGTTCTTGCGCGGGCCGCGTTCGAAATTCTGCGTGAACCCGCCGAGGTGACCGCGGGTCGAGCGTGGACGTTCGCCCCCGATGTGGTGCCCACCGTTGTCCTGGCCGACGGTGTCCAGGACTTCCCTGCCGCAAGCTGGGGACTGCTGGAGCAGCTGCGCGAGCGCGGGAGCGCACTGGCGCTGTTCGGCAGCCCGGAGACCGTGACAGGTCGCTTCCACGGAGCCGATGCCTCGATCATCGATCGCAGCGCCTCCGACGAGCGGTTTACGACCGTGGTTCTGCCGGAGGTGAAGAATACTGCTGACGAGCTCGTTGCCGTCGGTGATGACTTCGGCCGCCGGATCACCACGAGGTGGGGGCTGCAGCACATGCCGCGCCCCGATGGTGCCGCACGCACCGGCGAGTCGGCCGATGGGATCGAACCGGTGGACGCCGGGCCGCAGCAGGGGGAAGGCGAGCCTGAGCCGGTCGCGAGCAGCCCGGACAAGGTGGAAACACATGTGTTCGAGGGCGCAGCATCGAGCTACCGGTACCTGGCCCGTCGGGTGACGAACTTCGTCGAAGACGGCCACGCGTGGTCAGACGTGGCAGTGCTGTGCCGGAACACGTCCACTGCCCGCGTCGTCGCCAATGAGCTGAGCGCCTCGGGCGTGGCAACGGCGGACATCATGCAACCGTTGAGCATCGACCCCGCCACGGCTCCGCTTCTCGAGCTGCTCGCCCGCACCCCGGATTTCGACGATGACGAATCCATCGCCGCACAGGCACTGTCCCTGGCCGGCAGCATCTACGTGCGCCTCGATCCGGTGCAGATCAGACGCTTCAAACGCGTGGTGCGGAAGCAGTTCCCCGCAGCGAAGAGCTCGAATTCTCTGGCTCAGGCGCTGCGCAGCGACATCGACGACTCATCTCCTCCGGGACTCGCCACGATCTCACGAATGCTCCATGCCGCGGCGGAGGTGGGCTCGGTTGATCCGCACGAGGCTCTGTGGGGTATCTGGGAGGCCGCCGGCATCGCAGACAAGTGGCAGACCGAGGTATTGAAAGATCCCGAGTCGGTGGCGAATGCGCACCTGGACTCCGTGCTGCGACTGTTCACTCTGGCAGAGAAGATCTCCGATCGTGGCGGGTTCACCGCACGGTCCTTCGCAGGCATTGTGGCCGAACAGGACATCGCCCAGGATTCCTTGGCCGCCCAGGCAGGCACTGACGACCTTGTGCAGGTCGGAACACCGTCGTCCCTGGCCCACCTGAGGGTCCCGCTCGTCATCATCGCCGAGGTGAATGAAGGCGTATGGCCGAACCCGAAGATCCGCGGCGGCATCCTCGGCCTCGACGACCTCAGCGCCGTTCTGCTGACCGGGGAGACCGTCACGAGCGACCCCGGTTACCACTCCCATGCCAAACGCACGAACCTGCGGGAAGAAGGAGAGCTCTTCTACACCGCTCTGACCCGTGCCGAAGAGCACGTCATCGTCACTGCGATCTCCGATGCGGAGAGCAACCCTTCCCCATTCTTCGATGTCCTCGCCGCTGGAACGGCGAAGGGCACGCAGGACGCCGACGGATACGCCATCACGCACGAAGACGAGCTCCTGCCTCTGTCGCTGGCCGAGATGGCCGCACACGCGCGGGCACGGCTGCTGAGAGCCGCCGCAGATTCCGAGCAGGAGACAGCAGCCGAGGACGTGGAGGAATGGGCACAGCTGATGGCCGCGCTGTCTGCCACCAGCTCCACGGTCGATCCGCCCGAACGTTGGCGTGAGACCGAAGACATCACCTCCGCCCAGCCCCTCTACGGTGCTGAGGACCTGGTGAAGGTCTCGCCGTCACAGGTCGAATCCTTCACCGACTGCTCACTGCGGTGGTTCCTCACCCGCAACGGCGGAGACCGGCCCGGTTCCCTGGCCCAGAGCCTGGGAACGATCATCCATGCCGCTGCAGAGAATTACCCACAGGGGCCCGCCTCGGCGATCCGAGAATTCGTCGACGAAGAGTTCAAGACGCTGGACTTCGACGCCGAATGGGAACGAGACCGCGAGCACGTTCTGGCTATGAAGATGGCCGACCGACTCGGCGAGTACATCAAGGACTCACCGGGCGAACCCATCGGAGTCGAGGCCCAGGTGTACGCCACCGGCGTCGACGAGAACGGGCAGGAATGGAAGGTCACAGGGCGCCTCGACCGCATCGAGAGAACGCCCGAGGGTATCCGGATCGTTGACTTCAAAACCGGCAAGAACACACCTACAGGCCAGGAGATGCCACGCCATGCCCAGCTCGGGGTCTACCAGGAGGCGATCAACTCCGGCTCGATCACAATCGGCGACGATCAAGTGGTCGATGCCAAGGCCTACGGTGCTGAACTCGTCTTCCTCCGATATACCAAGCAGAAGAAGAGGGAGCAGTCCGCTCTCGAGATCGATGAGGATCCAGGCTGGGCCAGAGACCTCATCAACGACGTATCCGGACGGATGCGTGCCGCGGAGTTCCCGGCACGAGTCGAACCCCAGAAATGTATGAGCTGCCCTGTCCGAACCTCCTGCCCGGCGATCGGGCCCAAGATGTTGGAAGATTCCTGATGCGCTTCTCCGCTGAGCAACTCGCCCGTCTCACCGCTGCCGATCCTGCCCAGGCCTTTCCGCCGAGTGAGGAACAGAGGATCATCATCGAGGCCGACCCGCAGCAGTCGATGAAGGTCACGGCCGGAGCCGGCTCCGGCAAGACGACCGTCATCTCCCAACGGGTCATATGGCTGGTGGCCAACGGCTTCGTCGATCCTGAAGAGATCCTCGGTCTCACCTTCACCCGCAAGGCCGTGGGAGAGCTGGGCGGCAGGATCAGGGTGCTGCTGGCCAGGCTGCGTCACAATCTGGGGCTCGGAAGTGAGATGACGTTGCCCGGGCTCGACAATCCTACGGTGTCGACCTATAACTCATATGCGGCATCGATCGTCAGCGAACACGGTGTGAGCATCGGCATCGAACCTGAGACCGTGCTGCTCGATGAGGCCGCGGCTCACACGATCGCCGGTGGAATCATCGACGCAGCGAGCACAGAGGACATTCCCGGTGACAAGGCGCGGGAGACGATGATTGCCGATATCATCGCGCTGGCGGCCGCAATGAACGATCACGGGCGCAATGTCGACGAGGTCACGGACTACCTCGACCAGTGCCTGCAGGCGCTGGTGTCGAGCAAAGGCAAACCCGTCGACCCCAGCGGCCGACGGGCGAAGCTCGAGGCGAAGATCAAGACGGCGAAGCTCGCCGACGAGTACATGGCCGCGAAGCGACGCAACCTGGCTATGGATTTCTCAGACCAGGTCAGGTTCGCCCAACGCATCCTCGACGAGGTGCCCGCCGCGCGCCGAGCTGAACAGCACCGGTGGAAGATCGTTCTCCTCGACGAGTTCCAGGACACCTCTGTTGCACAGCTGAAGCTTCTGCGCGACCTGTTCCACTCAACAGCGGTGACGGCCGTGGGCGACCCGCGACAGGCCATCTACGGCTGGCGCGGGGCGAGTGCGGACAACATGATCCGCTTCTCCTCGGACTTCCACGACGTCGAGTCACTGACTCTGAGCACAAGTTGGCGCAACGACCACAGAATCCTCACCGTCGCCAACCGCACCGCGAACGGATTGGCGGGCAGCCGGGAGACACCTCTGTCCGCGCGCACCGGCGCCGGCGAGGGAGACGTGGCCATCGACATCAGCTCTGGTGCACATGACCCCGATTTCCTCACCGTGGGACTGCGTTCATTGACCGAATGGGTCGCCAGTCTTCCCGACGGGTCGTCGACGGCGGTTCTGTGCCGCAAACGGGCACATTTCGCGCCGGTGGCCGCAGCTCTGGAGACTGCCGGCTACGCCGTGCATGTGCATGGTTCCTCCGGCCTCCTCAGCGATCCGTTCGTCGCCGACCTGCGGGCCGTGCTCACCGCAGCGGTCGATCCGATGGCCGGGGACAGTCTCATGCGCTTGATCAGCGGTCGACTGCTGGGTCTTGGCGCCACCGATATCGCAGCGCTGCAATCGTTCACCAGACGACAGAACGATTCGCGAGTCACCGAATTCCTGGGCGAGGATCCCGAGAATTCCGGAGTTGTTCCGGAGAACATCGACCAGGCGACGATCGTCGAGGGCCTCGATGAGCTCGTCGATCTCTTCGAAGCACTGTCGGGCTCAGCGAAGTTCCCCGGTGCGCGGGCGATGGTGAGCAACTTCCGCAACTCGGGGCTGAGCGAGCTTGCTCTGAAGCGTCTCGTCAGGTTGGCTCAGGCTCTGCGGCACGTGCGGTCAGGTTCGGGCACCATCGCCTCGATCATCCGTACCGCGATGACCGAGACAGGAGTCGACACCGATATCTGGGGGCTGAGCGATTCGCTGCGCAACCTCCATCGTTCAGCCATCGATTCGTTCCTCTCTGCTGCGAGCCAGTATTCGGCGGCTGATGACCAGCCATCGGTGCCCGGCTTCCTCGAATGGCTGAGCCTGATGGAAGAGAAGGACGCACTCAGCGTGGCCGAGCCGAACTCTGCGGCCGAGGCCATCGACATCATGACCGTCCACGCGTCCAAGGGCCTCGAATTCGATGCGGTGGCGGTTCCATCGTTGGTGGTCAAGGACTTCCCGACCTCACCGCGCGACCCAGAAGGGTGGATGGAGAGGACGGCTCTGCCCTATCCGCTGCGCGGTGACCGCGCCCATCTCGTCGACTACGATCTGCGCACCGCCGACTTCGACACGAAGAAGGCTCTTGACGAATGGGTCAACGAGTTCATCAAACCCGCTATCGCCGATGCACATGAGGAAGAGGAGCGACGCCTCGCGTACGTGGCGTTCACCCGCGCCAAACACCATCTGTGGCTGGGGGCAGAGCTGATGGGCGCGCGAGCCAACCCCGACGAACCATCCCCGTTCCTGATGGAAGCGATCGAGGAACTGAACCTGGATGTCGACATGCCGGAGCCGGCTGACGAATCAGCTGAGGATCGTGTGGAGACGAGCGTCTGGCCCGTTCCCCGCACAGCCCTCGTCTCGACCGCCCGACGTGCCGCCGAATGGGTCAGTCGTGCCGCACCGACAGGACTCAGTGAACTCGCCCAGAAGCCCACCCCTGTGGGGCAGTATGCGCGTCAAGCCCTGCGAATCAGCAGCCGTCCGGAACGTGAGGGCACCGGAGCAGTCCCGGATCGGCTCTCAGCCACCGCACTCGTGTCGTGGCGTCGCGATCCGAACGACTTCATGAAGCAGACACTGCGGCCCGTGCCCAGTCCGCCGAGCCGAGCCGCAGAGATCGGCACCACTTTTCACTCCTGGGTCGAGCAGCACTTCGGCCAGGCGAGCATCGACATCGAGGACGAGCAGCAGGTCCGGCCCATCGACACAGCGACCATTGAACGCCTGCAGCAGACATTCATCGGCTCTGAGTTCGCGAGCAGGCATGCCGACCACATCGAAATGTCGTTCGAACTCGTCCTTGGGAGGTTCAGGGTCCCGGGCAAGATCGACGCGGTCTTCATCACCGGCGATCATGCAGAAGTCGTTGACTGGAAGACTTCGAAACTGCCCGAGGAGAAGACTCTTGAGGTGATGAAGTGGCAGCTGGCTCTGTACCGTTTCGCCATTCAGCGGGTGCATCCCGAAATCACCGAGGTGACCGGAACGTTCTACTTCGTCGGCAGCGACGACATAGTGAGATTCACCCACCTGCCGGAGGAAACCGAGATCATTGCATGGTTAGAGGCCAACGATCGCGCGTGAAGTGCTGGAAAGGGATGACCGGGTGACGAACCGGCTTCTCAGCCGTAGGGTCTGACCAGGTCATCTGATCAGATCAGCCGACAAAGTCAGGGGCGATGAGTGTCGTCTGCCGAGCCGGATTCGTCCGGTGCTGTTCCCTCATCGACGACGTCCTCTGCTTCCGAGGTCAGCTCTGTGTCTGGGGTCGATGGGGGACTGTCTTCGACCGCTTCCGGTTCCGCCGCGTTGTGGGAGAACAGAACGTCGTTGAACGAGGACAGCAGCTCGCCAGCGTCTTGGATCGCCTCTTCGTCACCAGAGTCCACCGCTTCAAGCAGCCAGTCGAGGACAGCAAACTCTGCCAGCAACTCGGCGCGTGTGATCACGTGTTCGTCGGCACGGGGCCGTGAATTGGTGTACTCACTGAAGAAGGTCGGGACTGCGGCCGGATCGATGAGCGCTGAGGCTGCGGCCAGATCAATGGCTGGATCGGAGACTCGCAGGCGCTCGATTCCAGACAGCGCGAGCACACGCTCCTGATCGGTGAAGACGCTCGTCTCATCGATTGCACCGTGAATGGGAGTGGCGAGGAAGCGCCAAAGCGAGACCTTCTCGAATTCCTCTTCCCAGTGTTGGAGCAGGCCCGCAGGCACTCGTCCGGTGGCTGCCGCCTGATCGAGTCGCTCCAAGATCTGAAATTGGAAACGCGATGGGTCTTCGACAGGGAATCCCGCCTCGGAGATCGATTCGGGCGCCGCCGAATGCAGCGTGGCAAGAGCCTGCGCCAAGGAACTCGCCCGTGCAGTGTCGGCGATGGCCTGATCGCCTACGGGGGCACCGGGCAGAGGCTCGATGAGGGTGACTGTCGTCGGTGCAGACGTGCCGAAGTAGTCGGCCTCAACCTCGGTGATGGCGCGCAGATGGGGCCAGGTGAAACCGGCATGCGGATATATCGAGTCGTAGATCCGACCAGCTTCAGCAGCAGATCCGGTGTCGGCGGAACGGTCGAGACCCGTCTGTGCCGTCGCCACCAACTGCTGCTGACCGTCGTCGACGAGAACTCTGATTCCCAGTCCCAACGACGGCAGGGGAACCCATTCCGTCGGGGAATAGTCATCGAGCATCGTTGCCGCGACAGCTGCCAACTTGAGCGCCTTGGTATTCACCCTCCCCAATCTACCGTCTGACATGGCCGAAGACCGAGGATTCGGCTGTTGAGCGTGTCAGCACCCGCGCTTCCCACGTCAGTGCCCTGCGTTATCGTGGAAGGCATGAAGCCACTGCCACCCGTGAAGCCGATGAGTCTGGCTCGCCATGGAATCGATCGTGACCATCTCTCACGGGGTCAGGACGGTGACCTGCGTGAACTATGGGCCAGCGGAGCCAGTCCCGTCTTCGAACATCGTGGTTCGCTCCTCGTGGCGGCGGGGGGACTCTTCAGCACTGAGCCGGGAATGGTTCCGGGGAAGCAGACCGAGATCTACCTGGGCCGCGATGCCGACGGCAACCGATATATCGGGGTCTCTCTCGATGACGCAGGCCGCAGCGAGCTGGACACCGCTCTGTCGACATCGCGTGCACGCGATGCCACCGATCTGCTGACCGCCCCAGGGGAAGGCATCGACAGTTCCGAACCCGTATGGCTGCCCCTGCGTCAGCTGGCTGAATCCCTCGACGACGTTCAAGTCTCCCTGGCGTGCGAGATCGTGGGACTGGGCAATTGGCATCGGGCTCACCAATTCTCGCCCCGCACCGGACGAGCGACACATCCCACGCTCGGCGGGTGGGTCAGAACAGACCCAGACAACGGAAGCGAACACTTCCCGCGTACGGATCCTGCCGTCATCGTCCTCATCATCAACACTGACGATGAGGGAATCGAAAGAGTGCTGTTGGGCAACAACGCAGCCTGGGAAGCAGACCGTTACTCCCTGCTGGCTGGGTTCGTGGAACCTGGTGAGACCCTGGAACGCGCAGTGATCCGTGAGGTCTATGAAGAGGCCCACGTCGAAGTTGAGAACCCGAGGTATCTCGGATCCCAGCCTTGGCCCTTCCCCTGCTCGCTCATGCTCGGCTTCTCAGCAGAGGCGCCAAGCCTCGAATTCGCCGCCGACGAAGCGGAGCTCGCTACCTTGACCTGGTTCACTCGAGACGAGCTGCGTGCGGCCATCGAGCACGGCAAGGTCCGTGCTCCCGGACTCGTATCGATCGCCGGACAGCTCCTCTACAGCTGGCTGGACAACATTTGAACGCTCAGGCTGCAGCACTGCTCAATGCTCTCGACGAGGAGCAGAGAGAGGTCGCCACACATTTCTCCAGCCCGGTGATCGTCCTCGCCGGAGCAGGGACAGGCAAGACTCGTGCGATGACCCACCGCATCGCCTACGGCATCGCCACCGAGGTGTTTCCTCCCAACCACGTGCTGGCCCTGACCTTTACGGCCAAGGCCGCGGGTGAGATGCGGTCACGTCTGCGCGACCTCGGAGTTCCCGCGGTCCAGGCCCGGACTTTTCACTCCGCGGCACTTCGCCAGCTGCGCTTTTTCTGGGATCGATTCGCAACGGGCGATTTCCCCCGGATCATCGACAACAAGGCCGGAATCCTCGGCTCGGTGCTGCAGGGAATGGGAATCGAGACCAGTCGGGAGCTGAATCGGGACGTGGCCTCTGAACTGGAGTTCGCTGCCGCGTCTCTACTCGGAGTCGACGACTACGCGACTCAGGCAGCCGGCCGCGATCTGCCCGGCAAACTGAGTGTCGAAGATATGGTGCGCATCTTCGAGGCCTACAGCGAAGCGAAGACACGTGGCCGACTCATGGATTTCGAAGACGTGCTGCTCGTCCTCAACGGGGTGCTGGCGGAGTATCCAGCAATCGCAGCGGACATTCGCGAACAATACCGCCACTTCGTCGTCGACGAGTTCCAAGACGTGTCTCCGCTCCAATACGATGTGCTCTCACGCTGGTTGGGGCCACGCGACAATCTGTGTGTCGTCGGCGACCCAGCCCAGACGATCTATTCGTTTGCCGGTGCGGACTCCTCACTGTTGGGAACGCTCGATTCCTCGCTGCCGACGTCGACGACGATCCAACTGGTGCGCAACTATCGTTCGTCGAAGGCGATTGTGTCCACGGCGAACAACCTGCTTCGGCACACCTCCCGGACTGCGTTGACGTTGCGTACCGACAACCCAGACGGCCGACAGCCGGCAATGACTGAGTATCCGACCGACGATGCCGAAGCTGCGGGTGTCGTCAAGGCCATCTCCGCCGAGATCAATGCCGGACGGCGGCCGCGAAGCATCGCTGTGCTGTTTCGCACGAATGGTCAGAGTCCCGCCTACGAGCAAGCCCTGGCCACAGCTGGGATTCCCTATGTGCTGCGGGGTGGAGAGAGGTATTTCGCTCGCAAGGAAGTCAAAGAAGCGATTCTCATGCTCAAGGCGGCCCGTGCCACCTCGAGCGGTCGGCCCCTGCCGGAAGTCGTCGCCGAAGTTCTCATCTCCCTGGGATATTCGACCAAGCCGCCCGCCGCCGGGGCCAGCCGGCAGAAGTGGGAGTCTCTGAAGGCTTTGGTCGACTTGGCGGAGACGCTCCAGGCAGGGTCTGAACTGCCAGTGCCGTTGGAGACGTTTCTGGCTGATCTCAGCGATCGGGCCGAGCACCAGTTCGCTCCCGATATCGAAGGTGTCACCTTGGCCTCGTTCCACTCGGCTAAGGGTCTCGAATGGGACAGCGTGCACCTTGTCGGACTCAGCGAGGGACTGTTGCCGATCAGCTACGCACAGACGCCTCGAGCGATCGCTGAGGAGCGGCGCCTGTTCTATGTGGCGCTGACTCGTGCAGGTACAGACCTGAGTATGAGTTGGTCGCTGTCGCGCCACGACTCCAAGCAACGGCCACGCAAACCGTCGCGATTCCTCAGCGAACTCGGCCGTGTCGAGCAGACCGTGGGGCAGGGTCGTCGGACGGCGACATCGGTGGCGATGAACCGCTGCCGATCGTGCGGCAAGGTGCTTGTGTCCCAAGTCGATCGAGCGCTGTCGCGGTGTGCGAACTGTCCTGCCGACCTCGACCTCGAACTCCTTGACCGTCTGCGACGGTGGCGGGCCCGTGTCGGTTTGGAACAGGGGCTTCCCCCCTATCTTGTTCTCACCGACACCTCCATTTCGGCGATCGCAGAAATCAAGCCTCAGGACATGGCGTCATTGGCGCGGATTCCCGGCGTAGGTGCCACCAAGCTCGAACTCTATGGTTCAGGGTTACTGAGCCTGCTCGTCGACTAGATCGAAGTGTGGAACGGGGACGCGGCATTGGCACCGCGGGTGGAACGACAGCGGTTCCTCGGTTCCGATCCCTGTGGCCAGTGAGACCCTCCTGCACACCGGGTCAGCGTCTGGGCACAGCAGAGAACGCCGGAGGATCTGCACGGCGTTGAGTCCGCCGAGCGCCCGTGACAGAGGGTCGCTGAGGTTGTCTCGATCCGGGAGAGCCCGGATGTGGGAGTACTGGTTCAGCCAGGAGTCATCGGCATCCTTCTGTCGCAGGCAGTCACACATGACGCAAGGCGTTGCGCCGGGACGGATGAGACCGGTGACCTCGAGAGAATATTCTCCGATCACAACCTGGCAGTGGGGGACCTCGCGATCCGTGAGCCAGGCGGCCGTGTGGAGATCCGGGACGAGGTAGGAGGTCGTGATCACCAGCGGTGAGGTCAGGAGATCAAGGTCGTCGACGTGATGGTGTGGCGCTATGGCGAAGCCGGAGGCCGACAGATACTGTTCGGTGATGGCTCTCAGCGGACCCATGACCACGACTGGTGAACCACTGAGGAGCCTCGACACACGATCGGGTGAGAGGGCGAATATCTGCGCGGTAGCCAGCAGAGATGAGCTCTTCGTCACCATTGCGGCATCGGAATCATCGGGAACCATGACGCCCGCCTCGTCGAGCAACGTTATCAGGGAGCTCGCGCGACCCAGATCAGCACCGAGATCCTGTGCACGAGAGTAGTACTGCGCCGAACCGACTCCCATTCGCAATTCCTCGATGAGAGCGACATCTGCCGGCAGAAGGCCATCGATGAGGACAGGGTCATCGACACCGAACTGGACACACGCCGACGACCGCCATGTGATCGGCACACTGGGAAAAATCCGGAACATGTCTCCACCTCGCATCGGCTGCCTCAGACTTCCACAGTAGTGAAGGTCGAAGGCGTGCGCCAGAGTCGAGGCGATTCTGTGGAAAAGCCTGTGGAAAACAGTTGAGGGCAGGCCGGAATATGCATTCCGACGTGCCCTCAACCGCTTTGAGCCCCAGGCGCTCGCGGAGACTCGTGCAGCTTCCCCTTCCGCACGCATCTCCGGGTTTTCCGGGGTCAATCATAGAACCTATTCTTCATTTGCCTCCCCGTCAATGTCGGTTCTTCCACAGGCAAGTCAACAGCGTGTGGATAACCTGTGGATATGTCGACATGAGTTGTGGAGAAAAGGTGCCTTGAATGATTGCACGATGGCCACAGAGGAGAGTGAAAGCGTAGGTCACTTCCGCTTCCCCTGCTAGCAACGCACAATCCGTCCTGTGGACAGCCTGTTGATTAAGGTGAAATATCGATACTCAGCAAACTCACGAGAAGAGGCCGGTGAATCTGCCGGCGTCGAATTTCCTATGATGGGTGTGTGGTGACTCAACAGCGATGGACCGAAGAGGACGTACTGCGGGCGATCGCCCGTGGGGAGATCGAAGTGCGCCGTTCGGCACGTCGGAAGAAGACCATCTCGGTCTCAAAGGAATTGGGGACGTATGTGCTCAGCACGCCGGTGAGATACAGCGTGGAGCACAACATCAGGTCGTTGACCAATCTGTTCAATCGGCTGGCGGCCAGGGACCATTCATCGGCGGAGGACCTCGTCGGATTGGCAGAGGAGATGAGCCGACGCTACTTCGATGGCCGCCTGCGTCCCCAGTCGATCAGATGGGTGACGAATCAGAACATCAGCCGCTGGGCATCCACAACGACCTCGTCAGGTGATATTCGGGTCTCCCACCGCCTGCAGGCGGTGCCTCGTTGGGTCTTGGAGACGGTCATCGTCCATGAGCTCGCTCACCTGCAGATCGGACCGCATTCCAAGGCCTTTCATGAACTGGCCGACAGACATCCGAGACAGGCAGACGCGAAGCACTATCTTGAAGGCTTCAGCGCGGGGGAGCAGTTCAGCCGCGGTTGATGTCGCTGACCTGCCGCGACTCCACAGCTGCCCGGTAGAGCTTCGGCAGACGGACCACGAGATCAGGCATTAGCGATGCCGGCAGAGAAGTCAGCGGGAACCATTTCACCGCCAAGGACTCCGCCGAGACCGTAGGGGCCTGGTTCACGGAGGCGAATGCTGCGAAGACCACATCGAAGTGGCGTTCGCACGCACCGAACGAAGCCGACAGGTCATGGACATGAAGGTCGATCGGGGTGGGGGAGAACCAAGACAGGTTGCTCAGTCCGCTTTCCTCCGTGGCTTCTCTGTGCGCGGCGGAGCACAGGCTGTCATCCTCGGGCTCGAGATGCCCGCCGAATTGGCCCCAAAGATCAGCCTTGCGGTGGTGGTTGAGGAGCACGGACTCGGTGTCGGGATCGATGACCAGACAACTGGCCGTGACATGCTCACCACCTGCATCGCGCCGCAGCGCGGCATCGCCGACAGTGGAGAACAAGTGGTCGAAGTCGCGCGTGAAGCCGGTTGCAGTCGGCGCAGCTCCAACCTCGGCGCGGGCGGTATCGAGACGAATCATTCAGCTCTCGCCGCGGCCGCCGGTACCATCACTGTCATCTGTGCCCTCATCGCCATCGGATTCCGAGCCGGATTCCGACTTGGAATCGGAGCCCGAGTCGGAGCTGGATTCGGAGGTCTCAGTTCCTTCGATTCCCTCGTCGAGAATGCGGCTCAGCGCCTCGTCGAGTGTCGATTCGCTGGTCCATTCGGCGTGACGACGCTCCGAGTAGCCCAAGGGATCATCGAGATCCTGTGTCGTCGGCAGAAGGTCGGGGTGTGAGAACACCTTGTCTCTGGCCTCGGTGCCGCCCTGAGTTTCGAGATACCCGAAGAGTGCGGCAGCATCGCGCAGACGCCGGGGGTTGAACTCCAGGCCCACCAGGGTCGAGAACGTCTTCTCGGCCGGACCTGCAGTAGCCCGGCGGCGGCGCAGCGCCTCCCGGATCTGATCGCGTCCTGGGAGATGCGCACATGCGGAATAGACGACCACGTCGACCCATCCTGCGATGACGGCAAGGAGGTTCTCCAGATTCGTCAGTGCCTTCTTCTGATCTTCAGTGGTCGGAGGGTTGAACAGCCCCTGACGGATGTTGTCACTGAGGTCGGAGATGTTGGACGGGTCGATCTGAGTCGCCATGTCCTCGATCTGAGAAGTATCGACCTTCAGGCCCTGTGCATAGCGAGTCAGTGCAGTCTCGACCTGGGCGCTCAACCATGGGGCGCGCTCGAACAGCGCAAGATGCGCAAGCTCTTGGGCTGCGAGGAAGATGCGAACCTCAGACGCATCGACATCGATCTCCGAGGCGAACTTCTCCACATTGGTCTCCACGAGGACCGCTGTGTCATGAGGCAGAAGTGGCAGACCCACCTCGGTGCCGGTGAGAACGCTCTCCGACAATGCGCCCACGGCCTGTCCGATCTGCATCGCGAACATCGAGTCACTCATCGAACCGAACATCGACGAGGCACCGGCGAGGATGCCCTTCATCTCCGCTGGAACCTGAGTCTCGAGGGTCTCTGTCAGGGCAGAGGACATGTTCGCCTTGATCGGGAGCACGAACTTCTGCCATCCGGGCATCGTCTCGCTGACCCACTCCGCGCGGGTGACAGTGCGGGCCGTGCGATTGGACACGGAGAACTCGGTCGCTTCGGCCAGCCACAGCTCAGCCAGACGGAAGGCATCAGTCGTGGCTTTCACCGCTTCGTCTCCCACAGCGGGATCAGGACTCGGAACCGACTTCTGAGCGATCGATGTTGCCTGGGCCTGGGGATCGGCACCCTGCCCGAAGAGACCCTGCATCTGGTTCATGATGGTTGACATCATCGCCGGGTCGATCTGAAAGCCCTGCGGACCTGCATTGCCGTACTTGTCCTCGCCCTGACCGGAGCCGGGACCATTCGCTCCGAAGAGCATTCCGAAGATCTGTTCGAACGGATTCTGCTCGTTGTTGTTGTCGTCGCTCATTTTCTCAATGCCCCCAAGAATCGGTTTGTCTTCTACGTTAACGGTTCCGGATGTGGGAAGCTTCCCAATTCCGGGAGGTTTCGGAGGATGTTCGCACCAGGCGAAAGGAGTCTGTGAAACTCACGGTCAGGTTTCAACTAGACTGGTGGGGCGGTGCAGCGAAAGGAACACATGACAGATAATGCCCCTCGGGCCGTGCCGGTGCCCGCAGCACCGATGCGTGGCGAAACTCGACGACGCGCTCCACGTCTGACCACGACTTCAGGGGTCATGACATATATCCTCATCGCTCTTGCAGTTCTACTGCCAGTTCCATACATGTTGCAGCTGCCCGGACCCGTGTTCAACACTCTCGGTGACTATCAGGGTAAGCCCATGATCGATGTCTCCGGCGCCAAAACCTACCCGACCGATGGCCGTATCGACATGCTCACCGTGGCCGTGAGCGGCGGTCCGGGGCGTGACACCTACGCTTCTCAGGCACTGGGCGCTCTGCTCCACGGCAAGGAGACCGTCATCCCCACCGAGGCCTACTATCCTCTGGACACGACGCGTGAGGACGTGACCGCTTCGAACGCAGTGGAGATGTCTTCCAGCCAGGATGTGGCCGTGGCCGCAGCGATGGAACAGCTCGACAAGCCGTACAAGGTTCATCTCCTCGTCGGCGACGTGGTTCCCGATTCGCCCGCCGAGGCGGAGCTGCGCAAAGATGATCGCATCATCTCCGTCAATGGGAAGAAGCTGGACTCCGATCCGGCAGCAGCGCAGATCATGAGCGAGACGGTCCAGTCCTCCGATTCCGTGGACCTCGTCGTCGAACGCGGCGACAAGGAAGTCGATGTCGCGTTGAAGCCGGCAACGATCGATGGGCGCAAAGCCATCGGCATCAGCATGAAGCAGGACTTCGAATTCCCCGTCGACGTGGCATTCAACGTCGAAGGCATAGGCGGTCCCTCCGCCGGCACCATGTTCGCATTGGCGATCGTCGACGAACTCACCCCCGGTGCCATGACCGGTGGAAAGCACGTGGCAGGAACCGGGGAGATCGATCCTGCAGGAAATGTGGGGCCCATCGGTGGTGCCCGACAGAAGGTAGCAGCCTCGACGGCGAAGGGAGCCAAGCTCTTCCTCTCGCCCGCAGACAACTGTGCAGAGGTCATCGAAGCTGCCGATCAGTCCAAAATCACGGTGGCACGCATCGACACGCTCGATGACGCGCAGAACGCCGTGGAGCAGTACGCAGCCGGAGACACCTCGAACCTCAAGAAGTGTTCAGCCGGCGGCGCCGACAACAACGAGAAAGGGCAGTAGTGAGCTCTCCGTCCTCACCCACCTCCGCACGAATGCCGACGAACCGGCCCAGACGTTCGCCCCTGTTGCTCACTCTCGTGTCGGTGGCGATTCTGCTCGTCGCCTTCATCGCGTTCACACAGGTGTACACCGAAGTCCTGTGGTTCAAGCAGATCGACGCCTCGCAGGTGTTCCGCACTATGTGGTTCACTCGTGGCCTGACCTTCTTGGCTGGGTTCATCGTCATGGCCGTTCCCGTGTGGCTGAGCCTGCATCTGGCCTTCCGCAGCCGCCCGGTATACGCTCCGACGACTCCGCGACAGGAGAACCTCGACCGGTACCGTGAAGCGATCGAACCCCTGCGCAAGGTTGCGACATTCGCGATCCCAGCGGTGGTCGGTGTGCTCAGCGGAATCACCGCCTCGGCGCATTGGAACACTGTCCTGCAGTGGATGAATTCCACGTCCTTCGGCTCGAAGGATGCCCAGTTCGGGATGGACAAATCCTTCTTCGTCTTCGTCCTGCCGGGCCTGCGGCTCATCGGCGACCAGGTGGGGATGGCGATCCTGCTCTCTCTCATCGCTGCTCTCGTCGGGCACTATCTCTTCGGCGGCATTCGGCCAGGCGAGCAGAAGGGCGTCATCCTCACGAAGACAGCCCAGTGGCAGTTGGGAATCACAGTTGCGGCTCTGATCCTGGTGCAGGCAGGTCGACTGTGGCTTGCCCGCTATGAGCGGCTGACGGGCACCACCGGCATCGTTCCGGGTGTGACCTACACCGACGACAGGGCGGCACTGCCAGCCATGGCCATCGTCGCAATCGCAGCGGTGCTCGTAGCGTTCCTGTTCGTCTACACGGCGTGGAAGGGCAACTGGCGTATCTCGCTCATTGCGACTGCCACGCTCATCGTCCTCGGCGGCATCTCGATCATCGCCTACCCCGCGCTGGTTCAGCAGTTCCAGGTCAGCCCGTCCCAGCAGAGCCTGGAGTCGGAATACATTCAGCACAACATCGATGCGACTCGTGACGGCTTCGACTTCGAAGACATCGACGTGACCCCCTATGAACCGAGCACGACCGGTGAGAAGGGCGCATTGCGTGCGGACGCCGAGACTGCTGCGTCGATTCGTCTGTTGGATCCGAACCTGGTTTCGGATACATTCCGCCAGCTGCAGCAGGTCAGGCCCTACTACTCCTTCCCTGAGCAGCTCGACGTCGATCGCTATAACATCGACGGCGATATGCGCGATACCGTGATCGCGGTGCGCGAACTGGCTCCGGACTCGGTGAACAACCAAAGCTGGTACAACCGCGCGATCGTCTACACTCACGGGTTCGGTGTCGTTGCCGCCAACGGCAACCAGCGCAGTCCTGATGGTGAGCCGCTGTTCATGGAATCCGACATCCCGCCTAAGGGAGAGTTCCCCGAATACGAGCCGCGTGTGTACTTCGGCGAGAGTTCACCGGACTACTCGATCGTCGGCGGTGCGAAGGACGCGACTCCTCGAGAGCTCGACTACCCCTCCGATGAGGACAGCGGTTCGGGCCAGGTGAACAACACGTTCACCGGCGACGGCGGTCCATCTGTGGGAGGCCTCTTCAACCGACTGGCCTATGCACTCAAGTATCAGGATGAGCAGATCCTGCTCTCTGACGCTGTCAACGAGAATTCTCAGATCCTCTACGAGCGCCACCCACGTGAGCGCGTGCAGAAGCTGGCACCGTTCCTCAAGATCGACGGCGACCCCTATCCCGCTGTCGTCGACGGCAAGATCAAGTGGATCCTCGACGGTTACACGACGGCGAAGGACTACCCGTATTCGACCCCTCAGCCTCTGCGGGAGGCTACCGAGGATTCGGTGACGGCGACCGCGCCGAACGCCGTGGCCACACTTCCGGATGAAGAGGTCAACTACATCCGGAACTCGGTCAAGATCACGGTCGACGCCTATGACGGCTCGGTCGACATGTTCCAGTGGGACAAGGAAGACCCCGTCCTCAAAACGTGGATGAAGATCTTCCCAGACCTCATCAAACCGTCCTCCGAGATGTCGGGCGACCTGATGAGCCACGTACGGTATCCCGAAGACCTGTTCAAGGTGCAGCGTGATCTGCTCACGAAGTACCACGTGACCACAGCCAGTGAGTTCTACACCGGCCAGGACTTCTGGACCCTGCCGACGGATCCGACGAAACAGGCCAACAGCGGCCTTACTCAGCCTCCCTTCTACATGACCCTGCAGATGCCGGGGCAGAAGAATCCGTCCTTCTCCCTGACAAGTTCCTATATTCCGGCACGGTCTTCTGAAGGACAGGCCCGGAACAACCTGACCGGGTTCCTCTCAGCTGATGCTGACGCCGGCAGTTCCAAGGGCGAGGTGGCAGACGGCTACGGAAAGCTGAGGCTTCTGCAGCTTCCGCGTAACACGACGGTGCCCGGCCCCGGGCAGGCGCAGAACAACTTCAACACTGCTCCCGATGTGCAGCGCAGCCTCAACCTGCTGCGTCAGGGTGAGTCTGAGGTTCAGAACGGCAACCTGCTGACTCTGCCTGTCGGCGGCGGTCTGCTCTACGTCCAGCCCGTCTACGTCCGGTCCGCCGGCGATACGTCCTACCCGCTGCTTCAGCACGTGCTGGTGGCCTTCGGTGAGGACATCGGATTCGCTCCGACCCTTGACGAGGCTCTCGACCAGGTCTTCGGCGGCGATTCCGGCGCCAAGGCCGGTGACGCAGGCACCGACGACAGCGGTGCTGCAGGTGAGTCCGGTGGGTCAAGCAGCGGAGGCGACTCCGCCGCGGCGCCGAAGGATGACCAGAACCTCAATGAGGCGCTGCAGGAAGCCAAGAAGGCAATGGAGGATTCCGATGCAGCCCTCAAGGAGGGTGACTTCGAGGAGTACGGTAAGGCCCAGGACCGTCTGAAGAATGCGATTGAAGATGCGGTGGCAGCCGATCCTTCACTCGCCGAGGATGGTTCGAAGGATGGGGCGTCTGCTCCAGCCAGTGCTCCGGCTGATGAAAGCGGAGGCAACTGACGCCGGGCAAGGTCGACACTGAATGAGACTCAGGCCTCTGGGATCCGATCGGATCCCAGAGGCCTGAGTCATCTGTTCAACGGCGGTATTCGGGCCTGAGCGCGGGGGAGCGGCCGATCTGCCGTGAAGTGTTCAGTTCGCGAAGTGGCCTTCGAGGTCATCGACGATCTGGCCGGCTCCGATGGGGCCCAACCCGAGGAACCACACATCGTCGTCGACGCGGAAGGCCCTATCGTCCTCTACGGCCGAGAGACTCTTCCACTGGCTGCCGGAAAGCGCCGCAGTCTCACCGGTGGCATCAGGGTCGCCGTAGCTGGTGTAGAAGACATAGTCGCCACCGGCCTGATCGAGGTTCTCTGGGGAGATCTCGACTGCGAGCTCTTCGACGTCCTGTGCTTTCGGGCGAGCAAGTCCTGCGTCGTCGAGGATGACTCCGATGAGCGATTTATTGCCGTAGAGTCGCAGGCGCTGCGGCATGAAACGCACCAGTGAGATCGTCGGGTTGCCTTCGACTCCATCATCGAGTTCGTCGGTGGCCGTGGCGTAGCCGTTGAGCACGTCGGTCGCTTCCGTCTCCATTCCCAGAGCCTCCCCGACGAGCATGAAGTTCTCTTTCCAAGGGAAGCCCGGGCGAATCGAGAACACCGTGGGTGCGATGGAATCGAGTTCGTCATAGAGCTGATCGGCGCGCAGCTGACTGCCGAGGATCAGGTCCGGTTCGAGCGCGGCAATCGCCTCCAGATCGAGTTCGTTGATCGTTCCCACCGTGTCGACGCCTTTGACACGGTCGGCCAGATAGGACGGGACGGGGTTTGCTCCCTCGGTCGTGACCATACCGACAGGTGTGATGCCCAGGGAGAGGACATCGTCGAGTTCTCCGGTATCCAAGACGACGACCCGCTGGGGCTTCTCAGCAATATCGGTTGTGCCGTTGGCATGTTCGATCGAACGCGGGAAGGCTCCGGGGTCGGCATCGCTGCCCAGCTTCGCAGTCTCCTCATCCGCGGTGGCAAAGGCCTTGCCACCTGTGGCGACATCCTTTTTGCCTGTGCCCTCATTCTTGTCGTTGTCGGTGCCTGGAGAGCAGGCGGTAGTGAGGAAGAGGACGGACAACGCCGTTGCGGCCATTGCTCGGGCGCGGCGGGAAGAAGAGTTCATAAGGTAAGCATAACCTTCCCATGCGCTGCCCGAGATTCGCGCGCAGCAGGACCGATCGACCTTGTCGTCTGTCACTGAGATTCAATTGAATGAGAAGAACCCCTATCCACTGGATAGGGGTTCTGCCACTTTCGTGGCGGGGGGAGGATTTGAACCTCCGACCTCCGGGTTATGAGCCCGGCGAGCTACCGAACTGCTCCACCCCGCGGCGTTTGATTACTTGGTAAATACTACGTCCTCGCAAGTCAGAAGCATAATCGGCCTGCGATCCGATCGCAGCTGCACGTGATTGGTGCAGCCTTGGCCGTCGGGGACTCAATCGGGGGAAGGCTTGGACGGGAGGGGCCTGACCGTGAGCGGTCAGGCCGGAAAAGAAAAGTGCCGCGACATCGAATCAACGATGTCGCGGCACTTTCGCAAACGTGGCGGGGGCAAGATTTGAACTTGCGACCTCCGGGTTATGAGCCCGGCGAGCTACCGAACTGCTCCACCCCGCGTCGTGTTCTTTACTTTACACGAGCAGTTTCCTGCAGGCCAAACCGAAGCCGCGTGACGTCTGCCACATGGACACCTGCCGTTCACCCCGGGTGCCCAAAGTGAAAGAAGTTCGGCAGCGGACTTGCACATGGTTGAAACATAAACTATAGTCATTCCTGTACTTCAATTTTCAACTAAAGGAGAAATCATGACTGCTCTTCCACAGGGACTCACCGCAGGAATCTGGAACATCGACCCCGTGCACTCCGAGTTCACGTTCACCGCTCGCCACGCTGGCGTCTCGAAGGTCCGCGGACACTTCGAAGATATCGCCGGCAGCGTCACCGTCGGTGAGACCCTCGAGGACAGCGTGGTCGCTGCTGAGGCGGACGTCGAATCGATCTCGACCCGCAATCCTCAGCGCGACGGTCACCTCAAGAGCGGTGACTTCTTCGAGGCTGAGAACAACCCCAAGCTGACCTTCAAGTCCACCGGGATCAAAGCCACGAGCAACGATGAGTTCGACCTCGTCGGAGAGCTCACCATGCGCGGAGTGACCAAGGAAGTCACCTTCTCCACCGAATTCAGCGGAGTCGCCACCGACCCTAACGGAAACCAGGTTGCTGGCCTCTCGGCATCGTCCAAGGTCGACCGCAAGGACTTCGGTATGGAGTTCAACGCTGTTCTCGGCGGCGGCGAGCTGCTGGTGTCGAACAAGATCAAGATCGAACTGGAACTCGAACTCGTCAAGGCCTGAATCCTCTGACACTGTCCAGGCGCCTCGGCGCTGAGAAATCGATTCTCGGGCAGGGCTGACGAATAGAGCAGGGGGCGGACCGCAGCAATGCGGTCTGCCCCCTGCTCTATGTTCTTCCGTCAACGCATTCTGTTCCGTGCTCACGGAGCAGAATGGGTGTTCAGGCGCGGACGCGCAGTGCATTCGGGTTGAGTCGCAGCTCGGAGGCGAGCTGGTTGAACAGCTGCGCCCCTCGCTCAACATCGGCAGGCGACTTGCAGAACGAATAGCGGATCGATGATCTGTAGGCAGTGTGTGCAGGTGAGCCCTGCCTGCACAGCGCAGGTACTGGTATTCCGACGAGCGAATAACGTCGGGCCAGCAGCTCATTGAGTGCAAATGCGTCCAGATCTGTCAGAGCCGAGAAGTCGACGACAGTGAAATATCCTGCGGCCGGAGTCGATGCGATGACTCCGGGGACGGCTCGGCAAGCCGGCACTAGTACCTCGGCTCTTTCCTGCAAGGACTTCCGGTTATCGGAAATGAAGGTCGAATCCCCGGTCAGCGTGCGCGCCAGCCCGATCTGCATGGGGCCGCTCGCTGTGAAGGTGAGGAACTGTTTGACCGCTTGAATGGCCTCTCTGACCTCTGGCTCGGCGATGACCCACCCGATCTTCCATCCCGTCGCGTTCCATGATTTCCCGGCTGAGGAGACTGTGACGACTCGTGCACTGTCCTCAATTGCAACGGCCGGAGGCACATGAGGTGTGTCATCGAGAATCAACTGCTCATACACCTCATCGGTGAGGACCCAGGCATCGGCCTTGGCCGCAGCGTCGCCGATGCGAGCCAGATCCTCTCTGCTGAACATGAAGCCGGTCGGATTGTGGGGTGTGTTGACGAGGATGATCGAAGAGGCGGACTCGGGTGCGGCCACAGCGTCCTCGAAGCAGGCCCAATCAGGTGCGAATCCTCCTAATCCTGTCGGCAGGATCGGCACGGTGACGAGTGTTCCGCCCGCGGCGGCGATCGCGGCCGGGTAGGAGTCGTAGTACGGCTCGAAAGCGAGAACGGTCCCACCTCGGGGGAGCAGAGCCAAGATCGCTGCGGTGAGGCCCTCTGTCGCCCCACACGTATAGAGCACCTGCTCTGGAGACACCTCTTGGCCGAAATCGTGATGTCGTTGTTCGGCCACGGCCTCAAGCAGTGATGGAAAACCCTGCCCGGGAGCGTACTGGTTGTAGCCTTCCCGCATAGCCTGGGCAGCGGCGTCGATGAGCTCAGGCGGAGCATCGGTGCCTGGTGCTCCCTGTCCCAGATTCACTGCCCCGGTCTGGGCAGCGAACGCTGTCATCTGACCGTAGATCGTTTCGCCGATTGTTCCGTCGGCATTGATCAGGCCGGCTGCATCAGCCATCGAATGCCACAGATCGGCACGCATCACATCGGGCATCTGTCTTCCTCTTCTTCAGCGAATTCTGGGCGGTTGTTCGTACTCAGGCCTGCGCGTCGGTGCGAACCGTCGCGGGCGCGACTCGGCCAAGCCGATCAAGGGCAGATTCGTGCAGCCGGGAGTTGCTGGCGAGAGCGTTGCCGCCGAAGGGACCGTCGATTCCGGCGGTGTTGGTGAAGGTTCCGCCCGCTTCGAGAACGATCGGGACCAGCGCGCCCATATCGTAGAGTTCCAACTCCGGCTCGCAGGCGAGGTCCACTGCTCCCTCGGCCAGGAGCATGTATGAGTAGAAGTCGCCGTAGCCTCGAGTTCGCCACAGGGAATCACAGAGGTCGAGGAACTCATCGAGGACCCCCAGCTGCTTCCACCCTGACAGTGAGGCATAGGACATCGATGCGTCTTCGAGGGAATCGACGGCAGACACGTGTATCTGTCTAGCCGGTTCCCCCAGCGCCGAGGTGAAGGCTCCGTGACCAGCCTCGGCCCACCAGCGGCGGCCCAAAGCGGGCGCTGAGACTACGCCGAGGAGCGGCGTCTGTCCATCGTAGAGCGAGATCAGAGTCGCCCAGATGGGCACTCCTCTGACGTAGTTCTTCGTGCCGTCGATCGGATCGATGATCCACCGCCTCGGCGAGGTTCCGTGGGATCCGAATTCTTCGCCGAGAACGCTGTCATCCGGACGCTCACGCTTGAGCCTGTCCACGATAGCCGCTTCTACGGCCCGGTCGCATTCGGTGACGGGGGTCAGGTCGGGTTTGGTCTCGACGGTGAAATCCTGGGCCACGAAGTGACGGTAGCTGATGGAATCCGCGAGGTCGGCGAGTTCGGTTGCCAGGTCGAGATCGTTCATAGCTCCACCTTATCCAGTCGTGGGCAGCAGCCTGCGCAGTGACTCCAAGCGTGAGACTCCACCAGGGCCCGCCTTGCCGTCGCTGACCCAGGCATCGAGTCGACAGCCCGGTGCGTCTGCCTGATGGGTGCAGCCGCGTGGACACTCTGCAGTGGCCTCGACGAGCTCTGGGAATGCCGAGATCAGCGTGTCCCGATCGACGTGTGCAAGTCCGAAGCTGCGGACTCCCGGGGTGTCGACGAGCCAGCCTCCTCCGTCCAGTGGGAGGCAGATCGCCGAGGACGAGGTGTGTCGGCCGCGCCCGGTCACATCATTCACGTGGCCGGTAGCTCTGTCTGCGCGGGGGACCAGAGCATTCATCAGGGTAGATTTGCCGACGCCGGAGTGTCCGATCAACACGCTGATCTGCCCGTGCAGGCGATCGAAGACAGTTGCATCCGTGAGTCTTCCGTCAGGGCTGAGTCCCGAGGAGATGATCTCGATTCCAGTCGCCGAGAACCGTCGAATGATCTCATCGGCTGGTTTCAGATCGGTTTTGGTGACGATGAGCAGGGGAGTGATCCCGGCATCGAAGGCCGCTGTCAGGGCACGATCGATGAGCCCGAATGAGGGTTCGGGATCTTCTGTTGCGGTGACGATGCCCATGACATCGACATTGGCGACGATCACGCGCTCGGTCGGATCGGTGTCATCGGCGCTGCGGCGCAGCAGAGTGCGTCGCTTCGTGATTTCGACCAGTCGCGCCAGGGAGCCCTTGCTGCCTGAGGTGTCGCCGACGAGTTTGACGATGTCACCAGGGACCACAGCGTCTTTGCGCAGGTGGGAAGCCCTTACTGCCGTAACCCTGGAAGTGGCGGCATTCGACGCGGAGACATCCGTGCCCCTGCCTTCGGCGACGACGACACGATAGCGTCCGCGGTCAACGGCAGTGACGAGTCCCTCGATGGCTGCATCGTGGTTCGGTCTGTTCTTCGTCCGCGGTCTGGAACCGCGTCTGTTCGGCCGAGGACGGTAGTCCTCGTCGCGGTAGATCCGTGACATCTCAGGCCAGCCGACTCAGCATGGCTTCCCACAGCTGGGTGAATTCCGGCAATGTCTTCGCCACGGTGTCGGCGTTTTCGATGACCAGCCCGTCAACGCGGAGTCCCAGAAGGGCACCGGCCATGACCATTCGGTGATCGTTGTACGTATGCCACAACCCGGAGTGTGGATTTGCGCCGGTGATCGTCAGAGACGTCGGCTGCTCAACGACGTGAATGCCGATGGCACTGAGCTCGCGGTGCAGCGCAGAGAGCCGATCAGTCTCATGTCCGCGGAGGTGGCCGATGCCAGTCAGCCTTGAGGTTCCCTCGGCCATGGCTGCCAGGGCGGCAACGACTGGTGTGAGTTCGCCGATGGCGGAGAGGTCGAGGTCGACGGCCTGCAGAACCTTCGGTCCTTGGACCCGGAGACCGTGTCTGTCCAGGGTCACGGTGCCGCCGAATGCTTCGACGATGCTTCGGAACCCATCGCCGGCCTGGGTTGTATGCGCCGGCCAGTCGAGGACGGTGACGTCTCCCTCAGTGGCCAGAGCGGCAGCGACGAAGGCCGCAGCATTGGATAGGTCGGGTTCGACCTGGACATCGAGCCCGCGCGGCAGTCCCGGTTCGACGATCCAGTGTTCAGGTTGCGGTTCTGTGACGTCGACCCCGGCATCGGCGAGGACTTCCAGCGTCATATCGACGTGGGCCCGGCTGGGCACGGTCTCGCCGCGGTTGACGAGTTCGATTCCCAGGGGCATGGCCGGAGCAGTCAGCAGCATCCCCGAGACGAACTGGCTCGAGGCGCTGGCATCGATCTCGAGGTGTCCACCGCGCAGGTGGGACTGAGCGTGGATCGTCATCGGCAGCAGATTGTCTTCTGCAGTGATGGAGACGCCGAGGTGGGTCAGAGCGTCGATGATCACAGACATCGGCCTGACTCTGGCCTGTGCGTCACCGTCGAGGATGACCTCTCGTCCGGTGGCGGCAGCGAGTGGGGGAACGAAGCGCATGACGGTTCCAGCCAGGCCGCAGTCGATGGTGATCGGGGGACCTTCGCGCTGTGCGGAGAAGTCGATGGGTGTGATGTGTAGGCTGCCGTCGACCTCGTCGATGTCGGCACCGAGAGCTTTCAGCGCCTCAACCATGAGCAGTGTGTCACGGCTGCGCAGCCATCCTCGTATGACCGAATTCGACTCAGCCAGTGCAGCAAGGACGAGATAGCGGTTGGTCAGAGACTTCGAGCCGGGAACGCTGACAGTGGCAGTGACGCCGCCACCGGCGACCGGCGCAAGCCAATCGCCGGTGGCGGGTGCGGTGAGATCGGGTGTGTCAGTCAACGCCAAGCGCACTCATCGCTTGCTTGGAGGTGTCTTCGACTGAGGACCAGAGATCTTCAGCAGCATGCTGTGTTCGCCACCAGAGTCCTGGCTTACCTGCCGTGTCGACGCTGGCCAGCAGTGCGCCGCCGAGCATCGAGGTGCGAATCAGCGTGCGCTCAGTGCGTGCCCGCTTGTCGTCCTTCGACGTGGTCTTGTCCGCTGCGATGCGCTCACCGACGGTGTCGAGGAGGTAGGTGCCGACGAGGATCGTGGCACTCACACGCGGGAACCGACCGATGGCCAACAGCGATCCCGCAGCGACCTGAGCCGCTCCGGTGGCGCGTGCCAGGGTAGGAGCATCGATGGGCACATCGATCCGTTTGCGCGCCATATTGAGCAGCGGGCCGATCGATGCGGCCGCAGCTTCTGGTCGACGCAGACGGTCGACGCCGTTGCTGATGTAGCCGGCGGCCAGCATGGGCCGTGCGAGGAATCTGATTGGAGACACTATGGTCCTTCCTACGTGTCGGGCATATCACTGGCAAGCATAACGGTTGTCCGGGAATAGTGGGGGCTCGCCCCGGTGTTGAATCAGAGAATACGCACCGGTGAGGGTCAGCCTGGCCGGTGTCGAGTCGATAGGCAGAAGGAGAAGTCTGTGAACGCCACTGCCGTCCTGGAGAGAACGGGCGTACCATTGACTACGATGACCGAATCAGTCAAAGAAGTCCCCGAGACCAAGGCCGAGCGTTCGGCCCGTTTCGAGCGTGACGCTCTGGAGTATCTCAATCAGCTCTACGCAGCTGCGCTGCGGATGACCCGCAACCCCGCCGATGCCGAAGACCTCGTTCAAGAGGCGTACGCGAAGGCCTATGCGGCGTTCCATCAGTACAAGCCGGGAACCAACCTCAAGGCATGGCTGTACCGGATTCTCACGAACACCTTCATCAACAACTACCGGAAGAAGCAGCGGCAGCCGCAGGAACACGGCGGTGAGGATATCGAGGACTGGCAGATTGCCCAAGCGGCGAGCCATTCCTCCTCGGGAGGTCGCTCAGCGGAACTCGAGGCCCTTGATCATCTTCCGGACTCTGATGTCAAGGATGCGTTGTCGGAGCTGCCTGAAGACTTCCGCATGGTTGTCTACTATGCCGATGTCGAAGGTCTGCCCTACAAGGAGATCGCTGAGATCATGGATACACCCATCGGCACCGTGATGTCGCGTCTGCACCGTGGTCGGCGTCAGCTGCGAGACATGCTGGCAGACTATGCAGCCGATCGTGGCTTCTCCAAACCTGTGGGAGGTGCAAAATGAGCGATGAATGCTGTGAGAACGTGCGCGCTGAATCTCTGATGCGCATCTATCACTATCTTGACGGTGAGCTGACGACGACAGAGATCCGAGAGATCTCTGTGCATCTCGAACAGTGCCCGTCGTGTCACGACGAATATGAGATCGAAGCTCTGCTCAAGGAACTGGTGCGCAGGTCCTGCAGTCGGGAGCAGGCGCCGATGGGTCTGCGGGAGAAGATTCGCCAGCGGATCGCCACCGAACAGACGGTGTGGCCGGGCGCCGGAGCCTGATCGCCTGATAGAGGCAGCAGAAGAGGGCGGGGAGAATGATCATTCTCCCCGCCCTCTTCTCATGTCCTGATTGATTCGAAAGAATCAGCCGTTCGGACGCTTACCATGGTTCGCGTTGGAACGACGACGGTCGTGACGCTTGCGGCTGCGCTTGCTCATAATTACAACTCCTTCGCTAGATGCTTCATTCTTTCATGACCACTGTGCCTGGGCAAAGTGTCACTACTCGACGGTGTTCAGGAATCGCCCATGGCGTCCTGGACTCCCAGCCATGGGAACCAACCACGGTGCAACACCAGCCACGCGAGGAGACCGTAGCCTTCCTGAGCCGGAAGATGGTCTCGCGAGGATGAGATCTCACGCTGCCACACGGGATGACCCAGCAGCGGGGTGAACGTATCGACATAGGCGATGCCCCGTCGTTTTGCGACATCTGAGAAGCTCGTGTTGAGTTCAGCGATCCCGCGGTTTCGGTCGGAGTTGTACTCCGGGGGAGGACCGATGACGAAGGCCGACACCTTCCGGGCCAACGCCTCGTCGAGCACGTTGGCGACATCGAGCCGGGCCCGGGCAACGGACCGACCGGAATCGAGATCGCCGGAACCTAAAGCCAGCACCAGGCGATTGTCGCCGTCGGAGGTGAACCTCAGAGACGCCTCGGCGATGGTGCGAGCATGCAGACCTGAGGAGTCCTCGTGCGGAACTGCCAGAGGAAAAACTCTGAGATCGGGCAGGCTGGGAAGCGTCCTGGCGGTGACACGTCCTACCCACCCGAGGCCACGGCCATCACCGTGACCGGCGACCAGAGGGCCGCCGACCACAGCAACGGTCGTCGGAGTCACGGAGCTCACCGGCGGAAGATCCTGTCGATGACTTCCTGCTGCTGGACTTCATGGACATGCTTGAGTCCGGTAGCAGTGGCAGCCGATGCTGGGCGTGAGATCACGGAGATCTCACGATCGCCCAGGAGCTGCGGCATGTTCAGTGCCATGAACGGCCAAGCGCCCTGGTTCTCAGGTTCTTCCTGGGCCCAGACCAACTGTGCACCGGCAGGGTACCGCTCGAGCAGGGCCTTGATGGAGTCCTCGTCGAGGGGGTAGAGCTGTTCGACGCGGACCAGGGCCGTCTTCTTGTCTTCGCGCTTGTCGCGCTGCGCCAACAGGTCCCAGTAGAGCTTGCCGGAGACCATCACGACGCGGTCGACCTGATCGGGATCGACGACGGAATCATCGATGACAGGCTGGAACGTTCCCGAGGTGAAGTCCTCGGGTGAGTTCGCAGCGGCCTTGAGCCGCAGCATCGACTTCGGGGTGAAGACGATGAGCGGACGCTTGTTCGTCGTCATTGCGTGGCGGCGCAGCAGGTGGAAGTAGGATGCGCCATTCGATGGCAGAGCCACCGTCATGTTCGACTCGGCACACAGCTGCAGGTAGCGCTCGATTCGAGCCGAGGAGTGGTCGGGTCCCTGTCCCTCGTATCCGTGAGGCAGGAGCATGACGACTCCGGAGTTCTGCTGCCACTTCTGCTCTGAGGACGAGATGAATTCGTCGATCACAGACTGAGCACCCTGAGCGAAGTCACCGAACTGGGCTTCCCAAGCGACCAGGGCGTCCTTGCGCTCGACCGAGTATCCGTACTCGAAGCCGACCGCTGCGTACTCGCTGAGCAGCGAGTCGTAGACCCAGAATCTTGCCTGCTCGTCGCTGAGGTTCTGCAGCGGTGTCCACTCGTTGCCGTTGACGGCATCGATGAGCACCGAATGGCGCTGCACGAAGGTGCCGCGGCGCGAGTCCTGACCGGCGAGGCGAACAGGAATCCCGTCCATGAGCAGCGACCCGAAGGCCAAGAGCTCCGCGAAGCCCCAGTCGATGCCGCCGGACAGCGACATCTCCTTGCGCTTCTCCAGGAGGGCGCGCAGCTTCTTGTGGATCGTGAAGTTCTCGGGAACGTCGGCGAAGGTCTGGCCGATGTGCTGCAGAGTCTCCGAGCTGATTGCCGTCTCGGCGTTGTTGTATGCCTCGATGTCGCTGGGCACGTGCGGTGCGTTGAAGGCATCGCCGTCGTAGGATCCGGTCTCGGCTTCCTTGGTCTCGGCGAATGCGGATTCCAGCTTCGACTGGTAGTCCTTGAGGGCTTCGCTCGCCTCGGCGTCGGTGATGCACTTTCTGCCCACGAGCGACTCGGTGTAGAGCTTGCGCACCGAGCCCTTCTTCTCGATGAGGGAGTACATCAGCGGCTGCGTCATCGATGGGTCGTCGCCCTCGTTGTGTCCGCGACGGCGGTAGCAGACGAGGTCGATGATGACGTCGCGGTTGAATTCCTGACGGTACTCGAACGCAAGTCGTGCGGCTCGCACGACGGCCTCAGGATCATCGCCGTTGACGTGGAAGATCGGGGCGTTGATCGACTTCGCGACGTCGGTGCAGTAGAACGACGAGCGAGCTGAGGCCGGAGGCGTGGTGAAGCCGACCTGGTTGTTGATGATGATGTGGATCGTTCCACCGGTGCGGTAGCCGCGCAGCTCCGAGAGGTTGAGCGTCTCGGTCACGACTCCCTGGCCGGCGAATGCCGCGTCACCGTGGACGAGGACGGGGAGGACGGTGAATCCGGCCTCGCCCTGGTCGATGAAGTCCTGCTTGGCGCGGACGATGCCCTCAAGGACCGGATCCACGGTCTCAAGATGGCTGGGGTTGGCGGCGACGTAGACATCGGTCGAGTTGCCGGCGGGGGAGGTGAAGGATCCCTCGGTGCCCAAGTGGTACTTGACGTCGCCGGAGCCCTGGACGCTGTCCGGAGACATGGTTCCGTCGAACTCCCGGAACATCTGCGCATAGGACTTGCCTGCGATGTTGGTGAGCACGTTGAGACGTCCACGGTGGGCCATGCCGATGGCGACCTGTTCCATGCCGGTGTCTGCCGATTGGTTGAGGACCTCGTCGAGGAGGACGATGGCTGATTCGCCGCCCTCGAGGCTGAAGCGCTTCTGCCCGATGTACTTCGTCTGCAGGAAGGTCTCAAACGCCTCGGCTGCATTCAGACGGCCCAGGATGTGGCCCTGTTCGGAGCGTGTGAGCTCCTGGTGGGGTACCTCGATCTTGGCCTGGAACCAGCGGCGCTGCAGCGGATCGGCGATGTGCATGTACTCGAAGCCGACTGTGCGGCAGTAGCTCTCACGCAGGAGGCCGAGGATGCTGCGGAAGGGCATCATCGGCTTGGCGCCGAAACCACCGGTGGGGAACTCGCGTTCGAGATCCCACAGGGTCAGACCGTGCTGGTTGATGTCGAGGTCAGGGTGTGAGCGCTGTCGGTAGACGAGCGGGTCGATGTTCGCCATGAGGTGGCCGCGTGTGCGGTAGGCATCGATGAGCTCGATGACGCGCGCGGTCTTATTGACGTCGTCCTGATCTTCGGCAGAGACGTCAGGGACCCAGCGCACGGGCTCGTAGGGCAGACGCAGCGATTCGAAGACATCGTCGTAGAAGCCGTCCTCACCGAGGAGGTAGCCGTGGATGAGCTTGAGGAATTCACCGGAGCCTGCGCCCTGGATCACGCGGTGATCATAGGTGGAGGTCAGCGTGAGCACCTTGGACACAGCCAGCTTGTTGATGGTGTTCTGGCTGGCACCCTGGAACTCTGCCGGGTAGTCAAGCGCTCCGACGCCGATGATGCAGCCCTGGCCCTTGGTCAGACGCGGCACTGAGTGCACGGTTCCGATTCCACCGGGGTTGGTCAGCGAGACAGTGGTGCCCGCGAAGTCATCAGCGGTGAGCTTTCCCTGCCGTGCCTTGTCGACGAGACCGTCGTAGGCGTCGACGAACTGGCGGAAGGTCAGGGTTTCGGCCTTCTTGACGTTCGGCACCAGGAGGGTGCGCGACCCGTCCTTCTTCGGGACGTCGATCGCGAGGCCGAAGTTGATATGCGCGGGGGAGACCATGACCGGCTTGCCGTCGCGGATGTCGTAGGACACGTTCTGCGAGGGGAAGTTCTGGAGCGCACGGATGACGGCGAAGCCGATGAGGTGGGTGAAGGAGACCTTTCCACCTCGGGTCCGCTTGAGATGGGAGTTGATGACGATGCGGTTGTCGATGAGGGCCTTCGCCGGCAGTGCGCGCACGGACGTGGCCGTGGGAACCTCGATCGAATCGTCCATGTTCTTGGCGATCAGCTTCGCCGGACCGCGCAGCGGAGTGACGGTCTCTTCGGGAGCCGGCTTGGGCTCGGTATCCTTCACGACGACCTTCGGCACGGACTTCGTCTCTGCCTTCAGGGTCTCGGTCTGAGCCGAGGAAGGGGAGACTCCGCGGAGACTGTCATCTGGCACGGTGTCTGCCTTCGAATTGGCAGACTTGTCTGCGGATTTCGCGGCGGCCTTGGGCGCTGCTTTGGAGTTTGACTTCGCAGCCGGTTTGGCGCTGGACTCTGCGGCGGGTTGGGCCTTGGCAGTCTTCGCTGCTGCTCCATCCCCGTTCTTTTCGTACTTGTCGAAGAACGGCCACCATGACTGGTCGACGGAGTTCTTATCGGACTTGTACTGCTCATACAATTCCTCGACCAACCACTCATTCGACCCGAAGTCGTCGACGGTGCGGTTCGGAGTATTGACGGACACGGCGTTGATCGCCTACTTCCTGATTCAAGAATTGCTGCTTAACGACATCTCCAGCCTAACGCGATGTGCCCACGTATGTCCGCATAGGGGACAATAGTGTTATGCGTTTCATCTCAAATGACCCGAATAATGATCTGACCTACTCGGATGTGTTCCTGGTTCCGAACTCGTCCTCACTGACCTCACGCTTCGACGTCGACCTGTCGACGACCGATCCGACAGGCTCGACAACGCCGATCGTGGCCGCAAATATGACCGCCGTCTCCGGACGTCGGATGGCAGAGACGATGGCCCGCCGAGGCGGTCTTGCCGTATTGCCGCAGGACATTCCTTTGAGCGCGGCTCAGGACACCATCAAATGGGTGAAGGGGCGGGATCGCGTCTTCGATTCGGCGCTGCGCTTCTCCCGCGACGACACTGTGCTGAGCGCCTTGCACGTTCTGGCCAAGCGCGCCCACGGCTTCGGCGTCGTCGTCGACGAGGCCGGCAAGCTCGAAGGGGTGATCGATTCAGCGAACCTCAAGGACGTCGACCGGTTCACCTCGGTGTCCGAACTCCTCGAGGCGACACCGCATGTGATCAGGTCCACAGAAGTCGACTGGTCAGACGACGCACAGCTGGAGTCGCTGTTCGAGACCATGAACGAGTCCAGGACACCGTTCGCCGCCGTCGTCGATGATGAAGACAGAGTGCTGGGGTCGCTGACTCCCAAGTCGCTGCTGCGGTCGTCGATCTACGCGCCCAACCTCGATGATCAGAACAGATTGAAGATCGCAGTCGCGGTCGGAGTCAATGGCAATGCCGTCGAACGCGCCTCGGCGCTGGTCGCCGCTGGTGCCGATGTTCTTGTCGTCGACACCGCGCACGGGCACCAGGTCAAGATGCTCGATACTCTGAGCTCGATTGCAGCCGCAGACCTGGGAGTGCCCATCGTCGCCGGCAATGTCGTCACTGCTGACGGTGTTCGCGACCTCGTGTCGGCGGGTGCCCAGATCATCAAGGTCGGAGTCGGACCTGGTGCCATGTGCACCACGCGCATGATGACAGCAGTCGGCCGGCCGCAGTTCTCTGCTGTTCGCGAATGCGCCGAGGCGGCCCGAGAGCTGGGTGCGCATGTGTGGGCTGATGGGGGAGTGCGCTATCCCCGCGATGTGGCCCTGGCCCTGGCTGCAGGAGCATCGCAGGTCATGGTCGGCTCGTGGTTCGCCGGGACCCATGAGTCCCCGGGAGACCTTCTCGTCGATGGAGAGGGCCGCCGATACAAAGAGAGCTTCGGCATGGCCTCGGCACGAGCAGTGGCGAACAGGACGCGCACCGAGTCTGCCTTCTCCCGGGCGCGCAAGGGCCTGTTCGAAGAGGGCATTTCTTCGTCGACGATGTACATTGACCCAGAATCTCCTGGAGTCGAGGACCTGCTCGACGGCATCACTTCGGGCGTGCGCAGCTCATTCACCTATGCAGGAGCCCGTAGTCTCGCGGAATTCGCGGACCTCGCCACGGTCGGCGTGCAGAGCGCGGCCGGATATGACGAGGGCCGACCCTTGTCACGGAGTTGGTAAGATCAAAACATGCACAGTGACAGTCCCAGCCGGCGGGAAGCCGGCGCCCCAGACGACGACCCTCACCCCCTGAGGCTCGATCGCAACACTCACCGTGATCTCCTGACCGTGAACGGCAGGGATCGTCACTGATGGAATGGTTCTACCTCGCGTTAGCGCTGATCCTCATCTGCGGCACCGGCGTCTTCGTCGCAGCCGAGTTCTCTCTCCTCACGCTCGACCGTCACACCGCCGACAAAGCGGTGGAGGACGGTGTCGTCGGAGCTAAGACTCTGCGACGTTCGATGACACACCTGTCCACTCAGCTGTCAGCGGCTCAGGTGGGCATCACAATCACCACCCTGCTGACCGGTTACCTGATGGAGCCGTCCCTGGGCAAGCTGCTGGCACCGGTCTTCGAATCGTTCGGAGTCAGCCCGGGACTGGCAGCTCCGATCGCGCTGACGATCGCACTGATCTTGTCCACTTTCCTGTCGATGATCTTCGGTGAACTTGTGCCCAAGAACCTGGCGATCGCGGTGCCCTTGGCGACTGGGCGCATCGCCGCACCGATGCAGTACGTGTTCTCCATCGCCTTCAAACCTGTCATCAGCGTGCTCAATGGAACAGCGAACAAGATTCTGCTGTCCTTCGGCATCGAACCACAGGAGGAGGGCTCGGTCGGGCGTTCGCCGGAGGAACTCACCTCTCTGGTGCGGCACTCCGCTGAAGAGGGAATGCTCGATGAGCAGACGGCCGATCTTCTCGAACGGACGCTGAGCTTCTCCGAACGCACCGCCGAAGACGTGATGACCCCGCGGACCCGAATGTCATCGGTGGTCAAGGACACTACCGCGCGTGCGATCATCGAACAGGCTCGAGAGACCGGGTTCTCGCGATTCCCGGTCGCCGGAGAAGACAAAGACCATATTGTCGGAGTCGTCCACGTCAAACAGGCATTCGCCGTTCCGCTGGCGAACCGAGACGATGCATACGCCGGTGGGCTGATGACCGAGGTCACCGAGATTCCCGAAACCCTGCTGCTGGACCCGCTTCTCATGGAGCTCAGGGCCCAAGGGCTGCAGATGGCCGTCGTCGTTGACGAATTCGGTGGCACCGCGGGCGTGGTGACGCTCGAGGACGTGGTCGAAGAACTCGTCGGCGAAGTCGCCGATGAGCACGACCGAATGCGTGTGGCAGCACGACCGGCCCGTGATGGAACGTGGATCGTACCGGGACAGCTTCGCCCCGACGAAGTCTCGTCGACGGTCGGACTCGAGATCCCCGAGGATTCCGACTATGAGACTCTGGCGGGCTTCGTTCTCAAAGAATTGGGCCGAATCCCAGAACCCGGTGATCAGGTCCGCACTGATGACGCACTCATTCGCGTCGAGCGGATGCACGGGCGCCGAATCGAAAGACTGCGGATACTCCTCCGTGCGACCGACGCGGTCGGCTATGAAAAGGGTGGTGACTTCTGATGAGCGCTGATTGGATGGGGCTCGTCTGGCTCGTCGTCCTGCTCTTGGGCAACTCCTTCTTCGTGGCTGCCGAATTCGCGGTGGTCGCAGCCAAACGCTCACAGCTCGAACCCAGAGCTCAGGAGGGTTCGTCCGCAGCCCGCACCGCGCTCTACGCGATGGAGCACGTTTCGGTGATGCTGGCGATCTGCCAGCTCGGAATCACCGTCTGTTCCCTGTTGCTGGGCAACGTCGCGGAGCCTGCGATCCATCACCTCCTGGCAGGACCGCTTGAAGGGCTGGGCATCACGGCGGGGCTGTCGTCGACGATCTCGTTCATTCTGGCTCTCGGCGTCGTCACCTACCTGCACGTGGTGATCGGGGAGATGGTGCCGAAGAACATGGCTCTGGCGACCTCGGCGCGTGCGGTGATGCTGTTGGCACCACCTCTGGTGTTCCTGTCTCGAGTGTTCGGCTTCGTCATCAAACCGCTGAACGGCCTGGCCAACTCGATTCTGCACCTGTTCAAGGTTGAGGCCCGAGATGAGGTCAACGAGGCGTTCACGATCGAGCAGGTTGAATCGATCGTCGCCGAGTCCAAGCGCGAAGGCCTGCTCACCGACGACACGGGGCTGCTCAAGGGGGCGCTGGAATTCAGCGACAAAACCGCCGCCGACATCATGGTCCCCATGTCCGAGCTGATCACCATTTCCTCAAGCGTGACTCCAGATGAGTTGGTCACCCTGGTCGGAAAGACCGGCTTCTCTCGGTACTTCGTCATCGACGAGGACGGCTACCCGCAGGAGTACCTCCACATCAAGGACGTCCTCTATGCCGACAGCAGGCTCGAATACGGCGCGCCGATTCCGGCAAAGCGATTCCGACCTCTGTTCACCGTCACGGCGAGTGACGAGGTGGAAGAGGCTCTGTCTCAGATGCAGAAGGCCGGCATCCACGTCGCCAGGGTCCTCGCTCCAGAGGGCGGCGTGCTGGGTCTGCTGTTCCTCGAAGACGTCTTGGAGGAACTCGTCGGTGAAGTTCAGGACGCCATGCAACGGGGTCGCTACGAATACTGAGCATGATGTCGGGCACAGCCGGAAGAAAAGACCGTGACACAGGTCATTGAATGGGCTGTTGCTTTGTAACAATATGTTACGTAGCTCGCCGTCCAGGCCCCGGAAATGCCTGCTCCATGACACCCCGGCGTGATGAAAAACCTATGAAATCGCAGGTCACACGCCGAGTATGAACGGAAAGTGACAATCTGTAACGATGTCGTTATAGTGTTGTGACATAAGGTTTTCGTTCGCCGGGGTACATGGCGGCCGAAATACGGACAACAGTACGGAGTAATATGTCGAGTGAGTCCTCGACCGCAGAAGCGCAACCGGTCCGCCGGCGCGATCTGCGCAAGCAGCACACCTCTTCACGCGTCCCATCCGTCTTTTCCAAGCAGGGTGCGACATCGGTGTCGCAGAACTCGGATCCGACCCCCTCAGCACCACTGTCGCCGCGTCGCGCCGCGATGGCAGCTGAGGCCAGAGCGACCGCCGGTTCGCCGCGTCGGGCCGCAATGGCCAGGGAAGCCGAATCACGTCCCGATCACGGTGGTTCCGCATTCGTCGCCGCCCGCATGGGCAGCCGCGGATCCGACGGATCACTTCTGCGCTCCGTGCGTCGCCGTCGCGTGACGACCTTCTCAGCTTTGGCCACTGTCTCTGTGACAGGCACTGCGATCGCAGCAGTGATGGTCGCCGGCAACATGAGCGGCAACCAGGAAGTCAAGGTCGACGAGACCGCTGCGGACTCACAGACCCGCGCCATCAACTCCGAATCCGTCTCCGCCGACATCAAGGCAGATGACGAGAAGACGAGCATGGCCATCGGCGCACCCAGCGCCAAGCAGACCAAAGTGGAGGCCGCATCGCGTGCCATCACGAAGACCGTGCTGCCCGGATGCGAAGGCGAAGCACCCAAGGGTGACGCTTCGAACGGTGAGGTCCCCGATGAGTGGCTGTGCGAGATCGGCGTCGGCAACCACAAGCTGCGTTCCGACGCTGCTGTGTCGTTCGCGAAGATGAATGCCGCGTTCAAGAAGGACACGGGCAAGGAACTGGCCGTCACCGACTCCTACCGCTCGCTGGAGTCCCAGATCTCCGTCGCCGAACGCAAACCAGGATTCGCCGCTCGTCCCGGTACCTCCAACCACGGCTGGGGAATCGCGCTGGATCTCGGTGCGGGAACTCAGAACGGCACCGGCGTGCAGTACGACTGGCTCGTCGCCAACGCCGATAAATATGGTTGGGAGAATCCCGATTGGGCCCAGCGCAACTCCTATGAACTCTGGCATTGGGAATACGTTCCGGGTCGTAAGGATCTCAAGGGCGCCTGATGCGAATAGCCGCGTGCAATCGAGTCTCGATTGCACGCGGTTTCGTTTTGGGAAGCACCACAAGTCGGTGATAGCATTGCATCCGTTGCCCGCGTAGCTCAGTGGATAGAGCGTCTGCCTCCGGAGCAGAAGGTCGTAGGTTCGAATCCTGTCGCGGGCACAAGAAAGGGCCCCTGGTCAGCGGAAACGCAGACCAGGGGCCTTCTGCATACCTGACTCCAGTGGCCATGTACGCACTGAAGTACGCAATACGCAACGCGCCACCGCCTGCATGTGGGTTGCCCAAGGGATGATGGACTCATGCGCATCGACGACTTCTTCCAGGAGTCGCCCGACACGGGAAACCCCTGGGACTCACAAGAGACCGAGCTCAACGCCGAGCTGCTGACCCAACTGGCACAGGGCACGGCCCCTGACTCCAACCCTCTCGAGACGGCCCTGTCGCTCACGCGGTTCGTGAGGGAGGAGTTCGAGGCGTTCGGCACCGAGCCGGCGGGCCTGCGCGTCTCCGAGGAAGAAGCGAGGGCGGCACTCAGGACGCTCCGCCTCGTCCTCCAGCGGCAAGGCATCGAGTTCAAGCCCCCGTGGCGCGACTTCTCCTCCTTCAAGGGCCACTGGCTCTCCGAGGGCGCATACGGCAGCTGGCAGGCTCGTCGGGACATCCTCGAGAAGTGGTTCCGTCCCGTGTAAGACGAGCTCGACGAGGCCGACGAGCAGCAGTTCATCAGCGAGCTGACCGAGGGGATCTCGCCCCACAAAGACCTTGGCTGGACCGACGTCGACGATCACATCGCGCAGCTCCGACAGCGCTTCCGATCGGCTTCCACGGCCGTGGACTACAAGGACGTGGGCAACCGCTGTGTCGGGGTCCTCGAGGCGCTCAGCGCCCACGTCTACGACCCGGCTGTCCACTGTCCGCCGGGCGCCACAGTGCCTCCGGTCGACAGGACGGACATCCGCATCGGTGCGTATATCGACCAGCGGCTGCCGGGGAAGTCGAATGAGGAGTTGCGGGGCCTCACCAAGAAGGCATCCGCCCTCTCTCACAAGATGAAGCACTCACCGAAGGCCGACCGGACCACCACCGGTATCACCGCTGATGCCGTGATCCTGCTGGCGAACATCTTGCGACGCCTTGAGGACGGCTAAGTAGCCTCTTGGATAGCGAAGTGTGCTGACCGTATACAGCTACCCGGAGGTCCCCAAGTCCCGGACAACCATCAGCGAGGCCGCGACCGTGCACCGTCCCCAGTTTGAGATAGCCGGCCAGATCGTTTACGACACGGCCAGTGGGCTGCTTGTGCATCTTGATGAGGCCGCGGGCGACGAATAGATCCTCTCGACCTAGCTGGGCGCGTTCGGACTCGTAGGCGCGTCAGAAGAAAAGCACATCAAGGACTGGCCTGAGCATTCTGGTCTCACGAGATTCCGTAAGAGTCGTCCTCGTGTCCGAGAGGGTCGCTGATCTCGGTTACGAACCAAGGCTAAGCAACGCGGCAATGAGTCCCGCGACGCCAAGCGCGAGTCCAACGTAGTAGGTAACAGTTCGAAGTTTCTCCCAGCTCCGTGTTGCGAGAGACAGCACCAATCCAAGTGACGTCAGAAATATCCCCCAACCGGCCCAGACATTGAGTTGTGCCAATGCAACTGCATTTGAGACGAACCCAGCGAGAGCGATGATCGCCACAAGGAGTATGTAGTCAAGCCACTTGGGAGTTTCGAAGCCCCGGGGCTTTCTCCCGGGGGAACTGTCCAGGTACTTCTTGCCTTCGCCGGAGACGATCCAGTCGGCCCACTCTCGGTCAGAGAGCGCCCACTGATCGTCTTCGAAGACAAAAGCCTTCCGAGAGACAAGCTCGCTTGTGATCGCGACAACGTGATTGCGAAGAACATCAAACTGAGTGTAATTCTTGGCTATCTCGTTGATCTGCTCCCAGACAGCGTTGAGCTGCTGTACATTCAGCTTGGTCATCTACATGTTCCCATCTGTCAATACGCCACTGAAGACTCGCGGTAGGCATCGTCCGCATCGCGCGCGTCCAGAACGGCGGCCCTCACTTCTTTGAGCTTAAAGTCCAGAACCCGTAATTTGCCATCGATGCGCGAAATCGACTCGATACGATGGAAATCATCGCTGTATATTTCTGCAAACCGTGCCATGCCCCGCAACTTTGCCAGTGCGTCCGGCAGCCATGCGCCGTGAGGATCGACGATGTTCGCCTGCACGCCCTCGCTGCTGTCGATGAAGAAAAGGAAGTCGGGTCTGAGCGTCCGCCAGTCGCCGTGCCGGTCTTGGTACGCGAGGCTCATTGAGTCCCGCCCACCTGTGGGGTTGCGATACCAGGCGAGGAAGTCTCCACGTGCAATCTCGGTGTCGAGCACCTCGATCTCATCCGGGTTGAGCTTCCCGACGGGGAACATCCCTTCTTCGTCCGAGAGCAGGTGACGCGGCCGGCGGTCGAGGAGCTGTGCCGTCTCACCGACGAAGCGCTTGGTCTCCTCCTGCCGGTTCTTCGGCAGTGCCATCGACACCAGCTGCGGATCAGTGCTCATCGCGGTGATCTCGGCATAAAGACTCTGACGCGACTCGGACAGGCCCTTGATCGAAACACGATGTTTGCCCAGCCACTCGGCTGACAGCGCGTCTGCTGCCTCGTCCAGTTTTGGGCGCGTCTGCGGAAGCATCGCCAGTGCAGCCACGCGCACGTGGGCGTCTCGCAGTACGTCCTCGTCGTCGGCATCTTCGGCGAGGTGGTCGATGTAGGTACGTGCTACGTCCGGGGTGATGTTCCGGGCTCCGTGCCGGTATGCCTCCTGGATCGCCCGATCATCTGCGATTTCAGTCCATGTGTCATCAGTGCGCAGACCGTGATGACCGCGAACGGTCCCCCCGGCCACCGTGAGCACCTCCTCCTGAGCCTTGGCAAGCTCCTTCGGGTACTGAGCGGCAAGACCGTTCAGTACGCCGTGCAGACGCTCATGAGCGAGTTGGCCGGCGTCCGGTACCAGGCCGTCGGCGGCCAGAGCGTGTGCCAGTGCGGTCAGACGCTTGATCGGGTTCGCGTGCTTCCTCGGCAACGTCTCCGTGGGGAGCTCCGAGAACAGCTCCCACACCTCGTCAGGCACCGCGGGGTTCGGCGTCATGAGTAGGGGGTCGATCAGGACACGCTTGCCAGTGTCACCATCAGGGTCGAGCACGTCGCTGCCCATGATCTTCTCAAGCACGAGGCTGGCAGTAGCTCGGTTGAACCTTGGCAGGATGCACTCGACGCTGTTCAAGAGGTCATCACCCTCCACACGCCGAGCCAACGGGGTGCGGATCATCCGACCTAGCAGCTGCGTGATGTGGGTTTCGTCCTTCGCTGGACGGAACGAGACCATCACCTCAGCACGAGGGCAGTCCCAGCCAGTGCTGATCGCATCCTTTGCCAAGAGCACCCTGATGTAGCTTGCATCCTGGACTCGCTCAGGCGAGATGTAGGGGACGTTGTACGGACCGAATGTCTGCGCCTTGTGCTCACCGAACACGTGGGCGATCGCGTCGTGTCCAAGCTCGGGCCACTCGTCGTAGATCGCGTCGATCGCCGCGGCCATCTCCGTGGGCGACGGCTTATTCGGCACCTGAAGCACGAGCAAAGGGTTCACCGGCTCAGGCTCGCTCTGCGCGGCAGCGTACTCGGACCACGCAGCCGACATCGCCTTCACCTTGCGCACTCCACGACGCAGCAGCACCGTGTTCACATCGATGCCGGACTCGGCGGGAAAGTCCAGGACGATGTCGTCCTTGAGTAGACCCGACTCCTGAATGCGCACAGTGTCGACTTCGATCGTGCTCAGGTGGACTCGGTTCTCCTTCACCTGAGCAGCAGCCATCGCCTCCTCAAACCGCTGAACGGTCGCGGAGATGCCCCATACGATCGGGATCGGCGGGACACCGCTGTGGCCGTTGATGAGCCGCTTCACGATGGTCGGCGTATCCGACGACGACCGACGTCCCATGCCACGGTGTGCCTCGTCGAGGACCATGTACAGCGTGAGATTGGGGTCTTCGATCGTGTTCCGCAGCGTGTCCCAGAAGGTGAACGGGACCGTGTCCGGATGGGAGTCCATCCCCGGCAGCACGTCTGCACTGTCGTGTCCACGCACCAGCAAGCTGTTCCTGGAGAGCTTCGAGGTGTTGATGAAGTAGACGTTGCCCGGCTGGAGCTTCGAGTGGCGGAAGGGGTGTTCCACTGTGACTAGACGATTTCTCAACCGGTCCGACGCCTGCTGAAGGCGGTGCTTCGTCTGCTGATTCAGGGATGGATCGTCGCTGAACCACAGCACGACTGCGTTCGGGTCCGGGACGACGTCGAAGTCGTCGCTGCCCCAGAACAGCGCCTCGATGACGGCCGCGGCCATGATCGTCTTGCCAGAGCCCGTCACGGAGGCCAGCGCGACCGAGCTGACGCGCTTGCTCGCGCTGCGGTAGAAGTCTCGTGCCGATGCGAGTTCGCGGAGCGTGTCACCGACGGCATCGGCCTGGTAGTCCTTGAGCGTGAAGCGCATCAGAAATCACCGGTCATTTCGCAGTTACGGAGGTAGTCCTCGTAGAGTCGTACCATTTCGATGCCAGGGATCTCATTCGCGATTTGTTGATAGCGGCCTTCATCGTCAGTCACGATGTAGGCGATCCGAATATTTTCTGCTGCTTGAAGAGCCGCAATGAAATCGGAGGACTGGTCCAGATCATTGATGATGCCGTAGCTGTCAGCGACTTCCCACCCGTTGGAGATCGCGTCGATCCGACGCCCAACTGCTCCAGCTCTGAGCCAAAGCATCGGGGCGATGGCAGCGAAAGCCCGGTCTGTACTCACCCTCCACGGCGACTCGTAGGTCAGCGTGAAGAACGCCGCGTTCTCCTCGAAGCCATCTGACATCGGGAACTCGTCTACGAACCTGTAGTCACCCTTGATTGACCCCCCGCTCGGGGTCTTTCCTGTGATCGCACCACGGAGGCGCGGCTTCGTGACATAGTCGCAGATGCCCAGCCGCTCCCACTCGGGATCGCCCGGGCGCAGGCCCTCACTTCGAAGTCTGACCTGCTCCTCGGCAGAGACCTCGTTGTTCGTTACCAAAATGCACTGGCGGCGTCCTCCGTCCTGCTTGTTCAAGCGCATAACGGCGTGTGCCGTAGTCCCGGAGCCGGCGAAAAAGTCGAGCACTACGGCATTCGGCTTCTTAGCGACGCAAAAACGGAGAACGTCTTCTACGGCATACAGCGACTTCGGGTACGGAAACGATCGATCGGGCAGGATCGATCGCAAAGCAGAGGTTCCATGACCGGACGTCGAGTGTGACGTCTGGTTCCAGATGGTCATCGGCTGTTTGAGTGCAGATTCTGCGCGTAGGAGGACTGCGCCGTCCTCATCCCTGCCGGTGACGACCAGATCGCCGCTATCGATTGCCTCGACCTGACCAGACATCAAATAGTACGGAGTTCTCCCTCCACCATTCTTTTTTCCAAACTTTACGTACCCGCGTTGAACGTACTCTTCGAACTTTGGTCGACTAAGCGACCAGCGCCCATCCGAGCCATCCTTCGAAATGGGCCAAAGTACGGATTGGCCTCTCGGTGTTGGCACCGAAGATATGTCGATTCCTTCACCTAGCGGTTCGCCTGACCCGGTGAACTTCAGTGTCTTGCTATCGAAGTACAGGGGATAAAAGAGGTTGAATCGTCCACTCGTCTGCCCGGTCGAGGCTAGGACATGTCTCCTTTATTGGCGGAGCCATGTCAGGATCGCGCTGATCACGACGGCCGCTCGATAGGTGATGGCGAGCTTGTCGTATCTCGTCGCTAACCCCCGCCATTGCTTGACGTAGGCAAACGAACGCTCCACCACGTTGCGGTTCCGGTAGACACCGGCGTCGAACGCCGGCGGCCGCCCACCTTTGCTACCGCGCTTCTTACGAGTCGCGATCTGGTCTTTCTTCTCCGGGATCACCGCCCGAATACCACGCGAACGCAGATAGTCGCGGTTGGCTCTGGACCCATACGCTCGATCCGCCAGAACAGCGTCCGGACACGTGCGAGGACGACCACCGCCGACCCGCGGTACTCGAATGTCAGCCAGCACCTGCGGCAGGATCACCCCGTCGTGGCGCTGTCCGCCGGTGACCACGACAGCCAAAGGCCGGCCTTTGCCGTCGACGGCATGATGGATCTTCGTCGTCAGCCCACCACGTGAGCGACCGATGCCGTGCCCGGCGGGTTCACATTCCGAATCAGGCAGATTTTTGTAATTCGACGTAGCCCCCTGTGTCCTGATCGAGGCGTGTCGTGTTCGTCGCGTGCTGGTGAGCACGATTGATGGTGCCATCGACGGAGATGTTCCAATCGATGTCACCGGCAGCATCAGCATCGGAAAGCACCCGAGCTAAGACTCGGTCCCAGGTGCCGTCGGCGGCGTAGCGGCGGTGACGTTTCCATACTGTCTGCCACGGCCCGAAATGCTCGCGCGGCAGGTCACGCCAGGCGATGCCAGCGCGGTAGCGGTAGACGATTCCTTCGACGATTCGCCGGTTGTTCTCAAACGGTCGGGCTCTTTTGCCGACGTTTGAGGGCAGGAGTGGTTCGATCTTCTCCCACTGCTCATCAGTGAAGACTCGGTGTCGTTGCTGTGTAGTCACGTCTCCACCGTGCCAGTCCTGGAATGGTCAATAAAGGAGACACGCCCTAGTCGGAGCAGACTCTTCCATCGCACGTTATCGGATCGTCGTCCCGTGTCCTCATGCAACATGTCGGAGGGCCCAGCGGCGATAGCTGCCTCTCCGAACCGGACAAAATACATGTATTCGTCGCAGCGTGAGAACTCGCCGCGTCGAGCATTCCCCTTTCGATTAATGACGGTGGAAACCATCTGAATGTCGGCATCGGGGAATGTCTGCTCCAGCAGTAGTCCTAACCGCAGGTACTCTTTTTCGTCGATCGTCACGACGAGTATCGAGTCATGGGGCTTCAGTAGGCGCTTAGCAAGTTTGAGTCTCCGCTCCATGAACGCGAGCCATTTCGAGTGACGGTAGAGGTCATCACCCTCGACGTAGTCGTTGTTGTACTTCCAGTCTCGTGCGCCCGAGTTGTACGGAGGATCAATGTAGATTGCGTCGACCGACTGCTCGTGTGTGAACGTCAACTGCTCCAACACGTGGAAATTCTCACCGTTGATTACCGTGTGGGACGGCTTGTCGCCACCATTTTCGACCGCACCGTCCGGCCTCAGGCCTGGATAGATGCGATCCCTAAATTCTGCGACAAGGACGAGGTCGTCGAGATCAACCGTTAAAGTCTCGGTCTCCTCGATGCTGGGGGTTGTGATGTCCACCGAATCCTCTTTGATTGCAGTCACAACCCAGACGCGCTGGTCCCCGCGAGCCGTGGATCCTCGCGAAGGAAGAACTCGGACCTTGCTTCCCTTGCGGATCTTGTGACCTGCTAACTCCACTGCTTCGGGAGCATGTCGCTCGAAGTTGAGCCCGAAGGGCAGACGCTCCTGGAACGGTCGGATCTCGGCTTCTAGGTCCTCACCAAGCTGCGGGTCAAGCTGCTTGGCAGCGCGCAAAAGGTCCGTCAACCGAGACATCTAGATCCTTACTTCGCATGGCTCGGGTCCGTCTCTGCACGTCACAGTGCGTCTCGGACCCTCCTTGTCATCCTATCTCGGGGTCCGATTGCGCACGCGGACTTGCCATCGGCGGGCGTGGCATGCCGCGTTTAAGTGGGACCGAGGCTGCGACTGCCCTGCCTCCGGTTCTGCGCTGCGCGGCCCGCCACGCTAGGCGTGGCCGGGAGATCTCCTGAAGAGCACGGGACCTGCCTGCTCACGAACAAGGAGGACCTCATGACGACCAGCGCCCGCATCATCCGCCACGCCGAGCCCCGCGCGTGGCTTGGTTGTCTCGCGTGCCATAACGAAGGCGATCTCGTCGGTCAGTGGTACGACGCCGAAGAGTGCGACGAGGTCACGCCGGCCCAGCTGCACGGTCACGCGACCGACCACGAGGAGCTGTGGGTCATGGACCACGAGGGCATCCCGATCCAAGGCGAGATGGACCCGATGACCGCGGCCCAGTGGGGCCGCGTCCTCGCCTCGGTGCCCGAGCACCAGCGCGAGGCCCTCTTCGCCTGGGTCCGCTCCGGGAGCTACGTCGCCGAGGGCGAAGGCGACTTCCCATCGCTCGAGGTCTTCGGGGATGTCTACGAGGGTGAGTGGTGCTCATGGCGCGAGTACGCCGACCACATGCTCGAGGAGGGCGGCCTGCTCGAGGGTGTCTCCGATGAGGTCCGGCGCTACATCGACTACGACCAGTGGGCACGTGACCTGCTGATGGACTACACGGTCGAGTACGCCGAGGACGGCGGCGTCATCGTCTTCCGCAACCTCTGAACTTGTAGGCGCGTTTACTGCACTGTCACGTAAACGCGCCTATAGCATGTCTAACAGATCCCTGCCTCTCATAGGAGCCCCACCATGCGACGCCACCTGATCACCGCCACCACGCTCGCTATCGCCGCCACCGCCATGCTCACCGGCTGCAGCGGCGACAACCTCGAGGGCACGTACCTCGACGCCAAGGAGGGGCGCTACATGCTCGTCCTCGGCGAGGATGGCACCTGCGGCCACCAGGAACAGACGAACCCGCAGGCTGAGATCGACGATGATTGCTCCTGGAGCCGCAACGGCGACGAGCTGACCTTCGTTGGCCTGATGAGCTACAACGTCTACGGCACGGTCAACGACGACGGCTCGATCACCATCCCGCACCAGAACCACGTCACCTCGAAGCTGCTGCAGAAGCAGGAGAGCTGAGCGCGATCACGAGACCCCCGGGGAGCATCCGCTCCTCGGGGGTTCTTTTTCTTGATCTCCGTGGTTGCAGGGGTCAGGGGATAATCAGGCATGCGCATTAATGATTTCTTCCAGGAGCCAGCAGGGACTGGCAACCCCTGGGATTCATCGGAGCCGGTTCTCAACGCCGACCTGATCACCCAGCTCGCACAGGGCACCGCCCACGACCCGAACCCACTGGAGACAGCGCTTGAGCTCACCAGGCTCGTCCGCGCAGAGTACGAGTCCTACGGCACCGAGAAGTCGCACCTGCGGACCGACGAAGACGAGGCGAGGGCCGCACTCAAGGCGCTCCGCATGCTCCTCAAGCGGAGGGGCATCGTCTTCGACCCTCCATGGCGTGACTTCTCCGAGTTTCAGAGCCACTGGATGGCTGAAGGTGCCCGGGGTAGCGGTAGCTGGCAAGCCCGCCGCGACATCATCGAGAAGGTGTTTCGGCCGATCCAAAACCAGCTTGAGGAGGCCGAAGCGCGGCAGTTCATGGGCGAACTGACCGAAGGCATCTCGCCGCACGGCGATCTCGGCTGGACTGACGTCGACGATCACATCGCACAGCTGCGGCAGCGCTTCAGGTCAGCCTCCACGCCTGTCGACTACAAGGATGTGGGCAACCGTTGCGTCGGCGTCCTCGAGGCGCTCAGCGCCCACGTCTACGACCCTGCGGTGCACTGCCCACCGGAACTCTCAGAGCCTCCGGTCGACAAGACCGACATCCGCATCGGCGCGTACATCGACCACCGCCTGCCCGGCAAGTCCAATGAGGAGCTGCGGGGGCTGACCAAGAAGGCGTCGGCTCTCGCCCACAAGATGAAGCACTCACCGAAGGCCGACCGGACCACGACCGGCATCACCGCGGATGCCGTGATTCTGTTGGCGAACATCTTGCGTCGACTCGAGGACGGCTGAGGTCCTCCACGCAGACCAGGGCGCCCGTCGATCCTCCTGCGTCGGATCACCGGGCTGTGAAGTGGATCGGTGAATGGCGGGCTTCTGGTGGGGGTGAGTGGCGTTAGCTGGTGATGAGGGTGCTGGCGGCTGCTTCGATGACGTCGTCGGTGATGGTGTCGAGTTGGTTGATCTTCAAGACGCGTCCGATCTGGGGGAAGAGGCGTTCGAGGAGGCGGAAGTTGCCTCGGGTGATGCGTTCGATCGCGGCGATGGCCTGGGCGTCGGTGAAGTCTTCGGGGTCGAGAGTGCGGCCGAGGCGCTTCCAGTGGCGGGTCAGGACGAACAGCAGTTCCTCGCGTGCGAGGGCGCGGTAGCGGTGGGAGAACCCAAGGCGGCTGTAGAGCTGGGGGTAGTGGCGGAACCGTTGGTCAATGCCGGGCATCCCGATGAACATGAGGGCGACGTGGTGGCGGTCGTGGAGGTCTCGGAGGAGTTCGAGTGAGGTCGGTGTGAGTCGTTCGGCCTCGTCGATGATGATCAGTTCAGTGAAGTCGATGGTGCGGGGAACGTCGGTGGTCGTGATCTTCCCGATCGCGCAGAGATGCTCGTAGATCAGGACTCCGACCTTGCCGCGGTAGAACTCGATATCGCGCATGAGATCGCGGTGCTTGGCGAGGACCTCTGGGGTGTAGAACACGGTGCGGGAGCGGTGGGCGGCGGCGTAGTGCTTCAGGTCGGCCTCGCTGCGCGGGCCCCAGGCTTGAATGAAGGGTTCGAGGGTGTCCCAGTGGGCGTACCGACGGGCGGACTGCGTCTTACCGACGCCGGCCTCGCCGTGGCAGATGCCGATGGTGACGTCCTTGCGGATGGCGCCGGCGAACTCGGTGAAGCGGCGGTGTTCCTTGGTGACGATGAAGTCGCGGTTCATCTACTCGTCCTCTTCGTAGGTCTTCAGGCGCTTCGTGGGCCGTCGCGCGGGAGCGGGCGGGTCGTCAGGGGGTCGTGGAGTCGTGGGTATGCGGTCGTTGATGTCTTTGCGTAGCTGCCGGCGGCGGGCTCGTCGGGCGGATTCGATGTCGTGCAGGCTGTAGCGCTGGTTGGGGTGGGCTTCATCGATCGCTGTGCACACGAAGGTGTCGTGGTCGTGGACACGGATCTCGGACAGGTCCCGGGGGTCGTAGCGGATGGTGACCGTGCGCCCGACGAACGAGGCGAGCGTGGGCGAGAGGTAGCGCTGACCTTGGAAGTGGATCCCGTCGCGCTGGACGGTGCGATGCTTGGAGACCCGCAGAAGCAGCCCGTCGAGCTCCTCGAGACTCTCCGGGAGTCGCGGCAGCCATCCCTCAGCGATCCAGGCCACCTTCGGGCTCGTGCGGATCGCGGTGTGCGTGCGCTGGTTGTACTGGCCGACGAACTCCCCGACGGCTCGGTCGAGACCAGGAAGGTCCAGCACCGGCACGGGGTGTGGGTGTCCAGGGGTGAGGCGCCCGGGCAGGGTCGCGAGCAGTTCGGTGTTGACGGTGTGGAAGAACCGCTCGATCTTTCCTCTGCCCTGGGGGCGGGCGACGGCGGAGTGGATGATGCGGATCCTCAGGGCGATCGCGGTGTACTCGAGATGATGGCTGGTGAAGTCGCTGCCATGGTCGACGTAGAGCACGTCCGGGATGCCGCACATCGGCCAGGCGGGGTCGCTCTTCGGCCAGATCGCCTGGCGCAGCGCCAATGCGGTGTTCATCGCCGAGGGCGCGCCCTCGAAGACCATGTATCCGCAGATCGCCCGCGAGTAGTCGTCCATGACCGTGGTCAGCCAGGGCCTGGATGGTTTCCCGCTGGGGTCCTTGATGAGGATGTCGAGCTCGGTGTGGTCGACCTGCCACAGGGCATTGGGCTCCTCTGCGCGGTGGCGGAAGACGAGCTCGTGGCGATCCCGGTAGGACGCTGGCCCCTCGAGCGCGAGCGTCACCATCCCTGGATCCAACGCTCGCACGACCGACCGCACCGTCGCGTAGCTCGGCGTGCTCACTCCTCTTCGTGCGGCCTCGGTCGCGGCCAGGCGGTGCAGCGTCGCGATGCTCGGGCGAGGCTTGGTTAGAGCCAGGTGCTCCACGAACGCCACCAGCTCAGGCGCGGTCCGACGCACGCCGGCATCGGCGCGCTGCGCCCGCTCAAGAGCCGAAATGCCTCCTGTCTGGTAGAGGCTGTGCCAGCGCGAGAGCGTTCGCTCTCCCACCCCGGTCTCCCGGGCGAGACTCGCCAGCGGGATGCCGTCTTCGACGTGGAGCCGCAGGATCTTCCACTTCTGCGACCCGTCCATGTCACGCCTGCGCGATGCTCTCGCGAGCGGCAGCGTCCCGCTGGTGGCGGTACAGCGTCGCCCGTGACCACCCCACCAGGCGCGCCGCCTCCTCAGCGGTGCGACCTTTCGCTCTCTCTTCGGCGGCGATCGCCAGCTTGCGCTCCACGACCTCCGGGTTCACGGGCGGCCGGCCGAACTTCGTACCCTGGGACCGGGCTGCTGCGATTCCAGCGTTGACGCGCTCGGTGATCAGTTCCCGTTCGTACTCCGCCAGCGTTGCCAGCATCCCGAGCATGAGCCGGCCCGACGAAGTGTCTGGGTCGATCCCGTCGGAGACCGACTGGATCTTCACGCCGCGGTCCCGCAGCAGGTTCACGGTGTTAAGCACGTCGATCAGCGACCGGCCCAGTCGGTCGATCCGCCAGACCACCACCGTGTCCTCAGGCTCCGCGTAAGCCAGGAGCTTCTTCATGCCCGGACGCTCCGCCGCGCTCTTCGCCCCAGACGTCACGTCCGAGAACACATCCCGCTTCTGCACCCCGGCAACAAGGAGAGCGTCGAGTTGCAACGCCGGGTCCTGCCCCGCCGTCGACACCCGCGTGTACCCCAGAAGCCTCATCGCCACATGATGCCTCACAAAGTACCCGACCCGGAAGATCTGAGACGGAACGCAGTGCGACGACTTCACGAGACACTCCTTGCCGCTAACGGCCCAGCTCGAGACGGCTCTTCCGCCGCTCGGCCGCGTGTCTCGTAAAGCTGTCCATTAATAAGACACTCGATGCAGCGTCTGCCGGCGCTCGGGGCAGGATGATGACCATGGACGGTGAGCATCCCAGTGGCGTTATGGAAGCGGGTGGATGGGTGCGCCGATTGCCGAGGCAACACGAGTGGGCTCACCGGCCAACCCGGCTACTGCAGTCCCGGTTCGGCGGGTGGCTCCGGCGGCTCGTTGGACATGAGGTCATTTCCAGCGAACCCATGACAGGGAATAGTGCTAACCTGAAGTTGTTGTACTGAACAGCACAGAGAGTGCTCTTTCATCAAGGAGTGATTTCACATGGCACGTCAGGAGAATGGCAAGGTCGCCCTCATCATCGGTGGCGGTCAGGGCATCGGCCGGGCGGCGATCGAGCGCCTGCACCGGGACGGTTTCAAGGTCGCCGTCGGTGACTTCAACACCGTGACCGCCACCGAGGTCGCCGACAGCCTTGGCGGCAAGGGCAACGGGGCCATCGCCGTCGAGGTTAATGCGACCGACCGTGACAGCGTCTTCGCCGCCGTCGAGACCACCGCCAGCGAGCTCGGCGGTTTCGATGTCATCATCAACAACGCCGGCATCGCCCCGCAGACCTCGATCGAGGACGCGACCGAGGCCGACTTCGACAAGATCTTCGACCTCAACGTCAAGGGTGTCCTTTGGGGCATCCAGGCAGCTACCGCCAAGCTGAAGGAACTGGGCCACGGTGGCAAGATCATCAGTGCTGCCTCGCAGGCCGGCCACAAGGGCAACAAGGGCATTCCGCTGTACTCGGCGACCAAATTTGCCGTCCGGGGCATGAGCCAGACGGCGGCACGGGACCTGGCCCAGTACGGCATCACCGTCAACACCTACGCCCCGGGCATCGTCCGTACCCCGCTGATGGAGAACCTGGCCAAGGAAGTTGCCGAGGCAGCCGGACAGCCGGAGGAGTGGGGATGGGAGCAGTTCACCCAGGACATCGCCCTGGACCGGCTCTCGGAGCCCGAGGACGTCGCCAACGTCATTTCGTTCCTGGCCGGCTCGGACTCTGACTACATCACTGGCCAGTCGATCGTCGTCGATGGAGGCATGGTCTTCAACTGACGCACCCTACCCTGGCGGGCCGAACCTCAGGTTTGGCCCGCCATTTCGTACCCGCAACTAGACCGTCTCGAAACGGCGGCAAGGTGTTCCTCAAAGGAGAGGCTCCGGTATCTCGAAGCAATTCTCCAACCGATGAGCCTGCGACTGGCCTGCTCTAGGGATCCTCGCCGTTAGGGGGATCCTCTTGCGGGCACGCCTGAGCCCATGGTCGGCGCCGCCACCAAGCGATCCCAGAAGACCGCCACTTGTCGCCGAAAGCCACACACCGGGCATCGGGAGGTGTGGTCACCTACCAGCTGAGCACCTGTCCAGCGAGGTGTACCCGATGAACAGCAGGGCCACGCGCACTCAGAGACTGTTCAACAGGGTCCACTCCGAGTATTATGGACACATACGCACAGGGGGTCTAGATCATCATGAACAGCACGGGCAAGATCATCGGGTACGCGCGGGTCAGTGCGGCCGACCAGAACCTCGATCGGCAGCTCGAGGCGCTCTCCAAGGCCGACAAGGTCTTCACCGAGAAGGCCAGCGGGAAGAACACCCGGGACCGGCCGGAGCTCTCCCGGATGCTCGAATACGTCCGCGACGGCGACACCGTCCTGGTCAAGTCGCCAGATCGCCTGGCCAGGTCGACCACTGATCTGCTGGCCCTGATCGAGCAGCTGCGGGAGAAGGATGTCTCGGTGGAGTTCATCGACAACCCCGCGCTGAACACGGACACGCCCCAGGGGGAGTTCATGCTCACCGTGCTGGCCGCGATGGCACAGCTCGAGAGGGCGACCATCCGGGAGCGCCAGGCCGAGGGCATCGCCATCGCCAAGAAGAAGGGCGTGTACGCCCGCACCAAGCGCCTGACCCCCGAGCAGATCACCGAGGCCCGTGAGCGGGTCGAGGCGGGCGTCGCCCATGCTCGGGTGGCCAGGGAGCTGGGCGTGTCCCGCACGACCCTCTACGCCGCCCTGAGCGGCTCCGGGGCCTACGCGACCACCTGAGTCGTCTCCTAGCCGCCCAGCCCGTAGCCACGGTCATGGTCACGGGGGATCTCGATGGTCGAACGACGGGCCTGCTCGTCGAGCTTGGCGCGACGCGACAGGGACACCAGGCCCTGCTCACGCGCCTCGCGCTGCGCCTCGACCTGCTGACGCATGGTGTCCTGCGTGACCGGCTCGAGCTCCGACTTGCCGAAGCGGCTCGGCAGCCACAGGCCCCGCTTCTCGTTGTAGGTGACATCTGCGACCACACCGGAGACACGATCGCCCTTGACATCGACGTAGTTGTCGCCGGCGGCCTGCTCGAGCTCGGCAACCTTCTGTCGACTGATCTGGATGAAGCCGTGCTTCTTGCCCGACGGACTCGTTGCCTGATGGAGGCTGAGGCCGTGCTGGCCGTAGGCCGCATCGGTGCCTGCCCGCAGCTGGAAGTCCACCATCGAGGGCTGCTTCGCGCTCTGCCGCGCGATGAGCTCGAGGCCCTTCTTGTCGATCCCGTAGAGACCGTCGATCTTCTTGTGCTCGAAGGGCTCCGGCTTCTTCGGCTGCTCCGGTTCACGCGGCCGGGTGTACGCCCGCGGATCCTGACGGGCCTCAGATGGCTCAGCAGCCTCATGGGTGGCAGGAGGTGCCGCGAGGGGCTCCTGATCCGTCTGCGGGGACTGCACGGGCTCCGTGACCGTCGGGGCCGTCTCGTCGCGGTCACGGTCCTCGTCGGTCCTCGACCGACGCCGACGGCGCGGTGCGACCTCGAGGTCGTCGTCCTTGTTCTCAGCTCCCTGCGTAGCGAGAGGATCAGGTCCTCCACCGCGGATGTCACGGTCCAGGGCCGCGCGGCTCTCGGGGGTGTCCAGTGCCTGCTGCTCGGCCCAGAGGTCATCGAGGGCAGCAGAGGCGCGATCACGGGCCGAGACGGCAGGCGCCTCACGTTCGAGCGGCTTGACCGCCGGTGCCTTGGCCACGGGCGTCCGGCCATGATTCACGGCCAGCGCCTCGAGGTCCTTGAGCAGCTGCTTTCGCTCAACGCCCGGCAGCTGCCCGACCTCGCGCGGCGGGAGGTGCGTCAGATCCTGGTGGGCGGCCACACGCTCCCAGGTGCCCTGGGCGACCTGCTCGAGCTGGTCCTGCACTCCGTCATCTCCGAAGCGGGGGCCGAGCGACCGCTTCGCGAACGGGTTGCTCCGACCGACGACCTTGAAGCTGCGCAGCTTCACGTCGCCAGCCTTCGTCTCGCGCAGCGACGTCGTCACATCGCCATCCGTGACTGCCTCGAGCGTGTCGCTGAAGGTGCGCATCCGATCGTTGCGATCCAGGCCGGCCAGCGATCCGGCGTAGGTCACCGACATGTGCTCGATCGCCAGGTCGGCACCCTCACGCACCTTCTCCTTGTCGGTGAGCTTTCCCTTGAGACGTGCCCAGTACGTCGCAGGATCGCTCTTACCCCGCTCGTACTGCTCGCTGCCGACCGGGGCAAGAGTCTGGGCGGGCAGGCCGTACTCCGCATGGCGCTCATTGAGCCGCTCGTCCATACGACGACGCAGCTCGTCGATGTCGGTCAGCGTGCCCCGCAGGCGCTGCCCCGCACGGTAGCGCTCACCCTCGACCACCATGTCCTTGGCGATCACGGAGTTGATGACCACGTGGACGTGGTACTTGCCGCCCTCGCCACGCTCGCGCGCAGCCTCGGACCCCTCGGCGTCGGTCTGACCGACCATGAGCATCTGCTCGCCCGGATACATCTCGGTCAGGCTCTCCTGGACGAACCGGAACGCCTCGGCCGTCTGCTGCGGATCATCCGGGTTCACCTCATGCGGCGCGAACGAGTACTCCATGTGGTAGCCCTGGTGGCAGAGCTCGTACTTGTTCTCCGGTGCGACACGGACATGCGTCGCCGTCTCACCGGGACGAGCCGGCCGCCAGTTCTTCCCGACCTTGAGGTGCGTCGCCTCAGCAGCATCGTCAGGCTCGTAGTAGCGACCCTTGCTCTTGCGCATCCTGCCCTGCTGGCCGTGCTCCTGTCGGAGGTCGAGGAAGTCGGCCGCGGCCGTCGAGATGCCAGAGTGCTGGGCATACACCTGGGCGACGCGCTCCTCCACCCGCTGTGCTTTGCCGACCTTCGGCGACATGACGTACCGGATTGTCGCGGTCGTCGAATCGGTAGGGATGATCTTGCTCTGCATGGCCGATCACCGCCTCGTCTTGCGGTTGAGGTCCGCCATCTTCTTATCGACCACAGACGCCAGCTCCACGACGGCGAGAGACAGACGCTCCTGCTCGTCGCTCAGCGCGGCGATCTGGTGCTCATCGAATCCCGTCGGGACTCCGTGGCGAGCAGCGCCGTTGCATGCGCGGGCGATCTGGTTGAGCAGATGACCCTGGGCTCGCGCCTGACTCTCGAGACCAGCGACGGATGCACGCAGATCGTCTCGGGTCTGCAGCACGGCATCGCGCAGGGCACGCGCATCGTCGACGCCGGCGGGGATGCGCGCTGCACGGCGGGAGTCATCATCAGCGACCACGTCCAGGGTCGCCTCGACAGGGACACTGCCGCCCGGCTGCATGGACGCGTGGATCAATCGACGCATCGCAGCGCCTAGCCCCCGCACAGCGGGCTCGATCGCCCCCACGCGCTTAAGCTGCGCCACATCCTCGGGCGACAAACGGACGTTCATCTGGGGGTCTGCCTTGGCACTCACGGCAATCACACTCTCGGCTCGCAACACAACGCTGACGTTGCGTGCCGCCTATGTATGCCGGACCCGGCTCGTACCTACTCGCCGGGCGGGTGCGCTTCTACACGCGTGCCAATCGCACCCGCCACTATTCTAACCCGAATGCACCGCGCGCGATACCCATGACCGCGACGCACGGCGCCCTGCTATAGCAGCTACACAGACGCCCTGCTATAGCAGACGACGCTCCCTGCTATAGCAGCTGCCATAGAAGCCTCGACAGACGATAGCCAGCAATCCTCCCGTGTATACACTTCCCTCGCTTCGCTCGGCCGGGAGGATGCTGGCCAGAGGGGGCTCCGCCCCCATCTGGACTCCCCCCGCGCCTGCGGCGCGTGACGGTCTCGGCGCGCGAGCGCGCCTCGTCTCAAGGGCGGCAGTAGCCTCGATGCCCTCGAGCCGCCCAGACATGACGATGCCCGGTACCGCCGAGGCGATACCGGGCATCTGCCGTACGCGACCCTACGGTGCAGCGTCACGCGCTCCGCATCCCGACGAGGTCGTCGTCCGACAAGCTGTCCACCATCGAGTCGTCGGCCCCATCGCTGAGCGTTTCAGCGGCGGGCGCAGGCACCTGGTCCCTGGAACCGAGCGCGCCCTCGGGCGGCCACACGCCAGCATCCTCGGCAGCCTTCTTGAGCAGCCTCACCTGTTCGACGAGACGTGCCATGCGGTCGCTCTCGTCGCGGTCGATGAACCGCACCTTGGGCGTACCGTCCTTCTTCAGAACGAGGTTGCCGTCCTTGTCGCGAGTCTGCTTCGGAGGCATCGCCGGAACATCCAGCAGCTCCGCAAGCGTCTCAACTGCCCGCACACGGTTGCGCCCTGCGTACTTCAACGAGGCGTCGATGCGACGCTCACGCTCAGCCTCCAGCTCGGCGGCCTGGCGCTCCTTCGCCTCCAACTCGGCCTGCTGTTTGGCGATCTCCGCACGCAGCTCTTCAAGACTCTTGAGGCCGGTCTCTCCACTCATCACATTCACTCCATCTCGTCGACACATTCTGTGCTTCTATGGTCCCACGAGGGCCCCGTGCAGAGCTACACGAAGAACGTTTTAATGTCTCAACGAGAGTGCATGCACGTAGCTCAACGAATACCCCAATCAGGAAAGCGAAAGCCCCGCACCGATGCTGATGCGGGGCTGTCCTTCGAGGATGCTCACTTGCTGTACTCGTACCCGCTGCCGTCCTCGATGACCGCGACAAGTTCGTTCTCGCCCAGCAGTCCGCCGTTGCGCTCCTCGGCTGTCAGGGACGCCTCGACGTACTCGTCGTAGCGCTCGAGGCCAGACCACTTCTCGTCGTTGTCTGCCACCCCTCCGTAGAAGTTGATGAGGGCGACGGCGACGTCGTCGCTGTCGATGTACGCGCTCGTCCCGGTCGAGTCGACGTAGCGCAGCAGGGCACCATCCTCGGTCGTTTCCTCCGGCGAGGCGGGGTCCTCGATGAGCGTGATCTGCTCGCCGTTGACGAGCTCGTCCAGCCACTCCTGGGCGTCGTCGTAGCGGGTCTGCGGGAGCCACGCAGTGTCCGTCATCCCCTTGGCCTTGATGTCGGCCATCCCCAGCAACTGCACCTCGACCTGCTCGCCGTCGGGCGAGGTCGCGGTGAACCGCACCGGGCTGATCGCCCCGCCGCCCGTGTACGTCTCAGCGCCCTCCTCGGCGTCGCCACCGCTGTCGGAGGCAGAGGACGACTCGGTCTGCTCCGGCTGCCCCCCAGAGGCCGGAGGAGCCGCCTCGTCACTGTCGGAGCCGCAGGCGCTCGTCAGCAGCAGGGCGGCGGCCACGACACCTCCCAGAGCAGCTCGACGGGTGGTCGTACGGGTAGCGGTCGTGCACATGATCATCTCCTCGATGAGGGTGGGGAGCCGGACACCCACCGTGCCGGCCAGGGACGATTTGTCACGACCCACATTACCTCGAATAGGCGCGTTTAGGTGACTGTGCAAAATAAGCGCCGAGCGCAGGCTGAAAGGTATGCCTGCTCCCACTCCCGACCTCCGCGCCCTCGGCGTCGAGGTCGCCCACCAGCGCAAGGAGCGGGGCTGGTCCATCGACCGCCTCGCTGAGGCCACGGGCGTCCACCGCAAGACGATCATCGAGATCGAGGCCGGGCGCGTCGCCGCCAGGATCTCGACGCTCCACGGCATCGCACACGCGCTCGGCGTGCCCCTGCCAGACCTCGTCGCCCCGGTGTGCGCCAGGCACCCGAAGGCCGTCGGCCGCCCCACCCCGCTGGTCGAGAAGTAGGGGTGTGTTGCGCTCGTGTTGCGCTCCGGCCTCAACAGCGCAACATGACCACCACGATAAAACCCCAGGTCACAGAGGTGTTCCGACCTCGATGTTGCGCTGTTGCGCTGTTGCGCTGATTTCGCCAACCTCTCTAAGGAGTACACCTACCCCCTCCCTGACGGGCAGGGAGGGTACTTCTACACGTAGGTTGGATTTTTAGCGCAACAGCGCAACATGAAGGAAAAAAGACCGCCTGACCTGGGCAAAGACCTGTTGCGCATGAGCGCAACATAGCGCAACAAGAGCGCAACATCGCTGGGCGACCGCGGTTCCCCACGAGACCGGGCCTGACGGCCCGGGCCACTGGGTAGCCGGCCCTGCGGGCCGGGATGCCCGCTCACAGGGGGCACAGAGCCAGGGACGCAGCACGGAGGGGAACCAGCGATGGGGCAGCCCCGTGGCATGCCCTTGGTGATGTGCCCTCACGCCGGCCCGCAGGGCCGGACAGGTAGTCCTCCTACCCCCGAGCCCCACACGACGAGGGGCGCCCCATGGCCACAGCCACGGGACGCCCCTTGCTCGGTAGACGATCAGCTCGCCTGCTCCTCCTCCTTGTCGATCGCGGCCAGCGCCGGGTGGATCAGATGGGGCGGGTACGGCGTTGCCGTCGCAGTGGCCCCAGGTGCCGGACTGGCAGCCGTGCGCACGTAGCCCCGGTACGTCGACGCGAGGGCGGGCATCGACTTCCTGAACGAGTCGGGCCCGTCGTACGCCGGGTTGAACCAGTCCTTGAGGTCGTAGTTCGCGATGAGCGTCTCCGACCGGTCCATCCGACCACTGGGCCGGACGGCCTTGGCGAACTCCCAGTCGTCGTTCGTCGCCATCACGTCGCTGAGCTTCTTCAAGAAGGCCGTCTTGCTGAGAGCCGAGCCCGACGGGTTCGTCTTCTTCCACCATGCCGCGAACAGGTCGTAGAGGAACGCGACCGGCAGCAGGTCCCAGACGAACACATCGCCGAACTCCTCCCAGAACGCCAGCGCCGGGTCGTTCTCGACCATCACCTCGGCCTTGAGATCCAGCACCGCCTGCGGTTCGCGGACGCGCTCGTAGTTCATCGTCAGCACGCGGTGCACGACGTACTCGAGCACCTCCTGGCGGCCCAGGTAGTCCTTCTTGATCTCAGGACGCTCGCCCTCGGTGAAGTTACAGAGCATTGGCACGAACAGCCAGCGACGGAACATCGAATACGTCCCGTCCTTGAAGCGAGGCAGTTCGTTGAGCGGCTCGAAGACCAGCCCGCGGAACAGGTACGTGATCGGATCCTTGAACTTCGCGTTGATCGGGAACGTGTCGCCGGTCGCCACGCTCTTGAGTACCGAGAGGTCCTTGTAATAAGCACCCACCTCGTTCTCGTCGCCGAGCACCGCCACGGCGCCGATCATCTGCGACGTGTGATATTCCTTCTCGAAATCGGAGATCGACAGGTTCGGCGCGTACGCCGGCCCGCCGCAGAGGTTGCTCAGCAGCCGGCTGAGCGTCCCCTTGCCGTTCCGGCCCTTTCCGTAGGGCGCGACGATCCTGCCCCCCAGCACGGACGGCCGGAAGAGGCCCCCGACGACTTCCCAGAGCATCTCGACGAGTTCCTTGTCCCCGTCCACCGTGAGGCTCCGCATCCACGACTCGGGGTCCCAGACCTCACCATCGCTCATGGTGATCTTCGGCAGCGGGGCGTCCGGCACCCACCTGACCGGGAAGCGGCGGACGAACGGGCGATCGGGTGAGTGCGGAAGCAGCTCCTTGGTCCTCCAGTCCAAGACGCCATTCTCGAACGGCATCAGATGCTCCTCCGCGCACTCCGTGACCCACTCCGCTCCCGTGCGCAGCCTGTTCCTCACCTCAACCACGCCCCTGCTGTCGACCGTAGGCTCGAGGTAGTGGACGAGTCGCGTCAGAGAGTCGTTGCCGGAGAGGGACTCGTAGATGCCCGTCTCCTCGTCATAAACCGCCAGGAAGCCGGAGTCGTCGTCAGCCCTGCGACTGGTGCCGGACCACTCGATCACGCGCACCTCCCGCAAGGCCAAGATCATCTCGGCGACCAGGCGAGCGGGCAGCCGCTCGTAGAGGGAAGCCTGCTTGGCGCCGTTGAGCCGACGCCAAGCTGACCGCACCGCCGACGCCCGGAAGCGGACGTCCTTGGCACGGTGGTCGTCCCACGTGACGTCATCCTGGGCGCAGTGCTCCTGGACGATCTCGGATTCGATCTCAGACAGAGAGTCGGAGGCTCCGAGGAACGTGCGCGTGGCCGGCAGCACGTGCGACAGCCCATCGTCCGAAGACGTTGACCCCTCACTGCTCGGCGCACTAGACTTGTCATGAATCGTTTCAAGCTCTTCTGCGCCCTCGCCGGTCCTAGCGGCGGGGGCGCTCTTCTTCGTCGTCATGATCAGCGACCACCTCCCACGGTCTCGAGCGAGTCGATCCATGAATCGAGATCCTCGACGAGATACATCGCACGGGCTGCATGCCCGGTGCCCAGGCGACGGTACGCAGGGCCGCGGCCCTGGACGCGCCACGCCTCAAGCGTGTGGCGGCTGATGCCGAGATACTTGGCGGCATCGGTGGTGGAGTACGCGCGGGGGCGCATGGGGGAATCTGACATGGGGAACCTCTGCGATCAAAGAATGATCGGGGGCTCCGGGGTACCGACATCCGGCGGCGCATCAATGCGCTACGGCGATTCCGCCGCGACTGACCCTTAGTGAGGGCCCGGCTACTCGTCCAGCGGGGGCATCCTGTGTCGCCCTCCGCCTCCTGACCCCTATTGACGCGACCCCCAGGTCTGACGCCAACGTGCCAGCTATCCATCAACCCTTGCGGATCGACTTCATGCCTGCGATCCTACCCACCCGTGTCAAGCCGTGTCAACCCGTGGTGCTCACGATAGCTACCTCTACATAAGGTACGCTTTATGTATGAGTACTTCGCGCGCGCCCCTGCAGCCTGGTCAGTCGTCCATCGACCGTGTCCCCCCGCGACCGCACCGTGGCGGGTATGCCCTCGACTGGAGCCTCAGGCTCTACGACGGCACGACCGTCCGTAAGCGAACCCAGGGGCGGACCAAGGGGGAGGTGCGCGCGAGAGCCCGGGAGGCGGCCCGAGAGCTGCTCGCCACCGGTCAGGGAGCGGCGTGGAAGACCTCGGATGACATCGGCGCCTTCATCGAGCAGGTCAGCCGGCCGATGATCACTGAGTCTCCGTCACTCAGGGATAGCACCAAGACGCGGTATCTCCAGCCGCTCGACCTCATCCTCGGGCGCTGTGGCCGCCACCCCCACAAGGCGGCCCTGGCCGGCATGTCCATAGTGACCGCAGGCACCTATAGAAGGCTCCACGCCTGCCTGCAGGACATCGCGCGCACCCACGGCACCGGCACGGCCGATCACGCCCGGGCGGTCCTCTCCAAGTACATCCTGCGCCCGCTCGTCCGCGAGGGGGTGTTGAGTGGTAACCCGCTGGCGGGGGAGCGGCTCGACCTCGACCGCAGCCTCACCTCGGCCAAGGCGTCCCGCGGGGGCGTCGCCATCGACGCTGCCGCTCACGAGCGCCTCCTCGTGGGCCTGCTGGCCATGGATACCGCTGAGGGTGTAGCAGCGCCCCGACGCGGCCCTGTGACCCGTGAGGCCCGCGTGGCCCGCAGAGAGAACGTCCGTATCGCGACCCTGATCCAGATGACGATGGGCCTGCGCATCACCGAGGTGCGCACGCTCACCTGGGATCGTGTCCTCGAGGTGCAGGGGAGCCCCTCGATCGCTGTGCCCTCGGAGATCGCGAAGAACCATACTTCCCGAGTCGTGCCCTTCTTGGACCCGAGGGTGATCGAGGTCGTCGAGGCCCACCGGCAGGCGTGCGAGGGCATCGGCTACGTCATCGGCAGTCCTGCTGACCGCACGAAGCTCTGGGACAAGGACAACGCCCAGAAGGCCATCGCCGAGCTCTACAAGGAGTGGGCCGTCGAGTACGAGATCCCCGAGCTGATGACCGAGCGCTCGCATGTCTGGCGAGCCACCCTCAACACGATGTATCTGGATCGCGTGCCCGAGGTTGCCCGCACGGCGTTCTTCGGTCACACCGCCGCTGTCAGCCGCGAGCACTACACCGATCTCGGGCAGGTCGGGCCGATGCTCCTCGAGGCGCAGCGCCGACGCACTGAGAGTACGCACTGAGGTACGCAATGAGTCGCGTCTATCGCTATCAACTCACGTCAGCTGATGTCGGCGAGTAGTTGCCGATATGAGCTTTCGAACTGCGGTTTTACCCATGTCAGCTCCCACTAGCCACTATACTTACCGGCGACGCAGAAGGTCGTAGGTTCGAATCCTGTCGCGGGCACCATCTGCCGCCCTCCTCATGTCCTGAGGTGGGCGGTTTCTGTTACCACCGATTAAGCTGGATCCCAACGAACCTCAACCAGCTGATGAAGGCCGTGATGACGATTCCTGCGGACGCGAAGAGCGCCGATGTCGTGCTCAGAGCACAATCCGTGCGCAAAACCTTCGGCCGAGGCGAAACCGCTGTGACAGCACTCGACGATATCTCCGTGGACTTCGAAGCCGGTAGGTTCAGTGCGATCATGGGTCCCTCAGGTTCGGGGAAGTCGACCTTCATGCACGTCCTGGCGGGACTTGACCGGGTGGATTCCGGCTCCATCACAATGGGCGGGCAGGACATCACCGGCCTCAATGACAAGGAACTCACACAGCTGCGCCGCGATCGCGTCGGATTCATCTTCCAAGCGTTCAATCTGGTTCCCACGCTGAGCGCCGAACAGAACATCGAACTGCCCGTGTCTCTGGCTCGTCAGCGGATCGACCCCGAGTGGAAAGCCGAGGTCGTCGACCGTCTCGAGCTGGGGGACCGGCTCAAACACCGCCCGCACGAACTCTCCGGAGGCCAGCAGCAGCGTGTGGCCGTTGCCCGGGCTCTGTTGACACGTCCCGACGTGATCTTCGCCGACGAACCCACCGGCAACCTCGATTCGCAGGCGGGAGCAGAAGTGCTGGCTCTCCTGCACGGAGCGACCACCCGCTATGGGCAGACGATCATTCTCGTCACCCACGATCCCGTAGCCGCATCCCACGCGGACCGAGTCGTGCTCCTCAAAGACGGTCGTGCAGGCGGAGAGGTTCACCAGCCGACGAAGGAATCCGTGGTCTCTGCACTGGGCGAACTGAGCGACCTGTGATCTCAGTCGCTCTGGCGGAGATCCGTATCCACTGGGCGCGATTCATCGCGGTGGGAATCGGCATCGCGCTGGCTGCCGGTTTCGTCGCCTCGACGCTGATCATCAGCTCGTCCCTGCAGACAAGCCTCAAAGATTCCGTGGGCCACACGTTCTCCGAGTCCGATCTTGTGGTCATTCCCAGCCAGGACGACTTCGTCAACGGTCAGGAAGTCGCTCCCGTGACGGAGCCCTTGGAGCAGGTCGACGGCGTGGACACCGTGGCTGTCAACGCGCGCACGACGACGACCGGCCGAGGCCAGTCGTTCTCCGAGAGCACCTTCGCTCTGACACCAGCACCTGCAGATCCAGACCTTGACACCTTCACCATCACCGAGGGCACTCGACCCGAGTCGATCACCGATCTGGTCCTGGACGCGGAGACAGCCCAGGAACTGGGTGCGAGCATCGGCGACGAGATCCGATTCTCCGTCGATTCCGTTTCTCTGGGGCCCGAGGACGATTCGATGCCCGTCTATCGAGGACCGAGCCAGAGCAACACGATGTTCACCGTCGTCGGACTGGCTGAGATGGGCAGCGGTCCGGCGACTACGGGCACCCATCGTGCACTGACCACCTCGGCGAGCTATCAGGAGTACTTCGCCCAGGAAGGAGATGTCGTCGCAATCCAGGTCACTCTGGACGACGGTGCCGATCCTGCTGCTGTGCTCACCCGACTGCAGGCGACGATCGACGATTCAGATCTGCGCGGGAGCCTGGAAGCGCTGTCGGTCGCAGACGCCATCGACGTCAAAGCCGAACGCCTCTCCGGCGGCAATGACGTCATCACCTCACTGCTGCTGGTCTTCGCCGGCATCTCCGTCATTGTGGCGATACTCGTCGTGTCCAACACGTTCTCTGTGATCGTCGCCGGACGCAGGCGAGAACTCGCCCTGCTGCGCTGCCTGGGGGCCTCACGTCTTCAGCTCTACGGTTCTGTGGTCACCGAGGGAACCGTTGTGGGACTCTTCGGATCGGTCCTCGGGGTGGCTGTCGGGGCAGGATTCAGCTTCTGCCTAGCCGCGGTGGCGCAGCGGATCTGGCCCAACGAGTTCGCCTACCTGAGCCTGCACATCCCGCTGTCCTCCCTGTTCATCGGTATCGTCGTCGGGGTCCTGCTGACGGTGCTGGCCACCATCCGACCGGCCCGCAGCGCCATCGCAGTCACACCGCTTGAGGCACTTCAACCCTTCGACGAGGCGCTGGCCCCCTCACGCCACAGCAGCCTGCGACACATCATCGGGTGGTCGAGCATCGGACTCGGCATCGTGACCCTCATCGCCTCGCTCCTTCTGGTCGAAAGTTCTCCGGTGTGGATTCTGGGCGGCGCACTCGGCGGTGTTCTCCTCGTCTTCGGGATCGTCCTCTGCTCTGTGGTGATCATTCCCCCGATCGTCGCCGCGATCGGTGATCTGGCTTTCGGTCCGTTCGGAATTCCGGGACGCCTGGCGACATTGAATACCTTGCGCAATCGCCGGCGAACGGCGGCAACCGCGACCGCACTCGTCATCGGTGTCACCTTGGTGGCGACGATTCTGATCGGTGGAATGTCAACGAAGGCAACATTGAGCTTCGGCCTCGACCAGCGCTATCCGGTCGATATCGCCGTTCCACTCGACTCCACATTGGACCGTGACACCGTCGACGGCGTGCGTGACATCGCAGGTGTCGAAGCCGTCGTCGTCGCACACCGGGCTGAGGTTCTCAGCGATGAGGGGGACGTGACCCCCGAGCTCTATGTCATCGATCCGGATTCCGCACGGACCGTGCTCAGCGAGGGCGCCGCAGCACCGGTGCCGGGGAAGGTTCTCGTCCCCAGCGACTATGACGCTGAGAGCATCTCCGTCAAGGGGCTGACAGAGGCGACGATTGCGGTTGCCAAAGCCGGCGAGTCGAGTCAGGTGTTCTTCACGACCCCGGACGTCGGCAACGATCTGGGCGTGTCTGCAACCTCCACGGCCGTCCTGGTCAAAGTCGATGCGGGTGCCTCGGTCGCCGAGATCTTCCGGATCCAGCAGGACATCGCCGAGGAACTCGACGTCACCAGTGACGAGGTTGGCGGATCGGCTGTGGCACGAGGCGAATACTCCGAATTCATCGACGTCCTCCTCATCGTCGCGGTGGCGTTGCTGTTCGTCGCTGTCCTCATCGCTCTGCTCGGGGTGTCGAACACCGTGAGCCTGTCGGTGAGCGAACGTCGGCGGGAGAATTCTCTGCTCCGGGCATTGGGGCTGAGCATCTCACAGCTGAGATCGCTCCTCGCACTCGAATCAACTCTCATCTCGTCAGTGTCAGCGCTCATCGGGCTCTGCCTCGGGGGAGGGCTCGGGATCGTCGGCACCCGTCTGATCACGAATGACTTCTCCGAACAGCTCATCGTCGACTGGTCATTTCCTGCCACTCTCGGCATTCTGTTTGTGGCGATCCTCGCCGGCCTCCTGTCGGCTCTGGCCCCCGCCAGACGAGCGGCACGGCTGTCTCCGGTCGAAGGTCTCAAGCAGGAGAACTGACCCCGCCGAGGTGGGGCCGATGGGCAAGATGGTAGAAATGCAAGCATGAAATCTGCGTTGGCCCCCGTTCTGATCGTCATCGGAATCGTTGTCGCCGCATTCAATCTCCGCCCCGGTGTGACCGGACTGTCTCCGCTGCTGGGGGCCATGGGCTCCGACATACATCTCAGCGCGGCGTTCCTGGCCGTCATCGGCATGCTGCCGCCCCTGCTCTACGGCATCAGCGGGTTCATCACGCCGAGACTGTACAACCGCTTCTCCGGACTCACGATCACTGCGGCAGTGATGATCATGATCACTGTGGGCTTGGGCGTGCGCGCGGTCGTCGACTCTCCTGCCGTCTTCTTGGGCCTCAGCGTCCTTGCGTTGCTGGGCATGGGCATCGGCAACGTCGTCATCCCGCCGATAGTGAAGTCCTATTTCCCTGATCGCGTTGCTCTGATGTCGACCGTGCACGTGGGACTGCTGCAGCTGGGGACATTCATCCCGCCGCTGGTGGCTGTGCCGCTGGCGTCGAAGATGGAATGGCGGGGATCGCTGCTCGTGTGGGCCGGAGCCGCGGCGCTGGGCGTCGCCGTGTGGGTAGTGATCGCGGTGCTCAGACCTGCACCCCGTGCGCAGGTCTCGGCCGCGGTCGCCGGCGGAAACGAGCTGCTGCGCCTGGTCAAGACCCGCCGTGCCTGGGCCCTGATGACGATGACGGGGCTGACCTCGTTCAACAACTTCATCCTCTTCACCTGGCTGCCGACGCTGCTGACGCGCTCGGGCTTCGACCCGGCCTTCGCAGGCGCCATGCTGGCGTTGGTGACTGCCATTCCACTTGTGCTCGGATTCGTCCTGCCGTTCCTGGCTCAGAAGATGCACACCGCTTCACCGATCGTCGCAGTCTTCTGCGGGTGTCTGGCCGCCGGGTATCTGGGGCTGTGGCTCTTCCCCGCGGCCGCACCAGTGCTGTGGACGGTCCTGCTGGGCATCGGAATCTCGACGTTCCCTCTGGCACTGACCCTGATCACCCTGCGCTCACGCAGTGCCGAAGCCTCTGCCGCATTGTCCGGCTTCGTCCAAGGCGGCGGCTATCTGATGGCCGCGACAGGACCACTGGTCTTCGCTTTTCTGATTCAGAGCTTTGACTCGATGTGGCCTGCCTACGCCGTGGTGCTTGTCTCCACCGCGGTGAAGTTCGCGGTCAGCTTCTCTGCCTGTCGTCCCGGTTCGATCTGAGTTCACCACTGTGGACAGGGAGTCCTGGATGGCGAGTATGACACCTGATTCGTCGTCGGCAACGGGACACGAGTAATCTGATCGAGTGACCCCGGAACTTCTGCAGACCGCTCTGGCGCGCGCGCTGGCGAGCATCGCCTCGGCACGAGGAATCGACAGCGACCGCATTCCGGAACCGACCCTTCGCCGAGGGCAGACACCGCGACACGGGCACTGGGTCTCGCCGATCGCACTGCGCAGCGCCGGCGCAGTGCACACCGACTCGCGGAGCCTGGCGGTGGAGATCGCGTCCAGGCTGCACGACGACGCTTCGATCGCCGAAGTCGAAGTCGCTGGACCCGGGTTCCTCAACATCACGCTCACCCCCAGTGCTCTCGCCGTGATCGCCGCGGACATCGTCGCCGCGGACGACCACTTCGGACCCGAGCAAGGTGTTGCAGCACGCATCGACGCCATCATCGATGAGCGCATCTCCTCCAGCACAGAGCGCCAGCCCCGGCAGCAGACGATGGGCACCGACATCCGCCGCTACATGGCCGCACGCGAGATCCCGGCATCAGCGCATCTTCCCGATGCCCGACAGTGGCGCAGAGCCCACCCGGACAACCCGGTGCACTTCGTCCAAGTCACGCACGCCGCAGCGTGCAGAATCCGACGTCGTGCAGCCGCGGCGGGCATCGACGGCTGGGCGTTCGACCCCACCGCACTGAGCGATGACACCGAGACGGCACTGGCTGCGGCATTGGCGGACTTCATCGCCACAACAGCGCGCGCTGCATCCGCCGGTGAGCCCCAGCGCATCGCCTTCCTCCTCGAAGCCGTCTCCCAGCTGTTCCTTGACTGGACACAGTCATGCCCGGTGACACCGACTCTCGATGAGGACATCACACGCCTTCACGCTTCCCGGCTGGTCCTTGACCGAGCCGCCATCATCGTCCTGGCCACAGGACTTTCACTACTGGGCGTTTCCGCCCCGGAGAGGATGTAATGCCTGCCCACATCGCCGGCACTATGCACGCCACCCCCGCCCCTGTGTGGCTGCCCTACCCAGATGACGTCAACGCGCTCCTGCCCAGCCTGTGGTCGGACAACGTGACGAAGTCCGACGCCGGTGTCCTCACCATCGCCGGGCACGCAGTCACCGATCTGGCCGAACGCTACGGCACCCCGACGCTCGTCATGGACGTCGCCGATTTCAAGGCCCGCGCCGAGAACTACGTCAGCGCATATTCGGCCGCATTCTCCGAAGACAAGGGACTGGCCGGGGTCGACGTCTTCTACGCGGGGAAGGCCTTCCTGTGCACCGCCGTAGCACGGTGGGTTCACGAGTCCGGCTTGGGCGTGGACACGTGCTCTTTGGGAGAGATGATGGTGGCGCGCGCCGCCGGTGTGCCGGGGGAGAGGGTCGGGCTGCACGGCAACAACAAGTCCGCTGCCGAGCTCGAATACGCCCTTGACTACGGTGTGGGACGGATCTTCGTCGACAGCCTCGACGAGATCTCCCTCCTCGAATCGATCGCAGCTGCACGTGGAGTCCTGGCTCCCGTCATGCTGCGCGTCACGGTGGGAGTAGAGGCCCACACCCACGACTTCATCGCCACGGCGCATGAGGACCAGAAGTTCGGACTCTCCGTCTCCGCCGGTACCGCGGCGAAGGCCGCCGAGGCTGTGGCGAACTCCGCGCACCTGCGTTTCGACGGACTGCATTCGCACATCGGATCCCAGATCTTCGACATCTCCGGATTCCAGGTCGCTGCCGCCCGTGTTCTGGCTCTGCGAGCAGAGATCATGGCAGAGCACGGTGTCGACCTGCCCGATATCGACCTCGGCGGCGGCTTCGGCATTCGCTACACCTCACAGGACACACCGATCCCGGTGGCCGAAATGGCGCAGGAGCTCGCCGAGGTGGTGGCAAAGGAGTGCCGTGGACTGGGCACGAACGTTCCCCGGATCTCCATCGAGCCCGGGCGTGCGATCGTCTCCCCGTCGATGTTCACCCTCTATCAGGTCGGCACCGTCAAAGAGGTCGACACCGATAACGGTGTACGCACCTACGTCGCCGTCGACGGAGGGATGAGCGACAACATTCGGACAGCACTCTACGACGCCGACTATTCGTGTACCTTGGCAAATCGGAACTCCGGTTCCGAGCCGGTCATCGTCCGCGTCGTGGGCAAACACTGTGAGTCCGGTGACATCATCGTCCGTGACGAATACATGGGATCCGATGTGTCCTCCGGCGACCTCGTCGCGGTGCCGAGCACCGGTGCCTACTGCCGGTCGCTGGCCAACAACTACAACCACCTGCCCAAACCCGGGGTCCTTGCCGTGACAACGGATAAGGTTGAGTGGATCGTGACCCCCGAGGACTACTCTCAGATGTTGCGCAGCGATCCGGGAATGAACGCCGGAGAACGTGTGTGAGTGCCATAGAAGACAGCGAAAAGGTGAACAAATGCAGGCTTTGAAAGTTGCCATGCTCGGATGTGGAGTCGTCGGCACCGAAGTCGCCGCTCGCATCCAGAATCGGAGCGAGGCCCTGGCCGAACGAATCGGTGCGCCCCTGGAACTGAGCGCAATCGTCGTCCGCGACACCTCGAAGGAGCGCCCGGGAATCGACCCAGGTCTGCTGACGACCGATGCGGAGACCGCCATCGCCGGCGCCGATATCGTCATCGAGCTGATGGGCGGCATCGAGCCTGCCAAGACTCTCATCCGGTCGGCCCTCGACCACGGATCATCCGTCGTCACGGCCAACAAGGCATTGCTGGCCGCCAACTACGGCGAACTCATGTCCGCAGCCGACACCGCCGGTGTCCGTCTTGAACATGAGGCAGCGGTCGCGGGCGCGATCCCGATCATCCGGCCCGTCGGCGACTCGCTGGCCGGTGACCGAATCGATCGGATCATGGGCATTGTCAACGGCACGACCAACTACATCCTCGACCAGATGGATTCCGAGGGCTGGGGCTTCGATGAAGCGCTCACGGCTGCGCAGGAGCTGGGCTTCGCCGAGGCGGACCCGACCGCCGATGTCGGTGGGCACGATGCTGCGGCCAAGGCCGCAATCCTGTCGTCACTGGCCTTCCACGCTCCCGTCACGATCGACGATGTCCACGTCGAAGGCATTGCCGACATCACTCCGGACATGGTGGCCACGGCCCGCGACCAAGGGTTCGTCATCAAACTCCTCGCCGTCTGCGAACGCGTCAGCGACTCACCGGCAGGATCCGGGCTGTCCGCTCGCGTCTACCCGGCGCTGCTGGGACGCAGCCACCCGCTGGCAACGGTCCGCGGCGCGTTCAACGCTGTCTTCATCGAGGCCGAGGCCGCCGGTTCGCTCATGTTCTACGGGCAGGGCGCCGGCGGCGAACCAACGGCGTCCGCGGTCCTCGGCGATGTGGTCTCTGTGGCCCGTCGCAAGGTCCTCGGCGGCCGAGGCCAGTACGAGCGTCCCTTCCACGAGGACTCCCGGATTCTGCCGATATCGGCGATCACCACCCGCTATCACATCACGCTCGACGTGGTTGATCGTCCAGGTGTCCTCGCCGCAGTCTCCGAGGTCTTCTCCGACGAAGGCGCCTCGATCGAGCTCATGCGCCAGACCGTGGGGGAGGTCGATGATCAGGGCACTCAGCACGCGAAACTGGTTCTCGCCACCCACTCGAACACCGACGCGATCCTGCGGAGAACGGTCGACCGCCTCGGCGGCCTCTCCGTAGTGCGCGCCGTCAAATCCGTGATCCGTGTAGAAGGACAGTGACAATGACTGAATTCCCCAAAAAGCAGTGGCAGGGCGTCGTCGAAGAGTACCGCTCTCTCCTCGACATCTCGGAGACCACACCGGCTGTCACCCTGGGTGAGGGCGGGACGCCGCTCATCAAGGCGGAGAAGCTCAGCGAACTCACCGGCGCAGACGTGTGGGTGAAGTACGAAGGACTCAACCCCACCGCGTCGTTCAAAGATCGCGGTATGACGATGGCCATCACGAAGGCCCTGGCTCAGGGCGCGAAGGCCGTCATCTGTGCTTCGACAGGCAACACCTCGGCCTCGGCGGCGGCCTACGCCACCAAGGCCGGGCTCACCTGTGCCGTGCTCGTGCCCTCCGGCAAGATCGCCCCGGGGAAGATGAGCCAGGCCATCGCCCATGGGGCCACGCTCCTGGAGGTCGACGGTAACTTCGACGACTGCCTGACCCTGTGCAGGAAGCTCTCTGAGTCCTACCCCGTCCACCTCGTCAATTCCGTCAATCCCGATCGCATCGAGGGACAGAAGACTGCATCCTTCGAGGTCGTCGACGTACTGGGCGATGCTCCGGATATCCACGTGATGCCAGTCGGCAACGCCGGTAACATCACCGCCTACTGGAAGGGCTACCGCCAGTATAAGGAGATCGGAGCCTCGACGCGCCTGCCCCAGATGTGGGGCTTCCAAGCCGCCGGCTCTGCCCCGATCGTCCTCGGCCACCCAGTCGACGAACCCGATACGATCGCCACGGCCATTCGGATCGGCAATCCGGCCAGCTGGCAGCAGGCCATCGAAGCCCGAGACTCCTCCGGAGGAGTCATCGATTCGGTGACCGATGATGAGATCCTGCGCGCTCACAAGATCCTGTCCCGGGACGAGGGAATCTTCGTCGAACCCGGTTCTGCCGCCTCGGTGGCCGGGCTGCTGAAGATGTCCGAGGCCGGCAGAGTCCCTGCCGGTGCGAGGATTGCGGTCACCGTGACCGGTCACGGACTCAAAGATCCCACCTGGGCCCTGCACACCGCCGACGGTTCCGACATCGAACCGAAGCGGGTCTCCGTCGACGCAGTCAGCGCTGCACGAGCTCTCGGGCTCGAAGACAGGTGAGTGTGAGAATCCAGATCGAGGTGCCGGCCACCTCGGCGAACCTGGGCCCCGGTTACGATGCCCTGGGCCTTGCGCTGGGGATCTTCGACACGCTGACCCTCACGGTCCACGATGAGCCGGTGGATCCCAGTACCTGTGTGAAGGTGACGGGGGAGAACGCCGAAACACTGCCGACGGATCGGTCCCATCTCATCATGCGCGTGCTGCTCGAGGTGCTCGCGGCTGAGTACCCGGAGGCACCCGTGGGATTGGGTGATCGCCTCAGTCTGGAATGTGTCAACCGGATAGCGCATTCGCGTGGCCTCGGTTCCTCCGCCGCCGCGAACGTCGGTGCCATCGCACTGGCCGGTGAGCTCGGTACGTATGTCGGTGGTCAGCAGCTGAGCAGGCAGCGAGTGCTCGAACTCGCCTCCGATCTCGAGGGCCACCCCGACAATGCCGCGCCCGCGGTCTACGGGGGACTGACCATCGCACTGCCCGGCCCTGCACGGTCATGGCAGGTTCCGGCTAACACCGTGAACGAGGTGACTGTGCTGGTGCCGGACGTGCGTTTGGATACGGAGATTGCTCGCAGTGTGATCCCCGTGTCGATCGAGCACGAGGTCGCCGCGGAGAACTCTGCACGGGCTGCGCTGCTCATCCACGGCTTCGTCTCCGATTCATCGGTCCTGCTCGAAGCCACCGACGACCGTCTGCACCAGGAATTCCGACGCGAGGCCTACCCGGAGTCGATGGCACTCGTCGATGCCCTGCGCGCCGATGGTCTGCCCGCAGTGATCTCAGGGGCGGGGCCGACTGTTCTCGTGCTTGCGGGTGCGGTGCCTGAGTCCTTGGTTCCCGACACTGTCACACTCATTCACACCTCCATTGACCTCGGCGGATATCGGGTGGAGCAAAAGAATTAGGCACAGGATTAGCGTGATCGTCGTCTAGCACGTAAACTGGTGGTGTTCCGTCAGTGATCGGGTTTGACGATATGCATCGCGAATCCACTGTCAATGTCACAAATTCTGGAACGTCTCCTGCTCATTCTTAGGCAGGTTATCTTTCACAATGCACCGTCAATGGTGTTTCCGTCGCCGTGAGTAAACGGCTCTTGCCGCACGGCCGAAAGAGGGAGAAGGACCTTCGTGTCTGAAACCACTACTCAAGATTCCGCACCACGCACAGGCAGTCTGACCGCTTTGCGTCTGCCCCAGCTCCAGGAAATGGCAGCGGGACTCGGGATCAAAGGGTACCGTCGACTTCGCAAAGGCGAACTGATCGACGCCATCAACAACCACAACAGCGCTCAGGGCGGTTCGGGACAGGCTCAAGCCGCCCCGAAGACCGCACCTGCCGCTTCTGCAGCCTCCGCCAAAGAAGCTCAGGAAGAGAAGCCCGGCTCCAGCGAAGCAACCGACGAACCCAAGCGTCGTCCGTCCCGTCGCAGCGCTGCTGCCTCGTCTGACAAGGACACCGCCGGCTCTCAGGATGCCGCTGCCTCTGTGACTTCCACGGAATCCTCCGCTGTCGTCGAGACTCCGGCTGCAGAGGACAATTCATCTGACTCCACCGCAGACCAGGACAGGCAGCGCTCACGTCGCAGCCGTTCCCGCTCACGTGGAGCCGAAGCTCAGAACGACGACAACGGACACAGCTCCGATGACTCGAACGAGCGTACGGACCGCAATGATCGCGGCAACGGTCGCAATCGTCAGAACGACGACAACAACGACCGCAACGATCGCGGCAATGATCGCAACAACGATCGCGGCAACGGCCGTAACCGTCAGGGCGATGACAACGACCGCGGTGATCGCAACAACGATCGCGGCAACGGTCGCAATCGTCAGAACGACGACAACAACGACCGCGGTGATCGCAACAACGATCGCGGCAACGGCCGTAACCGTCAGGGCGATGACAACGACCGCGGAAACGACCGCAACAACGACCGTCGGAATCGCAACAACAACGATGACGACGATCGCGGCAACCGCCGCGGACGCGGACGCGACCGTGATCGCAAGCGTCGCGGAGGACGCGGCAACGACGAGCCCGAGATCCGCAACGATGACGTGCTCATCCCAGTCGGCGGCATCCTCGATGTGCACGACAACTACGCATTCCTGCGCACCTCGGGCTACCTGCCCGGCCCCAACGACGTCTACGTCTCGGCCTCGATGGTGCGCAAGAACCAGCTGCGCAAGGGCGACGCCGTCGCCGGCGCCATCCGCCAGCCGCGTGAGAACGATCGCAACAGCAAGCGTGAGAAGTTCGACGCTCTGGTGCGACTGGACTCCGTCAACGGCCTGACCGTCGATGATGCTCGTAGCCGTGTCGAGTTCTCGAAGCTGACACCGCTCTACCCACAGGAGCGGATGCGCCTCGAGACCACCTCGAAGCAGCACTCGACCCGACTCATCGACCTGGTGACACCTATCGGCAAGGGCCAGCGTGGTCTCATCGTGGCGCCCCCGAAGGCGGGCAAGACGATGATCATGCAGCAGGTCGCTAATGCGATCACCGAGAACAACCCGGAAGTCCACCTGATGGTCGTCCTCGTCGACGAACGTCCCGAGGAAGTAACGGACATGCAGCGCGCAGTGAAGGGCGAAGTCATCGCTTCGACCTTCGACCGTCCGGCAGATGATCACACGACGATCGCCGAGTTGGCCATCGAGCGCGCCAAGCGGCTCGTCGAAATGGGTTCGGACGTCGTGGTGCTCCTCGACAACATCACTCGCCTCGGCCGTGCCTACAACATTGCGCAGCCAGCTTCAGGCCGCATCCTCTCCGGTGGTGTCGACGCGAACGCGCTCTACCCGCCGAAGCGATTCTTCGGTGCTGCCCGCAACATCGAGAACGGCGGCTCGCTGACCATCCTGGCCACAGCCCTCGTCGAGACCGGATCCAAGATGGACGAGGTCATCTTCGAAGAGTTCAAGGGCACCGGCAACATGGAGCTGCGCCTGTCGCGCCAGCTCGCCGACAAGCGCATCTTCCCGGCCGTCGACGTCAACGCGTCGAGCACTCGCCGCGAAGAGATGCTGATGACCAACGAAGAGATGAAGGTCATGTGGCAGCTTCGTCGCGTGCTGTCCGGCCTCGAACAGCAGCAGGCTGTTGAGCTGCTGATGTCGAAGCTGAAGGAAACCGGCTCGAACGTCGAGTTCCTCATGCAGGTGCAGAAGACGACTCCTCTGCAAAAGTCGTCCACCGACAACAACTGAGATGGCCGACGATGACACCCTCAAGGCCAGCGTCAGCGCATTGCTCGACGAGCATGCACGACTGCAGTCGGAACTCTCCGATCCTGCAGTCCACGCTGACGCTGGTCGCGCCAAGAAGCTGACAAGGCGCTACGCGGAACTCGACAAGGTTGCCGTCACCGCACGTCACTTCGCCCAGCTCGAAGAGGATGCCGCCGCTGCGGAGGAACTCGCGGACGACGACGCCGAATTCGGCGCTGAGGCAAAACGTCTGCACGCTGAGGCCGCTGATGTGGAGACTGAGCTCAGAGACCTCCTGGTGCCCAGCGACCCCGATGACGCACGCGATGCGATCATCGAGATCAAAGCTGGTGAGGGTGGCGACGAATCGGCGCTGTTCGCGGGAGATCTCCTGCGGATGTATCAGCGCTGGATCGACTCACGCGGCTGGTCCTCACAGATCCTGGATGCCACGCATTCCGACCTCGGAGGCTATAAGGATGTGACCTTGGCTCTCAAGGCCAAGGACGACGGTGCCTACGGGTGGGTGAAGTTCGAAGGTGGAGTCCATCGGGTCCAACGCGTTCCTGTGACCGAATCCCAGGGACGCATCCACACCTCGGCCGCCGGAGTGCTCGTATTTCCCGAAGTGGACGAGCCGGAGGAAGTCGCACTCGATGACAACGATCTGCGCATCGACGTCTACCGGTCCTCGGGCCCGGGCGGTCAGTCAGTGAACACCACAGACTCAGCGGTGCGCATCACGCATGTGCCCACCGGCATCACCGCGAGCTGTCAGAACGAGAAGTCACAGCTGCAGAACAAGGAAGCGGCACTGCGCATGCTCCGTGCACGCATCCTGGCCAAGCAGGCCGAAGAGGCCGCAGCCGAGGCCGCTGATATCAGACGGTCTCAGGTTCGCACCGTTGACCGCTCGGAACGCATCCGCACATACAACTTCCCGGAGAACCGGATCACTGACCATCGGACAGGGTACAAGGCCTATAACCTGGACCAGGTCCTTGCCGGTGAGCTCGACCCTGTGATCGGTTCCTGCCGTGAGGCTGACAAGGCCGCACGACTCGACGCACTGGGGGACTGACCTGGATCCGCGCCCGCCCGCTGCCGAAGGGGACGTGTCGACGGTGCTGCGTGGGGCCGCGCAGCTGCTGGCTCGCGCCGATGTCCCGAACCCCGATACCGACGCCGCGGCACTCCTTGCTCATGCCTGGGGCCTCGACGCCTCCGGAGTTGCGCGCAGACGACTCCTCGGCGACACGGTTCCCGCTGAAGTCACGGCGACATTCGCTCAGCTCATCGACCGACGACGACAGCGCACACCGCTGCAGCACATCATCGGAGTCGCAGCCTTCAGACACCTTGAACTGCAGGTGGGCCCCGGAGTCTTCGTGCCACGACCGGAGACCGAGCTCCTCGTGACAGAGGTCCTCGAAGAGTTGGAACGGCAGCAGAACACACACGTGCCCTTCATTATCGACCTGTGCTCAGGATCGGGAGCGATCACACTGTCCCTGGCCACCGAACATCGGCGCCTGCGCGCGATCGGCGTCGAACGCGAGACCCAGGCCCTGAATTGGTCGCTGATGAACTTAGCGGCGGTCGACCTCGGCGAATCCTCCGTCGATCTCGTGTCCGGCGATGCCACGACCTTCGCCGAGGACAGCCCGCAGCTGTGGGCCAGTGCCGATGTCGTCGTGACCAATCCTCCCTACGTCCCCGATACTGCTGTGCCCCGCGATGCCGAGGTTCGCGAGCACGATCCGGAGGCCGCTCTCTACGGAGGAGCGACGGGGTTGGAGATACCCGGACTCATCATCATCCAGGCTGAGAAGCTGCTGCGACCCGGTGGGTTCTTCATCATGGAACATTCCGAGGAACAGGGCCCGGCAGCCCGCGAACTCATCATGTCGACGGCCAGTCTGAGGCAGGCTGCCACCTACCCGGACTACACTGGACGCGACCGCTACACGGTGGCTCATCGTGTCACCGGTGTCGACCGGTGACGACGAACCAGCCGGTTCTGCCCACTGACCACCACCATCCGAAACGGAGAATTCGTGTCGAGACGATTCGACGTCACCCAAAGCGACATCCGTGACCTGGTCCTTGACGAATGCGCCAGGGTCAGTGAAACGGGCAACCTGCTCGTCATTCCCACCGACACCGTGTACGGGATCGCCGCCGACGCCTTCAGCGCCTCAGCGGTTTCCGCGCTCCTCGCAGCGAAGGGCCGCGGCCGAGACATGCCGCCGCCGGTCCTCGTGCCGCGGGCCGAGACCGTCTTCGGTCTGGTCGACGGCGTCGATGAAAAACTCCTGGCTCTGACCGCCCGTTTCTGGCCCGGACCTCTCACGATCATCGCCAACGCCCAGCCCTCATTGGATTGGGACCTCGGTGACACCCACGGGACCGTGGCAGTGAGAATGCCCGACGACGAATACGCACTCGCTCTCCTGGGCCGAACCGGTCCACTGGCCGTCTCGAGTGCCAACGTCTCAGGATCGCCCGCGGCCACCTCGGCGGATGAGGCGATGGAGATGCTCGGTGACGACGTCGACATCTACGTCGACGGGGGAGTGCGCGAATCGGGAATCTCCTCCACGATCGTCGACCTCACCGGTGACGTCCCGAAGATCGTGCGCGAGGGTCCTGTCACCAGCGATGAGCTGCGCGAAATCGTCCCCGATCTCCTCGACCTGGACGGCTGAGTGCGCGCCTACCTCTTCATCCTCATCATTTCGGCCCTCGTGGCCTACCTGCTGACCCCGATGGTCAAGCGGGTGGCCGAGCGAGGGCAGATCTTCTCGCCCCTGCGCGAACGCGATGTGCATTCCGTTCCGACGCCGAGGTTGGGCGGAGTCGCGATGTTCGGGGCAGTGATCGTGGGCCTCATCTTCGCCTCCCAGACCCCGTTCCTGCAGAGGATCTTCTCGGACATGGGGCCCATCATCGGCATCGCCGGGGCCGCAACGGTTCTGTGTGTGCTGGGAATCATCGACGACATCTGGGATCTCCACTGGATCACCAAACTCGCCGGGCAGGCTCTGGCCGCCGGGTTCATGGCCATCAATGGCGTGGCCCTGCTGTCGATTCCCTTCGGGGGAGTGATCATCGGCTCGCCGCGGATGTCGATCATCATCACCATCTTGGTGGTGCTGGTGACGATCAATGCAGTGAACTTCGTCGACGGCCTCGACGGACTGGCCGCGGGAGTCGTTGCCATCGGCGGCAGCGCATTCTTCATCTACTCCTATGGTCTGGCCCGGGATGCCTCGCCTGAGTCCTATGCGAACCTGGCCTCGCTGATCACCGCCATACTCGTCGGTGCCTGTGTCGGGTTCCTCCCGCATAACTTCAATCCCGCACGCATCTTCATGGGCGACTCCGGGTCGATGCTCATCGGACTTCTGCTTGCGGCATCCACTATCCGCGTGACGGGGCAGGTTGACCCGGCGCTGCTCGGGGAGGAGAGGGTCTTCGCGACCTTCCTGCCGATCATTCTCCCGGTCGCAGTGATGTTCCTGCCCCTGCTCGACCTCGGCCTGGCCGTCGTTCGTCGCCTTCTGGCCGGCCAATCGCCATTCTCTGCCGATGCGAAGCACCTCCATCACAGAATGCTCAGTCTGGGGCATTCGCACGCTCGGGCCGTGCTGATCCTCTACACCTGGACCGCACTCATCGCATTCGGCTCAGTCATGCTGCTGCTGATGCCGTGGATCTATGTGGTCTGCATCGTCGGCGGCCTGTTCGCCATCACCCTGCTCTTCACCTTCTACCCGTTACGGGTCCGACAGAAAGCCAGAGAGGAAATCTCATGACCGATGAGTCTCCCCGCCAGGAAACTTCCGTGCAGGCCGCATGGACGAGAGTCTGGAGGACCATGCTGGTCCGCGGAATCATCCTCGTCGTTGCCGTCGCCGTGCTCGGCATGGGCATCGGCTATCTGGTCTCCGGCGCCGAAGGACTCAACGGCGGTGCAGTGGGCGGGGGACTGGCGGCAGTCTTCATCATCATCACCCTGGTCATCATGTATGCAGGGCGCAATATGGGGCTGACCGCGATCGCCGGATTCTTAGGCATCGGATTCCTCTTCAAAGCCTTCATCTTCATGCTCGTCATCTGGCGGCTCAAAGACGCAGCATGGCTGGATGGAAATGTGGCATTCTTCACAATCGTCGTTGCCGTGATCGGGTCATCACTCGTCGAGGCTCTGACGGTGGCCAAGGCGCGTGTGCCCTATGTGGATCCTGAGGCGAACTAGGCAATCCGGACGCACTTCGCGATTGCGACAGGGACTGCCAGAAGATGTACAGTCAAAGGTGATGAATTTGTCGGCAGCTCTCTACAATTGGTAGAGTAGTCGCGGTGCTGGAGCCATTTGTCGCTCCATGTCGCTCCTGAACCTACTGCCACGCAGGTCCTGCGTGGCTAAGGCCAGGCCATCAAGGCTTTTGACCATGGGAGAGTAAAGGAAACGTGGGAACACTCAACGCTGCGAACACAACGATCCAAGCCGCTGAAAGTGGTTTTCACGCCCCATCCATGGCGGAGTTCTTCCCCGCCGCGTTCCTCTTCGAAGGCACTCCCTTTGAGATGAACCGCGTGATGCTCATCCGCGTCCTCGCCACCGTCGCAGTCGTTGTTCTGCTTGCAGTGTGGGCCAAGCGCATGAAGCTGGTCCCCAGCCGTTTCCAGTCAGCTATGGAGCTGGCCATGGAATTCGTCACGGTCGGCATCGCCGAAGACACCTTGGGCAAGGAAAAAGCCAAGAAATTCATGCCGCTGATCGTTGCCATCTTCTTCGGCATCCTGTTCTGGAACGTGACGAAGCTCATTCCGTTCCTCAACATGCCAGGCACCGGCGTGATCGGTCTGCCGATCGTCCTCACACTGACGGTCTACGTCACGTACCACTGGGCCGGCATCTCCGAGAAGGGCTTCGGTCGCTACATCAAGGATTCTCTGATCCTTCCCGGCGTCCCTTGGCCGATGCACATCCTGCTCATCCCCATCGAGTTCCTGACCAAGTTCGTGACTCAGCCGTTCACCTTGGCGATTCGACTCTTTGCCAACATGATGGTCGGCCACCTTCTCCTGGTGCTGTGCTTCTCTGCAACGAGCTTCTTCCTGTTCGATGCTGCCAACGGCTTCCAGTTCTTCTCGATCATCACCTTCGCCGGCGGATTCTTCGTCTTCATCCTTGAGATGCTGATCGTCGTCCTGCAGGCCTACATCTTCGCTCTTCTGTCTTGCGTGTACATCAACGCCGCCATCTCAGACGACCACTGAGTAGCACCCCACATTCTGTAACCTCAGACGTTACAAGGGCCGGGCCAACCACCCGGCCGACTTATGAAAGGAAAGCATTCAATGGATATGCTCGCTGAAGTCACCGGCAGCCTCAACACCGTCGGTTACGGCCTCGCCGCAATCGGCCCCGGCGTCGGTGTCGGTATTGTCATCGGTAAGACCATCGAGGGAACCGCACGTCAGCCTGAGATGGCCGGTGCACTGCGCGGAAACATGTTCCTCGGCATTGCGCTGATCGAGGCCCTGGCCCTGATCGGCATCGCCACCCCGTTCTTCCTGCCCTGATCACGAAGAGGACTAAACGATGACTCCGGTACACATTCTTGCTGCGTCTGAGAACCCGCTTCTCCCCGCGTGGTACGACATCGTCTGGAGTGCCATCTGTCTGCTGATCGTCTTCCTGGTTGTCTGGAAGTACGTCCTCCCAGCCTTCAATAAGACTCTTGATGAGCGCGCAGAGCGCATTCAGGGTGGAATTGAAAAGGCTGAGAAGGTGCAGGCCGAAGCCGATGAGGCTCTGGCCGAGTATCAGAAGCAGCTCGCCGACGGCCGTGCAGAAGCTGCACGACTGCGCGCCGAGGCTCAAGAAGAAGGCGCCCAGATCATCGCCAATATGAAGACCCAGGCTCATGCAGAGTCCGAGCGCATCGTCGCTCAGGCTCAGACGCAGATCGAAGCCGAGCGTCAGTCCGCCATGGTGCAGCTGCGTTCGGAAGTCGGGACGCTCGCCACTGATCTGGCATCACGCATCGTCGGCGAATCACTCACCGATGATCAGCGCTCTGCCAATGTGGTCGATCGTTTCATCACCGATCTCGAGTCGCAGTCTTCGGCACAGCCGGTCAAGGGGGCGTGATGCTCCAGTCGAGCAGATTGTCCCTGCAGGCCGTTCTTGAAACAGCCAATGCTGAGATCGCCCGCGGCGACGCGCGCGAATTCGGCACCGGCATGCTGAGTATCGTCGCGGTTCTCGCTGAGAACGTGTCGCTGCGCAAGGCCTTGGCAGACTCGGCCGAGTCAGCTGAGAAGAAGCAGCAGCTGCTGCGGACTCTGTTCTCGACTCGGAACACTGAGCCTGTCCTGCGTCTGAGCGAACTGGCTGTGAGCCAGCGCTGGGCCAGAACGCAGGACTTGGTGACCAGCCTTGAGGTTGCCGGAGTGACGGCTATCGCTGCTGCCGCTCAGGTATCCGGCCAACTCGGTCAGGTGGAAGAAGAAGTCTTCCGCTTTGCCCGTCTGTGCGAAAGCGAACATGAACTGACACGCGCCTTGGAATCCGACGCGACTGCGTCGACCAAGCGTGCGCTCATCGCAGATCTGCTGGCAGGTAAGGCACAGGCCGACACCATTACGCTGATCGAGCAGGCTGTTCTGTTCCCGCGCGGACTCCGCGTGGCGACGGCTCTGGATCAGTACAGCGATATCCTCGCGGCACGACAGCAGCGCTCAGTCGCCGATGTCACTGTCGCCAAACCGTTGAGCGAAGCTCAGACCCAGAAGCTGACGGTCGCTCTGTCCGCCAGCTACGGACGTGACCTTGTACTCAACGTACAGGTCGATCCCGCAGTCGTCGGGGGAGTCCGGGTTCAGGTCGGAGATGAGATGATGAGTTCCACAGTGGCTGATCGTCTGTCCGAAGTTCAGCGCAAGCTCGCAAGTTAAATCGAGGGGCCGGCCAGTCCGGCAGCACAGGCGGCCCACCGGTCGTCGGACGCAAGTTTTGAGTAAAGGAAGCAGGGAAACCAGATGGCGGAACTGACAATTCGCCCGGAAGAGATCCGGGACGCTCTCGGGAAGTTCGTTGACTCGTACAACCCCGAGAGCTCGGTAAAGTCCGAGGTCGGCAAGGTCGTCACCGCAGGTGACGGAATCGCCCACGTCTCGGGTCTGCCTGGCACAATGGCCAACGAACTCCTCCGGTTCGACGACGGCACCTTGGGCCTGGCACAGAACCTCGACGAGCGCGAAATCGGCGTCGTCATTCTCGGCGAGTTCTCCGGAATCGCTGCGGAGCAGAACGTCTACCGCACCGGTGAGGTTCTCTCCATCCCAGTCGGTGACGGTTACCTCGGTCGCGTGGTCGATCCATTGGGCCAGCCAGTCGACGGACTCGGCGAGATCGAGACCGTCGGTCAGCGTGAGCTCGAGCTCCAGGCCGCAGGCGTGATGGATCGCCAAGAGGTGCGCGAGCCTCTGCAGACCGGTTACAAGAGCATCGACGCCATGATCCCGGTTGGCCGTGGTCAGCGCCAGCTCGTCATCGGCGACCGCAAGACGGGCAAGACTGCTCTTGCGATCGACACGATCATCAACCAGAAGGCCAACTGGGACACCGGCGACCCGAAGCAGCAGGTGCGCTGCATCTACGTCGCAGTCGGCCAGAAGGGTTCGACCATCGCCGGTGTCCGCCGTTCGCTCGAAGAAGCGGGCGCCCTGGAATACACCACGATCGTGTCCTCTCCTGCCTCCGACCCCGCAGGCTTCAAGTACCTGGCTCCGTACTCAGGTTCGGCTATCGGCCAGCACTGGATGTACGACGGCAAGCACGTCCTCATCGTCTTCGATGATCTCTCGAAGCAGGCAGAGGCATACCGTGCGGTATCCCTCCTGCTGCGTCGCCCGCCGGGCCGCGAAGCCTTCCCAGGCGACGTCTTCTACTTGCACTCGCGTCTGCTCGAGCGTTGCGCGAAGCTCTCCGACGAGTTCGGCGGAGGGTCGATGACCGGTTTGCCGATCATCGAAACCAAGGCGAACGATGTCGGTGCGTTCATTCCGACCAACGTGATCTCTATCACCGACGGTCAGATCTTCCTGCAGTCAGACCTCTTCAACGCTGGACAGCGTCCCGCAGTCGATGTGGGCATCTCGGTGTCCCGCGTCGGCGGTGCCGCTCAGACGAAGGCGCTCAAGAGCGTCTCCGGCACATTGAAGATCTCCTTGGCCCAGTATCGTTCGCTCGAAGCGTTCGCAATGTTCGCCTCCGACCTCGACGAAACGACCAAGCGCGACCTCGCTCGTGGTGCACGTCTGACCGAGCTGCTCAAGCAGTCTCAGTTCACGCCGATGCCCTTCGAGAAGCAGACCGTGTCGATCTTCGCCGGTACTCACGGCTACCTGGATGAGATTCCTGTTTCGGATGTGCTCAAGTTCGAAACCGAGCTTCATGACCACATCGAGCGCAAGACCGGCATCTTCACGACTGTTCGTGAGACCCTCAAGCTCGATGATGACACTTCGGCAGAGCTGGACAACGTCTTGTCAGAGTTCACCAAGAACTTCGTCACCTCCGACTCCAGCGGATCACAGGCCGGCAGTGAAGATACTGCCACCGCTTCGTCCGATGAGGTCGAGCAGGAAAAGATCGTTCGGCAGAAGCGTTGAATCTGATCCGTAACAGCGAAAGGAAGAACTGATGGGAGCCCAGCAGAGGGTCTTCAAGCAGAAGATCCGCTCTACTTCGTCCTTGAGGAAGATCTTCAAGGCCATGGAGCTCATCGCTGCTTCACGGATTCAGAAGGCCATTGCACGATCGCAGGCTGCCAGCCCCTACGCCAACGCATTGACCCGCGCGGTCTCTGCAGTGGCTAGCGAATCCAACGTTGACCACGTGTTGACGTCCGAGCCTGAGAACGTCAGCCGTGCTGCTGTTCTCATCGTTGGCCCGGATCGTGGATTCGCAGGAGCATACTCCGCGAACCTGCTGCGCGAAGCCGAGGAACTCATTCGGCTGCTGCACAGCGAGGGTAAGGACGTCTCGCTCTTCACCGTCGGCGGGAAGGCGGAGAACTACTACACCTTCCGCGACCGTGCGATCGACCAGGCCTGGACCGGCATCTCCGAGATGCCGACTCCTGAGAACGCTCGCAAAATCGGCGAGGCTCTTTTGCAAAGCTTCAATGCCGAATCTGCGGAGGGCGGTGTGGATGAGATCTACATCGTGTTCACGAAGTTCGTCTCCAGCGTCAAGCACGATCCGGAATACCGGCGACTGCTTCCGCTTGAGGTCGTCGACGCAGAAGAAGTCACCACAGGTGCCTCGTCTGGATCGGCGAAGGACGCGGCTGCGTTCCCTCTCTATGAGTTCGAACCGAGTGCCGAGGCCGTTCTGGACTCGCTGCTGCCGCGCTACATCGACTCGCGGATCTTGTCCGCGTTGTTGAGCGCTTCGGCATCCGAGCAGGCTTCGCGTCAGGCTGCGATGCACACCGCGACCGAAAACGCGGACGATCTCATCAAGACCTATACCCGGTTGGCCAACACGGCTCGCCAGGCGGAAATCACCCAGGAACTCACCGAGATCGTCGGTGGGGCCGATGCCCTCGCGGCATCATCAGCCGGCGACTGACCGGCGAGAGCAGAGAAGAAAGAGACCATGACTGCCACAGCTACGGATACCTCCCCGGCGCAGGGCACAGCCCTCGGCCGGATTTCCCGAGTCATCGGCCCGGTTGTCGACATCGAGTTTCCGCTCGACTCCGTGCCCGCCATCTACAACTCCCTGTCCACCTCGGTGGAACTGTCCGAGGGTACGCGCAAGCTGACCTTCGAGACTGCGCTGCACCTGGGCAACGGCATCGTGCGTGCCGTGTCCCTGCAGCCCACCGATGGTCTGGTCCGCGGCCAGGAAGTCGTCGACTCCGGCGCCCCGATCTCCGTCCCGGTCGGCGACATCACCAAGAACCATGTGTGGAACGTTACCGGTGACTGCCTCAACCTCGAGGATGGTGAGCAGCTCGAGATCAGCGAGCGCTGGCCGATCCACCGGCCAGCTCCCGCCTTCGACCAGCTCGAGTCGAAGACCGAGATGCTCGAGGTCGGAATCAAGAGCATCGACCTCCTCACCCCTTATGTCCAGGGTGGAAAGATCGGCCTCTTCGGTGGTGCGGGCGTCGGTAAGACCGTCCTCATCCAGGAGATGATCTTCCGCATCGCACACAACCACAGCGGCACCTCGGTGTTCGCCGGTGTTGGTGAGCGCACCCGTGAAGGCAACGACCTCATCATGGAAATGGACGAGGCAGGAGTGTTCAAGGACACCGCCCTAGTCTTCGGCCAGATGGATGAGCCACCAGGCACCCGTCTGCGCGTGGCGCTGTCGGCACTGACCATGGCGGAATACTTCCGCGATGTGCAGAACCAGGACGTGCTGCTGTTCATCGACAACATCTTCCGTTTCACGCAGGCCGGTTCCGAGGTGTCGACTCTTCTTGGTCGCATGCCTTCGGCCGTGGGCTACCAGCCCAACCTGGCTGACGAGATGGGACTTCTGCAGGAGCGCATCACCTCGACGCGTGGTCACTCGATCACCTCGATGCAGGCGATCTACGTTCCCGCCGATGACTACACCGACCCGGCTCCGGCAACGACGTTCGCTCATCTCGACGCGACGACCGAGCTCAACCGTGACATCGCCTCACGTGGTCTGTACCCGGCCATTGACCCGTTGACTTCGACCTCGCGCATCCTCGATCCGCTGATCGTCGGTGAAGAGCACTACCGCGTGGCCAACGAGGTCAAGGCGATTCTGCAGAAGAACAAGGAACTCCAGGACATCATCGCCATCCTCGGCGTCGATGAACTCGGTGAAGAAGACAAGCTGGTTGTGCACCGTGCTCGTCGCATCGAACAGTTCCTGTCACAGAACACCTACACCGCCGAGAAGTTCACTCAGGTGCCCGGCTCGACGGTTCCGCTGGCCGACACCATCGAAGGGTTCTCGAAGCTCTGCGCAGGCGAGGTCGATCACATCCCTGAGCAGGCTTTCTACAACGTGGGTGGGCTTGACGACGTCATGCGCAACTACGAAGAGATGCAGAAGTAAGCCATGGCCGTACTCGAAGTGAACGTCGTTGCAGCCGACCATGAGGTCTGGGTTGGTGAGGCCAAGCGCGTCATCACCCGCACCTCAGACGGTGACATCGGTATCCTTCCAGGCCACGAGCCTGTCCTGGGTGTCGTAGCGGACGGTGAAGCACGCATTCTCACAACTGCCGAGGAGACCATCCGGGTTAAGGCCGATGGTGGATTCCTCTCTGTTGAGAATAATCGTGTCATCATTGCCGCTGATCAGGCCGAACTTCTCTGATCTGTCAATTAAACTGGCAACCGTGAACCCTTCTGTCCTGCTGATCGTTCTGCTCTCGTTAGTAGGACTCGCCCTCGCGTTGATCGTCGTCGTGACGATTCGACGCCGGTCGATTTCGAAGCTGTCCGGTGCTTTTGACTGTTCCATCAACGTGGGCGAGGAATCCTCTTCTCGCCCACGTTGGCGTTTGGGTGTAGCAGTGTTTGCCGTGGCATCACTGGACTGGTACCCCGTTTTTGCACTGACTCGTCGCGCCGCAGTCAGCCTCCCGCGCGCCGATCTCGATATCCTCGTCCGCCGCAAACCCACGTCCGGTGAACAGTATTCCGTGTTGCCCGACGCTGTGGTAGTGGACTGCTCCTATGGGAAGGCCGACGGCCGACCACGCTCCGTATCTTTAGCCATGGACACCGAATCGTTGTCCACAATGGCCTCCTGGCTGGAATCATCGCCTCCTGGCTTCAACCCGACGATGGGAAGGTTCACCTGATGGATGTCTTTCGCTTGACCGGTCCGAGTCGACTGCTCGGCGAAGTCGATATCAGGGGAGCTAAGAACAGCGTTCTCAAACTTATGGCCGCGAGCCTGCTCGCCGTCGGACGTACGACGATCTCCAACGTGCCAGCCATCCTCGACGTGCGCATCATGGTCCAGCTCCTCATCCGGCTCGGCTGCACGGTCGACTACGATGCCGATCGCGGAGTCGTGAGCATCGACGTTCCCGCCGAGGTGGGTATCCAGGCTGACTATGAGCTCGTGCGTGCAATGCGAGCTTCCATCTCTGTGCTCGGACCCCTGACCGCTCGGATGCGTTCCGCGCACGTGGCACTGCCCGGCGGAGACGCGATCGGGTCACGAGGTCTCGACATGCATCAGGCCGGCCTCGAAGCCCTCGGTGCGACGGTGCACCTGGACCACGGCTATTTCGTCGCGGAGGCCCCAGAAGGACTTCGCGGAACTGACATCGTCCTCGAATTCCCCTCCGTCGGCGCCACAGAGAACCTCGTGATGGCGGCGACCCTGGCCCACGGTGTGACAACGATTTCCAACGCGGCCAAGGAGCCGGAGATCGTCGATATCTGCACGATGCTCGTCGACATGGGAGCTCAGATCAAAGGTATCGGCAAGGCCGACATCACGATCACCGGCGTCGACGAACTTCGCCCCGTCGACCATCGCACGGTCGGAGACCGGATCGTGGCCGGGACCTATGCCTTCGGGGCTGCTCTGTCCGGTGGTGACGTGACAATCAAGGGCGTCGGACTCGAGCTCATGCCCAACATCGCTATCAAGCTTCGCGACTCCGGTGCCACTGTCGACGACCTCGGCGAGATCGATCTTCGCGACGGCACGCGCGGGGGAGGCTTCCGAGTCCGCGGCGCAGAACGGCCCCACGCCATTCGGGTTGCAACGATGCCGTTTCCCGGGTTCCCCACGGACCTACAGCCATTCGTCATCGCCTTGAATTCCGTCTCCGACGGAGTCGGGCTGCTGTCGGAGAACCTGTTCGAGGCACGCTGGAGGTTCGTTCAGGAGATTGCCCGACTCGGTGCCAAAGTCCGCATCGACGGCAACCATGCACTGATCTCCGGGATTGAGAGTCTCTCCGGCGCCGAGGTGGAAGCCTCAGACATCCGCGCCGGTGCCGGCCTGGTGATGGCGGGGCTGCGTGCCGCCGGCATCACCGAGGTCTCCGGCATCGACCATATCGAACGAGGCTACGAGAATTTCGTGAGCAATCTGCGCAGCCTCGGCGCCAACATCGAACGCGTCGAGAAAGCCGACATACTCAGTTTCGAGTAGGTCTCAGACCGACTTCGAAGAGGGTTCAGAACAGGCGTGAGTCGGGATCGTCCATGCCCCGCAGCGCGTCATAGTCCAGAACGACACAGCGGATACCGCGATCCTCGGCCAGCGTACGCGCCTGCGGCTTGATCTCCTGAGCTGCGAAGACGCCCTGTACCGGTGTCAGCAGCGGGTCACGGTTCATCAGTTCGAGATACCTGGTCAGCTGCTCAACACCATCGATGTCGCCACGACGCTTGATCTCCACGGCGACAGATTTGTGTCCTTGGTCGCGAGCGAGGATGTCGATAGGTCCGATGGCCGTCATGTATTCGCGCCTGACCAGGCTGTAGCCGTCACCGAGAGTCTCGATGTGCTCGGCGAGCAGTTCCTGGAGATGGGCTTCGACGCCGTCTTTGACCAAGCCGGGATCGATACCGAATTCATGCTGGTCATCGGAGATCACCTCGGCGATGGAGATGACGAGCTTGTCACCGGTCTTGGCCTGTGACACCGTCCATATCTCTGTCATGCCGGCCTCCGTCTGCTCCTGGCTCGGATCAGCGACTGTGATCGAACACGGGGGAGTCATCCAGTTCAGGGGCTTGTACGATCCGCCATCCGAATGGATGAGGATCGAACCGTCGGCCTTGAGCATGATGAGACGGGTGGCCATGGGCAGGTGGGCGGTCAGACGACCAGCATAATCAACGGAGCACTTAGCAATGACGAGACGCACGCGCTTCACCCTACGTGAGAGAATGGCCAGATGCCACGATCTACCTCCTCGCGTCGCAAAAACAAATGGCAGCAGGCCCCACGTGAGCTCTCCGACTCCGTCAGCGGGCTGCGCACGAGCCGAGACCTGCCCGACGGAACCTGGTCCGTGCAGAACGTTGCCGGGAATTCTCAGGGCAAGATCTATATCTGTCCCGGCTGTGGGCAGGACTTGGCTTCATCGACGCCCCATATCGTTGCCTGGAGGCAATCGGCTCGGTACGGTACCGAGGTGGGTGTGGAATCCCGTCGGCACTGGCATTCGAGGTGCTTTCAGAAGTTCCGTTGACCAAGCGCCTCGTATGTACTGAGGCGACATCGAGACATGGAAAAGGGCCAGTTCATCATGAACTGGCCCTTCTCATCAGTGCGGGCTACGGACGAGGACGAACCTCAGCGCAAGGAGTTCCGCGACCGCGACGCCTTGCTGTTACGGTTCTTTCCGCCTGACACCTGAGCATCGATGGCGATCGTGTCGGCGTCGGTGGCTCCGTTCGGCAAGTCGGAGTCCTCTGCTTCCTCGGCTTTGTCCGCTGCGGTTGTGTCTGCCGGGGTCGCCTTGTCGGACTCGGCGCCGGTGGACTTCGAATCGGCTGCTTTGGAATCGGTGCCCTCGACAGAAGCGTCCTTACCGGATGCCTGTGGTGCTGTGGTCGCAGCCGATGACCCACCGGTGCCTTGTCCGCCCTTGGCGTCGGACTTCGCATCCTTGGACGCGTCTCCATCTGCCTCGGCGTCGGAATCCTCTGCGAGGAGGTCAGCGAGTTCCTGCTCATCGGCGATCTGTTCGGTGGCGTGGGATGCGGACTCGGCCTTGGCCGGATCGACCGAATCGCCTCCCATTACACCTGGCATGGCGAACAGCGAACGGAGCTGATCGAGCTGAGCGGTGATCGTCTTGCGCTGCTTGGTCAGCAGGTCGACCTGAGACTGAGCCGATGCGACGTTGCGCTTGGCTTCGGCTGCGGACTCTTCGATCGTCGCCTCGGCAGTCGCGCGGGCTTCGCCGATGAGGGTCTGCGCGCGGGTCTTGCCGTCGGCGATGATGTCATCGGCCTTCTTCACAGCATCCGCACGTGTCGTCTCAGCTCGTTCCGCGGCTTCCTTGGCCTCAGCATCGGCCTTGGCAGCACGTGCCTGTGCCTCATCGATGAGCTTCTTGTTCTCAACCTGAGCGGCGTCGTAACGCTTCTTGCGCTCGGACTCGGCCTCCTGGCGCTTACCAGCTAGCTCGACATCGAGTTCGTCAGCAGCCTTGGTTGACGCCTCATCACGAGCCTTGGCTGCGGCGAGCAGCTCATCGGCCTGCGCCCGAGCGGTGCTGAGCGACTCATCCGACTGAGTCTTGGCCGCAGCGCGGAGATCCGCAGCCTCCTTCTCCGCGGTGGCCTTGAGCTCGGCGAGTTCGTGTTCGAGGCTCTCGCGTGCTTCCTTCGTGGCTGCCTCGTTGGCTTCCTTGGCCTGGTTGTACTCACGCTCGGCAGTCGCCTTGAGCTCAGAGGCTCGCTTTTCGGCGGCCTTCACGGTCTCATCGGCGCGCATTTCGGCGGAACTGATGATCGCATCGGCCTCAGAGCGAGCATTCGACAGAGTGTCGTTGCTCTCTGTGTGCATGCGCGCACGTGCAGACGCAGCTTCGGCGCGTGCCTTATTGCGGATGGTCTCGGCATCGGAGTTCGCCTGGGAGAGCGTCTCACGAGCCTGGGACTCAGCGATTTTGAGCAGGTGGTCGATGCGGCTTCCGGGAGGGCCTGCAGCCTCGGCGCTGTCATTGGCCGCCTTCTTCAGCTGAGCCTTGGCCTCGGAGAGCTCGCCAGCGATCTGCAGCTTCGCCCGATCAGCGTTGATGACCTGACTACGTGCATCTGAGAGGGCTTTACGAACGGACTCGACCTCGGTCCGCAGCTGCTGCAGGCGAGAATCAACTTCACTTTTTTCGTAGCCGCGCATCGCTGTGCGGAATTCTTCGGTGGGCGTCACTGAAGTGGACTCCTGTCGTGTCAAGGGATGTGGTCAAATCGTCCACCCCCTACTCTAACGGACGCACCATGAGTGTTGGGTGCGAATACTCAAGTGCGGACGGGACTTGTCACTATGTGACACAGCCCCCGTGACCGAGGCCACAGACAGCTGGACTACCCTTGGATCAGAAAGAAACTTCATCGATTTCCCTGCGCTTGAGTGGGGTTCGGAAACCTGAGGAGGAAATATGGCTGAAGCAGTGATCGTCGCGGGTGCGCGCACGCCGTTCGGACGTCTGCAGGGAGGGCTGTCATCGCTGACAGCCGTGCAGCTTGGAGGTAAGGCCATCGCCGGCGCGCTCGGTCGTGCCGGCATCACCGGCGACGACGTTGAGTACGTCATCATGGGCCAGGTTCTGCAGGCCGGTCTCGGCCAAGGGCCAGCAAGGCAGGCCGCGGTCGAAGCGGGCATCCCGATGAACGTGCCCGGCGTGACCGTGAACAAGCTGTGCCTCTCAGGCATCAACGCGATCACTCAGGCCGCCCAGCTGGTGCGGGCAGGAGAGTACGACGTCGTCGTCGCCGGCGGCCAGGAGTCGATGAGTCTGGCGCCTCACCTGCTGGAGAAGTCACGTTCGGGCTACAAATACGGTGACGTGGTCGTCAAGGATCACATGGACTACGACGGCCTGTGGGACGCCTTCACCGACCAGGCCATGGGCGGACTGACCGAAGACGCCAACGCCGGAGACTTCGAGTTCTCCCGCGAGGACCAGGACGCCTTCGCAGCTCGTTCGCATCAGCGCGCGGCAACCGCCTGGGAGTCGGGCCTCTTCGGCGATGAGGTCGAACCCATCACCATTCCCGGCCGCAAGGGCGATGTGACCGTGTCCAACGACGAAGGTGTGCGCGCCGAGACCACACCGGAGTCGATGGCCAAGCTGCGGCCAGCCTTCCGCAAGGATGGAACCATCACCGCCGGAAACGCGTCACAGATCTCCGATGGAGCATGCGCCGTCGTCGTCATGTCCCGGGAGAAGGCCGAGGAGCTTGGTGCCCCGATCCTCGCTGAGATCCGCTCCCATGGATGGACTGCCGGTCCCGACTCCTCTCTGCAGCATCAGCCCTCGCAGGCGATCCAGGCAGCTGCAGAGAAGGAAGGCGTTGCCGCCGATTCCTTCGACCTCTACGAGATCAACGAGGCCTTCGCCGCGGTGGGCCTGGCCAGTTCGAAGGACCTGGGCGTTGACCCGGACAGGGTCAACGTCAATGGTGGCGCAGTGGCACTCGGCCACCCGATCGGAGCGTCCGGGGCACGCATCGTGCTGACCCTGGCCCTTGAACTCCAGCGCCGAGGTGGCGGAACCGGTGTCGCCGCGCTGTGCGGTGGCGGAGGACAGGGAGACTCGCTGATCATCACTGTGCCCGCCCAGAACTGATCCCAACCGCATTTGACCCTGAGTACAACGGGTCACGATCCAAGAGGAGAGCATGATGCTCGTCGCATTCTCCGTCGCTCCCAGCGGCGGTGACAACACAGACGCGTCGGTCCATGACGCGGTAGCCGCTGCTGTGGAGGTGGTCCGACGTTCCGGGCTGCCGCACCGAACCGATTCGATGTTCACCACGATCGAAGGCGACTGGGACGAGGTGTTCGCTGTGGTCAAGGAGGCCACCGACGTCGTCGGCGAATTCGGTCCACGCGTGGCGTTGGTGTTGAAGGCCGATATTCGTCCGGGATACACGGGGGAGATCGATGGCAAGCTCGAACGTCTGGAAAAGGCCCTCGACGCCCGCGGCGGCGACTGATCGACCCTCGGCGTCACCGTCGAGGCTCGCCGGTCGCAGCACATGGATCGCCGCACCGGAGCCAGGAGGTGTGGGGCGGGAAGTACCCAGCGGTAAGTTGGGCGCAGCGGAAATTTTCGGGGAATTCATAGTGACGTAGGTCTCATTCAGGTCTACTCTTTTCTTAAGAAAGAAGGAGATGAACAATGAACGGGTCCACCTATTTCACTACAGCCACCGCACTGACGATGGTTGCCCTGCTCGGTTTCATGGCCGCCGGCTTCTTTCCGGTCATCGTTGACTTTGCCTTCGCCATCGAAGCCGTGGCCGTCATCCTGGCTCTGACCGGGCTTGTGATGGTTGCGTTCGTGACCGTGCGAAAGTCACTGGAGCGTGCCGCTCGACTGTACTGATGCAATGCCCGATCGTCGCGTGATTCACAGTGGCGACGCAGCTTGCTGACAACGGCCCTTGTCGAAGTTTCGGAGTTCGTCTCCGAGGCTTTGACGAGGGCCGCTTTCTGTTCTGGATCACGAATCGGTTAGGATATTTGAGCCTCCGTAGCTCAGTTGGATAGAGCAACCGCCTTCTAAGCGGTAGGCCGCGGGTTCGAGCCCCGCCGGGGGTACTTTTTGTGCTCTGACGGCCCTTTCGCCCTTCCGGCGTTTCCCTGCAATGACCAATTACCGCGCGCTACGGCGTGGCAATTGGTGCACGGCTGGGAAAACGTAGAGAGTGGATGCGTGATGACAGACAGTAAGAGTGCCGTGACGCCACCAGTGGGAGGGGCGCTGAGCGATATCGCGAAGCGAGTCTCAGAAACCCGCTTCACCCTGCAGACCGACGACTTCGCCGACGGTCGCGAACTGCACCGACAGCTCTCCTCGGAGCTGACGGACTATCTGCTCCCGCGCATCAATCGGACGCAGACGCCCTTCATGATCGCGGTCGGTGGGTCAACTGGCGCAGGCAAGTCCACCTTGGTGAATTCCCTGGTCGGACGCACGGTGACTCCCGCGGGGGTTCGCCGTCCGACGACGGGCAACCCGATCGTGGTGCACAACCCTGCTGACACCAAATTCTTCGAATCGCAGTCCTTTCTCTCTGATCTGCCGCGCAGCACGGATCCGACGACGCAGACCCCCTCGGTCGTGCTCATTCCCGATGACGGTGTCGAGCCGGGCACGGCTGTGCTCGACTGCCCGGATATCGACTCCATCGCCGAGTCGAACCGTGAGTTGGCCCGCCGCATTCTGATGAGTGCCGACCTGTGGATGTTCGTGACCACGGCCAACCGCTATGCCGACGCCGCGCCCTGGGCGCTGCTCAAGGACGCCGCTGTCCGCAACACCTCGGTCGCGATCGTGCTCGACCGGGTACCGCCGCAGGCGAACCGCGAGGTCAGGCACCATCTTTCCAGTCTGCTGTCCGAGGCGGGACTGGCGAACTCTCCGATCTTCGCTGTGGCCGAGCTCGAACTGGAGGACGGCCTGCTTCCGCACTCGGCGATCTATCCGATTCGTTCCTGGATCAGCCAAGTGAGTTCCGAGGGACGCTCGCAGGACCGCATTCGTCAGCGCACCCTCACCGGCTCCATCAGTGCGATGCCGGCCCAGATGAAGTCTTTGGCTGACTTCGCAGAGAGCCAGGAGACGACGTTCGACCGGCTGCAGGCCAGCCTGGATCAGACGTTCAGATCCGCGGACGAAGGGCTCGCGCAGGTATTCTCCGACGGTCGCGTGCTGCACGGAGAGGTCAATGCGAGATGGCAGGACTTTGTGGGAACAGGTCAGCTGTTTCGCGGTTTGGAGCCTACGATGGCTCGCATGCGCGACCGGATCTCCGCCGCAGTCACCGGCAAACACGATGCCGCCTCGCCGCTGCACATTGCCATTCTGCGCAGCGCAGCCATTTCGTTGCGGGAACAGGCTATCGGCGTCGTCGAAGAGGTCGGCACCACATGGGTTCGGGACTCGGCTGGCTCGGCCCTGCTCGATGCGTACCCCGAGCTGCGCCACAGTTCCAATGATCTTGAGGATTCCGTCAAGTCCGCCGTCAGCGGATGGTCGAATGAGGTGAACGCGCTGGTTCGAGAGATCGGCCAGGGCAAGAAGTCGAAGGCGAGAATTCTGTCCTTCGGTGTCGGCGGAGTCTGCGCCGTCGTCGAATACGCGGCATTCTGGGATCCGAAGTACACGAACGCCGGCGACCAGGCGTCGCGCAACGACGCCAACGTCGCCCTCAGCCTGGCCGGCACGATCTTCGGGGAGCAGGAAGCCGTGAATCTCATCGGATCGATTCGGGATCGTTTCCTGACCACAGCTGCAGGAATCGTCGGCGGCTGCCGGGCTCCCTTTGACAACGTACTACGACTATCCGCGGTACCGGCGCGGCAAGCAGGCGCCCTGCGCGCCTCCGGTGATCGACTTGAGGTGGCATTGTGAACGATCCTGCACAGTCCGAGATCAGGCGTCGAGCCGAAGGAATTCGGCAGACCCTGTCCCTGGGACCCGACAAATTGAGCGCCGAAGTTCGTACGGACGCGCAGAACCTGCTCAACCGTGCCGAGGATCGGCTCGGCCTGGGCGAGGAGTTCACCGTCGTGGCCTTCGCCGGCTCCACCGGTTCGGGAAAGTCCTCTCTGTTCAATGCCGTTGCCGGACTGGACATCGCCCGGGTCGGCGTTCGTCGGCCCACCACCTCCCGTCCCACTGCATGTGTGTGGGGCGAAGGCGGCAACGACATCCTCAATTGGCTCCATGTGCCCGAGCGCAGCAGGACCTGGCGCGAATCAGCGCTCGACGGTGATGATCAGCGCAAGCTGCACGGCCTGATTCTGCTTGACCTGCCTGACCATGATTCGACCGCGGTCAAGCACCGTGTTGAGTCCGATCGTCTGGTTGGGCTCGTCGATGTGGTGTTCTGGGTCGTTGACCCACAGAAGTACGCCGACTTCTCGCTCCACTCCGAGTATTTGGCAAAGCTGGCCGAGAACAGCTCGAACATGGTGGTCGTTCTCAACCAGGTCGACAAGCTCAGCGACGAAGAGCGGAAAGCTGCCGCCGATCATCTGCAGCAGCTGCTTGTCGAAGACGGACTCACCGACACCAAAGTCCACATGACCTCGGCTGTGACACGAGACGGAATCCCACAGGTCAGGTCGATCTTGGCCGACACGGTCGATTCCAAACAGGCGGCTTCTGAACGGCTGCTCTCAGATATGCAGGCCATGTCCAAACGGATGCAGCACGAACTCGGTGAGCCTGTGGTCCCGCCGGATGAACGTCCGGGAGCGTCGCGTCTGGTGGAGACCATGTCCGATGCCGCCGGCGTCGAGGCGGTTGCCCAGACCGTCCATGACGACTATATCCGTCGGGCCTACCGCAAGACGGGTTACCCAGTCCTGGCGTGGATGCAGAGGAACGCACCCGACCCGCTGGGAGCCAAGCACGGTCAGGGCAGGGAAGAGCTCATCCGCGCATCGGTGCCAGCCACCAGCAGAGCGCAGAGCTCGCAGGTACGCCTGATGGCTCACGAACTCATCACGGAATCCGTGTCCTCGTTGCCCAGACCATGGCAGAGCGCGGTCGCGGAAGCAGAGAAGGCAAGCACCACAGAGCTGTCTGAGACCCTCGACTCGGCCGTGACAGCTGTGGATATCAAACCTCGGACGCCCGGCTGGTGGTCATTGGCCAGGGTTCTGCAGATCATCTTCTTCATCGCCACGATCCTGGGACTCCTGGGTGTCATCGCTGCAGCGCTTCTCACCATCTTCGCTCCCGGATCGCTGCCAGGCTGGAGCTGGTTCGTGACGATCGGGCTGCTGGTGGTGGGAATCATCGGTTCCGTTGTGACATCGGTCATCGCCAAGTCCGCGCGCAGCAAGGGGGCTGATGAAGCTGCCGGCGAAGTAGACCGAAAGCTTCGCGACGCAGTCGGAAGCGTTGCGCAGAGTTCGTACCTGGAACCGGTCAACACCGTCATCGACGAGCACCGCCGGGCATACGAGACGTTGCGCTGATACTTCTGTGCACAGGAGCTCAGACTCGTGTGCCAATGCCCTGTGGACGATCAACGATCGTCCACAGGGCATTTTTCATGTCTGGACGCCGACATCGTCTGCCGCGCTCACTGGTGAATGACGTGATGGACCGATTCACACTGCATCGCCCCCGATGGGTGATCGGGCAGGGGCCATTACGAAACACTCCAAGAAGCGAGGCAACACGATGTCCATCATCCCGATCAACCTCAGCGGCACAGTGGCCGCCGATCCGCAGAGCCGCACCCTGCCGTCTGGCAGAGCCTGCGCCTCCTTTCGGTTGGCCGTCAACCATTGGCGCCTCGACAAAGGAACCGGAGAGTATCTCTCCGACACGACCTCGTGGTTCAGCGTCGACTGCTACGGGCCTCTGGCCAGCAACTGCTCGATGAGTCTGCACCAAGGTATGTCCGTCGTCGTACAGGGGACCCTGAAGATTCGGGAATGGTCGACTGATGAGAAGCGGGGAATCGCTCCCACCGTTGTTGCAGAACACATCGGTCCCGATCTTCGCTACGGCACCGCCAACTATCAGAAGTCCAGTAACCCGAATCGGCAAACCGAAGGTCAGCAGCAGACGGCTGCAGGCGGCGATTCGGGGTGGGACAGCCTCGCCGGCGAAGTTCCGCCCAGTGTGACCGGAGCCTCCGACACATCGACCCTCGACTCGCTGGAGGACACGGACGGAGTCGATGAGGACGGAGCGAGAGACGACGATGGGGGAGGGTCCGACAACGGCGATGACGCCATAGCACGAGAGACGGTGAAGGCAGCGGCGCCCTTCTGAGGGCACCGCAGATCGAGTTGACCAACTTCAGCGCAGAGATTTCGTGGGAACATGGGGCGCCGAACGCCTTGGAGTGCACGCCGTTTGCGGCTGTGATCGGCTAAGGTGAGACTGTTAATCGTTCCCACCTGCTGAGGTTGTTGATGCGTCTCGTTCCCCTCCTAGGTCTTGGAGCCCTGACCTTGGCTCTCTCGGGTTGTTCGCTGCTGGGATTGGGCGGAGATGATTCGTCGCCCACTCCGGCTCGCACCCCGGCGAAGCCGGTTGCAGAGGTCGACAAGGTCGTTTCCGCACTGAAACCTCTGACCGGCAACGAAGACACGGTTCCGTCGACGAAGAAATTCTTCACAACGATGATCGATGCCGGCTACGATCCGGAGCAGCTTGAGGCTACGATCGATGACTCCCCGCTGGGCAATGACGTGCCCTCGAAGATGTTCGGCGTCAAAACGGACAAAGGGTGCGTGATCGGGGAGATACGAAAGGGAAAGGCCACCGCAGAGCTGATGCCGCCCACCGAATCGACCGGGGCATGCCTGTTCGGAGAGGTCGAACGTCCGAAGGGCGTGAAGGCGCCCACAGGCGAAAAGCGTGAGAAGGACGGCGATTCCAACGGCGCCGGGCACATGCCTGGCGAGGACATCAACGGCACGGACGGGCCCACTGAGAGTCCGTCTCCCGATGAAGGGTCCGATGACACGTCGGAGGGCACGTCATCCGATGGTGCATCGTCCGAAGGCGGTACATCGGGAAGCTCATCCGAAGGGACCACGTCGTCAGAAGGGTCGTCGGAGGAGGGCTCCTCATCGACGGGCGGGTCCGCCGAAGGGTCCTCGTCAGGTGAAGCTCCGTCACTCGGCGGCGGCTGAACAAGGGTGATCAGCTACCGGACCAATTGGCACTTGAACGTGGACAACCGATAGCCTGAGGTTACTATGGCCGAATTCATTTACACCCTTCACAAGGCGCGTAAAGCGCACGGCGACAAAGTCATCCTCGATGACGTGTCGATGTCCTTCTACCCCGGCGCGAAGATCGGCATGGTCGGTCCCAACGGTGCCGGTAAGTCTACGATCCTCAAGATCATGGCCGGGCTCGAGCAGCCGTCCAATGGCGAGGCTCGGCTCAGCCCCGGGTACACCGTGGGCATTCTCCTGCAGGAGCCGCCCCTGAACGAGGACAAGACCGTCCTCGGCAACGTCCAAGAGGGCGTCGGCGAGATCAAGGCAAAGCTGGACCGCTTCAACGCCATCTCCGAGGAGATGGCCAGCCCTGATGCCGACTTCGATGCCCTGATGGAAGAGATGGGCAAGCTGCAAGAAGCTATCGATGCCGCGGATGCCTGGGATCTCGACTCGCAGCTCGAACAGGCGATGGATGCTCTGCGCTGCCCACCGCCGGACGCCGAAGTCAGCGTCCTCTCCGGTGGCGAGCGCCGTCGCGTGGCGCTGTGCAGGCTGCTGCTTGAGAAGCCGGATCTGCTTCTGCTCGATGAGCCTACAAACCACCTGGATGCCGAGTCCGTGCTGTGGCTTGAGCAGCATCTGCGTTCCTACCCAGGAGCTGTCATCGCGATCACTCACGATAGGTACTTCCTTGATCACGTGGCCGAATGGATCGCCGAGATCGACCGCGGACACCTCTACCCGTATGAAGGCAACTACTCGACGTACCTTGAGAAGAAGCAGGAACGCCTCCAGGTCCAGGGCAAGAAGGACGCGAAGCTGTCCAAACGCCTGAAAGACGAGCTTGAATGGGTCCGGTCGAATCCGAAGGCCAAGCAGACGAAGTCGAAGGCACGTCTGGCTCGCTACGAGGAGATGGCAGCAGAAGCCGAGAAGACCAAGAAGCTCGACTTCGAAGAGATCCAGATTCCCGCCGGCCCCCGTCTCGGCGACATCGTCATCGAGGCTTCCAACCTGCAGAAGGGCTACGGCGACCGTCTGCTCATCGACGGTCTCAGCTTCTCGTTGCCGCGAAACGGCATCGTCGGAGTCATCGGGCCCAACGGTGTGGGCAAGTCGACCCTGTTCAAGACCATCGTCGGACACGAGGAGCTGGACGGAGGCGAACTCAAGATCGGCGACAGCGTCAAAACGTCTTATGTCGATCAGTCCCGCGGCGGTATCGACTCCAATAAGAACCTGTGGGAAGTCGTCTCCGACGGACTCGACTTCATCCAGGTGGGCAATGTCGAGATGCCCTCGAGGGCCTATGTCTCCGCGTTCGGCTTCAAAGGCCCGGACCAGCAGAAGAAGGCTGGTGTGCTCTCCGGTGGTGAGCGCAACCGTCTCAACCTGGCGCTGACGCTCAAACAGGGCGGAAACCTGTTGCTGCTTGACGAGCCGACGAACGACCTCGACGTCGAAACACTCGGCTCCTTGGAAAACGCGCTCCTCGAGTTCCCCGGCTGTGCCGTAGTCGTCTCGCACGACCGTTGGTTCCTTGACCGGGTGGCGACACACATCCTTGCCTGGGAAGGCACAGAAGAAGAGCCCGCCAAGTGGTACTGGTTCGAAGGCAACTTCGAGTCCTATGAGGAGAACAAGGTCGAACGACTCGGTGAAGACGCTGCTCGTCCTCACCGCGTGACACACCGCCGCCTCACTCGCGACTGAACGAATTCTGTGGGCTGGGGACAATCACCGCAGCCCACAGGGTTCTCATGCATTTGCTGATGCCCCGGTCAACGACCGGGGCATCAGCAAATGCATGGTGGATTCAGTCCGCTGGCGGTGGCGGTCGACCGTCAGAGAGCAAGCCGCCGATCCACTGCAGGAGCTTGAACAGATACCGCAGGGCAAGTGTGCCGACGACTCCGATGATCATCGCTATGAGCGCAATCAGGGCAAGGTTCATCTCCACGTTCTCGCGAAGGAAGACCAGGGCAAGGATCGTGATGATGATGAAAAGTGCGACATTGACCAATCGAGACAGTATAGTCCCGAGGATCTCGATCATCGCGGTGTCTTTGCTCACTGCGGAGCCTTCACACGGACCATGCCCTCTTGAGCCACTGTTGCCAACAGCTCACCGGTCTGAGCGAAGATGCGCCCGTAACCGAGGCCGCGACCGCCCTGGGCCGCGGGGGACTCTTGGACGTAGAGCATCCACTCATCGACACGTACCCGACGATGCCACCACATCGCGTGGTCGAGGCTGGCCACCCGGAGCCCGGGGCTCGTCCAACTCAGGCCCTGTCGACGCAGTACCGGCTCGAGCAGGTTGAAGTCGCTGGCATAGGCCAAGGCCGCGGCATTGAGCACAGGATCATCGCCGAACTCGGAACTGGCACGGAACCACACATGCTGCTGCTCTCGCTGCCGATCATCGGTGGAGGAGAGGTACAGGGACGCCTCGACCGGGCGGATCTCGAAGGGACGTTTATTCAGCCATTCGGTCACTTGAGGGGTGTCCTGCCCAGCCAGGATGTCGCGCAGCTCTGGGCAATCCTGTGGACCAGGCAACCCGATGGGCATGGTCTCTGCGTGTTCGAGACCCTCCTGCTCAACCTGGAAGGAGGCGATCAGGGACAGGATCGGGACGTCCTTCTGATAGGCGTGGACGCGTCGAGCGGAGAAAGATCGCCCGTCGCGCAGTCGTTCGACACCGAACTCAATCGGCTCGCTGACATCCCCAGCGCGCAGGAAGTAGCCGTGAAGTGAGTGGATGAGGCGATCATCTGGCAGGGTCGCGGCAGCGGCCACCACAGATTGCGCCACGACCTGACCGCCGTAGACGCGCCCATCGGGTTTGTACTGATTCTGTCCGAGGAAGTAGTCACTCTCCCGAGACGCCGAGGTGAAGCTCAGACTTTCGAGTTCGAGCACTTTGCGCAGCGTGTCGACATTCGCCTCGGCCGCTGTGGGTTCTGCATCGCTCATAAGGGCCTCCAGCCTGCGACAATGAATCTCTTGCGTGTGTTCACGATCCTATCGCGGCCGTCACTGCAGCGGTGAAGGTGGCATGATGGGACATATGCACAACCGCACCACGAATCCCCATCTGAACGAATTCACACGAGTCCTGTTGGAACTGAGATGGGGAGACATGGATGCCTATGGCCACGTCAACAATGTCACCCAGCTGCGTCTGCTCGAAGAGGCACGCGTCCGCGCTCTGGGCTCACCGACGCACAGCACCGATGCACCCACGACTCCGGGTCAATCGGGAATTGCCGAGACAGTTTCGGGGATCACAATTCCGTCGATCTTCGCCGAGGCTTCGGAGACCACCGAGCTGCTCGTCGCCTCGCATGCGATCGAATATCGTCGTCCCATTCCCTACCGTGCAGGTCCCATTGCCATCGATCTCGTCATCAGCGAGGTCAAACCGGCCTCTGTGACGATCGGTTACAGCATCGCCGAACCCGATGGTTCGGTCGGCTATACGCTGGCAGAGACGGTCATCGTCTTTGTAGACAGGACGACCTCCCGACCGCGTCGCCTGACCCAGGAGGAGACAGCAGCAATGGAAGACGTCATTCGACCTGCCGTACCGATGCGGGGTGGCAACCGATGACTGAACTCGAGATCGCCGATCCGCTGGCGATGAAGGATCTGGCCGCGTTCACCTCCTTGGCACACCGGCTCGACCCTGACGGGGCTATGCGCTTGCATGTGTCATCGACCGTGCTCGTCGTCACCGTTGCGTCCCTGTATCCGCATGGCATCGGAGACTCCACACCGTTGGTCCTCGCGATGCGAATGCTGCGCCTGAGCGGACCGGAGATGGACGGCCTCGACGAGGTGGTTCCCCTGACCAACCTCAAGGACCGGTTCGCGCGCGCCGAAAATGCCACACGCCTGCCTGTGCCCCCGAACTCGGTGCTGGTGTCCTGGACCGGCATTGCCCCGCCGAGGGGACAGTGGGCTGTTCGCGACAGGATCTCCGGCAATGAGATTCGGTCCACCGCCGAGGCTGGTGTGGAAGAGATCAGCAGCGGAGCTCCCGAAGGCGCGGGATCACATGCTGTGAAGGCGCTGCGTTCGCGTGTGTGGTCGAAGCCGATGGCTGCTCATGATGGCACCGAGCTGCCCGGCGGGCTCGCGTTCGCCGCGAATGCACTGCGATTCGTACCCGAGACGGGGACCGCCTCGCCGGGGGAGTCCGAGGAATATGACGTCTTCGAGACGTCCGGCTGGCTGCGGATCTCGACACCGGGCGGTCATCTGCTGACCCGAGCGAAGTAGACCCAGCACAGCAGGTCTCCTCAGGTCATGAAGACTGCAGACATAAAGGCTGCAGATGTGAGATGCGGAGTGTTCTGCTCAGACCGGGTTGCTGTTGGTGTTGACCATGGCCGTGGCCGCACGCTGGAAATAGTCCCAGAAGATTTCGTCGTAGAGCGGCGCAAGTGCCACATCGTCGAGAGCTGCCCGCATCGAGGCTAACCACCGGTCACGCGCATCGAAGTCGACAGGGAAGGGGAAATGGCGCATCCGCAGGCGCGGGTGACCCCGTTCCTCCTGATAGGTCGTCGGCCCACCGAAGTACTGTTCTAAGAACATCTGGAGCCGATGCTTGGCTCCAGTGAGGTCGTGCCCCTCCGGGTACATGGCGATGAGCACCTCGTCTTGGTCGACATGCTCGTAGAAGACATCGACAAGACGGGTGAAGGTGGGATGGCCACCGACCGCTTCGAAGATGGTCTCGTTCGATGTCTGAGTCATGGTCAGCTCTCTCCGTCTGCGGCATCGGTGCCGGATTCATCAGTGGTCGACCGGATCTCGTCATCGCCGGGCAGCGGTGAGGGTCCATTGTCGGTCGTCTGCCGTGTCGTGTAGGTGGGCCGAGGCTCGTCCTCGGAGTTGCTGCTCGTGGTCGAATCCGTTGAGTCAGTCTCTCGAGGAAGCGTCCTGAGGACGGTCTCCTGAATGATCGGGATGGTGATCCCACGCCTGTCGAACTCATTCGTGAGTTCCGCGCGGAAGGCACGTTCGACCATCCACTGCAGATTGGGCTTCGTCTTGATCATCGTCCTGATGACCCTGTACTCGGCTGACAGAGACTGGACACCGGCGATTTCGGGGACTTCGAGCATCGCGGAGGCCACCTGCGAGTCCTTGGCCATTTCAGCGGTGACCGTCTCTGTGATCTCACGGTAGGTGTCCATCGAAGTGGAGTAGTTGACTGGGATCTCGAGCACGGCACGCGCCCAGCCCTGCGACAGGTTGCCGACTCGCATGATCTCGCCGTTGCGCACATGCCACAGTGTTCCCGTGAGATCACGGACTGCTGTCTTGCGCAGGCCGAAGTCCTCGACCTCGCCGACGGCTTCTCCCAGGTCCACGGTGTCGCCGATGCCGTACTGGTCCTCGATGACCATGAAGAATCCCGAGAGGTAGTCCCTGACGAGTTCCTGCGCGCCGAAGGCCAATGCCACACCGACAACACCTGCCGAGGCCAGAATGGGTGCGATGTTGAAGTTGAGCTGGTCGAGGATCATGAGGACTGCGACGGCGCTGATGAGGATCGTCGCCACAGACGAGAGCATCCGACCGACAGTCTTCGCACGCTGAGCACGGCGTTCGCGGATCGTCGCCGGGTCGATGCCCGTCCGCTGCGATTCCATGACCGTGGCCGAGAACTTGCCGTTCTCCGCAGCCTTCTGACTGCCGACGGTGCCTTTGGCCACGGCAGTGGAGAAGCGTCGGATGAAGTACCGCATCACCATGTTGAGCACGATGGCGATGACGATGATGATGAGGATCCTCAACGGAGCGTCGAGGAGAAAGTCCCAATCGATCTTGGGTGCGGACAACAGGTCGGTATTCAAAGCATCGAACGTCATGATGCCACGAGCCTAACGACCGAAGGTCAATGCGCCCTTGGAAGTGCTGGACACTTCCTGAGCATTCAGGGCCCGCTGGGCATCGGCAAGATTCTCACGCATCAGGCGCACGAGCCCCTTGGGCGCGGCAGGGTGATCGGCCAGCCAGCCCTCGGTGGCCTTGACCGTGTGCTCGCTGACCGGGGGGAACAGTCGCAGAGTCATGGTCTGTGCCATTTCGAGGGTGCGGGTCTCCCACCATCCGGAGACTCGTTGGAAGAACTCTGTGGAGAAGTTACACAAGGGCGCTTGTGAAGTGAGGATCTCACCCGTCTCGGTCTGCAGACCGGAGGCGAATCCCAGAGCGAGAGCGGCCAGTTCCGAATTCGGAAGCTCAGCCTCATCGAGGATGCGGGTGAAGGCCTCCGACTTCGCCGCCGAGGTGGGGCGAGCGCTGCGTGCCGTCGCTGCCTGGCGTGCTCCGGTGGCCGAAGGATCGGTCTTGGTCATGGCCGTGATCGCGGAATCATCGATCGCGTCGTGCGCCGCAAGAGCGATGATGAGCTCCCAGGTGAGATCGGTGTCGATGGTGATCCCGTGGACCAAGTCCCCGGACGCGTCCAACCAGGACTGGAGCTGTCCGAGCTGCTCCTGAGTCGTTGCGTGCTTGATGAAGCCGCGCAGGAACTGGAACGCCTGATCGGTGCCGCCGGGTACCGACCCGAGAAGCTCTGCGAATCGATCGGCGACAGCGGTATGAGCCTCTGCACGTGACTCCGGAGGCAGGTAGGACCCGACCGCGGTCTCGAGCTGACGCATCTGAGTGAGCAGACCCGAGGAGTGCGTGACTGCCGCACAGTCGTCGAGGACTGTGGCGATGTAGTCCTGTGCCGGGCGCTGTCCGTCGCGGACGGCGTCCCAGAGTGTGCCGAGGATGAGCAGCTGGGTCAGAGAATCATCGAAGTCGCCCAGTCGGGCGGCGGCGACGTCCATGCTCTCATGATCGAAGCGCACCTTCGCATACGTCAGGTCCTCGTCATTGACGATGATCACATCGGGCTTGGGCAGGCCGCGGGCCTCGTCGAGTGTCGTCGACTCGGCATCGATGTCGAGTGGGAAGCTGTGCGTGCGGACAAGGCGTCCCTGCCCGTTGTCGGAATAGAATCCGATGGACAGACGGTGGGGCCGCAGGGATGGCACCGGCTGCCCCTCGATGATCCACGGTCTCTGGGTCACACGAAGCTCGGTGACCACCTCGGCGTCGTTGTCCGTCTCGGTGTCGACTTCGGCTTCGATGAGGTTGACCCCGGATTCCTCGAGCCACAGCTTCGACCAGGAGGCCAGGTCCCGACCGCTGGTGGCCTCAAGTTCGCTGAGGAGGTCCGGCAGTTCTGTGTTCGACCACGCATGCTTGTCGAAATAGCGCCTGAGACCGGCGAAGAACTCCTCCCGACCGACCCATGCGACGAGCTGTTTGAGCACGGAGGCGCCCTTGGCGTAGGTGATGCCGTCGAAGTTGACCTCGACATCGGCGAGGTCTTCGATGCTCGCGACGATCGGGTGTGTGCTCGGCAGCTGGTCCTGGCGGTAGGCCCACGATTTCTCGATCGTGGCGAAGGTCGTCCACGCGTCGCTGTATTCGGTGGCCTCAGCGGTGGCCAGTGTGGACATGAATTCGGCGAAGGACTCATTGAGCCACAGGTCGTTCCACCACTTCATGGTGACCAGGTCCCCGAACCACATATGTGCCAGTTCGTGGAGCACTGTCACGGTCCTGCGCTCGACGAGGGCCTCGGTGGGCCTGGACCGGAAGACGTAGTTCTCCAAGATCGTCACGGCACCGGCGTTCTCCATCGCACCGGCATTGAACTCGGGAACGAAGAGCTGATCGTACTTCTCGAACGGGTAGGACACCCCGAATTCGCGTTCGTAGAATTCGAAGCCGGCGCGGGTGATGCCGAAGAGGTTCTCTGCGTCGAGATGCTCGAAGAGGGAATCACGGCAGTACAGCCCCAAGGGTACAGGGGAACCGTCGGAGGAGGTCAGTTCCGAATGCACGCTACGGTAGGGGCCGGCCACGATCGCTGTGATGTAGGACGAGATCGGAGTCGTCGGCGCGAACTGCCACACAGCAGTGTCGTCGACCGGAGCTTCGTCGAGTTCGGTGAAGACCTCACTGGGATCGCCGGGAGTCGGGGTGGGGGAGTTCGAGACGACCGTCCAGCGGGATGGAGCGACGACCGTGAAGGAGAACGGCGCTTTGAGGTCGGGTTGTTCGAACACGGGGAAGACACGTCTGGCGTCGGGGACCTCGAACTGTGAGTAGAGGTAGACCTCGTCGTCGATGGGATCGATGAACCGGTGCAGACCCTCACCGGTGTTCATGTAGGAGAAGTGCGCATCGATGGTGAGTTCGTTCTCTGCGGCAAGGCCAGGCAGAGTGATGCGTGAGGGGGAGAGGACCTCGGAGGTCTCGAGATCGAGTCCGTTGAGCCGGATGCGTTCGACGCTGGCTGTGATGGCATCGATGAAGGTCGTGGACTCCGGCGTTGCGGTGAAGCGGATGCGGGAGCGAACTCGGAAGCTCTCACCCACTCCCGTGAGAATCAGGGTGTTCTCGTAGCTCGAGACGTCGACGAGTGATGAACGTCTGCGAGCTTCCTCGCGGGTGAGGTTGTATTGGGGCACTTTGAGGTGACCTCCGCTTCGGGTCCGGGTGTACCTGGCCATTCTTTCATGGACGCATTCTTCTTCGGTGGCAAGGCTTGATAAATTGGCCTCGGAGATCGCGGGTGGTCCGCTGCTGCCCGCACCCAGCCTAATGAGGAGTGAAAATGAGCAGAGAGACACTTGACCTGTGGTTCGACACGGCCTGCCCGTGGGCGTGGATGACGTCGCGCTGGGGTCTGGAAGTCGCCAAGGTCCGTGACATCGATGTGAAGTTCCATGTCATGAGCCTGAACATCCTCAACCGGGACAAAGACATCCCCGCCGACTATCGAGCGCTCATGGATCGTGCTCTGGCACCCATGCGCATCGTCACCGCGGCCATCGCCGAACACGGCGAGGAGATCACCGAGCCCCTATACACGGCGATCGGAACCCGCATCCACCCAGGTGGAGAGAAGGACTTCGACAAGGCCGTCGCCGAGGCGTTGGATGAGGTCGGTCTGCCAGCTGACCTGATGAAATACGGCGAACGCGATGACTACGATGCGGCGCTGCAGGAGTCCCATGATGAAGCGCTGGCTCTCGTCGGCGACGATGTGGGCACACCCATCTGCCGAGTGGCCGGCACCGCCTTCTTCGGCCCGGTCGTCACACCGGCTCCGAAGGGTGAGGACGCAGGTCGTCTCTTCGACGGGGTTCTCGCTGTCGCCTCGACTCCAGGGTTCTTCGAGCTCAAACGCACCCGCAACCAGGGCCCGGTCTTCGACTGACTGACCCTCAGACACCACCGCACCATCACACGCACAGTCTTTCCCCGGCACCTCGTCCGGGACATCTCGAAGGAGTGACCATATGAAGGTTCATCTCGGCACGGACCACGCAGGATTCGAATTCAAAGAGACCCTCAAAGCCCACCTCGGCGATTCGGGTTTCGAGGTCGTCGACCACGGTGCCCACGAATACGACGCACTCGATGACTATCCCGCCTTCTGCATCGCTGCGGCCCAGGCCGTCGTTGATGATCAGGCGGCAGGCGTCGAGGCCCTCGGCGTCGTCATCGGCGGTTCGGGCAACGGTGAGCAGATCGCAGCGAACAAGGTCAAGGGGGCGCGGACGGCTCTCGCGTGGAACACCGATATCGCCAAGCTCGCTCGTGAGCACAACAATGCCCAGATCGTCTCGGTCGGGGCCAGGCAGCACACAGAGGCTGAGTCCATCGCCATCGTCGACGCGTTCTTGGCAGAACCGTTCTCCGGCGAAGAGCGCCACGAGCGTCGGATTCGGATCATGGACGCCTACGAGGCCGAAGGTCCCTCGGCGCTGTGAAGATCCGAGGTGCGGTGCTTCGCGAGATGGGGGCCGCCCGCCCCTATGCGAGAACTGAGCCGATGTCGATCGAGGAGCTCGAGCTCGATGGGCCCGGCCCCGGTGAGGTGCTCATCCGACTGAGCGCTGCCGGCGTCTGCCATTCCGACCTGTCCGTCGTCGACGGCAACCGTCCACGGCCCCTGCCGATGCTCCTCGGCCACGAAGGCGCGGGCATCGTCGAAGAACTCGGCGAAGGCGTCACCGACCTCGAGATCGGTGAGCAGGTCGTGACCGTGTTCCTGCCCCGCTGCGGCGAGTGTGCGAACTGCCGCACCGACGGCAAACTCCCGTGCACACCGGGAAGCGCCACGAATGGGGCCGGCACGCTCCCATTCGACGGACACAAGGTCCGACTCCACGACGATTCGGGCGCCGAGGTGCTCCATCATCTCGGTGCATCGGTCTTCGCCTCCCATGCCGTGCTCAACCGCGCCTCCGTCGTTCCGGTCGCCTCCGATGTTCCCGCGTCGATTGCGGCAGTGCTCGGCTGCGCGGTGCTCACCGGCGGTGGAGCGGTCCTCAACGCGGGATCTCCCGGACCCGAGGACGAGATCATGATCGTCGGTTTGGGCGGAGTCGGCATGGCCGCTCTGATCACGGCGCTGTCGATTGAGACTGCGGGTGTGATCGGCGTCGATGCGAATCCGGACAAACTGGTTCGAGCCAAGGAGCTGGGCGCGGTCGAGGTGTACACGCCCGAGCAGCTGGGGGAGCGGCGGGCACCGATCGTCATCGAATGCGTTGGTCATGCCCGCGCCTTCGAAACCGCGTTCTCGGCAACAGCTGTGGGTGGGAAGACCGTCACAGTGGGACTGCCCGCCCCCGATGCGCAGTCCCACATCACCCCTGTCACACTCACTGCCGAGGCACGCACCGTCATCGGTTCGTATCTGGGTTCCGCAGTGCCCAGTCGTGACATTCCCGTCTACGCGGATCTGTGGCGTCAGGGCAAGCTGCCGGTCGAAGAGCTGGTTTCGGACACGATCGGACTCGAGGACCTCAACGCGGCCTTCGACGCCCTCGCCGAGGGAACTGTCGTGCGGCAGGTCATCGACTTCCAGCGCTGAAGTCGATTGTGACAGCTGCCCTCAGTCGTCGGTGCTGAAGTCAGCGGGAATGTGCAGGATCCGGTCGTCGTCGGCGGCCGGATCCCCACGTCCGTCGGTATTGTTCGTCAGTAACCAGATCTCGCCTTCGGGTCCGGACACCACGTCGCGCAGTCGACCGAACTCGCCGGCATAGGCGACCTCAGCCTCGGCGAGGTCCGAGAGGGGCACGGTCCGCAGCACCTGGCCGCGAAGATTGGCGATGAGCAGGCGGTCATCACTGATGGCGATTCCACTCGGACTGGCCTCATCGGGCCGCCACTGCTGAACCGGGTCGATGAAATCACCCCCGTCGGCCCCATCCTCTGAGATTCCTTCGACCTCCGGCCAGCCGTAGTTGCCGCCGGGTTCGATGATGTTGAGCTCATCCCATGTGTCCTGACCGAACTCGCTGGCATACATCGTGCCATCGTCATCCCAGGCCAGCCCCTGAGGGTTCCGGTGCCCATAGGAGAAGACGAGTGAGTCGGGGAAGGGATTGTCCTCAGGCACCGTGCCGTCGGGCTTCATCCGAAGGATCGAGCCTGAGAGCGACTCGCGTTCCTGCGCGGAGTCCTGATTCCCTGCGTCACCGACCGTGGCATAGAGCATTCCGTCGGGACCGAACGCCAGACGCCCACCATTATGGAAGCCGGCCTTCGCGATGCCGTCGACGATCGTCTCCGGTGAGCCGAGCTCAACCCCGTCCGAGCCTGTCCTGAGGGGGAACCGTTGGATCCGGTTGTCCGACTCGGCGGTGAAGTACGCGAAGAGACTGTCCCCACGCACGCTCAGACCCAAGAGCCCGCCCTCACCAGAGGCGGACACGCCGGCGACCGTCGTGACCTCTCTGGGCTGTGCTGGGCGTTCGTCGTCGACTTCGAGGATGCGAGCGGAGTCTCTCTCACTGACCAACGCCGTGCCCTTGTAGAAGGCGATCGACCATGGAGCCTGAAGATTCGTCGCCACCTCCTCGGGGTCTGCGGTGGACCCGCGTTCCTCGCCGGTCGTGTCGCCGGCAGCTGATGTGGGCGACGACGAGGTAGCCGAGGGGGCAGGTGGACGATCGGAGCTGCAGCCGCTGAGAACCAGCGCCAGAATGAGCCCGGCAGCGCGGCTTCGATGATGAGTCGTCGTCGGAGATGTTCCCACCTGCGGGTTGGTGCGCCGTAGAGCTGGGGGTGAAGGACGCGAACTCAGGGGACTGCTGTCGTGGTCTCGGATCGACATGGGCGGCGTACCTTTCGGCCTCGGCAGTCTGCGACTCTGCTCTCCCATTGTCTCCCACACGCGCCCACGGTGTCTTCCGGCGGATCCGGGGTGTCTCCCAGGCAGGTCCGTGGCGTGAATACGAAGAAAGCCACCCGGACTTTGAGTCCGAGCGGCTTCACTATCGTCGGGATGACAGGATTTGAACCTGCGACCCTCTGTTCCCAAAACAGATGCGCTACCAAGCTGCGCCACATCCCGCGACGAAGACAATCTAACCACAGGCAGGGGGACAGATGCACATCGATTCGGCCTGATGGCGTGAATGGGATGCAGCTCACAGCTGTCGGTCACGGTCGCGTCGAGCGCTGTGACCCAGCTCATCTTCAATCGATTTGGCGGCCGGTGCGGATGTCGACTATAGTCGTTAACGCAACACGGGGATGTAGCTCAATGGTAGAGCCTCAGTCTTCCAAACTGATGGTGCGGGTTCGATTCCCGTCATCCCCTCCACCGTGTCGCCGCTGGTCACAGCGGCGACACAGTCATTTGTGGGGAAGAAACAACCACCCTCAATCACCCCAGCGTGACCTAAAATGACCTAACTCGACTGGCCGGGTTCGGAAAGTTCACGCCATGTCCACCGCGCACACAGCGTTCAACGTCACCGACCTCTACACCGGTCGCTCATTCACCTACGTTCCCGGCGACGGTCCATCTCTGGCCGCACTCTTCCCCGAAGCCACGGACAGCACCACCTATGCGCTCGAAACCGTCACCGACGCACTCGATGCCGGATACCTGCCCGACACCGACACCCTGGCATTCCTCACACTGGTCATCACCCCCGAAGACGGCACCGACGTTTGTGGGGGTGTGTTGTGACGGCGCGGGCAGTGTTCGGGGCGATTGACCGGTTGCCGTCGGGGCGGTTCCGGGTCCGCTATACCGCTCCCGACGGCACCCGCCATAAAGTGCCGGGCACGTTCGGCACCCGGCAAGAGGCCGAAGCTGTGCGCGTGCGGGTCCATGCCGAAGTGTTGGGCAACAACCCCGTCATCGCGAAGCCGTCGGCAATCACCGTCGGCCAGTACTTGGCCGACTACCTCGACCATGCTCGGGCGACGCTGCGTCCGCGCACCCTCGATCTGTACCGGCGTACCGCTGATTCGTGGATTCTGTGCCCGGTCGGGACGACGACTCCGGTCGATATCTCGACCGTGACCGTCCAAGCCCTGACCCCGGGATTCGTCCGCACCTGGTATGTCGCGCTGCTCGACGGCACCCGCGTTGCTGCTCTCGATCAGTCGGGCACGTCCCGACGCGGCCCGCATCCGGCCCGGGCCTGGGCTGTGAGCCACGGATTCGACGTGGCCCCGACCGGCAAGCTGCCCACCGATGTCCTCGACGCATGGACTGCCGCCGGTTCACCGGCCCCGACGATGCCGACCACGGCGGGGGAGTACCCGGGCCGGACCGCTGCTGCCGGTGCTTACCGACTGCTGCGGACCGTGCTCATGCAAGCTATGCGCGATGGTCTGATCACCGCGAACCCGGTCCACGTCAAAGGGGCGGGCACGGCCCCGCACCCCGAACGCCGACCCCTGACCGCCGGGCAAGTGGTGGCCCTGGCCGATGCGATGCCCGACCGCTACCGTGCCGCCGTGCTCATCGCCGCCTGGTCGGGACTGCGCCCCGGCGAAGCATTCGCCCTGCGCCGGGATGATCTCGACCTATCGGCGGCGACGGTCACAGTATCGCGGACGCTAGTCGAAGTTCCAGGTGATCCCGTCGCCTATGGTCCGCCGAAGTCCGCCGCTGGCCGACGCACCGTGAACCTGCCGCGTTCGATCCTGCCGGTCCTGGCCGACCACCTCGACCAGCACACCGGCACCGACCCCGATGCGCTGATGTTCACCACCGGCCACGGCAACCCCGTCACCGCGTCTACCCGGTCCGGGGTGATGCGTCGGGCACGACTGGCCATTGACCGGCCCGATATCGCTTGGCATCACCTGTGTCAAGCACCGGGTTTCGTAGAGGCTCCTTTTCTTGGTTTCCTAAGCAGCCGCGGGTTCAATCGCGGACTGGTTGATCCATTCCGAATGGACCTCGAACGGCGGGCGGTAGTCAATCGCTGAATGCAACCGTGTCTGGTTGTACCAGGCCACCCACTTCGACGTCTCCGCCATCACCTCGATCAACCCCGACCACACCTTCCGGTCAATCAACTCTGCCTTGTAGACCGAGTTCAGAGCCTCGGCCATGGCATTGTCGTACGAGTCTCCACGTGACCCCACCGACGCCACGACCTCGGATTCCGCCAGGGTCTCGCCGTAGCGAATCGATCGGAATTGAACGCCGCGGTCGCTGTGGTGGACAAGCCCGGAGACATCTTCACCTCCCCTATATTTCGCCGCCAGAGCCATCGTCAGAGCGTCCCTGGCCAGAGACTCCCGCATATGGTTCGTCACCTGCCAGCCGACGATCTCCCGGTGGAACACATCAAGGATGAACGTCGTGTACACCCACCCAGCAGACGTCGGAACATAGGTGATGTCAGCGACCCATAGACAATTGGGTGCCGGTCCTGCGAACTCACGCTCGACAAGATCATCCGGACACTCCTCAGCCCTAGCCGAAGCCGTCTTCGGACGCTTCCGCTTCCGCCGGATCCCGTCGATGCCCAACTGGCGCATCAACCGCTCCACCGTGCACCGAGCAACATGCCCGAACCGATCGGTGTACTCGCGGTTGATCGCCTTCCACATCTTCCGCACCCCGTAGCAGGAGTAGTTCGCCTCATAGACGTCCTGGATCACCACCATCAGCGCCTGATCCCGACGGGCCCTAGCCGATGGCTGACGCTTCTTGAACGCGTAATACGAGCTCACAGCAATCCGTGCCGCCGTCCTCTTCAGGGCGCGCACGATTGGCTCGACTCCGAACTCGTCGCGATGATCGTCGATGAAGGTGACGATTACTTTGATGGGCGGTCGAGCTCCGCCGCGAAGAAAGCCGAGGCACGGCGAAGAATCTCGTTTGCCCGTTTCGATTCAGCCAACTCAGCCCGCAACCTACGGTTCTCAGCCTCAAGATCAACGGAGTCCGCCGGCGTCGCTGTGCCCGAGTCTTTGTGCTTACGCACCCACACCCGCAGCGCTTCCTTGCTCACCCCGAGCTCTTTGGCTACACGGGCAATCGCTCCGTTTGCGGTGTTCGGATCCGCTTGAGCATGGATGACGAGCTCGACGGCACGAGCCTTGAGCTCGTCGGTGTACTTCACTGGCATGAGAGAATCTCCTTCTTCCAATCTCCCTGCCTCTATTATCCCCGGGGCGATTCACTCTGCGCAGTACCGGCTCGGTGACATGCTCATGCGGTGTGAAGCGGACTGTCGACAAGTTCGAGTTCCCCCGGCGTGTACTCAGGGACTGCTCGACAGCTCGCAAGTGAAGATATTTAAATATGTTCTAGTTTCTTCAATATTTTCGCTCGGGATCTATGTAGCTTCCACCAGCTGTAAGTTCCCGTGGCCGTGACCTTCCCCAGTTCTTCGAGACCAGGTAGATCTCGATCCTTCAGGGTCCTGTCGATTTCCTCTTTATCCTTTCCCTTCATCGATTCAACTAAAGAGTTAGCTTCTTCGACTCGCGTGTTCGAAAAAGGATGGGAAGACAGTTCTTCGTCTATATCTTTCAGTTGATTCTCCAAATCAGACTGAGAAGGATTTTTGAACATCAACGTATCCTACTTTCCGAAGACACACGCAGCGGCAGCTCGACCAAACGCACCGGCAATCGAAGCCCAGGTGCCCATCGACGCGATTCGGGCGATATCCGGTGCGCTCAGACCCAATCCAACCAAACATTTGACGATGAAATACGGCAGTGCGTGTGTTTCCACGGAGACCGGATAGTCGACTTCCCCTGCTTCTTCCTCACTGATAGTTTGCGCCAGTGTTCCATCGTGTATCTGGAACTCAGTTTGCACCTTTTCCCCGTTCGCATCTGTCGCCCTGGCTGCTGAGACTGCGAACTTGGTCTCTCCAGATTCGTCGACAATCGTGTCTCCCTTACCCGAGTCCACGAGTCTATCTCCGGCCTCTAAAGGGAGAGTATACGAAGCGGAATCGTTCTGTCCCTCTCCGCTGATGACGCCCGCGAGTTCGACACGGGACTGGCTGGTTGCGAACTGTTGGGAAGCCTCTGTGCTCGTTACTTCGCTGCCTGTCGCGATCCCTGGATTCAATGTCACCAGCAGGGTTGCTGATATCGCAGCAACCCCCGCAGTGGCCGTCCTTTTCATGCTTGGTCGTATAGCCAACATGATTGTCTCCTCTAGCTGAAAAACCTGCATAAACTATGTAATTTACATCACGCTACCAGGCTTGCTGTACAAGGAAAACAGGCGGTTATAAATGATTACAGCAAATGCATATATTAGCTACGATGCGATCAAGTTCCAGGTCAGGCTTTTCGGGAACGTGAGATAGGACGTTCTTCTTCACTGGTAATTACGATGGGTTGAATCAGCTGACATTATCTGTGGACCGCGCAGAGTGTCTTCACCGAGTATCTGTCCCCTGCGGTAGTGACGGTCGAGTTGGAGACGCCACACACCTCGCAGGTCGTGTAGGCCTTCGCTTCGGTGAGCCAGCTCGGGTGTCACCTATCCGTGTACCAGTCCCTAACCTCCGCGCAATACCGCCTCGGCGACATGCTCGTCGATGGTGGTGTGGAGCAGACTGTCGATAAGCTTGGAGAGTGCCGATCCAAAAACTTCTGCGGAGTGCCTCATGTCAAGATCCCCGGCAGATGGAACCTTGTCACGGTCGGAGAGCAGGAGTATGCTCAGTCGCCCAATTAGCCTTGCCTTTTGGATCTGGCCAGGCACGAGGATAGGAGAGTGAAATGCTCAAAGGTGACAGCACTCGACTGATGGGCGCTAAGCATCTCGTTCTGGCTGTGGCGGTCGTGGCCCTGGGAGTTTTGGGAGTAGCTGCCCCGGCTAGTGCTTCGGCTTCCCCATCGCATGAGCAGCAGGAAGTTGTTGCGTTAGATCCCTATGTTGCGGTCACTGAAGCCACGTGCAGAAATGGAGGCGGGTACCCGTTGAACGGTATATGCTTCGGCGGCCGCTGGGATGGAGCGATCATAATCGTATGAGCTTGCCAAGTGGAGAACTGCAAGTTGGTCGTCTATGCATCGATGGGTGGGTAACTCCACGCTTAGAGGCCGCGATTCGAGAGGCCGTACAACTAGCAAATGAGTCACCGGGTGACTACCTCGGGGTGGAGCATGTCATGCTTGCTCTTATTGCCCAAGGCGATTCTCCGACGCTGGTTGATCGCGTAGTTCCTGTCGAGACCGTTCGCGAATGGCGCGACGAACTGAGCAAGGTGATTGCCTCAACGAAGCCAGAGATAGCTTCCGATTCGATCAATGTCAGTGTTGAACGTGAGTAATGCGAAATCGAGAAACCACGGCCACTATCAAAACGCAGAGTGGGCGAACGCTTCGGGACTCAAGCCCGACCACTTCGTCATGACGCCGTGAACCGGAGTGCCTCAGGTCAAGACCCCCGGCTAACCAGGGCCGTGCCTCACCTAATTTTCCCCCTGTGGGTTGTGCAGAGAGTCTTCACCCAGGAAGGGCCGCTCGTAGTGACAGTCGAGTCAGAGACGCCACACACCTCGCAGGTCGTGTAGGCCTTCGCTTCGGCTGCATCGACGAGTTTGTCCACACGTTCTCGGTTGTCGTCATTGACGCTCATCTGGTCGTAGTAGAACCGTAGGCCCCCGAACTTCTCCTTGATCTGATCGACTTTGTATCCAGGTTCGATGCTGCCAATCTTGTTATCGAGATCGAGAATGAGCGGGTACCAGCCTGACTGGCACTCCGGATAGATCCTTCGGCGTTCATAGAACTGAACCATCTGGTCTTCGTCCAACAGTCCTCCGATCACTTGCTTCTACGAAACAGCCGGCGCAAGAACGAACCGCCGGCCGCCGACTCTGACCGGGCAGGCTTGTCCACGGTCATACCGTTGTGGTCGACGTGCTCGGTCACGTCTGAACCTGACCGGTCAGCCCGGTCTCGAGGCCCGGCTTCGAGCATCCGCATGGCCGTACGGACGTCATCAAGATTGTTCTGCAGGGTACTCACATGGGTACGCAGATGCTCAACCTCACGTTGCTCAGTGAGTAACTTTTGCTCAAGGTCGTGGAGGGCTTTCACCTGCGACGATGATCTTTGACCATAGTCACGACCATGGTCATTCTCGGCGTGAGTAAGGTCGGTGACTACCCCTTGACCATGGTCAGGTGGAGACGGTTGACCAGGGTTGAGACCGGCCGCAATGAGATCAGTGACCGGAATCGTCCAGGCGCCCCGGGCACCCTGGACCGCATTGGGCAGAGACCCGTCCTTGAGGCGGCGACGTATCGTGGCCGGAGAGACCCCGCACTCACGCGCAGCCTGTTGCACGCTCCAGGACGGTCGCGGCGATCCTGCTGTCGTCATTGGTCGTGGGCTTCGAGCTCGTCGCGTCGACGCCGTTGAAATGGCGAGAGCAGTTCGGGCGGCATCCGCCGCACCTTCATGTCTTCGAGTGCCTGGATATCCTCGGGCGTGACGTGGATGTTCATGTGCCCACGACCAGCGGTGAGCGCCAGCTTCTCCGAGGCGACGGGAGTGCCTGTCTCGCCGCAGGCCGGGCACTCCCATCGGACAGAGGTGCCGCCGTTGACGGGGAGAACGAGAACGTCCATGAGCTTCCCCGACAGGTACTCTTTCCGCAGTTTCGCCCACTCGCTGGCCCACGCTTTTTTCTTCTGCCCGTAGGTGCTCATGATTCGTCCTCGGGCTGGTCTTTGAGAGCGTTGTGAACGGTGCCAACGGAGCAACCGACCTCGTTGGCGATCGTACGCATCGACAGACCTGTCTCGCGCAGCTCACGAATCCGCAATCGCCGCTGTTCCGCGCGGCTTAGATAGACCTCACGAGGGTCCGATGTCCACCTCTTAATCGTGCGTGGGTCCACACCAGCACGTTCTGCCAGCTCACGGATAGTCAGCCCATTACGGGGGATTCGCTCACGAGTGGCCATTGCTGATTGCCTCCATAATGCGCTGGCGGGTGGCCGCGCGGCGAGCTTCGCCACTGGCAATGCGGGATCGATGTTTGTTGCGCTGACGGGAATATACAACTTTGTTCCTCACACTGTGGCGAGGCAATCTGCTTATGCCCCTGATGAGCAGAGTGGGGTTGTACAGTTTGCGTTCGCTCCGAAAAATATCTACAGGGCAATTCGGGAGTACTTCGACACCGATATCACGGGAGCGATTGAATCGATTGTGAGTGGACCATCGCGTATTGTCATTGCTTCGGCAGAAAACGCCGACCAGCAACGAGCTCTTGCGGAGAAGCTCTCTGCACCTTACGAACTTGTCGAGGATTCGTCTCATCGGTCGATCATCGGCTATCAGTCACATTCGAAGAATGTCGCGGCCATCGTGAGAGAAGTCGTCAGTGGAATCTAAAATTGTGAGCACTGCGCTTGGCATCGCTGCGATCGGGGCCATCGGGGCCCACATTGCAGCTACAACATTGCAAAATACACCAGATTCTTACAACCTGGATATGCGTCCCTACGTGGGTGGGTGGTCCGTGCCAGGCTGGAGGTTTTTCGCGCCCAACCCGGGCAACCAGAACGTACACCTTCTGGTGCGTACTCGGGACGCTGAAGGGACACTGGTCAGCGATTGGAAAGATGTCACCCCACCCGTCCATCACAGTGTTTTTAATGTCCTCATCAATCCACGAAGTCGCGGCCCGAAAGCGCTCTTCGACGCGATGCAACAGTTGACAGTGATGCGAGACAATTACGCGGGACTCGACTGGATCTTCAAAAGTCTCCCCTATGAATTGGTCGCAGATACCTGCCGGGGGCTGATAAAAGACTCTGTTGGTCCACGATTTCAATACCTACTGATGAATTATGTCCCATCGGCGCCCGAAAGCGAACGTATGCAACCGATCCTCGTCTCGCAGTGGCTAGCCATCAATACTGAGGGGGCGGCAGGATGACAGCCGATGTCGGAGAATATGGCGTCTACGACGGTGCTGAGGTGCATCTGCACATTACAGGCTCGATCGGAGCCGCGCTCGTTCCTTGGTGGATTCACTGGTTCAGACATATCAATAGAAACGTCGTGGTGAACGCTTCAATCTCTCGAAGTGCCTCGCGTTTCGTGACGAAAGACGCGATCGTAGGTCTGTGCAACGGACAGGTATGGGAAGACGAGTGGGACGATGCTAAGAGTGAAGACTGGAGGCAAGGACGCACTGGAGACTCAGACTGTATTGTTGTCTTCCCTGCCAGCTTAGATACCGTAATGCGACTGGCACAGGGACGCAGCGACTCGCCAGCTTTGATGATGATGCAGGTCACCCATCTGCCGATCATCCTGTGCGAAGCTTTACCCGTGATCAACTCTGTCATCGAGCATTGGCGAAATATTTTACTTGAACGGCCGAATGTGACTACCGCTCCGCCCGTCGTCGGGACCAAGGCCACGGACCGCGACTCTCAAGAGACTGGATTCAACCTCCCGGGTGCCATTGAAATGGCAAACGAGCTTATTAGCGCAACACGTGAAGGTGACTGCGGTGAATGAAGTCAACGTCCGGCTACTTGCACATCTTCATAGTCATGGTTTGCTTCAGCACGTTGGTTCGTACCCAGTGGGACACATTTTGTCACAACGAAACATTCAGGATGGTGGAACAGTCGCTTTATGATCGAACTCAATAACGTCAGTGTGTTTGCGGGCGAGGTGCCTCTGTTGAGACCCACCACAGTCTCAGTATCACAAGCAGAGGCTCTGGTGATTCGTGGTCACAACGGTTCTGGTAAGTCAACGTTGCTTCGTTTACTCGCAGGAGCCCTGCCTCCTACAGATGGTGAGGTTTTGATCAATGGCAGCGTGCCGGATACGAGAAGTCGAGCTTTTCGCCGCACGGTCGCTGCCATGATCGGCCTTCCCCCGATGTCCTCGGACCTCACTGTCCGCGACCATGTCGCACTTGTGTCGACCACGTGGTTCCCGCGGTCTGCAGATGCTGACGATGTTGCATCCAGCGTCCTCGACAAGCTCGGACTATCACAACTCTCCTTGCGTTTTCCTCATGAACTTTCGTCCGGACAACTCCAATTGTTCGGATTGAGTCTTGTGCTTGCGCGACCGTTCGACGTTCTGATCGTCGATGAACCCGAGCAACGACTTGATGATGAGCGCTTGGGTATTGTGTCTCATGTTCTTCAGGCACTGAGAAACGATGGCGTCACCGTTGTGGTGGCCACGCACAGCTCTCATCTGGCTGATGACCTGGGAGACCGTGTCCTCAGTCTGGATGTAACGACGTGAGGTCGCAGTACTCCGCGGCGATGTCGATCTGGAGAAACAGGACGGTTGACAGCGACCACCCCGAACCTCGGCGCGACGTGGGGTTCATTATCTACGCTGTGATTCTGCTGTCTGTTATTTGTCTAGTACCAATAATTCGCCTTTTATTCTTATTCCTGGTTTCACCTTCTGCCAGTTCAGTTCTCGCTTCACCAGTGGCAGAACGAACGGCGTTCGCAGTTGCTGTGATTGTTTGCGTGACAGCTCTTTGGGGTGGCCGGTTTCAGGGCCCCGCGACCTTGCCCCCGTTTCTCACATATGCTCTGGCCGGTAGTGATATTCCTCGACTCTTAACGTATCGGCGTCCGCTTTTAATCGCGGCGTCGTGGGTGTTGGGGATGTTGACAGCGGCGTCTATTCTGGTCGCCGCCAGTATGTGGACGACTGACATCATCTTTGCCCTGGACGCGGCGCTGGTCGTGGTGTCTTGGATCTGCACGGCCACCGTCGTCTTTTGTCTTTGGGTCACGAGCCAAACTTTTCCGCGAGCTTCCGCTGTGTCCGCCATTGCATTACTGGTGGTGGGCGGTTGTGTTCTGTTCGTCCCTGGCCTGTGGCAGGAATGGCCGGCCGAAATTTTGTCCAGTCGCCCAGGAACGGTCACCGCGTTGATAACTTGGGCAGCGCTTGCTGTGGCCGGAGTATGTTGCTTACCTCGCATGCTTGAGACTCAGCGATTTGATGATCTGCTCAAACGCTCTATCCGCTTGGCGCAGGCACAAGCGCAGGTGTTTATCATGGAGTTTGGCCAGGCTTCCTCAATCTATCGGGAGCCTCCACGGTTGCTTCGGAGACTGAAAGCGGTGCGGCCGTCGCGACACGTCTGGATCACCATCGCCAGAAGTGATTTGTACGCGTCACCGAGAAGTCCCATCCGACTATTGACCAGCCTTGTGTGCGTCTTAGGTGCCGGCTTGCTCGTGGGGTTGGGGTCGTCGCTGGGACCTTTAGCTGCTCTACTCGGACTCGGTGCCGGGGCGTTGAGCTATATGGGCGTAGGCCCCCTTGCCGATGGCCTTCGGCATGGTGCTGCTCAGGTCTCGGATCTTCCTCTGTACGGTATCAGTGATCGTTTTCTCATTAGTGTTCATGCGATCTTTCCGATCGTGGTCAGTGGTGTCGTCACCACGATCGGTGGTCTGATCGGTGTGCAGCTGACTAGCGGATCGATTCTTCAGGTATTAGTGTCATCGGTCGGTTTGTCAGTCCTGACAGTTGCTTCCATACTCATGAGCGCATTGAAAGGTCCGATGCCGGTCCAATTCCTCACGTCGGTTCCTTCGCCGATGGGAGATCCGATGGTGCTGACGAGAGCGATGTGGGCCCTCGACGGTTTACTTACAGCTATAGCTGCAGGTATGGCTGTGGCAGCGCTGCCGACGGCTCCTGCTCTGACGGTCGTAGTCGCAGGCATTCCCTTGGTCCTCATTTTGCGTCGATGGCGCTATCGCGGTTAATGTCCCAGATCTAGCGTCGCATGAATGGTTGCTGGCCTCCTTAAATCGTGACTTCAATGCGCCGTGGACCCGTGCGAGGAAAACTCAACGCATGTTTGTCCGCAATTCATTTCGGAGCGTCATGCTGGGGTGCATGGTCACCCTTGGCACTTGGAATCTCGAGAACCTTTTCCGGCCAGAAGAGGGTGAGTCCCATAGAGTGGTGGCATTCCCACCAGGGACTTCACCCCCAAAAATGTGAAGAACCATCGTGGGATCCCGCTAGTAGTTCCGCCAAGAACCTCACGAAAGGCATCCCACGATGGCTGACCCCAATTCTGCCGTGTCGACCCTGATCAACCAAGTCCTGACCGACCCTGACCTCGCCCACTCCGACGTGTTTAGGCAAATGCTCCAAGCTGGCCTCCAGGACCTCATCGAAGCCGAAGCCACCGCCACGATCGGTGCCGCCCGCTACGAACGCAGCGAAGACCGTTCAACACGCCGTAACGGGTCGCGGAAGAAGACCCTGGCAACTCCCTCGGGAGAAGTCGACCTGGCGATCCCGAAGCTACGGAAAGGCTCGTTCTTCCCGTCCCTGCTCAATCCCCGTCGGCGGGTCGATAAGGCCCTCTACGCCGTCATCTGCCAGGCCTGGATCGACGGAGTCTCGACGAGGAAGGTCGATGACCTTGTGCGTGCTTTGGGCAACGAGTCCGGGATCTCTCGGTCGACGGTGTCGCGGATCTGTGCCGACATCGACGAGGCAGTGGCCGAGTTCCTGGCCCGTCGACTCGATCACACGTGGTTTCCCTACCTCTTCGTCGACGCCACCTATGTCGATGTCCGCCACCGGGGTCGTGTCGTGTCTCAGGCCGTGGCTGTGGTCACGGGTGTCTCATCACAGGGCAGGCGGGAGATCCTGACCATGAGTGTCGGAGATGCCGAGTCCACGGACTTCTGGACACAGGTCCTGCGTGGGCTGCGTGAGCGGGGGTTGAAGGTGAGCACCGAGACTGATCCCGAAGGGGTCGCGCTGGTGATCTCTGATGCTCATTCGGGGATCAAGGCCGCGGTCAAAGCGATCCTGCCCGGTGCTGGGTGGCAGCGGTGTCGAGTCCACTTCGCTCGTAACGTCACTCAGCGCCTTGGCAGTGCGCACTCGAAGCCGGTCAACGCGTTGATCTCAACGATCTTCGCCCAGACCACAGCCGAGGCCGTCATTGCCCAGTACAAGCAAGTCGCTGAGAGTCTGCGGGCGTCGTTTCCCGACATCGCCGACATGCTCGAGTCCGCCGAGGTCGATTTGACGGCGTTCGTGTCCATGCCCAGGCAGCATTGGCAGAAGATCTGGTCGAATAACCCGATCGAGCGGTTGAACAGGGAGATCAAACGCCGTGCTGATGTCGTTCAGATCTTTCCGAACCGGGAGTCGGTGACTCGGTTGATCGGGGCCGTGTTGCAGGAACAGCACGAGGAATGGCAGTACGGTGAGAGACGCTATTTGTCGGAGATCTCGATGCGCAAACTCGTGACGGTGTTGCATGGGCAGACCGAGGTCGACCCGGTCGGGGTGGTGATGCCGCTGACCGCGTGATTCGTAGCCCGACCCCGCTGCTTAATACCAAGTTAAAGGAACTACCGAAGAACACCACGAAAAGGGACTTGACCTTGCAGAATGGCGTCGAGGGTTCGTCGTAGGTGAGGATCTGGACCCACTCTCACCTCAGCGTCGATCGAATAGTGACCGGCGATGTCGGCGACAAATGTTGACTCCGTCATCGACACGAGTGCGTCCCGAACAGGCTGTACGGGGCCAGAGACAGCGATCTGCAAATATGCGAACCGTTCAAGACCCAGGAGGTCCGGGCTAATCGATACTGTCAGGCGAAGTACGTCTTCGGCGACCGCTGCCTGAACAATCGCCGCCACTTGGTGCCGCGCAAGTCCGATCTTCTTGGCAATTTGGGCAAAGCTCGCTCGCCCATCATCACGCAGTGCCTGAAGCACCATCTGGCGTGAGTTCGCAAAAACGCTTTCCGTCACCATAAGTCCCTCAAAGTCGAAGTCGCCAGAATTTCAGTTTTGCACAATCGGTCGACTCTGATCGATGTTAAGTACCCAAATGTTCATTTCAGCATACATTCATGCATGATCAGATGAGCAAAGCTCGTGAACGGGTAGTTTAGTGTAGTCCTGGACACTACGATCGCTGGCATGACGAAGATTGCATGCTGCCAATTCGCCCCACACCTAGGCCGGGTTCGTTCGAATGTGGACGAGAGCAAAGACCATTTCCATAAGGCCGTCGATGAGGGTGCTCGAATCGTCGTGTTCCCGGAACTGACCAGCTCCGGCTACGCATTTAGCAATTCAGGCGAGGCTCAGGCGGCATCGGAACAGATTGACGGATACGCCGTGTCCAGCTGGAAACAGGCGGCCGACGAGCGCAACGCAGTCATCGTGGCTGGCTTCTGCGAGACAAACGAACATGAAAGGCCCTACAACAGTGCAGCCGTGCTCGTACCGGGGCAGGACCCGGTAATCTACCGCAAGGCCCACCTCTGGGACGCCGAGAGAACTATCTTCACCCCCGGTGATGGCGCGCCCCCGGTTATCGATACGGAACACGGTCGAATCGCCGTCGTCATCTGCTACGACCTTGAATTCCCAGAGTGGATTCGAATTCCAGCACTAGGCGGGGCGGAACTGATCTGCGCTCCAGTCAACTGGCCGAGGGTACCGCGGCCCACGAATGAGAGGCCGGGTGAGGTTGTGCGGACCCAGGCGCAGGCCTCAATGAACCGTGTAGCCATCGCTGCGTGCGACCGCGCGGGTGCTGAGCGCGGCATTGACTGGACGTCTGCATCAGTAATCGTGGATGCGAACGGATGGCCGATCGATATGGCCAATCTCGACCAGAACCTGAATCAGATCGTAATTGCGGACATCGATCTGAGCGAGAGTCGTAGCAAGAAGCTGTCCTGCTTCAGCGATGTCCTTGCTGATCGCCGGACCGATCTTTACTTCGCACCTGCAGACTATTTAACCCAAGCAGCTCTTCGCAAAGACAACCAACAAATCCAGCGCTGAACCGCGCTGCCGACAGGAGACGACGATGTCATCACAACTATCCCCGGACAACCCCGACTCGATGATTGAGTCAAGATCGATCGACGTAGTGCCCCTGGCAGAACGCCACGGAAAAGTCTGGCACCAAGGCCCGTTCTGGTTCGCCGGCAACTTCGTCTTGACAACTCTTGTGGTGGGCTTCACTGGCCCCACAATGGGGCTGAGTCTGGGATTCTCCATCCTGGCGATCGTGCTCGGGGTCGGATTCGGAACCTTCTTCATGGCGTTCCATGCCAACCAAGGGCCGACGATGGGACTGGCGCAGATGATCCAATCCCGCGCACAATTTGGCAGCCGCGGAGTGCTGCTGCCGTTCATTGCGACAGTCTTCGTCTACGTCGGATTCCTCGTCTTCGACACAATTCTCGTCACCCAGGGAATCGGAATTTTCCCCGAGGCAACTTGGTTCTGGTACCCGGTCATCATTGCCGCATCGATCCTCATCGCCGTGATCGGCCACGATCTGCTTCATCTGATTCAGCGCTGGATGACCTATATCCTCATGGCGGTGTTCGTCGTGATCACCGTTTTCGCGTTCATCCATTTCCCGAATGCGGCCATCGATGCTGACGCAGCAGTGAACACGGCTGGCTGGACGGCATCTGGGTTCCTCGTCCAGTTCTCACTCTCAGCCGGATACAACATCAGTTATTCCGTCTACGTTTCCGACTACACCCGGTACTTGCCACCGAAGTCATCGGCGCCGAAACTGATCGGCTCCGTCTACGCTGGTGCAGGTTTGTCGGCGGTGTGGTTGATGTCTCTCGGGGCATTGCTGGCGACCTATATTCCGAACGCCGATCCGATCTCCACCCTCCGCGACGTCGGAGACATGATCTTCCCTGGCTTCGGAACGATTGCAGTACTCGTCTCGTCAGTCGCGTTGGTCTCAATCATGGGGGTCAATGCGTATGGCGCGATGCTCACCGGAGCAAGCGCAATCGATGGGTTCAAACCGATGAAGCCGACGGTACGGTTGAGAGTCGTGTCGTTGATCCTTGTCGGTATCGTCACCCTCGTGATTGCTCTCGCAATTCCCGATGACTATCTTGACAGCTTCAACAGCTTCGTTGGGCTCATGCTGTACTTCCTCATCCCCTGGACAGCCGTCAACCTTGTTGACTTCTACCTGGTTCGCCGTGGTCGATATGCACTCTTGGATATCGTGCACGGTGACGGTATCTACGGGCGCTGGGCATGGAAGGGGCTCACAGCTTACGCGGCTGGCTTCATTGCAATGATCCCGTTCTTTTCGCTCTCGTTCTTTACCGGCCCTATTGCCGCTCGAATCGATGGTGCAGATATGTCGTTCGCCGTTGGACTGCTGGTATCGGGTCTAATTTACTTCGTTCTCAGTCGTGGCCAGTCTTCGAAGCAGGAGGAAGAACAAGCGATCAAACGCAGTGCGGAAGAATTCGGCCTCGACGACTCGCACTGACCACTATATGAGCCAAGCTGGCCGGTATGCCGACTACTGTCATGAGAAGGAGTCATGAGCGAAATCCCGGCAGCCGTGATCGCATCCATCCCAGCTTCGTCACCGGGTCAGATGGTTCGACCTGCGATGGATGCGGTCAGCCGATCGAATAACCAGGCGGCAGCTTAATTGATGGCCGGGTCGAACACGTTGCGCGCGTGGCCCGAGAAGCTTTAGGCATACGCCCGTAGAGTTCTTCTCCCATCTACAACAAAGGGCCTCGACACTGACTTGTTTCAGTGTCGAGGCCCTTTGTTGTGGGTTCGTCTATTTCTTAGCGGCGAGCTCAGCGTTGCGTTCGTCGATGAGCTTCTTCATCCGCCGCCTGGTTTTGAGACTTCCACCTGGGTATTCGGAAAGGTCTTCGTCTTCATACGTTTCAGGGATGGCCATCGTCTCTGGAGTTGTCTGCTCCGGTTCGTCCTGTGGCATCGGCTTGACAGCAAACATCGACATGATCTCTTTGATGTCATCGGAGGTGAATCGGACGGCAGATCGATTGATGCGCAAATGCGGCAGTTCACCATTGCGAGTTCCGTCGCGAAGAAAGTGAACACCGCACTGCAAGATTGCCGCGGCCTGCTCGGGAGTATAGACACACGGCATTCCATTGGGAACGTAAATGTCCTGCCCTTGGGTATGCATGACGGCCAGGGGAGAGTGGGTGGGCTCAAGTGAGGGTGCATCTACTGAAGTGTGCGATCTATTGCTCATACCCTCTCTACGTGCGGCAGTTCGGCTCATGTTCGTAGAAGTTCGCAAATTCTTTGAAAATCTTCACTCGGGACCCTCCCGAAGGGGGTGCCGCACGGTGGCCGCATCATGCGGCCAATGGAGCTGAACGAACTGCTATTCCAAACCCATCAACATCGTTAAACCCCTAGAATCCAGCGAACGATATGGTGCCAAAAGAGGCTTCAAGCGGGTTCGATTCCCGTCATCCCCTCCGCTTACCGGCCGGACCATATGGTCCGGCCGGTATTTTTTGGTTCTGCGCTCATTCCTCCCGGTGCGATTCCTGCCATGGTGCCGTGCATTCGGACAGAGGTAGAATTCGGGAGGATCCGGAAGTGTGCGCCCGGGTTCCCACGCAGGCTCTCTGCCCGAACGACATTGCATGACACCACGCCGGATGACCGAGGCGGCTCCATTCACAGCCGAAGGCAGCCCACGTCAGAAAGTCCGTTTCCACATGACATCCGATCCCCAGCGCCGTCGACCGTTCCGGTCCCGGCCGAGTCGCCGTCAGCTCCTCACCGGTGCCCTGAGCGGTGCAGGCGTGCTCGGTGCCGGCTTCGTGACATCGTCGGGAACCGACATCCTCGCCGAGGTGGGCCGGAATGATCATCTTCGCTCGGTCACGGTCGCCTTCACATCGGGGACCACTCGGGAGGGTGTTGGGGCAGAAGCGGGACTGGAACTGCAGCCAGATTCCCGTGTCATGCCCGGAATCGAGGATCCGGGGCCGAAGCAGCGGCAGAGGGAATTCCTCGATCGGTGCTCGTCGTGGCTATCGCGGCTGCCCGAACAACGTCGCGATCTTGCCACCTCGGCGCTGCTCGATCTCTGGGTTCTCACCGACTCATTGCCTGCGACAGTGGCCAGCTGGGCCCAACCTTGGCGCTATATCTGGCCACGGGACGCGGCCTTCGCCGCTGTCGCGCTGGCCCGAGTCGGCCTGATCGATCTGGCATGGAATCATCTCCTCCATCTGCAATCACTGCAGTCATCCGATGGATCGTTCGCCGCGCGTTTCACTCCCGATTCGGGGGAGGCCCCGGACGCGCGCCCCTCCCAATTCGATGCGCTGGGTCTCCTTCTCTGGGGCGTGAGTGAGGTTCATGCCTCGTCGACCCGCGCTGAAGGCGCTGCCGGAGGCACCGTGGACCTCGAGGCCATGGCCCCGATGCTGCGACGGTCCTCCGCGCGTCTGCTCCACCGGACCGAACGCGGCACCGCGCTGCCACCGGTGTCCTCTGACTACTGGGAAGTCAGCGAATCCCAAGTCACTCTGGGCACGGCCGGTCCCACTCTGCTGGGTCTGCAGGCGCTGGTCGATCTCGCCGAGCACACCGATGGGCTGTGGGCACACATCGATGGGGGAGTCGAGGCTCTCGGCGACAGCTGCGCGGCGTACGAGGCGACGTTTGCTCGCACATTCATCGCCAACGGACTGCAGCGCTACCCAACCTCGGGGGGACTCGATTCGGCGGTGGCCTACCTGCCGGCAGCGGGTGCGGGTCTGGGATTGGATGCATCGACGCTTGACCATGTGTGGGACAGGCTGAGCCAACCTGCTGGTGGGATCAAACCCGGCCACGGGTGGATCTTCGACCAGACGAGCTGGACACCGTCAACGTCTCTCATGGGCCTCGGGTTCGCCCGTATAGGGGCCCGAGTGCAGGCCGAAGGGATTCTCGACTGGTTGGGTGAGTACCGCACTCAGGCCGGTTCCTTTCCTGAGAAGGTGAGCGCAGAAGGTGCTGCGCTGTCGGTGGCTCCTCTGTCGTGGACGGCATCCAATGTCATCATCGGCCTTGACGAGCTCCATCCCCGGTGATCCTGACCTTCGGTGGAAGTGCGTGTGCCCGACCCGGTGGCGCAGGCACGGGTCCGGCGGTCCGCCGCCGTCGGTGCGGATTGCGCTCCTCGCGAACTCATGCCCGGCAGTGGCCCGCCTGTTTCGTGTTTTCTCCCAGGTTTCGCGTAATATGGGTGACTGCGTCTTGCGGACGTGCGCGATCTCATCGTGGACTTTCGCTCCCTCCCGGTCACCAGAAGACCGAATATGCATGACTGTCGAAATTGAAAGGTCGCACTGTGAAGAGCTCCGTCGAGCAACTCGACCCCACGCGGGTCAAGATCAGCGTGGATGTCCCATACGCCGAACTCAAGCCGAGCATCGACGAGGCATACAAGACCATCGGTGGCCAGGTGACCATCCCCGGCTTCCGCCAGGGCAAGGTCCCTGCTCGAATCATCGATCAGCGCGTTGGTCGACCTGCAGTGATCCAGGAGGCCGTCAACAACGGTCTTGACGGGTTCTACCGCGAAGCCGTCGAAGAGAACGATCTCAAGCCGCTGGGCCAGCCCGAGGTTGAGATCTCAGAGGTCCCCGGCCTCGACGGCACCGAAGACGGCGACCTGACCTTCACGGTCGAGGTTGACGTTCGCCCGGCGATCGAACTGCCTGCCTACGACACCATCAGCGTCGAGGTCGACCCGATCGAGGTCACCGATGACGACGTCGATGCCGAACTCGAGCAGCTGCGTACCCGTTTCGGGACCCTGAGCTCCGTTGACCGTCCAGCAGCCAAGGACGACTTCGTGACCCTCGACCTCGTCGCCACCATCGACGGCGAAGAGATCGACACCGCCTCCGACATCTCCTACCAGGTCGGTGCCGGAACCATGCTCGATGGCATGGACGAAGCACTCGACGGACTGTCGGCAGACGAGACCACGACCTTCGAGACCACCTTTGCTGGTGGAGAGCACGCCGGCGAGACCGGTACAGTCTCCATCACGCTCAGCGCGGTCAAGGTTCGCGAACTGCCGGAAGCCGATGATGACTTCGCTCAGCTGGCCAGCGAGTTCGACACGATCGACGAGCTGCGCACGGACCTGCGTGAGCAGGCTGCCAAGCAGAAGGAGACCGACCAGGGTGCTCAGGCACGCGACAAGGTCCTCGAATCTCTCATCGAGACCCTCAACGTGCCGGTTCCCGAGAAGGTCGTCACCGACGAGGTCGAGCGCCACCTCGAGTCCGAGAGCCGTGTGGACGACGATGAGCACCGCAAGGAGGTCACCGAGGAGACCGAGCGCAACCTGCGCACTCAGTTCATCCTCGACGCGATCGCCGAGGCCGAAGAGGTCGAGGTGACACAGCCCGAGCTCATCGAATACCTCATCTCCGCTTCACAGCAGTACGGCATGAACCCGAACGAGTTCGCGCAGATGCTCGACAGCTCCGGGCAGGTCAACGCACTGGTCGGAGAGGTCTCGCGTCGCAAGGCCCTGGCCGCCGCCCTCGCCGGTGCCGTCGTCAAGGACACCGAAGGCAACGTCGTCGACATGGAAGAGTTCACCACTCCTCCTGAGGAAGAGGCACCAGAGGGCGCCGAGGACTCAGACGAGACGGCTGAGGACTCAGACGAGACCGTCGTGGCCGAAGGCGACGACGAGAAGTGACGTCGCACCGCCTCGGCGGTGACTGAGCTTTCAACGGTGGGTACGGGAATTATTCCGTGCCCACCGTTTTGCATAGTTCCACCCAGGCACCACAGCGACGTCGGCCCTTGCGTGGCGCCGCGGTTCACGGTCCATGAGTCCGAATCCGATGCACGATCACGCTGATGGCGAACACAGGTGCTTCGACGGACTAAAACGGACCGTTGAGCAGTTAGAGTCCATATCAAAGCAACCAAAGACCAACAGGAGTGAAACGTGAGCGCACACGAAATGACAGCGCCCGTCGGCCTCGACGCCGGTGGGGCAATGGGTCTCGATGACCACATCTTCAACCGTCTGCTCAAGGAGCGCATCATCTGGCTCGGCTCGGAGGTGCGTGACTCCAACGCCAACGCCATCTGTGCACAGATGATGCTGCTGGCGGCAGAGGATCCTGATGCGGACATCTCGCTCTACATCAACTCCCCGGGTGGTTCGGTCACCGCGGGAATGGCGATCTACGACACCATGCAGTACATCAAGCCCGATGTGTCCACCGTGGCCATGGGAATGGCCGCATCCATGGGACAGTTCCTGCTGTCCTCGGGTGCACCCGGCAAACGCTATGCCACGCCACACGCTCGCATCCTCATGCACCAGCCGCTGGGCGGCATCGGAGGCACCGCCACCGACATCAAGATCCAGGCCGAGCTCATTCTGCACATGAAGAAGCAGATGGCAGAGCTGACTGCCGAACAGACCGGCAAGACCCTGGAGCAGATCCTCAAGGACAACGACCGCGACCACTGGTTCACCGCCGAAGAAGCTCTCGAATACGGCTTCATCGACAAGATGGTGACCCGTTCGTCCGACGTCACCGACAACTGAGTGGGAGTCAAGGAAGAATGAATTCAATGAACTTTATGCCTGGGTCCACCGCTGGCAACATGCCGCAGTCCCGTTATGTCATGCCCCAGTTCGAAGAGCGGACTCCTTACGGCTTCAAGCGCCAGGATCCCTACACGAAGCTGTTCGATGATCGTGTCATCTTCCTGGGCGTCCAGGTCGACGACACCAGCGCCGACGATGTGATGGCTCAGCTCCTGGTCCTCGAATCGCAGGATCCGGACCGTGACATCACGCTCTACATCAACTCGCCAGGCGGCTCGTTCACTGCGATGACGGCCATCTACGACACGATGCAGTACATCAAGCCGGAGATCCAGACCGTCTGCCTCGGTCAGGCAGCCTCAGCTGCCGCGGTTCTTCTCGCCGCCGGCACCCCCGGCAAGCGTCTGGCTCTGCCCAACGCCCGCGTCCTCATCCACCAGCCCGCTATGGAGGGCCAGGGACAGGGACAGGCCTCGGACATCGAAATCCAGGCCGCAGAGGTATTCCGGATGCGCCAGTGGCTGGAGACGACATTGTCCGACCACTCGAACAAGTCCCCGGAGCAGGTCTCGAACGACATCGAACGTGACCTCTTCCTCACCGCCGAACAGGCGAAGGACTACGGACTCGTCGACCAGGTGCTGACCTCGCGCAAGGCAGTCTGAGACACACGAACATCTTTGGGCCCGGACAGGCGGCGTCTGTCCGGGCCCAAAGCAGTCTGTGGCGGCGGGAGTTGCCACAGGGTGTGGCGCCGAGTAGTTTGGGCCTTCTCGACAGTTTGGGTGGGTCCGGGCTCTCCGACACACCGAATGACGGTCCTGGCCGCTCATGTCAGTCCCGTATGGGAAGCTATTGAGGTACAGGAAACACGGGCGGTAGAGTTGGGGTCAGGTGCCCCGGCGGAAGGTTGTGACAGTGGCTCGCAGTGCGGACGGAGCAGACCTGCTCAAATGTAATTTCTGTGGGAAATCGCAGAAACAGGTTCGGAAGCTCATTGCCGGACCTGGCGTTTACATCTGCGATGAATGCATCGGGCTGTGCAACGAGATCATCGAAGAAGAGCTCAGCGAAGGCACCGCCGAGCACACCGAGATCGAACTGCCCAAACCCCGCGAGATCTTCGACTTCCTACAGGAATACGTGGTTGGTCAGGAGCCCGCGAAGAAGGCTCTCTCCGTCGCCGTCTACAACCATTACAAGCGCATCCGCTCTCTGCAGGGCGCAGAAGACACGAAGACCCTGGGCTCAGACGACACCGAGGTCGAGATCGCGAAGTCCAACATTCTTCTCGTCGGCCCCACCGGATCCGGTAAGACCTACCTGGCGCAGTCGCTGGCCAAGCGGCTCGATGTGCCGTTCGCCGTTGCAGACGCGACCGCACTGACCGAAGCCGGCTACGTCGGCGAAGACGTCGAGAACATTCTGCTCAAACTCATCCAGGCCGCGGACTTTGATATCCAGAAGGCCGAACACGGCATCATCTACATCGACGAGATCGACAAGATCGCCCGTAAGTCGGAGAACCCCTCAATCACTCGCGATGTCTCCGGTGAAGGCGTTCAGCAGGCGCTGCTGAAGATTCTCGAGGGAACCCAGGCATCAGTTCCGCCGCAGGGTGGGCGCAAACACCCCCATCAGGACTTCCTCCAGATCGACACCACGAACGTGCTGTTCATCGTCGCCGGAGCGTTCGCAGGCATGGAAGAGATCGTCGCCGGGCGCAAGGGCAAACACGGCATCGGGTTCGGGGCGCTCCTGCAGTCGAAGAACGACGAAGAGGACCTCTACGCCGACATCCTGCCCGAGGATCTACTGAAGTTCGGACTCATTCCCGAGTTCATCGGACGTCTGCCGGTGCTGGCCACAGTCTCCACACTTGACCGCGCCGCACTGATCTCGATCCTCACAGAGCCTAAGAATGCTCTGGTCAAGCAGTACCAGCGCATGTTCGAGTTCGACAATGTCGAACTCCGCTTCGAGACCGACGCACTCGAAGCCATCTCCGACCTTGCCCTGCTGCGAGGAACCGGTGCACGCGGCCTGCGGTCCATCCTCGAAGAGGTCCTGCAGCCCGTCATGTTCGATGTTCCTTCACGCGAGGACATCGCCGAGGTGGTCGTGACCAGAGAAGTCGTGGACAAGAACGCAGCCCCCACGCTGGTTCCTCGCGAGCAGCCTCGGGCATCCAAAAAATCAGCCTGACGTCCCTCGCTAGATGCGGCTGTTCGCTGATACCCGGCCCTTAAGGTACGACAACTTCCGCCGCCTCTGGGTGGCCAATATCGTCACCGTCATCGGCGCCCAGATGACTGTCGTGGCCATTCCCGCACAGATCTATCACATCACCGGGTCATCCGGGTACGTCGGCCTCAGCGGCATCTTCGGCCTGGTTCCGCTCATCGTGTTCGGACTGTGGGGCGGTTCACTCGCCGATGTCATCGACCGACGCAGACTGCTCATCGTCTCCACCGCGGGACTGATCATCGCCAGCACCCTGTTGGCAGTGCTCGCGCTCATGCAGGTCGACAACGTGTGGCTGCTGTTGAGCGTGTTCTCCCTGCAGCAGGCCTTCTTCGGTCTCAACCAGCCCGCGAAGGGTGCGCTGCTGCCCACCATTGTTCCGCTGGATCTTCTGCCGTCGGCCAATTCGCTCAATATGACCGTCATGACACTGGGCGCCGTGGCGGGCCCGATCATCGGGGGAGCACTGATCCCGGTGGTGGGCTACCAGATGCTCTACCTCATCGATGCGCTGTTCCTGGCCACCACCCTCTACGCGGTGATGCGTCTGCCTGTTCTGGTGCCGCTGAAGCAGCCCGACACTCGCTCCGGTTTCAAGGGCGTCATCGACGGCTTCCGCTATTTAGGCACGAACACGGTCGTCATGGTCTCCCTGCTGGTCGACGTCATCGCCATGGTCTTCGGTATGCCCAGAGCACTGTTCCCGCAGATCGCCACGGAAACCTTCGGCGGTCCACCCGCCGGCGGCATCGTCTTCTCACTCCTGTTCGCCTCGTTGGCGGCAGGCAGTGCTCTGGCAGGCATCTTCTCCGGTTGGGTCTCCCGTGTCGAACGCCAAGGTCTGGCAGTGATCACAGCGATCCTCGTCTGGGGCGCCGCCATGTCTGTATTCGGTCTGTCGCTCGAGTTCGCCTCACACTTCTGGACAGCGGCCCTCATCGTCGCACTGTTCGGCCTGGCCATCGGCGGCGGTGCCGACATCATCTCCTCAGCCTTCCGCTCCACGATGCTGCAGGAGGCTGCCAGCGATGACATGCGCGGACGAATGCAGGGCGTGTTCATCGTCGTTGTCGCCGGCGGGCCCCGCATCGCCGATGTCCTCCACGGCACCGTCGCCGAGCTGACGACCACAACCATTGCAGCCTCCGGAGGCGGCCTCCTCGTGATTGTGCTCGTCATCGCCTGTGCACTGATCTTCCCGACGTTTCGGCGCTATCGCGTCGAGCGCGGAGGAGGCCATCACTCACGGACACCCGTGTCCTGACGAACTCTCCAACACAACGACCCCGAGGCAGCCCGGTGAATACCGGGCGACCTCGGGGTCGTAATATGTGCAATCCGAAGCTCCCTGTCGTCCCAGGGCGCCTCGGGCTTGGTCTGACTAGGCCTGAGCCGTATACACGGCGTTCTCAGCAGGCTGGACGACGACGAAGCCTGGGCCGTGGAAGGCAAGCTGAACCGATTCACCCGAACCACGACCGAAGAACGTCCCGACGCTGACATCGGTCTTGATCTGTGGGGCCAAAGACGAGGACCAGCACACCGCAGCCTGCGGATCGACGAAGGTCGGCTGCTGTGAGCAGTCGAGGACCATCGGCTCGCCCTTGCAGCAGATGGCGGCCGTACCCACACCGTTGAGCTCGAGGTTGAACAGTCCCGAACCGCTGGCCATGGCACCGATTCCGCCCTTGATTCGTTTGATCTCCCAGTTGAGAGCATCGTCGAATGCCAGCAGATTCGAGGTGTTGACGGTCAGCGCATCCTGCTGACCTTCGAGCGCCATCATGAAGATGTTCGAGGCCTCACGAGCGAAGAAGACTTCACCGTGACCTTCGACCTTCATCACATTCCCACCCTCGCCGGTGGCGGCCTTCTTCATGAACTGACCCACAGACTTCGATCCCTGGTGGGTGAAACGGACGTCGCCCTGATACGCGACCATGGCACCCTTCGTGGCGATCATGGGGGCGTTGGGGTTGATCACTGTGCGCAGCATCTTGTTCGACTGCAGAGTCCAGCGTTCCTGGTTCTGAATCTCCGCATTCCGCTTCGAAAAGAGTTCGCTTCTCATTGTGCAAGGGCCTTTCGTCCATGAAGAAGATCGTGAGTACTTCTGTTGTCGAGTCCATCGTATGCGTCCGAAGCCGCAGACGCCCGGAAGTTCCTGTTCTTATCTTGGAACACAGGGGGACAGATCAGTCCTGTTCGACGAAGTCGATCGCGGCAACCGTGATCTCCTCGCCCTTCTCCTCAGTGACGAGCTCCTGGATGCGTCCGGCAGCCTGCAGATCGCCTTGAGCGCTGCCGATGGCGGCGACGATAGCTGCAGGGGCATGGATGGTCAGGCTGCGGACCTGCGTCTTCTGGGAGACCTTCGCCTCGGTCTTCGCTCGCCGAATTTCGGTGAGCACCGAGGCGACTGAGACCAACAGTTCCGGGTCCACTGAGGACTCGGGATGTGTGAGCTGCTCGTCACCTGGCCAGGGTGACCTGTGCACAGATCCGGTCCGCCACCAGGACCACACCTCTTCGGTCACGAAGGGCATGAAGGGGGCGAACAGACGCAGCAGGACATCGAGCGCAGTCGCGAGCGTGACGTGGGCAGAGAGCTGATCGTCATCCCCGGTGGCACCGTAGGACCGGTCTTTGACGAGCTCGACGTAGTCGTCGGTGAATTCCCAGAAGAAGCTCTCCGCGGCACGAAGTGCATGCGCGTAGTCGTAGGCCGCCATGTGCGTCGAAGCGGCATCGACCACCTCGGCGAGTTTCTTCAGCAGCGCCCGATCGAGATCGTGGGTCACCGAGCCGAGCTGACCGACAAGACCGGAGTGCACGCCCTGTGCGAGTGCGAACTTCGAAGCATTGAGCAGCTTCATGGCCAGACGCCGCCCGATCTGCATCTGCGTGACGTCGTAGGCGGTGTCGGAACCGAGCTTGGCACTGGCAGCCCAGTAGCGGACGGCATCGGGGCCGAATCCCGGCTTCGTCTCGGCGAGGATGTCGGTGGGAACAACGACATTGCCCTTCGACTTCGACATCTTCTTGCGATCCGGGTCGAGGATCCAACCTGACAGGCCGGCATGCTTCCACGGTGCGGCGTCATTGAGCGAGTTCGCGCGGACCACGGTGGAGAACAGCCAGGTGCGGATGATGTCGTGACCCTGTGGACGCAGATCGAAGGGGAAGACCTTGGAGAAGAAGTCGTCATCGCGGCTCCAGCCGCCCAGCAGCTGCGGGGTCAACGACGAGGTCGCCCAGGTATCGAGCACATCCGGGTCGGCGGTGAACCCGCCGGGCACATCTCGTTGGTCGGCTGTGAACCCGGCGGGCACCTCGGCGATGGGATCGATGGGAAGGGACTCGGGAACGATCGGATCCGAGTAGTCAGGTTCCCCGTCCGAGTCCAAGCGGTACCACAGCGGGATGGGCACGCCGAAGTAGCGTTGGCGCGAAACGAGCCAGTCTCCGTTGAGGTTCTCCACCCAGTTCTCGTACCGGGAGCGCATGAACGTCGGATGCCACTCGATCTCGCGTCCGCGTGCGATGAGGGCATCGCGAAGCTCGGCCGAGCGACCGCCGTTGCGGATGTACCACTGACGAGAGGTGACAACCTCGAGAGGCTTGTCGCCCTTTTCGTAGAACGGCACTGGGTGAGTGATGGCCTCGATTTCGCCGATGAGGTCACCCGACTCGGCGAGCATCTCGGCGATGTCCTTGCGAGCGGTAAAGGTCGTCTTTCCCGCCAGCTTCTCGTAATTTGCCACAGCATCCGGCTTCGGCGATGCCGTGATCCACTCGGGAACTTCGAGGTTGAGTCGTCCACCACGGTTGATGACGGCACGCGTGGGCAGGTTGAGCTCGCGCCACCAGGTGACGTCGGTGAGGTCGCCGAAGGTGCAGACCATGGCAATTCCCGTGCCCTTGTCCGACTTCGCCAGTTCATGGGCGCGGACTTCGACGCTGACGCCGAAGAGCGGTGAGACGACTCTGGTGCCGAAGGATGCGGTGTAGCGCTCGTCTTCAGGATGAGCAACGAGTGCCACGACTGCGGGGATGAGCTCCGGGCGGGATGTGAGGATGATGATCGGATCCGCCGAGGTGTCCGCGAGACCGTCGGGACCTTCGGGGTAGAAGTTCACCTTGTGGTAGGCGCCGTCCTTCTCTCGATCTTCGAGCTCGGCCTGCGCGACAGCGGTGCCGAACGTGACGTCCCACATGGTGGGGGCGTCCTGTGAGTAGGCATGCCCGTTGGCGAGATCGGTGAGGAAAGCCTTCTGGCTGACAGAGCGGGAGGTGTCGTCAATGGTTCGGTAGGTGTACTTCCAATCCACGGACAGGCCGGTGGAGCGGAAGAGTTCCTCGAAGACGTGCTCGTCCTCAGCGGACAGCTTCTCGCAGAGCTCGATGAAGTTCTGGCGCGAGACCTTGACGAAGTCACGGGAGTTCTTCGGAGGCTTTGCCGGTGGTGCGAAGTCAGGATCGTAGCTTTGAGTGGGCTCGCAGGTGACCCCGTAGTAGTTCTGGACGCGGCGCTCTGTCGGCAGACCGTTGTCGTCCCAGCCCAAGGGATAGAACACGTTCTTTCCCTGCATGCGCTGATACCGGGCGATGATGTCGGTCTGCGTATAGGAGAAGACGTGCCCGACGTGCAGGGAGCCCGACGCTGTGGGCGGGGGAGTATCGATCGAATAGACCTGCTCACGATCCGTATCGACGTCGAAGGCATAGACCTCGTTGTCGCTCCACGCGGCATCCCATTTGTCGCGAAGTCCTTCGAGAGCCGGCTTATCCGGCAGGTTCACTGACTCGTGCGTCGAGTCCGAAAAGGCAGGTGTGTTCATAGTTGTTGATTTTCTCACCCGGGCGGCCTGGGGCCAAACCGATGACTGGGTACGAGCGGGTTTCGGCGATTCAAGGGTGTGACACACACGGAACGCGGCGTGAGATGCGGCGGTCGCTGAAAATGAGATTATTGGAGCATGGCGCCCTTGGACAGAATCGGATCAGAGAACCTGCCGCCCACGTCGACCGCGTGGATGAATCCTGCTCGTGCGATCGCGATCGTGGCAGTCGTGACCATCCATTCGCTGGGGACCGTCGTCGAAGAGAACTATGCGGGCATGGGCCCAGACTGGTGGGTGGCCAACGGGTTCGACTCCGCGGCCCGCTGGTCGGTTCCCGTCTTCATCATGATCTCCGGCGCACTCGCCTTGGACCCGGCACGCGGCAACAAGCCACGAAAGTTCCTCAGCAAACGGGTCTGGAGAATCGGGATTCCCCTCGTGTTCTGGACCGCTGTCTACGTCGTCTTCCGCCGCTTCTATCTCCTCCCGACCGATGACGGTTGGAACCCGGGAATCGCCATCCTCACCGGGTCCCCGTTCGTGCAGCTCTACTTCCTCTACGTCCTCGCTGGTCTGACGCTGCTGACGCCGTTCTTCCGACTGCTCAGCGTTCACGGCTCCAGGCGACTGCAATGGGGTACGGGGCTCATCTTCCTGGGCATTGGAATGCTCGACCAGTGGGTGAGCATCGTCTTCGACGTGGGCGAGGCCAATATCGCCACCCGGTTCCTGCCCATGGCCGGGTTCTATATCCTCGGATGGGTGCTGCGGGACGTGGTGCTGTCCCCTCGCGGGGTCGTTCTGGCCTGGCTGGCCCTGGCCGGAGCGATTGCGATGACCATCGTCTGGGCCGGACTCGGCCCGGGGGAGAAACCATGGATCTTCCCCTACGAATATCTCTCACCCGGCGTCGTCATCGCCTCCTTGGCGGCCTACCTTCTGCTCCACCACCATATGAACACCGGTTTCCGGTTGCTGCACTGGTTCTACCCGTACTCCTTCGGGGTGTTCCTGCTCCACCCGCTCCTGCTCTACCCATTGCGCAATGAGATGGGCCTGCCCACGACCGTCCCCGGTGTCATTCTCCATGCGATCGTGATGCCGATCGTCTACACGATCATCTGTGCTGCCATCACCTGGCTGGCGGTCAAGATCCCCGGAGTCCGCGCCGTGTTCGGCGAAGGTGGTCCACGCAATCCCCACGCGAAGCCGAACCCACGGGTGCCGCGGGCAAGGAAATCCACGTCGGCACCGAAGACAGACACCGACACCACCAGTGCCTAGAGGCCACCGTGCTGCGCCAGTCCGGCCGCAGAACTCCGTAGACTGAAGACACGACCTCGGCGAACAAGGCATCGCCCGGTCGAAGCACGCACAGAGGCGGCTGGATCCAAAGGATCACCGGGCACCAACCAGAAGGACGGAGAAGCACAGCGATGGAAACACTCAGAGCGGTCGTGACAGGGGCGAGTTCGGGAATCGGCGCCGCAACGGTTCGTCAGCTGCGGGAACAGGGCTGGGACGTCGTCGCTGTGGCCCGGCGGGAGGAGAAGCTGCGCGCACTGGCCGACGAGACCGGCGCCAGCTATATCGTTGCCGACCTCACCGACGACGATGCGGTTGCCGCACTCACCGCCGAGGTGCTGGCTGGGGGACCGGTGCACTCCCTCGTTGCCAATGCCGGCGCCGCGTACGGCACCGACACGGTCGCTGAGGCCTCGGTCGACGGGTGGCGTGACATGTTCGACGTCAACGTCCTCGGAGTCCTCCGGGTCGTCAAGGCCTTCCTGCCCGCACTGATCGAATCCGGGCGCGGAGACATCGTCGTCATGTCCTCGACCGCCGGGCATCAGGCCTACGAAGGCGGCGGCGGGTACGTTGCCGCAAAGCACGGGACACATTCCATCGCAGCGACGCTGCGACTCGAACTCGCCGGTGAACCCGTGCGCGTCATCGAAATCGCTCCCGGAATGGTCGCCACCGAGGAGTTCACGCTGAAGCGAGTCGGCGGCAGCCAGGACAAGGCCGACAAGGTCTACGAAGGGGTGGAGAATCCACTGACCGCCGAAGACGTCGCAGACGCCGTCGTCTACTCGCTGACCAGGCCGCACCACTTCAACGTCGATCTGATGGTGATCAGACCGATCGCACAGGCCGCACAGCACAAAGTCGCACGCAACACAGGACTCTGAGCAGGGAGGCCGGCGGCCCATGCGCGGTGACCGATGCGCGCCTGCGGACGTGGAGTGGTCGACACCCACGGCCAAGGTATACGATTGAGGATGCAGTGATCCGGCCATCACCGGGGAGCATCCGGAAGAACAGCGTATTCGACCCTGACCGACAATGTCGGCAGGGGAGGGGCGCCCAGTAGAACCGGGCGGTTGGACCCGTCATCACTCCGGCTATGAGCGATCCTCCGATCGTCTGTCTCATCCGACAGACGTTCACGGCGGATAAGCGAGGTGGTACCGCGGCAGACATGTCGTCCTCGTGACAGTGACCGCAGTGACTCAAAAGGACGCTCATGACGCAACCGTTGTATCCCAAGGTATCGACCTCGGCCTTCGGCCTCAGTGCCTCGCCGGACTTTCCCGCCATCGAAGACGCCGTACTCTCGTACTGGAAACAGGACGACACGTTCCAAGCCTCGATCGATCAGCGTGATTCAGGTGAGAACGGCTCGAACGAGTTCGTCTTCTATGACGGTCCTCCCTTCGCCAACGGCCTGCCTCACTACGGCCACCTGCTGACCGGATACGTCAAGGACGTCGTTCCCCGCTTCCAGACGATGCGCGGGAAGAAGGTCGACCGCCGATTCGGGTGGGATACACACGGACTCCCCGCAGAGCTCGAAGCCGAGCGTCAGCTGGGCATCACCGACAAATCTGAGATCAGCGGCATGGGCTTGGCTGCCTTCAACGATGCCTGCCGCTCTTCGGTGCTGAAGTACACGAAGGAATGGGAAGAGTACGTCACCCGCCAGGGTCGGTGGGTTGACTTCGAGAACGACTACAAGACGCTCAACGTCGAATACATGGAAAGTGTGATCTGGGCGTTCAAGCAGCTGTGGGACAAGGGCCTCGTCTACGAGGGCTACCGGGTTCTGCCCTACTGCTGGAAGGACCAGACCCCGCTGTCGAATCACGAGCTGCGGATGGACGACGATGTCTACAAGTCGCGCCAGGATCCGGCCGTGACCGTCGGCTACAAGCTCAAGGATTCCGACGAGTGGGTCCTTATCTGGACCACGACCCCGTGGACTGTTCCTTCCAACCAGGCGGTCGCGGTCAATCCCGAAATCCCGTTGGTCGCAGTCGTCGCCGGCGAGGACGGTGCACAGGAGCTGCAGGGCAAGACCCTGATCCTCGCCGAGGCTCGCCTCGGCGCCTATGCGCGCGAGCTGGGGGAGAACCCCGAAGTGCTGCGCACATTCTCCGGCAGTGAGCTGCTCGGACGTGCCTACGAGCCACCCTTCCCCTACTTCGAAGGTCGCCAGGACGAGTTCGGCGAGCGGATGCACACCATCCTCGAAGCCGACTTCGTCACGACCGAGGAAGGCACGGGAATCGTCCACCAGTCGCCTGCCTTCGGTGAAGAGGACAAGGACCTCACCGACTCCTACGGCATCACCGCAGCACGCCCAGTCGACGACGCCGGCTGCTTCGACTCCACCGTGGCCGACTACGCAGGCCAGCAGGTCTTCGAGGCCAACAAGGCGATCATCAAGGATCTGCGCAACTCCACAGGTCCGCTGACGGGCCGTTCGGCTCTGCTGATCCGTCACGAATCCTACGAGCACTCCTACCCGCACTGCTGGCGCTGCCGCAATCCGCTGATCTACCGCGCAGTGTCCTCCTGGTTCGTTCGGGTGACCGAGTTCAAGGACCGTATGGTCGAGCTCAACGAGCAGATCAACTGGGTGCCCGACAACGTCAAGCACGGGCAGTTCGGCAAATGGCTGGAGAACGCTCGGGACTGGTCGATCTCCCGCAACCGCTTCTGGGGTTCACCGATCCCCGTGTGGACCTCCGATGACCCCTCATATCCACGCACCGATGTGTACGGTTCCCTGTCCGAGATCGAGGCCGACTTCGGTCGCCTGCCGATCAATGACCAAGGAGAGGTCGATCTTCACCGCCCCTGGGTTGACGACCTGGTCCGACCGAACCCTGATGATCCGACCGGTCAGTCGATGATGCGCCGCATCCCTGAGATCTTCGATGTCTGGTTCGACTCGGGCTCCATGAGCTACGCCCAGGTTCACTATCCGTTCGAGAACTCGGAATGGTTCGACAACCATTTCCCCGCCGACTTCATCGTCGAGTACGTCGGTCAGACGCGCGGATGGTTCTATCTTCTGCACGTGCTCTCCACCGCGATCTTCGACCGTCCGGCGTTCACGAACTGCATCTCCCACGGCATCGTCTTGGGCTCCGACGGTCAGAAGATGTCGAAGTCCCTGCGCAACTACCCCGACGTCAACGAGGTCTTCGACCGTGACGGCTCCGACGCGATGCGCTGGTTCCTCATGGCCTCGTCCATCCTGCGCGGCGGCAACCTCGTCGTGACAGAGCAGGGCATCCGCGACGGAGTGCGCCAGGTCGTTCTCCCGCTATGGAACACCTGGCAGTTCTTCGCCACCTATTCCAACACGGCAGACGGAGCCGACGGTGCAAAGGCCGGCTACCGCGCGGAATCCCGCTACGACTCGAGCCAGGTGCTTGACCGGTACCTGCTGGCGAAGACCCATGACCTGATCGCTGAGTTCGCCGAAGCCATGGAGGGCCTCGACATCTGGGCCGCCTGCGATCTCGTGCGCAGCTACCTCGACATGCTCACGAACTGGTACGTGCGTCGTTCCCGTCGCCGCTTCTGGGACGGAACCGAAGACACCCACGAGTCCTTCGACGTCTTCTACACCTGCCTGGAAGCATTCTGCCGGGTTGCAGCCCCGCTGCTGCCGTTCACCGTCGAAGAGATCTACCGCGGACTCACCGGAGAACGGTCGGTGCACCTGACCGACTATCCGGACGCCGACCTGTTCCCCGCCGATGACGAACTCGTCTCCGCCATGGACCTGACCCGCGACATCTGCTCGACTGCCTCGTCCGTGCGCAAGGCCAACAGGCTGCGGGTGCGTCTGCCGCTGGCCAAGCTCACCGTTGCGGACGACACCGATCTGAGCACCGAGTTCACCGACATCATCTCCGATGAGCTCAACGTCCGCGAGGTCGAGGTCCTCGATGTCGCCGAAGCCGAAGCGGCAGGATTCTCCCTGTCGCAGAACCTGGTGATCAACGCCCGTGCCGCCGGACCTCGTCTGGGCAAGCAGGTGCAGCAGGTGATCAAGGCTTCGAAGACCGGGGATTGGTCTGTTGCCGACGACGGTACGGTCACCAGCGGCGGAATCGACCTGGTCGACGGCGAGTACACCCTGGACTCCGTGGCCCAATCGGGCACGGAAGGGATGGAACTGGCAGCGCTCGACTCCGGCTTCCTCGCCCTCGACACTCGTGTCACCCCCGAGCTCGAAGCCGAAGGCGTGGCCCGAGACGCCGTGCGCGCCATCCAGGGCATCCGGAAGCAGTTGGACCTGCACATCTCGGATCGAATCACGGTCGTCATCGAGGCAGAAGCCGAACTGACCGCCGCGCTGACCACTCACCGGGACCTCATCGCCGGTGAAACCCTGGCCACCTCGCTCGACTTCGCCGCTGTCCACGGTCACGAGCAGGTTTTCACCCCCGAAGAGCTGCCGTCGGGAACACGACTGGCCGTGAGCCGGGCATGAGTGCGGGCGAAGACGCCGAGCAGTCTGACTCTCAGCTCGTCCGGGTGTATGCGTCGCTGCTGGCGCGTGCAGGTGAGACCCAGATCGAGGTTCGTCTCGACGCGACCCGTCGGGCCTGTGAGCTCCTCGGCGATATCCATCAGGCGGCTCCGGTCATCACCGTCACCGGGACCAACGGCAAGACCTCGACCGCGCGGATGATCGACGCGATCGTGACAGCCCACGATCTGAGAGTGGGCCGTTTCACCAGTCCGCACCTGCATTCGGTGACTGAGCGGATCTCTGTGGACGGAGGCCCCGTGCCGGCTGAGACCTTCGTGCGCATCCATGACGAGATCGCACCGGTGCTCGACCTCGTCGATGCTGAACTCCTCGCTGAGGGGCGCGGTCGACTGACGTTCTTCGAAGCGCTGACGATCCTGGCCTTTGCGGTGTTCGCAGACGCCCCCGTCGACGTCGTCGTGACCGAGGTCGGTATGGGCGGTGAATGGGATTCGACGAACGTTGCCGATGCCGAGGTGTGCGTCTTCACGAAGATCGGACTTGACCATCAGGCGTTCCTCGGTGACACCCTCACCGAGATCGCCACCACCAAGGCCGGAATCCTCAACCGCAGCCTCGATCCGTCTCCGGCGCCCAATCCGGTGGCTGTCATCGGCACGCAGACCGACGAAGCCCAGGAGGCTTTGGACGCCGAGGTGGAGCGTCGACAGATTCTCGCGCTGACCGAGGAACGCAGCTTCCGGCTCCTGGACCGCACCCGTGCAGTCGACGGGCAGCTCATCACCGTGCAGGGAATCCGTGATGTCTACACGGACATCTTCCTGCCGCTGCATGGGATTCATCAGGCGCACAATGCCGCCGTCGCGTTGGTCGCGGCGGAGGCCTTCCTGAGCGACGAGGATAAGCCACTGGTTCTCGACACCGTTGCTGAGGGCCTGTCCCACGTGACGTCTCCTGGCCGCGCCGAACTCGTCCGGACGGGACCGGCCGTGGTCGTCGACGGGGCGCACAACCCCGACGCGGCCCATGTGCTGGCCGAGACCATCACCGAGGCCTTTGACTTCGACTACACCGTGATGGTCCTGGCGATGTTCGCTGACAAGGATGTCCTCGGCGTGCTCGAGGAACTCCACCGCAGCGCTGATGTGTTCGTCGTCAGTGAGGCGCTGGACTCTCGAGCGCTGGGAGCCCACGAACTCGCCGAGGCCGCTCGTGAATGGGTGGATGAGGACTCTGTGCTCGAGACGCCGGACCTCAACGCCGCCCTGATGAAGGCCATCGACCTGGCGAACAGTTCCGGGGCGACGAGCCCAGGGATCGTCGTCACCGGCTCACTGCACACCGTTGCCGAGGCCCGCCTGCTGCTCGGAAAGGAAGAATGAGACTGTGAAATCGAAGTTTCCCGTTCTCTGCGGTTCGATCCTCATCTGTGAGCTCTTCGTCGTCTACTTCGCGGTGCTCACCGCCTATGGGCTGGAAGTGAAGGCTGCAGGATCCCTGACGTTGGGCCAGCTCCTCCTCGGCGCTTCCGTGATTGCGGTTCTGGCAATCGTGTCGGTGCTGCTGCTTCCACGCAAGATCGGCCAGAAACGACCGGGTGTGGCACTGGGCTGGGTCGTCCAGGCCCTCCTCGTGGCCTCAGGATTCCTCGTCACCTCGATGTTCTTCGTCGCTGCCATCTTCATCGCCATGTGGGCGGTGTCGGTATATTGGTCGGCGAGGATCGACAGGGAAGTGGCCGAACGAGCCTGAACCGCCTCGGCGATTGACAGGAATGAAACTCACGGCGGTTAAACTGTGACCGCCGATCACCGCACAAACGAAAAGGACTGGAATGGAACGCACTCTCATCCTCATCAAACCCGATGGTGTCGCCCGAGGACTCGTCGGTCAGATCCTCGCTCGGATCGAGGCCAAGGGCTACCGCATCGACGCTCTGTCGCTGCGGACCGCGACAGCCGATGAACTCTCCGCCCACTACGCAGAGCACGAAGGCAAGCCCTTCTACCAGCCTCTCGTCGACTTCATGTCAGAGGGCCCGATCGTCTCGATCATCGCCTCCGGCCAGGGAGTCATCCCCGGCTTCCGCTCATTGGCAGGGGCGACAGATCCCACGGCAGCAGCCCCGGGTACGATTCGCGGCGATCTCGGTCGCGACTGGGGAGAGAAGGTTCAGAAGAACCTGGTGCACGGATCCGACTCCGTCGAGTCCGCCGAACGCGAGATCGGAATCTGGTTCCCCGCCTGATTCCCCTCAAGGCAGCAGTTCTGCGCACATAAATACGGGCGCCCTGTCGCAGTTCCTCTCAAAAAGGGATCTGCGACAGGGCGCTCGAGCACTCTGTAGGACTGCCTGCTGCGCTGTTCCGTCCGACTGCGCGGTCCCCGTCAGAACAGGGTCGCGAAGAAATTCCAGAACTGGACGACGACGCAAGCTGCGATGACGAGCAACCAGAGCACAAAGATCGCGATGTTCTCCTTGGCCAGGACTCTGGCGATCGGATTGCGAGCGATTCCGGCACCGAAGTTTCCGGCCAGGGCGTTATGGGCCGTGACGGAGACGAACATCGGAATCGTCATCGTCCACACCACCATGCACCACGGGCAGCCGACGCCGATCTTATAGATCGAAATGTAGAACAGGAACATCACCAGAGTGGTGCCGAGAGCCAAGCCGACGTTGAGCCCGACCATGACCCATCCGGGGATCCTCGCTCCGGCAAGAAGCAACACGCCCAGCAGCAGCGGGAATATGAAAGCGGCGATTCCCAGCAGCTGATTGGGAAAGCCGAAGAGCTGGCTCTCGGGGTACTCCATGACCGATCCGCAGGAGAAGAACGGATTGAGATCGCAGGAGAGTACCGCATTCGGGTTCTCCAACTTCTCGTACTTCTCGACAGCGAGGGCGAAGGACGCCAGGAAGCCGACGACAGAGGTGACGACGAGGAAGATGCCAAGGGTGGCCGGCCGAAGCACCCAGGATCGGGTCTGCGGGACTACGTCGATATCGTCATCAGGAAGCGTGTCTGCGGTATTCACACTCCAAGAATGCCTCCCCGGGCATCGAGCGGCAAACGCAGACACCTGTGAATGATCGCAATACGTCAGTGACGGGGACCAGGGGAGATCCTCAACAGCAGGAGCACTTCGGTTGATCTGTGACATAATGGTCGAACGGATACCTGCTCTCACACCGAGCAGGAGAAGTGCCTCCACCGAGTCGAGGGTACGACCTCGCAGGTCGACACCAAGAAGAGGCAGCATGGAAGGCCTACGCGCTGAGCGCGAGCTGGAAGTGCCATCCACAAGTTTCGGTCCGATTTGGACCATGCAAGGATCCGAAGATCCGTGGGGTGTGGACGGAGCCTTCGGTCTGGGAGTAACAATGAATGACGCGTCAAACGACGGCAACGAAGCAACAGAGGGCATCCTCGCGGATCTCGCCAACCTGCAGCAGTCGGTGAATACGGCAGACTCCGCGAACGGAGATGTCGACGAGAGCATCAGGGAGAAGCTCGATCACATCGCGGAGGCCGCAGAATCCCTGCGTCTTCCAGAGCCCGATGAGGACTCGGATGACAGCGACGATGTCGTCCCCGAGCCGAAACGCAGTGCACCGAAGAAGGCACGTGACGCCGTGGCGAACAGAGGACTGGTCTTCGAGCAGTTCGTCCGCGATTCCAACGAAGACTCACAGGACTCTGCAGACTCACCGGAGGCCGCGAGTTCTGTCCGGGGGAGTGAAGCGAACGATTCCTCGGAGGCCGACGACGCTTCGAATGACACCGCTGCAAACGCCCAATCGCCTGCGCCGGCGTTCGATCCTCGCAATCCCTTCGCCGCGCCGACAGCCGAGCCTACGCCCGCGCCGACACCGCGAAGCGCTCCTGCAGTGCCTCACGATGGCGGCCTGATCTTCCAGGTGCCCAAGGCCGAACTGGCTCAGCCCGTTCAGGCGGAGGACACCGGCGACGATTCCGACGACGACTATGACGACTCGGACTATTCCGACTCTTCAGACCACGACACCAGCCGTGTGAAGAATGACGACTCCGAGGACAATGACTCGAATGATTCCGGCGGCCGTCGCCGGCGTCGCGGTGGCCGTGGCCGCCGCTCCCGAGGACGCGATGACAACGGCAGCGATTCCGACGCCGAGGGCTCTGCCGGAGCCTCAACCGAGGGTTCCTCCGACGACGACTCCGCCTCGGGAACGAAGAACAATGAGTCCCGGTCCGGCAGCCGTTCGGACAAGAAGGGCCAGCAGGCAGACTCGAACAAGTCCGCGGAGACGAAGAGCTCCGATGACGAGTCCTCCAAGCAGCCCACGGAGAAGTCCAACGACTCCTCCGATGACGATCACGATGATGACGACGACAACGGTTCGCGTCGCCGTCGCCGTCGTCGCTCACGTACACGCAGCACCGACAACGATGAAGTGACTTCGCTGAAGGGCTCCACGCGCCTGGAGGCCAAACGGCAGCGCCGCAAGGAAGGCCGCGAGGCCGGTCGCCGTCGCCCCGTCATCACCGAGGCTGAATTCCTCGCCCGTCGTGAATCGGTCGACCGGACGATGCTGGTGCGCGAAAGCGGCGAGCAGACCCAGTTGGTCGTCGTCGAGGACGGGATCACCGTTGAACACTACCTCAAGGAGAACCGCCAGCAGTCCTCCCTCATCGGCAATGTCTACCTGGGCAAGGTCCAGAACGTCCTGCCGAGCATGGAAGCAGCATTCATCGACATCGGCAAGGGCCGCAACGCCGTTCTCTACGCCGGTGAGGTCAACTGGGATGCCCTGGGCATGGACGGCAAAGCCCGTCGCATCGAAGTCGCCCTCAGCCCCGGCGACGCGGTTCTCGTCCAGGTCACCAAGGACCCGATCGGTCACAAAGGTGCCCGCCTGACCAGCCAGATCTCTCTGCCCGGACGTTTCCTCGTCTACGTTCCCGGGAACTCGATGACCGGCATCTCGCGGAAGCTGCCCGATGTCGAGCGCAATCGCCTCAAGAAGCTGCTCAAGGAACTCGTCGGTGACTCGAACGGAGTCATCGTGCGCACCGCGGCCGAAGGCGCCAGCGACAAGGAGCTCAGCACAGACGTCGAACGACTGGCCAAACGGTGGGAGACCATCGAGAAGAAGTCGAAGTCGACGAAGGTGCTCGCCCCCCAGCTCCTCTACAGCGAGCCGGACATGATCGTGCGCATCATTCGCGATGTCTTCAACGAGGACTTCTCCTCGCTCGTCATCGACGGTGACGGAGCCTGGAACACCATCCACGAATACGTCGAGGCCGTCGCGCCGGACCTGCTTGATCGTGTCCACCGCTACAGCGAAGACGAAGACATCTTCGACCACTACCGGGTCGAGGAACAGGTTCAGAAGGCGCTCCAGCGCACGGTCAACCTGCCCTCCGGTGGTTCCCTTGTCATCGACCGCACAGAGGCGATGACGGTCATCGACGTCAACACCGGCAAATTCACCGGTTCGGGCGGAAACCTCGAAGAGACCGTGACCCGTAACAACCTCGAAGCGGCCGAAGAGGTCATCCGTCAGGTTCGCCTGCGTGACATCGGCGGCATCATCGTCGTCGACTTCATCGACATGGTTCTCGAGTCGAATCGGGACCTCGTCGTGCGTCGTCTCGTTGAATGCCTGGGCCGGGACAGGACCAAGCATCAGGTCGCCGAGGTGACCTCGCTGGGTCTCGTGCAGATGACCCGTAAACGCATCGGCACGGGGCTCGCCGAGTCCCTGGTCAGTGCTGGTGCTGACCTCTCAGGCCGGGGGCTGCTGCTGCCTGGCTCGGAAGAGGACGGATCGAAGGCCCACCATGGCAACCGGTCCTCAAACAATGACGGTGGCAACAGCAGGCGTGATCGTAAGCGGCGCGGCGACAACAAATCATCGTCGAAGTCCAACGACTCCGACGGCCAGTCGGATGCCGTTGCCAACGATGCCTCCCGCTCAGCCGTTGCCGCCATCGCCAAGGCCACACTGAAGAAGGACGAAGCCGAGTCGAAGGAGGCCGGAAGCTCCCAAGACGCGTCGGTGTCTGATAACGCTTCTTCCTCGGCGAACACCGACAGCTCTAAGGACTCGCAGGGCAACGAGCCCAGCGATTCGGCCGGAAACGGCGGATCGGGCCGTTCCCGGACCCGCAGCAACAGGAGACGCTCGCAGGCGAAGTCCGCTGATTCGTCCGACTCCGCACAGGACCAGTCGGCTCAGGACACAACGGTCGACGAGACGCCTGCGCCGGAGCAGCCTGCCCAGGAGCAGCCGGCACAGGCCAAGCCTGCGCGGGCGAAGAAACCTGAGGTTCCCGCAGCCGAGCTGCCGCTGATGATCGGAGCCGACTCGGCGACCAAGGTGGCCAAGGCTGAACCGGTCAAGGCCGCTCCTCGACGCAAGCCTGCCGCTAAGTCCGAGGCCAAGAGCGAGACGGCGCAGCCGTCGTTGCCGACCTCGTTCGTCATCATCGGCGAGGACTGAGCACCGGCTCCAACGGGCTGAGCGCCAGGGCTGTCGCAGTCTGACTGCGACGACCAGGCCGCACAGAAACGTCCCTCCACCGATCATCGGGATCGGTGGAGGGACGTCTTATTTGCCGGATTCCTGATTTCTTGTGGTGCTGATCGTCGGCTGCGCGGCCTGGTCGCCGCAGAGGACGATCATCAGGTTCGATACGAGATCGCTGCGTTCGAGGTGACCGAGCGTGACGATGCCGCGTCCTTCGATCTGCTCGATGGCGGTCTCGACCATGCCGACAGCACCTTCGACGATGAGCTGGCGGGCTGCCACGACGGCTGTCGCCTGTTGGCGTTGGAGCATGGCGCGGGCGATCTCGGCCGCGTAGGCCAGCTGGGTGATGCGCGATTCGATGATGGTCACACCGGCGGCGGCGACTCGCGCTGCGACCTCGCTGGAGAGTTTCGACGTGATCTCATCAGCATTGTCGCGCAGGGACATACGGTTCGGGTCCGAGGAGTCATACGCATAGGAGTTCGCGATGTGACGTACAGCGGTCTCAGCCTGGATGGCGACGAACTCCTCGAAATCATCGACTTCGAACAGTGCCTGAGCCGTGTCTTGGACCTGCCAGACGACCACTGCGCCGATTTCGATCGGATTGCCATCGAGGTCATTGACTTTGAGCGTCGACGTCTCGTGGTTGCGGATGCGCGTGGAGACCTGGATCTTCGAATAGAAGGGGTTGACGAAGCGCAGTCCCGATTGGCGCACTGTGCCGACGTACTTGCCGTAGAGCTGCAGGACGACAGCATTGCCAGGAGCCACGGACGTGCATCCCTTGAACAGGAACATCGCGGCAATGAACATGACGACACCGAGCACGATGAGGATGACCCCGAGCGCCGCCTGTGCCACTGTCATGATGAGTCCGAACACCGCGAGCAGGAGTGCCAGAATCAGCAGGATGACGCCGCCTACGATGGCGAAGTAGCCCGACACGCCTCCGGCCGAGCTTTCCCTGACACGTTCACCCTCCGCTGACGCAATTCGTGCAGGACGTCCTCGGCCCCGGCCTGGAGGTCCTCCCGGGGGCGCCTGCGGGCCGCCCGGAGGGGATTGATGGGGCCCATTGCCGGGATGCTGTCGAGATCCGCGGTCAGGACGCTGCTGGTTCTGCTGCGGTCCTGGTGGCTGGGCCGGGGGATATCTGTGCTGATTGGGGTTCTGAGTCATGATTTCAGTCTAGGACACAGAATGAGACGTGCATCTCAGAACAGCCCATCAGGTGTGATGTAGGTAACAGTTGGATAACTGTATCCACTACCGGTGCGATAGTGCTTGATACCTTCCTCGGGGTACGGCAGGTTATTGCACCATGAACACTTTGTTATGGGCAGCAGATGCCCCCAAATCTCCGGTTGATGATGCAATCAACTCCTGGTTCGATCCGATCGCCACCTTCTTCGGTGGCATCATCTTCTTTCCCATTACGCTCGGACCGATTTCCTTCCCCTTCGTGGTGCTATGGCTCATCGGCGCGGCTTTAATCTTCACCATCTATTTCGGGTTCATCCAAGCCCGGGGATTCAAGCTCTCGCTCGAAATCATCCGTGGCAAACATTCGTCCAAGAACGACCCGGGCGAGATCACCCACTTCCAGGCACTGGCCTCGGCGCTCTCCGGCACCGTCGGCCTCGGCAACATCGCCGGTGTCGGTGTGGCTATCGCCCTCGGCGGTCCCGGCGCTACCTTCTGGATGATCATCGCCGGCCTTCTCGGTATGTGCACGAAATTCGTCGAGTGCACCCTCGGTGTCAAATACCGAGAGATCGACGAGAACGGCGTCGTCTACGGCGGTCCCTTCAAATACCTGCCAATCGCGTTCCGCAAGTTCTCCAAGCCCATCGCCGGTCTGCTGACCGGAATCTTCGCAGTCTCCATACTCATCTTCGGCGTCGTGGGCGGCGGAATGTTCCAGGCCAACCAGACCTTCGTTCAGGTTCGCACCGCTACCGGCGGCGCAGACGGCTTCCTCGCTGGCCCTGCGGCGTCATTGATCTTCGGCATCATCTTCGCTGGCCTCGTTGGTCTCGTGATCCTCGGTGGAATCCGGTCGATCGCCCACGTGACTGACAAGCTTGTCCCCGCCATGGGCATCTTCTACGTTCTTTCCTGCCTCTTGGTCCTGGCTATCAACTTCGGCCAGATCCCAACGGCCATCGGCCAGATCTTCGACGGAGCGTTCGCACCGCAGGGAGTTGCCGGCGGCATCGTCGGCGTCATGATCATCGGTTTCCAGCGTTCAGCCTTCTCCAACGAAGCAGGCATCGGTTCGGCCGCGATCGCACACTCGGCAGTCAAGACTCGTCGGCCCATTTCGGAAGGTTTCGTAGCACTTCTCGAACCCTTCGTGGACACCGTGATCGTCTGTACCATGACCGCACTGACCATCATCGTTGCCAACCAGCCCTCGTACACCAACGACCTTGGACAGGGTGAGATCGGCGGCGTGGCCCTGGCCTCGGACGCCTTTTCCACAGTGGCTGGCTGGTATCCGGTGCTGCTGGCGATCGCTGTCGCGCTCTTTGCCTTCTCCACGCTAATCACCTGGGCCTACTATGGTGAGCGTGCTTGGGCTTACCTCTTCGGCAAGTCGAAGGGGGCAGTCACAGTTTTCCGTGTCCTCGTCTGCGTGTTCGTGGTCATCGGCTGCATCGCCAGCTTCAGCAAGATTGTGGAGTTCGCGGATGCCGCACTGTTCCTCTGTGCCTTCATCAACATCCTTGGCCTCTACATGCTGATGCCGGTGGTGAAGAAGGAAATGAAGAAGTACCTGGCCGACCGCAAGGCCGGTACGCTCATGGACCCCGACACCAAGGACGCTGTTCCTGTGGAGGAGATGGTCTGAGTTCAGTTCTCCCCTGAGGCCGATCCCGCGAAGGCGCGAGATCGGCCTCAGTGCGTCGTCGGCGGATTGCTTCGAGTCTCGTTAGACTGGAGCACGTGGATCAGATCAACGACAAGACACATGCCCAGGAGCGACTGTTGGAACTGCGCGGAAGCATTGACAACATCGACGCAGCGCTCATCCATCTGCTCGCTGAGAGGTTCAAGCTCACAGAGAGAGTCGGCGAGCTGAAGGCTGACCACGGTCTGCCTCCCGCAGATCCCGAGAGGGAGCGCAGGCAGGTTGCCCACCTCCGCAGGCTGGCCGAAGATGCGCACCTGGACCCGGAGTTCGCAGAGAAGTTCCTGACCTTCATCGTCGCCGAGGTGATCCGTCATCACGAACGGATCGCTGAGACCCGTGAGGCTTGAGTTCGGCACGACGTACGGTTTGCCCAACGATGGTCGAATCCATTAGACTTGACCGTCGGTGCGTGCTGCGCACCACGGCTGGTGATTCCTCTCAATGGGACACCCGGGGAAATCCTTCTTCGGGAGCCAAGGGATCAACCGCCGTTCGTTTGTGTATGAACAGAAAGGGTTCGACATGGTCTATGCCATTGTCCGTGCCGGTGGCCATCAGGAAAAGGTCAGCGTCGGCGACATCATCACAGTTAACCGAATGAAGGCGAAGGCCGGAGAGAGCGTCGAGCTCGACGCCGTCCTCCTCGTCGACGGTGAGACTGTCACGACCGACGTCGATGCCTTGTCGAAGGTCGCTGTCAGCGCTGAGGTCGTCAACGAGCTTCGCGGTCCCAAGATCATCATTCAGAAGTACAAGAACAAGACCGGTTACAAGAAGCGTCAGGGCCACCGCCAGGACCTCACCCGTCTGAAGATCACGAACATCAAGTAAGAGGAGACTTCACATGTCAAGCAAAAAGGGAGTCAGCTCGTCCCGTAACGGTCGCGACTCGAACCCGCAGTACCTCGGTGTGAAGCGCTTCGGTGGACAGGTTGTCAAGGCCGGAGAGATCATCGTTCGCCAGCGCGGAACCAAGTTCCACCCAGGCGCCAACGTCGGACGCGGCGGAGACGACACGCTCTTCGCGCTGTCCGCAGGAGCCGTGGAATTCGGCAAACGCAACGGTCGTAAGATCGTCAACATCGTCGGCGCTTGATCGACTAGTTCTGTTTTTCCCCTGTTAGGGGTCCATGAAGGGTGAGTCTCGAGACTCACCCTTCATCTGATATAAGGACATTATGGCCACCGAGTTCATAGACCGTGTCACAGTCCATCTCTCCGCCGGTGACGGCGGCAACGGCTGCGCCTCGATCAGGCGCGAGAAGTTCAAACCTCTTGGCGGACCTGACGGCGCCAACGGAGGTCAGGGCGGTGACGTCAAATTCGTCGTCGACACCCAGACCACCACGCTGCTGCCATTGCACCACCGTCCGCACCTGACCGCAGACGACGGCGGAATCGGGAAGGGCGATCTGCGTCATGGCGCTGACGGGGGAGATCTCGTCATCGCTGTCCCAGAGGGCACGGTTGTGAAGAGCCAGGACGGCGAGATCATCGCTGACCTCGTCGAACCCGGAACCGAATACGTTGCTGCCGCAGGTGGCCGCGGCGGACTCGGCAACGCGGCTCTGGCATCGTCGAAGCGCAAGGCTCCGGGCTTCGCCCTGTTGGGCGAACCTGGCGAAGCACTGAGCTTGGTGCTGGAACTGAAGACGATTGCGGACATCGCGCTCGTCGGATACCCCTCAGCCGGCAAATCCAGCCTCATCGCCGCTATGTCTGAGGCCAAGCCGAAGATCGCGGACTACCCGTTCACGACACTCGTGCCCAACCTCGGCGTGGTCCAGGCCGGGGATGTGCGCTACACGATCGCCGATGTCCCGGGACTCATCCCGGGTGCGTCGGAGGGCAAGGGGCTGGGCCTGGAGTTCCTGCGCCACGTCGAACGCTGTGCCGCTTTGGTCCACGTCGTTGACATGGCGACGTGGGAGCCGGGCCGTGATCCAGTCTCGGACCTGACGATCATCGAATCCGAACTCGCCGCCTACGCGGTCGACCTCGACGACGGAAGCGGGCTGCTGCCTCTGTCCGAACGTCCGAAGCTGGTGGCGCTCAACAAGGTCGACATTCCCGATGGCCATGACCTAGCCGATATCGTCCGCCCGGACCTCGAAGCCGCTGGCTATCGGGTGTTCGAGATCTCCGCCGTCAGCCACACCGGTCTGCGGGAACTCTCATTCGCCATGGCAGAACTCGTCACCGCTGAACGTGAGCGTCGGGCAGAGTTCGAAGCCACGCCGCAGCGCGTCGTCATTCGTCCTCGGGCAGTCGACGACCGCGGATTCCAGGTGCAGGCCGAAAGCGATGACGACGGTCCTGTCTTCCGGATCCGCGGAGTCAAGCCCGAACGCTGGGTGCGCCAGACAGACTTCGCCAATGATGAGGCTGTCGGTTATCTCGCCGACCGGCTCGATCGTCTCGGCGTCGAAGAATCTCTGTTCAAGGCCGGTGCCAAGCCCGGCGACACGATCGTGATCGGCGGAGATGACGGTGTCGTCTTCGACTGGGATCCGACAAGTGTGGGCGGTGCCGAGCTGTTGGGCAGCCGCGGTACAGACCTGCGTTTGGAAGACGACACACGGTCGACACGCAAGGAGCGCAAGGCGGCATTCCACGACCGCATGGATGCCAAGGCCGCAGTCCGGGCCGAGCAGGAACAGGAGCGTCTTGCTGAGCGCGCTGTCCGCAGCCGGGAAAGCTCGGGCGCGTTCGTCTCCGATGCGGAGTCCGGTCAGGAATGATCGAGAGTTCGTCCTCCGTAACTGAGAACCACCCGGTGCGCACGGATATCGCCACGGCCCGGCGCATCGTGATCAAGGTCGGCTCCTCGTCGCTGACGACCCTCGACGGAGGTTTGGACGAGGCGAAGCTGATTGCACTGACCGATGTCATCGGTGCCCATCGTGCCGCAGGTCATGAGGTCATCCTCGTGTCCTCCGGTGCGATCGCCGCCGGACTCGAACCCATGGGGCTGTACAAACGGCCACGTGACCTGGCCACACAGCAGGCTGCGGCCGGAGTCGGCCAAGGTCTGCTGATGGCCGCCTACACTCGGGCTCTTGGTCGCTACGATCTGGTCCCAGGACAGGTCCTGCTCTCCGCCGATGATCTGATCCGTCGCACCAGATACAAGAACGCCCAACGCGCCATCGACAAGCTGCTTGCGCTCGGGACCTTGCCGATCGTCAATGAGAACGACGCTGTGGCGACCGAAGAGATCCGTTTCGGCGACAATGATCGCCTTGCCGCTCTCGTCGCACATCTCTCACACGCCGATGCTCTCGTGCTCCTGTCCGACGTCGACGCCCTGTACTCCGGGCCGCCGAATCTGCCTGAATCGGTGCGCATCGAACACGTCTCCAGCATCGCCGACCTCGGGGACATCGCCATCGGCGGAACCGGATCGGCCGGCACGGGAACCGGGGGCATGGCGACGAAGGTCGAAGCCGCGCTGATGGTGGCCGACTCAGGGATCCCAGCAGTACTGACCTCCGCGGAGAAGGTCTCTGGAGTGCTCGGCGGTGAACATGTGGGCACCTGGTTCGCCGTGACGCACAAACGGCGCGGGACCCGGCTGCTGTGGCTGCGGCATCTGGCTCGCACCTTCGGCTCGGTGACGATCGACAAGGGCGCCGAATCGGCAGTGCTCTCCAGAGGAACCTCCCTGCTGGCTGCCGGAGTCACAGGTGTCACCGGTGACTTCGAGGCGGGTGACCCCATCGAGATCAGAAGCCTCGACGGCACGGTCATCGCCCGTGGAATGACCAACTTCTCAGCCCATGAGCTGCCCGCGATGTTCGGCTTCTCCACGGACGAACTTGGCACCCGACTGGGAAATGATTACCGTAAAGAGGTCATCCATCGCAATGATCTCGTACTCACTCACGTGAGCGGGGGGAGATAGTCCATGACCGCTGTATCCGAGATACACCCGAAGACCGTCCGGGGTGTGACGAGAGTCGTCCGCAACGCCAAGAGCGCCGCAGCTCACTTGGCCACCTCGTCGACGGCAGAGAAAGACGCCGGTCTGCGCGCGATCGCAGATGCTCTGAGTGAGAATTCAGACCGAATCGTCAAAGCCAATGAAGTCGACATCGCCGCCGGTATCGACAACGGGATGAACGCCGGTCTCCTCGACCGACTTCGACTCGATCATGATCGCATCGAAGCCATCGCCACATCGGTCGGAACGATCATCGATCTTGACGACCCCGTGGGCAACGTCGTGGTCGGAAGGGTCCTGCCCAACGGCATCCGTCTGACCCAGAACCGTGTGCCGATGGGCGTGATCGGCGCGATCTACGAAGCTCGCCCCAACGTCACCGTCGACATCGCGATCCTGGCACTCAAGGCCGGCAACGCCACTGTGCTGCGCGGAGGCTCCGCCGCACAGAACACCAACACTGAGATCGTCTCTGTGCTGCGCAAAGCCGTGGAGTCGGCAGGTCTTCCCGCAGATTCGATCAACGGAATCGACCAATACGGACGCGACGGCGCCACAGTGCTCATGAACGCGCGTGACTACGTCGACCTCCTCATTCCACGAGGCGGTGCCGAGCTCATCAACACTGTGGTGCAGGAATCGCTGGTTCCGGTCATCGAAACCGGAATCGGGAACGTCCATATGTTCATCGATTCATCCGCTACGGTGAAGAACTCGGTCGACCTCGTCGTCAACTCGAAGACGCATCGACCCAGTGTCTGCAACTCGTTGGAAACTCTGCTGGTTCATGAGAAGGCAGCCAAGCGCGTCCTTCCCAAGATCCTCGACCGACTCGACAAGGCCGGGGTCGTTCTGCACGCCGACACCACCGTCGCGGCACTGGCACCAGAGACGATGAAGGTCAAGCGCGTGTCTCGACGCGACTGGGCGAAGGAATATCTGGACCTCGAACTCGCGGTGAAGGTCGTGTCGGGAATCGACGAAGCCATCGAGCATATCCGCGCCTATTCCTCCGGCCATACCGAGGTGATCGTGACCAAGGACCTCGACAACGCCGAGACATTCGTCACAGCCATCGATGCCGCAGCGGTCGGAGTCAACGTCTCCACACGATTCACCGATGGGGGAGAGCTCGGCTTCGGCGCCGAGGTCGGTATCTCAACCCAGAAGCTCCATGCCCGTGGACCCATGGGCGTCGAACAGCTGACGACCACGAAATGGGTCATGATAGGCAATGGACAGATCCGGAACTGACACGGCCCAGGTCAGAGAGCGCCGACGGCGAACTCCGATCACGCTCAACCTCATGTCGATGTTCACTTGTCTCACAGTTCATGAGAAACTGAAGCCATAAGCACTGTGACGCAGACACACCGCGTCAGCATCACTGATAAGGAGAGAACACGTGAATGCAGCACTGTTGACCACCGTCGCCGAAGGCGCGGAGAAGGCAGCCCACCACACCGAATTGCCGATGGACCCGATCTTCTTCGGACTCATCACCCTCGCGATCTTCCTCTCGATGGCAGCAGTGACGCGGTCGTGGAAGGGCATCTCCAACCGCCACTGATATGGCAAAGCAAACACGCAGGGTCGGTGTCATGGGCGGCACCTTCGACCCCATTCACCACGGTCACCTGGTCGCCGCCAGCGAGGTGCAGTCGACCTTCGATCTCGACGAGGTGGTCTTCGTGCCCACCGGCCGTCCGTATCAGAAGGACGTCGAAGAGGTCACCAGCGCCGAACATCGGTATCTGATGACAGTCATCGCAACCGCGTCCAACCCGCGCTTCACCGTCTCCCGGGCCGACGTCGATCGCCCGGGGCCGACCTACACGATCGATACGCTTCGTGACCTGGCCAGAAGCTACGGAACCGGCACAGAGATGTTCTTCATCACCGGCGCGGACGCTTTGGCTCAGATTCTGACGTGGAAGAATGTAGATGAGCTGTTTTCCTTGGCTCACTTCGTCGGAGTGAGCCGACCGGGACACGAACTTCGCAGTGAAGGTCTTCCGGTGGATCGATTGAGCTTGGTGCAGATTCCTGCACTGTCGATCTCTTCCACGGATTGCAGACTACGGGTGATGGATGGGGCGCCTGTCTGGTATCTCGTACCGGATGGGGTCGTTCAGTACATCGCGAAATACGAGTTGTACAGGAGTGAAAATGGCTGAGGAGCAGTTCACGTCACGTCGCGCCAGGCGAGAAGCCGAGCGGCTGGCTGCAGAACAGGCGTTCGAAGCACGAGAGACACCTGAGCAGCCGAGCGAACCGTCACCGACCAATCGGGCCGAACTGCTGAACCAGCCGCCCGCACCCGCTCAGGCGCCGGAGCCGCGAACGACGACGCCCGAGCCAACGCCGACCGGATCGGAAGCGGAGCCTGGTGAGGTCACGGACCAGCCGCAGGAATCACAAGCTCCTGTCGACACCGAGGACCGCCTCGACCCGCAACGAGCCCCACTGCCTCATTTCGAATCACGCACCGCGCGAAAGAAGTACCTGCGCGACAACGGGCTGTCCCTGGAAGGCGACGTCTCCACCGGCGCGATTCCGGTCATCGCCGGGCCCGAGGAGACAGCAGAGGACGAGACCTCCCCAGAGGGTCCGGACAGCGCAGCTGTCACCGACAGCGATTCCGTTGATGCGGCAGGATTCGGCGGATCGGCTGATGAAGTCGCCGCACGAGACTTCGAAGCTCCCGTCACCGCCGATTCGGCCCCCCGTCCCACCGCTCTCGACGATGACCCACAGGACGCACTGTCCCAGCCGATTGAGCAACTGGACGTCGAAGAGCCAACGGCAACACCTATCGCAGGAACACCTGCCCCCGGAGCCACCTCGGCGCCGAAGCAGCACGAGGTTCCCGCTGCCGAAATCGCTTCAGCTGAGACAGCCGACTCTGCGACAGCGGCGCCCGAGCAGCCCGCACACGGGGACCGCGATGAGCGTGTCGACGCCGATGCGCTCACCGATGAGACCGAGGAAGAGACCGGCGAGACGAGCCGTTCACGACGGATGCCCATCGTGAAGCCGCCGAGCAGCTCGGGAGTGCGAGTCGTCACGGCTGCCTCGGCCCAGATTCCTGCAGTCGACGACGCAGACACCAGTACCGATGCTCGCCCGGGATCCGGCGGGCCGAATACGAACCGTTCGGACTCGAATGAGGCACGGGACTCGAACGAGACGAGGGACTCGAAAGTCGATTCCTCGGCTCCTGGCACGCCGGGCACCGGAAGCACCGCGAACGGATTCGCCCCTGTTCCCGAGGCACAGTCCGCGGAAGAGTCTTCGACCTCATCCGATGATGCCGCCCGCGCGCTGGCAGCCAATCCGGAAACACGTCCGATGGAGACCGTGCCAGAGGCCTGGGCACTGCCCAACTCTGACTATGAGGACGAAGAGACCGAGAATCCTCCGGGAACGCGCATCCGCGCCAGCGAGGTCACCGGTCACGACGGTCGCATTCTTGTTGGCGAAGAACCATCCAAAGTACCCTATGTAGTGCTGGGTGTCGCTGCGCTCTTCGCAGTCGCACTCATCGTCATTGCACTGGTCATGTTGCTGTAATCATCTGAAAGGCTCTTGTGAGCGAGATCGTTGAATCAACCCAAATGCTGAGGACCGCCGCACGTGCGGCGGACGACAAGCTCGGCACCGATCAGGTGGCTCTTGATGTGAGTGCCACTCTCTACATCACTGACGCCTTCCTCATCATCTCAGCGGAGAACGATCGGCAGATCGGATCGATCGTCGACGCTGTCGAAGAAGCTGTGCAGACGACCTATGGTCGCACACCCCTGCGTCGTGAAGGCCGGGGGAGCGGTGATTGGGTGCTGCTCGACTTCGGCGACATCGTCGTCCATGTCTTCTCGCCCGAACAGCGCGAATACTACGCGCTCGAACGTCTATGGAAGGACTGCCCGGTCATTGATCTGGAGCTGCCGGAACATTCCGGCGCTGACGACGCTCGATGACCAAGACCGTCATCTTCTGGCGCCACGGCCAGACGGACTACAACGTCGAACGCCGGTTCCAGGGGCAGTCCGACATCCCCCTCAACGACCTCGGCCGGAGACAGGCAGCGCAGGCAGCGAGCTACCTCAGCGAACTGGCACCTGAACTCATCGTCTCCTCAGACCTGTCACGAGCCGCTGACACGGCCGACGAACTGGCTTCCCGTCTGAACATCCAGGTGACCCGCGATGACCGTCTGCGGGAGACTGCCTTCGGCCAGTGGGAAGGCCACACTCGCGACGAACTCAGCACCACCTGGCCCGACGCACTCGAACAATGGCTCAGCGGAGCCGATATGAACCCTCCCGGCGGGGAATCACGATCCGAGTCAGGCCAGCGCGTCGCCTCGGCGATCACCGAGATCGTCAATGGAACTCAAGCACAGACGATCGTCATCGCCGCTCACGGCGCGGTCCTGCGGGCAGCTGCAGAACTGCTGCTCGGCATGGACGGGCCCGGTCGTCTGGCTGTCCTCGGCAACTGCGGACACGGGGAATTCGCGTTCACCGGAACCAACTGGATCCTGCGCAGCTGGGGCACTGTTCCTTCCTGACACGCGCGCCCACCGGGCCTACTGTCGCAGTGCGTGCACCTGGCGGATCATTCCTATCAGCGCCTGAGCCGATGAGTTCCAGTCGAAAGACGTTGCCTGCTTCTGGCCCGCAGCAGAGAGTTCTGACCACAGCTTCGCATCGGTGAGGCGAGCGATCCCAGCCGCCACGTCACCGGCATCATCGGGGTCGAAGTATACGGCGGCGTCCCCGGCGATTTCGTGGAAGATCGCAATGTCCGAGATCGCCACCGGCACACCCTGGGCCATCGCCTCGATGACGGGGAGTCCGAATCCCTCTTCCTGAGACGCCGTGACCAGAGCGGTCGCACCCTCGAGCAGCGCAGCGTATTCCTCATCGCTGACACCTCGGTGGAAGATCACCTTCGCCCGGTCAGGGATGAGAGCTCGCAGCGCGGCCTCGCGCCTTCCGTCGATGCGGCTGGCAATGTGCAGGGTCCACCCCGGCAGGTGCTGCAGCGAACCGATGAGGGTTTCGACGTTCTTATACGGCAGGAACGTACCCATGTAGACCAAAGACCGTGCATCGTGTCGGTTCACTGACCTGGATCCGGCAACAGCAACCTCGGCGGCATTGGAGACCACGGTCACCGGCTTCGACGACAGGCGGTGATCGGCGATGAGCCCCTTCGTCGTCTGGCTCACCGCTGCGATCGCGTCGGCGCGACCCAGCAGCAGTCGCTGCGGGGCAAAGCTGAGGTGGTAGGCCCGCCACAGCAGTCGCACAGCTGCCGGGAGATCTGCCGGGGGCAGGGGATGCGAATAGTAGATGAGGTCGTGGACGGTGAGAATGAGCCCGTAGCGGCGTCCCGTGGACCCCATGACCTGCATGGTGGAGAAGACGACGTCGGCGCCGAGGTCGTTGAGCTTCTTGGCGATGACGACCTCCTTTGCGGAGGTGGGGGAGTTGAGCTTGACCCACCGGCATTTCGGCAGAAGAGCGAGCTGATCTTCGTCACTGATGATCGCAGTAACCTCGATGTCAGTTCCGGCAACGGCGTTGAGCAGGGCCTCAAGCAGGCATGAACCATAACGGGAGATGCCGTCATGATGGGTTGTGCGGGTGAAGCGAGCATCGAAGAACACGCGGATCGTGTCGCTCGTCTGAGGGCGGCCTGTGCTTTTGCTCATGGAACTCCGAGTCGATAGTCTGATCATCTGTAAGTCTGCGTCTGCCAGAGTCTGCGTTCTTTTTGTCGAAGGGTCAGTGAGTGAAGGAAGCATCACCTGCGTCCGGGGCCCTGAGGTCTCGACCATGATCCTAACGGTTGTCGCTCTCGCCGCCCTCATCATTGTCACACCCTTCATCACGCGTGTGCTGGGCCGGGCCAGTGGTTGGCTCCTGGCCGCGGCCTACCTGGGCATCGCAGGCCTGTTCACCCCCACCGCCGCCGAGGTGATGGCCGGGTCCACCCCGGAAGTGAGCTACCAGTGGATTCCCACCTTCGGTGTCGACCTGGCGCTGCGCGCCGACGGCATCGGCGTCATCTTCACCTACATCGCGCTGATCATCGGGGCCGTCGTCTTCGTCTATTCGACCGGATACCTGGAACGTGGACGGAACACGAGCTTCTACTGGCTGATGGTGATCTTCACCTTCTCGATGGTCATGCTCGTCCTCAGCAACGACCTTCTGGTGCTCTTCGTCTGCTGGGAGCTGACCTCCCTGGCCTCGTTCTTCCTCATCGCCAGGTCCGGCTCGCCCGGTCAAGCGCCGGCGCTGCGCACCATGTTCATCACCTTCATCGGCGGATTGTCCCTCCTGGTGGCCACCGGTGTGATCATCGCAGTGACCGGCACCACGAACGTTCACGAGGCACTGAGCTCGCCGGTCTGGTCAGCCCAATCGCCGGTGACGAGCTTGGTCGCAGTCCTCATCGCCGTTGCAGCGATGACCAAGTCGGCTCAGTTCCCGTTCCACTCGTGGCTGCCCGATGCGATGGCCGCTGCTACTCCGGTCTCCGCGTATCTGCACGCGGCCGCCGTGGTCAAGGCCGGCATCTTCCTGCTGTTGCGTTTCACCCCGGCATTCCATGCCACGCCGGCGTGGAACACTCTGCTCATCGTCGCCGGTCTGATCACTGCCTGCATCGGCGGGTGGTTCGCCCTCAATCAATACGACGTCAAGAAGCTGATGGCCTATTCCACGGTCTCTCAGCTGGGACTCATCACTGCGGTGATCGGCATCGGCTCCGAGGCAGCGATCGCCGCCGCGACGTTGCACGTCATCGCCCACGCCCTCTTCAAATCCGGTCTGTTCATGATGGTCGGCGTCGTCGATCACCTCGCCGGAACCCGCGAACTGACCCGAATTCCACAACTGATGCGCGCGGCACCGGCATCGTTCATCGTCATGATCGTCGGCTGTGCCTCCATGTCGGGCATACCGCCGCTGCTCGGGTTCGTGTCGAAGGAGGCACTGTTCACTGCCTTCGGCGATACTCCCGGTTCTGCCTGGACCGGGTGGGCGGCTCTGCTGGTGGCCGTCGGTGCCTCGGTGCTCACTTTCGCCTACTGCGCGAAGACCGTGTGGGGTGCGTTCATCGACGGCAAGCCTGTGGAGCGAGCGCGTCTGGGTCACGGTTCTCCGGTCATGCTTATTGCCGCCGCGGTGCCGATCCTCGCCTCGCTTCCGCTGAGTTTCGCACTGTTCGTCTTCGACAACCCCATCAGCCAGGCGGTCAGGGCTGCCCTGTACGAATCAACGGGTTCCGTACATCTGGCATTGTGGCACGGGGTGAACGTCGAACTCATCGCTTCACTGCTGATCATCGCGATCGGTGTGATCATCATCCTCAATCGGTCCCGCGTGTTCGTCTTCTTCCACCGCGCCACCCTCGGCTTCGATGGAGCCGACGTCATCAACGGTCTCACCTGGGCCCTGCGCAGGGCCGGCCGAAGCCTCGGCGTCTTCGTCAAGCCGATGAATTCCGGTCCCTACCTGGCAATGTCGCTGGGCGGTCTCGCCGTGCTCGCCTTCACCGCGGTGCCGATCATCTATCCGGAGCTGCCTCCGCTGCAGGAAGGTCTGTGGCGTCCCATCGACATCGTTCTCCTTGTCCTTATCACCATCGCCGTCCTCGTCGTCTGCACCTCGCATTCGCGTCTGACCACGGTCGTGGCCCTCTCCGGAGTCGGCATTCTGGCGACCGTGCAGATTCTGGCACTCGGCGCCCCGGACGTCACCCTTACCCAGCTGTTGGTCGAGGCGATGACGATCATCGTCATCATGCTGGTGCTGCAGAAGCTCCCGCGTTCGTTCTGGAGATATCCCAAGCGTCTGCAGGCCACACGGGCGATCTTTGCGATCATCGTCGGCCTCGCAGCGACGGTACTGACTCTGGCTCTGAATGGACGCCGAGAACGGTCCGACCTCGGCCAGTTCTATATTGAGAACGCCCCCGACATCAGCGGCGGACACAACATCGTCAATACCATTCTCGTCGAGTTCCGTGCCCTGGACACACTCGGAGAGCTCACCGTCCTCGGCATGGCCGGGATCGCGATCGTTGCGGTGATGTCGACGGTCAAGGACAAGTTCATCGACCCGCCCGCCGAGAACATTCCCGAACCCCCGCGGCAGGCCTGGGTCTCCATCCGACCCCGCGGCACAACCGCCTATCGAGCCGTCCATGAGGCCTGGCCCAACGTGATACCGCCTAAGCTCGCGATCAAGATCCTCGGCCCCCTGCTGGCGATCACCTCACTCGTGATCTTCTGGCGCGGCCACAACGAACCCGGCGGAGGCTTCATCGCGGCGCTGGTCGGTTCAGCGGTCATCGGACTGCTGTACATGTCGACGGCCAAGGACCGAGCGATCGGTCCGCCGAAGGCGCCGCTGTACCTGATCGGGTTCGGTGTCGCCACTGCGGTGGCCACCGGTTTCATCGGTCTCATCTTCGCCGGCTCGTTCCTCGAGCCGATGCACGGCTACTTCCTCGGGCAGCACTTCACAACATCGATGATCTTCGACCTCGGGGTATATCTGGCGGTGGTCGGACTGATCCTGCTGTCGTTCAACATCCTCGGCGTCTCGGACTCTGCGGCCACGCCCGCTGGCGACGATGTTCTCACCAATGGCATCATCCATCGTGACGTGGAACTGACCCGCGAGCGTGCCGACGAACTGATATACGGAGAGCTGAGCGGACCGATGGACGCGATCAGAGGGGAACGTCCGACTCACGAACGTCGATCAAGGGCCGGCAACCCCGATGCGAAGGTCAAGGCCTCGTCAACGCATATCCTGCACGGCGATGCGCCCATAGAGCGGTCGAGCGACACTCAACCGGATCAGCCACCAACAGATGCACAGGAGGGTGCGAAATGATCCTTGCCCTCACGATCGGTGTGCTCACCGCAGGCGGCGTGTATCTGATGATGCAGCGATCCATGGTCCGAGGCGTCTTCGGACTGACACTCATCTCCCATGCTGCGAACTTCATCCTGCTCTCCGCAGGGGTCAGCGCCTGGCGCGTCGAGCCCTTGAGCAATCGTGGGGACCAGAGCGTGGCAGCCGACCCGTTGCCGCAGGCCTTCGTTCTCACCGCCATCGTCATCACCCTGGCGGTGACGATCTTCATGCTTGCACTCGCTGTTCTCGGCCACGACGATGATCAGAGACGGGCCCCTGAGACCGGGGAGGAGCGCGAATCATGAATCCGGCACTCCTCCTCCTGCTCATCGGCGTGCCATTGTTGGCATCAGCCCTGAGCGTGCTCATCACCTCACGCACCGTCGATCGCGTCCTGCTGCTGGCGGCTCCGAGCTTCGTCGGCATATTCGGCGTCGTGCTGCTCTTCGTCCACCAACATGAGCCGGTTCTTGCCCACTCTGTGGGCGGCTACGTCCCCGGGTTGGCGATCCCGTTCGTTTCCGATACATTCACCGCTCTGATGCTGGTACTGACGTCCGCCACCGCTATCGCGAGCTGCATCTTCCTGATCACGACGGGTGAGGACCAGTACCGTTTCGTCCCTGCCCTGATCCTGATGATGCTCACCGGCGTCTACGGTGCACTGCTGACAGGGGACCTCTTCAACTTCTTCGTCTTCGTCGAGGTCATGGTGCTGCCGGCCTACGCACTCATCGCGGTCACCGGAACCTGGCGCCGCCTCGGCGTGGGTCGCATGTATGTCATGGTCAACCTCCTGACCTCGACGATCCTGCTCATCGGTGTCGGCTTCGTCTACGGAGCCACGGGCACCGTGAACATCGCGGTCCTCGCCGAGATGGGGGCACCGACCGGGCAGGGGGCTCTGGCCATCGGCGTCGTCCTCTTCGCGCTGATCATCAAAGCCGGGGGCGCACCCTTCCACGGTTGGCTGGTGCGCAGCTACCCGAACACCTCGGCCGGAATGATGTCGTTGTTCTCAGGTCTGCACTCGAAGGTCGCCCTCTACGCGATCTACCGGATCTACACCACCATGTACGGCGAGCCTGCTGCCTGGGTCAACGTCATCGTCATCATCGCTTTGGCCAGCATCATCATCGGTTCGCTGTCCGGAATCGGGCAGAACAGGGTCCGCAATGTCCTCGCCTTCCAGATGACGAGCGGCGTCGGACATATTCTGCTTGGTGTTGTGCTTCTGACCTCGACGGCGTTGGGCGCAGGAGCCTTCTACATGGTCCACCACATGATCACGATGTCGGGCCTTCTGCTGATCATGGGAGCGGTCGAACAGACCTACGGCAGCGGCTCGTTCAAAAAGCTGACCGGGCTGGCCGGCAGAGAGAGGTGGGCGACGATCCTGATGGTCCTCGGCCTGTTCTCACTTATCGGCCTCCCACCGACCTCCGGACTCTGGGGAAAGGTCGGACTCATCACGGCCGCCACCGGCAGCGGAGATGCACTGGGCTGGTGGCTGGTCGCGGCGATCGTGATCGGAGCGGTCATCAGTCTGCTCACTCTCCAGCGCATGTGGCGCAACACCTTCTGGGGACCGCCGATGCAGACGTACCGCCCCGATTCGGCTGAGACCGGCCGCGCCCCGGCCGAGCCCATTCCGAACAGCGTCCGGATTCCCGCACGCCTGCTGGTCCCGGGTACGATCATGATCGGAGTGTCCGTGGCCATCTTCGTCTACCCCGAGCCGCTGTTCGAGATCACTGCCCGCGCCGCGGCTGGGCTGCTCGACCACAGCGCCTACATCGAGGCGGTGACGACGCCATGATGCGATTCGTCCACGGCATCGCCTATCTCGCCTACATCGGCTGGGCCATCGTGACCGGGTCGGCGACCATCGTCACCCGACTGTTCCGGCCCGGTCAGTACGCGCAGCCGATGATCGTCGAGGTCCCGTTGAGGTGCGTCACCGACCTTGAGGTAACCATGTTCGCCTCGTCGATCACGATCACCCCCGGAACCTTGGTCACGGCCATTGCCGCAGGTACCTCCACACAGCCGCCGGTGCTCTTCGTCCATGCCCTGTTCGAAGATTCCGAGGAATCCGCATTGGAGGGCCTGTACGACATGGAGTCGCGTCTGCTCGCGATGACGCGAGGCCGGGCTCCAACGACTGCCGCAAGCACCGTCACCGAGGTCGAACACGAGGAAGGAAGCCCATGACCATCGTCGTCAGCATCTGCATCATCATCCTCGCCGCGGCTGTCATTGTGGGCCTGGTCCGCGTGCTGACCGCCAAGGACCTAGGTTCACGCGCGATCGTCAGCGATCTCATGTACTTCTCCGCCATCGGCATGCTCACCATGTTCGGAATTCTCGTCTCCTCCTCGATCATCCTCGACGCGATCTTCCTGTCGTCCATGGTCGGCATTCTTGCCACCATCGCACTGTCGCGGATCCTCACGAGGGGGTTGCGTTGATGAATGATGCTGTGGCAACCACTCTGGTCGGTATTCTCGGGATCACTGGCTCCCTGCTCATGCTGTTCTCCGCAATTGCGATGTTCCGGGTACGTGACGCTTTGTCCCGGATCAACGTGTTCTCACCGGCCACGGGCCTGGGGATGCCGTTGATCGTCGCGGCCGCCTACGTCTATGACCTTCATTCGGAGGGATTCAGCTGGGGCTCGCTGCTCATGGCCCTCATCGCCGTGCTGTGCCTGATCATCGTCTCGTCCGTGGCCAGCAACACGCTTTCGCGAGCCAGTGTGCTCTCCGGGCAGCCCGTCTACCGCAAGACAGCGCCGAATCGGTTGGCCCGCCCACCAGCAGGCATCGTTGACGACGACCCCGACTATCCTGATCATCCGAGGGCTGGGGCCTGATCTGGTGGGTCCTGGCAGTTGAGTTCGGGACCCCGACAGGCTAGTTCCTGCCGGTGGTGCGCATCGTGATGTTGATCCTGCCCCCGCCGAGGTGATCCAGCCGTCCGTGCTCGGGTGCGGTAGCGTCGAGGATCTTCGTCACCCCGTGAAAAGCGAAGCGGGCGGGCCCTCCGAAGACGAAGGCATCGCCGGAGGCCAGACGAATGTCCTCATAGGGCTTGTTGCGGTTGTCGGTGTTGCCGAACCGGAAGATGCAGGTGTCACCGAGGGACAGTGACACGACAGGAGCGGGATCGAGCTCGTCCTTGTCCTGGTGCATTCCCATCTTCGCCTGACCGTCGTAATAGTTGACGAGCGCCACATCGGGACTGTATTCCTCGGGCAGAAATCCCCACAGGTTGGGTGCATCAGCGGGGGAGTCGGGATCATCGGCGACCACCTCGGCGGCGTGGGAGACGACTCGGCGGCCCAGGCGAGTCATCCAATCCGGGAACGACAGGACGCGCTGGCCGTTGACGTCACGCGCGTGCCGATCATAGCGGCCGGGCTGCCAGTGCCAGCCGAGGCCGATGGTTCTCACACTCATCGGATGCCCGGCGATCGACGTCGCATGTGCCGGCACCGGTCCCGACTGCCACTTCGCGTACTGCCGGATGATCCAGGTCTGAGCAGCGGCATCGAGGAACCCCGGTACCCACACCGCCCCCGGTGCGATGACACGGGGGCGGCGGTCGAAGGCCTCGTCGGCGAAGAGTGACTCCATGGCAGGACGATTCGAACTCAGAGGTCTGTGAGCTCGATCGACTGATCCTGCAGCTGTGCGGCGGACACCTTCTTGCCGATGAGTGCCCGGAGTTCGTCACCGACATCCCAGATGTTGACGTTCATTGCGGCGGTGACGTCTCCGCCGCGAGTCCAGAAGACAATGAACTCCCCGCTTGATTTGTCGCCGCGGATGACGACGTCATCGTCACTTGAGCCGTGGCCGACGTACTCCATGCCGAGATCGTACTGGTCGGTGTAGAAGTAGGGTTCCCAGTCGTATTCCTTGTCTCCACCGGTGATGGTCGCTGCTGCGACTTCGGCCTGACGAACCGCGTTGTCCCAGTGCTCAACGCGCAGACGCTGGTTGAGCAGCGTGTTCTGCGCCGCCGCGATGTCACCGATGGCCAGGATATTGGCATCGCTGGAGCGCATATGCTCATCGACGAGGACGCCGTTATCGGTCTCCAGACCAGCAGATACGGCAAGGTCAATGGTGGGATCTGCACCGATTCCCACGACGACCAGGTCGGCAGGAAGGTCACCGGCACTGGTCTTGACGGATTCGACGGCCTTCGTTCCCGAGAACCCGTTGGTCTCAGCCTCGGTGACGAACTTGATGCCGTTGGCCTTGTGCAGCTCTTCGAAGTACTCGCCGATCTCCTTCCCGAGGGCCGACTTGAGTGGGGGAGTCGAACGCAGGACGACGGTGACATCGCTGCCGGCATTCTGGGCAGCCGCAGCGACTTCGAGGCCGACCCAGCCGCCTCCGATGATGACGACCTTGCTGCCCCGACTGAGCTGCGAGCGGATGGCCACGGCATCACCGGCATCGCGCAGGGTATGGATATTGCCCAGATCGGCACCCGGAACATCCAGGGTGCGCGGGGTGGCACCGGTCGCCAGGATCACCTGTCCGTAGACCAGGTTCTCGCCGTTGTCGAGGGTGAGGCGCTGCTGCTGGGGATCCAGGCCTGTGACCGTGGTGCCGAAGAACGTCGTAACATCGTGGGCGGGGTACCAGTCCTCACCACGCAGCGCGGACTCCGCAGGATCCGAGCCTTCGAGCATGACATTCTTCGACAGATCCGGACGGTAGTAGGGGGCTGCCGGATCGGCGCCGATGAGAGCGATCGACCCGGTGTAGCCACCGTCGCGAAGAGCCTCGACTGCGGTTCCGCCGCCGATTCCTGCACCGATGATGACGGTTCCGAATTCCTGAGCCATTGTCTGTCCTTCCTCGAGGGGGTTTCTTCCACCTTGTACCGCCTGCCTCAGCGAGTCAACCGATGCCGGACCTGCGCTGGTAGGACGCCGTTTTGTGCACGACGGGACCTTCGGCGTAAAGTGAAGAACGAAGGGGCTTTAGCTCAGTTGGTAGAGCGTTTCGTTCGCAATGAAAAGGTCAGGGGTTCGATTCCCCTAAGCTCCACAGAATGGTTTCGCATATGCGCAGAGGTGATCGCGAGATGAAGCCACAGGCAGTGCGGCGACAATCAGCGACCATGACCGGAATTCTCGGGCTTGCCGGTCTCACACACTTCTTCAGACCCGAGACTTTCGATTCGATTGTTCCGCCCCGTTTGGGTGATCCACGCTTCATCACCTACGCCAGTGGTGTCGCCGAACTCGGATGCGCGACTCTCCTGGCGCTGCCACCCACACGCCGACTGGGCGGAATGGCAGCCGCTGTACTCATGGTCGCGATCTACCCTGCCAATATCTATACGGTGAAGAAGCACTGGCACAATCCTCGTGGACGTGCGATCGCCCTCGCCCGTCTGCCGCTGCAGGTTCCGCTCGTGTGGATGTCATGGAACATCGCGAAGGATCGGACCAAAGTCTCGCGCTGAGATCCGCACCTCTGACACGGAGAACTGAACTTGGGATTGAGATTCGCGTGATTCCAGTGTTCACCCTGGCCACCGTCTTGCGGCAGGGCCTCTTCCATGACATATTCTGAGAATGGCAGGGACACCGGAGTTTGCCCCACGGGCACTGCAGACATTGAGCGGTCTGCGCTTCTCAACAGCCACCTCCGCGTTCCAGATCGAGGGCGCACGAACACTGGACGGCCGAGGGCGGTCGATCTGGGATGAGTTCGTTGATGAGCCCGGCAACGTCATCGACTCCAGCACCGCAGACCCGGGACCCGACAGCTATCACCGCAGCGCTGAGGATGCAGCGTTGCTGGCCGGTCTCGGCGTGGACCGCTACCGATTCTCCATCTCCTGGGTCCGTATCATCGCCGATGGTATGGCTGGGACGAAGCCCAACACAGCCGGCCTGGACTATTACGATCGCGTCGTCGACGAGCTTCTGGGTGTCGGAGTCACACCGGAACCCACTCTCTATCATTGGGACCTGCCCACTGCACTTGAAGCAGCGGGCGGCTGGTTGAACAGGGACACTGTTCATCGCTTCGGCGACTATGTCGATGCCGTGGCGGACCGCCTCGGCGATCGTGTCCGCCATTGGTACACGATCAACGAACCGGCCTCGACCTCGCTTCAGGGCTATGCACTTGGAGAACTCGCACCGGGGCACACGATGCTCTTCGACGCGCTGCCCACGGTCCATCACCAACTCCTGGCTCACGGGACTGCCACGACGATACTGCGTGAGCACGGCGCCGAGCAGGTGGCCCCGGCAATCAACCACAGTCTCATCCTTCCCGAGACGGATGCTGAGGCTGACCACGAAGCGGCGGCGACCCTCGATCTCATCTACAACCGTCTCTTCGCCGATCCGCTGCTGCTGGGGGAGTACCCGGATCTTGAAGCACTCGGCGCCCAGATGCCGATCCGCGACGGGGACATGGAACTCATCTCCACACCCTGCGATGTGTACGGGTTCAACTACTACAACCCGACCACGGTGCGCGGAGTCGGCGAAGGGCCACTGCCCTTCGAGATGGTTCCGACCCCGGGTGCTGCGACCACCGGATTCGGGCCGCTGTGGCCGATCCGACCGGATACGCTCAGAGACTTCCTCATCGATATGCGCACACGCTATGGGTCCAAGCTGCCACCCATCGTGATCTCTGAAAACGGTGCGTCCTTTCCCGAACCCGAGGTGGGCACCGAACCGATCAGAGACGATGAGCGCATCGCCTACCTACACGAACATCTCGAGGCTGTCGCCGAGGCGATCGTGGCCGGTGTTGCCATCGTCGGCTACACCGTGTGGTCGCTGCTGGACAACTTCGAATGGGCGGACGGATACACCCAGCGCTTCGGGCTCGTTCATGTGGACATGAACACCGGGCACCGAACCCCGAAGTCCTCATATCAGTGGTACCGGGACCTCATCGCTTCGGTTCGGGCATGAGCGCGAACCTACCAGGAACGGGCCACCGAACGGGAAAAAGGGTCGGGCCCCTGTGGATGGTGTGGTTCACTCTGGCCTGGCTGGCCATCTGGACGGTTCAGCTGACTCCTATCCAGCTGCTCCTGCCTTTGCAGCTGGATACGCAGAGCGGGCACTGGCTCCACGGAGTCGTCTGGTCCGGAGTCGTGCTCTCCGCAGGCGGACTCGCCGGCATCGTCGCGGCCCCGATCGCAGGGAGTCTCTCCGACCGCACACGCTCGCGTCTCGGACGCCGCCGCCCCTGGGCCATCGGCGGATCGCTGGGGGCCGCCATCGGCCTCCTACTCACCGGGTGGGCGCAGGGACCGCTGTTCGTCGGAGCCGCCTGGGTCGTCGTCTCAGTCTCGGTGGCCATCGCCTCTGCCGCGCTGACGGCCCTCATCGCCGACCAGCTGGACTCACAGCGGGGAACGGCATCGGCATCGGCGAGCTCGGCCCAGGCTGTCGGGATCGTCGTCGGCGTCGGGGCGGTCGTGCTCCTGGGCCTTGGACTCGGTGCCTCCTATGCGCTCCTGGCTGCGATCATCACCGTCGTCGGGGTGGGCACCGCGTTCCTCCTGCCCGATCCCGCTCCGGACCACCCGAGGATCCTCGCCCTGCATGAGGGACGGGAGCCGATCACCCGGGCTCGGATCTCTTCGCTGCTCGACCACAACTTCAAGTGGCTGCTCGTCTCGAGGTTCGTCGTCAACGTGGGCAACGCCTTCGGCACCTCGCTGCTGCTCTTCTTCCTCATCTACGGAATCGGAGTCCCCGCAGACAGTGCCGAGGACAAACTGCTCGTCCTGATCGTCATCTACACGATCTTCGTCGTGATCTCCTCGATCGTGCTGGGAACCATCTCGGATCGTTCCGGGAATCGTCGCTTCTGGACGATCGCCTCGGCGCTGGTGCAGGCCTGTTCTGGTGTCATCATCCTCATCAGCCCGGAATTCCTCACCACCGCTATCGCAGCTGCTGTCATGGGCACCGGTTACGGCGCGTACATGGCGGTCAGTCTGGCCTTCGCCACCGACCTGCTGCTCGATCCCGATGACCACGCACGCGATCTGAGCATGGTCAACAATTCCGCCGCTCTCGGACAGCTTGTCGGGCCACTGCTGGGAGCGGGACTCGTGGCCCTCGTCGGAGGTTTCTGGCTGCTCTTCGCCGCAGCCGCGTGTGTCTCGATCCTCGGTGCGGTGATGACGCTGACGGTACGCCCGAAGACCCTTCCGGTGCGCTGAGGCTGCTCGCCGGGCGACGTCAGGAGATGCCGAGGAGCTTCCCGCTCTTCGCCAGCTCGGGATCGGTGCAGGACGCCAGATCGAAGCAGCAGGGACGGCGTTTCCCTGACTCCAACTTCGAGATCGCAACCTCGACGCGGCGGGCACGAGTCTCAGCGTTCTTCGTCGCCTGGATCCATCTCACCCATTCCCACCGCGCCATCGGCGTCAGGCTCGCCCAGACCTCGGTGAGTTCGGGTGCGTCTTCGAGGGCTGCCCCGAAGTCATCGGGGATCGAGGTCTCCGGCCATTCCTTTGTAGGAGTCAGCGACACATCCACTTCATCGTCCACCTTGGCATTGAGCGCTGCAGACAGCTCGTTGGTGACATTGATCCAATGTCCGCGCATGCCGTCGGGCTCGACCACCGTAGTGAAGTCCACACCGCCCGCCGTCCCCTGAGCGGCAACCTGCCCGCGGGAGGGCAGCTCCGCGCTGGCCTCGGCGGGCAGGCGCAGGATGGTCCTCTCGTTGATGACCTCCAGCGTTGCGGAGAACTCGATGGCCGTGGGTGTGTTCGTCTTCGTGCTCATGGTCACCAGAATAGCGCCCCACCCGGCAGGTGACTTCTTGATTCCTGACCGGTTGTGGCGCCACCTGTGTTCGGATCATCCCAGCTGTGAGCCCACCCAGTCGGGCGAGGCACATCGGATCTGCCCGATGCGTTCACTCACCTCTGTGGGGAAAGGGACGGTCGTGCCCGATTCTTGGTCCACATGCAGGGCGACGATCTCCTCAGTGGCCACGAGTTTCCCCTCGACTCGCATTTCGTAGGCCAGGTGCAGCTTCTTCGCCCCCGCCGCGACGAGAGTGGGCGTGACCTGCAGCTTCTGGCCGAGGCTGACCTCGTCGAGGTAGCGGATGTGGGATTCGACGGTGTAGAGCGAGGTGGAGTGCGCCTCCCGGTATGCCTGGTCGAGGCCGATCTGGTCCATGACCTGGTTGGTGGCGAAGCCGAAGACCAGGACGTAGAAGGCCTCGGACATGTGGCCGTTGTAGTCGATCCACTCAGCGACGACCTGGGTCTGATAGTCATCAAGCTCGCTCGGCTCGCTGTTCCCAGGAGAAGCCGTATCCGGGTGCACTGATCCTGCCGGGACATTGGTCGCCGAGGTGGTTCGGGCCTTGGTCTCTCGCGTGGACTCTAGGTCGGCGGTGAGCCTGCGCAACGCGATGATGCCCGCATCCCGGGTGGCGATGAGGTCGGGAATGGTGCTGTCTCCTGCAGCCACATCACAACCGGCCACGACATCGTCACGCAGCTTCTGGGTGAGCTCCGGGGCCTCGAGCCGTGTCCAAGGGGACTTCAGCGACGGACCGAAGTGGTCGAGCATGTGCGCCATCCCGCCCTCACCGCCGGCCAGGTGGAAGGTCAGCATCGGTCCCTGGAAGGGCCAGCGGAGACCGGGACCATCGGTGATTGAACGGTCGATCTGCTCGACCGTCGCCTCACCCTGGTCGATCATGTGCAGGGCCTCTCGCCATTGCGCCTCTTGAAGACGGTTGGCGATGAAGCCGGGGACCTCGTGGTCCATTCTGATGACGGACTTCCCGACGCGAGTGTAGAACTCGGCCGCCCAGTCGACAGCCTCGACGGCAGTGGACTCTCCACCGACGACCTCGACGAGCGGAATGAGGTACGGCGGATTGAACGGATGCCCGACAACCAGGCGCTCGGGATGCTCGGCATCGAGTGCCATCTCGGTCATGCTGTAGCCCGAGGTGGAGGAGCCGATGACCACATGTTCGTCACACACCGCATCGATGCTGGAAAGGAGGCTGCGTTTGAGTTCGAGGTTCTCCGGGGCGGACTCCTGGACGAATCCGGTTCCGGCGACCGCCTCGGCGAGGTCGGTGTGCACCGTCCAGGCGTCCTTGTCAGCACCTGCGACCATGTCGAGTTCGGCCAGGGCAGGCCATGCCGCGTCGATCAGGCGAGTCAGCTTCTCGGCCGCATCAGGTGCCGGGTCCCAGACCTTGACGGTGAAGCCCTGAGCGAGGAAATACGCTGCCCAGCCCCCGCCGATGGTGCCGGCTCCGATGCAGGTGACCGTGGTGATCGACTCGATGTCAGGATAGGACGGAGCAGTGATCGCCGCGCTCACAGGTCGAGTCCTGTCACCATCGGCGTCTGCACGCGCAGATCAAGGATCTGGCGAGCCTCGTCAGGTGTGGCGACGTCGGCGCCCAGGCCCTCGATGATGTCGACGGCACGTTCGGTCAGTGACGCATTGGTGGCCTTGACCCCTTTGGCCAGGTACAGATTGTCCTCGAGTCCGACCCGAGCGTGGCCTCCGGCGAGCACGGATTGGGCCACCCACGGCAGCTGATTGCGACCGATGGCGAAGGACGTGAATTGGGCACCTGTCGGGAGCATGTTCACCATCGCCGTCAGCAGTCCGGCATCGACCGGTGCGCCGTAAGGCACTCCCATGCACAGCTGATACAGCGGCGGCGGGTCGATGAGACCCTCTTCGACGAGCACATTGGCGAACCACAGGTTGCCGGTGTCGAAGATCTCGAGCTCGGGTCGGACCCCCAGAGTCTGGATCTTCTTCGAGCCTTCACGCAGCATGTCGGGCGTGGACACGTAGATGTTGGAGCCGTCGCCGAAATTCAGCGAACCGCAGTCGAGAGTGCAGATCTCAGGCAGAAGCTCCTCGACATGGGGGAGCCGCTCCAAGGCATTGACGAGATCGGTGCCCGGCATCTGTGTTGTCGGATCCTGAGGGTCGACGACGAGGTCTCCGCCCATGCCTGCGGTGAGGTTGATGACCGGGTCGACATCGGAGGCGCGGATGAGGCGGACGACCTCTCGGTAGTGGGCGACCTCGCGGGAACCCTGCTTGGTGTCGAGGTCGCGGACGTGGACGTGCACCACAGAGGCTCCGGCCCGAGCTGCGGCGATCGCGTCGTCGGCGATCTCCTGCGGAGTGACTGGAACGTGTTCGCTCTTGTTCGCTGTATCGCCGGCGCCGGTGACGGCGCAGGTGAGAATGACCTTGCGATTCATGATGACTCCTCATCAGGGTTGGGTTTGACGATTGCGCGTTTGAGGTAGCTGGACAGACGGCGCCGGAATGTCGCGGGGTCCATGATTCCGGTGAGTACTTTGACTCCGAGTCCGTCGATCAGCGATGTCAGCTCATCGGTCATGGCGGTACTGTCACCGTGGCGGAAGAGACCCTCTGACTGACCTGCTTCGATGGTGGAGCGCACGGTCTGGGACCAGCGTTCGTAATGCGCCGGATAGTCAGAGCTGTAGGGGTCTTCAAGGCCGAGCCTGGCCCAAGTCTGGAGCCAGATGGACCACTCGCTGCGTGCGGTGCGGCCGATGGGAGACTGCAGTTCGAGCAGGCGTTCGAGCCGGCGATGTGGGCTGGGAATCTCTCCGAGCCAGGCGACCTGTCGATCGAAGGCGAGTTTGACCGAGTAGTCGAGTGCTGCGTCGAAGAGATCGGACTTGCCGTTGAAGTAGTAGTGGATGCTCGCGTTCGAGACTCCCGCGGCTTCGGCGATGTCGACGATCCGTACGGTGTCGTAGCCGTGGCGGGCGAAGAGGTCCCATGCGGTCTCGACGATGAGCCTGCGCGGTGAGGAGCCCGGGGGCGGTGTCGGTGCCTGGTCAGAACCGGTTTGGAATCGCAGGGGAGTCGCGGACACCTGTGATTCGTCACCGAGCAGCCACCTGACAGTCACTCCTGTCGCGGTGGCAAGACCGAGGAGCTCTGCGGTGCCGAATCTGCGCCGACCAGACAGGGACTTCGACAGTTTGGTCTCATCGATTCCGATGCTTGCGGCCACATGTCGCTGAGACAGTTCGCTGGCGCGCAGCGCCTCTTTGGCACGCTGCGCAGTGATCCCGCCTTCGCTGGTGTCGGCGTCTTTGCGATCCGTCATGGCCGCCAATCTATCGTCTGCATGCGCAAATCGCAAGCAATGCTGATGTGTAATCAGAACTTGCGATTGTTGACGTTGAGCATGAACCGCCAGATTCGGACCTAAAGGAGCGCGACGAGCGGCAAGTGAGCGGATATTGTCGAAGGGATGAACGAACCAGCTGCTGCCACCTTCACCAGGAGGACTCCATGACCGACAATCTCCACTCTCGAATGCACGTCGTATCCGATGAGACCCGAAACCTTGTCAACCTCGTCCTCGACTATTCGCGACGACGGACCTTGGCAGTCGACACTCCGCTCGACCATCCGACGACAGAGACTGAACTCAAACGACTGGCCGGGCCGACCATCACCGAAGACGGTGTCGGTTCGTCTCGCGCACTGGCGATCTTCGAGCACATCTTCGCTCCGGCCTGCATCACCACAGACCACCCGAAGTACCTGTCCTTCATCCCGAGCGCGCCGACGAAGGCCGCCGTGGCGTTTGACCTGGTGGTCTCCGCGAGTGCGCTCTACGGCGGGTCGTGGCTCGAAGGTGCGGGCGTCGTCCATGCCGAAAACGAAGTGCTGTCATGGCTGGCTGGCGAGTTCGGACTGCCGGAAAGCGCCGGCGGCGTCTTCGTCCAAGGCGGCACGATCGGCAACCTGTCTGCCCTCGTCGCGGCTCGTGACGCTCGCAAGGCCCAGCTCGGCGATGAGAAGCCGGGTCGCTGGGTCATCGTGTGCAGTGCCGAAGCGCACTCCTCGGTCGCTTCAGCGGCCGCTGTGATGGACGTCGATGTGGCGCCTGTAGCGACAGGTGACGACGGCATTCTGCGCCCCGAGGGCGTGCGAGCCGCGCTCGAAGAGCACGGCAACGCCGTCATCGCCGTGGTTGCGACCTCGGGTACGACGAACTTCGGCACCATCGATGACATCGCCGGGATCGCGGCGCTCAAGGATGACTACGACTTCTGGCTCCACATCGATGGAGCCTATGGGCTGGCAGCGATGCTCTCGCCATTGGCACGCCACAAGTTCGCCGGAGTCGAGTCCGCCGATTCCGTCATCGTCGATCCTCACAAGTGGCTGTTCGCGCCCTTCGACGCCTGCGCACTCATCTACCGCGACCCTGACCTGGGACGGCGAGCGCACACCCAAAGGGCCGAATACCTCGACACACTCACCGAGTCCCAGGAGTGGAGTCCCTCCGACTACGCCATCCAGCTCACCCGCCGTCCGCGTGGACTGCCCTTGTGGTACTCGCTGGCCAGCTATGGTGCCGAGACCTATCGTGAAGCCATCAGCCACTCGATCGAACTGGCAATGCAGATCGGCACAGAGATCAAGAAGCGGCCGAATCTCAGACTCGTTCGTGAACCCGAGCTCTCGGTCGTCGTCTTCGAACGCGATGACTGGACTCGTGAGGACTATCAGCGATGGTCAGACCGACTGCTCGAGGATCAGCGGGCCTTCGTCGTGCCCAGCTCGCACCAGGGTCGGCCCAACGCCAGGTTTGCCATCGTCAACCCGCTGACGACTTTCGAGGATCTCGTCGACATTCTCGACACGGTGGAGTGACGCCGGTTCGTATGCAGTGAGGCTGTTCCCTATGCGGTGACACCGTTCCGAGTCGTGGTGTGGCCCAAAGCGTGGACCCGGCCGACGCCGTCTTGCCGTAGTACCGCCTGTGCCGGAGTTCAGTCCTTGGTCTGCTGCCGGGGCCTGAGCTCGACGGTGAATGTGGGCAGGAGGAACTGCGTGATCGGTCCGATGGACACCGCATAGAGCGCGGTGCCGAGCCCGAAGATGCCGCCGAGCAGCCAGCCGACGATAACCACGCTGACCTCGATGAGTGTGCGCACCAGACGGATCGACCTTCCGGTGACCCGGGACAGGCCGGTCATCAGGCCATCGCGTGGGCCCGGCCCGAACTGCGAACCGATGTACATCGCCGAGGCGACGCCATTGAGGATGATGCCGCCGATGAGGAGGGCGATGTTCCACCACAGTTCATCGGGCTGGGGCAGGAACAGCCGCGTGAGGTCGAGCGAGGGGCCGATGAGGAGCGCGTTGAGCACCGTCCCGAGCCCAGGCTGCTGTCTGAGCGGGATCCAGATCAGGAGGACGAGGAACGAGGTGATCGTCACGATGGTGCCGAAGGTCAGAGGCAGGTGCTTGATGATTCCGGAGTGGAGTACGTCCCAGGGCATCATGCCCAGGCCCGAGGTCACGATCATCGCCATCGAGGCACCGTAGAGGTAGAGACCAAAGATCAGCTGCGGCAGACGACGGGGGAGTCGACCGCTCTTGAGCTGTTGGATGGGACCGATATTCGCAAGTTCGCGTTTCGGTACGGGTGCTGATGACATCGTTGGTCTTCCGGCTCGTTCTGGCTGATAATCCCATCATGTCTTGAACTGGTCTTGTATTAAAGGTCCAATTGAAACAAAGTGGTCGTATCTCCACCGCTTCGGTGGACGAGTCATCGACACAGCGAGGTTGGTATGAGTACACCAGTGATGAGCGGGACCCGATTGGCCGGCATCATCGGCACCGGACCCTGGCCCGGGCCAGCCTATGATGCGCTGACGACTCGGATCTCGCGTGCCATCGGCGATGGTCGCATCCCGGTCGGAGCCCGACTGCCCAGTGAGCGAGAGGTCGCCGCCGCGACGGGTCTGTCTCGGACGACCGCGACCCGTGCCTTTGCGAAGCTGCGTGAACAGGGCTTCGTGCACACCCGTCGGGGCTCGGGCAGCGTGGTCCGGCTGCCGGAAGTGCCGGGCGGACGAATCGATCATCTTCTGACCCCGACAGGATCGAACGAGGCGGAGATCGACCTCACGTGCACCGCATCGGTGGCACCGCCCTGGCTGCTGGAAGCCTACGAACGTGCAGTCGCCAACGTCCACGCCTATCTGCCCGGAACCGGGTACTACCCCTCGGGGCTGCCCGTGCTCAGGGAGATCATCGCCGAACGATTCACCGCTCGCGGAGTCCGCACCGATCCCGATCAGATCCTCATCACCTCCGGCGCCTTCGGTGCCGTGGCCATTGCCGTACGGGCTCTCAGCGAGGGGCGGGGCCGGGTGCTCATCGAGAGTCCCACCTACCCGAATGCAATTGCGACTCTCGAAGGGGCCGGAGCCTCCCTGATCCCCTATCCGCTCGAGCAGGGCCCCGACGGACACCACTGGGACATCGACGCCATGGATCACATTGCGCGCCAGACCCGGGTGCGCTCGGCCTATCTCATTCCCGACTTCCACAATCCCACCGGTGCGCTTCTGCCCGAAGAGCAGCGCCCCAGGCTCGGTGCGATGCTCAGACGCAACGCAATCGTGCCCATCTTCGATGAATCCCTGGTCGAGTTGGGCCTTGACGGTGATCCGACACCGACGCCGATGGCAGCCTTCGTGCCCGACTCGATCACGGCCGGCAGCACCAGCAAGATCTTCTGGGGAGGACTGCGCGTCGGGTGGCTGCGAATTCCCACCCACCGCATCGACTCCATGGCATCTACACGGTTGAGCCTCGATCTCGGGGCTCCGGTCCTCGAACAGCTCGTCGCCGTCGAACTCATGCGCGACCATGATGCGATCGTCGATGAATACCGGGCCAAGCTGCGCGCGGCCAGGGATAGTCTCGCGGCCCAGGTTCGCTCTCATCTTCCATCGTGGGAGGTCATCGTGCCCGGAGGAGGAATGGCTCTGTGGTGTCGACTGCCAGAGGAGCGCTCGGGTGCCCTGGCCATCGCGGCACGCAACCACGGGCTCGGACTGGTCTCCGGACCGAATTTCGCCCCGGCCGGGGGACTGGACCGATGGATCCGACTGCCGTACACCGTATCCGAGACGGATCTGGACCAGGTCGGCTCTCGTCTGGCTGCTGCCTGGGACGATGCTCTGACGTTCACCGACCGTGTCCCGGCGGGGCGGACCCGGACCGTCGCCTGAACCGTCTGAAGGGCCTGGGGGACGGGCGCTGGGTACCATGAGGTCATGGACCAGGACACAGGCGACGCCGAGGCGCTCAATCACGACGAACGGTATTCGACGGCCACGACCGTCGAAGACTTCAGGATCAACCTCGCCGAGGTGAACCGGCGCATCGAGTCCGCCGCCGTTCGAGTGGGCCGGGACGCAGCTGAGGTCGAGCTGCTGCCGGTCAGCAAGACGGTCCCGCAGGAGAGGATCCGGCAAGCCGTTGCAGCCGGCTGTCACAAGCTCGGAGAGAATAAGGTGCAGGAGGCCTTTCGAAAGTCAGGCGAGATGGCTGACCTTGACATCGATTGGGCCGTCATCGGCCATCTGCAGTCGAACAAGGCCCGTGACGTGGCGAAGTTCGCATCCGAGTTCCAAGCCCTCGACCGCCTCAAAGTGGCTGCTGCTCTTGACCGACGGCTCCAAGCCGCGGGACGCAGCCTCGATGTCTACGTCCAGGTCAACACGTCCGCCGAGGAGTCGAAGTTCGGAATGCCGCCGGAGGAGCTGCCCGGTTTCCTGCGCGAACTGCCGCAGTTCTCGGCCCTGAAGGTCCAGGGGCTGATGACTCTCGCGATCTTCTCCTCAAACATCGCTCGTGTGCGTACCTGCTTCCAGCGTCTGCGGACCCTGCGGGATCAAGCCCAGGACACCAACCCCGAGCTGATCGGTCGGGGAAGCCTGTCAATGGGCATGTCCGGAGACTACGAGGTGGCTATCGAAGAAGGAGCGAACTGCGTCCGGGTGGGTCAGGCCATCTTCGGCAAGAGGGCACTGCCCGACAGCTACTACTGGCCAGAGAACAGTTGACTCCTGCGCTGTGCTCGCGTCACTGACCAGACACCAGGTTCTCTGGTACCTCATCGCCATCGGGGCAGGAGCTCTCATCGGTCTTGGCCTGCCGGGGGCATCACCGCTGGCCGCCGCTGCGATCACCCCCTGCCTCATCGCACTCCTGTTCGTGACCTTCCTCGACATCCCCTTCGATGCGGTTCGAGACTCCTTCACCGACGTGCGATTCCTCGGAGCTGTTGCCCTGGCGAACTTCCTCATCGTCCCGCCCGTCGTCGCCGGACTCCACGCCGTGATACCTCTGAGTGACGAGCTCGTAATACCCGTCCTCATCGTCCTGCTCACCCCCTGCATCGACTACGTCCTCGTCTTCACCCGACTGGCCGGGGGAGACCACGTCCGTCTGCTCGCACTGACCCCGGTGCTCATGATCGTTCAGATCATCCTGCTGCCCGTCTACCTGTGGATGATCCTCGGCGGCACCGGCGTAGGTGCGATCACTCCCGGACCAGTCATCACCGCGCTGCTCGTCTTCATCATCATCCCGTTGGCAGCCTCCGTCGTGGCGCGTGGACTCGCCCGCCGATCGACGCTCGTGGAACGGAGCATCCACGCAGCCTCACAGTCCATGGTCATTCTGATGATGGTCACCCTGGCTGTGATCGCTGCGGCACAGGTCCCGCTGATCACACCGCACCTGTTCGACCTGAGCGGTGCCATCGCGGCATTCGTCGTGTTCGCCCTCGTCATGACCGGTCTCGGATGGTTCATGGCTCGCACGATGTCGCTGCCGGTGGGAACCGGACGCGCCCTGGTCTTCACCGCGGTGACGCGCAATTCGCTTGTCATGCTCCCGATCGTGCGAGCCATCACCTCTGACGGACTGGGCCCGGCAGCCGTGGTCGCACAGACGTTCGTCGAGCTTGTCTTCATGCTCATCCTCGTCCGTGTGGTCCCACGCATCCTCCCCGAAACCGTGGTGTCCGAAAACCGCTAGTATTGTCCCGATCTGGGGAGCAGAATGGTCATATGCTCACCACAGATCAGTGCTATCAGGCAGTAGCCGGGCGCGACAGGCGCTTCGACGGAATGTTCTTCACTGCCGTGCGCTCAACCGGAATCTTCTGCCGCCCGTCGTGCCCGGCGAGAACGCCGCTGCGTAAGAACGTCGATTTCTATCAGACGGCAGCTGCGGCCTCGGATGCCGGATTCCGGGCCTGCAAACGGTGCCGCCCGGACGCCAGCCCGAATTCTCCCGAGTGGGACACCCGAGCTGACATCACGGCTCGGGCCATGCGACTCATCCAAGACGGACTCGTCGATCGGGCAGGAATCTCCGGGCTCGCCTCGGCGCTGGGATACAGTTCACGCCAGCTGGGTCGAGTGCTCCAGTCCGAACTGGGGGTCGGCCCCCTCGCCATCGCCCGGACCGAACGAGTCCGGACTGCCCGCACCCTGGTCGAATCCACGCCGCTGTCCATGAGCGAGATCGCATTCGCCGCCGGATTCTCAAGCATCCGTCAATTCAACGACACCTTCCGTGCCGTCTATTCGTCGAGTCCCAGAGATCTGCGCGACGGTCGCAGCGAACCTCGCAGGGGGCAGGACATCGTCGTTCGTCTCGCCTACCGTCCACCGCTGGACCACGTTCACCTGTTCAGATATCTGGGATTGCGTGCGATCGCCGGCGTGGAAGACGTCAGCGATGATCACTACACCCGCTCGCTGCGTCTCGCCCACGGGGCAGCCGTCGTCACTCTGGTCCCGGGGTCCGGAGACTTCATCGAATGCCGCCTCCGCCTGGCCGATACCCGCGATCTCGGCAGCGCAGTGGCCCGGGCACGACGAATCCTCGACCTCGATGCGGACCCGACCGCGGTGGCAGCGACGATGGCAGCCGCCGGCCTCTCAGAACTCGTCGACAGGTACCCAGGGATTCGGTCCCCGGGAACCGGTGACCCGGTCGAACTCGCAATCCGCACGGTCCTGGGACAGCAGATCTCGGTCACCGCCGCACAGACACACCTCAACCGCCTGGTCACCGCCTACGGTCAGCCGCTGCCGGAGGACCTGAGAGTCGGCACTGTCGACCGAGTCTTCCCGACGGCAGCAGCCATCGCGGAGGTTCCGGACGAGCACTGGTCACTGCCGGGCCGCAGGATCGAGACTCTCCGCGCGCTGAGCGCAGGGCTGGCAGACGGTTCGATCAACCTGGGTCCTGGCTGCGATCGGGAAGAAGTCAACGACAGCCTCCTGGCACTGCCCGGCATCGGACCCTGGAGCCTCGGCTACATCCGAATGCGCGCACTGGGAGACCCCGATGTCCTTCTCGGCTCAGACCTTGGAGTCAAAAAGGCGCTGGAGTCGCTCACCAGTTCAGAACCGACGTCGACCTCCTGGCTCCACAGGGTTGACCGATGTCGACCATGGCGGTCCTACGTCACGCATCTGCTGTGGGCCCATCATTCGCACACACAGTCACAAACACAGACACACGATCAGAATCGGAGAAGGCAATGACGACAGAGATGACACGCCCCACCACGGACACTGTTCGCTATACGGTCATCGACTCGACGTTGGGTCCGATCCTGCTCACCTCGGACGGTGAGCACCTCACCGGACTCTATCTCGATGACTTCGACACAGTCCTGGAACGACTGGAGGCGAAAGTCGGAGTCGCGCCGGTCCTCGACGACGACCTCACACTGTTCGCCACGGCAGATAAACAGCTGGGGGAGTACTTCTCCGGCACCCGCACCGACTTCGACCTTCCCTTGGCACCGACGGGTACCGAGTTCCAACGCACGGTCTGGCAAGCACTGACGACGATTCCCTACGGCACAACCGCCGGATACGGAGAACTCGCGGCGTGGATCGACAGACCGACAGCGGCACGGGCGGTGGGAGCGGCCAATGGCCGGAACCCGATCAGCATCATCGTTCCCTGCCACCGGGTGATCGGAGCGAACGGCGCTCTGACTGGCTACGCCTGGGGTGAAGAGAAGAAGCGGACGCTGCTCGATCTTGAAGCCAGCCACTGTGTGAGATTCAGCGGTACATGGCGGTGTTTTTTCAACTTTTCGTGGCAGTACTGAGTTCACGATCTCCACATGCGTCTACGGACTGTTCGGCGAAAAATGAGCGTCGAGACTCTCTCGCCCTGCTCGATTGGACAGCCTCAGTCGTGAAAATCTTCAGGCTCCTTCGGGATGCGTTTGTCCATGAGACAGAACCTATTTCCTTCCGGATCGGCGAGGACGTGCCAGCTCCCTGACGGAGCTACGTCTGTTCGCTTCGCACCTAGGGACAAGAGCCTCTCGAGCTCGTCCGCTTGACTGCGGTCAGTCGGACACAGATCGAGATGTAGAGTTCCATTTACGGGAGTATCGTCCGAGCGATCGAAGAGAATCGTCGGAGCATTCGACGCCCCAGAGATAGCGACCCCCGTTTCATCCTTGGCCGAAATTTCGTATCCGAGTGCTTCGCACCAAAATCGGCTCAGCCGATCTGGGTCCTGGGCCTTGACTACGAGGTCCCCAATTCGACTGGTCATGGGCTCACCCTACTTGGAGCCTGAGGCGACGATACGTAACTGCATGGTTGGAGTCTGTTCTCAGAGCATGGCGAACGAGCGGCCGCTGCGGTGGAAACACCAACGGAACTGTCGTGCGAATCGACGTCACTTCACTGCCGCCATCACCGAAAGCGCTTGCGTGGAGGCTGGACCGATAACGGTCGTTTTAGGGCCACCGGCGAGCTGTCCTGAGCGATGTGAGTCGCAGCGGTAAATGGCACGTTTTTCGCGGCACCTAGTGGCCGATGAGGGGGAGCCTGCCGAGCTGCCTCTACAGCCTCGGGTGACAACTCGTCGAGGTCGATCACGGTCTGCACCCGCTAGATCTGAGTGAGCAGTCAGTCCACGAGGAAGAAGTTGCCTGCGGCGACCCGGAGGATGGCCGCGATGGCGGTTGTGTGGGCGACGCCGCATGGCCCCTCGCTTTTTACGCAGATTTCCTCGAATCAATCCATCGACACTGTCATTGATAGCTGATAGATTAGAGTAATACACTCTAAGGATAGTCTCAATATATTATATTCGTTACACTTAGGGAAGTTGCGTTGTGTTTGCTCATATATTTTATTCTCATATTCACGGCGCTTCAGTTCGTGTTTCGATGGATCGCCCGCAGCAACAGCATGATGGTGACTATTATTGCACTGTGAATATCCAATGCGCCAAAGCAGAGGTTGACACTTCAATGAATGCTTACGGCGTTGACCCCTTCCAGGCGATCGAAGCTGCTGTCACTATTGCTCGCGCTCAGATGAAGCACATGGATCCTGAACTTATTGTTAGCTAAGCAACCCCTTTAAGACTCCGCTAATTATTCGAGCGTCAACTTAGTTTGGAGAGATAATGAGTTTCATGCCAATTATTTCCACCGCAGCCAGCATCCTACTGATTTTCGGTGGCGCTGAGGGGGTTCGGCATCGCCTCAAGGTGCCTCTTCCAGCTCTAACGCTTCCAATTTAATCTGCTCAGAGGTTAGAACGGCTGCTGCGGCAGCGGGTGACGCCAAGCCGATGACAGCGAAAGAAACCTGCGAGAACGAATATAACTACAATATCGATAGCTGCAAAAAGCGCTTTCCGGGGAATACTAATACTGCAAAACAAGACCGAGCGCAATGTTATTCGAATGCAATGAGAGCTTATGCGGATTGCCTTAAGGGTGCGGATTAATGACTCTTCATAAATAGGGCCTGTGAGCTTCGGCGATAATTGGCGGCACCCTTCCATCGCACAGTGGCGGTGCAGGCACTATATGGTCCCGGCGTGTCCTGGTAAGTTTCGAGGATGAGCGATCAGCAGCACCAGAGTTGGCAAAGAGGCGACCATATTTAAGGGCGCACTGCCGAAGGCGCAGCTGTCTTCTCGGCTGGTCGAGAGCAACCTTGTACCGTCATCGGCAAGCCGCCAGAACTTTCGACCCTCTGGCCCAGTCGAAGTGTGATGGCAGAGCCGGGCGCACCCCCGTCATCCGCAGGGAACGGACGCCGTTGTGAACAATGGGTGTTCCTGCTATTCGACGAGCGAGCGTGCCCGTCGGTAGAAAGTTGCCCTGGACATTCCGAGGTCTCGCGCCGCTTGCGCAGCCGGTTCACCGCCTTCGATGAGACGGATAGCGTTGCGGACCTGGCTATCGGTGATACGGCGGGGTCGGCCGCCCAGATCAAGGCCGGCGTCACGGCGTTTCTTGATGGAGTCAGTGATGCGTTCGCGTTTGATCTCGTGTTCCATCTGTGCCAAAGCGGCCATGATCGTAAACAGCATCGATCCTATCGGCGTCGCAGTGTCCACATCTCCGCCGCCGAGGTTGAGCACCCGCAAACCGGCACCACGGCCTCGGAGCTCTTCGGCGAAGGTCAGCATATTCTGCGTCGAGCGGCCTAAGCGGTCGAGCGTGGTGATAACGAGAGTGTCACCGTCAATGAGCGCGTCGAGGGCTCGATTGAACTCGGGTCGTGAAGCGCGTGCGCCCGAGACGCCGTGGTCGACGTAGAGGTCATCGCGGCGAGGAGGTCGGTTTGTTGTCGGTCGGTAGATTGATCGCGGGTTGATACGCGCGCGTATCCAATGAGTTTCGCCATACGAGTGCTCCAATGTGTCTCATAACTAACGGTCAGTACACCGATTCATCACTCAGGTTACAAGACATAGTTATAAGAATTTCTCACCTGGCCAACACAGCTGAGAATTCGCGGAACTCAGTTCGGCCCGAAAGCTCAGAATCGGTGTATTGATGAGACGTCGCGTATCCCTAGGGTTGTGAGACGCCTGAAGATTCAGGAAAGGCCGGGCGCAAGGTGTCCATCTGCTCTAACAAGAAGAGCTATCGCTGCGGCCACGTGTAGTCATCCGGCGGAGAGAATTGTGCTCCGCCTTCGGCCCATTGAAGGACTCCGCGGAAAGTATTGGAGTCAGATTCACCGGTCGTGACCGTGGGTTCAAGCAGGAGCCCAAGAGTATCGTCGGGACCACTGCATGCAGTGTCGTACCACGTTCCTGTTGCTCCCGGCTCGACCCTGTCGGTCACTGACCAGAGTTCATAGCCCTCGGGATTGTATGTTGAGTGAGTGAACTCTGAGCTGGGTCCTTCTAGGTTGACAAATGATGGCGGCCAAATCTCGTTGGGTTTGAAGTCAGAACCAGTAAAGTTGTCATATTTCAGCGAGACCAACTTCCAATGGCCATCGGTGGCGCTGCAGTCATGCCTGGTCTGTTCTTCGAGATAGTCCTGTTCACCGCCCTGACCGGAGGCGACGATATCGGCGGTCACAGCGAAACCATCAGGGTAGGTGAATGTATTGCCGAACCCTTGGGATATTCCGTCGAATCCGGTGGCGGTGTAATCATCGACGCCTTCAACAGCAGCGTCATCAGTCTCCATCGGCACACCCGGCTCTGAGTCTTCTTGCCCTGGTGCAGCCGCCTGGGAAGCTGCTTGCCCTCCGGTCGCTTTCTGTGTTTCGTCACTATCGGCCTGCGAGGCCGGTGATTCTTCTGGCTGCGACTGGGTTGCGTTCGGAGTTGCACAGGCTGATAGTCCCAGAACAACGAGCAGGAACACGGTCAATTTTTGCTTCATTCTTATCGCCCTAATATGTTTTCGACCGCCTGCCCACATGCAATCGAGTTACCTATCCGAAAAGACCCCGATTAGTACTCGTCAGGACGCACGAGCGCTGCGTCACCAACTTGGCGCTGACGGAACGCATGGAGCAGATTTCTGATTTCAAGCGGCACAACTATCGAGTCAGGAGCAACAACCGGAGGCAGGGTTAAGGGAACCAAGATCGATGAGGACGGAAACTGATCCTCAGCCTGGCAGAGGGCGCGGACTCGTTGTATATAAGCGTCCAAGTCTTCTTCGCCATACCAGTTGAATCCGACGAAATCGTTGGCAACCGCCAGCGGATCGATCCCCCAGCGCGCAATGCGCGCAGCTTGTTCCAGGCCGAATCTGCTATCCGCTTTCACACGTTTAATCTTCTGGTGGCGTCTGAAGACGAAGAACGCAGTCAGGGCTAAAAGGCAGAGTGGGGGAAGAGTGAACATCAAGATGAACACGACCACATTCGCGAGCGAACCTGACTGTGTCCACCCCGCGTCTTTCGTGACCTCAGTAAAGGCGTAGATTGAAATCCAGATCGCTATGGCAGTTGCCAGCGAGGTTGCTAAGGCAAGAGCCAGTAGGGGTAGTTGCCGAAGCGCACGACGTCGCGTTTTGAACCTGACCGATTCTTCCTTGGGGATCTCGGCACGAGCAGCGAGAATGGCTTGCGCCCACGCAGTGGTCCACGCGTGGTGGCGCTCATTGAACGTTTGCAGCAGTTGTTGCGCTTCGCCGTGCCATTCTGCATAAGCCAACCCATTGTCAGATTGGCGCCACATGGCGAGATGGTAATTGTGTTCGGCCTGCGTTCGTTGCCGATCCAGCTCAAGTTGCTCGGCCTGGAGCGCGGTCTGTCGCGACGAATTCACCGCCGTCGCGACGTTGGCGACAGCACTGATCGAGGTCGCCGTGTTGATGCTCTTCAACTGCGCAGCGTTTTGCTCGGTGAGCTTCTCAGTGTTCTTCACCGCTTTGTAGTATTCGTTGACCACAGTCCGACCTCTCTTCAGTGGCTTGATGCGCAAACAGCAATGGGCGGGTTTCCTAAATTAACGGGAAGCTCTGAGCGCCACTGTCTCATCTCAGGCTTCGCACTTCGCAATTGCCTTATCGATTGCGTCCTGATCCAATTTGAAGTCCGCAACGGGAGCGAACGAGGAAGGACTTGGCGTGACAATCTTCTCGAGGCTTTCGAGTTCCTCTGCGCCCGTCGTTGTCTCGGGAACAAGCGGTTCCCCCTTGGCAAAGGGGCATATATCAGAGTTGTATTCTCTCGAGGCAGTGCGCCACCCGTAGTCGCCAGTCGATACTGAATAGGTGGGCTCGGCAGTGCTCAGTGAGATCCACCTGCCGATACTCAACATGGTTCTCTCGCCGTCATCAGTTCTTAACCAATATGCGGTCCGAGTGAAGAGTGTTACTGTCAAGCCCATGTAGTCTTCTACGGGCACCAATTCCGCGTTCCAGGCGTAGGTGAAACGGCTATCATCTTCGATGCGGTAGGAGCTACTGATCGGCTGAACGTACGCCACTGACCAGGTGTCGCGGTCTCTCGCGTCTTTTTTCGCCTGTTTGCGCATGTTGTCGCTGAGAACGCCTGGAGCGGACGAGGCGAACTCGTCGACGAGTTGCTCGACGTGTTCTTTCGATGTGGCTTGGTCTAAGCTGAGCTGCTTTTCAGCGAGCTTGATGACGTCCTTGCTGACCATCTCGACCTGGTCGCCGCTGAACTTATCCGTGTCTTCGTTGAACGGTTCGATCTTTGCATCGGTCAGCAGGTCCCAGTCCTCGATCTTCTCCTGAACAGGAGCCAATCGCTGTTCAGTTGACTCTGTTTTCGTGGGCTTCTCAGTAGTCTCCACGGCAGGTGCGCTGCAGGCCGATAGGAGTAAAGTTGCGGAAATCGCGAGAGCCATGAACGGCTTGGGCATGAGCGGTCCTTCAGGGTGTTTTGTGTATCCGAATGTAGTAGAGACAACAGATTCAGTTTGATACATGTGCTGTAGTTTTCCGTCACCGCGAACGCACTGCAATCAAAACGTTATGAACATTCGACATACTTCAGCGGGGGTACCTCGTCGTCGGGAACCCTCGATCGGGCCTCTGCCATGTGAGTCGCAGCGCTAAGTGATGAAGTTTTCGTAGTGCTTAGTGGTCGACGACAGCGTGACGGTAGCTGTTAGGACTTGCAGCCTCTTCTGAACATTGTGAGAGCCATGCCACATACCGCTGCGACTCGCTCTCGATCGGTAAGCGGACAATTTCACTGTCGGCGAGACGCCTCATATCCCTAGGAATACGAGACGTCTCACCGGCGTCGTAGCTTTGCGCTTTCACGGTGAACCGATTTCCGCGATTTCTATGTCAGTTTCAGAAGTGGGCTGCAAAGAGTTCAGACCTCGCCTGCACACACGAACCTGCTTCCCGGCTCAAGGACGACCGACTTTGTCTGGCGCCATCAGGTACCGCGGGGTGACGAGATTTTAACCCAGCGACCGCCCATATCAACCACCGACGAACTCTCAGGTAGCATTAAGATTCGTCCCCTCCCCCTCTGGAAAGGCTTCTCGTTTGATCCCCTCCGATAGACCCCTAGCAAGCGATCGGCTCACAAAGCCCTACCGAAGGGCACTCACCTTTGGCATGGTTTTTGTTCTTGCATCAGGTGTAATGAGTTCTGCTCCCGCTCAGGCATCGTCGACAGAGAACGCGAACAACGACAGCTCTCAAGTCACTGTTGATCTCGACCACCCTATAGCGTTCGACAGTGCTTTGACTATTGCTCAAGACTCTGCTACCGATCATCAGGCCACCGTCGAATCTTTCGAGTTCATGATCGGCAACGGTATTGGTCACTATATTTACGACTCCGACCTCTCACTCTCAGCCAATGAATCCCTGGCACTTGAAAATCTCGCGGACCAAGCTCCCGGCGGTACCCCAGCGATTACAGAGATCACTTTCGAGATCCCAGAGCAAGACTCAAGCCCCCATGCGCGCTCTACCACTCCTGACAAAGATCTGACCGAGTCAGTGGCCGAAGACGCGGAACAGGAGAAAGAACAGGACGCGGGAGATGTTGATCTTGCCAAGGTTCGAGACGCACAGATTGGTACTCAGGAAGCAGCCGAAGCAGAAGCCCAGGCAGCGGCCGACCCCAACAAGCCCTCCACACGAGCACACCCCAATGTGACTTGGTTCCAAACCAAGGACAATGTAAAAGGCAAAAGGCAACTCATCGTCATGGAGAGCTGGCTCAATTCATCCAACGCCAAGAAAGCGCCCTTCTGGTGGGGATCCGAAACTCAGCTCTACCAGCACAACAAGAAACTGTCATCCAAGAAGGTCCGCCCATTTTGCCCTGCTGATACAGACGATCGGTTTTGGGCCGACGCTCGCCTTAAAGGCGCGTCAATGACCATGGTCGTCAACGACGGTACGGGAGACAGCTCCCTGAAGAAAATGGAGACATACATCGACAAAGAGCACTCGTCGGATGAGTGCTCTAAAGGAGCAATCGGGTTCGGCATCGGCAAACCAGCGGCCATGCCCGACATGAAGTTTAAGAACGGGAAGACGACAACTCACCAGACCGTGTATGTCGACATGAGGCTCAAGCCGGGAAAGAACTCATGGAGCCACGTATCGGCTGCGACTAAGTATGTGCAGAACAACTGCAATCCCCAGCCTGCAGGAACGAAATGCATGGGCCTTGGCCTCAACCCAGCGCGAAACTGGCCAGCCAGCCTCGGAGGGCCTAAATCAACCGACATGCTGTTGCTGAATGCTAACCGCAACTGGCGGACACCGACCCACTTCTCGTGGGACGAGTACGCTGATAAACGACCGAAAGCACTGAAATGACCAAAGCCTTGGAACATCAATCAGCAAGGTGGAAGCACCTCTTTTCCCCATGGCCGCTGGCTGGAATCGGAATTGCATTTCTTGTCTGCTCATACGTCGCTGGTTACATTCAGACTCACGTGTTGAATGGGATTGCGGGTGGGCGCGGTTGCGCCACACCGCCACCGGGTACTGAAGTAGCTTCATATGGTGTCACGATGAACCCGTTGCCTCCTGCGGCTGCATGCCACCAGGTAGTCAATAGTGCAACCGCCACTTTCGACCAGGTTGAAATCCACTGGCTCGGCCCAGCTCTCTTCCTGTTCATTCTTGCAAGCGGTTGCCTCCTTGCTTCGTTGTGCGTCGCTGGATATCGCTTAGTTCGATTCTTCAAATAGCCTCAACAAGATCTGTCTACAAACCCTAGGGATACGCGACAGTCCTCTACGCTGCTGAGTTCAGGGGGCTGTCCCCGACACTGCACCCCACTAGTAATCGGCCGTAGCAAACACTAGGCACGTGTGAATGGCTTCAGAATCAAGTTGGGAATCTACCTCGTTCGTGCGATGTCAACGAGGTAATCGAACTATAGAATTTCGAAGCCATCACCCCACGTAAAGGATCAAAATACACATCACAAGTGTCAAATTGAGGCGATTGAGCGCTCTCTTCATAGCAGTCATCGGAGCATTGACTCTGACATTCGGGCCAGGAGGATCGGTGCTAAGTAGTGCCGCCGCGGAAGTAGATCCTAAAACCTTTGAGACTGATTCGCAGGAGTCTTCAGTCTCAGAATCGACTAAGGCGCAACGAATCGTCATCGCCCCGTCCCGGATCGATGAAACCCTTGGGCTCTCCGCCGAAGCCCAATCCGGGCAAGTCACTGAAGCAATCAAAGCCGAAACCACCTGTTCTAAAGCCCCCGACGGGTCCAGCATCTGTGCGACGGTGGGCGAACTGGACAGTTCTGCTTTGAAGCCTCATGCGACGCTACCTCTGCCGAAAAATGTTTGCAAAGCGGGCGTCCGCTCGTCCGACCGAACAAACGGCTGTGTTGGTACTCCTCTCACTATCAAACATCACTCTGGCAAGGGTGCGGTGCTCGGTACTCTCACTGGGACCGTCTACGTCTACCAGTACAGCGCGACGAATCAGACCCGTATCGGAAACCAACTCACCATGGTGATCTCAAAAACTACGGGAACAGGCAACAAGTTCTCGATCGCCGGCACCTCACCGAAATGCACCGGAAACTGTTCTCGCACTGGATCAGTGACATCGCTCGCAGGAAAGGCGATGCAAGCCGGCAAAACGCTGAGCGCGGAAAGTTACTACAACTGGACAGGGAAGACGACCAGGTCAAGTCAGTCGCTGTCATGGAACCTCACGGTTAAGCATCCAAAGGTCGCACAAATCCTTCCGTTCAGCTATGCAGGTGCCAGCCCAGTGCGTTGCGACAAAGAGTACAAGAGCTATTCTGCCGGATGCATCATGACGAAGGGACAGGTCGCAATCGGTTACGATAAAGGCCCCTACCCAAGCTTTGCTCGACACGTCAGCGAAGCACAAAAAAGCGGTCTACCCGGCAAGACCACAGCATTGAAGAGGCTCAAGGCCGGACAGTCTTCAGCAAAAAATCGTTCGAAGGCCTGCCCTTCGCGTCTCAAGCGACCGTCCGGTCTATCTTGTGACGAGTATCCATTCGCTTCAACACAGCAGGGTGCCTATTACGGTGGTGGTGCCGGCCGCACTTTCAGCAAGTGCAACATTGCCGACAAATCTTATCCTGTTGGCGCAAAAGGCGCGAAGGGGTACAGCGCATGTATGATTCCGCAGAAGGAAAATTCGGCAGCCGGATCCGATCTCAGCAAGTTCTTCAAGGAAAGTCGAGTGCTGACAGGCGATCCGTTCTATGTCCAAATTCTTTGAGAGACAGTTGACTGACATGTACACGCAGGTAGTTCAAACTGAGAACTGGCGGCTCCGCCTCATCCCTTTGGTGGCTTCTTCCATTGCTGAGACAGTTCTGGGCGGGACAGTCTCAGCCGATGGCGAGGGAACGCTTACACTCCATACCGGAGCGATGTATGGGCCGGTTAGCGCAAGCTTCGAATTGCTTGATCAATCGCCAGGGGAATCAGCCGGTGCATGGGAAGACGTTGTCGAGCTGGGTGCACGAGCAACTGACTCCGAACCGTTGGCGTTGGTTGGAATCTTCAGCGATAGTGTTGAAGTCGACGAGAACGACACCGGCGCGGCAGTGCTCGAAGGCGGTCAAGAATATCGCCTCCGCATTCATGTGCGTGGCCGAGATGATTCGGGAACCGACGAGCTGATCGAACCCAACCTTCCCGCAAGAGACCACTTACTCATCCAAGTGTGGCCATCGGTCGTTACCGAACCTGAAGTCTTGAAAATGACGTCGGCCAAGGCGAAAAGCGACGATGAAAACCCCGAGTTCTACAGTGGTTCCGGTGCTCTCACCCTCGGAATGGGGGATCCGGACTTTGAGGCGCTCAAAGCTCAGAGCCTTAGGGACGCAGGAGAGTAGTCATCCGAAAGCGAAATGAAGGTTCCGTCGCTTGTCAGAAGCATCGGAGCGGCGGGACTTTCGTTACGCCGTGGCCATTGACATCGGTCCGAAATGGTGCGCGTTGCATAGCGGGATCACTTGGCTCGTTGTTAGTTCTCAAAAGTGGGCGATTCGCAGCCTCAGCCTGTCTCATAACTTACCTGTCTTAAAACCCATGTCATGCGAGACTCCTTGCGGCTGGAGCTCAAACACGCAGTCAATGAGATTCGCCCCGCCACTGAGTGTTGTCATAAGACCGCCATTTATCGCTGAAGCTCACACAGCCACTGAGAGAACAGCCTCGGAGCAACAAGTCGCGGAGAGATCATCCGCAGACCCACGCACACGAAGAAGGATCCGGTGCACACGAAGAAGGACCCGGCCTCATGTTTATGAGACCGGGTCCTTCGTGTGGTGGAGGTAAGGGGATTCGAACCCCTGACCTTCTCCATGCCATGGAGACGCGCTACCAACTGCGCCATACCCCCGCTTGCTCGATCAATATTACTCAGGTGCACCCACGACGACAAATCGGGCGACAGTGACGCTGACCACATTGACTCTAGTGAGCATCGCCAAGCGCGTGGTCTCTGACGATGACCGGGGTCGGATGTGATCCCGGCCCCGGTCATCTGTCAGCGATCATCAGATCATCGGGCGCACCAGATAGAGGTATCTCGTGACTTCACGTTCGCGCTGCTCCTGCAGCCGCTCATCTCGAGCGAGCCTGCGGAACCGCGCGTTGCGACGCTCCAACGCGATCCGATCGTGATCCTTGGTGGTCTCTGGTGGACGGCGGGCCCATTGGATCAGCTTGAGCCCAGCACTCAGCGCAATACGCCGTGGATATGTGAATGGAAATGCCGTAGACAAAACGATTCCTTAATGTTTTCGGGCAGGGGAAATGCCCAAATGAGAGTTAGGGAAAATGTCCGATATCAAAGAGCTGCAGAACAACTCAATGAACCGAGTGAAAGCGACGTCCGGAATCTGGATCCGTTGCTGTTGCCGAACACAGTCGATGAAAACTCGCCCGAGGCACGCCTGTGGCGCGAGTAAGTTTCCGGCGATGTCACGGCGACTGCCGTCGGCAGATGTGATCAGTGAAATGGGTCCAGAGCCCAAAGGGTCGGTGAGGTTCGTGAAAGCACGTACCTGTAGAACTCCAGTGTCCTACGCGAGCTCGGCGCATGCCTCGATGCTGCGAATGAGCGCCAACGGTGGCGTCAGTGCGGCGTGGAGGCAGGACGACCCTGCGGGAGAAACGTACCGGTGTTCACGTGACCGGTGGAGAAAGACGAGAGATGCGGCTGGATTCAGCCGACGAGTCCTTGTCCGCCAGTCAAGCAGGCAGTGATTCCGATCCAGCGATGCTGGGGATGGGGAAATGCGATGAGTTTCAACATTCTCCTGCGCTCCTTTCTTGGTCTTGGATCTCGTTTGAGCGGCGTCAGCGCTCAGAATGAATGGCTGCAATTGTGGGGTTTGTGCGAATCCTTAATTGCAATCTCGAATTTGTCACAAATGAAGAACTCTGTGTGGTTTCTGGGCATTCTTTTTGTGAAACTTCTGCGACTAATGAGCACGGTGGCCTAATCGCGGATTATGGGGAGGGGAGATCTCGTCTCCAGCCCCGTGCTTCCAGACTCGGGGTGCGCGGTCGAGGAATCCCCAGGCAGCGACGTAGAATCTTCTCAGACTCGCGACTTACTGGGGGAAGACAATGTCACAGGCACCTGCTACTGCTCGACGACTGGTCGTCGGATACATCGCCACCGACCGTGGACGTGACGCCATCGCTCTGGCGATCTCCATGGCACGATCGGCCGGCACCGAACTCATCATCACGATCGTCCGTCCGGAAGCCTCGACCTTCACCGCCGGCAACTCCATTCCGCAGGATGGGTCCGGCATCGTCTCACAGCAGCTCGAGGACTGGCTCGACGAAGCTCTGGCATTGGTGCCGGACGATGTCACGGCTCGAGGCGTCATCCACACCTCGTCGAACGAGTCCAAGGGGCTGATGGAGGTTGCTGAGGCCGAGGGCGCATTGGCCATCGTCATCGGTGCGCGAGCCACCACATTGATGCGTTCGTTCCGCATCGGGACTGTCGCGACCTCACTGCTGCACTCGTCCGAGGTCCCTGTCGTCTTGGCGCCAGCCGGGAACTCGGACATCGGCCCGATCTCGCGCATCACAACGCTTTTCGGCGCCCGGCCAGGCGCTGCGGCGCTCATCGGTGCGGCCGTGCAGTCCGCCGATGCCCTCGACGTGGATCTCCGTCTCCTGTCTCTGATCGAGAACGATGGTCTCGGTGAGGACGACACCGCGGAGATTCAGGAATTCGCCGAGGAATACGGGGGAGCGGTGCTGGCTGCGCGTGCCGCGAAGATGTTCGAGTCGGGGCGAGCCGTGGTCAAATCACAGGCCGGAGCCGACATCGAAGACGCCGCCGCCCGAGTCGACTTCCAACCGGGCGAGATCGCATTCATCGGATCGAGTCGGCTCGGGCGAGGCGGGCGCGTCTTCATCGGCGCACGAGCCCGCCGACTGCTGCGGGTGCTGCCAGTCCCCGTGGTCGTCGTGCCTCGCAGAGCCGTCAGCGCCATCACTCCGCCGTGAGTCCCTCAGTTCCGACGCGCACGAACTTCACCGTCGACGGTGACTCGACTGCGGCGTGGGTGCACTCCTCAGGGTCGAGCGCCCGTCCTGTGCTCATGGTCCACGGCTTCCGCGGCGACCACCACGGAATGGACCTCATCGCAGGCGCCATCCGAGACCGTGATGTCATCGTCGGTGACCTGCCCGGTTTCGGGCTCACGCCTCCGCTGGCGTCCGGTCTGAGCCTCGATGCCTACTGCGATCACCTGGCTGGCCTCGTCGCCGAAGTGACTCGGCGGTGGCAGGCTGTCCCGATCGTTCTCGGGCATTCCTTCGGCTCCATCCTTGTCGCGCACATGGCCGCTCGCCAACCGTCCACGGCGCCTGAGCTCATCCTCATCAATCCGATCACCACGCCCGCTCTCGAGGGTTCGGCCAAGGTGCTGACTGCCCTGACCCGTCTGTACTACGGTCTCGGTGCTCGGCTGCCGGAGACGATCGGGCACCAGCTGCTGGCCAACCCTGTGATCGTGCGTGCGATGAGCGAGGTCATGGCCACGACACGAGACCGCGGGCTGCGACGCTATATCCATGATCAGCATGCTCGTCACTTCTCCACCTTCAGCGATCGGACCTCGCTGGCAGAGGCCTTCGACGTCTCGGTCGCTCACACCGTCGCCGAGGTGGCCGGGCAGCTGTCGATGCCCATGCTCGTCATCGCCGGGGACAAGGATGCCATCGCACCGATCGCGGCGACTCGCCGCTTCGTCTCAGACCTGGCCGATGCCAAGTTCGTCGAACTCTCCGGGGTCGGGCACCTGGTGCACTACGAACGACCGGATGCAGCCGCCTCGGCGATCATGGATTTCTGTCGCGGTCGGGACTGAACCTGTCACCGAGCCTCGACGATGAGCCCGACAACGGCAGCGCATTGAGAAATGGCAGAGAAAAGGGCCGATGCGAATCAACGCATCGGCCCTTTTGCTCGTGCCGTCAGGTTTGGGGGCGGTCGCTGACCCAGTGGTAGACGATGGGCACGAGGAAGGCGAGGCAGGAGGCGAGCAGTCCAGCCCAGAAGAGCCAGAACTCGGTGCCAGGTGCTCCGAAGAATCCTGCGCCGAAGAGATACAGCCCGAAGATGAAGAGGGCGAACGAAACGATGAAGACGATGACGTCAGCGAACGATGCTGAGTTCCGAGTTCTCTTCGTTGTGGCGATATTGGACATATTCTCCTCCGACGGTCATTGGGTGCAGGCTCACACACACTGCACATAAGTCTACATGTCGTAGAGAAGATTCCGGTGCTGGCAGTCGCCGAAGTCGCGGCGATTATCCGTCAGTCGCGTTCGGTGCTTCGCTCCGGGACCAGCCAACCCAGCAGAGCGGAGACGATCGAGACGATGACTGCGGCGATGATGGCCGAGGGGAAGAAGGAGTCGATGGTGAACTCGAATGGGGTGAAGCCGCTGAGCCAACTGGTCAGAGCCAAGATGACCGCATTGATGACGATCGAGAACAGACCCAAGGTCAGACACGTGATCGGTGCCGAGACGAAGCTGAGGATGGGTTTGATGAACGCATTCGCCAAACCGAAGATCAACCCGACGACGAGGTAGGAGATGATCGTGGCGGCGATCGTGCCGGTCTGGTCTTCGACAACCTGGTTTCCTTCGATGGCGACGCCAGGCAGAATCCAAGCCGCAACCCAGATCGCACATGCGTTGACGACAACTCTCAAGAGGAAATTCATAGAGATATCGTCGCATTCTCGTCTGCATTCTTTCTGAGTCACGGGTGAGAATGAGGTCCGTGCCGGCGGCCTGTCTCCTGGTCTTCGCCGAGGCGTGGGGGCGACAGGATTGCACACCGTGTGATGCCGATGGTGAGCAAGCTCAAGTGACTAAGTGCCTATGGACCCTCGTGCACGCGGTCCGATCCCGGTAGCCTGGGAGGAGCGCCTATTGAGCGCTGACAGTGACAGCAGCGTGCATCTACCGAGTGATTTGATCCAGGTCACCACGGCGGCACCGATCCCCATCACCATGATGGGGGAGAAACTGGATTGATATGCCCAGCAATGAAACCCGCATCAGACCTGACGAGACGGCAGCACCGAAGCTGCTCAAGATCGTGGGCCCCAGCTACTTTCCGATCGCCTTCGTGGCCCGCCTGCCCTACGCCATGGTCGTCATCGGTGTCCTCACCCTTGTCGTCGCCGGCCGAGACTCGCTGAGCCTCGGCGGAATCAACTCCGCCATGGTCGGACTGGGAACGGCGATCTTCGGCTCCTTCATCGGGGCCGCCGCCGACCGTTGGGGCCAGCGTCGCGTGCTGTTGACCATCGGCCTGCTCAACAGCATCGCACTGATCTTCATGGCCTGGGTGGTCTTCAGCCCCCTGCCCGATTCTGTGGTGCTCATCGCCGCCTTCGCCATCGGTGCCACAGCCCCGCAGGTCGCCCCGATGTCACGCTCGCGTCTCGTCGAGATCATCATGTCCAAGCTCGCGGGCCCCAGACAGCAGAAGACGCTCAACTCGACGATGGCCTACGAGTCGGCCGCCGATGAGTTCGTCTTCGTCTTCGGTCCCTTCATCGTCGGTCTCCTCGCCACGACCCTCCACCCGGTGGCGCCGATCATCGGCGCGGTGATCATGACCTTGGTCTTCGTGACCTCATTCGCTCTCCACCCCACCGGCCGTGCGCACGTGAGCACGTCGACACAGCCTCGCGCCCAGGCGCCGGCGAAGGAACTGTTCACCTTCGGCGTGTTCGTCGTCGTCCTCGGCGTCTTCGGCATCGGACTCGTCTTCGGGTCAACGCTGACGGCGCTGACCTCGCTGACGAACGATCTCGGACGTCCCGAGGAAGCGGGAATCATCTACGGCATCATGGGCATCGGCTCAGCGATTCTGGCCATCACCGTCGCGCTGTTCTCACCACGCTATGCTTTGTGGGCCAGGCTGCTGTCCTTTGCACCGCTGATGTTCATCGGCTCCGTGATCATGGCGTCCTCGACCTCGATGGTCACCGTGGTCATCGCGCTTCTGCTCATGGGCTGCGCGGTCGGGCCGACGCTGGTGACATTGTTCAGCCTCGCCGCCGAACGCAGTCCGCTCGGTCGTTCTGCCACGGTCATGTCGATGGCCGGGTCCGCGATCATCGTCGGTCAGTCGGTGGCATCGGCAGTCAACGGAATCCTCGCCGAGGAGGCCGGAACCTCGGCCGCAATGGCTGTCCCGATGGCGGCTTCCGCACTTGTGCTCGTCGCGGGCCTGCTCAACCTCCTCTGCGGCAGAAAAGCCCGAAAAAGAGACCTGGTTCACTCGTAGTTTCCGCTTATTGGGACAGCGTGTCCCAGCATTGGGAGCGTGTGACCTGAGCAATATCCGGGAGTAGCATTGCCGGTTGTTCACAGTGAATCGCGCACCAGAACGACAGTGCGCGTTTGCACGCCACAACGGAAAGCACGATATGTCATCAAGCACCTCAACCACTGAGGCCGCGCGGAACGATACCCGATTCTTCGGGCACCCGCTTCCGCTCATGCAGCTGTTCAGCCTCGAACTGTGGGAACGGTTCTCCTACTACGGCATGAACGGCATCCTCGCCCTCTACCTGTACTTCCAGGTCTCCGAGGGCGGACTGGGAATGCCGCAGCCAACCGCCATCGGAATCGTCGGCGCCTACGGCGGCGCCGTGTTCCTGGCGACGATCCTCGGTGCATGGGTTGCCGACCGGATCCTCGGTGCGGAGCGAATCCTCTTCTACTCGGCGATCATCATCATGGTCGGCCACATCTGCCTGGCGCTCATCCCCGGATTCGGCGGCGTCGCCTCCGGTCTCATCCTCGTTGCACTCGGATCCGGTGGTCTCAAGGCCAACGCCTCCGCTCTCGTCGGTGAGCTCTATACCGAGAAGGACCCGCGCAGGGATGCCGGATTCACCCTCTTCTACATGGGCGTCAACATCGGGGCCCTCCTGGGACCGCTGATCACCGGCCTTCTGCAGAAGGAGATCGGATTCCACTTCGGCTTCGGCGCCGCAGCAATCGGTATGGCTCTGGGTCTGATCATCTATGCGACAGGTCGTAAGAACCTGCCCGACGAATCGCGGGGTGCGGTCAACCCGCTGGCGACCTCGAAGCTCTACCTCTTCCTGGCGGCCATCGTCGTCGCAGTCATCCTCATCGTGATTCTCTGGTTCTCCGGTGTCGTCAACCCCGACAATCTCGACTGGTGGATTGCGGGAATCTCAGCCGGTGCAGCGGCCTGCTACTTCATCGTCATGGGTGTCAGCCCGCAGACGAATGCCGATGAGCGTTCACGGGTGCTCGCATTCATTCCCTTCTTCATCACCTGCGTTGTCTTCTGGTCCCTCTACCAGCAGATCTTCGGAACGCTCACTGCCTATTCCGACACGCAGATGAACCGTGAGATCTTCGGCTGGGAGATGCCGATCAACTGGCTCCAACTCATCCCGCCGATCTTCGTCATCGCCTTCGCTCCGGTGTTCTCGGCGATCTGGTTCAAGCTGGGCACACGTCAGATCTCGACTCCGGTCAAGGCAGGGCTCTCGCTCATCCTCATCGGCATCGCATTCCTGCTGTTCCTGCCGTATGCGAATGCCGGCGAGCATGAGACACCGCTGCTGTGGGTAGCATTCATCCTGCTGCTCTTCGTCTTCGCAGAACTGCTCATCTCACCCATCGGTCTGTCCTTCTCCTCGAAGGTTGCCCCGAAGGTGTTCCAGTCACAGATGATCGCCGTCTTCTTCCTCGCCTCGGGCGTGGGAACGGCTCTGTCCGGTGTGCTGGGCGGCTACTACTCGGCCGACAATCAGACACCGTATTGGACATCTATCGGCGCGGCGTCGATCGTTCTCGGTCTGCTGGCTCTGACCCTGACGAAGCCGATGCTCAAGGCTCTGCGCGGCATCCGCTGACCCTTAGCAGTCCCATCGTGGCTCCTTCGAGCTGCAGCGAACTCCCTCGCTCACACAGTGTGAGCGGGGGAGTTTTCTCATACTCCGATGAAGATGGGCAGCGCCTCGGGATGGTGGGCATGGACGATTGTGAGGAAGACGAGCGCGTCGAAGAGGAGGTGGACCGTCACGGTGTATGGCAGCGACTTCGTCCGGGTGAAGATATAGGCCTGGACGAGTGCGAACGGAATCGTCAGCACCGGTCCGATCGACCGATAGCCCAGCTCCCAGAGGAAGGACACGAAGATGACGGTGGTGAATACGTTCGCGGTCCAGAAGGCGAAGTGCTTGCGCAGCAGAGCGAAGACCGTGCAGATGAAGAACAGCTCATCCCAGATGCCGACGGCGTTGACGCCGAAGAAGAGACGGACGATCTCATCCCACTGCGTCACCGGCGGCCAGTTGAGATAGACCCCAGTGCGCATGAAGTACTGGGGGAGGACGAGCCAGGCGACGACGATCACGAACAGCAGCCACGCCCACTCCAGACGCGACCATCGCTGCCCCCGACGCAGCGGGAAGACGATGGTGCGGTCCTTGAAGCCGTAGCGGGTGATCAGCCAGGGCCCGATCACTACGGCAGAGAGCACGACCCCCATGCGAGCGATATTGGACCACGAGATATCGGCGGCCACCGAGATCGACGAGATCAGACCCAGGCAGCCGGCGATGACGCTGAGGTCGCGTGCGAATTCCCGGTCGGCGCTCCAGGCGACGATGAGGGAGGCTACCATCGGTACATACCCGAAGGCTCTCACCTCAGGAAACGTGGTTCCCAGTCCGAACAGGACGAAAGCGGACAGTGCCAACAGCGTCGCGGCCAAGCCTGGCCAGGAAACGAGGTCGAATCGGCGAGAATCAGTGTCGAATCGTGTTTGAGTGTCCACGCCTGCCACTCTAAGTCACCACTGTCCGAACGCGAGTGCCCGAAGCGGCAACTCCTCGTAGGATTCCCAACAGACGAAAGGACACCCGTGGAACCAGAGGAATACTGCCGACTCATCCTCGCTTCGGCTCCCCAGCGCACCGAAGAGACGATTCCCACCATGTCAGGCCATGGCAGAATCGCCGCGGAAGACGTGATCGCCGATTCCCCCATACCCGGCTTCGCCACCTCGGCGATGGACGGCTTTGCACTCGACGAGTCGGCTCTGACCAGTGCCCGGACCGGCGCCGAGGTGGATGTGAGCGGTGACATCCCCGCCGGTGCCAGGCCCGTGGACATCACACCGGGGACCGCGGTGCGGGTGATGACCGGGGCCCAGGTGCCCGCCACCGCCGAGGTGGTCGTTCCCGTCGAGTACACCGATGCCGAACGCACGGGGCCGGCCCCGGACCGAATCCGCATCTCCTCCTGGCCCAAGGGCGCGCGACCAGGCTGGAACATCAGAGCAGTGGGGGAGGACACCGGGAGCGGAGATACCGTCATCACCGCCGGTGAGGTGATCAACTCCGCCGGTGTGGGCACGCTGGCGATGATGGGACGCGAGACCATCCGCGTGCGCCGGTCGCTGACCATCGGTCTCATCGTCACCGGAGATGAGCTGGTCACCGATTCCGCCACCTCGTCGCAGCCATTCATCCACAACTCGAACCTGCCCATGCTCAGTTCCGCGATCGCCGCTGCCGGCGCGATCCCCGTCGAACGCAGCTGCGGTGACGACCCGGCAGCCTTTCGACAGATCGTCGACGAACTGCGCGACAGCGTTGACCTGATCATCACCACCGGCGGAATCAGCGCCGGTGCCTTCGAGGTCGTCAGACAGGAACTGGGCGATGAACATTCGACGTTCCTGCGTCTGTCGATGCGACCGGGTGGGCCGCAGGGGCACGGACGCATCGCCGGCGTACCGCTGCTGCATTTCCCGGGCACACCGACAGGGGCCTTTCTGTCCTTCCACCTCTTCGCACGTTCGGTCATCGCTGCGCGGCCCCTCGCATCGAGGTGGAGGAAGGCCGTGTACAACGGTCCCGAAATCACGGGCCACAGCACAGCGGTCAGCCTGGTGCCGGGTCGTTTCACCGCTGGGGGAGAGATCGCAGCGTTCGACCGGTCACGACTGCGAGACTTCGCCGGGGCCGAGGTCATCATCCGGGTCCCTCGAGCGCCCGAGGCCATTCGCCACGGTGAGGTCATCACGGTCCTTGACTGCTGAAGCAAACTAGACTGGGACACATGTCAGGCAAAACCCTCAGCTCCGCGGACACAGCACGCTATGCCCGTCAGATCCGCCTCAGCGGCTTCGGACCACAGGCCCAATCCGCGCTCCTGGATTCCCATGTGCTCGTCATCGGCGCAGGAGGACTCGGGGCACCAGTCCTCACCTACCTGGCAGCCGCCGGAGTCGGACACATCAGCATCATCGACCCCGACACAGTGGAACTGAGCAACCTGCACCGCCAATTCATCCACTCCGAGACAGGTGTAGGGCAGCGGAAGGTCGAATCCGCGAAACATCGGCTGGGCGAGCTGAATTCCGCCATCGACATCACCACCCACCCGGTGCTGCTGACGCCGGACAACGCCCTCGAACTCATCGGTGCTGCCGACATCGTCATCGACGGAAGCGACAACTTCGCGACCAGATACCTAGCCAACGACGCCTGCGAGATTCTGGAGAAGCCCCTCGTCTGGGGCACGATTCTCGGATTCGACGGCCAGGTTGCCGTCTTCGACACGAGGCAGGGAGCGACTCTGCGCGACCTCTACCCCGTCGTACCAGCACCCGGGTCGGTCCCGGACTGTGCAACAGCCGGTGTCCTCGGCGCACTGTGCGGAAGTATCGGTGCTGCCATGGCGATGGAGACGATCAAGGTCCTCACCGGCATCGGCACCCCGCTCTGCAACGCGGTCTCCATCCACAGCAGCCTCGACGCCAGCTGGGAGACCGTGCCGGTCGGACGGATACCGAACCGCCAGCCGATCACGGACCTGGAGAGCCACCTCGGCGACTACGGTGACACACTCGGCAGCCATGGTGATGAGAGCGCAGCCGGGACGTCCGAGGGGACGGATCCGAGCGTGACATGGGCGTCGCTGGCACCCGGCACGCACCTCGTCGACATCAGAGACGACGACGAGGTCTCGGCGGGCATGGTCCCGGGAGCCCAGCACATACCGATGGACGCTCTGCTGGAGGATTCCGGGCAGCTCGCCGGACACGAGCAGGTCGCACTCTACTGCCGCTCGGGCGTGCGGTCGTCACGGGCGTGCGCCCAACTGCGCGCGCAGGGTACTGAGGTCAGCTCGGTCTCCGGGGGATACCTCGCATACCTGTCACTGCCGCACTGACAAACTCAGCCGAACTGGCGACATCGGCAATACGGAACCAGCCGGTCTCAGCCGCCTGCGAAGGGCGGGAGAACGTCGACGGTGTCACCCTCGCTCAGGGGCGCTTGCGGGTCTGTGGCGGCGACCGCATTGACGAGGAAGCTCGAACGGGAGATGACTGTTGTCGCCTCGGTGCTGGCGTCCTTCGTCAGGGTCGTCATCAGCTCGTCGATGGTTGACGCTGCCGCGGTCGATTCCTTGGTTCCGAAGGCCTCTCGTGCGGCGGCGAAGAAGCGGACTCTGATCTGGGGCACTTATCCTCCGATGGCGCTCATGGGACGTTGGGGCTGTTCGAAGCTTTCGGAATCCATGCCGTGTCCGGCCAGTTTCTTCCAATGCGCGCCCTTCCACAGGTTCGCGATCGCCTCATCGTCGGCACCACCGCGCATCGCGGAGAGCAGATCCACCTCCGTGTGCGAGAACAGGCAGGTCCGCACCCGTCCCTCTGCCGTCAGACGGGTGCGGGTGCAGTCGGCACAGAAAGGCCGGGTCACCGAGGCGATGATGCCGACGTCGCCGATGATCGTGTCCGGATCGTTCCTGCTCGCAACCAGGAACTTCTCCGCTGGCGCACCGTTGCGCGGTGCGGAGTCGGGAGTGAGGACGAAATCGGGTTCGAGCAGGGCGAAGATGTCAGCGGCCGTGATCATGGTGCCGCGTTCCCAGGAATGCCCGGCGTCGAGCGGCATCTGTTCGATGAAGCGCAGCTTGAGCCCGCGCTCCAGGCACCAGGCCAGCAGTTCGGGAGCCTGATGGTCGTTGACGCCTGGCAGCAGAACGGCGTTGATCTTCACCGGATCCATACCGGCGGCCTGGGCGCCCTTGATCCCGTCGAGCACCCGGTTGAGGAACGGGCGGCGAGTGATCGTCGCGAACGTCTCCGGATCGACAGTGTCGAGAGAGACATTGATGCGGTCAAGGCCCGCGTCCCGCAGCTTCGGCGCCCGCTTGTCGAGGCCGATCGCGTTCGTGGTCAGTGCGATATTGGGGCGGGGCTCAAGGGCGGCGACACCGGCGATGATGTCGGTGACGTCTTTTCGGGTCAGCGGTTCGCCACCGGTGAATCGGACCTGGTCGACGCCGAACTTCTCGACGCCGATGCGCACGAAGCGGATGATCTCATCGGCTGTCATGGCCGCATCGCGGGACATGAACTCCACACCCTCCTCGGGCATGCAGTAGCTGCAGCGCAGATTGCAGAAGTCGGTCAGTGAGATGCGCATATCGCGGGCACGTCGACCGAAGGTGTCCAGGAGCGAATCCTCCTGATGGGCTGTGAACGTCTCGCCCGGATCCACTGTCGGGGTTCTCAGAACGGGTGTGGGCAGGCTGATCTTGCGCATTCTGCCATCCTCCTTGATCAACTTCTTCGTTATCATCGTCCCATGACTACCGCCATCATGCATCGTCGTCGTGTCCTCGACACGATCGGCCCGCTGCTTCAATCGCAGACGATTCCGATCGGCGAACTCCTCGATACACCTCGTCGCCTGAGCACCACTTTGAGCTCACCGATCGATGTTCCCGGCTTCGACAACTCCAGCATGGACGGATATGCCGTCGCCGCCACCACGCTTCGCGATGCGAAGCAGAGTCACGCCACCGACGACAATGGTAGACCACAGACAGTCTACGGCCCCATTCCGGTCCACGGCCGGGTTGCGGCTGGAGCCCGTGGCAGCGAGGTGGCGGCCGGAACCGCAGTGGAGATCATGACCGGGGCTCCGCTGCCTGCCGGCACCGACACGGTGATCAAGATCGAGGACACCCACCCCGGGCGCTTCGAATCCCCGGAGATCACCATCACCCTGCCGGCCACGGATGCAGGCGCTGAGCCGGGCGCCTTCGTCCGCTCGCGCGGCAGCGACGTTGCTGCCGGATCCACAGTGCTCAGCGCCGGAGTGATGCTCACGCCGGCCCACCTCGGCGTCGCTGCCGCCTGCGGAATCACCGAACTCGAGGTTCAAACCCTGCCGCGCGTGCTCATCGTGAGCACAGGGGATGAGATCACCGCCGCTGCCGCAGCCGGAATCCACGACGCGAACTCGATCACCCTGGGGGCCAGCCTGCGCCGCCTCGGCGCCGAAACGACCCTCCTCACCGTGCCCGACGATCCCCAGGCTCTGCTCGACGCAGTCAGAGCAGCCGACTGCGAGCTCGTCGTCTCGACCGGCGGGATCTCGAAAGGCGCCCACGAGGTCGTCAAGCTCGCCGCCGAACTCGACGAAGGCTCGAGCATGGTCTTCGAACCCATCGCCATGCAGCCCGGCGGGCCGCAGGGATGCGGACGCCTCGCCGACACCGCATGGGTGGCACTGCCCGGCAATCCCGTCAGCGCCCTGATCAGCTTTGAGATGTTCATTCGCCCTGCACTGCTGGGTCTGGACGTCGATGAGGAACCTCGCGAAACGGAATACCACCGGCTGCTCGGTGGCCTGGACGAGGCTCCGCCCAGCGGAAAGCTGCAGGTGCGGCGTGCCGTGATGGGCCCCGACGGCCTTGAGCTCGTCGGCGGTACCCGCTCGCATCTGCTCCACAACTATGCTCAGAGTTCGCATCTGGTCTTCATCCCGCCAACCGATTCAGGTGCGCACACGAATGAGCTCGCCCCCGGCGCAGACGATAGGCTGAAGACGTGGAAGATCACATGACACTCACGCACATCGACGACGACGGCGCCGCCCATATGGTCGACGTCGGAGACAAGGACGTGACCAAACGTCGCGCCGTCGCCACCGCACTTATCACCACCCGGAGCGAGGTGATCGACATGATCGCCGAAGCGGGCCTGCCCAAGGGCGATGCCCTGCCCGTGGCCCGTATCGCCGCAGTCATGGGCGCCAAACGCACCAGTGACCTGATTCCACTGTGCCACCCGCTGCCGCTGACGGGCATCGATGTCGACTTCGAACTCCTCGACGACGCCGTTCGCATCACGGGCGCGGTCAAGACCGTGTCGAAGACGGGTGTCGAGATGGAGGCGCTGACCGCAGTGTCCATCGCCGCCCTGACCATCTTCGACATGATCAAGGCCGTCGACAACCAGGCGATCATCGGCGACATCAAGGTCATCGAGAAGTCCGGTGGCCGCAGCGGCGATTGGAGCCGGGACACATGAGCGTCATCCACACCGACGTCGTCGAGACCCCGATCAGCACCGCCGCACTTGAGGCGGATGTCCTCGATGACACCTGCGGTGCTGTGGTCAGCTTCTCCGGTGTCATCCGCGACCACGACGAGGGTCGCGGGGTCCATCGACTGACCTATGAATCCCATCCGGTGGCAAGCGCGCAGATCGCCGAGGTGGCCGCTGAGATCGCAGCCAAACACCCGGCCGTACGTCTGTCCGTCGTCCATCGCGTCGGTGCCCTCGAGATCGGAGATGTGGCCTTGGCCGCGGTCGTCGCCTCACCACATCGCCACGACTCCTTCGCCGCCTGCTCCGAGCTGGTCGACGAGGTCAAGGCGCGTGTGGCGATCTGGAAGCACCAGTTCTTCGCCGACGGTGAGGACGAGTGGGTCGGGGCTCTCGAATGACCGAACTGCGCATCAACGACGCGGCCCGGTTCCTCGGAGTCAGCGACGACACCATCCGCCGCTGGATCAGCGACGGGAAACTCACCCAGCACAAGGACGCCTCCAACCGGGCAGTCGTCGAGGGGCGGGAACTGGCTGCCCTGGCACAGACGGGTTCAGGTGCCCTCGAGGATCCGACGGGTGTCGTCAGCTCCGCCCGCAACCGATTCGCCGGTCTCGTCACCGACGTCGTCATCGACGGCGTGATGGCCCAGGTCAGCCTCCAGTGCGGCCCGTTCCGGGTTGTGTCGCTGATGTCGGCTGAGGCCTGCCGGCAGCTCGAACTAGAGCCAGGCAGCCTGGCCACCGCCTCGGTGAAGGCCACAATGGTCTCCATCGACTCCCCGGGTACTCGCTGAAAACTGCTCACCGGCTGCTTTTCTCCGGGACCGAGGCTGTTTAAGAAAAAGCAACATCAGTTCCGCAAACACTGAGTCAGATTAGCCATTTACGCGCAGATGCGGGTTTAATGGGCGAATGAAGTATTTGTCTGCAGCCTGCATCGTCGCAGTGCTCTCACTGACCGCCTGTTCTTCCGGGACAGAATCAGACTCGGAATCGGGGGAGAAGACGACGTTGACCGTCTTCGCCGCAGCGTCTCTGACCGAGGTGTTCGAAGACATTGCGGAAGACTTCACCAAGACAGAGACAGGCGTCGACGTGAAGTTCTCCTTCGCAGGATCCTCAGACCTGGTCGCCCAGATCTCCGAAGGAGCGCCGGCAGACGTCATCGCAACCGCCGATGAAACAACCATGGACACACTCGCAGCGGATGACCTGTTGGCCGGAGAACCATCGAACTTCGCATCGAACACGCTGACTCTGGCCGTCCCCGAAGGCAATCCAGGAGACATCTCCTCATCGCAGGACTTCGCCGGTAAGGATCTCGTCGTCTGCGCCCCGCAGGTGCCCTGCGGGGCCGCGACCCAGAAATGGGCGAAGCAGAACGCTGTCACACTTGACCCTGCCAGCGAGGAGAACTCCGTCACCGATGTGCTCGGCAAGGTCAGCGCAGGGCAGGCCGACGCCGGCATCGTCTATGTCACCGACGTGGCACGTGCCGACGGCGATGTCGAAGAGGTCGAACTCGACGGAGCCGATAAGGTCATCAACAAGTACCCTGCGGCCACTGTCGACGCCAGCGAGAACAAGGACGCGGCCGATGCATTCGTGACATTCCTGCAGTCAGACGTGGCAGCGAAAAGACTCAAAGACGCAGGATTCTCGACCCCATGACAGAACATTCCCGAGGGCACTCCTCGCAGACCACCGTGATGAGATGACGGTGCGCAGATGACGAAGACGCGCAGACGGAACGCCCATCCGGCGATACCGGTGTGGCTATGGATCCCCGCAGTTCTCGGCATCGCCTTCCTCCTGGTCCCGATCATCGGGCTGGTCGCACGCATCGATCCGGGCCACCTCGGCGAGGTCATCCTGGCACCTGAATCACGGCTGGCGATGGGGCTGTCGCTGCTGACTGCTCTGATTGCGGCCCTGTGCTGTGTGGTCATCGGATTTCCGTTGGGATACCTGCTCGCGACGCGCACCTTTCGCGGGCAGCGAGTCGTGCGCACCCTCATCCTGCTTCCGCTCGTGCTGCCTCCGGTCGTCAGCGGTCTGGCGCTGCTCTACACCTGGGGGAGAACCGCGACACTCGGATCCCTGCTCACGGACATGGGACTCGGGCTGGCCTACACATCCGCGGCAGTGGTCTTCGCCCAGATCTTCGTCGCTCTGCCGTTCATGGTCATGTCCGTCGAAACTGCCGTCGCCGCACGCGGACATGACTTCGAACTTGCCGCCGCTGAGCTCGGTGCCGCACCCAACCGGGTGTTCTTCCACATCACCCTTCCGCTGCTGCGGCAGGGGATCATGACCGGCGCCATCCTCTGCTTCGCTCGAGCGCTGGGGGAGTTCGGTGCCACCCTGACCTTTGCCGGCTCCCTCTCCGGGGTCACCCGAACGATGCCGCTGCAGATCTACCTGGTCCGCGAAACCGACCCACAGTCTGCCATCGCCCTGTCCCTGCTCCTGATTGTCGTCGCCTTGGTCATCATCGTCCTCGCCTATCGTTCCCCTCACGCCCCCAGACTCCGGGCACCCAAACCCCACGAACCGCAGTCGACGACACGCTCGGTCAATGAGACGCTGCCAGCCGGTGAACCCCTGCCCGTTGACGGTCTCGGGCCGACGACGGCGAGCGCAGCCACGATCCGCCTCAGAGCATCCGTTCCCGATCGTGGCCTTGACATCGACCTGTCGATTCCCGGCTCGTCGACGACGGCGATGATCGGCCGGAACGGGGCAGGCAAGTCGAGCCTGTTCCAGCTGATGACCGGCGCCATCCCCGCCGACTCAGGCTCCCTGCACATCGGGAAGGACACCATCTTCGACATCGCGGACGGCAGCTGGCCGCCTGTCCACTCGCGCGGAATCGTCCACCTCGCACAGACACCTCTCCTATTCCCGCATCTGAATGTGATCGACAACGTTGCCTTCGGGCTCAAGGCCCAAGGACTCACCACCACGGAAGCACGCTCCCGTGCGCAGGACATGCTCACCAGGCTCGGAGTCGGCCACTGCTCCGGTCGGGCACCAGAGGCAGTCTCTGGTGGACAGGCGGCCAGGATCGCATTGGCCAGGGCCCTTGTCGTCGATCCGAAGCTGTTGCTGCTCGACGAGCCCCTGGCTGCTCTCGACGTCGACGTCAAGGTCGAAACCCGGCGAGTTCTGGCACAGGCTCTCGCTGGCCGCAGCGCCGTCATCATCACGCATGACGCCGCCGATGTCACCGTTCTGGCGACCACCCTGGTGCACATCGACTCCGGGTCTGTGGCCACCGTGGCACCGGTGGAGCAGATCGGGCAGCGTATCTCCGACGCAGGCCCAGACATGCCAGGTCACGAGTTCCTGACCAGTTTTTGCGCCACGGACGCAGAAGGAATAATGTGCATTACGACACAGTAGTTACTTTGAAACTGCACTAAGGAGCACAGCGTCGTGGCAGAACTTTCCTATTCCTCAGGACCATCCGAGACACCTCTGCTGGGGCAGACAATTCCCGCAAATCTGAAGGCCACAGTTGCCGCACATGCCCAAGAGCTGGCGCTGGTGGATCGGCATTCCGAGCGGCGGTGGACCTATGCCGAGTTCGACCGCGACACCGACGCCTTGGCGATCGGACTGCTTGAGCGCGGAGTGAAGAAGGGCGAGCGGGTCGGAATCTGGGCGCAGAACGTCGCCGAATGGGCTCTCGTCCAATACGCCACTGCGAAGATCGGCGCGATCCTCGTCAACGTCAATCCTTCCTACCGCAGTCACGAGCTCGAATACGTCGCCGAGCAGTCGGGCATGTCGATGCTCATCTCCCAGATCTCGGCACCTCCGCACTCGGACTTCCATGCGATCGCGACCGAGGTTGCCGGCAAAGTGGCGGGCCTCGAACTGGTCTTCATCGACACGGTTCCTCCCGACCTCCTCGGCGATGCGGTGATCGGCGAACGCGAATCCTTCGCTCACCTGATCGGAACCGGTCGTGACCTGCTCGACGACGGCGCAGCCAAGTACTCGGTGCGGCTGGAGAAGCTTGCGGGCGAACTGGCGATGGACGATCCGATCAACATTCAGTACACCTCGGGCACCACAGGTTTCCCCAAAGGGGTGACGCTGAGCCATCACAACATCCTCAACAACGGCTTCTTCATCGGAGAGCTGCTGTCGTACTCTGCGAAGGACTCTGTCGTCCTGCCGGTTCCGTACTACCACTGCTTTGGCATGGTCATCGGAAACCTCGCGGCTCTCAGCCACGGCGCGGCCATCATTCTGCCCTCGCCCGGATTCGACCCGGGTGCGGCGCTGAGCGCAGTTTCAGAGGAGAAGGCGACCTCGCTCTACGGGGTGCCGACGATGTTCATCGGCGAACTCGAGCATCCGGACTTCTCGAGCTACGACCTCAGCTCGCTGCGTACCGGCGTCATGGCCGGCTCTCCCTGCCCGGTCGAGATCATGAAGCGCGTCATTTCCGATATGAATATGGACGAGGTCGCCATCTGCTACGGCATGACGGAGACCTCGCCGGTGTCCATGATGACCCGCGTCGACGACACCCTCGAAGCCCGCACTCAGACCGTCGGCCGCGTCATGCCCCACCTCGAGATCAAGATCGCCGACCCGGTCACCGGGCAAGCTGTCCCGCGCGGACAGAAGGGCGAACTGTGCACCCGCGGCTACGCGGTCATGCTCGGGTACTGGGAAAATCAGGAGAAGACCGCCGAGGCGATCGATGCATCCCGGTGGATCCACACCGGTGATCTGGGCATCATGGACGATAACGGCTACGTCGACATCTCCGGACGGATCAAGGATATGGTCATCCGCGGCGGAGAGAACGTCTACCCCCGTGAGGTCGAAGAGTTCCTCTACCACCATCCGTCGATCAGGGACGTCCAAGTCGTTGGGGTCGCCGACGAGAAGTACGGTGAAGAGCTCATGGCCTGGGCCATCCTCAAAGACGGCTTCGACTCTTTGACCGCAGCGGAGGTCAGGGAATTCTGCAACGGCAAACTCGCCCATTTCAAGATCCCGCGCTACGTGGAGGTCCGAGAGTCATTCCCGATGACCGTGTCGGGCAAGATCCGCAAGATCGAGCTGCGTGAAGAAGGCGAGAAGATCATCCAGAAGACGAGCCTCGTCTGAGGAATCGGTGCGATAGTCCTCGGTGAGGGCCGCACCTGCACGTCCGTGAAAGACTGCAACCGACGATTGGCCCAGGTCACAAGTCGGTTGCAGTTTTTCTGGCAAGCCTCCACGTTTTTCATGTGAGACCTTTATTCACTGAGATCAACTCTTATGAGAGCTGAATCACAACCGTTGGTGTCCGTCACAGATGTTGAGAAACACTACGGTGATTTTCACGCCCTGAAGCACATCAACCTCAACATCAAAGAACGCGAAGTCGTCGTCGTCATCGGTCCCTCCGGCTCCGGCAAATCGACCCTGTGTCGGACGATCAACCGTTTGGAGACCATCACCTCCGGTTCGATCACGATCGACGGGAAGGAACTTCCTGCGGAAGGCGCAGCTCTGGCGCACCTGCGCTCGGACGTGGGAATGGTCTTCCAGGCCTTCAACCTCTTCGCCCACAAGACGATCCTGGAAAACGTCACACTCGGACCGATCAAGGTCCGCAAACTGTCCAAAGCCGAAGCCGAACAACAGGCCATGGCCCTGCTCGAACGCGTCGGGGTCGCTCACCAAGCCGACAAATACCCCGCACAGCTTTCGGGCGGGCAGCAGCAGCGAGTCGCCATCGCCCGTTCATTGGCGATGAAACCGAAGGTGATGCTCTTCGATGAGCCCACCTCGGCGCTGGATCCGGAGATGATCAACGAAGTCCTCGACGTCATGGTCGGACTCGCCGAAGAAGGCATGACCATGGTGGTCGTGACCCACGAGATGGGCTTCGCCAGAAAAGCCGCACACCGGGTCGTCTTCATGGCCGATGGGGAGATCGTCGAGGTCGCCGAGCCCGAAGAGTTCTTCACCAACCCCCAGACCCCACGCGCCAAGGACTTCCTGTCCAAGATCCTCACCCGCTGATCGCAGCGAACGAAGTCGTTCGTCACCGCACAGTCCTGCACCACCTCACACAGCACCACACTCACAAGGAGAAACGATGAAGAAGCTCAGACTCTCAATCGCATCTGTCGCGATCGGACTGCTCGCACTCAGCGGTTGCGGCCAAGGTGGAACCCCTGATGCTCCTGCCGAGGGCGACGGCGCCCAGGCGGAAGCACCCGAATACACCGTCAACGACAGCGCCGATTTCAAAGACTCCAAGACCTGGAAGGCCGCCAAAGACGCCGGCGAGCTGAAGGTCGGCGTCAAGTACGATCAGCCGGGACTCGGCAACGTCAAGGCCGGATCCGAACAGCCCGAAGGCTTCGACATCGAAATCGCGAAGATGGTGGCCGCGCAGCTGGGCTTCAGCCCAGACCAGATCAAATACACCGAGACCGTCTCTGCCAACCGTGAGCCCTTCCTGCAGCAGGGCAACATCGACATGGTCGTGGCTACCTACACCATCAACGACGAACGCAAGAAGGTCGTTGACTTCGCCGGACCGTACTACGTTGCCGGTCAGGACCTGCTCGTCGCCGAAGATTCCGACATCGCCGGCCCCGACGATCTGGACGGCAAGAAGGTCTGCTCGGTGGACGGTTCGACACCGGCACAGAACATCGAAGAGAAATACGACAAGGCAGAGCTCGTGGCCTATGACACCTACTCGAAGTGTGTCACTGACCTGCAGTCGGGTTCCGTTGACGCGGTGACCACCGGCGACGCGATCCTGCGTGGCTACGCAAAGCAGTACGAAGGCGAGTTCAAGGTCGTCGGCAAGCCCTTCACCGAAGAGCCCTACGGTGTTGGTCTGCCCAAGGGTGATGACGCGATGCGCGATGCTGTCAACGATGCCCTGCAGAAGGGCATGGACGACGGGGACTGGAAGAAGGCATTCGAATACACCCTCGGCTCCGCCGATGATGTCGAAATGCCTGAAATCGACCGCTACTGACCAGCCTTCAGATTGACATGATGCGAGGGCACCCAACGGTGCCCTCGCATCGATTAAGGAATCTGGAATGGATTTTCTGCAACTTCTCGAGATGTTCCTCTCAGGCATCTGGGGCACCGTCAAACTCTTCACCGTCGCCCTGATCGGCGCCCTCGTACTGGGCACGATCCTGGCCGGAATGCGCGTCTCACCGACACCGGTCCTGCGGATCGCGGCTTCGACCTACATCAACGTCGTCAGGAACACACCGCTGACGCTGGTGATGTTCTTCTGTGCCTTCGGACTGCCGTTCCTCGACATCCGCTTCGGCTCGACCAGCTCCTTCAACTCCTTCAACTCCTTCATCTACGCAACGCTGGCGCTCACTGCCTATACGGCATGCTTCGTCGCCGAGACTCTCAGGTCGGGCATCTCGACGATTCCCGTCGGCCAAGCCGAAGCAGCTCGGGCCGTCGGGCTCACGTTCGGCCAGACCCTGAGCCAGGTCATTCTGCCTCAGGCGTTTCGCACCGTCATCCCGCCTCTGGGCAGCGTCATCATCGCGCTGCTGAAGAACACCTCGATCGCCTCGGCGTTCAACAACCGTGAACTCATCTCGGCCATGCGCAATGCCATCGAGGTCCGGGGCGACCTGGCGATCCCGCTGCTGTTCGGGACCGCTCTTGCCTACCTGATCTTGGCGCTGATCCTGGGTCGCGTCTTCGACTACCTCGAGAGGAAACTGGTGATCCTGCGATGAGCGCACCGACACAGGTCCTGTTCGACGAACCCGGTCCCAAGGCTCGTCGCAACAACATCATCCTCTCGATCGTCTCGGCCCTTGTGCTGGCCGGACTCATCGCCTTCATCATCTGGAAGTTCGCCGACGCCGGACAGCTGGACGCGGCGAAATGGTATCCATTCACGTTCTCCCAGATTCAGCTGGTCCTGCTCCAAGGCATGGCCGCAACCCTTAAGGTCGCGGTCGTCGCCTCCCTGCTGGCTCTGGTCGTCGGAGTCGTATTCGCGCTGCTGCGGCTCTCGAGCAAGAAGGTCATCTCGGTACCGGGAACCATCGTCCTCGAGTTCTTCCGCGGAGTCCCTGTCCTGCTGCTGATCTTTGCGATGTTCCTCATCTTCGGAAACACCATCGGAGCATTCTGGTCAGTCGTCATCGGCCTGACACTCTACAACGGGATGGTTCTGGCCGAGATCATCCGTGCCGGTATCCTCGCCGTTCCGAAGGGTCAGCGAGAAGCCGCCATGGCCATCGGTCTGCGCCCGGGACAGGTGATGAGCCTGGTGCTCATGCCGCAGGCGCTGCGTGCCATGATGCCTACGATCATCGCCCAGATCGTCGTGCTGCTCAAGGACTCGGCCCTGGGCTTCATCGTCACCTATCAGGACCTGCTGTACCAGGTGAATCTCATCGGCCGTGAGTACAACAATCTGCTCCCGACATTCCTCGTCGGTGCCGTGCTCTTCATCATCATCAACATGATCGTCGCCGGCATCGCCCGGTGGTTGGAGAAGCGTCTCCAGCGAAAGGCCACCGCTCCCGTCGGAGCGGAAGGCCTGTCGGCGAAGACTGTCGCATAGACGAGCTGAGACGGGTGGCGTCGGTGAGTGAAGATACCGGCGCCACCCTGTAATGTTCGTGACAAGGACGATGCCGTTGACAAGGAGTCCCACATGCAGCCCGAACCCAGTTCCACCCCCGTCACGGTGGTCAAGAACCCCGGTCGCGAACGCTTCGAGATCTTCACCGCCGAGGATCCCGTACAGTTCGCAGGCTTCCTTGCCTATCGCGTCATCGACGAACACACGGTCGAGCTCCAGCACACCATCATCTCCGAAGGCTTCTCACGTCGCGGCTTCGCTCGCACACTGGTCACCAGTGCTCTTGATCAGATCCGGGACGAAGGCGGTCGCATCGTCCCGACCTGCAGCTACGTCCAGGACTACCTTGAACGATTCCCGCAGTACGCCGACCTCGTGGCGAAAGCTTGAGCACACCACACACAGACTCGATTCCACGGGCCGCAGGGCTCAACTCTGTGCAGCTTGGGGCAGGTCGCTTCGCTCCCAGCCCCAGCGGGGACCTGCACATCGGCAACATCCGCTCAGGACTGCTGGCATATGTTCGTGCGCGGCAGACCGGGAGACGGTTTCTCTGGCGCATCGAAGACCTCGACCGGGTCCAGCCCGGTGCGGCGCAATCACAGCTTGAGGTCTTCGCCGATTTGGGGATCGCACCGGACGAGCCACCGCTCATCCAGTCCGAACGGCTCGGCATCTACACCGAAGCGCTGAATCGCCTCGAGGGGCGCGGGCTTGTCTATGAGTGCTACTGCTCCCGCAAGGACATCCAGCAGGCGCCGTCTGCACCCCATTCTCCGCCCGGGTCGTACCCGGGGACCTGTCGTGATCTGTTGGAGTCCGAACGAGAACAGCACAGACAGCGCCTCCAACAGCAGGGACGCAGCCCAGCGCTGCGTCTGCGGACTGACAATGTCGAGGTCACCGTCGAGGATCGACTGCTGGGTGAGATCACGGCCCCGGTCGATGACCTGGTCCTCAAACGCGGTGACGGGGTCTTCGCCTACAACCTCATCGTCGTCGTCGACGACGCTGCCAGCGGTGTCGACGAAGTGGTCAGGGGCGACGATCTGGCCACCTCGGCGCCACGTCAGGCTCATCTGGCCGACCTGCTGGGACTGCCGCAGCCGTCGTGGCTGCACGTTCCACTGGTGGTGAACACCGCAGGCAGCCGATTGGCCAAACGCGATGGCGCGGTCACCTATCAGCAGCTGCGAGCACTGGGATGGACACCAGATGATGTCTATTCCTGGATCGCCACGTCCCTCGGTGTCATCGGCGCCAAGGGATCATGGTCAACCATCGACGACATGGTGGCAGGACTCGACTTCGATCGGATTTGCACCAACGAGACGATGTTCGTTCCGCCCTCTGAAGCACTCGGCTGACAGGGTCAGGCCGCGGAGACGATGTTCTCGTCGATGACCTTGCTGTAGATGGATTCGAAGGTGTCAAGCGTGTACTCGATGTCGTGTTTGGCCACCACATCGAGTGAGGCCCTGGACATCGTGTCGAGGTCGTCCTCGGAAAGCTCACAGATCTGCGTGAAGCGCGAAGCCAACTCCTCGATATCCCTTGGCGGGAACAGGAAACCGTTGATCCCGTCTCTGACGAGGTGCGGCAGGGCCACCGCGTCAGCGAGGACGACTGGCTTTCGGGAGGCCAGCGCCTCCAGCGTCGCGATCGACTGAAGTTCGGCGGTCGAGGGCATACAGAAGAACGTGCAGCGCTGGTAGGCGTCCATGAGCTCCTTGTCGCTGATCTTGCCCAAGACATGGACGCGGTCGGCGATGCCGAGTTCGGCAGCCAATTCCTTGAGCGGCTCTTCCTGGTCCCCGCCACCGACGATGTCGGCTTCGAGTCCGAGCGCCGGATCAGTCTTCGCGAGCGCTTCGACGATGTCGGCGGCGTGCTTCTCTGAGGAGAGTCGGCCCACAAAGAGGACTCGCGGTGGCGCTGAACCCGAAACGGGATCAGGCACTGTCGCAGGCTGAACGGCTTCATCGTCGCGCAGATGCGCGAAGCGCTCCAGGTCGATGCCACACGAGACTGCTCGGATGGGGGAGGTGAACCCATTCTGGGTGAGAAGGTCGGCGGCCAGCTGCGTCGGCACGGTGATGAAGTCCGCGGACTGGAATTTTCTGCGCAGATCCCACCAGGCGACAGCGGTGCCTCCGTCGAGAAGCGATTTCGGCGCCCGCAGATACGGGCGAACATTGTCGGGCATGAAGTGGTTCGTGGCGACTACGGGAATGCCGCGCCTGCTCGCCTCAGAGAATGCGTAGCGCCCGATGACGAAGTGTGCCTGTGTGTGAACGACATCGGGTTGAAGAGTGTCGAGGAGGCGGGACAGCTCCGGTTTCGTCTCCCACGGCATGCAGATGGTCCAGGTGGGGTGCAGGAGCCACCGATGTGAGGTCATGCGGTGGACGGTGACACCATCCTCGGTGCTCACTGAGGCCTTGCCTGTTGCAGAGGGACAGGCGACGTGAACATCGTTGCCGCGGGCAGCGAGCCCAGCAGCCAGACGTTCCGCGAACTTCGCGGCACCATTGACCTCGGGAGCGTAGGTCTCCGTCGGGATGAGAATACGGCGGGCTGGGGTGTGGCTGTGGGCGGACAGGATTCAACTCTCCTCGGTGTCGGTCAACTGGTCTGTGCGACGAGCGACTCGACGCTGGTGTTCTCGATCTTTGACATCGGGGTGATACCGCGACAATACAACGACGCCCAGACAGGCGACCAATCCGGTGGCTGCGATCACGACGATGAGCCAGACCGGAGCGGCCGATACTTCGCCCAAGACGACCGAGCCGAGGACCACAGCACCGATCGGGTCGACGACAGTCAGGCCGGCGATGACCATCTCCGGGGGGCCGGCCGCATAGGCATTCTGCACGAACCAGGACCCGAGCGCCGTCGCAACGATGAGGCCGACGACGTTGAGCCATGTGACCTGGTCCAGTCCTGCCCGCAGCAGTTGGACGCTGACGAGGTGGGTATTCGTGGCCACACACGCGAACAGCAGGCCTGCGGCCATGATGAGGACGAGCTGGGGCGCGCTCCGGAAGAAGACCATGATGGACAGGCCGGCAGCGACGACGACAGCGGTGATCCAGACCAGCGGCAGCGCGTCGGAGCCCAGATGCACCTCTGTACGAGCGGTGGTGGCTGACAGCGCTACGAAGATGGTCACACCGACGGTGCACCAGACGACTGCCTGGACAAGACGTCGATTGACCTTGAGCCCACGATGGCGCACACCCAGAAGAACAGACACGATGAGGGAGAAGGCACCGACAGGTTGGACGACCATCACCGGGGCAAGCGCCAGAGCGACGATGTTGCCCACAGTCCCCAGGCCCGTGACGATCAGTCCGATCAGCCATTTCCTGTTGCTCAGCAGCTCTTTGAAATGAGCGCCGCTCAGCCCGTTGTGGGAGTTATTCTGACCTGCGACGGCTTCATGTTGGTACAGCGCTCCATAGGCCAGAGCCACCGCCGCCAGGACGGCGAGGGCGATTGCCACTAAGGTCACGTGCTCTTCTTCCGCTGCATGGATGGGGAGAGGAATCCCTTTGATTTTACAGTGCGGTCACCTCGCCGAGGTGGTTGTTGACTGGGTTTGTCCTGACTGTACGGATTCCACGGTATCTGGTGGTGGGGTTAACCGGAACTGTGAGCTAAAGCACTGTTGTCCGCTTTGTCGCAGACCTTGGGTCTTTGCTAAGCTGACATAACGTGCGCAGGCAACTGCGACATTCCTCCGTAGCTCAGTTGGCAGAGCATTCGACTGTTAATCGAAGGGTCGCTGGTTCGAGCCCAGCCGGGGGAGCAGCTCAGGCCCCGTCCGTTTAGACGGGGCCTTTGTCGTGCCCTCGATTCTGAAGCAGTCAGTGTCGGCGCGCTCGCGAGGAACGGGAATAGTTGATCGATCAAGCAGGTTGTCTCGGGTATGAAGGCATTCGGGTTCTGGAGTTTCGGTCACTACGGGTCGGGAAGTGCTCCAGGGGAGTACGGGGCGAAGGAAGCGCTGCAGCAAGCAGTCGAGATCGGTGTCGGAGCCGACGATCTCGGCGTCAACGGCGCCTACTTCCGAGTCCATCACTTCGCTGAGCAGGCGGCTTCGCCGATGCCGTTGTTGGCAACGATCGCGGCCAGGACCTCTCGAATCGAGGTCGGTACCGGTGTCATCGACATGCGCTACGAGAACCCTCTCTATCTGGCAGAGGAAGCCGCAGCCCTTGACCTGCTCTCGGATCAGCGTGTGGCACTGGGCATCAGCCGCGGATCACCGGAACCAGCCGACCAAGGCTGGGAATCCTTCGGCTACAGCGACAGCGATGATGCGAAAGCGGCGAACATGGCCCGCGACAAGTTCGCACGATTCCTGTCCGCCATCAGGGGCGATGAGATCGCGCCTGCGGATCCGATGCAGTTCGGACCCGATAGGAAGCTGCGTGTCGAACCTCATTCGCCCGGTCTTGACCAACGTGTCTGGTGGGGCGCCGGAACCGCAGCGACCGCCGAATGGGCGGCTGCTCAGGGCGTGAATATGATGAGCTCGACCCTGCTGACCGAGGCGACCGGCGCTTCATTCGGCGAACTGCAACGCGATCAGATCGATCGTTATCGTGCAGCGTGGAAGTCCGCCGGCCATGACTGGACTCCGCGCGTGTCCGTCAGCCGCAGCATCTTTCCGATCACCACAAACCTCGATGACCTCTACTTCGGCCGTCGCTCCGACGGGCAAGGTGATCAGATCGGCATCATCGACGGCACCCGCTCGACCTTCGGCAAGACCTACGCCGGCGAGCCCGACGAACTCATCGAAGCGCTCAAGGCCGACCCTGCCGTCGAAGCCGCAGACACGGTGCTGCTGACGATCCCGAGCCAACTGGGAGTCGACTACAACCTCCACATCCTGGAATCCTTCGCCAGCTACGTCGCTCCGGCCCTGGGATGGCAGCCCAACACCTCTGGTCCGGTGACCGGCTCGACGATGTGATTTCCCCGGGGCGCGAGCACGGACACGTATGATGAAACAGTTCCCACAAAGGGGACTGTCGAATCGACTAGGTTCCGCACGGTGACCTCTGTGCGGAATTCGGTCCGAGCAGAGGTGATCAGGTGAGCGACGGCCAGCGCATGAATCAGGTTCAGAGACGAATCGTCCTCATCGGTCTCGTCCCGCTCTTCATGTCTCTGCTCTCAGTCTCAATCATCAACGTCGTCCTGCCGGCCATTGAGACTGATCTCCAGGCCTCGTCCTCTGCCCTGCAGTGGGTCCTCACCGGCTACGCCCTGTCCTTCGGCGTCGTGCTCGTGGCAGCAGGACGAGCAGGAGACGTCTTCGGCCGCGGCCAACTGTTCATGATCGGAGTGGGCCTGTTCGGCCTCGCCTCACTCGTTGCCGGCATCGCCCCCGGTGCACTGACTCTCAATATTGCTCGCGTCTTCATGGGGCTCGGGTCAGGTCTGCTCAATCCGCAGGTCGTGGGACTGCTGCAGCAGTACTTTCAAGGACCGCAGCGCGGGCGCGCCTTCGGGCTCATGGGCACCACCGTCGGCCTCTCCGTCGCAACAGGTCCGATCCTCGGCGGTGTCTTCATCGCTCTCTTCGGCCCTGAGCTCGGCTGGCGTGCGGCCTTTCTCGTCAATGTCCCTTTCGCAGTCATCTCCCTCATACTCGCCAAAAGCTGGCTGCCGAAATCAGCCTGGCACCCTATCGCCGCCAACGACGGGTCCGATGCGAACCCGACGGCCGCCTCGGCGAACGGGGGACACGTCCCGAAAAGGGAGCGCGACCTCGATCCCGTCGGAGTCATCCTCCTCGGTGTCGGAGTCCTCCTTGTGCTGCTGCCCTTCGTCGAGTCCTCGGTCGGCTGGTTCATCTGGCTCGGCCTACCTCTGGGACTCATCACGATCTGGCTCTGGACCCGGTGGGAGCGCCGGTACTCCGCCCGTGGACACGCTCCCATGGTCGATCTGAACCTGTTCAGCATTCGGAGCTTCAGCAACGGTTCGATCATCATCACCCTGTACTTCATGGGCGTGACGAGCGTCTGGGTGCTCATCGCCATGTACATGCAACAGGGGTTGGGCCACACCGCGCTGGCGGCGGGCATGATCGGCCTTCCGGCCGCCCTGCTGTCGGCTGTGTCGGCAGATGTGTCCGGACGTTTCGTGTTCCAGATCGGACGCCGACTCGTCGTCTGGGGGATCGTCACCTGCCTGGTGGGCCTCGTCTCGACGATCGGCGTCGTCTTCCTCCTCACACAGGGCATCGGCAGCGAATGGTGGATGCTGCTGACTTTGAGCTTCATCGGAGCTGCCCAGGGAATGGTCATCAGCCCGAACCAGACCCTGACGCTGCAGGAAGTGCCGCTGAAGTATGCGGGATCGGCCGGGGGAGTCCTGCAGACGGGCCAACGCATCGGCACGTCGATGGGCTTGGCAATCATGACCGCGCTGGCCTTCGCCGTCACGGCGATCAGCGATTGGAACATCGGCATGATCGCCTCGTTCGCGGCCATTGCGCTCATCGTGATCCTGGCCGGAATCGTCGGTCTGGCCGAGGTCAGACGAGGCCGGCGCCGTCAGCTCTGAGCGCAATAATGTTACGGAATTTAGACAATCGCGTCTGTTCTCATGTGGAAGACTGTGAACGCATGTTTGCCCATGGAAGGACATATGGTGGTTGAGGCGGTACACGATCTGGACCTGGCTCTCGAAGAGTTGGTGCGCTCAGGTGGGATCGAAACCTATTTCGCCCCTGTCGTCGATGCGTACACCTTCGACAAAGTGGGATATCAGATCCTCCAGGCCCCCATCGATGACCCGGCACTCGGGCACGCTGAATCCGAAAATCTGCGCCGCGAGATGCATGCCTCGGCGATGATCGGCGATATCGATGCTTCACTTCGGGCAACAGCTCTGAGGACTGCCGAGGCGGCGGGACTGCCCAAGTCGAACCGGCTCTTCCTCCACGCAGAAGGCGAATCCTTCGCCACCCTTGAAGATCGCACCGAAGAACCCGACCGCTCAGTCATCCTGCAGCTCGATGCCTCCCGCGTGTCGTCCTCACCAGCGTCCGTCCTCCGCGCGGTCCGTCAGGCCCGGTCGATGGGCTGGGGCGTGGGAATGTCCTCGGTCGGTGCTGACCTGCGGAGCACCTCATTCGTGCCTTTGGTCAATCCGTCTGTCGTTGGTCTTCACCCGGACGTTCTTCGCATCGACTGCGAATCGCATCTGGCCGAGCTCAATCGACTTCTTCATGCTCACCTCGAACGCACTGGAGCCGTGATCCTTGCAGAAGGGGTCACCACCGAGGATGATCTCGACCGGGTGCGAGCTCTGGGCGCACGCTTCATGTCAGGACCGTACTTCGGCCCCGCGACCAAGGAACCCGAACCATTCGCAGAACCGATCGAGGACGGTCTGGTCGATCACCATTCGCGTAACCTTCCGGCACTGGGCACTCCCTATTCGATCGCCCAGGGTCTGCGGCGTGAACCTCTGGTGATGAATCGTGAGCTGCTGATCGCTCAGATCGCTGCCCTCGAAGAACGCGCCCTGGCTTCAGGTGCCGCCACAATCACCCTCGGAGTCTTCGGTGAGGACGAGACCTTCTCCCAAGCCACCCGCGATCGCTATGAACGCATCCGCGACACGGTGGGACTGACCGCGATGTTCTCCGGTGGGTTCACCGAACCGCCGATCTCTGGTGTACGCACAGGCGTCGTCGATGCGTCGGATCCCATGCGCAATGAGCACGGTGTCGTCGTGGTCGGTCCCGATTGGTCGGGTCTGGTTGCCGCGTCCAAACGCAACGATCCCGGCAGTGATGGTCAGACTGTCTTCGACGTCTACATCACGACGGAACGCTACACATGCGTCGACGCCGCGCGCAGTGCGCTGACACGCATTTCGCCGGTGTCCTCAACCAGCTGAAGGTCTCAAGCCCCGTCGGGCAAACGTTGGGGCTCCAGAGGCTGCGCTGTGTGTGAGCCGAATGGGTCCGGGCCGTCAGTTGGTGCTAATCTTATTTCTGCTCGCCCCCGTAGCTCAGCTGGTCAGAGCAGGGAACTCATAATTCCTTGGTCGTCGGTTCAAGTCCGACCGGGGGCACCACTGCTATAGCATCGGTGCATGACGGTTGTCGTTCGTACCCCAGTCATCGAAGACGCCACGGCCATGGCCAAGGTCCATGTCGAGACATGGCAGGAAACGTACCAGGGCACTATGCCCGATGAGATCCTCTTCGCACCAGATTTTCTCCAGCGCCGAGAACACATGTGGAACTCACTTCTCGCTGGCGGCACTTCAGGCAAACTCACTATCGCGATCGCTGAACACGATCGTCAGCTGGTAGGAATTGCTATGTCTGGGCCATCTGACGACGAAGACCGTCAGGGGGAGTCGGAGCTGTTCGTCCTCTACACCTACGAATCGGTCCACGGCCGAGGTGCAGGTGCCCAGCTCCTGGAGGCAGTCGTCGCACCAGGTAAGTCTGTGTCCTTGTGGGTCGCTGACCCCAACCCGCGGGCGCAGGCATTCTACTGCAAGATGGGATTCGCTCCTGACGGTTCCCGCAGCACCGACGATGATGATGGTGTCACCGAGATCCGAATGATCCGACCATCCCGATAGAGTCTTCGCAGGTGTGTGTCAGTCAACGTCTTCTGCCCGAGGAACGTGGTTTCCCGGAGTGAATGTCTCTCCGGAAAGTGGCGCGAATGCCGTGAACTCGGTATCTGGACCGGCCTCAGCCACCAGCAGTGCCGCGCGTACGTCCTCAGCGTCCAGCTCAGCAACGATGGCCGAAAATGCGGCACAAGCCTCGTCGTTGTCGGCTGGCCTACGGCTCTGAACGGTGTACGTCGGTGCCCGAGGTTCGTACGAGGCGAATTCGACAGTGAATTCCTCGCCGAGTTCGTTCGCGAGCTGTCCGACCAGATCGATGCCTGTCTGCGTGAAAGCTCGAGCAGCGTCCGCTGATTTCCAGTTGAAGTCGGCATCCAACGCTTCGTAGTACGACTGTTCCCACGCGTCGAGCTGAGAAACCAGGTCCGGGGACAGGTCGGTGTCCTCATAGTCAATTGGAAAGACAATCCACAGCACCGTGTCGGCATAGTCCGGGAACATGCGCACGGTGGTCATTGGGCAGTTCTCATCTGTCATGGCGCCATCGTAGAGCACAAGGTGGCTGGTCCCCAACGACCTTCCGTGTCCGGGAAGCTGGCACTGAGCTGACCGGCTCCCTTCCTGTGCTGGTGCAGATCTCGGCTACACGCGACGCCACCAGGTCTTTCGGTGCTTGGCGCACAGGAAAAACTCGTCTATCATAGGCTCTAGCACCTCCTTTCGGATCGTAGGGGAAGACGTATCCGAGGTAGGAGGCACAAATGGATATGACACAGGGCGTACTATTCGTCCACTCAGCACCTCGCGCGCTTTGCCCGCATATTGAATGGGCAGCGGGCGGGGCAATCGGTGCACAGGCACGCTTCGACTGGACACCCCAGCCGGCAGCGCCAGGTCTTGTGCGCGCGGAGGTCTGCTGGCGTGCGCCAGCGGGTTCTGGTGCTCGCATCGCATCCGCACTTCGCGGATGGGACTCACTGCGCTATGAGGTGACCGAGGAGCCATCTGTCGGAGTCGACGGAGGCCGTTGGAGTCACACTCCGGAGCTCGGCATCTACCACGCGGTCACCGACTCTGCTGGCAATATTCTGGTTCCCGAAGATCGCATCCGCTCCGTCATGGAACGCGCCTCCGGTGATCCGATCAAACTTTCCACTGAGATGGCACTGGCCCTGGGCGAAGCCTGGGACGAGGAGCTTGATGCCTTCCGCCACGCTGGCGAGGGCGCACCAGTGCGCTGGCTGACAAAGGTCGGCTGAGACTCTCACACAGCTTCCTGCGACGTTGATCCGATGACGTCCCTGAAGCTGCGGTAAACGACTATGGGCACACCTTCCTACCTCGGGTGTGCCCATAGTCGTATTCACGTGTGAGAGTTTGCAATGCCTCGAGTTCGACGCTGCTGCCGCAGTCTCGTTCTAGGGTGCTCCAGATACAGATCGGGGCCCCAGCATAATTGCTGGGGCCCCGATCTGATCGCTGCTCAGAGGCTGTACTGGTTTCGATGAACCAGTGCAGGAGCAACGCCGCCTCGTGAAGTGCTATCGCATCACAAAGCTCTATCGCTGATTTATACCGACTTGAAGGCGACGACGGCGTTGTGCCCACCGAAGCCGAACGAGTTCGTAATCGCTGCGATATCTCCGGCGGGAAGTTCTGCAGGATTGTCGCGCACGATGTTGATGCCCACGACGTCCGGGTCGACTTCCTCGATGTTGATCGTCGGGGGAGCCGTGCGAGTCTCCAAGGCCTTGACGGTGAGGATCGACTCGACTGCGCCGGTTCCGCCCAGCAGGTGACCGGTCATCGACTTGGTCGCACTCACGAGAGCATCTCCGACGTGAGAGCCCAGCAGTTGACTGATCGCCAAGGACTCCGGGATGTCGCCCACTGGTGTCGACGTGGCGTGCGCGTTGACGTGCTTGACGTCTGCGGGGCTCAGGTCCGCGTTGTCCAGCGCACTCTGCATCGCACGCAGCGCGTACTGACCGCCTGGCTCACCACCGGTGATGTGGTAGGCGTCGTTTGAGATGCCCCAGCTGGAGACCTCGGCGTAGATCTTCGCACCACGAGCCTTGGCGTGTTCTTCGGTCTCGAGGATGAGAGTTCCTGCACCCTCACCCATGACGAAACCATCGCGGCCGATGTCGTATGGGCGTGACGCAGTCTCAGGGGAGTCTGTCCGACGTGAGAGCGCCTGCATCGAGTTGAATGAGGCGATCGTGATCGGGTGGATCGCGGCTTCGGAGCCACCTGCGATCACGATGTCGGCGTGACCTGAGGCTACAACGTCGTAGGCGTGGCCCAGGCTCTCGGTCGACGAGGCGCAAGCGGAGACCATGGTCTGGACTCCGGCACGGGCCTTGAACTCCATGCCGATGGCTGCGGCTGGCCCGTTGGGCATGAGCATCGGCACGGTCAGAGGCATGACCCGGCGAGGGCCCTCTTCCTGGAGTGTGTCCCAGGCGTCGAGCAGAGTCCAGACTCCGCCGATTCCGGTCGCCCAGGAGACGGCGGTGCGGTCTGGGTCAGTTTCCTCGAGGCCGGCGTCGGCCATGGCCTCTCGGGCGGAGATCAATGCGAATTGGGAGGAGGGGTCGAGGCGTTTGGCCTGGACGCGCTTGAGATTCTCGGGAACGACCTGTGGGTCGACCTGTGCTGCGAAGTCGACGGCGAGGCCGTACTTCTCGGACCAATCATTGTCCATTGTGTGGACGCCGGACTTGCCGGCCAGGATGGCTTGCCACGTGGCATCGGCCGTCGCGCCCAATGGGGTTACCGCACCAATCCCGGTGACGACAACTTTAGGTGTCATGGTACAAACCTCGTCGATAGTGTGGACACGGCCCGTCGGTGGACGGGCCGTGTACGGCTAGTTTCTCAGGCCTCTTGAGCCTTGTTGATGTAGTCAACAGCGTCCTGGACGGTGACGAGGTCTTTGACGTCGTCATCCGGAATCTTCACGCCGAACTTCTTCTCAGCGTTGACGACGATGGTCATCATCGAGATGGAGTCGATGTCGAGGTCATCGGTGAAAGACTTGTTGGCCTCGACTGCTTCCACAGCCAAACCGGTTTCTTCGTTGACGATCTCTGCCAGTCCAGCGAGGACTTCAGCTTCGGTGAATGCCATTACTTTCCTACTTTCTAGTGTCAGCCGAGGGTTGGTCGACTGGTTGAGGAACTTTTCGACGAGTGTCCCGCCGAATATCTTAGGACATTCACGGAGAGTTTTCCGTGAATGAACCCGTTTAAGGGAGACGGATCACTTGTGCACCGAAGACCAGACCGGCTCCGAAACCGATCTGCAGTGCCAATCCTCCGCTGAGTTCGGGCTGTTCGCGCAGCAGACGCTCGGTGGCCAAGGGAATCGACGCCGAGGAGGTGTTGCCGTTGTCTGCGATATCTCGAGCGATGACGACTGATTCGGGCAGCTTGAGCTGCTTGGCCAGTTCGTCGATGATGCGCATATTCGCCTGATGGGGGATGAAGGCAGCCAGGTCAGAGGCTTCGATGCCGGATTCGGCAAGGGCCTCCTTGGCCACTTCGGCACCATCCCAGACGGCCCAACGGAAGACGGTCGGCCCGTCCTGGCGAAGGGTCGGGAATGGGGTCTCGCGGTCGTCGCGGACGTCATAGAGGGACTCGGTCATACGGATCGTCGACCAGTTCTCACCCTTCGAACCCCAGACGGTCTTCGAGATGCCCGGCTCGTCGGAGGACGAGACGACGACAGCGCCGGCTCCGTCACCGAGGATGAAGGAGATCGAACGATCCTCCGGGTCGATGACCTCGGAGAGCTTCTCAGCGCCGATTACCAGGATGTTGTCCATGGCTCCGGAGCGGACCAGTGCGTCGGCCTGTCCGATGCCGTAGCAGTAGCCGGCGCATGCGGCGCTGATGTCCCAGGCCGGGATGTGGCCGGTTCCCAGGCGATCGGTCAGTGCCGCTGCCGCTGACGGTGTGAAGTACTCGAAGGTGACGGTGGCGATGATGATGCCGCCGATGTCCTCGGGTTTGAGGCCCGAAGATGCGATTGCCTCGAGGGCTGCTTCCTCGCACATGTCGAGGACACCGACGTCCTTGCTGGCCCGCCTGCGGGTGATGATGCCGGTGCGCTGGCGGATCCACTCATCGGAGGAGTTGATGGGGCCGGCGATGTCGTCGTTGGTGACGAGGTTCTCGGCGCGGTAGGCGCCGATGCCCGTGATCTTGGAGAAGCTTCCGGGCTCTGCGGTCTTCAGTGTTGGCATGGTGGTCTTCCTTTGATGATCAGGCGTGGGCCGCGGCGAACTCACGCGCCCCGTCGAGGTCTGCAGCGGATTTGATGGCGAATGTCTCCACGCCCTTCATGGCGCGTCGTGCAATGCCGGTGAGAGTTCCACCGGGGACGAGTTCGATCATTCCGGTGATACCCGCGTTCAGGAGGGTCTCCTGGCACAGGTCCCAGCGGACCGGATTGGTGACCTGTTTGACGAGACGGCCGACGTAGTCCTGCCCGTCCTCGACGACGGTGCCGTCGGAGTTGCTGAGGATCTTCGTGCCCGGGTCGGCAATCTCCAGCGCCGAGGCGGTGGCGGCCAGTTCAGCGGTCGCCGGAGCCATGAAATCGGTGTGGAAGGCACCGGCCACAGGCAAGGCGATGACACGGGCCTTCTCCGGTGGGTTCTCGGCCAGCTTGTCGAGGCTCTCCTTCGATCCTGCTGCCACGGTCTGCCCACCGCCGTTGACATTGGCCGGGCTTGCCCCGGCAGCTTCGATCGCGGCCAGAACGTCCTGTGGGTCGCCGCCGACGACGGCTGACATTCCCGATGGTGTATGGGCGGCGGCGGATGCCATGCCGGCACCACGGACAGAGACGAAGCGCATGGCGTCAGACGCTGTGAAGATCCCAGCGATCTGTGCTGCCGCGATCTCACCGACGGAGTGTCCGGCGACATAGTCGGCCTTGACTCCGAGTTCCGCTGCGCACGCGATTGCTGACGCGACGAGCAGCGGCTGCGCCAGAGCTGTGTCCTTGATGGTCTCATCATCCGATTCGGTTCCGTGCAGGCGCAGGTCGATCCCGGATGCGGAGGAGAGTTCGTCGATCTGTGCGGCGAAGGCGTCAAGTTCCAGGAAGGAACTCAGAAAGCCCGACTTCTGGGCACCTTGGCCCGGGCACGTGATTGCTAGCACTCAGTTCTCTTTTCACTCGACTTCGGTGTTCAATCTAGTGGATGGATCTTTTGGATCAGTGTGTTTTGTCGGTGTTCGACAATAGCCCGGCATCTGACAGTCGCCCGTAGACCAATGCGATGTGGATGACGAATGCGTCGCGGGAGACCGTGGGATCGAGTGAGATCGCCGAGGTGATCTTCCGCAGCCGGTATCTCACCGTATTCGGGTGGACGGACAGCGCCTTGGCCGTGGCTTCCAAGGACGAACCGAATTCGACGTAGGCGCTGACTGTTTTGAGCAGCTGTCCCGTCCCCGAGGTCAACGGTTCGTAGTAGCGGCTGATGAGTTCTCCCAGTGCGACGGTGTCCCCGGCCAGGGCACGTTCAGGTAGGAGCTCCTCTGCCCTGACGGGGCGTGGGGAGTCGGGGCGGGCGGTGGCGGCCTTGAGCGCCATGATCGCTGCCTTCGCCGAGGTGGCGGCTTCGGCCAGTGATGACACGCTGGGACCCACGATGACCTCGGAGGGTCCGAAGCAGTCGGAGAGGTCTTCGACGGCGGTGTCGAGTTCGGTGGCACCGCCGAGGACGATGAGCAGTCGGTTGTCGTGAATGCCGACGAGTGCATCATCGGCCCATTTGCGGGCCTTGCGACGAATGACGTCGAGGCCGCGTTTGGCCGACCGCTGCGGGGCCCGTCCGACGAGGACGCTGACAGGTCCCTCGGACTGCCAACCGAAGGCCGCCGTACGGCTGGCCAACTCGTCGACGGAGTCACCGCGGACGAGGGCATCGACGACCATCGCCTCCAGGCGGGCGTCCCAGCTGCCCCGGGCTTCGGCGGCTCGGGCATAGACGTCTGCTGCGGCGAAGGCGATCTCACGGGAGTAGACGAGGACGGCTTCCCGCAGGGCCGGCTGTTCTACCGCACGCGCAATGTCGGGTACTCGTTCTTCGACGACCTCGACGACGACCTTGAGCAGCTGCAGCGTCTGCTGCAGGCTGATGGCTCGGATGAGGTCGCGGGGGGCGGACTTGAAGATCTCGCTGACGACCCGCAGATCCGTATCGGGTTTGCGATACCAGTCGATGAAGGACGAGATGCCTGACTGGGCCAAGAGTCCGACCCAGGAGCGATCCGAGGGCGACATGCTGCGGTACCAGGGGAGCCGAGCTTCGAGTCTCTGCAGGGTCACAGTGGAAAGAACTCCCACTCCGGCCCGGAGACGACGTGCCGTCTCTGCGCGGCGCCGGAGCGTCTCGGCGTCTGTTGTCATGGACTCCACTTTAAACGCTTCAACACAATTCGCTTGTACACGACACACAAGTTTTTGTCGTTGGGGACAAGTATGGCCGGAGTCTTGGAGACTCCGGCCATACCGCCTGACACGGTGTGCTTAGGCGCCCGCACCTTCGGTTGAACCCGAAGTACCAGCGGTGACATCGTCGAGCTGGTACTTCCGAGCCGCCTCGGCGGCCTTATCGATCGAGATCGCCCCGGTATCGGCCAAGGAGATCAGGGCCTGAGTCACGACCGAGGGTCCATCGACGTGGTAGTAGCGGCGAGCGGCCGGACGCGTGTCCGAGATCGCGTAGCCGTCGGTGCCCAGCGAAGTGAAGTGACTGGGCACGTACTGCCGGATCTGATCCGGTACCGCACGCATGAAGTCCGAGGTTGCCACCACGGGACCCTCGACTTCGGACATCTTCTGAGTCACGTAGGGCACACGGGCCTCGGCGTCAGGATTGAGCAGCCGGTCATCTTCGGCATTGAGCCCATCGCGACGCAGTTCGGTCCATGACGTCACCGACCACACATCGGCGGATACGCCCCAGTCCTCGGCCAGCAGCTCCTGGGCCTCGAGGACCCACGGAACACCGACTCCGGAGGCCATGAGCTGAACCTTCGGGCCACCGTTGTCCGGTCCCTTTGACAGCAGGTACATGCCCTTGAGCACACCGTCGACGTCGAGGTCCTCGGGTTCAGGAGGCTGGACCATCGGTTCGTTGTACATCGTCAGGTAGTACATGACGTTGGGGTCGCGTTCATCGGCCGGGTCGTACATGCGGTGGATGCCGTCACGGACGATGCGGGCGATCTCGTAGGTGTACGCCGGGTCGTAGGACACGATCGACGGGTAGGTCGAGGCCAGCAGATGGGAATGACCGTCTCCGTGCTGCAGTCCTTCTGCCACGAGCGTGGTCCGTCCGGCGGTGGCGCCGAGGATGAACCCGCGGGCCATCTGGTCTCCTGCGGCCCAGAAGAAGTCGCCGCTGCGCTGGAACCCGAACATCGAGTAGAAGATGTAGAACGGGATCATCGGCTCACCGTGGGTGGCATAGGACGTGCCGACGGCGGTGAGAGCTGCGGTGGCGCCGGCCTCGTTGATGCCCACGTGGAGCAGCTGACCGTCGGTGGCTTCCTTGTAGGCGAGGAAGAGGTCGCGGTCGACCGAGATGTAGTTCTGGCCGTGCGGGTTGTAGATCTTCGCCGTCGGGAAGAACGAGTCCATACCGAAGGTGCGGGCCTCGTCGGGGATGATCGGCACGATGCGCTTGCCGAACTCCTTTTCGCGCATCAGGTCCTTGAGCACGCGGACGAATCCCATGGTAGTGGCGATCGTCTGCTTGCCCGAACCGCGCTTGCCGGCGTCGAAGGCCTTGTCGGAGGGCAGTTTGAGATCGATGTGCTTGCTGCGCCGTTCGGGGGAGTACCCGCCGAGTGCCGCACGTCGCTCCTGCATGTACTTGATCTCCGGAGCATCCTGCCCGGGGTGGTAGTACGGAGGCAGCTTCGGGTTCTCCTCGAGATCCTTGTCCGAGATCGGAATCTGGAAGTGATCACGGGCCAGCTTGAGATCGTCGATCGTCAGCTTCTTCATCTGGTGTGTGGCGTTGCGGGCCTCGAAGTGCGGTCCCAGGGAGTAGCCCTTGACGGTCTTGACGAGGATGACTGTCGGCTGACCGGTGTGCTCGGCGGCGGCCTTGTACGCTGCGTAGACCTTGCGGTAGTCGTGTCCACCGCGCTTGAGGTTCCAGATCCTCTCGTCGCTGTAGTCCTCGACCATGGCCTTCGTGCGAGGGTCGCGACCGAAAAAGTTGTCACGGACGAATCCACCCGACTCACCCTTGTACGTCTGGTAGTCACCGTCCGGGGTGGCATTCATGAGGTTGACGAGGGCGCCGTCACGGTCCTTGGCCAGGAGTTCGTCCCATTCGCGGCCCCAGACGACCTTGATGACGTTCCATCCGGCACCGCGGAAGTAGGCTTCGAGCTCCTGGATGATCTTGCCGTTGCCGCGCACCGGTCCGTCGAGGCGCTGCAGGTTGCAGTTGATGACGAAGTTGAGGTTGTCGAGTTCTTCGAAGGCAGCGACATGGAGCATGCCGCGGCTCTCCGGTTCGTCGAGCTCGCCATCGCCGAGGAATGCCCAGGTCTGCTGCTGCGAGGTGTCCTTGATACCGCGGTTCTGCAGATACTTGTCGAACTGTGCCTGCGCGATCGCGTTCATCGGTCCCAGGCCCATCGACACCGTCGGGTGCTCCCAGAAGTCAGGCAGCTGGTGCGGGTGGGGGTAGGAGGGCAGTCCGCTGGGTTTGCCGTCGATCTGATGAGACTGCTGCTGACGGAATCCGTCGAGGTCCTGTTCGCTCATCCGGCCTTCGAGATAGGCGCGAGCGTACATGCCCGGTGAGGCGTGGCCCTGATAGAAGATGTGGTCACCGCCGCCGGGATGGTCCTTGCCCCGGAAGAAGTGGTTGAGGCCGATTTCGTAGAGCGTGGCCGATGAGGCATAGGTCGAGATGTGACCGCCGACCTCGACTCCGGGCCGCTGAGCGCGGTGGACGAGCATCGCGGCGTTCCAGCGGTTCCAACGCCGGTAGCGTCGCTCCACCTCTTCGTCGCCGGGGAACCACGGTTCGTTCTCGGGACCGATCGTATTCACGTAGTCGGTGGCTGTCAGGCTGGGCACGCCGATCTGCTTCTCTCGCGAACGCTGGAGCATCCGCAGCATGACGTACCGTGCGCGTGATCGTCCGCCCTCGTCGATGAGGCCGTCCAGCGACGCCAGCCACTCCTCAGTCTCTTCGGGATCGATGTCGGGCACCTGGCTGGGCAGCCCATTGAGAATCGGTCCGCCCTGTTTCCGATTGTCCACGGTGTGGTCCTCTCTTCAGCTCCACGATCTTCGTTGGTGTCAAGATCCGGTGGGTCAGGTGGAATGGGCGGTCAAATCATGATTGAGCCCAGGGTCCACCAGATACTTCCATCAGCCTAGTCCTCCCGCGCGATCTTCGCTGGGGCGAAATCTTGTGGTCTCAATGACGAGTTCATCGTCTTGGATGCTCTTTGCAGCCGATTGCATCGTCTTGACGCGCCGCCATTTGCGCCTCCGGCACACTTGACGGAACAATAAGGGCATGAGTAACTCCTCTTCCGAAAGGACATCTTCCACGTCGACCCTCCCCAACGAGCTGGGCCACAACCTTGGTTTGGCTGCGGGAGACTATGTGCAAGAAATCGGCTACGACGATGACGTCGACTTGGACCTGTGCCAGGCGATCGAAAACATCATTGGTGAGAAAATCGCGGACGGCGATGAAGACGGTGTCTTCGACGCCATCCTGATGTGGTGGCGTTCTGACGACGATGACCTGATTGATGGTCTCGTCGACGCGCAGGTCACATTGAAGGAAGGCGGAGTCGTCTGGCTCCTCTCTCCCAAGGCAAGTCGCCCCGGCCACATCAGCCCGGCCGACATTTCCGAGGCAGCTCCCACAGCAGGCATGCACGTGACCTCGACGGTCAGCGCAGCCGAGCACTGGGCAGGCTTCCGTTTGGTAGGCAAAAAGAACTTCTCATGATCCTTCGGCCCGGAGACCGGGCCCCTGATTTCCGTGTGCCCGATCAGTTCGGGTCCACGATCCACCTCGCCGAGGTGTCTCGCCGGTCGGCTGTCATCCTCGTCTTCTTTCCGTTCGCCTTCTCACCCGTGTGCGGTGACGAGGTCAGAGCATTGGACGACCTGGGGCAGACTCTGGCCGCAGAGTCCGCACCGATCGAGGTCATCGGCATGTCCGTGGATTCGAAGTACACGCTCGCCGCATGGTCGAGCGAGCGTGGGCTTCGACTCGATCTGGGTTCTGACTTCTGGCCCCATGGCGAGGTGGCGAAGTCCTACGGAGTCTTCGATGCCGATCACGGTGTGGCCGAACGCGGAGTCTTCGTCATCTCGCAAACGGGTACGATCGTGACCAGTCGACAGGTCGCACGAACCGAGACGCGTGACTTCTCCGTTGATGTCGCTCAAGCGCGAGCACTTCGCGGTTGAGTCGATGTGATCATCGGATCAGCGTGATCATCGGATCAGCGTGATCATCGGATCAGCAAGGAGGAATGAAACATGGCCACCATCTTCACCAAGATCATCAACGGAGAGATTCCGGGCACTTTCGTCTACCAGGACGACCTGTGCGTTGCATTCCTCGATGTGTCGCCGATGACCGAGGGCCACACCATGGTCGTACCCCGGGAAGAGATCTCGCACTGGATCGACGCGGACCAGGACCTGCTGGACCATCTCATGGCCGTCAGTCGCAAGGTGGGACGTGCTCAGCAGGAGGCCTTCGACTGTGAGCGCATCGGCGTGATGATCCAGGGCTATGAGGTCCCGCACCTGCATATCCATGTCTGGCCGACGAATAAGATCGCCGACTTCGATATCTCTGATCGGGCTGAGATGCAGACTGCTGAACAGCTGGCAGGGCCTGCCGAGAAGATTCGGCAAGCCCTGGAGCAGCAGTCCTGATCACGCTCAGCGGTCCGCGTTCGCCTCGAGGTAGTGATTGAGTGAGTCTCGGACCAGCTCCGCGCCCTCGGTGCCACCGTAATTGGAGGCAAAGCGCGCGTCACTGACGTACATGTCGGCCAACCCGCGGACATATCCGTCGATGTCACCGCTGGGATCGTTCGCTGGAGTCCCCGGAACAGCTCTCAGCCACTGAACGTGACGGTGAGCCAGGTCCTGGCAGCGATCCGATTCCGGGTCGGCCCCTGCCTCGGCGGCGTTCGCCCAATCCTGATTCAGCTGGTCGACTGCCGCCTTCCATGACTGCTTGTCATCGGGCCTCAGGGACTCCCACCAATGCGCAGACGACTCATAGGCCTCAGGGCCCCAGCGCTGCGTCACCTCCTCTTTGTGCTTGCGATGGTCGAAACCGTCGAACATTTCCTCTGCCATGAGAGGTTCACCTGCTTCCAATCGTGCGATGGTCGCGGTGACGGCGGCGATCTGCCGCTCGATCCGTGCACGCTCGCGTCCGAGGCTGTGCACGTGTTCGCCCAGTGCCGCAATCGGGTCCGAGGTGCTCTCGAGCACCTCGGCGATCTGGTTCAACGGCATGCCCAGCTCCTTGAGAAGGAGAATGCGCTGCAGGCGCACCAGCCCTGTCTCGTCGTAGCAGCGATATCCGTTGTCGGCAATGTACGTCGGTGGCAAGAGGCCGATCGCGTCATAGTGACGCAGTGTTCGGCTCGTCGTCCCCGTCATCCGCGCTGTTTCCTGTATGGACCAGTCCATGACAATCAGCTTAGAAGTTGACGTCGCGTCAATGTCAATAGGGCAGTGAGCACGTGGCCAATTTGGATAGGCAGCGGACCGGGGTCGGCCGGCTCAGGCAGCGGCCCGACTCGCGTCGAGGGCAGCGATGAGATCGTCTGCCAGGTCATCGACGTGTTCGAGTCCCACAGAGAGTCGGATGAGACCATCGCCGGGCTTCGCCGTGGCCGCAACTGGCCTGTGAGTCAGTGACGCCGGATGCTGGATGAGAGTGTCAGCGCCGCCCAGGGACACCGCGTGGACGACGAGGTTGCAGTGTTCGACGAAGCTGCGGGCGGCGTCGAATCCACCGGCGAGCTCCATCGCGATCATCGCACCACCACCGGACATTTGGCGTCCGAGCAGTCCGCGTGGGTCCTGGCCTTTCAGTCCCGGGTAGTGGACGACGGAGATGGCAGGGTGCGCGTCCAGGCGCTCAGCGAGCTCACCGGCGGTGGTCTGAGCCGCGCGCATGCGCACGGCCAGAGTGCGCAAGCCCCGATGAAGGAGATACGCGCCCATGGGGTGGAGCAGGGCTCCTGTGATGGCTCGGACCTGTCGCAGGCGCATCGCCCAGTCGGCGTTGGTGGCGATGATGCCGCCCATGGCATCGCCATGACCGCCGAGGTATTTTGTCGCGCTGTGCAGTACGAGGGCCGCTCCGTGGGAGATGGGCTGCTGGAGAACAGGTGTGCAGAATGTGTTGTCCACCAGCACAGGCACGTTGCCGGCGGCTGAGACGACACTGTCGAGATCAACAAGGTCCAGGCTGGGGTTTGCCGGGGTCTCGACAATGACGAGTCCGGTGTCATCTTGGATCGCCGAGGCGATGTCGGCTTCCTTTGCCCATGTGACTGTTGTCCCCAGCAGTCCGGTTTCGAGGAGGTGGTCGCTTCCGCCATAGAGGGGACGCACTGCGACGATGTGGGGTGTTCCTGCGCTGACGGCCGCGAGAAGTGCGGCAGTCATTGCGGCCATGCCCGTGGCGAAGGCGACTGCTTCCTCAGCGTGTTCGAGCCCGGCCAGCGCGGTCTCGAAGCGTGCGACACCGGGCTGCCAGAGGCGCTGGTAGACGGCCGAGTCGCCGTCCTTGAGCGTATGGCCGGTGGCGAGCCATTCGTAGGAGTCACCGCCGGTGGCGACATCGTTGACTGGGTTGGTGGTCGAGAGGTCGATGGCCGGTACGTGGACTCCTGCCTCGGTGAGGCCTTTCATTCCGCCGTGGACCATGAGCGTTTCTGGGTGCAGTGAGGTCATATCAGCATTCAAGCTATTCCTGCTATTAACTGCAATCATCAGTCAAGAATCCGTGATTTTGTGTACTCCTATCGAAGCTTCTTGAATCACATATGCCAGACTGTGAGTCATGTCGCAGAAAGTGGAACTCGATGATGTTGATCGACAGCTGCTCAAAGCTCTCAGTGAAGATGCCAGAGCATCCGGTACCGCTTTGGCATCTATGGTGGGCATCTCGGAGTCGACGGTTTCGCTTCGCCTCAAGCGCCTCAAGACATTGGGCGTGATCAGAGGCTTTCGCGTCGACATCGATGCCGCAGCTGTGGGCATCCCATTGCAGGCCCTGATCTCCATCCGTCTGGCCAAACATGACCGGGCGGAGATCGATGCCTTCACCGCTGCAGCACCGCAGTTTCCCGGGGTTGTGCGGATGTACCACATGGCAGGAGCTGACGACTATCTGCTCCACATCGTCGCCACCGACACCGAGGCGGTCCAGTCCTTTGTTCTGGACTACCTCACTCGTTATCCGGCAGTCGCCCATACGCGAACCAACCTCATCTACAAGGTTCAGGACGGCTCCGCCTGGATTCCCGACGGTGCCTGAACGCCGCCAAGAGCCCATAATTGAGCCATGACTAGTCAGAAGACTCAGCCCACCGACGTCGACGTCAACGAGTTCCTCGCAGCTGCCGTTCCGAACAAGCGCCGCGAGGACGGGTTCACGCTCGCAGCGATCTTCACCGAGGTGACTGGCACGCAGCCGGTGATGTGGGGCCCATCGATCGTGGGTTACGGGCAGTACCAGTACATTTCACCGTCGAATCCGCGCAACCGGGGCCACTGGCCCAAGACTGGATTCTCACCTCGTAAGGCTCAGCTGTCGCTTTACGGGCTCAAGGACTCACCAGCAGGAGCGGCGTTGCTGACCAGCCTCGGCACGTACACCGAAGGCGCTGGGTGCGTGTATGTGCGCAAGTTGGAAGACATTGACGAGTCGGTGCTGCGCAGACTCATCACCATTGCGTTTGAGCGCCCCGACGATCCCGAGTCCGCGTCCTGACCGCAGCCTGGACTGCAGCGTCGCACGTCTGCTTCGTCTGAGTCAGTGTCGACTGGTGATCGTCAGTCCCTGTTTGCGCTGATGGACCGAGAAGTACCGCAGGCCCTGAGCCTCGTCGGCGAGGAAGCGTCGACGAGAGAGACACGGCAACCAGACTATCTGACCCGGCGCGAGTGGAATCGTGGTCAGCTCTGTCTCCAGGGTTCCACCGCCGTCGAGGATGTGGATGAGGACATCGAGGGCCGGCCCGACGTGTTCCTTGATCTCACCCCCTGGCGAGAGTGCGATGATGTTCGCATCGAGATCACGCTGTTGAGGCTGGAGCTGCCACACAGAACCTGAGGTCTCCGCCACCCCGCCGAGTTCCCCCACATCGGCAAGGACGCGGGGGAGAGGCGTTGCTGCTCGTTTGCTGATGAGAACCCGGAAGTCCTCGTCATCTGAGGACTGTGGTTCCCAGGCCATCGCCTCGGCGAACTCTGCCTCCATCTCGATCTTGAGATTCTTGGGTTCATGGTCGTTGATGAGGACCAGACCGGAGCCGACGTCGAGTTTCTGATAGGCCGCCATGAAGAGCGGATGTCGCTCAGGCTTGGGAATCGTCCGAACGTCAACGGTTTCGGGTACTGGGCCATCGGCCATGGTCAACCTCCAAAGTCAGTCACACATCGATCAACTACAAGTTAGCATCAGGACTACCGGGTCGATGCATGATTTCCTCTCGGCAGAGCATGACAGCACAGGCCACTCGTCACGGACGGTGTCGAAGCAGCAGAAGTCGAACGAGCAGGACAGGACAGATGATGACTGACAATCCACACATCCAGAACCTCCGCGAGTTGGCCGAGGAGCTTCTGCAGAAGGCTCGAGGCGCGAGCAGTGGGCGGGCTGCCCACAGTGTCTATAGTGGGCGCTATCTCAAACAGGCTCTGCTGACCTTGACGGCAGGAACTACGATGGCCGAACACGATTCTCCGCCAGAGGCGACACTGCAGGTACTGCAGGGGAGTGTGGCTTTGTCGTCAGCCGAGGAGTCGTGGGACCTGCGCGCCGGTGACATCATGACGATTCCTCCGGAGCGACACTCCGTGCAGGCACATGAGGACTCTGCTTTCCTGCTGATCATTCGAACCGATGTCAGCTGACCGTCTGCCTCGGCCCCGGTGACGATTCCACTGGTCCTGACCAGGAGAGATCCCATTGGGATCGCGAAGGGCAAGAAAAATGTGCCGCGGCATCGAGTGAACGATGTCGCGACACATTACATGGTCGGGATAGCGGGATTCGAACCCACGACCTCCTCGTCCCGAACGAGGCGCGCTACCAAGCTGCGCTATATCCCGCGACCAGGAACTACTATAGCGATGGCGACGCGTTCTGAAAAATCGGCACGGTCGACCATCTGCGAATGGAAGGAACGGCTCATTGGCACTGACTGCTGGGAGCATCACGACTACCGCCCTCGACATCCTTTCACGCTACGGTTTGGGCGATCTGTCGATGCGCAGGCTCGCACGTGAGCTCGACGTTCAGCCCTCCGCACTGTATTGGCACGTCAAGGATAAGCAGGAGCTCTTCGTCCTCATCGCCACACGGATGAATGCTGAAGTGGATGCGCGATGTCCGTCGACTTCTGACCCGCTTGTGACTGCGATGGCTCTGCGAGACATTCTTCTGACCTACCGTGACGGTGCTGAGATCATGCTGCTCGGCTACTCGATCGCCCCCGGCGAAGTGACTCCTGGCGCGTTGAGCGTCGATGTATTGGGGGAGACGGTCTCCCATGGCGTGATGGCATACGCGCTGGGCGCAGTGGCGATCGAACAGAATCGCAGTCTCTTCGGGATCGAGTCCGGACGTGCCAGTGAGAACTTTGCAGAAACTGCGGCTCAGCTGCTGGAGACTGCCGGTGCCTGAATAGAGAATTCGTCTGCGTGCCTGCCATATGGCATACTGATCAAGCACGTTTGGGAGCATCGCTTCTGAGCTGTTGTGGGGCCTATAGCTCAGTTGGCTAGAGCATCTCGCTTACACCGAGAGGGTCGGGGGTTCAAGTCCCTCTGGGCCCACAGTTTAACATTCGATAAGTTGCCTGGTCAGAGTCTTACTGAGTCAAGGTTTAACCGTTGAAATGGTCACTTGCCCACATTTCTTTCTGAACCGTTGTGATCTATGAACATCCAACGCTTCTGAAACCTGGTCCAAATCGGGGCTGAATCGGTCGGGACTGATACAGGGTTTGGTGACATCTAAACTGGCTCGTTTGGATACAGCTCGGGAACGACCGACATCAAGCCACAACCTTATCCACAAGTTTGGCGATGTCGTCGTCCGCGGGGACGGGTGAGAGGGGCTGCGTGGTGCGAAGGAACCGTGCGACAGCCGCGGTTGATTCGTTCGCGACCCTGTGGCTTTGGTGGGCAGCGTTGTCGGCCTGGATCAATGCTGTGATTATGTGTGATTGAAGGTCCGCGATCGCGATGTCGTCGCGACTTATCCACTCGCCGAGGCGGAGTGCAGCGCGCACAATGTTATGCGACGTCGTAAGTGCGTACCCCTATTTGGAAAGCAAGTCGATGAGTTTTCTCATCAGCGGGTTCAATGGGCCGCCATCGCGGCGAGGACGTATCCCCGGCCTTGTCCACCAGTCGTCGGTAGAACCTATGTCTGCTTGTCGGTTCATGGCTATAGCCATTCTCCTAAGATCGGGAAAAGCATGTCAGTCTTTGGTTATGCCGACCTTTGAATTATCCGTGACGCTGTGACAGGAGACAACGCCCGGGAGTTCAGCATAAGCCAACATCAGCATATGCTCTGAATTCGGTTGATAAGGCTGAGCTGATCTCTCGGAAGGGGTGGTCGGAGCTGATTGACGTGATGACTGAGAACTCGAAGTGAGTGGCTTGGTACATCTAGGAACTGCTGCGTTCACCTTTTAATTATCGTCGGTTGATAGAGGTTCGTTCTGTATGGATCAGGCAGGGTGACACCGAGACAGTGGCCGCACAGAATACCAAAAAACAGTCTCTACGAAACCCGGATCTTGACACCAAGCGAGGAGGGAGCCATAGACCGGTCTTTTACTGAGGACTCCAGGTCCGGGTAATCGGAAGGCCTTACCAGCTCCTTCCAGTACCCATTAGAGTAACTGAGTATTTGGAGGTTTGAAGGCCACTCGATATTGCCTCAGGGGACCACCGGTATTGCCTTTGGAGGCCAGGAGTGGTGTCGGTCGGGGCCACTGGTGAGTATTTGTAGCCGTGGGTGCCAGCCAATATTATGCTTGGGGCCGGCAACATTGGCCTTGGGGACCAACTATGGTGTCGGTCAGCGCCGCCGACTTCCATCGTTGCTGGAATACTCGAAGGTCGAGTGGTCACGAATCTGGCGGAGGCCTGCGCGAGGGCCCGGGCGGCGTCGTGCACCGTGGTGTGGCCAACCATGACCCCGGCGTACTCCACAGCGGCTGGGCATTTTGTAGCGAGCCTTCTCGGCGCAACCACTGCGAAACACTGTAGTTGCCGCTACAGGCGTTCCGGTCGTTACAGCGCAAAGCTTTGTTTACCCTCGCCGGGCCGAGAAGTTTTCGATTGGGCATGGCCCCCAAAAGAGCCAACGCTGAATTCGATCACCGGCGCCCAGAGGCACGACCGGTGGACCCCAGCGAAGCAAATATTCAGTAACGGGGCAGTCCAGTTCGAGCGCGGGCGGATCCTCGAACCCCAGCGCGAGGGGATCGAGCTGGCCAAAGCTCAAAGCGTCTATCAGCGCAAGCTCACTGGCGAAGACGTGCAAGCCTGCCGAGTGGGGTCTGCATGGGAATCTCGGTGGCCGAGGCAGCCCGACGCTACGCGGTCTCTCGGCAGACTCTCTACAACGCAATCAAAGGAACGGGAGCCTGCTCTCCCGATTCCTGAGGAGCTGAGCGTGTCAACCTATTGACGCCGAACGAGATGCCCGCAGTCGATTTTATGCGAAACGTTTTTTGACAAGATCGCTGACGCGGACCCGGTTGATGATCAACACCCCGGACAGCGAAGCTGCTGCCGTGAGCACGGTTGTGCTGATGAATGGGACTGCAAGAACTCGCACCGCGATTGCGAAATCCATTCCAGGTATCCATGGCAGCACTGCGATGCACAATATTGCGGCCGCGCCAGTGCTGAGTACCCCTCTCAGTCCTAAACGTGACCACCATGCTCGAATGAGGGAGTAGCCGTGCAATCGCTGCACCCCCAGCGCCGCAGCGTCGCGAGCTAGCGCACCGATCGTAGCCACAATGACCAGCGCGGCGAGGGTGCCAGAAAGCGCTAGAAGGGGCGTTGTAGACACCGGTTCGGCATCCACTGCATCGTCAGTGTCTTCAACGAACGTGGCGGGGGTGGTCAATGCTGCATCTGGATCTGTTTTGAGGATCTCTTCATTTACTTGCCGGCTGATTGCTTCAAGGAAGCCCTCGAAATCTCTCCGAATATCGGTTTCGGCTTTGTAGACACCAATCGTTGGGAGGTTCGCGAACATGTCTTCTAACGGGCGGAATGTGAGGTCGTAGCTATTCGCGAGACTCTGCGGAGTCTCCTTCGTAGCACCGGGTTTAGTCGACAGCACTGTCCCTGTGCTCTGCGTTTCGGAGTTGGTCAGCGTGTTTGCGCCTGTGAGGCGTGCACGGTCAAATATCTTCGTTGGGTGGTTGAGTCGAATGTAGTAGGTGAGGTCGAGGCCGTTTCCATCTGACTGGCGAACGGTTCTTCTCACGAGATTGACATTGTTCTCATCCGCCGCGGTAGTGAGAATACGTTCTGTCGCCGAGGGATCCTGGACGGGTACATCGCGGGGCCACATGAAGACCGTCATGTCTTGGGTGAGACCCTCAGTGGCGGTTTCCTGTGCACGCTTCATCTCGGTGGCCAGTCCAAGAGCTGCTGTAATGATGAACGTGAAGAAGAGGATGACCGCGACGAAATTTCTCACGAATGTGCGTCCTCGTGGCCTGCGCCTTGGTTTGATGTTCCTTCGTGTTTACTCAGGGAGGCGACTTCTACGGTTCTGGTACAGATTTCAGCTACTCGAAGGTCATGCGTTGCGAGGAGGAGGGTCCGTCCGTCGGCGCTCATTTCCCTCAGGAGTTTGACGATTTCATCGCGGTTGTTTTCATCGAGTGATCCGGTGGGTTCGTCGGCGAGAACGAGTTCGCATGGTTTCAGCCAAAGGCGCGCGATGGCTACTCTCTGCTGTTCTCCTCCGGAGAGAGAGTAGACGCGGCGATTTTCGTATCCAGGCAGACCCACGCGCTCGAGAATGCGGGCGATCTGCTTTGCGTGATCACTGCGGTCGGAAGAGTAGGTCAAAGCGACTTTCAGGTTTTCGCGCACCGTCGCGGAGTCAATGAGAGCGAAGTTTTGAAACAGGTACCCGAGGCGATGCCGCAAGAACAGAGTGGCATCGCGCGAGCGGGGCCGTGGTGCTGTGGTGCCGAAAAGTCGAACTTCGCCTGCATCGGGAGAGTCGAGCAGTCCAGCGAGATTGAGGATCGTCGACTTCCCAGACCCGCTGGGCCCGGTGAATGCGACCATTTCCCCGGGGCTGACAGAGAAACTAGCGTGACTGAGTACAGTCCGTCCGGTGTAGGTTTTTTCGACGTTGTCGAAAGCGACAGGGTCTACTTTTTTACGGCTGGGCATATTAGATTTCCTTGAGGCGGAGAGCGGGATGGCGGCGATCGAAGACCATGACGACAGCGGTGGCGATGACTGCCTCCACGAGCACAACGGAGCCAGTGACAGCAAGGAGAGCCGGCCATTCATCGAGAAGTACCAGAGGATGGAAATACTCTGGGATCGCCACATGGCCGCCGAGAACATAGAAACTGGTGGCTGCCACCAGTGCGGCAGGGATGAGAAGTAGCCAGGACGTTGCGAGCCCCGCGAAGACCTCCCCGAAACTCTTGAGCCTCGAGTAACCGTGGAGTCTGCGGATAGCTGAGTGCACACGCCATCGTTCATAGGCGACTACTACAGCCACGATGCTTAAGACCACGGTCAGGGCTCCGGCCACAATTGCGGCAGTGATCAACCAACGTGCATCCTCAGATGAGAGGGAAAACTGCTCGTTGATTGCATCGGCAGGGTAGACGAGTGCAGTGAAATTGTCATCGAGCTCGTACTTCTCGAACAGGGGCAGCAGCTCTTGGTAGACCTTCTCAGGGTCTCCATCGACTCTCACCTTCATTGGAGTGTCGATTTCACCGGTGATCGTGTTCTCCCAATCGCTGGCGATGGTGTTCGATCGTGTCATCACTGTGACGATGGGGTCAGGCAATGTGTTGCCCTCTTCCGGTCGTATTTGGGTGTTAAACGTGAATAGATCCTGGCCGGGCTGTGTCCATACGATGCGAACCTTCTGTTTGCGGACTGCGTCACTGACTTCGTACCTATTTGCTTCTGAGTATTCGACGTCGCTATCGGACGGGCCATTGCGTGATTCCTGCACATAGTCCCGGATCAGGTCCTCGCGATCCTTCAGAGTCTCCGGAACAGCGATGACCCAGTCAGTTTCTTCATCTGAAACTGCGATGGGTTTTCCTGAGCTATCGAGAACGGGATACTTCTCAAGATAGTTGGTGTTCACGCTCATCTGAACATAGGGCAGCACAGGGTCGTCTCCGACAACATCCATGTCAGCTGCCTCGACGTAGATCCCTCCGCGATCGTCCAGCTCGGGGTAGATGCGTTCGGCTACGGTTTTGGAGATTCCGTCAGTGCCGTCCTTGATGGCCTGGAGGTCGTCTCCATTGCTTCGAGGGAAGTAAACGGCATAGTCTGTGCTTTCACTCCAGTCAGTGAGTGCCGAAGCATCGTCTGAAACGAGGGTGAAGGCGCTGAAGAGGCCGACAGCCACGGCAATGAGCACCCCCGCGGCACATGACTTTATCCCGAATGCCACCAAAGTCTTGATGCCACCCTTGGAAGGTATCCGCATAGGTTTCCTATCGTTAGCAGAAGATCATCCGAGCTGGGGTAGGCCGACTTTTCGGCCTACCCCAGCTCGGATGAGGATACTCGAACGGTTTTGACTACGCGTTCGCGCTCCACTTCGTCTTGCAGGTCTGTGATCTCTTGCCGTAGGCGTTCGCGTTGGCCCATTTGCCCTTACTGGCGGTCTTCGTCACATTGACGGAGCCGATGATCGCACTGCCAGAGTGGCGCTTTGTGCGGTGGAAGTAGTGGGAGTAGCACTTCTTCTGCTTTCCGGCCTTCGTCGTCACTTTCTCGCTACCGAAGTTCCATGTTCCACCGCCCGGGCTCTTCTTCGCCTGGGTAGTGAAGCCTTCCCCTGTTGCCTCATCTTGCACAATGGCTTCACCTGAGGTCGCTTGTTCGCTTGAGGCGCTGACGTTGCTGGAGGAGGTGTCACTTGCCATTGCTCCAGTCCCAGTTGCCGACAGGGCAAGCCCGAGAACAACCGTCGCTATCGTCTTTGAAGTCTTCACTCCACTCTCCTGTTTCTATCAATCATTCTTCAGTGAACGGTCAGGATTGACCAATTAGTCACGCTAACGAGAAGTTCCGCAAAGCACATCGCACGATAGTATGAAGTTTCGACCTTTTTCACTCAGCAACCAGAGCCGTGGGACTGATGGAGGGTTTGGTGCCATCTAATCTGGCTTGGTTTCAGACAGATCGGGAATGTCGATCACCAGTCCACAACCTTATCCGCAAGTAGTCCGCGATGCCGTCGTCCGCGTCGCACGGATCGGGGCTCGAAAGCGACGGGCGCCCAGTGGTTGCGCACACCCCTCATTGGGGCCGAAGGTCAGACTGTGTTCGAGATGCTTGATTCGGGGGACAAGTCACCGTTTGGCTATGAAAGCTGCCTAGCTTTGGTTTGGTTGATGGTGCATTTGCGAGCACCCGGGTTCATGATTTGGCGATTTCGTGCGGCTCAGCCGCCGGTAGACGTAGAGATGACCGACGGTCTACGATAAGTAAAACGTAAGAAACGAAAATTGAGAAACGAGATGTCATGACTACAAGGGCAGCGGCACAGGACACCTTCTTCGCGCCTGGAGTCCGGGGCACTGGTGAGGTCTACGATTTCATCGAAGCCCACGCCGCGAAGACAGGCTCCCGACCCGAGCCTCACTTCTACTTATCAGGGCCAGACGCAGGCGACCAGGTGGAACTGCCACACGAAATCTACGAGATACTGGTCAAAGCTGTCGACGCCATGCGATCTGGCATGGCGGTCACAATCACCCCGAACTCACTGACGATGACGACGCAGCAGGCGGCCGAACTTCTCGGCATCACACGCCCAACACTCGTCAAGCTGCTTGACGAGGGCAAGATCCCCTTCGAGAAGCCAAACACACACCGGCGCGTACGGTTGGCTGATGTTCTCGCATATAAAGAACAGCGAAAGGCTGAGCAGCATGCGGCTATCGCTGAAATGGGTGGCTATGACGAAGGAAAGGAAGGCCGCGAGCAGGCGCTGGCTCGGATGAAGAAGGCCCGAAAGATCGTTGCCGATCGCCGACGCGCCGGCTAAGGATGGCACGATAGCTATATGTACACCGCGCTCCTCGATAGTTGCGTACTTTGGCCCAGCCTTCAGCGGGACTTCTTGTTATCCCTTGCCGCCGAGGGTGCCTATCGTTTTGTCTTCAGCGAAAGCATCCTTTCAGAGGTCGAAACCAATGAGGAGCTCAAGCTCATTGATCGCGGGCGAGACCTCGATGGTTCGCGTGCCGACGCCCTTCACCTGAGCAGCCGAATGCGCGAATCCTTCGCTGACTCAATTGTCTACGGGTGGGAAGGTCTAGAAGGAACATACGGTCTCCCCGATCCCGATGACGAACATGTTCTGGCAGCTGCCGTCGTGGGCGGAGCAGGATGCATCGTCACTGAGAATATGAGGGACTTCCCGCTCGATAACATTCCCGAGGGACTTCAAATTATTGGAGCCGTCGACTTCGCGCACGAGACAGTCAGTATGCGACCGGATCTGGGTGCGGCTGCGGTGACCGCGTGGGCGCAACGCTCGGGTAGGAAGTACGCGGCAATGTTGGAGGCGGACTTCCTTGACGAGCTCGATCGCAGATATGAATTGAACGCTGCCACCGCAATCGTGCGCAACTACTTCGATTCCAAGTAGGACTGCGCTTTAGGCAGAGGCTGCTCACACCAAACACCTGAATCGTCTTGGGAATAATGGGGACAGTGGAGCCCCGGAAACGACTTCCCTGGCATGCCGAATCAACGTAAGTGACCTCTCGAGTTGTGCCGGACTCTGGCCAAAGCAGTCATAGCGTCCGACGGATCGAAGGATACCTCGTGGAATTTGACACGATGGCGAGACAAATTCCGCCTCAGAAGTCTGTCGAGGGCCTGGTCGACGATGCCCTCTCCTGACAAGATGCCGAGATCCTACACAGTGGGTCGATTTGCCCACAATCTGCCCACAATTCCTTCAAAACCACCCCGGTCTAGGAGTATCAACGTGATGACTGTGGCCCTAGAATTCAAGGGCCGCCCCCGTCACCTGCGACGTAGAAAGAATTCAAGTCCCTCTGGGCCCACATTTGAGCACCTGATAAGTTGCCTGTTGAGAGGCCTGGAAGTGCGAATTGAGCCGGTCGAATTAGCTCATTTGCCCACATTTCATTCTTAACTATTCCGATCTATGAGCATCCAAGGCCTCTGAAACCTGGTCCAAGTCGACGAGGTCAGCGCACAGCTTTCTCCATGTCGCCATTGTCTTCTTCAAATGGGGGTGAGTCCCATAGAGTGGTGGCATTCCCACCAGGGACTTCACCCCCAAAAATGTGAAGAACCATCGTGGGATCCCGCTAGTAGTTCCGCCAAGAACCTCACGAAAGGCATCCCACGATGGCTGACCCCAATTCTGCCGTGTCGACCCTGATCAACCAAGTCCTGACCGACCCTGACCTCGCCCACTCCGACGTGTTTAGGCAAATGCTCCAAGCTGGCCTCCAGGACCTCATCGAAGCCGAAGCCACCGCCACGATCGGTGCCGCCCGCTACGAACGCAGCGAAGACCGTTCAACACGCCGTAACGGGTCGCGGAAGAAGACCCTGGCAACTCCCTCGGGAGAAGTCGACCTGGCGATCCCGAAGCTACGGAAAGGCTCGTTCTTCCCGTCCCTGCTCAATCCCCGTCGGCGGGTCGATAAGGCCCTCTACGCCGTCATCTGCCAGGCCTGGATCGACGGAGTCTCGACGAGGAAGGTCGATGACCTTGTGCGTGCTTTGGGCAACGAGTCCGGGATCTCTCGGTCGACGGTGTCGCGGATCTGTGCCGACATCGACGAGGCAGTGGCCGAGTTCCTGGCCCGTCGACTCGATCACACGTGGTTTCCCTACCTCTTCGTCGACGCCACCTATGTCGATGTCCGCCACCGGGGTCGTGTCGTGTCTCAGGCCGTGGCTGTGGTCACGGGTGTCTCATCACAGGGCAGGCGGGAGATCCTGACCATGAGTGTCGGAGATGCCGAGTCCACGGACTTCTGGACACAGGTCCTGCGTGGGCTGCGTGAGCGGGGGTTGAAGGTGAGCACCGAGACTGATCCCGAAGGGGTCGCGCTGGTGATCTCTGATGCTCATTCGGGGATCAAGGCCGCGGTCAAAGCGATCCTGCCCGGTGCTGGGTGGCAGCGGTGTCGAGTCCACTTCGCTCGTAACGTCACTCAGCGCCTTGGCAGTGCGCACTCGAAGCCGGTCAACGCGTTGATCTCAACGATCTTCGCCCAGACCACAGCCGAGGCCGTCATTGCCCAGTACAAGCAAGTCGCTGAGAGTCTGCGGGCGTCGTTTCCCGACATCGCCGACATGCTCGAGTCCGCCGAGGTCGATTTGACGGCGTTCGTGTCCATGCCCAGGCAGCATTGGCAGAAGATCTGGTCGAATAACCCGATCGAGCGGTTGAACAGGGAGATCAAACGCCGTGCTGATGTCGTTCAGATCTTTCCGAACCGGGAGTCGGTGACTCGGTTGATCGGGGCCGTGTTGCAGGAACAGCACGAGGAATGGCAGTACGGTGAGAGACGCTATTTGTCGGAGATCTCGATGCGCAAACTCGTGACGGTGTTGCATGGGCAGACCGAGGTCGACCCGGTCGGGGTGGTGATGCCGCTGACCGCGTGATTCGTAGCCCGACCCCGCTGCTTAATACCAAGTTAAAGGAACTACCGAAGAACACCACGAAAAGGGACTTGACCTGGTAGCTTGGGAAGATGGCGCGTGTCACTCCTCGTCGTGCATGAATTGTGGCCACCAGCAGCCATTTATAGGCAGAGAACTGATTTGGCGAGACGGCCAGCGACAGTCCATCGAGAATGGAAGAGGGCTACGTGCAGAAAATATCTTTGACGGCGTTGATGCGTCACCAACTGGAGATCGCCAAAGGCGCGTCGAGTGGGCGCAGCGCCCGTACTGTCTACGGCGGCCACGAACATGTCCTTCGGCAAACCATGATTGCATTGCGCGCGGGCGCTGAGCTCAACGAGCATGAGAATCCCGGAGAAGCCACCCTGCAAGTGCTCCACGGACGAGTGACCCTCATTGCTGACAAGGCCCGCTGGAACGGTTCGCCCGGCGACCTCATGTTCATACCTGACGCCCCGCACGCGCTGGAAGCAGTCGAAGACTCAGTGGTGGTCCTGACGGTGGCGAAGCGGCCATGAACCGGTCCTCAACGACAAGCCATGACACTGTGACGGAAAGGCAACATGACTGCTGAGGACCACCCCACAGAAGCACCAACCGACGACGAAGACAATTCGGGTTGGGTGAGAATCGACGAGGCACGAACTCTTGACGACGAGTCTGCGATCCACCTCGACATCGGTCGACATGAGATCTGCCTTATTCGTAGTCTGGGCAGAATCCATGCCATTCGCGACGAATGCACTCACGGTCAGGTGCTTCTATCCGAAGGTGACGTTGAGAGCGGCTACGTCGAGTGCTGGCTGCACGGCTCCCGATTCGACCTGGACACCGGAGTCCCCACGGGCCCGCCAGCCACCGAGCCGGTCGCCGTCTATCCCGTTCGCATGACCGACGACGAAATCGAGGTTCGTCTGCCCACCTCGGACGACTGACTCTTTAACGCGCACCCTCGCCTCAGTTGTCCCTCCGGGTGAAAGTCATTCGCGCGGGGCTGATTGCAGCCTGCGAGATCTCCGGGCACTCAGCAAGGGGTCATCTGCCCACAATTCCTTCCCAAGCCCCTGTTTTCAGAGGTGCTAATGTGAAGACTGCGACCCTAGAATTCATGGGTCAGGCTCCTCACCTGCGACGCAGGGAGATTCTAAGTCTCTCTGGCCCACAATCACCCAAGGGTAATTGTCTCGTCAACATGACAGTCCAGCTCCGCAACATATACGCTGAACTCATATGCACACCAGTACTCTCACAGTACTGACTTGGGCTCTCGTCATCTCATCGGGTTCCCACGATCTCAGCTCGGCCAAAGGAGCACGACTATGTCATCAGACGAACAGCTGACCGGAACATGGGTCATCGACCCCGCACATACCCGCCTCGGATTCTCGAGCCGCCACGCGATGGTCTCGCGCATACGTGGTGCTTTCAACACTGTCGAGGGCAAAGTCGTCGTCGACGCTGAGGACCTGTCGAAGACCGAAGTGACCATCACGATTGACGTTGACAGCGTTGACACACGCACCCCTGATCGCGATGCTCACCTGCGAAGCGCAGACTTCTTCGACGTCGAGAACTATCCAACGATCACATTCAAGTCCACCGGCGTCGATGAGGTTGAAGAAGGTAGCTACATCGTCAACGGTGATCTGACGATCCGCGATATCACCCGGCCTGTCTCTGTTCCCCTCGAGCTGCTGGGAATCGACCACGATCAGACCGGTGCACTGAGGGCGGGCTTTGAGGGCAAACGCCGCATCGATCGTAAGGACTGGGGCGTGACATGGAATACGACCTTGGACTCCGGCGGCCTGCTCGTCAGTGACAAGATCACTCTCGAGTTCGAGCTCTCCCTGATCAAGGAGTAATCAGCAGCACGGATCGCAATAAGAGTTGGTCAGAGGGCACTCCGTAGTGCCCTCTGACCGCCTCTTCGTCGTTTGCCACGGCTCGTTTGTGGTGACTGTGGTCTAAGCTGCTGACCTATCTGCTGACCGCCATCTCAACCACGCTGTCATCTTCCCACTCGAAGATCCTCAGCAGGTCCGCCTCCGACACCGATACGCAGCCTGCTGTCTTCTGACTGCCGGTGTTGACGTGGAGGAAGATCGCTGAACCCTTGCCCGGCGTGGCGGCAGTGTTGTAGTCAATGACCTGGCCATGGTCGTACGCCGGAGTCTGGTACATGGATTCACCGGAGTATCCGTCGGACTTCTTCTGCATGGTGTTGTAGTTCTTCACTGCGTCTCCATCGACCCAGACATCGTCCTTGGAGACCTTGACGTATTTGGGTCCATGGAACTGCTTCGGTTGCGCTTTCACTCCGAACCCATAGCCCATGCTGTAAACGCCGGAGGGAGTCATGCCGTCACCCTCACGTTTCTCTCCTGCCGCAGCGATGCCGTTGTAGCCGACGTACCCGTCGACACTCATCGCAGAATAGTACTTCCCGTCCCACTTCTCACATGCTCGGACCTCAGCTGTGGCACCGCCGGTGCCCGAGACTGCAATGACCTTCTCCGCCGTCGCGGCCGAAGCGATGGAACATCTGTCGCCAAGGTGATCCGGCTTGTCTGCAGCATTGCCGTCGATCAGCCCCGCGCCGAGTCCTTGGGCGGCCTGAGCCGAGGACCCGAGGAATAAGGCACCAGCGACCAGGACGACCGCGAAGCCCGCCGTCAGCTGGCGGCGCGTTCCGCGCGAGCGTGAATGTGCAGGTTTCATGATTGTCTCCTCATCATCGGGGGAAGAACCTCCGTGCCCGTCCAGGTTCTGGTCGGTGCCGCGCCATTTCGCGATGCCGCGCATGACCTGATAGATGATGATCGCCGAGGCTGATCCAAGTGCGATGCCTTCGAACTGAAGGTCACCGGGAGTCCAGGTGAAGTTGGCGATTGCCACGATCAGTGCCACCGCTGCCGTGTTGAGGTTGATGGGATTGGAGAAATCGACCTTGTTCTCCACCCAGATGCGCACTCCCAGCATTCCGATCATTCCGTAGAGGACGGTCGCTGCTCCGCCGAGGACGCCTGGAGGAATGGTTGCGATGATCTCTCCGAACTTCGGCAGCAGGCTCAAGATCAGGGCGATGACGCCTGCACACAGGTAGGCCGCCGTGGAGAAGATGCGTGTGGCTGCCATGACTCCGATGTTCTCGGCGTACGTCGTCGTTCCCGAGCCTCCGCCGGAGCCGGCGAGGACCGTGGAGAGTCCATCGGCGAAGAGCGTACGGCCCGTGATCGAGTCGAGGTCGCGACCTGTCATGGCCGACACGGACTTCACGTGTCCGATGTTCTCGGCGATGAGAACGAAGACGACGGGAAGGAAGAGTCCCAGATAACCCAGGTCGAACGCAGGGGCATGGAAGGCGGGCAATCCGACCCAGTCGGCCTGTCCGACGGTGGAGAAGTCGATCTGACCCTGAACCCATGCAGCGACGTAGCCGACGAGGACGCCGATGAGGATGGACAGTCGGCCGAGCATCCCGCGAAACAGCACGCTGGTGACCAGGATGGTGACGATCGTGATCACCGCAGTCAGAGGGGCCTCCTTCACCCAGTCCCACGCCGCAGGTGCGAGGTTGAGTCCGATGAGGGCGACGATGGCGCCGGTGACGACCGGGGGCATGGTGACCTCGATCCACCGCACTCCGGCGAAGTGGACGACGACGCCCACCAGCGCCAGAGTCACGCCCACGGAGATGATTCCGCCCTGTGCCAGTGCCATGGCATGGGAGTCGAGGTCCTCTCCCGAGGTGGCTGCGAATCCGGTCACGGCACCGATAGGCGCGAGCAGACCGAAGGACGATCCCAGGTACGAGGGCATCATGCCCTTGGTGATAAGCAGGAACAGCAGTGTTCCGATAGCGGTGAAGAACAGCGTCGTTGAGGGAGGGAACCCGGTCAGCAGCGGCACGAGGAATGTCGCGCCGAACATGGCGACCACGTGCTGAGCTCCGATTCCCACGGTCCGCGGCCAGCTCAGTCGCTCCTCGGGTAGAACGGCCTCACCAGGACGAATCGTCTTTCCATCCCCGTGCTGCCTCCAACCCACCTTGCCTTTGAAAGGACTGGATGCAGGTGTCGTCTCGTTGGGGGATGCCACCACTTGTCTCCTCATTCGTCCGCCCGAAGGCGGCGACGTCTGTTCGTCATGCGTTCTCTGCCGTGAGCAGTCTATTCGCTTTCGCCCACCCTGCATGAGCCTGCCCACCCAAGCACTGATACGCTATTGAACACTGTTCAGGAGCGGGTGCCTGCACCACACGCTCATCCGCCGTAAAGAGGAGACTGCACCGATGACCAGCTGGTTCGACAACCTTGCCGACTCGATACTCGATGGTGGCGTGATCACCGAGGAACAGGCGGTGGCAATACTGGCCACGCCCGATGCCGACCTCCTCGCACTCGTTGCCGCAGGATCCAGACTCAGACGCACGCATTTCGGGATGACCATCAAGCTCAACTATCTGGTCAATCTCAAATCGGGTCTGTGCCCCGAAAGCTGTAGCTATTGCTCACAGGCACTTGGATCGGCGGCACCGATCCTGAAGTACTCGTGGTTGAAAACCGAAGAAGCGGTGAAGCAGGCAGATTTCGGGATCCGCGGGGGAGCCTCTCGGGTCTGCCTGGTCGCCAGTGGACGAGGACCGGGAAATCGAGACGTGGAACGCGTCAATGACATCGTCACACGTCTCAAAGACGATCATCACGATCTCGAGGTCTGCGCATGCCTGGGAATCCTCAAGGATGGGCAGGCAGAATCTCTCGAAGAAGCCGGTGTCGATGCCTACAACCACAACATCAACACTGCTGAGTCGTTTCACGACACAATCGTGAAATCACACACCTACGCGGATAGGACCAACACGGTCGCCAAGGCGAAGACGGCCGGGCTCTCTCCGTGCAGCGGACTCATCGTCGGCATGGGCGAAAGCGACGAGCAGGTCGTCGAAGCCCTGTTCGCACTGCGCGAGCTCGATTCCGACTCCATCCCCATCAACTTCCTGGTCCCATTCGACGGAACGCCTATGGAGGGACAGTGGAATCTCACTCCCGCCCAATGCCTGCGAATCGTCGTCACAGCACGATTCGTCTGCCCCGACAAGGAGATCCGACTTGCCGGCGGGCGAGAGATCCACCTGCGGTCGCTGCAGGCCCAGGCACTGCACGTGGCGAACTCCATCTTCCTCGGCGACTACCTCACAGCGGAGGGGCAGGCTGCCGAGGACGACATTGCTCTCATCCGAGACAACGGGTTCACCATCATCGGCCAGGAGAAAGGTCCCAACGGCACACAAACTCCCACGATCAGGGCACGGGGCGCGGGCACAGAGCAGGGTGCCAACGCATGACCGCGACCCTGCCGCCTGTACGCGGCAGGAACCTTCTATAAGCCTCAGGCCTCACGCAGCTGACGTTTGAGGATCTTGCCTGCCGAGTTCTTGGGCAGCTCGGTCACGAAGTCGACTCGCTTGGGGACCTTGAAGCCAGCGAGACGATCCTTGACATGGGCCAGCACATCCGCCTCGGTGATCTCGGGCTGCTCAGGCTTGGTCACGACGAAGTCGGTGACTGCCTCGATCCACTTCTCGTCGGCGACTCCGACGACCGCAACCTCGGCGACCTGGGGGAGTTCGAAGATCGCATCCTCGACCTGTCGGCTGGCGACGAGAACGCCGCCGGTGTTGATGACGTCCTTCACTCGGTCGATGACTTCGATGAAACCGGATTCGTCCACCGTCACGAGGTCTCCGGAATGGAACCAGCCGTTGTCGAAGGCCTCGGCGGTGGCCTCTGGCTTGTTCCAGTAGCCCTGGCACAGCTGCGGTGACCGGTAGAGGATCTCACCCTGCTCTCCTACGCCGACATCATTGCCCTCGCCGTCGACGACCCTGGTTTCGACGAAGAAGACGGACCGGCCGGCCGATGATGCGTGGTCATCGTGTTCCTCCGGCCTGAGGACCGTGCACAGCGGACCCATCTCGGACTGGCCGAAGCAGTTGTAGAAGCCGAGCTTGGGCAGACGCTGCCGCAGCTTCGCAAGCACCGGTCCGGGCATGATCGAGGCACCGTAGTAGGCCTTGCGCAGACTCTCCAAGTTACGGGTATCGAGGTCGGGACTGTTGGCCAGGGCAACCCATACCGTGGGGGCGGCGAAGAAGGAGTTGATCTCACGTTCTTCGAACAGCGCCAGCAGCTGGTCGGGGACCGGTGCGGGCACAACGATGTTGTGCGCGCCGATGGCCAGGAGCGGGATCAGGAAGACGTGCATCTGGGCCGAATGGTAGAGCGGCAGGGCGTGCACGACCCGGTCAGTGGGTGCGAAGTCGAGGTTCATCAGCGCCGACATGTATTCGTGGACGAGTGCCCGATGGGTCATGATCGCTCCCTTGGGCGCCGAGGTGGTGCCCGAGGTGTAGAGCAGCTGTGCGACGTCGGTGTCCACGACGTCGAATTCCCCGGTGCCGGCCGGCGCTGTGTCCGTGGCGGTGGCCGATTCCAGAAGTGTGGCGAAATCCTTGGACTGGACGCCCGCGCCGGTCGTGGTTGCTGCCACGGCGTCGAGAAGATCGGCATCGGCGAAGACGAGCTTTGCACCCGAGTTGTCCAGAATGTAGTCGAGTTCGTCGTTCTTGAGCTGGTAGTTCACCGGCACGTGGATGAGTCCCGCGCGTGCACATCCGAGGTAGAGGAGAAGGTAGAGATCGGAATTCTTCCCGTAGGCTGCGATGCGGTCGCCCTGCTGCACGCCGAGGCTCATAAGTTCACGTGCAACGGCCGTGACCGCGGTGTCCAGCGCGGAATAGGTCCAGATGCGATCACCGAACTCGACGGCGACATCGGCGCCGAAGCGTCCGGCGCTGCGACGCACGATGTCGGCAACGGTCGAGGAGAAGTGAAGATCGGGCGCTGGTGAATTCGTCTCATTGGTAGTCATGTGCCAAATCTATCGCCGAGCTCCCGTCAGATGTACCCCGGGTCACATTTTCTGGGAGCGTCTCAGGCAATTCTCTGCCACGAACCCCAGCTGAGGTGACGACGCCCGCGACCGGCCAGTGGTGCTCCGTGGTCGTCCGCCGGTCAGTACCGCCTGACCGAAATGTTCGGATGTAATACTGTGGTGGCATGAGATACCCGAAGGTCAGCGAATGTGTGGATGTGTTCGAAGCACTGTGGCCGACGGCCCTGGCGGAGAGTTGGGATTCGGTGGGTCTGGCTGTGGGTGATCCCGATGCGGAAGTGCGGTCGATCCTGCTCGCTCTCGACCCGATGGACGCGGTCATCGCCGAGGCGGTGGTCCTGGGATCTGACCTGGTGTTCAACCATCATCCGCTCATGCTCAAACCCGTGAAGTCGGTGAATGCGTCCACTCTCAAGGGCGGCGCCGTGCACACCCTGATCAGCAACGACATCGCGCTCTTCAACGCTCACACGAATGCGGACTCCGCACGTGGGGGAGTCTCCGACGTCCTCATCTCCCTGCTCGGCATCGACAACGCGCAGCCACTCGTCCCGCACGCCGAGGGGTCGCCCACCGGAATCGGACGAGTCGGTGACCTGCCGACGCCGACGCCTGTGCGCGATATCGCCCGCACCCTCTCGAACCGACTTCCACGGACAACGACCGGTGTGCGCATCGCCGGAGACCCGGCAGCCACAGTCGCACGGGTCGCCGTCTGCGGTGGAGCAGGCGACTCCTTGTTCGACGAGGTTCGGGCCAGCGGCGCGGAGGTCTACATCACCGCCGACCTCCGCCACCATCCCGCGACCGAGGCTCGCGATACCGCAAACAGAAACGACGGCCGCCCACAACTCATCGATGTCTCCCACTGGGCCTCCGAGACAGTCTGGCTGACTGCGGCGGCCGAACAGTTAGAGACCGAATTCGCCGAGCGCGGGCTCAGCGTCGCCCTGCAACATTCGGCGGTCAACACCGACCCCTGGGTCGAACGCTATTGACTCCCTGCCCACGCCCCCACACTCTTCGCTGACAAGGAACCGACAATGCTGATCACCGCCGAACAACGCACCGAACTCGAATCGCTCATCGAACTCGCCTCCCACGGACGTGCACTGCGACACGAACACGACAACCCGGCTCAAGCCTCGGCGCTGAAGGACCTGGTCTCCCAGCACAAGGAACTCGAAACCAAGAAGACAGAAGCCGCCGAGGTGGTGGAGAAGTTCCGCGCAGAGGTCGCCGAACATGCAGCAGCCATTGAGGCCCAGAACGCTCAGATCGCGAAGAAGACCGTCGAACTCAACGACGGCACCGGCCTGACCAGCCGAGACCTTGTGAATCTGCAGAACGAGATCTCCGGTCACGAGGAACGAGTGTCGGAACTGGAAGAGGCTGAGCTCGGTTCGATGGAGGAACTCGAGTCCGCTGAGACTGCTCTGTCGGACGTTGAGTCCTCTCTCGCCGAGGTGATCGCATCGGGCCGTGCCACGCAGACGGCCATCAAGGACCGCAAAGCGGAGTTGGCCGCACAGCTGGAGGCCAACAGTGCTTCGGCTGCGAAGCTCAAATCCGATCTCCCCGATGCTCTGGTTCGTCAGTTCGACCAGAACGTCGCTCAGGGCGGACCTGGGGCCGCCGTGCTCAGTGGCCCGAATTGTCAGGCTTGTGGCCAGGAAATCAGCGGCATGGCGTGGAAGGGCATGCTGCTGGAGGACCCGAACCAGACCTACGAATGCGAAGAGTGCGAGGCTGTTCTGCTGCGCAAGGGCTGAGACGCACCTCCGCTGGCGACTCAGGCACGTTCCGCTCGAGCCGCTCGTCCCGGTCGAGCCGCTCGCTCAGTCCCGCAGGATGATGGTCAGCGCCGCCGGTCGGTTCTTGGCATGCGGGGTGAACTCGACCTCGTAGGACTCTTCTGCTCGTGATACCAGATCTGCAGAGTTCGCCGGCAGCTCACGATCGTCTGCGAGCAATCGGCCGACGAGTTCGCCGCGATAGTACTTTGCCCAGTGAGAGACAACGCTGCGCTTGGCACCGGTGACCTTGACGGCTCCCAGGGTCACGACCTGCTCATGAGGGCCCGGCCAGGCGGCCCGGTAGTCACTGGAGCGGCAGTCGAGGATCACCTCGGCGGGGTCGACCGTGAAAGATTTGGCCAGAACAGGCTTCCACCAGGACGAGAGTTTGCCCAGGGTGCCCAGGTCCGTCTTCATCGCCAGTCGATAGGCAGGGATTGGATCGAGACCGTTGACCTGACCGAAGAGGGCAGAGAAGACGTGCACACTCCGCAGTCGCTGCGCCAGGGTTTCGTTCGTCAGAGCATCGGCGACGAGGTCGGGGGCGTCCATCGCCTCATAGAGGACACCTGAGTAGGTGAGCAGAGCAGGCGCGCAGGGCAGCGAGTCGAGGCTGACGTTGCGTTCGACATCGGCTGACAGTGAGGCACCCACGCCCAACTGCTTGAGAGCGTCCTTACGTTTGGAGACCCGCTGCAGGGCAGTGAGGACCTTCTTCCGCTGGGGATTGAGGTCGGGTGCCGAGAGTTCTGGCAGATCGAGCGGGGAGCCCGAAGTTGCGGGAGTCTTTCCCTCAGAGGGCGGCAGTAGGATCTTCACCTCACCATGGTAGGCCGCCAACGCTTCGGCCCCGATTCGCCGTCCACGTTAGTTTGATCACTCCCGGGACGAGGCCGCGACGAATGGTCCCGGCGTTGCGGGTAGACTCTTGAACTCGAGGACAGGTCACCAGACGGTCGCGGCTCTCTCACGAGGGCTGAGGAACGTCCGGGCTCCGCAGAGCAGGGATGGTGGGTAACACCCACCCGGGGCAACCCGCGGGCCAGTGCAACAGAAAGCAGACCGCCCAGTTTCGACTGGGTAAGGGTGAAACGGTGGTGTAAGAGACCACCAGGGTGTCGGGTGACCGGCGCCGCTGGGTAAACCCCATCCGGAGCAAGATCAGACAGACGACGTTCGAGGCTGCTCGCCGAGTCGTCGGGTGGATTGCTTGAGGCCGGTGGCAACATCGGTCCCAGATAGATGACCGTCCGTCGAGAAGGGTAACCGACTCGATGACAGAACCCGGCGTATCGGTGGCCTGTCCTCACACAAACATCGTCAGCGCATCAGCTCCGTCAGGGCATCAGCTCCGTCAGTCCATCATCCACGGTGCCGCGCCCCACCGATCTTCCCTGTATCTCCGGTTTCCGAAGAGCAGCAGCAGTGCGCACATGAGATAGACACCGGCGCTCAAGAGCACTCCCACGACGAGAATCGCGATATCGGCGGCGAAATCGATGCTTTCGGCCGGCTCGATGGGGGCATTGCCGTCGGCGCCGATGAGCACGCTGATCGTATCGCCCGTGTCGAACTCTTCGAACCCGTCCTTACCGCGATAGATCATCGGCTCCTCGATCGGTGATCCGTCGGTGTGCTGCAGGGTGTATTCGTGTGTGTAGACCTTCCGACCTCCTGGGTCGGTCGAGTCGTGAACCGTCTTGACCTCGGACGTATGGTCGACGACGACCACTTCAGTGAGTTCGCCGACGCGGCTGATGCCGAGGTCCTCGGCCAGCATGATCGATCCGAGTCCCGCCAGCGCGAATGCCGGCACCGCGAACCAGAGCACCCAACGCCGATCGAGGATCCGGCCGATGCCGACCAGGGCAACGAGGACTGAGCAGCACCCGATGATGATGCCGGCCAGCAGAAGGTTCGGCCAGAGGACGATGATCGCAGCGCCCACAGCCAGCAGAATCACCGTCGCGGCCATGACGATGAGCAGGCTGAGCTGACCGCGAAGACTGTGTGAGTCCATGCTACGAGCGGCTCTTCTTGACCTTCGCCTTGCCGTTGTTGATTGCGAGGATCGCGGCCCCGACGATGCCAGCGTTGTTGAACAGCTTGGCCGGCTTCATCTCGGCACGCGTCTTGATGTGATGGAGGAAGTCCGCATGCGACTTCGAGACTCCGCCGCCCACGAGGATGACGTCCGGGGACACGAGGAGCTCGATCTGCTGATAGTACTGCTGCAGCCGAGCCGCCCACTCCTCATAGCTGAGGTTCTCACGGACCTTGACGGACTCAGCGGCCTGAGTCTCCGCATCACGGCCGTTCATCTCGATGTGGCCCAACTCGGTGTAGGGCACCAGCCGTCCCTGCGTGAACAGTGCGGTGCCGATCCCGGTCCCCAGCGTCGTCATCAGGACGGTCTTCTTGCGATGCTTGCGTCCTGCGCCGAACACCATCTCGGCGAGGCCGGCGGCATCGGCGTCATTCATGATGAAGAAGCGACGACCTGTGTGTTCGGAGAGGATCTTGACGATGCTCGAACCGATCCACGACTGGTCGAGGTTCGCCGCGAAGTGCACCTCATCATCGAGGATGACGCCGGGGAAGCCGCACCCGATCGGCAGTGCGTCGAGCACTGCACGGTCGTCGACGATCTCAAGCTCGAGCGCCTTATCAGCCAGGTGTTCGAGGAGCTGCCCGATGGCCTCTGCCACAGCGGTCGGGGTGCTCGGCTTCGGGGTGAGCACTCGCACCCGCTTGAAGGCGAGGCTCCCCGTGGCCGTGTCGACGAGTGCGGCCTTGATTCCCGTGCCGCCGACGTCGACTCCGATGGCGAAGCGTCCCTGCGTATCGTCAGTCATGTCTGTCCTGTCAGTCTTCTCGGGCAATCGGTCCCTCGGCGATGGCGGTGTCCGCATCGGGGAGGGTGAGGATCTCGGCACCGGTCTCGGTGACGACAAGAGTGTGCTCGAACTGGGCGGAGCGCTTCCTGTCCTTTGTGACCACAGTCCAGGCGTCGTCCCAGACGTCCCAATCGACGGTTCCGAGGTTGAGCATCGGTTCGATGGTGAAGATCATTCCCGGTTCCATCACCTCGGCGTGGGCAGGTGCGGCGTCGTAGTGGGGGACGATGAGGCCGGAGTGGAACTCGCGGCCGACACCGTGCCCGCTGTAGTCGCGGACGACTCCGTACTCGAAGCGCTTCGCGTACTTCTCGATGACTCGTCCGATCACGTTGATCTCGCGGCCGGGTTTGACGGCTTTGATGCCGCGCATGGTGGCTTCCCACGTCCGTTCGACGAGGAGTCGGGACTCCTCGTCAACGTCTCCGGCGTAGAAGGTGTAGTTCGTGTCTCCGTGCATGCCGTCGATGTAGGCGGTGATGTCGACGTTGACGATGTCGCCGTCGGCGATGACCGTGGAATCGGGAATCCCGTGGCAGATGACCTCGTTGAGTGAGGTGCACACGGACTTCGGGAATCCCCGATAGCCCAGCGTCGACGGATAGGCCCCGTGGTCGCACATGTACTCATGGGCAACACGGTCGATGGCGTCGGTTGTGATCCCGGGTTCGATGATCTCGCCGACAGCAGCCAGAGCATTTGCTGCGATCCTGCCCGCAACGCGGACCCTTTCGATCTCCTCGGCTGAGTAGAAGTTGTTTCCCCGACCTTCGTCGGCATCGGCGCGTCCGACATATTCGGGTCGCGTGATGCTGCGGGGGGCTGGCAGTTCGGCAGAGATGGTGCCGGGCGTGAGCAGGCGAGGCGTATCAGTCATGGTGCCTTCGATTCTAGAGCGGTTGAACCCAGATATTCCACAATTGCGGTGCCTGTCGGTGCGGGCCTGCCGTGGGAGAGGATAATAGAGTGAAAGGAACGGCCAGCGAAGGCCACAATGTTGGGCAAAGGGGGAGTGATGAGCGAACGGGCAGATGTGACCGGTCCCGAATTCTCCGGACTCAGCGACGTGGTGAGCCTGACGAGTGCACCGCAGCAGATCGCAGACCACATCCTCTCCGGCATCGCCGTCGGTGCATTGCCCGAAGGCACGCTGCTGCCCGGGGAGAGAGCTCTGGCCGCCGATCTTCAGGTTTCACGCTCAAGTGTGCGTGCGGCGCTGCTGCGTTTGGAGCGCCTCGGTGTCGTCGAACGGCGGCGCGGACGCGGCGGCGGCACCTTCGTCTCCAACGCGGAACCGACTGCGCTGGCTCCCATGGCCGATCGCATCGGTGAGTTCCATGCCGAACGCAGAAATCTCCTCGATGCCCGCGCGGTCTTCCAGAACAGTCTGGCTGCGACTGCTGCACTGCGGCGAACCGATGAGGAGCTCACCGAGCTTCGGCAGTTGGCGCAGAGATACTCCGAACGCGCCGAGGCGGGGGTGGCCAGAACAGCTGACGCGCAGTTCCATTTCGCCATCGCTCGGGCCGGGCATAACCCGGAGCTCGTTCGCATGGCCATCGACATCGACACCAGGATCAACGCCGGGTTCCGTCACGATCCCTTCTCCCATGAACTCTTCGATCATGCCGTTGCCGATCACGCTGCCATCGTCGAGGCGATCGCTGGTCAGGACGCGCAGGCGGCGGGGATGCTGTGTGAGGAGCACTTCCGGTCGACGACGATGCCACCGCGCAGCTGAGACCAATCCAGCTCCGGTGCGGCTGACGCTTCCCGCATCCCCTGTGATCTCAGAGGTACCCCCTCACATCGAGGAGCGCCCCTTAACAACGCCGAAGGCCGACACCACAACGATGGTGTCGGCCTTCCGCGTGTGCGTTTCAGGTGATATTCACCGGAACGTGTGCGCTCAGTTCGCCAGGGCGTGTTCGACGGAGACTGCCTCGAGTCCGAAGGCCTCGGCGACGTTGTCATTGGTCACGTGTCCGTTGTGGATGTTGAGTCCACGGGCCAGTGCCGAATCCTTCGACAGGGCCGCGTGCCACCCCTGGTTGGCGATCTTGACCGCGAACGGCAGGGTCGCGTTCGTCAATGCCGCTGTGGCTGTGTTCGGTACCGCTCCGGGCATGTTCGCCACGCAGTAGTAGATCGAGTTGTGGACCTCGAACGTCGGATCGTCATGCGTCGTCGGTCGCGAGTTCTCGAAGCAGCCGCCCTGATCGATGGCGATATCGACGAGCACGGAACCTGGCTTCATGCCGGCTACCATCTCGTCGGTGACGAGCTTCGGCGCCTTCTTGCCCGGGATGAGGACCGAGCCGATGACCAGGTCTGCAGAGGCCAGGGACTTCGTGATCTCGTACTTGTTCGACACCTTGGTGGCGATGGCACCGGCAAAGGTCTCATCGATCTGGCGCAGTCGGGGGATGTTGATATCGATGACCTCGACTGCGGCGCCCAGGCCCAATGCCATGCGCGCGGCATTCGTGCCGGCGACGCCGGCACCGATGACGACGACGTTGGCCCGTTCTACTCCGGGGACTCCGGAGAGCAGGATCCCGCGCCCGCCCGAGGCCTTGAGCAGACTGTGGGCTCCGACCTGGGTGGAGAGTCGACCGGCGATCTCACTCATCGGAGCCAGCAGGGGAAGGCCTCCGGCGTCGGGCTGGACCGTCTCGTAGGCGATGGCTGTGGTGCCTGCGTTCATGAGCGCCTGAGTCAGCGCTTCATCTGCAGCCAGGTGCAGGTAGGTGAAGAGAATCAGATCCTTGCGCAGGAATCCGTATTCTTCGGCGATGGGCTCTTTGACCTTGAGGACCATGTCTCCGGCGGCCCAGGTGGTCTTCGCGTCGGGAGCGATGGTGGCGCCGGCTTCGGTGTACTCATCATCGGTGATGAATGATCCTTCGCCGGCACCGGCCTGAACTGTGACGTCGTGTCCGTGGGCAACGAGCTCGTGGACGCCGGCAGCGGTGATGGCGACGCGGAACTCGTTGTTCTTGACCTCTGTGGGCACTGAAATGCGCATAGCTTTCCTTCTCTCATGTTGCCCCATGGGCAGTTCCAGCCAGTTCGAACTGTGGCTGAGGATACATCTCACTGTATTCCTTAGAAGGTCTGGAGGGCAAACCTTTATGTCCAGTATTCGTGACGAATTTTGCGGAATCGGTGGAAAATTGGTCGCCTTGATACGAAATGTTGAACTTTTGTCGCTGACCGACGCAATTAAGACGAACTTTTTGGAGGCACCGACCATCGGGCGACTGGCAGGGACGACCAAGTCATGGCGGCAACGGGCAGAACCGGTAAGCTGAAATCTGTCAGGGATTCACCACACCCGCGATGGAGGGCTCGACATGGGACTGTTCAAGGATATCGACGACGCTGATTCGAAGTACTACTTCAATCTCAAGACCAACAAGGTCGAACGCGGCCTGGTCAGCGATGCGGACCATCGCATGGGCCCCTATGAGACAGAGGAAGTGGCCCAAGCCGCCCTCGAGCGTGCTCAGGCTCGCAATGAGGAGTGGGAAGAAGACGACAAGAAGTGGAACGGCTGAGGAATGTCGCGTCAGGAAGAATTCGTTCTTCGCACCGTCGAGGATCGTGAAGTCCGCTTCATCCGGCTCTGGTTCACCGACGTCCTCGGGGGCCTGAAGTCCGTCGCGGTCGTTCCCGCAGAACTCGAGGGGGCGTTCTCCGAGGGGATCGGGTTCGACGGTTCCGCTGTCGAAGGACTCTCACGTGTCTATGAGGCCGATATGGTGCTCAAGCCGGACCCTTCGACCTTCTCGCTGCTGCCTTGGCGCGGAGAGAAGGAACCCACGGGGAGGATGTTCTGCGACATCCATGTGCCCGGGGGCGAGCCGGCGCAGGCCGATCCGCGCAATGTCCTCAAACGGACGCTGGCGAAGGCTGCCGAGAAGGGCTTCTCCTTCTATGTTCACCCGGAGATCGAGTTCTACCTCTTCCAGACGTCCAACCTCGATCCCGTCAGCGGCATCCTCGAGGGCACGACTCCCATCCCCGTCGACACCGCAGGGTACTTCGACCACGTCAACGGCGGGACAGCCAACGATTTCCGACGCTCGGCAGTCACCATGCTCGAAGCCATGGGGCTGTCCGTGGAGTTCTCACACCACGAGGCCGGACCAGGTCAGAACGAGATCGACCTGCGCTACGCAGACGCCCTGACCATGGCCGACAACATCATGACCTTCCGATCGGTGATCAAGGAGGTGGCGATCTCCCAGGGCGTGTACGCCTCGTTCATGCCCAAACCCCTCAATGATCATCCAGGCAGCGGAATGCACACACACGTCTCGCTCTTCGAAGGTGAGAACAACGCCTTCTTCGAGCCCGGGGCCATGTACCAGCTGTCGAAGACCGGCAGGCAGTTCATCGCCGGAGTCCTCACCCACGCCGCGGAGATCACCGCGGTGACGAACCAGCATGTGAACTCCTACAAGCGACTGTGGACCGGTCATGAGGCCCCGTCCTATATCTCGTGGGGACATCGGAACCGGTCCGCGCTGGTCCGGGTGCCGCAGTACAACTCGGGCAAGTCCTCTTCGGCTCGCATCGAGTACCGGGCCCTTGACTCCTCGGCAAACCCGTATCTGTCCTATGCGCTCCTGCTCGCCGCGGGGCTCAAGGGCATCGAGGAGGACTACGAACTGCCAGAGGAGGCAGAGGACAACGTCTGGCAGCTCTCGGACACGGAACGCCGGGCCATGGGAATTCAGGCCCTGCCGACCAGTCTGTCGCACGCCTTGGAGATCATGGAGCAGTCCGATCTCGTTGCAGAGACCCTGGGCGAGGAGGTCTTCGATTTCTTCCTGCGCAACAAACGACAGGAATGGAATGACTACCGCGCTCAGGTGACGCCGTTCGAGCTCAGCAAACACTTCACCTCGATGTAGACCCATGGCACGAATCACTTCGCGCACCTCCGTCGTCTCCTCGTCAGCGGCCCGCTTCCTCGATGAGATCGATGAGCTCGTCGGCGAGCCTCTGGCCACCGATTCTCGGTTCATCGATCTCCTCGAAGCGACCCCGGATCCCCACGCGGCCGCACTGGGCCTGCTCCGGGTCCTGGAGGCGGCGGGGGAGTCGGCACCTCAGTTCCTGTCCGCCATCCGTTCCGGGGCCGGGGAGGATCTGGCTGAGGACGAACTCGACCGTGCGCTGCTGCGTCGAGTGCTGGCGGTCATGGGCACCTCAGAAGCGATGGTCGACCACCTCGTGCGGCATCCTGAGTCTCTGCCGCAGCTGGTGGAGCAGTCACCGTTCCTCATGATCTCCACCCCGGCGGCTTCGGCGGCAGCGCTGCGCAGAGATCTGCTGAGCGCCGTGGGCGCCGACCCTGATTCACCGGCGCCTACGGCGGACCACCTCGGCGATGAGGCGATCAAGGACCTTCGTCGCACCTATCGCGATGCCCAGCTGCGGCTGGTCGCCGATGATCTCGTCGCCGAGGCGCCCGAGGAGATCGTCGACCACGTGATGGCTGTGCTCTCTGACCTGGCGGCGGCGGCGATGGATGCCGCACTGGCCATCGCCCGGGCAGAGCTCGATCCTCAGGGCACGGTTCGCATTGCGGTGATCGCCCTGGGAAAGACTGGGGCTCGTGAACTCAACTATGTCTCAGACGTCGATGTGGTCTTCGTCCTCGACTCCTCGACGAACGATGAACAGCGCGAACTGGCCACTGAACTGGCCCAACGTATGCGCAGCATCCTCTCCGACGCCGGAGCAGAACCTGCCCTGTGGGAGGTCGATACCGCGCTGCGCCCCGAAGGCAAAGCGGGGGCATTGGTGCGCACCATGTCCGAGTTCACGCGCTACTACGCCGACATCGCAAAGAACTGGGAGTTCCAGGCTCTTCTCAAGGCACGGCCCGTGGCCGGTGATGTGGGAGTGGGCGAGGAGTTCGTCGAAACGCTCCTGCCGCTCGTGTGGGAGTCCGCCAGCAGGCAGGGATTCATCGACGGAATCCGTTCGATGCGTCGTCGTGTCGTGGATCTCATTCCCGCCGCCGAGGCGCCCAGGCAGATCAAGCTCGGACGTGGGGGACTGCGTGACGTGGAGTTCTCCGCGCAGCTGCTCCAACTCGTCCACGGGCGCACGGACGAGGAGATCCGGACTCCGAATACTCTCGTGGCGTTGGAGGAGTTGGGAGAGCACGGGTACATCGGAAAAGAGGATGCCTACGTCTTCTCCTCCGCCTACCGTTTCATGCGCGTGGTCGAACACCGGGTCCAGATTCCGCGGATGCTGCGCAATGCACTCATCCCCGACGACGATGAGAAGCTGCGCATTCTCGCGCGCTCGGTCTTCACCTCGGGTTCACGCACCGGCGCCCGGCTGGAGGACACCCGCAAGGACTACGCGAAACAGGTCACCCGCCTCCACGAGCAGATCTTCTACCGCCCCATCCTCGATGCGGCGGTCGGCGTCCACGGTGCCGTGGTCGATGCACACAATCGCGGCAGCAGCATGCAGGCTGCCGCCGATCGGCTCCAGGCATTCGGGTACCGCGACCCGCAGGGGGCTCTGGCCCACATCAAGGCGCTGACGTCTGGTATGTCGCGCACCGCGCTGGTCATCAAGCAGGTCCTGCCGGCGCTGCTGGACTGGTTCTCAGACGGTGTCAGTCCCGATGCCGCGCTGTTGGCATTTCGTCGGCTCACAGACTCACTGTCATCATCCGGTTGGTTCCTCAAGATGCTCCGGGACTCCGGACTGGCGGCGAAGTCCGTAGCGGAGGTCCTCTCGCTGTCCGGCTATGCCAGCGAACTGCTGCTGCGCCAGCCTGCCGCCGTTGCCTGGTTGGACAACTTCGACAACCTCAAGTCCCGCGATTCGAAGGCACTTGCCGCCGAGGTCGCAGGGCTGCTCAAACGGCATGGGGCAGCGTCGATCACACCGATACGCGAAACCTACAGTCGTGAACTTCTGCGCATCGCTCTGCGCGATGTCCTCGATGTCGGCGATCGAGCCGAAATCCCCGGCGATCTCTCTGCCCTGATGGATCTGACGGTCAGCGGTGCGCTGCAGGCCGTGCGGCTTGACCTCGATGGGCCAGAGACTCCGCCCTACGAGTTCGCGATCATCGCAATGGGCCGCTGGGGCGGAAATGAGATCGGGTACTTCTCCGATGCTGATGTGACCTTCGTCTTCCGCTCCGTCGGTGAGGAGCTGGGTGCCGAGGATAAGGCCAAGCTGAGCAAGCACGTCAACAAGGTTGCCCTCGGGTTGGGGAGCCGACTCAAGGCCAGCGATGCCGCGCAGGGTGTGGATCTCGACGCAGATCTGCGTCCGGAGGGCAAGAACGGGCCTTTGGTCCGTGCGCTCTCGTCCTACCGGGCCTACTATGCGAAGTGGTCCCAACCGTGGGAGGCGCAGGCGCTGCTGAGGGCGCGTCCGGTCGCCGGTGACTCCGGCCTCATCGAAGACTTCACGGAGCTGATCGATCCGCTGCGCTATCCGGTGGAGATGCCGACGAAGTCGCTGACGCAGGTTCGCACCCTCAAGGCACGGATGGAGGACGAGCGTCTGCCCCGCAATGCGGACAAACGTCGCCACCTCAAGCTCGGCCGAGGCAGCCTCTCCGACGTCGAGTGGACCGTCCAGCTCCTGCAGCTTCAGCACGCCCACAGGATTCCTGGCCTGCGCACGACATCGACGCTGACAGCCCTCAGTGTCGCAGCCGAGGAAGGGCTCATCCCCACGGATGATGCCGAGGAGCTGGCGGCCGCATGGCAGCTGGCCACCAACGTCCGCTCAGCCGTGATGCTGTATCGAGGGCGAACCGCCCAATCACTGCCAGAGGAGCACTTCGAGCTGGAGGCCACGGCCCGGCTGCTCGGATATCCGGCGGGTGGCGGTCACGAACTCGAAGACGACTATCTGCGCACCACCCGCCATGCCAGGAACATCATGGAGGAACACTTCTACGGCTTCTGACGCCCGTCCTCAGGCGTCGTTGAACTCCAGGCCCAGCAGCGCGTTCTCAACGACCTCAGGCAGAGCCGGATGAATCCAGTACTGTCCCTTGGCCACCTCGTCGGCTCGCTGGTCGAACGCCATCGCCTGGATCAGCGGCTGGATGATCATGGACGCTTCATGACCGACGATGTGCGCGCCCAGGATCTTGCGCGTTGCACGGTCGGCGACGATCTTCACGATCCCGGGGTCATCGGCCATCGCCCACCCGTAGGCCACGTCGGCATACTTCTGCACCTTCACGCTCACGTCATGGCCGGCCCGCCGGGCTTCCTCCTCGGTGATGCCGACATAGGCGACCTGCGGCGAGGTGAACACCGCACCGGGAACGGCGTGATGGTTGACCTCCCGCAGCTGCGCCTCGGCGCCGCTTCCCGGTGCACCGGCTGCCACGTCCACGGCCAGGTTGTCACCGACGACGGCAGCTTCGTGATTGGCGACGTGCTTGAGCTGGTGCGGCGAGCTGATGTCGCCGAGGGCGAACACGCCGGGAACCGGACGGCCCTGGGACAGCACGCGCTGACGTGAGTCGACGCTGAGTCGCGCATCATCGAGGATGTCGAAACCGGCGTCGCCCACGCGCAGGCTCGTGGTGTTCGGTGTGCGCCCGGTGGCGATGAGAACCGCATCCGCGTCCAGCTGCGCAGGCAGATCGACATCGCCGAGGCGGCCGCTGGGTCGCAGTGTCACGCTCACCTGGTCGTTGTCGAAGCTGTAGGACGCCACCTCTGCTCCGCGGTGGACAGTATGGTTGCGTTCGAAGAGTTCGGTGAACTCCGTTGAGACTTCCTCATCGATGGTGCCGAGCAGACGTGGACCACGGGCGATCACGGTCACCTCGGTGCCGAGCCCGGCGAAGACGTGGGCGAACTCCATGGCGATGATGCCGGACCCGATGATGACCAGGCGTTCGGGTCTCTGGGGAATGCGCATGATCGAGTTGGAGGTGAAGACGGGGTAGCCATCGGTGTCCACCAGCTTCGGCTCGAGTCCTGTGGCCTCGGGGATGACGGGGGAGGCCCCGGCCGCGATGACGATTCGATCAGCTGTGATCGTCTCACCTGAGGCCGTTCGCACCGTTTTCTCTCCGACGAACTCGACGTGTTCGGCGACGACGCTCACATTGGGTTGCCGGTCGCCGCTGCGGTAGTCCCGACCTCCGGATTCGATGGCGTCGACCCGGTCGAAGATGCGTTTCTGCAGCGCGGGCCAATCCACGCCGTGAAAGTCGGTCGAGAGGTTGTAGCGGTTCGCCTCGGCTGCCTGTTCGGCGATTGTGGCGGGATAGACGAACATCTTCGTCGGTATGCATCCCACGTTGAGGCAGGTGCCGCCGAAGTGCCATTCTTCGGCAATCGCGACGTTGAGTCCGGAGAAGCGGTCGTCGAGGAACATGTTCCCCGACCCTGTGCCGATCAGTAGGAGATCGAAATGCGTCATTGTCCATCCCTGTATCAGTTGTGGTCACAATCGAATGCGGCCCTGGTCAGATGCACTGAAGGGCGCCACGGGTGAAACCCGTGACGCCCCCACTGTATTCCCTCAGTCCGTGGCTCACCTGCTCTGTGGCAGGAGCCGACTAGGTCTGGGGATGTGGCTCAGAGTCCGTAGTAGAGCTCGAATTCTGTCGGAGTCGGACGCAGACGTGCAACGTCGATCTCGTTCTCCCGTTTGATCCGAATCCACGTCTCGATCAGGTCGGAGGTGAAGACGTCGCCCGCGGTGAGGAAGTCGTGGTCCTTTTCGAGCTCGATGAGCGCCTCATCGAGGGAGCCGGGGACCAGCTTGATGTCCTTGGCCTCCTCTGGTGGGAGCTCGTAGAGGTCCTTGTCGATGGGCTCCGGGGGCTCGATGCGATTGCGGATTCCGTCGAGGCCGGCCATCAGCTGGGCCGAGAAGGCCAAGTAGGGGTTGGTCGACGGGTCCGGCACGCGGAACTCGAGACGCTTGGCCTTCGGCGAGCTGCCGGTGACCGGGATGCGGATCGCGGCGGAGCGGTTGCGAGCCGAGTAGACGAGGTTGACGGGAGCTTCGTATCCGGGCACGAGACGACGGTACGAGTTGATCGTCGGGTTGGTGAAGGCCAGCACTGCGCCTGCGTGTTCGATGAGGCCGCCGATGTACCAGCGAGCCAGATCGGAGAGCCCACCATAGCCGTTCTCGTCGTAGAACAGCGGTTCACCGTTCTTCCACAGCGACTGGTGGCAGTGCATGCCCGAACCGTTGTCATCGAAGAGCGGCTTGGGCATGAAGGTGGCCGACTTGCCGAGTTCGTAGGCGGTGTTCTTGATCACGTACTTGAAGTCGAGGAGCTGATCGCCGGCATGCTGCAGGGTCTTGAACTTGTAGTTGATCTCCTGCTGACCTGCGGTGCCGACCTCATGGTGGGCCCGCTCCATCTCGAAACCGATCTGCTCCAGCGTCAGCGACATCTGATCGCGGATGTCGGCGAACTTATCCTGGGGTGAGACAGGGAAGTATCCGCCCTTGAACGGGGTCTTGTAGCCGAGGTTGCCGCCGGGCTCGTCTTCGCCCGTGCTCCAGGCGGCTTCTTCAGAGTCGATCTTGTAGAAGCTGCTGCCCGGGGTGTTCTGGTAGCGGATGGAGTCGAAGAGGTAGAACTCCGCCTCGGCTCCGAAGAATACGGTGTCGGCGATTCCAGTGCTTTCGAGGTAGGCCTCGGCCTTGGCCGCAACCTGGCGCGGATCACGGGAGTAGGGCTCATCGGTGAAGGGATCGACGATTGAGTGAGTGATGACCAATGTTTTGGCCTCACGGAATGGGTCGATGTAGGCCGATGAGACATCGGCGAGCAGCTTCATATCCGACTCGTGAATACCCTGGAAGCCCGTGATTGAGGAACCGTCGAAGAGCAGCCCTTCGGTGATCTCTTCCGTGCCGTATGAGGCCGCTGGAAGGTTGAAATGCTGGACGACACCGGGGAGGTCGCAGAAGCGAACGTCAACGAATTTGACGTCGTTCTCCGAGATGTAGTTGACGAGTTCTTCAGCAGACGAGAACACTTAGTCTCCTAGTTAGGTTATGGTGGTCGTTTGTCTTGACCACCCCCAAGCTTAGTTGCAAGCGGGTGAAGTGGTGATGTCGTCCGTGTTTCGGGCATGTTTCCTGAGGATTCGTCCAGGATCGACTTGGGTAAGCTGGGTCCGTGATTAATCGTGATGACCTCGGCTCCTGGCTTGAGGGACCCAAGATCGAACGAGAAGACGGAGACTGGCCTGGCCGGCGTTTGGGCTTGCCGGAGACCGGTTCTCATTCGGTGGCTCCGGCCTGGCGAAGGCTGCTGGGACTGATGGTCGATTGGTTCATGTGCCTGGCCATCGCCAATCTCATCGGTTCGTCCAATCCGTTCCTGGTACCCGGGCTCTTCGCCCTTGAGCATTTCCTGCTCGTGTCGACGCTCGGCTACACGGTGGGCCACCGGATCTTCGGCATCGAAGTCCGTCGCCTCGACGGTCATATGCCTGGGTTGGTCAAGACCCTCATCCGCACGGTTCTGGTCGTTCTCGTCATCCCCGCGCTGATCTTTAACCGCGACAATCGTGGTCTCCATGATCTGGCTGCCGGCACACTCATTCTCAAACGCTGAACAGTTGAGCCGCGGATTCGGTGACGAACAACCTCGGTGACGAACAACCTGGGTGACGACCTGGCTGGGGCGAGGACTGGATCGACCGAGAGCCGAAAGCAGTAAGCGCACCGTCCAGGTACGGCAGAGGGCACCGACTCATTCGAGTCGGTGCCCTCTGCTTTGTGTTCAAGACTTGAAGTCTTCGCGCAACCGGAGGACTGTCGTCCCCTGTGGCCGTCTGCTGGCTCAAGTCAGGCCAGGTTGGATCAGCGTCCGCGCATCGCCTTGTGATTCGGGCGAGCCTTGTTCGGATCGATGCCCTTCGGAATCGGGGGACGGGTGCCCTGAGTGCCGAGAGCAGCGAGGCGGTTTCGCACGGCCAGGACCTCGGTCTTATTGAGCTTACGAGGCAGCTTCTGCACGGCAGGAACGACCTGCTTCATCTTCAGCTGTCCCTCTTCGTTGCCACCCTGGAACGTATGGACCGGGACGTTGGGCAGAATGCGCTCGTGACGCTTCCTCTCCTTGGCCAGCAGTTTCGCACTGCGTCCCTTCGGTCCTTCGCTGAGCAGAACGACACCCGCACGACCCGTTGACCGAAACACGAGGTCACGGCTCTTCGGATCGATGGCGATGGGCTTGTCGTCCATCAGGTAACCGCGGCGGGCGGTGTTGAGGACGGCGCCGAAGGCTCCGGGCTGACCATCCATCTGTGCGAAGGCGGCAGTCTCAGCGAACCGACCGAGCATGAACATGCCGAGGAGCAGACCCACCATGAAGCCGAGGATCGTGGTGAAGACCGCTCCACCGAACAGAAGCCCGGCCAGCAGGCCGAGCAGTGTGCAGCCGAGGATCGCTGCGGCCAGCAGCCACGGAGTGGCCTTATTATGTTTGGCCGACAGCTCATAGACCTGCTTCATCTGCGCCAGACGGCCCGGCTTCTTGTTCGGGTCCTTGGGCTTCCGGCGGAAAAGTCCCTTGCGCGGTTCTTCGCTCATGCTCTCACTTGCTCTTGAATGGCGTGTCGACGTCGAGGCCGGGCCTCAAACGTTCTCATTGCTCAGCAGTCAAGTCTACCTCTTCGCCCGGACCGAATGTATCCACAACGGCCTGAGCCTCCTGCTTCGCGGGAGTGTGCTTGTCCAGGTGCGAGAGATGGGCTGGGATCTGCTGTCCCCGGTGGCGCATCGCGGTTGCCCACAGGCGGCCGGCACGGTACGAGGAACGCACCAGCGGACCAGACATGACACCCGAGAATCCGATCTCCTCCGCGGCATCGCGCAGCATGACGAAGTCGGCAGGTTTGACCCACCGCGTCACGGGGTGGTGGCGAGGCGAGGGACGCAGGTACTGGTTGATCGTGATGAGATCGCAACCTGCCTCGTGGAGGTCGCGCAGAGTTGCGATGATCTCGTCATTCGTCTCACCCATGCCCAACATCAGGTTGGACTTCGTGATCAGACCTGCATCGCGGGCCTGAGTGATCACGGACAGAGACCGTTCATAGCGAAATGCCGGACGGATGCGCTTGAAGATCCGGGGGACCGTCTCAACGTTGTGAGCCAGCACCTCAGGACGAGAGGAGAAGACTTCGGCGAGCTGATCCGGCTCGGCGTTGAAGTCCGGGATGAGGAGTTCGACACCGGTGCCGCTGCCGTCGGAGTAGTCGAGGTTGTGGATCTGGCGCACAGTCTCCGCGTAGAGCCATGCACCTCCGTCCTCAAGGTCGTCGCGGGCAACGCCGGTAATCGTTGAGTAGCGCAGTCCCATCTCGCTCACCGAGGCGGCCACACGACGGGGCTCGTCGGCATCGAAGTCGGCAGGCTTGCCGGTGTCGATCTGACAGAAGTCACAGCGCCTGGTGCACTGCTCGCCGCCGATGAGGAACGTCGCCTCACGGTCTTCCCAGCATTCGAAGATGTTGGGGCAGCCGGCTTCCTCGCAGACCGTGTGCAGCTCCTGCTTGCGGACCAGCGACTTCAGAGAGGTGTATTCGGGTCCGATATGGGCCTTCGCCTTGATCCAGGCGGGCTTGTCTTCGATTGGCGTCTCTGAGTTCCGTGCCTCGACACGGAGCATGCGGCGGCCTTCTGGCGCTATGGTCACGTCAATTCTCCTAGGCTGTGATGTGGTTGTGCAGGATCTCGTCAAGGCGGTTCGCGACATCCTCAGGTGTCACGTTGCGGCCGAGTTCTGCACTCATGGTCGTGGTGTCGGCGTCCGCGATACCGCAGGCGATGATCGATTCGTAGGCAGCCAGGTCGTTGCTGCAGTTGAGTGCCAGGCCGTGCATGGTGACACCTTCGTGGATGCGGATGCCGATGGCCCCGATCTTCCGGTCGCGGCGGGTTCCGTCTCCGAGGATCCAAACTCCTGCGCGTCCCTCAACGGTGGTGGCTTCGATGTCGTATTCGGCGAGGAGTTCGATCATCGAGTCCTCGAGCTGCGATACGAAGAGCCTGACCTCTTTGGGATCGTGGAGTTTGTACACGAGGTAGGCCACGAGCTGGCCCGGACCGTGCCAGGTGATCTTCCCTCCACGATCGACGTCGACGACCTCAGTGCCGTCGGTGGGTCTTTCATGGTCTTCCGTGCGTTTCCCGGCCGTGTAGACCGGTGGATGTTCGAGCAGGAGAACCGTAGATTCGCGATCTTCAGCGAGCACTTCTTCGTGGTATCTCTTCTGCAAGTCCCAGGTTCGCTGATAATCCGAATAGTCGGGCGCGAAACCCAGCGTTTCTGTGACCAGAGGCATGCACCCAGACTATGTCTCTTGTCCCGGGGGTTCAATTTCAGAGGAGATGAGCCTCGACACCTTTGCGCACCCCACGGCTATTGACATACGGACCAACATCAAACAGTATTAAATGCACACAAACACTACTGAACGTTTCTGATGAAGCCACGCAATCCATCGACGGAGATGACGAACAATGACGTGGGAACTCCAATCACCGGTCTCTGATGACATCTACCGACTCGTGAACGAACAGGGCCGGACGCTGTGGGGAGTCGCCCATCGAGGCTTCGACGTCGATCACCCTCAGGCTCTCGGCTTCGTCGAAGTCGCTCTGCCCACCGGCCCCACCTCTCTTCTCCTCGTCGAACCATTCGCCGGCGGGTTCGTCCTCGATGCCGTCCGTTCCTACCAGGGACTGGTCGAGGGGGAGCTGCGTACGCTCTTCCTCGGGATCGTCGACGAACTGCTGTCCAGCAGCGATGCCCAGTCTCGGCTCTGCCTCGAATGCATCGGACTCGATGCCGATGGACACCCGCGGATCATTCCCGGAATCAGCCGTACCCAGTCATCATCGATGCGCTTCGCCGTCGGAGAGATGATCTATCACGCGGCGTACGGTCGTCCGTGGGCGCAGAGTCCACTGCCGGTCACCGTTGCACTCTCCGACTTCTCCCAGCCCGTTCAGACCTTGGTGGCGCAGCTGTTGGACGAATCAGTCTCGGATACCGGCCTGTCCGCCACCCTCGCCGAGGTGAGCGGAACTCTTCGTCGAACCGGGACACCGAGTGCCCTTCCGCTTTTGCCTGCCGAACGCGATCTCGATCCCGGGTTGGCGCTGACGGCTCGGCTGCGCGCGGCCAAGGCACCCGGCGCCGATACTCGTTCCGCGCCGAGAGCGCTGCCTGAGCCTCCCGCGCCCACCACGGATTCCACCCGGTCGGTTGAGACAGATGGCGCGGCTGGCCGCCTGCGAGCCGCCAGTCGCGACCACGCTCGCAGGAAGGGGCAGAGAACGCGTCGCAGCCGTCGGAGTCGAGGGAGTCCATCCTGGTTCAGGCTCGTCACCTCGTGGCTGGCAACGAACAGGTCCAGCTTGGTCAGACGACTGTCTGAAAGAGATCAAAGTGAGCGAGGGTGGAGGTTCGGCACACGCACCTGGGCCATCCTTGCTGTGAGCCTCACGGTCATCGGAGGCTTCGTCATGGTCAGGTCATGGAGTTCGGGGGATAGTCCTGCCTCAGTCAGTTCCACTCAGGGGACTGGTGCCGAAGCCGAGTCGAAGCCCTCCCACGAATCGACCCCGTCTCCTGCGGAGAGTCCGAATCGAGACTCGGACCTGGACCAGGGTGGTGTGGATCGGCTCTCCGAGACTCAGATTCTCGACCTCCTGGAGGATCTCTGTCAACGGCGCTCGGAGGCACTGAGCGCTGGGGACGACCAGGCCCTGGCGGCACTGACCGTTCCCGACTCGGCGGCCGCAGCCGCCGATGAACTGCTCGACCTGCAGGCCTTCGTCGGCAATGCCTACACGATCGAAGTCGATGACCTCGTCATCACCAAGCAGACAGAGACACGCATCCTCGTTGACGCGCAGATGTCGACGAAAGTGACCGTCGACGGCGAGATCTCAGACTTCGAGCCCACCCAGGTCGAGTTCGAGCTGGAGTCCCACACCGGCGAATGGAAGATCGGCACAGTCACCGAGATCGAAGACTGAACAGTCGCAGCCGCTGGGAACATGGAGACGGGCCGGTCACAACTGTGACCGGCCCTTCTCGCCCCTTTGGTGGGTCTCGCGACTCACCGAGAGAGACAGCTCATGAAGCGACTCAGAGTTCGAGGTCCGCTTCGAAGTTTCCTTCTTCCAGACGAGCCTTGATCGTCTGCAGGAATCGTCCTGCATCCGCGCCATCGACCAACTGGTGGTTGTAGGTCAGCGGCAGGTAGACCATGTCACGGATGGCAATCGACTCTTCGCCGTCCTCAGTCTTGACGACGATCGGGCGACGCACGATCGTACCGGTGCCGAGAATACCCATCTGCGGCTGGTTGATGATCGGAGTGTCGAACAGTGCTCCCACCGAGCCGATGTTGGTGATGGTGAACGTTCCGCCGGACAGTTCATCAGGCATGATCTTGTTGTTGCGGGTGCGGTCCGCAACATCGTCAATGGACTTCGACAGCCCCGCGATACTCAGGTCACCCGCATCCTTGATCACAGGAACCAGGAGTCCGCGTGGGGTGTCCACTGCGATCGCCAGGTGCTCGTGGTCGAAGTACGAGATCTGCTGAGATTCCAGATCGTACTGTGCGTTGACCTTGGGGTGCTGCTTGAGAGCCTCGACGACTGCCTTGCCGAAGAACGGCAGGTAGGTCAGCTTCGAGCCGTGCTTGGACTGGAAGGCCTCTTTGTTGGCCTTGCGCAGCTTGACGACGCGGGTCATATCGACCTCGACCACCTGGGTGAGCTGAGCCGATACCTCGAGGGATTCGCTCATCCGCTTGGCGATGGTCTGGCGGATGCGAGAAGCCTTCTCCGTGGTGCCGCGAAGCTTGGCGGCCTCCTCGGGGATCTCGAGCTTGAACGGCTCCTTCGCGCCGCCGGCTGCTGGAGCAGCAGACCCTGCCGGAGCAGACGAACGGTTGGCCGCTGCGGCCACGACGTCCTGCTTGCGGATGCGTCCACCCACGCCGGTGCCGGTGACCGAGCTCAGATCGACACCCTCATCGCGTGCCAGGCGGCGCACGAGGGGAGTCACATATGCGGCATTCTCACCGACGGTGTCAGCAGCGGCAGGAGCCGATGCAGATCCTTCGGACTTCTCAGCAGGCTTCTTCTCGTCAGGCTTCGAAGCGGCCGGGGCAGAAGTCTCCTGCTTCGGTGCCTCTTCTGCAGGCTCAGACTTCTCGTCTTCGGCCGGAGCCTCTTCCTCAGCAGGCTCCTCAGCTGGTTCTTCGGCCGGCTCTTCCTCTGCATCAGAGGAAGACTCGGCTTCACCCGAACCGGAATCTGTCGATCCCGAGTCGGAGGACGAAGGAGCGCCGGAGCCGACGCGAGCCAATGGCTCGCCGACCTCGACTGTCTCGTCCTCTTCTGCGAGGTGTGCCTGCACGATGCCTGCCACGGGGGAGGGCACCTCGGTGTCGACCTTGTCGGTGGACACCTCGAGGAGAGGCTCGTCGACCTCAACCTCTTCGCCGACCTCCTTCAGCCAACGAGTCACAGTGCCTTCTGTCACGGACTCGCCCAGCGCCGGCATGGTGATCTCCGTGCCTTCGCCTTCGGAGCCTGACGAGGCCGGTGCTTCAGCTGCTGGTTCGTCTGCTGAGTCCGCGGATGATTCCTCGGCCGCCTCGGTCTCCTCTGCCTCTGCGGGCTCGGGAGCTTCGGCCGCTTCAGAAGAATCCTCGTCATCGGAGTCATCTTCCTCAGACGAGGCCGCGGAGTCCGATCCGCTGCCGTCGCCGATGTAGGCAAGGTCTCCACCGACTTCGACGACATCGTCCTCGTCGGCCAAGATCTTCTCCAGGACACCTGCGTACGGGCTGGGGATCTCCGTGTCGACCTTGTCGGTCGACACCTCGAGCAACGGCTCGTCTACTTCGATTTCTTCACCGACGGATTTCAGCCAGCGGGTGACTGTTCCTTCGGTCACCGACTCACCGAGAGCCGGCATCTGCACGGAATTCGACATGTCTTTCGTCTCCTCGGATCTTAAGAGTGGAAGTGCAGGGGTTTGCCGGCAAGGGCCAGGTGGGCCTCGCCGAGTGCTTCATTCTGCGTCGGGTGAGCGTGAATGAGTTGCGCAACTTCCTCTGGGAATGCCTCCCAGTTGACAATCAGTTGGGCTTCGCCTGCCTGTTCGCTCAGTCGAGCGCCGATGCCGTGGACGCCGACGACGGGTCCGTCCTTCTCACGGATGACCTTGACCAGACCCGTGGTATTCAGGATCACGGACTTGCCGTTGCCACCCAGGTTGTATTCGATGGATTCGACGCTGTCGGCTCCATACTGCTCTTCGGCCTGCTTGGACGAGAGTCCGACAGAGAAGATCTCGGGTTCGCAGTAGGTCACGCGAGGAATACCGGACTCCAAGACAGGAACCGGGTTGAGTCCAGCGATCTCCTCGGCGATGAAGATTCCCTGACCGAAGGCACGGTGGGCCAGCTGCAGGCCGGGAACGATGTCGCCGCAGGCGTAGATGTTGCCGACGCCGGTGTGGAGTCGCTCGTTGGCCAGGACGAATCCGCGGTCCATGGGGATGCCCTGCTCTTCGAAGCCGAAGCCGTCGGTGACCGGGCCACGGCCGACAGCTACGAGAAGGTACTCGGCTTCGAGGACCGAACCGTCTTCGAGAGTCACCTTGACTCCGTCGGCGGTCTCTTCGACGCCCTTGAACATGGTACCGAGCTTGAAGCCGATCTTGCGCTTCTTGAAGGCACGTTCGAGGTTCTTCGAGATCGTCTCGTCCTCGTTGGCCACGAGGTGCTTGAGTCCCTCAACGATGGTGACCTGGGCACCGAACGACGACCACACGCTGGCGAACTCGACGCCGATGACGCCGCCGCCGAGAACGATCGCCGAGCCGGGGACCTTGTCGAGCTCGAGAGCTTCAGTGCTCGTGATCACACGCTCGGTGATGTCGAGGCCGATGGTCTTCGACGTCGAACCCGTTGACAGGAGAACGTTGGTGCCGGTGACGGTGCGCTTGCCGTCTTCACCCTCGACCTCGACCGTATCCTTGCCGACGAGCTTGCCGGTGCCGAAGTACGTGTCGATTCCACGTGCCTTGACCAGACCCTGCAGGCCTTTGTAGTTACGAGAAATGACATTGTTCTTGTAGTCGAGAACTTTCTCGATGTCGATGCCCTTGAATTCGACCTCAATGCCGAAGTTGGACGATTCCTTCGCTGTGTCGGCGACTTCTGCAGCATGCAGAAGCGCCTTCGTCGGAACACAACCGCGGTGCAAGCATGTGCCGCCAACCTTGTCGCGTTCGATCAAAGCAACCTTCATGTCGAGCTCTGCAGCACGCAGCGCGGCAGCGTAGCCGCCGGTTCCGCCGCCCAGAACGACAAGGTCGTAGGTCAATGAGTCACTCACGGATTACTCCTCGTAGCTGTGAATAAGCCTGCCTTACGCAGCTTTCCTTCTATCTTTCCACTTTTCTCGCCAAGGGCGAAAGCACACGCTGTCTGTTTGGACACAGGTGGTGATGATCACGTCAAGATCGACAGTGTGTAGAAACTGTTGTGTCAGTTCACCTGCTTCGCTGCTTGGATGAGGGTCCGAACTGCCGCGCCGGTGGCGGCGACTGGGGTGTAGCCGAACGCGGACCCGGTGTTGAAGCTCGGTCCGGCGATGTCGATGTGGGCCCAGTTAGCGTCCTCGCTGACGAATTCTTGGAGGAATGCGGCGGCGGCGAGCATACCGCCGGGGCGCGGTCCGGAGTTCTTCAGGTCGGCTGCGTTGGAGTCGAAACCGGAGAGCATCTCTTCGGGGATCGGCATTGCCCACATCTCTTCGCCGGCTTCCGTCGCCGAGGCGGTCACGAGACTGCGTGCAGCCTCAGCACCCATGACGCCTGATGTCCGATTGCCCAAGGCCACGACCTGTGCTCCCGTCAGTGTGGCCACATCGATGAGCAGATCGGGATTCTCTGCGTCGGCGTCTGCCAATGCGTCGGCGAGAACCAATCGGCCCTCGGCATCGGTATTGGTGACTTCGACCGTCTTGCCGCTGCGCATATGCAGCACGTCGCTGGGTCGAGTGGCCGATGATCCCGGCATGTTCTCGGCCAGGGGCAGCCAGGCAGTCGCACGGACGGGCAGTCCCAGGTCTGCGATGGCGAACAGGGCCTGGACGACGGCTGCGGCGCCGGCCATGTCGGATTTCATGTCCTCCATGCTCGCTGCGGGCTTGAGGGAGATGCCGCCGGAGTCGAAGGTGATGCCCTTGCCGACGAAGCTCACGTGGCGTTCGGCGCCTTTGGGGGAGTACTCGACCTTGACCAGGCGCGGGCCGCGAGTTGAACCTTGGCCGACACCGGTGATTCCACCGTATCCACCGGCCTGGAGTTCCTTCTCGCCGAGGACGCTCACCTTGAGCTTGCGTTCCTTGCCCTGGTCCTTGACGCGCTGGGCGAAGGATTCGGGGTAGAGATCGAGGGGAGGGGTGTTGACGAGGTCTCGGGCCCGGTTCGTCGCTGCGGCGATGATCGCGCCGGTGGCGTGCGCGGCCGAGTGCTCCTTGCTCTTGGGCCCGAGGATGGTCACGGTGCCGGGCACCTTGTCTGAGTCCTCGCTGCGGTAGTCGATGAACCGGTAGGCACCGAGTGCGGCACCGACGGTGACAGCTTCGATGGCTTCGGCGCTCAGTGCCGGAAGGCCCACGGCGATCGAATCCACACCGTCGACGGCGCGCAGGGCGATGCCTGCGGCGCGACGCAGCACCTCGTGTGACTTTGCTGCGGCGTCAGTGCCGCGTGCTGTGGCGTCGAAGTCACCGAGTCCGACTAAGAGGATGCTTGTGGCGGAGAACCCTTTGGGAGCGGCGACGCGGGCCGTGGATCCGGCCTTGCCGGAGAATTCGATGGCCCGAGCCACGTCTTCCAAGGCTGTTCGTGCGGACTTTGCGGTCTCGAGCCCGAGAACCTTGTCGTCGGCGACTCCCAGCACCAGAACGGAAGCGGTGGCTTTCACGAGGGTGGTCGAAGAGTAGCCGGTGGGCGTGGATGCACTGGGCATATATTCCCTTTCATTGTCTTTGAACGTTGAATCGATCCTAATGCCATTTCGCGGGGGATGGATAAACGGCGACCGTTCTGAGCAGGGATCTGCGTGAATTCCTGATGTCAGCCAACTATCCCGTCTGACGTTCGGGTCACCGCCTGGCATATTCTGGTGGGTGTGTACTCACTTATCTTCAAACTCTTCTTCGCCCCTATGGATGCCGAACGTGCACATCATGTGTCGTTCACAGCGCTGAAAATCCTCGACTCCGTCCCCGGTCTGGGCCGTCTGCTGCGTCTGGTCCTAGCCCGCGGCACTCGAGACGAGGTGAATGTCCTGGGTCTGCGGTTCCCCAACCGCCTCGGGCTTGCTGCCGGCTTCGACAAGAACGGTGAGGGGATTCGCGCGCTCTCGGCGCTGGGCTTCGGCCACATCGAGGTCGGCACCATCACCGCTCATTCTCAGCCCGGCAACGACAAGCCTCGACTGTTTCGACTGCGCAACAATATTGCGCTGCTCAATCGGATGGGCTTCAACAATCAGGGCGCCCGGCAGGCCGCATTCAACATCGAGGGGCAACGGAAGTCCATTGCCTCCCTACCCGCGAGACAGCGACCGCTCATCGGGATCAACATCGGCAAGACCAAGGTCGTCGACGCCGCCGATGCGGTCGAGGACTATGCGAGTTCAGCGCGGTTCTGTGCACCTCTGGCTGACTACCTCGTCATCAATGTCAGTTCACCCAACACTCCGGGGCTGCGTGACCTGCAGTCCGTGTCTAGCCTGGAACCCATCATCGACGCCGTGCGCTCTGCCGCCGCCGAGGTGGTCCCAGCTCCGCGCTCCACGCTCGGTCATGTGCCCCTGTTGGTGAAGATCGCCCCCGACCTCAGCGACGAAGACGTCATCGATATCTGTGAACTGGCCATGCGCGCAGGAGTCGACGGCCTCATCACCACCAACACCACGATTGATCGGGACGTGCTCACCGGTCGGGAGGCTGACTTCGCCCGCAGTCAGGCCGGAGGCATCTCGGGCCGACCATTGGCCCCTCGGTCGATGGAGGTTCTGCGCTTGGTCAAAGCCACCGTGGGTGAGCGCCTCAGCATCATCTCGGTCGGGGGAATCGTCGATGCCAACGACATCAGCGCCCGGCTTGCGGCGGGCGCTGATCTGGTTCAATCCTATTCGGAGATGATCTATTCCGGTCCGTTCTGGCCAGGACGGATCATCCGTGGAGCAAGGTCGAGAACTCTGCTCACTCGGGGTACTGGCGGCGCTTGACCTGTGGCTTGGGCATGCGCAGCGGCCGAATCTGGACGCTGCGCATGATCGCGTAGAACGCCAGGCCTCGTTCGACGGTTCCGAACTTGGCGCGCAGCCGGCCCTTGAGGATGTAGTTGACGATGACACCGTCGAGGATGACCAGCGCCAACAGGCCCCAGACCGCGTAGGTGAAGTACTGCTGAATGGCCACGGGCTGGGTGAACGCCACAACCAGGATCAGAATAGCGGCAGGGATGAACAGCTCTCCGATCGAGAATCGGGCGTCGATGTAGTCGCGGACGTAACGACGCTGAGGCCCCTTGTCACGGCGAGTCAGGTACTGCTCTTCGCCGTTCATCATGCCGATGCGGGCACGGTCACGGTCCTTGCGCGTCTGCTCCTTGGCCCGCTGGTTCGCCACCTTGCGATCCTTCGACACCAGTGGCTGCTTACGCACCGATTCCTGTTGGCTGCGCTTAGGCGTCGGCCGTCCTTTCTTCTGCTCAGCCTCACGCTGCGGGGCAGCATCAGGGCGTGAACCGTCATTGTTCACCGGTCGATTGTCGGAGGATTGCGCATCCTCATGAGTTTTTTTGCTTCCGAACACCTAATGAATACTACCTTTGGAGAATGAGCGAATCGACTTCAGCACTTGACAGTGCCCAATTGCATGCCGAACTCGACACTATTTTCGACGAGGTCATCGACAAACTGACTGATCTTGTGGCGATCCCCTCGGTCGCGTGGCCGAGCTTCGATCCCGCACACGTACGAGCCAGCGCCGAAGCAGTCGCCAGCCTCGCCCGCGACCTCGGGCTCGACGTCGAAATCCTGACAGCAGCTCAGGAAGACGGAACCGAGGGCTATCCGGCTGTGGTCGCCTCGGTCCCGGCACCTGCTGGAGCCCCGACTGTGCTGCTCTACGCCCACCACGACGTTCAGCCTCCAGGCAAGTCTGAGGCCTGGACTACCGACCCCTTCACAGCCACCAGAACGGGGGACCGGCTCTATGGCCGTGGCGCCGCGGATGACAAGGCCGGCATCATGGTCCACCTCACTGCACTTCGTCTCCTGTCGGACCGCCTCGGCGTAGGTGTGACTCTCTTCATCGAAGGTGAGGAAGAGGCCGGCAGCCCCAGCTTCCGCAACTTCCTCGAGACCTACCAGGACAAACTCGCCGCAGATGTCATCGTCGTGGCAGATTCCGGCAACTGGGCGGCGGGCACACCGGCCCTGACGACGAGTCTGCGCGGAATGTGCGCGGTCGAATTTGAGATCTCCACGCTTGATCACGCCGTGCATTCGGGCATGTACGGAGGCATCGTCCCCAATGCGATGCTGGCGATGACTCGCGTGTTGAGCAGCCTCCATGATGAGAACGGCTCGGTTGCCGTCAGCGGGCTGAAGTCGCAGGCCCAGAGCGAGATCGACTACGAGGAGTCGACGATCCGGGACGACTCCGGTGTCCTCGACTCGACTGCGCTCATCGGCACAGGATCATTGGCTTCGCGTCTCTGGACGCAGCCGTCGATCACCGTCATCGGTCTCGACATCCCTGACGTCGATGTGTCGTCGAATACTCTCCAGTCGAGCCTGCGGGCGAAGTTGTCGATTCGACTGGCACCCGGTGACACTCCGGACAATGCCGTCGAAGCAGTCGAGAGGCACCTGCGTGAGAATCTTCCCTTCGGTGCCGAACTGACCATCGGAGACACGGAGGGCGGCAGCCCGTGGCAAGCCGATATGAGTGATCCTGTGGTGCAGACCGCACAGCAGGCGCTCACCGAGGCCTGGGGGCAGGATTCTGTGACCATGGGCATCGGCGGCTCGATCCCGTTCATCGCCGATCTCCTCGACGTGTTCCCTCAGGCATCTATCTTGGTCACCGGAGTCGAGGACCCGGACGCCAGGGCACACAGCGCCAATGAGTCGCTGTATCTGCCCGATTTCAAGGCGGCCATCGTCGCAGAGGCACTCCTTCTTCAGAAATTGGCACACGGATGAGGGTTGTTGGGGAATAGGTTCGCTGACTATTACGTTGTCCGCGGTGTAGCCTGGAGACAGGCAGGATCGAAATAAGGAGTAACCATGACTGTGACGAACGAAGCGATGGCCACGCACGAGGTCGAACTGTCGAGCACGGCAGCCGAGAAGGTGCGCAGCCTGTTGCAGCAGGAAGGTCGCGATGACCTTCGTCTGCGTGTGGCCGTTCAGCCCGGCGGCTGCTCCGGCCTGATCTACCAGCTCTACTTCGACGAGCGCCAGCTCGACGGTGACGCTGTCCGTGACTTCGACGGCGTCGAGGTCATCGTTGATCGGATGAGCGTGCCCTACCTCGGCGGTTCGACCATCGATTTCGCCGACACCATTGAGAAGCAGGGATTCACGATCGACAATCCGAATGCCGGGGGATCCTGCGCATGCGGTGACTCGTTCCACTGATGCCGAACCGCTGAAACAGACCTGAAAGTCACTGAGATGGACCTGGAAGATCTGCGCGCCGTGTCATACACGGCAACGCAGGCCCAGGTCCTCTCTTCGTATCGGGCCGGACTGTTCCCGATGGGAATCGGCAGTGGCGGCACCGGTCGCATGGGCTGGTGGGGTCCGCGGCGTCGCGGGGTCCTCCTCCCCGGAGATCTCAAAGTCAGCAAGAGCCTGCGCAAATCGATGCGCCATTTCGAATGCAGCGTCAACACAGGCTTCGAACACGTCATCCGGGCTTGTGCTGACCCCAGCAGGCCCGGCAGTTGGATCACCGAAGACATCATCAGCCTCTACCTGGGTCTCCACAAAGACGGGTGGGCCCATTCGGTGGAGATCAGATCCGAAGGCATCCTCGTCGGGGGTCTCTACGGCGTCGCCATGGGGTCGTTCTTCGCCGGAGAATCGATGTTCCATACACGGCGCGATGCTTCCAAAGCCGCACTCGTCCACCTGGTCTCTCTCTTCGACGAAACCCTTGACAATCATCCCTCGGAGCCCGGGGCGAAGAACGCTGTCTCGAGCGCTCCCACCTCGATTGATAATGACGATGACCACCACAGATGGCTCATCGATACACAGTGGCAGACCTCACACCTGGCCAGTCTCGGCGTGTCGGAGATCAGCGGTCTCGAGTACTCCACTCGGCTAGATTCCGCTCTCCGCGGGGATCGTTGTCAGGTTATTCTCAACAAATGATCATTTGCATGTGAATTTCTACCGCTTGTAGCGGTACTCTGGTAACTGACATAGTAAGAATTCGTCTTTGGGGCACCCCGAGGCGAATAAGGTTGTGAAAGGCTGCACGTGGATTCTCCGAATCAGGCAGGACCGGGAAGGTCCTGGGCGAAGCGGCTCGGCACTCTGGGCGCCGTCGCTGTACTGGCGTTGCTGTCCGGCTGCACGAAAGAGCAGGTCTCCACAGGATTCTTCCCCGCCGAATCGAAGGGCGCCACCAACCACACCGAGGCCTACACCTCCCTGTGGAACGGTGCATGGATCGCCCTGCTGATCGTGGGGCTGATCGTGTGGGGACTCATTCTGTGGTCGATGGTCGCCTACCGCCGCCGCAAGAACGATCGCGGACTGCCTGTGCAGCTGCGCTACAGTATGCCGATCGAAATCCTGTTCACGGTCACTCCAGTCATCCTGGTCCTGGGATTCTTCTTCCAGAGCGTTCAGGTCATGGAGAAGACAACTGACGACACCACTCCAGGTGAGCAGGTCATCGAAGTCGCTGCCAAACAATGGGCATGGGACTTCAACTACGTCAATCAAGACGTGTACTTCGCGGGTACGCAGGTCCCACTCGACGGCTCTGAGAAGCCGGGGGAGGAGGCACCAACCCTCTACCTCCCGGTCGACACCGACCTCGAGATCAAGCTGCGTTCACGCGACGTCATCCACTCGTTCTGGGTTCCCGCTTTCCTCGAGAAGCGCGACATGATTCCTGGTCACGACCAGAGTCTGCATCTGCGCGCCGAGAAAGAAGGCGAGTACGTGGGCAAGTGCGCAGAGTTGTGCGGTGAATACCACTCGGAAATGCTCTTCAATGTGAAGGTCGTCTCCAAGGCCGAGTTTGAGGACTACACCAAGTCACTCGCCGACGAAGGCAACAAGGGCCAGCTCGGTCCTGAGTACGATCGCAACTGGTACCCGAAAGAAGGTGCTGAAAAATGACCGCAACGATGAATCAGGCGGCCATTGACGCCCCCGTTGTTCCTCGGAGCAAGGGAAAGATCATCGTCGACTGGATCACGTCGACCGACCATAAGACGATCGGGTACATGTACCTGATCGCGTCGTTCCTCTTCTTCTGCGTCGGCGGCGTCATGGCGCTCATCATCCGCCTCGAGCTCTTCGATCCGGGTATGCAGATCATTGAGACCAAGGAGCAGTACAACCAGCTGTTCACGATGCACGGCACGCTGATGCTGCTGATGTTCGCGACACCGCTGTTCTCCGGCTTCGCCAATGTGATCATGCCGCTGCAGATCGGCGCACCCGACGTGGCGTTCCCTCGTCTGAATGCCTTCGCATTCTGGATGTACCTCTTCGGCTCTCTGATCGCCGTCTCCGGCTTCCTCACCCCTCAGGGTGCAGCCTCGTTCGGATGGACCGCGTACGCGCCTCTGAGCAATACGACGTTCACACCGGGAGCCGGCGGAAACCTCTGGGTTCTCGGCTTGGCTCTGCAGGGAATCGGAACGATCCTCGGATCGGTCAACTTCATCACCACCATCATCACGATGCGTGCCCCGGGTATGACCATGTTCCGTATGCCGATCTTCACCTGGAACACCCTGATCACCGGCATCCTCGTCCTCATGGCCTTCCAGCCTCTCGCCGCCGCTCTGCTTGTCTTGGGAGCTGACCGCGTATTGGGATCCCATGTCTTCAGCCCCGGCAACGGGGGACCGATTCTCTGGCAGCACTTATTCTGGTTCTTCGGGCACCCGGAGGTCTACGTGATCGCGTTGCCGTTCTTCGGCATCGTCACCGAGATCTTCCCTGTCTTCAGCCGCAAGCCTGTCTTCGGCTACAAGGAACTGGTCTTCGCGACGATTTCGATTGCCGCCCTGTCGGTGACCGTGTGGGCACACCACATGTATGTCACAGGCGTCGTGGCACTGCCGTTCTTCGCTTTCATGACGATGCTCATCGCGATTCCGACAGGTGTGAAGTTCTTCAACTGGGTGGGCACGATGTGGCGAGGGTCGATCACCTTCGAGACTCCGATGGTCTGGTCCATCGGGTTCCTCGTCACGTTCCTCTTCGGTGGTCTCACCGGCGTCATTTTGGCCAGTCCCGCGCTTGACCAGCAGGTGTCGGACTCCTACTTCGTCGTTGCTCACTTCCACTACGTGATCTTCGGCACCGTCGTGTTCGCGATGTTCGCCGGATTCTACTTCTGGTGGCCGAAGTGGACCGGCAAGATGCTCAACGAGAAGCTCGGCCACATCCACTTCTGGATGCTGTTCATCGGCTTCCACGCCACCTTCCTCGTCCAGCACTGGCTCGGCGTCGACGGAATGCCTCGTCGTTACGCGGACTACCTGCCGCAGGATGGCTTCACGTGGATGAACCAGGTGTCCACGGTCGGCGCAATGGTCCTCGGCCTGTCCATGGTTCCGTTCTTCTGGAACGTATGGATCACCTCGCGCAATGCGCCGAAGGTCACCGTCGACGATCCTTGGGGCTACGGCGGTTCGCTGGAGTGGGCAACTTCCTGCCCACCTCCACGCCACAACTTCACTTCGCTGCCACGCATCCGTTCGGAGCGTCCGGCATTCGATGTGAACCATCCGGAGCTGCTCGAATACGCCGGACACGGCACTGCTGAACCGCAACTCACAGGAGGTAACGTCAAGTGAAATCCTCGATCTATGTCTTCGTGTTGTGCGGGATCTTCTTCGCGGCCGTCGGAGTTGCCTATGGCCTCTACACCGACTTCACTGAGCTCGTCGGTTTCCCGGCACTGCTCCTCGTCGGTGCGATGTCGCTGATGATCGGTGTGTACCTGTGGTTGACCGATCGTCGTGTCGGTCGTCAGCCCTCGGACAACGAGCACGCTGAGATCTCAGACGCCGACGCCGACTACGGCTTCTTCAGCCCTTGGAGCTGGTGGCCGATCGTTTGCGCCGGTGCTGCGGCAGTGGCTTTCTACGGTATCGCTATGGGTTGGTGGATCTTCCCATTCGGTGCTGTGCTCGGCCTCGTCGCTCTCGTCGGACTGTCGTTCGAGCACGATCGTGGGGATCACGCTCACTGATTCGCTGCTGAGCGAACACTGATTGAAAATCACGTTGATGGCCCGGACTCGTTTGAGTCCGGGCCATCAACCTATTCAACGAACGACATGGCAAGCCTGTGCTCAAGTCGAGCCACCGAATACTTCCGCGGCCTCGGTGAGCTCCTTGTGGTCTGACTCGTTGCTCTTAGCCGTCCGCCTTCGACCCCCGCCCTCTGCCGGGACATGGTCGACCGAGCTCACGTGTGCTTCCATCGAACAGTTCCGGCGGACCGAGGCCAAGTCGGCGTGCCCTTCAGCGGCGAAGCGGAGCGTTACCAGGCGGATCCTGCCAGCATGCTGCATCTTCGGCGATCAGGAGCGCTTGCAGGGCTCTGAGGTGTCCGTGCTGGACCTGTGACCAACTTCAACGCCTTGATCACTTGTAGCTCCTGGTGTGTGTCTGTTCGGAGCAGGTCTGGCCGCTATGCCAACTGCCGGGAGTCCCCGGTTGGGTCCACCTGTTCGCTTTCATCAGTTGCCAGCGCCTGAAACTGTCTTTGTCGCTCAGATATGATGGGGGAGTTCCTCGGACGCGCAAAAGCGGAATGCCATTCGCGAGGAGGTCCCCACGCGCCCAGCGATACTTCGTACCGTCATGACCTCAAGGTCCGGGTAAGAAACCATGGCTGATACCTGGCGCGCTCATGCTGGTTGGGGCAGTGGCTGTTCACCTCAATCGACAGCGCATCTTGGAACAGCCGAACTCATCGCGGCGATCCAGAGGATCTTCAGCGTCTGTCTGGCGACGGTGATGGATGGTCTGCCGGCGGAATCGTTGGCCTGCACTCGTCAGTACGCGGCAACGTTGCGCATAAGCACTCTACGGTCACCCCACGGACAGGTCATCTTCGCCCAGGGACAGCCGATTGGCAGAGGATTGAACCCGCCATCGTCGTGACCGTGACCCTCGTTGCCGTCGCCGTCGTACCTGCCCAATTCATCAAATCCCGGAAACAGACCCGACTCCACGCCGCCGCGATTTCATTCTTCCAATCCAAACCAGGGGAGTGTGGGCTGACAGCCATAGAAGACCGCACCTGGCAGGAGCGGATGACACCAGCACGGTTGAGATCGAGAAGTGAGATCTGCGAATCGCACCACTCTCAGGTACCAATACTTGACCACCACGGCGAAGGCAGGAAATTCGTGACCGGGGTTCGACAGACACTCGCAAGGCCGACGGGGTCAGTCCGATCAGCTCGAACAGTCAACTGTGCACTGAAACAACATGACGGAAGGGCCCAACAACAGATGTTGGGCCCTTCCGTCATAGCGCTGGCTTATCAAGTTCGCGAGAGCTGAACTCCAGGTCGATCAGTAGCCGATCTTCTTGTGAGTGTTCGACTCCACCGAATCATGATCGTGATGCGATGCTTCGAGCTCCTGCTTGGTCACTGGCGCGACACGGTCTTCGAAGAAGAACCTGGAGAGCTTCGCACGGAACTTCTCAAGTCCGGTGATCTTGCCTTCCGCATTCGGCTCTGCCGGCGTGTACGACGGCGACTCGAACGCTGTCAGCTTCCACAGTTTATGTGGTGGCAGCGCTTCGTGACGCTCAAGGAACTCGCCATGGGGGAGACGGATGATGTTCGCTGTCTCCCGACCGTGCAGCGCGATCTCACGATCCTTGCGCTGCAGACCGATGCACATTCGCTTCGTGATCATGTAGCCGATGATCGGACCGACGAAGAACACTATGCGGAAGATGTAGATCATGTCGTTGAGCGACATCTGGAAGAACACCGCAATGATGTCACCCGAGGCAGCGGCCCACATGTTGCAATAGAAGATGATGCCTGCAACACCGATGGCAGTACGCGTGGGGTTGTTGCGAGGACGATCGAGGATGTGGTGTTCACGCTTGTCCTTGAGCAACCAGGACTCGAAGAACGGATAGATGAACATCGCACCGAAGACGCCGCCCATGACAACCACCGCACTGTTGATATTCAGTGAGATCGGCCAGCCGGCAATGTAGAACTCGAGCCAACCGGGAACGATGCGCAGGAAGCCGTCTGCCCAACCGATGTACCAGTCAGGCTGCGTGCCTGCAGACACCGGCGACGGGTCGTACGGGCCGTAGTTCCAGATCGGGTTGATCGTGAAGAGGGCTGAGATGAGTGCCACCAGACCGAAGATGAGGAAGAAGAATCCTCCACCCTTGGCTGCGAATGTCGGCAGAACCGGCTCGCCGACGACGTTCTTCTCTGTGTTGCCTGCACCTGGGTACTGCGTGTGCTTGTGCACGACGACGAACACCAGGTGGATGCCGATCAGAGCGATCAGCAGCGCAGGAACGATCATGATGTGCAACGAATAGAGCCTGGCCACGATGTCCGTGCCTGGGAACTCGCCGCCGAAGATGAAGAACGAAAGATATGTTCCGACCAGTGGCAGCGATTTCACGATGCCGTCAATGATTCGCAGACCGTTTCCTGAGAGCAGATCATCGGGCAGCGAGTAACCGGTGAAGCCGGCCGCCATACCCATGATGACCAGGAGCACACCGACGATCCAGTTGAGCTCACGAGGGCGACGGAACGCGCCGGTGAAGAACACGCGCAGCATGTGGATGCTCAGCGCAGCGACGAACAGCAGGGCACCCCAGTGGTGCATCTGACGGATGAACAGGCCACCGCGGATCTCGAATGAGATCGCCAGGGTCGAGTTGTACGCCTCTGAGATCTCGACGCCACGCAGCGGCGCCCAGGGACCTTCATAGTGCATCTCACCCATTGCAGGGGTGAAGAAGAAGGTCAGGAACGTTCCGGAGAGGATAACGATGACGAAGCTGTAGAGAGCGACCTCACCGAGCATGAACGACCAGTGGGAAGGAAAGATCTTGCGTCCGAACTCGCGGACGAGGACTGAAGCCCCGACTCGAGTTTCGGCGAAGTTCGCGGCCTTCCCGATGGTTGTTGTGGGTTGTGTAGTACTCATGGGTGATTGATCTCCCAGAACGTAGGTCCGACGGGCTCAGGGAAGTCCGACTGTGCGACCAGATATCCTTCGCTGTCGACCGAGATGGGCAGCTGCGGCAGTGGACGCTTGGCCGGGCCGAAGATGACCTTGCAGTGTTCGGTCACATCGAAGGTCGACTGGTGGCACGGGCAGAGCAGGTGGTGTGTCTGGTGCTCATACAGTGCGACGGGGCAACCGACGTGGGTGCAGATCTTGGAATATGCGACGATGCCGTCGTGTGACCAATCCTTGCGATCCGGATCTTCTCTGAGTTCCTTGGGATCGATGCGCATGAGCAGAACGGCGGCTTTTGCCTTCTCCTCCAACGGGTGTTCGGCGTTCTCTTCATCGCCGATGCCGGATGGCAACACGTGGTAAGCCGAACCGATGGTGACGTCGTCTGCCTTGATGGGGCGTTCCGATTCCACCGATGGAATGCCGCCCGGATCCTGGATCAGGCGAATGCCCTTGCCCCAGAGGGTGTTGAACATCTTGTCTCCGGGCAGTGGGCCAAGGTCGCGGAAGACGAGGACTGCGGGCAGGGGAGCGATGGCCAGCGCCGCGATCAGCGTGTTGCGCAGAAGCGGACGACGGGCGATGCCTGACTCTTCCTTCGCCTGATGCAGAATCTCAAGGGCAACTGCCTGATCCTCTTCGCTGCCGCCGATGTCGTGACGCTCATCGATTCCCTCGTGATCGCTCATGAGGTTCTTGGCCCACAGCACTGCACCGGCGCCGATGGAGAACATGGCTACTGCCGCACCAAGGCCGATGGAGGTGTTGTGAAGACGGATGCTCTGCATCGTCTCACCCGGTGTGAACAGGAAATAAGCGACAATGAACCAGATGGTTCCGACCATCGACAGGACGAACCAAGCCGCCACCTGGCGCTCAGCTACCTTCGCGGCCTTCGGATCGCGATCAGCGACTCGCGGCTTATGTTCCGGCAGCCCCGGGTTCGTGAACCCATTCAACTCCTCGAGCTGGCTGCCGCCGCCGAAGTGGTCTTTCGAGGTCATTGAATTCCCCGTCTTTTCTCGTGGTGGTTACTGAACGACATTGACTGACTCACTTTGCCCTGGATGACAGCCATACTGTCAGTCCGATGACCGCGCTGAGCCCGAAGAACCAGATGAAGAGTCCTTCTGCCACGGGTCCCAGCGATCCCAGCTTGAAGCCACCGGGCGATGGGGTTTCCGAGACCTCTTTGACATAGGCGATCACGTCGCGCTTGTCATCAGGAGTCAGGTTTGCGTCGTTGAAGATTGGCATGTTCTGCGGACCGGTCTGCATTGCCTCGTAAAGGTGCTTCTCGGAGACGTCCGACAGGTTCGGAGCGTACTTGCCGCGGGTGAGCGCACCGCCGGCGCCGACCACGTTGTGGCACATGGCGCAGTTGGTGCGGAAGAGGCCACCGCCGGCTGCGGGGTCACCCTTGGATGCGTCGAGGTTCTCTTCCTCAGGAACGGCAGGGCCGGGGCCCAGCGAAGCAACGTAGGCCGCGAGCTGAGCGGTCTGCTCCTCATCGAACTGAGGTTCCTTGGTACGTGCCTGCGGCCCATTGGCCTGCAGCGGCATACGACCGGTTCCGACCTGGAAGTCGACGGCAGCTGCGCCGACGCCGATGAGACCCGGTCCGGCCTTCGAACCCTCGCCGCTGAGACCGTGGCATGTTGCACAGTTCGCTGCGAAGAGCTTTTTGCCTTCCTCGACGTCCGAGGCGCTGGCGGTCTCCGCCTGGGCGCTCGAAGTCTGAGTGAAGAGTGCGTAGGCTCCGCCAGTCAGCAGCAGTGCCACCAAGAGCAGCACAACCAGTGCCATTGGGTGCCTGCGGCGATCTGCTAAAAGCTTCACGTGATCGTCCTTTGCTTTAAATGTTGTGAGTCCGAATGGCCGAGCATCTCGAGCCGACTATTGAAGGAGGTAGATGACTCCGAAGAGACCAACCCAGACAACGTCGACGAAGTGCCAGTAGTAGGACACGCAAATCGCGAATGTGGCGTCATGGTGACCGAACTTCTTGGCTCCGTATGCTCGTCCGATCACAAGCAGGAAGCAGATGAGTCCGATGGTCACGTGAATACCGTGGAACCCAGTGGTCAGGTAGAAGACGGAACCATAGCCATCGCTGTTGATGGCGATGCCTTCGCTGACCAGGGTGGCGTATTCCATGACCTGGCCGGAGACGAAGACCGCGCCCAGCAGGAAGGTGAGGTAGAACCACTCAACCATTCCCCATTTGGCGACGTTGAACAGAGAACCCGTCCGGCGAGGCCGGAACTTCTCCGCTGCGAAGACGCCCAGCTGGCAGGTGAATGAAGACGACACCAGGATCAGCGTGTTGCCGAGCGCATATGGGATGTCGAGAACCTCAGTCTGGGTCTCCCATAATTCCGGCACAACGGATCGAATGGTGAAGTACATGGCGAAGAGCGCGGCAAAGAACATCAGGTCGCTCGCGAGGAACACGATGAAGCCCACCGTGGTCACATTCGGACGATTGACAACCGGATGTGCTGGCGCTGTTTGAGATGCAGTGGCAGTTGACACAACCCCATTATTACTCGTCTCGGGGTAAGTTTTCATCTTTTACCCAGCTTTCGGTGAATATTTTTCTACACGGTGTAGCGAAAACGTTGATTTGGTGCCGGAATCTCGTATTCGGATCACCTGGCCCCCGCGTGTCGAAGACAGGATAGGATGCCGCAGGTAAGTTCCATCTCGTAGTCAGAGGTGGTGGCAGCACCTTAAGGAGAGTTCATTCGGATGACGGAGACACCGCGTACGACACCCCCGGAAACACAGGATTCCGGGACCCGAACCACATCTGAGGGCGCCACCTACAATTGGCCCGATCTCCTGATGAACCTCATGCACCAGCAGGACCTTGATGAGTCCGCTGCGGCGTGGGCAATGGACCAGATCATGTCCGGGCAGACACCCGATGTGACAATGGCCGCATTCCTCGTGGCACACCATACGAAGGGCGAGACCGTATCGGAGATTGCGGGTTTGGTCTCGGCCATGATGGATCACGCCGTGCCGTTGCCGGGCCTCGAAGATTCCGTTGACATCGTCGGCACCGGTGGAGATCGCGCGAAGACTGCCAACATATCCTCGACCGCGGCGATGATCATCTCTGCCTCGGGGCAGCGCGTCGTCAAGCACGGCAACCGTGCGACGTCCTCAGCCTCCGGCTCCGCAGATGTTCTCGAAGCCCTTGGCGTTCGCTTCGACATCACGCCGGAACAGACCGGGATCATCGCAAAGGAAGTCGGCCTGGCATTCTGCTTCGCCAACGTCTTCCACCCCTCCATGCAGTTCGTGTCGGCTGTGCGTCGGCAGATCAGTGTGCCGACTGCGTTCAATATCCTCGGCCCACTGACGAACCCGGCTCGTGCCCGTCACACCGCGATCGGCGTGGCTGACGCGCAGATGGCTCCTCTGGTCGTGGGCACCTTGGCCAAGCGGGGGCATCAGGCGATTGTGTTCCGGTCCCGAGACGGACTGGACGAACTGAGCAACACCGACGTCAACGATGTGTGGGAAGTCCGCCATGGCGAGGTCGAGCACATGACCTTCGATGCTCTGGATCTGGGCTTCGATCGTGTGACGAAGAATGATCTGCGTGGCGGTGGCCCCGATGAGAATGCCGAGATCACCCGATCGGTGCTCAACGGTGAGAAATCAGCGGTGCGAGACATCGTGCTGATCAATACCGCAGCGGCACTGGTCGCGGCCGATGAGTCCTCGGTGGGGAGCTTGACCGAGCGGATGGCGGCAAAACTCGTCATTGCGGAAAAGACCGTTGACGCCGGCCTCGGTGCACAGAAGCTCGATCAGCTGATCGAGGTCTCACACAGGGTCGCTGAGACGAACCGTCCCTGACTCCTGCGCATGGTAGTTGGCACCAGCGCGGGGGAGCGACCACGCCCCCTGCGCTGATGTCAGCGTGGCTGACTGCAGCCACTGGGACAGCAGCCGGGTCTCCTCTGGGAGAGAATCGGTGTCGGCTGGAAGACGACCTGGAGCAGGCACCCATTCTGCGGTCGCTGCGATGGCGGCGAATGACTCGTCAATCGCCTGCGAGCCACGGACGTGCGAGGCTGCGGCCAATTTTCCGTGACGGATCACGGCGAGATCGATCCCACCCTCGGGTCCCGGGGCGTGCGCAAGGATCTCAGGGACAGCCCGCAGCGCCTGAACCGATTCGGCCCGAGCCGCACACGAGAGCGCCGAGCGCATAGCGTCGCGCACCTCAGCGGCGGTCTCGTACCTCGCTTCGTCAGCCAGCCGCGACATTCGCTGAGTGCACAGACTGCGCAGAGAAGTGAAGTCTCCGGCCATGACCTCGAACAGTGCGGCGATGTCATCCAGGTAGGCCTGCCTGTCCAGCACCCCGGCACAGGGTCCTCCGCACTGACCGACTTGGGAGCTCACACACGGACGGTGAGAGGCGAGGTTGGAGGCAGTGATCTTCGCTGTGCATCGTTTGACCGGGTAGAGGGTATCGAGAAGTTCCTTCACCGCTTGTGCTGTCTTGCGTGATCGGAACGGGCCGAGCGGAGTTGCGGGTGACTTCTCCAATGCCGTGTTCGCCCGGACCACTGACAGACGTGGATATTCCTCATCGCTGAGAACGATCCAGGAATTGCGTTCAGGGTTCTTCGAGCGACGGTTGTACGGCGGGGCGAGTTCGCCGATCAGGCGGATCTCTCTGACTTCGGCTTCGAGGGCATGCGCGCACGGCAGGCAGCTGACTTCTTGGGCAGCAGTGATCATCTCAGCCATTCGGCCTCGGTTCTCCGAGGCATTGAAGTAGCCTCGGACGCGCCGGGCCATGTTCCCGGACTTCCCGATGTAGAGGACACGGCGAGTTCCATCGAGGAACATGTAGACACCCGGCTCAGCCGGAACTCCCTTAGCCAGGTGCGACTTGGCCTGGCGTTTCGCCCACCCTGCCTGGCGTACCGTGGCCAACTCTTCGAGCGTTGTGATGCCGTAGCCTCCGAACCGTTCGAGGACCCGGTGCAGCACCTCTCCCGTGGCCTTGGCATCGGACAGCGCACGGTGGTCGGGTGAGACCTCGGTTCCGAAATGAGCGGCGAGGGTCGACAGTTTGTGATTGCGCACCTCGTCTCGACTCACCACTCGCCGAGACAGAGTGACGGTGTCGAGGACTGTCGGCTGGGGCCAGTGGTAGTCGAGCTTTTCACAGGCCGAGCGGATGAATCCGATATCGAAGGGGGCATTGTGGGCGACCAGTACCGCGCCGACGCAGAATTCCAGAAAGCTGGGGAGGACCGAACGAATGGACGGTGCATCGTCGACCATGGCGTGTGTGATGCCGGTCAACCGTGCCACGAAGGGACTGATCACCGATTCTTCGGGCTTGACCAGAGACTGAAACTCGCCGAGGACCTCACCGCCGCGCGTCTTCACCGCACCGATCTCAGTGATCTCCGACTTTCCTGCGGTCGTGCCTGTCGTCTCTAAGTCCACGATGACGAAAGTGACCTCATGGAGCGGTGTGCCAAGGGCATCGAAGGACAGCTGGGAGGATTCGATTGCTGTCGGAGTTCGGTCGAATGGGGCAGACATGCGCCCCAGTATTTCACCCACCACTGACACCGGGGGAGACCCGAGGTGCGAAGCCGTGATCAGACCGAGGCACCGTTGTCCCCGTCGGACGAACGGTTCGTGGGGAGATGGAAGAAGAGCCCGACTGCCCCGCCGAGACCGACGGCGATGCCGACCAACAGAAACCACCCGGGCAGAGGTCGGAAGAAGATCACGCCGAGGAGCAACAGCAGCACGGCACCGAACGTGGCGACGACGGAGAGCATCAGAGTCGGTGAGGCTGTGCGCCAACCGATCGGCGCGGCAGGGCCGGGTTCCCACCCTTCATCCTCTTCGAGTCGTTCCCTGACCTCGTCGGCAGGCGTATCGCCCATCATCGCGCTGGGTTCGGCAATCTGGTTGACGAGATCTTCCCAGTGACTGTCACTGATGCGTGAGGAATCGCCGAGCTGCTCCGATTCTGGAACCTCGTTACGCCAGTCCTCGTTCTTCTCGTCGTCCATGTTCTCTATCAGCAATCCTGTCGACTTCTCTATTCCCGGTCTCCCGGGGTACCAGCCGTTGCGCCACCGGCGGATGTCACCTTCTCAAGGATCACCTCGGCGATGGTGTCCGCGTCGTTGTCCAAGGTGGCTACGTGACGTGACCGACGCAGGGCACGGATCGCAGGAGCCGTGGGCAGACGTGAGCGCAGGGTCCTGAGGGTGAGTGGGCCGACGACGCCGTCACTGCCGGAGATGAAGAGCGTGACCGGGCATTCGACCCGCCATAGGTCGTTGCGAAGCTTCGACTGCGCCGAGGCGAATGATGCGATGGCAGCGACAGGCGTCCGGTCGTAGGCATATTCGCAGCGATCCGGATGTGCGATGTCTCCGCCGATCGCCGGCACCGAGGCGACGAAATGTTTGAGGACCGGAAGAAGTGGAGTCAGCGGGGAGTCGATGTACAGGGCCGGATTGATGAGGACGAGTTCAGTAGGAGGCGAATCGTCGGCACCCAATGCCAAGGCCAAGGCCCCACCCATGGACAAACCAGCGACCACTACCCGAGAGTGAGTCTGCGACAGCGCCGACAACTCCGCCTTCGCAGCGTCGAGCCAATCAGACCACTTCGTGGCATTGAGATCCTGCCAACGGGTGCCGTGTCCGGGAAGCAACGGCACGCTGACGCTGACTCCGTGATCGCTGAGGGCACGGGCAATGGGAAACCACGCGGCCGGAGAACCGGTGATTCCGTGGAGAAACAGCACGGCAGACTCCGAGTCCGGAGCGATCTGCCGGTAAGGTGCAGTCGGCACCGATTGTGGTGAGTAGTCGATCTCCATAGCATCAGCATGGCATGAATGTGCGGTGATGGTGTCGATATATGATGTCCGAGAACGACAAAGAGTCGTGACAGGGAAGGTGCTCGTGTTCTACTGGTTTCTCAAGCGAGTCGTGGCCGGACCCATTCTGCGGATCCTCTTCCGCCCCTGGGTGCGCGGACTGGACAACCTCCCGTCCGATGGGCCTGCGATCATCGCGGGAAATCACAACCATTTCATGGATTCGATCTTCGTCCCCCTGCTCGCCCCCAGGCCAGTCGTCTACCTGGCGAAGAAGGACTACTTCACCGGACGCGGACTCAAAGGCACCGTCACACGGTGGTTCTTCAAACTCAACAACCAGCTGCCGATGGACAGAGCCGGGGGATCCGGTTCGCAGGCGTCCCTCGAGTCCGGACTCAAGGTGCTGCGCGAGGGTAACTCCCTGGGCATCTATCCTGAGGGAACTCGCTCACCGGATGGCAAGCTCTACCGCGGCCGGACCGGCGTGGCCCGGCTGGTTCTCGAGTCGGGTGCTCCGGTGATTCCCGTCGCGATCATCGGCACCGACAAGATCCAGCCCGCAGGCCGACTGATCCCGAAGTTCCGGCGCGTCGGAATCGTCTTCGGATCGTCGATGGACTTCTCCAAGTACGAGGGGCTCCCAACCGACCGCTTCCTCCTGCGCTCCGTCACCGACGAGATCATGTACGAGATCATGCGGCTGTCCGGGCAGGAATACGTCGACAAATACGCTTCGACCGTCAAGACCAAGCTCCTCACCAGCTCCAAACCGAAGAAGGCAGACGAGCCCAAACCGGACGATGAGCAGACACAGGAATCAGCCGAGGCCGAGAACCACAAGGCCCGGCCAGAATCCGAGTGATCGGGTACGTCTGCTGGGTCTCGGGCTGTCCGAACGGCACTCATTCGGGTGTTCGAATACTGCGATAACGGCGACACGCAGAAATTGTTACCTTGAGGTGTTTGTCCTGGAAGGCCGGGAAGAATAGCTTGGAGATGTTGAATCCCACTGTAGGTTCGCTGAGAAGAGAGCTAGAATGGAAATGTTCTCTGCCCTTCAAAGCGACCTCGCTTCCCCCAGGGACTATAAGGAGGAGTCGGTGTGAACCGCTCAAGTCATGAAAGCGTCGAGCCGACGCCAATACCGCCAGCCGCTCAGGGACTGTTGTTCGACGACGATCTGCCTGTCCTCGATGAAGAGGCCGGCTACCGTGGTCCCACTGTGTGCAAGGTCGTCGGCATCAGCTACCGCCGACTCGATTACTGGGCACGCACCGACCTGGTGACCCCGTCGATTCGCAATGCAACCGGATCAGGCAGCCAGCGGCTCTACAGCTTCCGTGACATCCTCGTCCTCAAGATCGTCAAGCGACTCCTCGACACCGGCGTCGGGCTGCAGTCGATCCGCACGGCAGTCGACCACCTGCGTTCGCGTGGAGTTCGGGATCTCTCACAGATCACCCTGATGTCTGATGGAGCCAGCGTCTTCGAATGCACTTCACCCGATGAGGTCGTCGACCTCCTGCAGGGCGGACAGGGCGTCTTCGGCATCGCCGTCGGTCGTGTCTGGAACGAAGTCGAAGGCAGTCTCTCCGAACTGCCCAGCGAACGGCTTCCCGAAGATGACTCAGCCATCGTCGAGATGGACGAGCTCGCCCAACGACGGGCTCGGAAACTCGGCTGAACAGGTTGCTCGCCCGGATACCGGGCAGTCCCAGATAGGGACACCATGGGGGATTGATGAGTGTGGCCCGTCCGAAAGGACGGGCCACACTCATATTCAATGACAGGTTCGGCAGTGGCGCTCTGCCTCAGCATCGTCCAGGCGTCGCGGTACGAACTGGGCGCTGCGGTGGGATCTGCACGCGGCACTGGGATCTGGGCGCTGCGGTTGTGGTCTCGCTGTCCCGGAAAAGCATCAGGTGCAGCTGAACTCAGTCAGCTGCACCTGATTGCACTATCTCGGACTTACCGGACCTACTGCTTCGGGGTTTTGCGCGAGCGGATGTTCTCCGAACGTAGGGCACGCTCCAGCAGCGCGTCGAACGACGTCGCCACCTCTTCTGCCGGCTTTCCAGGCCAGGAGTGGATCGGACGCGCCGACCCCTGGGCCTGCTGCATCACTGCGCGTTCGGCCAGTGGGGGATTGAGAACCAGTGGCCCGAACATCTCCCGCATCTCTGAGATCCGATAGTCATGCTCGTTGGACCCGGCACGCACCCGGTTGACGACAAGACCCAGCGGCTGGATATCCGAGGTGCCACGCTGGCGCAGCTCGTCGGCGGCCCGCAGTGCGCGATCGGCTGCGGCGACCGAGAACAGACTGGGCTCAGTCACCACGGCCACCCGACTGCTGGCCGTCCACGCGGTGCGCGTGAGCCCGTTGAGACTCGGCGGACAGTCGATGAGCACGAGACGATAGCCCTTGGCCACCCGACTCAGTGCGTCTTCGAGGCGCCGGAGGTACCTCTCAGACAGCGAAGGGCGATCGAACTCCGCAGCCCTGGGGGAGCCGGAGATCACGTCGAGGTGTCCGAGCTTATCGCCCACCCACCCGGAGGGGATGATCGCCTCGGACAGGATTTTCTGGGACTTAGGAGCAGCGAGAACATCGGCGATGTCGACGCGCGTCGACGTCGGGACATCAAGGCCGGTCGAGGAATCCGCTTGCGGATCCATGTCGACGACCAAGGTCGGAATTCCCCGGTTGTATGCGGCCGAGGCAAGACCGAGTGTCACGGACGTCTTACCGACTCCGCCTTTGAGGCTGCTGATACTTAGGACAAGCACCCTCCTACGTTAACGTATCCGGCTGGGCTGAGCCGTCACGACCACGCCGGGCGTGGCAGTCGAGTGAAAATGGGACCCCCTGATTCGAGTGGCCTGGGTCACTGAGTAGAGTAGTTCTTCGACAGCCCGTCGACTATCGCCTACGAGCGATCGATACAGAAGTGAGAGACACAGATGTTCTCTAAAGTTCTTGTGGCAAATCGTGGAGAGATTGCCGTTCGCGCGTTCAGAGCAGCGTACGAACTCGGCGCCTCCACTGTCGCTGTTTTTCCCTATGAGGATCGGAACTCCGAACACCGCATGAAAGCCGACGAGGCCTACATGATCGGCCAAGAAGGCCATCCAGTCCGTGCCTACCTCAGCGTCGAAGAGATGCTGCGCGTCGCGAAGGAATCCGGAGCCGACGCCATCTACCCCGGCTACGGCTTCCTGTCGGAGAATCCCGACCTGGCGCGAGCCTGCCATGAGGCAGGAATCACCTTCATCGGCCCCAAGGCCGATGTACTCGAACTCGCCGGCAACAAGGTGCAGGCTCTGACAGCCGCACGCAATGCCGGGATTCCCGTACTCGATTCGACCCGTCCCTCTGCTGACATCGCGCAGCTGTTGGCCGACGCGGAATCCATGGAGTACCCACTCTTCGTCAAGGCTGTGGCCGGAGGCGGAGGACGCGGAATGCGCCGCGTCGGCGAAGCCTCGCAACTGGAGGACGCACTCAAAGCCGCCATGCGCGAAGCCGAGGGTGCCTTCGGAGATCCCACGGTCTTCATCGAGCAGGCCGTGCAGCGGCCGCGCCACATCGAGGTCCAGGTCCTTGCCGACAATGACTCGAATGCGATCCACCTCTTCGAACGCGACTGCTCGGTCCAGCGTCGCCACCAGAAGGTCATCGAACTTGCACCGGCTCCGAACCTGGACCCGGCCATCGCTGACGCGCTTCACGCCGACGCCCTCAAGTTCGCCAAGGCGCTGGGCTACCAGAACGCCGGAACCGTTGAGTTCCTCCTCGAAACCGACGGCCCCCGCAAGGGCCAGCACGTCTTCATCGAGATGAACCCGCGCATCCAGGTTGAGCACACGGTCACCGAGGAGATCACGGACGTCGACCTGGTCGCCTCCCAGATGCGCGTCGCGTCGGGGGAGACCCTGGCTGAGATCGGCCTGACTCAGGAAGACATGCGGATCAAGGGTGCTGCCCTCCAGTGCCGCATCACCACCGAGGATCCGGCAAATGCCTTCCGTCCCGACACCGGAACCATCACCGCCTACCGCTCTGCCGGCGGCGCAGGTGTCCGACTCGACGGAGGAACCGTCCACGCCGGTGCCGCCGTCAGCGCCCACTTCGACTCGATGCTGGTCAAGCTCACCTGCCGTGGTCGCGACTTCGAACAGGCGATCTCACGTGCCCGACGGGCCCTGGCCGAGTTCAGGATCCGCGGCGTATCGTCGAACATCGGCTTCCTGCGAGCGGTGCTCGAAGATGACTCGTTCATCGCCGGTGACCTGGCAACATCATTCATCGAAGAGCGGCCCCATCTGCTCGACGCCCGTGTCAGCGCGGACCGTGGTTCGAAGATCCTCGACTACCTGGCCGACGTCACCGTCAACCGTCCTCACGGCGAACCCAGCGTGCGCATTCGCCCCGGTGAGAAGCTGCCCGAGATCGACCTCGGCGCGGATCCCGCACCGGGCAGCCGTGACCGTCTCCTCGAGGCCGGTCCCTCCGGCTTCGCCCAGTCGCTGCGCAATCAGACACCATTGGCTGTCACCGACACCACGTTCCGCGACGCTCACCAGTCCCTGCTGGCCACCCGGGTCCGCTCCCGTGACCTGCTGGCCGTCGCCGGACACGTCGCCCGGATGACGCCGGAGCTGCTGAGCATCGAGGCCTGGGGAGGTGCCACCTACGATGTGGCGCTGCGTTTCCTCGGTGAGGATCCCTGGGAACGGCTGACCGCTCTGCGCTCGGCAGTGCCCAACATCAACCTCCAGATGCTCCTGCGCGGTCGCAACACCGTCGGCTACACCCCGTACCCGACTCAGGTCACTGACGCCTTCGTCGATGAGGCGGCACGCACCGGCATCGACATCTTCCGCATCTTCGACGCCCTCAACGACGTCGAGCAGATGCGCCCGGCCATCGAAGCGGTTCGTTCCACGAACACCACAGTCGCCGAGGTTGCCCTGTGCTACACCTCCGACATCCTCGATCCGCGTGAAGAGCTCTACACGCTCGACTACTACCTCAAGCTGGCTGAGCAGATCGTCGGTGCCGGAGCACATGTGCTCGCGATCAAGGACATGGCCGGGCTCCTGCGCCCCGCCGCCGCGACGAAACTCGTCACAGCACTGCGGGAGAACTTCGATCTCCCGGTCCACGTCCACACCCACGACACCGCGGGCGGTCAGCTGGCCACTCTCTACGCTGCCGCGGCAGCCGGAGCAGACGCCGTCGACGCCGCCTCGGCGGCCATGGCCGGCACCACGAGCCAGCCGAGCCTGTCCGCGCTGGTGGCAGCGTTTGAAAACACCGAACGCGACACTCAGATCAGCCTCAACGCTGTCAGCGATCTCGAGCCCTACTGGGAATCAGTCCGCAAGGTCTACGCACCCTTCGAGTCCGGTCTGGCCGGACCGACCGGACGTGTCTACCGACATGAGATCCCGGGCGGACAGCTGTCCAACCTGCGCCAGCAGGCTGTGGCACTGGGACTGGGGGAGCGATTCGAAGAGATCGAGCGCATGTACGCCGCAGCCGATGCCATCCTCGGCCACCTCGTCAAGGTCACTCCCTCGTCGAAGGTCGTCGGTGACCTCGCGCTCCACCTCGTGGGCGCCGGTGTCGATCCTCAGGAGTTCGCCGAGAACCCGGACAAGTTCGACATCCCGGACTCGGTGATCGGATTCCTCAACGGCGACCTCGGCGACCCTCCAGGCGGATGGCCTGAGCCGTTCCGCACAAAGGCTCTGGCAGGCCGCAGGCACAATGCTGTCTCCGAAGACCTCGCAACCGAGGACGCGGCAGCGCTGGAGACCCCCGGCACCGAGCGGCAGGCGAAACTCAATTCGCTTCTGTTCCCTGGACCGACGAAGGAATTCCAGCAGATGCGGGCCAACTACGGTGATCTCTCCGTTGTCGAGACCTCGGAATACCTCTACGGTCTGACCGCGGGGGAGGAACACGCCGTCGAACTGTCCAAGGGCAAGGACCTCCTCATCGGTGTCCAGGCCATCAGCGGCACCGACGAACGCGGCATGCGCTCGGTGATGTTCACTCTCAACGGCCAGCTGCGTCCACTGCAGGTTCGCGATCGTGCCGTCGAAAGCGACGTCAAGACCGCGGAGAAGGCCGATCCGACGAACTCCGGTCACGTGGCCAGCCCGTTCGCCGGTGTGGTCACCCTGCAGGTTGCCGAGGGCGACACGGTCGAGGCCGGCGCTACGGTTGCCACGATCGAGGCGATGAAGATGGAGGCTTCCATCACCACTCAGACGGGCGGCACCGTCTCACGTATCGCCATCGGCAACGTCCAGCAGCTCGAAGGCGGCGACCTCGTCGTGGTCATCGATGGCTGAACGCGACATCCGTCTCTGGGGTGATCCGGTGCTGCGCAGTCCGTGCGCACCGGTCACCGTCTTCGACGAAGGGCTCAGAGCATTGGCCCAAGACCTCGTGGACACATCTCTGCCGGAGGGCCGGGCCGCTGTGGCGGCACCGCAGATCGGCGTCGGCGTACGGGCATTCGGATATGATCTCGACGGCCGCACGGGGTATGTCATCAACCCCGAGGTCGTCGAGGTCGGCGGGGAGCTGCGCGACATCGAAGAAGGCTGCCTGTCTGTCCCCGGGCTGTTCTTCCCCACACCGCGCTACGAGTTCGCTCGTGTGCGCGGTGTGGATGCGGAGAACTCGCCCGTGGAGATCTCCGGCACCGAGGTCTTCGCCCAGATGCTTCAGCACGAGGTCGCTCACCTTGATGGTCAGGTCTACGTCCAGACCCTTCCCAAGGAGCGTCGCCGAGAGGCGATGAAGGCCATCCGCGGCTCAGACTGGTTCCTCGCCAGGCAGCCGTAACCAACAACGACGAATCACCACTTCAACAGAAGGAGCACCAGATGAGCATTCAACGCACTGCAGTCATCGGAAGCGGACTCATGGGAGCAGGCATCGCCGAGGTGCTCGCGAAGTCAGGTCTCGACGTCATCGTCCGTGAGATCAACGACGAGGCCTCGGCAGCTGGTCGTGCTCGTATCGAGAAGTCCCTGGCCCGTGCGGTGGAAAAGGGCAAGCTCGATGCCCAGGCCCGTGACGAGGCGATGGGCAGGCTGCGATTCACCACCGACATCGGCGAACTCGCCGATCGTCAGCTGGTCATCGAGGCCGCAAGTGAGAACGAGGACATCAAGAAGTCGATCTTCGCCGAACTCGACAAGGTCGTGACCGACCCCGATGCGATCCTCGCCTCCAACACCTCGTCGATGCCGATCATCCGGTTTGCACAGTCGACGTCACGTCCGGAGCGTGTGCTCGGGGTTCACTTCTTCAACCCGGCACCGGTCCAGCCCCTGGTTGAGATCGTCTCCTCCGTGCTCACCGCCGATTCGGTGCGTGATTCGGTCACGGAGTTCGTCGCCGAGGTGCTGGGCAAGAACCCGATCCAGGCGCAGGACCGTCCCGGGTTCATCGTCAATGCACTGCTTATCCCGTACCTGTGCAGTGCCATCCGCATGCTCGAGGCCGGGTTCGCCACCAAGGAAGACATCGACGCCGGAATGGTGGGCGGCTGCGCGCACCCGATGGGGCCGATCAAGCTTGCCGACATGGTGGGACTCGACACCTGCCTGTACGCGGCTGAGAGCATCTACAGGGAGACCGGAGATCCTGCGGCCAAACCTCCAGTGCTGCTCTCGCGCATGGTTGATGGCGGTCTGCTCGGAGTCAAGTCCGGCCGCGGCTTCTACGAGTACTGAGGCCAAAGGCACCAAGACAGACAAAGAACTCCTGGTCGGTGATCGCACCGACCAGGAGTTCTTGTATTCAGGCTGCGTACCGCGAAGCGCAGGCTTCAGCCCGCGAGGAGTTTCTCGTAGCTGGCGAGCTTCACACAGGCCACGAGGCCCTGTGCAGCCAGTTCCACATCTTCGACTGTCGGCATGGTGGGGGCGATGCGGATGACGTTGTTGTGCGGATCCAAACCATAGGGATGGGTGGCACCGGCCGGGGTCAGCTTGACCCCCGCCTCGGCGGCCAGCTTCACGATCCGGTCCGCGGTGCCCTCCAAGGTGGTCAGCGTGATGAAGTATCCACCGTCTGGGTGGGTCCATTGCGCCAGGTCGGTGCCGCCCAGTTCCCGTTCCAAGGTATCGAGCACCGCGTCGAATTTCGGTGCGATGATCTTCGCGTGCTGGCGCATGTGCTCCTTGACGCCCTCCGGGGTGGAGAAGAAACGCAGGTGACGCAGCTGGTTGACCTTGTCGGGACCGATGGAGATCTTTGCGAGATTCGACCGGATCCAATCATTGGTCTCGGGACCCGCACCGAAGAAGGAGACGCCGGCACCGGCGTGGGTGATCTTCGACGTTGAGGCGAAGATCCAGGGGCGTTCCGGGTGTCCGGCCTTGGCGCAGATGTCGAGGATGTCGAGGACCTCGGGATGCTCGTCCCGGAGGTGGTGGAGACCGTAGGCGTTGTCCCACAGCAGCGTGAAGTCGGGTGCCGCTGCCGGCATCGCCGCGAGCTCCTTCGCCCGCTCCTCGGTGATGGTGATGCCTGTCGGGTTCGAGTACATGGGCACCAACCACATGCCCTTGACCGTTTCATCCTCTGCCAGACGCTGGGCCTCGGCGACGACCGGACCCTGTGAGTCCATGGGGATGCTGAGGAGTTCGAAGCCCAGCGACTCGGCCAGCGTGAAATGGCGGTCGTAACCGGGGACCGGGCAGATGAGCTTGTGAGGCCCCTGGCCCCAGGGGCGTGAGTCACCGACGGTTCCGTGCATGAGAGCAAAGGTCAGAGCCTGGGCCATGAGGGTCAGAGAGGCGTTGCCGCCGGCCAGCAACTGGTTCGAAGGGATCTTGAGCAGCGGTGAGAAGAGCTCACGCAGCTCGACGATTCCGTCCAGACCGCCATAGTTGCGGGTATCGACTCCGCTGGGAGTCATGACGTCATCGGGTGTCACCGCAGTCAGAAGGTCTGCCGCCAGGTCGAGTTGCGCGCTTGCAGGCTTGCCTCGGGTGATATCGAGTTTCAACCCGCGGGAAGCGAATTCCTGATAGGCGCCGGAGGCGCTCTCCAGCTCTGCCTGCAGCTCGGACGTGGGGGACATCGATGCTCCTTGTCACTGTTGTTTGACCGGTACCTCTATCCTAGTCACTTCCTGAGTTCGGCGCGGGCGCCACCCATCGGCGACGAGTTAGAGTTGACCTCGATCATTGAACTTTGCGAATCGGGGTGGGCAGCTGTGAGACCACGCGCGCGATCGGCCCATGGGCGCAGCTTCGGTCGACTGGCCGACGTCTACGATGAAGTGCGCCCACGCTATCCAGATGCGGCCATCGACCTTGCGGGCTCTGAGTGGAGCGAACTCGACGTCTGCGATCTGGGTGCGGGGACGGGCATCCTCAGTCGTGCTCTGCTCGACCGCGGAGCCCAGGTCATCGCCGTCGATCCCGACGAAGAGGCCCTGGAGAGCAATCCTGCGCGCAGCAGCGGCGGCAGCGCAGAAGACACTCTGCTGCCGGATGACTGCGTCGATGTCGTGACCGTGGCACAGGCCTGGCACTGGTTCGACGAAGCCGCCGCGGCGGTTGAGATCTCGCGCATCCTGCGACCGGGCGGTCGGCTGCTCATCCTCATCAACCAACTCGACGTGCGTGTCGACTGGGTGCTGCGCCTGAGTCGGATCATGCACGCCGGGGACGTGTACCGTCCCGCGTACCGCCCGAACCCGGCCGGGTTCGAGCTCGTCGCTCATGAGCTGGTCGAGTTCTCCACCCCACTCACCGTGGATGGCACCGTGGATCTGGCCCGGACCCGTTCCTATTGGCTGCGCTCGAACCAGACGACCAGGGCCCGGGTCGAGGCGAATCTGCGTGAGTACTTCACCCTTGAGCACCCTATCGACGGAGCGCTGGAGCTGCCCTACATGTGCCTGGCGTATGTGCTTAAGTCGGTTGCCTGACGGTTCGCCAAGCTGCCTGGTCGGTCCCACACTCAGCGCAAAGAAGCGGGCCGTACCATGGGTGCGGCCCGCTTCTCACGGTCGAGTCCTTCGCAACGGAGCGTTGTGTCCGTCGTGACGGCGCAGACTGTCGATCAGGCGCCGGCCGGATCCTCATCACGGACCGGAGAGGTTTCGACAACCTCGGTGGCTCTGGTCGGGTTGGAGTGCGAGACATTGATCTTGCGGGGCCGAGCTTCCTCTGCCACAGGGACGGTCAAGGTCAGCACGCCGTCCTGGTAGTCAGCCTGGATCCGGTCGAGGGCGACTCGATTGCCCAGGGTGAGCTGGCGTGCATAGGTGCCGGTCGTCCGTTCCCGGGTCAGCCACTTCACATCCTTATCCGCCACCTCGGACTGCCGCTGAGCGCGAACGGTCAGCGTGCGATCCTCAACGTCGACGTCGATGCTCGAGGGGTCAACACCCGGCATGTCGATACGTGCGACGAAGACCTCTCCATCACGGTAGAGATCCATGGGAAGCGAAGTGGAGTTCGGGGTGCGAGTCACTTCCGAGAAGAATCGATCGAGGTCACGGATGGGGTCAAAACGTGTAGCCATGAGCTTCCTTTCGTTAGGTCGTTACATTGAGTCAAACACACTCAACTTTGAAATGATTCCCATCTCATGAAATTCTCAGTCTCGTGAGTCTCACTCCGGTCCTCCTCGCCCTCGTTCCCGTCGCTGTTCTGATCTTCTTCGGCGCCGTGCTCAAAAGACTCCCAGGTTTCACCAATCCCGAATTCTGGTCAGGAGCGGAGAAGCTCGCCTACTACTGCCTGTTGCCGGTGCTGCTGTTCACATCGGTCGCCGACGTCAACGTCGCACATGTTCCGCTCGGGCGACTGACCATCGGCCTCATCGCCCCGACATTGCTCGTATCGATCCTCATCATCGTGCTGCGTCGGTTCGTGACTCGCGATCTTCCATCCTTCACCTCGGTGCTGCAGGGCGGAATCCGCTTCAACACCTACATCGGACTGTCGATATCGGCCAGCATGTTCGGACCTGAGGGGAGTGCCCTGGCTGCCATCGTGGCGGCCGTTCTCGTGCCCACGGTCAACATCGTCTCCAGCCTGGGGTTCGAGTTTCTGCGCACCGGGCCCAGCTCCGTGCTCGGAATCCTCCGCGTCATCGTGACGAACCCGCTGGTGATCGGCTGTGCGGCCGGGGGAGCGTTCAACCTCACCGGAGCTCGCGTGCCCGATGTGCTCGACTCCGTGCTCTCGCCATTGGCGGCCGCGGCCCTGCCGATCGGACTTCTGTGTGTCGGCGCCGGTCTGCGAAGATTCCCGCTTCGCGCCCAGGTCGCGGGCCTGATCAATTCCACCGTGGCAAAGCTCATCGTCCTGCCTGCAGTGACCCTGCTCGCTCTGGTCCTGCTCGACGTCCCCACCACCCCGGCGTTGGTGGCCATGATCTTCCAATCGATCGCCACGGCCAGCTCCGGCTATGTCATGGCGAGGCAGCTCGGCGGCAATTCGGAGCTCATGGCCGCCCTCATCGCGGCCCAGACTGTGCTCATGCTCATCACGCTGCCCATCGTCCTGCTCGTCTCACAAGCCGTACTCGGCAGCTGAGCAATTCATCGTCCGCGGTCTCTCGCATTACCCGCGAGTTCGCGGACTGGAAGTTCTCACACCGAAGCAGCGAATGGCCGGACCCCGTGCGGGGTCCGGCCATTCGCTGCTTGCCTACGGTGACTGCAGGTCACACGCAACAGGTCATGATCTGTCGATCACTCGTTGTCAGCCTTGATGTCAGGGTGACGCGATCCGAGCTCGGAATCGATCCGGAGCAGACCGGAACCGCTGTCGCCGACGAGCTCAAGGCGACCGATGATCTCAGAGATGGTTGATTCCTCTTCGACCTGCTCGTCGATGAACCAGTGCAGGAGCGGCAGGACGTCGAGATCGGTCTCCGACTGAGCAGTGCGGTAGAGGTTGCGAATCGATTCGGAGACCTTCTCCTCGTGGGCCAAGGCAGCCTTGAAGTAGTCGATGGGCTGTGAGCCCGAGACCTTCGGTGCCGCGATGTCACCGATCTGGGGAGCGAAGCCACGATCCTGGCAGTGCTGAATGAATTTCGCAGCATGGACCTGTTCTTCCTCGGACTGCGCACGCATCCAGCGTGTCATTCCGGGAAGGTCGTGATCATCGAGCTGAATGGACAGCTGCAGGTAGACCATCGACGCTTCGAGTTCGAGAGTGACCTGCTCGCCGAGGACCTTCTGCATTGCGGGGCTCAACTGCATATGTTTCTCCTTCGCGATACGAGACGGATTCGTTCCGTCCTCATGTTCCATATCCTGACACCTTTTCTAGAACGGTTCCAGTGTGGGAAGGCTCGGCAAACAATGCTGAGGCATGGCATACCTGACCCAGCAGATTCGCTGCTTTTGCCGATGCCGTGGCTATGGACACTTCGCCGGGCCCGGTGCCAAGCTGGGTCCATGCAGGATCGAATCGACGAACTCACACAATGGCAATCGGCCGACGACGCACTCCACGCACGGTTCCTGACGGGTTCCTTCGTCAGCGGAGTCACGTTCATCAATGCCATCGCAGACGCAGCAGAAGCCGCAGGCCACCACCCGGATGTGGACCTGCGGTTCCCACATGTGGATATCTCACTGACCACCCATGACGCCGGGTCGATCACCGACAAGGACATCGACTTGGCCACTGAGATCTCCCAGATCGCGAAGGATCAGGGCATCGACGCAGCCAGCTGAGGATGACGGCGATGGACCTGGGTCGCCGTTTCGAAGGCATGCGCCATGCGCAGCAGGTCCACGTCGGCACCCGGCTTCGCGACGAGCTGGACTCCCACCGGCAGCCCCGACTCCGAGAAGCCCGCAGGCACGGAGATCGCCGGGCACCCCGTGGCCGAGATCAGACACAGGGCTCGCATCCAATCGAGATAGTTCTCGAGTCCGACCCCGTTGATCTCCGTGGGGTATTCGATGCTGGCGTCGAAGGGGAGCACTTGGCAGGTGGTGAGCACCAGGAGGTCGTGGTCACCGAAGAACTGGTCGACTTCGCCATGCAGACGTGCACGAGCACGATCGGCGGAGACCACCTCGGTGCCGGTCAGCTTGAGTCCCATCTCGATGTTCCAGATCACGGAATCCTTGATCTGTTCGGGATGCTGTTCCAGCAGGGGCCCCCAGGAATGGACGAAATCGAGGGCTCGTCGAACGTTGAAGACCTCATCGGCATCGCCGAGGTTGGGGATCGTGTCGACGACGCTCGCTCCCAGCTCGGAGAAGACGTCTGCCGTACCCGCCACGATGTCATGGACCTCCCGTTCGACGGGGAGCAGACCGTTGAGGTCTGGGTTGAATCCGATCTTGACACCGCGCAGGTCAGGTTCGGCCTGATGTCCCAGCTCGAACTCGGGCAGGTCGAAGACGCTGCCGGGCTCACTGATCGAACGAGGCCCGCCTGGCTCCGGCCCGGCAGTCGCACTCATCGTCAATGCCACATCCGAGACCGTCCGGGCCATGAAGCCGCTCTGTGCCAACCACGCGAACGGGTTGCCGGGAAGCGTATGAGGAATGCGCCCATTCGACGGGCGAAACCCCACGACATTGTTGAACGACGCGGGGGAGCGCAACGATCCTCCCATGTCCGAACCATCTCCGGAGGCTTGGATGCCAGCGGCCAAGACCGCCCCGACTCCGCCGGAGGAGCCCGAGGCGGACTTGCTCGTGTCATAGGGATTGACCGTGGTGCCGAAGACCGGGTTGAAGGTGTGCGAGCCCGCCGCGAACTCAGGCACATTCGTCTTGCCGGTCGTGTTGACACCCGCCGCTTTGAGTCGGGCGATGATGAGGGAGTCAGTCTCGGGAACGCGATCGGCCATGATCGGCGAGCCCCAGGTGGTGCGCATCCCGGCAGTGTCGTGCGTGTCCTTATGGGTCATCGGCACGCCGTGCAGCGGTCCGATCGGCTCACCGTTGGCCACCGCCTGGTCAGCGGCGTCGGCGCGTGCCAGCGCGCCTTCGTCATCGCGGGTCACCACCGCGTTGAGGGCCGGGTTGAGAGCATCGATGCGTGCCAAGTGATCGCTGAGTGCTTCCCGCGCAGAGATCTCCTTCGTCGCGATCTTCGCCGCCAGCTCACGGGTGGACAGCCAGTCCAGTTCCTTGCTCATCGTCTCACTTCCCGACCGTGCTGAGAACGGCGCTCAGTGCCGCACGAATACCGGTCTCCAGTGTGGTTTCGACATCGTCTGGAGCGAAGAAGGGGGAGTGGTTGCCTGCCGGCGGTTCATCACCGTCGAACTTGGCGGGGGAGTACCCGCCGAAGAACCAGTAGACGTAGGGCACGTCGATGTCATCGCCGAAGGCCCCGAAGTCCTCGCTGCCGGTGACGGCCTGGTCCAGGTGGACCTGTTCTGCTCCGAGCTCGGATCCGGCAGCCTCGAGGAACTGGTCGGTGGTTGCAGGATCGTTGTAGCAGCGTGGGAACCGGTACATCTCTTCGATGATCGGCTCCGGTGCCCCGGATGCCTGCGCCTCGGCGAGGATGATGCGTTCGATCCGGTTGAGGACGACCTCACGCACCTCCTCGTTGAAGGTGCGGATGTTGAGTTTGAATTCGGCGGAATCGGGAATGATGTTCTCCTTCAGCCCGCCGTGGAAGGTGCCCACGGTGACGACAGCCATGTCGCGACCCGAGATCTCTCGCGAGACGATGCTCTGGAGGCGGGTGATCATATAGGCGCCGAGGACGATCGGGTCGACTGAGTTCTCGGGCTGTGAACCATGAGCCTGCTTGCCTCTGACCGTGACCTTGATGCAGTCGGACATCGCCATGGCGGTCTCCTTGGCCACGTAGACGTGTCCGGCCTTACCGGGCCACACGTGCTGTCCGTAGACGACCTCTGGCTTGACGGTCGAGTCCCAAAGTCCGTCGTCGAGCATCGCCCGCGCGCCCTCGCCGGTCTCTTCGCCGGGCTGGAAGATCATGACCACGCTGCCTGACCACAGGTCCTTGTGCTCGACGAGGTAGCGGGCCAGATATAGGCCGACGGTGATGTGCGTATCGTGGCCGCAGCCGTGCATGACCTTCGTGGTCGATCCATCGGGCAGTGTTCCCTCAGCCGTCGAGGCGTAGTCGTATCCGGTATCTTCGGCGATCGGCAGTCCGTCGGTGTCGGCCCGGTAGGCCACGACAGGGCCTTCTCCGTTTTCGATGACGCTGACGATGCCGGTGCCGCCGTAGGTGCGGGTTTCAAGTCCGAGTGCTTCGAGCTTGGAACGAATCGTCGCAGCCGTCTGAGTCTCCTGCATCGACAGCTCGGGCGTGCGATGGAAGTCCTTGTAGTCGGCGACTGTCTGTGCCAGATTGTCCGAGATCGCACTCCGAAGAGTGGTGTTGAGCGACATGATGTCCTTTCACAGTGTGGGTGTCTTCGATGGTCTCAGGTATTGAATGACGAGGTGGCGGGTGACCGTCAGTTGATTCCGACGTTGTCGCCGTCTGCCGGTCCCTTCTTGTCGGTGAGGGCCTTGTTCCGGGTGAACCAGGTGATGGCGATCGTCAGAATGACGACGATGGCAACATCGCCGGAGGCCAGGACTGGGACGAGCGGGATGAGGACGAGGATGACCAGGGCCGCCGCTCCCAAGGCGATGAGCGTGGACTTGACCTGCCGCAGAGAGGCGATGAGCTGGACTGTGACACCGCCGAGGATGGCCGGCAGGATGTAGAGCTTGGCTACGAGAGTCACCGGTTCGGGAATGATCGAGACCAGCCAGGTGCCGAGGATGCCCACCAAGAGCACCATGGAGGCTACGTGGATCAGTGCCGCTCCGCAGATGGCCATGGTGGCCGCGTATTCGCCCTTGCGCGTACCCGGCTTCACTCCGAGCGTGTCCTGCGCGACGATCGCCGAGGGCAGGAGCTTGTTGGAGATGTTGCCGATCAGGAATGCCTGGTACATGCCGGCGGGTCCGAGGATCGGGAAGTAGGTCAGTGGTTCGACGATGTAGAAGACGCCGTAGACGGCGAAGACGGCCAGGAACCCCTTGAGGATCTCACCGAAGTTGACGTTGGCATCTGCAACGAACAGAAGGTAGAAGGGCACCGAGGTGGCAATGAGGAACCCGATGAACAGAGTGAGTGAGCCCCACTTGGTCGTGGTGCGTTCGAAGGCCGCGTGCGAGGGTGACGTGATGATGTTGGACATGATGTTCTCCTCAGGCTTCGGGTGCGCCAAGACCGGCGTAGTGGGCGAAGTAGGACGCGATGAGACCCACGAGCAGGGAGATTCCAAGTCCCCATTCCTTGAGCCATGGCTGTTTCAACGTCTTTGCGAGGAAGAGACAGATCGTCATCACCACAGCTGAGACGAGGATGGCGATGACGTGTGTCGGGGATTTCGGAAGCTCCCGAAACGTCAGTGCGGCGAAGGCCGCGAGCAGTGCTGCCCCGGGAATGATGGACATCAGTGCCGGATTGACCTTCTCCAGCTTGTGGGAGCTGCGCTTGAAGACCGGAGTCAGGATCAGGGTGGAGATCATCCACCCTGCACCCGAGAGGCTCATGGCCATGAGAGCGACGATGAAGACGCCACGAGTGAAGGTCTCATCACCGAGGCTCGAGCCCATGGTGCCGGCTGCGATCGAGGCCGAGGCAACCTCGGTGGCGGCGGAACCGATGAGACCGACGCGTACGACGACCGGGGGAGTGCCGAAGAGGGGGAGAAGCGCAATGGCGACGAGGACGACGGACAATGACGGCCCGATCGCAGCAACACCGCCTGCTCTGAAGGCCGATTTGACCTCCTGTTGGGTCATGCCCGCGGATTCGGCGTTCTTCTTCACCGCAGTCATGTAGATGAGTGACTGGACGACGACAACGCCCATAACTGCCGCTGCCAGAATCCAGAGAACCGGGGCATTTGCGAGACCGATGTAATCGGCCGACTGACTTGCCAGCACCATAGCGGGGCTCCTCACTTTCTTGTCGGAGTTGCTCACGGGACCGAGCCACCTCTTTGTGGTCCACATCACGTGTGTGAGTAACGTATACCGGGACGGGGCTGAAATGATCATCTTTGGCCAGACTTCCCGACTGGCAAGAACAGACTTCTCAATGCCGACCATCAACGAATCCGATGAGTAACCTCAAGAACACAACTATTCGCGATCAGGAAGACTCGAACAATGGGCAAGCGGAACATCGACAGCTACCTCGACCAGGCAGAGACGTGCTGGGTGACTGCTCTGACCCGAGTCTCAGACGAGCACTTTGATCTCAGGAGCGGATGCCAGGAGTGGACCAATAGGGAACTGATCAACCACCTCATCGGCGGGGGACTGCGCTACGAAAAGCTGCTGGCTCAAGCCCCGCCAGCAGAGGTCGAGGCCACCCGAGGACAGGACCACCTCGGCGAGGATCGAGTTGCGTCGTTCTGGAACCATGAACGGGCCTTCCGCAGAATTGCGGGGGAGTGCGATCTCGACCGCCAGGTGCCTCATCGCATCGGCCCGATCTCCGGCCATCAGCTGATGCGAATGCGCATACTCGAACTGGCGCTCCACGCCGCCGACCTCTCTGTCGGAACCGGTGATAGGTGGCCCATCGATGATGAGCTGGCAAAGTTCATGTCGACAGAGCTCGACGAACTCATCATCGAATTGGGGGAGACTGGGGGATATGCATCGCCGAGACATCGACACTCAGGATCCCACGCAGAGCGCGTGCTGGCGATCTCGGGGCGCTGAGAGGCGAGGGCTGACCTCATTCGTGAGGGGGAGCGGCCGCCGACAGTTGATCGCAGCACCAAAACGTCAGGCCAACTCTTCTCGAAGCAAGGTGCCACCCAGCAGGTGAAGATGCGGATGTGTGATGCGCTGTTTCGTGTCCGGTCCGAAATTCCACACCAACCGATAGCCGCGTTCATTTAATCCGCGCTGTGCGGCAATCTCCGCTGCCCGCCGCATGAGCCGACCGACCCGCGGACTCGACCTCACGCTCGAGAAAATAGGGGAGACCGTCGTAGTGTGCGCGAGGAAACAGAAGCACATGCGTGGGTGCCATAACGCGAAGGGGAGTGATCGCGAGACACTCCGGATCGTCGTAGATGATCTCTGCGGACTCTGTGCCATCGGCCACGTCACACAATATGCAGGTCATAGCGACACCATATAACGCATTTCCAGAAACACATCCGCAGGGGAGCCGGGGATCGGACTTCCTGCACGTCGACCTAGGCAGCCTTCTTCCGAGAGACCCTCATGGTGATCTCCGCGGAGACGAACACCTGACCGTCAGCATCGAGGACATCGACCGGCGCGAGCAGTTCCATCGGATCATCACCGAATTTCGGAAGCGCATCAAGCCGTGCAATGGATGTGACACCGGTGGTGGCCTTGGCCTTGTACTCAACTGTCATTCCGACTGGAATCCAACGATGCGTTGCCGGAACCGTCGCCTCAGTCATCATGCCGGCAGCGATTTCAGCCATATTGCAGGAGGCGATGGCGTGATAGGTGCCGAGATGATTGCGTACGCCGCGACGGTTCGGGGCACTGACTCGGCAATACCCGGGACGCAGCTCATGGATCTGCGGATGAACGGTTCGAAAATAAGGAGCCTTGAAGCACACCGCACGAGTGAAGAGCCAGTTGCCGAACGGGACCTTCTGCAGTTTCTGCCAGATTGTGAAGATCGCGCCCGAAGCTGTGGTGTCCAGACTGCGCGGAGCGCCGGGCATGGAAGTGCGCTGCGCCTCTGCGGTGCCTGTGGTGTCTGCTGTTCCTGCGGTCATGGAATTCTCCTTTGGCCATGGTGCCGGTCGCGGCAATAGTGGTGACGAATGAGTTTACTTAACATAATGTATATTATCGGCGTTATACACATGACCCCAAGGGAGCCACGAGATACCGCTGATATTGAGCTGTCAGTTCTGCCGTCGGTCTTGCCATCAGTTCTGCTGTCATTCCTGCGACGATCATAGTTACCGGTCAGTCACCAGCGTACAAAAAGATGACGGCCGCGGATAGCTTCTCAGCTATTCGCGACCGTCATCGTGCTGACTGCGTGTCAGCCAACTGCGTGTATCAGCAGGTGTCTCAGCTGCCGCCGAGTCCGACCTTGTCGTCATCCTTGGATCCACCATCGTCCTTGGATCCTCCGCCGTCGTCTGCAGCGCCGTTGGCCTTCGTCAGGCCAGCTTCTTCACCACAGACCGGCCATGCTCCCGGGCCCTGCTCCTTGAGAGTCTTCTGAGCGACATCGATCTGCTCTGCCTTGCTGGCCTTGTGAGGCATACCCTCACCGCCGAAGGCCTTCCAGGTCTGCTCCGAGAACTGCAGTCCGCCGTAGTAGCCATTGCCGGTGTTGATGTGCCAGTCACCGCCGGACTCGCACTCGGCGACCTTGTCCCAGACGCCTTCCGAGGACTGAGCCCCTGTGGAGGCCTGAGCTGGGCCGCCCATTCCCGTCAGTCCGGCTGCGGCGACCGCGCCGGCTCCTGCAACGAGGGCGACCTTGCGGAGGCTTGTGCTGTAGAGGTTCACTGTCTCATCTCCGTAATACGACTGCATTTCGGTTCTGTAACTCGGTCGTTACCGAGCCGTTATACACCGTAACGGATCTGAGTGCCGGTGTGAACCGAGATCAAGGTCTCTGCACTCCGAATCGACTCACAGAAGTCACAACACGAACTGAGAGACGAGCCCGTCAGGTGAGTGTCACAGAGGTGCTCGACTCCCCCGAGAATCGCCTCAGACTCCCCCGATATCCGGCTCAGGCACCTGAGACGTAGGCCGCCAGGTGCTGTGCGGTCAAGGACGCGTCCGACTCCGGGGCACCGTCTACGAGTTGCTTCGGAGTGCCTTCGAAGACGATGCGGCCACCGTCGTGTCCGGCCCCGGGTCCTAGGTCGATGATCCAGTCGGCGTGGGCCATGACTGCCTGATGATGCTCGATGACGATAACTGTTCTGCCTGCATCCGCGAGACGGTCGAGCATTCCGAGCAGGTTGTCCACGTCGGCGAGGTGCAGGCCCGTTGTCGGTTCGTCGAGGATGATCACCTGTGCGGCATCCGCGGCTTTGGCCGACAGATGTGTGGCGAGCTTGAGACGCTGTCGCTCACCGCCCGATAAGGTCGTCAACGGCTGTCCCAGGCTGAGATATCCGAGTCCCACCTCGGCGAGGTTGGCGATGATCTTACTCACCGCAGGGATACGTGACTCCTCTGCTGCGAAGTATTCGATGGCTGCTGTCACCGGCAGGTCGAGTACCTCACGGATGTTCTTGCCACCGAGCGTGTATTCGAGGACTTCGGCCTGAAATCCCTTGCCGTCGCAGACATCGCAGGGAGCTGACATTCCCGCCATCATTCCGAGATCGGAGTAGATGATCCCGGCACCGTTGCAGACCGGGCAAGCCCCTTCGGAGTTCGTGCTGAAGAGTGCTGGTTTGACCCCGTTGGCCTTCGCGAATGCCTTCCGAATGGGTTCGAGCATGCCGGTGTAGGTGGCCGGGTTGCTCCGACGTGAGCCCTTGATACCCGCCTGATCGATCATGATCACACCATCGCGATGGCGCAGCGATCCTTCGATGAGGGTGCTCTTGCCCGAACCTGCCACGCCGGTGATCGCAGTGATGACTCCGACAGGAACATCAACATCGACGTCACGCAGATTATGGGCCTGTGCTCCCCTGATCTCGAGACGTCCAGTCGGTTCACGGGTTGTCGCCTTCAGCTGCGCACGGTCATTGAGATGTCGACCGGTGAGGGTGTCACTGGTGATGAGGTCGCCGACGGTGCCGGTGAAGCAGACCTCTCCCCCGGCTGTTCCTGCTCCGGGTCCGAGGTCGACGATGTGATCGGCGATTCTGATGGTCTCGGGTTTGTGTTCGACGACGAGGACTGTGTTGCCCTTGTCTCGAAGCGCGATGAGCAGCCCATTCATTGCGTCGATGTCGTGCGGGTGGAGCCCGATCGTGGGTTCGTCGAAGATATAGGTGACATCGGTCAGTGAGGACCCGAGGTGTCGGACCAGCTTGATTCGCTGTGCCTCTCCCCCGGACAGCGACCCGGCCGAACGGTCAAGGGAGAGATATCCGAGGCCGATGTCGACGAAGGCCTGCACATCTGCGATGAGTGATTCCACGAGGTTGCTGACGCCCTCATCGGGGACTTGGGCGAGCCAGTCCAGGAGGTCAGAGACCTGCATTGCGCAGACTTCCGCGATGGACAGACCGACCAGCTTCGATCCTCGTGCCGCCGAGTTCAGGCGTGTGCCGTCACACTCGGGACACTGCGTATAGACGACCGCACGATCGACGAACTCACGCACATGCTTCTGCATCGCGTCGCGGTCCTTTGACAGGAAGGAGCGTCGAATCCGGGGAATGAGTCCGTCGAAGGTCATATTCGTGCCGTTGATGACGATCTTCTCGTCCTCGGCGTAGAGGAGATTGTGCCTCTCCTCCTCGGTGTAGTCGACGATTGCCTTGTCGGGGTCGAAGTATCCCGATTCCGAATAGAACCGCACGCTCCATCCGCCGGGCTTGTAGCCGGGGATCGTGATCGCACCCTCGTTGAGGGACCTCGAGGAGTCGACCACCTCGGCGATGTCGATGTCTGTGGCCGTGCCCATTCCTTCGCAGTGAGGGCACATCCCTCCATTGACGGTGAAGGTACGTCGCTCGACCTGTTTGTCGGCGCCCTTGTCGATCGTCACGGCTCCCTTGCCGCTGATCGTGGCCACATTGAACGAATAGGCCTTGGTCGATCCCAGGTTCGGTTGAGCCAGCCGGGAGAACAGGATGCGCAGCTTCGCGTTGATGTCGCTGACGGTGCCCACCGTCGATCGCGGGTTGGCCCCGATGCGTTCCTGATCGACGATGATGGCGGTGGTCAGGCCCTCCAACACGTCGACTTCGGGTCTGGCCATAGTCGGCATGAAGCCCTGGACGAAGGCGCTGTACGTCTCGTTGATCAGGCGTTGGGACTCGGCTGCGATCGTGGAGAAGACCAGCGACGATTTGCCGGAACCGGAGACTCCGGTGAACACAGAGAGTCGGCGTTTGGGGATGTCGACAGAGATGTCTGCGAGATTGTTCTCCCGAGCTCCCTGCACACGGATGAGCTCATGGTCATCGGCTGGATGCGTCATACCGATCAGCCGCGCTGCTGAACGCGGATCATATTGCCGGCCGGATCCCGCAGAGCGAAGTCCCGGAGACCGTAGGGCTGGTCCATCGGCTCCTGGACGATGTCGGCTCCCCTGCCCTCCACCTCGGCGAAGGCCTCATCGACGTTCGTGCTTGCCAGCACGATCGCGGCGTAGCTGCCCTTGGCCATGAGCGATTCGATGACTGCCCTCTCCTCGTCGCTGATGGTCGGGTCGGTGATCGCTGGGGTGAGCACGATCGAGGTATCGGGTTGACCGGCAGGGCCCACAGTCAGCCACCGCATCTGCCCTGATCCGACATCGAGGCGAACCTCGAAGCCGAGGACGTCACGGTAGAAGGTCAGGGATGCTTCGGCATCGGTGTGAGGCAGGAAGCTGGCGTTGATTGAAATATTCATGATCGTCATCCTAGTGCGCATCACCGGGGTGGAACTTCTCGATTCCTGACCGGTCTGAGCACATTCTTGACGATGATCGTCGGCAGGTCGTGGTCGCCTTCGACGACGCCGGAACGGTAGCGGGAGGGTGAGACCCCGACAAGTTCGCTGAATCGAGTGGAGAACGTGCCCAGCGATGAGAATCCCACAGCGAAGCAGATATCTGTGATCGACAGGTCACCGCGACGAATCAGTGCCATGGAGCGTTCGATGCGCCGGGTCATGAGATAGGAATAGAGCGACTCCCCGTAGGCAGCTTTGAATCCGCGACTGAGGTGCCCGGCCGACATATGCACCCCGGCGGCAAGTTCCTGGACGTTGAGAGGCTGGTCGAATTCTCTGTCGATGCGGTCGCGCACACGCCTCAGGATGGCCAGCTGCTGCACAGACGGAGTGTCGCTGCCTCTCGCGCTCACCCTGTGTGGACTCCCTGTGTCAGCGTCTTCCCGCGGAAGTAGTCGGGGTGCCTGCGGGATTGGATGATCATGATGACCACACCCAGGAGCAGGACGCCGATGCCCAGTACGAAGACCAGTCCGATGCCGAAGACCGAAGAGCCGGAACCATAGTCGGGATCGAGTGAGTCGATCGCGGTGGTCACGAAGATCACCAGCAGGGTCACTCCCCCGACCAGCGGGAAGAGGCACCTGAAGAAGAAGTTCTTCGCCCCGGAGAACAGGGACCGTCGGAAGTACCAGATGCAGGCCAGGCCGGTCACACCGTAGTAGAAGCAGACCATCAGCCCCAAGGCAGTGATCGTGTCCCACAGTGCGTTCTCTGACAGCAGACGCATGACCACATAGAAGATGATTGCGGCCGTCGCCGAGGTGATGGTGGCCACGGATGGAGACTTGTACCGGGGCGAGATCTTTCCGTACTTCTTCGGCAGCGCCCCGTAGTGGCCCATGGCCAGGATCGTGCGCGAGGGAGAGACCATCGTCGACTGCAGCGAGGCCAGTGAGCTAGAGAGGACGGCGATCGAGACGAGAACGGCGAAGGGCCCCATCACCGGGCCGGCGAGGACGGCGAAGATGGATTCCTGATTCTCCGGATTCCCCGCGCCCAGCCCCTCGGTGCCGACACCGGCGAACGAGATGACGGCGACGGTGCAGGCCAGGTAGATGATGACGATGGCGATGATCGTGAGCATGGCTGCGCGTCCGGGAGTCTTCTCCGGGTCCTTCGCCTCTTCGTTCATGGTGATGACGGTGTCCCAGCCCCAGAACAGGAAGATGGACAGAGACACTGCCGCTGCGACCGTCGAGAAGTCTCCGGCCTCGGCAGGGTTGAACCAGCCGAGTTCGACCGGTGTGGGGTCGAAGGCGGTGCCGTTGGACACGTGGACGAATGCTGCGATGACGAACCAGCCGAGTGCAAGTACCTGGAAGGCGACGAGCCAGACCTGAATCTTCTCGGTGGCTTCGACTCCGCGGTAGGAGATCCACGCGGCGGCCGCGGTCAGGAGAACTGTGACAGGAATGTTGATCCACAGCACTCGGGTCAGATCGGCGATTCCTGGGTCACCGAAGATCTGCGCCAGCAGCAGGAACAGGAAGTCCACTGCCACTGCGGCCAGGTTCGAGAGCACGAGGATCGTGGCAGAGATCAGGCCCCATCCTCCCATCCAGCCCAGCCAGGGCCCGAAGGCGCGGGTCGCCCAGGTGAAGGTCGTCCCGGAATCGGGCATGGCAGTGTTGAGTTCGCGGTAGCCGAAGACGACGAGCAGCATCGGAACGAATCCGATGAGCAGAATCGCCGGAGTGTGCACACCGACCTGCGAGATCGTCGGTCCCAGCCCCGAGGTCAGGGTGTAGGCGGGCGCGATGCAGGAGATGCCGATGACGGCACCGCCGATGGCACCGATCTTGCCCGCCGACAGCCCCTTGGAGCTCAGACCCGAAGCGGATGTCGCAGACGCGCTTCCGGTCGGGCCCGGTGATGGAGTTGCCGAGGTCATCAGTTCAACCTTTCAGACATGTGCTCAGGTGCCCAAGATCATACGGGCGGTGTCCTGCCCGATCCTGATGGCGCCATCGACGTGCTGGTACCCGTGTGCTGCAATGTCCGAACTTGCGAAGTGGATGGGACCGACTGGGTCGTTCTGGAACCGGCCCCACCGGTGCAGTCCACCGAGGTCGTAGCTGGTCGCATACGCTCCACGGGTCCATTCCTCGGAGCCGAAGTCCGACAGGTAGAAGACGTCAGGCTCCAGGGCACGTGGACCGAGGAAGTCTGCCAGGCATTCGACGATGCGCTGCTTGCGGGTGTCCTCGTCGAGGGCGAACATCGCATCGGCGTTGACGTCTGAGATGAATCCGACGAGAGTCCCCTGCTCTTCACCGTGATTGGTGTTGTCATAGACCTCCTGAACCAGCTGGCCGGCACCGAATCCGGTTCCGCACAGGCCGTCTTCACGCCAGAACGGTGTCGGATAGGTGGCATGGACCTTGATCACCAGACCCATCGACTGGTGCTGGTGGAAGACCTGCTGGAGTCGGGGCAGATGCGGGGAGTAGCTGATGCGTGAGTACAGGTTCGGCGGGACGGCCACAATGGCACGATCGGCCGACACGGTCATCGCATCGGTGCCGACGCTCACCGCATCCTCCGTCCACTCAATGGTGCGCACGGGGCTATTGAGGTGGACGACGCCTTCACCGAGCTCGCTGGCCATCTGCTCGGAGACCGACTGCATTCCACCCACGACGCGGCGGTCGAGAATGAAATGATCATCGACGAGGTGGGTGAATGATCCCGCCGAGGCGGCCATGAGTATCGCCTGCAGTGCGGAGAATGCGGTGGCCGGCTTCGTCAGCATTCCGCCCGCGATGAACATGCCGATGTTCGCGCACGCGGTCTCATCGTCTGATTGTTGGCGCAGCCAATGGTGGAACGACACCGAATCGAGTTCGGCAGCATCCTCGGCTTCCCACGGAGCTGTCGGTCCGATGCGGGCGGCGAGCTCGTCCAACTGCGCGATCAGCCGTTCCATCTCCGCTTGGGTCGACTCCCCCACTGGGAACATGTCGCCGCTGTAGACGGAACGTGTGCCGTCCGGTGCGATGTAGACGCTGTCGCCTTCTCGGTAGCGCTGGTACGTCTCCTTGCCCAGCTCCTCGACGAGTTCGAGGAGTGCCGTCTGGTCAGGTGAGATCCACTGACCACCGATTTCGTACATCTGACCGTCGATGTGATCTGTCCACGTCCGACCGCCCACACGATCTCGTGCCTCGAGGACCACAACGTCCTTACCTGCTGCCTGCAGCGTCCGGGCCGCACTCAGGCCGGTCGGGCCAGCTCCGACGATGACCACATCGCATGTTCGATCCGTCATCCTGCACTCCTTCGAAAGTTCCACTTATGTGATCAGAGTAACCAGGGAACCAGGGCCTGCCAAGGCGAGTTCGGGTCCGGTCGGACCGGTGCGGAATCGGTTTCAGCGATACTCGCGGGCGTCCGCGCCCAAGTCGGCCTCCTTGGCTGCCATGAAGCTCCAGGAATCGGGTCGAGAACCATCGATATCGTCGATCGCGTAGATATCTGCGAGTTCCCGCGTGCTCAATGTGCGTGTGTTGAACCGGTGCCGTTGCGCGTCCGAGGCCACTGCGACGACAGTTCGCCCCAACAGGTGTGGGGTCTCCGAAATCGCGAAATCCGCAGGCGGCAGTTCACGCTCGGTATCCAGAGAGTCTCGCAGCCAAGTCTGCTCACTCGTGTCGAAGAGGTCGAGCATCATCTCCGATCTCAGCCAGCCTGGGGTGATCGCCAACGCGGTGCACTCGGAGTCGCTGAGCTCGTGGCCGAGTCCGAACGCCAGCCTGCTCACCGCCGTCTTCGTCAGGTCGAGATAGATGGACTCCCGGTAGTGGGCAGCATTGAACTCGGAGGTTCCGTCGGTGATCTCGATGTGCAGTCCCCCTGGGGTGCGTGTCAGCAGAGGGAGTGCAGCGTGGGCTGTGTGCAGGTGCGTGAGCAGGCCCGCGTTCACCAACCTCATGCCCGAGTCGAAGTCCGTGTCCCAGAACTTCTCGCCCCAGGAGACGTAGGCCTCTCCCCCGATGTCGTTGACGACAACGTCAAGCCGACCGTGCTGCTCATCGATGCGGCGCACTACCTCGTGGATCATCTCCGGTTTCAGGTGATCGCAGACGAGCGCCTGGGCGTGGCCGCCGTCTGCTTCGATGAGTTGGGCTGTGCCCTCGATCGTCTCGCTGCGACCGTAGTCGGATGGCTGCGCCGAGGTGGATCGTCCTGTGCAGTACACGAACGCTCCCGCCCGGGCCAGATTCCTGGCGATGGCGCGTCCGGCACCCCGGGTTGCGCCGGCGACGAGAGCGACTCGGCCCTTAAGCGGACGCTGGACGAAGGGAGGAAATTCTGGTTCTGCTGGTGCCTGGGATGAGGTCATGATGACAGCATCTCGTGCGATCACTGACACCTCATGTCAGTGATGAAGACTATTCTTGATGAGCATGAAGGCAGCACGGCTGGTGTCGGAGATCGTCATCCTCAGCGCGAGGAGCGTACCGATCACTGCCGCGAATCTGGCCGAGCGGCTCGAGGTCACCGAACGGACGGTCTATCGCGATCTCGGCGACCTGTCTCGGATGGGTGTGCCCGTGGTGACAGAGGCCGGCCCAGGTGGGGGCATCAGCCTGCTGGGAACCTGGACGTCTCCGCTGTCGGGCATGACCCGTGATGAGCTTGATTCAGTGCTCATCGGAGGTGCCGCAGCAGCCGATCTCGGGTTCGCACGGGAGTTGGCGACGGCGCGGGAGAAGATCCTGTCCGAGACGGAATCCGTCTTCTCATCGAACGTCCTCGTCGACGGGCCCGACTGGTTCATGACACATGAGCGTCCCGAGGCGCTCTCGGTCATCGTCACGGCTCTGCGTTCGCACCGCGGACTGCAGTTTCGGTATGCAGCCCGTACGGGATCACGACTTCGCACTGCCATTCCGCTGGGACTCGTCGTCAAGGCCGGTCGCTGGTACCTCATCGCACAGCCTCCCGGAGGCAGACCCCGAACCTACCGGGTCTCCCGGATGACTGCGATCGCACTGCGCTACGTCGCGGTTTCACGGCCGGTGGAATTCCACCTCGGCGACTATTGGTCGCGGTCTCAGGTCGAATTCGACCGCACCGTCAGGTCGACGACGGTGAGACTGCGGGTTCCCAGCCACAGCCTCGACGATCTGCGCCGGGCAGTTCCGGGTCGAGTCACCGAGGAGGCAATCGAGGCAGGATCCATCACCGCCGACGACTATGTCATCGACCTTCCGATGGAGCCCGTGGACGTCGCTGTCTCCCAGCTGATCACGGTGCCCGGAGTCGAGGTCATATCACCTGGAGAACTCCGACTGGCGCTGCATGAACGGGCCCGTCAAGCGGCCGCGTGCAATGGTCCCTGACGTCGCTCAGCGACGCCAGGGACGGTCACTGGACTTCGTATTTGCCGTTGATCTGCCCGGCACCGACTCCGCCGACTGCTTCCATGGCGGCCTTGGACAGGTCGATGCAGCGGCTGCCGTGGTAGGGACCACGGTCATTGATGCGCACGGTCACGGATTTTCCGTTGGCGGTATTGGTGATCTTGACCTGCGACCCGAAGGGCAGCGTCTTATGCGCAGCGGTCAGCTTGTTGGTGTCGAAGATCTCCCCGTTGGCCGTCGGCCGGCCATCGAATCCATCGCCTCCGCCGTAGTACGACATCGGGCAGGTACCGGACTCGCCAGCGGACTCACCGGACTTCGAGGGTTCGTCATTGGTATCAGGAGCGGGCTTCTTCGTGTCTGTGCCGCCTGCGGTGCCGCCCGTGGTCGCGTCCGTGCTCGCAGCCTCGTCGGACGCGGTCTCCGACGGGGTCGGGCTCGGTGTCTCGACCTTGGACTTGAGGGAGATCTCGGCTGGCTTCTCTTTGGCCTGCTTCTTCGCTTTGGCCAGGAACTCATCTGGGGATTGGGTCGCCTCGGCTGCGGCGACGACAGGAGATTCGGCGACGACCTGCTGGTCACCGCCGGCGCTGCCGGGCACCATCGCCAGGCTGGATGCGACGACCGCTGCTGTTGCGGCGGTGGGAACGATGAATGCGGAGAGCACTGGACGTGCACGCACCGAGGCCAGCACTCCCCCAGCGGTGTTCGCAGATGCCTGGGTCCCCTGCGGCGAATGCCGTCCGGACTTCTTCGGTGCCTTGAACGCAGAGAAGAGCGATCCCGTCGATTTCGAACGGGGTGAAGAGTGTTTACCCACAGTCAGTCCTTGTATAGATGTGCCGGTGTCCTTCGCAAACATGGGTCTCAGTGATCGAGCAAGGCTCAACACTGACTCCAAGTTATCGGATCGTTACCTGAACACAGTCTAATTAAGAAACTGTTACAAAAGCAATGCGGCACGCTAAAAAGCGTGCCGCATCAATGGTTATCGGGTCACTCGGACTTGCGGTTGACCAGCCTGCGGACGGTATCGGCGCCGGTGGTCACACCTTCCTGGGCCTTGTCGAAGACTCGCTCGACCTTGCCGCTTCGCACGGCATCGTCGATCGCGTGGGAGACATTGCCCAGCGCCTTCTTCACGTTCGTCTCGGTGGTCTCGATGAGACGGTTGCCAGAGGTGGCTTCACGAGCGTTCTTCACACCGCTGCTGGCCGCACCGTAGGCTCTGGTGGCTGCCGAACGCACCCTTTCGGTCGGGGTCCGCTTGGTGGAGTCAATGACGTAGTCAGGTTCAATCGGATCTTGTGTTCGGCTCATGTCTCCATAGTTGTCGACCCTGCTCGTCAGGTCAACAGCAACATAGGATTGGACCATGAATTCTCAGGCAGAGATCATCGCCCACAGAGGCGGGCAGTGGCCCGGTATGAGTGAGAACACCCTCGAGGCGTTCGCGTCCGCGCATCAGGCCGGCGTGCGGTGGATGGAGACCGATGTCCATGCGTCTGCCGACGGAGTCGTGTTCGCCGCCCATGATGCCGATCTGGATCGCATCGCAGGTCGCCCCCACCGCATCCGCGATCTCAAGGCCGCCGAACTCGATTCCATCGAACTCATCGCAGGCGGGCATCTGCCTCGCCTGACCACGCTTCTGGAGGAGCTTCCGGACCTCGCCTGGAACATCGATGTCAAAGCCGCCCACTCCATTGCACCGATGATCCGCACCATCCGCAGCCGCGAGGCTGGAGAGAGGATCCGGCTTGCCTCGTTCTCCTCGTCGACTCTGCGCAGACTGCGCGAGGCCCTGCCCGGGGTCCGTTCTTCGGCCGGAGTGTTCGAGTCTGCCCTGTTTGCCTTAGGCGCCCTGCCAGGAGTCGCGGATTCCGGCCTGACTCCGCTGCCAGCCGGTCTCGATGCCCTGCAGGTGCCGATGTCGTTCAAGGGCCTCCGTGTCCTCACCGAGGACTTCGTTTCGCGTGCTCACCGCTCGGGCCTGCAGATCCATGTGTGGACCATCAACGACGTCGCCGAGATGCGCACCCTCCTCGACCTCGGCGTCGATGGGATCGTCACGGATGATGTCCTGCCGGGGCTGCGCGAGATCGCGGCGTGGACCTGAGTGCTGGGAATAGGCGTAGACGGTAGACTGTTCCTTCGTATGAGACGTCTGCAGTCGAGTCGGAAGGTGAGAGAGATATGAGCGAACGCAGTCTCCGCGGTACACAGTTGGGCTCACGCAGCCTGGAAACGGAAGAGGGCGTCGAACCGGCACCTCGCCAGATGGTCGAATTCGAGTGCGAAGACGGAACCAAGTTCAAGGTTCCCTTCTCGATCGAAGCCGAAGTGCCCTCCACCTGGGACTCAGGCATCCACGGCATCGGCACTCGTGTCGGCGTGAATGAACCCGATGGGGAGCCGGGCAAGCATGTGCGGTCCCACTGGGACATGTTGCTTGAGCGCCGCTCCTTCGACGAACTTCAGGTTCTGCTCGATGAGCGACTCGCCGTTCGTCGCGGAGAGGTGCCAGCACAGGCCTGAGCGCCTCTGTACTGAGTCACACGAACGTATCCGAGCGGAAAGGGCGGGGTGCAGGTCATCGGACCTGCGCCCCGCCCTTCATCGTCCCGAAACTCATCGTCCCGAAACTGCCGGGAATCACCTCACGCAGTTCGACTGCGTGTTGTCAGACGCTCAAGCAGGCCCCGAGCCTGACGTCGGCGCCGGGTCAGTCCCCATCCGGCGACCTTGGTGAATGCCTCGGAGATGATCGATCCGCTCATCTTCGACTCCCCCAGCTCGCGTTCGACGAAGACGATGGGGACCTCGGCCACGCGGAATCCGGCTTCGACGGTGCGGTAGGTCATGTCGATCTGGAAGCAGTAGCCCTGAGACTGCACCTCGGAGAGATCGAGGTTCTGCAGTACTTCTCGCGAATACGCACGGAACCCTGCTGTCGCGTCTTTGACGCCGAGGCCCATGACCGCGTTGACGTAGATATTGGCTCCGCGGGAGAGGAAGAAGCGTGAGCGTGGCCAATCCACGATCGCCCCGCCGCGAACCCAGCGTGAGCCGATGACGAGGTCGGCGTGCCCGGCCTGAGCGACGGCCAGCAGCTGCCCGAGGTCAAGGGGGCGGTGGGATCCGTCGGCGTCGAATTCGCAGATGATCTCGTAGTCGCGTTCCAGCGCCCATTCGAACCCGGCGATGTAGGCCATTCCCAAACCGGACTTCTCACTGCGGTGCAGGACGTGCAGGCGTGGGTCGGTTCGCGCCTGTTCATCTACCCATTCGCCGGTGCCGTCAGGTGAACCGTCGTCGACGACGAGAACATCGACGTCGGGCTGGTTCTCAAACAGCCCCGACAGCGTCACGGGCAGAGCGAGTCGTTCGTTGTAGGTCGGAATGACGACCAGAGTCTTAGAAACCACGGCCACTACGATACGCGTCGCGGCAGAGAAAATATGAGCCGACACCCTCGCCTTCGGACCACGTTGAGCAACGAGTTATCTAATGACGGGGGTGCCGGCTCCATCCCAGCTGCTGTGGAATGTCAGCAACGAATCTAGTGGCTCTCAGCGTCTTTGCAAAATCGCTCTGACCTGGGGTTATGTTCAAATCTCCAGGTCAGACGCAAGACAGAATGATGAAAATAGATCTTCCTCGGCGTGTCGTCTTGCCTTCGATGAGTCGTGACTCGACTCACACAAGCGGCTGCTTCTAGACGTCCTCGCCGAGCGGAATGCGGGTCGGCAGTGCAACGTCAGAGGAAAGCTCCGGCAGTCCGGGAGTACCCGAGCGGGGGTCTGTGCTCCACGCCGCCACACGTGCGTCTGCAACCTGAACGACGAGTCGTTCCACCTGCCACCGCACGAAATCCGCATCCGCGCCCGGGGCAAGGACTCCCCCATCGGGATTGCCGGCGGCGCGGTGAGCGAATCGGGTGGCCGCGTTGAATGCTGCGCGTGCACCGATTCCGTTCTCCCCGACGACTGCCGAGCGCACCGTCGCCCACGGGGAATCCTGTGAGTCGGTCCACGACACCTGAGCACCTGCCGAGAGCAGCTGCGCCAGAGGTTGGGGCTGTGCCGGATCGAGAGTGATCGCGATGCCGGAGTAGCCCAAAGGAGTGACGAACTCCTCTTCGACACTGAAATCCAACAGCAGGCGATAGCCGTTGCGCTGGGCCAGTGCTGCCTGTCCGCGCACGCGGTCAAGGACCTCGCCCAGGCGCTGGTTCGACTCGACCTGGATGTACAGCGCGGTCTCGGGCATCTCGTCGAGGCCGAGGAAGTCGCCCGCGGCGATGCTCGCCCGGCCCTCGACCTGGTCGGCGCTGCCAGCGTCGTCGGACCCGATCTCGGGGTAGGCGACGATCCGCAGGCCCTTCGGTGCGCGAGCCTGGAAATCCTCCACATCCTCGGCGCTGCCAAGGATGTGCGCGTGCGTGTATCCGGATTCGACGAGTCGATTCCCATCGGGATCACCGCCACCCAGAACCAGTCCTGCATGGACGAAGCCTGGGGTCAGGAAATCCCCGTCGAGGTTGATCGCATCGGGGTCCGCTGCAAGCGCAGCTTCGTCGGAGCCGATGAACGAGACCTTTCCGTCCTTCGAGCCCAGGGCAGTCGCAAACGGGTCGACGCTGCTGTAAACATCTCCACCAAAGTACATAGTCACAGCCGACAGGTTACACCTCTGCTGTGGGCGACGTTGCACTCGCGTCAGGGGTGTCGGGTATCGTCATCGAGTGTGAAGCCCTTGGTTCTGATTGACACGCCTGCCCTGTACTACCGTGCCTTCTATTCGGTTCCCGACTCGATCGTCAACGACGAAGGTCAGCCGGTCAATGCCGTGCGCGGCGTTCTCGATGCGATTGCGCAGATGATCCGTCGCTTCGACTCCCCTCGAGTCGTGGCGACCATGGACGCCGACTGGCGCCCGGCATTCCGCACCGCGATCATGCCCGAGTACAAGGCCGCCCGAGTCAAGGACGCCGAGGCAGGCACGGAGATCCCACCCGAATTGGACGCGCAGCTGCCGATCATGACCGATGTCCTCCGTGCCGCAGGCATCCCCATCGCCGAGGTTGACGGCACCGAAGCCGACGACGTGATCGCGACCATGGCCGCCCAGTCGCAGACACCCGTGGTCATCGTCTCCCCCGACCGTGATCTGCTTGCCCTCATCGATGCTGCCTCCGATGTGAGCGTGCTGCGTCCCCGCAAGGGCGGAGAGTGGGAGGCCATCTCCCAGGCCGACCTGCCCGAGGCCTACGGAGTCCCCGATGGCACCAGGTACCGTGAGCTCGCCGCGATGCGCGGAGACCCCTCGGACGGATTGCCGGGAGCACCGGGGATCGGAGAGAAGACCGCAGCGACGCTGCTGGCGAACTTCGGTTCCCTCGAATCGATCATCAAGGCAGCCAAGGCCGGGGTGAAGACCGGAGGTCTCAGCCCCAAACGAGCCGCCACCCTCATCGAGGAAGAGGAGACGCTGCATAAGACCATCGAGGTCATGCGCTGTCTGACCGATGTCGCCCATGGGCTCGATCTCGAATCGGTCCCCGGCGAATGCGATCGTACTGCGGTTGAGGCTGCGGCCCACGGCCAGAACATTCGTCGTTCTGTCGACAACCTCATCGCCGCACTCGGCGATGCCGGCCGAGGCAACGACCAGAGCGGAACCACACAGCCGGCGCCGGTGCCTACCAGCACGACAGCCGCAGGGGCAGGGTCCGGGCCCGCATCAGGATCCGCAGCCGCCTCAGTCTCTCCTGCGAAGTCTCGCGCCTCGCAGAGTCCGGGATCGGTCTCGGCCGAGGCCTGGTCACAGTCGCGACTCGTCGGCTTCGACCTCGAGACGACCGGCGTCGACCCGGCGACTGCACGCATCGTGACTGCGGCCTTCGTCGAATCCGCCGAAAACGCCCGGACCTGGCTGGCCGATCCCGGAGTCGAGATTCCCGAACCGGCCCGGGCCGTTCATGGAATCACCACCGAGTTCGCCCAAGCCAACGGAGCACCGGTCGCCGAGGTGGTTGCCGAGCTCTGCACGGTCCTCGCCGATCTCAAAGCGGAAGGTGCCGTGGTCGTGGGCCACAACATCGTCTACGACCTCAGCGTCATGTCCGCCGAGGTCAAACGCCACCAGCCCCACATCGGTCTCGCGGCCCTGCTGCCGACGATCGTCGACACCTTCGTCCTGGACAAAAAGGTCGAGCAGTTCCGCCGCGGCAAGAGGACCCTGACCGAGACAGCCAAGCGGTGGAAGGTTTCTCTGCTTGATGCCCATGATGCCGCCGCAGACGCGCTGGCCGCCCTGGACATTTCCCGAGCGTTGGCACAGAGCTCAGAGGAAATTGCCCAGCTCACCCGGGACGAAATCATGGCCGCACAAGGCGAATGGAAACGCGACCAGGCCGCTGACCTGCAATCTTGGCTGCGCAGAAAAGGCAACGCCGAAGCCGTCGTCGATGGCTCCTGGCCCATGGCCTGAACGATAGAATCAACTGCGACCATCACTCGACAAAGGACGATAATGGGTTTCTTCTCACGACTGCTCAACCGACCCGGCGCCCAGGCCGACAAAGCAACGGGATGGTTCGACAAGGCCGCCGACGATATGGCGGCCGCGAGTCGTGAATACGCGGAGCTCGATGACAGCGGCCTGACCGAGGCAGCTGCCGACATCTTCACCTCAGGTTCTGCCCAGGACAACCTCGTCCGCTACTGCGCGCTGGCCCGTGAGGCTGCCGAACGGTCCCTGGACGAACGTGCCTATGACACGCAGATCAAGGGTCTCGTCGGGCTCCTGAAGGCCAATATCGTGCAGATGGCCACCGGTGAGGGTAAGACCCTCGTCGGTGCTCTCGCCGCCGCTGGATACGCCCTGCAGGGACGTCGCGTCCACGTCGTCAGCGTCAACGACTACCTCGCAGTCCGCGACCGTACCTGGATGAAGCCGCTCTTCGACCTCCTGGGTGTGAAGTCGGCGTCGATCTCCGGGACCCAAAGTGAGACCGAACGCCGTGAGGCCTATGGCGCTGAGGTTCTCTACGCCTCCGTCACCGAGGTCGGATTCGATGTCCTCCGCGACCGATTCGTCACCGACGATGACCAGATCCGTGTCCCGGACCGCGATGTCGTCATCGTCGATGAGGCCGACTCCGTGCTCATCGACGAGGCGCGTGTCCCACTCGTCCTCGCCGGCTCGGCCAGTGTTGAAGATGCCAACGCTGCGATCGCAGCACTCGCCGAGAAACTCGAGCCAGACGTCGACTACGAGATCAGCCCGGATCACCAAGCTGTTTCCCTCACAGATGCAGGCATCACCCGAGTGGAGACGGAACTCGGTGTCGAGCTCTTCGACGAAGACGCGTCCGACCTCGCAGCAGTCAACCTCGCCCTGTATGCGAAGTCCCTGGTCAAACGCGATGTCGACTACCTTGTCGTCGACGGAAGGGTGAAACTCATCTCGGCCTCCCGCGGGCGCGTCGCCGAGCTGCAGCGCTGGCCCGACGGACTCCAGGCCGCAGTTGAGGCCAAGGAAGGCGTCGGCACCACCGAAAGCGGAGAGATCCTCGACCAGATGACCGTCGAAGAACTCATCCACGGTTACAAAACGGTCTGCGGAATGACGGGCACCGCGCTGGCAGTCGGAGATGACCTGCGTGAGTTCTACAACCTTGAGATCGTTCCCGTCGACACCCACCTGCCTGTCATCCGCAATGACGAACCCGACCGCCTCTACACCTATCAGGAGTCGAAGGAACGCGCGATCGTCGAGGAGGTCGCTGAGAACCATGCCAAGGACCGTCCGGTGCTCATTGGCACCTCATCGGTGGCAGAGAGCGAATCCCTGGCCGAGCGACTGGTCGAACGCGGCATCGAGGTCACGGTCCTCAACGCCAAGGATGACTCGCTCGAGGCTGAGGTCATCGCCGCCGCTGGTGCCCCCGGTGCCGTCACCGTCTCAACTCAGATGGCTGGACGCGGCACCGACATTCGGCTGGCCGATGACAGCGTCGCCGAGGCCGGTGGCCTGCTGGTCATCGGCGCCGGTCGCTACCTGTCCTCACGACTTGATGACCAGCTGCGCGGTCGTGCAGGTCGTCAGGGTGACCCGGGAACCTCGGTGTTCTTCACCAGCCTCGAGGACGAGCTGCTGACTCGTGTGCCCGAGATCCAACGCTTCGTCTCCGAGGGAGATGAGACCGGTTGGATCGAGTCCAAGCGCGCGCTGAGCCTCGTCGAACACGCGCAGCGTATCGCTGAAGGTCAGAACACGGCACTGCATCGCGACACGTGGAAGTTCAACGAACTCATGGCCAAGCAGCGCGATCTCGTCCTCGCCCGGCGCAGGGAGCTGCGTGTCGATGATGAGGCTATCGACGAACTCAAGACCCGCCTCGGGGATGTGGCCGAGAACCTGGCGGAGGACCATCCTCAGGAGCTCGTCGATGAGACGCTGCGCGAGGTCATGCTCTTCCATCTCGACGCACGTTGGGTCGATCACCTTGCCTTCCTCAACGACCTGCGTGAGGGCATTCATCTGCGCACCTTCGCCCGTGAGAAGCCGCACGAGGCATTCAACACGGAATCGATCCGCGTGTTCTCCACCTTCTGGTCCGATGTCATCGACGATTCCGCATCGACTGTCGAAGAGGCAGAGTTCACTGATACGGGTATCGACCTGGCCTCGCACGGGCTCAAACGTCCGTCGTCGACATGGACCTACCTGACCACGGAGAGCGCATTCGGCTCCGACATCGAGAACATCGTCAAGAAGGTCAAGCGCTGAGCAGTCGCCGGGCCACCCCGTTTTAGGGAGAGCCCGGCGGTCACTGCCGCAGGCAGACCAGCTGTCACCCCTGGCAGACCAACTGTCAGGAGTCTGCGACGACTCCGCGACGGATGGCTTCGATGGTCCGCCGGATGCGCACAGCGGTCTCCGGTTCGGCCACCTCGGCGACCTGACCGAGGAGGTCAAGGCTCTGTTTGGCCCACCGGACGAAGTCGCCAGCGGCGATGTCGGTGCCGCGCAGGGAATCGGCGAGGTTCTTGCCTTCGGTCCAGCGGTACATCGGTTTGAACAGGCCCCGGTCGGGTTCCTGAGTCGTCGACAGCGCGTGCTGCTCCTCCAATTGGAAGAGCTTGCGCCACATCGTCACCGCTTCGTCGCCGTTGACCTTGAGGTCGCGGCTGGGTGCGCGCTCCGAATGGAGTGTGTCGGCGCGCCGTGACTGGAAGACGAAGCACGATGCGAATGCTGCGAGTTCAGGTTCGACGAGGTTGTCCCACAGCCCGGCTCGGATGGTCAGTGCCACGAGCAGGTCTCGTTCCCCGTAGATGCGGCGCAGCATATCGGACTGCTCGGGATCGAAGCCGAGGGTGCGCAGCACATCCTGAACACGTTCGAAGACGAGGGCGATCGAGGTCGTCCTGCCTTCGATGCGAGCGATGAGCGAATCGTTCTCCTTGACCAGTTTGGCCGCTCGGTTGGCCCACCTGGCGTGCATCTCACGGTCGGGGCAGTCATGACAGGGATGGGCACGCAGCTGCGCGGTCATCTCCGTCACGCTCGAGCTCACACCCGGGGAACCTGGTTTGGACTCCCAATGTGCCTCGTGATCGACCTTACCCTCGTGGATGGCGTCGTTGAGGATGCCCAGCAGCTGCCGGCGGTCCCCTGCCTGGCGGTGGTTGAACTTCTTCGGCACTCGAACTCGACCCTGGGCTGGCAGCGGCGCGGTCACCTCGTGGGGCCGCAGGTGCCAGACTTTGCCCTGTTCGGTCAACACTGTCGGCAGTCTGGAACCCCCATCCCGGGAGCTCATGGGTGCGATGATGACCGCTGCGCCTTCGACTCGCTTCGTCGGCAGGGTGACGACATCGCCGATCTTGAGAGCGGTCAGGGACTCGACGATCTCACGCTGCCGATTCTTCGACTTCGTGCGAGTCTCCTGCTTCTCGGTATCGCTGATGGCCTGCCGCAATCGCGCGTACTCAGCGAAATCGCCCAGATCGCACTTCATCGACTTCTCATAGGCCGCGATCGTGGCCTCGTTCTTGCGCACCTTCTTCGCCAACCCCACGACGGCCTTGTCCGCCTGGAATTGTGCGAACGAGGTCTCCAGGACCTTCGCAGCCTCGGAGGAGCTCATCCGGGACAGCAGGTTGGCTGTCATGTTGTAGGTGGGTCCGAACGCAGAATTGAGTGCATAGGAGCGGTTGGATGCCAGCCCAGCGATCTCGTTGACTTCGAAGCTGGGATGCCAGATGACTACGGCATGGCCGATCTGGTCGATGCCGCGGCGCCCTGCGCGTCCGGTCAGCTGGGTGTACTCCCCCGGCGTGATCGAGACGTGGGCCTCTCCGTTGAACTTCACCAGCTTCTCAAGAACCACGGTGCGGGCAGGCATGTTGATGCCCAATGCCAGGGTCTCCGTGGCGAAGACGACCTTGATGATTCCTTGGGAGAACAGCTCCTCGACGAGCTGTTTGAACTGCGGGATCATTCCCGCATGGTGGGCGGCGACTCCCAGGAGAAGACCTTCGCGGAACGAATGGAACCCGAGGATGCCCAGATCCTCGCTGGCCAGTTCATCGCGCAGCTTTTCGAGTGCGGCGTTGACGATGACCTTCTCTTCACGTGAGTTCAGGTCGAAGCCCGAGCTCAGATACTGTTCGACCGCTTCGTCACAGGCATTGCGCGAGAAGATGAACATGATCGCCGGCAGCATTCCGGCCTCTGCCAGAGAGGACACGACCTGGGTGCGGCTGGGCCTGCGGAAACGGGCCCTAGTGGCTCGTTCACGCTTGGAACGGGGCCCGCCGTGGGTCCGAGTCGCATGATTGAGCGCAGGATCGATTCGGTCGGAGTCGTGGTGGGTGAACAGATCGTACATGCGGTGGCCGACGAGGACATGGTTGACCAGCGGCACGGGCCGGTGGGAGGTGGAGACGACGGTGGTGGGTCCGCGTACCTCGCTCAGCCAGGCACCGAATTCCTCGACGTTGGACACCGTTGCCGACAGCGACACCATCTGCACCCGGTCCGGCAGATGGATGATCACTTCTTCCCACACGGGACCACGGAAACGGTCGGCCAGGTAGTGAACCTCGTCGAGGACGACGAAACCGAGATCAGAGAGCCCAGCGACATCGTTGTAGAGCATGTTGCGCAGGACCTCGGTGGTCATGACGATGATCGGCGCGTCACGCCGGATCGAGGTGTCGCCGGTGAGCAGACCGACGTTCTCCACGCCGTGGACGTCCATCAGGTCATTGAACTTCTGATTGCTCAGCGCCTTGATCGGGGTCGTGTAGAAGACCCGTTTGCCTTCGTCTCTGGCCAGCTCCACAGCGAATTCCGCGATCAGAGTCTTACCCGCTCCGGTGGGGGCGGTCACGAGGACGTCTTTGCCGTCCTGCAGTTGGGCGCAGGCCTCAAGCTGGAAGTCGTCGAGCTCGAATTCCATTCTGGCCGAGAACCGCCCTAAAGGAGTCTGGGCCTTCTTCGTCCGGTCCTTGTAGTCGGCATAGGCCGCCGAGGGGCTCAGCGTCTCGGTCTCGGCTGAGGATTGGATCGGGCTCTCGGATTCAGTCATGGCTCTCTCAGTCAATCGGTTCGTCGGGGTCGACCCACAGGCCCTGGGCGATGAGTCGTCTCTTGCGTCTCCGGTCGCTGAACAGGCAGATCACCCATGCCACAGCAAACAGCGTAAGCATCGGGATGACCAGGAAGAACATCGACATGGCGTCGGGGGTGGGGGTGGCGATGGCGGCGAACAGGAACACGATCATCACAATCACCCGCCAGGACTTCTGGATCCTGACGGCTGAGAGGATACCCAACATGTTGAGTCCGACCATGAGTACCGGCAGGACGAATGCGAGTCCGAAGACCACGATGATGACCATCACAAAGCTCAGGTAGTCCTGGGCGGGGATGATGTTGGTGCCGCCTGCCGGCGTGAAGGACGTCAGTGCTTTGACGGCGTTGGGAAGGGCGAAGAAGGCCATGGTCGAGCCCGCGAGGAACAGCGGAATGGCTGCGCCGAGGAAGCCGACGGAGTACAGCTTCTCCTTCTTCGTCAACCCCGGAACGATGAACGCCCAGACCTCGTAGAGCCAGATCGGACAGGACAGGAAGATGCCGATGAAGAACGACAGTTTGATCTTCAGGTCGAACGGGGAGGCGACTCCGGCGAAGTTGATCTCCGCGGTCCGGTCCCCCGAGGCTCGGATGCTGCGGATCGGCTCCTGCAGGATGTCGAGGACCGGGTCGTAGAGGAACCATCCGGCGACGGCTCCGAGGGCGATTGCGATCGCCGCGACAAGGCTGCGGTTGCGGAGTTCGATGAGATGCCCGACGACGGGCATCTTCCGTTCGGGATTCTTCCTACGTGCCGAAGCCGAACGCCGGTTGTTGTGCTCTTTCACTTCTCGTGAGACTGCGGATCCTGCTTTTCCTTCGCAGGCTGCTCAGGCTTTCGAGCAGCCTCGGCGGTTGTCGAGGTGTCGTTTTCGGTCGCTTCGCGGTTGAGTTCGCCCGGTTCCGTCTTCTTGGGCTCGTCGTCATCACGGAGATCCTTGACCTCGGATTTGAAGATCTTCATCGACTGACCAAGGCTTCTGGCCAGCGCCGGCAGCTTGGGTGCGCCGAAAATGATCACGATGATGAGGATCACGATCGCGATCTGCACGAAACTCGGTTTCATGGGGACTCCTTGACTGTTGTCTGCTGTGAAAGATTCTACGCTCTGTGGCTGTGCCTTTCATCCTCGCCGCACGGCAGGGCGGGAACGCGAAGACCGGGCTCAGCCCAGGCGCTGCAGCGCGGCTTCCACCGCGTCGCTGTCGTCGATGTCGGTGATGACGTCGGCATGGCACAGCAGGAAACGACTCAACCAGTCGACGGAGTGCACAAGGAATCGAATCCGCACACTTGGCTCACCGTTGGCGAAGTATTCACGCTCACTCAACTCGAGTTCATCCGCGAGCCATGCTCCATCCGGGGCCAGTGTCATGGTGACCTCATGCGCACTCGACTGCTGATCGCCGACGCCCAGTGGAGGATGAACAGCGGAGTTCCAGGAGCGGATGCTGCTCAGGGCGAAGCGCCGCGGAGCCTGGGCGCTGTAGCACCAGGCATCCAGGTACCAGTCTGCGCCGGGGACGAGCCGGCTGGGGGCGACGATCCGCCGAGTGAGTTCGTCTCGGGAAGCGACGTAGTAGTCGATCTCGACCGCGGCCTCGGCGTCGATGGCCTGCTTAAGGAAGGTCATGAGCTCCTCATCAGCGGGGATCGGACTGACCTCGACCGGGGTGTGCAGGTTCTCCCCCGCCGCCAGCCTGAGTTTCTCTGCCGCCGTCCGCACTGCCTGAGTGTCGAGACCCGGCAGCGTATCGATGAGTTCGAGAGCCAGGACGAGAACCCCTGCCTCCTCCGCACTGAGGCGGACCGGGACGGAGACCTCCTCGGCGTTGGAGATGTAGATCTTCCCGCCTTCCCAGCTGGCATCGATGAGATCATCGGGCATGTGCCCGGGCCGACCGGTGACGAAGAGGAGCTGCAGGTCATCGATGAGGGTGTCCGAGTCGATGTTGAAATATCCGGCGGTCTCCTCGAGATCTGCTCCCGGATGGGCATCGAGATAGGGCACCAGGCTCAGCAGCCGGGTGAGTCGTTCACGCGCTGAGGACATTGCGACCTCCGAGTCGTTTGAGGGACTCCCTGACCGTGTGCCGACGATCGTCGACAGCCTGGACCAGTTCCGCAGGCTCAAGCACGACGACTGCTGTTCCGAAGCTCACGATCTCCGCGGCAAGTGAGGCCGCATCGGTGAATTCGACGATGATGGCATCGTCCTCGGTGCGGACCTGTCGCCGGACCAGCGGGTCGGCACGGTGGGCACGGATGCGCAGCTTCGCCTCGGCGACGACAGCCATCTCCGTGCTCGAGTTCAAGGCCACGTGGGGTGCGAAGTCAGCGGGAATCTCGTAGTCACCGGGGTCGCGGCCGCCGAGCTTCGTCAGCTTGCCCTCGACCCGGGAGAGCCGGAAGGTGCGCTGAGCACCACGGTCGATGTCGTGGCCGAGGAGGTAGACACGGTCACCGCGGCTGAGCAGCGCATAGGGTTCGAGCTTGACCTTGCGGGGGCTCTGACCTGGTTTGTGATATTTGAAGCTGATGGCCTCACGTGCGTTGATGTGGTGGAGGGCGGTGGCGAAGTTCACGCTGCCGAGCTTGCGTGCGGCAGGACCCTGGTTGGCTTCGACACGACCTGGTCCTGCCTCGGTGAGGTCGATGCCAAGGGCACGAAGCTTCGTCAGGGCCTGAGAACTGGACTCGCCGAGTTCGGTATCGGACCAGAACTGTGCCGCCACGGCTACCGCCGCCGCTTCGGCAGGGGTGAGCTCAACGTCGTCCATGGCATAGTCATCGGCGGAGATCCGGTAACCCGTCTCCCCGGTATCCGAATAGGCATCGTGTTCGGCTCGGGTGGCGATCGTGATCCCCATATGCCGCAACAGCTCCTTGTCACGGGAGAACTTGCGGTCGAAGGCGATGTCGTCAAGGCCTGCGTAGCCGTCGATGGCACTCATCAGGGTCTTCCTGGAGACCCATCCGCGGGCGGCTCTCAGAGCGATCAGCAGGTTCATCAGACGCTCGGTCTGCTGCCTCTGTCGACTGGCGCGGGGTGCATTCACAATTCCACCGTAACCTAATGCGGGCGATAGTCTTAGGACCATGATTCATTGGCGCAGAGGAACCGTGACCACGATTCGCTCCACCCGGCCAGGATACACAGAGGTCGAGGCCGATATTGACCAGGCGCTGCCAGGCACGACGATCACACACATCAAGGCCGTGGCGTACACCGAGGCGATCGGGCATCCGCAGGTCGGAGACACGGTCCTGCTCAACGTCTCGGCTCTGACCAAACGTCTGGGCACCGGTGGTTTCGGTCTCGTCATCGCCCTGCCCGATGCGCTTCCGGCCGACCCGCCGGAGGGGCCGGGGCATCTGGTCAAGGACCGCTACTCCCCTCTGCAGACGATGGTCCTCGGCGTCGACGATCAGGAATCGGAGCACCACGAGACCCTCGCCAGCGAAGAGACGCTGCACGACATGCCGGTGCTCGCTGCGGACCTGCATTCGGCGCTGCCTGCCATCATCGCCGGCATCCGGACGGTGCGGCCCGAGGCACGGATCGCCTATGTCCTCAGCGACGGTGCGGCACTGCCCGCCAGCTTCTCCCAAGCCGCCGCCGGGCTCAAGGACGCCGGCTGGCTGCACGGAACGATCAGCACCGGCCAATCCTGGGGTGCCGATCTCGAAGCTGTGACCATTCACACCGGACTGCTGGCCGCCAAACATGTTCTGGGCGCCGATATCACCATCGTCGCGCAGGGTCCGGGGAACCTGGGCACCGGCACCAAATACGGCTATTCGGGTCTGGTCACCGGCGAGCACCTCAATGCCGCTGCCCTGCTGGGCGGGACCCCGGTAGGTGTCCTCCGGATGTCCAATGCCGATGCTCGGGGCAGACACTTCGGCATCTCCCACCATTCGCTGACCTCTCTGGCAGAGATCGCCCGCCCCGGAATGACGATTCCGGTCCCGGACTTCTCCACCCTCGCCGAGGCGGACCGTCGAGAGATGGACACCGACCCCGCCGTCGTGGCCGAGGTCGCAGCGGCACAGCTGCCGATGCTGCACATGCACAATCAGGTCGACGTGAGCCTGGAGGGACTGTGGTCCGGGCTCAAGTCCTCACCGGTGGCTCTGTCGACGATGGGACGAAAGCTGCCCGCCGATGCGGCAGCGTTTCTCGCTGCCGCCGCGGCGGGCAGGCTGGCCGCCGAGCTCTGAAGCCGCGGCGGCCACACTCTCCTCAGCCCCAGGGCTGAGGAGAGCTCATCAGTTTTCAGTGTCTCAGCGGACGCCTTCGAGATCGCAGACGAAGATCAGTGATTCGCCGGGCTTGATGACGCCGCCTGCACCCTGATCGCCGTAGGCCAGGTGCGGTGGGATCTGCAGCGTACGCCGACCGCCGACCTTCATGCCTTGGATTCCCTGATCCCAGCCGGAGATGACCATGCCGGATCCGAGACGGAACTCGAGCGGGGTCCCGCGGTTGTAGGAGGCGTCGAACTCTTCACCGGTTGAATGGGCGATGCCGACGTAGTTCACGCTCACGGTATGACCGGGAGCCGCCTCGGCGCCGTCACCGATGATGTCATCAACGATGACGAGTTCGGTCGGAGCCTCTGTTCCGGGGAATTCGACGACTGGTTTCTGCTTGCTCATGGTGTCTCCTTATGTCGTGGTTCTGTGGTGTTCAGGGACCCAGTTCTTCGCGAACTGAGTCTCAGCCCTGAGCGGAGAGGACGTCGATGACGAACACGAGGGTGGCGTTGCCGGGAATGCTCGGCGGGCTGCCCTGCTCTCCATATCCTTTGTCGGGCGGAATGACGAGGACGATCTGGCTGCCGACCTTCGCACCGACGAGACCTTCGTTCCATCCGTCGATGACCTGAGCCTGACCGACTGGGTCGACGGCGAAGGGTCCACGACCATCCTGCCAGCTCGAGTCGAAGTACTTCGAATTGTCGTCCCAGAGCCAACCGGAGTAGTGCACGGCCACGTTCTGGCCCTCTTTGACCTTCGGTCCCTCGCCCTCGATCGTGGTGTACGACTCGAGTTCCTTCGGGGCCTTGCCCTTGGGCTTCGAGATCGAGGGTTCACCGTTGTCTGCCCACTTGACGGTCACGGGGTTCTTCGACTGGTCGATCTTCTTGCCTTCGGCGCGAGTCAGCGGCTTCGTGGTATTTCGAATGTCGGCGGGGGAGACGAGCGTCTCAGCGGGCTGACCCTCCTGTGCGCTGCCGTTGAGCGACATGAGCACACGCGACCCGACCTTCGCGTCCAAAAGCGCGTTGTACAGATCCTCGGAGATCTGGCTCTTGTCCATGGGGAACCCGGCCGGTGACTTCGAGTCGTAGCTCGACTCGATCTGTTTCCCGGTCGTGCCCGAGATCAGGGTCATCTGCGCGGTGACCTGTTCGCCGTCGGCGACCTTGTCACCCTTGCCTTCGCTGATGACCGACTTCCCGGTCTTGTCGACGACCAGGGGTGCCTCGAAGCTGACCTTCGGCTTCTCCCCGACCTTGCCCTTGACGGTGACGTCGTCGAGGCTGGTCGACTTCGCGTCTTCGGCCGAGACGGAAGCCGGGGCACTTGCAGTGTCCTCCGCCTCCTCGCCCTGCCCGCAGGCGGACAGCAGCAGTGTGGCGGCCGCGATGACGGCGAGCACTTTTGTGCGCACGTGGTTCCTTTCGTTCAAGACCAGATCACTGAGATCTTACAGGCCCGCGATGAGAGCTTCGGCCTGTGGGTGTGTGGGCTCGAAGGGGTTCTTCAGTGCCACGGCCCGACCGGATTCGTCGTTGAGTCGCAGATGCACCCAGTCGACCGTGTAGTCTCGGCGTGCGGCATGAGCGGCACGGACGAATTCGCCGCGGATCGCTGCTCGTGTGCTCGTCGGCGGAATGTCCTTCGCCTTCTCCCGTGCCTCGGCGGAGACCAGGTTCTTCGCCATCCCTGTCCGCTCCAGCTTCGGAAACAGGCCGGTCTCGGGAGTGATGTCGTGATAGGCGATGTCGAGGCGGGAGATGCGGGCATCCGTGACGTCATCGATGCCCCGGGCCAGGGCTCGATCGATGAGGGTCTTCTTCATCACCCAATCGATCTCGTGGTCAACGGCGGAGAAGTCCTGAGACTCGACCGCCTCAAGCATTCTGGTCCACAGGTCGATGACGTATTCGGCCATGCCATCGTCGCCGAGGCTGTGGTCGCCGTTGTCGACGATGACTCGAGCACGGTCTCGATAGTCGGCGAGCAGATTCAGCGGGGTGATCGTCGTCCCGTCGGTGCGTTCGAGTTTGACCGAGCCCGTGAGGTCCCTGGCGACGAGACGGATGTCGCGGACGGGGTGGCGCAGGCCGTGTTCGGGGATCCGTGCTCCCTGTTCGATGAGGTCGAGCATGAGCACGGCGGACCCGATCTTGAGCGCCGAGGTGGCTGTCGACATCGAGGAGTCACCGACGATGACGTGCAGCCGGCGGTACTTCTCCGCGTCGGCATGGGGCTCGTCCCGGGCGTTGATGATCGGGCGTGATCGGGTTGTGGCCGAGGACAGTCCCTCCCACATCACATCCGAACGTGCCGAGAGTCCGAACATCATCTCCGACTGGTTGGCCTCGACATCGGGTTGGAACGAGGACTGTGCGGGAATGATGGCCCCGGCCCCCACCAACAGCTGCCTGGACACGAGGAACGGCAACAGCACCGTGGTGAGACGGTTGAAATCGAGGTTGCGGCGGATGAGGAAGTTCTCGTGCGAGCCGTACGAGTTCCCGGCCGCGTCCGTATTGTTCTTGACCATGTGGATTCTGCCGCCGAGGCCATCTGCTTCGATACTCGCCTGGGCCTGATTCAGCAGATCGATCATCAGTGACTCCCCTGCCCGGTCCTGGGTGAGGAGGTCGCTGAGCTTGTCGCATTCCGCGGTGGCGTATTCGGGATGGGATCCCACATCAAGGTAGAGCCGCGAACCGTTGGGCAGGAACACGTTCGAGGAGCGTCCCCACTCGACAACGGGTCGGAACAGGTAGCGTGCGATCTCCTCCGGGCCGATCCGTCGATCGCCCTCTCCTGCCGAGTGAGCGAGACCGTATTCGGTTTCGAGGCCGTAGATTCTGGCCATCAGTCCTCGTCTTCCCGCAGCGAGACCATCAGGGCGTCGCTGAGTCGTTTGAATGTGCGGTGTCCGCTGGCGTTGCGATCAAGCACCGCTGCTTCGAGATCCTTGGTCGCCAAGGTCCCAGAGGTGGCGATGGCGAGTGCGCGAACACCATGGTCGAAGACCTCGCTCAGCGGCATCACCGAGGTCCTCAGGTCCTTCAGTGTTGCGGTGATCGCATCGGCCTGCCCGCCGATGGCCACGTGCTCGGTCTCATCCATCACCGAGCCGTCGTAGCTGAGGCGGTAGAGCTGATCTGTGTCGGCGGTCAGGCCGAGTTCGGCGACGACGAGTTCGACTTCGAAGGGCTTCGACTCTGTGGTGAAGACCCCGGCCAGGGTCTGTGCGTAGGCGTTCGTCAGGCCCCGAGCGGTGACATCGCTGCGGTGGTAGGAGTATCCGCGCAGGTCGGCGTAGCGCACCCCGGCTTGGCGCATCGTCTCGAATTCGTTGTACTTCCCCACGGCAGCGAAGCCGATGCGGTCGTAGATCTCGGCGATCTTATGCAGCGTCGGTGAGGGGTTCTCCGCGAGCAGGAGGATGCCTTCGTCGTAGCGCAGAACCACCACGGACCGTCCTCGGGCGATGCCCTTGCGGGCGAAGTCGGCCCGGTCCTTCATCAGCTGTTCCGGTGAGACGTAGAACGGTGCCTGGCTCATGACTGGGCCTTCCTGGTCCGACGGTCTACGACCTCGGCGGCAACCGACATCACGTCGGCGGAGGGGACCTCGACGACGCCGTTTTCCAGGTCGACGGTGAAGATGGTCGGGGCGATCTGTCTGACGAAGTCGGGGCCGCCGGTGGCGGAATCGTCGTCGGAGGCATCGAAGAGTGCTTCAACGGCGACCGAGATCGCCGCGTCGAATTCGAGACCGGGCTGCCACAGCTTCTTCAGCGCCCCGCGAGCGTAGCCGGATCCGGAGCCGATCGAATGGAATCGGTGCTCTTCGTATTTGCCGCCGGTGACGTCGAAGCTGAAGATCTGTCCGGCAGGAGTGGCCTCGTCGACTCCAGCGAAGAGCGGAACCACGGACAGTCCCTGCATGGCCAGGCTGAGGTTGCCGCGCAGCATCGATGCCAATCGGTTCGCCTTGCCGGCCAAGGACAGGCGGGCGCCTTCGATCTTCTCGTAGTGTTCGAGTTCGAGTTGGTAGAGGCGGATGAGGTCGAGGGCAAGTCCGGCAGTCCCGGCGATGCCGATGACCGAGAAGTCATCGGCCGGGCGCACCTTCTCCATGGAGTGGGAGGCGATCATGCTTCCGATCGTCGCGCGCCGGTCACCGGCCATGAGGATTCCCGCGGCGGTGCGGAAGCAGATGATGGTCGTGCCCTCAGGGACCTGATGTCCCAGATCATGCCCGGCCGTGGTCGGCAGCGCTTCTGGGGCCACGGCACGGGCGAATTCGACGAACGAGTTGCTCGTCGAGCTCAGAAATGCAGGAGAGAACCCCGACATCTCATTGGCCGCCCTTCTGGACGAAGTTGCGCACGAACTCCTCTGCATTCGTTTCGAGGACTCCGTCGATCTCGTCGAGGATCGAATCCACGTTCTGGGTGTTGATCTGTCCCTGCACGGCCTCCGGCGGATCGACGGGTGCTTCTCCCCCGCCGGCCGAATGATCCTTCTGCACCTGTTCCTGCGAACTCATTTCGCACCTCTTTCATCGTTCGTCGTTTTCAGTCTATCCACTCCCAGCGCCTGCAGCAGTGCCTGCGCATCGGGCACTTCGGCCAGTCGCTCGGCCAGGAGTTCGCGGGTGCCCTTCAGCGGTTCGCTCATCGGCAGACGCACGATCCCGTAGTCTCCGGCGTCGAGGACGAGCGAGTCCCAACTCGCTGCGACCAGCGATTGCGAGAATCGGGTCACGGCCAGGGATCTGAGGTAAGCGCGAGTCCCGTCGGGTGCTGAAGTCACCGCCTTCTCCACCTCATCATCGGTCGTCAGGCGTCGGATCCGCCCGGCCTTCTCGAGCTTGTAGAACAGACCCTTCTCCGGCCGCACATCGTGGTACTGAACGTCGATGAGAGCCAGCTTCGGGTGATCCCAGTCGAGGTTCTCCTTCTGCCGGTAGCCTTCGAGCAGCACCCATTTCGCAACCCAGTCGATGGAATCCGAGAGGCTGCGCGGGTCTGTGCTCAGACCATCTAAGAGTCGTTTCCATTCAGCGAGGACCTCGCTGGTGTCGGCGTCATCACCAGCGTGTTCGAGGCAGGCGGAGAGGTACGCGTTCTGGATCTCGAGGGCTGTCATCGTTGTGCCGTCGGACATGGGCAGCTTGGTGCTGAGTTCGAGGTCATGGCTGACATCCCACAGTGCCTGCATCGGGTCGGCGAGTTCGAGAGTGGGGGCGAGTCCGGCTTCGATGAGTCCGAGGACAAGCGAGGTGGATCCGAACCTGACCAGGGTGGCGGGTTCGGCCATCGTGGCATCACCGATGATGACGTGCAGTCGACGGTATTTGGCCGGATCGGCGTGGGGTTCATCGCGCGTATTCACAATCGGCCTGCGCAGGGTGGTCTCCAACCCCACTTCGGCTTCGAAGAAGTCGGCACGAGATGAGATCTGGAACCCTGCGGTCTCGCCTTCGCGCCCGATGCCCACACGACCGGATCCGCAGAGAATCTGCCTGCTGACGAAGAAGGGAATCAGGCCCACGACGAGGTCGTCGAAGTCCACTGCCCGGTCGACGAGGTAGTTCTCGTGGGTGCCGTAGGACGAACCCTTCGAGTCGGTGTTGTTCTTGTAGAGGTTCACGGGTTCGTCTGTGGCCGCGAGAGTGCGCACCGAGGCCAGGGCCACGAGGTCTCCGGCCCGATCGTAGGTGACGAGATCGCGCGGAGTCAGCACCTCCGGCGAGGAGTATTCGGGGTGAGCATGGTCCACGTAGTAGCGAGCACCGTTCTCAGTCACCACGTTGGCCAGGTACTGTGCTTCCACCGATTCTTGGGGCATGTGGGTGAGCTGGGAGATATCGGCGTCGGCGACGTTCATGAAGAATCCGCGGGCGTCGGCCAGAGGGGATTCCGTGGCGAAGTCCCAGAAGTTCTGGGACGACTTCAGCCCGCGCTGTCCCGCATAGGCGTCGACGACACGCGCCGAGTCACGCATCGGGTTCGCGCCCGGATTGCCCGGCTGGCTCAGCCCGAACTCGGTCTCGGACCCCATCACGCGGTGGACACTGAGCATCTGAACTCCCTCTAACGTTTAGACTCGGGGACGTGGCAACGAAGAAATCTCATCTCCCGATCGCGTTGATCGTCGACCTCGTCCTGGTCGTCCTCTTCACCATCATCGGTCATTACACACATTCTCATAATTTCGATCCCCAGGGGCTGCTGACCACAGCGTGGCCGTTCCTGGTCGGACTCGGCATCGCCTGGCTGCTCGCAGCTGTCTGGGACCGTCCGATCGCGCCCTTGGCCACGGGAACAGGAGTCTGGGCGATCACCATCCTCATCGGCCTCGTCATCCGCGGCATCACGGGTGCCGGAGGCGAGCCGGGACAGGTGCCCGTGAGCTTCATGATCGTGGCCACGAGCCTCAATCTCATCACCCTGGTCGGGTGGCGCATGATCGCCACGGCCGTATCCGGCGGCGGCACCAGGCCTCGCCGACGCCGCCGCTGAACAGGCGGACCGGATCAGACCAGATCTGAGTTCGGGTACACCTCGGCGATGTCCGACTCCAAAGGCACCGCAGGCGCTCCACGAGTCGTATCCAGGTGCATCATCCGCAGATGAGTCACCCGCTCCCCCTTGCGTCCTGAGATTCGGGCCCATTCGTCGGGATTCGTCGTATTGGGCAGATCTTCGTGCTCGCTGAATTCCTCGGCGATGGCCTCTTCGAAGTGCCTGGGCTGCAGACCGCGTTCACCCGTCTCGAGCAGAGATTTGATCGCGCTCTTCTTCGCCCGGTCCACGATGTTGTGGATCATGGCACCGGAGGCGAAGTCCGCGAAGTGCAGGACTTCCTTCGCTCCGTCGGCATAGGTGACTTCGACGAATTCGTTCTCCGGCGACAGGGCGAACATGCGATCGACACAGAACGAGATCAGGGCCGACACCGCCTCGGCGGGGGTCTCATGTCCTGACAGCACGCTCGGGTGCAGCGGCAGGTCGACGGTGAGGTACTTCTCGAAGATGTCTCGGGCCGCATCAGCATCGGGACGTTCGATGCGGATCTTCACATCGAGGCGTCCCGGGCGCAGAATGGCCGGGTCGATGAGGTCCTCACGGTTCGATGCGCCGATGACGATGACATTGTCGAGCTGTTCGACACCATCTATCTCGGTCAGCAGCTGCGGCACGATCGTCGTCTCCACGTCCGAGGACTTGCCGGTGCCGCGCGTGCGGAACAGCGATTCCATCTCGTCGAAGAAGACGACGACGGGGAACCCGGCCGAAGCCTTCTCCCGAGCCCGGGCGAAGATGAGTCGCAGCTGACGTTCGGTCTCACCGACGTACTTGTCGAGCAGCTCGGGGCCCTTGATGTTGAGGAAGTAGGTCTTCCGAGACTGGCCTGCTCCGGTTCGATCTGCCAGCGAGTTGGCCACGGCCTTCGCGATCAGCGTCTTGCCGCAGCCGGGTGGGCCGTAGAGCAGGATGCCCTTGGGTGGTTTGAGGCCGTGCTCGGTGTAGAGCTGAGGGTGTTCGAAGGGCAGCTCCACTGCGTCCTTGATCTGACCGATCTGGTCGGCCAGTCCACCGATGTCGGAGTAGGTGATGTCCGGGACCTCTTCGAGCAGCAGCGAGGAGACTTCCGGCTTCTCAACAACCTGGAGGGCGTAGTGAGTACGGGTGTCGACGACCACGGCGTCTCCGACGCGCAGTCCGGAGTCGATGAGATCTTCGCCGAGGATGAAGACCTGCTCATCATCGCCGGGAGCGCCGACGAGGATGCGGGTGTCGTCGACGAACTCACGCACGTTGACGACCGAGCCCACCGGGGCGAAGGAGCCGGTCCCGATGATGACGAGGCCTTCGGAGAGCAGCACGTCGGTGCCGGCACGCAGCTCGGCAGGGTCCACCTCGGGGCCGACGGCGACGCGCATTCGGCGTCCGCCGACGATGACGTCCGCGTTCAGTCCCTTATCGCCGAGCCCGATGAGCGTGCCCCAGTTGTTCGGCGGCTCCGTCAGTCGACGGGCCTCTTCCTTGATCCTGTTGAGCTCATCGCGTGCTGTGCGCAGGGTCTTCGACAGGGCTTCGTTGCGTTTTCCGGCGCTGAAGAGCTGTTGGCGCAATGCCGCAGTGTCCTCGCGCTGACGTTTGGCTTCGGGCGTGGTCTCGGTCATTGGTCCTCCTTCGACCCTTGAGTGTCCGACTCGGGAGTCGACACGTCGTGGTCCAACCGTTTTCCTGCTTCGCGCATGACGCGACGCAGTTTCTTTCCCTGTGCGACTCTGGCGCCGACGGCTTCGTTGGTGACTTCCGGTTTCGTCCAGGCATCAACGTCTTCGCTCGATGCCGGGGCGCCCTGTGGTCGTTTCTTCTTCTCCAACGGGGCGACTCCGGGTGCCATGCGTCGGGCGATGACGAGGAAGCCGGTGTGGGCGATCATCCGGTGATCGGGACGGACGGCGAGTCCATCCACGTGCCAGCCTCTGACCATGGCTTCCATCGACTGAGGTTCGCTGAAGCATTCGGTGGCCCGCAGCGCCTCTACGAAGCGAGAGAGCTGGGGCACGGTGGCCACATAGGCGATGACGACTCCCCCGGGTGCCAGAGCCCCGCTCACCGCGTCTAGAGTGTTCCACGGTGTGAGCATGTCCAGGACGACCCGGTCGACGGTGCCTGGCTCGTAGGCCTGAGGCAGCTCCTCGCTCAGGTCCCCCACGGTGACCGACCAGTTGTCGGGGCGTCCGTCGAAGAAATCTGCGATGTTCCCGGCGGCGATGGTCGCGAACTCTTCGCGCAGTTCGAAGGAGTGCAGCCGTCCGGTGGGACCGACTGCCCGCAGCAGGGCCATGGACAGTGCCCCGGATCCGACGCCTGCTTCGACGACGACTGCACCGGGGAAGATGTCGCCGAGGGTGACGATGAGCCCGGAGTCCTTGGGATAGACGACCGCGGCCCCTCGGGGCATGGACAGGACGAAGTCCTCGTAGCGGGGACGGAAGACCTGGAAGTCGATGCCCCCGGTGTTCGACACGATGATGCCTTCGGTGCGACCGATGATGGCGTCGTGTTCGATGAGTCCCTTGTGGGTGTGGAACAGCTCACCGGGAGCGAGCACGATGGTGTGCATACGGCCCTTGGGGTCGGTGAGCTGAATCTTCTCGCCGATCTTCAGGGCCCGGCGGGGATCGGTATGGCTTGCCTCAGTCATGATGCGTCCACTCTACGCTGATGGGAAGTGTCTCAGCACACCTGGTTCAGGCTGCGAGAAGCTCGTCGAAGAATTCCTGCAGGTCGATCACGCCCACCAGGGTGTTCTCGTCCATGACCAGGCTGAATTGCGCCTTGGGGCGATGTGTCAGCGACTCGAGCAGATGGGGTGCTGTGATGTCCTTCGGGACACCGATCCACCCGGCGAGGGGGCGGGCGACTTCTCCGGCCGGGACCTGGTCCAAGGACTCGGCGAGGCGGCCGGCAGCGGCATGCCTGTCAACGAGGCCGTAGGGCAGGCCCTTCTGGTCGAGGACGACGATGAGGGTGCGTTCCTTCGCATTGCCCAGCGTGTTCGCGTAGTCGAGAGTGTCCGCAAGATCGGCGTCCCAGGTTGCGGCGATAGCCGGCTGGATCACCTGGGAGAGGTCGTAGGTCTCCATCTTCCGGGCCCGCTTCGCGTGAGTTGCCGCGTCTCCGGCGGAGAACCACAGCATGATGGCGATCAGCGACATCCACGCCACCGTCAGAGGGTCGGGACGCTCTCCGGCCAGCAGCGGGGTGATGACAGACCAGCCGATGAAGCCGATGGCGATGACTCGCCCGACCCAGCTGGCAACGATCGTGCCCAGGTACTGCGAGCCGGTCAGTCTCCACATCAGAGCCTGCAGAGCCCACCCTCCGTCGAGCGGAATGCCCGGCAGCAGGTTGATCGCGCCGAGGGCGACGTTGGCGAAGGTGACCGCGATCAGCAGGAGCCACGGCACCGAGGTCGGCGAGACCGCGCTCAGGCACCACCAGCCCAGCAGCGCCAGCACGATGTTGACGATCGGACCGACGATGGAGATGACGAAGCTGGTGAGCGCCGCCTTGTCACGAGGATTGTCGGCCTGCGGCTCGAACCGGGTGAATCCACCCCAGATGTTGAGTTCGATCGCGGCGACCTTGAGCCCGTAGAACTGGCCGGCGACACCGTGTGCCAGTTCGTGGAGGAAGACCGACGCGAACAGGAGGACCGCATACGCGAAGGCGACGAACCAGGCCCAGACACCGAGGTCGGGCCGGACGGTATTCACCCACGGGGCGAACAGGATCGTGATCACGATGGCGGCGAGGAACCATGACCAGGCCAGGATCACCGGGGCGCCGAGAACAGTCCCCAGGCGCAAGCCCGAAGAGGCACCAGTCTGGTGATTTTTCGCGGACATGGAAGGAGTTCCTCTTGCTTGGGGTCGGGTCTACTCAGCCTAACAGCGACGGGGTCCTCGACGTGTTCTGACGCGTCGTGTCAGGGCAAGTCGTTAGAGTAGTCACATGGCCGAGCTGATCAGTCTTTCGCCCTCACGGGCAAACGACTTCGTACAATGTCCCTTGAAATTCCGATTCCGCAGCATCGACAAGCTGCCGGAGCCGCCTTCGCAGGCCGCCTTCAGGGGCACGGTCGTCCACTCCGTGCTCGAGAAGCTCTTTGAGCTGCCCGCTGCACGACGGACCCAGGATGTCGCCGAGTCGCTGCTGCGTCCCAGCTGGGACGAACTCGTCGACAAGGACCCCGAAGTGCTGGAGATCTTCGGAGACGAGGGTGAGAAGGAGACCTTCTTCACTACGGCCGCAAACCTGCTGCGTGCCTACTTCAGTCTCGAGTTCCCCGAGCACCTCGAACCGGAGCAGACGGAGAAGTATGTCCGCACCCAGCTCGACAACGGTCTCGAGCTGCGCGGCTTCATCGATCGGGTTGATGTCGCCCCGGGCGGTGAGAAGCGTCTGGTCGACTACAAGACCGGAAAGCAGCCCAAACCCCAATACGGCAGGGAGGCCCATTTCCAGATGGGCTTCTACGCCCTCGTCGAATATCGGCTCACGGGTGAACTCGTCCACACTCTGCAGCTCATGTATCTGGGGTCGCAGTCCATCCTCAAGTCTCATCCCACGATGAGTGACATCGAGCGCACCCAGTTTGAGATCGAGTCGATCTGGAAGGACATCATCGCCTCCGCCGAGGCTGATCGCTGGCGTCCGAAGAAATCACCCCTGTGCAACTGGTGCACCTTCAAACCGCTGTGCCCGGCATGGGGGAACACTCCCCCACCGACTCCGGAGATCACACGGATAGTCGGGACGTGAGCTCCTGCAGGTCAGCAACACCGCGCCCCTGAAGGCTCGACCACAGGTTCCGGCCCGGGCGCTGTTCGAGCTCAACCAGGTGCGGGATGCCGATGGCGATGGTCCCGGCCGCTTCCGCGCTGGCCAACCCAGGCTTTGAGTCTTCGAGCGCCACGCAGGCTCCCGGTTCCAGCCCCAGCAGCGCCGCACCCTTGAGGTAGGGCTCGGGATCCGGTTTGCCGGCGCTGACCTCGTCGCCGGCGATGAGGCCGACGAAGCTGCCCTCCGGGCATGCCGAGATGACGGCTTCGGCGAGTCGGCGATAGGACATTGTGACCATCACGCAGGGAATTCCGGCACTCACGATCGCGTCGAGGAACTCAAGAGCTCCCGGACGGAACGGCACTGAGGCTTCGATCTTCGCAACGACCTCGTCGAGGAGGGTGTCGACGATCTCTCGGGCGGGCAGGTCGAGTCCCGCGTCCTGCATCATCGCCGCAGAGGTGAGCAGATCATTGCCCACGAATTCCAGGCCCTGCTCTTCGGACCAGTCAATGCCGTGAGCGTTCATCAGTTCGGTCTCGGCCCTGATCCAATACGGTTCCGTATCAACCAGAGTTCCGTCCATGTCCCAGAGGACTGCGGCAGGATTCGTCATGATTCCAGCGTAATCTGGAAGCATGACTTTTCTTCCATCAGGGTCCGGGGCACTCGTGTTCATCGCCTTCGAAGGGCAGGATGCGGATGCTTCCGAAGCCGCAAGTTCGCTGGTCAAGGATCTCATCGATGCGTGGGAACTCAACGACAGTGAGATCTTGGACACCGACGGCTTCTATGAGTTCAGATTCTCAGAACCTGAGATCGTGCGAGACGAATCGAACCGCGCAACGATCGCCTGGCCGGGCATCGAAGTCCATCGGGGGCAGCACATGGGCACCCCGATCACCATCATTCAGGGACATGAGCCGGGTCTGAAGTGGCGTGAGTTCCTGTCCCTCATCCTCGCCGAGGTCACCGCCGAGGATTGCGTGGTCCTGCTCGGAGGGCTGCACGCCGAGGTCCCGCACACGCGACCGCTGCCAGTCGTTGCGAACACCGAAGACATTCGCCTCGCCACTCATCTGGGCATCGATGTCAACGGGTATTCGGGTCCGATCGGCATTCTCGGCCTCCTCGGCGTCGAATGCGACAGACGCGGGCTGCGCGCGATCAACCTGTGGGTCGGCGTGCCCGACTACCTCACCGACTCCCCCTCACCCAAGGCAGAACTGGCCCTCGCCTCGGCGGTGGAGAAGTACACCGGGCACGAGATCGACATTCCCGTGCTCGAAGAAGAGAGCCGAGCCTGGGAACTCGGTGCTGATGAGCTGGTCGCGCTCAACCCACATCTGGTGGAGCTGCTCAAGGGACTCGAAGAACTCAATGACTCCACTGAGCTGCCCGAAGCCAGCGGCGATGCGATCGCCGCCGAGTTCGAGCGCTACCTACGCAAACGCGGTCGCGAGAGGTAGTCGAGCCCGAGAGCCAGTCGACTCTGAGAGCCAGTCAGGCTCTCAGAGTCGGTCAGACCCTCAGGGTCGGTCAGGCGTGCAGATTGATGCCGAGCAGGGCGTCGACGGCGTCGGCGACCCTGTCTCCGCACACCGGCGCGGTCTCGGCCGCGGGTGAGTCAGCGTAGTGCTCGGCCCATTCGTCGAGAATGCCCAATGCACGGGGGCTGTCGAGGTCATCTGCCAGGGACTCACGCAGCAGCCCGATGATGTGCCCGCGCAGTCCTTCCCGACATTCGGCTTCGCACATCGCCGCATGCCTCCAGGCCTTCAGCCGCGCCGAGGCGGTTTCCAGCAGGTCCTCGGTGAAGTTCCAGTCGCTGCGGTAGTGGTTCGACAGCAGCACGGTGCGAATGACCATCGGATCAACACCCTGTTCGCGCAGCTTCGACACGAGCACCAGGTTGCCCTTCGATTTGCTCATCTTCTCGCCCTGGTATCCGACCATGCCGGTGTGCATGTAGGTCCGGGCCAAAGGTGTCTGCTTCCACGCAGCCGCGTGGGCTGCGCTCATCTCATGGTGTGGGAACACGAGGTCGCTGCCGCCACCCTGGACGTCGACAGGAAGCCCGGCATACTTGTCGGCGATGACGGTGCATTCGATGTGCCATCCCGGGCGTCCCGGCCCGAGCTTTCCGCCGTCCCAGGACGGTTCGCCTTCGCGTGCGGCTTTCCACAGCAGCGGGTCGATCTCATTGTCCTTGCCCGGAGTCTCCGGATCCCCGCCGCGTTCGGCGGAGAGTTTGGCCATCGTGGCCCGATCATCGTGGCTGACGCTGCCGAAGGGCGGATTGATCGGGGTGGAGACTCGGTAGTACACGTCACCGTTGTCGAGGGTGTAGGCGGCCCGCGAATCAACGAGGTCTTCCACCGCCTTCACGATCTGGTCGACGGACTCGACGACGCCGATGTAGCTCTGCGGAGGAAGCACACGCAGTGCGCTCATGTCCTCGCGGAAGAGTTCGATCTGGGATTCAGCGAGTTCACGCCAATCGACACCGGTCGCGTCGGCCCGCTCAAGCAGGGGGTCATCGACGTCGGTGGTGTTCTGCACATAGACGACGTCGAGCCCCGCGTCGCGCCAAACCCGGTTGAGCAGGTCGAACGCGACATAGGTTGCGGCGTGACCGAGGTGGGTGGCGTCGTACGGGGTGATTCCACATACATAGAGACCCGCTGCCTGGTCACGCCCTTTGAGTCTGCGTGGGCTCCGAGTGCCGGTGTCGAAGACTGTCGGCACCTTTCCGGAGCTGGTGAGGCGGGGTAGCTGAGGTTCGGACCATGACTTCACGGAGACTAGCCTAACCGAGTCATAGCAGAACGGCACTTCCTGCCTCAGACGATTCTCGCGGTCGTTTCTCAGCCTAGATCGGCGGCCAGGGGATGACGGTCCGATCTTCGGGCGGTTCGGGGAAGGTTCCGGCCTCCCCCAACGCCTCGGCGCGGCGCTGCAGGCTCTCGATTTCGTCCTCGTCCAGGCAGTCCTCCAGCGCGGAGACCAGCTCCGTGGGCATTCGAGCCACCTCGTCGAGAGCGTCGAGTTCTTCCACCTGGAACGACGAGCGAGAGAATCCCCACAGTACGGTCCGCAGCTTCTCCTCGGCATGGAATGTCAGACCGTTGTCGATGCCGTAGGTGCCGATGCTGGTCGGGCCGCTGCCCGGCAGGTAGCTGCCGGTGATGATGTGGCCGGCTTTTCTGTCGGCGTTGTTGGCCAGAAGGTCGAAGAAGGCGATCGCTCGGAGTTCGTCCCCGGTGTCGTGGGACAGCACGAGATCGGTGCCGTCCTCGGTGCGCAGGGCGAACATCGGGGTGTGATCGGCCGGGATGGCGTTGACCGTGGTGAGGGACACAGAGTCATCGTCGCCGGCGTCCTCGACGTAGGCCTGCAGGGAGCCTATCCCTGCCCCCAGACCTTCGCGCAGGACGGTCGGCGGGACCACGTTGAGGTCGAGGTGGGAGCTCAGTCGGTAGGACGCCACTTCACGCAATGACAGGGTGTGCTGCGGAAAATCGGCGAGGGGACGTTCTCCCGATGCCGGTTTGTAGACGGCTTTGAGGTGTGTGCCGGCATGGTCGACGACCACCAGGCGAGTGTCGTTGCTGGCTCGTGGGATTGCCCCCATCACGGTGCAGGAGCCTTCTTCCAGAGCCTGCCTGGCGAAATCTTCGTGCATGGGACTCAGGTTCGCGCAATCCCATTGGCGCGGGGGCACAGGTGGCCTTCTGGCTCCAACGGCAGCGAACAGAAGGGGCAGTCGCCACGACCGGCGGAGACGACCTGGTCGGCTCGGCGCGCGAATTCGCGGGAGCCGGCGGCGTCGAGAACGATGCGCAGCACCTCCCGGTCCACTTCATCGTCGTCGGGTTCTGCCGAGGTGCCCGTCTGAGCGTCCGCTTCGGTGAGTTCGAAGCATTCGACCACGAGCTCGTGGGCGACGGTGTCCCACCCCAGGCTCATGGTGCCGACCCGGAACTCCGGTTCGATCGGCACGTTGAGGCCGGCGTTGTCGATGCGTTCGTCGATGGCAGATTGGGGCACTCGCGCCGCAGGGTCTTTGACCATGACCATGTCGAGAAGTTCGGTGATCCGATCGGCGAGGATCTCGACCTGTTCCTTCTCCACCACCACCGTCGTCAGTGAACTTCCTGATTTCGCCTGCAAGAGGAACGTTCGCTCGCCGGGCAGACCGATCGTGCCGACGATGAAACGTTCTGGGGTGGGGTGGTCGTACAAAGCTGCCATGCCTTCAGCCTAGTTCAAAGACTTACATGTCCGACTTCCCTGGGATACATTTGAGTCATGAGCACTGATCCTCGTGAGGCCCTGGACGCATTCCTCGAAGCAGTGGGTGAGCACTTCGCTGCATCCGCACACCGCAATGGAGACCAAGACCCCCGTGTCGAAGCTGCCTACATGGCCTTAGCCGACGCCTTCGAAATCTACGAGGACGCGATCTATACCGCGTACGACGAGGTCACTCCGTTCGAGCTCTTCGACGATGTCGAAGACGCCAAGGAGGATGACGACGACAACGACCTCGACGGTGATTTCGCCGTCAAGGACGATGACGAGGACGACTGAGCTTCGTCGACCCTGTCTGAAACCTGGTCAGTCAGCCTGAACCTGGTCAATCAGGCTGCAGGATCAGGAGATCTGATCGAGCACCTCGGCGATCTCGGGTTCGAGTTCGACCTCGCTGCTGACCACCTGGGACAGCTGTTCGGGGGTACGGGCGGAGACCAGTGACGACGTGATGCCCTGGTACCTGTTGAATGCCAGTGCGATGTCCGCCGTGGTCACGCCCAGTGCAGCCGCAGCCTTGCGGACTCCTGCCAGCACCCGAGTCGAACGTTCGTCGAGGTAGGCACCCACATAGTCGGTGAGTTCACCCACCGCGAAACGCGAGTCCTGTGGAGTGCCGCGCCGATATTTGTCGCTCAGCACTCCCCTGCCCAGGCTGGCACCGGCGATGAGTCCCACCCCTGCATAGTTGGCTGCGGGCAGCAGATCGTTCTCCGCCTCCCTGTTGAGCAGGGAGTATTCGGTCAAGGCGCAGGCGATCGGCACGCCCGCTCCGCGCATCTCCGCCAGTTCCCAGCCGGCGTGGTGAGACACACCGACGTAGCGGATCTTGCCCAATGTCAGCAGGGTGTCGATCGCCGAGGCGGTCTCTGCCCTGTCCACGTCAGCATCGAAGACATCGAGGATGAGCACATCGATGTGCGAGCGTGCGGTCGTGCGCAGCAGCGAATCCACCTGGTCAAGGATCCGAGCTCGCCCCAGACCCACCTCGATGTGGGATGGCTCACTCATTGACACGCCCACTCGGGCAACCAACACGATCTCCTCAGAAAGTCTCAGCTGGGACAGCACCTGGGCCGCGTGGACACCTGAACTGGGAAGCTCAATGAGGTTCCCACCAGCACCGACGTACTCGTCGACGAGTCGCTGTGCGACTGCGGCGTCGACCCGGTGCCCCCATTCGAATGTGCCGAGACCCACTTCGCTGACTTCAAGACCGGTGCTGCCGAGGCGTTGTTGCTTCATGATTGTTGAGGTTACCCGATTCGGCGACTACCGTGGTTTCGTTCCCACCCCACTTTCTCTAGGAGACGCATGTACGACTGGCTGGTCGCCGCTGTGCTCGGCATCGTTCAGGCACTGACGGAATTTCTCCCTATCTCATCCTCTGCACATGTGCGCATCGTCGGAGAGTTCATGCTGCCGGGCCAGGACCCGGGAGCGTTCTTCACCGCCATCATCCAGATCGGCACCGAGGCGGCTGTCGTCGTCTACTTCTGGCGCGACATCGTCTCCATCATCTCCAAATGGTGCAAGGCGCTGGTCGGAAAGCATGACCGCAAGGACCCGGAGGTCCGGCTCGGCTGGCTGATCATCGTGGGCTCCATCCCCATCGTCATCCTGGGTCTGCTCTTCCAGGACGCTATCGAAGGTGCCCTGCGCAGCCTGTGGATCACCGCGACCATGCTCATCGTCTTCGGTCTCATCATCGGCCTCGCCGACTGGGTGGGCAAGAAGGAACGCACTCTCGAGGATATGACCTGGGGCCAGGGCATCGCCTACGGCTTCGCCCAGGCGCTTGCCCTCATCCCCGGAGTCTCGCGGTCCGGCGGCACGATCATGGCTGGACGCTTCATGGGCTTCGACCGCCCGGCAGCCGCCCGCTATTCGTTCCTGCTCGCCATCCCGGCCGTCCTGGGCTCAGGCTTCTATTCCGTCTTCCAGACGCTGGGCAGCACGGACATGGTCATCGGCTGGGGCCCGACGATCCTCGCCACCATCATCGCCTTCGGACTCGGACTCCTCGTCATCCATTGGTTCCTCGGATACGTGAAGACGAAGTCGTTCGCGATCTTCGTCTGGTACCGCGTGGCCCTGGGTCTCGTGCTCTACGTTCTGCTGAGCACCGGCGTTCTCGCCGCCACCTGAGCCACCGCCGCCACCCGAGCCGTCGGATAACGACCCAAGGGGTCAAGCCGAGAGAAGGGCGGTCACAGCAGCTGCTGTGACCGCCCTTCAGCGATTCAAGGAACCTTCAATGCTTCAAGGAACGAACTTCAGCGCAGCCCTCCGCCGCCCGGCGTGTTCCCCTCGGCCAGCCCTGCGGCGGTGATCGACATTGCACTCAGCACGGGTCGGGGTCCTGAGTAGTCGATGACGGTGAATGAGCCCGGTGCCACGCTGATGCGCTGAAAGTCGTCGAGCGGCATGGCCAGCGCGTCGGCGATGAGCGCCTTGATGATGTCTCCATGAGAGACGAGCATCGCCCACCGGCTGGTGCTGGTCTTCTTCTCATCGGAGTTTGGGTCTCGCTGCTTCTCGTCGTCGCGCTCTTCATTACGCAGCTCCTCGACGACGGTCGCTGCGCGTGCGACGGCACGCTCAGCCGCCTCGGCGATGGACTCTCCGCCGGGGAAACGTGCTTGGGATGCATTGTCGATGACGGTCTTCCACAGTTCTTCACCACCGAGGTCCTTGAGACTGCGTCCCGTCCACTCCCCGTAGTCGAGCTCGATGAGATCGTCGACGGCTGCCACGGTGTCGGCGCTGATCGTCTCCCGCGCGATCTCTGCGGTCTGCTCACACCGCAGAAGCGGCGAATGCAGCAGGCGGGAGAAGTGTTGGTTCGGGAGCATCCGCAGGGTCTCACGAAGGGCGCTGATACCCTGATCGGTCAGCGACACGCCGGGAGCGCGCCCGGCGAGGATCCCTGCTGTGTTCGCACTGGATACGCCGTGCCTGAGGAGAACGATGACGGGCATGCCATCAACCCTAGCCCAGATCATCTACAGTGGGCCTATGAAACGTCAGCGTCCGGCCATGACCTATGAGTTTCGCAAGGTCTCGTTCTCCAGAGATACACCCCGCTCGGTCAGTCTTCAGGAACTCAACGATGAGGCCGAATACGGCAAGTGGGAGCTCGCCCGGACTCGGATCTCCATGGGAGGCACCAAGACTGTCTGGCTGCGTCGCAAGATCATGCCTCTGACGTTGAGCAGCTGACACCACTCCTGTGAAATCACCCGCTGCGCTTCTTCCTGTCCTCTTCGCCGGCTTCGTCACCATCGTGGCCGGCGGTGCCATGTCTCTCCAAGGTCGCGCCAACGGCCTCCTCGGCCCGGTTCTGGGCCATTCGGTCTTCGCCGCGCTCGTGTCCTTCATCGTCGGGCTCATCCTCGTGGGGACGACGATGCTGTGCTCCTCGCGCTCTCGGACCGGTGCGCGGACTCTGATCCGCCTGGTTCGCAGCCGTGCGATGCCGTGGTGGATGCTCCTCGGCGGTCTCAGCGGCGGCCTCGTCGTCATCGCCCAGGCCTCGACTGTCCCGATCATGGGCGTCGCCATGTTCACGATGGCCTTTGTCTCCGGTCAGGTCACCGGTGGCCTTGCCGTCGATTCCACACGCCTGCCGCCGGGCGGGAAACAGCGTCTGACGGTCCTCCGGGTCTTCGGGGTCATCGTCGTCATCGCGGCCCTGGTCTACGGCGCGTCGGAGAGGCTCACGCTCGGAGTCCCCCTGTGGGCTCTGCTTCTGCCCTTCGTCTCCGGTGCTCTGACCTCCGTGCAGCAGGCGTTCAACGGACGGATCAAGTCAGCCACCGGGTCGGTCATCGTGGCCACCACTGTGAACTTCGCGGTGGGGTTCCTCGCGCTTCTCGTGGCTGCGGGAGTCATTATGCTCAGCGGAGTGCCCTGGGCAGGCTTCCCGACGGAACCGACTCAGTGGTGGATGCTGCTCGGCGGAGCCTTCGGAGTCATCTTCATCGGGCTGACCGCTCTGACTGTGGCCAAACTCGGTGTCCTCCTGCTCAGCCTGTTCTCGCTGTTCGGGAATCTCCTCGGCGCGTTGCTGCTTGATCTCCTGCTGCCGATTCCCGGATCCCTGGTGAGCACCACGACGGTCCTCAGCGCCGCCCTGGTGCTCGTCGGAATCGCGATTACGATTATGTCTTCATCAGGAAATCGCCCAGGACCCTCGCCCCGAACTTGAGCGCCGAAATGGGCACCCGCTCGTCGACGCCGTGGAACATGGCTGGAAAGTCGAGATCGCCGGTCAGCTGCAGTGGGGCGAACCCGTAGCCGGTGATTCCCAGCTCCGCCATGGACTTGTTGTCGGTGCCGCCTGAGAGCGTGTAGGGCAGAACCTTTGCTGTGGGATCGTCATCGAGCAGGCTCTTCTGCATCTGAGCAACCAGCGGGGTGTCGAAGGGGGCCTCCAGTGCGTCCCCCTCGTCATTGGCCTCGATGTCGATGCCCTCCCCCGCGAGCTCCTTGATCTTGAGCATCACATCCTCGTGCTGACCCGGCAGGGTGCGGCAGTCGACGTAGGCGGTGGCCGTGCCCGGGATGACGTTGTGCTTGTAGCCGGCGTTGAGGAATGAGGGATTCGAGGTGTTCTGCAGGGTGGGTGCGACGAACTTCTCGACCGAACCCAGTTCAGCCAGGAGCTCGCCGATCGTATCGGCACGGAATTTGATTCCGGTGATCTCTGCGACGCCCTCGAGGAGCTGCCTGGTGGCCACCGGGATCTCCTGCGGCCATGGGTATTCGCCGATGCGCGCAATAGCGGCAGCGAGACGCGTCACCGGATTGTCGTCGTTGCGCTGGGAGCCGTGGCCGGCCGTCCCATGTGCGATGAGGTTGAGCCAGGCGAGTCCCTTCTCAGCTGTCTGGACGAGGTAGACACGCTGACCTCGGACATCGACGGAGTAGCCGCCGACCTCGGAGATCGCTTCGGTGGCACCGGAGAAGAGCTCCGGGTGATTGCGGACCATGTACCGGGCGCCGTAGTTGCCCCCGGCTTCCTCGTCGGCGAAGAAGGCGATGATGAGATCACGACGGGGACGCAGACCCTGGCGCAGCATGTCTCGGACGGCGGCGATGATCATCGCGTCCATGTCCTTCATGTCAACGGCCCCGCGACCCCAGAGCAGCTCATCCTTGATGACACCGGCGAAGGGGTCCACGCTCCAATCCTCGGCTGCCGCCGGGACCACATCGGTGTGGCCGTGGACGACGAGAGCGTCGGCATCTGGGTCTGTGCCCTTGATCCTTGCCACCAGCGAGGCCCGTCCCGGTTCCGATTCGATGATGGTGGACTCCAGGCCCACCTCGTCGAACCAGGCGGCGATGAGATCCGCGGCAGGGCGTTCAGGATTGACCTTGTTGCCGCCCCAGTTCTGGGTGTCGATGCGGATGAGCTGCTGGCACAGAGAAGTGACCTCGGCTTCGGCGGCGCTGAAATCGTACACGGTGTCTCCCGTCGGATCGGTGGAAATCGCTGATGCGATCCACGTTATAGCAACTGCGTCGACGACACCGTAATATCCGCCAATCGTGATGTCGGGTGAGTGTTCACAGTCCCGCGTGAGTGAATGAGAAATGGCCTCCGGATCAGATCCGGAGGCCATTTCCTCTGTTGTGCGCGAAGGGGGACTTGAACCCCCACGCCCGATAAGTTGGGCACTAGCACCTCAAGCTAGCGCGTCTACCAATTCCGCCACTCGCGCTGGCAACAGAGATTACTTTACACGCGACTATCGGCCGTGCAAAATCAGATCGGCCGATTGTGACGCACGGCACTCAACTGATTTCGCTGAGCCTCTCACCGGCGCCTGCACACGCTCATTCGCGAAGTTCTGAGACCTCGGAGAGGATGTGCGGCTTGCCGAACTTGAGGTCGAAGACAGCGAACTTCGCGGCCTCATGCCGACGCCCCTCGGTGATCGCGAAACCGACCGTCGACGGCAGCAGCACGGGCTTGGCAAAGGACACGTCCCACCGGTAGGAGCTCAGCCTCGTATCGACCGCAGACAGGGCACGCGAGGCGCCGTACATTCCGTGGGCGATGAGCCGCGGGAAGCCGAAGCCCTTCGCCGCGAGTCCGTTGAGGTGGATCGGGTTGTAGTCACCCGAAGCGTGGGCGTAGCGCTGCCCGATGATCGGATCGAGTCGCCACAATGCGGTCGGGGTGGGAGCCGTGAACTCCTCCCGCGGTGGCTGCGGCTTCGATTCGGCATTGGGCAGCTTCTTGCCCTTGGCCAGATAGGTCGTGGTCTCGCGCATGCGCAATTCGCCTTCGACCTTGGCCTCGACGATGACCTCGATCGTGGTTCCAGCAGAATGCTGGAACGGACCGGCCAACTCCACATGGAAGTCGACGCTGTCACCGACATGTACGGCGCCGAGGCTGTCGATGCGGTTGTGGACATGGACCATGCCCATCATCGGCAGCGGCACCTCGGGGTCACCGAGGAGCTGCATGCTCAACGGGAACGCAAGCACGTGGAGGTAGCCGGGATGGACGGTGTTGCCCAGACCGGCGCCGACGACGGTGGTGAACCCCGCGTAGGCATCGGCCTCGATCGGCATACTGCGATCCAGGGCGCGGGTGGGCAGATCAGGACTCGTGCGTGTGCCCAACGGCAGTGCCTTGAGCACGGCCTTCGCGTAGAGCGGCAGCATGGATTCCTTCGCCATCACGCACCCACCATGTTCTGGCCGCACACGCGCAGTGTCGAACCGTTGATGCCCCTGGCCCCCGCCGAGGCGAGGAAGCCGATGGTCTCGGCCACGTCGACAGGGTGTCCTCCCTGCTGGAGGCTGGAGAGCCTGCGGGCGACCTGGCGGGTCAACGCCGGCATCTTGGCGGTCATATCGGTTTCGATGAAGCCGGGGGCCACAGCGTTGATCGTGCCGCCGAGCTTCGCGAAGTCCGACGCCGAGGCGGCTGTGAGTCCGATGACCCCGGCCTTCGACGTCGCATAGTTCGTCTGTCCGCGGTTGCCCGCAATGCCCGAGGTCGAGGCCAGTGACACGACCTGAGCGCCATCAGCGAACAGCCCCTTGGCCTGCAGGTGGGCGTTGATCCGGGCCTGGGAGGCGATGTTGACGGCGATGACGGAGTTCCAACGGGAGGCATCCATGTTCGCCAGCATCTTGTCACGGGTGATTCCGGCGTTGTGCACGAGGATGTCGACCGGTCCGCCGACAGCCTCGGCGATCTTCTCCGCCGCGGTGTCTGTGGTGATGTCGAGCTGGAGGGACCTGCCGCCGACTTCGTTCATCACCTCAGCCAGTGCCTGCCCGGCCTGGGGCATGTCGACGCCGATGACGTGGGCTCCGTCGCGGGCCAGGTTGCGTGCGATCGCAGCGCCGATTCCACGGGCGGCACCGGTGACCACAGCGGTGCGCCCGGCCAGCGGCCCAACGTCACCGGTGGACAGGAATTCCTTCATCCCGATCGGTGTGCCGGCCTGAGTCGAGACGGTGATGAACTGCCCCGAGACATAGGCTGATTTGCCGGAGAGCAGGAACCACAGCGCGGTGGCCACGGAGGGAGCCTGGACATCCACGCCGTCGAGGAGGATGCCGTTGGCGGTCGCTCCGCTGCGCATCTCGTGAGCCATCGACCGTGTCAGGCCGGTGATTCCCTGAGTCGCTGCCGCGAGCTCCGGGCTCTGCTGCTCAGGCTTGGGGGCTGCTGAGACTGTGATGACCCGACCGCAGCGGGCCAGTGATCGCAGTGCCGTTCCGATCTCAAGCACGGTCTCAGACAGGTCTGCGGGGGCTGACGCGTCATCGAAGACGGCGATGATCGCTCGCAGGGACTCCCCCGAGCTGGCATGGCGCCGAACTTCAAGACCGTTGTCGAGCAGCAGATCTGCCAGCTTCTGTGCCTCAGGCCCGGATCCGAGGACGAGGACCGGCTTCCGGTGGTAGTCCGCCGGTGTCGAGTCGAAGCGGTGCAGTTCGACCGGCTGGGGCAGGCCCAGGGTCTTCGCGACCTGCTTCAGTGGGCCGTTGACCAGGCCCAGGTAGGTGTCTTTCATGCTGCCTCCACAATCGCGGTGAGTCCCTGGCCGCCTGCTGCGCAGATCGAGACCAGCGACCTCTTCTTGCCTGTGAGCTTGAGGTACTTCGCGGTGGAGGCGATGATGCGTCCACCGGTCGCCGCGAACGGGTGTCCGGCGGCGAGGCTCGAGCCCAAGGGGTTGAGTTTGCTGCGGTCGATGGATCCCAGTGCCCCGTCGAGGCCTGCCTTATCGCGGCAGAACTTCTCCGATTCCCATGCCGCCAGGTGGCTGAGGACTGTCGAGGCGAATGCCTCGTGGATCTCGAAGACGTCGAAGTCCTCGAAGGTCAGGCCGTTGCGGGCCAGCAGGCGCGGGACTGCGTAGGCCGGAGCCATGAGCAGACCCTCGGCACCGTCGACGAAGTCAACTGCAGCGGCTTCGGCGTCGACGAGGCGAGCCAGGGGTGTGAAGCCGTGCTCGCTTGCCCAGTCCTCGCTGCCGAGCAGGACGGAGGAGGCTCCGTCTGTCAGCGGCGTCGAGTTTCCGGCAGTCATCGTGGCCGGAGTGCTCAGCTTCTTGCCGAAGACAGGTGAGAGCTTGGCCAAGGACTCGGCGGAGGAATCCGCGCGCATGTTCGTGTCCCGGCTGACGCCGAGGTACGGAGTCGAGAGGTCATCGAAGAATCCCTCGCCCCAGGCGCGGGCGAGGTTGTGGTGAGAGGCCAGAGCCAGAGCGTCCTGGGCCTCGCGGGTGATCTTCCACTCGGCGGTGGTGATCGCCTGGTGTTCGCCCATGCTCATGCCTGTGCGCGGCTCAGCTGTCGACGGAGCCTGCGGAGCCAGGTAGGCGGGACGGATCTGCGCGGCGATCTTCGCCCGCTGCGCAAGTGTCTTGGCCCGCGTGAGCTCGAGCAGGATCTCACGCATCGAGTCGTTGACGACGATCGGCGCGTCCGACGCTGAGTCCACACCCGATGCGATGCCCGACTCGAGCTGGCCGGCGTTGATCTTGTTGTTGAGGCTGACCACGGTCTCAAGGCCGGTGGCGCAGGCCTGACCGACGTCGAATGCGGGAGTGGTCGGCGACAGGGCGGAGCCGAGCACCGCCTCACGAGTCAGGTTGAAGTCCTTCGAATGCTTCAGGACAGCACCGCCGGCGACTTCACCGATGCTCTCTCCGGCGAGGCCGAAGCGGGCCACGAGTCCGTCGAGGGCGCTCGTGAGCATATCGAGGTTGCTTGCTTTGGAGTACTGCTTGTTCGAACGAGCGAACGGAATGCGGTTGCCGCCGAGGATGACAGCGCGCTGATTGGGAGTGGACATTTGCACCTCCGGTATATGGATTTAACTGTTACAGACAGTACCTGATACCGTCTGTCACATGAAATCGCTCACAGATGGTCGGTCCACTCGGTGGCAGCAGCATCGCGACCTCAGGCGCCGAGAACTGCTGCGCGCCGTCCGGCATGTCGTCGACGAGCACGGAGACGAGCTGTCGATGGAGCAGATCTCGGAGTATTCGGGCACCACCAAGTCCGTGCTCTACAGGTATTTCACGGATCGTGCCGGACTGCAGGCGGCAATGGGCGAATGGGCGATGGATGTCATCGCCAAGTCACTCGATGACGCAACAGCAGCCTCGGCGCAGGATGCACTCACCAAGATGATCCATGCCTTTGTCGCGCTCGCCGCAGAATCACCGAATATCTACCGATTCTGCGATACGGCAGTCAACCGCTTCGCACCGACGGAGACCGGCGGGTTCTTCAACTCGATCGCCGGCCTCCTCGCCGAGAGGCTGTCCCTGGAAGGAACGCAGGGACGCCTCTGGGCAGCAGGTGCGATCGGGTTCGTGCGTGCCGCGACCGAAAGCTGGCTGGCCGATCCCAGCCGCCCCGATGAATTCGCCACCGCAATCAGTCAATGGCTCTGGGCCTCGTTGCCCGCAAAACTAGGAGTAGACGAATGAAGCTTTCCCTTGATCCACAGGCGATCAACAATGCCCTCGATGGCCGGTGGGCCGAGGCTCGGCGCCAGGGCAGGACCCTGGCACTCGAAGAGATCACGCATGAGGATCCCGCCGATGACCTCGAGACCACGCGGGCGAAGACGCTCGCCGGGGTCGAGCTCATGGCCGACACCGGGCTGCCGATGGTGGCGCTGCCGCCCGCACTCGGCGGCCGCAACGAGCATGCGACCAATATCGCCAGCTTCGAGGAGACAGTCACAGCCTCACCCAGCCTGCAGGTCAAGGCCGGCGTTCAGTTCGGACTCTTCGGCGGAGCGATCCTGCACTTGGGCAATGCCGAACAGCACGACGCGTGGCTGGTCGCGGCGCAGACGGGCAAGCTGCTGGGCTCGTTCGCGATGACGGAGATCGGTCACGGCTCAGATGTGGCCGCGGTCGGGACCACGGCAACCTATGAGGTCGACAAGGACGAGTTCGTCATCGACACGCCCTTCCGTGCCGCGACGAAGGAATACATCGGCAATGCAGCCCGCGATGCCCGTGCCGCAGTGGTCTTCGCTCAGCTCATCACCAACGGCGTCAACCACGGTGTGCACGCATTCTTCGTGCCGATCCGTGACGAGGACGGCACCATCCTGCCGGGAATCAGCATTGAGGATGACGGCTACAAGGGTGGCCTCAAGGGCGTCGACAACGGTCGGATCGTCTTCGAGCAGGTCCGGATTCCTCGCTTCAATCTGCTCGATCGCTACGGTGCCGTGGATGCTGACGGGAAGTACACCTCCCCCATCGATTCCCCCGGACGCCGCTTCTTCACCATGTTGGGAACCCTTGTCCAGGGTCGTGTCTCCCTTGACGGTGCGGCCATCGTGGCGTCGAAGCTGGCGCTGGACATCGCCGTGCGCTACGGGCTCGAACGCAAGCAGTTCACCACTGTCGATGACATCAACGAGACCACCCTGCTGGACTACCAGCAGCACCAGCGCCGCCTCATGCCGGCCATCGCCTCGGTCTATGCCTCGGCCTTCGCCCACGAGAAGCTGCTCAACTCGTTCGAAGAGGTCTTCTCAGGCGCCGACGAGAGTGAAGAGAACCGGGCCCTGCTCGAAACCCGTGCAGCGGCGTTCAAGGCCGACACGACCTGGATGGCCCTCGACGTCATCCAGGAATGCCGGGAAGCGTGCGGCGGTGCCGGTTACATGGCCGAGAACCGTCTGGTGGGACTGCGCGCCGACCTCGACATCTATGCCACCTTCGAGGGAGACAACACCGTGCTCCTGCAGCTGGCAGCCAAGCGCCTCCTCGGCGACTATGCGAAGGAATTCGCCAATATCGATGTCGGCGGGGCCGCCCGCTACATCGGCACCCAAGCAGCCGAGCACACGCTCTACCGGACCGGACTGGCAAATGCGGGACTGGCCATCTCCGATGTCTTCACCCCCAACCTCGGCGAGAAGCGGATCCGGTCCGGACGCCTGCAGCGTTCGCTGCTGGAGACCCGGCTCGAAGTCATGGTCTCCGGCCTCGCGCAGGCGCTGCGCCCGGCGATGAAGATGTCGGCGGCAGACGCGGCCGACCTGTTCAATTCCAATCAGCATGAGTTCATCGAGATGGCTCGTGCCTACGTTGAGCTGGAGAAGTGGAAGGCCCTCGACGAAGCGATGAGGGAGCAGCAGGACCCCGTCCAGAACAAGCTGTTCCGGCGTCTGCGCGATACCTATGGTCTCAGCCTCATCGAGAAGCATGTGGGCTGGCACCTCATGTACGGTCGCCTGCCGATGCTGCGTGCCCGTCAGCTCAACGAGACGCTCAATCGCCTGTGCGCGAAGCTCTCGGCCAATGCTCTGGACCTGGTGGACGCCTTCGGCTACGGCGATGACCATCGTCGCGCCACGATCTCGACCGGCGTTGAGGCCGAGCGACAGGACGAAGCCGCGGACTACTACCGTCACTCCCGCGCCCAGGAAGACTATGCGGTGCCGGAGAAGCAGCTGCGTAAGGCCGAAAAGGCAGCGAAGAAGGCAGCCGAGAAGGATGCTCGCAAGGCGAAGGCCGGGAAGTAGAAGGCTTCACTTCCGGTGAGTCCTGACAGACAGTGAGTCCTGACAGACAGTGAGTCCTGACAGACAGTGAGAGGGCCGTGCGGCGAATCAGCCGCACGGCCCTCTCATGTGTTGTGCCCGGCGTGTTGTGCCCAGGCAGGCGATCAGGTGTCGAGGAAGCCCTTGAGTGCCGTCGAGACAGCCTCGGTTTCGGTGAGGAAGCCGTCATGGCCGATGCCGGAGTCGATGACGTGATGGGTCACGTCTCCGGGCAGGTTCTGGGCGAGGAGTTCGACCTGCGCGGGCGGGAACAGCCGATCCGAGGAGACGGAGACTACGAGGTTGTCGACGCAGGCATCGGCCAGTGCAGTCGTCAGGTCGTGTGAGCGACCGATGCGCACATCGTGGTCTCGCAGGGCTCGGGTGAGCACGACGTAGCTGTGCGGGTCGAACCGTGCGGTGAGCTTCTTTGCCTGGTGGTCGAGGTACGAGGTGACTTCGTAGTAGTCAGGCGATCGGCGTCGCCGGGAGAATCGGTTGTTGAGGTCGACATCGTTGCGGTACGTCAGGTGGGCGATCTGGCGTGCCAGACCCAGCCCCTGTGCGGGGAAGGCCCCGACCGCGGTGTAGTCACCGGAATAGTAGTCGGGGTCGAGTTCGATCGCGCGCTCCTGCATCATCGCCCAGGCGATCTGATCGGCTTCGCAGAAGGCCGGTGCTGCGATGATCGCGCACTTCTTCACCTTGCGTTTGTCGAGGAGCGCGAATTCGAGGGCTCTGGCTCCGCCCATCGATCCGCCGATGACGGCATGCCAGGAGTCGATGCCGAGGATCTGAGTGAGATTGTGTTCCAGTCGGGCCATATCGCGGATGGTGACCTGAGGGAATCTGGATCCGTAGGGCAGCCCGTCGTCATAGACGGACTGCGGTCCGGTGGTTCCCGAGCACCCGCCGAGCGAATTCGCGCACACCACGAAGTATTTCTCGGTGTCGATCGCCTGCCCCGGACCGACGATGCCTGCCCACCATTCGGTGACGCTGGTGTCGCCGGTCAGGGCGTGTTCGACCAGGATCGCATTGCTGCGCTCCGTGTTGAGTGTGCCGAAGGTCTCATAGGCGACTTCGACAGTTCTGAACGTGTGTCCGGATTCTGTGACGAAGCCCAGGATTCGCTCGACGGAAGTGCTCTGGGTGGTCATGTCAGGCGGCGGCCGATGCGATCGCTGCGGCAGCGGCGAAGCCCTTGTCGAGGTCGGCGATGATGTCGTCGCTGCCTTCGAGTCCCACGGACAGACGCACGAAGGCAGGGTTCACGCCGGCGGCGGCCTGTGCCTTTTCGTCCAGCTGGGCATGGGTCGTCGATGCCGGGTGGATGACCAGCGAGCGGACGTCGCCGATATTGGCCACGTGGGAGTGCAGTTCAAGTGCGTCGACGAATGCCACGGCGGCGTCGAAGCCTCCGGCGATGTCGAAGCCGAGGACCGATCCGACACCGTTGGGCAGGTACTTCTTGGCCTTGTCGTGCCAGGGGCTGGACTCGAGTCCCGCGAAGGCGACCCGGCTGACCTGGTCGTGGCTTTCGAGGTAGGAGGCAATCTTGTTCGCGTTCTCGACGTGGCGGTCGATGCGCAGGCTCAGGGTTTCGATTCCCTGGGCGATGAGGAATGCGTTGAACGGGCTGACGGCCGGTCCGAGGTCGCGCAGACCCTGCACACGGGCCTTGAGGCCGAAGGAGACGTTTGCGCCGAAGGCCGAGTCCGCGCCGAGGTCGCGAGCGTAGACCAGACCGTTGTAGGACTCATCTGGGGTGTTGAAGCCGGGGAACTTCTCCGGCTGTGTGCCGTAGTCGAAGTTTCCGCTGTCGACGACGACACCGGCGATCGAGTTGCCGTGTCCGCCGAGGTACTTGGTGGCCGAGTGGAGGACGACGTCGGCACCGTGCTCGATCGGGCGCACCAGGTAGGGGGTGGCCAGGGTGTTGTCGGCGAAGAGCGGAACACCGGCTTCGTGGGCGATGTCAGCCACTGCTGCGATGTCGAGGACATCGGAGCGGGGGTTGGAGACAACCTCGGCGAAGAAGAGCTTGGTGTTGTCCTTCGCTGCTGACTTCCAGGCCTCGAGGTCGTCGACGTCGACGAAGGTGGTTTCGATGCCCAGCTTGCGCAGGGTCACGTGAAGCAGGTTGTAGGTTCCGCCGTAGAGGCTGGAGCTGGCGACGATGTGGTCACCGGCTTCGGCGATGTTCGTGATCGCCAGCAGGGCTGCCGACTGACCTGAGGCCGTGAGCACGGCGTGGACGCCGCCTTCGAGGTCGGCGATGCGGTTCTCCACGACCTCGGTGGTCGGGTTGGTGATGCGGGTGTAGATGGGGCCGAGCTCGGCCAGGGCGAAGCGGTTCGCGGCCGTCTCATTGCTGTCGAAGACGAACGAGGTGGTCTGGTGGATGGGCAGCGCCCGGGAGCCCGTGGCCGGGTCCGGTGTCTGGCCAGCATGGATCTGACGAGTTTCGAATGACTGGGTCATGATGTGTCTCCTTCGGGTACGGGTGAGTCGCCCGTGGTGGTCCGCGCGATTGTTTGTGGTGATGTCACTACTGTCTTCGACTCTGTGACTTCCCCGATGCGATCTCGTCATGTTCATGTCACCTGGCGTCATGTTTCGTCACACCACTAGTTTTCGCAGCGCTCACACCGCCAGTCCCCTCAGCGGAAGTTGCGGGCCTTGGTCGGCAGCTGCACCTCGAGTGGGATGAGCTTGTGCGCGTAGAGGCTCACGACCTCTCCTCCGCGTTGGATCAGCCCGGTGACCACGAGTGCGTTGCGTGAGGTTGCGATCGGCCTGAACCTCTTCATCAGCCCGGCAGTGGCCACGACGTTGAGCATCCCGAATTCGTCCTCGAGGTTGATGAATGTGATTCCCGAGGCGGTGGCCGGGCGCTGTCGGTGGGTGACGATGGCGGCCACCGTCATCCGAGTCCCGTCCGCGGCCGCAGCGGCATCAGCCGTCGAGGCATAGCCGCGTTCGATCAGGGACGCTCGCAGGATCTCGGTCGGGTATCCGTCGACGGTGATCCCGGTGGAGAAGAGTTCTGCCAGGGTCGTATCGAAGGCGTCCATGGTCGGCAGGGTCGGTGCCGAGGAGATCGTGGCGGTTCCCGGCAGCACGCCCGGGTGTGCTCCCGCGACCCCACCGGCCAGCCACAGTGCCTGCCTGCGATCGAGGTCGAAGCAGCTCAGCGCCCCCGCGGTCGCGAGTCCTTCGAGGCCCTGTTTGCCGATCCCGGTGCGTTCGGCCAGGTCCGCCACCGAGGTGAATGGTGCCTTCGCGCGTTCGGTCACGATCACCTCGGCGAAGGACCCGACATGAGACACCGAATCCAATCCCAACCGGATCCCGAACTCGCCCGAGTCTCCGGTGCCATCGGACTCGAGTCGTTCCAGGTCGCTGCCGGCCATCGAGTGGCGGATGTCCACGGGCAGGATTCTCACCCCGTGTCGGCGGGCGTCGGCGACGAGGGACTGCGGCGAGTAGAAGCCCATCGGCTGGCTGCGCAGCAGGCCGACGGTGAATGCCGCATGGTGGTGGTATTTGAACCAGGCCGACTGATAGACGAGGTTGGCGAAGCTGATCGCGTGGGATTCGGGGAACCCGTAGTTGGCGAACGCGGCGATCGTGGAGAAGATGGACTCCGCGGTCTCCTCGTCGACTCCGTTGGCCGCAGCGCCTGTTTGGAATTTCTGGGCCAGCTCGGTCATCCGCTTCTCTGATCGTCGCGATCCCATCGCCTGCCGCAGCTGGTCGGCATCGGCCCCGGTGAAGCCGCCGACGTCGATGGCCATCTGCATGAGCTGCTCCTGGAACAGCGGCACCCCGTAGGTCTTGGCCAGGGATTTGCGCAGCAGCGGGTGGAGGTACTCGACCTTGTCCAGGCCCTGCCGTCTGCGGATGTAGGGGTGGACGGAACCGCCTTGGATGGGGCCGGGCCGAATGAGGGCGACCTGAACGGCGAGATCATAGAACGTCTCCGGGCGCAGGCGGGGCAGGGTCGCCAGCTGAGCCCGTGATTCGACTTGGAAGACGCCCACCGCATCGGCCTTCTGCAGCATCGTGTAGACGGCTTCGTCCTCGTCGTCGATGTGGGCGCGTTCGATGAGCTCGCCGGTGTGCCGGTGGACCAGGTCGACCATCTCGTGGAGTGCGGTGAGCATGCCCAGTCCCAACAGGTCGAACTTCACCAGGTCCATGACGGCGCAGTCGTCCTTGTCCCATTGGACGACGGTGCGATGGCCCATCGTGGCCTTCTCGATCGGAACGACCTCACCGATGGGACGATCGGCGAGGATCATGCCGCCGGAGTGGATGCCCAGGTGACGGGGTGAGCCCAGCAGGTCATCCGCGATCGTGAGCACAGGCGCGGGGACCGGGGAATCCTCCGCCTCGGGCAGGGTCGACCAGCGGTTGCTGGCCTTTGAGAACGCATCCTGCTGCCCCGGTTCGTAGCCGAGGCTGAAGGCCGCGTCACGGATGGCTGATTTCGCCCGGTAGGTGATGACGTTGGCGACCTGGGCCGCCCGCTCACGGCCGAAGTGGTCGTAGACGTATTGGATGACTTCTTCGCGCCTGCCCGATTCGATGTCGATGTCGATGTCCGGATAGCCCTTGCGGTCCGGTGAGAGGAAACGGTCGAAGAGGAGTTCGTGCTTGACCGCGTCGACGGCGGTGATGTCGAGGACATAGCAGACCGCGGAGTTCGCCGCCGAGCCTCTCCCCTGGCAGAAGATGGCCACCCGATGGCAGAACTCGGTGATGTCGTAGACGATGAGGAAGTATCCGCAGAATCCCAGCGTCGCGATCATGTCCATCTCCCGATCCAGCTGGGCCCAGGCCTTCGGGTTCTCTGCTCGGGTCCCGTAGCGCCTGGCACCGCGATCTTCGATGAGCTCACGCAGATATTCCTCGGCCCCACGGTCATCAGGCATCGGCGCACGCGGCAGATCCGGGCGGGCCGAGTTCAGGACGAAGGAGCATTCCCGGCCGATGGCCACCGCGTTCTCCAACGCCTGACGCGGGAAGCGTGCCGCCATCTCCTCCCCCGTGTGGATCCGAGCGTTCGCCGTCGCCGGCAGCCACCCGGCCAGTTCGTCGAGGGACAGCCTGGACCTCACCGAGGCCCGCACCTGGGCTGACTTCCACTGCGCCCGAGTGGCGAAATGGACGCTGTTGCTGGCCACGATCGGCAGGTGGGTGCGCTGAGCCAGGTCGCCGAGGTGGCGCAGCCGTTCATCGTCATCCGGAGTCCCATCCCGGCTGAGTTCAACCGCGAGACGGTCGGCTCCGAAGAGCGCGATGAGTTTGCGCAGGGCACCGAGTCCCCCGTCCGGGTCATTCAGGGCTCGACGCAGGGGGCCTTTGCGGCAGCCGGTGAGAATCGTCCAGTCACCGCTCATCGCTGCCAGTTCCTCGAGGCCGAACACCGGTCGGTTCTTCTCCCCCGCCAAGTTGGCCTCGGTGATGGCCATCGAGAGTCGGTGGTATCCCTCGACTCCACGAGCAAGGACCAATAGGTGGGTGGCATCGGGATCGGTCTGGCCGGGGATCTTCTCCTCCAACCCCACGGACAGCTCAGCACCGAAGACGGTGGGCAGACCCACCTCGGCGGCGGCATGGGCGAACCGCACCGCACCGTAGAGACCGTTGTGATCGGTCAGCGCCAGGGACGTCAGCCCCGCGGCTGCACCCGCGGCCACGAGCTCTTCGGGGTCCGAGGCTCCATCGAGGAAGCTGAACTGGGAATGCACATGCAGCTCCGCCCACTCGACGCTCGAGGTGCGCAGGATGGGGCCTTGACCCGGTCCCGAATAGCGGCCGGCACCGTCGGAGCCGCCAGGACCCACCGAGACCTGATGCCGGTCGGGGCGAGAGAAGGCGGGCGCGTCGGATCCGTCGGCGTGTTCGTCAACCGATCGCCTGTTGACCGTCTGCCTGTCGGTGACCTGTTTGCGGTCGACCTGTTTGCTGCTGGTCTGCTTGCCCTCCAGCCGCTGGGCCAGCTGGGACCAGGGTGTGCGCGGATTCGAAAAGCCCATCAGCGGTTCAGCTCCCTCATCTCGGTGGTTCGGTGCATCAGCGGTATCGGCCGGTGATGTGCCACTGGCCGTTCTCTTTGCTCAGCAGCAGTGCCTGTCCCGAGTCTGTGACGACCTGCAGACGGGTCCGATAGGTGGCTTTCGCCGGATCCCACCAACCGGATTCCACGGGCCAGGAGCCCGAATAGTCAACGATTGCCTCGGTGGCTCCAGTCGGAAAGCGGATCGCGTACGGTGCCGATTCCAGGCCTGCGGGGCGAGCCCCCACCGAGCGACCTCCCACGGCAAGCACGTCGACGGGCAGGTTCTCAACCGTCGTCGGTCGGGGTGCGTGCAGTGCCCCAGGCCAGGGTGCCCCGGGGCTGCGCACCGGTGATGCCGCCTGCTGCCACGGCGTCCACAGGTTTGTCTCGGCCGGATCCCATCCGCCCTGCAGCCCCGGGACCAGAACCGCGTCGGGGCCGAACAGTCCCTGCAGCCGCTCCAGCGTGTGAGTGACCTGCCCGGTGTTCTCATCGAACAGGCTCCTCGTCGCCCCGATGGGGGTGGTCAGCTCCGCGGCCACGAGGCCAAGAGCGATGATGCCTTCCTCGGAGAAGTCCTCCGGGTCGGGGCCAGGCTCGTCGGGGGCCGGCGTCTCCCTGTCCTTGCTGTGCCTGCTGTCTTTGCGGTTCTTGCTGCTCGTGCGGGAAGGGGTTGAACCCTGCTGAGGGGAGGCTGGTCCCTTTCGAGTGCTTCCGGCCAACCATCCTTCTGCCTGCCACCGCAGACGATCGGCGATGGTGTTCTCGTTCATGTCCTCGATCCGCCAGGTCCGCTTCGAGGACTGTCCCGAGACGGCGATGAGCTCGATCGTGATCTGTGTGCATACGAGTCCTCGGCGGCGCACTGTGGTCAGCAGGTCGGCGGCGAGCTGGCGGGTCAGGAATCCTAAGGTGTCACTGCGAGTCGTCGGCTCGTCCAGACCGAGTTCGACGGTGAGCTTCTCCTCCCGCACATGATCGTTCAAGGGTGCCCATTCGACGCCTGTGGCCAGATCGTGAGCGTGTTTGCCCAGCGTCCCGAAACGTGAGTTCACCGCCCGCACGTCGATTCCGGCCAGATCTCCCAAGGTGCGCAGGCCCAGCTGGGTGAAGGTGTCGATGAGTTCGGTCGCACCTGCCCCCGCATACTCGAGGGTGCTGATCGGCTGGGCGGCCAAGAACTCTGCAGTCTCCCCCGGCTCGACCCGCCGCGCCTGCCCCGCGGCGAGGACTGCTGCGAAGACGGTGTCGGCGATGCCGGGGAAGAACTCCCACCCGGTGGCCGCCACCAGCGCGGAGATCAGAGCCTCAACGGCGCTGGGCTCATCGGCATAGCCGTGCTTGAGCGAGTCGAGGGGAATGGCGAGCGTGCCGGGGCTGAGCAGAGTGAACCGTGCCACGAGTTCCTCGAGCGCTCCGACTCCTGCGGAGAAGTGTCGGTTGTCTGTCTCTTCATTCCAGGCCACCACTTGGGCTTCGGGACAGCGATATCCGACCGCGCGTTTGTTGTTGCCCAACGCGATTCCGGCGGCACGAGCAGGCGCGTTGGCCGCAACGACCTTGCCCCCGCTGAGCACCGCTACCGGAGTGCGCGGGCTGAACTCGTGCTCGGTCGCGGCGGCCACGGCGGACCAATCGGGAACGGTGAGAACGAGCGTGCGACGACCCTCGGCGCTCGCGGCGGCAGGCGCACTGTCGCTATCTGCTGGGTCGCTGCGCACCGCCGTGGGGCTCTTCTTGCCTGGCGCGGCTTCAGCTGACACTGCGGATCACCGGCCGTTCGAATGTTCCCTCAGTCGGGGTGCGTGGTGGTGCTTCGCTGGGAGTTCCGTCCGGTCCGGGCAGCAGGAACCGGTGGACGCCGGTCTGGGATCGGGCCTGCACGAGGCAGGATCGGAGACGTCCATGGCCGTGTTCTGTGCCCGACCACTGCGTGTCGGTGATGGTGATCTGCTCCGTGCTGCCGGGCATCGAGGTCAGGCTGATGAAGCTGATCTTGCGTTCGCGCACCTTCGCCAGCAGCCGGGCGCGTTCGCCGGCACTGGGCAGAAATCCTGGATCGACGACGAGGACGTCGAAGGATTCGATGAGGATGGAGGCCACACGCAGCCAGTCTTCGGCCGGGGTGACGAGGTTGACGAAGTGGTCGAGGTCAACACCCAAGTCGGCGATGGATGACACGGCCGGTTCACCGAGTCCGATGCCTGCACACCATTTCTGTTCTTGGGTTGCCATGGCGATCGTGGCCAGGGCGCAGCTGAGGGATTGGCCTCCGGTCAGTGTCACGATCTCACCTCGGGGAAGACCACCTCGGCGGAACATCGGGGCCAGCACCGGGTCCACGGGGCGAGGAACGAGCCCATCGAACAGAGCAGTAGCCGTGGAGATACCCATCTCCCGGCTGAGCTGTTCAACGAGTGGCACTGCAGACATGACATCCATTATCGAACTAGTGTTCTAAATAGGCAAGATTTACGCGGCCGTATTGTCCGCCCGGGCGTGTCGCCATTCCGCCTCAAACGGATCGGCCGGCGTCTTCTTCATCATGGTTCTCACCCTTCTTCTTCGGCCTTCACAGCCGCTCGGTCCGGGAGTCCCCCTGACCTCGAACCGTGCCTTCACCATACGAGGAGCCACTGACACGTGATCGGAATCATCATGTGCGAGAGAAGACTTTCAATCCACCTCATTCTATTTTGTTTCGTCTGTTGAATATCCCAGTTCGATATGATTGGAATCTCACGCACACAGGCGTCCCCGCGGAGACGCTCCGCGCTCGACCCGGACCGCCTCGGCGGTAGGCTGACTGCATGAGCGATGGGACCAACGAGACCACACACCCGGCTCGGACAGGCTCACAGGAACAGGTCGAGACGGCAGCCAGGGAGTGCGCCACCCGAGCCTCCTATGATGCGATCGCGGAGACGTACACAGACTGGATTTCTGCCGAGCTCACTGCGAAGCCGCATGACCGTGCGGTCCTCGGCGCCTTCTCCGAACTCGTGCTCTCCACAGGACATTCCGAGACCCTTGAGATCGGGTGCGGCCCAGGTCGGATCACGGCATTCCTTGCCGCCCTGGGGCTGAGCCCCTCTGGCCTCGACCTCTCCCCCGCGATGATCGCCCAGGCAACTCGCCTCTACCCGAACCTTGACTTCACCACCGGGTCGATGACCGCGCTGCCGAACCTCGACAACAGCGTCTCCGGACTCGTCGCCTGGTATTCCATCATCCATATTCCCGATGAGTCCCTGCCCACCGTATTCGCCGAGGCGGCACGAGTGCTGCGTCCGGGAGGGTGGTTCCAACTGGCCTTCCAACTCGGTGACCGCGTGGATCATCAGGCCCAGGCCGCCGGCTTCGACGTCGATCTCGACTTCCACCGCCGATCGATCGAACAGGTGCTCACGATCGCCGAAGACCATGGGTTCACGCCCGTGACCCGCATCGAACGCGAACCCGATCGTTCCGGCCCGTTCCCCGAGTCGACCCGCCAGGGCTATCTGCTCGTTCGACTCGCGACCACATCCTCGGACTCGCAGTAACCAAGCTCGTGGACCGGCAAGCGGGCGATCAGTGACAAAATGGGTGTCATATGAACATCGACATCGTCTTCCACACACCCGAGATCCCCGGCAACACCGGCAACGCCATCCGATTGGCCGCGGTCACGGGTGCCCACCTCCACCTCGTCGAGCCCTTGGGCTTCGACCTCTCCGATGCCAAGCTGCGTCGCGCGGGACTGGACTACCACGATCTGGCCCACGTCACGGTCCATGCGTCTCTGACGGATCTGTGGAACCACCTCGGCGAGCGTCGGGTCATTGCGTTCACGACCCACACGGATCAGTCCTTCGCCGAGGTGGACTACCGTGACGGTGATGTCCTCCTCTTCGGTCAGGAGTCGACGGGTCTGCCCGATTCCGTCGTCGACGATGACCATGTGGATCTGTCCGTGCGCATCCCGATGCTGCCGTCGAGGCGGTCGCTCAATCTTGCCAATTCCGCGTCGATCGCGATCTACGAGGCGTGGCGGCAGCAGGGATACACCGGCGCCTGAACGCGCGTAGACTTCTGCCCGACAGCAATTCCCGAAAGGACCACTATGACCTCCAAAGTGCTCACGATCGCCGGTTCCGACGTCTCCGGCGGAGCTGGACTCGAAGCCGACCTGAAGATGTTCGAAGAATACGGCGCATTCGGCACCGCCGCCGTGACCTGCATCGTCACCTTCGACCCGAATGACGGCTTCAGCCACGTCATCGAATTCATCGACCCCGAGGTCGTGACCAGGCAGCTCGAATCGACGCTGGCCGTGCACAAGTTCGATGCGATCAAGTCGGGCATGCTCGGGTCCGTGGAGAACGCGCTGGTCCTGGCTCAGAAGCTGAAGACCAATGAGCTGCCCTATGTCTTCGACCCCGTCCTCGTCTGCAAGGGTGCGGGCACAATGGTCGACCTCAAGGATCTCTTCGTCGACAACCTCGTGCCTTTGGCCACGGTCATCACCCCGAACCTCGAAGAGGCCGCCACGTTGGCCGGACTCGAGCCCATCGATTCGGTTGAGGGCATGGTCGAGGCCGCGAAGATCATCCACGCCCAGGGTGCGAAGAACGTCGTCGTCAAGGGTGGTGCACGTCTGGCCGGTGAAGATGCCATCGACATCGTCTTCGACGGTGAGAGCATCACGACGCTGCGCTCACGCAAGGTCAATGAGAAACTCGTCAACGGTGCAGGCTGTTCCTTCGCCTCATCCATCGCCGCTGGCATCGCCACTGGCTTGAGCATCCAGGACGCGGTCGTCTCGGCGAAGGAGAAGGTCGCTCACGGCATCGCAAACTGCCTCGACAACGCCACCGGCGTGGCCTCACTGTTCCACCCCGCGGCACGGACTCAGCCCTCACCCGAGGTCCGGGTCACGGTGGACTGACCCGAGCGTCCGAACCAGAGCGTCTCGACCAGCAGGAGACAGAGAACTGCCCCGCACACCAGCTCAGGTGTGCGGGGCAGTTCGCATGAGTCATGCGTGACGGTCGGAACCGTCGGGTCGGTCGAAACCGACAGGGGGTCAGCGCTTGCCGAAGCCCTTGTAGCGATCCTTGAACTTCTCGACGCGGCCTGCGGAGTCGAGGATGCGCTGCTTTCCGGTGTAGAACGGGTGCGATGCACTCGAGATCTCAACGTCGATGACTGGGTAGGTGTTGCCATCTTCCCACTCGATCGTCTTGTCGCTCTTCGCGGTCGAGCGGGTGAGGATCTTGGTTCCCGACGACAGATCGTTGAACACGATCGGTGCGTATTCCGGGTGGATGTCCTTTTTCATATTCTTACCTTTGCTGAATCCGCTCAGGCGCCTGGTATGGGTCGACCCATCCGCCAGTGCCCGAATTCGTCTGCTGGACACGCCCCGTACCGTAGGAACCGGACACGAAGCGACAGTCCAGTCTATCTGATGGACCGGCCCAAAGCGATTCCCGCACCGTCTCCTAAACTGTGGCCATGAACACCAAGGAACGCATCTCCGCGCAATTCGACCTCACGCCCGCCGCAACCGCTCCCGACCTCATGGCCGCATCGACCGCCGAGGCGCTGTCGTCGATCGCCGGCGAGGTCCACGCGTTCGCCATCGATCCGCAGATCGCCGACACAGCCGCCCTGCTCGATGCCACCGGGCTGGGACCCGAAACCTCGGCGAACTGTGTTCTCGTCGCCGGTTCGCGTTCCGGTGAGGAGCGCATCGCCGCCTGCATGGTGCTCGCGAACACCCGTGCCGATGTGAACAAGCGCGTGAAGAAACTCCTCGACGTGCGCAAGGCCTCGTTCCTGCCCATGGACCGTGCGGTCGGCGAATCGGGGATGGAGTACGGCGGCATCGGGCCCATCGGTCTGCCTGCCGACTACCGGATCCTCATCGACTCACGCGTCGCCGAGGCCAAAGAGCTCATCATCGGTTCAGGCATCCGTGGTTCCAAGCTCATCCTCTCCGGTGCAGCGTTGGCATCGCTTCCCACCGCCGAGGTGGTCGAGGGTCTCGCGAACGAGATCAGCTGAGATTCTCGGTCAGCTCAGGTCGTCGGTCAGCTGAGGTCGTCGGTCAGCTCAGTCCTGCCTTGTCGAGCACAAAGTCGATGAGTGGTTCGTAGAGGTAGGGCACGACGTCGTCATCGAGAGGGACGGTGACCTCGATGGCTCTCTGCGCCTCGGCGACGAAGAGGGCCGGATCGTTGCAGTCCGCGTAGCCCAGCGTGCGCAGTCCCCGTGTCGAGGCCGCACCTGCCCACCCATGATCGGCCACGATCAGGTCGGGGGCAGCGCCACCTCGGCAAGTGATGTCATCCAGCAGTGCGTGCATGGGTTCGGCGAGGTGAGTGTGCGGGGTCCCACCGTGCTGGTGCCAGGTCCACACGCGGTTGATCTGCCGGCAGTCGCCGCCGAGTCCCGGAACCGGAACGGCGTTGGCCTGGTGCATGATTGTGGCGCCGCCGGCATCAGCGGCCGCGGCGATGGCCATGTGCACGGGAAGCAGGCCCGCGGGATGACCGGTGGCGAAGAGTATCTCTCCCCCGGCACGAGTGACCTCGCCGATAGCCACGGCTACACGCTCGACGGCATCGATGCAGCGTTGCGTCGAAATCGTGTCCACACCCTCGACGAAGTCCGTTTCGGGACGCAGCCCGCACCGGTCGACCATAAGAGCGAACACGGAGTCATAGTCCCAATCGCGGGTGAGTTCGACACCGAAGTCGAACTGCTTCTCCTGTGCGAGGAACCGGTGGATGTGGGAGAGGTTGTTCTCTCGGGGTGTTCCCACCTCACCGGTGATGCGAGCTGCTTCCAGGGCGTGGGCGAGTGTGGTGCGGTCCACTGGTCTCCTCTTGTGCGGTCACGTGCGCCAAAGTCACGACGAAAATGGTCATGAAAACGGCAGGACAATGTCTGTCTCCAGTCTCCCACAGCCGGTCTCGCCCCCGGTCAGCGCCGTGGAGGGCTCTGGTCCCGCAATGGTCGGCGCCCCGTGACCGTCAGCAGCATCTCCCGGGCGCTCGCCCGCACTTCGCGCGGGCCGGTGCCCATGCTGAACTCTGCGTCCTCGGCGATGAGTCTGACACCGGTGAGATCCGTGCCGAAGTAGGCGAGGTTCTTCTCCCCTGCCTGTTCGAGTACGAGTCTGATCCGTTCTGCGGGTGCCGATGCAAGTCCCAGAGGCTCCGTGATGTCGAGGCCGTGGATGACGTCGTGGCTGAGGGCTCCCACCGGACCGCCGCCGGGTGGTCTCCATGGATTGCGGATATTCTCTCTCAGCGCGGCCAGGAGGTCGGCGTTCGTGAGTGTGTTCGTGTCCTCGTGGGCGAGATGATCGGCGAAGTCGTTGAACCTGAATCCACGTCTGGCCAGGCCCAGAAGGAAACGGAGACCTCTGTGTCGGTAGGCCATCGTCATATGGGCGACGACTTCCCTGACCCGCCACCCGGTGCACAGCGAAGGTGCCGACCAGTCGTGTGAGTCGAGTCCGTTAAGCAGGTCGACCACGCGGGCGCGCTCGGCGAAGGTCTCGTCGCGGATGAGTTCAGCGGAGGGATGTGTGTTCTTCTTTGGGTTCATACTTCTTATACGCAGGTCCGGGTGCGAACTCATCGGTCGACGACGAAATTCTTTTCAGACGAGCGTCTCAGGCAGTGGGGTCCACACTCTCTGGGAGGCCGAACTCGCGGAATCGTCCCTGGCTGCCGAGGAAAGTGACCAGATGGGACACCGTGTTCTCTCGCACCTCGACGAGGAGCAGCGCAAAGGCACGCGGCACACCGTCGCTGCCGACCCGGTACTGCCCGAAGCCTGGGCTGCCGTTGATCGGCACGGGAATGAGTCGGTCACCGTCGCAGGCATCGGCTGCGCCCATGACCGTAAGAATGGTCTCTCGTCCTTCGAGCCACCAGGCGAACGGCGGCATCGAGGACCGAGCGTCTTCACGCAACAGACGCCGGAGCGCGACCATGTCGTGGGCCTCGAAGGCGCTGACATAGTCATCGAGCAGTTGCCTCTGCCGGGCGTCGGTGGGGTCGAAGACCTCTGTTGTCTCTGGTGGGGACTTCGCCAAGCGTGCTCGTGCCCGTTGCAGGGCGCTGTTGACGGCAGGCACCGTGGTTCCGATGATGTGCGCGGACTCCTCGGCGCTGAAGCTGAGAACCTCACGCAGCAGGAGCACCGCGCGTTGCCGTGGTGCCAGACGCTGCAAAGCCGCGATGAAGGCATAGCGCACGCTCAAACGCTGTTCGACGATCTCGGCCGGGTCGGTGGCCGAGATCACCCGGGAGTCAGGGATCGGTTCGACGAAGTGATCGGCTGACAGCGGCGCACCCAAATCAGCAGACGTGGTGCCTGTCCGCGCAGGGCCCAGGTCGGTGGCCCTGGACCGGCGACGTGCGCCGCGCAGCAGATCCAGGCAGATATTGGTCGCGATCCGGTGCACCCAGGTGGTGAGCTTTGCCCGTTGCGGGTCATAGCTCTCAAGGGAGCGGTAGGCCCGCAGGATCGTCTCCTGGACTGCGTCGTCGGTGTCCGCCACGTTGCCGAGCATTCGGTAGCAGTAGGCAGTCAGCCGAATACGCAGTTCCTCGAGATCATCGACCGTTGGTCTCAGCGGTGCGTCTGTGCTCACACCGACATCATCACACGAAACCGGGGCGAGTGACCATCATTGAGCAAGGATATGGATGGCGCTTGTGCAGTTGGTGTGGCGTGAGGCTCGACCTCAGAGAGCAGCTTCAGGCTCCGTCTGCAGAGCAAAGCAGGCCACCGCCGAGGCGGCTGCGACGTTGAGTGAGTCCACTCCAGCGGGCATCGACACCCTCCACTCAGTCTTTGCTGGAATTCGGGTCACCGTGTCTCAGGGATGATCATACGAATGATGAGTGCGATCATCAGATCTTTTTCGGCCGGATCACCAGTCGAGTGGTTATGCGTTGCCCCTCACTCTGAACTATCGCAAATTTCGCGACAGTTGATTCTCCTTCGAGCTCCCCGCGCAAAGCGTTGGAAACGTGCTTGCCGATAGTCTTCACATCGCGTCCAAATAGAAGCGTTAGCTGAGGGCGTGTCAGCCGCTGACACGAGATCAGTCGTTCTGCAGAGCAAAGCAGGCCACCGCCGACGCGGCTGCGACGTTGAGTGAGTCCACTCCCCCTGACATCGGGATCATCACCGTCGAATCGCAGGCGGCGATCGTCGAGCGGCGCAGACCGTCGCCCTCGGTGCCGAAGACGATGGCGGTGCGCTCGGGAGCGTTCGCAGCGAAATCACGGATGGCCACCGAATCCTGTTCGAGGGCCAGAGCTGCGACATGGAAGCCGAGCTCACGCAATGAGTCGACTCCAGCCGGCCAGGACTCGATCCGCGTCCACGGCACCTGGAACACCGTGCCCATGGAGACTCGGATGGAACGCCGGTAGAGAGGATCGGCGCACCTCGGCGTGACCAGGACGGCATCGACGCCGAACGCGGCGGCGGATCGGAAGATCGCGCCCACGTTCGTATGGTCGACGACGTCTTCGATGACGACGATGCGTCTGGCCTTGGCCACGAGCTGGGAGACATCGTCCATCGCCGGGCGATGCATGGCCGCCAGAGCACCTCGGTGCAGGTGGAAGCCGGTCAGCGCTTCGACAGCAGCGTCGGTGCCGATGAAGATCGGTGCATCGTAGGCGGCGATGAGGTCGGCTAAGTCGAAGAGCCACTTCGGGCTGGTCAGGTAGGACCGGGGAACCATGCCTGCGGCGTGGGCGCGGCGGATGATCTTCGAGGACTCGGCGATGAACAGACCATCGGCTGGTTCCCGGACGCTGCGCAGGGCGACATCCGTCAGCTGGGTGTAGTCATACAGTTCGGTGGCCGAGACACTGAACTCGACCTCGTCGACGGCGCTGCCGCCGCCTTCGCCGTTGATCGTCTCCTCGTCGAAGAACCGCAGGCGGTCGGCGGTGATGCCGAGCTCGGCCGCACGGTCGATGACCTGCTGCCTTGTCAGTGGTGCCTTGGCGGGTGTGTTCATGCGATCACAGTGTGAGGATTCGCCAGATAGCGACGAGGCCGAGGATGACGATGATGGTGCGCAGCAGGACGGGCGAGAACTTGCGGCCCACGCGGGCCCCGAAGTAGCCGCCGATGAGTGAGCCGATGGCGATGCAGATGACGGCGATCCAGTTGATCCGGTCGTGGCCGACGATGATGTAGGTGCTCGCCGAGACCGTGTTGACGACCAAGACGAGGACGTTCTTCAGTCCGTTGAGCCGCTGCAGGTCATCGGGCAGGAGCAGTCCGAGCAGGGCGATGAGGATGATGCCCTGAGCCGCGGCGAAGTAGCCGCCGTAGATCGCGGTGAGGAAGACGGCGAGGAGAACGAGAACATAGCGGCCGGTGGAGAGTTTATCGCCAGCCGAGGCCGCCACATGCTCTTTGCCTGCCTTTTCGGCACGGCGCACCGCTCGGCTCTTGAGATGACGTGACAGCGCCGGCTGGGCCACGACCATGACGAGGGCGACGACGAGGAGGACTGGCACGATCGTCTCGAAGGCATCTTCTGGCAGGTGGAGAAGCAGATAGGCGCCGGTCAGCGACCCCAGGATGGAGGCCGGCACGAAGCCGAGGATCCTCCGCCATTGGCCCTTGAGCTCCTCGCGGTAGCCGAAGGACGAGGCGATGTTGCCGGGGATGAGGCCGACCGCGTTGCTCATCGTCGACACGACCGGGGGCACGCCGAAGGCGACGAGTACCGGGAAGGTGATGAGGGTGCCGGAGCCGACGACGGCGTTGATTCCGCCGGCGCCGATTCCTGCGAGGACGATCAGCGCGATCTGCCACAGTTCCATTCCGAGAACTGGGTCCATGCTCAGTACTGGGATCGGGCGTGGAACCGCTGCCCGTCGCGGGTGAGCTTGACGTCGATGCCGAAGGTCGCCGAGAGGTTGTCGGCCGTCAGCGTCTCATCGATGGGACCGGCGGCAAGATCGGTGCCCTCGGCCAGAAGCAGCACGTGGGTGATGCCCACAGGGATCTCCTCGACGTGATGGGTGACCATGATCGTCGCTGGAGCCCACTTCGAGGACAGAATCTCCGTCAGCGCAGCCAGCAGCTCCTCACGACCGCCCAGGTCGAGTCCGGAGGCGGGTTCGTCGAGGAGCAGCAGCTCCGGATCCGTCATCAGCGCACGGGCGATCTGCACCCGCTTGCGCTCGCCCTCGGACAGGGTGCCGAAGGTGCGATCGGCCAGGTGGGAGATGTTGAACGCGCCGAGGAGGTCCTTGGCTCGGTCAGTGTCATCGGTTTCGTATTCCTCGACCCAGCGACCGGTGACGCCGTAGGCGGCAGTCAGCACGGTGTCGAGCACGGCCTCGGACAGAGGGATGCGGTTGGCCAACGCGGTCGAGGCATAGCCGATGCGCGGACGCAGTTCGAACACGTCGACGCGGCCGAGGCGCTCTTCTAAGATTCCGACGGTGCCCGTTGTCGGGTGCATTCGCCCGGCGGCCATTTCCAGCAACGTCGTCTTGCCGGCGCCGTTGGGTCCGAGAACGGCCCAATGCTCACCCTCGGAGACGGTCAGGGAGAAATCTTGGAGGAGGAAATTGGCTCCTCGGCGCACGGAAACTGAATCCAAAGTCAGGACATCACTCATATCAGCCAACTCTATCGCAGGCTCGGCGTCTATTCTGGTTCGACATGGACTTGACTACCGACTCACTGCTGCTGACCCTGGCGATGAACCATCGCCTGCACTCCAGCCTCGCCCCTGACGAGGTCAGTGCTGCCTTCCTCGATGACGATCGTGATGTCCCTCTCATCGTCGCCGACGACGTCTTCGGCACCTCACCGCCGACGGGTCTGCTGCTCTTCACCGCCGAGGCGAAGGCCGCCGGTATCACGCACGCGCGCTTGGCTCTGCACCACCCGTCCCTGCCGCATACGACCCCACCGGTGGACAAGGCCGACCGGCTCAGGGTCGGTCGGCACACGGCTCCGATCGTCCTCCACTCGGGGTCGCACCAGGTGGGAGTGGTCCTCCTCGGCGCCGAGGCCAACGTCGAGGTCATCGCCTGCCGGGACACGGTCTTTCGCCCGGTCACGGCGGGAACCCCCGCCGAGGCGCTGCGCCGACTCCGGCTCCTTGTGATGGAGGGGCTCAACCTCATCGAGTCCATCGAGGTTCCCGCCGACTGGCGCGAGGGTCCATGGCGGGACTGGCAGGAGGAGCTGAGCACCAGCCACCCGATTTCACGGCTCATCCCCTCCGTCGCCGATGCCCGGGCCATCTATGCCGCCCTGGACATTCATGAACGGATGCGCACCGTGTTGGCTCCGGCCACGGTCGCACCGCCGGCCTTCGGTGATCTGCTCTCGCGCCTGCACCCCGCGGCCGCCGACTACATCATGGCTGTCGCTACGATGAAGGGGTGAATGACTCAGACTCCGCAGCCCCGATGCCAGGCAATTCGATCCAGCTCCTCGTCATGGACGTGGATTCGACGTTCATCAACGAGGAGGTCATCGACCTCATCGCCGTCCACGCCGAGGTGGGGGCTCAGGTCGCCGACATCACCGAACGGGCCATGGCCGGCCAGTTGGACTTCGCCGCTTCCCTGGCCGAGCGCGTGGCGCTGCTCAAGGGATTGCCGGTCTCCGTCCTCGATGAGGTGCGTGCTCAGATCACGTTGACGCAGGGTGCCCGCGAGCTGGTTGCCGCAGTCCAGTCCGGTGGCGGCGTCGTGGCGTTGGTCTCCGGTGGCTTCACTCAGATCATCGCTCCTGTCGCGGAGGCGATGGGCATCACCGAGGTCTTTGCCAATGGTCTCGACTCCCACGATGGACTGCTCACCGGTGTCACGAGCGGTCGTGTCATCGATCCCAGCGCGAAGGCCGAGATCTTCTCGCAGCTAATCCCCAAGTACGACTGTGATCCGGCCCGGACCGTGGCTGTCGGCGATGGAGCCAACGACATCGGAATGATCCAGGCCGCTGGTCTGGGTGTGGCCTTCTGTGCCAAACCGGCACTTGTCGCCGCCGCTGACGCCGCGGTGACGAATCGTGATCTGCGAGAGGTGCTCACCCTCATCGAAACACGCGCACAGGTGTGAGCCTCACCACGCGTGAATAGAACTCAGGCGCCTGAACCTTGTTCAGACGCCTGAGTTCTCTCTTGGCTATGGCGTTCAGACGCCGAGGAAGACCCGCAGCTCGGGCTCCGGATAATTCCCGGGTTCGATGTCCCAGCTCTCAAGTGTGAAGACTGCGAGCGAGGAGGGACGGAACTCGTCCGGGACCCCCGATGAGCTGCTGAGGTGACCGACCACCTCGGCGACGGTGGGCTGGTGGCCCACGATATAGGCGCACTGGGAATCGGCCGGGATCGAGTTGATCGCGTCGATCCAGTCCTCGACTCCCCCGTTGTAGAGGGACTCGTCCTGGCGCAGTTCGAGGCCGGTACCGGTTTCGGGTTCCCCGTTGTTCCGGTTGACGGCTTCGACCACGGCCTGCCCGGTCTGGACGGTGCGCCGAGCCGCCGAGGCGATGGCCACGTCAGGTGACCAGCGCTCGGCGATTTCGGCTCCGGCCTCAACAGCCTGAGTCAGGCCCTTGGCGTTCAACGAGCGTTCGAAGTCCGTTGGGCCTTCGGCCTCGGCCTTCGCATGGCGGGCGAGAATGAGCACAGGCATCGTCGTGTTCTCCGGATCAGTGTGGGTGTCGGGTGGTCCGGTTCAGGCGCCGGTGGAGTGGAATCCGCCGTCGACGTGGATCATCTCGCCGGTGGTGGCGGGGAACCAGTCCGAGAGCAGGGCGACGATCGCCTTGCCTGCCGGGGTGGTGTCCTTCTGGTCCCATCCCAGCGGTGCGCGGTCGCCCCACATGTCTTCGAGGGTCCCGAATCCGGGAATCGAGGTGGCGGCGGTGGTCTTCAGCGGTCCGGCCGAGACGAGGTTGACGCGGACTCCGTCTTCGCCGACGTACTTCGCGAGGTAGCGAGCCGTGGACTCGAAGGCGGCCTTGGCCACGCCCATCCAGTCGTAGACCGGCCAGGAGATGGTGGCGTCGAAGGTCAGGCCGACGACTCCGGCACCCTTGTTGAGCACGGGCTTCGCGGCCACGGTGATGGCCTTGAGCGAGAACGCCGAGACGTGGATCGCTGCGGACACGGAGTCCCAGGGGGTGTCGAGGAACACGCCGCCGAGTGCGTCCTTGGGGGCGAAGGCGATGGCGTGGACGATGCCGTCGATGTTGCCTTCGAGGCGCTCAGGCAGTGCGGCCAGGTCGTCTTCGTTGGTGGCATCGAGTTCGATGACCTTCGGGGTCTCGGGCAGGCGTTCGGCGATCACCTGGGTGATCTTCATCTGGCGGCCGAAGCTGGAGAGGATGACTTCGGCACCCTGCTCCTGAGCGATGCGGGCTGCTGCGAAGGCGATGGAGGCCTCGGTCAGAACGCCGGTGACGAGGATGCGCTTTCCGTCAAGAATTCCCATTGTGGTCCTTTCAAACTGTTCAAACGTGGGTGAAATCGTTGTCGTCGACGGCTATGGAGCCGACGCCCTTGGTGTGAAGTCTAGATGTTGGCGGGGCTCAGTGCCCCATCCCCAGCCCACCGTCGACGGGAATGACGGCACCGGAGATGTAGGCGGCCTCGTCCGAGGACACCCAGCGGACGACCTTTGCGACCTCGGTCGCCTCGGCGAATCGCTTCGCGGGGATCGTCGCGAGGTATTCCTTCTGCTGCTTCTCGGGCAGTTCATCCGTCATGTCGGTGCGGATGAAGCCGGGAGCGACGACGTTGGCGGTGATGCCGCGTGAGCCGAGTTCACGGGTGACCGAGCGGGCGAAGCCGACGAGTCCGGCCTTCGAGGCCGAATAGTTCGCCTGACCGGGGACTCCGTAGAGCCCGGACACCGAGGAGATGAGCACGATGCGGCCCTTCTTCGCTCGGATCATGCCGGTGATGGCGCGCTTGACGGTGCGGAAGGTGCCTGTGAGGTTGGTGTCGACGACGGCTTCGAACTCGTCATCGCTCATCCGCATGAGCAGATTGTCTCGGGTGATGCCGGCGTTGGCCACAACCACCTCGACGGGGCCCAGCTTCTCCTCGATCTCTGCGAAGGCACGATCGAGTGAATCGGTGTCGGTGACATCTGCGGAGACGGCCAGTGCGCCTTCGGGTGCGTCACCGTTGCGGGAAGTCACGGCTACCTTGTCGCCCTGGGCGAGGAATTCCTCGGCGATGGTGCGGCCGATTCCGCGGTTTCCTCCGGTCACGAGGACTATGCGTGGTTCTGACACGAATCTCTCCTGTTGGTGGACAATACAGATTGATCCACGATGGGGATCAAACCTACCGTCACTAACCTATCGTGAACCGGCGGGCGTCGATACGACTCACACAAACGAAGAGTATGATTTTGTAGGAGAAATCGAGCGAAGAAGGATATGTCCAAGCACCCGCAGCAGATCACCACGGCAGACACTGCCCTTGATGACGACATGAAGTCGCGGATCATCAAATATTCGATCACCATGGCGATTCGCACGTTCTGCTTCGTGGCGGCCTACTTCATGTTCCGGGCGGATCTGCATGTGCTGATGTGGGTCTGCGTCGGCGGTGCTGTGCTCCTCCCCTACCCCGCCGTGATCTTCGCCAATGCCGGCCGGGAACGCTCCAGCAATTCTGACAACGCCTTGATCGACAACGCGCCCATGCCCGAGCTGCCGCCGGCCACCGGAGACACGATCTCTGGAGACACGATCTCCGGTGACACCGTTCCTGGGGAGACCGTTTCCGGGGAAGCAGACGGCTCGGTCACCGACGACACTGACAGCACTGCGTCTGCTGACGGCAGCGCCGACCCCACTGACCCGACTCGAGGTGATCGTGCATGACCGAGAAGCTCCCGTGCTCGGCGAAGGGATGCCGGGCAGACGCCACGCGGGCAATCCTGTGGAACAACCCGAGACTGCACATGCCCAAACGCCGTAAGACCTGGCTGGCCTGTGATGAACATCTCGACTATCTGCGCGAGTTCCTCACCCTGCGCAGCTTCTACCAAAGCGACGTCGCCATCGACGACATCCCGGAGGACGCGGGTTGATGGCACGCTATTCCTTCCTCTTCAGCCCACGGTGGCTGAAATACATCGCGATGACGATCATCGTCGTCATTGCCTGCATCTTCCTCGCCCTGTGGCAGAAGGATCGTCGCGAGCAGCGTGAACACGAGATCGACACGATCAACGCGAACTATTCCGCGACTCCGGTCGACATCGACAGCATCCTGCCGTCCACCTCGGCAACGCTCGATGAAGAGGACGAATGGCGCCAGGTCTCGCTGACCGGGCACTACCAGACATCCGATACCGTCTTCGCCCGCAACCGCACGGTCAATGACAAGGTCGGCTACTACGTCGTCGTCCCGTTTGAGCTCACCTCGGGTGACACGATCGCGATCGTCAGAGGCTGGGTCGCGGAACCCGACGAGGTACCGCCGGCCCCGTCAGGTGAGCAGACCATCAACGCCCGCCTCCAGCCGGCGCAGGACGGATCCGAGGATAAGAATCCCGATGGGCTGATCAAGGCCATCGATCCTGCCCGCATCCCCGGCATGGACTCGGCCTATGACAATGTCTACGCCGAAGCCGTCCACACCGGAAACGGCCTGCCCGATGAGTCCGGGCTGACTCCCCTGCCTGCGCCCGACCTCGACCCGGGCAACCATCTGTCCTACATGCTCCAGTGGTTCACCTTCGGCATCATGATCATCATCGCTGTGTCGATCTCAGCCAGGCGTGAGCGACGAGCCGACGACGAGGCTGCCGAGAAGGTCACCGGTGACGTCGAGTACGTCGTGATCGACAAGGCGGCGCTGGGCGCGGGTGCGAAGATCTCGCAGCCCGGCAACCGCTACGGCCGCAACCGATTGAGATCAGCCAGCGTGCACGGTCGTGCCGAGGCCGAAGAAGACGAGTACATCGAGGACCGCTTCAGGCACAGCTGAGCACGCTTCCGGCACAGCTGAGCCAGCGGTCGAGCCTCAGGCCAGCGTGACGAGGTCCAGGTAGGTGTCGTTCCACAGGTCTTCGTCACCGTCGGGCAGCAGCAGCACACGATCAGGATCGAGTGCGGAGACGGCTCCCTCATCGTGGGTGACGAGGATGATGGCACCCTCATAGCGGCGAATGGCCGAGAGGATCTCCTCACGCGAGGCCGGGTCGAGGTTGTTCGTCGGCTCGTCGAGGAGGAGGACGTTGGCGCTGGAGACCACGAGTGTGGCCAGAGCCAGACGAGTCTTCTCGCCACCGGAGAGCACCTTCGAGGGTTTGTGGACGTCATCGCCGGAGAACAGGAACGAACCGAGCACATTGCGCACCGCGGTGTCATCAAGGTGCGGCGAGTTGCGCTTCATGTTCTCCAACACGCTGCGTTCGAGATCGAGCGTTTCGTGTTCCTGCGCGTAGTAGCCGAGCTTGAGCCCGAAGCCGGGCACGACCTCACCCGAGTCTGGTTCGTCGAGGCCGGCCAGCAGGCGCAGCAGGGTGGTCTTACCGGCACCGTTGTAGCCGAGGATGACAACGCGAGAGCCCTTGTCGATGGCCAGGTCGACGCCGGTGAACACCTCGGTCGAGCCGAAGCTGCGTGAGAGTCCCTCTGCTGTCAACGGCACGCGTCCGCAGTCTGCCGGGGCCGGGAATCGCAGGTTCGCGACCTTCTCGGAGCTGCGTTCGGCGTCGAGGCCCGACAGCAGACGTTCGGCGCGTTTGGCCATCTGCTGGGCGGCGACAGTCTTCGTGGCCTTGGCCATCATCTTGTTGGCCTGGGCGGTCAGTGCCGAGGCCTTCTTCTCAGCATTGGCGCGCTCACGACGGCGACGACGCTCATCGTCTTCACGCTGCTTGAGGTAGAGGCGGTAGCCCATCGAGTAGATGTCGATGGTCTGGCGGGTCGCGTCGAGGAAGAACACCTTGTTGACGACTTCATCAATGAGATCGAGGTCGTGACTGATGATGATGAGCCCACCGGAGTAGCCCTTGAGGTAGTCGCGCAGCCACAGCACGGACTCGGCGTCGAGGTGGTTCGTCGGCTCGTCGAGGATCATGGTGTCAGGTGCCGAGAACAGGATTCGGGCCAGTTCCACGCGGCGCCGCTGACCACCGGAGAGGGTGCCGATCTCCTGATTGATGAGATCTTCGTCAAGGCCGAGGTTGGCTGCGATGGCGTAGGCCTCGGACTCGGCCGAATAGCCTCCTGCTGCCATGAATTCGGCTTCGATGCGCGGGTAGCGGTCGATGGCCTTCATCGAAACGTTCTCATCGGGAGAGGCCATCTGGTGCTCGGCCTTGCGCAGACGCTTGACGAGGACGTCGAGCTCGCGAGCGGAGAGGATGCGCTCCATACCGGTGGCCTGCGGGTCGCCGCTGCGGGGATCCTGCGGCAGGTAGCCCACCGATCCCGACACGGAGACACTGCCCTTCGCGGCGCTGTGCCCTCCCATGATCACCTTCGTCAGGGTGGTCTTGCCCGCACCGTTGCGTCCGACGAGGCCGACACGGTCGCCCTTGTCGACACGGAAGGAGACCTCGGACATCAGCGTACGGGCGCCGACGTTGACTTCGAGGTCGGATGCCTGAATCATTCATTCTCCAAACTGCGACCGATGATGTCGGCCAAGAATTCTTGCGGGTGGATTCCCTGAGCCTGTGCCCGGGAGACGAGTTCGTCTGCGATGTGAGTGGGGACGCGACAGGAGACCAAGGTCGTGGCCTCGTCTGCGACGGGTGCTGTACCTGCGACCGGAGCCTCTTCTGCAACCAGATCGTCTTCGGCTGAGGGCGCGGTGACCGACTCCGACGTCCCCGCGGGGACGTATCCGGGCCCGGAGGGAACCGTGGAGTTCTTCTGATAGGCGGTCGCGGCGGCCCGGGCGCGATCGTCGGCGGCCTCGTTCATCGCATGATTGCTGTGGCCCTTGACCCATTCGAATTCGACCTCACGGCCCTTCAGCGCAGAGTCGAGCTGTTCGAGGAGATCCTTGTTGAGGACGTCCTTGCCGTCAGCCTTCTTCCATCCCTTGCGCTTCCAGCCGGGCATCCACTTCGTCAGGGCGTTGATGACGTACTTGGAGTCGCAGAAGACCTTGAGGTCCTCACCGGCGTCGGCTGTGGAGTTCAGCAGGTCGAGGACGGCCATGAGCTCACCGCGGTTGTTCGTCGATTCTTTCCATCCGCCGGCGTGCCAGCAGTCATCGTCGACATACCAAGCCCAGCCGGCGGGTCCGGGGTTGCCGAGGGCTGACCCGTCTGCGGCCGCGATGATCGTCAATGGTTCTCCTAGGAAAGTCGGTCTTCATTCTTTCATGCCGAGCCCGTGCCCCCGCGTTCAGGGCGGGTGATCTGCACAACCCCTGCCGGCTCGGGACCGGTACACAGGTACTCACGAACATCGCCGAGGTGGGGGCACCGGAATCGATGCTCCCACCTCGGCGAGGTGAGGGTGCGACGTCCCCGCGGGGACGTCTCAGGTGACGAAGATCAGATGTTGAAGCCGAGGGCGCGCATCTGTTCGCGACCGTCGTCTGTGATCTTCTCCGGACCCCATGGCGGCATCCAGACCCAGTTGATCCGGTAGGCCGGCACGATGCCTTCGAGGCACTGAGCCGTCTGGTCCTCGATGACGTCGGTCAGCGGGCAGGCCGCTGAGGTCAGCGTCATTTCGACGACGGCGGTTCCGTCGTCTTCGACTGAGAGGCCGTAGACGAGTCCGAGATCGACGATGTTGACGCCGAGCTCAGGGTCGACGACATCCATCATCGCTTCGCGCACCTCGTCGATGCTTGCATTCTGCGGTGCGTCTATCACTTCGGGCATTCTTACTCCTTCAGAGACGTTTGGGCTTGGTTGAGTGCATCCTTGAACGCCACCCAGGACAGGAGTGCGCACTTGATCCTGGCCGGGAACTTCGACACTCCGGAGAACGCCGCGGCGTCGCCGAGTATTTCCTCGTCCCCTGCCATTGTCCCACGGGAGTGCATGAGTTCGTGGAACTTCGCTTCGACATCGAGCATGCCCTCGAGCGTGTTCTCCTCGGCGAGCTCGGACAGAACCGAAGCCGAGGCCATCGAGATCGAGCACCCGTCGCCGGTCCAGCGCACGACGATGCTGCCGTCGCTGCCCAACTCGGTTTCGAGTTCGATCTCGTCCCCACACGTGGGATTGATCTGGTGCGAGGAGCCGTGCGGCCCCGCGGCCATGTCTCCGAGCAGATCAGCGTTGCCGATCCGTTCCCGCGAGTGGTCGAGGATGACCTGTTGGTAGAGCTGCTGCATCTGTGTGCTCATGACCGAGACCTCACTGAACGCCGAAGAAGGGACGTACCTCGGCCAGAGCGGTCAGGAACCGCTCACAGTCCTCGGTGTTGTTGTACAGGTAGGTGCTCGCCCGGGTTGTGGCGGTGACGCCGAAACGCCGGTGCAGCGGCTGAGCACAGTGGTGACCGACCCGGACCGCGACGCCCTGGGAATCAAGATACTGGCCGACATCGTGGGCGTGGACGCCGTCGACGTCGAAGGCCACGGTGCCGATCCGGTCCTCGGCCGAGCCGAGCACGGTGATGCCGGGAATCTCTGCGATTCCGTCGAGGAGAACTCGGGTGAGGTCTCGCTCATGGTCGAAGATTTTGTCCAGGCCCACCTCGGCGAGGTAGTTGACCGCGGTGGTGAACGCCGCAACCTCGGCCACGGGCTGGGTTCCGGCCTCGAAGCGCTGTGGTGCGTCCATGAACTCTGAATCCTCCATGGTCACCGTGGTGATCATGGATCCGCCGGTCAGGACCGGGGGCAGTGCATTGAGCAGCTCCGACTTGCCCCACAGGGTGCCGAGGCCGGTGGGCCCCAGTGCCTTGTGCGCGGAGAAGGCCGCGAAGTCGACATCGAGGTCAACGAAGTTCACGGGCATGTGCGGGACCGATTGGCACGCGTCGAGGACGACGAGGGCGCCGACCTCTCGAGCTCGGGCGACGAGTGTGTCGACCGGGTTGATGGTGCCGAGCACGTTGGAGACATGGGTGAAGGCGAAGACCTTCGTGGTCTCATCGACGATGGTGTCCAGATCACTGAGGTCGAGCTCACCGGAATCAGTGACGGGAACCCACCGGAGCGTGGCGCCGGTCGAGTGCGCCAACTGCTGCCAGGGCACGAGGTTCGCGTGGTGCTCCATCTCGGTCACGACGATCGAATCGCCGGACCCGAGGTTGAAGCGCTGCGCGGATTCCCCGCCGAAGCCGTGGCTGGCTCGGTCGATGCCGAGCGCGACCACGTTGAGGGCCTCGGTGGCGTTCTTCGTCCAGCACACCTGTTCCGGTGTTCCGCCGACGAGGTTGGCCACAGCTTCCCGGCCGGCCTCGAACGCGTCGGTGGCCATCACCGCGAGCGAATGCGCCCCGCGATGGACAGCGGCGTTGCGCTGCGAGTAGTACTCGGTGAATGTGTCGATGACACACTGCGGCTTCTGCGAAGTCGCGCCCGAGTCAAGATAGCTCAGAGGCGACTCCCCGACCCTGGTGTCCAGGATCGGGAAGTCGTTCCGAAGTCGAGCGAACATCAGGCCGGTGCTTGCAGGAAGCGGTCGTAGCCTTCGTTCTCGAGGCGTTCGGCCAGTTCCGGTCCGCCTTCTTCAGCGACCTTGCCCTTGATGATCACGTGCACGTGGTCAGGCTTGACGTAGCTGAGGATACGCGTGTAGTGCGTGATGAGGAGAACGCCGACATCGGTCGTCTCGCGGACCCGGTTGATGCCCTCGGACACGATGCGCAGGGCATCGACGTCGAGGCCGGAGTCGGTCTCGTCGAGGACCGAGAACTTGGGCTTGAGCATCTCCATCTGGAGGATCTCGTGGCGCTTCTTCTCACCGCCGGAGAATCCTTCGTTGACGTTGCGGCTGGCGAACTCGGGATCCACGCGGAGGTTCTCCATCGCGGACTTGAGGTCCTTGGTCCAGTGACGCAGCTTCGGAGCTTCGCCGTCGATTGCGGTCTTAGCCGAACGCAGGAAGTTCGTCACGGTCACGCCGGGAACCTCGACTGGGTACTGCATGGCCAGGAACACGCCTGCCTTGGCACGCTCGTCGACGGACATCGCGAGGACGTCTTCACCGTCGAGGGTGACGGTGCCCGAGGTCACCTGGTACTTCGGGTGACCGGCCAGGGAGTAGGCCAGGGTGGACTTGCCGGAGCCGTTGGGGCCCATGATGGCGTGGGTCTCGTTGGAGTTGATCTCCAGGTTGATGCCGTTGAGGATCGGCTTGGGACCGGTTTCGGTGTTGACGCTGACGTGCAGGTCAGTGATTTTCAGAGTGGACATGTCAATCCTTTTCAGTTCAGGTAAGCGTGGTGATCAGTTGAGCGTGCTGGTCAATTGAGCACTGTGCTCGGGTCAATCAGGATGCGGCCGGCGATCTCCTTGCAGTCATAGACTGCGATCGGTTCGAAGGCCGGTGGGCTCAGCGGCTTGCCGGAGGTGAGATCGAACTGGGAGCCGTGCAGCCAGCATTCGATGGCGCATCCTTCCACTTCGCCCTCGGCCAGCGATACTTCGCCGTGAGTGCAGAGATCGTCGACGGCGTGGATCGTGCCATCGGAGTCGCGGGCGATGCAGATCTCGAAGTTGTCGACTTCGATGCGCATCGTCGCTCCCGCGGCCACCTCGTCGGCGGCCGCAACGTCGATCATGGTCACAGAACGCTCCGGGAGAGTTCTTCCTCGATTCGCTCGTTGAGGACCTCTTCGATCTCGGGGACCTGGATCTTCTGGATCACTTCGTTGAAGAATCCGCGGACCACGAGCTGACGGGCGACTTCCTCGGGGATGCCGCGGCTCATCAGGTAGAACAGGTGCTCCTCATCGAAGCGTCCGGTCGAGGAGGCGTGTCCCGCACCGGCGATGTCGCCGGTCTCGATCTCGAGGTTCGGCACCGAGTCGGCACGCGCACCATCGCTGAGGATGAGGTTGCGGTTGAGCTCGTAAGTGTCGATGTCGAGAGCTTCGGGGCGGATGAGCACGTCGCCGATCCAGACGCTGCGTGCGTCCTTGCCCTGAAGAGCGCCCTTGTAGTGGACGTTCGACGTGGCCTTCGGCGTGTTGTGGTCGATGTAGGTGCGGTGCTCGAAGTGCTGTCCGGCATCGGCGAAGTAGAGTCCGAGCAGTTCGGCCTCTCCCCCGGCTGCGGAGTAGCGCACGTTCGTGTTCAGGCGCACGATGTCTCCACCGAGGCTGATGGCGATGTGCTTAAGCTTCGCATCCTTGCCCACGATCGCGTCGTGCTGGCCCAGGTGCTGTGACGCGTCGTCCCAGAGCTGCAGGGACACGAAGGTCACGTCGGCGCCGTCTCCGACCACGAGGGAGACCAGCTCGGAATGCCGGGCCAGACCTTCGTGCTCGATGACGACGGTCGCCTTCGCGTTCGCGCCGACCGAGACGACGACATGTCCGTGGGAGATGTCGTCGCCGGTGCCGTCAGCGTGGATGATTGCGGCACCGCTCAGTTCGGTGTTGGCCGGAACCGAGTAGTGGGTCACGGTCGAGGCGCGGTTGGCGGCCACGACTGCGGCCCGGTCCTCGGGTTCGAGGATGCCCAGTTCCTGAGCGGCCTCGAGCGAGATCTCCTCGACGGAGATGCCCTCGGGCAGGTCGCCCTTCGTGGTCAGCTTCGACTCGGAGGCAGCATCGGTGAAAAAATCACTGAGCTTGCGCACCGGGGAGAAGCGCCATTCCTCTTCGCGTCCGTGTGGGACGGGGAAGTCGGCGACATCGAAGCTGCGTGTACGTGCGTCCCGCTTGGAATCGGGAACCTGGACGCCGGCGCCATGAGAGTGCTCATCAAGGCCCAGCGGATTGGTGGTATCAGTCACTTAAAACTCCTTTAGCAGACGGTGGCAGGCTGACTCAGCCCACGCCACCTTCCATCTGGATTTCGATGAGGCGGTTGAGCTCGAGGGCGTATTCCATCGGCAGCTCGCGAGCGATCGGTTCGACGAACCCGCGCACGATCATCGCCATTGCCTCGGTCTCTTCCATGCCGCGGCTCATGAGGTAGAAGAGCTGATCCTCACTGACCTTGGACACGGTGGCCTCGTGACCCAGAGTCACATCGTCCTCGCGGATGTCGATGTAGGGGTACGTGTCCGACCGTGAGATGTTGTCGACCAGGAGTGCGTCACAGAGGACGTTGTTCGACGAGCCCTTGGCTCCGGGGTTCACGTGGACGAGTCCACGGTAGCCGGAACGTCCGCCGCCACGGGCCACGGACTTCGACACGATCGAGGAGTGGGTGTTCGGAGCGGCGTGAACCATCTTCGCACCGGTGTCCTGGTGCTGGCCCTCGCCGGCGAATGCCACGGACAGGGTCTCTCCCCTGGCGTGCTCCCCTGTGAGCCAGATGGCCGGGTACTTCATGGTGACCTTGGAGCCGATGTTGCCGTCGACCCATTCCATGGAAGCGCCCTCTTCGGCGATGGCACGCTTGGTGACGAGGTTGTAGACGTTGTTCGACCAGTTCTGGATGGTCGTGTAACGGACCTTCGCATCCTTCTTGGCCACGATCTCGACGACTGCCGAGTGCAGCGAGTCGGTCTTGTAGATCGGTGCTGTACAGCCCTCGACGTAGTGCACCGACGAGCCTTCGTCGGCGATGATGAGGGTGCGCTCGAACTGGCCCATGTTCTCGGTGTTGATGCGGAAGTAGGCCTGCAGCGGGATCTCGACGTGGACGCCCTTGGGGACGTAGACGAAGGAGCCGCCGGACCAGACCGCGGTGTTCAGCGCTGAGAACTTGTTGTCACCGGAGGGAATGATCGAACCGAAGTACTCTTCGAAGATCTCCGGGTACTCACGCAGACCGGTGTCGGTGTCCATGAAGATGACGCCCTGCTTCTCGAGCTCTTCATTGATCTGGTGGTAGACGACCTCTGACTCGTACTGAGCGGCGACACCGGCGACGAGGCGCTGCTTCTCCGCCTCGGGGATGCCGAGCTTGTCATAGGTGTTGCGGATGTCCTCGGGCAGGTCCTCCCAGGAGGTGGCCTGTCCCTCGGTGGAGCGGACGAAGTACTTGATGTCGTCGAAGTGGATTCCCGTGAGGTCTGCACCCCAGCTGGGCATCGGCTTCTTCTCGAACAGCTTCAGCGCCTTGAGTCGACGCTGCAGCATCCAGTCCGGCTCGTCCTTCAACTTCGAGATGTTGCGGACGACTTCTTCCGAGAGTCCGCGCGCGGCGAACTCGCCGGCGTCGTTTCCGTCGTGCCAACCGTATGCGTACTGTCCGAGGTCTTTGAGCTCGGGATTCGCATCGATGATCCGATTGCCTGTGTCAGTCATCGTGAACCTCCTTGAGGTCGATCATTGCTGTGGATGAGTGGTCTGGTGAGTTCCGAGGTCGGAATGTGGGTGGTGCAGACGTGGTCGCCGTGGGCCAATGAGGACAGACGGCGGACATCGACGCCCAGGTAGTCCGAGAACATGGCGAGCTCTGCTTCACAGATCTCGGGGAACTCGGAGGCGACTGCCTGGATCGGACAATGTCCTTGGCACAGCTGCATCGCTTCGAGAGGGGTTCCGGCCGCCACCGGTGTCGCCGAAGCGGCGTAACCCTCCTTGGTCAATGCCGCAGCCAGGCCCCGGGAGCGGGAAGCCACTGTGGTGCCTCCCCGTCGGTCCAGTTCCCCGCCGAGGTTGTCGCGGAGTTTCGCGACCAGGTCCTCGGTGAATTCCTCAACGGCTTCGGGACCGACTCGGTCCTTCATAAACCGCAGGATATCGACTGCCAGCTGGTCATATGAGTGGGTGACGGACCCATGGCCACGCGAGGTGACCACGTAATGCCTGGCCGGTCTTCCACGGCCTGCCTGCTTGCCGGCGAGCTCGCGGACCTCGATGAGGCCCTCGGTCTCCAGCGCATCCATGTGACGACGAATCGCCGCGGGAGTCAGGTCGAGGCTTTTCGCCAACGCCGAGGCAGTGATCGGCCCTTCATCGAGCACCGATCGAAATACCTTCTCCCTGGTACGGCGATCTTCTGTGTCGTTCGCAGCCATTCTCCACCTCCTTGACTAACACAACACTATTGTTGCGTAATTTGTTTCGTAAAACTAGGTGAGCCTAACTACGGGCCGATTCGACGCGTCGTAGAATGGTGTGGTGTCAGAATCGGCCCTCACCATTCGTGGTCTCCATTACTCGTACGGCGCACACCACGTCGTCGACGGAATCGACCTCGATGCCACCACCGGATCCATCCTCGGTGTGCTCGGCCCCAATGGTGCAGGCAAGTCGACGACGATCTCTCTGGCCGTGGGCACGAGGCCTCCGGATGCCGGTCAGATCGAGATCTTCGGGCTCGACCCTTACCGCCGCCACGACCAGACTTCCCTTCTTGCCGGTGTCATGCTCCAGGACGGCGGTCTGCCGATGAGCGCCAAGCCGCTCCAGGTCCTGCGGCATCTGGCGTCGCTGTATCCCAATCCGCTGACCATCGACGAACTCGCCGAGCCGTTGGGCATCCATGAGTTCGCCTCACGCACGATCCGCCGACTCTCCGGCGGCCAGAAGCAGCGCGTGGCCCTGGCCGCCGCACTCATCGGCCGACCGCGACTGGTCTTCCTCGATGAGCCCTGCGCCGGTCTCGATCCGCAGGCACGCGCGGTCGTCCACGATTTCATCCGTGAGCTCGCGGCCGCCTCGGTGGCGGTGGTCCTGACGACCCATGACCTCGCCGAGGCGGAGGAGCTTGCCGATGAGGTCATCGTCATCGATCGGGGACGCATCATCGCCCAGGGTGCGCCCGAAGATCTGCGCAACGCCTCCCCCGCCGGCCGCCGACTCGTCATCACCGTCGATCGTCCATTGGACCAGACACACCGCGAACTCAGCTCCACGATGAGCACCATCGCCCCCACCTCGGCGGTGGGATCGGGCTTCGTCATCGACGGAGACCTGAGCAGCGGCCAGATCGCGGCCCTGTGCACTGCCGTCGCCGAGGCGGGTCTGGCGATCACAGACATCGACATGCACTCGCAGTCGCTGGCCGACGTGTTCTTCGAACTCACGGGCAGGCCGCTGCGATGAACCAGATGCCCCCGACAAACCAGATGCCTCGCATGAGAACGAAGCGCGTCATCGCGCAGACGAAGTTCGAGACCATCTCGGTCCTGCGCAACGGCGAACAGCTGCTGCTCTCCCTCATTCTGCCGCTGGGGATGCTCATCTTCCTCGCGAAGACCCCGCTGCTGGGCGCCCTCGGCCTCGTCCCGGAGGGCACCGACCCACTGACCGTGGCACTTCCCGGTGCGCTGAGTCTCTGCCTGGCATCGACCGCGTTCACGGGGCAGGCGATCGCCACGGCCTTCGACCGTCGCTATGGGGTCCTGCGCCAGTTGGCGACGACGCCGCTGGGTGCCAACGGACTCATCCTCGGCAAGCTCGGCGCCGTCATCACCGTCGTCATCATCCAGTTCCTACTTGCCTTCGCCATCGCGCTGGGGCTGGGCTTCGATGGACCCGTCAACGCCTTCGCACTGATCCTGACCACACTGCTTGGCACCGCGGCACTCCTGTCCTTAGGCTTGCTCATGGCAGGAACGGTGCGCGCCGAGGCCACTCTGGCCGGCGCCAACCTGATCTGGGTGCTCATGGCAGGCGTGGGCGGGCTCGTCATCGCACATCCCGGAGAATGGGGCACCGTGGTCGGCTATCTGCCTTCTGGTGCTCTCGGCGATGCCATGCGTGCGGCCGTCGGCGGAGCTGGCTTCGATATCAAGGCACTGATCGTGCTCCTCGTGTGGGGGCTGTTGGGAACGCTTGCGGCACGCAGGTGGTTCCGATTCGAATGAGGAGAGAAATGGTCACAAAGAAGATCCGCGTCGCTGCCTGGGTCATGCTCATCGCACAGGCCGGCATCATCTTCAGCGGTGGCATCGTCAGGCTCACTGGGTCTGGCCTCGGCTGCACCGACTGGCCGAAATGCACCCCGGACTCCCTGGTGACGACACCGGAGATGGGCATTCACGGCCTCATCGAATTCGGGAACCGCACGCTGGCGGTGGTTCTCGCCATGATCGGCGTCGTCATCTTCCTCATGCTCTGGAAGTCGCGGAAGCAGCGTCCCGACCTGTTCTGGCTCAACCTCGGACTGCTGGCCATCGTGCCCGTCCAAGCCATCGTCGGCGGAATCACCGTGTGGACGAAGCTCAACCCCTGGGTCGTGGCTGGGCACTTCGTCCCCTCCGCCATTGCGGTGGGAGTCGCCGCCTACTTCGTACGCCGCACCTACGACACGGGCATTCGCACCGGTGAGAAAGCACCGTCTCCGCTGCCCGCGCTGGGCTGGACCATCCTCGTCCTCACCGCGATCGTCGTCTTCTTCGGTGTGCTGACCACCGGTGCCGGCCCGCACTCGGGCTCGACCATGTCGACACGCAATGGTCTGGACAACATCTGGATCACCCGCGCGCATGCCTTCCCTGTCTGGCTCATGGTCATCGCCACGATCGTGGCCCTCTCCATCGCGATCAAGCGGCACAGCGTCATGGTCAAGCCCCTCGTCGTGCTCCTCATCGTCGAGCTCGCGCAGGGTCTCATCGGCTATGTCCAGTACTTCACCGGTGTGCCGATCGTCCTCGTGGCATTCCATATGATCGGGCTCTCGGCTACGATCGCGGCAAGCGTTGCCGTCCTGGACAGCGCATACTCGAGGAGTACCCATGCCAACACCGATCGTGCCCAGCCTGTGGTTCACTGATCACGCCGAGGAGGCGATGGAGTTCTACTGCTCCGTCTTCCCGAACTCGCACATCGTCTCCATCGAACGCTATCCCGATGAGTCGCTGGATCCCCATTACAAGGGAATGAGCGGGAAGGTCATCACCGGGGTCTTCGTCCTCGACGGAACCCGTTTCATCTGCCTCGACGGCGGCCCCAAGTTCCACTTCAACGAAGCGATCTCATTGACGGTCGAATGCGCTGATCAGGCCGAGATCGACCACTACTGGACCTCACTGTCCGCTGTCCCCGAGTCCGAACAGTGCGGTTGGCTCAAGGACAAGTACGGACTGAGCTGGCAGATCGTTCCCGCGAATCTGGGCGAGCTGATGACCGGCGATGCGCAGATCAAGGCGCTGATGGGAATGAAGAAGATCGTCATCGAGGACCTCATCAACGCCGGGTGATTGAGTCACGCTGGGTGGGGCACGCTGGCGCGGGCGGCCTCTGCTGCCGCGCTAACTGAGGAAATACAAATGCCAGCGGCAGAATACGCCGCTGGCATTTGTAGAACCGTTACTCGGCCGGGCTTACGAGCAGCGACTTACCAGAAGCCGGGGAGAACGAACGGGTCGATTGCGACTGCGAGGAAGAGCAGCGACAGGTAGGTGATCGAGCCGTGGAAGACCTTCATCGCCTTCAGTGATGTTCCGCTCTTACCCTTCTTCGCCCGAGAGACGAGGGCGTAGCAGGAGAACAGGAACCAAGCGCCGGCGAGAACAGCCACAGCCGTGTAGACGGGGCCCATGGGGGCAAGCGGAATGAGTGCCAGCGAGCACAGCACCATGGCCCAGGTGTACGCGATCATCTGGCGACCGACGTTCGTCGGCGGCACCTTCGACGGCAGCATCGGAACGTCTGCGGCGTCATAGTCGGCCTTGTATTTGATCGCCAGCGGCCAGTAGTGCGGCGGGGTCCAGAAGAAGACTACGAGGAACAGGAGGAGCGCTTCCCATGCGAGTCCGCCGGTGACAGCGGACCAGCCGATGAGGACGGGCATGCAGCCCGCGGCGCCGCCCCAGACGATGTTCTGCGTGGTGCGACGTTTGAGGATCAGCGTGTAGAAGACCGCGTAGAGCAGGATCGCACAAGCGGTGAGGCCGGCGGTCACCCAGTTGGTGGTGCCGCCGAGCCAGAAGATCGATCCCAGGCCCAGGGCAAAGGCAAAGATGAGTGCGGCCCGGGGCGTGATCTCACCAGTCACGAGCGGACGGTGCTTGGTCCGTTCCATCTTCGCGTCGATGTCACGGTCGACATAGCAGTTGAACACCGAAGCGGAGGCGGCAGCTGCCGCGCCGCCGATGAGCGTGTTGATGACCAGCCAGATATTCGGCATTCCCTGCGCGGCGAGGAACATCACCGGAGCGGTGGTCACCAGCAGGAGTTCGATCACTCGAGGCTTGGTCAGTGCAATGTAGGCACTGATGATCGAGCGGGGACGTTTTGAGAGTCGCTCCTCGTCGATTGCCCTCTGCAGAGGGCGTTCACTCTGCGTGTCCTGGTTCTGACGAAGTTCACTCACGCACTCGATTCTACCCTCTGTCGAATATTTTGCCAGTCGGTGGCGGATGCGTTTCGGAGTCCGATTCTGGAGCCGAAAGGAGCACTGGACCAGAAAGGAACAGCGGGATCCAGATGATGCCGCCGACCGCCGCAAACAGGAACCAACACCTCGCTGCTGAGCACCACTGCGGTCGCGATCTCAGCGTTGGTGATCTCACCCCTCGCGTTTATCACCCGGCACGGTAGAGTTTGAGTGCACGCCTCTAAGACGAACGAAGGATCGCTCGAAGACATGAACTCCCTGTCCTGGACAGAACTCGACAACCGCGCAGTCGACACCGCCCGCCTCCTCGCCGCAGATGCAGTGCAGAAGGCCGGACACGGTCACCCCGGAACCGCGATGAGTCTCGCTCCCGTTGCTCACTATCTCTACCAGCACGGTCTCAAGCATGATCCCGCCGATCCGACCTGGGCAGGCCGTGATCGCTTCGTTCTCTCCTGTGGGCACAGCTCACTGACCCAGTACGTCCAGCTCTACCTCTCGGGCTTCGGTCTTGAGCTCGACGATCTGAAGGCGCTGCGCACCTGGGGTTCTCTGACTCCAGGCCACCCCGAGGTGGGACACACCGCCGGTGTCGAGATCACCACGGGACCACTGGGCTCCGGGCTTGCCTCCGCGGTGGGAATGGCCATGGCCTCCCGTCGCGAACGCGGTCTCTTTGACCCTGAGGCTGCTCCGGGCGCCTCTCCCTTCGACCATTCCGTTGTGGTTCTCGCCTCCGATGGTGACCTCGAAGAAGGCGTCTCCGGTGAGGCTTCCTCCTTGGCCGGAACCCAGGAACTGTCGAACCTGGTCGTCATCTGGGACGATAACCGGATCTCGATCGAAGATGACACCGCGATCGCCTTCAGCGAGGACACTGCCGCCCGCTATGCGGCCTACGGCTGGCACGTCCAGCACGTCGACTTCCGCGCCGGTGACGAATACAACGAAGACCTGAACGCTTTCCATGCAGCGATGGAGGCTGCGAAGGCAGATTCCCGTCCGTCCTTCATCCGTCTCTCGACGATCATCGCCTGGCCCGCTCCGAATGCGCAGAACACCGGCGGCTCGCACGGTTCCGCACTCGGCGACGACGAGATCAAGGCAACCAAGGAGATCCTCGGCTTCGACCCCGAGCAGAAATTCGAGGTTCCCGCCGAGGTGCTCAACCACACCCGTTCAGCACTGGACCGCGGTCGCAGCGCCCACATCGAGTGGGACGAGTCCTACACTGCGTGGCGCGAGGCTAACCCCGCCAATGCCGAGCTCTTCGATCGTCTGGCCAAGCGCGAACTGCCAGCAGATCTTGACGACCAGTTCCCAGTGTTCGAAACCAGCGACAAGGGCATCGCGACCCGCGCCGCCTCCGGACAGGTTCTCAATGCCATCGCCGCAACCATGCCCGAGCTGTGGGGCGGCTCGGCCGACCTGGCAGGCTCGAACAACACGCTGATCAAGGGCGACCCGAGCTTCCTGCCCGAGCATCGTTCGACCGGCGCATTCTCCGGCAATGAGTACGGGCGCAACATCCACTTCGGTGTCCGCGAATTCTCTGCCGGACTCATCGGCAACGGCATCGCCCTCCACGGCGGAACTCGCCCCTACAGCGGCACCTTCCTCGTCTTCAGCGACTACCAGCGTCCAGCCATCCGTCTGGCCGCCCTGCAGCAGCTGCCCAACGTCTTCGTGTGGACTCACGATTCGATCGGCCTCGGCGAAGACGGACCCACCCACCAGCCGATCGAGCACCTCTCCGCACTGCGTGCGATTCCCGGTCTCGACCTGGTCCGCCCTGCCGATGCGAACGAGACCTCGGTCGTCTGGCGCAAGGTTCTCGACCGCACCGACGGCCCCAGCGGGCTCGTGCTCACCCGTCAGGCCGTTCCGGTCCTCGACCGTGAGAAGTACGCTCCCGCCTCCGAGGCTGCTCGTGGCGGCTATGTCCTCCTCGACACTGCCGACGAGCCCGAGGTCGCCATCCTCGCCAGCGGTTCCGAGGTCGCCATCGCGATCGCCGCTGCCGAGGAGCTGCAGGCCGCAGGCACCGCTGCACGCGTCATCTCGATGCCGTGCCAGGAGTGGTTCGACGCGCAGCCCGCGGACTACCGTGCAGCGGTCCTCCCCGGTGGCCTGAAGGCGCGTGTGAGCATCGAAGCCGCATCGGCGATGAGCTGGCACAAGTACCTCGGCGATGCCGGTCGTGCCGTGTCGATCGAGCACTTCGGTGCCTCTGCCGACTACGCGACCCTGTATGAGAAGTTCGGAATCACCCCGGCCGCGGTCGTTACTGCCGCCAAGGAATCGATCGCAGCGGCGAAGGCGGACGCATGAGCACCAATCTGACGAAGCTGAGCGAGCACGGTGTCTCCATCTGGCTCGATGATCTGTCACGGACTCGCCTCGAGTCCGGTGATCTGGCACGACTCATCGAGGACTCGAACGTCACCGGAGTGACGACGAATCCGACGATCTTCGCCAATGCCATCGCCGGATCCGACAGCTATGACTCCACGCTTGCCGAACTCGGCGCCGACAAGGTCACCGCCGATGAGGCGATCGAATCACTGACCACCTCGGATGTCGCAGCGGCCGCCCGACTCTTCCGCCCCGTCTATGACGCCACCAACGGCGACGACGGGCGGGTGTCGATCGAGGTCGCTCCCCCATTGGCACACGATGCCGAGGGTACAGTCGCGGCGGCGAAGGCCCTGTGGGAACGAGTCGGCGAACCCAATGCGATGATCAAGATCCCGGCGACCGAAGCCGGACTGCGTGCGATCTCTGAGACGATCGCCGCGGGCATCAGCGTCAACGTCACCCTGGTGTTCTCGCTCACTCGCTACCGCCACGTCGTCGAAGCGTTCCTCCAGGGGCTGGAGAAGGCTCGAGCGGCGGGACATGACCTCAGCCAGATCAAGTCGGTGGCCTCGATCTTTGTCTCTCGCGTGGACGCGGAAATCGACGCACGCTTGGATGGCCTCGATGATCCGGCCGGAGCTGAGCTCAAGGGCCGTGCAGGCATCGCGAACTGCGTCCTGGCCCATGAGATCCATTCGCAGCTGTTCACCTCCGAGCGGTTCCGGGTCCTCGAGCTTGCCGGTGCCACACCGCAGCGGCTGCTGTGGGCTTCGACCGGAGTCAAGAACCCCGACTACCCGGACACCATGTATGTCTCGGGGCTGGTGTCTGCGAACACCGTGAACACGATGCCAGAACCCACGATGCAGGCATTTGCCGATCACGGCGAGGTCACTGCCGAGATCTCGCCGGAGAACTACCGGGCCGCCGATGAGGTCTTCGACCGTTTGGCGCGGCTTGGAATCGACTATGCGGAGGTGATGACCGTGCTTGAGACTCAGGGACTTGAGAAGTTCGACGTCAGCTGGGCGGAGCTGCAGGAGACGATTCGCACAGCATTGGACCGGGCATGAGACTGCAGCACAGCGTCCCGGTCACCGAGGACTACGAAGCCGAAGCAGCTCGCCTCCTCGAATCACGTGTGCCCTCCCGCCTGGGTGCCAAAGATTCCACGTTGTTCACCGGCGCCGTGGATACTGTGCAGCGCATGGGCTGGGTGGATCTGCCGCAGAGGGCTGCGCAGCTCGTCGACGAGATCGAATCTCTGCGCTCCCGGCTGGAGGCACAGGGACTGCGTTCCATCAGCCTGACCGGGATGGGCGGTTCGTCCCTGGCCCCTGAGGTTATGGCCGAGGCCGCCGGAGTCAGACTCGAAGTGGTCGACTCCACCGACCCTAACCAGGTCGCCGAGGCGATCGGGACCGATCTGTCCCACACCGTGCTCATCGTCGCGTCCAAGTCTGGAACGACGATCGAGACGGATGCGATCCGCCGAGCCTTCTCCGCGGCCTTCGAATCGGTGGGCATCGATCCCGCATCGCGCCTGATCGCGATCACCGATCCGGGTACAGAACTCGACGAATTGGCCACAGAGCAGGGCTTCCTGGCCACCTTCCACGCGGATCCGACGGTGGGAGGCCGCTACAGCGCATTGTCGGCCTTCGGTCTCGTCCCAGCAGGTCTCGCAGGCGTCGACATCCGCGCGATCGCAGACTCGGCGGCAGCGGCCGTCGACGGGTTCGCAGCCGATGCACCTGACAATCCCGCCCTGCAGTTCGGGACCTGGTTGGGCATCGGGCATGCCCGGGCGACAGAGAAGCTCGTGCTCGCGGAGACCACACCCGCATTGTCGGGATTGAGCAAATGGGTCGAGCAGCTCGTGGCCGAATCCCTGGGCAAGGACGGCCAGGGAATCCTGCCCGTCGTTGTCGACGGAACCGGCGACGTCGGCTTCTCTGATGCCCGAGCAGACGCCATGCTGTGCACCCTGGGTCCTGCCACCGACGTCACGGCGCCATCAGGCTTCGATTCCGACCTCGACGGTGACCTTGGCGAGCTGTTCGTGTTCTGGGAGTTCGCGACTGCCATTGCCGGATACAGCATCGGCGTCGACCCCTTCGACCAGCCGGATGTGGAGTCGGCGAAGGCACATGCCAGGCAGGCTCTCTCACAGGGCTCGTCGAGCGCACCCGCGCAGCCGGCGTTCCGCGAGGAGCAGATCGAAGTCTTCGGCGAGTTCGACGAAGCCACCGACCTCGTCGGTGCCATCGGCGAACTCTTTGCACAGGTCGATGAATACGGTTATGTCGGTGTGCAGGCGTTCCTCGACCGCATCGCCGATGCCCATGCCGAGGACCTTCGCGCACTGGTCTCCCAGCATGCGGGTGTGCAGACCACATTCGGGTTCGGGCCTCGGTACCTGCATTCGACGGGTCAGTACCACAAAGGCGGCCACCCCAACGGTGTGTATCTGCAGATCACTGCGGATCCCCGGACGGATCTGCTGGTTCCCGGACGCCGCTATGGCTTCACCGAACTGCAGCGGGCGCAGGCTCTCGGCGATGCCGCGGCATTGCAGGAGAAGGGCCGTCCCGTCCTCCGCGTTCATCTGCTCGACCGCGCACAGGGCCTCGAGCAGCTGGGTCGCGCGATCGCAGCTGTCGAGCCGAAACATCATTTCGGTGTCGACTGACTGACGACGGTCTCACCGACCGCCTAGTCAGCTGAAATCATCTGCTGACGACGAAGGACCCTGACCACATGGTCAGGGTCCTTCGTCGTATTACGTGGTTCGTGCTTCCAGTCAGACGCACTCAGGCATTGAAGCGGGTGATGAGACCCAGCAGAATGATGCATGCGCCCCAGATGATCGCCATCAGGGTCGTGAACCGGTTGAGGTTGCGCTCGGCGACACCCGAGGATCCCAGCGATGAGGACATGCCTCCACCGAACATGTCTGACATGCCTCCGCCCTTGCCTTTGTGCATGAGGATGAGGAGTGTCAGGAAGATGCTCGTGATGACGAGCAGCACGATGAGTATGATGTTGAGGATTTCCACGTCGAGAACTACCTATATTTCGTCAGAGGATGTCTTGGTCAGTCTACTTTGCCACTGCGGCCTTGCACAAAGCGGCGAAATCGGGCCCGTTGAGGCTCGCTCCCCCGACAAGTGCGCCGTCGACATCGTCGGATGCGAGGATCTCGGCGACGTTGTCGGTCTTGACCGAACCACCGTAGAGGATCCGCGTGCTCGACGCCAGTGCGGAACCGTACTTCTCTTCCAGGTGGGCTCGGATGGCCGCCGCCATCTCTGCAGCGTCGTCGGCCGTCGCGGTCTCCCCTGTGCCGATTGCCCAGACAGGTTCGTAGGCGATGACGATCCCTTCCAGCGCTGCCGAGTCGAAGCCGCTCAGGGATTCTTCGAGCTGCGTGAGGGTGAAGTCCACATGTGTCTTCTCCTGACGCTGTTCCAATGACTCGCCGATGCACAGGATGGGCGTGATGTCCTGAGCCAGCGCCGCCTTGACCTTGGCCGCGACGACGTCGTTGGTCTCATGATTGTTCGCCCGCCGTTCGCTGTGTCCGATCACGACGTAGGTGCAGCCGAGGCGGGACAGGAACGAAGCGGCGATCTCTCCGGTGTGAGCGCCTGGTTCGTACTGGGAGACGTCCTGTGCCCCGTAGGTCAGCCACAGTTTGTCGCCCTGGATGAGTGTCTGCACGGACCGGATGTCGGTGAACGGAGGAATCACGACGACGTCGCACTGTGTTCCGTCGAGTTTGGCGTCCTCGAGTGCCCAGGCAAGTTTCTGGACGCTCGAGATCGCTTCGAGGTGATCGTGGTTCATCTTCCAGTTGCCGGCCAGAAGCAGGGTGCGGTCGCTCATTGTCGTCTTCTTTCTCACGCGAGTGCTTCGAGTCCGGGCAGCGTCTTGCCTTCGAGGTATTCGAGGCTGGCGCCGCCACCGGTGGAGATATGGCCGAACTCGTCGTCGGCGAAGCCGAGCGTGCGCACGGCCGCTGCCGAGTCGCCGCCGCCGACGACGGTCAGACGTGCACTGTCAGATCCTGCCTGGTCCGTCAGTGCGGATGCGACGGCCTTGGTCCCGGCGGAGAAGGCCGGGAACTCGAATACTCCCATGGGGCCGTTCCAGAACACGGTGGTCGAGTTCGAGATGACGTCGGCGTATGCCTGCGCCGAGTCGGGCCCGATGTCGAGGCCCAGTCCCTGCGCACCGGCAGGCGTGGATTCGAGATCCGCGATCGGACACACCCAGTTCTCGGCCTCGGCTGCGAATGACGCGGCCATGACGATATCCGTGGGCAACACGATGTTCGCACCCCCGGCCTCGGCACGTTCGAGGTAGCCCTTGACGTCGTCGACGCGGTCCTTCTCCACGAGGCTGGACCCGATGTCGTGGCCGAGCGCGGCGAGGAAGGTGAAGACCATTCCCCCTCCGATGAGGAGGTTGTCAGCCCGATCGATGAGATTGTCGATGACGCCGAGCTTGTCGGACACCTTCGACCCGCCGAGGACGACGGTGAAGGGCGACTGCGGGGAGTTCAGCAGACGGTCGCTGACTTCGACCTCGGCCCGGACGAGAGATCCGGCGTAGTGGGGCAGCAGAGCCGCGATGTCGTAGACCGAGGCCTGCTTGCGGTGGACGACTCCGAAGCCGTCGGAGACGAAGTCGTCTGCCAGTTCGGCCAGCTGAGCGGCGAAGGCCTGCCGTTCGCTGTCGTCTTTGGAGGTCTCGCCCGGATTGAAGCGCAGGTTCTCGAGCAGGAGAACCTCACCGTCGGCCAATGCCGCTGCTTTGGTCCTTGCCTCCTCACCGACGGTGTCGGCGGCGAAGGCGACATCGCGGCCGATCGCCTTCGCGAGCTCGGGAGCCAGCGGATGCAGCGAGAACTGCGGGTCGGGTTCCCCCTTGGGTCGACCCAGGTGAGACATGACGATCACCCGCGCCCCCGCCTCGGCGAGGGCCTTGATCGTGCCGGCCGAGGCCAGGATGCGACCACGGTCGGTGATCGTGCCCTCATCCATCGGCACGTTCAGGTCACTGCGAACGAGGACCGTGCGGTGGGAGAAGATCTGCGGGTCGTCGTAAGTCCTCATTTGTTCCTTTCGCCGAGAATGTAGCTGACCATGTCCTTGAGGCGGTTGGTGTAGCCCCATTCGTTGTCATACCAGGCAACGACCTTGATCTGGTTCCCAAGCGTCATCGTGAGCTGGGAATCCACGATCGCCGAGGCGGTGGTGCCGACGATGTCGGTCGACACCAGAGGTGCCGTGCTGTATTCGAGGTAGGGCGAGGATTCCGCGGCCTTGGCCAAGATCTCGTTGACCTCTTCGGTCGTGGCGTTCTTCTTCGGGGTGAAGGTGAAGTCGATGATCGATCCGGCGGGGACGGGAACGCGGACTGCGAGGCCGTCGAGTTTGCCGGCCAGGTGCGGCATCACCTTGCCGACGGTGCGTGCGGCACCGGTCGTCGTCGGGACGATGTTCACGGCTGCGGCACGAGCACGACGCAGGTCCCGGTGGGGCCCGTCGACGAGCATCTGGTCACCGGTGTAGGCATGGACGGTGTTGAGCAGGCCGGATTCGACCCCAAGAGCGTCGTCGACGGCCTTGACGATGGTGGCCATGCAGTTCGTCGTGCAGGAGGCGTTGGAGACGACGGTGTGCTGGGCCGGGTCGAAGTCGGCTTCGTTGACGCCCATGACGAAGGTTCCGTCGACGTCCTTGCCCGGAGCCGAAAGCACAACGGTCTTCACGGTTCCACCGAGGTGGACCTCGGCTTGGTCGCGGCGGGTGAATCGTCCGGTGGACTCGACGACGAGTTCGACCTCGTGTGCCGACCAGTCGATCTCGGCTGGGTCGGCCTGGCTGAGCACGGAGATGGTGGTCCCATCGACGGTCAGTGTCTCGTCGCTGGCTTCGACGGTGTGGTCGAAGCGCGGCCACACGGAGTCATAGGCCAGCAGGTGGGCCAGTGTCTGTGTGTCGGTGAGGTCATTGATGGCCACGACTTGGAAGTCGGAGCCGGGTTCGAGGGATAGACGGTACAGGGCACGACCGATGCGGCCGAAGCCGTTGATGGCGATTCGTCTCATGACTCGATCTTAACGATCTTCGAGCATTTCCGGGGTGAGACTGGCCTCTGTGCCGGGAATTCCCAGATCTTCGGCATGTTTGTCGGCGGTGGACAGCAGGCGGCGGATACGACCGGCCACGGCATCTTTGGTCATCGGCGGATCGGCCAGTTGACCCAGTTCCTCCAAGGATGCCTGCTTGTGCGTCACGCGCAGCTGGCCGGCATAGCGCAGGTGTTCGGGAACCTCGTCGCCGAGGATCTCCAGGGCACGTTCGACTCTGGCTCCGGCCGCGACTGCGGCGCGGGCTGAGCGACGCAGGTTCGCATCGTCGAAGTTGGCCAGCCGGTTCGCTGTGGCGCGGACCTCGCGCCGCATCCGACGTTCTTCCCACACGAGCACGGCGCTGTGGGAACCCATGCGGGTCAGCAGTGCCGCAATGTCGTCGCCATCGCGGATGACGACACGGTCGACTCCGCGCACTTCGCGGGCCTTCGCACTCAGTCCCAGGCGCCGAGCGGCACCAACGAGAGCAAGTGCTGCCTCTGGGCCGGGGCAGGTGACTTCCAGCGCGGAGGAGCGCCCGGGTTCAGTCAATGATCCGTGGGCGAGGAATGCGCCGCGCCAAGCGGCTTCGGCATCGGCGACGGACCCGTTGACGATCGCTGAGGGCAGGCCGCGGACGGGGCGTCCGCGGTTGTCCACGAGACCGGTCTGGCGGGCCAGGGCACCGCCGTCACGGGTGACGCGCAGAAGGTAGCGGTTGGAACGGCGGATTCCGGCGGCGTTGATGACGACGATGTCGGCATATTGGCCGTAGAGGTCCTTGATCTCGCTGCGGAGACGTTTGGCCGCCTGTGCGGTGTCGAGTTCGGCCTCGAGGACGATCGATCCGTTGACGAGGTGGAGTGCAGAGGAGAAACGGAAGATCGCAGACACTTCGGCTTTGCGAGCAGAAGTGCGGGTGATCTTCACCCGTGCCAACTCATCCTTGACCTGAGCGGTCAGTGCCATTGTTCGTCCTCCTGCAACTGAATTGGTTACCACTGCTCGTCCACGCCGATCCCGGCGTCCACCAACATGTCACGGTAACACGCGGCGAGCTTGAGGCTGTCATGCTGTCCTGCCCGGCGAGAGTGCAGTGGACGGGCCCAGAGTTTGGCATTGAACATCTCCCTGGCGCACCGCTCAAGCTCAGGTTCTGCAAGGGTTGCCGCCTCGTCGACGAGCACATAGCTCAGCTCGAGGGAAGGGGCATGCCTGTGCAGTGACATGAGGTGCTCGCTGAGACTGAGATCTCTCGTTTCTCCGTCGCTGGACCCGAGATTCAAGGTGAGGGACTTCACTGCAGAGGATCGTTCGATGGCAGCGGCGAGGGATGGAACCAGGAGATGCGGCATCACCGAGGTGTACCAGGATCCGGGGCCGAGGTTGAGCACATCGGCTTCGGCGACGGCTTCGATCGTTTCGTGTCGTGCCGGTGGGTCGGGTGGATCGAGCCGCACGGTCTCAACGTGGCCGAGGGTCGAGGCGAGTACGGACTGCCCGCGCACGACCTGGAAGGATCCGGGGAACTTCACATCGGCTTCGATCGTCAGCGGGACCGATGACATCGGCAGAACTCGACCGTGGGCGCGCAGAAGCTTGGCCATCCAGTCGAGGCCGGCGACGTGGTCGCCGTGGATCTGCCACAGGGCGGAGATGAGCAGGTTGCCCACGGAATGTCCGCTGAGCTCACCGTCGGAGTCGAAGCGGTGCTGGATCACATCGCGCCAGGTCTTGCCCCAGTTCCCGTCATCGCAGAGGGCTGCCAATGCCATGCGCAGGTCTCCAGGGGGCAGACCACCGAGTTCGTCGCGGAGCCGACCGGAGGAGCCTCCGTCATCGGCCACCGTGACGACTGCGGTCAGCGACTCGGTGAGCAGACGGAACGCACGCAGGGCGGCGTAGAGGCCGTGTCCTCCGCCGAAGGAGACGATCTTGGGTCCCTTGTCCTTGACGGAGGGGATGATCTGAGGGAGATCCTCGGTCTCCATCTCACTCTCTCCCCAGATCGCGGTGGCGCACTGTGACCGGAATGCCGGTCTGCGCGGCGAGGCTCTTGGCGACACGTTCGCTGATCGCGACCGAACGGTGCTTGCCGCCGGTGCAGCCGATGCCGATCATCGCGTAGCCACGGCCTTCGTGGAGGTAGCCCTGCGAGACGGTGTCCAAGGTCGCGGTGTAGCGTTCGATGAATTCTTCGGCGCCGTTCTGTCCCAGCACGAAGTCCGCGACATCGGAGTCCAGCCCGTTGTTGCCACGCAGGTGCGGGATCCAATAGGGGTTGGGCAGGAAACGGACATCGGCGACGTGGTCAGCATCCTTCGGCAGCCCGTATTTGAAGCCGAAGCTCATCACGGTCAGGCGCAGCAGCGGGGTGTCGATGGTGCTGAAGCGTTTGCGTACCTGAGCCGAGAGCTGGTGAACGTTGAGTTCCGAGGTGTCGATGATGATGTCGGCACGGTGTTTGAGGGATTCGAGTGCCGAGCGTTCACCTTCGATGCCTTCCAGCAGCGTGCCCTCGCCCTGGAGCGGGTGCGGCCTGCGCGTTGATTCGAAGCGCCGGACGAGGACCTCGTCGGCGGCATCGAGATAGAGGATGCGCAGCGAGAGACCCTGATCGATGAAGTCGCTGATCGTCTCTTCGAGTTCTGTGTACTTCGCTCGGCCCTTCGAATCAGTGACGATGGCGATCTTCGGCACCGCCCCGTCTGCACGGGCGACGAGTTCGACGAGGGTGCGCATCATCTGCGGCGGCAGGTTGTCGACGACGTACCAGTCCATGTCCTCAAGCACGTTGGCCACGGTGGTCCGTCCTGCTCCGGACATTCCGGTCACGAGGACGACCTCGATGGGATGGTCGGCACCGTTTGATTCGGCCTGCGTACTCACACGTCCTCCTGGGGCTGCGCGGTTGAAGACAGCTGTCGAGGACTACTCTAGATCAGTTGACTGCTGGAGGGCTCAGCGCCGGCCAAACTGTCACTCGGCCAGGGCCGCGGCAACCTTCTCTGCGAGGGCCTGGCCGATGCCCTTGACCTCGCACAGCTCTTCGATGCTGGCTGCCCGCACCTTCTTCACTGAGCCGAAGTGGCGCAGCAGTGCGGTCCGTTTGGATTCGCCCAATCCGGAGATGTCGTCGAGGACGGAACTCGTCATCGCCTTCGCCCGCTTCGAGCGGTGGTAGCTGATGGCGAAGCGGTGCGCCTCGTCGCGCAGGCGCTGCATGAGGAACAGGCCTTCGGAGTTGCGGGGCAGGATGACGGGGAACGGATCCTCGGGAACCCAGACCTCCTCAAGACGCTTGGCCAGACCTACCACCGAGATGTCGACGATGCCCAGGTCGTGCAGTGCTCGAGTCGCCGCCGCCACCTGTGGACCGGCACCGTCGACGACGAGGAGGCTGGGGCGGTACCCGAAACGTTCGTCGGGTTCATCGGAGCTCATCTGCTCGAGGTAGCGACTGAACCGACGTGAGACGACGTCGTACATCGACGCCGTATCATCGGTGGCAGCCTCACCGTGGATGGCGAAGTGACGGTAGTCGCGCTTCTTCACCAGCCCGTCTTCGAACACCACGAGGGAGGCGACGACATTGGATCCTTGGGTGTGGGAGATGTCGATGCATTCGATGCGCAGAGGGGCCTCAGGCAGCGACAGGTATTCCTGGATCTCTTTGAGTGCCGTGCTCCGGGTGGTCAGATCGGAGGAGCGTTTGAGCTTGTGCTGGAGCAGGGCCTCCTTCGCGTTCTTCGCGACGGTCTCAAGTACGGCCTTCTTCTCTCCGCGTTCCGGGACTCGGACGGTGACCCGGGAGCCGCGCTGTTCGCTCAGCCAGCTCTCGAGTGATTCGATATCGGCGGGGACGGTGTCGACGAGGATCTCGCGGGGAATCGCGTCCGCGTCGAGACCTGTGTACGCCTGGCGGAGGTAGTCGGTGGTGAGTTCGGCGGGGCTGTGATCGTCGGAGCGTTCGATGATCCATCCGCGCTGACCGCGGATGCGGCCCTGCCGGACGTGGAAGACCTGCACCGAGGCTTCGAGCTCCTCGGTGACGAGCGCGAACACATCGCAGTCGGCGTTGACGGAGAGGACCACAGCCGACTTGTCGAGGACCTTCTGCAGTGCGGTGATCTCGTCTCGCAGGCGTGCCGCCCGTTCGTAGTCGAGTTCCTCTGCGGCCGAGGCCATCTCCTTCTGCCGGTAGCTGATGAATCGCCCGGTGTTGCCGGACATGAAGTCGGAGATGCTGCGCGCCAGGTCCTTATGACCTTCCACGCTGATCTGCCCCACGCAGGGGGCTGCACATTTGTCGATGTAGCCCAGCAGGCAGGGTCGGCCGCTGCGTTCGGCGCGTCTGTACACCCCGGCGGTGCAGGTGCGCATCGGGAAGGCCCGCAGCAGCAGGTCGAGTGTGTCCTTGATCGCCCACACCTGGGCGAAGGGACCGAAGTACTTGACTCCCTTGCGGCGCTTTCCGCGGGTGATGAAGGCCCGGGGAACCTCATCGTTCATTGTGATCGCCAAGTACGGGTAGGACTTGTCGTCGCGGAACATGACGTTGAACCGCGGATTGAATTCGTTGATCCACGTCCACTCGAGCTGCAGCGCCTCGACCTCGGTGTCGACGACAGTCCATTCCACAGAGGCCGCGGTGTGGACCATCGTCGAGGTGCGCGGGTGCAGCTGGGCAGGATTCGAGAAGTACGAGTTCAACCGGTTGCGGAGGTTCTTCGCCTTCCCGACATAGATCACCCGCCGGTCGGGGTCGCGGAACTTATAGACCCCCGCCGAGGTTGGAATGCTGCCCGTGGCCGGGCGGTAGGATGCTGGGTCAGCCATCGAGCATCGCTTTGAGGAACCGCCCCGTGTGGCTCTTCTTGTTGCCGGCCACCTCTTCTGGTGTGCCCTGGGCGATGATCTTTCCACCGCCTCGTCCGCCTTCGGGACCCAGGTCGATGACGTGGTCGGCATTGCCGATGACATCGAGGTTGTGTTCGATGACGATGACGGTGTTGCCCTTGTCGACGAGTCCCTGCAGGACATGCAGCAGCTTCGAGATGTCTTCGAAGTGCAGGCCTGTGGTCGGTTCGTCGAGGACGTAGGCGGTGCGGCCGCGGGAGCGCTTCTGGAGTTCGGCCGCGAGTTTCACACGTTGGGCTTCGCCGCCGGAGAGCGTGGTCGCCGGCTGGCCCAGACGGACATAGCCCAGGCCGACCTCGACCAGCGTGTTGAGGTGACGGGAGATCGCGGGGATCGCGGCGAAGAATTCAGCACCCTGTTCGATGGGCATCTCCAGCACCTCGGCGATGGATTTGCCCTTGAAGGTGACTTCAAGCGTTTCCCGGTTGTATCGGGCTCCCCCGCAGACCTCACAGGTGACGTAGACGTCGGGCAGGAAGTTCATCTCGATCTTGATCGTCCCGTCGCCGCTGCAGTTCTCGCAGCGTCCGCCCTTGACGTTGAAGGAGAACCGGCCCGGCTGATAGCCGCGGATCTTGGCCGATTCGGTCTCGGCGAACAGGCGCCGGATGCGGTCGAAGACGCCCGTGTAGGTCGCCGGGTTCGATCGCGGGGTGCGACCGATCGGCGACTGGTCGACGTGGACGACCTTGTCGAGGTTGTCCAGTCCGGTGACCCGCTTGTGCCGACCCGGCACCCGTGAGGCACCGTTGAGGACGTTGGCCATCTGGGTGTAGAGGATTTCGTTGACCAGCGTCGACTTGCCGGAGCCGGAAACGCCGGTGACGGCGGTGAGCACCCCGAGCGGGAACGAGACGGAGACATCGCGAAGATTGTTTTCGACGGCCTTCTCAACTGTGACGACACGGTCCATGTCCACCGGCCGACGGGTCGTGGGAACCTGGATCGACCTGCGACCGGCGAGGTAGTCGCCGGTGATGGAGCGGTCTGCGTCCTTGAGCCCGGGAACCGGGCCTGAGTAGATGACCTCTCCCCCGTGCTCGCCCGCCCCAGGACCGATGTCGACGATCCAGTCCGCCGAGGCGATGGTGTCCTCATCGTGTTCGACGACGATGAGGGTGTTGCCGAGTTCTTTGAGCTTGTTCAGAGTCTCGATGAGGCGCCTGTTGTCGCGCTGGTGGAGACCGATCGAGGGTTCGTCGAGGACGTAGAGGACCCCGACGAGGCCCGAACCGATCTGCGTGGCCAAGCGGATGCGCTGGGCCTCACCGCCGGACAGGGAGCCGGCAGGGCGGTCGAGGCTGAGGTAATCGAGTCCGACATCGAGGAGGAAGCCGAGTCGGGCGTTGATCTCCTTCATCACCTGAGCTGCGACTGCTGCGTCACGGGAGTCCAGTTCCAGCTGCGAGAGGAACTCCGCGGATTCGTCGAGAGCGAGCTCCGAGACCTCGGCGATCGACTTTCCGCCGACCTTGACCGCCAGGATCTCCGGTTTGAGGCGGGCTCCGTTGCAGCTGGCACAGGGGATCTCACGCATATAGGACTCATAGCGTTCCCGCGACCAGTCGGACTCGGTTTCCTCGTGTTTGCGCTGGATGTACTGGTAGACGCCTTCGAACCCGGTTGAGTAGGTGCGTTCGCGGCCGAAGCGGTTCTTGTATTTGACGTGGACCTTGTAGTCCTTGCCGGTCAGGATCGCTGACTTGTCCGCCTTCGACAGGTCCTTCCACGCGGTCTTCATGTCGAAACCGAGTTCGTCTCCGAGACCCTTGAGGAGTCGGTTGAAGTACTTCGTGACCTGTTTGCCGCCGGCCCACGGGGCGATTGCTCCCTGACCGAGGCTGAGGTCCTCATCGGGGACGACGAGTGTCTCATCGACCTGCAGTCGAGTGCCGATGCCGTCACAGGTCGGGCAGGCGCCGAAGGGTGAGTTGAATGAGAAGGTCCGCGGCTCGATCTCGTCGATGGCCAGGGCGTGCTCATTCGGGCACGACATGTGCTCAGAGAACGTCCGAGTGATGCCTTCGTCGACCATTTCGACATCCATGCGGCCGTCGGCAAGACCGAGTGCCGTCTCGACGGAGTCGGTCAGGCGCGGGCGCAGTCCCGACTTCGCCACCAGACGGTCGACGACGACGGAGATCGTGTGCTTGTACTGCTTTTCCAATGTGGGTGGTTCGCTGAGGCTGATCTGCTCACCATCGACGATGGCGCGGGCGAATCCCTTGGCCTGCAGCTCGGTGAAGAGGTCGACGAACTCGCCCTTCCGGGACCTCACGATCGGCGCCAGGACGAGGAACTTCGTCCTCTCCTCGAGTTCGAGCAGCTGATCAACGATCTGCTGTGGGGTCTGTTTGGTGATGATCTCACCGCACACGGGACAGTGCGGCACACCGATCCGAGCCCACAGGAGGCGCAGGAAGTCATACACCTCGGTGATGGTGCCGACCGTGGATCGGGGGTTGCGGGACGTCGACTTCTGATCGATCGACACCGCCGGTGACAGGCCCTCGATGAAATCGACGTCGGGCTTGTCCATCTGGCCCAGGAACATGCGGGCGTAGGAGGACAGGGACTCGACGTAACGGCGCTGCCCCTCGGCGAAGATCGTGTCGAAGGCCAAGGAGGACTTCCCCGACCCCGAGAGACCTGTGAAGACGACCATGGAGTCGCGGGGCAGGGCGATCTCCACGTTCTTGAGGTTGTGGGCGCGTGCGCCCTTGACCCACAGAGTGTCGAGATGTGACACGCCTGCAGACTGCTCACCGCTGTTAGTTTTCATCACCTGTCCACTGTATTACTCGGCACTGACATTGCTTGAATGGGGACGGGCACTGATCTCTCCGACCGCGAGGATTCGGAGCACGATGTCTCCGGCTTCATCACTCGCGGGCACATCCACCTCGGCGTCGATGGCCCAGTCCCTGTTGTCATCGGGATCGGCCAAGGTCTGTCGGACGGTCCACGTCTGTGAACCAGGTTCGATCGAGATATATTCCTTGCCTCTGGCCTTCCCGTCGGTGAGGAGGTCGCCGTATTCCTCGTAGAAGTCTTCGATCGCGTCCTCCCAGGCTGTGGCGTCGAAGCCGTCCTCGGCATCGAGGCGGCCCAGCTCTGCGTAGTCGGCGCGTTCGGCCAGCAGCACCCGGTGGAACAGGGCGTTGCGGACCTCGGCGGTGAAGACCTTCACATTGTCGGAGAACTTGCGGTCGAGGTCGGGCAGCTCCTCGTCGGCGAAATCAGTCGGGGACAGACCCTGCAGGGTCCGCCATTCGTCGAGCAGGGATGAGTCGGTTCTCGCGATCGTCTCCCCCAGCCATTCGATGATGGTTGAGAGCTCCTCATTCCTGTCGTCGGCGGGAACATTGTGCGTCAGTGCGCGGAAGACATCGGTGAGGTAGCGCAGGAGGCTGCCTTCGACCCGGGTGAGACTGTAATAGCTGACGAACTGGGTGAAGCCCATCGCCTGTTCGATCATGTCGCGCACGATCGACTTCGGTTCGAAGTTCCCGGCACGCAGCCACGGGTGGGCCTCGATGAAGTGTTCGAACGCGGGGTCGAGGATCTCTGCCAGCGGCTTCGGTCCTTCGATCTCGTCGAGTATCGCCATGCGTTCCGGGTATTCGAGACCGTCGGCCTTGAGCTCGGCCAAGGTGTCCTTCTTGATCCTGTCGAGTTGGCCCTTGAGGACGGGGAATGGCACCGGTGTGGTGGATTCGACGAGGGAGACCACGTCGAGGGCGTAGGTCTCCGCTTCCGGCTCGAGCATTTCGAGTGCTGCGAGCACGAAGGGTGCCAGCGGCTGGTTGAGCGCGAACTGCGGTCCCAGATCCGTGGTCGGGACCAGTTCGCCGTCCCTGACTTCGATGAGTCCGGCGTCGATGAGTGAGCGCCCGATTCTCAGGGCTGTGAGTTTGAGGTCGAGGTGACGTTCCCGGCTTTCGTGGGTCTTGTCGATGAAGCGGCTGATCGTGGACACGTCCGAGCCCGGGCGGGCGACGAGGTTGAGGATCGTCGAATGGTCGATCTTCATGCGTGAGCGCAGGGATTCCGCCTGGGACTCGATGAGCTTGGTGAAGGTCTCCTCGGACCACCCGACGAACCCGGCCGGTGCGGACTTCTTCTTGACCTTCTTCTTTTTCTTGTCTGTGTTGGCCGCTTTGGCTTCTGCCCGCATGTTCTCGATGACATGCTCGGGCGCCTGTGCGATGACGTAGCCGCGGGTGTCGAAGCCGGCACGTCCGGCACGGCCTGCCAGCTGTTGGAATTCGCGGACGCTGAGTTTGCGCATCTTCCGGCCGTCGAACTTCGTCAGCCCTGTCAGCAGTACGGAGCGGATGGGAACGTTGATGCCGACGCCGAGCGTATCGGTGCCGGAGATGACGAGCAGCAGCCCCTTGAGTGCGAGCTGTTCGACCAGCCTGCGGTATTTGGGCAGCATGCCTGCGTGGTGGACGCCGACGCCGTGCAGGAGGAGCTTGCGCAGGCTCTGCCCGAATCCCTTCGCGAAGGTGAAGCCCTTGATGGCTGCCGCGATCGCAGCTTTCTGCTCCTTCGATGCGAGATCGACGGACAGCAGGCCGGTGGCGAGGTCGATGGCCCCGGCCTGTGAGTAGGACACGACGTAGACGGGGGCCTTGTCGTTGCGCACGAGTGAGCGCAGGGTGTCGGAGAGGGTCTCGGTGGAGTATTCGTAATCGAGAGGAACCGGTCGAGTCGCCGAGGTGACGACGGAGCTGTCGCGACCGGTGGTGTCTTCCATGGTGCGACAGATTTCACTCGTATCGCCCAATGTGGCCGACATGAGCACGAACTGTGCCTGGGGCATCTCGAGGAGAGGAACCTGCCACGCCCACCCGCGTGAGGGGTCGGCGACATAGTGGAATTCGTCCATGACGACCATGCCCGCGTCGACCAGTCCGCCTTCGCGCAGAGCCTGGTTGGCCAGGATCTCTGCCGTCGCGCAGATGACGGGGGCATCCCCGTTGACCGTGGAGTCGCCGGTGATCATACCGACGTTCTCAGCGCCGAAGGCGTCGATGAGGGAGAAGAACTTCTCACTCACCAGAGCCTTGAGCGGGGCCGTGTAGTAGGCACGGATCCCACGGGTGAATGATTGGTAGAGAGCGAACAGAGCCACGAGGGACTTGCCCGAACCTGTGGGGGTGGCCACGATCGTGTTGTCCCCGGCCAGGATATTGAGGATGGCTTCGTCCTGAGCAGGGTACGGTTCGATTCCCAGCTCCTGGCAGTAACTGCCGAAGGCCTCGTACACTGCGTCTTCATCAGCGAATTCCGCTGGGATCTCCTGCAATCGCACCACAACTATGCACAGACCTTTCCGTTTAGACTGATGTCCATCCTATTGATCGAACCTCAGGAGTTTCAGATGCCGGTTTTCGCTGTCAACTATGTCTATGGTCCAGATACTGACACCCGGATGGAATCACGGCCCGCCCATCGTGCGTGGCAGTCCGAACTGTACGAAGCCGGAACCGTTCTGGCTTCAGGACCTCTGGACAATGATCCGGCCCCCGGCGGTCTTCTGCTGATGCAGGCTGCGAGCCGTGAGGACATCGAAGCTCATCTGGCCAAAGACCCCTATGCCTCCGTCGGTGTGATCGACGAGACGATCGTTCGGGAGTGGACACCGGTCTTCGGCCCATTCTCCCAAGCCTGAGGCTGTTCTCGGCAAGCTGGCCGCCAGGCCCTCTTGCCCATGTGCGCGGGTGCTCTCCCGAGGGAGGTCACCCGCGCACAGTCGCATCTGCTGCGAGAAGGAACAGCCGCTCAGTCCTGCGAGTCGTCTGAGTCCTCGGCATTCGTGCTGCGGATGGGGATGCCTTCCTTCTTCATCTTCGCCAGGGAGGCGAGCGTCGCCACAGCCATGGCGACCACGATGAAGCTCAACGACAGCCACGTCGGCACCTCAGGGATGTTGCTGCCCCAGGACAGGAACTCCCAGTCCGACTCGTGCAGAGCATGGATGAAGAGTTTGACGCCGATGAAGGCAAGGATCGCCGCAATTCCGTAGTGGAGGTAGACGAGCTTGTCGACGAGGCCTCCGAGCAGGAAGTAGAGCTGACGCAGCCCCATCAGTGCGAAGACGTTGGCGGTGAAGACCAGGAACGTATTCTGTGTGACTCCGAAGATCGCTGGAATCGAGTCCAGCGCGAACATGACGTCTGTGGATCCGATCGCGATGAAGACGATGAACATGGGCGTCCAGTACTTCTTGCCTTCGATCGTCACGCGCAGGCTGTTGCCGTGGTATTCGTCGACGACGTTGATCCGTTTGCGCAGAAGGCGGATGAGCCCGTTCTCTCCATCGCCTTCGTCCTCATCACTGAATGCCTGCCTGTAGGCGACGATGAGGAGGAAGATGCCGAAGATGAAGAAGACCTCGACGAATGCGGTGATGATCGCAGAACCGGCCAGGATGAAGATGCCGCGGAAGACGATGGCGATGATGATGCCCACCATGAGGACTTCCTGCTGATACTTCCGCGGAACCGAGAAGCTGCCCATGATGATGATGAACACGAACAGGTTGTCGATGCTCAACGAGTATTCGAGCAGCCAGCCGGTGAGGAATTCGCTGCCGTGTGTGGCGTCTCCGATGGCGAAGAGCGCACCGGCGAAGATGATGGCGAGGCCGACGTAGAAGGCGACCCAGATGCCGGCTTCCTTCATCGAAGGAGTGTGGGGGCGCTTGATGACGAGAAGGAGATCGAAGACGAGGATGGCGACGACGACGATGCCCGATGTGATCATGAACCACGGGGGAATGGCGGATTCACCCCCAGCTGCGGCTTGACCGCCTGCTGCGAGTGTGGAGGACAGGATATCCATGAATGCCTTTCAAAGGTGTCGGGAGCGTATCCGTGCCGAAAGTCTCTCCCACGCTAAGTCCACTGCAGCAGTGGCGGCGTGCGCTCCGCGCCCGGACCCTCTGTGGGATCGTGATGACGAGCACGGATGGACGGGATACTCCCTTTCGCCAGCCTTACCAGTATAGTCGCGTGGCTGCTCGTGCACTTGCACGCGGGTCGAATCAGGCGTGCCCGGCCTGCTTCATCTGCCGCAGCTCCTGCTTGAGATCCGAGAGTTCGTCTCTCAGCCGTGCGGCGAGCTCGAACTGGAGCTCCGCTGCGGCTGTGTGCATCTGCGAGGTCAGGGACTCGATGAGTTCGGTCAGGTCAGCAGCAGGTGGGCGCAGCGATCCCGACTTTCCTGCGGCCTGGCGCTGTTCATCGGTCAGCGTCGAGTTGTATCCGCGTTTGCCCTTGCCGTAGTCGAATTCGGTGAGGAGCTCACGCGTGTCTGCGTCCTCGCGCTGCAGGCGATCGGTGATGTCCGCGATCTTCTTGACCAGCGGCATGGGGTCGATGCCGTGTTCCTTATTGTGAGCAACCTGTATTTCACGTCGGCGATCAGTCTCGTCGATGGCCTCTCGCATCGACCGGGTGATCGTGTCGGCGTACATATGCACCTGGCCGTTGATATTTCGAGCCGCGCGACCAATCGTCTGAATCAGCGAAGTCGCCGAACGCAGGAAGCCTTCCTTGTCGGCGTCGAGGATGGCCACCAGGGAGACTTCGGGCAGGTCGAGACCCTCACGCAGAAGGTTGATGCCCACGAGCACGTCGAACTCTCCGGCCCGCAGCTCGGTCAGGAGTTCGACTCGGCGCAGAGTGTCGACGTCGGAGTGAAGGTACTGAACGCGCACATCGTGTTCGAGGAGATAGTCCGTGAGGTCCTCGGCCATCTTCTTCGTCAACGTGGTGACTAGGACTCTCTCCTGGGCATCGACGCGGGTTCTGATCTCGTCGAGCAGATCGTCGATCTGTCCCTTCGTTGGTTTGACGACGATCTCCGGATCGACCAGGCCTGTGGGTCGGATGATCTGCTGGACATAGCCGTTCGCGTTGCCCAGTTCGAAATTGCCCGGGGTCGCGGACAGATACACGGCCTGCCCGATGCGTTCACGGAACTCGTCGAATTTCAGGGGACGGTTGTCCATCGCACTGGGCAGGCGGAAACCGTGTTCGACCAGGGTGCGTTTGCGCGACATGTCGCCCTCGTACATGCCGCCGATCTGGGGCACCGTCACATGGGACTCGTCGACGACGAGGAGGAAGTCTTCGGGGAAGTAGTCGAGCAGACAGTTCGGTGCCGATCCGGCGGGGCGTCCGTCGATGTGGCGGGAGTAGTTCTCAATGCCGGAGGTGAAGCCCATGGACTCCATCATCTCGAGGTCGTAGGTGGTGCGCATCTTCAGGCGCTGTGCCTCGAGGAGCTTGTTCTGTGATTCGAATTCGCTCAGCCGCTTCTGCAGCTCGTCCTCGATCTCACTGACGGCCCGACCCATCCGATTCTCACCGGCGACATAGTGCGAGGCGGGGAAGACGTGGATGGTCTCCTCCTCACGGACGATCTCACCGGTCAGCGGGTGCAGCGTCTGCAGGGATTCGATCTCATCGCCGAAGAACTCGATGCGCAGGGCCAGCTCCTCATACTGCGGGATGATCTCGACCGTATCGCCCCTGACCCGGAAGGTTCCGCGAGTGAACGCCATATCGTTGCGGGCGTACTGCATCGACACGAAGCGTTTGAGCAGTTCGTCACGGTCACACTGCTCGCCTCTCTGCAGCGTCACCATCCGGTCGACATATTCCTCCGGTGTGCCCAGACCATAGATGCAGGACACGGTCGAGACCACGACGACGTCACGCCGAGTCAGCAGGGAGTTCGTTGCGGAGTGGCGCAGCCGCTCGACCTCGTCGTTGACCGAGGAGTCCTTCTCGATGAAGGTGTCGGTCTGAGGAACGTAGGCTTCAGGCTGGTAGTAGTCGTAGTAGGAGACGAAGTACTCAACGGCGTTGTTGGGCAGCAGCTGTCGGAACTCGTTGGCCAGCTGCGCGGCCAGGGTCTTGTTCGGCGCCATGATCAGCGTCGGGCGCTGCACCTGTTCGATCAGCCAGGCTGTGGTCGCGGACTTGCCTGTACCGGTGGCACCCAGGAGAACAATGTCCCGCTCCCCCTGATCGAGGCGTTCGGAGATCTCGGTGATCGCCGTGGGCTGATCACCGGATGGGGAGTATTCGGACACGACTTCGAACGGGGCGACTGTGCGCGTGACATCAGGCCGGTGGCCGATGGCTGGAAGGGGACGTTCTGAGCTCATGGTCCAACACTAGCCCCCGCCCATGACACAGTGAATTGTTGGGACGAGACTCCGGTGTGGACGGTTCAGTCGAAGCTGGCTGGGACGAGCTGTCGGCGCATCGCCAGGAAGTAGGGTTCCTTCGCCTCCGCATAGCCGTGGGAGTCTCCATGATCGGCATGTTCGTGGGCCAGAGCTCGTTTCAGCTGCTCATACCTGCGTCGTTCGCTCTCGTCGCTGCTCAGCAGCTCAACGAACTTCCGTGCGAAGGCGGCGCCGACGGAATCCGTCGTTCGGACGTGGAGGTTGACTGCCTGGCCCGGGTCCGTGTTCGCGTGAAATCGTTTGGCCTCCTGCTGCCCCTCGCCGAGGTTGTCGACCGAATCCTGGCCGGGAAATCCCAGCTCCGCCAAGCGGTCGGACAGATCACGTGCAACGCCGAGATCGGGGACGAGGAGCTGCAGATCGATGATGTCCTTCGCCGCGAGATCGGGCACCGCTGTTGATCCGATGTGGTCGATGCGGAAATGATCGCCGAGACCGTGGTGGAGTTTGGCGATGATCCGCTGTGCCTGCAGAGACCAGTCGTGGCCACCGGGCTCGACGAGTTCGGCCGGTCCGCGCTGGGCACGTTTCCGTTTGGCCAGATTGGCCGCAAACGGGAAGATCCGGTCTTCGACCAGCCGGGCGACGGTGTCCCGGGTGTCGCTGACCTCTCCCGCGTTGTCGATGATGACGTCGCAGACCGCGTAGCGCTGTTCATCGGTAGCCTGGCGGGCAATGCGTGACTCTGCATCGGCGCGGTCCATGCCTCGGGCGCTCATCAGCCGCTGCAGTCGAAGTTCGGCTGGCACATCGACGAGGAGGTTGAGGTGGTAGGACGGGGTCATCCCGTTCTCGACGAGAAGGGGGACATCGTGGACGACCACATCGGCGTCGGCATGTTCGGCGAAGTGTGCGATCGTGCGATCGCGGATGGCCGGATGCATGAGGGCGTTGAGTGCCGCGGTCGACTCTTCGTCCCCGAAGGCCGCGGCCGCCAGCTGAGCTCGGTCGAGTCCCCCATCGTCGGCGATGACGTCCTCACCGAACCGCTGGGCGAGCTGAGCCAGCAGCGGCTCTCCCGGTGCGACGACTTCACGCGCGATCTTGTCGGCGTCGATGATGGCCGCGCCATGGTCGGCGAGGATCTCGGAGACGGTTGACTTCCCGGCACCGATGCCGCCGGTGAGACCTATTTTCAACATGCCTTCAGCCTAGCGATATGACCCGGCGCTAGCGATTCAGCGGGTAGACGAGAACACCCTCGTCATCGAACATCGGCTCGCCGAGGCTCGAGTTGAGGAAGTCTTCGTAGTCACCGGGTTCGCCGGGCAGCAGTGGGGCATCAGGGGCGAGTATCACATAGTCGACTCCCGAGGCGCGCAGCTCGTCGACGGCGGCACGGACTTCGGCGCTGTCGGGGTCGGGGAAGGGTGCGCCGGCGAAGACCGTGTCGTAGAGGACCTCGTCGAGAGCGTCTTCGGGGGCCGCATAGGTGACGTCCGACTCCGGGCTCGAGCCGATGAAGTACCCGCCGGTCTCCCGGTAGTGAAAGCCGCTCACGGCCTGCCACACCATGGCCTCATCGGCATGCGGTTCGGCCCAGGCCAGGGGGCGCGGCACGGTCTTGACCACGGCCCCGGCGGGGACCACCTCGGTGATGGACTCGGTGTAGAAGTCCGGCACGTAGACCTCTCGCGAGGTCTGCACCCCGGGGGCCACGACCACCGCGGAGATGACGAGCAGTCCCAGCAGCGCCTGGGCTCGGCGCCTTCGGATATTCTCCAGGGCCCATTGCAGCCCGCAGCCGAGGATCGCGAACAGGGCGATCGTCGAATGCAGGACCAGGCGCATGGGCAGAATGTTGTTGAGCACAGGGATCGCTTCGATCAGCGCGAAGGGACCGACCCCGGATACGACCGTCCCGTTGAGGAGGACGGGTGAGCCCAGTGAAAGGACGAAGACCAGGAACCCCGTCGCCGAGGCGATGGCCAGGATCGTCGTGTACCTTCGACGCTGGATCAGGCAGATGACGATGATGACGGCGGCGATGAGCGCGGGAATGCCGACATAGGCTCCGAGCTCGGCGGAATCGATGTCCATGACGCGCGGGATCGGCGATGATCCGGACCCGAGCAGCGTCGGGCCTGCGGGGATGATGGGGTCGAGCAGGTCGGTGTTCCACACCCCATGGGGTCTGATTGCGCCTGTGGGGGCGTTCGGGCCGCGCATGGTCAGCAGCAGGGGAATCGCGAGCAGCAGTGCAAGGGCAGAGCCGATCACACCACCAAGCCCTAACCGCAGCCAACCGGCCAGGGTCCACGCTCTTCGGCCGAAGACGGCGATGGAGATGAGCAGACACAGTGCCGCGATGAAGGTTCCGGCGAGCACCTCGGTGGAGACGTAGAACTGGAAGCCGAGGACGGCGCCGAGTCCGAGGCTCAGCGCCCAGAACTCACGGCTGGCGAAGCCCGTCTGCGGAGCCCGCAGGACCAGTTTGATGATGATCAGCGCCACCAGTGGCGGGGCGACGGCGAAGGCGAGGTTGGGATGGCCGGAGGCCTGTGCGATGACGTAGCTGGAGAAGCCGACACCGCCGGCCGCGACGAAGGCGGGGACGTGGGTGAGGAACCGTGAGAACAGCGCCGCGGTCGCCAGACTCACGAGGACAGGGATGGAGATGATGAGCAGGTTGTAGCTGACGACGGGTCCCGCTGCCCAGGTGATGGGCGCTAAGATCAGCCCCAGTCCGGCCAGGGAGGTGTTCCAAGCGCCGTTGACTCCCCCGTGGAGAGTGTTCATCGCCTCCGTGTAGAGGTAGCCGTCCGCGGTTCCGCCCTGAGCTGCGTCGTTTCCCAAGCCGAGCTGTGAGCCGAGCAGCTCGGCCGCATGTCCGAGCCACCAGATGAACAGCGATGAGTCGTCATTGCTTGCGACGACCTGTCCACCGGGATCGGCAGCGACCTGCCCGAACACACAGATGCTGACAACGGTCAGCAGAAGCGCGTACCACAGCCAGGGACGAGCCCGCTGTCGCAGAGTGGGAGCAAACACAAAGGGCTCCCGATCAATCGACCGGGAGCCCTTGTGAGTGCTGTTATCAGCTGCCTGCAAGCTTCTCACGCAGAGCTGCGAGAGCTTCGTCGCTGGCCAGTGTTCCTTCGTCGCCTGCCTCTTCCGAGGAGAACGATCCGGTGGCTGGAGCAGCTTCGGCAGGAGCGCTGCCTGCTTCTTCGGAGCCGGCTTCGGCATCCGCAGCGATCGCCTTGGCGACCTGCTTCTTGTGCTCTTCCCAGCGTTCCTGAGCGGCAGCGTACTGCTGCTCCCAGACCTCGCGCTGTGAATCGAAGCCTTCCATCCACTCGTTGGTCTCGGGATCGAAGCCTTCTGGGTACTTGTAGTTGCCGTCTTCGTCGTATTCCTGCGGCATGCCGTAGAGGGCAGGGTCGAGGAATTCGTCGGCCTCTGGGTCGACGCCTTCGTTCGCCTGCTTCAGCGACAGCGAGATGCGGCGACGTTCGAGGTCGATGTCGATGACCTTGACGTAGATGGTCTCGTCAACGGAGACGACCTGTTCTGGCAGGTCCACGTGGCGAACTGCGAGTTCGGAGATGTGGACGAGGCCTTCGATGCCGTCTTCGACGCGCACGAACGCACCGAACGGAACCAGCTTAGTGACCTTGCCGGGAACGATCTGGCCGATGACGTGGGTGCGAGCGAAGTGCTGCCATGGGTCTTCCTGAGTCGCCTTGAGCGACAGGGAGACGCGTTCGCGATCCATGTCGACGTCGAGCACCTCAACGGTGACCTCGTCACCAACGGTGACGACCTCGCCTGGGTGATCGATGTGCTTCCAAGACAGTTCAGACACGTGTACGAGTCCATCGACACCACCGAGGTCGACGAATGCACCGAAGTTGACGATCGAGGAAACGACGCCGGGACGGACCTGGCCCTTCTGCAGGGTCTGCAGGAAGTCGTGGCGGACAGCGGACTGGGTCTGCTCGAGCCATGCGCGACGGGACAGAACGACGTTGTTGCGGTTCTTGTCCAGTTCGATGATCTTGGCTTCGACCTGCTGGCCGATGTAAGGAGCAAGGTCGCGGACGCGACGCATCTCGACGAGGGAAGCGGGCAGGAAGCCGCGCAGTCCGATGTCGACGATCAGGCCGCCCTTGACAACCTCGATGACCGTACCGGTGACAACACCGTCGTCTTCCTTGATCTTTTCGATGTCGCCCCAGGCACGCTCGTACTGAGCGCGCTTCTTGGACAACATGAGTCGGCCTTCTTTGTCTTCCTTCTGAAGAACGAGGGCTTCGATTTCGTCCCCGACCTCGACGACTTCGCCGGGATCGACATCATGCTTGATGGAGAGTTCTCGCGAAAGGACGACGCCTTCCGTCTTGTATCCGATGTCGACGAGCACTTCGTCGCGATCGACCTTGACGACGGTGCCCTCAACGATGTCGCCATCGTTGAAGTACTTGATCGTTTCGTCGACTGCGGCGAGAAAGTCCTCAGCGGTTCCGATGTCGTTGACAGCGACCTGCTTCGGCTGCACCGATTCCGGCGTGGTGGTGGTCATATAGGTTGGGACTCCGATGGAATTATGGTCCAGATCCGATACTCTGAGGCGATGCTGTGAAACAGCCCGAGAACTGGATCCGGTCTCGATTACGATTTTGGACATGTATGCATACGCGCATACGGTTGTCAATACTAGCATCATCCATGGCGTGAATGCACGCCGAAGTCGGAAAAGAAACATGGCGATCGCCACGGAGGAATGATGAGCGACGGAAGTTATCAAGCCGAGGTCATCAGCGGTGGCTATCTGCCCATCGATGAAGAGGCCTCAGTACGCGCCAACAGAGGGTATTGGGACAATTCCGCCGAGGAGTACCTCGCCGAACACGGCAGTTTCCTGGGCGCCTCGGAGTTCATGTGGTGTCCCGAGGGAATTCACGAATCCGATGTGAATCTGCTCGGCGATGTGCGCCGACGCCAGATCCTCGAGGTCGGCTGCGGTGCCGGTCAGTGCTCGCGCTGGTTGGCCGAAGAAGGTGCCATCGCCACGGGCGTAGACGTCTCCGCCGGCATGCTCGAGCAGGCTTCTCGCCTGCAGCGAGAGCATCCCCTCAGCGAGGACGCCACTCCCCCGACGTTCCTCCACGCTGATGCCCGAGAACTGCCGTTCGCTTCGAACAGCTTCGATGTCGCGTTCTCCTCCTACGGTGCCCTTCCCTTCGTCAAGGACGCCGAGGTGGTTCTGTCCGAGGTCGCACGTGTGGTCCGCCCCGGTGGACGGTGGGCGTTCTCAACGACCCATCCGATGCGGTGGATGTTCCCCGATGTGCCCGGTGAAGCGGGCCTGACGGTCGAATACTCCTACTTCGACCGCACCCCCTACGTCGAGATCTCCTCCGATGGACAGCCCGTCTACGCCGAGCACCATCGCACGATGGGAGATTGGGTGAATCTGCTGGTCACGGCCGGCTTCACGATCGATTCGGTGACCGAGCCGGAATGGCCGGAGTCCAATCAGACGGCCTGGGGCGGCTGGTCTCCGCTGCGCGGCTCCCTCATGCCCGGCACCGTCATCTTCTCCACCACGCTCAACAAGGACTGACTCCGGGCTCAGTGCGCTGCGTCGTGCCAGGAGGTTCCGGTGCCGACGTTGACGTCGAGCGGCACGTCGAGTTCGAAGGCTGAGCCCATCTCCTCGGTGACGATCTGCGTGACAGAGTCGATCTCCTCGGGGTGGACGTCGACGATGATCTCGTCATGGACCTGCAACAGGACCGTTGACTTGTGATCACCGAGGCGGTCGCTGACCTTGAGCATGGCGATCTTCATGATGTCCGCGGCAGATCCCTGGATCGGGGCGTTGAGCGCAGCGCGTTCGGCCATGTCCCGCAGCTGTCGCCGGTCGCTGTGCAGTGCCGGCAGGTAGCGCCTGCGACCCATGATGGTCTCGGTGTAGCCGTTGGCGCGTGCCTGTTCGACGATCTCGTCGAGGTAGTCCTTGACTGCTCCGAAGCGTTCGAAGTACTGCTCCATGAGATTCTTCGCCTCGTCGACGCCGATGGCCAGCTGGCGGGAGAGACCATAGGCGGAGAGTCCGTAGACCAGACCGTAGGACATGGCCTTGACCTTCGAACGCATCGCCGAGTCGACCTCGTCGATGCCGACGCCGAAGACCTTAGACCCGACGTAGGAGTGCAGGTCCTCGCCGTCCTTGAATGCCTGGATCAGTGCGGCGTCGCCAGAGAGGTGGGCCATGATGCGCATTTCGATCTGCGAGTAGTCAGCCGTGAGCAGTCGAGCGTCGTCGACGTGTGGGTCGGCGATGAAGATCTCGCGGATCCGTCGCCCCGATTCGGTGCGCACCGGAATGTTCTGCAGGTTCGGGTCGAGTGAGGACAGCCGCCCTGTCGCAGCGACGGTCTGCTGGTAGGTGGTGCGGATGCGTCCGTCCTCGGCCACGGTTTTGAGAAGTCCGACGACGGTCTGCTTGAGCTTCGTGGAGTCACGGTAGGCCAGCAGGTGCTGCAGGAACGGGTGCTCGGTCTTGATGAACAGCTCCGCCAACGCCTCGGCGTCGGTGGTGTACCCGGTCTTCGTGCGCTTGGTCTTGGGCATGTCGAGCTCGTCGAAGAGCACGGTCTGCAGCTGCTTCGGCGACCCGAGGTTGACCTCATGGCCGATCGCCTCATAGGCGAGTTCTGCGCTCGCGTTGGCCTGCTTCGTGAATTCGTCGATGAGTCCGGACAGTCCTGCCTCGTCGACGGCGATGCCGGCCAGTTCCATTCTGGCCAGCACAGGCACCAACGGCAGTTCGATATCGCGATAGACCTGGCTCATATTGGCTTCGTCGATCTTCGCCGCCAGAATGTCATGGACCTCGAGCAGCGCGGCCGCCCTGTGCCCGTGGGTCTGAGCGGTTTGATCGGATTCGAGGTCAAGTGCCAGCTGCCCGCTGTCGGACTCGGCATCGCTGAGTTCTATCCCGGCGCGTTCGAGTGCGATCTGCTGCAGTTCGTAGCTGCGCTGATCGGGCACCAGCAGGTAGGCAGCCAGGGCCGTGTCACCGGCAACGTCGTCGACGTCCAGGCCCAGTGAACGCCAGGCCTTGATCTGTGTCTTCGAACTGTGCAGGATGAGGGTCTTCGACCGCAGCGCCGAGCTCAGTTTCGAGACATCGGCTTCCCCCGCCTCGGCGAGGTCGACGACCCAGGCCTCGTCGGGCGCACCGGACACGGCAAGTATCCGCACGTCACCGTGTCCGAGTTCGTACCGCGCATCGGAATCGAGGGCGAGCACATCGGAGTCCGCCATCTTCTCCAGAAGTGCGGGCACGTCGAGGGTCTCAACGGAGACCTCGCGGGCGGGACCCGAAGCCTCCTCTGGGACGGCCTCTTCGCCGAAGATCGCACTCAGTCGTTTGCCGAGGGCCTGGAATTCGAGTTGGTCGAACAGGCTCGAGAGCTCGCTCGGGTCGCCCTCTCCCCATTTGAGATCGGCATAGGTCAGGCCCAGGTCGACATCGTCGAGGAGGCGGTTGAGTCGGAAATTGCGTTCGACCTCAGAAATGTGGTCGCGCAGCTTCTCCCCGACCTTGCCTTTGATCGCGTCCGCGTTCTCCAGCACACCCGGCAGATCACCGTAGGCGGCCAACCACTTCGCTGCGGTCTTGTCACCGACCCCGGGGACGCCGGGAAGATTGTCGGCCTTCTCCCCCACCAGGGCCGCGAGCCCACGGTAGTTCACGGGCGTGACCGCGTATTTCTCTTCGATCGCTGCCGGGGTCATGCGATTGAGGTCGCTGACTCCGCGTTTGGGGTAGAGGATCGTCACGGAGTCGTTGGAGAGCTGGAAGGAGTCCTTGTCCCCGCTCATCACCTCGACCTGCGCACCGGCTTCGGTGCCCATACGCGCCATGGTCGCCAGCGCATCGTCTGCTTCGAAGCCCTCTTTGGTCACCACTGTGATGCCCATGGCCACCACGATGTCCTTGATCAGATCGATCTGCGGGTGGAACTCCGGCGGCGTTTTGGCTCGTCCTGCCTTGTATTCGGGGTACTCCTCGAGGCGGAAGGTCTGTCGCCCCAGGTCGAAGGCCACGGCCACGTGGCTGGGTGACTCGTCCCTGAGGACATTGATGAGCATCGAGATGAAGCCGTAGATGGCGTTCGTCGACTGGCCGGTGCTGGTGGAGAAGTTCTCCACCGGAAGGGCGTGGAATGCCCGGTAGGCCAGAGAGTGTCCATCGATGAGCAGGAGGGATTCGTTTACTTGAGTCACATGACATAGCCTATCGTTCAAAACTGACATGAAGGAGAACGATGTTCATTCCGACCGCATCGCTGAGCGCTCACACCACTGAAGATCAGTGTCGGGAGATGCTCGGCCAGCTCAACAGTCCAGAAGCGGTCGGTGCCCTCGCCGCGAAGATGGGCATCGAGTTCACAGAACTCAGCCATGACCATGTCACGGGAGCGGTGCCGGTGACGGACAACACTCAGCCGATGGGCCTCTTCCACGGCGGCGGTCATGTCGTGCTGGCCGAGTCCCTGGCCTCGATGCACTCGTTCCTCATCTCCGGTGGCAAGAACGTGGTCGGAGTCGACCTCAACGCCACGCATCTGCGCGCGGCTCGAGACGGTACGGTGACCGGCCGCGCCGAGGTGCTCCACCAGGGACGTACGATCGTGTCCCATGAGGTGAAGATGACCGATGCCGCCGGCCGGCTTCTCTCGATCGTGCGGATCACGAACATGATCCTCAAGACCGAACCCAAGTGAGCAGCGGCCGGTGACCGGCCGACAGGCTGTCACCGCTGAATGAAGGAGGCCGGCGAATCCTCATCGGATTCGCCGGCCTCAGTATGTGTTCGGGTGGGGTGTGAGCTACTTGCTGGAGCCGATCTGCTTGAGAACGGTATCGGCAACCTCACGCATGGTCAGGCGGCGGTCCATCGAGGTCTTCTGGATCCACCGGAAGGCCTCGGGCTCGTTGAGACCCATCGAGGTCTGGAGCAGGCTCTTGGCGCGTTCGACGACCTTGCGGGTCTCGAAGCGTTCGGTCAGGTCGGAGATCTCACTCTCCAGGGAGCTGATCTCCGCGTGACGCGACAGGGCGATCTCGAGGGCTGGGATGAGGTCCGCGGCCGTGAAGGGCTTGACCACGTAGGCCATTGCTCCGGCATCGCGAGCTCGCTCGACGAGCTCCTTCTGCGAGAAGGCGGTGAGCAGGACCACCGGGGCGATGCGCGCCTTGGCGATCCTCTCCGCTGCGGAGATTCCGTCGAGGATGGGCATCTTGATGTCCATCACGACGAGATCTGGGCGCAGCTCTTCGGCCAGGCGGATAGCGGATTCGCCGTCTGCGGCTTCGCCGACGACGTCGTATCCGACCTCGCGCAGCATCTCGACGATATCGAGACGAATCACGGCCTCGTCTTCCGCCACTACGACGCGGCGAACCGGCACGGACTCATCTGAAGTTGGTTGTTCGCTGTTTGAAAGCACGGCACCAGTCTAAACCAGGCCTCATCCGTGCACCGACATCGGTACCCAAGTTTCTTCTGTGATGGTAGCCACCCGTGTGATCGTCGCCACCGAACAGGAACTGGAAACGGCGGCAGCACCGAGCCTCGGCACCGATTGTGCAATCACATAAAAGCTGTCGTAAACTCGTCCCTGTCGCGGATTCCATCCGCGGCCCAGCCGGATTGGCGGAATCGGTAGACGCGGTGCACTCAAAATGCATTGTCGAGAGACGTGTGGGTTCGAGTCCCACATCCGGTACAAATAGCTCCAAGTCTCAGTTTGTTCTGAGATTCAGTGCGCAGATGAATCAGCGCTCAGATGCACAAGACCCCCGAACTCAGGTTCGGGGGTCTTGTGCATCAGTGCTCGGCGCTCAGGGCCAGCAGGCGTCGAAGCCGCTCAGGCTCGAGTCCCGCCCGACGGCTGTTCGAGTTCAGCCTCGTCGGAACCTTCGGCGCTGCTGCCGGCAAGAACGCTCTCGTCCGCATCCTCATCGACTGGCACATAGCCGTCGATGCGATCGGAATCATAGCGCACCTCATCGAGGATGCCGTGGCGCTTCGCGACGATCGCCGGGATGAGTGCCTGTCCGGAGACGTTGAGAGCCGTGCGCCCCATGTCGACGATCGGTTCGATCGCCAGCAGCAGTCCCACACCTTCGAGCGGCAGACCGAGCGTGGACAGCGTCAGAGTCAGCATGACCGTGGCACCGGTCGTTCCTGCCGTTGCCGCCGAACCGATGACCGAGACGAAGACGATGAGGAAGTACTGGACGATCGTGAGATCGATTCCGAAGAACTGAGCCACGAACACGGCGGCGATCGCGGGGTAGATCGCAGCACAGCCGTCCATCTTCGTGGTCGCACCGAAGGGCACCGCGAAGGCCGCGTAGCTCTGGGGAACACCGAAGTTGTCGGTGGCGACCTTCTGGGTCACCGGCATAGTGCCGATCGATGACCGGGAGACGAAGCCCATCTGCGCGGCCGGCCACACACCAGAGAAGTACTGGCGAACGGAGAGACCGTTGAGCTTGGCCAGAGTCGGGTAGACGACGAAGAATACGATCGCCAGCCCCACGTAGACCGCGACGACGAACCACAGCAGGGAACCCATGGTCGACCAGCCGTAGGAGTTCACGGCATTGCCGATGAGGCCAAGGGTGCCGATCGGTGCGATGCGCACGATCCACCACACAACCTTCTGCACGACGGCCAGTGCCGCCTCGGTGAACTGGAGGAAGGGTTCAGCGGCCTTGCCGACCTTGACCGCGGCGATGCCGATCGCGCCGGAGACGATGATGAGCTGAAGGATGTTGAAGTCGACCTCGGAGACCAATCCGCCGGCCTCATCGGCGGAGGTGCCGACCTCGAGCCCGAGGAAGTTGACGGGTACGAGTCCGGTGAGGAATCCGATCCAGCTGCCTTCCGAATCGGGGGCCGAACCGCTCAACGATGTGGCGTCAGCGTGCATGCCCGGCTGAATCACGACGCCGAGGATGAGTCCGATGAGAACGGCGATGAGCGCCGTGAATGCGAACCACAGGAGCGTGGAGACGGCGAGTCTGGCCGCGTTGGTGACCTTGCGCAGATTGCCGATGCTGGCAATGATCGCGGTGATCACGAGCGGCACGACAGCTGCCTTGAGGAGGGTCACATAGGAGGATCCGATGGTGTCCAGGGTCGTTCCGAGCCAGTTATCCTGGTCTTCGCTGACCGGCCCCCAGGAGCGGGCAATCAGTCCGAGGATCACGCCCGCAATCAGGGCTATGGTGACCTGCACCCCGAATGATCGGCTCCATTTGGACAATCTCATGCCATTCCTCTTCTTCGTCTGTTGGTTTCCGGGCAAGGCTCATCTCACGAGCCGTTCACCCACAGCACAACTGTTGAGCAATCTCGGAAATTCCGCAAGTTCGAGTGAAGTGCATCTCACTGGCTCTTCGCCTGCCTGGGCACATGACAACGGCGGCCACCCCGACTCGGGGTGGCCGCCGTTGTCGACGCCTCAGTGCCTGGGTGTGCCGCTCTCTTTGACGATCGGCACCTCACGAGTGATCGGCGACTCGGACACGATGCCGTATCCGGCCAACGGATCCTCCTCGTTGTCCGAGGAGTCTTCGTACGCCGCGGCAACGCCCTTGGCCGCATCACCCATCGTGTGGATGCGCAGAGCGTTGGTCGAGCCGGGAATTCCGGGAGGGGACCCGGCAACGAGGATGCTCTGATCTCCCTCGCGGGCCGTTCCGTCGGCCAACAGTACAGCATCGACCTGTCGTGCCATCTGATCTGTATGGCGCACGGTCTTCACCAGGTAGGGCCGCACACCCCATGTCAGAGCCAACTGGTGGCGCACCTGCGGATCCGGAGTGAAGCCGAGGATCGGCCATCCGGGACGCAGCCGCGACATCCTCCGGACGGAGTCGCCTGTCTGTGAGAAGGTGCAGAGCAGATCGATGCCCAGCTGTTCGGCGATCTGCACCGCTGCGGCCGTCACTGCGCCGCCCTTGGTGTGAGGAACGGTGCCGAGCGACGGGATCCGCTCCATACCGTGCTCTTCGGTGGACTCGATGATCCGGCTCATGGTCCGGATCGCGTCGATCCAATGGCTTCCCACCGAGGTCTCGCCGGAGAGCATGAGCGCATCTGCACCGTCGAGGACGGCGTTCGCGCAGTCACTGGCCTCAGCGCGGGTGGGACGTGCCGCATCGATCATCGTCTCGAGCATCTGCGTCGCGACGATGACAGGCTTGGCCTGCTGACGGGCGATCTCGACCGCACGCTTCTGCACGATCGGGACCTGCTCGAGCGGAAGTTCGACGCCGAGGTCGCCGCGAGCGACCATGATGCCGTCGAAGGCATCGATGACCTCATCGAGCTGCTCGACAGCCTGCGGCTTCTCGAGCTTGGCGATGACTGGGGCCGTGATGCCGACCTCGTCCATGACGGCACGGACGTCGTCCATGTCGGCGGGACTGCGGACGAAGGACAGTGCGACCCAGTCGAAGCCGAGCTGGAGGCCCCACTTGAGGTCATCGACGTCCTTCTCGGACAGCGCCGGCACGGAGACCGGGACGCCCGGCAGATTGATTCCCTTGTGGTTGGAGATCGTACCGCCGATCTCGACCTCTGTGACGACGTCGGTCTCAGTCACCTCGGTGGCCCGCAGGCGCAGACGACCGTCGTCGATGAGCAGCGGATCTCCGACGGAGACATCCCCGGGCAGCGTCGACAGAGTCGTGCTCACCACCTCGGCGGTGCCGTCGACATCGCGGTTGGTGATGGTGAACGTTGCGCCCTCGACGAGCTCTTCCTTGCCGTTGGCGAAATTGCCCACCCTGATCTTGGGGCCCTGGAGGTCGAGCAGCACGGCTACTGCGCGTCCGGTATCGAGTGCGGCCTGGCGGACCCAGGCGAACTTCTCTTCGTGCTCTTCGCGGTTGCCATGGCTGAGATTGAACCTGGCTACATCGACGCCCTCGTCTACGAGTGCGCGGATCTCTTCATAGGAATTCTGATTCGGACCTAATGTTGCGACTATCTTTGCACGCCTCATGTACACCACCCTACCTGCATCGTGACGGGCGGTTCGACCCGCCCGTCACGTCTGCTCGTCGTTGAAAGATCACGCACCACAATGTGCGGTCTTCTCATTTAATGACACGAATCATCTTAGCATTTAAAACTCGTGTCCTGTGGTCCGACCGGTGCTGGCAGCCTCGTCGACCCGGTGAGGAAGCGATCGACCTCAGCGGCCACGGAGCGGCCCTCCGCGATCGCCCAGACGATGAGCGACTGTCCGCGCCCGGCATCTCCGGCGATGAAGACGCCTGGCTGAGACCCCTGATAGGACGCGTCACGGTCGAATGCACCGTTCGCGGCCACCTCGAGAGCCAGGGACTCCGACTCCGGCCCTGAGAAGCCGAGCGCCAGCAGGATGAGATCGGCGTCGAGCCGATGCTCTGTTCCCGGGGTCGGGACGCGACGACCGTCGACGAACTGCGTCTTGGCGACCTCGATGCCCGTCACCCGACCGGTCTCATCGCCGACGAATCCCGTCGTCGATGCCAAATACTGGCGCGTACCACCCTCCTCGTGTGAGGACTGGACTTCGAAGACGCGGGGCACCGTCGGCCACGGGTCCATCTCGCTGCGCTCTTCTGGCGGCTGAGCGCCGATCGCCAGGGTCGTCACCGAGGCGGCCTTCTGCCGCAGAGCGGTGCCGAGGCAGTCGGCTCCGGTGTCTCCGCCGCCGATGATGATCACGTTCTTGTCCCGCGCATCGAACTGTGCGTCGACGATCGCGTCGCCGCCCGGACGCTCACCGGCCTGGGACCGGTTCGAGGGCACGAGGTAGTCCATCGCGAACTCGACGCCGTCGAGCTCGCGCCCGCCGATCGCCATGTCGCGGGGCACGGTGGCACCGGTGCAGACGATGACCGCGTCGAAGCTCGACCGCAGATCGTCGAGGGTGATGTCGACGCCGATCTCGACCGAGGTCTTGAACCGCGTGCCTTCGGCCCGCATCTGATCGATGCGGCGATCGATGTGGTGCTTCTCGAGCTTGAAGTCCGGGATTCCGTAGCGCAGCAGGCCGCCGAGGCGGTCGTCACGTTCGTGGACGACGACGGTGTGACCGGCGCGGGTCAGCTGCTGGGCTGCGGCGAGCCCGGTCGGACCCGAGCCGATGACGGCCACCGTGTGTCCGGTGATCCGGTCGGGAATCGCCGGCTGGATGAGTCCGGCTGCGAATCCCTGGTCGACGATGGTGACCTCGACCTGCTTGATCGTCACCGCTGGCTGGTTGATGCCGAGGACGCACGCGTTCTCACACGGCGCCGGGCAGGCCCTGCCGGTGAACTCCGGGAAGTTGTTCGTGGCATGCAGGAGTTCGACGGCCCGCGGCAGCTCGCCCCGGTACATCGCATCGTTGAACTCGGGAATCAGGTTGCCCAACGGGCATCCCTGATGGCAGAAGGGCACGCCGCAGTCCATGCATCGCGAGGCCTGCCTGCGCAGCTGTTCGGGGTCGCCCGCTTCGTAGACTTCACGGTAGTCCATGAGGCGGATGGGCACGGGCCGACGGCGAGGCGTCTCCCGATTTTCGATGGTGAGGAATCCGTGCGGATCAGCCATTGGTGGCCTCCAGAATCTTGTGCCAGGCGGCGTCCGAATCGGCAGGCTGACCTGCGGCGGCGAACTCGTCCTGGATGTCCTTGACCCGTGCATAGGTGACGGGAATGATCTTCGTGAAGCGCGAGAGGACGTCCTCTCCGCGGCGGAGCCCGTCGAGGAGCTGGGAGGCCAACGGCGACCCTGTCCACTGAACGTGTTCGTCCAGCAGTCGCTGGAGCACAGCCATATCGTCGACGCCGACTCCCGTGAAGCGGAAGATACCCGCTGCACGTTCCTTCGGATTGAGCCTGGCCGGGTTGAAGTCGAGGACGTAGGCGGTGCCTCCCGACATTCCCGCGGCGAAGTTGCGGCCGGTGGACCCGAGGATGACGGCGATGCCGCCGGTCATGTACTCAAGCCCGTGGTCGCCGATGCCCTCGACGACCGCCTCGGCGCCGGAGTTGCGCACCATGAAGCGCTCCCCCACCTGGCCGGAGACGAACAGCTTGCCTGCCGTCGCCCCGTAGCCGAGGACGTTGCCGGCGATGACGTTGTACTCAGGCCGGGTCGGGTTCTCCGGGTGCGGCGCCACGCTGATGGTGCCGCCTGAGAGACCCTTGCCGACGTAGTCGTTGGCATCGCCGTGCAGGTCGATGCTCACGCCGCGCGGCAGGTAGGCACCGAGCGACTGGCCGGCGGTGCCGTGGAGATCGAGCCGGATCGTGTGCTCAGGCAGTCCTGCATCTGCATGCTCGAGCGTGACGTGGTGGCCGAGCAGGGTGCCAACGCTGCGGTCGGTGTTCTCGATCGCCGAGGTGATGGTGAGCTCGTTCCCCGACGTGATGGCCTCCCGTGCCTGAGCGAGCAGGCGCAGGTCGAGCTCCTCGGCGAAGTCGCGGTCGACGCCGGTGGAGCATTTGCGCTCCACATCGGTGCGGCCGTGGACATCGGCGGGAACCTTGAGGATCGACTCCAGATCGAGGTCGAGGCCCGAGGCGGCTGCCCGCTCCTCATCGACGCGCAGGCGTTCGACAGCGCCGATCGCCTCGTCGAGGGAACGCAGGCCCAGTGCCGCGAGATACCCGCGGACCTCCTCGGCGATGAAGGTGAAGAAGTTGACGACGTGATCGGCCTGACCGTGGAAGCGCTCGCGCAGCTTCGGGTTCTGAGTGGCCACGCCCACGGGGCAGGTGTCCTTGTGGCAGACACGCATCATGATGCAGCCGGAGACCACAAGAGCCGTCGTGGCGAAGCCGAACTCCTCACCGCCGAGCAGGGCAGCGATGATGACATCGCGGCCGGTCTTCAGCTGACCGTCGACCTGCACGCTGACCTTCTCGCGAAGGCCGTTGAGGACGAGGGTCTGCTGAGCCTCGGCGAGGCCGAGCTCCCAGGGTGTGCCTGCGTGCTTGAGCGAATTGAGCGGACTGGCGCCCGTTCCTCCGTCATGGCCGGAGATGAGGACGACATCGGCTCCTGCCTTCGCGACGCCCGCGGCGACCGTTCCCACACCGATGGCCGAGACCAGCTTGACGTGGACTCGCGCCTTGGCGTTGGCACGACCGAGGTCGTGGATGAGCTGTGCGAGGTCCTCGATCGAGTAGATGTCGTGGTGCGGCGGAGGCGAGATGAGGCCGACGCCTGGGGTGGCGTGGCGGGTCTGCGCGATCCACGGGTAGACCTTGGTGCCCGGAAGCTGGCCGCCCTCTCCGGGCTTGGCTCCCTGGGCCATCTTGATCTGGAGATCATCGGCCTCGGTGAGGTAGTGGCTCGTGACGCCGAAGCGACCGCTGGCGATCTGCTTGATCGCCGAGCGACGCTCGGGATCGACGAGACGCTCAGTATCCTCCCCGCCCTCACCGGTGTTCGACTTGCCGCCGATCCGGTTCATGGCGATGGCCAGGGTCTCGTGCGCTTCCTGGGACAGCGAGCCGTAGCTCATCGCACCGGTGGAGAAGCGCTTCATGATCTCGGAGGCCGGCTCGACCTCTGAGATGTCGATCGGGCCCGATTCGGTGGGAACGAGATCGAAGAGTCCACGCAGCGTCATCAGCTCCCGCGACTGCTCATCGATGGCCTTCGTGTACTCGCCGAAGATGTCGAAGCGACCAGTAGCCGTCGAGTGCTGGAGCTTGAAGATGGTCTCCGGGTTGAAGAGGTGTTCGGGACCTTCTCTGCGCCACTGGTATTCGCCACCGACCAGCAGGTTGCGGTGGGAAGGGCGCGGATGGTCGTCGCGGTAGGCATCGGCGTGCCGTGCGCTCGACTCTGCGGTGATCTCGACGATCCCCTTGCCGCCGAGCTGATGCGGAGTCGAAGTGAAGTACTCGTCGACGAAGGCATCAGCCAGCCCGAGGGCTTCAAACGTCTGCGCACCGTGATAGGACTGCACGGTCGAGATGCCCATCTTCGACATGATCTTCAACAGGCCCTTATTCAGCGCCGTAAGCACATTGGCGACGGCGGCGGACTCGCTGATTCCGCGGATCCTGTCGGAGCGCACCAGGGCTTCCGCCGTCTCCATGACGAGGTAGGGGTTGACAGCCGAAGCGCCGAAGGACACGAGCGTAGCCACATGGTGGACCTCGCGGACGTCACCGGCTTCGACGATGATCGATACCCGAGTCCGCGACCGCTGCCGCACCAGATGGTGGTGGAGCGCTGAGGTGAGCAGAAGCGAGGGAATCGGCGCCAGATCAGCGGTCGAGTCACGGTCGCTGAGGATGATGAAGACGGCGCCTGCTTCGACTGCCGCATCCGCCTCCTCGCAGAGAGCCGCGAGACGGTGCTTCATGGCCTCTGGTCCGGCGTTGACCGAGTAGAGGCCGGACAGGATGACGCTGGGGCGAGGATCATCGACGCCGAGGTGGCGGCCCTGAATGTGGGCGATCGCCGTGAGCTCGTCGTTGTCGATGACAGGCTGGTCGAGCAGAATGTGCGCTGAGTCCGGCTGTGAGAACTCCAGCAGGTTTCCCTCGCGACCGATGCCCGAGGACATGCTGGTCACGATGTCCTCGCGGATCGAGTCCAGCGGCGGGTTCGTCACCTGCGCGAAGTTCTGATGGAAGTAGTCGAAGAGCAGCCGGGGACGCTGGCTGAGAGCCGCGACGGCCGTATCGGTGCCCATGGCTCCGAGCGGTTCCGCTCCGGTTTCGGCCATCGGGGCGATGAGGACCCGCAGCTCCTCCTCGGTGTAGCCGAAGGTGCGCTGGCGGCGTCGCACGGAGGCCTGAGGGTGGGTGACGTGGACCCGTGTCGGCAGCTCGTCGAGACGCTTGGAGCAGTCGGCGACCCATTCCTCATACGGATGCTGGGTGGCGAGCTGGTTCTTGATCTCGGTGTCGGAGATGATCCGCTCTGACTCGATGTCGACGAGGAACATACGTCCCGGAGTGAGTCGGCCGCGGGAGACGATCTCCGCCTCGGGAAGGTCGACGACGCCGATCTCGCTGGCGAGCACGACGGTATCCGAGGTCATGACGTAGCGGGCAGGGCGTAGGCCGTTGCGGTCGAGGACAGCGCCAGCGAGCTTTCCGTCGGTGAAGGCGACGCAGGCCGGACCATCCCACGGCTCCATGAGCAGCGAGTGGTACTCGTAGAAGGCCTTGCGTGATTCGCCCATGCCGGGGTTGTTCTCCCAGGCTTCGGGGATCATCATCAGCATCGCCTGCGGCAGCGACCTGCCCGAGGCGACCATGAGTTCGAGCACCGCGTTGAACGATGCCGAGTCGGACGCACCCGAGGGCACGATCGGACACAGTCGATCGAGGCTGCGTGAGGTCTCAGGCACAGGAGACTCGAGGAGGTCGGAGGCCAGCATCGATTCTCGCGCCTGCATCCAGTTGCGGTTGCCGCGCACCGTGTTGATCTCGCCGTTGTGGGCGATCGTGCCGAACGGCTGGGCCAGCTGCCAGGAAGGGAAGGTGTTCGTCGAGAAACGAGAGTGGACGAGAGCGATCCGCGAGGTCACGCGCTCATCGTTGAGTTCCGTGTAGAACGATGAGAGCTGGCCCGTCGAGAGCATGCCCTTGTAGGTGATCGTCGCAGGTGAGAGCGAAGGGAAGTAGAGCCCCTCGTGATCGAGTCGCTTGCGCAGGATGTAGGCGCGGCGGGTGAGGTCCTGATCGTCCCTGGCCGGGTAGTCCGGTGCGAGCGTGAAGAAGACCTGACGCATCCGCGGCATCGTCGTCAGCGCGATATCGCCGAGCACGCTCTCATCATGGGGCACATCGCGGAAGGCGAGGACGCTCAGACCCTCTTCACCCGCCAGACGCGCCACCAGTTCGTCCTGATCGGCATCCGCGGGAGCCTCAACTGCGTCGTTGTCGCGGCCGAGGATGTCTCCGGCCGGAACCAGGTCGTCGTTGTAGTTCTGAGCGAAGAATCCGATGCCCACTGCGTAGGATCCCGGTGCGGGAAGTTCGACGCCGTCTCCGGCGAGCACCTCGGCGAAGTAGTCGTGCGGAACCTGGAGGGTGATGCCCGCTCCGTCGCCGGTGCCCTCATCGGAGCCGATTCCGCCGCGGTGTTCGAGCTTGCGCAGGGCCGTCAGGGCCTGATCGACGACCTCATGGTCGGGGTTGCCGCGGTAGCGGACGATGAGCGCGAGGCCGCAGGCATCATGTTCGAGTGCCGGATCGTAGAGCCCGTCGCGGACTGGGTGGTGCGAAGATTTCGGGTTCGTCTGGTGTTCACTGTGCATCGCTGCCTTTACGGGGTCTAGTAATGATCGTTAAAGACGGCGCTGTCCCTAGCTGACTGAAAACATGCCCTTCGAAGATCGTCCTTGGACATAGATGTGTGACGTGGTTCTCACGGCCGGGTATCTAATTTACACCTTGTGACGCAAGAGACGAAGTTGAGAAAGGATCGAACAGTGAACCAAAACGTCTCACTCGCCGGACTTCGGGTCCTCGCCGCGCCGTGATTTCGACTTCACATCAGGAGTGATGGAGATCGCCGAGGTGACGGCTCCGTAGAATCCGAAACCGGGTGCTCGTCCGTTCTCTGCGCCCGTCTGCCCAGCCTCGCTCGAGGCGCGCGCGATCTTCCGGGCACGGCGATTGATGCGCACGATGATGGTCGTCACGATGATGCAGACGACGACCGCGGCCACCCACAGGACCCAGACCGGGATCGTCAGAGCCCCGAGGTCGATGGTGTCGGAAACGAGCTGTTGGGCCCGCCTCATGCACAGCCCTCTGCAAGCTCGGACGCCAGCGCTGAGATGCCGGGCACACCATCTGAGTCGAGAGCACGGACGAGGGCGGAACCGACGATGACTCCGTCGGCGTATTCGGCGACCTCTGCCGCCTGTTCACGGGTCGAGACCCCGAGTCCGACGCAGGCACGCTGCGCACCGGCGTCCTTGAGCCGGGAGACCAGGTCCCGTGCATGGTTGTCGACCTCAGAGCGGACTCCGGTCACGCCCATCGTCGAAGCCGCGTAGACGAATCCCCGGCTGGCGCCGACGATCGTCGACAGCCGCTCGGGCGTCGACGAAGGAGCGGCGAGGAAGATGCGGTCGAGATCGTAGTCGTCTGAGGCCTGCGTCCACTCGGCGGCCTCATCCGGAATGAGGTCTGGAGTGATGATGCCCGAACCGCCTGCCGAGTCGAGATCGCGGGCGAACGCGGAGACGCCGTACTGCAGGACGAGGTTCCAATAGCTCATGACCACGGCGGTTCCGCCCGCCTCTGCGATGGCTGAGACCGCTGTGAGCACGTCCTTCGTCCTGACTCCTGCCTCCAGGCCGCGCTCGGCGGCGTGCTGGATGACAGGACCGTCCATGCCCGGGTCGGAATAGGGCATGCCGACCTCGACGATGTCGACGCCGGACTTCACCAGCTCGACCATGGCCTCGATCGACCCGTCCACGGACGGGAAGCCGACAGGGAGGTAGCCGATGAGCGCGGCGCTGCGGCCGGCTTCGTCGACGGCGTCGAGTGTGGTGCCGGTTCTGCGTCCTGAAGTCGTCATTCCTGCACAGCTCCTTCGTCGATGTAGTCGAACCATTTGGCAGCGGTCGTCATGTCCTTGTCCCCGCGGCCGGAGAGATTGACGAGGATGACGGCGTCGCTGCCGAGGCTCTGGCCCACACGCATGGCCCCGGCCAGAGCGTGTGCGGATTCGATGGCGGGGATGATGCCTTCGGTGCGTGAGAGCAGACGCATGGCTTCCATAGCCTCCTCGTCGACGACGGGTTCGTAGATCACGCGCCCGGTGTCGTGGAGGTGCGAATGCTCAGGTCCGACCGAGGGATAGTCCAATCCGGCCGAGATCGAATGCGAGCCTCGGGTCTGTCCATCCTCGTCCTGCAGGATGTACGTGGCGGAACCGTGGAGGACACCGGGGCGACCACCGGAGAAGCGTGCGGCGTGGCGGCCGGATTCGATGCCCTCTCCCCCGGCTTCGAAGCCGTAGACCTTCACCTCGGCGTCGGCGAGGAACGCGGCGAAGATTCCCATCGCGTTCGACCCGCCGCCCACACACGCGCAGACCGCGTCGGGGAGACGCCCGGCGGCGTTGCGGATCTGCTCACGAGCTTCGACGCCGATGACGTTCTGGAAGGAGCGGACCATGGCCGGGAACGGGTGCGGACCGGCGACCGTGCCGATGATGTAGTGGGTATCGGCGACATTGGCGACCCAGTCGCGCATGGCCTCGTTCATCGCGTCTTTGAGCGTGCGCGTGCCGTTGCTCACCGCGTTGACCTTCGCTCCGAGCAGCCGCATCCGGGCGACGTTGAGAGCCTGTCGCTGGGTGTCCTCTTCGCCCATGTAGACCTCGCACTCCATGTCGAGGAGTGCAGCGGCTGTGGCGGTGGCGACTCCGTGCTGGCCTGCGCCGGTCTCGGCGATGACTCGGGTCTTGCCCATGCGCTTGGCCAGCAGCGCCTGTCCGAGGGCGTTGTTGATCTTGTGGCTGCCGGTGTGGTTGAGATCCTCACGCTTGAGGAAGATCCTCGCTCCTCCGCAGTGGGCGGAGAAGCGGGTCGCCTCGGTGAGCAGGCTGGGGCGGCCGATGTAGTTCAGTTGCAGGTCGAGCAGCTGCTCGGTGAATTCCGGATCGACCTGGGACTTGCGCCAGGTCTCCTCGATCTCATCGAGTGCGGGAATCAGCGCTTCCGGGAAGTACCTGCCTCCGTACGAACCGAAGTAGGGTCCGTTCTCCTGGCTCACATCGGTCATTGCAGTCCTCTTCGTGGTGCGAGTTGGTTCGGGTAGTCGGTTCAGGAGACGACGCGCGCCCGGTGCTCCTGCCCTGTCGCGGTGAAGGTCGCGACGGCTGCCTCTGGATCTCCGCCGGTGACGAGCGCTTCGCCGACGAGGACGAGATCAGCACCGGCATCCGCGTAGCCGGCGACGTCCGCGGGTCCTGCGACTCCGGATTCGGCGACGAGGGTGCAGCCCTTCGGCGCACGTGCTGCCAGAGGAGCGAAGCGGCCCGTGTCGACGCTGAGGTCTTTGAGATTGCGGGTGTTGACGCCGATGAGCGGGGCACCGAGGTCCATGGCGATCTCGAGTTCTGCCTCGTTGTGCGTCTCGACGAGCGCCGTCATCCCCAGATCGTTCGCCAGGGCGTGGAATTCGCTCAGCTGCGTCGGGTCGAGGGCAGCGACGATGAGGAGCACGAGGTCGGCGCCGTGGGCCCTGGCCTCGTGGAACTGGTACTCATCGACCATGAAGTCCTTGCGGAGCACGGGGATGTCCACGGCGGCTCTGACCGAATCGAGGTCGTCGAGGCTGCCCGAGAAACGACGCGCCTCCGTGAGGACGCTGATCGCCCGTGCACCGCCGGCGGCATAGAGCCGGGCGAGGGTGCCGGGATCGGGGATGTGCGCAAGGTCGCCGCGCGAGGGAGAGCGTCGCTTCACCTCGGCGATGACGCCGAAGTCCGCGTCGAGGTCGAAGGCACGGGCAGGCTCGGCCGCCCGCGCACGTTCGACGATCTCGCTCAGTCCGACCTGCTTGCGGCGCTCTTCGAGGTCCTCGCGGACGCCGGTGACGATGTCGTCGAGAACTGTCATTTCTTCTTCGGCTTGTTTCCCAGGCCGACGGCACGCAGGATGATGCCCACGATGAGGCCGAGTACGACGACTCCGACGCCGACGTAGGTGATCATCGCGGTGTGAATCGTGAAGCCGACGCAGCCGATGGCGACACCGATCAGGATGATGATGACTCCGGTCCAGCCGGCCACGGAGTTTCCGTGTCCTGGGTCGGCGATGGCGGCATAGTCGATCGTCGATTTGTCGAGATCGGTTGCGCCGTTACGAGCGACGGTTTGCGACATGGTGCTCCTTAGAGATGCAGGCGTGGCACGCGTGAAAACTTGTTGCATCCATTGTGACACGCTTCGAGTTGGGTCGAGACACCGACCCGGTCACGAGGTCATTTCGATTCATCGTCGGCCCCACCAGCGGCGGAGTCGGGATCGTCTCCGCGGGAAAGTGCGTCCCAGGTCGCGGCCGAGTCGAACTCTTCACCTCCGGCCTCTGCCGTCCGGGCGTACCGGTTCGAGTTCGTCCAGCTCGCCGAGGAGAAGGCGACGTAGACGATGACGATGAGCGCGATGGCTGCCGCGCACAGGCCCACGATCGGCCACGCGGTAGCTCCGGGGGCTGACACGGACTGCAGCGCGGTCATGCCGTAGCCCACGGCGGCCAGGCCGGCGAAGCCGAGGACGACGAAGCGTCCGATCTTTCCCAGCATGGCCGAGAGCAGTCCGGTGACGGCGATGATTGCGACGCAGGCGGTGGCGACCGGCGAGGCCTGAGAGCTCGCGTCTTCCGTGACGTCGGCCACACCTGCTGGTCCGAGCGTGTCGCCGGCGACCCCTGCCTGCCAGGAGGCGAGGCTGATCGCCCACAGGGCTCCCGCAAGAATGAGGACGAGGAGGACACCGCGTGATTTGGTCATCTCAGGTCCATTCCTCTCTCGGCTCTCCGAGCTTCGTCACCGCGCTGGCTGCCGATGCTGCACCCAAGACGGCGGCCGCCTTGTTCTGTGATTCCTGATATTCGGTTTCGGGAACCGAATCCGCGACGAGACCACCGCCGGCGTAGACGCTCATGACCGAGTCGCGGAGGACGCCGGTGCGGATGGCGATCGCCAGGTCGAGGTCTCCGGTGAATGACATGTAGCCGACGACACCCCCGTAGATTCCGCGGCCGATGGTCTCGAGCTCGTCGATGATCTGCAGAGCACGGGGTTTGGGAGCCCCGGAGAGGGTGCCCGCCGGGAACGTGGCACGAAGCACGTCCACGGCCCCCTTGCCCGGCGCGAGTTCTCCGCGCACGGTCGATGAGATGTGCATGATGTGGCTGTAGCGCACAATGTCCATGAACTCGCTGACATCCACGGTCCCCGCCTGGCAGACCTTCGCCAGGTCGTTGCGGGCAAGGTCGACGAGCATCAGGTGCTCGGCCAGTTCCTTCTCGTCGTTGATGAGGTCTCTGGCCAGGGCCGAGTCCTCTTCAGTGGTGGCGCCTCGGGGCCTGGATCCGGCGATCGGATGGGTGACAACGTCACCGGAGCGAACCGTCACGAGGGCCTCCGGAGAAGAACCGATGATGCTGGCGGGCTGGCCCTGATCATCGTGGAGGTTGAGCAGGTACATGAAGGGGCTGGGGTTCGAATGGCGCAGCATCCGGTAGACCGTCAGCGGGTCGGCGGTGCACTCGGTGTCGAAGCGCTGTCCGAGGACGACCTGGAAGATCTCGCCGTTGACGATCTCTTGCTTGGCTCGTTCGACGTTGTCGAGGTAGACCTGTGGGTCGGTGCGTGTCGAGACCTGCGGCGGGACGAAGTGAGTGCTTGAGATCTCGGCGTCGACGGGTTCGGTGATTCTGGCCAGCATCGCTTCGATCCGGTCGACACCCGCGTGGTAAGCCTCGTCGATGCCGGTGTCGGCACCGTTGACGTTGAAGACGTTGGCGACGAGCGTCAGGGTTCCTGAGTAGTGATCGTAGACCGCGATGTCGCCGGGGATCATCAGCTGCACGGTCGGCAGATGGTGCTCATTGGCCGGTGCCGGGCCGAGCTTTTCGAACTGGCGGACGATGTCCCAACCGAAGTAGCCGACGAAGCTTGAGACCATCGGTGCCAGCACCGACTCAGTCTCATCGACGGCGAGCAGTTCCAGGGTCGCGGTCACGGCGTCGAGAACGCTGCCCTCGGCGGGGATTCCCACCGGCGGTGTGCCTTCCCAGCGGAAACTCTCGCCCTCGGAGATCAGAGTGGCCACGGGAGCCGAGCCGATGAATGAGTACCGTGCCCAGGCTCCGGACACGGCCGACTCGAAGAGAAAGCTGCCGGGCCCGCCGTCGGTGAGCTTGCGGTACAGACTCAAGGGAGTCTCCGTGTCGGCAAGCACCTCCGCATGGACAGGCACCAGGCGGTGGTCGGCGCCCGAGGCTCGAAATTCTTCGAGACTGGGACGGATCGTCAGCCCGGTCTCGGTCGTCGAAGTGGACGTCGTCGAAGTCTCAGTTGGCACTGATGGTCCTTCCGGTGAAGCACGTCGGGGTCAGAGTATGGCAGGCCGGTCCGGTCTGTTCGACCTCCATGAGCAGAGCGTCTGCGTCGCAGTCGAGGCTCAGGGAGGCCACCTTCTGTGTGTTCCCCGAGGTTTCGCCCTTGACCCAGTATTCCTGCCTGGACCGGGACCAGTAGACTGCGGCGCCGGTGCTCAGGGTGCGCTCGATGGCTTCCACGTCCATCCAGGCCATCATCAGCACCTCCCGGGTGTTGACCTCCTGGACGATGACGGGGATGAGCCCGTCGGAGTTGAGAGTGATCAGTTCACGCCAGTTCTCCGGGGTCGCGTCGATCTGCGTGGTGGTCTCGTGTGTGCTCATCGGACTTCGATCCCTTCGTTCCGGAGTGCGTCCTTGACCTCGGCGATGCTCAGAGTTCCGAAGTGGAAGACGCTCGCGGCCAGCAGCGCATCGGCTCCGGCCGCCACGGCGGGAGCGAAGTGCTCGACCCGTCCGGCTCCCCCGGAGGCGATGAGCGGAACGTCGACGGCTGCCCGTGCGGCGGCGATGAGTTCGAGATCGAAGCCATCGCGAGTGCCGTCTGCGTCGATGGAGTTGAGCAGGATCTCACCCACGCCGCGCTCGGCGGCCTCGGTGATCCAGTCGATGGCGCAGCGACCTGTGCCCTCTCTGCCGCCGCGGGTGGTGACTTCGAAGCCGGAACGTGTCTGCGTCCCCTGGCTCCGTCTGGCGTCGAGGGACAGGACGAGGACCTGGTTGCCGAAATGGTGGGCGATGTCGCTGATGAGCTGCGGGTTCGCGACCGCCGAGGTATTGACGGAGACCTTGTCCGCTCCATCGCGCAGGAGGCGGTCGACGTCGGTGACGCTGCGGATGCCGCCGCCGACGGTCAGCGGAATGAAGACCTCTTCGGCACAGGCCCGGACGATATCGTGAACGGTCTCGCGATCACCGCTGCTGGCGGTGACATCGAGGAATGTCAGCTCGTCCGCACCGGATTCCCCGTAGCGTCGGGCCAATTCGACCGGATCGCCGGCGTCCTTGAGGTCCGCGAACTTCACGCCCTTGACGACACGTCCTTCGTCGACGTCGAGGCACGGAATGACTCTGATGGCAACCATGTGACTCTCCTAGATTCCTTGTCGACGTTCAGATTCCGAGTGTGCGATACCGTTCCATCCGGCGCGCCAGGCGCCGGTCGGATGGTTCACGCATGAGCTCGATGAGTTCGTACTCCAGTGTCGCACCCACCCGAGCCACGAAGTCCAATGGCTCCTCACTCGCATCCGGATGTTCGGCGATGATGCGGTCGACGACTCCCGTCGACATGAGCATGGGTGCATGCACACCTTGGCTCTGGGCCATCTCCGGCGCACGGTCGGTCGTCCGGTGCACGATCGCCGAGGCACCTTCCGGAGGCAGGGGCGAAAGCCACCCGTTTTCGGCACTGAGCACTCGATCCGCGGGGATCAGTGCCAGCGCTCCCCCGCCGGACCCCTCACCGAGGATGAGGGACACCGAAGGCGCATCGAGGTTCGCGAGGTCGGCGAGGCTGCGGGCGATCTCGCCGGCGATTCCGCCCTCTTCAGCAGATTTCGACAGTGCAGCACCAGGGGTGTCGATGACGGTCACCAGCGGCAGATCGAGTTCGGCGGCCAACCGCATTCCGCGCCTGGCCTCTCGCAGTGCCGCAGGCCCGAGAGGTGCCCGGGAATCCTGGCGGAAACGATCCTGACCGAGAACAATGCACGGGGCGGAGCCGAACTTCGCCAGCGCCAGCAGGAGTCCCGGGTCCTTCTCACCTTGTCCTGTGCCGTTGAGGGGCAGCACGGTGTTGGCCGCGGTGCGCAGCAGGTCGCGAACTCCGGGACGATCGGCGTTGCGGGACCGGGTGATCGCGTCCCAGGCGTCGGAGTCCGGGTCGACGATCTCGGGACGTGTGTCCGGGTCGGCGACGCGGGGCGGAATCTCCTTGGCGCCCATGAGCACGTCGAGGACGCGGGCGAGGGTGGTCTGAATCCGTTCGGGACTGATCACCGCGTCGATGATCCCGTGCTTGTGCAGGTTCTCACCCGTCTGCACGTTCTCGGGGAACTTCTCTCCGTAGATGGCTTCGTAGACCCGCGGTCCGAGGAAGCCGATGAGCGATCCCGCCTCGGCGACGGTGACGTGGCCCATCGAACCCCAGGACGCGAACACCCCGCCGGTGGTCGGATGCCGCAGGTACACGAGGTAGGGCAGAGCTGCCCGGCGGTGGGCCATGACGGCGTTGGTGATTTTGACCATCGACAGGAACGCGATCGTGCCTTCCTGCATTCTGGTACCGCCCGAGGCGGGACCCGCCAGCAGCGGCAGCCCTTCGAGCGTCGCACGTTCGATCGCGTCGACGAGCCGCTGGGCCGCGGCCACGCCGATCGAACCGGCGAGGAAACGGAATTCGCCGGCGACGATGGCAACGCGACGACCCTCGATCCGCCCCTCTCCGGTGATGATGGCTTCGTCGACTCCGGACTTCTCCTTAGCGGCGGCGAGTTCGGCCGCGTACTCGTCGGAGATTCCTCCGGCGGGTGTGATCGGAGTCGTGTCCCAGGACACGAAGGATCCGTCGTCCACGACGATGTCGACGAGTTCATGAGCATTCAACCGTGCCACGTGCGTATCTCCTGTTTCAGATGTGTCTGACGAACGGTAAAGCGGTGTTGGACCTGCTGTGTTGGGCCTGCTGTGCGCGGGAGTCTCAGCCGTCCGAGTCGAGCCAGGACACGATCGCCTCGGCGTCCTCGTTCAGCAGCGGTGGGGCATCGTGTGCGGTCCGCGTGGTCTCGACCTCGGCCTCACCATCGGCGTCGAAGAAGCGCAGTGGCGGTCCCGGCAGGTCGATGTCGCCGAGGACCGGGTGATCGACGGAGACCTTGAGTCCCTGGCTCAGCGCCTGGTCCCAGGAGTAGACCTCTTCGAGAGTGCGCACCGTGCCGGACGGGATCCCTGCGTCGCCGAGCTTGGCGAGCAGGTCCTCTGGCCCGAAGGCGGCGAACTTGCTCTCGATGAGCTCGATCACGGCCGGGCGGTTCGCAACGCGGGAGGCGTTGTCGGACATGCCTTCGGTGGCCGGGTCGATGTCGAATGCGGCGCAGAACTTCTGCCACAGGTTCTCGTTGCCCACGGAGATCTGCACGGCGCCTTCATGGCATTTGAAGAGTCCGTAGGGAGACAGAGAAGGATGGTGGTTGCCGCCGGGCTGCGGGTTCTGCCCGGCCACTGTGGCGCGGGTGCCCTGGAAGGCGTGGACTCCGACCATTCCGGCGATGAGGGAGGTGCGGACGACCTTGCCCTTGCCGGTGCGTTCACGTTCGAGCAGGGCGGCGAGGACACCGTAGGAGCCGTAGATCCCGGCCAGGAGGTCTGCGATGGGGACTCCGACGCGCTGCATGTCGTCTGGCCCCGACCCTGTCAGTGACATCAGGCCCGCTTCGCCCTGAGCGATCTGGTCGTAGCCGGCGCGGGAGGATTCGGGTCCGTCGTGGCCGAAGCCGGTGATCGACAGGAGCACCAGGCGCGGGTTGATCTCCATGCACACCGTGGTGGAGAAGCCGAGGCGGTCGAGGACGCCGGAGCGGAAGTTCTCGATGAGCACGTCGGCCCGGGAGATGAGTTCGCGCAGCGTCTGCTTGCCGGTGTCCGACTTGAGGTCGAGGGCGATGGATTCCTTATTGCGGTTGCAGGAGAAGAAGTACGTTGCCTGCGGGTCGTCTTCGGGTCCTACGAAGGGAGGTCCCCAGGACCGCGAGTCATCGCCCTTGCCCGGGTTCTCGACCTTGATCACTCGGGCGCCGAGGTCGCCGAACATCATTCCCGCATGTGGGCCGGCCAATGCGCGAGAGAGGTCGATGACCGTGTATCCGGTCAGTGGGCCTTCGACCCCTGTGATTGTGTCGTTCGACATTCCTATTCCTCCTTGAAGTGGGTCCATCTAGCGATGAGCATACGCAATCGCTGACATTCCTCGTGGGCTCGGGGGCCATCCGCATGCTGGATCGCCATCACGCTGTAGGTGGTTCCGTCGGTCAGATCGAGGGTCGGCCAGGGGTCGTCTCCCTCCGGGGAGAAAGCGACGCCGAGAATCTGACCCCAGGCGAAGGTCCGCGTCCTGACCATGTTCTTCACGACCAGGCCGGATTCGCTGGGTCGGGCCTGGATGTCGGCGACGCGCAGCAGGGCGGCTGCGAAGATGATTCCCAGCAGGTTCATCCAGACCACATCGAGCGGGGTCCAAGGGTCCCAGTCCACGACGAGCAGTGCCACGGAGAGCACGGCAAAGCCGATGAACACCACCACTGCGCCGACGGTGCTGATGACGCGCACCTGGCGGGGTCGGAAGACGCGGAAATCAGATTCGGCAGGCGCCAATGTTCGTCACCAGAATCGCACGTGCACCGACCGCGTAGAGGCGGTCCATGACGTTGTTGACCTCTTTGGATTCGACCATGACGCGGGCGGCGACCCAGCCAGTCTCCTGCAGTGGGGAGATCGTGGGTGATTCGAGGCCGGGGGTCAGCCCGAGAGCTTGTGGCAGGAGGCGCTCTTCGATGTTGTAGTCGACGAGAACGTACTGACGGGCCACCATCACCGATTCGAGCCGGCGCTTGAGCACCTCGATGGTCTCGGCTGCCCCATCGCGTTGGACGAGGACGGCCTCGGACTCCAGCAGGGGTTCGCCGAAGGTCTCAAGTCCTGCCGCGCGCAGGGTGCTGCCGGTTTCGACCACATCGGCGATGGCATCGGCGACGCCGAGCTGGATGGAGACTTCGATCGCTCCGTCGAGCTGCACGGTCTTCGCATCGATGCCTCTGGCCTGCAGGTCGGCGTCGACGAGGTTGGGGAAGCTGGTGGCGATGCGGGCACCCTCGAGCTGTGCCGGGGAGGTGTAGGAACCGCTGACACCGGCGTAGAAGAAGCGGGAGGCACCGAATCCGAGTCCGATGACTTCCTGCGCCTCGGCCTTCGACTCCAGAAGCAGATCGCGACCGGTGATGCCGGCGTCGAGGATTCCCGACCCGACGTAGACGGCGATGTCGCGGGGGCGCAGGTAGAAGAATTCGACGCCGTTGACTTCATCCTGATGGACCAGGGTCTTGCTTCCCCGGCGGGTGGAGTATCCGGCCTCGCTGAGCATTTCGGAGGCGGCTTCGGACAGTGCGCCCTTGTTCGGCACGGCTACACGCAGCATGGTGTCCTTTTGTGTTTCATCGTCAACGGTTGTGGGTGGTGCTCGGACTGCGGTTCAGGCGGTCTCTGGTTCAGGCGGTCTCTACAGATGCGAGTTGACGTCGTCGAGGCTGAGATCCTTGGCGACCATGAGCACCTGGAGGTGGTAGAGCAGCTGGGAGATCTCCCCGGCAAGCTCGTCCTTGGTCTCGTACTCGGCCGCCATCCAGACCTCTGCGGCTTCTTCGACGACCTTCTTTCCGATCGCATGGACTCCGGCGTCGAGTTCGGCCACGGTCTTCGAGCCTTCGGGGCGATCGAGGGATTTCTGCAGGAGTTCGGCGTAGAGCGAGTCAAAGGTCTTCACGAATCCAGCCTAATACATCGCCTACTTCGCGTCCGCACAGGGTCTCGACCAGCGGGACAGCCCCAGTGAGCGGAACGGTCTCATTCCTCCGGGCTGCGGTTGATGTCCGTTGCGCCGAGGTGGGGCGCAGAGATCGTCTGCCGTGATCTCTTCGACCAGTCGATGAAGCCGATGACGACCATGACGAGGAAGATGAGGTACACAGCCCCGGAGAACACGAGGCCTCCGGCTACTGCCAGGGGAATGCCGACGAGGTCGACGGCCAGCCACACGAACCAGAATTCGACGATCGCCCGTCCCTGGGCGTACATCGCCACGAGTGATCCGATGAAGATGTAAGCGTCTGGGTAGGGGTTCCATGACCATCCGCCCAGTGCCAGGACATAGCCGAACACCGCGGTGCCCAGCAGCAGGGCACCGATCAGGAGGAATCGTTCCTTCCAGGTGGCCCAGCGGACGAGGACCTCTCCTGCGGCTTCGCGCGATTTGTTCCACTGCGTCCAGCCCCACACCGCGGCGACGATGATGACGACCTGCCGGGAGGCGTTGCCGCCCAGGCCCGCGGAGATGCTCGCGGCGAAGAGCAGGATGGAACCGAGGATCTGGACCGGCCAGGACAGGATGTTGCGGCGCAGCGCCAGGACCACAGTGGCCAGGGCGCAGATGTTGCCGAACAGGTCGGAGTACGGCACTGGTTTGCCCAGCAGTTCGAATGCCGGCGTGTTCAGCCAGTCGAGCAGTTCCATATCGGCCTTCTTCAGTGCACGTGTGATGCTGCGAGTTCACGCAGCCCTGAGATCGCGGCGGCGGCGTCTTCGGGTCCGTAGACGGCGGAGCCGGCCACGAGCACATCGGCACCGGCGTCGACAACGCGTTCGACCGTCGAGGTCGACACTCCCCCATCGACCTGAAGTTTGATCTCAAGCCCGGAAGCCGAAATCGCTTCACGCGTGCGCCGGATCTTCGGCAGGCACACATCGAGGAACTTCTGCCCGCCGAACCCGGGTTCAACGGTCATGATGAGGATCTGATCGAACTCGCCGAGGAGGTCGATGAAGGGTTCGATCGGAGTCGCCGGCTTGAGTGCGAGGCTGGCTTTGGCTCCCAGCTTCCGGATCTCCCTGGCCAGACGCACGGGTGCGGCGGCCGCCTCGGCGTGGAAGGTCACCGAGGCACAGCCGAGTTCGGCGTAGACGGGGGCGTGCCTGTCCGCCTCGGCGATCATCAGGTGAGCGTCGAGTGGGATCGGGCTGATCGCCTGGATCCGTTCGACCACGGGAGGACCGAATGTCAGATTGGGGACGAAATGGTTATCCATCACGTCGATGTGAGCCATATCTGCCGTGCTGATCTTCGCCAGTTCGCCCCGCAGGTCCGAGAAATCGGAGCTGAGGATGCTGGGATTGATCTCGATCGCCATTTCAGTTCGCCTTCCGCATCAGAGCCAAGAACATTCCATCGGTGTTGTGGACATGGGGCCACAGCTGAGCGTACCGTCCCGCTCCCCTGGTCACCGAGGCAAACCCCTCGGCGTCGGTTCCGGTGACCTCGGCGAGGACCGCCGGTGCGTCGAGGATCTCGACGTCGGTTTTGCGCAGGACATCGTCGACGACGAGCACGGTCTCTGCGTAGTGGGGAGAACAGGTGGAGTAGGCCACGACTCCCCCGGGAGCGCAGGCGTCCAAGGCCGCACGCAGAAGCTCGCGCTGCAGCCCAGCCAGGGCATTGATGTCCTCGGGGCGCCGCCGGTAGCGGGCTTCGGGACGACGCCGCAGGGCGCCGAGGCCCGAGCAGGGGACGTCGACGAGGACCTTCGCGTAGGGACCGGTGGCATCACGGGCATCTTGGACGCGGGTGGTGACGTTGACGAGTGCCTGGGTGGAAGACCTCACGAGTTCAACCCGGTGCTCACTGGAGTCGAAAGCGTCGAGGGCACCGCCCTGCTGTTTGGCGATCGCTGCCAGGACTGCGGCCTTGCCGCCGGGGCCGGCGCACAGGTCTGCCCAGTTGCCTGCCGGTGCCTCAACCTGTGCCAGCGCCAGCGCCACCAGTGCGGAGCCTTCGTCCTGCACACGGGCGCGGCCGGTGGCGACGGCATCGACGTTCTTGGGCACGGCGGTCTCGAGGGTGACGCCGATGGGAGAGAATTCGGTCGGGGCCCCAGGCAGCTCGCTGCGGTCCACGAGTCCGGGCAGGGCGGAGACGCTGACCTTGGCCGCCGCATTGTCTGCCTCCAGCAGTGCCTGCAGTTCGGAGGCCTGACGACCATGGCCCTTGAGTGCTTGGGTCATGGCCCGAACGATCCATTCGGGATGAGAGTATTCGATGGCCTGTTCGCCCACAGCGGTGGCACCGTCAGTCACGCGACGCAGCCATTCGGCCCGGTCGACCTCGGAGATCCGACGCAGCACGGCGTTGACGAATCCGACGGTCTTCGGTGCATTGGTCTTGATCACGGCGACGGTCTCAGACAGTGCTGCATGGTCGGGCACGCGCATGGACAGGATCTGGTGGGCGCCGAGGCGCATTCCGGCCAGCGGTTCGGCGTCGATGCTGTCGATGGGCCGGTTCGCGGCCCTGGCGATGATCGCATCGTAGAACTCCTGTTGGCGCAGGGCGCCGTACGTCAGTTCCGTTGTGAACGCCGCGTCCTGGGGTTCCATGTGCGTGCGGGCCAACTTGGCGGGCAGGAGCAGGTTCGCGTAGGAGTCCTTCGTCTCTACGTCGACGAGGACCTCCCAGGCGATGCGCCGCGGCAGGTTCTTCGCCTGTCTGGGCTCACGCTCCGTCTGCTGTCGGCGCGGAGCCGACTTCCTGCCGGCTCCACCTGCTTTCCGGCGTGAGTTGCCGGCTGCGTTCCCGGCTGGCTGCTTCCGTGGCCTGCGCTCTTCTGCTGGCATCTGTCTCATGCTCCTTGCTCGGGATCGGCCGCCGGCTCGGCGCTGGTTTCCAGGGGATCGAATCGGATGTCGCCGCGGCCGCGCAGGAAGTCAACGGCGGCCATGCGTGCTTTGCCGAAGGGTTGGATCTCCGCCACGTGGACCCATCCGTCGCCGCAGCCAAGCACGGCGGTCTTCTCCCAGGATGTCAGGAGGCCGACCTCTGGCGGGTCGGTGACCTCGGGAGCAGGTGTGAGACCGAAGAGTTTGGTCCGCTTCTCATCGACATCGGCCCATGGTCCGGGGCTGGGGCTGACTCCCCGGGAGCGGTCGATGATGGCCTGTGCTGGTTCGGTGAAGTCGAGATGAGCATCATCGACGCCGATCTTGTCCGCGTGGGTCGCCTCTCCGGACTGTGGGGTGAGGACTGCGGTTCCGTCCTCGAGGTCGTCGAAGGCGGCGACCAGTTCTGCCGCGCCTTTGTGAGCGTAGTCATCGAGTGCGGTGGCGACGTCGGGATGGTCAAGCGGCAGTTCGAGGCGACGCAGGACGGGGCCGGAGTCCATGCCCTCGTCGATTCTGAACACGCTCACCCCGCTGTGCTGTCGGCCCTCGATCAGGGCTCGCTGGACGGGTGCGGCTCCGCGATGGGCGGGCAGGAGGGAGAAGTGGAGGTTGAACCAGCCGAGTTCGGCGGTGGATAGGGCTGCCGGTCCGGCGATTGCTCCATAGGCGACGACGGCCACGGCATCGACCTTGAGCGCGCGGAGTTCGGCGATGACCTCACCGCGGAGACGACTCGCTTCGATGACATCGAGACCCAGCTCAAGTGCGCGGGCCTTGACCGGCGAGGGGGTGAGGACTCGCTTGCGTCCCACCGGGGCGTCGGGTCGGGTGAGGACGGCACGGATGCGGTGTCGAGATTCGACAAAGGCCTCGAGGGCTGGCACTGCGGCATCCGGGGTTCCGGCGAAGACGATATCCACTTGAGGAATTCTACTTGTTCGGTCCGCAGGTGCGGCGCCCGGGCATCATCGGGCTCACAGCGACCGCGGATCGTCGATGCGGATACGGACTTGGGGCAGCTTCTTCGCCGACCGCGAGGCGATGAGATGGGCCAGTGATTCCCCCACCGCGTCGCCAGCCGCGATCGGATAGGCTGCGACCGCTTTCTGGTCATCGCCGTCGGAGTCGCGGATGAGTTCGGTCAGTTCGGGCACCTCGGCGAGGACTGCGTCGATGCCGGTGCCGGGACCGGTGAGTTCGACGATGCGACGGTAGGGCGGGAATCCGAGTTCCCTGCGATCGCCGAGTGCTCTGGACATGCTGGTGACCGGGTCGAAGGTGGTCACCGTGCTCCGGATTGCCTCGTCGGTGTCGCCGAGGTAGACGACTCCCCCGGCAGTGCGTGATCTCACGAGGACTGCCGCACGCAGTCGTCGGCTGATCCCCTCGTCGGTTGAGCGCATCCAAGGCCCAGGCCACAGCGAGTCGAGCAGAATGGCGCAGGCGTAGCCCCCGAGAACATAGGGTTCGGCTCCGGTGGTGGCGACGACGATGCGGGCAGTGTCATCGATGGCGACGGGAATGTCATCCCCGCCGGATTCTAGGATTTCGATCCCCGGCATGGCCTTGCGCAGCTCTTCGACGGTGCGACCCCTGCCGCGCACGATCGACCGCACCTGGTTCGAGCGGCAGCGCCCGCAGGAGAAGGTCTCGGAGTGGAAGCCGCAGGATCGGCAGGCGAAGGGCCCCACCTCGGACTGGGTGGTCAGCGTGGCCGAACAGTTGGGGCAGCGGGCGACCTCTTGGCATCGTGCGCAGGCGAACACCGGGTAATACCCGGCTCGTGGGACCTGGACGAGGACGGGGCCGACCGCGTTGGTGTCCTTGGTTCCGGGGCGCAGGGCACCACGCATGAGCTGCCAGGCCCGCGAGGGGATGCGCTGCCAGGCGAAGGGGTCACGTTCCTCATCGGGGACGAATACTCGGGGTGCTCCCTCGCGACGTTCCGGGCCGGTGGGCGTACTGTCGCGCAGCCACCCGACTTCCACGAGACGCTGGATCTCGGCGCTGCGGTCGGTGGAGACGAACAGCAGCCCGGTGGTCTCGATGGTCGACCTCAGCAGGCAGACCTCTCTGGCGTGCGGGTAGGGAGCGTGCTGGTCGAGGTAGTTCGAGTTCGAGTCGTCGAAGCAGATGATGAGGCCCAGGTCTGCGACGGGAGCGAAGGCCGCGGCTCTGGTGCCGATCGTTATGCGTGTGTGTCCCAGCAGTCCCCGCAGCCAGGCATTCCACCGCTGTTCGGGCGATTGGTCGGCGCTGAGCACCGAGTGCGAGTCGATGTCCGCGCTGGCGTCGAGGGCCGCTGAGAGGACAGCAAGTTCGCGGTGATCGGGCACCAGCCACAGCACGGACTCCCCCGCGGCCAGTGTGGCCCTGGCTGCGGCCAGTCCGGCGGTGATCCAACTGAGTCCCGGGGTGGGCCCGGGTACGCAGGTCAGTGCGATGCGCGGATGTTCGGCGGCGGGGAAGTCCTCTGCCTGGTCGGACGGGGAATGTCTGAGGACCCATTCGCCGAGGCGGCCGACCGTGTCCTCGGCAGTCGCCGTCTCGTTGTCTGCAGCGGTGGTCGAGTTCTCGGACGCCGTGCTCGCGTTACCGGAGTCTGTCGGTGCGCTGGAACTGCTCGCGTTCTGCTCACGCGTCTTCTCAGCCTTGAGAACGGCCTTCTCGGCGCGGGCGTGGCGTGGTGGGATCGCCAGCCGAAGGACGTCGGAGAGTGTGCCGGCGTAGCGGCGGGCGGTGGCGGTGCCGAGACGCAGCAGCTCGGGGGTGAGGACTGCGACCGGACTGGTGATGCGTTCGATCGTGGCCAGTGGTCCGATGTGATCGGATGACTCGACCCGCTCGAGCAGGAAACCGTCACGCAGCCTACCTGCGAACTTGACCCGTACTCGTACACCCGGACGGGCGGTGTCGGCGAACTTCTCCGGCACCGCGTAGTCGAAGGCACGGGCCAGGTGCGGCACCGGGTGATCGATGAGCACTCGGGCCACGGGATCCTCCGCAGCCACCGGCACCTGTCCGAGGGCAGAGGTGCCGGTGTCGATCGGAAGAGGTTCGTCCATCAAGCCGAGGAGACTGCACGCAGCAGATCGTCGGCGCGGTCCGTGACCTCCCAAGTAAAATCAGGGAGCTCGCGGCCGAAGTGACCGTAGGTCGACGTCTGGGAGTAGATCGGGCGCAGGAGGTTGAGGTCCCGGATGATCACGGCCGGTCGCAGATCGAAGACCTCGCGAATCGCCTTCGAGATCGCGTTCGGGTCGACCTTCTCGGTGCCGAAGGTCTCGACGTAGAGGCCCATCGGGTCGACACGGCCGATGGCGTAGGAGACCTGCACCTCGGCGCGGTCGGCGAGCCCGGCCGCCACGACGTTCTTCGCCACCCAACGCATGGCATAGGCAGCAGAGCGGTCGACCTTCGACGGGTCCTTCCCAGAGAAGGCACCTCCACCGTGGCGGGAGTAGCCGCCGTAGGTGTCGACGATGATCTTGCGACCGGTCAGTCCGGCATCGCCCATCGGTCCGCCGGTGACGAAGGGACCGGCCGGGTTGATGTGGATGTTGGCATGAGAGTCGTCGAGACCGGAACCGGCGATGACCGGATCGATGACGAAGTCCTTGATCTCGGAATGCAGCTGGGCCTGGTTCACGTGTGCCGCGTGCTGGGTCGAGACGACGATGTTCTCGATCGACACGGCTTCGTCGCCATCGTAGCCGAGTGTCAGCTGGGTTTTGCCGTCGGGGCGCAGGTAGTCAAGGGCGCCGGTCTTGCGCACCTCGGACAGCTTCTCGGCCATGCGTGAGGCCAGGTGGATCGGCACCGGCATGAGGACATCGGTGGCGTTGTCGGCATAGCCGAACATCAACCCCTGGTCTCCGGCGCCCAGGCTTGAGCCGTGGTCGGATTCCACGGCTTCACGGAAGTCCAGCGGGTTGGTCACACCGGAATGGATGTCGGTGGACTGGCTGCCGATGGACACGGAGACTCCGCAGGAGTGTCCGTCGAATCCGGTGTCGGAGGAGTCATAGCCGATTCCTGTGATGAGCCGGCGGACGATGCCGGCGACATCGGCGTAGGCCGCGGTGTTGACCTCGCCGGCGACGTGGACGAGACCGGTGGTGACCATCGTCTCGACTGCGACCTTGGCGTTCGGGTCCTGACTCAACAGATCGTCGAGAACGGCATCGCTGATCTGGTCGCAGATCTTGTCGGGATGGCCCTCGGTGACGGATTCGGACGAGAAGAAACGCAGATTTGATTGACTCACGGCGTCGATTCTACGCATTCCATTCGATTCACGAGAGCCGCGATGACCTTTTCCGAAACATCGTCCTTGCTGCCGTGGAATTCCACGGATGCGTCGACGTCAGTGCCGTCAGCGCTGAGGATCTGGACGGCGTTGTCATCGTGGCCGAAGGCTCTGTCCTCGGAGACATTGTTGAAGACCAGGAGGTCGACACCCTTGCGCCGGAACTTCGCCTTGGCGTACTCGAGCGCACTGTGATGAGAATCTCCGGTCTCGGCGGCGAATCCGACGATGATCTGCGACTCGGGGCGTGACTGCACGAGCCCAACGAGCACATCGGGGTTCTGCACCAGGTTGAGGGTCAGGCCCTCACCGCCGGACTTCTTCATCTTCGAATCGGTGCGCTGTGCCGGCCGGTAGTCGGCGACGGCTGCGGCCATGATGATGGCATCGGCCTCGGGTTGAGAGGCGAGCATCTGGGTCTGGAGTTCGAGCGTGGATTCGACGTTCGTGATGCGCACGTTGTCCGGCAGGCCGGACAGCAGTCCCGTGTCGATGTTGGCAGCAACCAGATCCACTTCGGCGCCGGCTGCTGCGGCGGCTCGTGCCAGCGCGATGCCCTGCTTGCCTGACGAGCGGTTGCCGAGGAATCTCACGGGATCGAGTGGTTCTCGGGTTCCGCCGGCACTGACGACAAGGTGCTTGCCCTGCAGCGGTCCGCCGAGCTTGGCGGCCGCAGCGTTCGCAGCGGCGGCAAGGGCGAAATCAACGATCGCCTCGGGTTCGGGCAGGCGCCCGGGACCGGAGTCGGGTCCGGTGAGTCGTCCCACAGCGGGCTCGAGGACATGGATGCCTCGCTGCTTCAAGGTCGCAATGTTGGCGACGGTGGCAGCGTTCTGCCACATCTCGGTGTGCATGGCCGGAGCGACGACCACCTCGGCGGTCGTCGTCAGGACCGTCGCGGTGAGCAGATCATCGGCGATTCCTGCGGCCAGTTTGGCCAGGGTATTGGCTGTGGCCGGCGCAATGACGACGAGTTCGGCATCCTGCCCGATGCGGACATGGTTGACCGACTCGACCTCGTCGAAGACGTCGGTGGTCACCGTCTGCGAGGACAACGCCTCGAAGGTGGCAGCACCGACGAAGTTCAGCGCGCTGGCAGTGGGCACGACCTTGACGCTGTGCCCGAGCTCCCGGAGCCGCCGAATGACATGGCACGCCTTGTAGGCAGCGATTCCACCGGCGACGCCGAGTACGGTTCTCACTGGTCGCTGAAGTCCAGTGCGCCATCGTTGCTGGCAGCGGGCTGCGCAGGCTCCTGGCTGAGGCCACCGAAGTCGGCTTCGGTGACTTCGCGGGCCACGATCTTGCCCTCGTTGATCTCGCGGAGCGCGATCGACAGCGGCTTCTCATGGGTGCCGGGGGTCACCAGCGGACCGACGTTTTCGAGCAGTCCCTCTTGGAGCTGGGCGTAGTAGGAATTGATCTGGCGAGCTCGCTGAGCCGCAATCGATACCAGTTCGTACTTCGAGCTGGTCACGGCCAGCAGATCATCAATCGGTGGATTGGTGATGCCTTCAGGTTGTGCAGGCAATGAATGTCCAATCTAATCGGTAGTGGATATACCCATCAATGATATGAGTTCTTCGGCCGCAGTGCGAACGTGGTCATTGACGATGGTGACGTTGAACTCGGATTCGGCCGCCAATTCCTGCTTGGCAGTGGTGAGTCGACGCTCCTGTTCGGCCTCTGATTCCGTTCCGCGACCGGTGAGTCTCGACACGAGCTCGTCCCAGCTGGGTGGTGCCAGGAAGACGAACAGCGCCTCCGGCATCTTGTCCTTGACCTGGCGTGCGCCCTGCAGATCGATCTCCAACAGGGCCGGAATCCCCTGAGCAAGCTTCTCCTGCACTTGGGCCGAGGGCGTGCCGTAGCGGTGGCGACCATGGACCACGGCGTACTCGAGCAGCTCACCGGCGGCGATGAGCGAGTCGAATTCGTCATCGCTGATGAAGTGATAATGAACACCATCGACTTCGCCGGGCCGCCGTGGCCGCGTGGTGGCGGAGACGGAGAACCAGACCTCGGGATGGTGATCTCTGATGTACGCGCTGATGGTGCCTTTTCCGACCGCGGTGGGACCCGCGAGAACGGTCAGTCGATTATTCACAGATCTATTGTTCACACATTCAGGAGTATTTCTCCAACAGGGCATTCTTCTGGTGTACGCCCAGGCCCTTGATCCGACGTGACGAGGCGATGCCCACGTCGTCCATGGCCGCTTCCGCACGCCGGTCGCCGACTCCCGGAAGGGATCTCAGCAGATCGACAACGCGCATCTTCGCGAGTGCTTCGTCTGCGTCGGCCTTCTTCAGCACGGCGGCGAGATCGGTTTGACCATTCTTCAGCGCTGATTTGACCTCGGCTCGCGCCTGACGCGCTTTGAAAGCCTTGTCAAGAGCGGCTGAACGCTGTTGCGGGGTCAAAGGTTCGAGTGCCACATTATCTCCTCTGTCACCATGAACGGGCAGGTAGGGAAGTTGCTTCAGTCTAAAACAAAAACCCTCGTGAGAGGCATAAAGCGGCAAAGAAAACTCAATTGCTCGCAGAACTGCTCATTCCGGGTCCACCCCGCTCCACCTCAGGCGACGCAGAAAATCGGAGGAGAGCATTCAGGCAATCGGCACAGAGCAGGCAACGAGAGAAGGCGTGCAGGCCGCACAATGACGCTGCCTGCACGCCTTAAGCGCAGTGAGATCAGACACACGCTCAGGTGGTCTCAAACAGCTCCTGCGCGACCGGCTGACATGTCCTGCGAGTCTCAGATCACCTGTGTCAGGGACTCGTTGAGCGACTTCGCCGCTGCCCGCACGCCCTCGGGTCCTGCGCTGAGCACGGCCCGCGATGTTGTGGCTAGGATCTGGTTGGCCGCGATGGCCTCGGATCCGAAGACATCGATCAGCTCGGCGATCCCTGCTCCCTGAGCACCGACCCCGGGTGCCAGAATCGGACCGCCGCATGCGGCCGGGTCGAAGCCGAGGTCACGGGCCGCGGATCCGATCGTGGCACCGACCACCAGGCCGAACCGGCCCAAGCCCTCGGTGGAGTCTGCCTCGTTGCGCGCGGCGACCTGGGACACGATCGACCCGGCGACCGAGTCACCGAAGCCGCCTGCGGCCTCACCACGTCGTGCGTGCTGAACTTCCGCACCTTCGGGATTCGAGGTCAGAGCCAGGACGAATACACCCCGATCATGCGCCTCGGCGAGGTCGAACGCCGGGTCCAGTGCCCCGAATCCGAGATACGGGGAGACCGTGATCGAATCCGCTGCCAGCGCCGAGGTGGGCTCCAGGTAGGCGCGTGCGTACGCTCCCATGGTCGACCCGATGTCCCCGCGTTTGATGTCGAGGACGCTGATGAGCTCGTGTTCCCGGCAGGCAGCCAGAGTCTCTTCGAGCGCAGCGACCCCGGCCGAACCGTATTGTTCGTAGAAGGCCGACTGCGGTTTCACGGCGGCCACAGTCCCGGACAGTTCAGACACCGTGCGCAGAGAGAATTCGCGCACACCTTCCGCCGTGCGCGGCAGTCCCCAGGCCTCGAGAAGATGATCGTGGGGGTCGATGCCCACGCACAGTGGTCCGTGCTCGTCCATGGCCGCCTGGAGGCGGGCGCCGAACATCACGCGCTCCAATCCTGCAGACTGCGAACCTTGAACGTCTTGTCGCGGACGACCTCGAGCGAGGTGACTGCCGCGGCGAATTCGGCCAAAGTGGTGATCAGCGGCACGGAGTTCGCTGTGGCAGAAGCACGGATCTCGTAGCCGTCTGCGCGTTCCTGACGGCCGGACGGAACGTTGATGACCATATCGATCGTCCCCGCTGCCAGGTAGTCGAGGATGGTGCGATCCTCGGCATCGGCCTCGAAGTGCTTGTGCACCTGAGTGGTCTTGATGCCGTAGCGGGACAGGACCGCGGCCGTGCCGGTGGTCGCGACGACGTCGAAGCCCATGTCGACGAGTTCCTTCACGGGCAGGACCATGGCGCGCTTGTCCCGGTCAGCGACCGAGACGAACACCGTACCGGAGGTCGGCAGCTTCACCGATGCGCCCAGGAGACCCTTGGCGAAGGCCGTCGGGAAGTCGTGGTCGATGCCCATGACCTCACCCGTAGAGCGCATCTCCGGTCCGAGGATCGAGTCGACGACCTTGCCCTCGACGGTCCTGAACCGTCGGAACGGCAGGACCGCTTCCTTGACCGCGATCGGGTGGTCCAGAGGCAGCCGCGAACCGTCGCCGGTCTCGGGGAGCATGTCCCCGCGCAGATCTGCGATGGTGCGGCCGACCGCGATGAGCGCTGCTGCCTTGGCCAGCTGAGTGGACGTGGCCTTCGAGACGAAGGGCACGGTTCGCGAGGCGCGGGGGTTGGCCTCGATGACGTGGAGCACGTCGGCGGTGATGGCGAACTGGATATTGAGCAGTCCGCGCACATTGGTGCCTTCGGCGATCGCCGCGGTGGCGGTGCGCACGCGTTCGAGCACATCCTCGCCCAAGGTCAGCGAGGGCAGCACGCACGCCGAGTCACCGGAGTGGATACCGGCCTCCTCGATGTGCTCCATGATGCCGCCGATGAAGATGTCGGTGCCGTCATAGAGGGCATCGACGTCGATTTCGATGGCATCTTCGAGGAACCTGTCGACGAGGACCGGACGGTCCACGGAGATCTCCGTGGCCGTGGCCATGTAGTCCACCAGCTGCGTGCGATCGTAGACGATCTGCATTCCGCGGCCACCGAGAACATAGGACGGACGCACGAGGACCGGGTAGCCGATCTCCTCGGCGATCTTCTCGGCCTCGGAGTAGGTCACGGCGGTGCCGTGCTTCGGTGCGGTGAGCCCGGCACGGTCGAGCACGGCCCCGAACTCGCCGCGGTCTTCGGCCAGGTCGATGGCCTCAGGCTGGGTGCCGAGGACCGGCACGCCTGCGGCCTTGAGCTTATCGGCCAAGCCCAGCGGGGTCTGCCCACCCAGGGTGCAGACGACACCGAGCACGGGACCGGCGGCCACCTCGGCGTGGTAGACCTCCATGACATCCTCAAAGGTCAGAGGTTCGAAGTAGAGACGATCGGCCGTGTCATAGTCCGTCGACACGGTCTCGGGGTTGCAGTTGACCATGATGGTCTCGAAGCCTGCCTCGGAGATGGCCATCGTCGCGTGCACGCATGAGTAGTCGAACTCGATGCCCTGACCGATCCGGTTCGGACCCGAACCGAGGATGAGCACGGCCGGCTTCTCACGCGGGGCGACCTCGGTCTCCTCGTCGTAGCTCGAGTAGTGGTACGGGGTGTGTGCGGCGAACTCACCGGCACAGGTGTCAACGGTCTTGAACACGGGGCGGATCCGCAGGGCGTGGCGGACACCGGTGACGACACCGGTCTCCATGCTGCGCAGTTCGGCGATCTGCTCATCGGAGAAACCGTGGTTCTTCGCGACCTTGAGCACCTGGGGATCGAGTTCGTCTGCTGCGGAGATGAACTCGGCGACCTCATTGATGAGTTCGATCTGGTCGAGGAACCAGGGATCGATCTCGCAGGCCTCGAAGACCTCCGCATTGGTCAGTCCCGCAGCCAGACCCCGCTGCACGGAGTGGATGCGATCCGCGGTGGCATGCGAGATGGCTTCGAGGACGGACTCTCTGACGTCCTCGTCGCTGATGTCGGGCAGGTCGGTCCAGGAGAATGAGGCCTTTCGCTGCTCCATCGAGCGCATGGCCTTCTGCAAGGCGGTGGTGAAGTTACGGCCCAGGGCCATGACCTCGCCCACGGACTTCATGGTCGTCGTCAGCGTCGGGTCGGCTGCGGGGAACTTCTCGAAGGTGAACCGTGGGATCTTGACCACGACATAGTCCAGCGTCGGTTCGAAGCTGGCAGGGGTGACCTTCGTGATGTCGTTGGGGATCTCGTCGAGCGAATAGCCGACGGCCAGCTTCGCGGCCATCTTCGCGATCGGGAATCCGGTGGCCTTCGAAGCCAGGGCCGAGGAGCGCGAGACTCTCGGGTTCATTTCGATGACGACGATGCGGCCGGTCTTCGGATCCACGGCGTACTGGATGTTGCAGCCGCCGGTGGCGACGCCGACGGCGCGGATGACGTCGATGCCGATGTCGCGCATCTTCTGGTATTCGCGGTCGGTCAGCGTCAGCGAGGGTGCCACCGTGATCGAGTCACCGGTGTGCACGCCCACAGGGTCGACGTTCTCGATCGAGCAGATGACGACCACGTTGTCCTTGTGGTCGCGCATGAGTTCGAGTTCGTATTCCTTCCAGCCGAGGATCGATTCCTCGAGGAGCACCTCGTGGTTCATCGAATCGCCCAGTCCAGCTCCGGCGATGCGGCGCAGGTCGGCTTCGTCATAGGCCATGCCCGAGCCGAGCCCGCCCATGGTGAACGACGGCCGCACGACGACGGGATAGTTGAGCTCTTCGGCACCAGCAAGTGCCTCGTCGATGGTGTGGCAGATGACGGACTTGGCCGATTCTGCGCCGCACTCTTCGACGATGGTCTTGAACTTCTGACGGTCCTCGCCGCGCTGGATGGCTTCGACGTCGGCGCCGATGAGTTCGACCCCGTACTTCTCGAGGGTTCCTGCGTCGTGGAGTTCGATCGCGGCGTTGAGCGCCGTCTGACCGCCCAGGGTCGGCAGGATCGCGTCGGGGCGTTCCTTCTCGATAATCGATTCGATGATGTCGGGATCGATGGGCTCGACATAGGTGGCGTCGGCGACATCGGGATCGGTCATGATCGTCGCCGGGTTCGAGTTGATGAGGATGACGCGCAGGCCCTCTTCGCGCAGCACACGGCAGGCCTGGGTGCCCGAGTAGTCGAATTCACAGGCCTGACCGATGACGATCGGTCCGGAACCGATGACCAGGACGGATTTGAGATCTTGTCTGAGTGGCATGAGTGCTCCTTAGGCCTGTGCGACCTGGGAAGTGGACATGAGGTCGATGAAGCGATCGAACAGGTAGCTCGAATCGTGAGGCCCGGCGGCGGCCTCCGGGTGGAACTGGACGGAGAACGCCGGAATGTCGAGGCACTGGAGGCCTTCGACCACGTCGTCATTGAGGCACACGTGGGAGACGGTGACTCGACCGAAGTCCGCGTCGTGTGGTGCCTGCGTCTCGCCCTCCAGGGGCGCGTCGACGGCGAATCCGTGGTTCTGCGAGGTGATCTCCACCTTGTCGGTGGTGCGGTCCATGACCGGGACGTTGATGCCGCGGTGACCGAAGGGCAGTTTGTACGTGCCGAAGCCCAGTGCTCGGCCCAGCAGCTGGTTGCCGAAGCAGATGCCGAAGAACGGGATCTTCGCAGCCAGGACCTCGCGCAGGAGTCCGACCTGGTCATCGGCGGTCGCCGGATCCCCGGGGCCGTTGGAGAAGAAGACTCCGTCGACGCCCAGCGCCTTGATCTCGTCGAAGCTCGTCGTGGCGGGCAGGAGGTGGACGTCGATGCCGCGTTCGCTCAGGCGTTCCGGCGTCATCGATTTGATGCCCAGGTCCAGGGCCGCGACACTGAACTTCCGCTCTCCCACAGCGGGGATGAGCTGGGGCTCGGTGATCGAGACCTCTTCGGCCAGTTTCGCGCCGGCCATATGCGGTGAGGCCTGGACCTTGGCCAGCAGCTCTTTGTCATCGGCATCGGCGGCGGGACCGGAGAAGATGCCCATGCGCATGGCACCGGCTTCGCGCAGATGCAGGGTCAGGGCACGGGTGTCGACGTCGCTGATGCCCACGATGCCGGATTCTTCGAGGCGCGTGGACAGGTCTCCGATGGAGCGCCAGTTCGAGGACACGCGGGAGGCGTCGCGGACGACATAGCCGGCGACCCAGATCTTGGCCGATTCGTCGTCATCATCGGTGATTCCCGTGTTGCCGATGTGCGGCGCGGTCTGGATCACGATCTGACGGTGATAGGACGGGTCGGTCAGTGTCTCCTGATAGCCCGACATGGCGGTGACGAAGACCGCTTCGCCCAGGGTCTCTCCGATGGCGCCGTAGGCAGAGCCTCGGAAGGTGCGTCCGTCTTCGAGGACGAGGACGGCAGGTGTGGTGGACAGTGTCATTGTGCCTCTTCGATCATTTCGCGGATGCGGTCGACGGTGGGGGTGGTGCTGGCGGCGTAACGGGCGCGGAAGCCTGTGTCGACGAGGGTCTCCCCCAGCCGCCAGGTGATGCGGACGATGCCGCCGCGTTCGACGAATTTGCCGATCATGCCGGCGGTGGTGTCGACGGAGACGATGTCGCGCCTGGGGATAAGGAAGTCCTCACGTCCGGCGAGGTCCATGATGACTCCCCCGTCGGTGACGACGATCTCTCCCGTGGTGCGGATGCCGAGACCATGGACGGCGACGCGTTCGAGTGGGTGCCCGGCCAGGGTCGTCGACACATAGGAGCCTTCGACAGGTTCTGCGACGGGCTTGATTCCCATATGCGGCTTCGCTGGCTGCGGGACGTCGGTCTGGCTCTTCTTTCGTCGGCTCCACCCCCAGGTGATGGCGAGGACCAGCAGCAGGAAGACGACCGCGATGATGATGACGCTTACTGGTCTGTCCATGATGCTCCTGCCGGATGGGGTGTGCTGAGTCGTCCGCCGGAGAGAACCCGGTGGCCGTAGAAGAATGTGTCGGTGATCGAGGTGGAGACCTCAAGACCGGCGAAGGGGTTGTTGCGGCCCTTCGTCGCGTGGTCATCGGGCACGATCGTGTGCGTCGAGTTCGGGTCGATGAGCACGATGTTGGCACTGGAGCCGATTTCGAGGCTGCCATGGCCGGTGGCCCCGGTGATCCGCGCCGGAGTCACCGACATGACCCGGGCGAGGTCGCCGTAGTCGAAGTCGTAGTCCGCCATCGCCTCGACGACGATGGACAGTGCCGTCTCCATGCCGACCATGCCCATGGCCGCGGCCGTCCACTCGCTGCATTTGTGTTCGGCGGTGTGTGGGGCGTGGTCGGTGCCGATGACGTCGATCGTGCCGTCGGCCAGCGCCTCGCGCAGTGCGGTGACATCGGCCTCGGTGCGCAGCGGCGGGTTGACCTTGTATACAGGGTCGAAGCTGCGGACGAGTTCGTCGGTGAGCATGAGATGGTGCGGGGTCACCTCGGCGGTGATCTCGACTCCGCGCGACTTCGCCCAGCGGATGATGTCGACGCTGCCTTTGGTCGAGACGTGGCAGATGTGCAGCCGTGAGCCCACATGCTCGGCCAGGAGCACATCGCGGGCGATGATCGATTCCTCGGCGACGGCGGGCCAGCCGGGCAGTCCCAGCTCAGCGGAGACGACACCCTCGTTCATCTGCGCGCCCTCGGTCAGGCGCGGTTCCTGTGCATGCTGGGCGATGACTCCGTCGAAGGTCTTGACGTATTCGAGGGCCCGGCGCATGAGCAGCGGGTCGGAGACGCAGATCCCGTCGTCGGAGAAGATGCGGACGCGAGCCGCCGATCGGGCCATGGCTCCGATTTCGGCGAGGTTCTTGCCTTCGAGTCCGATTGTCACGGCACCGATGGGCACGACTTCGGTGTAGCCGGCGGTACGCCCGAGGCGGTGGACCTGTTCGACCACGCCTGCGGTGTCGGCGACAGGTGCGGTGTTCGCCATCGCATGGACGCAGGTGAACCCGCCCGCCGCGGCCGCTCGTGACCCGCTCAGGATCGTCTCCGCGTCTTCCTTTCCCGGTTCGCGAAGATGCGTATGCATGTCGACGAGCCCAGGCAGAGCGATCAGTCCTTCTGCACTCACGACTTCCACCGAGGTGTCGTCGGGATCGAGCAGATCCGGATCGACGATCGTCGAGTCCTTGATGGCGATATCGGCACTTCCCTGGCCCAGCACGTTCGCACCGCGGATCAGATAGTCAGTCATTGGTCTCCTCCTGGCCTGTCAAGAGGCGGTACAGGACCGCCATGCGCACGCTGACTCCGTTCTCGACCTGGTCGAGGATGAGGGCGCGCGGTGAGTCGGCGGCTGCCGCTGAGATTTCGAAGCCGCGGTTCATCGGCCCCGGGTGCATGATGAAGGTCTCCTTCGGCAGTCCCGCCAGGCGGGCCGCGGAGAGTCCCCACAATCGTGCGTATTCGCGTTCGTTGGGGAAGAACGATTCGTGCATGCGCTCGTGCTGGACACGCAGCATCATCACGGCTGCGAAGTCTTCGCTGTGCAGCGCCTCGTCGAGGTCGTAGTGCAGGGTCACAGGCCAGGTCTCGACGCCCCAGGGCAGCAGCGTCGGGGGTGCGACCAGATGGACTTCGGCGCCGAGGTTGGCCAGCAGGTGAACATTCGAGCGGGCTACCCGGGAGTGGAGGACGTCGCCGACGATGGCGACCTTCGCCTCGTCGAGACCGCGTCCGCGTGGGCCGTCCTTGACAGCACCCGAGGCGGAGAATCCGCCGAGGGCACGGCGCAGGGTGAAGGCGTCGAGCAGTGCCTGAGTGGGGTGTTCGTGAGTGCCGTCGCCGGCGTTGACGACGGGAACATCGATCCAACCGGTGTGGGCCAGGCGATGCGGGGTGCCGGATCCGGGATGCCGAACGACGAGCGCATCGGCGCCCATGGCCGAGATCGTCTGGATGGTGTCCTGCAGGCTCTCGCCCTTGGATACCGAAGAGCCCTTGGCGGAGAAGTTGAGGACGTCGGCGGAAAGCCGCTTGGCCGCTGCCTCGAAGGAAAGACGGGTCCGTGTCGAGTCTTCGAAGAAGAGGTTGACCACGGTGCGTCCACGCAGAACAGGCAGCTTCTTGACCTCACGGTCAGAGACCTGTGTCATCTCTTCGGCGATGTCGAGAATCGAGATGGAGTCCTCGCGGCTCAGCGACACGGTGTCGAGGAGGTGCTTCATTCGCGGCCTCCCGAGATGGTCACGCCGTCTTCGCCGTCGATCTCAGCCAGGGAGACATTGACGCGTTCGCTGCTGGAGGTGGGGAGGTTCTTCCCGACGTGATCGGCCCTGATCGGCAGGTCCCGGTGGCCACGGTCCACGAGCACGGCCAGCCGAACCTTGGACGGACGGCCCAGATCCGAGAGCGCATCGAGTGCGGCTCTGATGGTGCGGCCGGAGAAGAGCACATCGTCGACGAGGACGACGGTCTTGGCATCGATGCCGGCGGCGGGAATGGTGGTGGGCTCCGGGGCGCGGTAGGCGCCGCTGCGCAGGTCATCACGGTACATGGTGATGTCGAGGCTGCCGACGAGTTCGCCTGCCATCTCCGGTCGTGCCGAGATCGAGGCGATCTGTTCGGCCAGCCGGGTGGCCAGGGGCACCCCGCGGCGTGGAATCCCTAGGAGGACGAGGTCATCGCTGCCCTTGTTGGACTCGATGATCTCGTGGGCGATACGGGTCATTGCCCGTTTCATATCTGGGGCATCGAGCACTGTTCGCTGTGTCATGCTTCCCCTTCTCCGCCTCTCCGGACGGTGGTTAAAGGAGTGGTTCGATTCGATTGTAGACCTCGGTTGAGCGAGGTCGGTTCGCGGGTCCGGATTCCGGACCCGCGGACTCAGATCAGGGTCGGCTTGACGTCCAGGACGCGTGACAGCAGACCCGAGATGAAGCCGGGTGAGTCATCGGTTGAGAACTGCCTGGCCAGGGACACCGCTTCGTCGATCGCTGCCTTGTCGGGCACCTCGTCATTGAAGATGATCTCCCAGGTCCCGATCTGGAGCAGCGCCAGATCAACGGCCGGCATCCGCTCCAGAGTCCAGCCCTCCGCATAGGTGGCGATGATCTCGTCGATCTCCTCACGATGACTCGTGATTCCTTCGACGATCTCCACCGCGTAGGCCTTCATCGGATAGTCGGGATCGTTGGACCTCATGGTCACGATCTGCTCGGTGTCGAGGCGTCGCTGACCGGCCTCGAACATCAGTTCCAGGGCCCGACGGCGGGCCCGCGTACGTGCTGACACTTACTTGACGCGACCCAGGTAGTCGCCGTTGCGGGTGTCGACCTTGACCTTGGTGCCCTCTTCGAGGAACAGGGGCACCTGAATGTCGTATCCGGTCTCAAGCGTCGCAGGCTTCGAGCCGCCGGTGGAGCGGTCGCCCTGCAGGCCGGGCTCGGTGTGGGTGATCAGCAGCTCGACCGACGGCGGCAGCTCTACGGAGAGCGCCGTGCCCTCGTGGAAGGAGATCTGCAGGTTCTGGTTCTCGAGCATGTAGTTGGCGGCATCACCGACGAGCTCAGGCGAGACGCTGACCTGGTCGTAGTCCTCAGCGTCCATGAACACGTAGTCGGTGCCGTCATGGTAGAGGTACTGCATGTCGCGACGGTCGACGTTGGCTGTCTCGACCTTGGTTCCGGCGTTGAAGGTCTTGTCGATGATCTTGCCGGAGATGACGTTCTTGAGCTTGGTGCGGACGAATGCCGGACCCTTGCCGGGCTTGACGTGCTGGAACTCCAGCACCTGCCACAGCTGCTTGTCGATATTGAGCACAAGGCCGTTCTTCAGGTCGTTGGTTGAAGCCACTAATCCGTCCTTCTTCGTGTCAGTCTTGGCCACCGCGAGGTGATTGGGTGTGTTTGGCATTGGTTGGCAGTTTCGCCAAACAGCAATTCTAGCAAGCTCCTGCGGGGGCTGCCATCTCGGGCCCGCGAACTCGGCTCAGGATGCGCTCTCAGGTTGCCCCGAGCGCTGACTTCAGCCCAGGTCCGCACCGAGCATGACCCGCGGCGAGTCCTCCCCGATCTCCTGGTAGGCCGTATGGAGGATCGAGACATCTGGGATCTCCACGGTCGAAGGTGCCCCGACCTCACCCAGCAGCACCATGCGCAGCATGGAGCCGCGGGCCTTCTTGTCGCGCTTCATAGTGTCCAGCAGCTGTGGCCAGACATCGGCACGGTAGGCCACGGGCAGACCCAGTTTGGTCAGCAGCTCACGGTGGAGGTCGACGGTCTCGGGAGGAAGACTCTTGACCATCGCCGCCACCTCGGCGGCGAAGACCATGCCCACGGACACGGCGGCACCATGGCGCCACTGGTATCGCTCCTTGTGCTCGATGGCGTGTGCCAAGGTATGGCCGTAGTTGAGGATCTCGCGTCGACCGGATTCCTTGAAGTCATCGGCGACGACCTCGGCCTTGACAGCGATGGAGCGTTCGATGAGCTCGCGCAGGACGGGACCGTCCACCTCGGCGATCTCTGCCTTCGAATGACTGCTCACCAGATCGAGGATCTTGGGATCGGCGATGAAGCCGGTCTTGACCACCTCGGCGAGGCCGGTGAAGAGCTCGTTCTCCGGCAGCGTCTGCAGCGTGTCGAGGTCGACGAGGACACCCGAGGGGGCATGGAAGGAACCGACGAGGTTCTTGCCTTCGGCGGTGTTGATGCCCGTCTTGCCGCCGATGGCCGCATCGACCATTCCCAGCACCGTGGTGGGGATGTGGATGACGGAGATTCCCCGCAGCCAGGTGGCCGCGACGAAGCCGCCGAGGTCGGAGACAGCTCCCCCGCCGACCGTGATGATGGCATCGGAGCGAGTGAAATCACTCTGGCCGAGCACCTGCCAGCAGAATGCTGCGACCTGGACGTGCTTGGCTTCCTCGGCATCGGGGATCTCGGCGACGATGGCATCGAGGCCGGTTGCGCGCAGGTCGTCACGGACCGTCTCCCCCGTCGTCCGCAGAGCCCGAGGATGGATGACGAGCACCTTCTCGACCCGTGGCCCCAGAAGCTCGGGAAGTTCACCCAGGAGCCCCTGCCCCACGAGAACCGGGTAGTTCCCGCCGGCTTCGACGTTGATGCGTGTGAGACTCATTCGTGCACTTTCCCCTTTGCTGCCTCCGCGTCGGTGATGACCGCGGTGGCTGACTTCTGAACGTCTTGCGTCCCCAAGCCTAACTCTCTGCTTCCCGGTCCGAGTACTTGGCATACTCTTCGGCTCGCTGCAGCCCGGTGAGGACATCGACGACGCGGTTGACGATGGTCGAAGGATGCGAATTCGACGCGTGGACGCGGAAGGTCGCGACCTGGTCGTAGAGCGGCTCCCGTTCTTTCACGAGTGCCAACCAGTTCTCGACCGGCGTTCCCGCACCCCGCAGCAGAGGCCGATGCGGCGAGTTCAATCGCGTCATGACGGTGTCAACGTCGATATCGATGTGCACGACCTTGATCGCCGGATGACCCAGCTGCGCTCGGGTGCCCGAATTGAGGATCGCTCCCCCGCCCAGGGATACGATTCCCGGACGGTCGAGGAGACGACGCAGGGCACGTCGGACGACCTCGCGTTCGATCCGCCGGAAGTGGTCCTCACCGCGTTCGACGAAGATCTCTGCGATGACACCGTACTTGTCGACGATATTCGCATCCGTGTCGATGAGCGGCAGATCGAGTCGATCGGCCAAGAGCCGACCGATCGTGGATTTGCCGGCGGCAGGCGGCCCGGTCAGGACGATGCGCGACTGCGAGGCCGGGACCGGTTCCAATGGTGGAACCGGTTTCGGGTGCGGGCGTTGAGTCATTGGCCGATTCGGAGGTTCTCCGGAATGGCCGCCACGTAGGCATCCAGGTTCCGTTTGGTCTCGGCCACGGAGTCTCCCCCGAACTTCTCCACCACTGCCTCGGCGAGAACGAGAGCCACCATGGCCTCGGCCACGACTCCCGACGCCGGAACCGCACAGACGTCGGAGCGCTGGTGGTTGGCCTTGGCGGGTTCACCGGTGACGACGTCGACGGTGGCCAGGGCGCGTGGGACCGTGGCAATGGGCTTCATGCCTGCACGGACTCGCAGCGGACCACCTGTCGACATTCCGCCTTCGGTGCCGCCGGCTCGGTTGCTCACGCGTCGGATGCCGTCGTCACCCACAGCGAGTTCGTCGTGGGCCGCGGACCCGGGGCGCCGGGTGGTGAGGAAGCCGTCGCCGACCTCGACGCCCTTGATCGCCTGAATGCCCATTAGGGCTCCAGCGAGTCGGGAGTCGAGCCGACGGTCCCAGTGGACATGCGAGCCCAGTCCGGGCGGAAGGTTGTAGGCGAGGACCTCGACGACACCGCCGAGGGTGTCCCCGGCCTTCTTCGCAGCATCGATCTCGGCCACCATGCGTGCGGAGAGTTCCGGGTCGAAGCAGCGCACGGGATCGGCGTCGAGTGCGTCGACGTCCGAGGCGAGCGGCAAAGCTGGCTCGGACGTGGCTTCTGTGGACTCCGCAGCCGTGCCGATTGCCACGGTGTGGGAGACGAGTGTGATGCCCAGTTCGCCGAGGAAGTTCGCGGCGATAGTTCCCAGGGCTACACGCATCGCGGTCTCTCGGGCGGAGGCGCGTTCGAGGATCGGGCGTGCCTCGTCGAACCCGTATTTCTGCATTCCGACGATATCGGCGTGGCCGGGCCGCGGGCGGGTCAGCGGGGCGTTGCGGGCCTGACCGGCGAGCTCGTCCTCGTCGATCGGGTCGGGGCTCATCACGGATTCCCATTTGGGCCATTCGGTGTTCCCGACTTCAACGGCCACCGGTGAACCCAGTGTCTGACCGTGTCGGACTCCGCCGAGGAGGCGAACCTCGTCGGCTTCGAACTTCATCCGTGCTCCACGGCCGTAGCCCAATCGGCGTCGAGCCAATCTCGCGCGGATATCTTCCCTGGTGATCGGAACGTGGGCGGGAAGCCCTTCAATGATCCCAGTCAGCGCTTCGCCGTGGGATTCGCCTGCAGTCAGCCATCTCAACATTCAACCGATTCTACAAAAGGATTGGCGCAAGCACCGACCCGAACCACATTCCGGATAGCATTGCGGGTCCGAATGCGATCGTCGTCGTCTTCAGACTGCGTCGTGCGGCCGCCGACAGCAGTGCCGCGAGGCCGGCGATGAGCATCATGATGATGAGGACGAGAGCTGGCGCCCATACCGAGAACAGCGTGGGCACGCCGAACACGACGAAGGCGAGTTTGACGTCGCCGAGGCCCATGGTGCGTGCATGCATGACTCGCCCGATCAGGTGGAGGATGCCGAAGAACAGCACCCCGGCGCCACCGGCGATCAGGGCCAGAACCCACATCTGGGACTCTCCCAGGAGCGATCCGAGGGCGAGGACCAACAGTTCGGCGCCGATGAGCGGGTACATGATCCTGTCCGGCAGCCGGTGGATGACGAAGTCGACGACGACGAGGAATGGTGTGGCCGCGGCTGCTGTGCCCAGGCTCAGCGCCAGCAGAAATGCGTCGAACGCCCCTAGGCCAGCCGAGGAGCCAGCGACGGGGTTGGAAGCCGTCGAGGATCCAGCGACGGAGGCGGGACCGATCCCGGGGAAGAGCAGGGTGGCAACGGTTGCGAGCACGATGCCCAGGACTGCCAAGGGCAGCGGGCGGAAGGCATGTGATCTCGCGAGCACGCCGACGTGTCCGTCATCGGCTGTCCACCATGAAGTCGAGCGAGACAGGAGCAGTCCGAAGCCAGCGCTGATGAGGGCGCTGACCCCGATCGGCCATACGTGGAGAACTCCGATGTCCACCCTCGCCTGCCCTTCCCGTCTCCGTCGTCAGTCGCCTACCGGTCCAGGTGCGTCCTCGAGGGCTCGATACATGGCCACGGTGATGGCTGCTCGACGTGCAGAGTCCCTCGTGCGTCGGTCTCCGCCGTCTGCAGTCTCCGTGTTCCGCAACTCAGCCTCAGCGTTCTGCGACTCGGCTGCGGCGATGAACATCTCCGACTGCGCCACAGCCTGCTCGACGAGCATCACCGTGCCTTCGACCGGGATCAGGCCATGTGCCTCGGCCGCTCGAAGGAAGCCGGATTCGGCGGCATAGGCGACATCAAGTGCCACTCCGCTGTGAAAGTCGGGTGACCACTGCAGCTCGGGAACCGCCTCGGCGGGGAGGGTGGAGATGACGATGGCAGCGGGTTCGATCCGCCTCAGCGGTGCGGTGGTCGCCGTGATCCCGAGCCGTTGACTGAGTTCGAGGACCCGACGCGCCCGATCAGGGTTCCGCACGAGGAACTCGATCGAGGTGATGCCCAATTCGTGGCAGGCCAGCAGCGCAGAGGCCGCAGTCGCTCCCGCACCGAGGATCGTGGCCCTGTCACCATATTCCGTGTCGCTCGTGGTCAGCCCTGGTGCCAGGGCTCGCACGATCCCCTGGACATCGGTATTGGCCACTGCCGTCGAACTCGCTGAACGGACAAGGGTGTTCGCGACACCGGTCAGCCCGGCAGTGTCGTCGAGATCCCACCCATGAGCGCGTGCGAGCTCGACGAGCTGCTCTTTCAGCGGCATCGTCAGGGAGAATCCGACTTCATGATCATGACCCGCCAGAAACGCCTCGAGCTCATCGGCGCCGAGGTCGTAGCTGGCGTATTCGCTGCCGTGAAGTCCCAGCGCTTGGAACGCCGCACGATGAAGCAGCGGTGACTTGGAATGAGCGATCGGGCGACCGAGCACCGCAGCCGAAATCGTCATCCGTCGCCGTTGCCTTCGTTATGTTCCTTAAGCCACTTCCGGTAGATCTCGACGTTCTTCCGGTGCTCGTCGAAGGTGTCGGCGAACTTGGTCTCCCCTGTGTCCGGGTTCGTGGCAACGAAGAACTGCCAGTCGCCTTCTGTCGGGTTGAGTGCGGCATCGACAGCACCGGAGCTCGGCGAGTTGATCGGCCCTGGAGGCAGCCCCTTCTGCTTGTACGTGTTGTACGGGCTGTCTGACTGGCGTTCTTCCTTCGTCGTCGTCAGGTCGCTGCGGGCACCGTGGATGTAGGCGACGGTGGCATCGGATTGGAGGAGTTTGCCGGTCTTCGAATCATCGGAGATGCGGTTGAGGAAGACGCGCGCCACCTTCTTCCGGACGTCCTCGTCACCAGGCGATTCGATCTCGACGAGGCTGGCCAGAGTCATGATCCGATTCGCGTCATCAAGGTCGATGCCGGCGTTCTCGATCTCGGTCTTCGTCTTGGCGACCATTTCGGACACAACAGCCTGGGCGGTCTTCTCCTTGTCGAGATCGTACGTCGCTGGGTACAGATAGCCCTCAAGGCTGGGAGCATCGACGTCGAGGCCGTAGTCCTTCGGGGTCTTATCGTCGATGGCTTTGTCGACCGCCTCGGCCTTCATCCCCGATTCAACCATCGTGGACTTGATCTGCTCGATCTTGCGCCCCTCGGCGATCGTGATCTTGGGCGGTTTGATGGGATTGACGAACGCTTCGACTGCTGCCTTGGAACTCATCTTCTCGCGCAAGATGATCGGACCGGCCTGAATCGTGATGTCTCGACGTTCGACCTCATCGAGGAACGGCTCGGAGTTCATGATCACTCCCGCTTCGACGAGCTGGTTGGCCACGGAACGGGCCGAGGCTCCCGGCGGGATCTCCACAGAGACCTCGCTGGTGCCGGCGCCCTCATAGTCGCCTTTGGGACCGAACAGGTCGTCGAAGACTCCGCCGGCGGCTCTGACACCGAAGAAACCGCCGATGCCGAAGACGAGAACACAGACGACGACGATGGCCGTCGTCCTGCGTCTGCGCATCATCCGGCGGTGCTTCTTGGCTTTGAGATCGGACCTGGACAGCCCTTCGTCTTCCGAAAACTCGCCTGGGAACGGGCTCATTGCTCACTCTCCTCGTCGGGCATTGCTCGACCGGCCGGTTGTCCGGTGTTGTGTTCGTATTCGAGGGCGTTCTGCAGAATGATGACTGCGGCCTGGGCGTCGACGATCTCTCGGCGCTGACGCGAGTTCTTCCCTGCGGCTGCGAGGGCGTGGTGGGCTTCGACAGTGGTGAAGCGCTCATCGACGAGGCGGATCGGCGTCGCCGTGGCAGCGCTGATCCGCTTCGCGAACTCCAAGGCTGTTGCTGCTGCCGCTCGGGCCGATCCGTCGAGGGATTTCGGGTCGCCGATGAGTAGTTCGATCGGTTCGTATTCGTCGATGATCTCCCGCAGCGTCTTCAACGCTGCGGGTTCATCGGTCCGCCTCACCACGGTCAGTGGTGTGGCGAGGATGCCATCGGGGTCGCTGGCGGCCACCCCGATGCGCACCGAACCGATGTCGAGGCCCAATCGACGGCCCCGGCGGAAACTCACTGGAGAGCTGCCTTGACTGCTGCGATGGCAGAGGGAATCGCACTGACATCGCTGCCGCCGCCCTGGGCGAGGTCAGGCTTGCCGCCTCCGCCGCCGCCGAGTTCACCGCAGGCCAGGGAGACGAGCTTCCCAGCCTGGTGTCCCTCTTCACGTGCGGCGGCGGTCGTGGCAATCACGACGACCGGCTTCGAGTTGCCTGTGCCGATTCCCAGAACCACAGCGGACCGTTCGTTGACTCTGCCGCGCAGGTCGGTGACGACGGTGCGGATGTCCCCTGCGTTGGTGACGTCGCCGAGGTCGGCGACGACGAACAGGGTTGATCCCACGGTCTCGGCATTGTCGAGGAACTTGCCGGCTGAGGCCAACAGCTGCTGGGAGTTCAGGCGGGCGATCTCCTTCTCCGCGTCCTTGAGTTTGCTCATCAGGTCCCCGACGCGTTCCTTCACATCGGTGCCTGGCACCTTGAGCATGTCGGAGAGGGAGGACACGATGCTGCGTTCTGCGGCCAGGGAGCGGAAGGCGTCCATGCCGACTGCGGCTTCGATACGGCGCACGCCGGAGCCCACGGAGGCTTCGGAGAGCACAGAGATGGGCCCGACTTCCGAGGAGGAACCGACGTGGGTGCCTCCGCAGAGTTCACGGGAGAAGGGACCGCCGATATCGACGACTCGCACGATGTTCGGGTACTTCTCACCGAAGAGCGCCATCGCACCGGACTTCCGGGCGTCTTCGAAGGGCAGGAATTCGGTGCCGACCTCATAGTTCGAGCGAACTGCGAGGTTGGCGACGTCTTCGATCTCCGCACGCATCTGCTGGCTGGGTGCTTCGGGGAACGAGTAGTCGAAGCGCATGTAGCCGGGCTGGTTCATCGATCCGGCCTGCACGGCGTGCGTGCCCAGGATCTCCCGCAGTGCTGCGTGGACGAGGTGGGTGGCGGTGTGTGCCTGTGAACCCTGGAACCGGTGGTCGTGGTCGACGACGGCCAGAACCTCGGCGCCGACGTGGATCTCGCCGTCGATGACTTCGACCCTGTGGGCGGGCAGACCCTTGATGGGGTTCTGCACGTCGAGGACACGAGCGGTGAAGCCATGACCCTTGATGAGGCCGATGTCGGCACGCTGCCCGCCTGCCTCGGCGTAGAACGGGGTCAGATCGAGGATGAGGTCGGCGGTCTGTCCTGGTGTGAGGACTTCCTGGGCGAGACCATCGACGACGATCCCGCGCACCCGGGAGTCGGCTTCGAGCCTGTCGTAGCCGACGAATTCGGAGGCACCGTCTTCGAGCAGTGCCGAATAGGCCGAGAGGTCGGCATGTCCGCCGCCCTTCTTCGCCTTCGCGTCGGCTTTCGCCCGGGTCCGCTGTTCGCTCATGAGGGCACGGAATCCCTCTTCGTCGACATTCACGCCCTGCTCGGAGGCCATTTCCAAGGTCAGGTCGATGGGGAAGCCATGGGTGTCATGCAGAGCGAACGCAACGTCGCCGCTGAGAGTCTTGTCCGATGCGGGCAGTGAGGCTGCCGCGTTCTGGAACAGCTGAGTGCCGGACTCCAGAGTCCGCAGGAACGCCTTCTCCTCGGCATAAGCGATGCGGGAGATGCGATCGAAGTCCGTCTCAAGCTCCGGGTAGGAGAGTTTCATCGACTCCATCGACACCGGGAGCAGTTCGGGCAGGACCTCGCTGGTCACGCCGAGGAGACGCATTGCACGTACGGCCCGGCGCAGGAGACGGCGCAGGATGTAGCCGCGTCCTTCGTTGCCGGGGCGGACACCGTCGCCGATGATGATGAGGGAGGAACGCACGTGGTCAGCCACGACGCGCATCTGCACATCGGCGTCGTGATCGGCACCGTAGCGGTGGCCGGAGAGCCGGCTGGCGGCTTCGATGACGGGGAAGACCTCGTCGATCTCATACATGTTCTCGACGCCCTGGAGCAAGAAGGCGACGCGTTCCAGGCCCATGCCGGTGTCGATGTTCTTGGCAGGGAGTTCGCCAGCGATGTCGAAGTCGACCTTGGACCGGACTTCGCTGAGCTCGAACTCCATGAACACGAGGTTCCAGATCTCGATGTAGCGATCCTCGTCGGCCACAGGGCCGCCTTCGACTCCGTAGTCGGGGCCGCGGTCGAAGTAGATCTCGGAGCAGTAACCGCCGGGACCGGGCTGCCCGGTGTGCCAGAAGTTGTCCTCGTTGTCGCGCGGCTGGATGCGCTCACGGGGAATCGAGGTCTCCTCGAGCCACAGGTCGATGGTCTCGAGGTCGTCCTCGTGGACCGTTGCCCACAGGAGGTTCTTGTCGAAGCCGAGTCCACCGTCGTCCACGGAGTTCGTCAGCAGGCCCCAGGCGAAGCGAATGGCCTCGCGCTTGAAGTAATCGCCGAAGGAGAAGTTGCCGTTCATCTGGAAGAACGTGCCGTGGCGGGTGGTCTTTCCGACTTCTTCGATGTCGCCGGTGCGCACGCACTTCTGCACGCTCGTGGCCCGATTGAACGGAGCGGGTTCCCGACCGGTGAGGTAAGGGATGAACTGCACCATTCCTGCGATGTTGAACAGGATCGATGGATCGGAACTGATCACCGACGCTGAGGGGACGACCGCGTGCCCGTTCGCTTCGAAGTAGTCCAACCAGCGCTGTTTGATCTCTGCCGTCTTCATCCAAGGCCTTTCACATGTTGCGTGTGCACTCTTGCACTCATCAGTGACTAGTTTAGTGACTCAACCACATTATGCGAGGTGCCGACGCTGCGCGCCGCCGACCCGCTGGTCACCCCGAGATCAGCTTTCGGTTCGGTCCTGTGGTTGAGCGATTGTCGGGCGGTTGTTCACCGTCCGAACGAATTGGGGGGTGAATGCACAACTGCCCGGAACTCGATGTTCCGGGCAGTTGCTGCCGTGCGATCCCTCTGGGGTGATCAGCGCGAGTAGTGCTCGACGACCAGCTGAACGTCGACGGTCACAGGAACCTCTTCGCGCTTCGGGCGACGAAGCAGAGTGGTCTGCAGTCCCTCGAGGTTGACGTTGAGGTAACCCGGAACTGCAGGGAGAACATCCTTGTGTCCACCGGCTGCAGCGACCTGGAACGGATCCATCGATGCGCTGCGCTCGTGCACCTGGATGGTCTGTCCTTCCTTCACGCGGAAGGAGGGGCGGTCGACGCGCTGTCCGTCAACGGTGATGTGACGGTGCACGACGAACTGACGTGCCTGGGCGATGGTGCGGGCGAAGCCCGAACGCAGGACCAGGGCGTCGAGACGCATTTCGAGGAGCTCAACCATGGTCTCACCGGTCAGACCGGAGAGGCGGCTGGCTTCTTTGTAAGTCTTGAGCATCTGAGCTTCACGGATGCCGTACTGGGCGCGAAGACGCTGCTTCTCCTTGAGACGGACCGAGTAGTCGCTGTCATTGCGACGACGTGCGCGGCCGTGCTCGCCTGGAGGATACGGGCGACGCTCGAAGTACTTCTCCGCCTTCGGAGTCAGCGGCATGCCGAGGGCGCGCGAGACGCGCGTCATCCGGCGGTTACGTGCTGGTGCTGGCACTGTATTACCTTTCATCAATATGGTGTGTCACGACTGGCCATAGGTTCTCGCCCGAGTCGAAACGGTTGTTTCCCAGGATGGGAAAGAGGGATTGAGCGTCGAGATACGCTCGCACCGACCGCCTTTAGCTTGCAGGCACAACAGCAACCTATCTTAGCGGAAGTCGGCGGGTCGGCGCAAAGCAGAGATGCCCCGAACACCGGCTGAAATCTCAGCCTTCGGCATGATCTGCATCACCGTCGGCTCGCCGGTTGCTCGGCAGCTGCATTGCCGCATCGGCGACTTCAGCTCCCGAACCGCTGTAGATGTTGACGACGGTATGCACACCTGCTCTGATGAACCGGTCGGCCTGGTCCTGGCGCTGCACGACTGCGGCGATGGCACCGTCGAAACCGGCGATGCGCAGCTGTTCGAAGGCAAACGTGTTCGAGTCGTGGATGGCCATGGCCAGGATGACTGTTCGAGCCGTACCGCCGACAACGAGCCGATGCCAGAACTCGTGGTCGGTGGCATCACCTTCGAGCACGTTGAACTCTTCGCGTTTGAGCTCCTCCACCACCAGGTGGTCGTTGTCCACCCCGATGACAGACAGCCCGCCGGTGTCGACCAGTCGCTCGTAGGCCCCGCGACCGATGCGGCCCATCCCCAGCACCACAACCTCGGCGTCACCGGTGTCGATCGCCCGATCCGGGGGACGCAGCTTGGCCTCATTCTCATCGGGCAGGATCTCATCGAGTCGAGCAACGATCTGCAGGCTGTAGGCATTGGCCAAAGACGAGATGATCATCCCGATCGCAACGGCCAAAGCAGTCACTGTCAGCCAACTTTCCTCGAACAGTCCGTTGCCTGCCCCGACCGCCACGACGATGAGCGCAAATTCGGAGAAGTTGCTCAGCGCCAGACTGGTGCGGATGCTGGTCCGATTGCGCAGACCGAAAAGTCGACCCATCAGGTAGAAGCTTGCGAAGTTGAAGGGCAGGAGGATCACACACAACAGCAGTGCCATGAACAGGTCGGCCCAGGTCGGGACCGCCTGAAGCCCGATGACGACGAAGAAGGCGACGAGGAAGAGCTCCTTGACGCTGAACAGCGACTTCGACAACTCGGTCGAACGCCGATGGCTGGCGAAGAGCAGCCCCATCACCAGCGCCCCTAGGTCACCGTGGATGCCGACAGATTCGAAGGCGAGATAGCCCGGCCCCAGAGCCATGACCACGCCGAAGAGCACCAGCAGCTCACCGCGGCCGACACGGTCAAGGATTCGACGTGCCACCCACGCCGCAGGAACCAGGAGAACGAGAGCGAAGGCCCAGGGACTCGGCGGCTCCTCCCCCGCCACGGTGATGAAGGCGACGGCGGCGATGTCCTGGATGACGAGGACCGCAATGGCGATCTGGCCATAGTAGGAACCGTCGTCGGAACGATCTTCGAGCACCTTGACGACGAGCACTGTTGACGAGAATGACAACGCGAATCCGAGCAGACCGATTGTTCCCAGGCCACCGTCGAGCGAAACGATTCCGACGACCGCGGCAAATCCGATCGTGCCGGCCCCGACGAGGACGCCGGAGATCATGTGGAGAACAGCCGTGCCATAGGCCTCGGGCTGCAGAAGGGAACGCAGGTCGAACTTCAGCCCGATGGTGAAGAGGAGCAGTACCACGCCGAGGTCGGAGACCTGTTCGATTCCATCGAAGGCGGAGAAGCCGAGGAAGTGCAGCAGGAAACCGGCACCGAGGAAACCGACCAACGGCGGAATGCGCAGTTCATACGCGACCAACCCCAGAGCCAGAGCGACGGAAATGGTGACGATGATGTCCTGCACGTCGACCCTCCTCGGCCCTACTGCGCCGACTCACCGACCCTGGCCGCGGCACGCTTTCACCCTGTGCACAAAACTACCGTGTCCGCAGGCTCAGCGCTAAGACATCCGTCGTTGAACTTAGGGGCGCAGCAGTCTCTGCAGCATCTCGAGTCGCTCCCCCAGGGACCGCTCCATACCGTTGCCGGTCGGTTCGTAGTAGCGCTTCCCGCGCAGCGTCTCGGGCAGGTACTCCTGAGCCGCGACCCCGTGCGGATGATCGTGGGAGTATTTGTAGCCCTCACCGTGGCCGAGCTCCTTGGCACCGGGATAGTGGGCGTCGCGCAGATGAGTCGGCACCTGCCCCGAGAACCCGTTCTTCACGTCGGCGATTGCCGCGTCGAGAGCCCGGTAGCTGGCGTTCGACTTCGGCGCCATGGCCAGATAGGTGACCGCCTCGGCGAGGGGAATACGTCCTTCGGGCATGCCGATGTTCTGCACGGCAGTTGATGCCGCGACCGCGATGGGAAGCGCCTGCGGATCGGCCATGCCGATGTCTTCGGCGGCCGAGATGACGACCCTGCGGGCGATGAAGCGAGGGTCCTCCCCGGCGACGATCATTCTGGCCAGGTAGTGCAGTGCGGCGTCGACGTCTGAGCCGCGGATGGATTTGATGAATGCGGAGACGACGTCGTAGTGCTGGTCGCCGTTCTTGTCGTAGCGCAGCACCGTTTCCGAACTCGCCTCAGCACAGGCAGCCTCGGTGATGAGGATCGCGCGGCCCTCGGCTGGTGACGTCTCCGAGTCGTCGGTGTCGGCTGAATCTTCGGACTCGGTTGGGTCCTCGATGCCTTCATCGGCGACGTCGTCATCATCAGCGTCGGTGTCATCAACTGAGTCGACAGCAGAATCGTCACTGGCAGCAGCCTCGGCGAACTCTGCCTGTGCGGCGGCGATGCCTGCCGCGGCTTCGAGGATCGTCAGGGAGCGTCTGGCATCGGCACCGGCGATGCGCACGATGAAGTCCTTGGCCGCCGGCTCAAGTTCGAACTGACCGGCCAGACCTCGCTCGCTGACGACTGCACGATCGAGGAGATCGGCGATGGCCGCGTCGTCGAGTGGGCGCAGTGTGAGCAGGAGCGAGCGGGACAACAGCGGGGAGATGACGGAGAAGGACGGGTTCTCGGTCGTGGCTGCGACGAGGACGACGAGGCGGTTCTCCACGGCCGGCAGCAGTGCGTCCTGCTGTGCCTTGGAGAACCTGTGGATCTCGTCGAGGAAGAGCACCGTCGTGCGCTGGTACATGTCACGTTCACGCCTGGCGTTCTCGATCACCTGGCGCACGTCCTTGACCCCGGCGGTGATCGCGGAGAGTTCGACGAAGGTGCGCCCGGGTGCGTGGGAGATGACGTGAGCCAGGGTGGTCTTGCCGACCCCGGGCGGACCCCACAGGATCACCGAGGAGGCTCCGGCCCGGTCTCCCCCGCTGGCTTCGACGAGTTGAACCAGCGGTGAGCCGGGGAACGTCAGATGGTCCTGGCCGACCACCTCGGCGATGGTGCGCGGACGCATCCGCACTGCCAGCGGATCGAGGGCACGGCCCGAATCGGCAGAGGAACCGCCGACGCCCGGACCAGGGAGTCCCTGGTCCGGGCCGTCGGAGGAGAAGAGGTCAGGACCGTTGGTCATCAGGCCTCGGCGTCGTCGTCTTCCGGTTCGAAGTCCACGCCGGCCTCGGCGCGCTGGGCGTCGGTGATCGGTGCGGGTGCCTGGGTGAGCGGATCGTATCCGGCACCGGTCTTCGGGAAGGCGATGACCTCGCGGATCGAGTCGACTCCGGCCAGCAGGGACACGATGCGGTCCCAGCCGAAGGCGATGCCTCCGTGTGGGGGTGCGCCGAACTTGAAGGCTTCGAGGAGGAAGCCGAACTTCTCCTGTGCGTCCTCTTCCGAGATGCCCATGATCTTGAAGACGCGTTCCTGGACATCCTTGCGGTGGATGCGGATCGAACCGCCGCCGATCTCGTTGCCGTTGCAGACGATGTCGTAGGCGTAGGCCAGGGCAGCGCCGGGATCGGATTCGAGGGTGTCGAGGAATTCGGGCTTCGGAGCGGTGAAGGCGTGGTGGACGGCGGTCCATGATCCTTCACCGACGGCGACATCGCCCGCGGCCTGCGCTGCGGCTGCGGATTCGAAGAGCGGTGCGTCGACGACCCACACGAAGGCCCAGTCGCCTTCCTTGATCAAGCCGGTGCGCTCAGCGATCTCGTTGCGGGCGGCACCCAGCAGCGAGCGTGAGCTCGCAGGGTCACCGGCGGCGAAGAAGATTGCGTCACCGGGGTTGGCTCCGGCGGCTTCGACGAGGCCGGCCTTCTCATCCTCGGAGATGTTCTTGGCCACGGGGCCGGTCAGGGTGCCGTCCTCGGCCACGAGAACGTAGGCCAGGCCCTTGGCACCGCGCTGCTTGGCCCAGTCCTGCCAGCCGTCGAGCTGACGACGGGGCAGGGAGCCGCCGCCGGGGTAGACGACGGAGCCGACGTACTCGGACTGGAAGACCCGGAACGGGGTGTCCTTGAAGAAATCCGTGAGGTTGTGCAGTTCGAGCTCGAAGCGCAGATCTGGCTTGTCGCTGCCGTACTTCTCCATCGCCTCGGCGTAGGTGATGTGTGGGATCGGGGTGGTGATCTCGTGGCCGATGAGCTTCCACAGAGCCACGAGGATCTTCTCGGCGAGCTCGATGATGTCCTCCTGCTCGACGAAGGAGGCTTCGATGTCGAGCTGGGTGAACTCGGGCTGACGGTCGGCGCGGAAGTCCTCGTCGCGGTAGCAGCGTGCCATCTGGTAGTAGCGTTCCATGCCGGCAACCTGCAGCAGCTGCTTGAACAGCTGCGGTGACTGCGGAAGCGCGTACCAGGAGCCGGGCTGCAGACGAGCCGGAACGAGGAAGTCGCGGGCACCCTCAGGTGTGGACCGGGTCAGGGTCGGGGTCTCGATCTCGAGGAAGTCCTGCTCGTCGAGGACGTTGCGGGCTGCCCGGTTCGCTGCCGAACGCAGACGCATGGTCGCGGCGGGACCGGAGCGACGCAGGTCGAGGTAGCGGTAGCGCAGGCGGGTCTCTTCGCCGACGGTGCCGGCATCTTCGGCATGGTCGGAGACCTGGAAGGGCAGAGCCTCGGCCTGGCTGAGGATCTCGACCTTCGTGTCGATGACCTCGATATCACCTGTGGGCAGGTTCGCGTTGGTGTTGCCCTCGGGGCGCAGGGACACGGTACCGGTGACCTTGACGACGGATTCGTTGCGCAGTGCGTGGGCATCGTCCTCACGGACGACGACCTGGACGATCCCCGATGCGTCACGCAGATCGATGAAGGCGACACCTCCGTGATCGCGACGACGGTCGACCCACCCGGAGAGGGTGACGGTCTGTCCTGCGTGTGAGGCTCGCAGGCTTCCGGTTTCATGGCTTCGCAGCACCTAGGGCTCCTTTACGATGTTTATGTGGCAGCGCGTGAACAATGATAGTCGCTCGCTGCATGTTTGCTGGCACGGCCCACTGCGGGCCGACTGCTGTGGGGACGATGAAGAGGATGACATGAGCACTGGTGGTACAGGCCCGGAAGATCCCGCCGCGGATTTGGGAGGTGACCCCACCTCGGCGCAGGTCGAGGTGGCAGCGGAGACGTTTCGCATGCTCGCCTCCGGGACGCGTCTGCGGCTGGTCTGGACCCTGGTCAATCAGGAACTCGATGTCTCTTCCCTCGCCGAGGCGATCGGTGCGGCAGTGCCCACCGTGAGTCAGCATCTGGCGAAGATGAGGTTGGCTGGCCTGATCTCCTCCCGCCGTGACGGGAGGCGGATCTTCTACACCGTCGATGACCCGCACGTGGTCTCCATGGTGCGAGAGATCTTCGAGCACATCGCCCCGGACGGATCCCTGGCACCCGACCCGCCCGTGAGCGATTCCTGAGGCTGATCAGTCGCGGTACACCCGTGGCTTGCGATCTGCCTCGACAGGCTCCCAGGTCGCCGGGTCTGCCGTGACCTGCTCGCCGGAGCGGATGTCCTTGATTTCGTGACCAGACTCACCATCGGTGAACCATACGAAGGGAATCCCCCGACGTTCGGCATAGCGGATCTGCTTGCCGAACTTCGCCGCACTCGGTGAGACCTCGCAGGCGATGTCGCGGGCACGCAGAGCGGTGGCAACCGCATCGGCTTCCCCGCGCTTGTCCTCATCAGTCACGGCGACAACGACGACCGAGGGTGTTCCGCGTGTGGCTTTGATGCCGCTGTTCGCATCGAGGATGAAGGCCATGAGGCGAGAGACGCCGATCGACATTCCGACACCCGGGTAGCTCTTCTTCCCCACCGTCACGAGCGAGTCATAGCGACCGCCGGAGGCGACCGAGCCGAGCTCTTCGTGCCCGATCAGCTGAGTCTCGTAGACGGCTCCCGTGTAGTAGTCGAGTCCGCGTGCGATCTTCAGCTGTGCCACGACAACGCCGGGGGCGCGCTCATGGGCGGCCCGGAGCATCGTGGTCAGAGAATCGAGGCCCTCCTCCAGCAGGGGGTGTTCGACTCCGAGCGCACGCACTTCGTCGGCGAAGTCCGGCGAATCCGATTCGATCGCGGCCAGGGCCAGGCACAGTCGCTGCTGTTCCTCGTCGGCCTCGGCTTCCGTGGCCAACAGTTTGCCCACCTCGGCGGGACCGATCTTGTCGTACTTGTCCAGGCAGCGCAGGACAGCCTGGATGTTGGTCAGCCCGATGCCACGAGCGAATCCTTCGAGGAGCCTGCGATCGTTGACGACGATCTTGACTCCGGGCACGCCCAAGGGCGCCAGCCTGCTGAAGGCATCGGCGACGGCAAGCGGAATCTCCACTTCGAAGTGTCCGGGCAGCTCCGCCTCGGCGATGACATCGATATCGGCTTGGATGAACTCGCGGTAGCGGCCCTGCTGGGGGCGTTCGCCGCGCCAGACCGGCTGGATTCGGGCGGCTTTGAAGGGGAAGGAGAGCTCGTTCGCGTTGTCGGCGATGAATCGTGCCAGCGGCACCGTGAGGTCGAAGTGCAGCCCCAGTGGATTGCGCTCCGTGCCTTCGGAGTGCAGGCGGCTGACGGCGAAGATCTCCTTGTCGATCTCTCCGTCTTTGGCGAGCTGGCTGATCGGTTCGACTGCCCGGTGGTTGAGTGCCGAGTATCCATGCAGCGCGAAGGTGTGGTCGAGGATGTCGATGATCGACTTCTCGATCACGCGTTCTGCTGGAAGTCGTTCCGGGAATCCGGACAGTCGGGCTGACTTCGCCATTGTTCTCCTTGGTGCTCTTCGTCTCTGGTGGGGTTCGGGTGCTGCCTGTGATCGGTCGTCGCCGTCAGGGAACCTGGTTCAACTCTAGAAGAACGGGTTCGTCGCCAGCTCGTGACCGACTCGGGAGCCGGGACCGTGTCCAGGATAGATGGGAACGTCGGGAAGCGTCGCAAACGCCCGCAGTGATTCTGCCATCGCCGAGGCATCTCCCCCTGGCAGGTCGACCCGTCCGATCGCTCCGGCGAAGACCACATCACCGGTGAAGATGATCTCCTCATCGTCGGCTTGGACTCGCAGGAGGGTCGATCCTTCGGTGTGCCCGGGAGCGGCCACAGCGGTGATCGTGAGACCGGCGACCTCCACGGTCTGGGCGTCGACAAGGGCGGTGACCTCGGGGGCGGACCAGCCTTCGACGAGTGGCTGCAGCATCTGAGCGAACTGCGGGCTGAGGGTTTCGGCTGGTTTGTCCAGGCGGTAGCGGTCGGCATCTCCCAGGTAGACGGGCACGTTCCAGCGGCTGAGGACGTTGGTCAGGCCGAGGATGTGGTCGGGGTGGCCGTGGGTGAGGAAGACGGCGCTGGGCACCAGATCCTCCTCGGCGACGATTTCGGCAAGTCCCGGTGCGCAATCGAATCCGGAGTCGATGAATATGGCCTCATCATGGCCTTCGGCACGCACGGCATAACAGTTGACTTCGAGAAATTCGGCGCTGGTCACAAATACATCCATGCTCAAAGTCTATCCAGAGCCTGGGGCTTGGTTATGCTGGGATAACGTCAATCAGGAAATCGAGTGATCTGCAGGCACAGAGTCCTGCAGGTTCGACCGATGGAAACAAGGTGAGAATCATGTCGACCCCGACACCGAAGCCGGTCCCGCGCCCGTCCTCTCTGCCCCGCCCACAGGCGGCCCAGACAGTGACCGGGACAACCGTTGATCATGATGCGGAAGTCCGGCGCGCAGTCGAGCACGGTCGCGCGGATCAGGAGGGCAACGTCTTCGTCGTCACGGCCGACGGCGAGCGTGCGGTCGGGCAGTATCCCGATGCCACTCCCGAGGAAGCCTTGGAATACTTCGCCAAGAAGTACGTGGATCTCATGGAGAACGCGGCACTTCTGCGCAATCGACTCTCCGCCGGTGCCCCGGGTCGCGAGATCGTCTCGGCAGCGAAGACGCTGCAGGAGACCCTGCCCGAGGCCAACGTCGTCGGCGATCTCAAGGGTCTGTCCGCCACCTTGGACACCCTGATCTCAGATGCGCAGGCCACCGAGTCGAAGCAGGCTGCCCGTGCCGAGGCAGCCAAGCTCGAAGCCGCACAGGAACGTGAAGAGATCGTCGCCGAGGCTGAATCGCTGGCCAAGCGCGATCCCTCGAAGATCCAGTGGAAGCAGTCCGGAGCACGTCTGCGTGAGCTCTTCGGCCAGTGGAAGGACATGCAGCGCAGCGGTCCCCGACTGCCGCGTGCAGTGGACCAGGAGCTGTGGGGCCGCTTCTCGCAGGCTCGCAATACTTTCGAGCACAAGCGCAAGGAGTTCTTCTCCGAGCTCGACAAGCAGAACTCCGAGGGCAAACGCATCAAGGAGAAGCTCGTGGTCGAGGCGGAGTCGCTGTCGAACTCGACAGACTTCCGCAATGTGTCCCAGAAGTACAAGGACCTCATGAGCCAGTGGAAGAAGGCTCCGCGGGCCTCACGCAAGGACGACGATGCCCTGTGGGCTCGGTTCCGGGCCGCTCAGGACGTTTTCTTCGCCGCCCGTGATGCAGAGAATGCTGCCGTTGATGAGGAGTACAAGGGCAACCTTGGGGTCAAAGAGGAGATTCTGGCCAGAGCTCAGGGGCTGCTGCCGATCGGCGATATCAGTGTGGCGAAGAAGGAGCTGCGCGTCATTCAGGACGAATGGGAGGCTGCGGGCAAGGTTCCTCGTGCCGACGTCTCGCGCATGGAGAACGGGCTGCGTGAGGTCGAACGGGCCCTCGCCGATGCAGAAGATGCTGAGTGGAAGCGCAGCAACCCCGAGACCAAGGCCCGCACGTCCGGTGCGCTGAGCCAGCTCGACGACTCGATTGCCGAGTTGGAGCAGAAGTACGAGAAGGCGAAGGCGGGTGGCGATGAGAAGGCTGTCGCTGATGCGCAGTCCGCACTCGATGCGCGTCGCGCCTGGCGTGACCAGCTGGCTCAGACCGCGGCTGAGCTGGACTGATTCGGCGTCCACAGCACCACGAGCATGAGTCGCGCTTTATCCACAGATTGACCCTGCGGCCTTGAACATCGCCTCCCTACAGCGCAATAGTGGCTGTATGGAGGCGATGTTTCATCTGCGCGACTACAGCTATGAACACCTCACGGAACTGACTCTTGACGGGCTGCTGACACGCCTGACCGAGTCCACCTGGGTGCGCAAGGGCGCTGTGCTCAACGCCGAGGACAGAATCACGGCGCTGCGTGCGCAGATCCCTCCACGTCTTGTGCTCTCCCATGACATTGCGTGGTGGGTCCACAGCGGCCTTGGCAGGGCCCCGAGTCCGCTGACGTTCATCACCTACCCGAGACGCCGCTACGTCGACGGGGCCGATGTCGTCGTTCATGAACTCACGATAGCTGCGCACGAGTGGGAGCTCATCAACGATCTGCCCATCACGACACCGGACAGAACGCTCTACGATCTGCTGCTTCCACACCTGCGCAGTCCCGACGAATGGTCTGCTCAGACGGTGAGGAATCTCGTCGATGAACTCCCCAGCCAGGCCCGGCAGCAGTTCCGGTTGTATATGGCGGAGATGTCGCGCCGACCCTACGTCGCTCATATGCGCACCGTCTTCGAACGCGCCTGCGCCGCCTCAGACCGCGACAGACGCTGACGTTGCCACCGTCGCTGACGTTGCATCCAGGCGCAGTGACGGCGGTGTCAGCCGCCGGCGATGCGGTAGACGTCGAAGACGCCTTCGACTTTGCGAACTGCCGAGAGCACGGTGTCGAGATGGCTCGCATCGCTCATCTCGAAGACGAACTTCGACTGGGCTACTCTGGCCCGTGAGGTGGCGACCGTGGCAGAGAGTATATTGACGTGGGTCTCGGTGAGCACCTTCGTGATGTCTGAGAGCAGACCGGAACGATCCAGGGCCTCCACCTGGATCTGAACCAGATAGATACCGCTGGTCGTCTCACCCCAGGAGACATCGACCATCCGCTCAGGCTCTCGCTCCAGAGAGGCGATGTTAGGACAGTCCACACGGTGGACGGATACTCCCGAACCGCGCGTGACGAATCCGAGGATCTCATCGCCGGGAACCGGTGTGCAGCATCGTGCCAGTTTCACCAGGACATCGTCGACACCTCTGACCGTGACTCCCCCGGACGACGAATGGTGTCCCGAGGACTGGCCGGTGCGATTGCGCGGCGACGGCGGCAACACGGTCTCATCATCGTCAACACCTCCGACCTCCTTGGCCAGCAGATCGACGACATGAGCCGCCGAGCTCACTCCATTGCCGATAGCAGCGTAGAGCGCGGACACATCTGGCAGCCGCAGCTCAGTGGCGACGACCTGCAGTGCCTCCTGGCTCATCAGCGACGAAGCCGACAGAGTGTGGCGGCGCATTGCCCGCGCCAGCTGTTCGCGACCGTTCTCGATCGCTTCCTCGCGGCGTTCCTTCGAGAACCACTGGCGGATCTTGCTGCGTGCGCGGGGGCTCTTGACGAAGCCCAGCCAGTCACGGCTGGGGCCCGCATTCTCATCTTTGGACGTGAAGACTTCGACAGAGTCGCCGTTCTTCAGTTCGGTGTCGAGTGCGACCAGACGACCGTTGACTCGGGCGCCCATGGTCTTATGCCCGACCTCGGTGTGAACCGCGTAGGAGAAGTCGACAGGAGTCGCCCCCGCAGGAAGGCTCATCACGTCACCCTTGGGGGTGAACACGTAGACCTCCCTGGAGTTCACCTCATAGCGGAGATTGTCGAGGAACTCGTCAGGGTCGCTGACCTCACGTTGCCATTCCAGCAGCTGCCGCAGCCATGCCGCGTCATCGACTTCGCCGTCGTCGGAGACCTTGACCGAGCGAGCGGTATTCGACGTCACGGCCTTCGAGACGTTGCGTCGATCCTTGTACTTCCAGTGGGCGGCAACACCGAATTCAGCGCGGCGATCCATCTCATGGGTGCGGATCTGGATTTCCACGGGTTTGCCGTTCGGGCCGATCACCGTCGTGTGCAAGCTCTGGTACATGTTGTACTTCGGCATCGCGATGTAGTCCTTGAACCGTCCGGGGACTGGATTCCACCGGGCGTGCACGATGCCCAGCGTGGCATAGCATTCGCGAACGGTCTCAACGAGGACACGGACACCGACGAGGTCGTAGATGTCAGCGAACTCGTGCCCGCGCACGACCATCTTCTGATAGATCGAATAGTAGTGCTTCGGGCGGCCCGTGATCGCGGCTTGGATATTGGACTCCACGAGCTCGGACTGGAGTTCGTTGGAGACAGTGGCCAGGTACTTCTCGCGTTCGGGTGCCCTGTCCGCGACGAGCCGGACCACTTCGTCATAGACCTTGGGGTGGAGAACTTGGAAGGACAGATCCTCAAGTTCCCACTTGATCGTGTTCATGCCCAGTCGATGAGCCAGCGGCGCATAGATCTCGAGGGTCTCCCGAGCCTTCTTCGTACTCGACGAAGCGGGCACGAAACGCCACGTGCGGGCGTTGTGAAGACGGTCGGCCAGTTTGATCACGAGGACGCGGATGTCCTTGGCCATCGCGACGATCATCTTGCGCACGGTCTCAGACTGCGCAGCCTGACCGTAGGTGAGTTTGTCGAGCTTGGTCACCCCATCGACCATGGCTGCGACCTCGGGGCCGAATTCCTCGGTGAGCTCATTCAGCGAATAGGACGTGTCCTCGACCGTGTCATGCAGCAGCGCAGCGGCGAGGGTGACCGGCAGCATGCCGATCTCGGCCAAGATCGTGGCCACCGCCACCGGGTGGGTGATGTAGTCATCACCGGATTTCCGGGTCTGGCCACGATGAGCCTGCTCTGCGATCTTGTACGCCCGGACCACCAGGTCGATATCGGCCTTCGGGTGGTTGGACTGCAGTGCCCTGATCATCGGACCCAGGACACGGGGGTAGCCAGGGTTGTTCTGTGCCCTGGCCGCCCACCAAGCTAAGCGGGAGATGCCTCGCGGACGGCGCGAATCGGCGGAAGAAGCCATGACATCCCCTTTCTGCTCAGACCTCGGCGTGAATCACCGGTGGAACATCTTCTGCTCCATTCTTCAAGCGTAATTCACGCACGGCCTCTTCCTGCTCCTTGACTGCGGGTTCATTCGCCCGCAGCAGGGCGTAGAGAGGGCTGGCAACGAACAACGTCGAAGCTGCTGCCACAATCGTACCGATGAACAGCGACAGAGAGATGTCGACCAATGTGCCGGCACCCAGCAGGAACACACCGATGAACAGAATCGAGGCGATCGGCAGCACCGAGACGACCGAGGTGTTGATCGAGCGCACTGTCGTCTGGTTGATGCCGAGGTTGACCAGCTCGGAGAACTTCAGGTCGCGTTTGTCCTTGAACCGCGTCGTGTTCTCTCTGATCTTGTCGAAGACCACCACGGTGTCGTAGAGCGAGAAGCTCAAGACGGTGAGGAACCCGATCACGGCCTCGGGGGTGATCTCGAACCCTGTCGCGGAATAGATGCCCGTCGTCACGATCATGACGACGAACAGTCCCACGATCGCGGCCAGAGACATCTTCCAGGTCCGGAAGTACAGAGCCATCACGACCATGGCGATGCCGACGAAGATGACAAGGGCCCGAATCATCTTCTCAGTCACGTCTTGGCCCCACTCAGGACCGACGAACGTCGATGTGACGTCCTCTGCTTTAACGTCGTAGCCGCCTACGAGAGCGTCACGGACTTCCTGCATCTGGTCATCGCTGAGCTGGTTCGTCTCGATGCGCACCGCAGTGTCACTCGTCGGAGTCAGGCGCGGTTCAGAGCCCGGCACCACCTCAGAGACGAGATCTTCGCCCTTGGCAGGTGCAGTGTCTGAGACGTGGTCGACTTGGAACTGAGATCCGCCCTTGAAGGCAATACCGAAGTTGAATCCCGCGATCAACGGCACGAGAAGTGACAGGAGCACCAGGGCGCCGGAGATCATCAGCCAGAGTTTGGCCTTCCCGACGAAGGGAATCGACGACTCACCGTTGTGGAGCCGGTTGCCCCAAGCAAAGAACCGTTTCACTTGTCTGCCTCCTTGCCCTTGTCGGCAGATTCTTCGGCTGCCTTCTTCGCAGCCGCCTTCCGCTCCGCGATGGTGCCACCGGCTGGTGCCGGATTCGTCGCAGACTTCGTCTTCTTCTTAGGCTTCTTCTTGGGCTCCGCCTCGGTCGCCTCATCGGCTGGCTCGGCGGAAGCTGAGACCTCGTCGGAGTCGGAGGACTGAGGCTTCTTCGACCGTTTGGTCGTCGTCGTGCCGCGAGGCTGGCCCGAAGATTCTGATTCGGCACCTGCCTTCGACTTCGACGATGCGGACGAGGATTCAGTCGATGAGGATGTCGAATCGACAGTCGATTCTTCGGTCGATTCCGCCTCGGTGTCGGACGACATTCCTGCCTTCCGGGTTCGAGCCTTCTCCCGTCGGCGTGCCTCGGGTGACTTCTCGTCGTCATCGATGCTGAGGTTGAGCGCACCACGATAGGCGGCGGGCTTGACTCCCAGCAGACGCGGATCCATACCGGACATCGGATGGCCCTGGCCGAAGAACTTGGTGCGGGCGAGGACTTCCAACATGGGGTGTGTGAACAGGAAGACGATGAGCACGTCGATGATCACGGTCAGTCCCAGGGTGAAGGCGAAGCCTCGCACGGAGCCGACAGCCAAGATGTAGAGGATGACCGCGGCGAGCATGTTCACTGCCTTGGATGCCCAGATGGTGCGCTTGGCGCGGTCCCAACCGACTTCGACTGCGGAGAGCAGATTTCGACCGCTGCGCAACTCGTCTCTGACTCGTTCGAAGTAGACGATGAACGAGTCCGCGGCCATGCCGATGCCGATGATGATACCGGCGACACCTGCCAATGACAGCCGGTAGCCGTATCGCCACGAAGCCAAGAGCAGCAGCAGATAGGTCAGCACACCGGCGACAACGAGGCTCGAGACTGTGACGAGTCCGAGCACCCGGTACTGCAGGAGCGAATAGATGACGACGAGGATGAGTCCGACGAGACCGGTGAGGAGACCGATGTTGAGGTAGTTGGAACCCAATGTCGGTGAGATCTGGTCCTCGCTCTGGACCTGGAAGCTCAACGGCAGGGAGCCGTTCTTGAGCTGATCGGCCAGGGTCTGAGCCTCGTCAAGGGTGAAGTTGCCTGAGATCTCGGCGTTGCCGTCGGTGATCGCAGCGTTCGATGACGGTGCCGAAAGCACATTCCCGTCAAGAGCAATGGCGAACTGGTTGTACGGCTGCTGCTTCCCGGTGATGTCCGAGGTGATCTGCTTGAAGATTTCGCGCCCGACGCTGTCGAACTTGAGGTTCACAGCCGGCTGGTTAGTCTGGACTCCGTTGGCGCCCGCCGCATAGCCGAAGTTTGCGTCCGCTAGGTGCTCGCCTGAGAGTTCGACGGGGCCCAGAATGTACTTGGCCTCTCCGTCCTTGCCACAGGCGACGACTGGTTCATCTGCTGGCTGCTGCTGTCCACCGGTCCGGTTCTTCGGATCGGTGCAGTCAAGCTCCGTGTACTTCTTGATGATCTTGTCGGTCTGCCATTCGTCGACGTCCTTCTCAGGATCGAAGAGTGGCCGCGGCGTCGAATCAGTGACCTTCGTGTCGTCGCCCTTAGCGGACCCGCTCTCTTCGGTCGCCTGTTCGCTGCTCGCTTCTCCGGATTTCTCAGCGTCTTTGCCTGCTGGTCCGGGAACGCTTCCACCGGCGTTGGCGACATCGCCACCAGAATTGGCGGCGTCGCTGCCAGACTTGGCGACTTCGCCGCCGCCTGCAGGTGCTTCTGCACCGCCCTGTCCGCTGCCATCGCCTTGCGCTCCGGCATCCGCCTGAGCGCCGGCGCTGCCACCGGTGAGTTCCTCGAGGCGTTTCTTCTGCTCGTCGGTGAGTCCCTCGGAGGGGTCCTGCTGTTCTTCCCCGCCGCCCTGCTCCTGTTCCTTCTGGATCTGCTCCTGGGAACGCGGGTCACCGACAAGGGCGACTCGACGGAAGACGAGCTGCGCGGAAGAACGAACCAGATTGCGTGTTTCCTCATCCGGATTGCCCGGCAGGTTCACAACAATGTTGCGGTCACCCTGAGTCGTGATCTCTGCTTCAGAGACACCGGTCGAGTCGACGCGCTGTCGAATGATCGACACAGCCTGGTCAAGCTGCTCCTTGCTGATGTCCGTGTCCTCCGATACCTGGGGTTCCAGGATGATCGAGGTTCCGCCCTCGAGGTCGAGAGCGAGCTTCGGCGTGGTTGTGGCATCAGACCACACGACGCCTGCGGCGATGATGCCGAGGAGCAGTGCAGTAACGATCCCCAGCCACACGAAGCGCAAACCAGGACGTGGCTTTTCTTCAATATCGGACACGTTTCAGCTTTCGATTGAGTGCAGTGAGCGAAGTCAGTTCTTCTTGGGATTCTCAGGATCGGAAGAATCGGTGCCGAATGCGTCCGCATCGGTCTCACCGGCGCCATCCACAGCATCGTCGGCATTCTTCGAGCCGGTGGCGTCATCGATCACGGAATCGGTCTCGTCTGCGTCAACCTGAGTGGCGTCCGACTTCAGTTCCGAATCGGAATCGACAACGTCGTCCGCTGGAAGATCGGTGTCGCCGTTGGTCTTTTCGGCCCGCTTACGCTCATTCATCGCGTCGAGTTCAGCGTCGGTGATCGCCGGGGTGTCGGTGCTCTCAGCATCATCAGCAGCCTCTGGTGCGTCTGCAACAGCACCGCCAGCGGCAGCGCCTGTAGCTTCAGGATTGCTGATCTGGCCGATGGCCTGGCGGTGGACTCGAAGCACGGTGCCGGGACCCGATTCGAGGGTGACCTGGTTGTTCTCCTCGTCGATGGACAGGACGGTGCCGAATACGCCGAACGTCGTCATCACGGTAGCGCCGGGGACAAGGCCCGACTTGATCTCCTCTGCACGCGCCTTCTGCTTACGCCGAGAATTGAACAGGAAAAAAATAAGCAACGCAGCAAGCGCGAGAGGGATCAATAAATCCACAGGTATCTACCTTTCATAAGAACGAACCAGTCCACTACCTTAGTTCGTAGTCAGTACTCAAGGCGAACTCAATTGCCGGGATCAGAACTCATAGTTTGCTGGGATCTGCATTCCCAGGTGCTTCCAAGCCGCGGATGTGGCAACCCGGCCTCGCGGAGTGCGACTGATCAGACCTTCTCGCACAAGGTAGGGTTCCGAAACTGTCTCCACGGTGTCGGCCTCTTCTCCGACGGAGACTGCGATGGTCCCCAGACCGACCGGTCCCCCGCCGAATCGCTTGCACAGCACTTGCAGCACGGACCGGTCAAGGCGATCAAGGCCGAGTTCGTCGACTTCGTAGACCTTCAGGGCCGACAGGGCCGCGGCCTCATCGATGATGCCTGTTCCGCGCACCTGCGCCCAGTCTCTGACTCTTCGCAGAAGTCGGTTGGCTACGCGCGGAGTGCCGCGAGATCTGGTTGAGATCTCTTTCAGACCTGCAAGTTCTGCTTCGATTCCGAGCATGTGAGCTGAACGTTTGAGCACGGTCAGCAAGTCGTTGCTTGAGTAGAAGTCGAGGAGTCCCGTGAATCCGAAGCGGTCTCGCAATGGCGCGGGAAGCAGACCGGACCGGGTTGTGGCGCCGACCATCGTGAACTGGGGCAGGTCGAGTGGAATAGCCGTCGCACCGGGACCTTTGCCGACGATGACGTCGACGCGGAAGTCCTCCATCGCGACGTAGAGCATCTCTTCTGCGGCACGAGCCATCCGGTGGATCTCATCGATGAAGAGGACTTCCCCCTCCTCCAACGACGAGAGGATCGCGGCCAGGTCACCGGCATGTTGAACAGCCGGGCCCGAAGTGACTCGCAGGCTCGTCTGCATCTCATGCGCGATGATCATCGCCAGCGTCGTCTTTCCCAATCCGGGAGGACCGGAGAGAAGGACATGGTCAGGGGCTCGATTTCGGGCCTTCGCAGCATCGAGTACCAGGGAGAGCTGCTCTCGGACCTGGGGCTGGCCGATGAAGTCCTGCAGTCCCTTAGGACGCAGGGCGGCTTCCGCATCGCGTTCGGCGGTCTCTGCTCGACCTGAGACCAGCCGTTCCTCTTCGGCGCCGGTCAGCTTCTGATCACCGAATTCCAGTTCGTAGGAGGCGCTGCCGTCATCAAAGGAGCTCGTCACTTCCGAGCACCCAGAACCTTGAGCGAGGCCTTCAGCAACGCCGATGTGCCGGCGTTCTGGCCAAGATCATTGACCACTTCCTGAACGACGTCTGCCGCCTGGGCCTCTTTCCAGCCGAGTCCGACCAGGGCATCGACAACCTGCTGGTTCGCGCCGCCGAACGACAGCTGCGGTCCGGGTTCCGAGGCGGAGAGCTTCGGCAGTTTGTTCTCAAGTTCGAGAATGATCCTGGAGGCCCCCTTCTTGCCGATGCCAGGCACTCGTGTCAGTGCGTTGGCGTCTTGGTTCGAAATCGCTGCGGCAAGTTCACCGGGGCCCATCACAGACAGGATCGCCATGGCCAGGCGCGGCCCGATTCCGGAGATCGACAGCAGCACTTCGAAGGTGTGATTCTCATCTTCGGTGCCGAAGCCGAAGAGCGTCATCGAGTCTTCACGGACCACGAGCGTGGTCACGAGTTCGATATCGGCGCCGTGGCGGGTGTTCGACAGGGTATCCGGAGTGACGTTGACTCTGCGTCCGACACCATAGGTGAGAATGACGAGGTGGTCAGCTGCGATGCGATGAACCGTACCGCTGAGGAAACTGATCACGGCCTGCCTTTCGAGTGGGAACACGTGTACGAATCCAGGCTATCAGCTTGGCGTTGAGCACCAGGTTCGACATACCGACGATACCAAGGCTCGCGACGCGAGAACCCTACTTAGCGTTGCGTAGCGCTTTGGCCCACTGCTCCTGAGCTTTTGTCAGACCTGTGCCCTGACGGCCGGCGCTCTTGCGCTCGTTGAGGTCCTTGTTCGCTCCAGGGGTCGATTGCCCGCTGAGAGCCCCGCGCCATGAGTGGCAGATGGCGATCGCCAGTGCGTCCGCGGCATCGGCGGGCTTCGGTGCGGCCTCGAGCTCGAGGATTCGGGTCACCATGTTCGTGACCTGTTTCTTATCGGCCCGTCCCGAACCGGTGATGGCTGCCTTGACTTCGGAGGGCGTGTGCATCGCCACGGGCAGTCCGCGCCTGGCGGCCAGCCCCATGGTCAGGCCGGAGACCTGGGCGGTGCCCATGATCGTGGAGACGTCGTTGCGGGCGAACACCCGCTCGATGGCCACGACATCAGGACGGTAGGTGTCGAGCCAGCTGTCGAACGCCTCGGCGAGGGCGCCCAAGCGCAGGTCCACGGAATCGGTCGACGGTGTGCGCAGCACATCCACGGACACCATCTTCGCCTTGCGTGCGGGCAGGGTGTCGATGACACCCAGCCCGCAACGTGTCAGGCCCGGATCAACGCCGAGGATTCTCACCAGTCACCCGATTCAGTCTCATCAGGAATCAAGTTCGGCGAGAACCTCATCGCTGACATCAGCATTGGAGTAGACGTTCTGCACCTCGTCGCTGTCTTCGAGCGCATCGATGAGGTTGAAGACCTTGCTGGCGGTGTCCGCGTCCAAGCTGACTTCGATTCCGGGCACGAACGAGGCCTCTGCCGAGTCATAGTCGATGCCTGCATCAACGAGTGCTGTGCGCACGGCAACCAAGTCGGTGGCTTCACAGATGATCTCGAAGTTCTCGCCTTCGTCCTTGACCTCTTCGGCTCCTGCGTCCATGGTGGCCAAGAGGATCGAGTCCTCGTCGGTACCCTCTGCGGGCACGATGATGACGCCCTTGCGGTCGAAGTTGTAGGTCACCGATCCGGGGTCGGCCATGGTGCCGCCGTTGCGTGTGACTGCCACACGGACCTCGGAGGCCGCACGGTTGCGGTTGTCGGTCAGGCACTCGATGAGGAGGGCGACACCGCCGGCGGCGTAGCCTTCGTACAGAATGTTCTCGTAGTTGACGGCAGAGCCGTCGAGACCGCCGCCGCGCTTGACCGCACGGGTGATGTTGTCGGCGGGAACGGAGTTCTTCTTCGCCTTCTGCACAGCATCGAACAGCGTCGGGTTGCCGTCGAGATCAGGTCCACCGTTGCGAGCGGCAACCTCGATGTTCTTGATCAGCTTGGCAAAGAGCTTGGCCCGCTTCGAATCGATGGCAGCTTTTTTGTGTTTAGTCGTTGCCCACTTGGAATGACCTGACACTGGTGTTCCTTCCTATAGATACAGCCCCTAGAGTCTATACGCTCAGCACACCGTCATGTGCGCTGAGCCACGCAAGGCAGCTCCCTGCGCCTGCGCCACGGTCTCTCAACCGACGACGAGGGTCCCTCAGTCGATGACGAGAGGAACGTCGGGCACAGAGCCTGCCGTGACGAGGTCCATGAGGCTGAGCAGATTCTTCGGATAGATCGTCTCGGTCGTCGTCATCAGCTCTTCCCGCGACCACCACCGGAATTCGAGCAGACTGCGCTTCTCGATGTCCGTCCAGACGGCGTCTTCGAGCTCGATGTCCTCGCTCGTTCGGAAGGCGAAGTAGGTCTCCTGCTGATGCAGCGACTTCTCCGTGAATTCGAAGACCTCATCACGAGTGGCCAAGGGGCCGATGAGTTCGCCGGGTTCGCATTCGATTCCGGTCTCCTCGGCGAGTTCGCGGGCTGCGGTCTGAGCGGCCGACTCCCCCAGTTCGGAACCGCCGCCGCAGGTCATCCACCACTGGTGTGTGGGCGTGAGCAGGTCCTGAGCTCGAATCAGGAGAACCTCGTCGCGCTCATTGAGTAATACGACCCGTGAGGCTTTACGAGGTTTCATGGTTCTCCAGGAGTTGACGATGGACGGACGCAGTCTGTGCAGAATAGTGAAGCGGCAAGCAAGCAGCAAGACCGCAATCGTAACCGACAGAACGATATCGGGAAGTGTCCACTCGACCAACCTGGAGGCGGTCAATGTGACGAATCACCGACTTGGGGTGTGTTCTGGCCAGGTACAGGAGGGGTCGGGTGAGCGCCTTGGAGGCGGTGGGGATGGTCATCGGCTCAGCTGTTCGCCGAGGTGGTCGGATCGTCGAGGTCAGCATCGACGTTTCCGCCCAGATGCTGATCCCACCAGTCGAGCATCGCTTCGAAGCGCTGCCGGCGGTGCCGCGGCTGACCCGCGCGTGAGAGTTCGTGGTTCTCTCCGGGGAAGATGAGCAGTTCGGTGTCCACCCCGGCACGCTGCAGGGCGGCATAGTACTGCTGAGCCTGTTCGAGCGGGCAGCGGAAGTCCAGTTCCGAGTGCATCACCAGGCTGGGTGTGCGCACCTGTGAGGCGTGTGCCAAAGGCGACTGCCTGTCGATGGCCTGCCGGTCACGGGTGGTGTACTCCTCGGTGAAGAACCGTCCGATATCGGAGGTGCCGACGAAGCTGTCGGGATCAAGATAGCCGCGTTCGACGATGGCTGCCTGGAACCGATGGTCGGCGGCGGTGATCATGGCGGTGAGATAGCCGCCGTAGGAACCGCCCTGGACGCCGAGGCGGCTGGAATCGAGCTGCGGGTCACCGGCCAGTGCGTGCTCGAGGACTGCGAGGACGTCGGCCATCGCTGGGGCCGCCATGTTCCCCTGCACCGCTGTCCCCCATTCGCGGGTGCGTCCGCCTGAGCCGCGAGGGTTCGCGTAGACCACGGCATATCCCGCCGAGGTGAGCACCTGAGTCTCGTCGAACCATCCGTGTGTGTACTGCGCGAAGGGTCCGCCGTGGATGTTGAGAATGACCGGGAACGGTCCCTCTCCGGTGGGTTTGGCCAGCCATCCGGTGATGGGTCCGCCCTCACCGTCGACGCGCAGGACCTGTGGAAGGACGGAGTTCGCGGGCGCTGGATGCTCACGGAGTGTGGCTGCAGCCGGCCGGGAAGCGTCCGCATTCGCGTGGGCATCACGTGAGGTGGTGATGCCCGCCTGTGCCAGGACTGCGCCGTTGCTCGGGGTCTGAGCGGTGAAGACCACCGTGTCGCCGTCGAGGTCGAAGCCGTTGACGACGGTCGTCTCATCCGTGAGGAAAGTCAGTTCGTCGAAGCCCACATTCTCAGCCGTGAGATCGATCGACACGATGCGGGAGGCACCGTCTGCGTCCACGACGGCGATGACAGAGGCGTCGTCGAGGACTGAGCCGTCGATGCCGTGGCCCACGATCTGAGGCCGGATGGAGGTGATTGCGACGGTCTCCGGGTCACTCAGGCGTCGGGTCGTGCCGGCAGTCGTATCGTGGACGAAGAGTCCTGGCATCTGAGCGACGAAGTCGAGTTCGTCTCGAACCAGTTCGTTGCCGACGAGCAGCACGGTCTCGTCGTCGACCCAGCGGTGCAGGTGCACGCTCATCCGCGGCAGCTGCAGTGCCTCCGGGTGATCCCCGCCGAGCAGCCACACGGTCGAGCGCAGGTCGGGCTCACCGTGGTCAGGCGCCAGTGCGGCAACCACGCTGACGCGGTTTCCGCTGGGTGAGAACTGCGGGTCGTGGACATCGGACTCCGGAGTCTTCAGGAGCGTGGACAGTGGGACTTCGGCACCGCCGGCGATGCCCGACTTCCCCAGTCCCGGTTCGACGAGGTCGACGATGAATGCCCGTGCCGGACGGTCGTTCGTGTACCCGAGACCATTGCTCAGGTAAGCCGCCGAGGTGATCCGCCGTGGAGCTTCCTCACTGGCTGGAATGTCCTCGTCCTGGCCATAGCGACCCGGTTCGGCCACCCGTGCGACGTAGAGCGCCCGTGCACCCTCGTCATCGAGTGCGAATTCGGAGACGCCGAGGTGGTTGTCCGTGATCCGGTGAGCCGTTTCGAGGGTGGAGCCGACGAAGAGCTGGCCGGCTTCCTTCTTGGCCGCACTGAGGTATCCCGACCAGCTGCTGCGGATCTCGGGAGCGTAGTCGCGCCAATTGTGGGTCAGCCGTCTCGAGGACTCCCCGGACAGGGCGAACAGCTGCGAGAGGTAGCTGTTGGACTCCAGATCGGGGCGGGTGATCGTGATGACGGCTTCGCTGCCTCGCACCAGTGGGGATGAGTACTCGGCGAGGGCGTCGAGGTCTTCGGGGTTCATCTGTTCCATTCCTTTGACAGCGCTGCCTGCACATCGGCGTGCACCTGCGGCAGAGCTTTGGTCTGTGCTACGACGGGCAGGAAGTTCGAGTCCCCGCCCCATCTGGGCACAATGTGCTGGTGGAGGTGCGCGGCGATGCCGGCACCTGCCACGGGTCCTTGGTTCATTCCCAGGTTGAAGCCGTCCGGGGACGAGACGGCACGGATCACGGTCATCGCCTTCTGCGAGAAGTGAGCGAGTTCAGCGGTCTCCGACTCGCTCAGATCCGTGTAGTCGGCAACGTGACGGTAGGGGCAGATGAGGAGGTGGCCGGGGTTGTACGGGTACAGGTTGAGCACCGCGTACACCTCCGCACCACGGGCCACGATCAGGCCCTGCTCGTCGGACTTCGTCGGCGCCGTACAGAACGGGCACTCGGCGATGCCGGAGTCCTTGGGCTTGTCCTGTCCCCCGATGTAGACCATGCGGTGCGGTGTCCACAGCCGCTGGAAGCCATCAGGCTCCCCGGGAAAGCCCGCAGCCGCCTCCGGCTCAGGAATGTCGCGAAGGTGATCGGGGCTGCCCTGGCCGAGGTGGTTGTGTGGGTCCTCCGTCATACCTGGGCCTTGGTTTCGATGGATTCGACGATCCTGCTGACCGCCTCGGCGACCGATACGCCGTTGTCCTGCTCACCATCGCGGAAACGGAACGACACGGCGTTCGCGTCGCGGTCATCCCCGCCGGCGATGAGGACGAAGGGCACCTTCGACTTCGAGGCGTTGCGGATCTTCTTCGGGAACCGATCATCGCTGTCATCGATCTCGACGCGAACGCCGGCGGCCTTGAGCTGTGCGGCCACCTCGGCGAGGTAGTCGTTGAATTCCTCCGCCACGGGGATGCAGGTGACCTGGACGGGAGCCAACCACACGGGGAATGCGCCCGCATAGTGTTCGATGAGCACGCCCATGAAACGTTCGATGGAGCCGAACTTCGCCGAGTGGATCATCACCGGCTGCTTGCGGGTTCCGTCGGCGGCCTGATATTCGAGACCGAAGCGTTCGGGCTGGTTGAAGTCGAGCTGCACGGTCGACATCTGCCAGGTCCGGCCGATGGCGTCGCGGGCCTGGACGGAGACCTTGGGGCCATAGAAGGCGGCTCCACCGGGATCGGGGACGAGTTCGAGTCCGGTCTCCGAGGCGACCTCTTCGAGAACCTGTGTGGCCTCGGCCCACTGCTCATCCGAGCCGATGAACTTGTCCTTCTTCTTCCCATCTTCGTCCCGGGTGGACAGTTCGAGGTAGAAGTCGTTGAGACCGAAGTCGCGCAGCAGGCTGAGGACGAACTCGAGCAGGTGACGGATCTCCTTCGCGGCGTCCTCCTGAGCGACATAGGAGTGCGAATCGTCCTGGGTCAGTGCGCGCACACGGGTGAGTCCGTGGACGACGCCCGAGGCCTCGTCACGGTAGACGGTGCCGAATTCGAAGAGACGCAGCGGGAGTTCGCGGTAGGACCGGCCCCGCGAGCGGTAGATGAGGTTGTGCATCGGGCAGTTCATCGCCTTGAGGCGGTACGGAGTACCCTCCTTGACGATCTCTCCCGCTTCGTCGCGGACTTCGTCGACGGAGATCGGCGGGAACATGTTCTCGCCGTAGTACGGCAGGTGCCCGGAGGTGTAGTAGAGGGCTTCCTTCGAGATGTGCGGAGTGCCGACGTATTCGAAGCCCTCCTCGATGTGGCGGGCGCGGACGTAATCCTCCATCTCGCGCTTGACGACACCGCCCTTGGGGTGGAAAACGGGCAGGCCGGAACCGAGCTCCTCGGGGAACGAGAACAAATCGAGTTCGGCACCGAGCCTCCGGTGGTCCCGGCGCTCTGCCTCCGCGAGGCGATCCTGGTGGGCCTTGAGATCCTCTTTCGAGGCCCAAGCCGTGCCGTAGACGCGCTGCAGGCTCGCATTGGCCTGGTCTCCGCGCCAGTAGGCCGCCGAGGAGCGGGTGACGGCGAATCCGTTGCCGATCAGTTTGGTGGTGGGCAGGTGCGGTCCGCGGCAGAGGTCCTGCCATACGACTTCACCCTTGCGGTCGAGGTTCTCATAGACGGTGAGCTCGCCGGCGCCGACCTCAATGGAGGCAGAATCATCGGAACCAGCACCCTTGTCGGTGATGAGCTCAAGTTTGTAGGGCTCGTTGGCCATGCGCGCCTTCGCCTCGTCTTCGGTGACGACGACGCGGTTGAAGATCTGACCGGCTTTCACGATCTGGGCGGACTTCTTCTGAATCGCCTTGAGGTCTTCAGGGGTGAAGGGCTCTGCGACGTCGAAGTCGAAGTAGTAGCCATCGGTGATGTAGGGGCCGATGCCGAGCTTCGCTTCGGGGAACAGGTCCTGGACAGCCTGAGCGGTCACGTGCGCGGCCGAGTGGCGCAGGATGTCGAGTCCTGCCGAAGAGTCAATGGTGATCGGGGCGATCTGGTCGCCAGCGGCAAGTTCGCAACTGAGGTCGACAGGCTGCCCATCGAGCCACATTGCAACGACCGTGCGGTCCGTGGAGAAGATCTCCGTGCCAGTCAGCCCCTGTTTCCAAGGAATGGTCTCTCCCGCGCAGTCAATGCTGTCTGCCACTGATCTTCTCCGTTCGTCTGTGTTGGGGTGCCTCGCCATTAGAGTCTAATACCAAAACGACGGTGCCAAATCAGTTGGGTGGCAGTCGTGAGACTGCCACCCAACTGGTGAATCATACGCAATTTTCGATGCTTGCGCTGTTTCCTGTTATGTCAGTCGGGATCGGAGCGTCGTCCCGACTTCGATCACGCGGCCTTGCTGAATTCGAAATTCTTGCCCTTGCCCAGATCTTCGCCCAGCGCGAGCTTCAGGTGGACCTTGTCGAGTTCAGACGAAGGAACACCATATGCGAGTTGGACGGTCTTTTCGCCGCCGGCAGGAACCGTTGTGTCGAACACGAGGCTGGCCTTGTACTTGCCGCTCTCGAAGACGTCGGCATATTCCTTGCCGGCGCCATCGTCCGCAGACATCTGAGCGCTGCTCATATCGATATCGGAGCCGGAGTTGTTCTTCAAAGTCACGGTCACGACAGCGATCTGGCCATTGGTGTCCTCCGCACCAGCAGCAGTATCGGCAGCAGTGTCCGATTTCACGGCAACAGCCGCGATCAGATCGGTGCCGATCTCAACGCCTCCGCTTTCGACAGGAAGAGCTGGTTCTGGTCCCGAATCACTGGATTCAGAAGGATCCGTTACTGGTTCAGAAGGAGGTATCGTGGTGGGTTCGGCAAATGGATTCTCCTTTTCCTGCTCTTCAGCAGCCTGCTCGTCGGCAGCTTCGTCGAACGCTGAGATGAACATTCCGCCGAAGATCAGGGTCACGATGACCGAGATGATCGAGAACAGGATGGCGATGAAGCTGAGGATCATGCCGGTGATCGTCATACCCTTGTTGTTGGCAAGCCCCTTCTTGATCGCGGAGAGACCAACGAACGCGAAGATCACACCGGCAGCTCCGAACAGGAACCCGATCCCGAAGAAGATCGACAGCAAGATGCCGACGATGCCGCCGATCAGCGCGAGAATGCCCCAGATGTTCTTCGATGTGCTGTTACCCGAGCCGGCCGAATAGGATCCGTAGCTCGCATTGGGGTTGGCTGGGATGAACTGGTCCGAGGAACCGTCAGCACCGGCATAGGCTGGCTGCTGGCCGTACTGGTTCGCGTCATAGCCCTGCGCATTGGCGTCGTAGCCCTGACCGTAGCCGTCCTGGTTCTGACCGTAGGGGTCCTGGCCATAGCCCTGACTGTTGGCGCCATAGCCCTGGTCGTAACCGCCCTGGTTCTGGTCGTAGCCGCCCTGGTTCTGGTCGTAGCCTGGGGCACCTGCGTCGTTCTGCTGCCCGTACTGGGGCTGGGAGCCGTACTGAGGCTGGGAGCCGTACTGAGGCTGCTGGTTCGGGTCGTTCTGTGAGCCGTACTGCGGCTGCTGTCCGTTGTTCTGCGAGCCGTACTGCGGCGCGCTGTTCTGATCGCCCGAGAAGCCAGGCGCGCTGGGCGGCTGGTTGTCGGGGCCCGAACCGTTGGGGTTCTGATTTCCAGAACCGTTGTTCGGTTCGTACGGGTTCTGAGGAGTAGACATGAGTGCTCCGAAGTCTTCGTCGATGGTTACCCTCACTAGCGTACTAGTGAATGAGTCTCTTTCCCCATGACAAACGCGTGGCAGTCCTGACACACGGCCGACACATCGGGCGAAGCCGAGGCTCACGCATGGGTCAGACGGCGACCGAGGATGAATGCACGAAGCCCCGAGTGATTCACTCGGGGCTTCTTCTGTGCGCGATACTGGGATCGAACCAGTGACCTCTTCCGTGTCAGGGAAGCGCGCTACCGCTGCGCCAATCGCGCCTTATTCATTTGTTGCACCGGAACACAAGGTCCCTGTGCGCGATACTGGGATCGAACCAGTGACCTCTTCCGTGTGAAGGAAGCGCGCTACCGCTGCGCCAATCGCGCCGACTCACCGATGGAAAACCAACGGAAAATCCGAGGTGGCGACGGGATTCGAACCCGTGTATACGGCTTTGCAGGCCGCTGCCTCGCCTCTCGGCCACGCCACCATCAAGGCAGTGCCATGACGCCTTCGAGCGGATGACGGGATTCGAACCCGCGACCCTCACCTTGGCAAGGTGATGCTCTACCAGCTGAGCCACATCCGCATTTCTCGCTGCCCGGTTTCCCTGGCAACGAGATATAACTCTATACGCAGGTGGCGGTCCATGCAAAATCGAATCGGAGTGATCGTGCTCACACACGCAAATCAAGCTTTCAGACTCATCGACTTATATTGGAAGAGTGAATGACCATCCCCAGGACAAGCGCCCCGAAGGGTGGCTGTCGCGCCATCACAAACACGGAGTGCGACCGTGGCGCAGAACCCGCCTGAGCTTTCTGCGCTGGCGCGGAACTATCACAGCCAACCCGCACACGGCACGCCTCTACCGAATGATCGTCGGCGGACTGGGCACACTCATCGTCCTCATCGGACTGCTGCTCGTACCGTTGCCGGGCCCCGGTTGGCTCATCGTCATCATCGGCCTGTTCATCATCTCCAGCGAGTTCCGCTGGGCGCAGAGGATCCTGCACTTCGTCCGAGTCAACGTGGAGAAGTGGACACATTGGATCATGGCGCAGCCCCTATGGGTGCGCTGGACCGTCGGCGCAGTGACCGCGGCGTTCGTCGCCGTGGTCGTCTGGGCAGTATTCAAGATCATCGGGATCCCCGACTGGGTTCCCGAGCTCGAAGTCCTCAGATACCTCGACCTGCAATAGCGACCTGCAGTAACGCTGCGAGACCCGCCTACTGCGAGGAGAGCGCTGTCAGACGCGAGAGACAGCGCATGTACTTCTTCCGATAGCCGCCGGCCAACGATTCCTCGGTGAAGACCTTGTTCAGCGCCTGTCCCGAGTTGATGATCGTGACGTTGCGGTCATAGAGCCGGTCGACAAGTGCGACGAAGCGCAGAGCCACGCCCTCGTTATCGATCGTCTCCACGTCCTCCCACACTGCTGCGTCGACGCCGTCGACCATCCGGCCGTACCGGGAGGGATGGACCGTGGAGAGATGCTTCAGCAGCGTCGGGAAGTCGTCGCGGGCGACCGTGCCCGTGAGTTCCGCGGTGGCAGCATCGAGGTTCTCTGCCGCAACAGGCGCGGCCGGCTCGCTCAGACCTCGGTGACGGTAGTCTTTGCCTTCGATCCGGTAGATGTCGAACTGGTCAGCCAGCGCCTGGATCTCGCGGAGGAAGTCCTGTGCCGCGAAGCGTCCCTCTCCCAACGACCCGGGCAGGGTGTTCGAGGTCGCGATGATCTTCACGCCGGCATCGGTGAGTTCACGCATGAGTCGTGACATGAGCACCGTGTCGCCGGGATCGTCGAGTTCGAACTCGTCGACGCAGACGAGTTTCATCTTCGAGAGGTCGTCTCGGGCACGGACGAAGCCGAGGGCGCCGACGAGGTTCGTGTATTCGACGAAGGTGCCGAAGGTCGCCGGCTTCTCATTGGCATGCCATGCCGAGGCCAGGAGGTGGGTCTTGCCCACACCGTAGCCGCCGTCGAGGTAGACGCCCTTGGGCCCGTCCTTGCCCTTCGAGAACAGTTTGCCGAGGAAGCCCTTCGACGTCGACGACGCCACGAATTCCTCAAGCTTGTTGCGCGCCTGAGCCTGCGAGGGCTCCGTGTCGTCGGTGCGGTAGCTGGCGAAGGACACGTCATGGAACTGCGGTGGCGGGACGAGGCCCGCAATGAGTTCGTCGGGTGCAACTTGGGGGGAACGGTCGCTCAGGGCGACCAGAGTCTGCTCGGCATTCACCCGGCCTAGTCTATTGCAGGCCACACGCTGTCAATCAACTGAGCCCGGCGTGAGAGTCCTCTCAGCTGAAGTCGAAGCCCAGACGCCCCAGCTGCTTGGGATCACGCTGCCAGTCCTTGGCGATCTTCACATGCAGATCGAGGTAGACCTTGGTTCCGAGCAGTGCTTCGATGCCGCGCCGGGATTCGCTGCCGATCGCCTTGAGTCGACTGCCGCCCTTGCCGATGATGATCGCCTTCTGGCTGGATCGTTCGACATAGAGATTGACGTGGACGTTCCACAGCGGATTGTCCTCACTGCGTCCCTCACGGGGATACATCTCCTCGACCTGTGCGGCCAGGGAGTGGGGCAGCTCATCACGGACTCCCTCGAGCGCGGCCTCGCGGACGAGTTCGGCGATCATCATCTCTTCGGGTTCGTCGGTGAGCTCGCCCTCCGGGTAGAGCGGCGGTGAGACGGGCAGGTGACCGGTCAGCACGGTATCGACCGTGTCGATCTGGAACCCGTCGACGGCGGAGACGGGGACCACATCGGCGAAGTCGGCGAGTTGGCCGACTGCCAGCAGCGCCTCGGCGACCTTCTCCTGGGGGACCTTGTCGGTCTTCGTCACCAGCGCCACGATCGGGGTGCGGCCGTCGAGGAGTTCGAGCTGTGAGGCGATGTATCGGTCACCGGGGCCGATGGGCTCATCGGCGGGCAGGCAGAAGCCGATGACGTCGACTTCGCTCAGCGTCGAGGCCACGAGGTCGTTGAGGCGGCTGCCCAGCAGCGTCCGCGGCTTGTGGAGTCCCGGGGTGTCGACGAGGATCAGCTGGTGATCGTCTTTGTGGACGATGCCGCGGATCGTGTGCCGTGTGGTTTGGGGCTTCGCCGAGGTGATCGCCACCTTCTCCCCCACCAGAGCGTTCGTCAGCGTCGATTTCCCGGTGTTCGGTCGGCCCACGAAGCAGGCGAACCCGGCTCGGTAGTTCTCAGGATAGTCCGTGCGAAATTCCATTTCAGTTCTCTTCCTTCGTGACCCTGACGTGGGTGATGCGGTGGCGGCGGCCCTGGCCCTCCATCGCTTCGATGATGAGACCCTCGATCCGTGCGTTCGAGCCGTCGATGGGAACGCGGCCGATGAGCTTCGTGAGAAGTCCGCCGACGCTGTTGACGTCATCTTCGTCGATCTTCACATCGAAGTAGTCGGCGAAGTCGGAGATGGACATGCGGGTGCTGATGACGAATGACCCGTCATCGACCTCGACGAGCTCATCATCGCTGGTGTCGTATTCGTCTTCGATCTCGCCGACGATCTCCTCGACGATATCTTCGATGGTGACGAGTCCGGCGGTGCCGCCGTATTCGTCGATGAGGATCGCCAGGTGCGTCGAATCGACCTGCATCTGCTCCATCAGTTCATCGGCGGGTTTGGTTTCGGGAACGAAGAGAACTCCTCGCGCCAGGATGTCGACCGGTCGCTCCGCGTCCTCCGGGTGGAGGTGGAGGCGGCGGGCGACGTCCTTGAGGTAGGCGACCCCGCGAATGTCATCGAGGTCCTCACCGCTGACGGGAATCCGTGAGAATCCCGACCGGAAGAAGAGGTTCATCACCTTCGACAGCGGAGTGCCGGAGTTGACGGTCACGAGGTCCGTGCGCGGAACCATGACCTCATTCGCCGAGGTGTCGGAGAGGTTGAACACGGACTGGATCATCTCGCGTTCGCCGTCTTCGATGACATCCGATTCGCTGGCTCGCTCGACGAGGTCACGCAGCTGATCCGAGGTCACGAACGGTCCGTCCTTGTAGACGCGGTCCGGGGTCAGCAGGTTGCCGAGGAGGACGAGGATCTTCGTCAGCGGCTTGAGCACGACGAGTGCCGCACCCACGACCCAGCTGAGGTTGAGGCACACGGCCAGGGAACGACGTCGCCCGATGGTCCGCGGGGACACTCCGGCGACGACGAAGACCGCGATCGAGGCGGTCAGCACGGTGAGCACGACCATGAGCGGTCCCACCGAGTAGATCGAGTTATACGCCAACGCGATGAAGACCGTCGCCAGTGCTTCGAGGAAGTTGCGGACGAAGATGATGACGTTGATGTTGGTGGGCAGATCGACGAGGATCTTCTCGGCCCGGAATGCGGCCTTCTTACCTTCGTCCTTCGCATCCTGGATCGCCTGATGGGAGACGCTGAGCAGAGCCGCGTCCACCGCGGACAGCGTCGCCGAGATCACGAGACACAGGGCGGCGCCGAGGAACAGCCAGAGCACGGCTCAGACCTCGGTCGGTGAGGGGATGTCGGTGCGACCGTCGTAGCGGGCGGCGAAGAAGGTCAGCAGAAGATGACGCTGCAGGGTGAACATCTCTTCCTTCTCCGCGGGCTCACCGTGGTCATAGCCGAGCAGGTGCAGGAAACCGTGGACCGTCAGCAGCAGCACCTCGTCCATGGTCGTATGGCCAGACGACGATGCCTGGGCAGCGGCCACCTCGGGGCAGATGATGATGTCGCCCATCTGGCCCTCGGTGGGAGCACCGGGCTGGCCCTGGGTGAGCTGGTCCATCGGGAACGACATCACGTCGGTGGGTCCCTCGAGGTCCATCCAGGTGACGTGGAGTTCTGCCATCGCCGTGGCATCGACCATGGTCACCGCGAGTTCGGCGCCGGGGTGCATGTGCAGAGCCTGACCCAGGTATTCGGTCAGAGCGACAACCTCGTCGAGGTCGATCGACTCATCGGTTTCGTTGGAGATCTCGGTATTCATTCGCTGCTTCCCCACAGGTCGTAGGCGTCGACGATCTTCGTCACCAGCGAGTGGCGGACGACGTCCTTGCTGCCCAAGTGGCAGAATTTCAGGTCTTCGATTCCGGTCAGGATGTCCTGGACGACGTTGAGACCGCTGCGGGTCTTGCCCGGCAGGTCGATCTGAGAGACGTCACCGGTGACGACCATGCGAGCTCCGAAGCCCAGACGGGTGAGGAACATCTTCATCTGCTCACCGGTCGTGTTCTGCGCCTCGTCGAGGATGATGAACGCATCGTTGAGAGTGCGGCCGCGCATATACGCCAGCGGGGCCACCTCGATCGTGCCCGTTTCGATGAGCAGCGGGATCGACTCGGGGTCGACCATGTCGTGCAGGGCGTCGTAGAGGGGACGCACGTAGGGGTCGATCTTCTCGTTCAGCGTCCCGGGCAGGTAGCCCAGGCTCTCCCCTGCCTCGACGGCCGGGCGGGTGAGGATGATGCGTGAGACCTCTTTGTGCTGCAGGGCGTTGATGGCCATCGCCATGGCGAGGTACGTCTTGCCCGTGCCTGCAGGACCGATGCCGAAGGTGATCGTGTGATTGCGGATCGCCTTCACGTAGTCGTGCTGGCCCATCGTCTTGGGACGGATCGACTTTCCGCGTGTGGACAGGATGTTCGTGCCCATCACCGCCGAGGCGGCCTGTCCTTCAGAGGAGAACGACGCGACCCTGTCGATCGTCTCCTCGTTGATGCGGTGGCCCGAGGCGTGCAGCTTCTTGAGTTCCCCGATCACGGAGACGAATGCCGCCACGCGCGTCGGCTCACCGCTGGCCTGCACCTGGTTGGCGCGCACATGCAGATTGAGCTCGGGGAAGACGCGCTCGAGCTTCCGCAGGTTCGACTCCCCCGGCCCGAAGAACTCGACCAGATCGATGGAGTCGGGAATCACGAGACGCACTGTGTCCGATGAGGCTGCTTCGGCAGGTGTGCTGTTCACAGAGTTCGTGGGCTGAGTGGAGGTGTCCAGAATGATCCTTAGTGACTGTGAGTACTTGTGGGAGTACTGCAATTGTGTGCTTCCATCGTAGTCCGCTTCGTCACCAACGGCCCAATGAATTCTGAGCCATGACGAGGCCGGCTGCTCCGGCCGAGGACGAACGCAGGACCGTCGGGCCCAGGAGCACTGTGTCGGCGCCGATGGCCGACAGGGCCTCGAGCTCGGCGTCGCTGATGCCGCCTTCGGGTCCCACGACCAAGACGATGCGGTCCGAACCGGCATCAAACCGAGACAGTGCCTGGGAGAGTTTCAGCTCGGCCGCCTCGTGGAGGACGTAGACGGTATCGCCCTCGGACAGTGCCCCTGCCAATCCGGTGCCGCGGACCAGATCGTGACGCAGTGGGAAGCGGGCGCGTCTGGCCTGCAGAGACGCAGCCCGCAGGACGTTGTCCCATTTGGCGGCGAGTTTGTCGCGCTTCTTCGCGGGCCAATCGGCGATCGAGCGTTCGGCGGCCCACGGGACCACCTCGTCGACTCCGATCTCTGTGGCGGCTTCGATCGCCTGCAGATCGCGGTCGGCTTTCGCCAGAGCCTGCACGAGGACCAACCGCGGTCGTTCCACCTCGGCGTGGGTCACCGAAGCAACCTGAAGTCCCATTTCATTCGCCGAGGCGCTCGTGACGGTTCCGCGCACGCGAGTGCCGGCTCCGTCGACGACTTCGAGCTCATCCCCGGGTCCGAGTCTGCGGACTCGGACCGCGTGCCCGGCCACGTCCTCACCGAAAGTGAGCACCTGACCGGCGGCCGCCTCGGCGACCTGGGAGGAGAAGAAGACGGGAAGACTCACCGACCGGCGAACTTCTCACGCATGCGGGAGAACATGCCTCGGTTCTGGGTGGTGATCTGCGCGCGTGGAGTCTCCTCATCGCGCAGCTTCGCCAACTGCGACAGCAGGTCCTTCTGCTCATCGTCGAGTTTGTCCGGTGTCATCACGTCGACCGTGATGAGGAGGTCGCCTCGGGTCTCCGAACGCAGACGGGAGGCGCCGAGTCCGGGAAGCTTGACGACGGTGCCGGACTGGATGCCGGCCTCGATCGAGAGATCCTGAGTGCCGTCGAAGGTATCGAACGGGATCGAGGCGCCGAGGGCGGCCGCGGTCATCGGCACCGAAACGGAGGCGCGCAGGTTGTCACCGTCGCGCTGGAAGACTTCGTGACGGGTCACCATGACCTCGACGAAGAGATCGCCGGCAGGTCCACCTCCGGGTCCCACCTCGCCCTGGGAGGAGAGCTGGATGCGCGTTCCGTCGGAGACTCCGGCGGGGATGCGGATCTTCATGGTCCGCTGCTTGCGGACGCGGCCGTCTCCCTGGCAGTTGAGGCAGGGGTTGGGAATGACGGTGCCGTAGCCGTGGCAGGAGTTGCAGGTCTGGTTAGTCACCATCTGGCCCAGCAGTGTCCGGGTCATGCGCTGGACGCTGCCGGCTCCGTGGCACAGGGTGCAGGTCTCAACGGAGGTGCCCTGCTGTGTTCCAGCACCCGAACAGGTGTCACAGACCACGGCAGTAGCGACGTCGAGGTCGATGTTGCCGCCGAATGCGGCGGTCTCCAGGTCGATGTTGACTCCCACGAGCGCGTCCTTGCCACGCTGCGTGCGCGGCATCGGGCCACCGGCTGAGCCGGCCCCTCCGCCGAAGAAGGTTTCGAAGATGTCGCCGAAGCCGCCGAAGCCGCCACCGCCGGCAGGGAAGCCCTGTCCGTTCTCGCCGCCGCCCATGTCGTAGTTGCGGCGCTTCTCCGAGTCGGAGAGAACGTCGTAGGCAAGGGAAATGGCTTTGAACTCATCCTCGTGGCCGGGGTTCACATCGGGGTGATACTTCCGGGCCAGCTTTCGGTAGGACGATTTGATTTCAGCCGCCGAAGCGTCTTTGGACACTCCGAGTGTTTCATAGTGATCGGCCACAGAAACTTCTCTCTCCCTGGTGGTGTGGGTTGTTCGCGTTGTCGTGCCTGTTCGCAGTGGTGCTTGTTCGCGCTGTGCTGTGCGCTGTCGGATCGGTACATCTAGCTCTGATCGAGGACAGAGGAGACGTACTTCGCCACGGCTCGCACAGCGGTGATCGTCGTCGGATAGTCCATCCGGGTCGGCCCGAGCACAGCCAATCGCGCGGAGGAGCCCGCGTCATGACCATATTCGGCGGCCACGAGGGATGTCGAGCTGAATGACTCGTGAGTATTCTCACGACCGATCCGAACGCTGATCTCCTCTTGGTCCTCGGCCATCGATGTCAGCAGCTTGAGCAGTACGACCTGCTCTTCGAAAGCTTCGAGGATCGGTGCCATCTTCTCACCGAACTCCCGTCCGGAGCGAGCCAGGTTCGCGGTGCCTGCCATGATGATGCGTTCTTCACGCGTGGCGATGACAAGATCTGTGACTGCGGCTCGCACCTGCGTCAGAGCCGCGGCGAGCTCAGCGCCGACTGAGTTGGCTCCGCCGAGGGGTTCTGTCTCGGTGCCGTCGGCGACCGCGCCCGTGGTGCTGGGGGTGACCGTGCTCATCACCTTTGAGAGCTTCTGGCCGGAGAATTCGGTGTTGACCTCATCGCGGATTCCGCGCAGTGATTCGTCGTCGATGACTCCCGGTGTGATCACGACCTTCTGTTCGACCTGACCGGCATCGGTGATGAGGACGACGAGGATGCGGTTGGGCCCCAGGCCCACGACCTCGATGTGTTTGATCGTGGCGCGAGAGACCGTCGGGTACTGGATCAGGGCCACCTGGTGGGTCAGACCCGAGAGGACTCGCACCGTACGGTCGAGCATGTCATCGAGGTCCCCGTTTCCGTCGATGAGCTGGAAGATCGCACGCCGCTCAGCCTGGGTCAGCGGTTTGAAGTCGTCGATGCGGTCAACGAACATCCGGTAGCCCAGGTCGGTTGGGATCCGACCGGCGGAGGTATGGGGCTGCGCGATGTAGCCCTCCTGCTCGAGGTGAGCCATGTCGTTGCGGATCGTGGCCGGCGAAACTCCGAGCGTATGGCGCTGAACGATGGCCTTCGAACCGACGGGTTCATTGGTGGCGACGAAGTCTTCGACGATCGCACGCAGAACCTGTGCTCGTCTGCTGTCGTTCATTCGTCCCTCCTTGAGTTCGGCGCTGCATTTGGCACTCATCTGCCTTGAGTGCCAATTCTACGCCTCTTGCAGTTCGAATTCACTTTCGCCCCTGTCCCAGCGGGTCACCGCCCATCGCGCCGAGTCCTTGATTAGGGTGGTTGACCGTGAATACCTTTGATCGCTACGGACCCGATGTACTGGCAGGTTCCTCTCCTTCCTCGCACCGGCCCAAGAAGTCCACCCCTGTCGAGCTCGCACTCGGAATGGTCCTCGAGGATGCCATGACCGGATATGTCGGTGCCGTCGTCGGCGCCGAGAAGACCACCGCCGGCGTCGTCGTCAATCTCGAGGACCGTGCAGGCAAGGTCCGCGCATTCCCGCTGGGGCCCGGCTTCCTGCTTGAGGGCAAACCCGTAGACATCAAGCTCCCTGCCAAGAAGAAATCGGCCCCAGGTCGCACGGCCTCGGGGTCGCGGGCAGTCGGCAATGCGCGGGCTCGAGTGGCTCGGGGATCGCGCATCTGGGTCGAGGGCAAACATGATGCTGAACTGGTGGAGAAGATCTGGGGTGACGATCTGCGCATCGAGGGAGTCGTCGTCGAACCCCTGGGCGGCTTGGATGACGTCGCTGACAAGCTCGCTGCCTTCGGTCCCGACAAGGAGCACCGCGTCGGGGTTCTCGCCGACCATCTGGTCTCTGGCACCAAGGAGTCCAAGATCGCCGATGCGGTGCGTGCCGATCCTCGCTATCGCGATGTCGTCCACATCATCGGACACCCCTATGTCGACATCTGGCAGGCGGTCAAGCCTCATGTCGTGGGCATCAGGGAATGGCCCGTCGTCCCCCGGGGCGAGGACTGGAAGACGGGAATCCTGAAGCGAATCGGCTGGCCCCACGCCGATCACCGGGATGTGGCACGCGGCTGGGTTCGCATTCTGGGCAAGGTCAGCACCATCGCCGACGTCGAACCCACGCTCTCCGGTCGAGTCGAGGAGCTCATCGACTTTGTGACGGTCGGGTGAGACGCCGTTCGGATAAGCCACCGGGACGGGGAAAACGCAGGTCAGTTGAGGCCCCAGGGAGTTTGTGATCGATCTGGTACACGATTCGGGCTTTCCCCCATTCGGCGCCAGAGCATTTCCGATAGTGTGAATGACCAGAAGCTCTGAAAGGACCCGCATGTCTTATAACCCCCAGCAGCCCAACAACGGCTCTGACCAGTCGCGTCCCATGCCACCGAACTATTCTCAGGCCTCTGGACCCCAACAGCCCTACAGCCAGCAGAACCAGAACTATGGTTCCCAGCAGCCGAATCCCGCTCCGCAGACCTACGGTTCACAGCAGGGCCAGCCGGCTCAGCCCGGTTTCGGATCGCAGCAGCCCGGTCAGCAGCCGAACTACGGTTCGCAGCAGCCAGGTTACGGTTCGCAGCAGGCCTACAGCGGCCAGCAGCAGTCCGGGCAACAGCAAGCGTACGGCCAGGGACAGTATGGGCAGGGTCAACAGCAGTATGCCCAGCAGCCCTATGGGCAGCAGGCGTACGGCTACGGACCAGGACAACCGGTCGGAAATCCGGCGCTGTTCGACTCACGGATGCTCCCGGAGAATGCCTACGGCCCCGGCTCCGAGATGTTCTGGCAGGCCAGCGAGAACGACAGAACCACAGTTCTCTGGACACACCTCGGGTCGATCATCGTCGGGTTCCTGCCCCTGATCATGTTCCTCATCAAGAAGGACGAATCGCCCTACGTGCGCGAACATTCACGACAGGGCCTCAACGCCATGATCACGAACCTCATCGCCACGTTCGCGGCCGTCATGGTGTTCATGGTCATCGGCTTCGTCCTCGCGCTCGTCACCTTCGGTCTCGGGTTCTTCGTCTATTTCCTGGCATTCCTCGTCCCGCTCCTCTACACGGTGCTCTACATCATCGCCGCTGTAGCCGGGAGCAAGGGAGAGGGCTATCAGTTCCCCCTCGTGATCAACTTCGTGAAGTGATCAGGTCCACCCCATGAGCTGAGAGTCGTTTCAGCATCAAGAAGCCGCTGCCATCGCAATCGATGACAGCGGCTTCTTCGCGTTCGGTTCAGTTCGCTGGGCCTGCGTTCAGCTGACCGAGTTCAGGCCTCGGAGCCGATTCAGTCCACGTAGTCGGTCAGGATACGAACCATATAGTCCGCCATGAGCCGTCCCTGCAGAGTGGGTTCGAAGCGACCTTCGTCCACGGCGTCACCATCGAGCAATCCCTGTTTCACAAAGCCGCGGATCGCCCGCTCGCTGCCTGCTCCCAACGAGTCCAGTGGCAGTTCCGAATCGATGCGGGCTGCGAGCATGATCCGCTCGATCTCCTGCGTCGACTCGTCGAGGACCTCACGCCCGATGGCAGGTGACTCGCCTGCGAGCAATCGGTCGGACCAGGCACGGGGATGTTTGGCGTTCCAGAACCGCACTCCCCCGACGTGCGAGTGGGCTCCGGGTCCGAAACCCCACCAATCGGCATTGCGCCAGTAGGCCATGTTGTGGTCACAGCGGGTCTCGGCTGACGTCGACCAGTTGCTGACCTCGTACCAGTGCAGACCAGCAGCCGCCATGGCGGCATCGGCGATCTCATACTTATCGGCCAGATCGTCTTCGTCGGGCATCGGCAGTTCACCACGGCGAACCATGGCGCCCATCTTCGTGCCGGGTTCGACGATGAGCGAATAGGCAGAGATATGGTCGACGTCGTTGCTCAGCGCCACCTCAAGTGACCTGCGCCAGTCGTCGATGGACTCCCCCGGTGTTCCGTAGATGAGGTCGAGGCTGAGTTCCAGACCGGCCTCTTTGATCCACCGAGCCACATCCGGAATCTTCGCCGGATCGTGAGTGCGATCGAGGGTAGCGAGCACATGGGGCACGGCTGACTGCATGCCCAAGGAGATCCTGGTGAACCCGGCAGCGGCCAGGGTCGCGATATAAGCCGGATCCAAAGTGTCCGGGTTCGCTTCGGTCGTGACCTCCACATCGGGAGCCAGCCGGAAACGATCACGGATGTCATCCATCACCCCGGCCAACACCTCGGCGGCCAACATCGTCGGGGTGCCGCCACCGAAGAAGATCGTCGTCACCTCACGGTCACCAGCACCCGCCTCGGCGAGGACACGGACCGAGAGGTCGAGCTCTCGGGAAAGATTGCTGCGGTAGTCGTCGCGGGAGGCCCCAGGGCCCAGATCTTCTGCCGTGTAGGTGTTGAAGTCGCAGTAGCCGCAGCGGACTCGGCAATAGGGGACGTGAACGTAGAGGCTCAGGCCGCGAGCGGCCGCGCCGACCCCGGCCGACGCCGGCAGCGAACCGTCGAGCGGTGGAGTCTCCCCAGTCGGTTGTGCCGGCACTTACTTCTTGGCGTCTTTCTTGGTCTCCGGCTCATCGGAGGACAGCGCGGCGATGAAGGCCTCCTGAGGGACCTCGACGTTGCCGACCACCTTCATCCGCTTCTTGCCTTCCTTCTGCTTCTCGAGCAGCTTGCGCTTACGGCTGATGTCGCCGCCGTAGCACTTGCTCAGAACGTCCTTGCGGATGGCACGAATGGTCTCGCGGGCGATGATGCGCGAACCGATGGCGGCCTGGATCGGCACCTCGAACTGCTGGCGCGGGATCAGTTTGCGCAGCTTGCCAGCCATGAGCACGCCGTAGGAGTAAGAGTTGTCGCGGTGGACGATCGCAGAGAAGGCATCGACCTGATCCCCATGGAGCAGGATATCGACCTTGACCAGATCCGCTGCGTCCTGTCCGTCATCGGAGTAGTCGAGGGTCGCGTAGCCCTTGGTCTTCGACTTCAGCTGGTCGAAGAAGTCGAAGACGATCTCCGCCAACGGCAGTCGGTAGCGGATCTCGACTCGGTCTGAGGACAGATAGTCCATCCCCTGCAGGCTGCCGCGACGCGTCTGGCACAGTTCCATGACCGCACCGATGTAGTCGCTCGGGGTGAGGATCGTGGCCTTGACCATGGGTTCGCGGACCTCTTTGATCTTGCCCGTCGGATACTCGCTGGGGTTCGTGACCTCCATCTCCGTTCCGTCTTCCAGGGTGACGTCGTAGATCACGCTGGGTGCGGTGGAAATGAGGTCGAGGTCGTATTCGCGTTCGAGTCGGTCGCGCAGAACTTCGAGGTGGAGGAGCCCGAGGAACCCGCAGCGGAAGCCGAAGCCCAGCGCCGTCGAGGTCTCCGGCTCATAGGCCAGCGAAGCGTCGTTGAGCTTGAGCTTGTCGAGCGCGTCGCGCAGGACCGGGTAGTCCGAACCGTCGATCGGGAACAGCCCGGAGTACACCATGGGCTTGGGTTCTTTGTAGCCGTCGAGCGCCTGCGTAGCTGGAGCGGAATTCAGGGTGACAGTATCGCCGACCTTGGACAGGCGCACGTCCTTGACTCCGGTGATGAGGTAGCCGACCTCACCGACGCCGAGGCCCTTCGTAGCCTTCGGCTCCGGAGAGGAGACCCCGATCTCAAGAAGTTCGTGGGTGCTGCCGGTCGACATCATCGTCAGCTTCTCACGCGGGTGCAGGGCACCGTCGATGAGGCGGACGTACGTCACGACACCCCGGTAGGTGTCGTAGACGGAGTCGAAGATCATGGCTCGCGCCGGGGCATCGGCATCGCCGACAGGTGCAGGAATGTCGGAGATGATGCGGTCGAGGACCGCGTCGACGCCTTCGCCGGTCTTGCCGGACACCAGCAGGCAGTCCTCCGGTTCGCAGCCGATGAGGTTCGCGAGTTCTTCCGCGTACTTCTCAGGCTGGGCAGCGGGGAGGTCGATCTTGTTGAGCACTGGAATGATCGCAAGATCGTTCTCCATGGCCATGTAGAGGTTGGCCAGCGTCTGGGCTTCGATGCCCTGTGCTGCGTCGACGAGGAGGAGGGCACCTTCGCAGGCAGCCAGGGACCTGGAGACCTCGTAGCTGAAGTCAACGTGTCCCGGAGTGTCGATCATATTCAGAGCGAAGGGAGTGCCCTCGTTCTCCCAGGCCATACGCACAGCCTGGGACTTGATCGTGATTCCGCGTTCGCGTTCGATGTCCATCCGGTCGAGGTACTGAGCACGCATATCACGCGGCTGAACCGCACCGGTAACCTGGAGCATCCTGTCGGCCAGGGTCGATTTGCCGTGGTCGATGTGAGCGATGATGCAGAAATTGCGGATCAACTCGGGTGATGTAGCGGACGGAGAAATCCGTTCGAGTGCTTGTGGCTTCACCTGAGGTGACATGAACGCCCTTCCTTCGACAGACCAGAATCTCCATTGTTCCATGGGTTGTGCGCCAGACTGGAATCCTCCGCACCCCCGAGCGTGCTCTCCCCTGCTCTGCAAAGCCACACATAGAGTCGGGACGAAGTCACACGAACTCACCGAGAATTCGGGCTCTGATCCCCCACTTTCGGCCCTGATCGGCGAAGATTGTGCCATGAGCGACTTCTCGATCATGACCTTCAACCTCAGATATCCCGCTCTCGACGGGCACCCCGTGGCCACACGGCTGCCCATCGCCGCCGAGCTCATCACCCAGGCTCGCCCTCACATCATCGGCACGCAGGAGGGTGAACTCGACCAGCTCGAGAATCTCATCAGTCTTCTCCCCAAGGAGTACGTCTGGCTGGGCGAGGGCCATTCGGGCGGCAACTCCGGGGAATTCACCGCCGTCATCTACGATTCGTCCCGCTTCGACGTCGACAGGGTCGACATCAGCTGGCTCTCCGAACAGCCGGAGACAGTCGCCTCCGAATCCTGGGGCGTCTCCCATGCCCGGACCCTGACGGTCGTGGACTTCCGTGACCTGGTGACCAAGCAGCCGCTGCGCCTGCTCAACACCCACCTCGACCACAGATCAGAGGAGGCTCGTCTGGAGTCGGGGAAGATCATGGCCGATCACCTCGCCGAGGCGGCCGGACCTTGCGTGGTCACCGGAGATTTCAATGTCGCCACCGGATCCCCCGTGTACAACTATTTCTGCACCGAGCTGGGACTCACCGACACAGGGGCTGCCGTCCCGGGTGAGAACATCGGCACCTTCCACCGCTACAAGGGGCCGAAGGACGGCGACCCTCGCATCGATTGGATCCTCACGACATCAGACCTGCAGACCGTGTCGACCCGGATCAATACCTTCTCCGCTGGTGGCGAATATCCCTCCGACCACTTTCCGGTCGAAGCGGTTCTGCGCCGCGTCGATTAGGATCAGTGCACATGAGTTGGAAATCACTGGTCAGTCGCGTCGTCAGGATCGGCGTCAGAGAAGGCGTCAAATACTACAAAGATTCACAGCGGAAGAAGTCAGGTTCGCAGGGTTCGGAACCGCGCCCCAGCGGTCCCCCACAGGGTGATGGACGGTCGTCGGGATCCGCCTCGGCGAAGGGAGGCGACTACCCCGGTGACTACCGCGGCGCGGTCAACGTCTCCTATGCACCCGATCTCGACGGCGACGCCGATCCGGGCGAAGTCGTCTGGGGATGGATCCCCTTCGAAGAGGACCACAGCCAAGGCAAGGATCGCCCGTCCTTGGTCGTGGGCAAAGACGGACGCTGGGTACTGGCACTCATGCTCACCAGCACGGACCACATTCCAGGTGGCGTCGGAGAGGTCCGCGAGGACCGCCACGCCAAGTGGATGAACATCGGCAGCGGAGAGTGGGACTCACAGGGCAGGCCCTCTGAGATCCGTCTCGACCGTGTGATCCGACTCGATCCGGAGACCATCCGCCGCGAAGGCTCGATCATGCCTCGCGAGATCTTCGAACAGGTCGCGAACAACGTCAACGCGGGCTGAGTCGAATCCCGGACACCGATAATTTCTGCTTGACCGGTTCAGCCTGTATCGTTGGCTGTGTATCTTCATCAATGGCGTGTGTCTCGTCTAGGTCGGGTGAAGATGCCATCAGGCTCGATATCGTCGATGTGTTTCCCCGCGGAGATGAGTATGTCGGTCAGATGTGCCCTCACGACCATGTTCCACTAACACGAAAGAGTGTTGAAATTGGCTAATATCAAGTCACAGATCAAGCGGATTGAAACCAACGAGAAGGCTCGCCAGCGCAACAAGGCTGTGCGGTCCGAGGTTCGGTCACACGTCCGCGTCGTCCGCGAGAACATTGCTGCCGGCAAGAAGGACGAAGCACAGCAGGCTTATGCTGTTGCCGCCCGCAAGCTCGACAAGGCTGTTTCGAAGGGTGTTCTGCACAAGAACAACGCTGCGAACCGCAAGTCGCGCATGGCCACGCAGATCAACGCTCTCTGAGTCGATCACTGAGGCTATAGCTTCGAGGGGCCCGATCCATTTGGATCGGGCCCCTCAACTATTCACCGTTCGGTTCGGCTCACTGTTCGGTTCAGCGTTGGCGAGCCAGCCGGCAGACTTCGGAGACGAACCATTCGACGGCATAGACCGGGTCACGACCGCCGCCTTTGACCGCCTCATCAGCCTCGGCCGCCGCGATCAGAGACTGTCCCAGTGCCACTTCGTTCCACCGGCGCACCTCACGCCTGGCACGGTCGACCTGCCACGGAGCCATCTTCAGCTCCGCTGCCAGTTCACCGCTTGATCCAGAGAAGCCCTGCACCTTGGCCATCCCCCGCAATTTCATCGCAACGGCGGCCACCAGGGGAACAGGGTCGGAACCGGTCGACAGAGCGTGACGCAGCAGGCTCAGCGCACTCTTCACATCTCCCCCGACTGCAGCGTCGGCGACCTTGAAGCCAGTGGCCTCCACTCGGCCGCCGTAGTACTGATCGACGATCTGAGCGGTGATGGTGCCCTCAGTGTCCTCGATGAGCTGTTCGACTCCGGCATTGAGTTCGGACAGATCAGCTCCGAGCGCAGACATCAGCGCTGCCATCCCGGATTCGTCGATCTGCCTCTTCGCGGCCTTGAACCGACCCTGAGCGAACTTGGCCCGGTCACTCTCATTCTTCAGTGCCGCCGCATCGACCCGGGGGAAACCGTTGGCCTCGATCTTCTTGACCAATTTGGCACCGCGATTGCCGCCTCCGTGGAGGAGAAGGACGACGGCGTCGTCATTGGGTTCATCGAGGTAGGCGAGCGCATCAGCCAGGAACGCCTCCGAGCACTTCTCAACGCTGTCGACGATGATGAGCTTCGCAGTGGAGAACAAGGAGGGTGAAGCGGCCATGAGCAGCTCTCCACCCTGATATCCGGCGGCGTCGAATTCCACCTCTTCCGGGTCCTTCTTCCGTGCGGCAGCCACGATCCGGTCCTTAGCCATACGGATGAGCACCGGCTCGTTCCCGGAGATCATCACAACGGGCGCGGGCTTCGCGGAACTCCACGGGATCAGGGTCTTCTTCACTGCCATGGGCCAAGCCTATCGTCAGCCGCGGACACGATGCGCAACGGTCACAGGTGTCTCCCTCGATAGGCTCATTGCTCGTCCCCGTGACAGTCTCGCGCGGTGCTGTACTTCGCGTGTGCGTAGACGGCGACGGTGCCGCAGCGGTCGGTGCGCAGGACGGGGACCGGACCGAATGCCCGTTGGGCACGCGGGGTGGGATGTCCGTAGCTGTTCTCGCCCACGGAGATGACTCCGAGGCGAGCGCCTGCTGCCGTGAAGAAGTCCTCTGCCAGGTCCGAGGAACCGTGGTGGGGTGCGATGAGCAGATCAACGGGTTCCAGGCTCTGGGCGAGAATGAACTGTTCGTCTTCGCCGATGTCGCCGGGGACGAGGAAGCTCAGCCCCTCGAGTTCGACCCGTAGGACCAGGGAGTCTTCATTGCGCACCTCGGTCCCCACTGTCTCTTCACCCACGTCTGTCTCCTCATTCCCGTCTGCTTCCTCCCCTCTATCTGTCTCTGCGGTCTCTCGCGCCGGCGGCCAGAGCACCTCGATTCGGGCCCCATCTGCGTCGAGGCTGCGTCCACGTGTTGTCGGCACTACCTTCGCACCGGTGTCTGCGACGAGACCGCGGACCTCTGCTCCCCCACTGACGTTGCTGGAGACCCACAGACGATGGAGGATCCGCGACCAGGTGGTCCCGGCATACCCGGCGCTGTGATCGGCGTCGAAGTGGGAGATGACGAGGTCGAAGTCCTCGATCCCACCCTCATCGAGGCACACATCGACGGGCTTCGGATCCTTCCCCGTGTCCACGACGAGCCCTGCCCCCTCGCCGAGGTTGATCACCGTTGCCGAGCCCTGCCCCACATCGCAGATCATGACCAGCCAGTCATCGGCCGGTGGCTTCGTCCTGCCGACGACGATGATCAGCGCCGTCAGGCAGATGCAGACGACGACGGTGGGGATCCCCCACAGCTTCCTGCGCACCAGCATCCATAGGCCCGCGGCCAGCAGGATGAGGAGCCCGAGTGCTGCCAGTGTCCCCACAGGAGGTTTCGGCCAGTCCAGGGCTGCCCCGGGCAGTCCGGCACAGATCCTGGCCACGCCGACGATCCACCATGCGCACAGTGAACCGAGCCAGGCGGGCACCTGCGCACACCACAGCAGGCCGGGAACGCCGAGGAGCCCGAGTCCCCCGCACACCATCGACACGAACCCCAGAACGGTGGCCGGCAGGACAGCAGGGGCGGCGAGCGCGTTCGCTGCCACCGACCACAGCCCGATCCGCGGGTCGATCGCCACGAGCACCGGGGTACAGGCCAGCTGAGCAACCAAGGGCACGATGAGTGCACTGATGACGATCGTGGGGACCATGGACAAGTGCAGGCTCAGACGCCGCAGAATGATCGGAACGACGAACAGGATCGCGGCGGTGGAGACGACGGAGAGGACGAACCCCACAGAGGTTGCCAACACGGGAACAAAGCTGAGCAGGATGCATACGGTTGAGCTCATCACCGCCACCGGTGAGATCCCTCCCCCACGCAGGAACACGAGAGCAACCGCGATGGCCATACCCGCAGCGCGTATGGCACTGGGTTCGAATCCGACGATGAAGACATATCCCACACAGGTGAGCACCCCGACGCCCACCCGTGTCCGAGGGCCCGCCCGGCACAGTCCGGCAAGCAGTCCGGCGCCGAGGCTGACGATCGTGACATTGCTGCCCGAGACAGCAGAAATGTGCGTCAGGGACACAACGCGCATGTCATCTTCCATTCGCGCATCCTGGGGTTCGGTGTCTCCGACCACGAGACCCGGCAGCAGTGCGCCCCCGCTGTGCCCCGAGGCCAGCGAGTCGTGGCGCAGCTGCAGGCGCAGATCTGCCCGCCACTTCCAGACTCCGTTGGGCGCACGGATGATGCGAGCGTCATCGTTGCTGATGCGGATGTCATCGAGGGCTTCGGTGCGCAGTGACACGTGGGCACCGTCGGGTGGCGCCGAGGGGCTGAGCACCTCGGTGATCCCTGTCGACGTCAGCACGGTCAGCCGTGACCACCCCGAGTCACCCGGCTGGCTGTGCCCGACCGCGATGCCCTCCACCTCGGTAGCCTCATCGGGCCCGCGTGCAGACCCGAGCATCGTGGTCTGCACCGTGAGCAGGCACGCGAAGACGATGAGGAGCACGCCGAGGTGGTGGTGTCTGCGCAGGCAGAGGAACCCGAGACAGACGAGGGGTGGGACGGTGAAGAGTGCCCAGGGACCGGGTGCCGCCAGAGCGGTGATCCACAGACTCAGCGCACAGATGAGCAGGCGGAAGGACCCGGGCCAGACCTTCGCAGCACCGCGCACCCACGCCAGTGCACCCCTCAGCCGTTCCTTCGCCGCTTCGGCCCTACCCGACGATGACAAGGTCTTTGAGGCTTTCAAAGGTCTTGGGCCCGATCCCTGGGACCAGCAGCAGGTCGTCGACGGTGGCGAAGGGCTGTTCCTCCCGGTAGGCGATGATCGCCTCAGCAGTGACCGGTCCTACCCCCGGCAATGTCTCCAGGGTGGTGAGGTCAGCGGTGTTGAGATTGACGGCGGTACCCGAATTCGGATCTGCGGACGCACTGCCTGACGCACCTGCACTGTCCGAGGTACCGGAACTGCCTGCGCTGCCGGAGCTGCCGTCCTGTCCAGCACCGCCTCCTGCGCCTTGCTCGGCACCCCCTGCCGCGTTCGTGCCGGCACTGTCTGCATCGGATGCGCCCGGTCCTGGGTCCTCTCCGCGCATAGGAATATGGATCTGCTCACCGTCTTGGAGCACCCGAGCGAGATTGATCGCCTCCGCATCCGCTTCGCTCTTCAGACCGCCAGCCGCCTCCACCGCATCTTGGACTCGAGCACCGGGTGCCAAGATCACCACAGAGGGGCTTTGCACCGCCCCGGTGACGTGAACGATGACATCGCCGGACTCGGTGCTGGGGGCTGCAGATGCGGCTTCGACTTCGGGCCCACCCTTGTCGCCGGAGGCGGTACCCGGTCCATCGTGAGAGGCGGAGCCGTGATCGTCGACAGTACCCGCCTGATCCTCAGACGCCGCGTGCTGTGGGGCCGGCCGGAAGAGGAGAAAGGCGATGACGAGCACAGCAATGGTCACAACTGCCAGAGCTACGAGGATGGGCAGGCGCACTCGACGCGGCTCTACCGGTTCGTCCTCTCCTTCGCTGTCGCTGCCGAAGACGTCTCCGGGGACCCAGCCGCCGCGCTCGGCGCTGGAGTTGATGAGGCCTGCGAAGCGATCATCGGGAGAGACAGCCATGTCGACAAGCTATGCTCGGCGATCACGAGGGCACCAGGCCCAGATTGCTGCCTGTGGACACCGTCTGCACATCCACAGGTCATGGGCACATGAGTCGGCCAGTCATCCACATGACGGCGACCGCGAGTGGGTGGGGCCTGCTCAGGGTCGTCTTTGAACCGTGATTCCGATCGTGCCGGATCCGACGTGGGCGGTGATGATGGCCGAGAGTGTCCGAAACGTCGTCGGCAGACCACTGGCTTCGATCTTCTCCTGCAGCGCAAGCACATCAGGGTGGGAGGGCTCGCCGTCTGCGTGCTGGATCTCTACGTACACGTCCTGCTCGTCTGAGGCGATCTCTGCCGCGGCCTCGCCTGCCAACACGGCCATACGCTCAAGTGCCTTCGTGCGGGTGCGGACTCGTGCGACGGGTGCCACGACCCCGGCGTTGAGTCCGAGGACCGGGACGATCTGCAGGGCCCTGCCCAGGAGCGAGGAGGCGGCCCCGATGCGACCACCTCGGCGCAGGTGTTCCAGGGTCGCCGGGGCGAACGCGGTACGGGTCTCGGCGGCGCACCAATCAGCGACGGTGCCGGCAATCGATGCCACGTCATGACCCTGTGAGATTCCGGCGGCCGCGATCGACACGGCCCCGGCCAAGCCCGCCGAGGTGGTCCGGGAGTCAACGACATTGATCAGCAGGTCCTCGTTCTCGGCTGCCGCGACGGCGGAATCTCGGGTCCCGGAGAGCTCGCCCGACATCGTCACAGTGATGATCGCCTCAGCACCATGGTCGATCAGTGTCGAATAGGCGTTGGTGAATTGGGCGGGAGTGGCCATGGAGGTCGAAACCTCGGTGCCCTCATCCATCCTCCGGCACAGATCCCCGGCGTCCAGTTCACCGTCGGCGAAGGCGACGCCTCCGACGAGAACCGTCAGCGGAACGACGGCGAAGAGGTCACCGGTGACATCGCGCAGCCCTGCCTCCTCGGAGGCAGAGAGCTGCGCGGTCGAATCGGTGACCAGGCCGATTCTCATGGACGGCCCAGCGCCCGATACGTCCAGCCTGCCGAACGCCATACCTCTGGGGTGAGCACATTCCGACCGTCGATGAGGACCTTGCCGGCCACCAGCGATGCCGTGGCCACGGGATCAAGATCCCGATACTCCTGCCATTCGGTGAGCAGCAGCACCGCATCGGCTCCGGCCAGCGCCTGCGAAGCATCCGCGACATAGTTGAGTTCGGGGAACGTCTTCGCGGCATTGTCGATTGCCTGCGGATCAGTCACTGTCACCACGCCGCCCTGGGTGGCGATCAGGCGTGCCACAGCCAGGGCAGGCGAATCGCGCACATCATCGCTGTTGGGCTTGAATGCAGCGCCGAGCACCGTGATCTTCTTCCCGATGAACGACCCGTCCAGGGTGTCCCGGGCGATGTCGACGATGCGCACTCGACGCCGCATATTGATCGAGTCGATCTCGCGTAGGAATGCCACCGCCTGATCGGCACCCAGCTCACCGGCGCGTGCCATGAAGGCTCGAATGTCCTTGGGCAGGCAACCGCCGCCGAAGCCGAGTCCGGCATTGAGGAACTTCCGACCGATGCGATCATCCATTCCGATCGCATCCGCCAGCTGAGTCACGTCCGCGCCCGAGGCTTCACACAGTTCGGCCATGGCGTTGATGAATGAGATCTTCGTGGCCAGGAACGAGTTCGCTGCGGTCTTGACCAGCTCGGCCGTCGCGAAGTCTGTGACCAGTCGAGGCGTCTGCTCCTCGAGCATCGTCGCATAGACCTCATCAAGGTTTTCTGTGGCCCGTTCACCGGCTTCGCCCTCGGCAACGCCGTAGACCAGACGGTTCGGGTGCAGGGTGTCCTCGACAGCATGGCCTTCGCGCAGGAACTCGGGGTTCCACATCAGGCTCGCTCCGGTGGGAGCGAGGATCGCGGCCAGACGCTCAGCGGTGCCGACTGGAACGGTGGACTTGCCGACAACCACAGACGTCGACGACAAGTGCGGAACCAGCGAATTCACTGCAGCATCGACATAGGTGACATCGGCGGCGAACTCTCCTGGCTTCTGCGGAGTCCCGACACACACGAAGTGCATCTGCGAGTCTGCGACACGCGAGACGTCGGTGGTGAACTCGAGGCTGCCGAGATCCTGACCCTTCACCAGCAATTCACTCAGTCCCGGCTCGAAGAAGGGCGGCCGGCCGGAGGTCAGCGCCGCAACCTTGTCTGCGTCGACGTCGACGCCGACGACTTCGTGTCCCAGTGTTGCCATGGCCGCCGCGTGTACTGCGCCCAGATATCCGCATCCGATGACTGAAATCTTCAACCCGTGTTCTCCCTGCTTCGTCCCGGCATTTCAGCCACACTATATGCCACTAGGTTCCACGATATCTGCAGGTTGAAACAGTACCCTTGTAAATGTGAAGCGTTTCTTGGATTTCCTGACCAACTCCCCCGCCGCGGTGACGTTCGCGGTGCTCAGCGTGCTGGGCATCGTGGCCTTCGCCATTCCCGGTCTGCACCCGTTCACCTGGATCATCGGCCTCGTGCTGTGCCTGGGCGTCATCATTGCCCTGCTCCTCTTCCACGGTGAGTGGCGGCGTGCGCAGATCCAGATCGATTCGCTGCGCCAACTGCTCAGCACCGAGCGCGGACGTCTCGACACACTGGGACTGACACACGTCGATGAGGAGGTCACTGCGCTGCCCGACGAGGAGCGAGCACAGCGGATCCTGGGTCTGCTCCCGGACTCGGCCGGTCTGGTGCAGTCACTGCGTCTTGATGCGACCTTCGGATCTCTCGAGGTCGACGAGCTCGAACCTCTGCACACGTTCAGGCAGGAATTCGCGAAGTCCAGCTTCGACAATCCGCGTTCGCACACCGCTTTCATGAATCTCTATCGGGCAGCTGAGGCCCTGTCGATCTGGGTCAACGAAGAGACACGGCAGCTTGCCAGCGATAAGACGAAGCGAGAGATCCGGCCCGGTGACTCCCGCAAGGGCGGATGGAGAGAGTACACGGAGGCACGCAGTCGCGGCGAGAGCCTCGGCGACCGGTTCGTCTCCGCCCGCTGGGAGTTCAACCAGACAGCTTTGGAGCTCGGGCTCGTCGCCTGAGTCAAACACAGCCGAAATACACTGCTGGCGACGAACTCGATTGAGTTCGTCGCCAGCAGTGTATTCACCGTCAGTGGCGAATCCACCACGAATCTGTCGGAGCCACAGGGGTGCGACGCTTGTGCTCGGTGGCGCGGTACTTCTCAATGAGGAGAGAGGCGGCCGCCTTCTCGATGTCTCTGCCCTCAAGGAAGTCATCGATCTGGTCGTAGCTGAGTCCCAGAGATGATTCATCGGTCTGGCCCGGTGCATCGTCGAGCAGATCGGCTGTCGGAACTTTCCGCACCAGATGTTCTGGGGCGCCGAGGTGGTCGAGCAGTGCACGGCCCTGCCGTTTGTTCAGCCCGGCCAGCGGCACCACATCGGCGGCTCCGTCACCGAATTTGGTGAAGAAGCCGGTGACGGCTTCGGCGGCATGATCGGTGCCTGCGACGAGGAGTCGCTTCTCCCCTGCCAGTTCGAATTGTGCGATCATCCGCATCCGAGCCTTCACGTTGCCCTTGCCGAAGTCGGTGATGGCCTCTCCGGTCGCGGTATTGTATTCGGCTGCGGCTGCGTCTGTGGCGGATCCGATGTTGATGACGAGTTCATGATCGGCTCGGATGAATTCCAACGCGTCCTGAGCATCACTCTCATCGGCCTGCACATGATGCGGCAAACGGATCGCCCAGAATTCGGCGGCTGCCCCCCGCCGCCGCAGCTCCTCGACCGCCAACTGGCACAGGCGTCCGGCCAGAGTCGAATCCTGTCCGCCGCTGATGCCCAAGGTGAGCCCCCTGACACCGGTGGTCAGGATGTAGTCGGCGAGGAACTCGACCCGCCGGGCGATCTCCGTCGCCGGATCGATTGTCGGTCTCACACCCAGTGCGTGCCGGATCTGGTCCCGAGTAGCTTCCATTGACATATGTGTTTTCAACCCTTCCGGACAGACGCCGTATCTCAGGCGTCGGGGACGATATTGACCAGTTTGGGCGCACGCACGATGACCTTGCGCACTCCGGCCCCGTCGAGCGCCTTGAGCGCGTTCGGCGATTCCAGTGCCAGCTTCTCCAGCTCCTCGGCAGAGATATCGGGGTCGACCTCCAGTCGTGCCCGCACCTTGCCCTTGACCTGGACGACACAGGTGACCTGGTCGGCGACCAGATACTGTAGGTCGACCTCGGGGAAGGACGCGTAGGTCAGCGTCGAAGTGTGGCCCAGTTTCGCCCACAGCTCTTCGCCCAAGTGCGGCGCGAACGGAGAGAGCATGATGGTCAGCGGCTCGAGCACGTCGGCCGTGACACCGCCCTGCTTCGTCGCATGATTCGTGAGCACGATCAGCTTCGAGATCGCGGTGTTGAAACGCAGGTGGTCCATGTCCTCACGGACACCGTCGATGACCTGGTGGAGGACCTTGAGAGTCTCAGGATCGGCGACACCGTCCTTGATCACAGACTCACCCGTGGTCTCGTCCACGAAGAGACGCCACACGCGCTGCAGGAACCTCTGCGCACCGACGACTGCTCGTGTTTCCCAGGGGCGGGCCTGTTCGATGGGTCCCATCGACATCTCATACACGCGGAAGGTGTCGGCACCGTAGGCGTCGTACATCTCATCGGGCGAGACGGAGTTCTTCAGCGACTTGCCGATCTTGCCGTACTCACGGTTGACCTGCTCACCGTCGTACCAGAACGTCGACTCACCGTTGTCAGCGACGGTCTCTTCCACCTCGGCGGCGGGAACGTAGACGCCACGCGCATCGGTGTAGGCATAGGCCTGGATATAGCCCTGGTTGACCAGGCGGTGGAATGGCTCCGAGGAGGAGACATGCCCCAGGTCGAACAGAATCTTGTGCCAGAACCTGGAGTAGAGCAGGTGCAGAACCGAGTGCTCGGCGCCGCCGACGTAGAGGTCGGCTCCGCCGCGCGGCTTGGACTCGCGGGGCCCCAGCCAGTACTGCTCGTTCTCCGGATCGACCAGGCGTTCGGAGTTGTGCGGATCGGCGTAGCGCAGCTGATACCAAGACGATCCGGCCCAGTTGGGCATCGTGTTCGTCTCGCGGTAGTACTTCTGCGGCCCGTCGCCCAGGTCGAGTTCGACCTCGACCCAGTCGCGGTTGCGGCCCAGGGCCGGTTCCGGCTCACTGTCGGCGTCATCGGCGGCGAAGGTCCGCGGAGCGAATTCGTCGACCTCCGGCAGTTCGACGGGCAGCATAGAATCAGGCAGCGCGATGGGAGTCCCGGCCTCGTTGTAGACGATCGGGAACGGTTCGCCCCAGTAGCGCTGGCGTGAGAACAGCCAATCCCGCAGCCGGTACTGGGTCGATTCCGTGGCCAGCCCCTGGTCTGCCAGCCACGCTGTGATCTTGGCCTTGGCCGCTTCGACGTCGAGACCGTTGATGTCGATCTCGTCATTGGCTGAGTTGATCATGACGCCGGTGCCGGTGAACGGGGTGTCTTCGTCGTGGTCGGCAGGCGGCTGCACGGTGCGCACATAGGGCAGTCCGAAGGACTTCGCGAAGTCCCAGTCGCGGGCGTCCTCGGCAGGCACTGCCATGATCGCACCGGTGCCGTAGCCCATCAAGACGTAGTCGGCGATGAAGATCGGGATCTGTTCACCGGTTGCGGGGTTGACCGCGAATGAACCGGTGAAGATGCCGGTCTTGTCCTTGCTCTGCTGACGATCCGCGTCGGTCTTGGCCGCCGCATTGCGCTGGTAGGCGGAGATCGCCTCGGCGGGGGTGGATTCTCCACCGCGCCAGCCTTCGGGAGTCTGCTCGTCCCACTGGGCCGCGGTCAGCTGCTCCACCTGCGGATGTTCGGGGCTGAGCACGAGGTAGGTGGCACCGAACAGGGTGTCGGGTCGGGTCGTGTAGACCTCGACCTGAGTCTCCGAGGCGGCCACGGGCAGTCGCAGCAGGGCACCCTTGGACCGGCCGATCCAGTTGGTCTGCATGCTGCGCACCGCGCTCGGCCAGTCCAGCGAGTCCAGATCGTCGATGAGACGGTCGGCATAGGCTGTGATGCGCATGTTCCACTGCCGCAGGCGGCGAGTGTAGACGGGGAAGTTGCCGCGTTCGGACAGTCCCTCGGCGGTGACCTCTTCGTTTGCGAGCACGGTGCCCAGACCGGGGCACCAGTTGACCGGCGACTCCGAGACGTAGGCCAGGCGGTAGCCCTGCAGGACATCTTCCTGCTCGGCGGGGCTCAGCTGAGTCCAGGGGCGGCCGTCGGGTGTCTGTCGGGTGCCCTGGGCGAACTGGTCGATCAGGGTTCCGATCGGTCGCGCCGCACCACGTGAGTTCTCACCTGCGGTACTTGCCTCCGGGTCATACCAGGAGTTGAAGATCTGCAGGAAGATCCACTGGGTCCACCGAACGAAGTCGTCGTCAGTGGTCGCGAAGCTGCGGCGGGCATCATGGGCCAGGCCCAGGCGTCGCAGCTGTCGGGTCATGTTGGTGATGTTGGCATCGGTGGTGATGCGCGGGTGCTGCCCGGTCTGGACGGCGTACAGATCGGCGGGCAGACCGAAGGCGTCGTAGGACAGTGCGTGCATGACGTTGTGCCCGCGCATCCGCTGATACCGCCCGTAGACATCCGTGCCCAGGTATCCCAGGGGGTGGCCGACGTGCAGCCCCGCTCCCGAGGGGTAGGGGAACATGTCCATGATGTAGAGGGACTCACGCTCGCCGAGGTTCTTAGGCGGTCCGTAGCCGGAGTCGACGTCCTGCAGACCGAGACCTGCACCAGCCTGGCTGAGATCACCGGTGGGATTCGGGGCGTGGAATGTTCCCGCCTGTTCCCATGTGTGCTGCCATGACTTCTCGATCTTTTCGGCCAGCCCCGCATCGTAGCGGAAACCGGTCTCTTCAGGGTTCGTCGTCATTACCTTCCTTCACTGAATGGACGTGAGCGGGTTTCGACCATCGTACTCTGAACAATCCCCGCTTCGGCTTGACTAGACTGGCCCAGAGAGCCGCGATGAGGGTTTGAGCTGCAAAACGTGAGCGATTTCACCTCACAGCCCAGGACCAGTAGTATGACCGGGCAGTAACTTATGCCCCAAAGGAGAGCTCATGAGCCCAGCGACAATGCCCCAATCGACCACTCCAGTTGTCGGCTTCAAGGTTGATACGACGTCATCGACGACCGATGTCTTCCTCGCGAAGGCTGCCGAAGACCCGAACCTGCCGCTGCTGGCCAAACCGGTTGACAACGGCTGGGACGAAGTCAGCGCCGGAGAGTTCCTGACCCAGGTCCGAACCGCAGCCAAGGGGCTCATCGCCTCCGGCGTCGAGGTCGGAGACCGGATCGCCATCTTCGGCCCCACCTCCTTCGAATGGACTCTCAGCGACTATGCCGTGTGGTTCGCCGGTGGAATCTCCGTGCCGTTCTACGACACCTCCTCGGAATCTCAGCTTGCCTGGATGATCAAGGACGCCGCGGTCGGACGCGGTCTCGTCAGCACCCGTGAGCATGCCGACCGAGTTGAAGCCGCCGCAGCCGCTGCCGGAGTTGCCGCCCCACAGCTGTGGGTCTGGGACCAGGGCGCTTTCTCCGAACTCGAAACCACCGGACGACAGATCAGTGATGATGTGCTCGAGGCCGCACGCTCACAGGTCACCGGCGACTCGGTTGCCACTCTCATCTACACCTCCGGCACCACAGGTAAGCCCAAGGGCTGTGTCCTCACACATGGGAACTTCGTCCAGACCGTGCAGGCTGCCCAGGAACAGATCCCCGAGATCTTCTCGCACGGCATGCGCGCCCTGCTGTTCCTGCCTCAGGCACACGTCTTCGCCCGCTTCATCGAGGTCCTCTCGGTCAGCTCCGGTGCCCTGTTGGCCCACCAGTCCGACCTGACGAAGCTCACAGACGCACTCGGCAGCTTCCGACCCTCGTTCATCCTCGGAGTCCCCCGCGTCTTCGAGAAGGTCTTCAACTCCGCACTGGCCACGGCCGAATCCGGCGGCAAGGAGAAGATCTTCCGTCAGGCGGAGCGGGTCGCAGTCGCCTACTCCAAGGCCATGGATGCCGAGAAGATCCCCGTCTCACTCAAGCTCCAGCACGCACTCTTCGACAAGCTCGTGTATTCGAAGCTCCGTACGGTCATGGGCAACAACGTCAGCGCCGCTGTCTCCGGTGGCGGTCCTCTCGGCGCCCACCTCGGCCACTTCTTCCGGGGCGTCGGCCTCGTCGTCCTCGAAGGTTACGGTCTTACGGAAACGACAGCTCCGATCACCGTCAACGTGCCTGAGAAGGCCAAGATCGGCACCGTCGGCGTTCCCCTGCCCGGTGTGAGCGTGGCCATCGCCCCTGACGGCGAGATCCTCGCCAAGGGCGTCCCCGTCTTCCGCGAGTACTGGAACAACCAGGAGGCCACCGACAAGGAGTTCCACGACGGCTGGTTCTCCACCGGCGATCTCGGTTCGCTCGATGAAGACGGATACCTCACGATCAGCGGACGTAAGAAGGAGATCATCGTCACTTCGAGCGGAAAGAACATCGCACCGGCACCACTTGAAGATGCCCTGCGTCGCCACCCGCTCATCGGCCAGCCCGTCGTCGTCGGCGACAACCGCAAGTACATCTCAGCGCTGATCTTCCTCGACTCGGAGATGCTGCCCACCTGGTTGAAGAACAACGGTCTGCCCGAGATGGATCTGCCTCAGGCAGCGGACGACGAAACAGTGCGAGCCGCCGTCGAAAAGGCAGTCGAAACCGTCAACAGAACGGTGTCACGGGCCGAAGGCATCAAGAAGTTCACCATCCTGCCCGTCGAGCTCTCCGAAGACAACGGATACCTGTCGGCGAAGCAGTCGGTCAAGCGCCACCTCGTCGGCAAAGACTTCGCAGCCGACATCGACGGACTCTATGCCGACTGACCGCTCCGCGGTGGACTGACTCCGTGCCGACTGACCGCGTTGCGGTCGACGGAAGTAGGCTGGGACTGTGCGAGATGAACAAGGCACTTTCCGAAGGAGATGACAATGTCCGATGACAGCAGCCAGATGAACAGCTATGTGGCCAAGGGCGAGGCATTCGACCGGGACACGAACTACATCGAGGACCGAATCCTTGCCGATCCCGACTCCCAGTGGCCCGTCGAGCCGGGTCGATACCGACTCATCGCCGCGCGAGCCTGCCCGTGGGCGAATCGAACGATCATCGTCCGCAGGCTGCTGGGCCTTGAAGACGTCATCTCCATCGGCATGCCGGGGCCCACACACGATGCACGGTCGTGGACCTTCGACCTCGATCCCGGCGGCGTCGACCCGGTGCTGGGCATCGAGCGCCTGCAGCAGGCGTTCTTTGCCCGGTTCCCGGACTACCCGCGCGGAATCACGGTTCCTGCCATGGTCGACATCGCCAGCGGCGCAGTGGTGACCAACGACTTCCCACAGATCACCGAAGACTTCTCCTCACAGTGGAAGCAGTATCACCGCGCCGGCGCCCCTGATCTCTGGCCCGAGGAGTCTCGGGACGAGATGGAGAAGGTCATGCGCCTGATCTACACCGAGATCAACAACGGCGTCTACCGCTGCGGCTTCGCGGGGTCGCAGGAGGCCTACGAAGCCGCCTTCGACCGACTGTTCACTGCCCTGGACACCATCGAAGAGCGTCTGAGCCATTCCCGGTATCTCATGGGAGGCTCCATCACCGAGGCGGATGTCCGTCTCTTCACCACTCTGGTTCGCTTCGACCCGGTCTACTTCGGTCATTTCAAGTGCAACCGTCAGACCCTGCGCGATTTCGAGAATCTCTGGGGCTATGCCCGCGATCTCTACCAGACGCCGGGATTCGGCGACACTGTGGACTTCACCCAGATCAAACAGCACTACTACATCGTCCACGTCGATGTGAACCCGACGCAGGTCGTCCCCAAGGGCCCTGACCTCTCCGGCTGGCTCTCGCCTCACGGTCGGGAGAAGCTGGGCGGTTCACCCTTCGGCGAAGGCACCGCACCCGGGCCGGTGCGCGCCGGTGAGGAAGTTCCTGAGGAACACACCGCAGCAGCCTGGCTGTGATGGCCGCAGCTGCGAACTGAACCTAACCGAAGGCTCAGCCCCCGTACGGGTCGGCTGGGCCTTCGGTGTCTTCGCCGGCGGCATCGGTGCGATCCGCGGCCTTGGCTCGTGAGCGCTTGCGGATCTTGAGCACGATCCACACCACAACGAAGACGACCACAGCAACGATGACCAGAGTCTGGAAGTAACCGGCGTAGGTCTCCACGATCGACCAGTTCTCACCGAGGTAGAAGCCGGCGACGATGAGAATGGTGTTCCAGATCGCGCTGCCGGCCGTGGTCAGCACCAGGAACTTGATGATCGACATGTTCCGCATGCCTGCGGGGATGGAGATCAGAGACCGGAAGATCGGAACCATCCGACCGAAGAACACGGCCTTGTCACCGTGCTTGTCGAACCAGCCGACCGTCTTGTGCACATCGTCGACGTCGACGAGCGGCATCTTCACTGCGATGCGAGAGATGCGCTCAAGACCGATCCATTTGCCCAGGGCCCACAAGATCACCGCGCCGACGACGGAGCCCACTGTTGCGAAGATGATCGCCAAGACGATGTTCATGCTTCCCTGGCTGGCGGTGAAGCCCGCCAGCGGCAGCACCAGCTCACTGGGAATGGGTGGGAAGATATTGTCCAAGAACACCAAGAACCCGACGCCGAGAGGACCCAGCGCCTCCATGAGCCTCACCGCCCAGCCGGAGAAGCCACTGAGATTCTCCGCCGCTGAGGAGCCAGCGGAGAGCAGCAGATCTGTGGACGGGGCAGTCGAAAATAATGTCGGCATGGTCAAAAGTCTAGATTGGAGGCGCGGCCCACCCCTCTCAGGACGCTCCCAGCGGTTAGTGTTGAAACAGACACCTGCGGGTCAAGATCGAAGGAGCACGAAGTGGCACCAGCCAAAGTACTGGCCTCACGCAACACCGTCGCCGAAGTCGGCCACAACGCCATCACCCAGCCGGGACCCGCCCACCTGATGCGGGCCGTCAAGCGCTTCGGTGAACGGTTGGGCAACCAGTTCGGTGCGGCCATCACCTACTTCCTGGTCCTCGCAGTCATGCCCATCGCGATGTTCACCTTCGCGAGCCTCGGTTTCGTCCTCGATGTCCTCAAACCCGAGCTCCTCCCCGTCGTCGTCGAGCAGATCGAGGCTCAGGTAGGCGGCAACTCGTCACTGACGGAACAGCTTGAGAGCTTCCTCACCAGTTGGCAGTCGGTCGGCATCATCGCCATCCTGGCTGCCCTCTACACAGGACAGGGATTCATCGGCAACCTCGGTGCTGCTGTGCGAGCTCAACTCCACGCGGACTTCGACGATGTCATCGAAGACAAGTCGTTCGTCAAGAAGGTCCTCAACAACGTCGTGACTTTGCTGGGGCTTATCATCGGCCTGCTGCTCACCGTGGCGTTGACCGTCGTCGGCGCCGGCTTAGGGTCCGTCATCAGCGACCTGCTCAGCCTTCCCGGCTGGGCGAGGGCCCTCTTGGTCATCATCCCGCCCCTCATCACCTTCGGTGCCGCGTGGTTGATCTTCATGTTCCTCTTCACCATGCTGCCCGACCACCCGGTGGGCAAAAGGGCCAAGATCCGGGGCTCCCTCATCGGTGCTCTGGCCTTCACCATTCTCATCAACTTCGCCACGGTCCTCGTCGACCTCTTCTCCGGCAACAAGGCTGCTGGTGTCTTCGGTTCGATCATCGCGATCATGCTCACGATGAATGTCTTCGCCCGCATCATCCTCTTCGTCGCCGCTTGGATCGGCACCGCGACGCTACCGCGCCCGCAGGAGGATTCCACGCCCGAATACCGCTTCGTCGAACCGAGAGTCCAGATCCAGAGCCTGGGTGCGCTGCTGGCCGGCGCCGGCATCATCGCGCTGACTCTGCTCGGATTCCGACGACTCGATGAGCGCCAGACGAAACACGAGTAGACAACGCGTTAGACTGAGCGAGAATTCGCCAACTGACCGAGGAGACACGACCTTTGACTGATGCAACGACGGCTCGCCTGAACGAATGGGCGAACAAGCAGACTGCCGCCGAAGAACTCATTCCACTGACCGGACGACTTTACCGTGAGAACGATGTGCTGCTGACGCTGTTCGGCCGTTCTCTGCTGAATAAGTCGGTGACCGGGATGATCAAGGCTCACCGTTATGCCCGCCACTTCCTCGGCGAGGATCTCGACATCGAAGAGACCCTGAAGATCGTCCGCGCTCTGACCGAACTCGATCTCGGTCCCACTCGAATCGACTTGGGTCGCCTCATCCAGAAGCTGCAGGACCAGTCGGCCTCGGTCGAGGACTTCCTCTCCACGGAGCTGGCATCGGTCACCGGAGGCAATGCTGAAGAAGGCGCCGTTCGCGATGTCGTCCTCTACGGCTTCGGTCGCATCGGTCGCCTGCTCGCCCGCATCCTCATCGATCGTGCCGGCGGCACGGGGATGCGCCTGCGTGCGATCGTCGTCCGCAAGGGCAGCGATGATGACATCGTCAAGCGTGCCTCGCTCCTGCGCCGCGATTCCGTTCACGGCAGCTTCGACGGCAGCATCGTCATCGACGAAGAGGCCAACACGATCCAGGCCAACGGCACCCTGATCCAGGTCATCTACTCCAACGATCCTTCTCAGGTCGACTACACCGAATACGGCATCAACGATGCGATCATCGTCGACAACACGGGAATCTGGCGTGACGAGGAGAGCCTGTCCAAGCACCTGGCCTGCCCGGGTGCCTCGAAGGTCCTCCTCACCGCGCCCGGCAAGGGCGAGGTCAAGAACATCGTCTACGGCGTCAATGACGCGGCCATCCTCGAAGAGGACACGGTCATGTCAGCGGCTTCGTGCACCACGAACGCGATCACCCCTGTGCTCAAGGCCCTCCATGACAAGTACGGGGTCCGAAACGGTCACGTCGAGACGGTGCATTCGTTCACCAACGACCAGAACCTCATCGACAACTTCCACAAGGGCTCCCGTCGTGGTCGTGCCGCCGGACTCAATATGGTGCTCACAGAGACCGGTGCTGCCAAGGCAGTGGCGAAGGCTCTTCCCGAGCTCAAGGGCAAGCTCTCGGGCAATGCGATCCGCGTTCCCACTCCGAACGTGTCGATGGCGATCCTCAACCTCAACCTTGAGAAAGCCACGAGCGTCGATGAGCTCAACGCATTCCTGCGTGAGACCTCGATGAATTCGGAACTGCGCAACCAGATCGACTATGTCTCCTCCCCCGAGCTCGTCTCCAGCGACCTCGTCGGCTCGAAGCGGGCCGGTGTCGTCGATGGTCTGGCCACGATCGTCGACGATGACCGTGTCGTCGTCTACGTCTGGTACGACAACGAGTTCGGCTACAGCTGCCAGGTGATCCGCTGCGTGGCCAAGATGGCCGGGGTCGACGTTCCCGCCTTCCCCTGATCTGATCGTCAGCGGTCCGTTCCTCTGATCGGAAGATGAAACGCCCGCAGCCTGAATGGCTGCGGGCGTTTGTTCGTCTCTGAGTCTTTGGTGATGGATGCGCGCTCAGGCTCGGTCCTGGCCTGCTTTCTCATTCTCCATCGCTTCGTGGAGCCAGATAGGGGTGTAGGTGCTGAACCGTTTGGCCAGTTCGTCGTCGCTGTCGAGGATGACGGCGAAGCGATCATCGGCGGTGGAGAGCTCATTGGCCCAGATCGGACCCAGGCAGGCCAGAACGGCACACGCCAGGACGATGGCGATGGCCAGGATCGGTGTCGCCGTGAACAGCATCCATCCGAACAGAAGCCCGAGCACCGCGAAGCCGATCGCGACCGCCATTCCCGTATTGCGGGTTCTCGGAGCTTTGGCGCGGGCGGGTTTGGCCGAGGCCGCCGAGTCAAGGACGTCACGATTGATCCTCGTCCAGGCGAGGATCGCCCCCAGTGCACAGACGATTCCGATCATGATGAGGCTGAACGCGGAGAACAGCAGGACCGTGTCCACCCGAGTCCCCTGCGCCTGCATCGCCGCACCGATTCCGGCGACGAGCATGGCCAGAGCCAAGACCAGCATGCTCAGCAGTCGCGCTCGGCGCACCGCGATGAGCTCGCTGACGACTCGAGCGAGGTATGCCCGTTCGTCAGCATGGTCAGACTTCTCGCTCATCGCACGTATCCCGCTGCTTTGTCGACCGTGTGCGGGAATGCCTCACCTGCCATGTGCTTGTCGAAGAGGTCGACGAACTGGTTGGCCAGACGCATGCGCCATCCGTCGGTGTCCCCGCTCATGTGCGGGGTGACGATGACGTTGTCCGCCTGCCACAGCGGATGATCGGCAGGCAGAGGCTCTTCGTCGAAGACGTCGAGTCCGGCGCCGGCGATCTGGCCCGTCTCAAGTGCGTTCACGAGGTCGGAGGTGACGACTCCCTCCCCACGACCGACATTGACGAAGTAGGCATCCGAGTCCATGGCGGCGAACACCTCGGCGTCGATGAGGTTCCTCGTCTTCTCCGTCAGCGGTGCAATGTTGATCACCCAGTCGACTCCGGACAGATGCGAACTCAGCTGAGCCGAGTCGATGACGGTTCCGAAGTCGGCGTCACCGGTCCGAGCACGGCTGCCGGCGCCGGTGACGTTGACGTCGAGCGCGCTCAGTACTCTGGCGATCTCTCTCCCGATCGACCCGGTTCCGACGACCATGGCATGAGATCCGGCGAGGTTCTTCGTCGAGCGACGGTTCCAGGTCGATGTTTTCTGGTCCTGGAGCGAACCCAGCGAGTTCTTCGCATGGATGAGGATGTAGTTGAGCACGAACTCCGCGATCGGCCGGTCGAAGATCCCCCGCGCATTGGTGACGACGACCTCCGAGGCCGACAGCTCATCGAAGAGCAGCGAGTCGACTCCGGCCGCGGCCGCATGGATCCACTTCAGGCTGTCAGCACGGTCGAACTCGCTGCGCAGCGCTTTGGAGAAGAAGTCCCAGAGCAGGAGAACATCAGTGCCGGGGAGAGCAGAGCCGAGATCCTGTGCCTCGACGATCCGAAGTTCGACTCCCTCCCTGTGACCGAGGTCAGTCAGCTGGTCGGGAATCTCCGTCCCCGGGGCGTTGAGTAATGTCAGTACCGTCATGAGTCGACTCCTTCAGCCTAGCCTTCTCCGCCAGACTATCGGATGTGACGGCGTGAGAGGCGGACGAATCCGCGTGGCTTGCAGAGGAGTCGGCCCCGACCGTGACGAGCACGCGCTTTGCAGGGTCGGCCTTGAGCGTCTGCGCCAATGGCGTGTTGGGCAGGAAGCACAGGAAGACGAACCCGAGGACTGCCAGTGGGGCGACCCACAGGAACAGCGGCACCAGGGCGTCGTTGTACGACGTGATGATGAGACTGTGCAGCGGCTCAGGCAGGTCGGCGACGATCTGGGGTGTGAGCCCCGTCGAGGAGACCTTCGGCAGCGGCTGTGAGGGTGCGGCCTTGGCGAGCTCACCCATCCCGTCCTTGATGTTGTCCAGGAGGCGCTGAGTGAAGACCGACCCGATGAAGGCCATGCCCAGGGTCGCTCCGACCTGGCGGAAGTAGTTGTTCGACGCGGTGGCTGTGCCGACCATGGCAACGGGGAAGGCATTCTGGACGACGAGCACGAGCGTCTGCATGCTCAGACCCAGTCCGAGTCCCAGCAGAGCCAAGCAGCCCATGGTCTCCCACGCGGCGCTTTCGGCCTTGAGCTGCGAGAGCAGCACCAGAGAGGCGGCCATGATCAGGATGCCCATGAGCGGGTACTTCTTGTACTTGCCGGTGCGCGAGACGACGAAGCCGATGAGGGTCGAGGAGATGAGCATCGTGCCCATCATGGGAACCATCATCAGTCCGGCCACTGTGGCGTCGATTCCGTGGACCATCTGCAGGTAGGTGGGCATGTAGGACAGGACACCGAACATGCCGATGCCGATGAACAGGCCGGCGATGGTGCACAGCAGGAAGTCACGGTTCTTGAACAGGTACATCGGGATGACCGGTTCGCTGACCTTGAGCTCGACGAAGATGAAACCGACGATGGAGAGTGCTCCGACGATGATGAGTCCGTTGATCTGCCATGAGCCCCATTCGTAGTCGTGCCCGCCCCAGGCGGAGACGAGGACGATGCAGGAAGTGACGATCGAGATCAGGGCCATACCGATGACGTCGATCTTCGGGCGTGGTCCGGGGGCACGCTTGGGCACCTTGAGGAAGATGGCTGCGGCGAAGAGAGCGATGATGCCGAGTGGGAAGTTGATGGCGAAGGCCCAGCGCCAGCCGGGTCCTACTGTCAGCCAGCCGCCGATGAGGGGACCTGCGACCGAGGACACTGCGAAGGCAGATCCCATGATTCCCATGTACTTGCCGCGTTCACGTGCGGGAACCACCGAGGCGATGATGGACTGCGAGAGGATCATCATGCCACCGCCGCCGATGCCCTGGAGCACACGACCGAAGATGAGCATGCCCATATCGTTGGCGATGAGCGCGAAGACCGAGCCGAGCAGGAAGCAGCTGATCGCGAACATGAACAGCGGCTTGCGACCGAACAGGTCCCCGACCTTGCCGTAGATGGGCATCATGATCGTCGAGGCGAGCATGAATGCGGTGGAGACCCACAGCATCTGGTCGACGCCGTCGAGTTCACCGACAATCGTCGGCAGGGCGGTCGCCAGCACCGTCTGGTTGAGGGAGAACATGAACATGGCGATCATGAGTCCCACGAAGAGCAGGATGATCGCAGATGTCTTCATCTGCTCTGGCTCGCTGCTGTCTTCCGGGGTCTTCGGCATCTCCCCGGTTCGCAGTCCTTGATTGCTTCTCATTTCAGCCTTTGTCATAGTCGGTCCAGAACCTTGAGGAAGAGTCCCAATGATTCTTCGAAGAGTGGTTGTGTGCCGGTTTTCTCGTCAATGCGCTCGGGTGAGCGTTTGACCGTCTGTCCAGCATGGTTCAGGGGCACCCGGCACAGTTGGGTGAGCATCCTGGCGCTGCGCCAGGCCGATTCTTCAGTGGAGAACTCCTGGCCCAGAAAGCGCAGACGCGCCAGCACGTGTTCGGCCACGAGCTCTTCCAGGGCCTCGGCCCGGTCAAAGCGCTTGCTGACCAGCTCCGGATAGCGGGCGAACAGCTTCCTGCGACGGGCCGGCAGGCTGGGATCCATCGATCCCATGAGCAGCACCTCGCGGACGAAGCGGGCAGTGTCCTCGGCCAGATTCTCCACCCCGGAATCGGAGTGGACGTAGTCATCGACCAGTGTGGCGTCGATGTTGGATTCGTCGAGTCCGACGATGGCGTCTTCCTTCGTCGCGTAGTAGTTGAAGAAGGTTCGTGTGGAGACGCCGACGTCGGCGGCGATGTTCGCCACCGTCGCGCATTCGAGTCCTTCATCGAGAACCCGAGTGATCGCCGCGTCATGCAGCGCATGACGCGTCTGGCGGGCCTTTTTGGCACGGAGGGATTCGGGTTCGGATTCACGCATGAGACCATTTTTGCATCTCATGCAACATTTCATCAACTGCAAAATTGCAATTGTGCACTATTTCACGTTCTCAGGCGAGAATCGCAGCCCTCACATCGGTGTCTTCACATGAGAGTCTTCAGCCGCGCCCGGTGCTGTTCGAGCACCTGGAGCTGCCCCAGAAGAGTCGTCTGCGCAGCTGTGTCAGTGGTGTCCTGGCGCTGCAGTCGCGAGTGCAGCTCCTTGGCGATGCGTTCGAGATCGTAGTCGAAGAGACGGGCCACGATGCCGCGGGCAAACCCTTCCGCGCTGACGCCGTCTGCCACCGGCAAGGGCGTCACCAGCAGCTGTGTGACGTAGGGCTTAAGGTCCTCGGCGCTGGCGGAGAGGACCGCGTCGGCCCAACGTGTAGCGGCGGCGGTTCCCGCTGTCTGCGCACCACCGGCCGACTTCAGGCCGCCGGCAGCCTTCACCGCGGCTTGGATCCGTCGATAGCCGGGGTGTTCGAAGGCTCGTGCGGACAGGGAATCGAACAGTTTGGCGTTGACGAACTCGGGATGCTGCAGCGCCACCATCAGGGCGCCCTTCTCTGTCTTCAGGCGAGCGGGGCTGATCGGTGCTGACAAGTTCGACACGTCGGGGCGCTCATCGTAGACGTACTCGATGGCGGTGTCGTCTCCCCCAGCACCTCCCCCTGCGGGTGCGAATCCCGTGGACGGCCGCTGTGCGTCCGCCCCCTGCTGCTGGCCCTGTCCCGATGCGGGCTGGCCGGAAAGCTGCTGTCCCTGTGTCGGCTGGCCGGATGGCTGTTGACCCCGTGCCTGCTGTCCCGGCGCGTACTGGCCCGAGGACTGTGGCCTCGATGCAGGATGACCCGACCTCTGCTGGTCCTGAGATCCGTACCTCTGCGCCTGCGACGCGCCTGCTTGCCCCGGCAGACCCGATGCGACTGGCGGGGCACCGGGCGGGGTCTGGGACGGGGCAGGCTGAGGCTGACGAGACTGGTTCGCCTGCGGTCTGCTGGGACGTTTCCGGGCATCTCTGACCGCAGATTCCACCTCGTCGATGTCGACACCGATGCGGCCGGCGACGAAACGGTAGTAGTGGCTGAGACTATTGCGGTCCCGGATGTCAGCGAGCACCTCGGCGCTGGCCTTGACTGCTGCGATCCGACCTTCGACCGAGTCGAGGTCGTAGCGAGAGATTGCGGTGGTGATGACGAACTCGAAGAGCGGCTTTCGACCGTCGATGAGCTCGCGCAGGGCCCCATCGCCCTTCTGCATCCGCAGATCGCAGGGGTCGAGCCCATCGGGTTCGACGGCGACGAAGGTCTGAGCGGTGAACTCGCTTTCGAATTCGAAGGCCCGCAGAGCCGCCTTCTGTCCGGCCGCGTCGCCGTCGAAGGTGAAGATCACCTGGCCTGTCGGATCATCGCCGAGCAGACGCCGAACGATCTTCACATGCTCAGGCCCGAAAGCCGTTCCACAGGTCGCCACCGCCTGTGTGACGCCGGCCAGATGCGCGGCCATGACGTCGGTATAGCCTTCGACGATGACCACGCGCTTGGTCTTCGCGATGTCCTTCTTGGCCAGATCCAGACCGTAGAGAACCTGGTTCTTGTGATAGAGAGCCGTCTCCGGAGTGTTCAGGTACTTCGGCCCCTTGTCATCGTCGTACAGTCGCCTGGCACCGAAGCCGATGGTCCGAGAGGTCATGTCCTTGATGGGCCAGACAACCCGGCCGCGGAAACGATCGTAGATGCCGCGGCCGCCTTCACTGGCCAGACCTCCGGCGAGGATCTCCTCCTCGGTGAAGCCGGCCCGCTTGAGCTGGCTGGTCAGAGAATCCCAGGACTTGGGGGCGAAGCCGAGGCCGAACTCCTTGCTCGAACTCAGTGGGAAGCCACGACCCTCGAGGAACTCCCGACCGATCTGCCCCTGCTCGGATTCCAGGCACTGGGTGAAGAAGCGCTGTGCGACTTCGTGCATCTCCAGCAGCCGCTGTCGTCGGCTGGCCTGCTCACGGTCGGGGCCCTTGCCGTCCTCGTAGCGCAGATGCATCCCGATCTTGCCGGCCAGCGCCTCGACCGTCTCAACGAAGCTGAGCTGTTCGACCTTCTGCAGAAACGAGAACACGTCGCCGGACTCACCACAGCCGAAGCAGTGATACATCCCGACTTGGGGGCGAACCGTGAACGAGGGAGTCTTCTCATCGTGGAAGGGGCACAACCCCTTGAGTGAGCCGATTCCCGCGGTCTTGAGCGTGACGAACTCACCGACGACCTCGTCGATGCGGGTTCGACTGCGCAGCTCGTCGATGTCCTCACGTTTGATCAGTCCGGCCATGGTCTAGAGACGATCCCCCGCCCCTGCTTTGAGCTGGTGGTACAGGGCCCAGGCAGAATGGTCGGTCAGTGATGCGATCTGGTCGACGACGACACGCAGCCGTGCCGCATCGTCGGCAGCTTCGAAGTAGTCGGCTCTGAACATCGGGTCGAGCTTGGTCGGCATCGCGGAGTACCACTGGGCCAACTCGGTGATGACGGCAGACTGGATGTCATGGAGTCGCAGACGGTCTTCGGCGACCATCACCGTCAACGTCGCCATACCCTTGAGGACGGCGATCTCGACGACCGTGGGCTCGGGGACGACCAGCGAGGCCGCGTAACGGGCCAGGGGCTCCCAGCCGAACTCCTCACGTGTTGCGGCTTCGGCCGCACCGACGAACCGCCCGATGAGCTGACTCGTCATGTGCTTGAGCGTGGCCTGGGCCTTCCTGGAACCGTCATAGACATCCGCGGGCCAGTACGCGGCCGCCTGCAGCCGCGACAGCGCCTTGTCCATCTCTTCGTCGCTCGTGGTCGGCAGATACCATTTGCGGGTGATGTCGAAGAGCTCAGCCCGACGGCTCTCCGCAGCGAATTCACCCAGATGCAGGTGGCCCCCGGCGATCGCGTCCTCAACATCGTGGACGGAGTAGGAGATGTCATCGGCGAGATCCATCACCTGGGCTTCGATACACCGTTTGCCGTTCTCGATCCCGTCGCGGTAGAAGTCGAAGACTCCCCTGTCGTCATCGTAGACACCGAATTTCCGCACGCCGGAGTCACGCCGCCCCGCGGACGCTTCGCTCCGTGACCAGGGATATTTCGTGAGTGCGTCGAGGCTGGCCCGCGTGAGGTTGAGTCCTGCCGGTCGGCCGTCATCGGCGATCACCTTCGGCTCGATCCGGGTGACCAGGCGCAGCGTCTGCGCATTGCCCTCGAATCCGCCGATGTCGATGCACAGGGCGTCGAGGATGGTCTCGCCGTGGTGACCGAAGGGCGGATGGCCGAGGTCATGGCTCAGGCACGCGGTGTCGACGATGTCGGGATCGCAGCCTAAGTATCGGGCAAGTTCGCGCCCGACCTGAGCGACTTCGAGAGAGTGGGTGAGCCGGGTGCGGACGAAATCATCAGTGCCTGGTGACACGACCTGAGTCTTGGCGCCCAGACGCCGCAGTCCCGCGGAGTGCAGCACCCGGGCCCGGTCACGTTGAAAGGCCGAGCGGCGTGGATTCTTCGCCGGTTCGCTCACCCATCGTTCCTCGTCCCACGGCGTGTAGACCGCCACGGTCCCCGAGCGCACCGAGGTGCGTGGGTGAGTTTCGAATGGCATTGTCATCCTCCCGAGATGTCGAGTTCCGCCTCGGAGAGCAGTGACTTTCCGCTCACATCGAAGATGCGGGAGTCGAGCCACCCTTCGGGCAGATGCGGCTTCTTCGGGCGGGTCGTCCGCCCCCGGGAGCCTTCCGCGTCCGTACCAGGATACGGTGCGTCCTGATCAAGCTGAGCCAGCAGGCCCGCGAGCTCCTCGAGCGAGGAGACCATCGCCAGCTGACGCCGCAGGTCTCCCCCAACCGGATAGCCCTTGAAATACCAGGCAATGTGTTTGCGCAGGTCACGAACGCCGTAGAACTCGTCCTCGTAGTATTCGGCCAGGTACTCGCCGTGCTTGTAGACGGCGCGAGCCACCTCGGCGAGACCCGGCCGGAAGCGTTCATCGCTGCCGTTGAGGGCATTGGCGAGGTCGCCGAACAGCCAAGGTCGTCCCTGGCATCCACGTCCGATGACGACGCCGTCGCAGCCCGTGCGGCGCATCATCTCAAGTGCATCCTCTGCCGCGAAGATGTCACCGTTGCCCAGAACCGGAACGGTGTCGCCGAGGTGGTCCTTGAGTCGGGCGATGGCGTCCCAGTCCGCCTGGCCCGAGTACAGATCCGCCGCGGACCGACCGTGGAGGGCGACCGCTGCCACACCCGCATTGCGGGCAGTCTCACCCGCGTCGAGGAAGGTCTGGTGGTCCTTGTCGATGCCTTTGCGCATCTTCACGGTCAGGGGGATGCCGCCGCGATCTGCCTCGGTCACGGCTGTGGTGACGATGGACTCGAACAGGTCCTTCTTCCACGGCAGGGCAGAGCCGCCGCCCTTCCGGGTGACCTTGGGCACGGGGCATCCGAAGTTGAGGTCGATGTGGTCGGCCCGGTCCTCCTCGACGAGCATGCGCACGGCCTGCCCGATCGTCACCGGGTCGACGCCGTAGAGCTGGACCGAGCGCGGTGTCTCATACGGCTCGTGCCGGATGATGCGCATGCTCTTGGGGCTGCGTTCGACCAGCGCCCTGGACGTCACCATCTCTGTCACATACAGGCCGGCTCCGTACTCGCGGCACAGGCGCCTGAAGGCGGTGTTGGTGATTCCGGCCATCGGCGCGAGCACGACCGGCGAGGACAGCTCGATGGGACCGATGCGCAGGGGCTCGGCAGCGGCTGGGGATACTGATTCTGGGGCAGGGCTGATGACACTCACCATGCCATTATCCCCGAGCAGTCAAATGATGGATCACTGGCACGGGCGGCTGGCTCCCGCTCACGATCGCGCATGTGAGGCCTCCTCAAACTCGTTCCTGTCTCCATCAACCTGCTCGTCTCCTTCAACCTGTTCGGGGAGAAGAAATTCCCGAATGTCCCATTCGACGTCGAGGCGCAGCTCCTCGGCGAGACGATCATCGTGGGTGATGACGATCATCGCTCCGCCGAATCCGTCCAGGGCGGTCACCAACGCAGTCAGCGAGGAAAGGTCGAGGTTGTTGCCTGGTTCGTCGAGGATGAGCAGCTGGGGCGCGGGGTTTTGGAGCAGACTCTTCGCCAGAGCCACTCGAAAGCGCTCCCCTCCCGACAATGTCGAACACAGCTGCTCGGTCCGTCCGGCCCTCAGCCCCATCGCGGCCAACACCTCATGAACTCGGTGTGGTCCGAGACCAGGGTTGTCCTCCCTCACGGCTTCCATGACGGTCAGCGTCGGCGGCAGCCTGTACTGCTGGTCGAGGAAGCCGCTGGACACGGGAACGGTGAAGGTCAGATCGGGGAACAGCTCGTTGATCGGGGCACCGGTGTCGTATCGCCCGGCGATCGCCGACAGCATGGTCGACTTCCCGGAGCCGTTGGCACCGGTCAGCCTGATCCGCTCGGGACCGACGATCGTACGTGGCTGCTCGAGCACCGGACCTGAGACCTCGAGGACACGCTTCGCCGAGTGGATCACGGTCTCGGGCAGGTCCAGGCGGATGCTTGAGTCCCTGCGCAGAGCGTCCTTGGCGGTGCGCACCGAGGAACGGGCGGCCTCCTCGTCGTCAGCCTTGTCTCCGCGTCGCTTCGCCGCGCTCTTCTGGGCGAAGTCGGTCAGACCATTCATGACGATCTTGGGTCGGCGTTTGTTCTCCTTGTCCTTGGCAGCCTTGCGATCGGCCCTGGCCAGCTTCGTCTCGAGTTCGATGCGCTGGCGCTTCTCGATCGCCAGGGACTTCTTGGCGTCGACGAGGTGAGCGAGCTTCGCCTCCTCTTCGGCGGCGACCATGCGTTCGTAGTCGTCGAAGTCTCCACCGTAGATGCGCAGCTGGTCCGTCATCTCGACGATCGTCGTCACTTCCGCCAGCAGTGCACGATCGTGGGAGATCACGAGTGTCGGCCCCGTCCGGTCCCGCAGCAGGGAGGCCAGCCGGCGACGTCCCACCTCGTCGAGGTTGTTGCTCGGTTCGTCGAGAATCAGCCAGCGATCACCGGCCAGAGCCGCCCGCGCCAGTCCGATGCGCATGGCCTGACCGCCGGAGAAGGTCGACAGTCGCCGGTCAAGGGCCGCGGCATCGAGTGTGAGTCCGAGATCGGCCAGGGCGCTCAGCGCCCGTTCCTCGATGTCCCAGTCATCGCCGATGACGTCGAAGTCGGCGAAATCGGCGTCACCGGCCAGGGCCTTCGACAGTGCCGATCTGATCTCGCTGATTCCCAGGGTCGAGGCGACGCTGAGGTCGGTATGGGGCAGCAGCTGATCGATGTACACCGCGTCCTCGGCGCCGGTGACGGAGCCCGCGCTGGGGCGAAGCTGTCCGGCGATGATTCTGGCGAGGGTGGATTTGCCGATCCCGTTGTCACCGACCAGTCCGACAGGGGAGGCCGGGATCGATGCAGTGAGAGCAGTGAAGATCTCGGTGTCATCGCCGAGGCGGTAGCCGAGTTTCGAGAGAGATACGGCAGCAGTCATGTGTGTCCTCATTTCGTGCACAGAAGTGCGCTGCGGGTCCGTAGCACCCGCATGATGCGGAAATGAGGAATTACTTCACGAAATGACTGTCTTTCGCCGGGAATGTGTCAAGTCAAGGATGCCGGAGGTCGGTTGTCCTCGTCAAGGGCTGTTGCGAACCTCAGACGATGATGAGCATGAGCTCCGCCGGCTCGTTTCCGGGGTTGGACAGCTGGTGCGGAACATCGCCGGGCGCCTGCGCACAGTCTCCGACCCGCAGGGTGGTCCGGCGATCGATCGTGACGATTTCGATGGTGCCGGCGAGCACGAAGAAGGTCTCACGGGAGCCGCTGCGGTGAGCGGCGAAGGATGCTGTTTCGCAGTGCGGATCAAGCTTGTAGTGCACGACCTCCATGTTCTCCTGCGGAGCGGGGAGGTCTCGGCGCAGAGTGCCTCTGCCGTATGCGCTGTGAGCGGGAATGGCAGCACTGGAGGTGATGACCACCTCGGGCGGAGCGAGGAGCTCACCCACATCCACGCCGAGGGCACGGGAGAGCCCCATGGCGTTCGAGACCGATGTGTCCTGTTCCCCACGTTCGATCTTCGACAAGGCCGCTCGAGAGATTCCGGCGCGCACAGCAAGTTCGTTGAGCGTCAGGTCGTTGTACTTGCGGCGCGCCCTGATGCGCGCGCCGAATACTCGAGCTCCGAGGTCCTCTGTGTTCACCATGGTGACATCATAGATTGTTCTTGAATAGTAGAGTGAATTCTACCAAGTCTTACTTCTTCACACGATGGAACTGTTCCCATGACTCCACTGCTGGCGCTGACGCCGATTGTGCTCGCGATCGCTCTGCTCGTATTCAAACAGAACTCCTGGATCGCCGCTGCCGCCGGGGTCATCGCCGCCTGCCTGGCTGTCATTCTCTTCTTCCCGACGCCGATATCGGTTCTCGTCGAATCGGGGGCTGACTACTTCCCTCTGATCCTCGAAGTCGCCCTCATCCTTCTCTTCGGCATGGTTCTGGCACGCCTGCTCGAGTCGTCAGGATCGATGGGCGAGATCTCCGCCTGGGTCGAAGCAGCGGCGCCCAGTCGCGCGCTCGGAGTCGGACTCGTCGTGTTCGGGCTCGTCCCCTTCGCCGAGTCGGTCACCGGGTTCGGCATCGGCGTGACGATCGGAGTCCCGGTCCTGCGGCTGCTCGGCTGTTCACTGCGGCAGTCGGCGATCCTCGGACTGCTGGGCCTCATCGCCGTCCCCTGGGGCGCACTCGGCCCCGGAACCACGGTCGCCGCCGCGCTCACCGGCATCAACGTCGACGATCTCGGCGTCGCGACGGCCTGGATCAACGCGATCCCCGTCATCATCGTGGCGACCTCGGTGATTCTCATCATGCGCCCCGGCCTCTCCTCCTGCTTCGGAATCATTGCCGCCGCGGCTCTGATGTGGACCGGCATCCTCACCGCAAACATCCTCATCGGCATGGCCCCAGCCGGCATCATCGGCTCACTCCTCGTCATCGCCGTCATGGGCACCCGCTTCATCATCCGCCGCCGCAGAACCGGCTTCACCCGTCAGCTGGGTCTCGCGGTCCTGCCGTACACGACCCTCACCGTAGGCCTGCTCTTGGCCCGCGCACTGGAATCCGCAGTCCCGTCACTGGTGACACAGATCGTGGCCTCTCCCCCGTTCTGGTTGGCCGCCGCCTGTGTGATCGCCGCGCTCAGGGTCACCTCTCGCGGTGCTGTCACCTCCGCCGCCGTTCGCTCCTGGCTGCCGATCGGCGCCGGCACAGCCGCCTTCATGCTCATGGGCTGGATCATGACGACGACCGGGATGAGCGCGTCCATCGGGACCCTGGTGCCCGCCGGACTCGTCCTCTTCACGCCCTGGCTGACTGCGGTCGGAGCCATCGTGACCGGATCGAACACCGGCGCCAACTCCATGTTCACCGGCACCATCGACGCGGTCGCCACGGCCTCCCACGTCTCCTCACTGCCGGTGGTGGCAGCAGGAAACGCCGCCGCCTCGCTTGCGGCACTAGCCGCTCCCCCACGGGTGGCGATGTCAGTGCAGATGGCAGACCCCTCAAGCCCCGCCTCGGCGAATGACATCGCCTGGGTCCAGGGACGGGCACTGACCGTCGCTGGGATCAACGCGGTGGCCCTCGGCCTCTGGATTCAGTTCATGGTCTGAGCTCCCAAGCGCGGACTTCAGACGCGGATGATCTCGCGTGGGAAGTCGGTGAACGTGTCACAGCCGGTATCCGTAATGAGGACGGACTCGGAGAGTTCATAGCCGTAGCCGTTCATCCACATGCCGCAGATGAGGTGGAAGGTCATTCCGGCTTCGAGGATCTGGTCGTCCTCGGTCCTGATCGAGATCGTGCGCTCGCCCCAGTCGGGTGGGTACCCGATGCCGATGGAGTAGCCCAGCCGGCTCGGCTTCTCCAGACCGGCCAGCGCCAGCACCCGGTTCCAGGTGCGGGCCAATTCGGCGGTGGGCACCTCTGGTGCGGCGACGTCGAGAACCGCGGCCAGCGCCTCGGAGACGACACCCTCGAGTCGGATGAGCTCCTGCTTCGGCTTTCCCACGACGGCGGTGCGCGCCAAGGGCACGTGATAGCGACGGTGGACGCCTGCCAGCTCGATGCTCACCGACTCATCGGCAACGAACTTCCGATTCGTCCAGCTCAGGTGCGGGGTGTCCGCGCTCTCCCCCGTGGGCAGGAGCGGAACGATGGCCGGATAGTCACCCCAGGCACTGCCGCGTCCGCGGGCCTGAGCAGCGGCGATCTCAGCCGCCACCTCATTCTGTGCGATACCGTCGCCGATGGTCGCCAGGGCAGCGTTCATCGACTCCGTGGTCACCTCGGCGGCCTTGTGCATCAGTGCGACTTCGGCTGGGGACTTGATCGCGCGGATCCAATTGACCAGCTCGAAGGAATCCACCAGGCGCCACTCCGGGACACCGTTGACCAGTGAACGGAACGCACGCGGAGAGAAGAAATGCGAGTCCATCTCGACCCCGACCGGCGAGGAGGAGGCACGGGCGACTTCCCAGCGCTGCCGCAGCGCGAAGGACACCCAATCGAAGGGATGGATGTGAGGGCGCTGCACGTAGCGTTCCGGATAGCCCACGATGTCCTCCGGGGGCAGCCATGAGGTGTGCATAGCGCCTCGGGCATCCATGTCGCGCATGAACAGAGTCAGCGGTCCCGAGGCCGGGACGAAGAGGAGCTGAGGGGTGTAGAACGACCAGGCGTTGTACCCGGTGAGGTAATAGATGTTGGCGGGGTCGGTGACGATGAGTGCAGACAGACCCTGGTCGATCATGCGATTGCGCACCGAAGCGATGCGCCCCAGGTACTCATCCGGGGAGAACGACAGCTCGTTCGCGCCGATCGTGTCGACCTCGCCGGGACGCGGCTGTGGGCGAGCCCTGACTTCCTGTCCTGCCCGGCCCTGCTCGGCTCCGGGCCGCATTCCCTGCACGTCCGGCCGGTTGTCTTCACCGGCGTAGAACAGCTCACCCTCATTCATGATTACAGTGTGGTGAGCCAGCTCACACCGTGTCAATCACTGTCACACGCGTGTTGTCAGGGGTGAAAATGCCAATTCATGACGAATCCAGAATGAATGTTTTTCGTATTCGACTGAATTCGCATACGAATCTGCGCATTCCGACGGAATCAATGGTAGATTGTGTTGAGAACCAAATCACGGAGGTGAAGAATGGCCCACTTGATGCCGAGCGGAAGCAATCACCGCCCGGGCAATCTCGATGAGAAGTCGAAAGCGATCATCGTCGAATTGCAGCACGACGGGCGCAAGTCCTACTCCGCCATCGGCAAGTCCGTGGGGCTGTCCGAGGCTGCCGTCCGTCAGCGGGTCTCCAGGCTCATCGATTCCGGCGTGATGGAAATCGTCGCCGTGACCGATCCCTTGAGCCTGGGCTTCGCCCGACAGGCCATGGTGGGCGTCAAGGTTCGGGGCGATATCTCCAAGGTCGCCGATCGACTGCACGGCTACGACGAGATCGACTATCTCGTGGTCACCGCAGGGTCGTTCGACATCTTGGTCGAGATCGTCTGCGAATCGGATCGCCACCTGATCGAATTCGTCAATGAAGAGCTGCGTTCGATCGACGCCGTCGTGGACACCGAGCTCTTCATGTACCTCTCACTCGAAAAGCAAAAATACAATTGGGGGACGCGATGACAGAGAATGTCACCAGAGCTGGCACCAGCTATCAGGATGCCATCCGCAACAACGTGTGGATGCATATGGCTCCGCACCAGTCACTGTTCAACGGTGGTGAAGCACCGATCATCACTCGTGGTGAAGGCCACCACATCTTCGACGACAAGGGCAAGAAGTACCTTGACGGACTGGCCGGACTGTTCACCGTCCAGGTGGGCCACGGTCGCGAGGAGATCGCGAAGGCGATGTCGGATCAGGCGATGAAGCTGCCCTTCATGCCCCTGTGGTCCTTCGCCCATCCGCAGGCCATCGAGGTTTCGGAGCGCCTGGCCAGCTATGCCCCGGGTGACCTCAACCGTGTCTTCCTCACCTCCGGTGGCGGTGACTCGGTCGAGTCCGCGATGAAGCTGGCGAAGAACTACTTCAAGGTCACGGGCAAGCCGGGCAAGCACAAGATCATCTCGCGTGCCACGGCCTACCACGGCACACCTCACGGCGCGCTGTCCGTGACCTCGCTGCCGGATCTGCGTGAGCAGTTCGCTCCCCTGGTCCCCGGTGCGATCAAGGTACCCAACACGAACTTCTACCGCTCACCCGAGCCCTACGCCCACGATGAGAAGGCCTTCGGCCGTTGGGCAGCGGACCGCATCGGTGAGGCCATCGAGTTCGAGGGTGCCGATTCGGTTGCGGCAGTCTTCCTCGAACCAGTGCAGAACTCCGGCGGCTGCTTCCCGCCGCCTCCCGGCTACTTCGAACGTGTCCGCGAGATCTGCGACGAGTACGACGTGCTTCTGGTCTCGGACGAGACGATCTGTGCCTACGGCCGTATCGGCGACATGTTCGCCTGCAACGACTTCGGCTACGTGCCCGACATCATCACGAGCGCCAAGGGCATCACCTCCGGTTATGCTCCGCTCGGTGCGATGATCGCCTCGGATCGTCTGTTCGAGCCCTTCGGTCCCGGCGGGGACGAGACCTTCTACCACGGCTACACCTTCGGCGGACATCCCGTCTCCTGTGCGGCCGCCATGGCGAACTTCGATGTGTTCGAGAAGGAGAAGCTCAACGATCACGTGCATGAGAACGCTGCTGCGTTCAAGTTCACGCTTGAGAAGCTCAAGGACCTGCCGATCGTCGGCGACGTCCGCGGTGAGGGCTTCTTCTACGGCATCGAACTGGTCAAGGATCGCGACACCAAGGAGTCCTTCACCGAGGAGGAGTCGGAGCGCATCCTCAAGAACTTCGTCTCAGCGAAGATGTTCGACGACGGCCTGTACTGCCGCGCCGATGACCGTGGCGACCCTGTCATCCAGCTCTCGCCTCCACTGACCGTCGGTCAGAAGGAGTTCGACGAGATGGAGCAGATCATCCGCGGAACTCTGACCGAAGCCTGGACCAAGCTCTGATCTGCTGATCTCGGCCAGGGCTCCCGCAACAACGGCCCGCCAGAGACAACGGCCCCGATTCCTCATACGAGGAATCGGGGCCGTTTCGCGTCTCCGCTCAGGCCCCGGCAGCAGATTCTGCCGGGGCCCAGGCGAGCCTCAGACGCCGAGGTGCTCGGCCAGGTAGTTCTCCACCTGATCGATGCTCACGCGCTCCTGGCTCATGTCGTCGCGCTTGCGGATCGTGACCGCATTGTCGTCGAGTGAGTCGAAGTCGAACGTGATGCACAACGGAGTGCCGACCTCGTCCTGACGACGGTAGCGACGTCCGATCGCACCGGCATCATCGAAGTCGATGTTCCAGCGCTTGCGCAGACGAGCCGCGAGCTCCTTGGCCTGCGGGGACAGCTTCTCGTTGCGGCTCAGCGGCAGGACTGCGGCCTTGACCGGAGCCAGACGCGGATCGAGCTTGAGCACGATGCGCTTGTCGACGCCGCCCTTGGTGTTCGGTGCCTCGTCCTCGGTGTAGGCGTCGATGAGGAAGGCCATCATCGAGCGGGTGAGTCCGAAGGACGGTTCGATGACATAGGGGGTGAAGCGTTCACCGCTGGCCTGGTCGAAGTACTGCAGCTTCGCGCCGGAGGCCTCGGTGTGGGTGCCGAGATCGTAGTCCGTGCGGTTGGCCACACCCATGAGCTCTCCCCATTCGGAGCCCTGGAAGCCGAAGCGGTACTCGACGTCGATCGTGCCCGACGAGTAGTGTGCCCGGTCATCTTCGGGGACGTCGAGGCGACGCACGTTGTCCTCGGAGATGCCGAGGTCGAGGAACCAGTTCCAGCAGGCCTCAACCCATTCGCGGTAGTAGTCGTCTGCCTCGTCGGGACGAACGAAGTACTCGAGCTCCATCTGCTCGAACTCACGGGTGCGGAAGATGAAGTTACCGGGAGTGATCTCGTTGCGAAAGGCCTTGCCGATCTGGCCGATGCCGAACGGCGGCTTCTTCCGTGCAGCGGTCACGACGTTGTTGAAGTTGACGAAGATCCCCTGCGCGGTCTCAGGCCGCAGGTAGTTCAGACCCGCTTCCGATTCCACCGGACCCAGGAAGGTCTTGACCAGCCCGGAGAACTCCTGCGGCTCGGTCCACTGACCGCGGTTTCCGCAGTCGGGGCAGACGATGTCGGCCATGCCGTTCTCGGGTGCCTTGGAGTGCTTGGCCTCGTAGGCTTCGACGAGGTGGTCCTCACGGTGGCGCTTGTGGCAGCTGAGGCATTCGACGAGCGGGTCGACGAAGGTAGCCACGTGGCCCGAAGCTTCCCAGACCCGTTTGGGCAGGATGACCGAGGAGTCGAGTCCGACGACGTCTTCGCGTCCGCGGACGAAGGTCTGCCACCACTGGGCCTTGATGTTGTCCTTGAGCTCAACACCCAACGGCCCGTAGTCCCAGGCCGAACGGGAACCGCCATAGATCTCTCCGGCTTGGAAGACGAATCCTCTGCGTTTGGCCAGTGCGATGACGGCATCCAACTTGGACTGTGCCACGTTTATTCTCCTTGAGGTAGTTCGCCGACGGCCGGCTGCCGTGGCTCGCAGGTACAGCCTATCGGTTCGGCTGCGATCGGTGGCTGTCGACTCCTGGGCGACGGAACTCACACTTAAAGCGGGCCGCAGAGCCACCTCGGCGGGCAAGTGGCATGTAGGATTGAGGTACACCCAAACCTTTCTCCGTACTGACGGTTTTCAAGTCTGTCCAAGCAAGCCTTGGATCTCATACGGTTTCGGCCCGGATTGCTCACGATGATTGCACAAGCGGCCGCAGGGTAGATCGCCACTACAGTCATCTGCGATCAAGTGTGTGCCGACGTGAGAGAGAAAACTCATGACCGATGTGTCCTCATCCGACGATCCGACAACACCGAAGTTCTCCGAGCTGGGTCTCCACCCGCTCGTCCTCCAGGCAGTTCAGGCTCAGGGCTACGAAACCCCGACCCCGATCCAGGCCGAAACGATTCCCGCACTGGTCGAAGGCCGCGACGTCATCGGACTCGCCCAGACCGGTACCGGCAAGACAGCCGCTTTCGCCCTGCCGGCACTGTCCGACCTCGCCGAGGCGGGTCGCGCCAACGACGGCCCCTTCGCTCTCGTACTGACCCCCACCCGTGAGCTTGCAATCCAGGTCGCCGAGGCGTTCACCTCCTATGCGACGAACCTCGACGACTTCTCCGTCCTCCCGATCTACGGCGGCCAGGCCTACGGCCCGCAGCTGTCCGGGCTCAAGCGCGGCGCTCAGGTCGTCGTGGGAACGCCCGGTCGTGTCATCGACCACCTCAAGAAGGGCTCCCTCAAGCTCGGCAGCCTCCGTCACCTCATCCTCGATGAGGCCGACGAGATGCTCAAGATGGGCTTCGCCGAAGACATCGAAGAGATCTTCAGCCAGTCCGGTGACTCACGTCAGGTGGCTCTGTTCTCCGCCACCATGCCGACCTCGATCCACCGCCTGACCGGCAAGTACCTCAACAACCCCAAAGAGGTGCGGGTCGCGTCGAAGTCGCAGACCGGATCGAACATCCGCCAGCGCTACCACATGGTCCAGCACTCCCATAAGCTCGACGCCCTGACCCGGATCCTCGAGGTCGAGGAGTACGAGGGCATCATCATGTTCGTCCGCACCAAGCAGGCCACGGAGGAGCTCGCGGAGAAGCTGCGTGCCCGCGGCTTCAAGGCCTCGGCAATCAACGGCGACATTCCCCAGCAGGCACGTGAGCGCACGATCGACATGCTGCGCAACGGCAAGGTCGACATCCTCGTCGCCACCGACGTCGCAGCCCGCGGCCTCGACGTCGAGCGCATCACCCTGGTCGTCAACTTCGACATTCCTCACGACACCGAGTCCTACGTCCACCGCATCGGCCGCACCGGCCGCGCCGGACGCTCCGGTGAGGCCATTCTCTTCGTCACCCCGCGTGAGCAGCGTCTGCTCGGCTCCATCGAGCGCGCAACGAAGCAGAAGGTCGAACAGCTGAAGATGCCCAGCGTCGAAGAGCTGACGAACACCCGTGTGGAGAAGTTCACCAAGCGCATCGACGATGTGCTCGCCACGACCGAACTGACCGAGCTCGCGACCGTCATCGAACAGTACGAGCTCTCCCGCAACGTGCCTGCGACCGACATCGCCGCAGCGCTGGCGTCTCTGGTGCTCGAGTCGAACACCCTCAAGGCCGATCCCATGCCGGAGCCTTCGCGCGGCAAGCCAGGTCGTGACCGCGACAGCGGCGGACGCGACGGCAAGCCCGGCCGTGAACGCTCATCCCGTCCGCGTGATGAGAACATGACCACCTACCGTCTGGCCATCGGACGCAATGAGCGTCTGCAGCCCGGTGCGGTCGTCGGCGCCATCGCCAACGAGGGTGGTCTCACCTCGAAGGAGATCGGCCACATCGACATCCGGTCGAACCACACCCTTGTCGATCTGCCCAAGGATCTCGATTCTTCGGTCATGCGCAAGCTCTCCAACACCCAGATCCAGGGTCGCCCGATCGACATCCGTCCGGATTCGGGCCGTCCGGCTCGTCCGTTCAAGAAGCGCAACTTCGACAAGCAGCCCGGCGACAGCCGCAACTTCCGCAATGATCGCCGCGGAGGCGCCAAGAAGTTCAGCAATGACCGCTTCGGCGGCGAACGCTCACACGACCGCTACTGAGTCGCTGCCGCTGCGCAGTCGCCCAGCCGTGCTGATCCACCGGCACTGCTGAGCCGGCTTCGGCGCAGCGAGCACACATGACACGAGGTCCCGCAACGTTTTCGTTGCGGGACCTCGTGTTTGCCTCTGGGCTGTCGTGTTTGCTCAGACCGTGCGCGACCGGCTAGGAGCCTGAGCGGTCCACGGCGCCGCCGAAGCGACGATCACGGCGTGCGTATTCTTCGATCGCCGACCACAGGGTGCGACGGTCGACGTCGGGCCAGAGCACGTCTTGGAAGACCATCTCGGCGTAAGCGGACTGCCACAGCAGGAAGTTCGAAGTCCGCTGCTCCCCCGATGAGCGCAGGAACAGGTCCACGTCGGGGACCTCGGCCGCGTAGAGACGGGAACGAACGGTCTTCTCGCTGACCTTGCCCGGTTTCAGCTTCCCGGCAGCCACCTCGGCGGTGATCTGGTTGACCGCGTCGACAATCTCCGAACGTCCACCGTAGTTGACGCAGAACTGGAGGACCAGTCCGGTGTTGTGCTTGGTCATCTCCGCTGCGGTCTCAAGCTCGTCGATGACCGAGCGCCACAGGCGACCACGACGCCCGGCCCAGACGATGCGCACGCCCAAAGCGTTGAGCTCATCGCGGCGGCGGCGGATGACATCACGATTGAAGCCCATGAGGAAACGAACCTCGTCGGGTGACCGTTTCCAGTTCTCGGTGGAGAAGGCATATGCGGACAGATAGTCGACGCCCATCTCGATGGCTCCGTGGATGACTTCGAGAAGAGAGGCCTCTCCGGCCTTGTGTCCTTCGGTGCGCGGCAGACCACGATCGTTGGCCCATCGGCCGTTGCCGTCCATGACCACGGCCACGTGATTCGGGACGAATTTCGACTCGATGCGCGGGGGTCGGGCTCCGCTGGGGTGCGGAGGCGGTGCGGGATAGCTCATCTGCTCTCCAGAACTCTCAGTGATCGGATATTGCGCTCCAGATGCCACGACACCCAGTCAGAGACGAGTTTGGAACCGTCGATCTGGTCGTGGAGATCAGAGGATTCCGCGCGCTCCCAGTCACCGGAGAGCAGCGCCGCCATGTGTTCGAGTGCGTCGGTGTCCGGCAGGGCCGCGCCGCTGGGGCGACAGGTGGTGCACACGGCACCGCCCAGGGAAGCCGAGAACGCACGGTGGGGTCCAGGACTGCCGCACTGTGCGCAGTCGAGCAGGCTCGGCGCCCAGCCGGCCACGGACATGGCCCGCAGCAGATACGCGTCGAGGGCCAACCTCGGCGGATGCTCGCCGTTGCACAAGGACCGGATGGCCGAGACGAGGAGCAGGAAATGGGTCCGTGATTGGGGTTCGACCTCGGTGATCCGAGCGGCGGTCTCCGCCATCACACTCGCGGCCGAGTAAGCGTCATAGTCGGCGCCGATGCCGCGGGCAAAGGGTTCGATGAGTTCGACCTGGGTGACGATGTCGAGGCTGCGGCCGACGTGGCACTGCAGATCGACGAGCATGAAGGGCTCGAGTCGGGAACCGAAGCGTGACTTGGTGCGGCGAATGCCCTTCGCAACTGCTCGGATCAGCCCGTGGCTGCGGGTGAGAACAGTGACGATGCGGTCGGCTTCGCCGAGTTTGTGCCCCTGGAGCACGATGCCTTCATCACGATAGTTGTGCACCCGCCCATTATCGCAGAGTGCGGCGGGGAATCATCCCCGCCGCACTCAGACATCAGTTGTGAGATTGCACCCTGCCGGCCCTCGATCCGACCGGCAGACTCAGTCTCGAGAGTCAGACCTCAGCGCTCTCCGTCACGGTCGCGTGCCGCCCGGTTGACCGCCGAGACGACGGCCTTGAGAGAGGCCTTGGTGATGTTGGAATGCAGTCCGGCACCCCAGACCACACGGTCCTCGACAGCGAGTTCGACGTAGGCTGCGGCCATGGTGTCGGCACCCGATCCGATGGCGTGCTCGGTGTAGTCCTGGAGTCGGAGATCAACGTCGAAGTTCTCGACGAGGATCTTCACCAGCGCATCGATCGGACCCTTGCCGTGTCCTTCGTAGGTACGTTCCTGGCCGTCGACGATGAGGTCGACCTCGACGCGCTCGGCAGACCCGGAGTCATCAACCGTGCCGGAGTCGGTGCGCAGGCCCACGATCTGGAAGCGGCCCCAGACGTTGTCCGGATCATCGCTGGGCAGGTATTCGTGGTTGAAGATGCGGCGGATCTCTTCGGCCGAGACCTCTCCCCCGCCTTCGGTGTGTGCCTGGACGGCGCGGGAGAATTCGACCTGCATGCGGCGCGGCAGATCCAGGCCGTACTCGCTCTTGAGCAGGTAGGTGACTCCGCCCTTGCCGGACTGCGAGTTCACGCGGATGATCGCCTCGTACGAGCGCCCCAGATCCTTCGGGTCGACCGGCAGGTAGGGCATGTCCCACTCCATCAGGTCCACGGGCACGCCCTGCTCGTTGGCCCTCTTCTCACGGTCGGCGAACGCCTTGTTGATGGCGTCCTGGTGCGAGCCGGAGAACGAGGTGAAGACGAGGTCGCCGCCGTATGGATGGCGCTCGTGGACGCCGATCTGGTTGCATTCGGTGACGGTATGGATGACTTCGTCGATGTCGGAGAAGTCCAGTTCGGGGTCAACACCCTGCGTGTAGAGGTTGAGTGCCACGGTGACCAGGTCGAGGTTGCCCGTGCGTTCGCCGTTGCCGAAGAGGCAGCCTTCGATGCGGTCGGCACCGGCCATGATGCCCATCTCTGCGGCGGCCACACCGGTGCCACGGTCGTTGTGGGGGTGCAGGGACACCGCCACCTCGTCGCGGTAGGGCATGTTGCGGCAGAACCATTCGATCTGGTCGGCGTAGGTGTTCGGGGTGCCGCGCTCGACGGTGGCAGGCAGGTTGACCACCGTTTCGCGATCGGTGGCCGGCTGCCACATGTCGAGGACGCTGCCGACGATGTCGAGAGCGAATTCGGGTTCGGTGTCGACGAAGATCTCCGGGGAGTACTGGTAGCCGAAGTCAGCGTCGCCGAGGAGTGACTCGGCGTGCTTCATGACCGCCTGGGTGCCGCGGGTGGCGATTTCGCGAGTCTGGTCGAAGCCCTCACCGTCGAAGCCGAACACGACCTTGCGGAAGACCGGTGCGGTGGCGTTGTAGAGGTGGACGGTCGGCTTCTTGGCACCAACGAGGGATTCCACGGTGCGCTCGATGAGATCCTCACGCGCCTGGGTCAGCACGGAGATGCGCACATCGTCAGGAATCGCGTCCTGTTCGATGATCTCGCGGACGAAATCGAAGTCGACCTGGCTGGCAGCGGGGAAACCGACCTCGATCTCCTTGAAGCCCAGCTTGACGAGGAGGTCGAACATCTTGCGCTTGCGATCGGGTGTCATCGGATCGATGAGGGCCTGGTTGCCGTCACGCAGATCCGTGCTCAGCCAGCGCGGAGCCTTGCGAATCAGTTGGTCTGGCCAGGTGCGGTCGCGCATATCGAGGGCGATCCGGTCCTGAAAGGACTTGTATTTGCTGAACGGCATGGGAGTGGGCTTCTGCAGTTTCATGGTTCCTCAATCATTCATCGTGTGCTAAATCAGCATATGAAAAACTCCGCGACGAGTGTGCTGTCCGATCAGGACTCGTCGCGGCAAGGAAGGAGGAGCAACCTGTGAGCCACACCATCAACATAGCCCTGGTTGCTCCGTCCGCCCCAAATCTGTCCAAATCCTAAGATCGTAGTCCTGATCTCGCCGAGGTGGTAGGTCCTTGCATCGCCGAAGTGGCTCTGCCTAGTCGAGGAAATCGACCGAGGCTCGTCGCATGTTGAAGCCGACGCCGGACTCATCGGACTTACAAGTCATGCCCTCTCGGGTGGAGGTGCAGGTCATTCCCTCAGCGGTGATCGATTCGCCGTAGCCGAGGACTCGAGCGGGGCCGGAATTCTCAGGCGCCTGCGCGCAGGAGAAGCCCGCGCCCTCGGAATTGGCCACGACGACAGCGCCCCAATTCTCCAGTTCGCAGTCATCGGGTTTCTCCGGAGCCTTGTAGTCAAAGGACGTGATCACGCACCTGGTGCGGTCTGCATCGATCGTGCAGGAGATGTTGCCCGACGGTGACTTGAACGACTCTGCCGCGGCCGGTGGCGTCGAAGCACCCGGGTCCTCGGTCTCGGAGCCCGCACCCTCGGACGGTCCCTGGGAGGACGTGCCGGTGGCATCGTCGTCCTTGCCCTGTGTTGCGTCCCACGCGATGTATCCGACGATGCCGAGTGCGAGGATCAAAGCGATGGCAGCCAGCGCCCAGAGCCAGCCTGGGACCTTCCTGGTATCGGGGTCCCGTCGATAGGGGCCTCCCGGACCACCTGGCCCGCCCGGACCATATCCGCCTGGACCGCCGGGACCGTACCCGCCGGGCCCACCCGGACCGCCCGGACCGCCCGGCCCGCCCGGCCCATATCCACCGGGTCCGCCAGGACCACCGGGGCCATAGCCTCCGTTCGTGGGTCCGGGACCGCCGGTTCCCGCGTAGGCGGCTGCGGCATGTGGGGCGTAGGCTGATGCGCCGTTGGGCACGTGGGACTCACTTCCGGGGTGTTCAGAGGGATGTGGTTGAGGGATCGGCTGCTGTGGTGGGGGTCCGGCTGGAGGGCCGGGTGCACCGAATTCCGGCGCCCACTGCTCGGGCTGCGGCGGGGTCGGGGCCGAGGCACCCTGCGGGTTCCACTGTTTCGGTGCCGAAGCGGCTTGGGCTTCGGCGATGTCCTCGGAACTTGCCTTTCGAGGTACCGGATCGCTGCTGCCGGTGGATGCGTCGTTCTCTGCTGCGGCCAGCTGGCGCAGCTCGTCGAGGCTGAGCACCTCGGTGGCCTCGGCGCCGTCGGAGGACACCATCGACCGGAGCCTGGCCAGCTCCTCGGAGCTGAGTGCTTGGGTTGAACCATCAGCAGCCGGGGATTTGTCCTGACCGATGAACAACTGCGTCGTGATCGAATCTGGAGACTCCTCGGCCGGCTTCCGACGCCCGGGGCGCGGAGGGTGGTTCGGCACAGGTGGAATGCTCATGGGGTCATTTTCGCATAGTCATTACCACGGCGTTCTCAAGGTTCGTGAGAAGATGACCCCATGTTCAGTGGTGGAACCCGGACCGGGACCAGCCTGACGGTTGCTGTTCTGGCTCTGACGCTGTCGTCGTGCGGGACACCGACCGACAGCGAAGACGATGACGGCGCCGCCGTTCCCTCCGGTGTGGTCGCGGCCCCCGCACAGCAGAACGACCTCGGTGATTTCGCCGCCCCTGCTCAGATGACCCCGCCCGGAACAGCACCCAAAGAAGAAACCGGGCCCGCCCACTCTGTACCGGTGCCAGGACTCGGACCGGAGACTGCGTCGCAGATCCCTGCCGAGACCTCACAGGTCCTTGTTGCCAGCGGCTCGGATGCGAGCTCCGATTCAGGACAGCTGAGCTTCTACACCTTCGACGACGGCGACTGGAAGAAGCGCAAGACCTTCGACATCCACAACGGGAAGAAGGGGTGGTTGGCCGATCGGCGGGAAGGCGACAAGACCTCACCGATAGGAGTCTTCACTCTCAGCGATGCCGGCGGGTACAAAAAGGATCCGGGGACCCAGCTCCCCTACTCCCAGGATGATCGGCTCCCCTCATCGGCGACGGTGGCCTACGGGTCCGAGTACGAACGGGTCTTCGACTACATCATCGCCATCGACTACAACCGCGTCCCGGGGACACCGCCGACCGACAGGACACGCCCCCTGGGGTGGGACAAGGGCGGTGGGATCTGGCTGCACCTCGACCATGATTCGGGGACCAACGGCTGCGTGACCCTCAAGGAGAAGGACCTCACGTGGATCCTTGAGACCATCGACCCCGACGCCCACCCGCGCATCGCCATGGGACCTGAGTCCCAGCTGCAGAAATAGAGGCACAGTGACGCGCAAGCTCATCATCTCCCTGGTGCAGTCGATCAACGGCTCCTATGCCCAGGACGGCTGGTCAACGGGTGTGTCCACCAAGGCCGACTTCGCCTATTTCACGTCGCTCCGCAAGCAGGCGGGTGCCATCATCATCGATCGCCGGACCGCGCTGAATCCCGCATTGCCGGTCATCAACGCACCGGGCAAGGCACTCGAGCACACCCCCGTGCATGTCCTCACCGAATCAGATCCGAAGGCACTGACCCAGCAGCTCGCCGAGGCGGGCCTCGACTACCGGGCCCAGCACTTCACTCCCGAGGCTGCCGCCGCCACCATCGAGGCTCTCGAGGCCACGAATGAGACCCTGGTGTGCGAATCGGGGCCCAATCTGGCTTTCCGTCTCCTCGACGCCGTCCCCGGTGCCGAACTGCATCTGAGTCTCAGTCCGCTCTACAGCCGCACCCCCGGCAGCCACTTCTCCCAGCTCGAGGCCACCCTCGATCTGCGACTCATCGATGTGCGGGCCGTCGATGACCAGGTCTTCGTCCGCTACGGTCGAGCCTGAGCTCAACGTCGAGCTGCGAGCTACACGTTGAGCTGCGTGCTCAGTTCGTGATCCTCCGGCCTGCTCACGATGTCGATGACAGCCTCGGCGACGGTCGTCAGTCCGATCGTCTCCACTCCCCCGCTGAGGTCGTTGCGGTCGTCGCCGGCGATGGGCGCCATGACCTTGAGTTCGCGGTAGTGCACCGAGTCCGTCTCTTCCGCGGCGACCCTGAGCAGCATCTCCTGGGCCGCACCGAAGACGCTGATGGCTCCGGACCCGGCACAGGGTTCGACGCTGGCGACGCCGTTGAGAGTCAGGTGGCGGATTCGGTCACTGCCACCCGCCTCGGCGAGCGCCTCCGACACGGCACAGGCCGCGAAATGACCACGCAGGTATGAACCGTAGTCCGCGTCGAAGGAGTCGACGCCGCGGGCAATCATCGAGATGTCGACGTACCAACCGCCGACCGCGGCGATGACAGCGTCGACCGGTGGTGTTCCCACGCGGCCGAGTTCGTCGACGACGGTCTGCGGTCGCTCCACCCATTCGGGCACAACGACCGGAGTGTAGGGAGTCTTGGCCTCCGGCTGTGAACGGACGATTCCGGTGATGCGGTGGTCGGCGGACAGGTGCTGAGCAAGTCCCGAGCCGACATGGCCCGAGGCTCCGAAGATGAGGATGTGCATGTCTCGAAGTCTATTTGACGAAGGCCTCGACGCGTTCGCCCAGACGAATTCCGGCGCGGGTCGATCGCCGCGCCGGCCGCGATAGAATCGTCCTCGACCGCTTCCCACCCGGACAAGGACCTCATGGCCGATCAGCACGAGCTCACTCGTCGCGAACGCGTCCTCGACGATCTGGCCAATCGGCATCTGGCTCGGATCCCTGCCGGCCTGAGAGAGTTCCTCGTCTTCGGAATCAAGCAGGCGTGGGCGTGCCTGTTCGGAGCCCTCATGCTGCTGGCCATCATCGCCACAGCGTGGTGGTACCCCGACGATGCGAGCCTGGCCCGCAATGACCTCCTCGTCATCCTGGCTGTCCTCATCCAAGCCCTCATGCTCATCTTCCGTCTGGAGACCGGGCGCGAGCTCTGGGTCATCGTGCTCTTCCACATCGTGGGCACCGGCATGGAGATCTTCAAGACTTCGGTGGGTTCGTGGAACTACGCGGAAGGCGGTGTCCTCCACATCGGGGCCGTCCCCCTGTTCACGGGGTTCATGTATGCCGCCGTCGGCTCCTATATCGTCCGCGTCTACCGACTCTTCGATCTGCGCTTCAGTCATTACCCGCCGAGGTGGATCACCGCAGTCATCGCCGCAGCGATCTACATCAACTTCTTCACCCACCACTTCATGGTCGACGTGCGGCTGGTCCTCGTCCTGGCTGTGGCCGTGGTCTTCCTCCGCTGCAGCATGCATTTCCATGTGCACAGGCTCACGTTGCGCATGCCGGTGCTTCTCGCCTTTGTGCTGGTGGCGTTCTTCATCTGGATCGCTGAGAACATCGGCACCGTCACCGGCGCCTGGCTCTACCCCTCTCAGGTCGACGACTGGGAGCTGGTGCCGGTGACCAAGCTCGTGGCGTGGTTCCTGCTGATGATGATCTCCGTCGTTCTCGTCACGTTCGTCTACCCGCCCAAACCCCCTGATGAGGTCACTTCACCTGATAATCTGAGCTGAAACTCAGACTTGGCCGAAGGAGACACATGGCAGACGCGGATCCCGAGGATTCCAGTGCACTGGTGGCGGCGGTCCGCCGCCCATCGGGATCGCATCGCTTCGTGAGCATGAAGGTCCTCATCCGCGTCCTCGCCGCAGTCCTCGTCCTGCTGCTGATCCTCACCCTGCTCGGTGTCTTCATCATGCGTCGGTCGTTTCCCACCACGGACGGTGACATGTCGTTGCCTGGCCTCAATGCCGAGGTCAGCGTCACACGAGATGAATCGGGAGTCCCGACCGTGGAAGCCAGCACCTCCCATGACCTCTTCATGGCCCAGGGCTTCGTCCATGCCCAGGACCGCTTCTGGGAGATGGACTTCCGCCGGCATGTCACCTCGGGTCGGCTCTCGGAGCTCTTCGGAGAATCACAGTTCGGCACCGACTCGTTCATTCGCACTCTGGGCTGGCGCAAGGTCGCCGAGGCGGAGGTCGCGGCACTCGATGACAAAACGCGCGCATACTACGAAGCCTATGCCGAAGGCGTGAACGCCTATCTGCACGACAAGTCCCCTACCGAGGTGTCCCTCGAGTACGGAATCGTCGGCCTGCAGAACGGTGGGGTCGAGATCGAGGAGTGGACACCCGTCGACAGCGTGTCCTGGCTCAAGGCCATGGCCTGGGACCTGCGTTCGAACGTTGAGGACGAAATCGACCGCGCCATCAGCACAACCGGACTCGACGACGAGCAGATGGCCGATATCTACCCCGACTACCCCTATGACACCCGACCGACGATCACCGGCGGCAACGCCGGAGCTAAAGCGCCCGCGACAAGCCGCAAGAGCGGAGCGGGTAAACCCGGTGGCAGCACAGCAGGTGGCGGTGACGCGCCCAGAGCCGACTCCGGCGAGGACGAAGCACGAGCCGGCGGCGAAGTGGCCGGCGTCAACGCACCACGAACGGACGCCGAGGTGGACGGCCAGACTCCGGGCAACCTCGGCGAGCTCAAGCAGCAGCTGAAGTCGCTGCCCACACTGTTGGGGGTCAACAGTCATGACATCGGATCGAATTCCTGGGTCGTCTCCGGTGAGCACACGGCCACCGGCGCCCCGCTTCTGGCCAACGATCCGCACCTGTCTCCGTCCATGCCCTCGGTATGGCATCAGATCGGTCTGCGCTGCACCGAGATCACACCCGAATGCCCCTTCGACGTGTCCGGCTTCTCCTTTTCCGGACTGCCCGGGGTCGTCATCGGACACAACCAGAACATCGCCTGGGGGCTGACGAATCTGGGACCCGACGTCGCCGACCTCGTGGTGGAGAGGATCCGCGACGGCGAAGCAGTTCGTGACACCGGCGACGAAGCGGTCACCACCCGCAAAGAGACCGTGAAGATCGCGAAGCAGGAACCGCGCGAGATCACGATCCGCTCGACGAGCAATGGTCCGCTTATCTCAGACCTCGAGGGCCCTTACCGGGGTGTCCTCGATGCTGCGACGGGAGCCGACACCTCCGATACGAAATCGGGTCCGGCGGAGGAGCACTACCAGCTGGCGCTGCAGTGGACGGCTCTGCAGCCGGGCAATACTGCCTCCGCGATCTTCGGACTCAACGCGGCCAGGAACTGGGGCGAATTCCGTCAGGCCGCCTCGCTCTTCGACGTGCCGTCCCAGAACCTCATCTACGCGGACACCGCCGGCAACATCGGCTACCAGGCACCGGGCAAGATCCCCAAACGGGGCAAGGGCGACGGCATGCTGCCCCGGCACGGGTGGAATACCGATGAAAACTGGCAGGGATACCTCGATTTCAAGGACCTGCCGAGTCTCTACAACCCCGAACGCGGGTGGATCGTGACAGCCAACAACCCGGTCACTCCCCCTGGGGATTCCGTCCAGCTGAGCAATGACTTCGACGATGGGGACCGGGCTCGGCGAATCACGAAGCTGGTCCAGGACACCATTGCTGACGGAGATGTCACGACCGACGACATGTCTCGGATTCAGGGCGATGACCTCAATCCACTTGCCCTGACCCTGATCCCTCTGTTGGAGGACCTTGAGGCAGAGGAAGGCAGCGACATCGCCGAAGCGCAGGAGCTGCTCTCGTCATGGGACGGCCGCGATGATGCCAACAGTGCCGCCGCAGCCTATTTCAACGTGCTCACGAAGACGATCCTCGACGAGGTCTTCGCTCCCAAGCTGCCCGACGCTGTGCCGCCTGGAGGCGGGTCACGCTGGTACCTCATCATCAAGAACCAGCTCAAGGACCCCGACTCCGATTGGTGGGCCGATTCCGAGGTCGATGATCGGGACGAGGCACTGACTCGGGCCATGGACTCGGCGTGGGAGACGACCGAGGATCTGCTCGGCTCCGAGCCTGTGACCTGGCGCTGGGGCATTCTGCACAGACTGACCATCCGCAACGCCAGCCTCGGCGAATCGGGGATCAAACCCATCGAGCAGCTGTTCAACCGTGGCCCCTATGAGGTCGCGGGCGGTTCCGGAGAGGTCAACGCCACCGGCTGGGATGCCTCGGTCGGATTCGAGACGAACTGGGTGCCTTCGATGAGGCAGATCATCGACCTCAAGGACTTCAACCACTCGCAGTGGATCAACCTCACGGGTGCCTCTGGTCATGCCTTCCACCCGCATTATGCGGATCAGACCGAGGACTGGGCAGCCAATAAGACCCGGCCCTGGCCCTACACTCCGGATGCCTTGGACCGGCATACCGAGGACACTCTGGTGCTGCGGCCCTGAGACCCGGGAGTCCAGACTCCCGGGATCACGGGATCAGCTCTTGGGCAGGACCTTCGCCTCGAGGAAGTTCGCCACATCGTCTTCCCAGCGGACGGGGTCGACGTTCCATTCCTTGGTGTGGCGGGCCTTCTCGTAGACGGGCATCGTCACCAGGTCACGGCGCACCGATGCCAGCGCGTGAGATGGCGAAGAAGGTACGAACTCGTCATCGTCGGAGTGGATGAGCAGCACCGGAACGTCAAGCTCAGCGGCACGGGTCACCCAGTCCAATCGGCCCAGGTCCAGCGGCGTCTGCAGCCCGGTGATCGGACGCGCCCACGGCTGGGTGATCATCTCCAAGGTGAGTTTCGCGATCGGGGTCGGCAGCATGTTGAGGCGGGCCTGGTTATCGAGGACATTCACCCAGTCGACGACTGGTCCGTCGAGGACGAGTGCCTTGACAAAACGTCTGTTGCGTCCGCGGGAAGCGGCCTGGAGCGCGATGGCTCCACCCATCGACCAGCCGATGAGAACGACGTCGCTGGCACCGTGTGAGAGCGCGAAGTCGATCGCGGCGTCCACGTCGATCCATTCGGTGTCGCCGAGTCCGTAGCGAGAGGTGGTCTCGACCCGCACCTCGGCGTCGTTGCGATAGGACATGGCGATCGCAGGAATCCCCAGCGTGTTGAGGATCGGTGCGGCACGCAGGCCCTCGGCACGGGTGCTGGCACGACCGTGGACGAGGATCGCCCAGGTGCTCTGCGGCTCGGGATGGTCGGTGGGCAGAAGCCAGGCCGGGAGCTTGCCTGCATCGGACTCGATCTCGATGTCCTTCGCGTCGACTCCAGCCGCCAGCGGCTCCGGGTACACGATGCCCGTCCAACGGCCGTGAGCGGCACGTTTGATGTCGCCGCGAGTCACCGAGAGGATCTCCCGGGACACGGTTCTCGATCGCGGATCGTATTCGACGATGTCACCGATCACGGCATGTCCGGCACCCTGGTTGAAGTAGAGGCCATAGGTGCCGCGCACCGTCGTCTCTTCGGTGGCGGGCAGATGAATGCGCATATTGGGCGAGAATCCATCGATGTGGAGAATCTCGAGCTCTTCCGGCGCATTCTCGGGCACCACGATCTTACGTGCGAAGTAGACGGCCAGCCCCGAGGACGCCACCGAGATCACAGCGCCGATCCCAGCACCGACACCCACCGAAGCCAGAAGCAGGCGAGTCGGGAATTTAGTGTCGCGAACCATGAAAACCTCCTGCCTTCATTGTCGCCCAAGGAATGAGCAGTCTCCAAACGCTGTTGTGCAGGTGAGAAGGCTTCCCAGAGTCCACGCGCTGCCACACCACGCATCGTCCGCAGCAGGACTGCCGGTGTGTCAGGCGGCGGTGGGACAATGGGAGACACGAGAAACCGACAAGGCCCGGAGGTCGCGATGAGTCAGTCACCGAATGCCAATGCAGAAGCCAATCCCGAGGAAGTCCGCTGGCAGGATGTGCTCACTCCTGCCGAATTCGCGGTGCTGAGGCAGGGCGGTACGGAACGTCCGTTCACGGGCGAATACGTCGACACGACGACTGTCGGAATGTACCAGTGCCGTGCCTGCGGCGCGGATCTGTTCCCCTCAGACACCAAGTTCTCCTCCCACTGCGGTTGGCCCTCGTTCTATGCACCACTGGCCGAGGACCGGGTGCGCTACCTCCGCGATTCTTCGATGGGCATGGAGCGCATCGAGGTCCGGTGCGCGAACTGCGATTCGCACATGGGTCACCTGTTCGAGGGCGAAGGCTACGACACGCCCACCGACCTGCGCTACTGCCTGAACTCGGTGTCGCTGCGGCTCACCGAGGGACAGGAGTGAGCGAAGACTCCCAGCTCGTCGTCAAAACCTTCGACGAACTCACCCTCGCCGAGCTCTACGGGATCATGCAGCTGCGCTCCCAGGTCTTCGTCGTCGAGCAGAGCTGCATCTTCCTCGACCAGGACGGTGTGGACACTCTGCCGCAGACCCTGCATGCCTTCTTCCCCGGAGACGTTCGAACCATGCAGGATTCTCACGGCGCCGAGGTGGGCCGGAGTCTGGCCCCCAATGCCTACGCTCGTATGCTGCCGCCCGATTTCCCGGACGGGCCGGCGTTCGAGCCCGGTGCCCGCAGCATCGGTCGCGTCGTGACCAATCCCGAGGTCCGCGGCGGAGGCTGGGGGCGACGGCTCATCAGTGAGCTCGTCGCCGGTCACAGTCACGGACTGCTGACGCTCAACGCCCAATCTCACCTTGAGAGCTTCTACGCCGGCTTCGGGTTCAGCCCGAACGGTCCACGATTCTTCGAGGACGGGATCGAGCACACACCGATGTCACGCCCAGCGATCGCCTGAGGCTTCGGGACACACTAGGCTTGGGCCGAACTGTCCTGCTGCTGCGCATGAGAGGCGTCGACTGCCTCGATGAGGCGCGTCATCGTTGAGTGGAGCTCACACAGATCTGCCTCGCCCATATCGAGCTTGGCCATCATCTGCCCGGGAATCGCCTCAGCCGTCTTCCGCAGCTTCGCACCAGTCTCGGTCAGGGAGACTTCGACGATCCTCTCGTCGTGGCTGCTGCGTCGCTTCTCCACGTAGTCCAATGCTTCGAGACGTTTGATCAGCGGCGACACCGTTGCCGCCTCGAGTCGCAGCAGCTCGGCGATCTTTCGCACTGGCAGCCTCTCATGCTGCCAGAGAGCCAACATGACCAGATACTGCGGGTGGGTGAGATTGATGGGCTCGAGCACCGAGCGATAGGCGGAGATCACTCCGCGAGAGGCCACGGCCAGGGCAAAGCAGATCTGGCTCTCCAGAGCCAGAGGATCGTTTCTGGTCTGCATCTCTTCTTTGTCCTTCCACCGGCGACGCCATTTAGTTAGCGCACTAATGATTAGTGTACACTGTATGTATTGCGTTCATCTCAGCCCGACGCCAGCTGTCCGGCTCCACATCACCGAATGGAATCACATGTCAGACTCCCACGATCCTCAGCGACGCGTTGCCTGGCTCAATCGCTTCTTCCGCAAGATCGTCGGCCCTGCACAAGTCGACAACTCCCGTCCCGGTGGCTATTACGAAGATGAGCACCTGCGCCATGAGCGCCTCGACGCGATGGGCCTGGAGATGCGCACCGACGCCAACGGCCATTCCTATGTGGTGAAGAAGCAGAACCCCGAATAGTCAGCGCGGGGTGCGCGTCCCGGAACGCACTCGGGGCCGCGCCGAGGTGGTCTCCCCCGTCGCGGCCCCGAGCCGAAAAATCAGCGCCAGTCGGTGATGATATCGACGAGTTCGCGCAGCGGCCCGGTGTAGAACGGAACCTCTTCGCGCACGTGCAGGCGCGCCTCGGTGTTGCGCAGATCGCGCATGAGGTCGACGATGCGGTGAAGTTCGGGGGCTTCGAAGGCCAGCAGCCATTCGTAGTCACCAAGAGCGAAGGAAGCGATCGTATTGGCCTTGATGTCCTTGTAGCCAGCGGCGGCCATGCCATGATCGCGCAGCATCTTCGAGCGCTCCGCGGGATCAAGGAGATACCAGTCGTAGGAGCGGACGAACGGGTACACGCAGATGTACTTGCCTGGTTCGTCATCGGTGAGCAGTGCAGGCAGGTGCGCCTTGTTGAACTCGGCCGGACGGTGAAGTCCCACGACTGACCACACAGGTTCGAGGACTCCGCCCAGCATGCTGCGGCGCACTGCCGAGTAGGCGGCCTGGACCAGTTCGATGGTCGGCGCATGCCACCAGAACATCACGTCGGCATCTGCGCGCAGGGCGGAGACATCGTAGATTCCGCGAACGACGAGACCCTGCTCCTTCAACGGGGCGAGTGCTTCGTGGACCTCGTCGGCGAGTTCGGCGCGATCGGCGTCACCGAGTTCGCCGGCGGAGGCGAAGACCGAATACGCGATATAGCGCGTCTCGTTGTTCGCCTGATCGATCTGCTCGTCGGTGGGGTGAGAGTATTCGCTCATTCCTGCTCCTTCTTCTGTGTGTCGGTGCTTGTGCACGATTCTGTGTAGCGGTCGAGCCTGCGAGGTGGTCGGGGCTGCGAAGTGGTCGCGCCCGTCTGGAGTGTTCAGGTCTGCATCGATGTGATTCTCTGGGCTACGGTCTCTGCCCGGCTGATGCAGGCAGGAATGCCCACACCGAAGTAGGCCGAACCGGCCAGTTCGAGTCCGGCGATGTCGTTGATCTCCTCATCGATTCTCGCCACCATCTCACCATGCCCCGGCAGGTACTGCGGCAGAGCACGTTCCCAGCGATGCGCCTCGGCCGCGATCAGCCGATCCGAACTCCGGCCGACGGTGGCCTGCCAGTCGTCGAAGGCCTGTGAGATGAGCTCTTCGTCCGTACAGTCCTGCCAGACCCCGGGCTCGTCCCCGTATCGTCCGATGCTCATCCTGATCAGGGCGGTTCCTGCGGGGATGCGCTCCCCCGTCCAGGGCCACTTGTTCGACACGAAGGTCGACGCCTTGATGAATGATTTCTCCGTCGGCGGGATGAGGAAGCCGGAGCCGTCGAGTTCACCCTCTCTGAGCTCGACAAGTGCAGGGATCAGAGCGGTGGACGCGTAGGGCACGGAGGCCAGCATCGATGCGGACCGAGGGGCCACCTCGGCGATGAGATCCTTCGTCACGTGTGCGGGGGTGGCCAGCACCAGACCGTCGGATTCCAGGCTGAAGTCCTCGGTTTCAACGGTCCAGCGACCGTTGTCGACGTGAACCGAGTTCACTCGTGTGTCGGTGTGGATGGTGCCGTTGTGCTCGCGGATGCCCTCCACGAGGGCGGGAACCAGACGGTTGATCCCGCCGATGAGGCTCATGAACACCGGCCGCGGGGTCTTCCCGTCAGCCAGCGCTGCCGACTGCGCGTCACGGGCTGCGAGCAGGGTCTCGACCAGTTCGAGCACCGAGGTACCTTCTGCTGCGGCTGGCAGCAGGGCAGGCACCGTCGCCGCCAGCGACAGGTCACGGCATCGTCCCGCATACACGCCCCCAAGCAGAGGGTCGACGAGTGTGTCGACGAGGTCAGCGCCGAGGCGGTCGCTGAGGAAGTCCCCCAATGACACATCGCCGCCGTCGATCGGTGCGGTGATGACCTCATGTGCGACGCGCTCGCTGGCGGCCGGCCCGAGGAGGTCACTGACCTCGGAGCCGTTGCCAGGCACTCCCATGACGGTGCGTTTGGGAATCGGGTGGAGGCGTCCCTTCGACAGGACTCGCGAACTGTGCTTCGTGGAGGGGAATTCGACGTCGAGCCCGAGTTCGGCAGCCAGGTCCTTCGTCTCGGGGCGACGGTACAGGCTGGCTTCGGCACCGGTGTCGAGGCCCACTGGCACAGTCCCGTTCAAGGTCGTCGAATGCAGGCAGCCGCCGAGGCGGGAGTCAGCTTCGATGAGTGTGACCCGATGATCAGGGGCCAGTCGATGGGCGGTGACGAGACCGGAGATTCCTCCCCCGACGATCGTGATGTGACGCATCGCCTCAGCCTCGTGCGGCCAGGATCTCTGCGGAGACGCGGTGGACTTCGTCCACGATCCGTCCGGGCACGTCCGGGTCGGTGTAGGGCAGGACGCCGTGGCCGAGGTTGAAGACGAAGCCTGCTTCATGGTTGAGGCCCTGTTTCACGATCTCCTCGATTCGCGGTGCCAGAGCCTCCCAAGGGGCGAAGAGCAGCGCCGGATCGAGATTGCCCTGCAGCGGTTGGCCCGGCTGCACTCGCGTTGAGGCATCGTCCAGGTCGACTCGGAAGTCTACGCCGACTGCGGTGGAGCCGGCGCGTGACATGGAGGTCAGGAGCTCACCGGTCTGGACACCGAAGTGGATGCTCGGCACCTCGTGGTGGCGCAGCGATTCGAAGACCGCGCTGGAGTGCTCGACGACGTGAGCCTCGTAGTCGCGGCGGGACAGGTAGCCTGCCCAGGAGTCGAAGAGCTGGAACGCTGAGGCTCCGGCGCCGAGCTGGACGTCGAGGAAGGTCGAGGAGATCCGAGCGAGCTTGCTCAGCAGCAGGGAGAAGGTCTCCGGGTCGGAGGCCATGAGGGATTTGGTCTTCTCATGGTTCTTGCTCGGTCCGCCCTCGATGAGGTAGCTGGCCAGCGTAAAGGGAGCACCGGCGAATCCGATCAGCGGAGTCTCCTGGCCCAGCTCTTCGAGGATCCGGCCGATGGATTCCGCAATATCGGGAATCTGCTCGGGTTCGAGCTCGGCCAGTGCGTTGACATCGGCACGGCTGCGGATCGGGTTCGCGATCACGGGACCGGTGCCGGGGACGATCTCCACATCGACTCCGGCCGCCTGCAGCGGCACCACGATGTCGGAGAAGAAGATGGCGGCATCCACACCGTGACGGCGCACCGGCTGCAGGGTGATCTCGGAGACGAGCTCCGGGGTCCGGCAGGCATCAAGCATTGCGGTGCCGGCACGCAGTTCGCGGTATTCGGGAAGTGAGCGGCCTGCCTGTCGCATGAACCAGACGGGAGTGTGCGCAATCTGCTCTCCGCGCAGGGCGGGCAACAAGGTTGAAGTCATGTCTCCATCCTCCCATGCTCCACGGACTGATGCCCACCGGATGCCGGTTTCAAGACTCCGAGTCTTGCTCGCGGGTGCGGGCGAAAACTCTTGGTTCCGCCACGGCGTGGACGGTTCACCTCTACCGTGGCCTGATCTATCGTGGCAGGTGTGGTCAACACCTCACCTCTCAATCGCATTCCGCCGGAGTTCTCCGCCGTGACCTCGGTTCTGCGCGAAGCCCGGAACACGAACAACGTCTCGATCTCTGAAATCCCGGCGCCGGCTCGTCTGGCGCCGTACTCCTATGCGCTGGGAGCCGAGGTCAGCGCCGATGAGACCTTCCTGCGTGCCAGCGGAGAGGCCATCGACGAATTGGCCACCGGCCGCATCGTCGTCCTCTTCGACCCCAGCTCCCCGAGGAGTGGGAAGGGCGATTCCGGGTCGTGTCCTATATACGTGCCGAACTCGAACACGAACTCGGCAATGAGACGATGCTCGGTCCGGTCGCCTGGACCTGGCTCGAAGAAGCTCTGGAATCCAATAACTGCGAGGTCGTCGCCGCCGGAGGCACGACCACCCGCGTCCTCTCCGAGAGCTTCGGCACGCTTGCCGATCGGCCGTCCACGATAGACTTGGAGCTGCGCGCTTCATGGACCCCCGTGATCGCGGAGCCGGAACTGATCGGCGATCACTTCGAAGCGTGGATCGATCTGCTGTGTACAGTTGCCGGACTGCCACCGCTTCCTGAAGGAGTTTCAGCCCTGCCCGGGCGACGTCGATGACAACCGAACTACCGCTCTTGGCCACACCCGCAGACGGCGTACCGCCACTCGTCGACACCCCAGCCGAATTCTCCTCGGCCTGTGCCGAGCTCGCGCAGGGATCCGGTCCCATCGCCATCGACGCCGAGCGTGCCTCGGGTATCAGATACGGCCAACGAGCCTTCCTGGTGCAGCTGCGTCGCGCGAACGCCGGCACCTACCTCCTCGACTCCGAGGTGCTTGCTGACCTCAGCCCGCTCAATGACGCATTCGCCGGGGCGGAGTGGGTCATTCACTCTGTGACCCAGGATCTGCCGTGTCTGCAGGAACGCGGCATGCAGCCCGAGGTGCTCTTCGACACCGAGCTTGCTGCCAGAATGCTCGGGTGGGAGAAGTTCGGTCTCGCCGCCGTGGCAGAGAGGACTCTCGGAGTCCGTCTGGCCAAGGAGCACTCGGCAGCCGACTGGTCGAAGCGGCCGTTGCCGAAGGAGTGGCTCAACTACGCAGCCCTTGACGTCGAGGTGCTGCTGCCCATCCGCGACATTCTCCACGAGGCTCTCATCGAGGCCGACAAGTGGGAGTTCGCCAGGCAGGAGTTCGAGCATCTCCTCGATTTCCAGCCCAAGCACTTCACCGAACCCTGGCGTCGGACCCATGGGCTGACCAAGCTCAAATCGCGCAAGGACATCGCCAAGGTGCGCGAACTGTGGACGTCTCGTGATGAGATGGCCGCCGAGTCTGACATCGCGCCCTCACGCATCCTCCGCGATCGCGATCTTGTCGCCCTCGCCCAGTCACGGGTGCAGTCGAGCGACGACATCATGGCGACGTGGCCCAAGCTCTCCCGCGCGAACTCCGGTCGACTGTACCGGGCCTTCCGCAAAGCGACGCGGCTCACAACAGAAGAATTGCCTGCGCGCAAGGAAATGCACGCAACGCAGTCGCGGTCTCCTTTCAGCCACACTGATATCAAGGACCGGGTCTCTGCCCTCAAGGCGGCAATGGCCGAGCTGTCCGAGGAGCACACGATTCCCCACGATGTGCTGCTGCAGCCGGCCATCGTCAAGGCGCTCGGCGCGCAGTCGAGGGTCAACGTCGAGGAGTTCCTCTTCGAAAGGGGAGCTCGGAGATGGCAGGTCGAACTGAGCGCACCGGTGCTCAGAAGCACCCTCGAGTCACTGCCCCGAGCCTGAGAAGTTCTCTGCCCGGCTCAGCAGCTCATAGGGTCAGACGGCTCTTCGAGTCAGACGGCTCGGCGTGAGCTCTGCTGAGCGCGTTCCCTGACCTCTGCGGGCAGGATATGAACGATCTCGGAGACGATGGTGGCCACATCGAGGCCCGCGTATTCAAGGATCTCATCGCGAGTGCCCTGTGGCAGGAACTCATCGGGTGCTCCGAGTTCGAGGACACCGACACGAGAGTCAGCGGCGCGCAGATCACTGCGGATCTGTGAACCGACGCCACCGACCTTGACGCCGTCTTCGATGACTGCGACGAGACTGTGCTCAACGGCCATGTCGATGACACCGCCTGGCACAGGCAGCACCCAACGCGGGTCGACGATCGTTGACGCAATGCCCTGGTCAGCCAACTCTTCGGCCACTTCCTGAGCACGTCCGGCAAATGGCCCGACGGACACGATGAGTACGTCTTTGGGAGTGCCTGCCGGCACCTCTCGCAGAACGTCGACGCCATCGTCGAGACGACGCAGCGCCGGAATGTCCGTACCCACACTTCCGCGCGGGAACCGGATCACGGTCGGTGCGTCCTCGATGGCAACGGCCTCGGCCAGTTCCTCAGTCAGACGCGCCGCATCACGAGGGGCGGCCAGCTTGAGGCCGGGCACGATGCGCAGCATCGCCATGTCCCAGATTCCGTGGTGGCTGGCGCCATCGGGTCCAGTGATTCCTGCCCGGTCCAGGACGAAGGTGACTCCCTGACCGTGCAGGGCCACGTCCATGAGTATCTGGTCGAACGCGCGGTTGAGGAACGTCGCGTAGATGCACACGATGGGGTGCAGTCCGCCGTAGGAGAGCCCGGCTGCGGACGTCACTGCGTGCTGTTCGGCGATGCCGACGTCGAAGACCCGCTCCGGATACACCTCGGCGAACTTCGCGAGACCCACGGGCAGGAGCATTGCAGCGGTGACTGCGACGATATCGTCGCGGTTCTTCGCGATCTCGAGCACTTCGCTGCCGAAGACCGAGGTCCATGAAGTCTGCTTCGACGGGGTCGACTTGCCGGTCAGAGGGTCGATGACTCCGACGGAGTGGAACTGATCGGCATCGTCATTGAGCGCCGGGTCGTAGCCCTGGCCCTTCTGAGTGATCATGTGCACGATGACGGGGCCGCCGTCGTACTGCTTGGCACGCTGCAGCGCCTTCTCGACCATCGGCAGGTCGTGGCCGTCGACAGGACCCAGATATTTGATCCCGAGTTCGTCGAACATTCCGGCCTGCTCAGCGGAGACCATGTCCTTGAGGCCTCGTTTGACCCCGTGGATGGCGCTGTAGGCGGCCCGTCCGGGTGCGCCCGACTGCCGCAGCGTCGATTTGCCCCAGGACAGCAGCTTTTCGTATCCGGTGGTGGTGCGCAGTTCATCGAGGTGCTCGGCGAATCCGCCGACGGTCGGGGCGTAGGAGCGTCCGTTGTCGTTGACGACGATGATGAGCTTGCGTGGTGGTGTCGACTTGTCGGCCGCGATGGTGTTGAGGGCCTCCCAGGCCATACCGCCGGTCAGTGCACCGTCACCGATGACGGCGACGACATGACGGTCGCTTTCACCTTTGAGTTGATGAGCCTTCGCGATTCCGTCGGCCCAGGACAGTGAGGCCGAGGCATGGGAGTTCTCGATGACGTCGTGTTCGCTCTCGGCCCGGCTCGGGTATCCCGAAAGCCCATCGCGCTGGCGCAGACTCGAGAAGTCCCCCATGCGTCCGGTGAGGAGTTTGTGCACATAGGTCTGGTGGCCGACGTCGAAGAGGATCGTGTCGTGCGGGGACTCGAACACGCGGTGGAGACCGACTGTGAGTTCGACCACGCCGAGGTTGGGCCCCAGGTGACCACCTGTGCCGGCGACCGTGGTGACCAGGTAGTCCCTGATCTCCTTCGCCAGGACCTCGCACTCGGCGTCGTCGAGTTCACGCAGCTGTGATGGCGAGTTCATCGACTCGAGGAATGTCATTCGACCTCGCTCCTGAATGCACAATAGATGGTCTGATACTGCAATTTCCGCTCGAATCATCTTAACGCTTCACGGCCCAGAGTTCGCCTTCAGGCGAGCTCATCCGCCATTGAGTGTGTCTGGATCCACAGCCACCCCGGTGTCTGGGGCACGGACACCCGAGCATCTGGCACGCGGGCTCCGGGTTGTCAGCGCGTCCGAGCTCAGCGGCGCAGAGTCCCCCGCGGCACCCAACACCGCCACTCGCAAATCCACTCTCAGCAGAGGTTGCCTAAGGCACTGACGGTCAGTATTGCGCTGCCAAGGGTATGAGTTGGCAGCAATGGTGGGCATAGGCGGCGCGGGGAGGACTTCACACCTGCAGGAGGCCTTGGCGCCAACGGTAGGGCTTGGCGCAATCCGGCATCTCCTGCCCAACCGTACACAAAGGGTATGGACATCCAGCTATAGCCACCCGAGCACGACGAAGGCCGGCGGGATGTTCCCACCGGCCTTCGTCAATCAGTCCTGATTACCGTTCAATCAGTCCTGATAATTATCAGGCAGTCGCGAGCTGACGCAGCACGTACTGCAGGATGCCGCCGTTGCGGTAGTAGTCAGCTTCACCCGGGGTGTCGATGCGGACCACTGCGTCGAAGTCGACGGTGGTTCCGTCTTCCTTCGCGGCCGAGACCTTGACGGTCTTGGGGGTCTTGCCCTCGTTGAGCTCGGTGATGCCGGAGATCGAGAAGGTCTCCGTACCATCGAGGCCCAGCGAGTCAGCCGACTCGCCGGCGGGGAACTGCAGAGGAACAACGCCCATGCCGATGAGGTTCGAACGGTGGATGCGCTCGAAGCTCTCGGTGATGACAGCTTCGACGCCGAGGAGCTTCGTGCCCTTGGCCGCCCAGTCACGCGAGGATCCCGAACCGTATTCCTTGCCACCGAGGATGACAAGCGGGGTCTCGGCCTTCGCGTAGTTCACGGATGCGTCGAAGATCGAGGTCTGCGGACCACCCTCCTGAGTGAAGTCGCGGGTGAAGCCACCCTGGACTCCGTCGAGGAGCTGGTTCTGCAGGCGGATGTTCGCGAACGTACCGCGAATCATCACCTCGTGGTTGCCGCGACGCGAGCCGAAGGAGTTGAAGTCCTTGCGCTCGACACCGTGCTCGATGAGGTACTTGCCGGCCGGAGTATCAGCCTTGAAGGAACCTGCTGGCGAGATGTGGTCGGTGGTGACCGAGTCGCCGAGCTTCGCCAGCACGCGTGCACCCTTGATGTCGGAAACAGGCTCTGCTTCCAGGCCCATTCCGTCGAAGAAGGTTGGCTTGCGCACGTAGGTCGACTCATCGTCCCACTCGAAGATCGCGCCTTCTGGCGTCTGCAGCGCCTTCCAGCGGTCGTCACCTTCGAAGATCCGGCCGTATTCCTCGTCGAACATATCTGTCGAGATCGACGAAGCGATGACCGATTCGACCTCTTCCGGCGAGGGCCACAGATCCTTGAGGTAGACGTCCACGCCTTCCGAGTCCTGGCCCAAAGGCTGGTTCTCGAAGTCGAAGTCCATAGTTCCGGCCAGAGCATAGGCGATGACCAGTGGAGGCGAGGCGAGGTAGTTCATCTTCACATCGGGGCTGATGCGGCCCTCGAAGTTACGGTTGCCGGAGAGAACTGCACTGACCGCCAGGTCGTTGTCCTGGATGCTCTGAGAGATATCGGAATCGAGCGGTCCGGAGTTGCCGATGCAGGTGGTGCAGCCGTAGCCGACGACGAAGAAGTTGAGTGCCTCGAGGTCCTCGATGAGGTTGGCCTTCTTGTAATACTCGGTGACGACCTTCGAACCCGGAGCGATGGAGGTCTTGACCCATGGCTTGGAGTTGAGTCCGCGCTTGCGGGCATTGCGGGCCAGGAGGCCTGCAGCCAGCATCACCGATGGGTTCGAGGTGTTGGTGCACGAAGTGATCGAAGCGATCGCCACAGCACCGTTGGCCAGTTCGAAGCTGGATCCGTCGCCGGTGGTGACGGGAGCCGACTTGTTCTCTTCGCCGGGCTTCGCGTAGTTGTGGATGTCCTTGGCGAACTGGTTCTTCGCGTCGGAGAGTTCGATGCGGTCCTGCGGGCGCTTCGGTCCTGAGATCGAAGGCACGACGGAGGAGAGATCGAGCTCGATGTACTCCGAGTACTCAACTTCCTTGCTGGGGTCGTGCCACAGGCCCTGGGCCTTGGCATAGTCCTCAACCAGCTGGATCTGTTCGGCCGAACGACCGGTGAGCTTCAGGTAGTCGATGGTGACCTCGTCGATCGGGAAGATCGCAGCGGTCGAACCGAACTCGGGGCTCATGTTGCCGATCGTCGCGCGGTTGGCCAGAGGCACCGCGGAGACGCCCTCGCCGTAGAACTCGACGAACTTGCCGACGGCTCCGTGCTGACGCAGCATATCGGTGATCGTGAGCACGACGTCCGTTGCGGTCACACCGGAGGGAATCTCGCCGGTCAGCTTGAAGCCGACGACGCGAGGGATGAGCATTGAGACGGGCTGGCCGAGCATGGCTGCCTCTGCCTCGATGCCGCCGACGCCCCAACCGAGCACTCCGAGGCCGTTGACCATGGTGGTGTGGGAGTCGGTGCCGACCAGGGTGTCCGGGTAGGCGCGGAGCACACCGTCGACCTCACGCGGCATGACGACGCGTGCGAGGTGCTCGATGTTGACCTGGTGAACGATGCCCATGCCTGGAGGAACGACCTTGAAGTCGTCGAAGGCCGTCTGGCCCCAGCGCAGGAACTGGTAGCGCTCACCGTTGCGCTTGTACTCCATGTCCATGTTGAGCTCGATCGCTTCGGCGGTGCCGAAGTTGTCGATCTGGACCGAGTGGTCGATGACCAGCTCGGCCGGAGCCAGCGGGTTGACCTGCTCGGGCTTTCCACCGAGCTCGACGACCTTCTCGCGCATTGTCGCGAGGTCGACGATGCAGGGCACGCCGGTGAAGTCCTGCATGACCACACGGGCGGGGGTGAACTGAATTTCCGTAGCCGGTTCGGCACTGGGATCCCAGTTGCCGAGGGCTTCGATATGCTCCGAAGTGATATTCGCACCGTCTTCAGTGCGCAGCAGATTCTCCATCAGCACCTTGAGGCTGAAAGGAAGCTTCTCTGACCCTGGGACCTGATCCAGGCGATAGATCTCATAATCCGTATCGCCTACGGTCAGGGTGCTCTTCGATTTGAACGTATCGACGTTGCTCATCGTGATTCTCCTGTTTCATCCGACACTCATCCAAGAAACCGGGCAAGCCCGTGAGCCGCGCACCGATTTACGCGACACAAATGTTTCCAAAAGTATCTTGACGTCAAGATAAATTCTATCTCATTTGGCCGCCCTTGACCACCTTCTGACGGTGGCCTGTCGGTGAACTGAGAATCGGGTTTTCCCCAAGCGAGCGTCCGGACAACTCCAGCGCGGAGCGGCGTCGAAGAACCCTAATCTGGAGTCATCTCAACAGCAGCGAGCAAGGAGCTCTCATGGACCCGTTCACACTCGGAGCCGGATTCGGATTCGGCGCACTCCTCGTGGGCATCATCTTCGCCGTCATCTGCCGTTCCCTAGCCGACGAGAAGGGCCGCTCCTCCGGATGGTGGGGGCTGTGGGGCTTCCTGACCACTTTCATCGCCCTCATCGTCCTCATCCTCCTCCCACAGCGGTCCCAAGTCTGACCTCCCCCGCCGAGGTGGGAACGCGTCAACCCCTCACCCTCGCCGAGGTGGGCCGTCGTCCCGCAACTGTCACCGTCTGAGGACGGTGACAGTTTCCACGTGTGAGGTGAGTGGGAACAGGTCGAAGCCGGAGAGGCTGTCAATGGCGAATCCACCGTTGACCAGGACCGCGAGGTCCCGAGCCAGGGTGGCGGCGTCGCAGGAGACGTAGACGATCGTTGTCGCGCTCGATTCGATGAGTGCCCTGGTGACGGCTTTACCGGCGCCGGCACGCGGCGGGTCGAGGATGATGACGTCTGAGTTCGGGATCTTCGCCCGATCTGCCCGGGACGCATCGAAGTTCGCGGTGAGGCCCTTCGCGTTGACTTTTGCGTTCTCGATGGCGGACTTCGCACCTTCGACCCCATAGAGTCGTGCACCGGTGGCGGTGGCGGCACTGATTCCCAACAGCCCGACACCACAGTAGAGATCCGTGATCATCTGCGTCTGGTCGCTGAGAGCGGAGTTGACCTTCTTACTCAGCAGCCCCGGAGCCTGTTCATGGACCTGCCAGAATCCGTCGGCCGCGACCCGGTAGTCACGCCCGGAGACCGTTTCGATCAGCTGGTCCTCTCCCCTGACCACGGCCAGCTTCGAGTGTCCGCCCTTCGTTCCGGCTCCCTTGCGGCCGGTGCCGTTTCGCGCGTCTGCGAGAACTGACCACTGCGAGGGCAGGATCTGCGCCAGCTCGGAGAGCCCGGAGGGATCACAGTCACCGCGCACGATGGCGGCTCCACGATCACCGGCCCAAGCGAACTCAAGTCGATCGGCACCGGGCAGGCGCAGTGAGGACAGGGCCACCTCGGCGATGGCAGACGTTGCCAGTGGAGCGGCGGTCAGCGGCACGATGTCGTGGGAGCGCGGTGCCAGCATGCCGAGGCGACCGTTGCCGTCGACGGCCAGCTGCACGCGGGTCCGCCAGTTCAGGCCGGTGGTCTCCCCCGGTGCGGCCGCCACCTCGACGCTGCGGTCGATGTGGCCGATCCGGGAGAGCTGATCGCGGAGGACTTCGGCCTTGAGCTCACGACTGTGGGCGAGGTCGACATGGGCGAACTCCATCCCGCCGAAGAGCGCCCCGGCGTCGGCGCCTTCTGTGAGGAACTGCGAGCGACGGTCATCGACTCGGAATTCCGAGGCGTCGAGGACCTCGGTGACATCGGCGCGCAGGAACTTCGCCTTCGGCCCGGCTTCGGTGCGAGCACGCACTGTCTCCCCCGGGATCGCACCGGTGACGAAGACGACCTGCCCCTCGTGGCGAGCGATGCTGCTGCCTCCGGCAGCGGGGCTCTCGATGTGCAGGGTCAGATCCATGGCCGGGATCTCTTCGGCTGAAGGTGCGCTCATCGGTGTTCAGGCCTGTCTGTACAGTGGATTGTCGTTTTCGGGTCCATCGCCCTCGTACTGCCGGGAGAAGGAACGCAGCCGCCAGGGCACGGAGACCACGACGACGTTGGGGACCAGCAGCAGACGAGTGCGCAGCTTCAAGGCTACTTGGTTGTGCAGGATGTGCTCCCACCAGCGCCCGACGATGAACTGGGGAATGTAGACGATGACGAGGTCGCGTGGGGATCTGCGCCGGATGGCCAGCACATGCGCCAGCAGAGGCCTGACGAGCTCTCGGTAGGGAGAGTCGAGGACCGTCAGCGGCACGGGCAGCGCCATCTCGTTCCATTGCCGCTGCAGGGCCGCGGCAGAGTCCTCATCGACGGCGACGGTGATGGCCTCGAGCTGGCTCGAGCGTGTCACCCGTGCATAGGACAGGGCTCGCAGGGTCGGTTTGTTGATCTCATTGACGACGACGATCGCGTGGGTGTTCGACGGGATCGTGCGGGATTCGCTGTCCGTCTCCGGTGCCAGTTCCCGTGCCACGCGGGAGTAGTGGCGATGGATCGCACCCATGATCATGAACAGTCCGGCCATCGCCGCGACCGCGAGCCAGGCACCGGCGAGGAACTTGGAAACGATCACGACGAGCAGGACGCCGGAGGCGATGACGCAGCCGGCGCCGTTGACGAGACGGTTGAGGTGCATCCGCACGCGCGCCTTGGACTCGATGACCAGGCGCAGCCGTTTGTTCCAGTGGAGGACCATGCCTGCCTGACCCACGACGAAGCTGGCGAAGACGCCGACGAGATAGAGCTGGATCAGTGTCGTCGCCGAGGCTCGCGTGGCGACGACGAGGAGGATCGCGGCGAAGGCCAAGAGCAAGATGCCGTTGGAGAACGTCAGCCGATCGCCCTTCGTCGCCAGCTGCCTGGGCAGGAATCCGTCGCGTGCCAGCCGGGAGGCGAGGCCGGGGAATCCTTCGACCGCGGTGTTCGCGGCGACGATGAGCACGAGCGCTGCGACGAGCACAACGAGGTAGAACATCACGGGTGCATTGTCGAAGATGGCATGGGCCAGCTGCGCGAGCACCGGTTCCTGTTCGTATTCGGCGCTGACCGCACTGCCGTCGGGTCGCATCAGGTAGAGATGCGGATCGTCGACGTATTTGACCCCGGTCACCGACGCCAGATAGGTCAGGCCGGTGAGCATCAGGGCCGCCAGCAGGCCAGAGAGCAGCAGGGTGTTGCCGGCATTCTTGCCGCGCGGCTTCTTGAATGCGGGCACCGCTGTGGCCACCGTCTGCACACCGGCCAATGCCACCGACCCCGAGGAGAAGGCGCGCAGGACGATGAGGACCGTCGCCAGTCCGAGGGTGGCCTCGTCGTTGATCCCCGTGTGGGCAACGGTGTAATCGGCCGTCTCCGCCTGCGGGAGGTCGCCGGCGCCGACCCGCAGCAGGCCCACGCACATGGTGAGGAATACAGCGCCGAGGAACAGGTAGGTCGGGACGGCAAGCAGCACAGGGGTGGCGCGTGAACCACGCAGTCCGGCCAGGGTGATGAGCAGAATCCCGATGATCGCCACGGGGACACGGTATGGGGCCAGAACTGGGAAGGCCGTGGTGATGTAGGCGGCGAAGACCGTCATCGACACGGCCAGGGTCAGCACATAGTCAACCAGCAGGGCCGCGGCGACGACCAGACCGGCACGGGGCCCGAGGTTCTTCGACGCGACCTCGTAGTCGCCGCCGCCCGAGGGGTAGGCCTTGACGTTGATGCGATAGCAGGCGACGATCACCAAGATCACCGCGCCGACGGCTACACCGATCCAGGGCGCCACAGTCAGAGCGACAAGAGATGTCAGGGACAGCGCCAGTAGGATCTCGTCGGGGGCATAGGCCACGGACGAGAGCATGTCGGAGGCGAAGACGGGCATTGCGATGCGCTTCTTCAGCGCAGGCGCACGCCTGTCCTCACTGCGGAAGGGCCGTCCAACGAGTAGTCTTTTGACGGCATCAGAAAAACTGCTGGCCACGGGCACTAATGGTAGATCAATGCGGAGAGGATTACCCATGCACTTCGTGATTATGGGCTGCGGCCGAGTCGGAGCGTCCTTGGCCAAAGCCCTCGATGCCAACGGGCACTCGGTGGCTGTAGTCGATCGCAACCCCGATGCGTTCCTCAAGCTCGGCAGGGAATTCAGCGGTTCCACCATCACCGGCATCGGGTTCGATCGTGAGACCCTCTCCCAGGCGAAGACGTCGGACGCCTACGCCTTCGCCGCCGTCTCCAGCGGAGACAATTCCAATATCCTTGCCGCGCGTGTCGCCCGGGAGACCTTCGGCGTGGTCAACGTCGCGGCCAGAATCTACGATCCCAACCGCGCCCAGGTGTTCGAACGACTGGGCATTCCGACCGTTCCCACAGTGAGGTGGACGGCCGACCAGGTGATGCGCAAACTCGTTCCGCAGGGATCCATCACCGAATTCCGCGAGCCTTCAGGCAGGCTCGTGCTCGCCGAAGTCCATCTCGATCCCGGCTGGGTGGCCAGGCCGATCAAGGAGATCGAGACCAGGACCAAGGCACGAGTCGCCTACGTCACACGCCTGTCCGAGGGCATCCTCGCTCACGAGGATCTGCTCCTCCAGGACGGGGATCTGGTCCATCTGATGTGCCCGGTGGACCGCCTCGGCGAGATCGAGAAGATCCTGGACCAGCCGGTGCGAGCAATGGAGGAAGAATGAGAGTCGTCATCGCAGGGGCCGGATCCGTCGGTCGTTCAGTGGCTCGGGAACTCCTCGACAAGAAGCACACGGTCATGCTCATCGATCAGAGCAAGGAGGCTCTGGGCCATGAGCGCATACCGGGGGCCGAATGGCTGCTTTCGGATGCGTGCGAGCTGGCGGGATTGGGTGAGGCCAAGCTCGAGGAGGCCGATGTCGTCGTGGCCGCGACCGGTGACGACAAGACCAATCTCGTTCTGTCTCTGCTGGCGAAGACGGAGTTCGGTGTGCCGCGCACCGTTTCGCGGGTGAACAACCCGAAGAACGAGTGGCTCTTCGACGAGAACTGGGGAGTCGACGTGGCAGTGTCGACTCCACGACTGATGACCGCACTTGTCGAGGAGGCCGTCGAGGTCGGCGGCCTGGTGCATCTGATGAGCTTCGAACGCGGTCAGGCTGGTCTGATGGAGTTCACCGTTCATGAGTCGTCCGCGCTCGTCGCCTCACGGATCGGCGAAATCGCCTTCCCGCTGGACACGGTGCTCGTCGCGATCATCCGCAACTCGAGAGCCTTCGCGCCCAGCGCCGATGACGTGATCGAGGCCGGGGACGAATTGTTCTTCCTCTCCTCACCCGATCAGGAGGGCGCACTGCTGAGCCTGCTGCAGGCTCCGGCGACTTGAGCTGAAGATCTCAGGCCTTGGCCTCGTCGCCAGAAAGAATTATTCGTGGTCGTCGCGGGTCTGGATCAGCTCATAGACGGGGTTATGGGCCTTCAAAGCACCGTCGTGTGCGCAGAAGCGCCCCTCGAGGACGATGAGTGCACCGGGCTTGATTCCGCTGATCTCGCGGCGGCCCAGGAACTGCGCATGGACCTCGCCGGTCCCGTCAGCAACCGTGATGTGCAGACGGGGACTGTCGCCGCTGCATGACTGCGTCACAGCGCTGACGACTCCGGCGATACGTGAGAGCTGCCGTGGGCTGAGGTCCTGCACACTGATGACGCCGGGAATCTGGGACACCAGTCTCAGATCGGCCCGCGCCTCAGCGTCTCTGGACCCGAAGTCACGCACGAGGCGTGTGATGAGATCCAGCATGGATCTCAGCGAACCTCGGTGATTTCCGGGCCGCGTTCGAACGGGTTGAGTTCGTCCTTGTCTTCGTCCTCAGTCTCGGAATCTCCGTTGACCTCGGGTGCTGTGAGCACGATGAGCTCACGCGGAGCCATCGCCTCCTGGCCCCTGTCGACGATGACGCCGCGGAAGAGTGCGCTGAGTTCGGACCGGATCTCATCGTTGGTCACCGCCTTGCCGGAGAACACCGCGCGTACGAACCAGCGTGGTCCGTCAACGCCTGCGAAACGCATGGCGCGCTTGCCGGGACGACCGTCCTCGGTCTTGGCTGAAACTTCGACGGCCAGTTCCCTGCCCAGCGCGGTGTGCAGCTCCGAGGCTTCCCCACCCTGTGAGGTGACGCCGCTGGCCAGCTGTTTGCGGACCGTGTTCCACAGTCCCTCTGATCGCGGTGTAGCAAAGGCCTGCAGCTGGATTCCGCCACCTTCGTGGATGAGCGTCACCGCCAGCACGCGCTGGGACTCGTCGTCGGTGTCCAGGCGCACCTGCATACCGTCGACGACTGGCACCTTGAGAGCACCCAGGTCGAGCCTGTTGAGCTCGGGGTAGTCTTCCGAAGCGTCGAAGGGACCCTTCTCCGAACGGTCGTAGGGAGCGGACTTCTCGAGCAGGGCGTCCTCGTCGAGTTCGTCGACATCTTCATCTTCGGCGGCGTCTTCGTCATCGGTGGAGTTGTCGGCGTCGCTCGGTTCGGCTTCGTCTGAATCGATGTCAGTCGATTCTTCGGCCTCGGTGTCTTCTGTCGCAACGTCATCGACGTCGCGCTCCTCGTCGACGGTGTCGTCGATCTTCTCAGCGGAGGATTTCTTGGAGAATCGAGAGAACAGTCCCATGGTCGTTCACACCTCTTTCTCTGTCAGACCTGCTTTTACCCCACCAGTGGAGCCGAAGCCCCCTGCGCCGCGATCGCTGTCGTCCAGCGATTCGACGAGGGTGAAGTCTGCTTGTTTGATTTCTTGGATGACGAGCTGTGCAATGCGGTCTCCGCGCGAGATGCGCACCGGGGTCCGCGCGTCGAGGTTGATCAGCGGCACTTTGATCTCACCGCGATAGCCGGCGTCGATCGTGCCAGGGGCGTTGATCACAGTCACGCCGTGTTTGCTGGACAGCCCAGAGCGCGGATGGACGAATCCTGCGGTACCGATCGGGAGGGCGATTGCAATGCCGGTGGGCACAACCTTGCGCTCAAATGGTTCGAGAACGAAGTCGATCGCTGAGCATAGATCTGCTCCCGCGTCGGACGCATGCGCGTACGAAGGAGGAGTGATGCCTGCGTCGAGCAGTTTGAGGTCAATTTTCAGGATTTCTGCCACAAAGATGCACTCTAACGCCGAAGCCTGAGCGCTTCCAAAAAGTCCGTTATGGGAGAATGGCCCTATGGCAACGACTCAACCCGAAACACGTGTGGTCTACACGGAAAAACTCGGCCCCTCGATCGGTATGTGGATTCTCATTGTGATCGCTGCGGCCTCGACCGCACTGATGGTGTTCCCCGTGTGGACGGCAGGCACCATCATCCTCCCAGTGGTCAGCTTCGTCCTTCTGGCCTGGTGGCTGCGCTCGCTCGGTATTTCGATCATCGTCACCGAACAACAGCTCTTCGTCGGGGACGCGCATATTGATCGCCGTTACGTCACCGATGCCACGGGGTACGACGCTGAATCTGCACGAACCGCGCGGGGAACGGGCCTCGACGCCCGAGCCTTTTTGATGCTGCGTCCTTGGGCCAAATGCGCGGTGCGCATCGACATCCACGATGAGTCCGATCCGACTCCCTATTGGCTGGTGTCGAGCAAACGTCCGATGGAACTCGCCGCCGCACTCAAACCCTGAGACCAGCTGCACCGCTCGGAGACGGCAGACACGTTCACAGGCAGGGATACCAGGTGCCAGAGATACAGAAACGCGCCCCGACAAGGGCGCGTTCTTGTATCATCCGACAGTTGTTTCAGCCAGCACAGTCCGTGCAGATGGGGACTCCGCCTTCATCACTGGCCAACTGAGAGCGATGGCGGACCAGGAAGCATTCCATGCAGGTGAACTCGTCATTCTGCTTAGGCAGCACTCGAACGGAGAGCTCTTCGTTCGACAGGTCCGCACCGGGCAGTTCGAACCCTTCCGCAACCGCGGTCTCATCTTCGTCAATCTTGCTGGCCTGCGCCTGCGAGCGTGAAGCCTTCAGCTGTTCAATCGAATCGCTTTTGATTTCATCGTCTTGCTTACGAGGTGCGTCGTAGTCTGTTGCCATATGGCTCATCGCTCTCTGTCGGGTGTGCTGAAGAGGATTTTCGGCCCCTCTCGCCAAACGTGTCCCCAGCATTGTGCACTGTATGCTTACCGTTGGCAAGACCAGATCGTGAATGTTCACAGTGATACTCGTCACTGATGTGTCAGTTCGTGACGGTTCGCACATACGACTCTCGAAAAGCTCTGCGAGAATGCATAAGTCGAATAGTGCCGATTGAACATCGTCGGTGAACGAAACTGGGATCGCCCCATGCGTGGGAGACGACCCGAGGAAGGACGAATACACGATGAGTGAATTCGCAAATCAACTCGATACCAGGATCGACGATGTCCGTCATCGCCTCCAGGAAGCCCGGTCCGAGGGAGACGACTATCTCGTCGAGACACTCATCGACGACCTGCAGAATCTCTTGGAACTCGCCGATCGCAATGATGTGGACACAGGACCCATAGCCGCCGTCATCACAGCAGAGACCGGAGCCATTCCGATCATTCCTGCACCCGAAGAGTCCTGACTCCCCAGGACCGAAGCAACTGAGAATCCCTCCCCTGCGAATTCTGCAGAGGAGGGATTTCTGTTTGCTGACGAGGCGTGGTGAGGCTTCTCTCAGGCCGGCCAGTTGGGTTCGGTCGCTCGTTCGATGCGTCCTCGGCAGCATTCGATGCTGCACGCGCCGCTGCCGGGAGTCAGCGCTGTGGAACCGGCAATAACAGGGGCAGCTGTCTGCTCACCGCGAAGCTGTGCGATTCTCTCCTCGACGAGGTCGACGAGCCCGGAGACGAACAGGGGATGAGTTCCGACTGTCGCAACGCGGGTGAATGCGAAGTCGAGTTCGGCAGCAGTCTCCTTCGCTTCGGTGTCGAGGTCGAAGGCAACTTCCATGTGATCGGAGATGAAGCCGATCGGCACGAGGACGACGCCGGTGACCCCGTCTTCGGAAAGCTCCCTCATCCGATCATTGACATCGGGTTCGAGCCAAGGGACCTCTGGGGATCCCGAACGAGAGCAGTACACCAGCTCCGCCGGAAGTGCTTCGGATTCCGAGAGTCCCTCGAGGAGGTGGGCCATCAGCTCTTCGTGCTGCGCCTGGTAGCCGCTCGTCGCCACCGCAGAAGCGTCCTGCATGACGTTGGGAATGGAATGCGTGACGAACAGTATCCGATGCTTCCCAGCATCTAGAGCCCCGACCTGCTTCGCAAAGTCGACCAGCCCCTCCTTCAGAAGCAGAGCGCAGGCCTGGGCATACCCAGGGTGGTTGTAGAACTGTCGGATCTTGTCGATCGTGACTGTCGTGCCCTCGGCTGACAGTTCCTGGATCGTCTTGGCGAAGTCCTCCCGGTACTGACGGCACGATGAGTACGACGAGTACGCCGAAGTGTCGATGGACAGAAAACGTGTTCTTCCTGCCTCTGCCTCGGCACGGACCTCGTCTGTCAGGTACGGCTCCCAGTTGCGATTGCCCCAAATCAGTGGAGTATCAATTCCGCGGCGTTCGAGCTCTTCGCGCAATGCCTGCAGGAGCGCCTTGTTCTGATCGTTGATCGGCGACTTTCCGCCGAAGCCATAGTAGTGCTCACCGACTTCTTCGAGTCGCTCCTCCGGTATTCCGCGACCGGCGGTGACGTTTTTGAGGAAAGGGACGACTTCTTCTGGAGCCTCCGGTCCCCCGAAAGACATGAGGACGAGAGTGTCAATGGGTGCAGTCTTATTCACAGTTACTGATTTTACAGCCAGTAGAGATGCCGCGCCCGTTGTCCATACAGTGAGTCAGTTCCTCTCACCGTTCTGACCAGAGATCGGTTCATGGACCGATAGCCCTCTGGCCGTTGCCGATTGCGCGCTGACTGTTGCCGATGGCCCGCTGGCCGTTCGCGGTGGGCATTTCGCGACTCGCGCGCAAATCTGCCCAACACGCGGTGCCGAACGTGACACGATGCAGGGAGACGCGATAAAGGAGCTTAAGGCATGCGTGAACTGATCTTGAACGGAGTCGACGCCGACGGCACACATCTGCTGCTGAACGACGAAAACGGGCTGCAGTATCGATTGGCTCTCGACGAAGCTCTGTACGCCGCTGTCCGCAAGGACCGCACCACAGTCAAGCCCGAGACCCCTGTGCGCCCCCGGGACATCCAGGCGATGATCCGCGGCGGGATGAGCGCAGAGGAAGTCATTGCTTCCACAGGTGCCGATATCGAACAGGTCCGCACCTACGAGCGACCAGCCCTGGCCGAACGCGCACACACCGCGTACACCGCCAGCCAGCATCCGATCTATTCCGATCATGACCCCAATGGCGACCCGACTCCCCTGGTGGAGCTGTGCCAGACCCGTCTGGCGATGCGCGACGTCGACATCGAGACCATGGATTGGGATGCGTGGAAGCAGCAGGACGGCAACTGGTACATCCAGCTCAGCTTCACTGCCGCTGATCGGACTCGCACGGCCGGATGGAATTACTACCGCCGGTCACTGACACCCATCGACGACGAAGCGAAGTGGTTGGCAGATTCCGGTCCGACGGATACGGGCCCCATCCCGAACTACGGTACCGGCGCCGAACGACAGAAGAACACCGAGGAGATCGACACTCCGCCCGCTCCTCCGGCTTCATCCGAGCCCTCTCCCGCCGCCCGCGACCACCAGGCCGAGACCGGCCGGATCTTGGAGAATCTGCGCAAGCGGCGTCGCCATGAGGAAGAGGACGAACCCCGAGGTCGGCTCCGCGCCGTCACCGAGGACCCCGAGACCCACCCACAGGGTGCGCACACCGCACCGGGTCGGCCGGAGGACGCGACCGATGACGAGGTCTTCGCCTTCGAAGATCCTTCGAGGCCGGACCCGGACGAACCTCAGGAACCGACCCAGGAGGTCGGCAGATTCGATGACGACAACCAGCTGTCTCTGCTCAATGAGCCTGGAGTCAGCGAAGATTCGAATCAGTACAAGGACCCTGAGTCGAAGGCGAAGTCGAAGAAGAACAGCCGCGCATCCATTCCCAGCTGGGACGAGATCATGTTCGGCTCGAAGCGCGACTGAGTTCGTCTCCCAACTCGACCAGTCGATCGCCCTCAGCGATCAGACTGCGATCGTGAGTGACCATCACAACGGCGTGTGAGTCCAGGCTCATCCGCAGATCAGCCACCAGCCGATGAGCCATCTCATCGTCGAGGTGAGCCGTCGGCTCGTCGAGGACGATCACTTCGGCCCCGCTCAGGATCGTCCTGGCCACGGCCAGCCGCTGACGCTGCCCGCCGGAGATGTCAGCACCGTGATCGCCGACCCACAGGTCCAGGCCAGCGGCATCTGCCCATTCGCCGAGGCCAGCGCGGGTCAGAGCCTCACACATCTCCTCTGTGGTGGGTGTGCCCGAACGTGCGATCGCGAGATTACCTCTCACCGTCGACCGGAAGATGTGCGCCTCCTGGGGACACCACGCAATCCTCCCTGCGAGGTCTGACGGTGCAAGGCTGAGCACATCCGTCTCGCGGCCTGCTTCGTCTTCGGCACGATAGCTGCCGGTCCACGGGTCGAGGAAGCGCAGGAGCACGCTCAGTGTCGTTGACTTGCCCGTCCCGCTGTCACCGTGGAGAACCGTCCACTGCCCCGTCCGAGCACGCAGATCCACGTCTTCAACGACGGGGCCGGCTTCCCATCCGACGCTCATGCTTTCCAAATTGAGGGCGGTGAAGGAGCTGCCAGCAGCACGCTCGCCCCCGTTGCTCGCCCACGTGCCGTTCTCGTTTGAGCTACAACGTTCCGACCGGGCCGGTGGCATTGCGGGGAGACGGTCGAGAACGACACCGAGGCTCGGCAGCGCACGGAATGCGAGCATCGACTGTGAGAAGACATCCGCGCACCCCAGCGCAATGAGAACGACGACGGCCCGGATCTCGGTCGGTGCCGATGAGGTCAAGGCGATGAGCACCGCGGCCCCGACCGTGCTCAGTTGCAGCCAGAGTTGGGCGATGCCGAGGTGGTGGGACGAGCGGCGCTGCACACGGCGCAGTTCCTGCTCTTCGCGGCCCAGTGCTGTCAGAACCGTGCCCACGCCGCGATTCGTTCGCAGGTCCGCTGTGGCATTCAACGCACGTGCCAGGACAGAGAGGATCCGGTTGCGTGCAGTTCGGACGCCGCGGGCCAGACCGCTCTCACTCCTGATCACGGCTGCCGGCAGCAGGATCAGGTTGAGGCCGCCGAGTATCAGGAACACCGGCAGCGACGCCGGGTCGAGGGCCCAGGCCGCGATGAGCACCGCGATGAAGACCAACGCCGAGGCGATTGGTGGGAACAGCGTCCGCGGAATCAGATCGCGAACATCATCGGCATCGGAGACCATGGTGCGCAGCGCTGCATCGGAGGTCAGCAGCTTCCGGTCCCCCATTCCGACCGCTTCGAAATGCTCCCACAGACGAGAGCGCAGCCTGCCCAAGGAGGCGAAGATCGCCGAGTGCAGTTTGAGGCGGCTGAGATAGAGCAGCACGGACCGGCTCAGCCCGAAGAATCGCACCCCGACGATGGCGACGAGGAGAATCATGATGGGCGGCTGGTAGGAAGCCTCGACGATGAGCCACGCGGAGACCGCAGTCAGTGCGATCGCGGCCAGACTCGAGGCGCACGATGCGAGCAGCGCGATGATCATATTCGGGGTGAACAGAGGCATGCTCGAACGCAGGAGCGACCAACGGCGGCGAAGCCTCGCCCGCGGTTCTTCCGCTGCGAACTCACGGTTCGTCGTCGCCGTGTCTGTGCCCTGAGTCCCATCCTCCGATGACGGGACGGCAGGAACTTCCCCGCCCGCCGCAGACGCTGCCTCGGACACATTCGCAGAAGCAGACTGGGCAACCGTGCCCGAATCTGCGGTCAGAGCACGGGCGTGCGCAGTCGCCGAATCGCTGAGTGCACCGTGGAGTTCATTGGGTCTGCTGGGCACGATCTCGTCCCCTGCCAGTGCGACGACACGGTCGTCATGGCTGGCCAGGATGACACGCACACGTGTGGCCGCCTCGGCGATCATGCCGATGATGATCTCCGCGTTCTCATCGTCGAGGTGGGCGGTCGGCTCATCGAGGACGAGGGCTGTCGCATCATCGTCGATCAGGTGCTGGACACGGACGAAGGCGAGTCGACGAAGCTGACCTGGACTCAGTGCCGAGGTCGACAGGTGCGTGTCCACGGACAGTCGGGCACGGCTCAGAGCGGCAGTCTGCAGATCGGGTGAGAGACCGTAGACATCGAGTTCAGCCCCAATCGTCGCACCGAAGAATCGTGGAGCCTGCGGGACGAACGCGACTCGGCGAGGTGCCACTGTGGTGCGGGCCTGGGCGGGCAGGTTGCCGGCCAGGGCCGAGAGAATCGTCGATTTTCCCGCACCTGAGGGCCCCCGGACAGCGGTGATGCCCGGTGACTCCCGGAAATCACCGGACCACTCGATCGTCGTCCGATTCGGGTACACGACCCGGTGACGGACCTCCGTCGTCTCGTCATGGGCCTCGGCACTGGTCGCACTGTCCCGGTCTGGCCCTTCATGTGTCTCGCTCTCGGTGCTCTCGATCAGCGCATGTGCCCGGGCTTGGGCCTCACGGCCGTTCTCGCTGGCGTGATAGCCGGCGCCCAGCTCACGTAGAGGGGTGAAGCACTCGGGTGCCAAGAGCAGGACGAAGAGACCGGAGCTCAGGTCCATGGTTCCCGAGACCAGTCGCAGGCCGATGACGACGGCGACCAGGGCCACGGAGATCGTAGCGATGAGTTCGAGGGCGAGGCTTGAGAGGAATGCGATGCGCAGCGTTGCCAGGTTGGCGCCGTGGTACTTCTCCCCCAGGGCTCGCAGCGTGCGCGCGTGATCCCTGGATCGGCCCAGGCCGATGAGCACGGGCAGGCCCTCGGCCAACTCGGCGAGGTGATCGGACAGGCGCTCGAGTGCCGTGGTGCTGGCTGCCGTCGATTCCTCGGTGAAGCGGCCGATGAGGATCATGAAGATCGGAACCAGCGGCAGACACAGGGCGATGATGACCGCCGAGAGGACGTCGGTGAACACGATGCGCACAAGCAGCGTCACCGGAACCACCGCCGCCGCGGCCAGTGCCGGCACCACGGTCGTGAAGTAGTCGTCGAGGTCGTCGATGCCGCGGGTGACGGTGACTGCTGTGTTCATGCGAGGCTGGCCGCGCCCGGTCAGCAGCGAGGAGAGGATCGAGGACCGCAGCCGCTGTTTGTTCACCGCTGCCAGGGACGTGCCCAGGGTGTGATCTGCCCACAGGTTCGCTCCGCGCAGTGCCGCCCCCAGCAGTCCCAGCACCGCCCAGACTGCGACAGGGCTCGTGCCGATGATCGAACGCACCAGAGCCTCGGCGATGAGCACGATGCCGACGGCACGCGCCAGTGCACTGAACACGGAGAGGCAGAGTCCCCGCCGTCCAGCCGGCAGATCGAGCAGGATCCGCAGTGGCGAGCTCATGATCTGATCGCGACCGGAACGCGGTGTGCCTCCGGGATGTGGGTCTCGGCGATCCGTCCCAGGAACATGCGGTAGCTGTAGATCTGGTAGGCGATGATGATCGGCAGGAAGACAGCGGTCACGACCAGCATCACCGTGAGGGTGTAGTCCGATGACGAGGCCGAGGCGATCGTCAGCGAGTTCGCCGAGTCCAGTGTTGAGGGCAGGACATTGGGATAGGCCCCGGCGAACACTGCGGCCAGTCCCGCCACGAGGTAGATCCCGTGGAGGGCGAAGGCTCGCTTCTCTGCCCCGGAACGCACCGCGAGGTACGCTGCCACCAGCGCGATCACGGCGACGACGACTAAGGCAATGAGCCACGGACGTGCGGTGATGGAGAGCCCGAACCAGATGAGGAAGCCGATCGACCCCGGCAGCATCAGTCTCCGCGCCCACCGCTGAGCCTTCTCTCGGATGTCGCCCTGAGTCTTGAGCCCCAGGAAGATCAGACCGTGGACGAGGGCGAAGCCGACCCCTCCCAGGCCGCCCAGGACCGCGGGCCATCCCATCCAGGCGAAGGCTCCGCCGACGATGTCACCGTGTTCGTTCAAGGGCAGCCCGCTGGAAGTGATGGCGAGCATGGCACCGATGAAGAACGCGATTCCGGCCGAGCCCACTGCCATGGCCCACGTCCAGAAGGACTTCCACACCGCGCTGTGGCCCTTGCCGCGATATTCGATCGCAACTGCACGGAAGATCAATGCCAGCAGGCACAGTGTCAGTGGGATGTAGAGCGCGCTGAAAAGCGAGGCGTACCAATGGGGGAAGGCAGCGAAAGTCGCACCGGCAGCAGTGATCAGCCATACCTCGTTGCCGTCCCAGGTCGGTCCGATCGTGTTGAGCAGCACCCGTTTCTGCCGTTCGGTGCGGCTCAGCACCGGCATGAGCATCCCGACGCCGAGGTCGAAGCCGTCGAGGAACAGATACCCCATCCACAGCACGATGATGAGGACGAACCAGATCGTAGCGAGAGTTTCCATCGTGACTTCTCCTCAGTACGCGAACGACAGGACGTCGTCTTCGTCGTTCGTGATCTTTGGGGTGTGATTGGTCTTCGTGACCTCCGGCATCGCCGAGGCGACCCCTCCCCTGATGTAGACGATGAGCAGCCGCAGTTCCACGACCATGAGAATGCCGTAGACGAGACTGAGGCTGATCAATGAGAACAGCAGCATCCCCGGGGTGAGCTCAGGAGACAGCGCCGCTTGAGTGAACATGTACACGCCATCGAGCTGCGCGGGATTCGGCGCGACCACGAACGGCTGACGTCCCATCTCCGTGAAGATCCAGCCTGCGGAGTTGGCGATGAACGGGGCAGTGATCGACAGGAGCGCTCCGCGCATCAGCCACGGTGAGGCGGGGACGGTGCCTTTTCGAGTCAGCCACAGTCCCAGCGCGCTGACCCCTGCCGCGATCATGCCGAACCCGATCATGAACCTGAAGCCCCAGTAGGTGACGATCATGATGGGCTGGTAGTCGATCTTCTCGCCCGAGTGCTGGCCGTAGCGTTCGTCCTCGGGCAGATGGGTGCCGTATTTCTCCTGGTAGTCAGGAAGCAGCGTCGTGACGCCGTGCACCGGAGTGTTGAAGTCACCCTTGGCGAGGAAGGAGAGCAGCCCCGGGATCTCGAATACGTTCTCCACCCCGTCGCAGTCGTTGGATGAGGGATCGCCGATCGTGAGCACGGAGAACTCGGTGCCGTCGTGGCAGGCGGCCTCGGCTGAGGCCATCTTCATGGGCTGCTGTTCGAACATCAGCTTGGACTGGATGTCACCGGTGATCGCGACTCCGACGAAGGCCACGAGGCCGACGACTGCCCCGATGCGCAGGGACCGGATCCAGACCTGATGGTCGATGGCGTCTCTGCCGGGCACATCAGGTGCGGAACCGACGACGACCTTTCCGTCGGCCCCGATGGTGTCGATACCGTCCTTGCGTCGGCGGTACAGGTGATACCAGGAGATTCCGAGCAGGAAGCTGCCGCCCACGGCCAACGCCCCGCACAGTGTGTGAGCGTAGGCCGCGAGAGCCGTGTTGTTCGTCAGCACTGCCCAGACGTCGGTCATCACCGCTCTGCCCTCGACCAGCTCGACACCGACGGGGTGCTGCATCCATGAGTTCGCAACGATGATGAAGTAGGCGGAGATCCACGATCCGATCACGGCACACCAGAGGCTGCCTAAGTGGACGGCACGAGGGAGTCTGCCCCAGCCGAAGATCCAGAGCCCGAGGAACGTGGACTCCAGGAAGAACGCGAGCAGAGCCTCCAGCGCCAGAGGCGCACCGAAGACGTCGCCCACGAAGCGGGAGTACTCACTCCATGCCATGCCGAACTGAAATTCCTGGACCAGACCGGTGGCAACACCCATGATGAAGTTGATGAGGAAGAGCTTGCCGAAGAACTTGGTGCTGCGCAGGTACATTTCGTTGCCGGTGCGGTGGTACCTGGTCTGCAGAATCGCGACGAGCATGCCAAGGCCGAGGGTGAGCGGAACCATCCAGAAGTGATAGACGGTGGTGATGCCGAATTGCCAGCGCCCGATGAGAACCGGATCCAGGTCCATGGGAACTCCGTTCGTGGAAGACCTAATTTCTACAACACGTAGAATTCTACAACACGTAGAGGACGTTGCGGCAATATTCTGCCCACTAAGATCTGCCGTCCCAGAATGAGCGTCATTGCCCGTTTGCGCTCACCCTACTCCGACGGAATAGGCGGGCGGACGAAACCGGCCCGAAAGCCGCACCCACAGCGGCCACGAAGCGGATTGCTGTTGATCTCACATGGAATTCGACAGCCTGTAGAGTTAGACTGATCTGGCAAGAAGAAGCATCTCCTCGAAGGACAAGGACACCGTGGGAACACTGGGCGAACTCGAACGCAGCGTCATGGACGCCATCTGGGTACATGATGATGGGTTGAGCGCGGCCGAGCTCCGCGATGTGCTCGCAGCACGCGACCTCGCACTGACCACCGTCCACACCGTCCTCACTCGACTGGAGAAGAAGGGCTTCGTCACTCGCGATCGCAGCATCCGCCCGCACCGCTACCTCGCGGTGTCAACACGCGAAGACCATGTCGCAGAGCTGATGACCGAAGTTCTGTCACAGGCACCTGATCGCCAGGCCGTTCTCGCCCGCTTCCTGGGCACTGTGTCGGAGGCCGATACGAAGGCTCTGCGCAATCTGCTGGGACGCAATCACTCAACCAACTCCTGAAGCAGGTAGTTCCCGAGCATGAGCATCGTGGGATCCGTCCTCGCGGTACTTGCATTTCTCTTAGCGTGGCCGGTCCCGGCTGCGCTGTCTCGTTTTCGCGGAGACCCTATCTCGAAAGTCATTCTGTGGCAGGCCGTGGGCCTTTCCGGTGGCCTCTCACTTATCGGTACGGCTTTGGCCTTCGCCGTGGCTCCGGACTCGCGCAGCCTGCCTGAGGGACTGTGGCAGCTCGCCAGAGGAGAGTCGCACACCACCCTCACGGTCTTCGGCTGGATCTTCCTCATCATCGCGGTGGCGCTCATCGCGCGCCTGCTGGGCTGTCTGGCGCTGACGTTCTACTCAGCGCGCAAGACTCGCGTTCGTCATGATGAGATCCTGCATCTGCTCAGCGAACCGTCTGCCACGTACCCGGATACGCGGATCATCACGACCGACGAGGTTGTGGCCTATTGTCTGCCGCAGGGACCGCGCAAAGGCACTGCGGTTCTCTCCACCGGTCTGCTCGAAGTCCTCAGCGAGGACGAGCGCACTGCTGTCATCGCCCACGAGCGAGCCCACCTGGATTTTCGCCACGACGTGCTGGTCATTCCCTTTGCCGCATGGCATCGCGCCCTGCCGTTCTTCTCGGCCACGGCGATCGGACTCAACTCCATCAATGGTCAGATTGAACTCATGGCCGATGACCAGGCGCGTGAACATGTCGATCCTGCGATTCTGGCCCAAGCGGTGCGTGAAGCAGCAGGCATCAGCCCGGAACACCGCAGCGACCTTTCGGTTCAGAGAATCGACCGACTTTCGCGTCCGCTGGACCCTGCGCGGATCCCGGTGCGTGTGACGTCGAGCCTCGTCGCACTGGGACTGCTGCTCGTCCCCAGTCTGCTGCTCTTCGCTCCGATCGCCGCCGGAATCTGAGCTGGACGGGAGCGCCGCCTAGCTGAACACCGTAGTTCAGCTGGCGGGGCCCCACCTCGTTCGGTTCAGCTGTCGATGCGCTCGGCGTCGAGGACAGCGGCCCCCGAGACGATGAATTCCTTGCGCGGGCCAACGGAGGAACCCATCAGGAGCTCGAAGGTGTTCTCCGCCGCTTCGGCATCGGCCATTGTGACCCGACGCAGTGTGCGCATACTCGGATCCATCGTCGTCTCCGCCAACTGGTCGGCATCCATCTCGCCGAGGCCCTTGTAGCGCTGAATGGGTTCCTTGTACGTCTTCTTCGACTTCTCCAGCTTCTTCAGCAGCGCTTGGAGCTCTGCCTCGCTGTAGGTGTAGATGACATCGTTCGGTGTTCCTCGCTTCGTGACCACTTCCACGCGGTGGAGCGGTGGAACGGCGGCGAACACTCGCCCCTGTTCGACCAGCGGCTTCATGTAGCGGAAGAACAGGGTCAGCAGCAGGGTACGGATGTGGGCACCGTCGACGTCGGCATCGGTCATGATGATGACACGCCCGTAGCGGGCGGCATCGATGTCGAAGCTGCGGCCGGACCCCGCCCCGATGACCTGAATCAGAGCGGCACATTCGACATTGGCCAACATGTCAGACAGAGATGCCTTCTGCACGTTGAGGATCTTGCCGCGGATCGGAAACAGCGCCTGATGGTCGGAGTTGCGAGCAGCTTTCGCCGTCCCCATCGCGGAGTCACCCTCGACGATGAACAGCTCCGTGTTCTCCACCCCGTTGTCACGGCAGTCGTAGAGCTTGGCAGGCAGAGACGATGCCTCGAGTGCCGTCTTGCGACGCTGATTCTCTTTGTGCGTGCGCGCCGAGATGCGCGATTTGAGTTCGGCGACGACCTTCTCCATGAGGACGGCCGCCTGCTGCTTCTCTGCGCGTTTGGTCGAGGACAGTATGTCGCCCAGCTGCCTCTCGACCGTCTTCGCCACGATCTGCCTCACCGCAGCCGTACCCAGGACTTCCTTGGTCTGTCCTTCGAACTGAGGTTCTGCCAACTGCACCGTGACCACGGCGGTCAGCCCAGCCAGGACGTCGTCCTTTTCGAGTTTGTCCTTGCCCAGTTTGAGCTTGCGGGCATTGGCTTCAACGGCCTTGCGCATCGCTTTCAGACTGGCCTGTTCGAAGCCGGACAAGTGCGTTCCGCCGTGCGGAGTGGACACAACATTGACGAAGGACTTCACCTTCGTGTCGTAGCCGGTCCCCCACCGCAGAGCGATGTCGACACCGACCTCGCGTTCAACCTCCTTCGAGACCAGATGGCCCGAGGAATCGAGCACCGGAACTGTCTCACTGAATTTCCCGGTGTCCTGCAGACGCCAGGTGTCCGTCATCGGCGGATCGATCGACAGGTGGTCGACGAATTCGGTGATGCCGCCGTCGAAGCGGAAGACCTCGAGTCGTTCGGCGATGACTTCACCGGTCTCGTCACGTGCGACTCCACGGCGGTCTTCGATCCGCAGCTCGAGACCGGGGACGAGGAATGCCGTCTGACGAGCGCGCTCGACGAGATGCTGGTAGTCGAACTGAGCTTTGGACAGGAAGATCTGCGGATCGGCCCAGTATTGGACGCGGGTTCCGGTGACTCCCTTCTTCGCCTTGCGGACGACGTCGAGCCCGGTCGGCTCGTGGAATTCTTCGAACGGATTGTCTGGCCCCGGCTGACCGGACGAGTCATCGAATCGTCCCGGCACTCCGCGACGGAAGGACATCTTGTGAACCTTCGACCCTCGGGTGACTTCGACATCGAGGCGAGCAGAGAGCGCATTGACGACTGAGGCGCCGACTCCGTGCAGGCCGCCGGATGCGGCATATGAGCTGCCGCCGAACTTGCCTCCGGCGTGGAGCTTGGTCAGGACAACCTCGACGCCGGTCAAACCGGTCTTGGGCTCAATGTCCACGGGGATGCCACGGCCGCTGTCTGTGACAGCCACCGAACCATCTGGTTCCAGTTCGATGAGGATCGATTTGCCGAAACCACCCAGAGCCTCATCAACAGCGTTGTCGATGATCTCCCACAGGCAGTGCATCAGCCCTCGGGAATCAGTGGTCCCGATGTACATGCCCGGACGCTTGCGAACCGCTTCGAGACCCGACAAGACGGACAGATGCCTGGCGCCGTAACTTTCCTCTTCCACACGTTTCCTCTCGTTCGATTAAATTCTAATCGCTCAGTCGACTCTGTCCCGGCCATTGCGAGCCGTGTCTCGCTTCGATTCTGCCGAATCCTCCTGCGCAAAGCATCTTTGCTGGAACAATGGCACTATGTCTCCACGTCGCAGCCTCGCAGTCCCCCTGGTGTGTGCAGCACTCGCCTTTCCCACCCTCACCTCGTGCGGACCGGAGCCGCAGGAAGATGCGGCCGCCTCCACCTCAGCCCCCTCCGCTTCGGCCGCACCCGAGGGAACGGAGCGTTCTGCGAGTGCTGAGACACAGAAGACCCCGACCACGGAGCCTGCCGTCGATCTCAGCGGACGGACAATCGCCATTGATCCCGGCCATAATGGAGGCAATGCCTCACACCCGAGCGAGATCGCGAGCCCGGTGCCGGATGGTCGCGGTGGAACCAAGGCCTGCAACACCACAGGTACCTCGACGAACTCCGACTTTCCCGAAACCGACTTCAACTGGGGAGTCGCTCAGAAGCTCGAGAAGGATCTCGAAGACGCCGGAGCGAAGGTGGTGATGAGTCGCGATGACAATGATGGCGTTGGCCCCTGCGTCGATGAGCGCGGCACATTCGCCGATGATGCCGACCTCATGGTCAGCATCCATGCCAACGGAAGCGAATCGTCCACGACAAAGGGCTTTCATGTCATTGTGGCCGAACCAGGCAGTTCGGATACCGTCGAGGACGACTCGAACCGTCTTGCCGATGCCATGAGCAAGGCTTTTTCCGGCCCCTTCACACCCAACAGCGCCTATGGAAAGGACGCGATCAGTCGGCGTCCGGACCTGGCTGGGCTCAACAACGCCTCCGTGCCTGCTGTCATCGTCGAGTGCGGCGAGATGCGCAACCCAGACGAAGCCAAGTCCATGGAATCGAAATCCGGTCAGCAGAAATATGCTGACGCGCTGATGGACGGCATCGTCGACTGGTACTGAACCTCATCGCGACCAGAGGACTCCCTGAAAGGCAAGACGACGTCTCAAAGAGAGACGTCCCTGAACAGAGAGATCGCCTGCGGTCGCGGGAATTCGCGTCCGCAGGCGATCGTTGTCACCGGCTCAGAGCCAGAGTGCAGCCCAGGCTGTCGGCAGCCGACTCAGTCGAGGTAATCGCGCAGAACCTGTGAGCGTGAGGGGTGCCGCAGCTTCGCCATGGTCTTCGACTCTATCTGGCGGATGCGCTCACGCGTGACGCCGTAGACCTTGCCGATCTCGTCTAAAGTCTTCGGCTGGCCGTCGTTGAGTCCGAAGCGCATCGACACGACTCCGGCCTCACGCTCGGACAAGGTGTCGAGAACCGAGTGGAGCTGTTCCTGCAGCAGCGTGAAGCTGACCGAGTCCGACGGGACGACGGCCTCGGAGTCTTCGATGAGGTCACCGAACTCAGAGTCACCGTCTTCGCCGAGCGGAGTGTGCAGAGAGATCGGCTCGCGACCGTACTTCTGAACCTCCACGACACGCTCAGGTGTCATGTCAAGTTCCTTGGCAAGCTCTTCTGGGCTTGGTTCCCGTCCGAGATCCTGCAGCATCTGGCGCTGGACGCGAGCAAGCTTGTTGATGACCTCGACCATGTGCACCGGAATGCGAATGGTACGAGCCTGATCAGCCATGGCGCGGGTGATGGCCTGACGAATCCACCACGTGGCGTAGGTCGAGAACTTGAATCCCTTCGTGTAGTCGAACTTCTCGACTGCACGAATGAGGCCCAGGTTGCCTTCCTGGATCAGGTCGAGGAAGAGCATTCCACGACCGGTGTAGCGCTTGGCCAGCGAGACCACGAGACGCAGGTTGGCCTCGAGGAGGTGGTTCTTCGCGATGCGGCCGTCGTGGATGATCCACTTGTAGTCCATGGATTCGCGCGGTTCGGTGATGCCACCGGCGTCGAGCAGATGCTCGGCATACATGCCGGCTTCGATGCGCTTGGCCAGATCGACCTCTTCGGCCGCGTTGAGCAGTGCGACCTTGCCGATCTGCTTGAGGTAGTCCTTGACCGGGTCAGCGGTGGCGCCGGCAGACACGACCTGCTGTGCAGGTGCGTCCTCTTCGTCGGCATCGGAGACGATGAAGCCGCCTGCTTCGGTGACCGCGGCGTTCTTCTCCTTCTCTTCGGAGTTCTTCGTCTCAGTCGCCTCGGCGGGGCTCTGTTCGGTTCCGAGTGTGTCGGTTGCCGGCTCGACGGTCTCGCCCGCTTCGAGCACATCGTCGGACTTCTTCTTCGCGCCGCCGGCCTTGGTGGTCTTCGCAGCAGTCTTCTTCGCCACGGTGGTCTTTGCTCCGGTGGTCTTCGCCACCTTGGCTGCCGTCGATTTCGTGGCAGCAGTTTTGGCCGTCGCCGTCTTGCGGGCGGCGGTGGTCTGCTTGGTCCCGGTCGCCGCGGCGGTCGCTGAAGCCGATGTCTTCGTCGTCTTCTTGGCTCCCTTCGACGCCGCAGTGGTCTTGGATCCAGCGGTGGAGGTCTTGGCGGCCGTTTCCTCCGACTTTTCCGTCACCGTCGTGGATTCCTTGTCGACTCTCGGCACGTGTTCACCTTTCGCGAGCGTTGAAACTTCTCGAATGCACCAGGACATTACTAAGACCCATGTCAAGAGGTCCGAGGATCGGGCCCGAGGGGAACACATAGTTCGCCCATGATGCTATGACAGGGTCAACACCCAATTTTCGCACGATATTCCCGGCTTTGCGAATTGAGCCCGGGACGGTGAGTCGAGGGTGTGTCACGGCCTCATCCGGGGCCGCGACGCACCGGCATCAGCCACCGTGGGAGATACCCATGTTGAACGGCGTTGATGATCAGTGTAGCCATCGAATGATCAGCATCGAGGTCAAGCCCGGCCTGGGCGTAGTGCTCTGCCATCGTCGACCCTCCCAACGACCATTCGAACCATGCGATCACAGCATAGGCGGTGGCCCGGACATCCGGGTGGCCCAGAGGGATGTAGGCCTCGAGGAACTCGATGCCCAACTGAACATCGCTTGGCTTCGGAGCGCGATCGGACAGGCCCACCATGTGCTGGGCAGCCTGCGGGGATCTTCCATATCGCTGTGCGCGACGGTGCAGCTGCCCGGGACCGCATTTCTTCAGATCAGAGCGTGAGAAGTTCGGGTGGTCGAAGCTGAGGATCATCTCGAGTGCGTCCCGAGACCACTTCTCCCCCAGAATCGCATCGATGGCCATGACCGTCTGCAGCGTCATCAGCTCTGTGAGGGCGGCTCGGTCGATGGGGTCGTCTCCCTCGCTCAGGCGGACCAGCCGCGGATAGACCTCGGAGATGATGTCGAAACCCTCGCCGATGGTCAGCCGGGTGTCTGCGCAGTCTCTGCGGCTGTCTTGGAACTCCGCTGCTGAAACGGGCCTGGCCACGAGCTCCTTCGCTGATGCCGCGGGCGCTGAGCCGCCGGCGATGAGTTCGGTGGCGCAGGCCGAGGTCGCTGCGGCCTCAAGCAGGGTGCTGGTCAGCCCATCGCCATCGATGCGACCGAATCTCTCCTCACTCACCCACCACGCGCCCAGAGTGTCGATGCCTCGGTCCCCCAGCGCCATGGCAATCTCGTCGATGGCGGCCCGGATGAGATCCCGGCGAACGTATGAGTACTCGTCGCCGTTGTCCCCGCCTTGCGCAGGATCTGTGTCCGGCCTCCGCCCTGCCCCGGGCAGATCGCGCTGATATTCCGAGTCGTAGAGGGCCAGGAACACTCCCGAGGCGGCGCAGGCTCCGGCGATGAGATCGCTGTACCACTGCCCTCCCTCGGCAACGATGTGCGCGGCCGTCTCCAGGTCGAAGTCGACGCGCAGCGTCGTGGCACATGACTGACCGCCGTCTTCGTCGGTTCCCACGATGATGGCCACAAGGCTCTCGCGTGGAATGTAGCCGAGCGTATGGGGCACGATTCCGATGATGTCTTCTGCTGTCTTCGCTGTCGTCTGCATGGGATCACTTAAGCTTCTCCTCTGCCGGAATGACCAGGGTTGATCAGATGCCTGTGGATTCGCTCGAAGCATCCACAGGCCGAGAGCACATGAGTCCGGTCCGCTGTCCCCACGCTGTGACACCCGGAATTGCCACCGAGGCACATCTGGCATACAAGTGAGGGGTGGCGAAACGACGGATATACACAGCACCCGGCTCACAAGTCGTCGATATCTCGACCGGCACTGCGCGGCTGGAGAAGGTCGACGGTGAGGTCGACAGCTACGTCCTTCATGTCAACGGTGTGCCGTCTTCGTCGATCACTCTGAGTGAGCCGACTCGTCTGGACTTCGAATATCTGGATTGGATGTCGCGGATCATCGACGTCCAGTTCGCACCGGGACCGCTGCGAGCGGTCCACATCGGGGCCGCCGGATGCGCCCTCGCTCGTGCCCTCCATGCACAGCGCCCGGGGTCGAAGCAGACGGCAATCGACATCGACCCGGTTCTCCTCGACTATTCGCGCGACTGGTTTGATCTGCCGCGCTCCCCCGCGCTTGCACTGCGCGCCGGCGACGGTGCCCTCGAAGTTGAGAAGTTCCGGCCCGACACCCTTGATGTGCTCATCCGTGATGCCTTCGATCACGACTCTGTGCCCCCGACGCTGCAGACTTCGGAGTTCTTCACCACCAGCGCACGAATCCTCAAGGACACGGGGGTCTATATCGCCAACGTCCCCGACTCCGGCGACCATCGGGTCCTCCGGGCCGAGCTTGAGCTGCTGTACTCTGCCTTCGACCACGTTGCTGCGGCCGCCGAACCGGGGATTCTCAAGGGCCGTCGACGCGGCAATGTGGTCGTCATCGCCTCGGCTTCTCCACTGGAAGTGCCCGAACTCGACAGGAGTCTGCGGACCGCCGCGACCATGGCGACCTTCCTTTCCGGGCACAGTCTGAAGTCGCGGCTGGGGCTGTGACGGAACACACCAGCATTGTTTCAGTGCTTCCAACTACTCCCGGTGAGAAAAGTTCGGCATAATGGAATGCCGATTGGGAAGGTGAGATGACCGAGACTTCAGAAATACGCGTCGAGCAGGTCAAGCTTGACGAGCTCTATGCACGACTCGACGAATTGCGAGATGAGGCCACGGCCCGACTGGGCAAGGTGAGGATCTCCGAGGTCGGCGGCAATCATCAGCACCGGAGTGAGCGCGATGCGTTCGCAACTCTGTATGAGGACCAGCTGATCCGACTCAACAGCGCTGAGGACGGGCTGTGCTTCGGCCGTCTCGATCTCAGATCGGACGCGGAGCCCAGCTATATCGGACGGATCGGGCTCACCGACGCCAACCGTCAGCAGATCCTCATCGACTGGCGTGCTCCGGCCTCGGAGCGCTTCTACCAGTCGACTGCTGCCAATCCGGCCGGTGTCATCCGGCGTCGCCATCTGGTGACGAAGAACCGCACGGTCACCGACCTCGAGGACGATGTGCTCGACATCGAGGCCCTCGATGATGATGAACGGTCGAATCTGCAGGGCGAGGGCGCGCTGATCGCGGCCCTGACCAATCACCGCACCGGTCGCATGGGCGATATCGTCGCAACCATTCAGGCCGAGCAGGACGCCATCATCCGCCAGCCGCTGCAGGGTGTGCTCGTCGTCCAAGGCGGACCGGGAACAGGGAAGACGGCGGTGGCACTCCACCGTGCGGCCTTCCTCCTCTACCGTCACCGGGAGCGCATCGCGAAATCGGGTGTGCTGCTGGTCGGCCCCTCGGCGGTGTTCCTCAAGTACATCGAGAAGGTCCTGCCCAGCCTCGGCGAAACGGGTGCCCTTCTGCTCACCCCCGGACAGCTCTACCCCGGTCTCGAGACCGAGCTGAGCGATGACACGGATGTCGCGGTGATCAAGGGGCGATCCGAGATGGCCACGGTGCTGAGGAATCACATCGCCAACTACGAGCGGATCCCCGAGCAGGACGAAGAGCTGCGAGTCGGCTCGCACACCATCTGGCTGCGTCGCCGCGACGTGCGCGGGGCCCGCGATCGAGCCCGTCGCAGCGGGGACGCTCACAATGCCGCCCGCAACGGCTTCGTCTCCGGTCTGCTCAAGACCCTCGCAGAGGATCTGGCACGGCAGATGGGCCTCGACGGTGCAGGTGAGCGACTGCCGGAGCTGATGGACGAACTGCGTTCGAGCGTGGACGTGCGCCGGGCTCTCAATCTCGCCTGGTTCCCCATCAGTCCCGCTGCGGCTCTGCGTGCGTTGCTGTCCAAGCCGCACAAGCTGCAGGCCGCCGCCGAGCGACTGCTGTCCCCCGAAGACCAGCAGAGACTGATCCGCCCTGCGAACGCAGAGCTGACCATCGAGGACGTTCCTCTCCTCGACGAGCTCGCGGAGCTGCTCGGCAGCAGCCCGCAGCAGACTGCCGCGCGCGATGAATCGGCTCGGGAATACGCCGAGGCGGTCCTCGACATGACGGACACCTCGGCTCTCATCGATGCGGAGACACTGGCTGCCCGATGGGAGGAGGAAGGCCCGACAGTCACGTTGGCCGAGCGTGCGCTCGACGATCGCGAATGGACCTACGGCCACCTCGTCGTCGACGAGGCTCAGGAACTCTCCCCCATGCAGTGGCGGGTGCTCTTCCGTCGAGTTCCGTCGAAGTCCGCGACTGTCGTGGGTGACCTGGCTCAGTCCTCGCACGTGGACAACACCCGGACTTGGAATTCCATCCTGTCCGAGTTCGTCGGCGATCGCTACAGCCTGCAGGTGCTCACCGTCTCCTACCGAACTCCGCAGTCGGTCATGGACCTGGCTAACCGCTACCTGCATCGCCATTTCCCGCAGCTCGAACTCGTCGAATCGGTTCGCCAGGGCGGTCCCGACCCACGAATGGACTCGTTCTCCTCGACGCAGGAGACACTCGCGGCACTCGTTCCCACTGTCAGGGATGAGGTCGAGACCGTCGGCGGCGGCAAGATCGCCGTGATCGCTGCGCGCGATCTCATCGATTCCGTCGCCGAGGTGCTGGCCGGCTTCGACATCGGCCGTTCAGTCACCGGCCTCGACCATCAGATCGCGGTCATCACCGCTCAGCAGGCGAAGGGCCTGGAATTCGATTCCGTGGTCATCGTCGAACCCGGTCTGATCGCTCCCGAGGGGCACGAAGACGGGGTCGGAGCGCTCTATGTGTCGTTGACCCGTACGACGGATAGGCTGCGGATCTTGGCTTCTGCGCCGACCGAGCTGTCAGAGCTCATCGCAGACTGAGGCAGGCTGACCTCCCGGTCTCTCAGCACGCCTGAGAGAAGACGAACAGAGGGCGCATCGGAATCATTCCCGATGCGCCCTCTGTCGTCGTGGAGCAAGTCTCACGGAGAAATTAAAGGGCCGCTTGACGGTTCGGCTTCCCCTCCGAACCGCAAGCGGCCGCGCGCCGAAGCGCGCACTGTCAATATTACACAAGAATCGGTGCGCTGGACTACTCCGCTCACAGAATTCTGTCGGTGATTTTCTCAGGCTTGGAAATCTTCGGGAATTGCCTGCCTGGCATCGCCCGATTTCAATGCGGCGTCGGCACGCAGCGAGTCGATCGCCGCCTCGAAGTCTTCGAGGGAGTCGAAGCCCTGGTAGACGCTGGCGAATCTCAGGTAGGCGACCTGGTCGAGTTCGCGCAGCGGTTCGAGGATGCTCAGACCCACCTCGTCGGCATCGATCTCGGCGATCCCTTTGGACCGAATGTCCTCTTCGACCTTCTGCGCGAGCTTCGCCAGGTCGTCGTCATTGACCGGACGCCCCTGGCAGGCCTTGCGCACACCCGACATGATCTTCTGTCGGGAAAACTCCTCGGTCACACCGGAACGCTTGATCACCGAGAGGCTGGTCGCCTCCATGGTCGTGAAGCGGCGCCCGCAATGACGGCACTGCCGGCGACGCCGGATCGCGGCGCCGTCTTCGCTGGTCCGCGAATCGACGACTCGGGAATCTGATTCACGACAGAACGGACAACGCATATCTACTCCTCGAACCGGATGCTGACGGCGCGACCGTGGGCGGGCAGCTGTTCACTGTCGGCCAGCACCTCGATGTGGTCGGCGACCTCGGCCAGTGCCGAACGGTCATAGTCGATGACCTGGCTGACCTTGATGAATGAGTGCACTCCGAGGCCGGAGCCGTGTGCCGCGGTTCCCATGGTGGGCAGGACGTGGTTCGAGCCTGCGCAGTAGTCGCCCAGGGACACCGGGGACCAATCTCCGACGAACACCGCTCCCCCGTTGGTGATGCGGGCAGCGACGGTATCAGCCTCGGCGGTGTGGACCTCGACGTGCTCCCCGGCGTAGCCGTTTACGACATCGATTCCTGCGTCGATATCGTCGACGAGGACGATGGCGGACTGCTGACCCGACAGTGCGGTGTTGATCCGCGCTTCGTGTGCGGCGGCCGGGACCTGGGTGAGCAGTTCTACCTGGACCCGTTCGGAGAGTTCGGTCGAGTCCGTAACGAGAACGGAGGCCGCCAGTTCGTCGTGTTCGGCTTGGCTGATGAGATCGGCGGCGACGAAGGCCGGATCGGCGTTCGCGTCTGCGAGGATGATGATTTCGGTGGGTCCGGCCACGGCGTCGATGCCGACCTGGGATCGCATGAGCGATTTGGCGGCGGCGACGTAGGCGTTGCCCGGACCGGTGATGAGGTCGACGGGGTCGAGCTGCTCCACATCATCGAGGCCGTAGGCCAGCGCTCCGATGGCTTGGGCACCGCCCATGGCCCAGACCTCGTCGACGCCGAGGATGTGGGCTGTGGCGAGCACCGTGGGGTGGGGCAGTCCGTTGCTCTGCGGTGGGCTGGCGATAGCCAGTGAGGCTGACCCTGCAGCCTGTGCCGGCACGACGTTCATCACGACGGTCGATGGGTAGACTGCCAGCCCGCCGGGAACATAGAGACCGACTCGTTCGATCGGCAGGTGCCGTGTCGTCACGTGCGCACCGGAGGCCAACTGTGTGCGGACGTCTGTGGGTCGCTGGTCCGCAGCAACCTTCCTGGCTCGGGAGATCGATTCGACCAGGGCAGCCTTGACCGAGGGGTCCAGTTCGGCTTCGGCGCGTTCCAGTTCGGAGGCGGGCACACGCAGCGACTCAAGGGTGACCGAGTCGAACCTCTCGGTGAATTCCTTCACGGCACGGGTTCCCCCAGCCTGTACCTGAGCCAGGAGCTCGGCGACTCGTCGTTCGATGTCGGCATGCGTCTCGGCGGCACGAGGCAGTCTCTGCTTGAGGAATCGCTTGTTCAGTCTCTCGCCGCGGAAGTCCAGAATGTTCACCCGCACCATTCTAGTCCCCGCCCTCACCGCTCGTGTTCTCAGGCTGTCAGACAGCGGGATCCCAGCAGTGCCTTGAGGTCACCGTAGAGGCTCGGATTGGGATCGACGCGGATGGCGCGATCCAGACGCATCACCGTCTGCCGGCCCGGCTGCGAGAGCACCAGGTGCACATCGGTCTGGCCCTTGTGGGATTCGAGGACCTGGAGCAGCTTCGAGGCCATCTCCTCTGTGGCCTTCTCCATCGGCAGCATGAGGTTGAGCGGACGATCCTTCGGGTCGGTGACATCGGGAATCGTCATCGACATCGCCATCATCGACGTCGGGCGGTCATCGGAATGGCGGATGCGTCCGGTCAGCGAGATGACGAGGTCGTTGGTCAGCAGGCTCGCCACAGGTTCGTAGGTGTCACCGAAGAACATGACCTCCACCTCGGCGTTCAGGTCCTCCACGGTCACGATCGCGTACGGCTTGCCTGAGTTCTTCGACACCTTGCGGCTGACTTGGGTGATCATGCCGCAGATCTTGACCTGCGATCCATCGTGGCGGTGGGACTCCGGATCCACCACCTCGGCGATGGAGGCCTCCGACTCAGCTGCCAGGACTCCTTCGAGACCATTGAGCGGGTGGTCGGAGACGTAGAGGCCGATCATGTCGCGTTCGAACGCGAGCTTCTCCTTCTTCTCCCATTCCGGTCGGTCGGGAATCGCCACGGAGAAGCTCGGCTCGTCATCGTCCCCGCCGAGTCCGGCGAACAGATCGAACTGGCCGTTGGCCTCCTGACGTTTGACGCCGATGACCGAGTCGACGGCCTCCTCATGGACCTCGACGAGTGATCTGCGAGTCTGGCCCAGCGAATCGAAGCCGCCGGCCTTGATGAGCGATTCGATCGTGCGCTTGTTGCAGACGTGGCTGGGCACCTTGTCGAGGAAGTCCGTGAAGGAGGTGTATGCCCCCTTCTCCCCACGGGCTTCGACGATGCCGTCGACGACGTTGGCGCCGACGTTGCGCACGGCTCCCATACCGAAGCGGATGTCCTCACCGACTGGGGTGAAGTGCAGGGCCGAGTCGTTGACGTCTGGCGGCAGCACCGTGATGCCCAGGCGTCGACACTCATTGAGGTAGATCGCGAGTTTGTCCTTGTTGTCGCCCACCGAGGTGAGCAGCGCGGCCATGTACTCCGCCGTGTAGTGAGCCTTGAGGAAGGCCGTCCAATAGGACACGAGACCGTAGGCCGCCGAGTGGGCCTTGTTGAACGCATAGTCGGAGAAGGGCAGCAGAATGTCCCACAGGGCCTGCGCCGCCGCCTCGGAGTAGCCACGTTCCTTCATGCCGCCGAAGAAGCCGACCTGCTGTTTGTCCAGCTCGGACTTCTTCTTCTTGCCCATGGCGCGACGCAGAATATCCGCCTGGCCCAGCGAGTACCCGGCGACCTTCTGCGCGATCGCCATCACCTGCTCCTGGTAGATGATGAGACCGTAGGTCGTGCCGAGGATATCCTCGAGAGGCTCCTCGAGCTCCGGATGGATCGGGGTGACCTCCTGCAGACCGTTCTTGCGCAGCGCGAAGTTCGTGTGGGAGTCGGCACCCATGGGGCCCGGACGGTAGAGCGCAATCGTTGCGGAGATGTCTTCGAAGTTGTCCGGCTTCATCAGTCGCAGCAGGGCGCGCAGTCCACCGCCGTCGAGCTGGAACACGCCGAGTGTGTCACCACGGGAGAGCAGATCGTAGGCCCCGCGGTCGTCGAGGTCGAGGTGTTCGAGATCGAGATCGTAATCGCGGTTCGCTTTGATGTTCTCAACCGCGTCGGAGATGATCGTGAGGTTTCTCAGCCCCAGGAAGTCCATCTTGATCAGTCCGAGGCCCTCAGAGGTGGGGTAGTCGAACTGGGTGATGACCTGGCCGTCCTGGAAACGACGCATGATCGGAATGACATCGATGATCGGGTCCGAGGACATGATCACTCCGGCAGCGTGGACGCCCCACTGCCGCTTCAGTCCCTCGATGCCCTTCGCCGTCTCGAAGGTCTCACGCGCATCCGGGTCGGAGTCGACGAATTCTCTGAACTCCCCCGCCTCGTTGTAGCGCTTCGATTCGGCGTTCTCGATGTCGGCCAGCGGAATGTCCTTGGCCATCTCGGCCGGGGGCAGAGCCTTGGTCAGACGCTCCCCCATCGAGAACGGCTTGCCGAGGACGCGCGCGGAGTCCTTGAGCGCCATCTTCGTCTTGATCGTGCCGTAGGTGACGATCATGGCGACACGTTCGTCACCGTACTTCCGTGTCACATAGTCGATGACCTCGCCGCGGCGACGATCATCGAAGTCGACGTCGAAGTCGGGCATGGAGACACGGTCAGGGTTGAGGAAGCGCTCGAAGAACAGTCCGTGCTTGAGCGGGTCGAGGTCGGTGATGCGCATCGCGTAGGCGACCATAGAGCCGGCACCCGAACCACGTCCGGGTCCGACGCGGATGCCGTTGTCCTTCGACCAGTTGATGAAGTCGGCGACGACGAGGAAGTAACCGGGGAAGCCCATCGAGATGATGACGTCGAGCTCGTAGTCGGCCTGCTTGCGCACATCGTCGGGGATTCCTCCCGGGTACCGGTATTCGAGTCCCGTCTGCACCTCTTTGACCAGCCAGGACGTTTCGTCTTCGCCGGGAGGGCAGGGGAACTTCGGCATGTAGTTCGCCGAGGTGTCGAAGGAGACTTCGCACTTCTCGGCGATCTCGAGGGTGTTGTCGCAGGCCTCGGGGAATTCGGAGAACAGGGCGCGCATCTCCGCACCCGATTTGAGGTAGTAGCCGGATCCGGAGAAGGCGAAGCGGGAGCCGCCCTGGTCATAGGTGGGCTCGATGAGCTTCGACCCGGATTGGATGGCCAGCAGCGCTTCGTGGGCCTTCGCATCGGACTCATGCGTGTAGTGCAGGTCGTTGGTCGCGACCAAGGGAATGTCCATCTCCTTCGACAGACGGATGAGGTCCTTGGTCACACGCTTTTCGATCGAGAGCCCATGGTCCATGAGCTCGACATAGTAGTTGTCCTTGCCGAACATCTCACGGTATTTGCCGGCAGCGGCCCTGGCCTCTTCGTACTGCCCGAGGCGCAGGCGGACCTGGATCTCCCCCGAGGGACAGCCCGTGGTCGCGATGAGCCCCTCCGAGTAGGTCTCGAGCAGGTCCTGGTCGATGCGCGGCCACTTGCTGAAGACAGAGTCGAGGGAAGCGTAGGACGAGGCCTTGAAGAGATTGCGCATGCCCGTGTTGTTGCGTGAGAGCAGGGTCATGTGGGTGTAGGCACCACCGCCGGAGAGATCGTCACGTTTCTGCGACTCATCCGTGCGCCATTTCACCCTGGTCTTATCGCGCCGGTCGGTGCCGGGAGTGACATAGGCCTCGACGCCGATGATGGGTTTGATGCCGGCTGCGGTCGCCTGCGACCAGAAGTCGAAGGCACCGAAGAGATAGCCGTGGTCCGTGGTCGCGATGGCCGACATTCCCGATGCCTTGGTCGCGGCCATCAGGTCCGTGAGTCGGGCGGCTCCGTCCAACATGGAGTATTCGGTGTGGACGTGAAGATGGACGAAATCGTCTTTCGGCACTGACAGCCTTCCCTCAGATATGACCTTTGCTGCGACCCCCAGCTTAGACCATCTCCGGGTCTGCCAGCGGAGCCCGAAACGCCACCTCGGCGACCGAGAAGATGTCGGTCAGCGAGGTGGCGCTACGGAGCTGCGACGCAGTTTCCGAGGTGAGATCAGGACGTACGGATGCGATCGATCGCGTACTGCAGGTCCTCGGGGTATCCGCTCTCGAATTCGACCCATTCGTTCGACTCCGGGTGATGGAAGCCGAGCTTGACGGCGTGCAGCCATTGACGTTCCAGGTGAAGGTCCTTAGCCAGAGTCGGATCCGCGCCGTAGGGAAGATCACCGACGCAGGGGCGTTTCAGCGCAGAGAAGTGGACTCGGATCTGGTGGGTGCGCCCGGTTTCGAGATGCACCTCGACCAGGGACGCTCGTCGGTGAGCTTCGAGCACCTCATAGTGGGTGATCGCGTTCTTACCTCCGCTGTGGACGGCGTAGAGACCGTCATGGCGAGGGTTGCGGGCGATGGGCGCGTCGATGGTGCCGAGCACAGGATCCGGCAGTCCCTGGACGACGGCGTGATAGGTCTTCTCCACGGTGCGTTCCTTGAACGCGCGTTTGAGCACGCTGTAGGCGTATTCGCTCTTTGCGATGACCATCAGGCCCGAGGTGCCGACGTCGAGGCGCTGGACGATTCCCTGTCGTTCGGGTGCACCCGAGGTCGCGATTCTGAAGCCGGCTGCGGCGAGTCCGCCCACGACGGTTCTCCCCTTCCAGCCCAGTGCCGGGTGAGCGGCGACGCCGACGGGTTTGTCGACGACGACGAAGGAATCCTCGTCGTGGACGACCTTCATTCCGGGCACGGGATCCGGGACGACTTCCAGCGGTCGCGGAGGTTCGGGCATCTCGATGTCCAGACGCTCTCCGGCGGAGACCCGATCCGATTTTGCGACGACCTGTCCTGACAGCTGCACGCCCCCTTCGGCGCAGATGTCGGCGGCTGCTGTGCGGGAGAGCCCCAGCAGCTTCGACAGCGCAGAGTCCACCCGTTGGCCTTCGAGGCCCTCGGGTACCAGGATCGAGCGTTCAGCCATGTGTGTCCTCTCCGACCGTGTTCTCGTGCTTCGAGTCCGATCCGTCCAGTTCAATGCCTTTGAGGCTGACGACCACGAGGGTGACAGCCGCTGCGGATATCGCAATGTCAGCGACATTGCAGATGAAAAACGATAGGTCAATGAAATCGACTACGGCACCGTGGAGGAATCCCGGTTGTCGGAACAGCCGGTCCACGAGGTTGCCGAACAGTCCGCCCAACAGCAGACCCAGTCCGATGGCCCAGGCCACGGAGCCCAACTTCCTCGACAACATGATGATCGCGACGAAGACAGCGATTGCGATGAGAGGGAAGATCCACGTCACACCGGACCCGAGTCCGAGTGCCGCACCTGGGTTCCGATAGAAGTTGAAGCCTGCCAGAGTGCCGATGACGGCGACTGGCTCCTGTCCTTCGAGAAATCGGACCGCGAGGAACTTCGTGAACTGATCCACGATAAGGACGATCCCGGCAATGCCGAACAGCATCCCGAGCATTCTGCGCCGCCGGGGTCTTGTCTCAGTGGCATCATCGTTCATTTGGCTCATTCTAACTCACTGACTGATGACGCGATGGCACGGAAGGAGCCGTTATGCGCCATCTCACCCGGGCACGAACAAGGCCCGGGATCTCCATGGAGCTCCCGGACCTTGCGTGTCTGCTGTGACGAATCAGAGTTTGTGATTCGACGACGAACCGAAGGAGTTCCCGTCCAGGGTCTCCGGTGCCAGACTTGTCGAATTCTCGAGGTCGCGCAGCTGATCGTTGAGGTAGCTCTTGAGCCGCGTGCGGTACTGACGCTCGAAGTTCGAGAGCTGATCGATGGAGCGCTCGAGGGTCGACTTCTGGGTTTCCAGGGTCGACAGTGTCTCGTCGCGCTTGGTCTCAGCCTTGCCAACGATGTCCTTGGCTTCGGTCTCTGCAGACTTGATGAGCTCGTCGCGGCGGCGTTCGCCTTCAGCCACATGCTCGTCGTGGACGCGCTGTGCAAGAGCGATGAGCCCGTGGGCGTCGCCGTCTCCGCTGCCGAGACCCGAACCGAGGCCGAGGCCAGCGGCTGTGCCTGCTGCAGCAGCTGGTGCTGCGTTGTTGCCGGCAGAAGCAGATTCCTTCGCTGCAGGAGTCTGAGCGGCAGGTGCTGCTTCCTTGACTGCAGGTGCGGAAGGCTGTTCGGTGGTTTCCGGGACAGCAGGTGCTGCTGGGGTCTGCTCCTGCTTCGGCGCTTCGGCGGCCTTCTGCGAGGAGGGAGCCGGCACCGCGGCAGGCATTGCCTGAGTGGCGTCGATGTCCTTAGCGGGTGCGGCAGCAGATGCTCCGCCGGCGTCGAGTTCCTTGACGCGCTGTTCGGCGGTGGAGAGCTTCTGACGAAGTTCGTCGTTCTCCTGGTAGAGACGGCGGATCTCTACGACTACCTCATCGAGGAAATCGTCGACTTCATCCTGGTCGTACCCGTCGCGGAACTTCACATGCTGGAACCGCTTGTTTACTACGTCTTCAGGCGTGAGCGCCATGAGGTCACCTTTGGTCGATCTACATTCATTACGCTGCCGCCTTAAAGACGGCTTCAACGTCACATTAGCGTAACACCTGCAGTTTTGTCCTGCAGAAATGCCGTGTCGCAATTTTCATATGACGAAGTTGTAATAATCGAGCCTAGCAACACCCGGTTCTGTTCCGCGAACTGAGCACCTTCTCAGGACAGCCGCAGTGATGCGTGTAACAGTAGTGAAACGAAGAGGAAGCTCGTGCTGTAAGTGTTCTCAGCGAGTTGCTTCAGGCGCTCACCCTCGAGAAGTTGAACAGAACAGATGCAAGGATCTGGATTCCGATCAGCAGCACGATGAAGCCCAGATCCAGTGAGATCTGACCCAGGCGCAGGGGCGGAATCACCTTGCGCAGGAGGCGCAGCGGCGGATCGGTCAGCGTGTACACGATCTCTGCCAGAACAAGGAAGAAACCAGCAGGTTTCCATTCGCGTGAGAAGACCTGGACGAGGTCGAGGACGACTCGCGCCAGCAGAACATAGACGTAAAGACTGAGTGCCGTGCCGAGGATGTAGAAGATGATGGCCACGTGTTTCCTCGTGCCTTTCTTTGGTGCTTAGCTGTCGATCCCCAGCGTATACGGTCGAGCTGAGGATGAGATCAGAATGACTTCGACCAGAGCCCGAACGCGTTGCACGGACTACGCCGCAACAGGTCCGACCGGGTGATCTCAGTTCAGTTCCGGGCGGGTGATCTCAGTGCTGGTCCAGGCGAATTCGCCTGAGTTCGCGAGGTTCAGTTCTGGTCGATGAGGCTGCGTCTGAGTTGACGCAACCCCGCTCCGGTTGAACGTGCCCAACTCTGGTTGAACGAATCTGAGTTCTGTTTGAACGGGACTCAGTTCTGTTGAACCAGTCTCAGCTCTGGTTGAAGAAGCTCGCCTGGGTGTCGGGGTCGGACTCGTTCTCGCCGCTGACCTCGATGTCCTCAGGGGTGAGAAGAAACACCTTGTTGGTCACACGCTCGATCGAGCCGTGCAGACCGAAGATCAGGCCGGCGGAGAAGTCGACGAGGCGCTTTGAGTTGTTCTCGTCCATTTCGGACAGGTTCATGATCACCGGGGTTCCCTCACGGAACGCGGCACCGATCACCATCGCGTCGTTGTAGCTGCGGGGGTGGATTGTCTTAATGCGGTTCATGGAGATTCCTGGCGCGGGAGAGTCGACTGGACGAATCGGTGACGGATGGATCGGCGTCACCTGGGCGGAGGGCCGTTCCTCTTCTTCCTCGACATGATCGTCGACGGGCTCTTCGTAGGTGTCGATGACCTCGCGGTCACGACGTTCGATGGGCTCGTCCTCTTCTTCGACGAAACCCAGGTATTCCAGCGTCTTCTTGATTGCTGACATTTTTCCACTCCTCGGCCTTCGGCACTTCCTCGCCTGCCGCCAAACTATCTCAACAGACCGGCCTGGCGGGTGAGTCTCATGGGTGTGTCGTGGGGTTTTCTTCCTGGAGCCAGACCACGCCTGCGAATCTGCCTGTGCTCTGGTGTCTGCGGTAGGAGAACAGGTCCTCGGACTCGCGGGTGCAGGTGCGGGAGAAATGATCGATGTGCACGTCCGCCCGACGCAGCTGTTCGGCCACTGCCCCGGCGACGTCAAGTGCCGGGGTTCCGGTCACCGACACCGAGGCGGCCACTGGTTCGACCAGGGCGACTTCGTCCCTCATCGCGGCCGGGACCTCGTAGCACCGTGGGCACACAGAGGGTCCGATGATCGCGTGGATGTTCGCAGCGCCCAGATCCCGCATATGGGTGATCGTCTCCGCCACCACGCCTGCGGCCATTCCGGGGCGTCCGGCATGAATCGCGCCGATGACTCCGACGTCCGGGTCCGCGAGCATGATCGGTGTGCAGTCTGCGACCATGATGGCCAAGCCGATGCCACCGCGGGTGGTGACCTGCGCATCTGCCGTCGCCGGAGCCTCCCGCAGCTGCTCCGGTGACTCGACGGTGTGCACGTCGGTCCCGTGGACCTGGGACACGAAGCTCAGTCGTTCTCCGCTCAGCCCGAGGACCTGGGCCAGAGCTGCGCGGTTCGCTGCGACCAGCTCATCATCGTCCCCGACGTGTCGTGCGAGGTTGAATGATGACAGATCTCCCCTCGAGTAGCCGCCGTGCCGGTCGGTGAACGCCACATGTGCGTTCAGCCTTCCGGGGACGACGAATCTCGAGTGCAGCATCTTACTTCAGGAAATCCGGGATATCGAGGTCGTTGTCGAAGCTCGATGAGCTGCGCTCGTTGGGCAGTGAGGTCGGAATCTGATGATCCTCGTTGCGAGGCTCAGGCTCGGCCGCTGCCGCTGGTGCAGCGGGCTCGGCGTCTTCTGCCGGCGGTGCGGATTCGATGTCCGAGGGATTCGTCGCCATCGGGATCGAGGCAGGAGCAGCCTCGACCGGGGCTGAATCCTGACCGGCGACCGTGTTGTCGAATCCGGCGGCGATGACCGTGACGCGGCATTCGTCGCCGATGTTGTCATCGATGACTGCACCGAAGATGATGTTGGCTTCGGGGTGTGCAGCCTCCTGCACCAGACGAGCAGCTTCGTTGACTTCGAACAGGCCGAGGTCGGCACCGCCCTGGATGCAGAACAGCACGCCGTGGGCGCCGTCGATGCTGGCCTCGAGCAGAGGCGAGGCGATGGCGGATTCGGCGGCCTGGACGGCACGGTCATCACCGGTCGCAGCTCCGATGCCCATGAGCGCGGTTCCGGCGTCCTGCATGACCGACTTCACGTCGGCGAAGTCGAGGTTGATAAGTCCCGGGACGGAGATCAGGTCCGTGATGCCCTGGACACCCGAGCGCAGGACCTCATCGGCCGAACGGAACGCGTCGACGACGGAGACGCTGCGGTCTGAGATGGAGAGCAGACGGTCGTTGGGGATGACGATGAGGGTGTCGACCTCTTCGCGCAGTGCCGCGATGCCTGCCTCGGCCTGCGCGGAACGACGACGTCCCTCGAAGGTGAATGGGCGGGTGACGACACCGATCGTCAGTGCTCCCAGGGATCGTGCGACACGAGCCACGACAGGGGCTGCGCCCGTGCCGGTTCCGCCGCCTTCGCCTGCGGTGACGAAGACCATGTCGGCACCATCGAGTGCGTCGCGGATGGCTTCTTCGCTGGAGTCTGCGGCCTTCCGGCCGATCTCCGGATCAGCACCGGCACCGAGTCCGCGAGTCTGGTCGCGGCCGATCTCCAGCTTCACATCTGCGTCCGAGAGCACGAGTGCCTGGGCGTCCGTGTTGATCGCGATGAACTCCACGCCGCGCAAACCGACGTCGATCATCCTCTGAACAGCGTTGACACCGCCGCCGCCGGTACCGGCAACCTTGATATCCGCTCCGGAATTTGGGAATTCAGCCAAGTCGGTTCCTCTTTCGGCGCATCGTCCACGCATCATCTGCGTGCAAATTCGAAAAGTCTTCTTTGCCCTGAGGCTATTGTCCGGGGCAACACCACTGCAACTATTCTCGCCGGAGTGTCGGACATCGGCCAAACTTCAGCCCCGGTGTGTCGGCGGCAATGAGAGGCAACTGCTCCGGAATCGACGGTTTTCAGTTCGTCACGGGCACCGAGGGGACGGAGACGTCGATCTCGGTGCGTCCGTCGGCCGCCAGCTGCAGCGCGGTGCGCATCTTCAGGCCGGCGCTCGAGTCGTCACCGAAGACCACCTTCGCCTTCGTCTTTCCGGTGTCGATGACCCCTGACAGGTTCTTCTCATCCTTCGCCTGGATCGAGTGCAGGTCGGAGCGCAGCTTGGGTGGTAGCTCGGCCATGAAGCGGATCACGGCGGCCACCGTCTTCTCATCGGGTGCGCCCCCGGACTCTTTGAGCACGGTCACACCCTTCGGCGCCTTCTTGACGGTGCCAAGGTTCACGGCCTCATCGTCGAAGAGCTCGTATCCGTCACTCGTTGTGATCGCCAGAACCGGGTCCCTGTCGGTGATTTCGATGCTCAGGCTGCGCGGACCTGAGTAGTGCACCGAGGCCTCCTTCGCGCGGGGGAACTCCTTGAGCACGTTCTTCTCCACGGTTCCCGGTCGGACCTGGGGAAGCGGTGTCCCTCCCTCGGTGCGGAGAACCTCCTCAGTGACCTTCTCACCGTCGACCAGGTTACTGTCCTTGACGCTGACCTTGTCCAAGGCCAGCAGGGGCGAGAACCAGAGCACAGCGACGATGATGAGGACCGCAGCGACTGCGCCGATGAGAATCAGGCGGGAGCGCCACACCTGTCTCCGGCGGGCACGGATGACCCCGGTGAGGTCCGCGGTCGAGTTGTCGTCGGTGCGCGGTTCGGGAAGAGGCACCACGGGGTTCAGGCCTCCAGCGCGGTGAGCAGCTCAGGACCGAGGATCGTCACATCCCCGGCACCGAGGGTGAGCACGAGATCGCCGGGACGCACCCGTGCGGCCACGTAGGGCACCGCTTCGCTGAATGACTCGACGAAGGTCACATTCTCGTGTGGGACACGATCGGCGATGAGCGCACCGGTGACACCTGGCACCGGATCCTCCCGGGCGGGGAACACGTCGAGGACGACCACCTCGTCGGCAAGTCCGAGCGCCTCACCGAATTCGGTCCGGAACTCCATCGTGCGTGAGTACAGGTGCGGCTGGAAGATCGCCCACACCCGGCCTTCGTCGGTGACGACCCCGCGGGCCGCACTGAGAACGGCGCGCAGCTCTGTCGGGTGGTGGGCATAGTCGTCGATGACACGGACTCCCGCGGCGATTCCGCGCTCTTCGAAGCGGCGTCGAGTTCCTCCGTAGCCTCCGAGACCGCTGGCCGCCTTGGCCACATCGGCACCGAGGCTGTGGGCGACTGCGATCGCCGCCGTCGCATTGAGGGCGTTGTGGGTGCCCGGCTGCCGCAGCGCCACCGGCAATGGCTCTGCCTGTCCCGGGACGTCGAGAACGAATTCCGAGACCAGGCCCGATTGAAGTTCACGCAGGCGCACATCGGCTGACTCCGAGGTGCCGTAGAGGATGACCGACGTTCCCTGTGACCGGGCCTGTTGGGCCACGTCGAGCGAACCCGGGTCATCGGCGCAGGCGATGACGGTGCCGCCGTCGGCACCGATCCCTGCACAGAATTCGACGAACGCCTCCCGCACCTTCTCTGGAGTCCCGTAGTAGTCCAGGTGGTCCGCTTCGACGTTGGTGAGGATGCCGATGGTGGGTTCGTAGAGCAGGAACGAGCCGTCCGATTCGTCGGCTTCTGCGACGAAGACGTCTCCGGTCCCCAGGTGGGCGTTGGTGCCTGTGGTCGACAGCACTCCCCCGATGACGAACGAGGGGTCGAGCCCGCATGCCTGCAGCGCGACGGTCGTCATGGAGGTTGTCGTGGTCTTGCCATGGGTTCCGGCCACCGCCACGGCCCGTTTGCCCGCCATCAGTGAGGCCAGGGCTCCCGAGCGGTGCAGGATCCGCAGACCCCTGCGTTCGGCTTCGACGAGTTCGGGGTTGTCCTTGCGGATGGCTGAGGAGATGACCAGTGTGTCGGCCTCGCCGAGGTTGTCCGCCGAGTGTCCGATCTCGACTCTGGCACCCAGCGTGCGCAGAACGTCGACGCCTGCTGATCCCTTCGCATCGGAACCGGAGACTGCGACGCCGTTCATCACCATGATCCGCGCGATCCCGGACATGCCCGAACCGCCGATTCCGATGAAGTGGACGGCACCGAGTTCTGTGGCCGGGACGATTTCAGGTGTTGACATGTTCAACCTCTCAGAACGCGGGTTGCGATTGTGGCCATGGTGGTGGCGGCGTTGGTCGGATAGTGCAGATCGAGGGCCGCTGCGCTCATGGCATCCAGGCGGGCCTGGTCGCTCACCAGCGGCAGAATCTGATCGGTCACGGTCGACGGGGAGAATTCCGCATTGTCGACGAGCAGCGAGGCTCCGGCCTTGACGCTTCCGGCTGCGTTGAGGCGCTGTTCACCGTTGCCGATGGCCAAGGGAACGTAGAGGGCGGGAACCCCGACCACGGTGGCTTCGGAGACGGTGGCGGCTCCCGAACGTGCCACGAGCAGGTCCGCGACCGCGTATGCTCTGTGCATTCCGTCGACGTAGTCGACGACGTGATAGTCAGGCAGCTGGGCCGCGGCTTCCCGCAGGGCGTCGTCCTTACCGGCTCCGGTGATGTGGAGGACCTGGACCCCGGCCTCCTGGCACAGAGGTGCTGCTGCGAGGAATGCGTCGTTGATGCGCTGTGCGCCTGAGGAGCCACCGGTCACGACCAGTACGGGTTTGTCATCGCTCAGGCCGAGGTCGGCCCGCCATGCCTGTCGTTGGGCGGAGTCGCTGCGGTCCAACGAGGAGATCTCGGTCGGCATCGGCATGCCGACCAGCGTCGAATTGCGCAGCTTCGTGTCGGGGAAGGTGACCCCGACCAGACCTTGCGTCGTCAGGGCCGCGCCGAGGCGGTTCGCCATTCCGGGCTTCGCATTGGCTTCGTGGACGAGCAGTGGGATCTTCGCCTGTTTGGCTGCGATGAACGCCGGTGGGCAGACATACCCGCCGACTCCGACCACTGCCTTGACGTCACGTTCGGCGATGATCTTCTTGACGTGGGAGATATTGGCGGCGAATCGTTTGGGGAACTTCAGCGCGGCGGGCGAGATCGAACGCGGCATGGGAACCTTGTCGATCGTGAGGAGTTCGAAGCCGGCCTTCGGAACGATGTCGGCTTCGAGCCCGTCTGCGGTTCCCAGCGCGAAGACGTCCCACTCGGGATGGTTGGCACGCAGCTCACGGCCGATCGCCAGCATGGGCGATATGTGTCCGGTGGTGCCTCCACCGGCAAGGAGAATGCTCGTCATCTCACTTCTTTCTCTTTCTGGCAAGTACGGCGAACGACGATCTCACTCGATCTTTGTGCACCTTGATCGCGGCGGGTGCACCGTCCTCTGTTCTGGCGAAGGACAGTATCACCCCGACGGCGAGCAGAGACGCGACGATGGAGGATCCGCCATAGGACACGAAGGGCAGGGGCAGGCCGATGACCGGCAGAAGTCCGGTCACGACAGCGATGTTGATTGCGGCCTGGCCGATCAGCCAGGCGAAGAGTCCGGCCGTGGTGATCTGGATGAATCTGGACTTCGAGCGCAGGATGACCCGAATCATTCCGCAGGCCAGGGCCACGAACATCAGGATCACGGCCAGTGAGCCGAGGAGTCCGAGTTCTTCGCCGATGATGGCGAAGATGAAGTCGTTGTGAGCCTCGGGCAGCCAGGACCATTTCTCTCGGCTGGCACCGAGCCCCACTCCCAGCCAACCACCGGAGGCCAATGAGAACAGTCCGTGGTTGGACTGCCAGGCCTGGCCGGTGATGTCGGAGGCGCTCTGGTCTGCGTGGCCGGTGAGTGCCGCGGTGATGCGATTGAGCCGGTTCTCCGAACTGAAGACGAAGAACGCGGCGACAGCGGCCAAGCCGCCGAAGAGCAGAAGGAAGTACTTCCATGGGAAGAAGCCGATGAACAGACACACGAGTGCCATGGCCATGAGCACCAAGGCCGTGCCGAGGTCGTTGCCGCCGACGACGAGGCCGACAGCGAGGATGATGCCCGGGACGACGGGGATCATGGCGTGGCCGAAGGTCGTCATCTTTCCATATTTGCTGGCCAGCACGGCTCCCAGCCACACGGCCAGGGCAATCTTGAGGAATTCGGAGGGCTGCAGCTGGAAGCCGCCGAACTGGATCCAGTTGGCGTTGCCCTTCGTTGACTTGCCGAGTCCGGGGATGAAGACGGACGCCTGCATGCCCACGCCGAGCAGCAGCGCCCACCATGACACTTTCCGCCACACGTGGACCGGGAAAAACGAGGCCGCGACCATGAGGATGATGCCCAACGCGACGAACCCCGCCTGCTTGTTGAAGTAGGCGAAGGACGATCCCTCTCCCCCGTCGTAGGAGGTGATGGAGGACGCCGAGAGGACCATGACGAGTCCGAGCGACGTCAGCGCGAGGACCGAGACGAGAATCAGATAGTAGGTCGTGAGCGGGTAGGCAGAGACTCGCCCGAACTCACGGCGCACAGTCGACAGCATGGTCCGTACGGCACCGGTCCCGGGTCGATTCTCTGTATCGGTCGCCTGAGGGCTGTGAGCGCTCGTCGCCTGTTTCCGGGTGCGTGAGGCGCTGGCCCCGGCGGGCTTCTTCGGCGAGTGTTTCTTCGGTGCCTGTTTCTTCGCTGACTGCTTCGTCGCGGCCGACTTCGTGGCCACAGACTTCTTCGCTGTCGACTTCTGCTGCGACTGAGTCGCCTGCTGTGACAGCGGCTTGGGCTTCGACTGCGACAGCGACTTCTGCTGGGACCGAGGCTTCCGCTGAGGCTGTGACTGCGACTTCTGCTGTGACTGCGACTTCTGCTGTGACTGCGGTTTCACGGCCTGGGGCTTGCGCTTGGCCTGCGGCTTCGCGGTTGTCTGCCGTCCCATCTCAGCTCCCCAGGTGTGCGTGGACAGCCTGAGTGAAGAGTTCACCTCGAGTGTTGTAGTTGAGGAATTGGTCCATGCTTGCTGCTGCAGGAGCCAACAGCACGGTGTCACCGGAGGTGGCGATGCCCGCAGCGGCTTCCACTGCGGCAGCGACCACGGCTTCACCGCGACGTCGAGGCACGCCCGAGTCCACCGCGAGTGCGGGCTCGATCCGGATCACGTCGAGATCGGGAGCGGTCGCCGCGATGGCATCGCGGAAGGCTGAGTCATCGGATCCGATGAGCACAAGCGCGCGCAGCCGGTGTCCGTGGTCGGCGAAGAGAGAGGTGAAGTCCGCCCCTTTGGGCAGTCCTCCGGCGATCCAGACGATCGAGTCGAAGCTGCCGAGCGAGGCATTGGCGGCGTGTGTGTTCGTCGCCTTCGAATCATCGACCCAGGTGATCCCGTTGTTCTCCGCGACGGTGACCATGCGGTGGGCTCCAAGTGAGTGGTTCTTCAGTCCCTCAGAGATGGCCTGACCAGGTACCCCGATGCTCCGTGCCAGGGCAGCGGCAGCGAGTGCGTTCGCAACCTGGTGGTCTGCTGGAGCACGGCCGGGAACTCCGGTCGCCGCGGCCACATCGTCCAAGGATGCGAGTTCGGCGGCCGAGGAGTAGCGCTGTGGGATGAAGGCACGATCGACGAGGATGTCCTCGACGACGCCCAGCTCTCCCGGACGCGGAATTCCTGTGGTGAAGCCGATGGCCTTAGCCCCGTCGACGACGTCGGCCTCTTCGACCATGTGCAGGGTCACCTCGTCGGCGACGTTGTAGATGCACGCGGTCTTCGCCTGATGGTAGATCTTGGCCTTCGCGGCCTCGTAGGCGTCGGCGCTGCCGTGCCAGTCCAGATGATCGGGGGCGATATTGAGCACGGCGGCGGCATCGGCGCTCAGCGAATACTGCCAGTGGAGCTGGAAGCTCGAGAGTTCGATGGCCAGGACCTCAAGGCCAGGTTCGAGGACGGCCTCGAGCAGCGGTGCTCCGATGTTTCCGCACGCCTTGGCCTTCATGCCATTGGCCACGAGCATCGATTCGAGCATCGTCGTGGTCGTGGTCTTGCCGTTGGTGCCGGTGATGGCCAACCAGGTGGCGTCGTTGGTGCCGCGGATGCGCCATGCCAACTCGACTTCGCCGATCACGGGCACCCCCGCCTCGGCGGCGGCCAGAAGCAGCGGGTGGTCGGGCCGCCAGCCCGGGGAGGTCACAACCAGATCGAGGGCTTCCTCGGGCAGCGAGGTGACGTGCTGCTCTCCGCGTCGGATGTCGACGTCGAAGACCTCGAGGATCTGGATCTTCTCGCTGACATCGGCATGCTCATCACCGTCGACGACGATGACGTCTGCGCCACGTTCGCCGAGGTGGACCGCCGCAGGGAATCCCGTCACACCGAGACCGGTGACGAGGATCCGCAGGCCGTCCAATGACGAGCTCGGCCCCTCGAGTGCGGCCGGGATCGCGTCGGCGTTCGGATAGTCCGTGCGGGGATTCTCAGCCAACGCGAGACACCCATTCGGCGTAGAAGAGGCAGATTCCGGCGATGACGAAGAGCGCTGCGATGATCCAGAACCGGACCACGATGGTGACTTCGGCCCATCCCTTGAGTTCGAAGTGATGTTGGAGCGGTGCCATTCGGAACACGCGTTTCCCGGTGGTCTTGAACGACACGACCTGGATGATCACGGAGAGGGTGATGATGACGAAGAGACCGCCGAGGACAACGAGCAGAAGTTCGGTCCGCGACATGATCGCGAGACCGGCGATTGCGCCGCCGATGGCCAGAGAACCGGTGTCGCCCATGAAGATCTTCGCCGGGGAGGTGTTGAACCACAGGAAGCCGAAGCAGGCGGCTGCCATAGCGCCGGCGACCATCGCGAGATCACGTGGGTCGCGCATGTAGTAGCAGGCGTTGGTGGCGTCCGTCATCAGGTTGCAGTTCTGTGTCGACTGCCAGGTGCCGATGACGACGTAGGCGGCGAAGACGACCACCGAGGCGCCGGCTGCCAGACCGTCGAGGCCGTCGGTGAGGTTCACTGCGTTGGATACCGCGGTGACGATGAGGTTGGCCCAGATGACGAAGAGGATGAGACCGAGGACCGCGGACCCGAAAGCCAGATCGAGGTTGGTATCGCGGATGAACGACACCTTCGTCGATGCCGGCGTCTCTCCGAACGAGTTCGGGAACTGCAGTGCCAGAACTGCGAAGGAGATTCCGACGAAGGCCTGGCCGAGCAGCTTCGGCACCGGGCGCAGGCCCAGTGAGCGCTGCCTCTTGATCTTGATGAAGTCGTCGAGGAAGCCGACGACGCCGAGTCCGGCGGCAAGCCAGAGGACGAGGAGTCCGGAGGCCGTCGGGACCGACCCTGTGAACAGGTGCCCGAGAAGGTAGGCGAGGATGGCGGCACCGATGATGACGACGCCGCCCATGGTCGGTGTGCCGCGCTTCGTGGCATGCGACGTCGGGCCGTCATCACGGACGAACTGGCCGTAGCCTCGTTTGACGAGAACACGGATGAACAGCGGTGTGCCGACCAGCGCGAAGATCAGTGCCAGACAGGCAGCAAGCAGTACGGCGATCATTGGCCCCCCGATACACCGGCGATTTCATCTCCAAGATAGCGCAGACCGGCATCTCTGGAGGATTTGAACAAGACGATGTCTCCTGGTGCCAGTTCCGCGCTGAGGAGGTCTTTCGCCTCAGCAGCGGTGGGGACCCAGGCAGCTTCGTTGCCCCATGAACCTTCCAGGTTCGCGGCATTGAAGATGGGTTTCGCTCCGTCGCCGACGACGATGGTGCGAGTGATGTTGAGTCGTACGACGAGTTCTCCGATGTCGGAGTGGGCCGAGATCGATTCGTCGCCGAGCTCGAGCATTTCGCCGAGGACTGCGAAGGTCCGCCGTGGTCGGCTCTCCTCGTCGCCGCGGCCCATCGATGCCAGCGTCTTCAACGAGGCTCGCATTGATTCGGGGTTGGCGTTGTAGGCGTCGTTGAGCACGGTCACGCCGGACGGGGAGTCGATGAGCTCCATCCTCCACCGGCTCGCGGCCGAGGAGGTGGAGAGTGTGGTCACGATGGACTTCACGCCCACTCCACAGGCGTGGGCGATGGCGGCCGAGGCAAGTGCGTTGCCGACATGGTGTTCGCCGATCAGGGCCAGGCGCACGTCCTGCGGCTCTTCACCGGGCAGGTTCAGTGAGAAGGTGGCGTGTCCCGAGGCGTCGGTGGTGACACCAGTTCCGCGCACGACCGAGTCCTCGTCCGCAACCCATTCGGGCAGTGACTCACGCTGTGAGAACCACAGGGTGCTGACATCGGGTGAGAGGACCTCACGCATCCCGGCCACTCGTGAGTCATCGGCGTTGAGGATCGCGACGGATCCTGCTGTCAGGGACTCGACGAGCTCGGCCTTGGCCCGCGCGGTGTTCTCGATCGAGCCGAACACGCCGGAGTGGGCTGTGCCGACTGCGAGTTCGACCGCAATATCGGGGCGGACCAGGCTGGTGAGGTAGGCCAGGTTGCCGATGGATCGGGCACCCATCTCGAGGACGAGGAAGCGGGTGGTCTCCCCTGCCCGCAGCGCGGTCAATGGCACGCCGACCTCGTTGTTGTATGAGTTGGGCGGCCATACCGTCTCGTCCTCGCCGGCGAGCAGGTCGGCGGCGAGATCCTTCACCGTCGTCTTGCCGACCGAGCCGGTGATCGCGATGACCGTGATCTCACCGGCCTCACGCAGCGATTCGATATTGCACTTGGCCAACTGGCCCAGCGCCTCCGTGGCATCGGAGACGAGGACGGTGGGCAGCGTCGCATCGTCAAGGGTGGGGACGGATTCGCCGATGATCAGCGCTGCGCCGGCCTCGACGGCTGCCGCTGCGAATTCGATGCCGTCGAAGGATTCACCTCGGCGGGCAACGTAGATATCGCCGGGTCCGACTTCTCTCGAATCGGTTACCACTCCGGCGGACAATTTGGTCTCGGGGTCAACGCCGTACAACTCGCCGGAGACGGCGGTTGCTATTTCGGCTGCACTCAGTCGCTTCATATCAACTGTGAACTTTACCTGTTTGTGCGCCGCCAAGTCGCGTGCACAGCGCTGAGCGTGTCCTCGATCTGTCGTCGAAGTCGGTCACAACGCCGCCAGCGGACTGTCCGGTTTCGTGGCCCTTCCCTGCAATGAGCACGGTTGTGGAGGCCTCAGCGGCGGCAATCGCCTCGTCGATGGCGGACCCCCTCTCGGCAACTTCAATGACTTTCTTCACACGCGCGCGTCCGTTTGAGATCTCTGCATCGATGCCTTCTCTGATGGCGGCTCGAATCAAGTTCGGATCCTCGGTGCGCGGGTTGTCATCGGTGAGGACGATCACGTCTGCCCCGCGAGCGGCGGCCTGACCCATCCCATATCGCTTCCCCCTGTCACGGTCACCACCTGCGCCGAAGACGATGACGAGTTCCTCACTGTCGGCATGAAGCGAGGCCAGGGCCTTCTCGATCGCATCGGGCGTGTGGGAGTAGTCGACGATCGCACGGGGCAGGCGTTCCGGATGCGTCTGCCCTTCTGCACGCGGGCCGCTGACATCGATGATCTCCATCCGGCCTGGGACTGAGGCACTGAAGGTGCGTCCGATCGCGTTGAGATCCGAGACGGCGATTCCGGCTTCCAGCAGCATCGCCGCGGCCAGCGCGGTGTTCGTGACGTTGAAGTCCCCCGGCAGCGGAGAGCGCAGGGCGATGGTCTCGTCGGCGGATCCGCCGAGGTGGAGGATGAAGTCGGATACGCCTGGAGTGTGTTCGATCCGCAGTTCGCTGCGGTCGTCTCGCCCCAGCGTGCGCACCGGCACCTGAGCGGCTTCGACCATCTTCTCGCCCCACCTGTCCTCGACAACGATGACAGCGGCATCGGAGAAGGTTCGAGTGAACAGCTGGGCCTTGACGTCGAAGTACTCGTCCATGGAGTTGTGGAAGTCGAGATGATCCTGGGAGAGGTTCGTGAAACCCGAGACCGCGAAGTGAGCCCCGTCGACCCGGTGCTGGCTCAGCGCATGTGAGGACACCTCCATGGCACAGGTGTCTACGTCAGCGGCGCGCATCTTCGCGAACAGGGCATGCAGCTCGGGAGCTTCAGGGGTCGTACGCACGCTCGGTTCTCTCACGCCGGCGATGAGCGTCGCCACAGTGCCGATGACTCCGGTGCGGTGTCCGAGGGCTTCAAGCATCCCGTCGACGAGGTAGGTCGTCGTCGTCTTCCCATTGGTTCCGGTCACACCGATCAGCTGTGGAGACACCGAGGTGCCGTACACGGCTGCCGAGACGAACCCCAGGACCGACCGGGGGTGTTCCACGATCAGCCCGGTCACCTCGGCGAGGGTCTGCGGGTCAACGGCAGCGGAGATCATGTCCCAACCGGCGGCATCGGTGAGGATCGCGGTGATCCCGCGCTCCATGAGATCCGGTGCGAACTTCGCTCCGTGGACGTTCGCACCCGGCAGCGCTGCGTACAGCTGACCCGGGGAAACGGTGCGCGAATCGTGGGAGACTCCCCCGACCTCGCGTTCAGGATCTCCGTGGACTGTTCCAGGGGCTGCCGGCAGCAGCTGTGAGATACGCATTATTTCCATTCTCGAGCGGGTAGCTGGGGATCCTCGGTCGATGGAGGGATCTTGAGGTGACGCATGGTGAAGCCGGCGACATCAGAGAACACCGGGGCCGCGGCGCTTCCACCGTAATAGCCGTTTCGGGGCCGCTGCAACGTCACCGAGATCGCGATCTGCGGGTCCTCGGCGGGGAGGACACCGACGAACGAGGCTGTGTAGCCGTCGTAGCCGCCGCCTTCGGCTGCCGGAGCCTGCGCGGTTCCTGTCTTTCCCGCCACCCGGTAGCCGGAGACCTGCGCCGACTTGCCGGTGCCCTTGGCGACGACGCCTTCGAGCATGGACAGTGTCTGGTCAGCGGCCTTCTTGCTGATGACCCGCTCGGGTTCACCTGCCGGGTTCGGGATCGTCTTCCCTGAGGGAGAGACCGTTCCATCGACGAGCGTCGAGGGCACGTGCACCCCGCCGTTGGCGATGGTCGCGATGACATCGGTGGTCTGGACAGCGTTCGCGGCCACACCCTGGCCGAACATCACCGTGTATTTGGTGCGACCGTCCCACTCCTTATAGGGGTGGAGGATGCCTGAGGTCTGTGCAGGGAACTTGACGCCTGTCGGCGTACCGAAGCCGAACTTCTTCAGGTAGCCGTAACGCTGCTCTTCTGAGAGCGCGTTTCCTGCCAGAATGGTGCCGGTGTTCGACGATTCGGAGAGGATCCCCGCGAACGTGAGCTTCTCGTCTGGGTGCGGGTGGGAGTCACGGAACTCTTCGTCGTTGGGTGCCTTCCACTTATCGGGCACGGTGAATTCCTGCTCCGGAGTCACCAGTCCCTGGTCGAGCAGTGCGGCGGCCGTGACCATTTTGGCCGTCGAACCGGGCTCGAAGACATCGGTGAAGATGCGAGACCCACGGTCCTCGCCGTCGACCTTGCCCGGTGAGTTCGGATCGACGCTGGGGGCATCCGCGGCAGTCAGGATCTTGCCGGTTTTGATGTCCTTGATCACGATCGACGCGGATTCTGCCTCGTGCTTCTTGCGCTGTTCCTCGATCGCCTGCTGGGCGTAGTACTGCAGGGCCGGGTCGATCGTCGTCTGCAGACCTTTTCCGTCGACGGCGGCACGGGTGTTGTTGTCCCCGAGCGGGATGATCTCACCGCGTGCACCACGCTCGTACTGCTGCTGACCGTCGCGCCCGCTCAGCTGTTCGTTGTAGGCCATCTCAAGCCCAGCCTGAGGCTGGCCGTCGGAGCTGAGGAAGCCCACGAGGTTCCCGGCCACCGCGCCGGACGGATAGGAGCGCACTGCGTACTCCTCCGCGGAGAGGCCGAGGATGTTGAGATCCTTCACCTCGCGCCAGGTCTCGGAGGTCAGTCCCTTCGCAACAGGGTTCCAGCGTTTGTCGCCGACCAGCTTGGGGTACAGCAGACCGGGGTCGGTGTCGAGTGGAGCGGCCAGAGCCTCAGCAGCACCCCAGGCGCCGACCAGCTTTCCGTCCACCTTGTACTGCGCCACGTTCTGCTGGTCCACGACGAGCTGATAGCGGGAGACGCTGTCGGCGAGAACTGTGCCATCGGCGGCCAGGATCTGTCCGCGCGAAGCCGGCAGGGTTTTGGTGACGAGCCGGTTGGAGAGAGCCTTCTCCGCCAGTTTCATCGAATCCATGCCCTGGATCGAGATCAGGCGCCCCGAGGTGACGAGGAGAACCAGGATGGACAGGCTCGCGATCAGCGCCATCCGCAGGCGCAGATTCGGTTTGCCTCGTCCGCCTTTTTTCTTCACCCGAGTTGCTCGTGGGCCCATTGCTCTGTCCTTGGTCCTTGCTGATCGGCGAATGGCTGTCGGACTCGCCTTATTTCGGAGTGTCCTGAGCCGGTGGGGCGATGTCCTTGCTGGGACTGCCGCCGACTACTGGCAGCTTCTCATCCGATCGTAGATTGGGACGGAGGTCTTCGCGGGTATTGGCACGCGGGCCGGGGACAACTGTCGGCTTCTTTTCTCCGCTGACGTCGATCGGAGGGGCGTCGATGATCTTCCCTGTCTTCGCATCGAGGAATTCGGGCGACGAGTCACGAACCAGCCCGAGCTCTTCGGCCGCAATGGAGATGTTCTGCGGTGACTCTCGGTAGGAGTTGTCTTCGACCAGTCGGTCCTTCTGCTCGGCCAGCTGCTCCTTCTCGGAGTTGAGCTGGTCGATCTGATAGGAAGTGTGGGAGATGAAGATGTTGAGCAGCAGCACCGCGACGAGGGTCGCGACGAGGATCGCCACGCACAGCATCGAGAACGGCACTCGGGCCTTCGGCAGCTCGAACTTCAGCAGCTTCAGGCTCGGTGGTGTCAGCCGAGAGCTCGACTCCCCTGCGACGCGGCTGCGCTCGGTGAGGTGCGGTCGGCGGACAGCGGCTTGGGCGTTGTTCACGATTGTGCCTCCCTGATCTTCTGTACTGCACGCAATCGCACGCTCTTGGCGCGAGGGTTTCTGTCTGCTTCGTCGCTGTCGGCAAGTTCCGCACCGCGTATGATCTCCGACAGCCACGGCTGGAGTTCTTCGGGCACGACCGGCATGTCCGGCGGCGCCGAGGTGCTGGTCCCGGCGCGGAAGATCTTCTTCACGATCGTGTCCTCAAGGGACTGATAGGACTCGATCACGGCCACTCCCCCGAGGTGGAGTGCCCGCAGCGCCTCCGGGAGCGCGGTCCTCAGCACTCCGAGTTCGTCGTTGACCTCGATGCGAAGGGCCTGGAATGTGCGCTTGGCCGGGTGGGACTTCTTCTTCGTCTGGGGAAGTACTCGACTGAGCATCGCTGCCAGCTGCTGCGAGGTCTCCCACGGCGTGGTCTCACGGTCGGTGACGATGATGTTCGCAATCCGGCCCGCCATCTTCTCCTCACCGTATTCACGGAGGATGCGGCGAAGTTCGGCTTCGGGATAGGTGGCCAGCACCTCGGCGGCGGTGAGGGACTGGGTGCGGTCCATCCTCATGTCCAAAGGCGCCGGGCGGGAGTATGAGAACCCACGCTCGTCTTCGTCCAACTGCAGGGAGGAGACGCCGAGGTCGAGGAGGACCGCGCTGATGCGGTCGACGCCGAGGTCGTCAAGGATCTCAGGGATCTCGTCGTCGACGGCATGGACGATGTCGGTCCGGTCGACGAAGGGAGCAAGTCGCTTCGTGGCGATGTCGATGGCCTGGGTGTCGCGATCGACTCCGATGAGGTGCACATCGGGGAATGCGGTGAGGACGGCTTCCGAATGCCCGCCCATTCCCAGAGTCCCGTCCACGACGATCGGCGGGTGGCCATTGTCTCTGGCGGCCTGGACCCCGACTCCGATGAGCTCGACCACGCGCTCCAGGAGGACCGGTACGTGCTGGTCGTTCATAGGTGAGTCCTTCGTGGGGGTGGTGGTCGTGGGGGTGAAACGCTGGAGCCAGAACCTTGTCCGCCGCTGCCCTGGCACCGGGGAAGTGTGTCAGGACTGCCGAGCTTCGGAAACGGGGAAGTTCCCCGAAACTCGAACACGGCGGGCAAGGATCAAACCCGAGCAGAATCAGATCACTCCGGGGATCACCTCGTTCTCACGTTCAGCGAATGCCTGCTGAGCGCCGACCAGGTAGTTGTCCCATGTCGGTGAGTCCCAGATCTCGACGCGGTTGCCCATGCCGATCACTGCCACTTCCCGATCAAGTGATGCGTACTGCCGCAATATGTTCGGGACCGTGATGCGTCCCTGTTTGTCCGGCTGATCCGCAAAGGCCGCCGACAGGAACACACGCTGGTAATCGCGAGCTTCCTTATTCGTCTTCGGCGCGTTCTGGATTCGCTCATGCTCGGCTTCGAACTCCGTGGTGGGGAACAGGGTGAGGCAGTTCTCCTGTCCACGGGTCAGTACGAGACCGGGCGAAAGCTCCTCCCGGAACTTTGCGGGCAGGATGAGCCGACCTTTGTCGTCGAGCTTCTGCAAATGAGTGCCCAAGAACATGTCGTCTCACCCCTTTCGAAACCCAATTGGCTCCGATAGCAACCACAGTACTCCACTTCCCTCCACCCAATCTAGTGCTTGACCCCCTAGTGGTCCCATTGACCTATAAAACCCCAGGTCAGATAGGTGGAGGAAAGTGGGGAAAATTTTCGATCGGCGCGTCGGAAGGGGGTCTCGGAGGGGCTATTTCGGGTCTCTTCGGCCTCCAGGTCCCCGCATGCTCGGATCGTGCCAGGCCCTCAGATCCCTGACTTTTCGGGGAAGTTCGCGGTGTCGAGCCATACGGGGAGGAAAGTGGGGAGGGAAATGGGGAGGAAAGTGGGGGTCCCGGTGGAGCGAAGTGGGGAGGGAAGTGGGGAGCGAAGTGGAGGGGGCCGGCGGATGAGTGTGGGAACAGCTGCGCAGGTGCGGAAAATGCGGCCCGAAGACACCTATGTGGATGCTGGGGTCGGGATAGGGGACAATGGGATCATGTCGATCAGCCAAGAAGGTACACAGACCAATTCCGTGATCGGTGCCGAGCACATCGAATGGGTGCAGCAACTCACCTCACGGGCACGCACAGCAATGAACACCGTCCTCGAAGGCAAGGACGAAGCCGTCGGACTGTCGCTGATAGCGCTCCTGGCAGGGGGCCATGTCCTCCTTGAGGACGTGCCCGGAGTCGGGAAGACTCTGCTGGCTCGAGCTATGGGCAAAGTCGTCGATGGTTCTGTGAGGCGCATCCAGTTCACTCCCGACCTGCTCCCGACTGACGTCGTCGGTGTGAACCTGTTCAACCAGGAGACCCGTCACTTCGAATTCCGCCAGGGTCCGGTGTTCGCCAATATCGTCATCGCCGATGAGATCAACCGCGCCTCCCCCAAGACCCAGTCTGCGATGCTGGAGTGCATGGCCGAGGGGCAGACCACCATTGACGGTGAGACCTACCAGATGCCCTCGCCATTCATCGTCGTCGCTACTCAGAACCCGATCGACATGGAAGGCACGTACGCCCTTCCCGAGGCGCAGCGCGACCGCTTCATGACTCGCATCTCCCTTGGCTACCCCAATACTGCTGACGAAATCGACCTGCTCGACAACCAGATCGAGCATGATCCGCTCTCCAGTGCGACTCCGGTCACCAGCCTTGAGCAGATCAACCAGGCCCGAGGAATCGTCCGACATGTCAGTGCAACCCGAGAGCTGCGCGAATACATCGTCTCCATCCTCCATGCCAGCCGAAACGACGAGGCTATCCTCCTCGGCTCCTCCCCCCGCGGCGGTGTCCACCTTCTCCGTGCGGCCAAGGCTCGAGCCGCGCTTTCGGGACGCACCTTCGTGACCCCGGACGACATCCAGGCGTTGGCTCCCTACATCCTGGCTCACCGAATCATCCCGCGCGATGGCGACGACTCCGAGCTGGCAGCCGAGCTGGTCGGCCGGCTCCTGGCGCGAGTGCCCATTTCGACGGTTCAGTGACCACATGCGTCTGAGCACCTCAGGAATCATCTTCGTCCTCGCCGGAGCGGCACTGATCGTGACCGCCTATCGGTTCTCGCTGCCCGGGCTGCTGCCTGCGGGGATTCTGCTTCTTGCGCTGGTCCTCCTCTCGGCACTGCTGATCACTTGGGGAACCAGGCGTGTTTCGATCACTCTGCGCACAGGGCTGCCCACCGTGGCGCTGCCTCAGTCCAGAGACCGCTACCCGCTTGCCCACGAGGGAAAAGAGGTCGAGGTCGAGGCTCTGGTGACGAACACCGGGCGTCTGGCGATCCCGGCCTCGACGATCGACTTCGTGGCGGCCGAAGGATTCGGCGATTCCACGGTCGGGCAGGTCCCTCCGCTGGCTCACGGCGCCTCTCAGACGGTCTTGACGTCCTTCACCCCGTATCGTCGGGGTCTGAGCGGAGTTCAGACCGTTCTCATCACTGTCTCGGGTCCCTTCGGGCTCGTCACAAGGAAGAAGAAGGTGATCGCCGGTCACCCTGTTGCAGTATCGGTGCCCATTCTTCCGGCACGGATCCCCTCCGACTCGGCGATCAGACCAGCCCGACTCGACGATGGCAAGTCTCGTCCGGGCCACACAGCTCGAGACTTCCACACCCGGGAATACGTCCCGGGAGACGACCTCAGACACGTCCATTGGCCGAGCACCGCGAAGTCCGGTGAGCTCATGGTCCGACACGAAGCCGACGAGGAGACGCTCTATGCGCTCATCGTCGTCGATCTCAAGGGTGAGGGCGAACGTCCGGACTCCCTCGAGATCGAATTCCTCCTTGCCGCAGCCGCAGCAGCCGGAACGGCGTTCCTGCGTGCAGGCTACGAGGTCTTCGTCGTTGCACCCGGCCATCAGATCAGGTTCAAAGGACAACGCGATATCGACCGACTGCGATTGCTCACCGCCCTCGTCGAGGCCGGCAGAGTGCAACTTCCTGCCCATGACAATCCCAACCACATCCTCATCTGTGCCGTCGACGACGCTCGTGGGCAGGAGCTGGCCGCACAGTTCTCCCGCCGCGTGCCGGTGACCGTCCGCAGCCTCGATGACATCAATGACCTGACGATGGTGGGTCTGAGCGAGGACCTGCCCGAATCATGGACCGCGTTCGATTCGAAGCGGGTGAAGCGATGAGCACCGACACACGTGAGAGCACCGAGAAGCAGTCTCCCGCCTTGCTCGAGGCCTGCACCGTATTTGTGGCCATGGTCTTGGCCGCCGTCGGACTCTCGGCCGTCTTCTCCGACTTCGCCTGGCTTCCCCCCGTCCTCATCTCGATCTTCCTCATCGTCATCGTCGGGGCGATCTTCCGCAGCATCCCGGTCCTCCGAGCCACTGGTGCGGCCGTCATCGCGCAATGCCTCGTGGGGCTCATCGCAGTTCTCGTACTCTGTGCACCCAGCACGCTGATCCTCGGCGTCATCCCCACCGGCAGCTCTTTCACCAGTGTGATCGATCTGCTGTCCTCCGGGGTCAGCGATCTGTACGCCACGGTTCCGCCGGCTCCGAGCACTCCCGGTTTCACCACGATGCTGACCATCGCGTTCACTCTGATCACCATCCTCATCGACGGCCTCGTCTGCGACCTCAAAGCTCCCAAGGTCAGCGGTGTTCTGCTCTTGGTGCTGTGGATGATCCCCGTGTTCTTCGCTCCCACCCAGGTGCAGTGGTGGCATGTGGTCGCGATCTTGGCGGCCTTCCTCATCCTCATGCTCAGCCCGTATCTCCCAGCAGCGAAGTGGCGCGGCGGTCTGACCGCGACCGTGGCCGGAGCTGTGGCCGTTGCCATCGGCATCGGGCTCCCCGTGCTGCTTCCGGAGGTGCCCTCGCTGCCCAACCGCGCGGCAAGCGACAAGGGCGACCTCACCGTGACGAACCCGTTCCTCGATCTGCGTGCTGATCTGGGCGACCGTGACGACTCGACTCTCTTCGACTACACGAGCACTGAATCGCAGGGGCAGCCGATCAGGCTGACATCGATCAACTCCTTCGACGGTCAGACCTGGGCACCGACCCCGTTCCCGCTCGATTCGTTTGCGATCGCAAATGAAGGTCTGCCCTGGCCGCAGGGGCTCCCACGGAGCAAGAACTACAGCCAAGAGCGCATCGACGTCTCTATCACTGACGAATACGATCAGCAGTATCTTCCTTCCCCATACGCTCCACAGCAGCCGACAGGTTTGGATCGGCGTTGGATCTATGACGAGAAGTCGCTGACGGTCGTCGGCAATGGTGAGAAGTCCGGTGGGCAGGACTACTCGATGGAGTACGTGTCCATCAACCCCGACGTCAAGGACCTGCAGAGTGCAACACCGGTGAACACCAGTGACTTCGAAACCGAACTCGAAGTCCCGGACAGTCTGCCCACCAGCGTCAAGGAGACCGCAGAGAAGGTCACTGCGGATGCGGACAACCAGTGGGAAGCCGCTGTGCTGCTCCAAGCCTATTTCCGCAGCGGTGACTTCGAGTACTCGCTGGATGCCCCGGAAAGGGCCAGCGGAGATGCGATCTCTGATTTCCTCGTCGACAAGAAGGGCTACTGTGTCCAGTTCTCGTCGGCGATGACGATCATGGCCCGAACCATGGGAATTCCCGCACGCATCGGAGTCGGCTTCGGTGAGGGAAGCAAGTCAGGTGAGGGCTACGAGGTCAGCATGCAGGATTCGCATGCATGGCCGGAACTGTACTTCGAAGGCGCCGGGTGGGTTCGGTTCGAACCCACTCCAGGTGGACCCGCCGGTGACCCGCCTAAGTGGTCGGTCGCCAGCGGCAGCACCGATGGTGACTCCGAAGAGGATTCCGAAGAGTCCTCCTCACCCTCAGAGGAGCCCACAGACGGCGCCGAAGAGTCCGAGGCAACGGAGTCGGAGAGCTCCAGCGAAGAGACCTCAGCTGCGGGAGAGCCTGCCGGTGCGAGTATCGGCAAGTACCTCTGGGCAGGTCTCATCGTTTTGGTGATCCTGCTGCTCGCGGCGATCCCCGCGCTGTGGAGGCTGATCCTTCGTCGTCGTCGCACAAGCGATCCCAAGCAGCTCGAAAAGGTCTGGACCGAGGTGCGAGCGCTGTCGACCGACTACGGTCAGAGCCTTGACCCGAGCAAGACGCTGAGGTTCAACGAACTCGTGCTGGCCAGCAGGGCCCAAGGCGGGACCGAAGAGCCTGACAGCTCCTCTGCAGAGTCTGATTCCGGCGCTGACTCAGTCTCCTCGGGAACCCGAGGAGACTCCGGGGATCAATTCACCGCGCTGCGCAGCCCAGCTCCCCCAGCGGGTACACGCACTGCCGGCGATGACACCGCCCTGTCAGCCTTCGTTGATGCCCTTGAGGCGCACCGCTACGGCGGCAGTGAACAGAGCATCTCGTCAACTGAGGTCAGTGCCCTCATCGACGAGGTCAGGTCCGATCTGTCGGCCAATGCCACACCCGGCAGTCGGATCACCGCCCGCATCTGGCCGGCCAGCATCTTCAATCCGCCTCGCTGAGCCACCTGACTGCCCCGACGCTGCCCCGGATGCCCCACGCATCCGGGGCAGCGTCGTCTGAGGCAGCGGGCAAGAGCGCAGTTCTGCCGATGAGTGTGCACTTCTGCTGACAAGTGTGGTTCCTGCCCCTGCGTGCAGAGACACACGCGATTACCACGTCGTGTGTCGGACAAGTCCTGCAGGGGCCGACTCATGGAGCCAGAGCGAGGCTACGGGTCCATACAGCGTCGATACCAGTTCACACGCAGTCGCCAGGGACGCATACGCGCACGAAAAAGCGCCCTCGAGACGAGGACGCTTCATTGGTGCGAGTTGGTGTGATCAGCAGTTGTCGGAGGGAATCTGCTCGGCCGGTGACGACCGTGCAATCATTCTCCGCGCTGGCGCTTCTCCCACCGGTCTTCGATGCGGTTCATGAAACCTGACGGGCCCTTCGCCTCAGGCTTGGGACCATTCGACGGCTGTTCACGCTTCGCTTTGTCGCCGATCTGACGCGGCCGACTGAAGGCCCAGTACATACCGGCAACCATGAGACCGAATCCGACGACGCCGAGGATGATCCACCATGCGGTGTTCGCGACCATCGAGATGGCGAAGATCGTCGCGGCAAGCCCGACCAGCGTGACCAGAATGCCCACCACGAATCGCTTCGCGGAGAAGCCTGGACCATTGGCGGCTGCCTGTGTTTCGGAAATATTGCGTGCGAAACGTGGGTCTTCACTGCGCAGCTGCTTCTCCAACTGATCGAGCAGCTGCTGTTCGTGATCGGAGAGTGGCATCTCGAACCCCCGTTTCCTTACTCTGGCCTGATGACACAATCATAGTCTCTGAACCCTGAAAAAACATCTTGAGGACCTTTGCATCCCCCGGATTCTCACCACGTCCTCAGACTATGGCGCACCTCACCGCCTAAACATGGTCAGGACCCGTATTGTCATGCCCAGGACGCTTCCTGAGCAGAGAGGCCTGCGAGATCGCGGCAGTCCCGAACTTCTTGCGCACATCGTCCAGAGCAACCTCGGCTTCTCTGCCCGAATCCTCGGCCTCATCCAATCTCACCTGGCGCCCGCTGGCCGAGAAGTCCATCAAGCCGGCCGCTCGGACTCCCAGCAGGCGCACCCCTTTCGACTTCTGCTCCCGCAGATTCCTCATCGCCGGCCGCAGGGCCTCATAGATCTCACGGGCCAGGTCTGTCGGGGCATCGAGAGTGATCGACCGTGACAGCGTCGTGAAATCGGCCAAGCGATATTTCAATCCCAAGGTGGTCGCGACCTTGCCATCGGCCCGGACCCTGTGTGCCACCTTGTCCGCCAACCTCAGCAGCTCGTGTTCGAGTTGGCTCAGGTCCCAGACGTCCTCGTTGAACGTGTGCTCGGCACTGATGGACCGATCCTTCACCTGCCTGTCCATCCCATGCGAGTCCAGCCCGTGGGCGCTGCGCCACAGATGATGCCCATGGGCCCCAAAGACCCGGCCTGCCCATGCTTCGTCGACGGCTGCCAGATCACCGATCAGTCGAATGCCGTATCTGAAGAACCCCTCCTTCGTCTTCTCCCCCACGCCGGGAAGTGCTTCGATCGGCATCGGGTCGAGGAACTCCCGAGTCGCCGACAGCGGGACGAGCAGCTGCCCATGCGGCTTAGCTCGAGTGGACGCAAGTTTCGCCACCACCCGACTGCCGGCGATGCCCACAGATGCGCTCAACCCCGTCTGTGCCTCGATCTCGGCTCTCAGCTGTGAGGTGATCCGCACCGGGGAACCCAATCTGCGGACGGCTGCAGAGACGTCGATATAGGCTTCGTCGACACTGACCTGCTGAAAATCGGGCGTCACCTGAGCGACCAGATCGAAGACCTTCTGCGAGTACGAGGAGTACAGGCCATGGGAAGGAGGGATCACCTCGGCGAAGGGACACAGATTCATCGCTCGACCCATCGGCATGGCCGCATGGACACCGAACTCTCGGGCCTCGTAGCTGGCTGAGACCACGACTCCCCGCCCGCTGCGACCACCGACGATGACGGGTCTGCCCACAAGTTCAGGGCGGCTCAGAAGCTCCACCGAGACGAAGAAGGAGTCCATGTCGAGATGGAGCATTGTGGCTCCGGTGTCGTCCGTGCCGAGACGGCTCAGATCGCCGCCGGAACGTGCCAGCTGTTTACGACTCATCGAGCATCCATGTTGTCTGCGCCTGCTCCTTTCGGCTCCCGTCACTCAGTCCGGGTAGTCTGTAGTCATGGTAACGCGCGCCACTGTCATGACATTGCCCCTCGCCGCCGCCCTCGTCCTCGCAGGATGCTCGGGCCCGGACAATGAGGCGGCCGAAGGATCACCCACTGCGGAGGAGACCCAGTCTTCAGCCGCCGCATCAACACCGGCGGCCTCTGAGTCTGCCGGCACCAAGCAGGCGAGTGAGGATTCAGACGCTGCTTCCACAGACGTCAAAGATCTCCCGAAGTATCTCAAGCCCTACCCGGACTCGACCGTGCTGTCGAGTGCTCGTGCGAAGGCGGAGAACGGAGCCGATTCGGGGAAGCTCGAACAGGTCAGCCTGGTGATGAGCGCCAAAGCCGAGCCGAAGGACATCTTCGAGTTCTACTCCAAGGCGCTGAAGAAGGCCGGGTTCGAAGAGTACGGTGACCAGGTCAAGACGAAGAGTGCCCAAGTCGTGAACTTCCGCCATAAGGACAATGAAGGCCTCCTCGTCGTCACCATCGCAGAGGATCCCTCGGAGAAGAAGAATTCGATCGTCACGGTCGGCGGGAACATCGTTCCATGACGCCTGCCGATGCTCCGGGCACTGGTAGCACGGAGACTGCACGGTCAACCGAACCCTCCCAGCACGGCACCACTGTCAGCGAACTGGGCTCGCCTGAGTCCATCGCGGCTGAGGTCTCCGCGGGGATAGAGGCATTCCTCGAGCTGAAGGCGGCCGAGTTCCTCGCGATCTCACCGGATGCCGATGACATCGGTCGGGCCCTGCTCGAGTTCACACGGGGCGGCAAGATGATCCGCCCGGTCCTGCTGTGGTGGGGCTTCCAATTGGCCTCCGGCGATGATTCCTCGCGCAGCGCCCTGAACGGGGGTGTCGCCGAGGCGGCCGGGTCGCTTGAACTCCTCCACGCCGCTGCTCTCATCCATGACGATGTCATCGATCATTCCGATACTCGCCGTGGCAAGCCGGCACTGCATCGACAGTTCGAGTCGCGGCACTCCGAGCGCCGCTTCCAGGGCGGGGCCGAGCCCTTCGGTGTGGCGGCCGCCATCGTCATCGGAGACATCTGTCTTGCGCTCAGCGAAGAGCTCTTCGAAAAGTCCCAGAGCGTCCTGGGCATCACGCCTTCGGCACGTGACCTGCGCGCCACGCTCCGGAGAGATGTGATGGTCGGTCAGTACCTCGATGTCCTCGCCGAGGTGGTTCCCCTTGACGACGCACGCATCGGTGAGCGCGCGTGGGAAGTTCTCAGCTTCAAGTCGGCGAAGTATTCGGTCGAGCAGCCGCTCCTCCTCGGTGCCGCACTCGGCGGCGCAGACGAGGAACAGCTCGCGGAGATCTCCCGGTTCGGGCTGCCGCTGGGCCAGGCGTTTCAGCTGCGCGACGACGTGCTCGGCATCTTCGGCGACCCCGCCGCCACGGGCAAACCAGCAGGCGATGACATTCGTGAGGGCAAGCGCACGGTCCTCATCGCCGAGAGCATGAAGAACCTCAACTCAGAGCAGACTCAGATCATGGCCGAACGACTCGGTGATCCGGATCTCTCCGATTCCGAGGTCGCAGAATGCGTGTCGATGCTCACGGAATCAGGGGGTCTGGACGCAGTCGAATCCTTCATCCGGTCCAAGCATGACGAGGCACTGTCCGTGGTCCGAGAATGGGCGACCGACAGCTCACCTGTCTCTTCGACCCGAACGAGGATCGGCCCCACGGCGCAGCGACAGCTCACGAAATTCGCGGAGGCGCTCAGCTACCGCAAGAGCTGAGAGATCAGTCAGACGAGAGAAGACTCAGAAGGCCAGAGCCTGTGCACGGCGCCGGACCTCTTTGCGATTGCCGGCGCGCAGCAGATCAATGGGGCGACCTGGCAGGGAATCATCCGGGGTGAAGAGCCAGTGGATGGATTCCTGATCGTCGAAGCCCGCATCCCGCAGGGTGCTCAGAGTGCCCTTGAGCGGAGTGAGCACTGATCCGTCGACGAAGAACGCCGTCGGCACCTGCATCACTTTGGGGCTCCCGTGCTTGTAACCGCAGATCGCACCGTCTTCCAGGAGCCTGCGCACCTGCATGATGTCGAGACCAGTCGACTCGGCGATATCTGGCAATGTGGCCCATTCCTGGACGAGTTCTTCCGTATTCACATCATTAAGCCTAGCAATATTTGAAAGACACACCCCGCCATGCGGGGCCGAATGCTCGGGTGTGGGCCGGGCACTCGATACTCTGGAGTGTGAAACTTCCCCATCCGATATGAAGTCAACAGGTGACAGATGACACGAATGCGACGGAATCCCCAGGTGCCCGTTACCGCCGCTCCTGACATCCGTGCTGCTTCAAAGGTGAACTCCACGGGTCCCATCCCGGGCTTCACCGACCGTGATTCCACGGACCACGATGTTGAGATCGACTTCGCCGAGGTTGCCCCCTCCTCTGGCGTCGAAACACCTGCAGACCCCGCGAATACGTATGCAGACTCCCCCTCCTCACCGATGGCTGCACCGGGACCACAGTGGACGTCGGGAACCAGCGGAGAGACCGTTCCCGTCACTCACGGCGGCCGAACCTATAAGACCCGCGACGGTGACACACTGTACGGAGTGGCCAGCAAACACGGCGTCTCAGTCCCTGCTCTGGCCGAACTCAACGCCATCTCGCCGCGTCAGAACCTCCACCAGGGCCAGGTGCTGTCCCTGCCGGAGAAGAATGACCTGCCCGATACGGATCCCTCCCACGTCGTGGCACCGGGTGAGACACTGGCCGGGATTGCGGCCAGGCATCAGATGTCGCCCGGATCGCTGCGTCGGGCCAACTCCATGGGCGAGGAGTCCTTTCTCCAGGTTGGCGAACTGCTCCTGCTCAGGGATTCGACGGCCCGCCGGCACCGCACCCCTCCCGAACCTCCGACGGATGTCCCCCGCGTCGCCACGAGTGCCCAGGTCGAAGGCATCCGACCCGCTGTGCTCGCGGCCGCACGACTCAACAAGTTCACCCTGCTGCGCAGGACCCACCCGGCTCCGGCCCAGGCTCGTCTCATCGTGGCATCCATCGCCGAGGAACTCGGTGCCGATCCGGCTCTCATGCAGGCCGTCGCGGCGCAGGAGTCGGGATTCCAGCACACCACGGTCTCGGCAGGCAATGCCATCGGCATCATGCAGGTCACCCCGAGATCGGGTCGTTGGGCCAGCGACATCGTCGGCCGCAGCCTCGATCTGCTCGATGTCGCCGACAACATCGTTGCCGGAACAGTCATCTTGGGGTGGCTGATCGAAACGGCAGAATCAGAGAACGACGCTCTGGCCGGGTACTACCAGGATCTGCGCTCCGTGAGAAGCGAAGGGCTGCTGCCCGAGACGAAGGCCTTCGTCCGCGCCGTTCAGATGCAGCGACAGCGAATGCAGGAGGCGCTATGAGTGCCCGCACGGATCCGCTCATCGGCACCGTACTCAATGACCGGTATCGCATCGATGCGAAGATCGCGCGCGGTGGAATGGCCATGGTCTACCGCGGCACCGACCTGCGACTCGACCGTGAGATCGCGATCAAGGTCATGCATGAGCACCTCATCAGCGACGAGACCTTCGTCGAGCGGTTCCGCCGCGAGGCCATCAACGCCGGGCGGCTGACTCACCCGAACCTCGTCGCCATCCATGACCAATCGCGTGACGGCGACACCGTCTACCTCGTGATGGAGCACCTGCCCTCGGTGACCCTGCGCCGTGAGCTCAAGCACCGCGGCACGTTCACTCCGCGACAGGCGATCGTGGTTCTCGATGCGATCCTGGCTGCGCTCGAAGCAGTCCATTCCACCGGGATCATCCACCGAGATCTCAAACCCGACAATGTCCTCCTGGGCACAGACGGTCAGGTCAAGCTCGCAGACTTCGGGCTCGCACGCGCCGTGACCACCGCAACGACAACGAAGACACTCATCGGCACCGTCGGATATGTCGCACCCGAGCTCGTCACACGTGCCGGTGCCGATATCCGCACCGACCTCTACACCGTCGGCATCATGTTCTACGAGATGCTCACCGGCAAACAGCCCTACACGGATGAGGTCCCGATCCAGGTCGCCTACCGTCACGTCCACGATTCCGTGCCTCCCCCATCGGATCAGATCACGGGCCTGAGTCCCCGGCTCGATGCCTTGGTGCTGTGGGCGACGTCGAAGGATCCCAACGACCGCCCCGACGATGCGGCAGAGTTCAGGCTTGCTCTCGCCGAGGCGCGATCTGAGATGAGTGACACCGAGCTCGATTTCGGTGACCCGAATGTGCTCCCCGGCGAGCACTCCCCCGCGCTGACGGCGAGCATCGATCTCGGAGCCGAAGCTCCGAAGGAGAAGCGATCGCGCACGGACGAGATCCCCTACCTCGACAATGACGAAGAGGAAAGCGAGACCGCCGCGGCGGCTGACTCGGATGACTCCTCGGACCAGGACACAGGTGGTGGCGCGGGCACTGCAGCAGCGGCCGGTGTTGCGGGAGCCGGTGCAGCTGCCATCGGAGCGGCAGGAGCTGCTGCTGCTGCGACGGCAGACGACTCCGGAGAGCCTTCCGACGACGCATCGCAGGACGACACGGATCACTCCGACGACGAATCTCGTGACGGCAAGCCCGACTCCGTCGACAAGCACGCGGGCGCGGCCTCCGCAGCCAGCGCAGCCGCTGCTGGAGGCGCCGGCGGGGCTGGGGCGACCGGCGAGAGCGGCACCGAAGCTGCGGGTGCGAGTGCAGCGGCCTCTGCGGCGCCGCATCGCAGGCGCAGACGACGACTGGCAACGACCATCGGCGCTGCCCTGCTCGTCCTCGCACTCGTGGCCTGGCTGGTCATTGCCAATCTCCCCGCACCGACCTCCATCGTCCCTGCCCAGCTGGCAGGCAAGGACATCGACAAGGTGTCCTCGCAGATTGAGAACAGCGGCCTCGAGGCTCAGCCGAAGGAGGTCTTCGACGACACTGTGCCGGCCGGAACCGTCATCGGCACCGACCCGGTGGGAGGATCCGAGCTGGCACCAGATTCGACCGTCACTGTCGTCGTGTCCAAGGGCGAAGAGATGTTTGCAGTGCCCAAGCTCAAAGGCCTCAGCAAAGATAAGGCCGAGGACGCTCTGAATAAAGCCGATCTGAAACTCGGCAAGGTTGATGAGGAGTACAGCGACTCGGTCGACAAGGACACTGTCATCTCAGCGTCGAAGAAGTCAGGTGACGAACTGTCCAAGGACACGAAGGTCGACCTCGTCGTCTCCAAAGGCGTCAAACCGACTCCCGTGCCCAATGTCGAGGGACTGACCTTCGACGCCGCCTATGCCACCTTGGCCAAACGCGGATTCCGTGTGGGCAAGGACGAAGTGTTCTCCGACGACATTCCCAAGGGCAAAGTGGTCTCCCAATGGCCGAAGAGCTCCGAAGCCAAGCCCTATGACTCCCTCATCATCGTCCGCGTCTCCAAGGGCAAAGAGAAGAAGGAAGAGTCCAAGGACGACAAGAAGGATGAGAAGAAGAAGGACGAAGACAAGAAGAAAGACTCTGACAAGAAGGACGACTGAGCCCGACAGGTTCCTTCAGTGACCAGTGTCAGCCTCTGAACAGCAATGTCCAGTCTTTGAATACAGTGAAACCGGTGGCCGTGCGATTGGATCGCACGGCCACCGGTTTCTTCTCTGCTGTCTGAGACGACCGGTTACGGTCTGAGACGACAGCTACAGTCTGTGACTACCAGGCAGCGGCCACTGGCACATCGTCATATCAGTTGCGGCGTGTGAGGTACTCCGCGACCTGGAATGCCATCTCCAGCGACTGGTCGTGATTGAGGCGAGGATCAACGAGCGTCTCGTAGCGACGGCGCAGTCCCTCGTCGTCGATCTCGGTCGCACCACCCATGATCTCGGTGACATCGTCACCGGTGAGCTCGATGTGCAGTCCGCCCGGAATGGTTCCGGCCTCCTGATGCGCTGTGAAGAAGCCTTCGACTTCAGCCATGACGTCTTCGAACCGACGGGTCTTGTAACCGGTGTTCGAGGTGATGGTGTTTCCGTGCATCGGATCGCAGACCCAGGTCACGTGCGGAAGACGGTCCCCGATCCCGGACAGCAGATTCGGCAGCGCTTCGGTGATCTTCCCTGCACCCATACGGGTGACAAAAGTCAGCCTGCCAGGTTCTGCATCCGGATCGAGCTTTTCTGCCAGGGCCAGAGCGTCGTCCGCAGTGGCCGTGGGGCCGAGCTTGACGCCGATCGGATTGCGAACCTTCGACAGGAAGTCCACGTGGGCTCCGTTGATATCGCGGGTGCGTTCGCCGATCCACAGGAAATGTCCCGATACGTCGTATGGCTGTCCGGTGCGCGAATCAATCCGGGTCAGTGCCCGTTCGTACTCGAGCAGCAGAGCCTCATGAGCGGCATAGAATTCGGTGGTCTTCAGTGCGTCGAAGTCTGCACCGCATGCGTCCATGAACCGGATGGCGCGATCGATCTCGCGCGCAGTCTGTTCATAGCGTTGGTACCCGGGGTTCGATGCCAGGAACCCGCGATTCCACTCATGGACGAGACGCAGGTCGGCGAAACCGCCCTGGGTGAAGGCCCGGATGAGATTGAGAGTCGAAGCGGAGACATGGTAACCCTGGAGCAGCCGAGCCGGATCGTGACGACGAGACTCCTCGGTGAACTCGTAGCCGTTGACGATGTCGCCGCGGTATGAGGGAAGCGTGGCACCGTCTCGTGTCTCCATGTCCGCAGAGCGGGGCTTGGCGAACTGACCGGCCATGCGACCGATCTTGACGACGGGCATCGAACCGCCGTAGGTGAGCACCGCAGCCATCTGCAGCACCGTCTGGACTCGGGCCCGGATCTTGTCGGCCTGAGCACCGGCGAAGGACTCGGCACAGTCACCACCGGCCAGGACGAAGGCTTCACCTCGGGAGGCGGCTGCGATGCGCTGTTTGAGCACGTCGGCTTCTCCGGCGAAGATCAGCGGCGGAGAGTTGCGCAGGCTGGTCAGAGCCTCGTCGAGTGCTGGAGTATCAAGATAGGTCGGCTGCTGCTGCGGATCCATCTCACGCCAGGCATCGAGACCACTGAGGTCATTCGTGCCTGCTGGGGCGCTGTCTCTGTTGGCGAATACCGGATCGATATGGAAGCTCACAATCGTTCTTTCATGATGTTTCGGTACCGGTTTCGAAGTCCTCTGCCGAGACGTTGTCGAGGAAGTCCCTGAATTGGGCGACTTCCTCTTCGTCGGCTTCGGGTGCTTCGATTCCGGCGTCTTCGAGAAGTTCTGAATCGACGTAGACGGGACACTGAGCCGTGAGGGCCAGCGTCACTGCGTCGGAGGGACGTGCAGAGATCGACTTGCCATCGTTCGTGTGTAGCTCGGCCAGGAAGATCTGTCCGTCGCGGCCGGTGATCGTGACATCGGCCAACGACGTCTCATACGCTTCGAGAGTATCGAGCAGCAGCGCATGCGCCATCGGTCGCGGTGGGGTCAGTCCCCGCTGCGCAATCGAGAGTGCATTGGCTTCGATGGCACCCACCCAGATGGGCAGGTAGTAGGCAGGCTCAGTGGCTTTGAGCAAAAGGATCGGCTGGTTGGCAGGCATCTCGATGCGAACACCAACAACCTCAACTTCAATGTTTGACATTATCCCCCGGTCAGGAGCGCGGACGCTGCTGGAAAATCATCCGGAACTTGCCGATCTGCACATCGGCTCCGTTCTGCAATTCAATCGAATCGATGAGCTGACGACCCACGTAGGTTCCGTTGAGTGAGCCTGTGTCGCGCAGTGTGAAACCACTTGGAGTCCGAATGAATTCAGCATGCTTGCGCGAAACGGTGACATCGTCAAGGAAGATATCAGCGTTCGGACTGCGACCCACGGTCACCACATCAGTGTCGAGCAGAATCTGTGAACCCGAGTCCGGGCCCGAAACGACGACGAGAAGCGCATCCGTGTCCTGCAGTCCTTCAAGGTCGGGCACAGGGTAGATCTCACCGGTATGCGGATCCAGGATCCCCTGGAACTGCTGGTTACCGGAGTCGCCGGAGACCGGCTCATCGTTGCGATACTGCTGCTCCTGGCCGCCGTACTGCGGCTGATTGCCGTACTGCTGACCCTGGCTGCCGTACTGCTGTCCCTGGCTGCCATACTGCGGCTGATTACCCTGACCGTTGGGATCCTGCGGTCCATAGTTACCACCCTGAGGCTGATTGCCCTGGGGAGGATACTGGCCCTGATTCGGCTGCTGTGAAGGCTGCTGATAGCCCGGCTGCTGGCCCTGGCTCCCGTTGTACTGACTCTGCTGTCCAGCGTTGTACTGACCGTACTGAGCATCATTGCGCTGCGGAGCATTGCCGTACTGCGGAGCCTGCGGTCCGTTGTTCACCGGAGCCTGCCCGTAGGGAGGCGTCTCCTGCGGAGCCGGCCTGCCCTGAGACTGCTGAGGCGGTGCATAGTTCTGCTGGCCGTTTCCCTGGCTGCCTCCGTTGTGCTGACCGTAGGGATCGACTTGCGGGTTATGGCGAGTCTCGGGTCCCGAAGCGTCGTCACCGTTTCCGGCGCCGAATGGGAACCTCTTCGACTGCGGCACCTGACCGTTGTCATACCAGGTCTGCGAGGGGTTGGGACGACCTTGATCGTTGTTCTGCGACATTACGCCTCCTCGCTCTGAATGAGCTCTTTGTACTGCTCGACGTCCATCAGCGCTTCGACTTGCTGCGGATCACTGAGTTCAACGAGATACATCCAACCGTCTTGGAACGGGGAGGTATTCACGGTTTCGGGGGCGTCGTCGAGTCCCTCGTTGACCTCGGTGATGGAACCGGACACGGGTGCAATGAGATCGGACACGCTCTTCGTGCTCTCGACCTCGCCGCAGGATTCTCCAGCAGTGGTCTTATCGCCGACTTCAGGAAGATCGACATACACGACGTCACCCAGCTGCTCTTGGGCAAAATCGGTGATACCCACGCGGACAACCGCACTGTTCTCCGTGGTCTCGACCCATTCGTGGTCGCGCGAGTATCGCAAGGACACTGGATAATCCAGGTTTGCCATGTCGACTCCTCTTAGCTTGTTGGTCCTCCAAGCATAGCCGCCTGGGGTGCTTTCATAACAATCACGAAACAGAAATGTTACCGATCCTCGGTACCAGTCCAGGCTTACACCCGTCTCTCACATGACTACCAGGGATGATACTCGTTTTTTCATGGTCACGAAACGCAATTTTGGCACTTGGCCGGGGATCGTTATAGGCTGGGTCTCGTTGCTTTCCGAAGCAGCACGGAAACGGGCTATAGCGCAGCTTGGTAGCGCGCTTCACTGGGGGTGAAGAGGTCGTGGGTTCAAATCCCGCTAGCCCGACCGTTGTGATGTGTCGCGACATCGTTCACTCGATGTCGCGGCACATTTCTCATTTCTGACCCGGGCCCGGTCCACAGTTTGGTGGCCGCAATGCCGCTCAACCACTCAGACTGCACCCAGCGGCCTTCCGAACAGCCGCTCAACCTGAACGCAACGGCCTTCCGCCTAGTCGACCAGCGAAGACCATGGTGACGGCACCGATGACGATCAGGACCGACAGTCCCCACCGCAGATTGCCGAGACCGGCGATGACTCCGACCAATGGACTCGTCCCCAGGAAGCCGATTCTCATGATCCAGTTCACCAAGGTGACACCTCCGGCCCGCCCCACTCCCGGAAGGTGGGCTGCGGCACCGAGAGCACCCGGGACGAGAGTGGCCGAGCCATATCCCATCATGCCGAGGCCGACCAACAGCTGGATCGGCTCGAACGCGGTGACTGCCCCGAGTCCGCCGAGGGCGATGAGTCCCCCGCCGAGGCGAGCGATCCGACCGGACCCGAATCGCTGAACTAGGATGTCGCCGCTGAAGCGGCCCAGGCATTGGCTGCCGATGACCACGCTGAAGGCGATTCCAGCTGTCGCAGCAGACATCCCGCTGAACTCGACAGCAGCCAGCGCCGACCAATTGTTCGCTATGTCCTCGACCGCGGTGCCGCAGATGGCAACGACGGCCAAGGGCAGTGCCATGAGCAGAATGGCACGCCTCGAACTGGGTTGCTTCGCCCCTGCGCCTTCGCTGGAACCTGCCTCCGCGCTGGGACCGGCATCAACCTCGGCGATGTCATCGATACTGGAAGTCGCAGAACTGCTGCGAAGAACGGCATCGCCGATCAGTCGACGAGCGAGCAGGATCACGATGATGGATGCCACCGTGATCAGTGCCAGGTGGAGTCTCATGTCCATTCCATTGGCAGCGGCGATCGTGGCGAGGGCACCGCTGACGAGTCCGCCCAAGCTCCACAGCGCGTGCATAGACGAGAGGATGACGCGCGACAGACTCTCCTGCACCCCGATGCCGACAACGTTCTGGGCCACGTCCACAATGGCATCGAAGAAGCCGACGAGGAACAGGCAGATGGCCATCATCCACCCGTTGACCGACCACGCCGTGGTGGCAGCCGACAGGCCCAGCAGCACGGTGCCGCCGACGACGACGGCGTTGGCTCCGAACCGTGAGATGAGGTGCGCCGGTACGACTGAGGAGACGATCGCGCCGAGCGCGAACGAGGCGACGACGAGCCCGAACTCCCAGGAGCTCAGCCCCAGCCGCTGGACCAGCAGCGGATACCACGGCAGCAGCGCCGCGAACACGAAACCATTGCAGCTGAAATAGAGCCCGACGCCGGTGATCGCGCGGGCACCGGCGCTGGGCCGAGGGCTCATTGGCCGGGCTCACTCGCCCGGTCGTTCGAGCCTGTTCCCTTCATCGCCTCGAGCCTGCCCTGCCGCATATTCAGACCCGCGCGTCCGAGCACAAGCAGAGTCACCAGCACGCCGAGGAGCTTCCACCACAGGCCGTCGGTCATGAACAGCAGCACCATCGCGGCCAGAATCGGAACCAGGTGGGTCATCGACCATCCGACGTACCCGCCGAAGCTGGGCATCGTCACGTTGGCCGAGTCAGCAACGGATTTCACCATGAAGTTCGGCCCATTGCCGATGTAGGTGATCGCCCCGCCCATGACAGCGCCCAGAGACACGGCGATCAGCAGAGTTTCGGCGACGCCTGCCACTCGGGGCTCCCCCGGCACCTGAGAGGCCATTTCGAAGAACGTCACATACGTCGGAGCATTGTCGAGCACCGAGGAGAGCCCACCGGTGAATACGAAGAGTGAGATCTCATTGAGCGGAATCCGATGCGCAATCTGACCGAGGTAGGCCAGTGCGGGCATCATCGTGAGGAAGATGCCGATGAATAGCGCCCCGACCTCCAGAATCGGCGTCCACGTGAACTTGTTGAGATTGAACCGTGCACCGCGGTCTCCGAACAGGAATGATGCGAGTGCCGCGGCGAGCATCACGATTTCTCGCCAGGGAACGAATTGGGCGAGGCTTGCGTGCCCGGATTCGACCGCATGCATGTCGATCGAGGGGATGAACGCGACGGCGATGATGATCACGGCAAGATAGACGAGTCCGCTCGCCCCGCGCAGTCCGAGTTTGGGCGCGTATTCCGCGTCCTTCGCCAGCGCCTCGGCGGGTTCCTTCGCATACATTTTGCGATCCAGGGCATAGAAGCTGATGAGCAGCAGCGAATTGACGAAGAGCCAATAGGGCCACAGTCCGAACGTCCATTCGAAGGGCACACCGCGCAGCATTCCGAGGAACAGCGGCGGGTCGCCCAGTGGGGTCAGCAGGCCTCCGCAGTTGGCCACGATGAAGATCGTGTAGACGACGGTGTGGGTCCGGTGCTTGCGGTCTTGGTTCGTGTTGAGGATCGGGCGGATGAGGAGCATGGCCGCTCCGGTGGTGCCGATGAACGATGCCAGCACCCCGCCGACTGCCAGGAAGATCGTGTTGTTCTTCGGGGTCGCCTTGATGTCACCGACGAGGAAGATTCCTCCCGAGGCGACGAACAGGCTCCCGACCAAGACGATGAACTGGAAGTACTCCACCAGAGCGTGGGAGACAGTGGAACCGGCTCCGCCGATGACGAACCACACGGCGATGGGAACACCGAGGATCAGTGCCACGGTGAGTTTGACGAGATTGCGGTCCCAGATCTTCTCGGTGGCAGGAATGAGCGGCAGGACCGCAATGCATCCCAAGAGCAGAACGAAGGGGATGATACTCCACCAGGCAACAGCCATGCGGCGGTCCCTTTCTCATAGTGGTGAGGACGAGTTCCACCGAGCTCGTCGACTGTGACGTGGCACTTACTCTACTGACATTTCGGCTCCGCTCCCCGCAGTCGCCCATTTCTCGGACAGTCGGTCCTTTCGGACAGTCGGGCTTCTCAGGCAGTCGTGTGCCGGACTTCCTCTCAGTGGCATACCCTGGGGTGCAGCTCATCGACATCGCATTCGCACCAGGTGCCGAATGTCATTCACAGGAGGAGTCCCACTTGCCTCAGAACGACCCATCCCCCGACGGCAGACTGCACGGTCGAGAACGGGTGAACTCCCGCATCGTCGGAATCTCGCTGGCCGCCGCCTTGGGCGGATTCCTCTTCGGATTCGACACTGCCGTCATCAACGGCGCCGTCGACGCATTGGCCGAGGAGTTCGCGCTCAGCGCCGGTGTGAAGGGCTTCGCGGTCTCCTCAGCCCTGCTGGCGTGCGCGCTCGGAGCCTGGTTCGCGGGCAGCCTGGCCAATCGCTATGGCCGCCTCCCGGTCATGGTCGTCGCGGCAATCCTGTTTCTTGCCTCTGCCATCGGATCGGGCTTGGCCTTCGGCGTCACCGACCTCATCATCTGGCGCATGGTCGGCGGTCTCGGTGTGGGTGCCGCGTCCGTCATCGCCCCTGCCTACATCGCCGAGGTGTCTCCCGCCCGAGTGCGCGGTCGACTCGGTTCTCTGCAGCAGCTGGCGATCGTGACCGGCATCTTCGCCGCTCTCTTGTCGAATGCCCTGCTGGCATCCCTGTCCGGCGGTGCCGCCGATCCCCTGTGGTTCGGCATCGAGACCTGGCGCTGGATGTTCATGGTCGAGGCTGTGCCCGCGCTGGTCTACGGGCTCATGGCTCTGGGGCTGCCCGAGTCCCCACGGTTCCTGGTCGCCCGCGGCAGAGAGGATGAGGCTGCTCGGGTTCTGCGCGTCTTCACCGGGGTCACCGACACGGATTCGCTCATCGAACGCATCCGCGATTCGATCCGTCGCGAGGACAAAGAGTCCTTCAAGGACCTCATAGGCCGCCGGTTCGGACTCAAGCCGATCGTTTGGATCGGAATCCTGCTGTCCGTGTTCCAGCAGTTCGTCGGCATCAACGTCATCTTCTACTACTCCACGACGCTGTGGAAGTCAGTCGGGTTCGACGAATCCAGTGCCCTTCTGACCTCGGTCATCACCTCGGTGACGAATATCGTCGTGACGATCGTCGCGATTCTCCTCGTCGACAGAGTCGGGCGTCGGAAGATGCTCTTGGCCGGTTCGTTCCTGATGGGAATCTCATTGGCGATGATGGCGGTGTCGTTCTCGTTCGCCGAGCTCACCACGGCTACCGACGGCACCACCAGCGCACAGCTGGGTGCGCCGTGGTCGATCATCGCACTGATCTCAGCGAACGTGTTCGTCGTCGGATTCGGTGCCACCTGGGGTCCCCTGGTGTGGGTGCTGCTGGGAGAGATGTTCCCCAATCGGATTCGGGCCGGTGCGCTTGCCGTGGCCGCCGCAGCCCAGTGGATCGCGAACTTCGCCATCTCGACGACGTTCCCGATCTTCGCCGATATCAGCCTGACCTTCGCCTATGGCTTCTACGCGTTCTTCGCGGTGCTGTCGTTCTTCTTCGTCTGGTGGAAGGTGCCGGAGACGAAGGACATCGAGTTGGAGGACATGACCGAGGATCTCCCGGTTCGCCCGCGCGACTGAGTTCGCCGAGGTGGCTCGCCGTTCAGGGGACCGCGCCGAGGTGGCTCGCCGTTCAGGCCGAGCAGTTGGCGGCGTGCTCGGGCTTCTCGTCCTTCTTCTTCAGACCGACGACGAGTCCGACGATCGCCAGCGCGAAGCAGGCGCCCAGACCGACGGTCAGGCCCGGCTCCGCGTTGTAGGCGGTGGCCAGGGCCTTGAAACCGATGAGACCGACGGTCGAGTAGATCAATGCCCACAGCGAGCCGCCGACGACGAGCGCGGGAATGTAGCGGCGATAGCTCATGCCGCTGGTTCCCGCTGCCAGGTTGAGAGCGGTCTGCACCCCGATCATCAGGAAGCTCAAGGCGATCACCGGGGCGCCGAAGCGTTCGATCATGGCCTCGGCCTTGCGGTACTTCGGTCCCGACATGATCGTGTCGATGCGTTCGATCTTCCTGATTCCCTTGCGCGCCAAGCGCCCCAGGAGGAAGGTCCCTCCGGCACGGGCCAAAATGATGCCGAAGAGAATGAGCCACGTGACGCCGATGGGAAACGTCCAGTCCAGAGGGTTCATCGCATATCGACGCCTCTGCCAACGTCCCGGGTGCTGTCCCTGCCATTGGCGCTGCACGGATGGTTTCGATTGCTCACGCCGCAATTGTACGCCAGGTGAGGTTAGTCTCCCCTCACCTGGCGTGCACGGTCAGCGTCTTGAGCCGGTCTCCGCGGACGGACGCCAGCCTCCTCAGACGAACTCCAGCCTCCTCAGACGAGTGCGCCGCCCAGATGAACCGAACTGACACGGGACTCGATTCCCCTGACGTCTGCGGTGCTGAGATCACCATCGACGACGACAAGGTCGGCGAGCGCACCTGCTTCGATCCGCCCGACGTTGTCATGGCCGAGCAGCTCGACCGCAATGGACGTGCCGGCCGCCAGAGCTTCGGTGGTGGATAGGCCGACCTCGGCGAGGAGGCTGATCTCTTCGAGGTTCTCCCCATGCGGGCCGACGCCGGCATCGGTGCCCATCGCAATCCTGACCCCAGCCTCATGGGCCTTCGTGATCGACGCATAGTGGGATTCGATGACTGAGTGGGCCTTGTCGACCACGGACTGCGGCAGAGCTGAACCCGCCTCGGCGGCCTTGATCACTGCCTGCGGAGCCTGCAGGGTCGGGACCAGGAAGGTGCCGTTCTCGAGCATCAGGTCGATGGCTTCATCGTCGAGGTAGATGCCGTGCTCGATGGAGCGCACCCCCGCACGGACCGCGTTCTTGATTCCTGGGGCACCCTGCGCATGGGACATGACGTGAGCACCCTGGGCAGCCGCCTCGGCGACGATGACTGCGATTTCGGCCTCTGTGAACTGGGAGTGACGGGGATCATCACGGGGCGAGAGCACGCCGCCGGTCGAGCAGATCTTGATGTGATCGGCACCGGCTCGCAGCAGCTCACGGGTCTTGCGCTGCACTCCTTCGAGACCATCGGCCACGCCCGAGGGCCGACCAGGGTGAGGGGCGAGGAAGGGCGAATCGGCGCCCGAGACCAGGTGGAAATCACCGTGCCCACCCGTCTGGGACATGATGTTCACCGCAATCGACATCCGTGGCCCGCGAACGATGCCCGTCTCGACTGCCACCTTCGCCCCGAGATCGGTGCCGCCGGCATCGCGGACAGTGGTCACTCCGCCCTTGAGCGTCTTCTCCATATTGTCCACGGAGTTGTAGAACTGCAGCGAGAACGGGTCATGGAATGACGAGGAGTTGCTGGCACCCGTGCTCATCAGGTGCACGTGGCAGTCGATGACGCCGGGAATGACCGTCTTGCCCGCACAGTCGATATAGGTGTCCCCGGCATCATGCGAGCCCTGGCCACCCTCGGTGACGGCGACGATCGCTCCCCCGTCGACGACGATGTCGCGCACTCCCGCCAGGAATCGGAATCCGTCGAAGACCTTGGCGTTCTTGAAGACTGTGACCATTGAATCTCTCCTCGTCATTGAAAATCGTTCGGGTGACGTGCCTCACGCCCGCACTTCAGCTCTATCACGGACATCTGCGTCTCGTCATGCTGTGGTTCAACCGTCATGCTGTGGTTCAGCCGTCGTGCTGTGGTTCACACAATAGTGAAGGGTCTTGCACCATAGTGAAGATGCCCATGGTCCGAGACGTGCAAGCGGGCCGCGTGTTCACATTCACGACACCTTCGAGCTATAGAGTGTTGGTCGATGATGGCTGGCACGTACGCCGCTGTCCATTTCTCACGCTCGACCCGGAAGACCTGTGACTGTATATTCTGCGCAATTTCCCGCACCTCCGCGACCACGCGAGGACCGCACCCTCATCGACGTTCTCCTAGAGGTCGCCGGAGCTCATGGCGATCAGCCGGCCATCGATGACGGACAAAAGGTTCTCAGCTATTCCGAGCTGATCGTCGAGATACGTGATCTCGCACTGCAGCTGGCCGCCGTCGGAATCGGCCCCGGGGACAAGGTGGGCGTTCGTGTGCCCTCCGGTTCGGTCGACCTCTACGTGTCGATTCTCGCCACCATGATGCTGGGCGCGGCGTACGTTCCCGTCGACGTCGACGACCCCGATGAGCGGGCACACACCGTCTTCACCGAGGCGGCTGTCACCGGCATCATCACCGCCGACCGGTCGATCGAGGCTCGCACCGACCGACCACCGCTGCAGAACTCAGATCTGCGCCGTCCCACTCCCGACGACGACTGCTGGGTCATCTTCACCTCCGGTTCGACCGGCAAGCCCAAGGGTGTTGCCGTCTCCCACCGCAGCGCAGCGGCATTCGTCGACGCTGAGGCTGCCATGTTCTGCCAGGAGGAACCGCTCGGCCCCGGGGATCGGGTGCTGGCCGGGTTGTCCGTGGCCTTCGATGCCAGCTGCGAGGAGATGTGGCTGGCCTGGCGTCATGGTGCCTGCCTGGTTCCTGCGCCCCGTACATTGGTGAAGTCCGGGATGGACTTGGGCCCGTGGCTGTCCTCACGCAATATCACGGTGGTCTCGACCGTGCCCACGCTCGCCGCTCTCTGGCCGGCCGACAGCCTCGATGCTGTCCGCCTCCTGATCTTCGGCGGAGAGGCCTGCCCGCCGGAGCTCGGGCGCCGACTCAGCGATGAGAGCCGGGAGGTCTGGAACACCTATGGCCCCACCGAGGCGACCGTGGTGGCCTGCGGTGCCCAGCTCGACGGCTCCGACCCGGTGCGGATCGGGCTGCCCTTGGCCGGTTGGTCCCTGGCCGTCGTCGACGCGGCCGGCATTCCGGTGGCCGAGGGCGAGACCGGCGAACTCATCATCGGTGGGATCGGACTGGCCCGCTACCTGGATCCTGAGAAGGACGCCGAGAAGTATGCGCCGATGCCGACCTTGGGCTGGGACCGGGCCTACCGTTCGGGTGACCTGGTCGTCAATGACCCCGCAGGACTCGTCTTCGTCGGTCGTGCCGATGAGCAGATCAAACTGGCGGGCCGTCGTATCGAACTCGGCGAGATCGACGCCGCCCTGCAGGCCCTGCCTGGTGTCGAAGGGGCCGCAGCGGCCGTCAAGCAGACCCCGGCCGGCACCGACATCCTCGTCGGCTACCTCGCCTCCAGCACACCCGATCCGGAATCCCGCATGTCCGAGTGGGAACAGCTGCTGCGCGCCGAACTGCCTGCCGCCCTGGTTCCCCGGCTCACCCTCATCGAGGAGCTGCCGACGAAGACGTCGGGCAAGGTCGATCGCAACGCCCTGCCGTGGCCGATGGGCGATGCCGCCGAGGCGGAGGGAAGCTCCGAGGTCTTCGATCCCGAGGTGGAATGGATCGCCGAGCAGTGGTCCTCTGTGCTCGGGGCTCGCCCCGGCTCCGACACGGACTTCTTCACCGCCGGCGGTGGATCGCTGGCCGCCGCGCAGTTGGTCTCACGACTGCGGACCCAGCACCCCAGCGTCACGGTCGGCGACATCTACTCCCACCCGCGCTTCGGTGCACTCTCAACCCTGTGTCTCGTCGACAACGGTGCCGCCGCGGCCTCGGCACGTCCACGACGGACGATCGCACGCACCTCGAAGGGAATGCAGGCGTTCCAGACGCTGCTCGCGATACCCGTCCACATCCTCGGCGGTGTCCGCTGGGTCGTCATTGCGATGGTGCTGGCAAACATCGGCAGCAGCCTCGGCGCGGATCTTCCGGTCACTCCCTGGCCCGTGATCATCACCCTGTTCCTCGTCTTTGTCACCGCCTGGGGCCGTATGCTCATCTCTGCCGGTGCTGCACGGGCCCTCATGGCCGGGATCCGGCCGGGAGACTATCCGCGGTCGGGATGGGTGCATAAGCGTCTGTGGCTGGCCGAGCACATCGCGGATCTCGCTGCGGCCGTCTCGGTGGCGAGCGCACCCTGGGTGACCTGGTACGCAAAGCTACTGGGCAACAAGATCGGCTCCGACGCCGATCTGCACTCCGCTCCCCCTGTGACGGGGTTCCTGACCCTGGGCGATGGTGCCGCGATCGAACCCGAGGTCGATCTCAAGGGCTGGTGGGTCGACGGTGACCTGCTGCGCATCGGCACGATCGAAGTCGGCTCCAATGTCACGATCGGAGCCCGCTCCACACTGATGCCGGGCACCCGAATCGGTGAAGGCGCACTGGTCGAGGCCGGATCTGCTGTGACGGGCAAGGTGCGACGGAACCAGATCTACTCGGGTTCCCCAGCGGTCCGCATCGGCAAGGCCAAGAAGAGCTGGCCCGCTCCCCCACCTCGGCGCCGGCTGCCGTTCCTCCTCTATGCTCTGGGATCCCAGCTCAATGCCGCTCTGCCATATCTGGCGGCTCTGCCCGGCATCGCGCTCATGCTCGGCGTCTCAGGCATCGACGTCGTCGAGTCACCGTGGCTCGTCCTCGCCTGGTCTCCTCTCATCGCGTGCCTGTGGTTCGTCTGCACCGCACTATTCATCCTGGTGTCGGTGCGGCTGCTGTCCATCGGCATGGAAGAGGGAGAGTTCCCGGTCCGTTCGGCTCGCGGCTACCGAGTCTGGGCCACCGAGCGCCTGCTCGATCTGGCCCGCGACCTCCTCTTCCCGCTCTATGCGTCGATGCTCACACCCTGGTGGCTGCGGCTGCTCGGGGCGAAGGTCGGACCGGGCACGGAGATCTCAACGGTGGTCTTCGTCCCCAAGATGACGACCATCGCCGCCGGGGCGTTCCTCGCCGACGACACCATGGTCGCCAGCTACGAACTCGGACACGGATGGATGCGCGCCGGTCGGGCGAAGGTCGGCAAACGGGCCTTCCTCGGCAACTCGGGAATCGCCTCCCCCGGACGGCGAGTGCCGAAGAACGCACTGGTCGCGGTGCTCTCCGCGGCCCCGGCGAAGGCGAAGAAGGGCTCCTCGTGGCTGGGCTCTCCCCCGGTGCAGCTGCGCAGAGCCGCCGTCGATGCCGACGAGGCACTCACCTATGCTCCGAACTTCGGCGTCAAGGCCGCCCGCGGATTCTTTGAGACCCTGCGCATCACCTCGGTGATGGTCGCCGGGCTTCTCATCGCCGCAGTTCTCCTCACGATCGAGTTCCTGCTGGGACTGCCGAACTCGGGCTCCGCAGCGGGAGTTGATGGTGCTGCTGGCGGCGCTGCTGGCGGTGGCGGTTCGTTCCTGGCCTCTGTCGGTCTCGCACTGCTGACCTCGGGCATCGTGATGATGGCCGCCGGCGCTGTGGCGGCAGGGCTCGCAATCGCAGCCAAGTGGATCTGCGCGGGTCCGATCAAGGCAGGCGAACACCCTCTGTGGTCATCATTCATCTGGCGCAACGAGGTCGCCGACTGCTTCGTCGAGCTCATCGCCGCACCATGGTTCGCTCGAAACGCCGTGGGGACACCCGCCATCGTGTGGTATCTGCGTGCCATGGGCGCGAAGATCGGCCACGGCGTGTGGTGTGAGACCTACTGGCTGCCCGAGGCCGACCTCGTCAGCCTCGGCGACAACTCCACGATCAACCGCGGCTGCGTGGTCCAGACGCACCTCTTCCACGACCGGGTGATGAGTTTGGACACCGTCGAGCTCGAGGACGGGTCCACCCTGGGCCCCAACAGCGTGATTCTGCCCGCCTCCAGCTTGGGCACGAATGCCACGGTCGGTGCGACGTCGCTGGTGATGCGCGGAGAGTTCGTACCCGCGCATGCCTATTTCAGCGGCAATCCTGTCATACCCTGGGTGGATGCACCAGAACTTCCTGAAGTCGGATCCAGCGAACCGGAAACACCAGCAAGGCGGCACCACGATGCTTGATCCCTACACTCCCGACGTCGGCAGCTCCGACCTCACCATCGACCACTACGACCTCGACCTCGACTACCGGATCGGGCCCAACCGGCTTTCGGCACGCGCGAGCCTGACGGGGAGGGTACTGCAGGAGACGAAGACGATCGTCCTCGATCTCACGGGCCTGCGAGTCACGAAGGCCCTCGTCAACGGCAAGAGGGTCCGATACTCGACGCGGGGCAAGAAGCTGCGGCTGACCACCGATGTTCTGCCCAAGAACCAGCCGGTGCGCATCGACATCTCCTACGTCGGGAACCCGCAGCCCGCGATCGGGACCTGGGGCGACGTCGGCTGGGAGGAGCTCGAAGACGGTGTCCTCGTCGCCGGGCAGCCCGTCGGTGCATCCACCTGGTTCCCCTGCAACAATCACCCTTCGGACAAGTCGAAGTACCGTATCCGGGTGCTCACGGAATCCGAATACACCGTCGTGTCCAACGGCGAACTCGTCGACAAGGTCCGCAAGGCAGGACGCACACTGTGGACCTACGAATCTCGGACTCCGTTGGCCACCTACCTGGCAACGGTGCAGATCGGGCGCTACCGGCACACCCAGCTCGAGGCCGAGGACGGCGCCAAGACCTCCCCGATCCCCCTGTGGCTCTACGCGGGCGAGCATTGGCCCAAGGCATCGACGCGGCTGCAGGTCCAGCACTCCATGATGAACGAGTTCATCGAACGGTTCGGGCCCTACCCCTTCGACCGCTACGACGTGGTCGTGACCGATGATGAGCTCGAGATCCCGCTGGAGTCACAGCCCTTGTCGGTGCTCGGGCCCAACCACCTCGGCGAGGAATGGGAGGCCGAACGACTCGTCGCCCATGAGATGGCCCACCAGTGGTTCGGGAACTCACTGACACCTCGGCGCTGGAGCGATATCTGGCTCAATGAAGGTTTCGCCTGCTATTCGGAGTGGGTGTGGTCGGAGGCCTCGGGTCGCAGCAGTGCCCACGAATGTGCGCAGACGTGGAGGGAGGCCCTGGCCGACGAACCGCAGGACTTCCTGCTCAGCGATCCTGGTGGTCCCGACATGTTCGATGACCGCGTGTACAAGCGCGGAGCCCTGTGCCTGCATGCGCTGAGGCTCGCGATCGGTGACGAGGACTTCTTCGCCGCGATCTCCGAGTGGACGACGAAGTATCGTCATTCCTCGGTCGCGACTTCGGAGTTCCTCACGTGCATATCCGCTGTGGCTGGCCGTGACCTCGCCGAGGTTGTCCATCCGTGGCTGTACGAAGAGGAACTTCCCGAACTGGCTTAGCTGGGGCGGCTATTTCAGCCGGCGGACGAGGATATCGGCGTCCCCGTTGCGACCGACCGCAACGAAATCGCGGTCATGGTAGAGACGCGCCGCGCCGTTTCCGTCTTCGACCGAGAGGCTGACGGCCGGGAAGCCGCTCATCTTCGCCAATGTGCACACCACGTCGAGGAGCATGCCGCCGATGCCCTGCGACTGATGGTCGGGCAGGACAGCCAACGACAACTCGGGGATGTCCGCGGCCACCCAGCCGTACCCGGTGAACCGCGGCCCCACCTCGGCGGTGGTGTCGGTGGCATTGCCATCGTCTGAGGCTTCGGTATCGTCTGAGTTATCGGAATCTGCGGTGGTCTGATCACTCGCGGTGTCCTCGGGGGCGGCAGTCGACCTGTCCATCACTGCATCGAACTCGGCCAGCCGCAGCCATGCGAGGCCCACGATCTCCGGCTCCGAACCGGCAACGGAATCGTTCTCGGCGGCGTCTCCGGTGTTCGGATCTGACGCATAGGCGGCCACCGCGATGTCTCCGTTGCGGCCCCAATCCTTGAAGTAGAAGGCGGCATCGTCGCGTTCGACAAGCTCGTCGACCTCGACCCGCGGCTTGTCCATCGACCAGTTGAAGCACAGGTCGAGGAACGGCAGAAACAGCTCGTCCGGGGTGTCTGCGCCCAGAGGACGGATGCGTGATCTGAGTGCGCTCCGGCGTTCCGCCTCGGCGGGATCCAGGTTCTGACCTTCGTTCATGACGTTCCTTTCTCGACCGCACGAGCGATCCAGCTGCGGTTGCGCACGCGCCAGCCCAATGTCAGCGCCCGCAGGCCGACGAAGCCGATGCAGAACGCCGCCCACAGCCCCAGTGCACCGGGCCAGTAGAGGACGACCGGAATCAGCAGGATCGCATATCCGCCTACTGCCACCAATTGTGCCAGAGCGAGATATCTAGCGTCCTCGGCACCCATGAGGACACCGTCGAGGACGAAGACATAGCCGGCGATGGGCATGCTCAAGGCGAGGATCGGAAGGAGGCTCGTCAGCAGAGCCACGACCGCGGGGTCCGAGGAGAAGCCGCGGGGAATGAGTCCCGCGCCGGCCAACAGGATGAGACCGACGACGGCTCCGAAGACTATGCCCCACAGGCACAGTCGGCGGTTGATTGCGGCCACCGCGTCGCTGTTCCGTGCCCCTAGCTGCAGTCCGATGAGCGCCTGACCGGCGATGGCCAGTGAGTCGAGGGCGAGCGCGAGGGCGAAGAAGAGACTTTGTGCGACCTGAATCGCGGCGAGTTCGGTCGTTCCCATGGCTGTGGCGAGGAAGACGAGGATGATCAGTGCCGCGCGCAGGGAGGCGTTGCGCACCAGCAGCCAGCCGGAGGTCTTCGCCGAAGCAAGCACGCCGGACCAGTCGGGGCGGAATGTGGCATGGAATCGTTGTGCGGCCCTGATAGAGATCAGCACGTAGACGAAGCACATGCCGGCTTGTGCGATGACTGTGCCCAGCGCGGAGCCGGCGACTCCCATATCGAGACCATAGATGAAGATCGCGTTCAGCCCGATGTTGGCGATGCAGCCGGCCGCGGCCACGATCAAGGGCGTGCGCGTGTCCTGCAGTCCGCGCAGCAGCCCAGTCGCGGCGATGACGACGAGCATGAAGGGCAGACCCCACCAGGAGATGGCGAGGTAGGAGTGCGCGCCCGCGGCGATCTCGGCGCCGGGTTCGAACGCTGCGATGACAGGCTTGAGCAGAGGCAGTCCCATGGCCAAGAGCACCACCGAGGTGCACAGTGCGAGCCAAATCCCGTCGAAGCCTGCGTTGATGGCACCGGAGCGGTCCCCCGCTCCCATTCGCCTGGCAACCCGAGGTGTGGTGGCGTAGGCGAGGAAGATCATCAGCCCGAGAACGGTCTGCAGGATCGTGGACGCAATGGCCAGCGACCCCAAAGCACCGGCGCCGAGGTGGCCGACCATGGCCGTGTCAGAGAGCAGGAAGATGGGTTCGGCGATCAGCGCTCCGAGGGCCGGAAGTGCCAATCGGAGAATGTCTTTGTCGATCGCTGCCACGGATCGAGTCTAACGAATCAATCGAGTCCGACGAACCGGGTGGCTTTGACTCTCGTGTCAGTGGCGAATGAGATCATATTCAAACAAACCGATCCAGTCACCGGTATTGGACTACAAGTAGATGATAGTGGAATTTTATGGATCAGTCGCTGTTCCTGTTCTATCAAATCACCTATTTTATTTCGTCCTCTATTCGAATCTATCTATCTTTCTGTTCTATTTATCGATACACTGGATATAGACGCCAATGCCATTGAAAGGTCTCCACAGAGCGGTGGAGAGGAGGCAACGCAATGAAGCACATGAACGACAGCAGTTCGCACTACAGCGTGCATTCAGCCGACACCAGCTCGTCAGCCTCCAACGGCCGTTGCCTCGATATCGACGAGGATTCTCCATTCAGCGACCTGTCGGCTGTCTACGCCTGCAGCGACCAGGCACAGTTCGCAGCGCTCGATGCCACCAGCAGCATCTTCGTTCGCGAAGTTGCGCACTACCTCGGTCTTGCTGGTCCCGATCTGACTGTCCCCTATGACTTCGCGCCTCTCGCGGAGACCGTCCGCCGACACTGCCGTCGCAAACGCCCCCGCACGAGCTCCACAGCAGGCGCCGCTGCCAGCGCGCAGTCTCCTGCATCTTCTGCTTCGAGCGCTTCGTCCACTTCTGGCCGAAAGAAGGACCGCGGAGCTGGTCGCAGAATGCGGCGTGAGCAGAGGGAAGCCCGGGAGCACCCTGAGCCGCTTCCCGACTTTCCTGCATTCAATCCCGCGTCGACGTTCAATGGCTGGACCCATCAATACGCCTGGGCTGAAGACATCTGCGAGTACTCGACGCTCCTCGGTGCCACCACGTCGGGGGCCTATAAGCACATCACGTCTGCAATGACGCTGGTCCACGGGCTTCCACAGTTCCACCAGCGTTGCCTCGATGGCGATTTCACCATCGAACATGTCGCATTTGTGACCCGTCGCTGCCGGGATGTCGCGTTCAGATACCTGCCCAGCATTGATGACTACTTAGCCGACAGGCGTGCAGACATCACGATCGAAACGTTCAAGCGTTCGCTCGCTCTGAAGATCGCAGCACTTCAACCAGCACAGGAGACACTGGAGAAGGTCGCAGTCCGCCGCCGGGTCGATATCAGCACGGGTGACGATGGGACCGCATATCTCACGTTGACTGGGCCAGCTCCAGAACTTCACGCCTGCTATAGACGGGTCGAAGCATTCGCTCGAGCCGTCTACAAGGGAAATATCGATGCATTCGGCGACCAACTGAACGATGGTGAGTCCTTCGACGACGATCGCGGCATCGACGCGCTCATGTTCGACATTCTCACTCGCACCCGACCCCAGCTGAAGCTTCGGATCACCAGCAACAACACGACAACTGGGGACATATCGAGCACGGACTTTCCGATCGATGGCCTTTTCGCTGGACCTGACGGTGTCCCCATGTCGCCCGAGGAATCTCTGCTCGATTACATCGAACGGACCTTTGGTCAGATGAACGACGAGACTTCAGTACCGGCCGGCGCAAACGACCAAGAGCATGCAGCCGGGCAAGGACGGGCCGCATCCGACTACTGGTTACGCGACCCGCGATTCTTCGAAGCCATGATCAACAGTCGGCCGACACCGGGTAGGGCATTCTGGCCGCCCGGGACCGACCCGCAGACATCGCTCGACGATGATTCCTCGTCCCCATATGACGGATCGACAAGTACGGTCAGCTACGAGGTTCTCCTCGACTTACCCACCCACGAATATTGGCTTTCCCACCAAGCACGGACGACGATCACCGTCCCCATGTTCACACTGCTCAGCCAGTTCCTCGGCACTTCAGATGACGAGACAAGTACCGAACCGGCCCGGACGCCGAAGACACCTGCCAATGCAGAGGCCCCACCCGTAGAAGTTAAAACAGCCGAGGGTAAAGAAACAGATGCAGATGTTTGCGATCTGGCCGGGATGCTTCCGGACGGCTCCCCTCTGCCAGCCGACATGGCACGCAGGCTCGCCGGATATGCGTCAACATGGACACGCATCCTCACGGATCCAGCGACCGGCACACCACTGGATGCGAAGGCGATCAACTACACGATCCCCAACAGCGTTCGCCAGCCCCTTTCCGCCCAATGGATGAACTGCACCATGCCCGGGTGCACTCGGCGGGCCGAACTCACAGAAGTCGATCACATCATCCCCTTCGACCACAGCAGCCCACAAAGCGGTGGCCACACCCGATTCGGCAACCTGCACAATCTCTGCAAACTTCATCACCAGGCAAAGACAGACCGGAAGTTCTCGGTCAGAATGACCGAACCTGGACGGCTCGAGTACATTTTCAGACACGGGATCACGACGGAAGTCATGCCGCCTGACAACCCGATCAATGTCGAGCATGCCAAGCTGTTCCTCAAGTATTTCGCGGCACCGCCACCACAAACGGCTGCCCCACCCCCAACTGCGGCCTCGCCGAGAGCTGCCCCGTGTGCCACAGAGGCTCCCCCACGGCAGACGGACGAACAGAAGGAGTCCGAGACGGCAGAAGAAAAGCCGCCGACCGCGCAGTCACAAACTGCGCAGCCGACGACTGCTCCTACCGGGAAAGGTCAGTCCCCCGTGTGGGCCGAATACGTTGACCCCTTCTCTGGCCAACCCGAGCAGAACGCGAAGCAGCAGATCTGGGGTTCGGGTGAGAAGCCACCATTCTGATGATCAGCCAGATGATGAAGCTTCAGCCAACGTATTGGGTCAGCAGACTTCGAAGAGTCCGGCCGCTCCCTGACCGCCGCCGATGCACATCGTGACGACGACATACTTGACTCCGCGGCGACGCCCCTCGATGAGAGCGTGACCGACCAGGCGGGCACCGGTCATTCCGTAAGGGTGACCGACCGAGATTCCTCCACCGTCGACGTTGTACTTCTCTGGATCGATCCCGAGGCGGTCACGGCAGTAGAGAGCCTGGACCGCGAATGCTTCGTTGAGCTCCCACAGACCGATGTCATCGATGGACAGTCCCTGCGCCTTGAGCAGCTTCGGAATCGCAAAGACGGGACCGATCCCCATCTCGTCGGGATCGCAGCCAGCGACGGCCATGCCCCGATAGATGCCCAGTGGCTCCAGTCCACGTCGGCTCGCCTCATCACTCGACATCAGTACCGAAGCAGAGGCTCCGTCAGACAGCTGTGAAGCATTGCCAGCGGTGATGCTTGGGACCTTCGAAGCGTCGCCGGGCTTGAGGACTGGGTTCAGACCAGCCAAGCTCTCCAAGGTCGTCGACGGACGGTTCCCTTCATCGCGCTCGAGAGTCACCTGTTGAGCCGAGGTTTCCTTGGTCTCCTTGTCCACGACGATCTTCGTCGTCGGCAACGCGACGATCTCGTCGTCGAACCGGCCAGCCTCCTGGGCTGCGGCAGTCCGCTGCTGCGAAGAAAACGCGTACTCGTCCTGTGCTTCCCGGCTGATGCCATAGCGTTCGGCCACAACCTCGGCGGTGGCGAGCATCGGGTAGTAGATTCCGGGAACATGTTCGACCAGCCACGGATCCTTCGCCCGGAACATATTCATCTTGTCGTTCTGCACCAGGGACACAGACTCCACGCCGCCGCCGACTGCAATCTCCTGGCCATCGAAGAGGATCTGCTTGGCAGCGGTGGCGATCCCCATCAGCCCGGAGGAGCACTGACGATCAATCGTCATTCCTGGGACCGTTGTCGGGAGGCCGGCTCGCAGTGCCGCCTGGCGAGCGACGTTGGTGGATTGGCTGCCCTGCTGCAGGGCTGCACCGAAGACGACGTCTTCGACTTCGCCCCCTTCCAGACCTGCCCGTGAGACAGCGTGGGAAATGGCGTGACCCGCCAATTCCTGGGCTTGGGTGTCGTTGAACGCACCCTTGTATGCCTTTCCGATCGGAGTTCTAGCGGTGGAGACGATGACTGCTTCGCGCATGACGTGCCTTTCTTCAGTGAGGTGCGCCGGACCGGAGTTCGTCGCGATGTCAGTGGGACTAGATTGTCAGTAGGACCAGAGTCTCAATGAGACCAAAGTGTCTGTGAGACCAGAATGCCAGTGGGACCGGAGTCCGCTGTTGGTCAGTTTTTCGGCCCTCCAGCGACATAGATGACCTGGCCGGAGACGAAGCCGGCTCCCTCTGAGGCGAGGAATGATGCCGTGTGAGCAATGTCTTCGGGCTTTCCCGTGCGCGCAACGGGAATCTGTCCGACTCCCGCTGCGATGAAGTCTTCGTAGTTCACGCCCATCCGCTCAGCGGTGGCTTTGGTCATGTCGGTTTCGATGAGGCCGGGAGCAATCGCGTTGGCCGTGACTCCGAACTTGCCGAGCTCGATCGCCCAGGTCTTCGTCATTCCCTGGATTCCCGCTTTGGCCGCGGAGTAGTTCGTCTGGCCACGGTTGCCCAACGCTGATGTCGACGACATCGATACGATGCGCCCGTATTTTGCCTCGACCATGTAGGCCTGAACTGCCTTGGCCATCAGGAACGCACCGCCGAGGTGGACGGAGAGGACCTTCTGGAATTCCTCGTGCGTCATCTTGAACAGCAGGTTGTCTCGCAGGATGCCGGCGTTGTTGACGAGGACTGTCGGCGCACCAAGAGTTTCGGCAACGGTCTTCACTGCCGACTCGACGGAGGCTTCGTCGGAGACATCGGTGTCGATCCCCAGCCCCTTCACGCCTGCGGCTTCAACGGCCTTGACCGTATCTTCAGTCGGACCCATGTCGAGGATCGCAACGTTCATTCCGTCTGCTGCCAGGCGCTGGGCGATAGCGGCTCCGATGCCGCGGCCGCCACCTGTGACGATTGCTGTCCGAGTCATGACGATTTTCCTCCGAAATGCTGGTTCGTGATTGGGCGCGACAACAGTGATGTGGATCTCACCTCTCGCAACTTCCACCATAGACCACATTTCTCACTGAACGATTGTTTGCTCAGGAATTGGGATCTCGACTTCCCGCCGACTGCCGACCAATGCTCACTTCAACACCGCACCCTGGGCGACCGACCCCAGCTCCGGCCACCACAGGAGCACAACACGAGCCGACCAGACTGCACCGCATCGCGGTGTGAGAACAAAAGTCAACGATTTCCAAAATGAGATTGAAATCACATTTGATGATGTATAGGTTCCATTCTAAGCCTCAATCGAATATTCGTTCAGATTGGCTTCGGGGCCTATTCAGGCATCCCGACAATTTAAAGGAGCGCTGTTGCTCCGTCTCACTTTTCAAAGGAGAAAAGATGACCTCAATCCCGCGAAGGGCGAGCCGTCCTGTGCTTGCTGCGGCCGTCATCAGCACATTTGCACTGGCTCTCGGCGCATGCGGTGGGGGCGGTGGAAGCGGAGACTCCGGAGGCGGCGATGAATCTGTAGTCATCGGCTATACAGGTCCCCTGAGCGGCGGAGGGGCAGCCTATGGAGAGAACGTCCAGACCGGACTCCAGATGGCTGTCGACGATCTCAACAAAGATGGGCTCGAAGTCGACGGGAAAAAGGTCACCATCGAGCTCAAGTCCCTCGACGACAAGTATGCGCCGTCCACCGCAGCCAGCAATGCACAGCGACTGGCAGATCAGGACAAAGCCCCTGTTGTCGTCTCCCCCAATGCCGGGGCCATCAAGGCGATCCAGCAGATCAACGACGGTCGCTCCAAGTTCTTGATCTCCGCGTACACCTCGGATCCTGCCATCGTGCAGGCCGACAATCCGCTGACGATGATGATTCCGCCGAACTTCGAGTCCTATGCCAAACCGTTCACTGAGCAGGGAATGAAGCATGGCGGCAAGAAGCTCGCTCTGCTCGGCACCCAGAGCGAATACGGTCAGCAGTGGACGAAGGCGATCACGGACGAGTGGAAGAAGGCCGACGGCAAAATCGGTGCAGACAACAGCATTGACTATGCCACCGTCTCGGACTTCGCCGGCCCAGTCTCGAAGGCGCTGTCAGAGAAGCCGGACAGCATCTTCGTCGGTGGCCCTTCACAGCCGACCGCACTGATCATGGAAGAGGCGAAGAAGCAGGGCTTCAAGGGCAGCTTCCTTGTGATGGACCAGGCGAAACTCGACGAGATGGCAACCGTGACCAAGCTCGAGAACCTGACGAACTCCGTTGGAGTGCTGCCAGTCAAGGAATACGAGGATCCGGGCACAAAGGACTTCCTCAAGCACTTCGCGGAAGTTGCCGGTGAGAAGAAGGTCGCGACCAGCGAGACTGCGCTGAACTATCAGAGCATCGCCATCATCGCCAAGGCGATGGAAGAAGCGGGTACAACCAGCGATCCAGAGAAGATTCGGGCAGCGATCCCCGACGTACTCAGCAAGGTCGATGACAAGTACAAGGTCAACGGCTTCCCGACCGAAATCTCAGATGAGGGCCACCTGGTCAACCCTGAGCTGGAGGTCACCTACCTCGACAAGGACGAGAAGTACACGAAGGTACCCGTAGAGCAGGTATCCGACGCCAAGTAGTCACCATCGTCTAGTAGTCACCATTGTCGGCGCTTCCCGCAGCGGGGTATGAGCTTCATACCCCGCTGTGGCGCCGTCTGACGTCCTGTGAGGATTCGCTTCATGACCCTTTTCATCCAACAGCTCTTCAACGGCGTTGCACTCGGCGGTGTGTACTGCCTTGCAGCAATCGGTCTCACCCTAGTCTTCGGCGTCCTGCGCATCCCCAACCTGGCGCACGGTTCGCTGTACATGCTCGGCGCCTACGTCACCTACTTCTTCCTGACCACGGTTGGAGTGCCCTATGTGGCAGCCATCGGCATTGCAGCACTCATCCTGTTCGTCCTCGGTGTGCTGCTCGAACGCTTGGTCTTCCACCCTCTGCGTAACTCACCGCACACCCATCACATGATTGCGGCCATCGGCGCCATGTTCTTCTTCCAGGCCGTGGCACAGGCGATCTGGGGCGCCGATTTCCGGCGGATGGAGACACCGATCTCGGGAAGCCTGCGTATTCTGGGCGCTGAGATCTCCGCACAGCGCATCGTGATCATCGTGACTGCAGTCGTCGTGCTCTCTCTGCTGACATGGTTCATCAAACGATCCATCCACGGCCAGACGATCGAAGCCATCGAACAGGACCGGACAGGATCGGCTCTGGTCGGAATCAACCCCGCCATGGTCTCGATGCTGACTCTTGGCTTGTCCGCGCTTCTGGTCACAATCGCGGCCGGCCTCGTCTCTCCCATCAACCTCCTCTCCCCCACGATGGGTGACTCGCTCAACCTCAAGGTGTTTGCGATCATCATCCTCGGCGGCCTCGGATCGTTGCCGGGCGCCATCGTCGGCAGCTTCGCGCTGGCGATAGCGGAGACGATGACCTCAACCTATATCTCCTCGGCTGTCGGAGAAGCGGTGGCCTTCATCGTTCTGGTGGCGGTGCTCGCGATCAAACCCACAGGCCTGTTCGCAAAGGCGGTGCAGCGATGAATGCACTGAAGAATCCCCGCATCCTCGGCACACTGGCTGTGCTGCTCATCATCGCCCTGACACCGGTGGCTTTCGGCGACGAGAACTACATCATGCGCGTGATCACCGTCGGACTGTGTTCGGCGATCGCGGTCTACGGCATGAACATCATCCTCGGCTTCACCGGGCAGCTGTCGCTGGCCCAGGGTGGCTTCTTCGGCATCGGGGCTTACACGGTCGGATTGCTGACGACGGATTTCGATTGGTCATTCTGGCAGGCCTTCCTCGTCGGCGTGGTCGGCACCTCCGCCATCGGTTACCTGTTCGGACTCATCGCACTGCGTACGAAGGACGAGTACTTCGCCATCTTCACGATGGCCATCGGCTTCATCATCTATCTGACCATCAGCCGATGGGAATCGGTGACTCACGCCCATTCCGGAGTCAACAATGTGAAGTTCCCCGAGGCTGGGGATCTGATCGATTTCAGCAACCCGACGGCGATGTTCTATCTCGTCTTCATCATCCTTCTGGCCTGCGTCTACGTCACGTATGCGATCCGTCGCTCCAGCGTTGGTCGCACACTGCTGACGATTCGAACCAGCGAGGACCTTGCCGACGCGATCGGCGTGAATGTGGGGCTGAGCAAGCAGCTCGCCTTCGCTGCGTCAGCCTTCTTCGGCGGCATCGGCGGCGGCCTCTATGCCTCCGTCGTCGGTTTCATCGGCCCCGATGCTGCGACCGTGGACAAGACATTCGAGTTTCTGATGTTCATCCTGGTCGGAGGCATGGGCACTGTGGCCGGGCCGCTGGTGGGCACCATGATCGTGACGTTCCTGTTCGAACTCTTCCAGGACTTCCAGGCCTACCGGTTCATCGTGCTCGGGCCCATCATCATTGCACTCGTGATCTTCGCCCCGCGCGGAGTCGTGGGGTACCTGGGTGGGTTCATCGACAAACGAGCGCGAAAGCGACGAATCGGCTCCGCTCGCAAGGACGGCTCAACTCCTGCCGGCACTCCGAGCAGCGCTGACGCTGCCGGTCACCGAGGAGCTCCCGCCGACACCATCACCACGACCGAGGAGAAGAAGTGACGCTGCTCGAAATCAGAGGCCTCGGGAAACGCTTCGGCGGACTTGATGCCGTGAAGAATGTCGACCTCGATGTGCAGGAAGGACAGATCACCGCTGTGATCGGTCCCAACGGTGCCGGCAAGTCAACTCTGTTCAACCTCATCCATGGGTTCTATCGCCCCACCGCTGGGACCGTGTCCTTCAACGGGCGGGATATCACCCACTCGTCTCCGCACAACTCGGTCAACGGGGGAATTGCGCGAACCTTCCAGACGACGCACCTCTTCGACGACTCCACACTGTTGGAGAACGTGTTGGCCGGTCGCATCGTCCGGTCCAAGTCCAATGTCTTCGACGCGATCTTCCACACTCCGCGGCATCGCCGGGAATCGGCACTCAATCAGGACAAGGCGCTCGAAGCGCTCGACTTCTGCGGTGTCGCCGAATTCCGGCACGACCTTGCGTCCAATGTTCCGCAGGAAGTGCAGAAGCGCACGGCCGTCGCGATGGCATTGGCGACCGAACCTGAGCTGATACTCCTCGATGAACCTGCTGGAGGCATCCCCGAGGAGGAGACCACGGACTTCGGCAATCTCATTCGCTCTCTGCCCGGTCGCGGGGTGTCGGTGCTGCTGGTCGAACACAAGATGTCGATGATCATGGGCCTAGCAGACACGATCCTCGTTCTCGATCACGGTCAGAAACTGGCGATCGGCTCCCCCGCGGAGATCCAGAGCAATCCGGACGTGATTCGTGCCTACTTGGGATCGACCAAGGATGAGGAGAACTGATGCTCTCGCTGGAGAACATAAGCGTCGGCTATGACGCGACTGACGTGCTGCACGGGGTGAGCATCACTGCCCAGCCCGGTGAGCTGACGGTGATCCTGGGAGCCAACGGCTCGGGAAAGACCACCTTGTTCAAGACCATCAGCGGACTTCTGCGCACGCGTTCGGGAACGATCGAATACAACGGGCACCCCATCCAACGAACTCGGCCGAACACCATCGTCAAACGCGGCATCGCTCATTGCCCCGAGGGGCGGCACCTGTTCGGGAAGATGTCGGTTGAGAAGAATCTCCGCTTGGGCACGTACCCGCACCGGGATCGCACCCGCACCGAGGAGATCCTCAATGAAGTCCTCGAGCTGTTTCCCATTTTGAAGGAGAAGTCGGCCCAGCCTGCAGGTTCGCTCTCGGGCGGACAGCAGCAGATGGTGGCGATCGGTCGCGCGTTGATGTCAGACCCCAGCCTGCTGATCTTAGACGAGCCGTCTATGGGCCTGGCTCCCCTGGTTGTCGAACAGGTGCTGGAATCGATTGCACAGATCAACAGGAACGGAATCGGCGTGCTGCTCAGTGAGCAGAATGCCAAGGCTTCCTTGGCGATCGCCCACCGTGGATATGTGTTGGCTGAGGGACGAGTCGTGCTTGCCGACGATGCCGAGAAGCTGCTCGACAACCCTCAAGTGCAGGCGGCCTACCTGGGACTGTGAACCGGTCGGGCACACGCATCACGCCCACGGTTCGGCACAGGCGCAGCTCTCAGACAACTTCGACCTCTGGTGCTTCGCATTCGCTGCGAGGCACCAGAGGTCGATGGAGCACTGCTACCGGTCGAAGGAGCACTGCCATGAGTCGAAGTGAACCGCCGCAGTCGATGAACCGCTGAAGCTCATTCGAAGCGGGAGACGTCTCCGGCTCCGACGCGTGCAACCACTGGTTCCCGACCGGTGAAGTCGATGACGGAGGTCGGGACGTTGCCCGGTACTCCGGATTCGATGACGGCGTCCAGTTCGTGGCCGATCTGTTCGACGACCTCGTCGGCCTGGGTCAGCGGGTCCTCGGCGCCGGGCAGCAGCAGGGTCGATGACAGAATGGGCTCGCCCATTGCTTCAACGAGCGCCAGTGCTGTCACATTCTGAGGAATGCGTGCACCGACTGAGTGCTTTTTGGCGTGCATCATGCGACGTGGAACTTCCTTCGTCGCCTTCATGATGAATGTGTAGGGCCCCGGAGTCATCGACTTGATGACCCTGAAGTCAGAGTTGTCGACGATGACGAACTGTCCCAGTTGGGCGAAGTCGCGGCACATCAGAGTGAAGTGATGCTTCGAGTCCAGTTGCCTGATGCGGGTGATCCGCTCGATTCCGGCCTTATTGTCCAAGGCACAGCCCAGGGCATAGCCCGAGTCTGTGGGGTAGGCGATCAGTCCGCCGTCCCGCAGAGTCTGCACGGCCTTCTCGATCATTCGGTTCTGTGGGTTCTCAGGATGAATATTCAGTACAGTCGCCATACTTCATGCTAACCACTCACAGCATACGAGGCGAGAGGCATGACGTAATCGATCGCACAATTCTGCGGTCCCGACCGCCAGAGACTTCGTCTGCCGAGCTATCGGGTCAGTTCTTCGGTCCGGACGTGTCCTGCTCGGCTTCACTGTGCGGCGTAGTCAGGCTATCTTCGTCGGCAGCTGACGCGGCAGACTCCTCCGACTCTTCCGAATCAGACATCCCCAACGGCGATCCGAGAGTGTCGCCCAATGACTCGGTCACTGGTGACACCGGTGGTTCCTCCGTAGAACTGTTCGCAGTCGTCGGGTCCGAGGCGAGGAGAATGTTCACCCATTTGGCCTTCGGGTCTGCGTCGACGAGCAGCGCCTTGAGCAGAAGTGTCGCAGGCAGTGCGAGGAGCGCACCGAGCCATCCGAGCACCCACACCCAGAACAGCAGCGACAGGAAGGACACCAATGGTGTGACCCCGACCGACTCGCCCGTGAACTTCGGTTGGATGATCGACTGGATGACGAAGTTGAGCACACTGTAGGCGATGACGACCCACAACGCCGACTGCCAACCGCTGTCGACGAGAGCGAGCAGTGCCGGAGGGATGAGGCCGATGACGAACCCGATGTTGGGAATGTAGTTCGTCAGGAACGCCAGCACGCCCCACACCCAGATCAGCGGGACGTCGATGATCGCCAGAGCGATGACGTCGAGGACAGCCACGATGAGGCCGAAGACCGTGGCCACGACCCAGTAGCGTCGGACCCCACTGGCGAAACCGCCGAGTGAGGCCGCCAGCGAGGGCTTGACGTCGAGGAGCATCAGCATGCGCCGGTCGATGCCCATGGAGTCCATGGCGACGAAGAACACTGCCATGACGACAGTGGTCAGCAGCCCAGCGACCAACGACACATTGGTCAGCAGCGGATACACAGCGTCGATGAGGGATCTGACGTTGAACTGCTGGAACTGCTGTTGGAGGACTGAGGACGTGACACCGATATCGGACAGGAACGACAGTGCGCTCTGGTAGGTCGCGACGAGCTGTTCACCGTAGCTGGGGATAAGGAGTACGAGTTCGGCGACGGACCATGCCGTCAGCCCGAAGAAGCCGAAGATCATCACCAGCACGAGGAGGACCGAGATGGTGGCACCGATTGCACGCGGCACCTTCAGCTTGGTCAGATACCTCTGCAGCGGATAGACGACGATGTAGAAGTTGAGCGCCAGGAACACCGGAGCGACGATGTCCTGGAGTCCCTTGAAGAACATCAGGGCATAGGCCAGGCCGGCGATCGTCAACGCGATGACAAGCGCCCTGGCAGGCCGGCTGGCATGCCAGGGACGTTGTTCAGGAGTCAGCTCAGGCTGCTGCCCGTGGAACTGCCCGTCAACGCTCACTCAGCGCCCTTTCCGCTTCTCCCTGATTCGCATCGAAACCTCGATGGGAGTTCCCTTGAACCCGAACGTCTCACGCAGACGCCTGACAATGAAACGACGATACCCCGGATCGAGGAATCCGGAGGTGAAGAGCACGAACTTCGGTGGCCGGGACTGCGCCTGGGTTCCGAACAGGATCCTCGGCTGCTTGCCTCCGCGCACCGGGTGAGGGTTCGCGGCGACCAGTTCACCGAGGAATGCGTTGAGTCGCCCGGTCGGGATGCGTGTGTCCCATCCCTCCAGAGCAGCCTCCATCGCTGGGACCAGCTTGTCGGCGTGGCGTCCCGTCTTGGCCGAGATGTTCACTCGCGGAGCCCAAGCCACATGAGCCAGGTCCCGCTCGATCTCGCGTTCGAGATAGTAGCGACGCTCGTCATCGAGGAGATCCCATTTGTTGAACGCCAACACCACGGCACGGCCGGCTTCAGCGGCCGTCGTGACGATGCGAACGTCCTGCTCGCTCAAGGGCTCCTGAACCTCGAGGAGCACGAGAGCCAGCTCAGCACGTTCCAGAGCAGTCTGGGTGCGCAGCGCGGCATAGAAGTCAGCACCGCTGGCCTGGTGGGCACGACGCCGGATGCCGGCGGTGTCCACGAAACGCCACTGCTTGTCACCGAGTTCGATGAGTTCGTCGACCGGGTCGCGGGTGGTGCCGGCGACGTTGTCCACGAGCACACGGTCGGAACCGATGAGCTGGTTGAGCAGGGAGGACTTTCCGACGTTCGGTCGCCCCACCAGAGCGATCCGACGCGGACCGCCCTCTTCGATGCGGGTTTCGACGGCAGAGACCTCGGGCAGGATTGTGAGCACCTCGTCGAGGAGGTCAGCGACCCCGCGACCGTGGAGACCGGACACCGTGAACGGCTGGCCAAGGCCCAGGCCCCAGAGTTCGGCGGCCATGAGCTCGCCGCGTTCGTCGTCGACCTTGTTGGCGGCGAGGATGACGGGCTTCTTCTTCCGGCGCAGCATCTTCACGACCATTTCATCGGTCGCGGTCGGTCCGGTCGTGGCATCCACGACGAGGACCACGGCGTCGGCCATGTCGACGGCGACTTCGGACTGAATCGCAATGCGCGAGGCCATGCCCTTGGAGTCCGAGTCCCAACCGCCGGTATCGACGAGGGTGAATTCCTTCGTGTTCCATTCCGCCCGGTAGCTCACCCGGTCACGGGTGACTCCGGGGACGTCTTCGACCACGGCTTCACGGCGGCCGAGGATCCTGTTGACCAGGGTCGATTTGCCCACGTTGGGGCGCCCGACGACGGCCAGGACGGGGTCAGCCCCGCGGGTCTCTTCGGCTTCGAACTCGAAACCGTAGGCGTCGAGCAGTGCCCGGTCCTCGTCTTCGAGGTCATAGCTGGAGAGACCGGCTTCGAGAGCAGTCGCCCTCTTCTCGGCCTCCTCGTCGCTGATGCTCTCGAGACGCTCGGCCAGATGCTCGTCCGGGTTCTCGTGGAATTCTGAATCAGTCATTGTGAGTCCTTCACCAGTTTCAGCACCGTCTCGACCACCTGGTCGAAATCGATGTCACTGGTATCGAGTGTGTAGACACCTTCGGAGGCTTCCAAGAAGCTCGTTGTCGCTGAGTCCTTGGCGTCACGGCCGGTGACCTGGGATTGGGTGGCGGCGAGAGCCTCGGCGTCGGCGTTTCCGTGGAGCTCCTTGGCCCGGCGGGCCACGCGAACCTCGTCACGGGCGGTCATGAGGATGCGAACCTCAGCGTCCGGGGCCACGACGGTCGTGATGTCACGTCCCTCGACGACGATTCCCTCCGGTGCCGCGGCGATGATGGTCCGCTGCATGTCGATGAGCTCTTCGCGGGCATCGACGACGGCAGACACGGTCTGCACGTTCTCCGACACCTCGGGTTCGCGGATCTCCTCGCTGACATCAATTCCGTCGACGGAGACGAAGAACTCGTCCGGATCGGTCGAGATCTCCAGATCGACCCCGCGGACCTGTTCGAGGACGTCGACCGGGTCGGTCACGCCCCGGTTGAGGCACAGCCAGGCCATCGCACGGTACATGGCACCCGTGTCGAGGTAACTGTAGCCCAATCGGCGGGCCGTTTCCTTCGCGGTGCTCGACTTGCCGACCCCGCTTGGTCCGTCAATGGCGACGACGCTCATGCAATTCCCTCTTTCTCGATGGCGGATTCGGGAATCTGCCATCCCTTCGACAACAAACCGATTTCAAGTTCCTGCTGGGTGGCCGGCACCACCGAGACATCGACGATCCCGAGTTTCTGACCCGGCGCGTGATCCATCCGGAAGTCCTCGACGTTGATGTTCAGGTCACCGATGTCCTTGAACAGTGTGGCCAGAGTTCCCGGGGTGTCGGGAACCAAGATCGTGACTACAGCATATTTGGTCGGAGCCTGTCCGTGCTTGCCCGGAATCCGATCGTGACCTTCATTGCCCAACGCAATGGCCTTGGCCAGTGCGCCTGTCGAGCCGGGGCCCAATTCCAGAGCAGTGATGACCTCGTCGAGTTCGGTGCGCAGATCCAGCAGCACCGAGCGGATCTCCTCGGAGTTCCCGGCCAAGATCTGCGTCCACAGACGTGGATCCGAGGCCGCAATACGGGTCACATCGCGCAGCCCCTGCCCCGCCAATTCAATTTCCTCCAACGGCGCATGACGCAGCTGCGAGGCCACCAGCGAGGCGACGACCTGCGGCACGTGTGAGACCTTCGCGACCGCGGCATCGTGGATGCGCGGATCAAGATGGATGACCGAGGCACCGGTGGCTTCCGCCATCGTGACGACCTCGCCGAGGCGGCTGCCCGGTGTGTCCTCATCCGAGCAGATCACCCATGGTCGGGCCGTGAACAGGTCCGACCGGGCAGCGATCGCCCCCGACTTCTCCCGGCCCGCCATCGGGTGACACCCGATGTAGCGGCTGAGTTCGGCCTCGCCGACCAGTTCCCGCACCGCTTCGAGCAGGCGAGTCTTGATGCTGGCGACGTCGGTGACCGTGGCGTTCGGGTAGGTCTCCAGCGCCGTCGCGATCGTCTGCGCGGCAACATCCGGTGGAGTGGCGACGACGACGATCTGCGGATCTTCGGCATCGAGACGTGCGGAACTGACAGTCCCCGCCCCCAGATCGGCCGCCAGCTGCTGGGCGGTCGGTGAGGTGTCTTCGAGGCTGACCTGGTACTTCTGTGCACTCAACCCCAGTCCGAGGCTCGCGCCCAGCAGACCGGTGCCGATGATGTGGATTCTCACAAGCCGACGGCCTCGAAGAGCTCGCCGATCTCGTCCGAACGCAGCGGGCGGATCTTGCCCTGCCTCTGCTCGTCCAAGGTGATGGGACCGAACTTCGTGCGCACCAGACGCTCGACCGGGTGGCCGACCTCCTTGAGCAGGCGGCGCACAATGCGGTTGCGGCCCGAATGCAGAGTCAGCTCGACCACGGACTTGCCGGGAGTCGAATCCACGAGCTTGAACGAATCGACCTTGACGAAGCCGTCGTCGAGGTCCATGCCTGCCTTGAGGCGAGAGCCTACGTCCTTGGCCAGCTGTCCCCGGACCTGGGCCAGGTAGGTCTTGGGGATCTCGTAGCGCGGGTGAGCCAAGCGGTTGCTCAGCTCCCCGTCATTGGTCAGCAGGATGAGTCCCTCGGTCTCGGTGTCGAGTCGTCCGACGTGGAAGAGACGGTCGACGCGGTTCTTGACGTAGTCGGCCAGGCAGGGACGCCCGTCCGGGTCGCTCATCGTCGACACGACTCCGGCTGGTTTGTTCAGCACGAGGTAGACCTTCTGAGTCTGTGTCGAAATTCTCACTGCGTCGACGTACACGGCTTGGGTTTCGGTGTCGATTCGGGTGCCCAGCTCGGTCACGATGGAACCGTCCACTTCGACCCGTCCGTCGAGGATCAGCTGCTCACATGCACGACGTGAGCCCAGGCCCGCCTCGGCGAGGATCTTCTGCAGTCTCACACCCCCGCTGACATGGGCATCCGACTTCTCGCCCGTGCCTGACTGCGACCGCTGGGAGCCTCGTGCAGAGGTGCTGGATCGCTGTTTTCGGGTCGGACGATTGTTGCGCCCGCCTGGCGCTCGGGGATCACGGTATGGACTCATAATGTCCATTCTCTCAAATCAATCGTCAACTCGTGACATCTCATCGTCGAGATCGGCCATCTCGTCCTCCACGGAGGCCAGAACCTCCGTGTTGTCGGCACCCAATTCGGCGACATCGGCGTCCTCGGGGAGGTACGGAGCAATCTCCGGCAGGTCGTCGATGCTGTTCATTCCCAGGGCGTCGAGGAACTGGTGGGTAGTGGTGTAGAGCAGCGCCGAGGTGGTCGCCTCCTTGCCCGCTTCGACGATGAGTCCGCGCAGCAGCAGGGTGCGGATCACGCCGTCGACGCTGACCCCGCGGATGGCGGCGATGCGCGGGCGCGAGATCGGCTGCCGGTAGGCGATGACGGCCAGGGTCTCGAGTGCGGCCTGCGACAGCTTCGCGCTCTGTCCGGAGGTGAGGAAGTCCTTGACGATCTCGTGATAGTCCCCGCGGGAGAAGATGCGGAAGCCTCCCGCGACGAGGCGGATCTCGAATCCGCGCTGCCTGCGGTCTTCCCCGCCGTCGTAGTCGGCCTTGAGCTCGGCGATGGCATCGGTAACGGTGTCCTCATCGAGCCCGAGGGCGGTGGCCAGCTCGGTCACCGAGACAGCGGAGTCGCTGATCATGAGGACGGCCTCGATCCCGGCCAGGATTTCATCGTCGATCATGCCGGTCCCTCTTCCTTCTCGGCAGTGTCTTCCTCGTTGACGCCGCCCGCGTATTCTTCGCCACCGTATTCCTCCACGGGAGCGCCGTCCCACTCCCCCTCGGTTCGCAGGTCGACCCCATCGTCGGTGGAGTCGGTGCGGGAGATGAGCAGCGGCCCCAGCGGCTCCTCCTGCGCGAAGTCACACAGGCCGACCTTGAACAGCTCCAGCAACGCGAGAAAGCGGGCCACGACGACCAGCGTGTTGTCAGCGGTGTCGAGGAGCTTCTGGAAGTCCAGGTCCCCGGCCCGCAGCAGGCTGAGGATGTGGCCGCGCTGTTCGGAGACGCTGACCAGCGGCAGATGGATGTGGTCGACGGCGACGCTCGGGGGCGTGTGGTCGCGTTGGAGCACGGTTGCGTAGAGTCCGGCCAGCTCACCGGGACCGATGTGCATCTGCAGCGGGGGCAGCACGTCCTGGAATTCGGGTTCGAGTCCGACGCTGCGTGGTGCCCTGACCGACCCCGCGGCCATGGCTTCGGCGAAGAATCTGCTCACGGACTTATAGGCCCGATACTGCAGGAGCCGGGCGAACAGAAGATCACGAGCTTCGAGCAGTTCGAGGTCGAGTTCCTCCTCGCCGTCCTCGTTGGGCAGCAGTCGCGCCGTCTTGAGGTCGAGGAGGGTCGCGGCCACCAACAGGAACTGGGAGATCTCGGCGAGGCTGGAACCGGCTTTGGCACCGGTGCGTTCGCTGAGACTCGTCGTGTACGCGATGAACTCATCGGTCACCTCGGCGAGGGCGATCTCTGTGACGTCGAGGCGACGTTTCGAGATCAGGCCGAGGAGCAGGTCGAAGGGACCGGAGAAGTTCTCCAGCTCAACCTGGAACCCCTCGTGCACGGTCTCGCTCAGGGTGCGCCTCCGCGGGCGATGAGCTCCCTGGCCAGGCGACGATAGGCTTCCGAGCCTGCGTGCTTGGGAGCGAAGCTCGTGATCGGTTCGGCGGCGACCGAGGCATCCGGGAACTTCACAGTGCGGTTGATGACCGTCTCGAAGACCTTGTCGTCGAAGGCCTCCGTGACACGCGACATGACCTCTTTGGAGTGCAGCGTGCGCGAGTCGAACATCGTGGCCAGGATCCCGTCGACGACGAGGGAGGGATTGAGCCGGTCCTGGATCTTCTCGATGGTCTCCACCAACAGCGCGACACCACGGAGGGCGAAGAACTCGGTCTCGAGCGGAATGATGACGCCGTGCGCGGCCGTCAGCGCGTTGACAGTGAGGAGGCCCAGGGATGGCTGGCAGTCGATGAGGATGACATCGTATTCGTCGGCGACCTTGGACAGCACACGGGAGAGGATCTGCTCCCGAGCGACCTCGCCCACGAGCTGGACTTCGGCGGCGGAGAGGTCGATGTTGGCCGGGAGGATGTCGATGTTGTCGAAATCGGTGCCGACGATGACCTCGTGGGGGTCAAGACGTGAGTTCATCAGCAGGTTGTAGACGCTGATCTCGAGGTCATAGGGGTTGACGCCCAGCCCAACGGACAGTGCGCCCTGCGGGTCGAAGTCGACGAGCAGCATCTTGCGGCCGTAGGCGGCCAGTGAGGCGCCGAGGTTGATCGACGAGGTCGTCTTGCCGACGCCGCCCTTCTGGTTGACCATCGCGATGATGCGGGCGGGCCCATGAGTGTCCAGCGGTGCTGGTTCGTCGAAGTCCTGCTGCTCGGGGACAGTGGATTTCGATTTGGGAATATCCAACGCCTGTTGCGTATTCATCACTCGGATGGCCACCTTTCATTGCTCTCTGCTCCAACCCTACCGCGCCCGAGGGTGCGAGGTCGCGTACACTTCCCGCAATGTTTCCTCCGACACCTTGGTGTAGATCTGCGTGGTAGTGACTGAGGCGTGTCCCAGCAGTTCTTGGACAACGCGGATATCGGCCCCGCCTTCGAGCAGGTGTGTCGCAAACGAGTGTCGGAACGTATGCGGTGACACCTCGGCCTCCAGCCCCGCCAGTTCCCCGGCGTCCTTGACGATCTGCCACGCGGTCTGGCGTGAGAGGCGAGTTCCCCGGGCGTTGAGGAACAGGGCCCCGGCCGGTGCCGATGATCTGGCCTTCGCGGCCATGCTCGGCCTGGTCCGTGATACCCAGGCGCCCAGAGCGGTGGCGGCGTGGGAACCGAAGGGCACGATCCGTTCCTTCCCGCCCTTGCCGTAGAGGCGCACGAGGCTGGTCTCGAGGTCGAGATCGTCGAGATCGACACCGACGGCCTCGGAGATCCTCGCCCCGGTCGCATAGAGCAGCTCGAGCAGTGCGGCCGCACGGATCTGCGCGGGTTCCTCACCGCCGGTGGTTGCCAGCATCGCCTCGATATCGTCTAAGGACAGAGCCTTGGGCAGACGCAGCCCTTCCTGCGGTGGGCTGACCTCGGAGGCCGGATCTGTGGCCGCCAGTCCCTCACCGAGGGCGAATCCGTGGAACCGGCGCACCGCGACGAGTGCTCGTGCTCGGGTCCGTGGCGCCAGGTTCTCATCGAGGAGGTGAAGCGCAAAGGCTTCGACGTGGGTGCGTTCGACCTCGCCGAGGTGGCTCATCCCCTGCCCGTTGAGCCAGGTGCCGTACCTGGCGAGGTCACGGGCGTAGGCGTCGATGGAGTTTCGCGAGAGCCCACGTTCGAAGCGCAGCGAGTTCAGGTACGTCTCAAACGCACGGGCCAGCGACGCCGGAAGTTCGGGGAGAAGTTCGGCACCGTGCCGGGCCATGGCGTGCCCTCAGGCCTGCGGTCGGCCGTCGATGAGGCGGCGGGGCGCGTCGACGCTGCGAGTCCTGGTGGGTTCGCCGGCGGCTTCTGCGCGCAGGATGTGGGCGACCTGCAGGATGGCCAGCTGTGCGATCGCGTTTGTGATCTCACCGGCGCTGACAGCGTCGAGTGCCTCGTCGAGACTGGCCCACCGGAATTTGAAGCCGGCTTCCTCTTCGCTGCGTTCGTGCCGGTCTTCGTCGGCGATGAGTTCGAAGTCCCGGGCCAGGTACAGCCGGATCGTCTCGCTGCTGCCGCCGGGCGTCAGACAGGAGTCGGTGAGGACCTCCCAGCGGGCGGCCCTCAGATCGGCTTCCTCAGCCAGTTCCCGCTGGGCCGCGGCGAAGGGTTCCTCGTCGGGCACATCGAGGAGACCGGCCGGTACTTCCCAGAGCCTGGCCCGAACAGGGTGGCGGTACTGCTGGATGAGCAGGATCCGCTCCTGCTCATCCACGCACGCGATCGCCACAGCACCGGTGTGAGACATCATGTCGCGCACCAGCCCGGTTGCTTCGGGCAGGTCGAAGGTCTCGCGTCGGATGTTCCACACCGCACCGTGGTAGACGACCTCGGAGTCGGTGATGTCCGGCGTATAGGCTTCGTCGCGCAGATCGCTCACGTTGATCCTGACTACTTCTGGGCCTTCAGCGCCGCTGCCACGAGTCCGGAGAACAGCGGGTGGGGCTTGGTCGGACGTGACTTGAGCTCGGGGTGAGCCTGTGTCGCCACGTAGTAGGGGTGCTCAGATTCCGGCAGCTCCACGAATTCGACGAGTTCACCGCTGGGTGAGGTGCCCGAGAACCGGAGACCGGCCTTGGCCAGATCCTCACGGTAGGAGTTGTTGACCTCGTAGCGGTGACGGTGACGTTCGGTGATGAGCGTCGAGTCGTAGACTCCGGCGACGACGCTGCCTTCGTCGAGCTTCGCCTCATAGGTGCCCAGGCGCATGGTGCCGCCCAGGTCGCCTTCGCCTTCGACGATGGAGAGCTGCTCGGCCATCGTCGCGATGACGGGGACCTGAGTCTCGGGGTCGAACTCGGAGGACGAGGCATCGGCGATTCCGGCGATGTTGCGGGCGTACTCGATGACCATGCACTGCAGGCCCAGGCACAGTCCCAGGGTCGGGATGCCGTTGGTGCGTGCGTACTTCAGCGCACCGAGTTTGCCTTCGATGCCGCGGATGCCGAATCCGCCGGGCACGCAGATCGCGTCGAGGCCCGAGAGCTTCTCAGCCGCGCCGTCCTCGGATTCGCAGTCATCGGACTGGATCCACTCGACCTTGACGCGAGCGTCGTTGGCGAAGCCGCCGTGACGCAGCGCTTCGGTCACGGACAGGTAGGCGTCGGGCAAGTCGATGTACTTGCCGACGATGCCGATGCGCACATGGTGTGCGGGATTGTGGACGCGTTCGAGCACCCAGTCCCACTTCGTCCAGTCGACGTCGCGGAAGGGCAGGTTGAGACGACGGATCACGTAGACGTCGAGGCCTCCGTCGTGGAGGACCTTCGGGATGTCGTAGATGCTCGGTGCGTCCACGCAGGACACGACCGCGTCGGATTCCACGTCGCAGGAAGAGGCGATCTTCGTGCGGATCGAGTCGGGCAGCTCACGGTCGGAGCGCAGCACGATCGCGTCGGGCTGGATGCCGATCGAGCGCAGTGCGGCCACGGAGTGCTGCGTCGGCTTCGTCTTCAGCTCACCGGAGGGTCCCAGGTAGGGCACGAGTGAGACGTGGATGAAGAAGACGTTGTCGCGGCCGATGTCGTGTCGGACCTGACGTGCTGCTTCGAGGAAGGGCTGGGATTCGATGTCGCCGACGGTGCCGCCGATTTCGGTGATGATGACATCGGGACGTTCGTCGACAGGACGTTCGGCCTGGGCCCGCATCCGTGATTTGATCTCATCGGTGATGTGCGGGATGACCTGCACGGTGTCACCGAGGTAGGCACCACGACGTTCCTTGGCGATGACCGAGGAGTAGACCTGTCCGGTCGTCACATTGGCCGCGCCGTCGAGGTTGACGTCGAGGAATCGTTCGTAGTGGCCGATGTCGAGATCGGTCTCAGCACCGTCTTCGGTGACGAAGACCTCACCGTGCTGGAAGGGATTCATTGTTCCCGGATCCACATTGAGATAGGGATCCAGCTTCTGCATTGCTACCGAGAGTCCGCGCTGAGTGAGCAGGTGACCGAGGCTCGAAGCCGTCAGTCCCTTGCCCAACGAAGAGGCAACGCCTCCCGTGACGAAGATGTGCTTTGCCGTATTTGTGCCGCCTGGGCCAGTTCGATTCACCACGGGATTTGATTCTATCAAAGTCCGGCTCACGAATCCGACGATTCGGCGACTTCGGCGTAGAGATCAAGCAGAGTCGCAGAGATCGCGGCCCCGTTGTTCACGTCGATGACGCGCTTCTTCGCGGCTACAGCCTGCGATCCGCGTCCGGCTGGGTCGTCGATAAGATGATTGATCTCACTCAGAAGTGCGTCCGTGTCGTCGGCGGCAACAGCCTTTGCCGCGGCACCCCAGATGCCTGCACGTCGCGTGTTGCCGATGAAGACTGCCGGCTTCGACAGCTGCATGAGGTCCTCATGGCTGAGGCCGGTCATGGTCTCGCTGGCGATGACGACGTCCGCGGCTGCTGCCACGTCGACGAGGTCACTGGCGGGGGCGACGATGACGTGTCGGTCTGCGAAGGCGGACTCGATCGTGCTCCGGTCCTTGCCGGTGCCGGTGAGCACCGTGACGACGGGACGTCCGGGCCGTTTCGTGTTGATCTGGTCGGCGGCGTCGAGGACGGTGGCCAGTGCCGTGTGGTCGCGCAGGGCGATGGGGCTGGCGACCATCCAGGTGCCCTCTTCGACGCCGAGTTCCTTGCGCACCTGTGCGCGCGGTGTCCTGACGGTGAGGTCGACGTCGATGTCCGGGTGGACGAGTTCGGCCCGTTCGACGACGGGGACCTTCTCCCCGAAATAGTCGACGACGGGTTCGGTGGTGCCCAGGATCGCGGTCGCGGTGCGGCCCACGATCTCGGCGCCGGTCTTCTCGATGACGTTGGCCGCGTCGAAGGACTCGACCGTTGCGACGACCTTCGGGTGCAGGCGGGCCGGGAGGCCGGTGAAGGCCAGGCCGGCGAGCGTCGCGGCGTGCAGTCCGTGGGCGTGGACGATGTCCACGTGCTGGTAGTACTTGTGCAGAGTGAATGCGGTGTTGGGATCTGCCAGCGTGAAGCGTCGTCTGGCCGCGAGTTCGATCTCACGGAAGTTGTCTGCCAGTTCCTCGGGGACTCCGAAGGTGCCCAGCAGCGAACGGTGGGCGGCGACCGCTACCTTGAAGCCTGCGCGCAGATGCCCGAGCACTGCGAGTTTCGCCACTTCGACAACGGGACCCGTAGTTTCGGCGAGCACATGCAGAATCCTCGTGTCTGCGCTGAGTGGGTGGACCTCGCCGGATTCGCTCATTTCCTCATCCTTTTCATTAGATCGACGCTGCTTCTACCCTACCTGGGAGGGCATGAGTTCCGTGTATATGCCCACCAGTTCTTTGGCCACTTCCCTCTCATCGGGAAGTTGCGCTCCACGAGACTGGGCGCGTGCGGCCAGTTCGGCCCGACGGGTGGGATCGGTGGCCAGTTCGGCAATGGCTGCGGCCAGTCCGGTGTCGTCATCGCTGTCGATGAGAATGCCCGCGTCGCCGACGAGTTCCGTCGTTCCACCGGTGCTCGTGGCGATGATGGCCTGCCCGGAGATCAGCGCCTCCTGCAGCACGAGGGCACGGGCTTCCCAGACGCTGGTGAGGACGTAGAGATCGGCGGCCGCATTGAGTGCCGCGATGTCATCACGCGGGCCTAGGAAATGCAGAGCCGGAATCGCCGAGGTGGCCGCGAGGCTCTCGTACTGCCCCCGCACCTCGTCGAGGACGGTGGGGTCCGCGGCTCCCGCGATGAGGACGACAAGCTCCGGTGTCGTTCGGTCCGAGGCCACAGTTGATACCTGTGCATCGCCGAGGTGGCCCAACGCCCTGATCAGCATCGGGTAGTTCTTCTGTGGTGCGACACGCCCGACGGCGAGCACGATGACGGTCTCAGGTCCGAACCCGAATTCCTCGCCCAGGGCTGCACGGGTGGCCAGGACAGCCTCGGCGGGGACGGGGTGAACTTCCGGGGCCGCGACGGGCAGGAACCGGGCGTCGACGGCGCCGAGCTCTCGGGTTCGGTCCACGAGGTCGGTGCTCGCCCCCAGCGTCAGGTCCGCGCCCTTGGCCAGCAGGGTCTCGATGCCGGTTTCGACGGTGCCGCGCAGGCCGTGGCCGCTGGCCTGGTTGTGCAGGCTGATGATGAGGCGGGGACGGCGTCGAGCGGTGCGGACGGACAGGAGAGCGACGAAGCCGGCCCGGAAGCCGTGAGCGTGGACGATATCGGCATCAAAGCTGCCGATGAGACTGCGCAGGCGGATGATCAGCGCGGCATCACGGACACCGATTCCGGTGCCCATGTCGAGGGCGGCGAAGCGAACACCGGGCAATGAGGAGAAACCGAAGTGTTCGTCGGTGGAGGCGGGTCCGATGATTCCGATCTCATGGCCGGCCGCGGCGACATCTCTGGCCAGGGCCTTCACATGGGTGCCGACTCCCCCGGTCGATGTACCGAGCACGTAGACGATTCTCATCTCTCATCCTCATTCTCTTTGGGAGTGATCGGTGGGGCGGCCTGGACGGCAGGGTCAGTCTGTTCGGCCAGGTCGGGGCCACCTCGGCGACCGGCGAGCACCGTTCGCACCTCGGAGATGAACCCTTTGTCGAGGACGACGATCGCTGCGAAGATCGCGCAGCCGATGAGCGCGGAGATCACGCCGTTGGCCACCGAGGACAGTGCGTCGATGCCCACAGGCCCCGCCAACCAATGCGAGACCAGCGCGCCGGCAACCGACGCGAGAGCAGCGGCAACCAGAGACAGCAGGCCTCGGCGCAGCACTCTGTGAAGCCCGGCAGGCCCCAGCACCCGCCGCATCGAGGTCAGCAGGAAACCTCCGGCGACGCTCATGCCGATTGCGTAGCCGATGCAGATGGAGACCAGCGTCAGCCCGTCATCGCCGTCGGCGTTGATGACCAAGACTGCCAACAGCATTCCGACGATGACAAGCAACCAGCCAGTCGTCGTCGCCACCGCTGAATGACGCGAATGTTCCAGCGCGTAGAACACGCGGGTGCCCCAGGCGACGAAGGACCAGCCAGGCACCGCAAGAGCCATGACCATGATCGCCTGACTCATTGCGTCGAAGGGCGCATCTCCGCCTTCGCCTGCGGCATCGATGGCGGTGAAGAACGTCTGCAGAGGCCCTGCCGCGCTGACGAGGATGACCGTGCCCAGCAGACCGATACTGATGATCAGCGCGGTTGTCGTCGAGGTCAGACGTCGCAGTTGAACTCCGGCATTGCCTCTATCCGTATCGCTGGCATCGGGGTCTTTGGAACGAGCGACCCAGGACGACAGGGATGGGAAGACCACCGTGGCGACTGTCACCGCGAGGACACCGTAGGGCAGAAGATAGACGGCGTTGATGTAGCTGAAGAGAACGAAAGTACCCTCGCCACCGGAATGGTTCGACAGGAGCATGGTTGCCAACATCGCGGCCTGCTGTGCCAGCAGCGCCGCCATGCCTGCACCGGCCAGCCGAAGAGCCCGCTGAGCGACTCCGGGTGGGAAACTCCAGGTGGGCCTGATGCGCAGTCCAGTGGTGCGCATGGGCAGAGCCAACGGCAGCGCCAGAGCAGCGACGCCGATGGTCGTGCCCCAGCCCAACCAGCCGATGTGGTCCCGCCAGGATTCGTCGGAGCCGCCGACCATGTTGTAGGCGATGTAGCAGCCGATGACGACGAGGCTGGACAGCAGCGGCGCAAAGGCCGGCCAGATGAACTTTCGATGCGCCTGGAGCACACCGGTGAGCACGGCCCCGATGCCGTAGAGCACCAGTTGGGGCGAGAACATGAGCAGGAACACGACAGTCGCCTCGAGTTGCGCTGTCTTGTCGACATCGGTGCCGATCAGCAAGCTTGCGATCGGGTGCGCGAAGACCGCGAGAATGATGCTCAACGGCAGCGTCACTGAGACTGCCCAGGTCAGCAGCGCCGAGGCGATCCGACCTGCCGTCTCCTTGTCCGATCGGGCCAGAGGAATCGCGAGCAGAGGGATGACGGCACCCGCCAGGGCACCACCTGCGACGACTTCGAAGAGGATGTTGGGAACCAAATTCGCGGTCTGGTAGGCGTTGCCGACCGACCCGGCGCCCACATTGGGCGAGAATACGAGCCACCTCAGGAACCCGACGAGTCGGGTGAAGAGGGTGATGACCGAGACGAGCAGCGCCGCGGAGGCGAAGACTCGAACCACCTTATTCACACGACCTCGCGGCCGAAGGCGTCGATCTCTCGCAGTCCCGGAGTGGATTCGATGATCGAGGTGAAGGAGACCTTCTCGCTGAGCAGGGTGAGACCGACCAGTCCGGTGAGAACCAGCGCACGCTGCTTGGCCGTGGAGTTCTCGACCAGGATCGTGCCCAGAGCCGCACCGAGTGCGTTGGCGCCGGTGTCGCCGAGCATGACGGCACCGTCGAGGTCATCGGGCCAGGCCGCCGTGCTGGCCCCGGCGATGGCCGCACCGGGTGCCCAGGTCAGGCCATGTCTGTGGGGCATGAAGGCCAACGTCAGCAGTCCCGCCTTGAGCGCACGTCCGGGGCGCAGATCGAGCAGATTGAACAGGTTCGCGGTGCCGGCGATGACTCCCCCGGTGACGACGACGTCGACCGTGGACCCCCACCATGTCTGGGCTTCGGTCGTCCGATGGGAAGAGAACAGCCCGTGGTTGTTTCGACCGGTGCGCAGGATCGTCGCTGCGGCGATCGAGGCCAAGGGGATGCCGATGACCTTGATCGCACCGGTGGTGATCTCGCCGCGGGACAGAGCCTCGAGATGGCCACGCAGTCCCTTCGAATCCCCGGATTCGAGGAAGTCATCGACCGCACCCAGGCCGCCGGAAACTGTGGTCACCAGCAGAGTGGCCGCGCGCTGGCGTGGTTCTTCGATGAGGAGGCTGCCGGCGACCAGTCCGGCGGTGACGGCCGGGCCTTCGACGAGGGAGACGTCATTTCCGGCATGGTTGGTGCGCACCACCTTGTCATGGGTGCGCAGCTTCGAGTTGAGGATGGCTCTGGTCGCCGTGTAGCCGACGAGGCCGGCGACGGCGGAGCTGACGAGTGAGCGGATCATCTCAGTCCTTTCCGGGCATGATCTCTTCGGCGTCATCGGAGAAGCCGTAGTGGCCGTGGGTTCCGGCTTCGCCTGCAGCAAGGGCTCGCACAGTGATGACGGCTCCGGCTCCCAGGCCGAGTCCGTCGACGGTGCTGGCTCGCGACTTCTCCGTCCGGAGGATCGAGACGAGTCCGTTCTGGGCCGAACCGGCGTCTCCTGCCACGACCACGGACTTCGAGTCCGAGGTCAGCGCATTGACGAAGTCGGTGATGAGGGTCCGGTTGGCCTTGTCATCGGTCGCTTCGGGGCTGGGTTCGGTCTCGTCGGCGAGCTTTGAGTTCTCGTCATCGATAACGACGAAGAGCGGGGTGGGCTTGTGGTCGGTGTCGGTGCGCAGTCGGCCCGCGTCGACGAAGGCATCGAAGATTCCGGAGGACTTCTTCTCCGCAGCGTCCCGGTCCTCGCTGTCCTCGAGCATCGAGGCGTTGCCGGTCAGGGCGATGACGAGGGCGGCCCGCAGTGCTGTCGAATCGTCCTTGGGCAGACTCGGAACCGAGGCCCGCAGGATCTTGAGGAACTCTTCGGAGTCCGCCAGCGACAGGGTGTTGTCGACGAAGGAGACGTCTCCGCCGATCTTGCCGCCTGCTTCCTTGATCCGGTTGGTGACCTCTTCGACCTGCTCGGGGTCGGCGTTGGGTGCACCGATGATGCTGACGTCCTTACCTTCGAGTGTGTCGCCGATGAGTTCGGGGGCGGCGGAGGTCACGAAGTCGTTCTGCTTGTCGATGTTGCCGTTGGCGGCATCGATCTTCGCGCGCAGGTCGTCACGGTCGGCCCGCAGTGAGTCGACCTGACTCTGCAGGGACTCACCGATCGGCTCCTTCAGCGGTCCGGCGCCCAGGACGATCCCCACCGCCAGGGCGAGGAAGACCGAGACGAGGGAGACGAGGTGGTAACGAAAATCAATCACTGGTCAGTCCTTGAATGATGCTGGCAGATTCTGAAGATGCAGCAGGGTCGCCGCCGAACAGGGAGCCGATCCATCCGAAGACCCCGTCGAGTTGGGCTCCGATGAGTCCGATGAGGGTCTGGCCGGCAGCGGTCGCGAACAGGGCCACACCGAGTGCGACGAGACCAGCGATGATCAGGACGCTCAGCTGCAGGCTGGAGATCCTCTGTCGATACAGCAGGGACACGCCCTTGGCGTCGATGAGCTTCGAGCCCACCCGCAGTCGCGTGATGAATGTCGAGGCCATGCCCTTGCGCCCCTTGTCGAGGAACTCCATCACGGTGTCGTGGGTGCCCACGGCCACGATCAGGTCGGCACCTTTGTCGTCGGCCAGCAGCATGGCGATGTCCTCGCTGGTGCCGGAGGCGGCGAAGGCGACGCAGTCGACGCCGAGGGAGTGAACGCGCTCGGTTCCCGGAGCGTTTCCGTCCCGGTAGGCGTGGACGACGATTTCGGCTCCGGAGGTCAGCGCGGTGTCGGAGACGGAGTCCATGTCGCCGACGATCATGTCGGGCTTGTATCCGGCCTCGATGATGGCGTCGGCCCCGCCGTCGACTCCGACGAGGAGCGGACGGTATTCGCGGATGTAGGAGCCGAGGATCGCGAGGTCCTCTTTGTAGTGATAGCCGCGGACGACGATGAGGACGTGTCGACCCTCGAACTTCGTGGCCACCTCGGGAACGACGAGCTCGGCCGAGAGGAGGTCGGAGTCCTTGCGGATGTATTCGATCGTGTTGTCGACGAAGTCCACGAGCACGGAGTTCATTCCGGCCTCGGCTGCGTGCATGTCCTCCGCGATCGTCTCCGAGGTCTGGACGATGCCGGTGGCGATCTCCTTCTCATCGAGGAACACGGTGTCATCGGAGATGCTGATCTGGGCGTTCTCGTCGACTAGGTCGAAGATCTCGGGCCCGGTGGCGTCGAGGAGGGGGATGCCCGCGTCGACGATGATTCCCGGTCCCAGGTTGGGGTAGCGTCCGGAGATCGATTTGTCTGCGTTGATGACGGCTGCGGGTTTGCAGGCCACGAGCGCCTCGGCGGAGATTCGGTCGATGTCGCCGTGTTTGATGACTGCGATATCGCCTGCGCTCAGCCGTTTGGTGAGGTCTTTCGTCCGCCGGTCGAGCCTGGCGGGAGCCGGGCCTGACCTGGTCGGGACTATGTGCTTCTCCCGGGTTCTACGCGCTCTCATGGTGAGCCTATTCTCTCATGTCAGCGCAGCTGAGCCGGTCTTGACCCGCCGGGCCGAGTCCAGCAGTTCGGCTGCATGGGCCTTTGCTGAGGAGGAGTCCTCCATGCCTGCCAGCATCCGTGAGAGTTCGATGACCCGTTCGTCCTCGCTGAGTTCTCTGACCCCGGACATCACGGTCTCGGCGTCATCGTCCTTGACGATGGTCACGTGGGTGTCGGCCCAGGCCGCGACCTGCGGCAGGTGGGTGACGACGATGACTTGGGCGTTCTCGGCCAGCTTCGCCAGTCGTCTCCCGATCTCGATGGCGGCCTTTCCGCCGACACCGGCATCGACTTCGTCGAAGACGTAGGTGGGGATGGCCTCCCCTGCCGCGCGGACGACTTCGATGGCGAGCATCACGCGTGAGAGCTCACCGCCGCTGGCGACCTTGCCGATGTCGTCACCGGCCGAGGAGTCGTGCGGAGCGAAGGTCAGTCGCACGTCGTCACAGCCGTGGGCTGCCGGTTCTCGGTCGGTGAGTTCGAACGTCACCTGGGCCTTCGGCATCGACAGGGCTGCCAGTTCTGCGCTCACGGCGCGGGAGAACGATGCGGCGGTAGCCGTTCTGATCTCGGTCAGTCCGCGAGCCGCCTCGACCATTGCGCTGTGGGCTTCGTCGAGTTCGGCATCGAGCTGGTCGAGATCACGGTCATCGGCTTCGAGCTCTGCCAATTCCTGAGCTGAACGGGTTTCGAAGTCGAGTACCTCGGTCACGTTCTGGCCGTAGGCTGCCAAGGATCCGAGTTCGGCTCTGCGGGCCTCAGTCTCTTCCAGTGAGGTCTCCCCCAGCTCGTCGAACCCGGTGAGGTAGGAGCTGAGCTCCGCGGCGGAGTCGGACAGGCGCAGGACGGCGTCGTTGAGGGCGGCCTTGATGCGGGCCAGTTCCGGGTCCGCGGATTCGACGTCAGACAGGGCGCTGATCGCCTGGTGTACGTGGTCGACAGCAGCACCGGCGTCGTCGAGTTCGCTGCCGAGCAGGAGGTCATGGGCGCTGCCGACGGCCTGCGTGATCTCGGCGGCGGCACCGAGTTTCGCGGCCTGCGCGGTCAGGGCTTCGTCTTCGCCTGGAACCGGGCGCACCTTGTCGATGGCCTCGAGGCAGCCGTTGAGCCACAGGATCCTCTCCCGCCTGGCCGCGGTGCTGTCCTTGATCCGGGCGACCTTGGTCTGGGTCTCGCGCCAGTTCTCAAATGCTGCGTGGTATTTCTTCGCCACTGCTTCGAGTTCGGGGCCGCCGGCTGAGTCGAGGAGCTGCCGCTGCTGGGCGGGGCCTTTGAGTCGCAGCTGTTCGGACTGTCCGTGCAGGGTGATGAGCTCGTCGGAGATCTCGGTGAGCACGGAGATGGGGACGGTGCGTCCTCCGGCGGTGGCGCGGGCTCGGCCCTTCTGGGCCACGGTGCGGGAGATGATCGCTTCGTCTTCGGCGCTGCCGCCTGCCTCTTCGATGCGGAAGCGCACGGAGTCTGTGACGGAAGAGAAGATGCCCTCGACCTCGGCCTTCTCGGCTCCCTTGCGGACCACACCGGAACCGACCTTGCGGCCCATGAGCAGACTCAGTGCTGAGACGAACATCGTCTTGCCGGCACCGGTCTCACCGGTGACGACGGTGAAGCCTGTGGAGAGTTCGACCTCTGCTTCGGCGATCACGCCGAGGTGGGAGATCCTCAGTTCGGAAATCATCTACGCCTCCTCGATCGGTCCCCGCCAACCGGAGACGGGCAGTCGGAACTTCGCCACCAATCGATCGGTGAAGGGACCGGTGTGCAGCCGGGCCAGTTTGATCGGGGACTGTGAGCGCTTGGCTTCGATCCGTGCACCGGCGGGCAGCTCCAGGGCTCTGCGTCCGTCGCACCACAGGACTGCTGAGAAGTCGGGGTTGCGTGGGGAGATCTCGACGCCGAGGCGGGAGTCGGGGTTGACGACGAGTGGTTCGGTGAAGAGGGCGTGGGCTGAGATCGGGATGAGCAGCAGTGCTTCGACCTCGGGCCAGACGATGGGTCCACCGGCGGAGAACGCGTAGGCGGTCGATCCGGTCGGCGTCGCCAAGATCACTCCGTCGCAGCCGAAGGAGGACACAGGGCGGGCGTCGACGCCGAGGACGACGTCGATCATGCGGGCCTTGGAGGTCTTTTCGATGGTGGCTTCGTTGAGGGCCCAGGCGTTGTAGATCGCCTCCCCTTCGTGCCAGACGGTGACGTCGAGGGCGAGGCGCTCCTCGACGAGGTAGTCACGTTGGGAGGCTCGGTGGACCGCCTCGGCGAGGTCCTCTCTCTCGCTTTCGGCGAGGAATCCCACGTGTCCGAGGTTGACGCCCATGAGCGGCACACCGGACCCGTGGAAGCGTTCGGCCGCGCGCAGGATCGTGCCGTCGCCCCCTAGGACGATGACGAGTTCGCATTTGGTCTTCCAGATCGCCAGCTGGGCTGGGTCGATGACCTCGCAGCGGCTGAGCAGCTCCTGTTGCACGTCGGCGTGGGAACTGCGTTCGGCGAAGTTGAGGACCTCTTCGTCGAGGACGACTGGGGTGATTCCGTCGTCGAGGAGCGCCTTCCACACGCTCACTGCTGCCACTGCTGATTCCTCGCGTTGGGGGTGCAGCAGCACCATGATGTGTCGGCTCACGGCTCTCCTCTCATGATCTGATCCAGATGGGTTTCGATGTCCGCCTCGTTGAGCCTATCGGACTCGGTTCGTGTTTTCCCTGGTCGAACACGCAGGAAATACTCCCGGTTTCCGCTCGGACCTGGGAGGACGGAGGGCGCGATGTCGATCACGCGAGCCTCGTGTTCGCTGATGCCGGCGAGGACGGAGTCGAGGGCGCGGCGCCGTTTGGCCGCGGTCGCCACGACCCCGTGTTTGTCGAGTGCGCCGCGGGCGAGTTCGAATTGGGGTTTGACCATGAGGAGCAGTTCACCTGTGGGTCGTGTGGCTGCCAGCAGCGGGGCCAGCAAGAGACGCAGGGAGATGAAGGACACGTCGGCGACGACCAGGTCGACCTGCGGTACGTCGGAGTCGTCGAGCTCGCGGAGGTTGAGGCCTTCCTTGACGTGGATACGTGGGTCCCCACGGAGTCCGGCATCGAACTGGTCGTGTCCGACGTCGACGGCCCAGACCTCTGCTGCGCCGCGGTGGAGCAGGACCTGCGTGAAGCCGCCGGTAGAGGCGCCGGCGTCGAGTGCGGTCAGTCCAGTGACGTCATCGATTGAGAACGATTCAAGCGCGCCGAGGAGTTTGTGGGCGCTGCGTGCCACCCACGGATCGGGTTCTGTGACGCTGAGCTCATCGGTGTCGGACACGACCTGCGAGGGCTTCGACACTGTGTGGCCGTTGACGCTGACGCGTCCGGCGGCGATCTCTCTTGCCGCACGGGAGCGTGTGGCGATCAGTTCCCGTTCGACCAGTTCGCGGTCGAGTCTGCTCACAATGAACTCACCTGCGAGTCGAGGTCATCGAGGAGTGCGGAGAGCTGTTCGTGCCGTTCGGCGCTGGGTGCCTCGCCGATCTGTTCGAGGTCGCGACGCCAGGCTTCGACCGGCACATCACCGTTGACCGAGGCTGGAGTCGGTGCGGGTGCTGGGGTCGGTGCGGCAGGCTGCTGTGTCTCGTGGCTCGGTTCAGTCATGGATCCTCCGTGGCAGATTCCCTGGAGCCACGTCCTCGCCGCGGTCCATCGCCTCCCATGCTAATCGGAGTGCGCTCTCGACCGTTGAAACACTGTCTGGGGCAGACTCGTCCACACGGAGTTCACCGTCGACGATTCGACATGCTGCTGGCCCCGGGGTCTCGTCCGCCGCTGGTTGCGCGCTGCCGGCGATGAGCCTCGGCAGGCTCCGCAGACTTGGCAGGATGTAGGTGGGGCGCAGCTCGGAATTCGCGTGGAGTGCATCGTGGATGTCGTGGACGCCGGTGAGGACGAGTGCGGTTTCGAATCCCGCCGAGTTGCCGCCTTCAATATCCGTGTCGAGACGATCGCCGACCATGAGGGGTCGTTGGGCACCGCACCTGTGGGCTGCGAATTCCATCATGTGCGGGGATGGTTTGCCGACGACGGTCGGTTGAGCACCGGTGAGTTTGGAGAGCATGTCGATGAATGCCCCATTGCCTGGGACTCGGCTCCTGGGCCCGACCATCGAATAGTCGGGGTTGGTCGCCCACCATTCGATGCCTGCCGTGATGGCTTCGCAGGCGTCCACGATCCGCTGATAGGAGATCTCCGGGTCGAGGCCCTGGGCGATGGCCACTGGGTCATCATCAAGGGTGTGTGTGACCCGCAGGCCCTCGGATTCCAGCGCGGTTGCCAGTCCGGTGGTGCCCACCAGGTAGATGAGTGCGCCGGTCCCGAACTTCGCAGCGAGCTTCCCCGCCAGCACCTGCGCCGAGGTGGTCACCTCGGCGGGTGTCGTGCTGATTCCCAGCGTGGAGATGTGATCGGCCACCACCTCGGCGGTGCGGGTGGCATTGTTCGTCACATAGCTGACGGGGATTGACTGATCGTGGAGGAAGTTGATGCCCTCCACGGCTCCGGAGATCGGTTCCGGACCGTGGTAGACAACGCCGTCGAGGTCGAACAGCACACAGTCGATCGGTGCGCCCGATTGCTCAGGCGCACGGCGATCGACCGGTGCTGCTGCATTGGCGACTGGCGTCACTGATGACCGTTCAGCCGATACGAGACGTTCGTCTCCTCTGAGCTCGCGTTGTCTGCAGGCTTGAGGCTCGTGCCCGATTCTTCGGGTTCCGCGTGAGCTTCTTCGTCGGAGGTCTCGGAAGTCTCCTCATCGGAAGCGGCGCTTTCCTCGGCGTCCTCGAGAAGTTCGTCGAGTTCAGCTTCGATCTCCTCGTCGGAGACCTTGACCTTCTTCAGTTCCTTCTCTGAGACGTGCGTCTTCGACTTCGCCGGAACGTGATCGTCTCCAGCCGCGTCAGCAACGGCATCTGTGATGGCGTTGTCTGCGACGAGGCTGGCTGTAGGGGAATCGTCGGCCTCGGCGTCGCCAGCGTCCTCGTCGAACTCTGCTTCGTCCGCGCCCTCAGCGTCTGCGTCGTCGAAATCGACATCGTCGGCGCCTGAACCAGCCGCGGTCGAAAGTTCGGTCTCGGCATCGTCGAACTCAGCGTCTTCGAGTTCTGCAGCGTCCCTGTTGTCAACGTCAGCCATGCCAACAGCATAAGCATCGTGTGCCGAGCCGTACTCAGCCTCAGCAGGAGCATCGTCGAGTGAGGCAGGCTCGTCATCTTCGATCTCTTCGACGGTCTCGATTTCCACGCCGAGGTTGGGGTCTGGCTCTTCGTCCCCGAAGAGAGTGCCCGTGGCCTTGGCAGTGCGACGCGAAAGCTCCTCGTACTTGTCGGCCATCTCGGTTTCTCCGTGCAGGCGCAGCACTTCGGAATATGCGGCCATCAGTCGCACCAATGCACCGCTTGGCTTCTGGGTGAAGTCCTCGGCTTCGATCAGAGCGCGTGCGCCCTTGAGATCGCCGAGGTCCGATTTCGCTCCGGCGGCCACGATGACGAGTTCGGTGCGAGCATCGTTGTCGAGGTCGAGCTCTGCTGCCGACTCGAACAGTTCAAGTGCCTTCTGAGGCTTCTCACGGCCACGTTCGGCATCGGCGATGAGCGCGATGTTGTCGTCCGAACCGGAGATGCGACGGTGAGTGCGCAGTTCGCGCACCGCCTCGTCGTACTTCTCCACGTGGTAAGCGGCAATGCCGAGGGCTTCTCGGACGAGACCGACGCGACCCGCGCGAGCCATGGCTGCCTTTGCGTGTTCGTAGGCGCGTTCCGGATCGACGTCCAGGAATCCTCCGGCGGAGACGAGATGCTTGGCAACTGCCGCAGCATTCTCCTTGTCGAGGGAACGCAGCTGGCCCAACAGCTCCTTGTCGAGCTCCTTGCCGGTGACCTCTTCGGGGATCGGCGGTTCTTGGATCCGCGGACGACGGGCACGCTGCTCGCGTGCGTATTCACCGGTGTCGGTTGACCGAACGGCCCGGCGGTCGTTGTTGTTACGGCCGAATCCTCCGCGATCGCTGCCGCCGCCTTCACGACGTCGGTCTCCTCCGCGGTCATTGCGGCGATCGCCCTGGTATCCCCCACGACGATCGTCCCGACGGTCACCGCTGAAGCTGCGACGCTCACCATCATTGGAGCGATTGCCCTGGTAGCCCCCACGGCGTTCACCGTCATTGGAGCGATTGCCCTGGTAACCACCGCGACGTTCACCATCGTTGGAACGGTTACCCTGGTAACCACTGCGACGTTCACCATCGTTGGAACGATTGCCTTGGTATCCGCCACGGCGTTCACCGTCATTGGAGCGATTGCCCTGGTAACCACCGCGACGTTCACCATCGTTGGAACGATTGCCCTGGTATCCACCTCGGCGATCATCTCGACGGTCGCCACCGAAGCTACGACGCTCACCATCGTTAGAGCGATTGCCTTGGTATCCGCCACGGCGTTCACCATCGTTCGAACGGTTACCTTGGTAACCCCCACGGCGTTCACCGTCATTGGAGCGATTCCCCTGGTAACCGCCACGACGCTCACCGTCGTTCGAACGGTTGCCCTGGTAGCCCCCACGACGCTCACCGTCATTGCGACGGTCGCCACCGAAGCTGCGGCGCTCACCGTCGTTACTGCGATTGCCCTGGTAACCCCCACGGCGCTCACCGTCGTTACTGCGATTGCCCTGGTAACCACCACGACGTTCACCGTCGTTCGAACGGTTACCTTGGTAGCCGCCTCGGCGGTCGTCGCGACGATCGGAGTTACGTGACCCGCGCTCGTCCCGGGACTGGTGAGAGTCCTGTCGACGATTGTGATTGCTGTCGCGATCTGAGCGGCGCCCGCCGTCCGAACGGCGGTTGTGCTGGCTGTCTCGCGAATCCCCTGGGGCCACGATTCTCCCTATAAAGTCTTTTCAATGATTCCGCACCATTCTAGTCCACTCGAAACGGGTAAGTCCTGTGCGTGGGAACACGTATTTATGGTGAACGAAGAGCAGCAGCGACTGCGGTAAATTCTCTTTCACCACCGGCGGACAGGTTAAGACCGAACAACTAGAGGGTCTGCCGGAACCTCATTCGGCCACGTGGCCACTCGGCGAATGGTTAGCAGGAACACTCGCCTATTAGAAATCCAGCTCCGGCAAAAGTTCAGGAGCTCGTTCAAGTGCTCTGTTAGAATCATGGCGAACCGTCCCGCCAGCATTGGTCTGCGGAGACGTACGGTCATCTCATCGCGGTCAGTAGGGGATTCATGAAGCCTGGTGTGGAAGATTCGAGCATGATGATCAGCTCCTCGTGCGCGCCCACATCAATAGCTTTATCAACACGCGAAACTACATCCGAAATTACACCTCATCTGCACTCACACGCCATTGCCGGTCGTCGCTTTAGTCGTCGCAGTGGGATTTCCTGCCCATTCAAATGCGCTATCGCCATCCCGGCAATTGTGCTCATTGTCACCGCGGACTCCGAGTCAGGTCCGAAGATGCTGGCTCGGTATAACCCGGATGGTGCCGGCAGTTCCCTGCCCACCTATGCGGACGCAGATATCGGCATCCACTACCGTTCACACCCGCATATGCGCACCGTGACGCCTTCATTTTGTGATCCGATTCATTCGATTAAGCGTCGGATGCCCCTGTTCGCATATCGTGGCCTTCAGAAGCGGCACTACCAGCGGAAAGAGGAGCCATGCCCTCAACTTTGACTCCCCCGCCCACAGTGGTGCAACGGAGAACCTCAAACTCAATCTCAGCAATTTTCACCATCAAGGAATAGGAGACATCGTGCCCAACACGCTTTTCATCGATGGACAGTGGGTTTCGGCCCAAAACGGCGGGATCAGAGAGATCCATAATCCTGCCGACGGCAGCTTCGTCGCCGAGGTGGACGAAGCCAGTCCAGCTGACACCGAACTCGCAATCGCTGCCGCACGTCGAGCCTATGACTCGGGCGTCTGGGCAAGCGTGCCCGCCAGCGAACGAGGCGACCTTCTCCTCAAGTTCGCTTCGGTCCTGCGTGAGCGCAAGGCCGAGTTCGCTCGTGCCGAGTCCCTTGACACCGGCAAGCGCTACGTCGAGTCCGAGATCGACATGGACGATATCGCCAACTGCTTCGACTACTTCGGCAAGCTTGCCGCCAATGATGCAGGCCGCGTCGTCGACGCCGGAACCGACACCGTCGCCAGCCGCATCGTCCACGAACCAGTCGGCGTCTGCGCTCTCATCACACCGTGGAACTACCCGCTGCTGCAGGCCGCATGGAAGATCGCACCGTGCCTGGCAGCCGGTAACACGTTCATCCTCAAGCCCGCCGAGCTCACCCCGCACACGGCGATCCTGACGATGAAGGTGCTGGAAGAGTTGGGACTGCCCGCAGGTGTGGGCAACCTGATCCTCGGCGCCGGTGCAGATGCTGGAGCACCACTGTCAACACACGATGGCATCGACATGGTCTCCTTCACCGGCGGACTGGTCACCGGACGTCTGCTGGCAGCCAACGCCGCAGCCACCGTGAAGAAGATCGCCCTGGAACTCGGTGGCAAGAACCCGAACGTCGTCTTCGCCGATGCCGACTTCGAGGCCGCTGTCGACAACGCGCTCAACGCCGCGTTCGTCCATTCCGGTCAGGTCTGCTCCGCAGGCGCACGACTCATCGTCGAAGAATCGATCGCCGAGAAGTTCGTCGACCGTCTCGTCGAGCGTGCTCAGCAGATCCGCCTCGGCGGACCCTTCGATGACAACGCAGAAACCGGACCGCTCATCTCCGCAGCCCACCGCGACAAGGTCACCGCCTATGTCGACAAGGGCGTTGCAGAAGGCGCCCGTGTGCGCTGCGGCGGCACCTGGGGCGAGGGCGACCTGGAGAAGGGCTACTACTACCTGCCGACCATCCTCGACCAGGTTGAACGCGGAATGTCCGTGGTCTCCGACGAAGCCTTCGGTCCTGTCGTCACCGTCGAAACATTCTCCACGGTCGACGAGGCCGTCGAGATCGCCAACGACACCTACTACGGCCTCGCCGGCGCAGTCTGGAGCCAGGATGCCGGCAAGACCCAGCTGGTCGCCCAGCGCCTGCGCCACGGAACCATCTGGATCAACGACTTCCACCCCTACCTGCCACAGGCAGAGTGGGGCGGATACAAGCAGTCAGGCTCCGGACGCGAGCTGGGACCGACCGGTCTGGCCGAATACCAGGAAGCCAAGCACATCTACCAGAACCTCGAGCCCGCCGTCACCGGCTGGTTCCCCGACCACAGCAAATAAGGAGAGTCAGAACGTGGAAACAACTAATAGCTTTGACTATGTCGTCGTGGGCGGAGGCTCCGCGGGTGCCGCTGTGGCAGCACGCCTCAGCGAGGATCCCGACGTCAGCGTCGGTCTGCTGGAAGCGGGCCCGACCGATGTCGGCGAGGACGTCATCCTCAGCCTCAACCGCTGGATGGAACTGCTCGAGTCCGGCTTCGACTGGGACTACCCCATCGAGGAGCAGGAGCACGGCAACTCTCATATGAGGCATGCCAGGGCAAAGGTCCTCGGCGGCTGCTCCTCGCACAACTCATGCATCGCCTTCTGGGCACCGCGCGAGGATCTCGACGACTGGGAGACCAAGTTCGGCGCCACCGGGTGGGGATCAAAGGACACCTTCGGCCTGTACAAGAAGCTGGAGAACAACGAGCTTCCCGGTGACCACCACGGTCACGATGGCCCCGTGCACCTGATGAACGTGCCACCGAATGACCCATGTGGTGTTGCCCTGCTCGACGCCTGTGAGCAGGAGGGTATCCCCCGCGTTCAGTTCAACGAGGGTGAAACCGTCATCAACGGTGCCAACTTCTTCCAGGTCAACCGCAAGGCCGACGGCACCCGTTCGTCCTCCTCGGTGTCCTACCTGCACCCGATCCTCGACCGTGAGAATCTCACGATCCTCACCGACACTCAGGCCAAGGTCCTCGAGTTCGATGAGCAGGAGAACTGCACCGGCGTCCACGTCGTCAACAACGCCTTCGGTCACACCAAGCGCATCGAAGCCAAGCGGGAAGTCATCGTCTCCTCTGGTGCGATCAACACCCCGCAGCTGCTGATGCTCTCCGGTATCGGACCCAAGGACCACCTCGCCGAGGTGGGTATCGATGTTCGCGTCGATTCGCCGGGAGTCGGTGAACACCTCCAGGACCACCCCGAAGGTGTCATCGCCTGGGACGCGAAGAAGCCCATGGTCGACGACTCCACCCAGTGGTGGGAGGCCGGCATCTTCACACCGACCGAAGAGGGCTTGGACCGCCCTGACCTGATGATGCACTACGGTTCCGTGCCGTTCGACATGCATACCCTGCGTCAGGGATACCCGACGTCGGAGAACACCTTCTGCCTGACACCCAATGTCACGCATGCCCGCTCACGCGGCACCGTGCGTCTGCGCTCACGTGACTTCCGGGACAAGCCCCACGTCGACCCTCGGTACTTCACCGATCCAGAGGGCCACGATATGCGCGTCATGATCGCCGGTATCCGCAAGGCTCGGGCCATCGTGGCCCAGGACGCCATGTCCGAGTGGGCCGGTGAGGAATTGTTCCCCGGCAAGGATGTGCAGACCGATGAGCAGATCGAGGACTACATCACCCGCACCCACAACACCGTCTACCACCCGGTGGGCACAGCACGTATGGGTGCCGCCGATGACCAGTCCTCGCCGCTGGATCCCCAGCTGCGGGTCAAGGGCGTCAACCGCCTCCGCGTCGTTGATGCTTCGGCCATGCCGGAGATCACGACGGTCAACCCCAACATCACGGTGATGATGATGGGTGAGAAGTGCGCTGAAATGATCAAATCAGGATCCTGATACCTCGCCTCCTGGCGCTGAGCGGTCGAGACCGAACAGTGCTCTGACGCAAGGAGATGGACCGTCTGGGAGGGCTCCGCTGACAAGCGGGGCCCTCCTCGTCATCTGTCAGGCGAGAAGCTCATCGCCAGGGCCTCAGTCCAAGCAGCCGAGTTCGGACGGCGATGCTCAGGTTGATGGATAGAAAAAGCGACTGGCCACACCTGACATGCAGGTATGACCAGCCCCTTGCCCGTCTTAGACGGACCTCAAGAGATCACTCGGATGAGGACGGACGATCCGGCTCGTTCTTCGCGCTGCCGGTTCGACTGGCCAGCGTTCCGTAGCGTTTCTTCTTCTTTCCATCTTCAGAGATGTAGGGGTCGCGGAACTCCGGCGCCGGCTCAACAGCTTCGGGAGCAGTCACGACCTCTTCCTCATCGTCGTATTCATGAGCGAAGACGTCGTCTTCATCGGCCCTGCGCTCGACCTCTTCGGGTGGGAGCACCTTCTTCCACTTGCGCATTCGCACTCGTGGCAGTTCACCGGCGTCCTCACGCAACGCTCGCATGAGGGCGTAGATCTGGAAGTACGCGATGATGAAGAACGGGAGCCCGACGAGGATGATCGTCGACTGCAGTGCCTCGAGTCCACCCGAACCGGAGAAGACGAGCAGCGCCGCGGTGACAACGGCAATAGCCAGAGCCCAGAATATTCGCTGCCCCAGCGGATTGAAGTCTTCGTGACCGTTGTTCATCGTGTCCACCACGAGAGCCGCAGAGTCCACCGAGGTGACGAAGAAGATGATCACCAAGATGATGGCGATAACGGACACTGGCGCAGCTAGCGGGTAATGCTCGAGGAATGCGAACAGCGCACCAGGGACATCACCCTGTTCCACGACGCGATCGACGAGTCCACCACCCTGATTGAACTCGATGTCAAAGGAAGCGTATCCGAAGACTCCGAACCAGATGACGGAGAAGGCCGACGGAATCGCGAGAACTCCGATGACGAACTGCCTGATGGTACGACCGCGGGAGATCCGGGCGATGAAGATACCCACGAAGGGCGACCAGGTGATGGTCCAGGCCCAGTAGAAGACCGTCCAGGTGTTCTGCCAGCCTGTGTCGGCGAAGGTGTCATTCCACAGTGCCAGTTCCGGAAGCGTCTGGATGTAGGTGCCCAAGGATTCGAAGATGCCGCGAGCTATGAACAAGGTGGGCCCGAGGACGATGATGAAGATCAGCAACAGGACAGCGACCACGATGTTGATGTTCGACAACACTTTGATGCCCTTGTCCAGACCCATTGACACAGAAATAGTCGCCAAGCCGCAGACCACGCCGATGATGATGAGCTGCCAAAGTGCATTCTCCGGGATGCCGATGACCTGGGCCAGACCACCGTTGATCTGCAATGTGCCAAGACCGATAGATACCGCAATACCGAAGACGGTGCCGATGATGGCGACAACGTCAATGAACTTGCCGATGGGACCATGGATCTTCTCACCGAGGATCGGCTGGAAGATGGAGCTCACACGCGGTGGCAGGTTCCTCTTGTGAATGAAGTAGGCGAAGCACAACGCCGGCAGGGTGAAGATCGTCCAGGTATGCAGGGTGAAGTGATAATAGGTGAAGTTCATCGCGTCGGTGGCAGCTTCGACCGTACCGGGTTCGATGCCCAAGGACCCCCGAGGTGGGTCGCCGAAGTGGCTGACCGGTTCCGCGACTCCCCAGAACATGAGGATCGATCCGATGCCGGCGGCAAACAACATCGCGAACCAGGCACCATTCGAGTGCTCCGGTTCCTCGTTGTCCGGGCCGAGCTTGGCCCGACCGTACCGTGATGCGGCTATGTAGATGAGGAAGACCAAAAAGACGGTGACGCCGAGGATGTAGAACCATCCGAGGTTCGTCAGCAGCCAGTCCGACGCGACAGAGACACCACTGTCGAGAGCGTCAGTGAAAAAGATCGTGGCGAGCACGAACAGAATGATGACCGCGGCTGACGAAAAGAAGATCGCCGGGTTGGTCCGGAGCCTAAGGGTATCGTGCAGACGGTTGAGCATGAGCGGTACCTTCCTACGTGTTGTGACCACCACACTACCTATACAGTCCATCACTGTGGACTGAACCACGCGTAGGAATTTGGGAAAGTTCAACCGATGGTCAGGCCCAGAATAGACAGAATCTCCTGCTCGCAGGCGCTGCGAGATCTCGAAGCCGTGAATGAAGAATGGTGGAGGAGCCTCCCCTGATTGGAATCAGGAAACACTCCCCCACCACACCACTCGTGAATACAAGTAAGGGGCCATCCCACCGAAGTGGAATGACCCCTCACCTTAAAGAATATTGCGGCAGTCACCTACTCTCCCACAACCACCAAGTTGCAGTACCATCAGCGCGAATGGGCTTAGCTACCGGGATCGGAACGGTTAACCGGGCGTTTCCCCACCACTATCACCACCGCAAAACCAACAAACCACCACCACCCGAGTAATCACACCTCAAGAGTGTAGTAGCGGTCCAAGAACCGTACAGCGAACGCGAACACCACACATAATGTGACTCGTTAATATCTCGTAAAACCCATAGCGTGAAACACGCACACACCAACCAAAAATAAAGGTTGATGAGTGATCGGCGTATTAGTACCAGTCAACTCCACACCTCACAGTGCTTCCATACCCGGCCTATCAAACCCATAATCTATAGGACACCTCACCCCAACTTAATGGGTTGGAAATCTCATCTCGAAGCAGGCTTCCCGCTTAGATGCTTTCAGCGGTTATCCTTCCCGAACGTAGCCAACCAGCCATGCACCTGGCGGTACAACTGGCACACCAGAGGTTCGTCCGTCCCGGTCCTCTCGTACTAAGGACAGGCCTCCACAAATTTCCTACGCACGCAGCGGATAGGGACCGAACTGTCTCACGACGTTCTAAACCCAGCTCGCGTACCGCTTTAATGGGCGAACAGCCCAACCCTTGGGACCGACTACAGCCCCAGGATGCGACGAGCCGACATCGAGGTGCCAAACCATGCCGTCGATATGGACTCTTGGGCAAGATCAGCCTGTTATCCCCGAGGTACCTTTTATCCGTTGAGCGACCACGCTTCCACAAGCCATGGCCGGGTCACTAGTCCCAGCTTTCGCTCCTGCTCGACACGTCCGTCTCACAGTCAAGCTCCCTTGTGCACTTACACTCGACACCTGATTGCCAACCAGGCTGAGGGAACCTTTGGGCGCCTCCGTTACTCTTTAGGAGGCAACCGCCCCAGTTAAACTACCCATCAGGCACTGTCCCTGAACCCGATCAGGGTCCGAAGTTAAGAAATCCAGAATAGTCAGAGTGGTATTTCACTTGACGACTCCACCACCACTAGCGTGATAGTTTCACAGTCTCCCACCTATCCTACACAAACCACACCGAATCCCAATACCAAACTATAGTGAAGGTCTCGGGGTCTTTCCGTCCTGCTGCGCGTAACGAGCATCTTTACTCGTAATGCAATTTCGCCGAGTTCGTGGTTGAGACAGCAGAGAAGTCGTTACGCCATTCGTGCAGGTCGGAACTTACCCGACAAGGAATTTCGCTACCTTAGGATGGTTATAGTTACCACCGCCGTTTACTGGGGCTTAAATTCTCCGCTTCACCCCTAACGGGGTTAACGAGTCCTCTTAACCTTCCAGCACCGGGCAGGCGTCAGTCCGTATACATCGACTTACATCTTCGCACGGACCTGTGTTTTTAATAAACAGTCGCTTCTCTCTGGCCTCTGCGACCACCACCAGCACATCACCAAGCACGTTGGCTTCACCGGGATGGTCCCCCTTCTCCCGAAGTTACGGGGGCATTTTGCCGAGTTCCTTAACCACGATTCTCTCGATCACCTTAGTATTCTCTACCTGACCACCTGTGTCGGTTATAGGGTACGGGCAACACACAACCTCACGCCGATGCTTTTCTCGGCAGCATAGGATCACCAGATCACCCCACCACAAGTGGGGCGCCCATCAGCTCTCACACTCAATGTGGGGACGGATTTACCTACCCCCACGTGCTACGACCTTAGACCACGACTACCATCGCGTGGCCTGGCTACCTTCCTGCGTCACACCTCGCGCTTACCGACTCCACACTCAGGTCCCACAGAATCCTTCAACCAGACACCCGAAGGCATCACGGAAGAACACCGAGGTTAGTATCGTGTGTTTTGGTATTGACGGTTAAGCGTCGGTACCAGAATATCAACTGGTTGTCCATCGACTACGCCTGTCGGCCTCGCCTTAGGTCCCGACTTACCCAGGGCGGATTAGCCTAGCCCTGGAACCCTTGGTCATCCGGTGGACGGGTTTCTCACCCGTCTTTCGCTACTCATGCCTGCATTCTCACTCGTACCGGCTCCACCACTCGTTCACACGGCGACTTCACTGCCAGCACGACGCTCCCCTACCCAACACCCCACCATTACGGCTATCAGGGGTGCTGCCACAACTTCGGCGGTGTACTTAGCCCCGCTACATTATCGGCGCTCAATCACTTGACCAGTGAGCTATTACGCACTCTTTCAAGGATGGCTGCTTCTAAGCCAACCTCCTGGTTGTCTTCGCAACTGAACATCCTTTCCCACTTAGCACACGCTTAGGGGCCTTAGTTGATGGTCTGGGCTGTTTCCCTCTCGACAATGAAGCTTATCCCCCACTGTCTCACTGCCACGCTGAACCTTACCGGCATTCGGAGTTTAGTTGACGTCAGTAACCCGGTGGGGCCCATCAGCCATCCAGTAGCTCTACCTCCGGCAAGAACCACGCAACGCTGCACCTAAATGCATTTCGGGGAGAACCAGCTATCACAGAGTTTGATTGGCCTTTCACCCCTAACCACAGGTCATCCCCTCCATTTTCAACTGAAGTGGGTGCGGGCCTCCACGCGCTCTTACACACGCTTCACCCTGCCCATGGCTAGATCACTCCGCTTCGGGTCTAGGACACGCGACTCATACGCCCTATTCGGACTCGCTTTCGCTACGACTACCCCTCTCGGGTTAACCTCGCCACGCACCGCTAACTCGCAGGCTCATTCTTCAAAAGGCACGCCATCACCCCAACAAAGGAGGCTCTGACGGATTGTAAGCACATGGTTTCAGGTACTATTTCACTCCCCTCCCGGGGTACTTTTCACCATTCCCTCACGGTACTATCCGCTATCGGTCATCAGGAAGTATTTAGCCTTACCAGGTGGTCCTGGCAGATTCACACGACATTCCACGAGTATCGTGCTACTCGGGCAAACACATATCGTCGGGGCCACATGTTTCGTCTACGGGACTCTCACCCACTCCGGTACTGTTTCCCACCAGCTTCGACTACACGCAACACACATCAACGACTCGGTCATGCCGGACCGAACACGCATTCCCCACAACACCGCATACGCAACACCAGCACGTTTGACACGCACACGGTTTAGGCTGATCCAGTTTCGCTCGCCACTACTCCCGGAATCATGTTTTATTTTCTCTTCCTACGGGTACTGAGATGTTTCACTTCCCCGCGTTCCCTCCACACACCCTATATATTCAGATGCGGGTCACCACACTCTCATGTGGCGGGGTTTCCCCATTCGGACACCCTCGGATCACAGCCCGTTTATCGGCTCCCCGAGGCTTATCGCAGATTTCCACGTCCTTCATCGGCTCCTGATGCCAAGGCATCCACCATGCGCTCTTACACACTCATCACACCCAAAAAAAATTTGGTTGCAAAATGTGTGTGCGAAAATTTCACACTAAGATTTCACAAGAAAAATCACATTACATAACAACCCAAACAAAGTTCGGGCTGTTGATGCTCGCGTCCACTATACGATTCTCAAACCACTACCAAACACCACCCACACCCACACAACCAAAGGCTGCTGGTCTGGACGGGTTGGTCCTGTTGGTTGAAACCACACCCAACCATTGCTGGTTGGTTTGTGATTCCAGGACCCAATAACGTGTTCGTTCTAGCCCACCATCATCACACCGTCGACAAGGCATGAACCTTAACGACGCTGTGCGGGTTGAGCGAAAATAATGATGTTCCACCCTTGAGCTCCCAACCGGCACCACGTACGGGTGACACGTTGGGGTTCTTATGTGTGCTCCTTAGAAAGGAGGTGATCCAGCCGCACCTTCCGGTACGGCTACCTTGTTACGACTTAGTCCCAATCACCAGTCCCACCTTAGACGGCCCCCTCCACAAGGGTTGGGCCACCGGCTTCGGGTGTTACCGACTTTCGTGACTTGACGGGCGGTGTGTACAAGGCCCGGGAACGTATTCACCGCAGCGTTGCTGATCTGCGATTACTAGCGACTCCGACTTCACGTAGTCGAATTGCAGACTACGATCCGAACTGAGACTGGCTTTAAGGGATTCGCTAAAACCTCGCGGTCTCGCATCTCTCTGTACCAGCCATTGTAGCATGCGTGAAGCCCAAGACATAAAGGGCATGATGATTTGACGTCATCCCCACCTTCCTCCGAGTTGACCCCGGCAGTCTCCTATGAGTTCCCACCATTACGTGCTGGCAACATAGAACGAGGGTTGCGCTCGTTGCGGGACTTAACCCAACATCTCACGACACGAGCTGACGACAACCATGCACCACCTGTACACCAACCCCAAAGGGGAGGAACTGTTTCCAGAACGGTCTGGTGTATGTCAAGCCTTGGTAAGGTTCTTCGCGTTGCATCGAATTAATCCGCATGCTCCGCCGCTTGTGCGGGCCCCCGTCAATTCCTTTGAGTTTTAGCCTTGCGACCGTACTCCCCAGGCGGGGCACTTAATGCGTTAGCTACGGCGCGGAGAACGTGGAATGTCCCCCACACCTAGTGCCCAACGTTTACGGCATGGACTACCAGGGTATCTAATCCTGTTCGCTCCCCATGCTTTCGCTCCTCAGTGTCAGTTACAGCCCAGAGTCCCGCCTTCGCCACCGGTGTTCCTCCTGATATCTGCGCATTTCACCGCTACACCAGGAATTCCAGACTCCCCTACTGCACTCTAGTCAGCCCGTACCCACTGCACGCGCAACGTTAAGCGTTGCGTTTCCACAGCAGACGTGACCAACCACCTACGAGCTCTTTACGCCCAATAATTCCGGACAACGCTTGTACCCTACGTATTACCGCGGCTGCTGGCACGTAGTTAGCCGGTACTTCTTCTGCAGGTACCGTCACCGATAAAGGCTTCTTCCCTGCTGAAAGCGGTTTACAACCCGAAGGCCGTCATCCCGCACGCTGCGTCGCTGCATCAGGGTTTCCCCCATTGTGCAATATTCCCCACTGCTGCCTCCCGTAGGAGTCTGGGCCGTGTCTCAGTCCCAGTGTGGCCGGTCGCCCTCTCAGGCCGGCTACCCGTCGTCGTCTTGGTGAGCCATTACCTCACCAACAAACTGATAGGCCGCGAGCCCATCCCCAACCGAAAAAACTTTCCACAACCAAAGATGCCTTCGGTCGTCATATCCGGTATTAGACCCAGTTTCCCGGGCTTATCCCGAAGTCGGGGGCAGGTTACTCACGTGTTACTCACCCGTTCGCCACTCATCCACCCCGGTGCAAGCACCAGGGCTTCAGCGTTCGACTTGCATGTGTTAAGCACGCAGCCAGCGTTCGTCCTGAGCCAGGATCAAACTCTCCATAAAAAAATTATGTTACGAATGAATCCCAGCAAGACAGTCAACCAACGATCACGGGGTGACCGAGGCTGACCAATTAATCATGTCCACACATGCTGGCGTGACCACCCGGCGAAGGGTAGCCACAAATGTGTGAACATGTGATTGTCTTACCAGAAAAATAATGTTTCTGGCATCACTATTTGTTCAAACAAACACGCTATTGGATTCTCAAACCACAAACACTCACCCATCACCACAGACCCAATTATTGGGGCGTGTTCACTGGGGGTGTCAGTTTCAATTGTTGGCTGCCACCAACATTTTCCGTGTGGACCAGACAAACTGTGTTTGTGCTGGTCACACCCGGTGAAAACTGTTCTCGAAGAGTTCGTTTTCTGCGGGGCAACGAGATACAACTCTAGACCAGGCCAGTGGCTGCGTGCAACTCGAAACCGGACCTTTGGCTGTGACACCCGTCACCGGAGCCTCATCGGGCCTCTTGTTCCCCGAATTCTAGGGTTCAGTCCCTACATGCGGGTCTTTGTTGCGTGGCGCCGGGCTCAGGCTCCGCGGTACCCGGGCATGAGGGAGTCGCTGTCGACGATCTCTTTGCCCAGGGGCATCAGCGAGACGGGGATGAGTTTGATGTTGGCCCATCCCAGTGGGATCCCGATGATGGAGACGAACAGCGGGATCGAGGTGACCACGTGTCCGATGGCCAGCCAGATGCCGGCGACGATGACCCAGATGATGTTGCCGAGAGTTGTCGCAATGCCTGCCGGCCTGGTCTCGATCACTTCGCGGCCGAAGGGCCAGAGGGCGTAGTTGCCGATCCGGAAGGAGGCGATGCCCCAGGGGATGGTGACGATGAGGATGCAGCAGATGATGCCGGCCAGGTAGTAGCCGAGCGCCAGCCACAGTCCGCTGAAGATAAACCAGATGATGTTGAGCAGTGTTCTCATGTTCTCCTCGTTTCGACGTAGTACTGATACCAGTCTCGGTCACAGCTCCGGTCAACGCTATGAGGCTGTCCAGAGATCTGACGTCGGTGACCACCGAATACAAGCGAAAGCCTTGTCATCTCTCAAAACAAGTCTTTCGCTTGTCCAATGAGACTCGTGGTCGGCACCGGTTCGGGTCTCTGTGCCCGGATACGACGACACCGTGCCCTCGAATTGATCAAGGGCACGGTGTCGTCAGCAGTCATGGAGCTCAGCTGATGATGTCAACTGCCCCCAGGGTCTTCTTTCCACGACGCAGGAGGATCACTCCTCCGCCTTCGGTAGGGAGCACCTCGGTGGGGGTCAGGGTCTGGTCGTCACCGGTGACCTTGACGTTGTTGACGTAGGCGCCGCCGTCCTTGATGGCTCGGCGTGCCTCGCCCTTGGACTTCACGATTCCGGCAGTCACAAAAGCATCGGCAACGGGTATGCCCTCAGCCAGCTGCGTCGAGCTGACATCACCTCGAGGCAGTTCGGAAGTCGCGGCTCCCAGGGTGGAGGCGTCGAGACTGGCCAGCTCTCCCCCACCGAACAGGGCAGAGGCCGCTGCGATCGCCTGCTCGTACTTCTCCTTACCGTGGACCAGTGTCGTCACATCTTCGGCCAGCACCTTCTGTGCCAAACGCGTGTGTGGTGCCGCGGTGAACTCGGCCTCGATCTGCTCGATCTCCTCGAGGGAACGGAAGGAGAACACCTTGAGGTACTTCACGACATCGCGGTCATCGGCGTTGAGCCAGAACTGGCTGAACGCGTATGGGCTGGTCAGGCTCTCGTCCAACCACACGGTGCCGGACTCGGTCTTGCCGAACTTGGTGCCGTCGGCCTTGGTGATCAGCGGTGTGGCCAGGGCATGGACACTGTGCTGCTCGACGCGACGAATGAGATCGACACCCGAGGTCAGGTTGCCCCACTGATCGGAGCCACCGGTCTGCAGGGAGCAGCCGTAGCGGCGGTGGAGTTCGAGGTAGTCGTTGCCCTGCAGTACCTGGTAGGAGAACTCCGTGAAGGAGATTCCTGCTTCGCTGTTGAGGCGAGCCGAAACCGATTCCTTCGCCAGCATCCGGTTCATCGGGAAGTGTTTGCCGACGTCGCGGAGGAAGTCGATTGCGGACATCTCGGACGTCCACTCGTAGTTGTTCACGACCTGGGCGGCATTCGGGCCGCTGAAGTCGAGGAACTTCTCGACCTGTGCCCGGATCTTTGCCAACCATTCCTCGACGACTTCGCGCGGGTTGAGCGTGCGCTCTCCCGACATACGGGGGTCACCGATGAGTCCGGTTGCTCCACCCACGAGAGCCAGGGGGTTGTGTCCTGCCTTCTGCAGGCGCGCGGCGGTGATGAGCTGGACCAGGTTGCCCATGTGCAGGCTGGGTGCGGTGGGATCGAAACCGACATAATAGGTCAGCGATTCCTCATTGAGAGCCTTCTGCAGGGCGGCTTCGTCGGTCGAAACCGAGACGAGTCCACGGGCCTTGAGTTCACTGAAGATGTCGGTCACTTCGGTCCTTTCAGATGTGTATGAAGTGTCGGCGAGAAGCCGACGGGGTCAATTCTACGGGTTGTTCTGAGCTGGTCCCTCACCCCTGGGCGCACCGGAATCATTTTCAGCGATGCACTTCACGTCGATGCCCAAGGTGCAAGACCAGCACGAGAAGTTCCCCGTCGTATACGTCATAGATGATCCTGTAATCGCCGACCCGAATCCGAAGTTCGCCGCCACCGTCCTTGAGCTGAATACTCCCTTGTGGACGAGGTTCCTCGGCCAGTCAACTGATCGAGTAGCTCATCGAGGAAGCTCAGATGCCAATCTCTCGGACGAGGTCCTCGTGAGTGACTCGTTCGGACTCATCACGCGCCGCGGCGGCAGATCGGATGTCAGCTTGATCTTCCAACGCCTGCAGAGCACGGTCATAGAACTCAGGAGACACAACGACAGCACGACGGCCTGCCCCGCGCGAGGTGATCTCGACGGGCTCGCGCTGCGCAGCAGCAATATAGTCACTCTGCTGATTGCGGAACTGGGATAACGTCACTGAACTCATGAACCCATCGTACAACTTGTACAAGTTGTACGCAATGCTCAAGTGCGCCCCTGAAGTCGTGCTTCTTCTTAGAGAAGGACGCTCAAACGCTCCGCGGCGAATCCGCGAATTCACGCAGTTTCGCAACTTCGGCCTTCGCATTGGCCAGCTGCTGATCCACGGCGCTGCGGGCGGTGCCGCCCTTGGAGCTACGGGAGTCAATCGACCCGAGCGTGGTGAGCACCTCACGGACGTCAGGTGTCAGGTGCTCGGAGATGCCGGCGAACTCTTCGTCCGTGAGATCCCACAGCTCGGCGTCCTTCGACTCGGCAAGCTGCACGCATTCTCCGGAGAGTTCGTGGGCGATGCGGAAGGGAACGCCCTTGCGGACGAGCCATTCGGCGATGTCCGTGGCCAGCGCGAATCCGCGGGGTGCCAGGTAGGCCATGCGTTCGGTGTTGAACTTCAGCGTGGCGACCATCCCGGTGAACGCCGGGAGCAGGAGTTCGAGGGTGTCTGTGGCGTCGAAGACCGGTTCCTTGTCTTCTTGCAGGTCACGGTTGTAGGCCAGGGGCAGGGCCTTGAGCGTTGAGAGCAGACCGGTGAGGTCACCGATCAGGCGACCGGACTTGCCGCGAGTCAGCTCGGCGACGTCGGGGTTCTTCTTCTGCGGCATGATCGAGGACCCGGTCGAGTACGCATCGTGGAGGGTGACGAAGGAGAATTCCTTGGTCGCCCAGGCGATGACTTCCTCGCTGAGACGGGAGAGGTTGATGCCGATCATCGTGGTGATGAACAGGTATTCGGCGAAGACGTCGCGACCTGCGGTGCCGTCGATCGAGTTTTCTGCCGAGTCGTTGAAGCCCAGATCGGCGGCCACAGCCTGAGGGTCGAGGCCCAGCGATGATCCGGCCAGGGCACCCGAGCCGTAGGCGGAGATGCCGGCGCGCTCATCGAAGTCGACGAACCGGGCGACGTCACGCAGCAACGGCCATGCGTGGGCCAGGAGGTGGTGGGCCAGGAGCACAGGCTGTGCGTGCTGCAGGTGGGTGCGACCGGGCATCGGCGCTTCGGGGTGCTCTTCAGCCTGGGCGATGAGGACGTCGACGGCGTCGAGGACGAGCCCGGCAACTTCACGAGCGTGATCGCGCAGGTACATGCGTCCCAGGGTCGCGATCTGGTCGTTGCGGGACCGGCCGGCACGCAGTTTGCCGCCCAGCTCGGGTCCGGCGATCTCGATGAGTCCGCGTTCGAGTGAGGAGTGGACATCCTCGTCGGATTCGGCGGCAACGTATTCGCCGGTTTCGACGCGGCGGCCGAGTTCGTCAAGCGCCTCGGTCATGCCCTGCAGCTCATCATCGTCGAGCAGACCCGAGCGGTGCAGCACCTTTGCGTGGGCCTTCGAACCGGCGATGTCGTAGTGGGCCAGGCGCCAGTCGAAGTCCGTCGACTTGCTCAGCGCGGCCAGTGCATCGGCCGGGCCGTCCGAGAATCGTCCGCCCCATAGGCTCAGTCGTTCGCTCACAAAAGGTCCTTCCCCACCGTCGGCGCTTCCACGCTGCCGGTTTGAATCCATCGGTTCGGTGTTCCAGTTCCCGGTCGGCCGGGTCTGCGTGTGTCTCAGGTCTGGCTATGTGTTCCAGGCCCGTGTGTATCGGTCATACGTGTATCGGGTGTATCAGCTCTCGGCGGCGTTTCCGGCCGCATATTCGAGGAATGTCTCGGCCAGTGTCTGTCCCCCGACGGAGGACATCGCGATGACGAGAACAGTATCGTCTCCTGCGATTGTGCCAAAGATCCCGGTCATCGAGGAGCGGTCGATCGCCGAGGCCAAATATTGGGCGGCTCCGGGCGGGGTGCGCAGAACGACCATGTCCTTCTGAGCTGCCGCGGAGACGAGGAGCTCTTCGAGCAGCCTCGGCAGCTTCGCATCCAGGCTGTCACCCGTGGACTGCTGCAGGCTGCGGTCGCCGCCCTCACCGGGGACGGCGTAGACGGATCCGGCGGTGGACCGGATCTTCACGGCACCCACCTCGGCGAGGTCGCGTGAGAGGGTCGCCTGGGTGACGGTGATGCCCATCGTTGCCAGGTTCTCGGCCAGGTCGATCTGGGAGTGCACAGATGTGCGGGTGATGAGATCGATGATCTTCTGCTGCCGCGCGGTCTTCGTCAGCGGTGCCGAGTTCGTCGGTGATGTGGCGTTCTCGCTCATCGCTTCTCCAGCAGGAATGTCATGAGTGCCTTCTGCGCGTGGAGTCTGTTCTCGGCTTCATCGAAGACCGCCGAGGCGGGTCCGTCGATGACTTCGGCGGTGACCTCTTTGCCCCGGTAGGCCGGCAGGCAGTGGAGGAAGATCGGGTCGTTGCCCAGTTCCATGAGTTCCTGTGTGACCTGGTACTTCACGAACGGTGAGGTCTCGTCGTCGCGACCAGCGGCGTCCTGTCCCATGGACACCCAGGTGTCGGTGACGAGGACATCGGCACCCTGGGCGGCAGCTTTCGCGTCGTCGGTGACCGTGACGGATCCACCGGTGGCCTGGGCGAGTTCCTTGGCCTCGGCGATGATGGCATCGGCCGGCTGGTAGTCGGCGGGGGCGGCGATGCGCACGTGCATGCCGGCGTTGACTCCGCCGAGGACGTAGGAGTTGGCCATGTTGTTGGCCCCATCGCCGTAGTACGTCATGGTCTGACCGGCGACGTCGCCGCGGTGTTCGCGGATCGTGAGCAGGTCAGCCAGGATCTGGCAGGGATGGTAGTCATCGGACAGGGAGTTGATGACCGGAACGGATGAGTTCTGGGCCATCTCTTCCAGACCTGCTTGGGCATAGGTGCGCCAGACGATCGCCGAGACCATGCGCGACATGACCTGCGCGGTGTCGGCGATGGACTCCTTATGCCCCAGCTGCGCCTCACCGGGGTTGATGATGAGCGGCTGCCCGCCAAGGGCGGCGATCCCGGCGGCGAAGGACACGCGGGTCCTCGTTGAGGTCTTGTCGAAGATGACTGCCGCGGTCTGCGGCCCGGCCAGCGGGGTCCGCGAATATGGGGCTGCTTTGAGTTCGACTGCGAGGTCGAGGACTTGTGCCTGTTCGGCCGGGGTGAGGTCGGTGTCCTTGAGGAAATGCCGTGTCATGGTGTGTCCTTTGTCAGTCTGTGTGGGGCAACCGGGCTGTGAGGGTCGATGGCCCGGTCGCCGAGGTGGCCGCTAGGTGGGGCGGCGAACGTGTTCAGCCGTGCAGCAGTCCGGGCAGGGCGGTCAGGAACGGTGCGAGATCGTCTTTCGTGATGATCAGCGGTGGTGCCAGGCGCAGGCGTCCGGGTGCGACGGGGTTGATGATGAATCCGGCTTCGAGCGCGCGGGCTGCGATCGCCTTCTCATCGAGGCCGGCGGCCAGTTCGAGGCCGAGGAGCAGTCCGGTGCCGGTGACCTTCTCAACGCCGTCGATGGCCAGCAGCTGGCTCGTCAGCCACGCTCCCATGTCCCGGGTATGGTCGAGTAGGTCCTCGGTCTCGATGGTCTCGAGCACGGCCAGTCCGGCCGCGCAGGCGATGGGGTTCCCGCCGAAGGTGGTCCCGTGCTGGCCGGCTTCCAGGAGTTTGGTGTTGGCATCGCCGACGGTGATGGTGGCCCCGATCGGCATGCCCCCGCCCAGGCCCTTCGCCGAGGTGATGATGTCGGGGACGACTCCTTCGCCGATGTCCGGGTTCTGGTAGGCGAACCACGATCCGGTCCGAGCCACTCCGGACTGGACCTCGTCGAGGACAAGGAGTGCCCCCGCGTCGCGAGTCAGTTCACGCACATTGGTGAGGTATCCGGCCGGGTGTTGCCGGACTCCGACCTCGCCCTGGATGGGTTCGATGAAGACGGCGGCAGTGGTGTCGTTGATGGCAGCGGCGAGCGCGTCGACGTCCCCGTAGGGAATATGGACGACGCCGGGTACCCCGGGTGCGAAGGGTTCGCGGTAGGCGGCCTTGGCCGTCAGTGCGAGCGCGCCCATGGTGCGACCGTGGAAGGCGCCCTCGATGGCGATGATGATCGGGCGTGATCCACCCCCAGCGCGGCGGGCCATCTTGAAGGCGGCCTCATTGGCTTCGGTGCCGGAGTTCGAGAAGAACACGGCCGAACCGCTGGGCAGGTCGAGGACCTCGTGAAGTTTCTCAGCCAGTGCGATCTGCGGTGGTGAGGTGAAGAAGTTCGAGATGTGGCCCAGGGTCGACGTCTGCTCGGTGATGGCCTTGACCCAGGCGGGGTGGCAGTGGCCGAGTGCGTTGACGGCGATGCCGGCCAGCAGGTCGAGGTATTCCTTGCCCGAGGCGTCCCAAGCGTGCACGCCCGCTCCGCGGACGAGGTCGAGCTGGGGTGAGCCGAAGACCGGTGAGAGGACGCGGGAGAAGTCATCGCGCCAGGTCTGGGATTGTGTGTCACTCATTGTCGTCCTCCATAGTTCCCTTGTGTCCGTCACCCAGTGGTGCGGGTTCGACGACGGTGTCTTCGACCATGGTGCCGATGCCCTCCGAGGTGAAGACCTCGAGCAGCAGGGAGTGCGCCATCCGGCCGTCGATGATGTGAGCCTGCTGCACCCCGTGCTCGATGGCCTCAAGCGCTGCGGTCATCTTCGGGATCATGCCCGCGTCGAGGCTGGGCAGCAGTTCGCGCAGCTTCTTCGGTCCTATGCGCGAGATCAGGCTCGAGGTGTCGGGCCAGTTCGCGTAGAGGCCGGGCACATCAGTGAGCATGATGAGCTTGTTCGCCTTAAGCGCCTTCGCCACAGCCGACGCGGCGAGGTCGGCGTTGATGTTCAGGGGCTTGCCGGCCTCCCCGTCGATCTCCGAGGCGATCGAGCAGATGACGGGCACCCGCCCGGCGTCGAGGAGCTCGGTGAGCACGGTGGTGTTGACTTCGGCGATCTCACCCACCCGGCCCAGGTCGATGACCTCACCGTCCACCTCGGCGTGGGTCTTGTTGGCCAGAAGCAGGTCTGCGTCCTCACCGGAGAGACCGATCGCGGCATTGCCGTTGCGGTTGATGCGGGAGACGATGTCGCGGTTGACCTGGCCGGAGAGGACCATGCGGATGACCTCGGCGGCCTCCTCGCTGGTGACCCGTTGGCCTGCCTTGAACTCGCTTTCAATACCCAAGCGAGACAGCATCGAGGTGATCTGGGGTCCTCCCCCGTGGACGACGACGGGTCGGATGCCGGCGAAGCGGAGGAATGCGATGTCGTCAGCGAAGGACTGCTGCAGCTCCGGGGAGATCATCGCGTTGCCGCCGTACTTGATGACGATGGTGGCACCGGCGAAGGTTTTGATCCACGGCAGCGCCTCGGTCAGGGCTTCGGCCTTGACCTGGGCGGCGGCGAGCCGGGCGGCCGTGGACTTCGTGGACATGTCGTGTGGGTTGCTCATGTGGAGTAGGCGCTGTTCTCTTCGACGTAATCGTGGGTGAGGTCCGATGTCCAGACCGTGGCGGTGTGGTCACCGGCGTGCAGGTCGATGACGACGTCGACGTTGCGCTCGAATTTGACCTTCTCCGGGTCCTCATAGGGTCCCGAAGCTCGGCACACCTCGGTGCCGTTGATGCTCACGTCGATAGCGGTGGGGTCGAATTTCGCCGAGGTGGTTCCCACCTGGGCGACGACGCGCCCCCAGTTCGGGTCCTGGCCGAAGATCGCGGCCTTGAACAGTGCCGAACGTGACACTGAGCGGGAGACCTCCACAGCGTCGGCTTCACTTGCCGCACCCTGCGTGGTGATCGCAATGTCGTGATGCGCCCCTTCGGCGTCGACGTGGAGTTGGTGCATGAGGTCGAGGCAGAGTTCGCGCAGCAGGCCGGTGAACTCGTCCGTGTCGACTGCGGCTTCGTGGGCGCCGGAGGACATGAGGATAACGGTGTCGTTCGTCGACATGCACCCGTCGGTGTCGAGGCGATCGAAGCTGTTACTCGTCGAGGCCCGCAGAGCCTGGTCGAGCACGGCCTGATCGACCTTCGCGTCGGTGGTGATGACGACGAGCATGGTGGCCAGTCCGGGGGCGAGCATGCCCGCGCCCTTGGCCATGCCGCCGATCGTGTACCCAGTGCTGCCTTCGCGGGTGGCGGTCTTGGCCACGGTGTCGGTGGTCATGATCGCCTCGGCGGCGTGTTCGCCTCCGGTCACGGAGTCCTCGGCGGCGGCCACAAGTGGTGGCAGATTGTCGATGATGGTGTCGCGGAAGTCCTGACCGCCGACGCCGATGAGACCGGTCGAGCAGACGAGGATGTCTTCGGCCGATGTTTCGGTGCCTGACTCGGTGAGGAGTTCGGCAGTGGTCTGGGCGGTGAGCGTGGTGGTCTCGTATCCGAAGTCACCGGTGTAGCAGTTGGCTCCCCCGGAGTTGAGGACGACGGCGCGGGCTTGACCGTTGGCCGAGGCCTTCTGGGACCACAGGACGGGGTTGGCCTTGCAGCGGTTCGAGGTGTAGACGGCGGCGACGGCAGTGTCGGGGCCAGTGTTGATGACGAGCGAGAGGTCTTTGGTCCCGCTGGGTTTGAGTCCGGCGGTCAGGCCGGCGGCTGTGAAGCCAAGTGGTGCGGTCACGCTCATGGTGCGACTCCTTCAAGGGGAAGTGCGGTGGTCTCGTCGATGCCGAGGGCAAGATGGATGGACTGGAGGGCTTGGCCGGCGGTGCCGCGGACGAGGTTATCCAGGGCCACGACGATGAGGATTGTGCCTGCCCGTTCGTCGACGGTGAACTGGATGTGCGCGAGGTTCGACCCAGTGGTCGATGAGGTGCGCGGCCACTGGCCTTCGGGCAGGACGCGGACGAAGGGTTCGTCGGCGTAGGCCTGGTCGAAAGCCTTGCCCAGCTGGTCCTTCAGTGCCGCGGCGTCGAGGAGACCCTCGGCGGTTCTCGGTGCGGACTCCCCCGGCTCGGCAGTGATGGTCGCCAGTATCCCCCGGGCCATGGGCACGAGCGTCGGAGTGAAGGAGATCCGCGTGGGGCCTTCTGCGGCGTCGGCGCCGAGGACACCGTTGAGGTTCTGCTCGATCTCGGGCACGTGCCGGTGCGTGCCGCCCGTGCCATAGGGACTCGCATCGCCGAGGACCTCGGCGGCGGTGAGGTGCGGCTTGAGTGCCTTGCCGGCTCCGGAGACGCCATTGGCCAGCACCGCGTTGAGTCCAGTAGGTGCCGCGAGTCCGGCTTGGATGAGCGGGGCGAGTCCGAGGCTCACGGCGGTGACGTTGCAGCCAGGGACGGCGATGCGCTTGGTGGACTTCAGTGCTTCGCGCTGTTTCGTGCCGTCGGCGGTGAGCAGTTCCGGCAGACCGTAGGACCAGGTGCCCTGGTGATCGGAGCCGTAGAACTTCTCCCAGGCGGCGGCGCTGATGAGCCGATGGTCGGCGGCGAGGTCGACGATGAGTGTCTCGGGGCTCGACTCTTCGAGCTCGGCGGCGATCGCTCCGGACTGACCGTGTGGGAGCGCGAGGATGACGACATCGTGGCCGGCGAGCACCTCGGCGGTGGACTCCTTAACCACGAAATCGGAATATCGGGCAAGATGGGGTTGATGTCGGCCGAGCGTCTCACCCACGGAAGAATGTCCGCACACCATGGTGACGTTGAGATGAGGGTGAGTGCTCAGCAGCCGGAGGACCTCTCCCCCGGCGTATCCGGTGGCACCGGAGACGGCAACACTAAGATCATTCATATGTATAACTATACCAGCACATTAAATTATATGCAGAAGGCGTGATGACCCAGGCTATTCAGGCGATGCGAGCAGGTGGACCCGAGGTTCTCGAATTCAATGAGATCGACACCCCTCGGCCCGGTCCTGGTGAGGTCCTCGTTGACGTCGAGGCCGCGGGTGTGAACTTCATTGACACGTACCGTCGTTCGGGCACGTACCCCATGAGCTACCCGCACATCGTCGGCTCCGAGGGCACCGGTCACATCGCCGAGGTGGGCGAAGGTGTGGCGAGCTGGTCCGTCGGCGACCGCGTCGCCTGGCACGAAGGCCCGGGTTCGTATGCGACCCAGGTCGTCGTCAAAACCGATAACCTGCTGCGCGTACCGGAGGGCGTGAGCACCGAGGTCGCCGCCGCAATGCCGCTGCAGGGCCTGACTGCCCAGTACCTAGCCACGAGCTCGCACGAGATCAAGCCCGGCCACACCTCGCTCGTCCATGCCGGTGCCGGCGGAGTCGGACTCCTGCTCACCCAGATCATCAAGCACCTGGGCGGCAACGTCATCTCGACCGTGAGTACCGAGGAGAAGGCTGAGCTGGCGCGCAAGGCCGGCGCCGATGAGGTGTTCCTCTACGGCAATGGTGTCGACATCACCGCGAAGGTCAAGGAGCTCACCGATGGAGAGGGCGTCGAGGTCGCCTATGACGGTGTCGGCAAGGACACCTTCGATGCTTCGCTGGCATCCCTGAAGCCACTCGGCTCGATGGTCCTCTTCGGTGGAGCCTCGGGTCAGGTGCCGCCGTTTGATATTCAGCGACTCAACGCATCGGGCGGCATCTTCCTGTCGCGGCCTTCGCTCGCGTGGTTCGTCCGCTCCCCCGAGCAGCTGGCCAAGCGCTCGTCCATGCTCTTCAACGGCGTCGAGCACGGGTGGCTGAATTTCCGGGTGGGAGCCACGTTCGCGCTGGCTGATGCTGCGGATGCCCATCGTGCGCTTGAAGGCCGGGAGACCACGGGCAAGGTTGTGCTGACGGTGTGATCGATACACTCCAGATAGACAATAGGACGGGCGGGTTGTCCGTCGTCGGAGAATCCATCCTGTCTCAGCACCAGCGCTAAGTTAAACCCAGCCAAATGGATTCGCTTTTTCACACATCCACAGCATCATGCCACCGATCCCTACCACGTCGCGGCTGAGGTCGCCCACAAATGCGCGCAAGACCTCCGATGCGTGTTCCACCAGGCCACGCCTCGCAACCACGACGATTCGTCGAGAAATTGATCGGCACGTGTCCGTCATACTCATTCCTAGATATAGCTCGATTCAAGAAGACCCTGCTTCTATGGAGATCAGCATTTTTGACCTACTTCGGTACTGGACGAGCGAGCAATGGTGGCACTGAGGAAATTAACGAGACCATCGAGTTCGGCCGCCTAATCGCCCAAGGGTTCCGCAAGTTCGAGCACTATCGATTGAAGATGCACCTGTTCACCGGCCAACTTTAAATCTCGCCTCACACTTAACTCTGAAGGGTCCGATAGCCACACCTTTAATAGAGTCCTCAAGGCAGGCGGTGGCCTCGCGGATGGCCAGCGCTCCGACGCTCTCGCTGGGGGATAAGCAAAATCGAATGGAAGAACGCGATAGGTTCGGCGCGCGCAGACTACGGAGACGGATCGTGGCCTTTCCCTCGGGAGGCAAAACGATCGCATATTTGTGGCAGACAATGACGAGTATCAACCCCGCATGGCTTCAGCGCCACGACCGAAAGGCTGCTACCTGAAACGCTCCCACGATTGAATCGTGTGACCGTGTAGATGCCGGACGCTCAGAATGGTGGGTCATCACTACCCCAGTCGAAGGTGCCTGCCTGCATTTGGGCGGAGCTCGGAGCATCATCACCGAGCGCTTCGGCGAGCTCGAATTCTGAGAGCAGCGTCCTATCCAAGGGCCTCAGCCAATCGGCAGCGATAGACATCGTCCGGCTGTTGGGCTCCGTTTCCGGCGCAAGAGGGCTAATCCTCACGATCACTGGCACCTGCGCCGATACGCCAGCGACCACGCAAACGCCTCTTGGAAGTATGGGCAACTGTTCGAAGGACACCCGGTCCAGATATGAGACCGCCCTCTCGATCGCCTGCACGTCAAGATTGTTCACAAGACGGTGAAGGAAATAATTGTGGAGCTGCGAAATGATCGTCGGCGAGATGTCATGGGGGCGTTGGCTTGCCAACGTCAAGAACACGCCGAACTTGCGACCTTCCTTGACGATCTCTTCGAATGTCTCCAGGCGATAGTCGCGCCATGCTTCGCTCTCGCGTGACGAGTCCAATGACAAGATATTATGAGCCTCATCGATAATGAGGTTCAGATATCGCGCGTTAGTTGGATCGGTCTCCTTCTTTAGATCATAAAGATGCTTGCACAGCAACATCGGGATCACCTTGCGCATCGACAGGCTAACATCCCGCAGCGACACAACAGTCAAGGGCACATCGTACTGGCCGCCGTTATCCTCAACAGTGATCAGTTTCTTGATGTCGGGCACTCGGGTTTCAAGGCGCTTGATCAGTGGCGACAGGTGCTCGCGGTTGGAGAAGCCACTGATGATGTCGTTGTAGTACTGGAGCACTATCTTGAAGCGAATCACGTCGATGCCCGGTTCAATCGTAGAAAAATCGATCGGGAGCGTCACGATCTTGTCCTTCGTAAGTGACTCCCAGGTTGAATGATCTGGGTCGACGTACTTCGCCCATTCGCCCCAGAAGAACTTCCCTAGGGTCGCGTTGTAATGGAGGTTTGTCTGGAAATCATCGATCACGGCAGCCAACTCTTGGGGCGCCGTTGAACCGAGACAGGTCTGGACCTCAGCCAGGAGGTTCAACAACGTCTGTCGGTCGACGGACTTGTCGCTACTCTTCGTAGCGCGGAGGACCATATCGCCCAGAACGGTCAATATGCCGTTGGGGTCTGCGAGCCGTCGATCCCAGTAGTCGCTGTTGAGGACACGCGCGAGGAATGGGGCTTGGGTCTTCTCGGTGGCGTCGAGTAGTACTGTCCAAAACGCGAGGTCGCTGACCGCGCTCGATGGAAGCGGTAGACGTGGACCATTCCCGCTACGCGTGCTGAGCGCGTACTCGCGCTTATTTGCATCACTTGTCATCACAGCGGTGGAGCGGTTGTCCCCGTCTGAAGGCTCGCGGTTGAGGTACTCCCCATTGAAGTCAATCAGGACGAACTGTGATCGTTGGCGGAAGGTGTCCAATGCACCGTATCGAGCGAACAGTTCGTGGTAGAGCTTGGCCAGCGTGTACGATTTTCCGCTGCCGGTGTTCCCGAAGATTCCGACATGGCTCGCGAAAATAGAATTCACACCCACGGACACGCTTTGTGTCGGTTCCATCGCGAGGGCACCCACCTCGATGGGCGTGTCTGAGTCTTCGACGAAGGCGTGGATGAGGGCAAACTCAGCCTCCGTGAGGATAAAGCATTCGTTGTCGAGGAGGGGCATTTCTCGTACTCCCCTTTCAAAACGTCCACCCTCGATATACCCGATAAGACTGACCTGGAGCTGGCGGTTCATCGGGTCGACTCCGCGCTTGTAGATGGATGACGCACCGCGGTCCTGCTCGATGAGCTCGCCGTCGACCTTAGCAATCAGTTCTGAAAAGCCTTTGGTGATCTTGAGGTAGCCGCCGACCGCGACGTTGCGGACGATGCCGCCCCGAAAGAGCAGGTGTGCGCCGTTCTTGAGTTTGTCGACGGACACGTGAACTTGTCTACCTTCGACCGAGACGACGCGACCCACCCGGAAGACATCGTCCTGCGCAACAGTGTCGCCCTCAAACATCAGCGTTATCGCCCGATGAAATACGGATACCGAGCTCGATCCGCTGATCCGGCTCGGGGAACTTGTCCCCGATAATCGGAGTGAAGTAGTCGCGGGTCACAACGTCGAGAGTCATCTTGATCTCGTCACTACCCTCCTCCGGCTCTGCGGGGACGATGAAGAAGATGTTGCTGTTCTTGACGTCGATGTCAGGTATTAGCCTCTGGTACTCCGCACGATCGGCCCGACCATAGCAGAAGACAATCACTTGGAGTGTCGGATTCGCGCGAGCGGCACGTGTAACGACATCACGGAGGTGCTCATCTCGGAAGGAGAAACCGTGAACAAACAGGACACTGTTTTCTTTCTCCAACTCATTTGCGAATCGACGGATCAACTCGTAGTAGGTCTCGTTAAGGACTGTGGTGGCGAACTTCTGCTTATCGGGGTTGACAATTCCGAGCTTGCCGTACGCGGTCACGAATTCTCGAACAGCTTCAGGCGTAGGCCCTGAGTTTGCCTTCGCGATGAGGTCTTTCGCATTCACCTCGGCCGGGCTACTGATTGCGATGAGGTGCTCACGAGCCGCAGCGAGTGCCGCCGTGACCTCGGAGACGACAGTCAATCCGTGGTCAAACGTTATCTCGGTCCGTCCCGCTACTCCGGTCTCGTCGCGCCATGCGACCGAGCCATGAAGCTTCAAAAGGTTGAACACCGGAACCTCTGACCGCTGCTCAAACCTGCTAGACATGCGGAGGCGGATGGTGTTGAAATCGCCAAGGTCAAATCGGGGTCGAATCTTGCCGCTGAAGCCATCACTAAAGTCGAGCCCCATCTGCTCCATAGCGACCTCAAACACCATGTCGATGTTGGTCGTAAAGATATTTGCTTGCTTGGCAAGTATGGAGCTGTAGCGCTTGAGAAGAATGCGGTTGATAGTACGCAGGAACTTGGCGTACGAGGTCAGGACGGATTCTGCATCAGCATGGCGCTCAATGACCTTCAGATTCGGCACAAGTACCGAGTCTATGAAATATGCGTGTATAGACGCGCGGACGAGCGTCTTCACGTCGTTGTCCGCAGTTGATTCAGTGAGTTCGGTCAGTGCATCTTCCACGTTTCCCAGCAGACCGAAGAACGATGAAGGTGTTCCTGCGCCTACCAGGAAGCTCAGGTGAGAGTCCTGAACGATCGCACGAAGACTCTCCGGACTGAGGCTGTCATCGAAGTTACCCAACACTGGCCCATGTGGGATCCCGTTGATGCTGATGTCGGTCATGAGTCACCATTGCCTTCGTAAATGTAAGTGATGCCGAAGGCGAAGACCTGGCGGAACTCTTGGCGTCGGGAGCCGAGGTCGTATGGGCTACCGGAGCCCTTCTGGAAAATGTCGAGTCCTCGGCCAAGGAGGAGCTTCCAGCCGTGATCGGTGCGGATTGACCGGTCGTGGATGGTCTCATCCCAGGTGACTGTGAACTGGATGCCTGAAGTGGCGGCGCTATCTTGGATGTCCTTAAACATGAGGAGGTGCTGCTGCTCGTATTCGCCTCGGACTTCCTTGGTCACGAGCGTGACGGTGATTTCGTCGGCAGGGTCCTTGGAGGCTGCCAGTAGAGCGAGCAGGTCGACAAGGTTGCGCCCTTGATGCGGCAGCCGGATGTAGGGGTCGACGACGGTGATGTCGCTTGCACCGCGGAGGTACGGCGCGAGCAGCGCTTCGTAGGAGACTCCGCGCTGGTTCTCCTGGAACTCTCGGTGTCCTTCGAATAGTTTAGGTGCCAGCTCGTCCGACAGCTGGACCGTCGTAGTGGGATCCTTATCGGCGGCGTCCGCCTCAGCGGTCGAGGCCGCGTCGTCGGTCTGGGGAAATAGCGCTTGGTAGTAGTCGGGGTACTCGTCTTCTTCGAGCGTGGTCACGCCGTGCCAGGCGCCGGTCTTGTCGCTGTAGACGAAGTTAACGACGCCCATGGTTGTGTCGATCCGCAATATTTGGTCTTTGACGCGTTTACGTCCTTCGATGGCGAAGCGGAGCAATTCCTCGATCTCTACTGGGGTTGCTTTGCCATCTGGGTAGATGAGCTTCATCAGGCCAGAGAAGGTCTTATGGATGCCGTCGCGGTCGCGGGTGGAGATGTCTGAGCCGAGAGTGAAGTGCTGCTGGTAGCGGTCGGAGTAGTCGGTGTTGCGCATTGACCGCAGCACCTCGGCGATGTAGTCGACAACGAAGCCGTAGCCGGCGGAGAACATCTCACTGCGGATGGTGTCTACCTCCCAGCCGGGGATGTAGAAGTGGAGACGGTCGAGGTAGGCCGAGTCGTGGTACGCCTCGGGCAGTTCGTCGAAGAGGTCGGAGTGCTTGAGCATGTAGGGCACGTTGTGCGAGGTGTTGCCCACGAACACCATCGATGCTTCAGCTCCGAGGGTCTCGACGCCGCGCGAGAACGACTTGTTCGCCATGTAGTTCTTCATGATGTCGACGAGTGCTTTGTCGGTGCGCTTCTTCTTGCCCGCGAACTCGTCGAACGCGACAACATCCCAGTAGCCGACCAGGCCGATGCGGCCGTTTGCGTTGTTGACGAAGAGCTTGGGGACGGTGACCTCGCCGCCGGAGATCAGCATCCCGTGGGGCGAGAACTCGGAGTAGATGTGGGACTTTCCGGTGCCTTTCGGCCCGAGCTCTACCAGGTTGTAGTTGCGCTCAACGAACGGGATGAGACGCACGAGCTGCAAGAGCTTCGCGCGGCGGCCGAACATCTCTGGGTTGAACCCGATGGACTGGATCAGCAGGTCGATCCACTCTTCTGTGTTGAATCCGAGGCGTGATTCCAGGTAGCTCTCGTAGTCGAAGCTCGACATCTGGATGGGCTTCAGGCTTCCTAGAATCCACGGCACCACACGAGCGTCATCGCTGTGGAAGTACTCGATGTCGCAGATGCACCACACGCCGCCGACGAGCAGCTTCGGGTTCGCCTTCACTGTCGCCGGTTCGACGATCACGCCGCTGAGGCCCAGGTTGGCGAACGATGCCTGATACACGTCCTGCTTGTCGTTCAGAGTCACGGTCACCTTGTCGATGATCCGGTGGCGGCCCTTCTCGCGGATGGTGGACTTCACGAGTTCTGACTCGTTGCGGTGTACGTAATGGTCAGCGAGAATCTTGCGCACCGCATCGATACCGGCCTGGATCGTCGCTTCGTCGTCGGACGCGGCATACTGGCCGAGCAAGTACTCCAGCACGTAGGAGGGCACGATCGCGTTGCCCTTGACGGCCTTCACGAGGTCTTTGCGAACGACCGAACCACCGAACAGCAGGTTTATCTTGTAGTCGAGGTCGGTCTGCTGCGGCGTGCTGGTCTCGACGACTGGCTCGTCGCCGGAGCTGTTCTCTGTGTCCGTCATGGCTGCTGCTTCCCCTAGAAATCAAAGTCCGACGTGAAGGAGCGCTTGAGCAGGTACTGAGCCCGCTGGTAGACGCGCCACTGTGTGGTGTTGGGTATCTGCTCTTCGAGTCGGAACTCCACCGTATGGTTGTTGAACTCGTTGGCGTCCTGGCTGAGCAGCATGCGTGCGCTCTGGTAGCGATCCCGCTTGTCGGCGGAGGGCTGATCGAAGGTCAGCTCGGGCTGGTTCGAAATCAGGGTTTCGCTCACGTAGATGCCTGCCCGCAGGGAGCGCGGCTGCACCTTCTCGCTCACTGGCTCGGACTGGAAGAGCTTCACGACGAGCTGTCCTGTGGTGATCTTGTCGGTCTCGGGCAGCACCTCGACGTTGACGGGGCGGGTGTCACTCTTGCGCTTCTTGTTGACCGTGACCACCGGCACCACGATCTCCTGGAGCGACGCGCCGCCGTGGACAAACCGTGAGCCAGCACCCGGCAGCTTGAGGCGGTGGATCGACTTGGGAATCTGCACCTCCAGGTTGCTGCCGAGTCCCACCTGCTCGGGGTCGAACTTCCGGAACGCTGGGTCATCCTTCAGGCCACGGCCGAGCACGTACCGACGGTTGGTAACTACAAGGTCGTCACCTTGCGGCTTGGTCGAGAGGTACGAGGCCTCTGCTAGCTCGGTGTCTTGGTAAAGGAAGCCGTGGTCGGCCGTGACGAGGATGTTCGTCGCATTCGCGTTGGTCAGCCGCTTGATCAGGTCCACCAGGTCACGCAATGCGTCGTCGGCGGCTTCAAACACCTGCCGCTCGGTGGTTGCCTTGTCACCGATCGCATCGATCCTGTCGTGGTAGACGTACAGCACCTGATGCGCACCGTAGAGATCACGCAGCTCCCCGCGCGGCATCGACAGGACCTCCTCGGCCCGGATCGCGAACCCACCCACGGAGGCCAAGGCCTTGTTACGGTTCGTGGTTCCGTCGGATCGCTGGCCGTCAACGAGCACGGGATCGCCACCCTGCGAGTGGGCCAAAGTCCTGTGTGGAAGCAGAGCGGCCATGCCGAGCTGGGTGTAGCTCGGCAGCACACCGAGCATGGCGTCGAGTTCTGCGTCGAAGCGGTCTTCCTGGCGGATGCGTGAGCGCAGTTCATCGGCAATCTCGTAGCGCAGCGCGTCAGAGATAATGACGACCGCCTTCCGGTTTCCCTTGCGGATGATCGGCTCGACGTGATCGATGAAGAACTTGGTCTGTGGGCGTAACGTCACGGATCGCCAGTCCTGCACGGCGTCGACTTGCTGCTGCCAGGAGTTGCCTAGTTCGTACAGGTAGCGGTTCGCATAGTGCTTCTCGACCTCCTCGCGGAGGGCCTCCAGCGGTCCCGCGTACTCGGTGGTGCGCGCCGCGAAGTGGAACTGCCGATAGAGCTGGTCGATTAGGAACCACTGCTTGCGATAGCGGTCGAGCCCTTCATCGAATGACGCGATCGCGAAACTTGCGTTGGAGAGTTCGCTCAACAGGTCGGAGGCGGCTCCGAGTGCCGCGTACAGCTCCCGGTATCCGTCAACCCAAATGCTGCTTTGGCGAGCGCGGATCGTCTCCGCGACTTCCCGCGCACTCATCGTCCGTTCGCGGACCGCGTGGGCGAGCAGGCTGATGACCTTCTGCTCGACATCCTCGAAGAGATCGTTGTCGACGAGATCGGTCAGTTCGGCATCTTCGATGCTGTCCGCGTAGCTCAGGCTCTCTGATGCTCGGCGCGCCAAGGTCGCGAGGGCGTCGGCGCTGCGCCGGTCATTGCGCAGGCTTGCGAAATCGAGCTGGACGTTGCGAAGCTCACCCGGAGTGTCCGATGCGAACCCATTAGCTGCCTGGCGGAACATCCACAACACGAAGTCGTCGACGCTGGGCTCGTTTGCTTCGTAGCCGTAAATCTTTGCTACACCTGCCCAGTGGAACCCGCCGAGCCCCTGCTCAACCAGAGCCTCGTACTTGCTTGCTTCGCCGCGTGCGTTCTCGATCAGCAGGGCGCGCGTGAGCTCCAGCATGCTGTGCTCACGCTGGCCAACCACGACTGCGCACATCTTGGCCCGCAGCCGGTCTGCGTCATCGTCAGCCGAAAGTACTGACTTGAGGGCCTGTGCTCGTTTGGCGGCTCGGAAGAACTTCTCGTGGTCCCGCAGCACGTCTTCGGTGCCGGGGCCGTCGAGCCCAAGGTCCTGTCGCACGAGTGCCGCGCTGTCTGCGGTGAACACGCCGTAGGCCAGTTCCAGGTCGAGCAACCAGTTGCCGACACCGACGGGCACGCCACCGGCGCGGTAGATGAGGAACTTGGCCGCCGGTTCGTCGTGAAGGACGCGGTTCTTCACCGAGTACTCGTTGTTCTCCACACGCAAGGTCGTGACCTCGCGGAGGTCGAGGGCATCGAGCTCGGCGGCATACTCGCTCTCCGCGTCATGCCAGAAAACGAGCCGCTGCGACTCGAATCGCTGCTCCAGATGCGGGAGGACCGCGCTGAGCGAGTTCACTCCGCTGCCTCCAACCCAGTGATCTTCTTGAGGGCCGGGTAGAACTTCGGGTAGTTCACCTTCACCCCTTCGTCGAGGTCGATGGCGACCTGTTGCGACGCCAGCGGATAGAGCATGTCGTGCTCGTACTCACCCAGCTCCAGCAGTACCTTGCGCAGCCTCTCGGCCTCCTTGAGCGCCGCCGCCTTCTCGCGCGGCGTGCCGTCCCCGGCAACGAGGCGTTCCTGATGCTGAAGGTTCGCCTCCAACTTCGACTCGAACTCCCGCAGGTACTCGTTCAGCACCGTCGAGACTGTGGACGGCGCGTAGCGATGCATGTAGATCAAGGCATTGAACGAACCCTTCGGGCTGGAGAACAGCCAGTAGATCGGGCGCTTCTTGTAACGCTTCACATGATCGTCGTAGAACCTAGACCGCCCCGCTCGGGTGATGAAGTAATCCCGCAGGGTCTTGACACCGAGCGACTCCTCAACGAACCGCAAATTCTCCTCGAAATATTTCTCGCCGAACGCTGTGCGTAGGAACTGGCGGAACCGCGCCACAATGTCGTCCTCGAACCAGTCGCCATCAACGATCGGCAGCACGTTGTCTGCATCAGGAACGAGCGTCGGCCGCGGCACCTTGGCGAGGTAATCCTGTAGCGTCGCGCCCTGGTCAGCGAGAATCAGGCCGGGTTCGTCGAGACTGTACCGAGCGAACATACAGCCGACCGCGTACGAGACCATATCGATGACAAGCTCGCGCGCAGCCGCATGCCCGGCGTCATCAGCGGTCGAAAAGGTGTACTCCGCATTGCCAAGGAGCGTAATGGTGGAACGCGCTGGTAGCGTCGAGCCGCCGCCCTCGTCGCCCAGGGCCTCACCGATGGTGTCTTGAATGTCCTGTTCAATCGTCAGGAGCGCCGTCGTGCGTTCCTCGCCGAGCGTGCGGCAACGCTCAACCCAAGACGACACTGTGCCAGGACCAGCGTCCCCCGGAAGCACAGTAAAGCCCGGTGCGGTCTCCTGCGTCAGCCAGTCATCTCTGGCGATGGCGATCGCATCTGCCGCCTGACGTTCGACCTGCTCGGCATCAACCTTCGGAAGCGGGAGACGAGCAAAGTCGCCAGCCTTGAAGTGGTGGGTCGGATTCAGGAGGTCTGCAAACTCCGAGCCATACTTGGAGTTGACAAGAGCCAACGCGGCGAACATCGCCTCCCGCCCGGAACGCGGATAAGCGCACAAGCCCGTAGCGTCGAACAGAAAGCCAGGCGGGTAGTAGCGCAGAGCCAAACCGCGACTCGTGATTGAAGACCATGAAACGGCTTCCTTGAAGATAAACTCAAGGTTGAAGTTATGCGCCCATACCCGCGATCCACTAGGATGTAAGGTCGTCTGAAGTTCCGCCCCATCGTTATACCAGTCAACGACGAACTCATCATGACCGTACCAACGTCGCGGACCGCCGCCCTTGTTGTAAGGGAACCAGCGCTTCCCACTCAAACGACCAGATTCTCTGCTCTCCGCCGTTCGATTCGTGGCGGACGCTGAAACCTCCCACCAGTAGCGAAGATATCTCGCGTTGTTCCCGGTCGCCATTCCTTCTCTGGGGTTCAGTACGTCTCCCAGGTATGGGCCGGAAGCCAGCGCACTGAGTCCAGTATCTGACATCCAATAGCAAACTGGGGCGCCAGGGATAGCGAGAAAGTCACTCAACCTACGAACGAAGACAGAACGCGACGCTGTGATGGCTTCGCGCAGCGCCAACTCCTTCGCCGCCTCATTCTCCCCATCTACGAGGCGCGCGAACCAGCATTCCCGTCCCGACTCATGAAGCCTCAGGACGAACACGGCAGTTGAGGCTACTTCTCCGCTCAAGCTATCGAAAGCCCCCGCGCCAAAGTGGAGGACTTGCTCAAGTTGATGGGCGGCGAGAACCTTGCTTCGTAGCGCAGAGAAGGCTGGGCGGAAAAGCCAGTTCTGCTTCGCGATCATTGAGACTGTTCCGCCGTGTGCCGCGAGAGTCGTCGCTCTCTCTATAAACGCAGCGAAGAGATCAGCCTTTGCGTCGGCCATATGCCGTTGAATGAACTCCTCCAGGGCGCCAGCCATGTTGGACGAGCCCATGTATGGGGGGTTGGCGACCACCACGTGGTACTTTCGGCTCAGATACTGAGCCTGCTCGATGACTCGCTGGGCTCCGGCGAGTGCATCGGCGCGCAGCAAGTCACCCTGGTCGTCGAGAGTGCTGAGGTGTCGCGCGAGACGAAGCGTTAGGTCGGGGTCGGATTCAATAAGCGAGCCGAGCGTGTCCGCGTTCTCGAACTGCACCCAGTACATCTCCTCAGCACGAGAGTCGCCGTCCACAGTGACAAGAAGGTCCAACTCATCCGGGCCGAACGAGATGGGCTCGATGACACAAATGTTCGGGGTGGCACGTTTGTTCAAGAAGGCGCGCTGCTTGGCACGAGCTTTCATTGCGAGTGCGAACGCCGCCAGAGAGCCGGCGCGCACGTCAATTTCAGTGCCGTACAGGTTGTGGGTGAGGATCAGCTCAGGAATCTCAGAGGGCGCGTAGCCTTCCTCTTCGTAGATCGCGTAAAGCAGGTCGAACGCATAGGTGAGCATGTGTCCAGAACCGCAAGCCGGGTCGATGACTGTCAGCTCTTCGGGGCGGGTGACCTTGAGGAAGTCGGCTTCTTCGTCGACCGGCGCGTTGTAGTAGTCCATCTGGTCAATAAGTCGCGACTCGGGGTGGTTGAGCATCCAGAGCCGACCAACGGAGTTTTCGACCAGGTAGCGGACGATCCAGTGCGGGGTGAATAGCTGGGTGGCGGCTGGAATCTCGGCCGCGCCTGCCTTCTTGCCTTTCTTGAACCCGGCGAAGACCTCGTCCTTCCGCTCGGAAATATAGAACTGGTACAGCCATCCGATCACTTCGACTTCGCGGCAGACCTCTTCGGTGAGAGCGGCGGCTGCACGCGTGAAGATCGAGTCTGCTGCGAGGAGGTTTGCTGGGATGAGGAGTTCGGTGTAGTCGCCTTCGCGCTCGAACATGAACGGCATCGAGCGGTTCCAGTAACGGCAGTACTCAGCGAGCAGGAGTGTGTAGGCCTCTCCCTGGGCGTCTGCGCTAGGGCGGGTTCCGTCGAGGAGCCCGGTGATCGTGTCGACGGTTCGCTTGTTGGTGATAACGGCAGGGTCGATGCTGCCGCGCTTGGCGTCGGCGAGTATCTCGGGCTGGCCGACCTGCTGGCCGCGCGCAGGTGAGACGATCCCGATGCCGGTGTAGCCGTTGGCGTCCATGAAACGGAGCGCGATGATGCGGTTGAACCAGGTGTATGCGACCTTGTCGGCGATAGCGTCCTTGCCCTTGGCTCCGCCTCCGGCGGCTGCGATGTCGCGTTCAAGCATGGCAACCGCGCGCTGGCTCTCGACCCGCTCCGGCGAGGATGGGGCGAGCACGGCGGTCAGCCGGGCGCTGACCTGGGTGATGAGTTCGCGCCTGGCCCAGGTAGCGAAGCTCTTCAGTGGTGCGGTTTCCATGTTTGGTGTCTCCTACAGCGCGATGCGCTTGTCGTCGTTGAGCGCCTGAACCAGTGCCTTGCGGAGCGCATCGAGGTAGCGGTCTACGTCGTCTTCGGTCTCCAGGACGCCGTGGATCCCGGTGGCGCTGATGCTCTTGACCGAAACGGTCTGCTTCGGGGGTACGGGCGGGGCGACCTCATCGTCTTCGCGAAGGCGAGGGCTCTCCGCGAGTTGGTCGAGGAGTGCCGGGTAGGTGTGTTCCTCAAACGTGTTGGCGATCTCACGGACGACGGCTATCTGGCGCTCACGGCCGATCCTGTCGAGGATCGCGTCGACCTTCTGGATCGCGTTGCGTTGAGCGTCTTCCGTCGCTTCGAAGTAGATGGCGCTGGTCTGGAGGGGTGCCCAACGAGAGTCGATCTCCTGGAGTGCGCGATCGCGATTCGCCATGAGTGCCCCGTCAATATGCGCTTCAAGCTCGACTGCGGCGGCTTTCAACTTGGTCATCCGGTTGCCGCGGAAGGCTTGTGGATCGTCCAGGAGTTGCGACACCTCTTGGCTGCTGCCGGAGGGCAGGTAGTTGAGGTTGCTGGCGTTGGTGGAGAGCAGTGCGCTTGCTTCGTCGTAAATCTTGCGCTGGTTACCGCCGAGGAAGGCTTGGATGGGGTCGATGATGTCGGTCTTCGCGTCGAGCAGCTGGTCGGAAGCGGCGAAGTCGGTCAGGTACCAGTCATCAGGCTTGCCAACGACGGAATCCAGCAGTGCGATCGGAACTTCGAGCTGAGTCACGAAGGGGTACTTGGAGCCGCTGACTCGCGCCTTGAGTTCTTCGCTCTTGGCACGCAGACGCTCGCTTGCGTGCCGCGCCAGTTCGAGCGGGTCTTTGGGCGCGGCGGGCTCGTCGAAGAAGTCCGTGCAGAAGGAGCGTAGCGTTGCGACCTTTCGCTGGTCGAAGGTCTTCTGAGGGGCGACGACGGCGTGGGAATGCTTCTGGGTGTTGCGCAGGGCCGCGGCGACTTCGGTGCGCTTGAGGATGTTCGAGTCGACCGTGAGTGTGATCTTCGAGGTGCCCACGAGCCATGCTGTGACGCACTCGATCGAGACGAGGTCCCAGCCGTAGGGCTTGGCCTGGAAGTGATCGACGATCTTCTTGACGGTGACCTGCTCACCGAGCCGGTCGCGTTGCAGCAGGTACGACAACACCTCGTCCGCCGGTGCCGCGAGGGCGTGGATCGCGGAGTCATCAATCATCGCGGCCTGGTCGGGGTTCGCGAAACCAGCGACCTGCTGCTCAGCGTAGGTGCGCCCACCGAGCAGGTTGAGCTGGGTGTAGGTGCGCGCGATGAGGTCTTGGAACCCCTCCGTGATTCGCGTGACTGCATCTTGCGACCCGGAGGTGAGGTCTGCGGCGTTGATGACGAGATCGGCACTGCCGACGGCGCGGCGGATTCGCTCCACCAGCTCCTTCTCTCGCTTCGCGTTCTGGGTGGCCTTGACGCGCAGAATCTGGTCCTCAACGGGCGATAGGGAACTGGTCTGCTTGCGCTTCGTGTACTTCTCGGTCTTGATCAGCAACCGCAGGTCGGCCAGCACGCGGTCGTCCGGAGCGAGGACCACGCGCAGCTCGTCCTTACCCGCCGAGTGCATGCGAATCTCCTCCGGCCCGTAGGGGTACTCGGGAGTGATGAAGTGCAGAGAGAGCTCAGGTTGTTGACCGAACGCCTGGTCGTCGAGCTTGTATCCGAACGGGAAATCTTGCCCGTTCTTTGCGTAGCGGAGCTTGGAGGTCTTGACGACATCGCCGGAGAGAATCTTGTTCAGGCGGGTGGAGACCTCGGAGGAATCGATCTCTACGTTCTTGATCTCTTCTTCGATTACCTGCTCTTCGTTGGTCAGGTACTCGTAGGCGTTGCCGTTGCGCTGCACGTATGTCTGTGTCTCCAACAGCGTGAGTGCGTCCTGGACCTGCTTGGACAAGGCCGGCAGGTCGAGCCCGAACCGGTTGTAGACCAGCACAGTCAGGTTGCGCGGAGTGGCCTGGAAGCTCTCGACGTACTTCACCAGGAACAGGGCCTTGAGCAGGCGCACGGCGAGCTTGGTCACCGGTGAGCTGTTGTCGGGCAGGTCACGCTCGGCGCGGTCGATCGATCGCTGCGCTGCGGACTTCAGCGACGCGCGGATGCCTGCGAACATGGCGTCGAAGGTGGCCAGTGTGCCGATCTCGACGTCGCCGATGTCCTTGGCGACTTGTTGGACGACGCCGAGCATGGAGCGCTCACCGACGGAGCTGTTGCGGCCTTCAAAGACGTTGTGGTCGGAGATGCCCTCGATGGCGGCTTGGAAGAGAGGGAACTGGTAGCTCACGAACGGGTAGGTGCCGACGAAATGGGTCTCGTCGGTGAAGTTGCGGTAGGTCTTCGCACCGTCGACGAAGTCGAACAGGGTCTTAAAGTTTGCTGACTCCTGCGCGTAGACGGCTTCGAGCACTTCTGTGCCCTTGTCGTTCTTCTCCAGCAGCCGCTTGCGGATGACCTCCTCGACGTCTGCGGATGTGAGCTTCACTCGGGTCGTGAACCGGGCCTGAATCTTCGAGAAATCGTTGCCCTGCTGCTTGGTGCGGTCGCCGACGACCTTGTCCATGTCTTCCTGCGAGGTCACGAAGACCCACGCCCGGCCAGCACACTTCGTGTTTAGGGACTCCGCGATCGTTTGAAGGTTCAGCATCAGATGTGTGTTCGAGCCGATGAACTGGCCGACCTCGTCCACGAAGAAGTTCAGCCGGTAGCCTGCTGGCTGCTTGTCGAGCCAGGCGCGGACCTCGTCGACGAAGTCTTCAATCGAGACCGAATACGTGTCCTGGTAGATCTTCAGGATGTCCGGGGCGGTCAATGCGTCGAGGCCAGTGATCTGGGCGTACGCCTCGTTGACCTGCTTGCGAACGGTCGGAAGGCCGAAGCTCGGCCGACGCTCGACCCAGTCCCGGCCTGACACGGCCAGGAAAGCGCTCTTGAACGAATCAAGTTGACCCTCGTCGTCGAGCTGGCGCTCGAACCGAGCGATATGGCCTTGGTCTCCGTAGTATCCGCGAGACTCGTCGAAGACCTTCACGAATACGCGCAGCAGCGCGTCGGTCTGATCCTTGCTGATCAGGGTGGCCTTCTGATCGATGTTGAACAGCAGGCTCTTCGCCGGGATGCGGTCAGCCTTGTCGAGAAGGGGCGGCAGAAAGGCGTCTGCGGCCTTGGCGCGGAAGCTCTCCGAGACCCGCTCGCGCGGGAAGTTGTCACCCTCCACGTCGCCGAGGAGGTGTGCGAGCATCTTCAGCAGGTGTGACTTACCGGAGCCGAAGAAGCCTGAAATCCAGACGCCGTTTGCGTTGGTGTAGTTCGTGTACGCCTCAAGCAGAAGCTCCAGTCCCTTGGCTGCTTCATTTGTCAGGACGTACTCGTCCACCTCAGTGCCCAGGTGCGCAACGTCATCAGCCTTGATGACGCCCTCAATGGGCCGCTGGACGTCCTTAGCGAAAATCTCAGTGAGATGCATGGCGGTCACGGTTCCTGTTCCAGAATGTTCTTGGCTCGGTAGTACTGGTCGTCCTTCAACCTGCCGAACAGCACCAGTGACGAGCCGAGGGTGTCGGACTGCTCGTAGCGGCCGGGGAAGAACATGAGCATCGGTTTGCCCACCACGACGCTTTGCAGGTTGTTCAGTACGTTGTGGGAGCGGATGTAGGGGAAGACCTCACCGATTCCGGTGAGGAAGACAATGTCGAACCCTCCATCAGCGAGTCGTTCGCGGATTGCTGGTGCGAGATGCTGCTGGGGGTTGAGCATCGACTGCAACATCTCGGTGAACTCCCCCTTGTCGAGGTCGGACTCCACTTCGAGCACCTCGTCCCAGTCGCCGCGCTCCTTGAGAACGTCGACCGACAGGTCGTAGAGGTTGATCTCGCGTACCTCGATGCCAGTGCTGGCCAGCCGATTCTTGACCCGCTTCTTCGACTTCTCCACATCGAGGGCGTGCTCAGGTTCGTAGGGATAAATGAAGAACGGGACCTCGTTCGACAAGCCTTCCATCTTGAGGAAGCGTTCGCCGCTGAGTACCGCGAACAGGTGCTCCTCATGGCGAGTGAGTTCGCTCGGCGTCACAGCGTACTATCCTTGCTGTCTCGAGTCGGGAGGAACCGAACGTCGCTTGGTGTCTGGGCGTCAAGTGCCTCGCGGACTTGCGCGGAAAGGGAGGCGTGGAGGATCTCGCCATTGGCAAGCAGACCCGCTTCCCTTAGCATTCGGAACACCGTCGATCGGAGCTTCTGCAATGTGGAGTTCTTCACACCGGTGAGTTCCGGGTGCCAGAGCGTCTTCCCACGGACGAAGCTATCGAAGTCGCCGTACCACAGCGTTGGCGTAAATAGGAGGAACCGCTCACGCACGACCTCCTCGGCGAAGTCACCGATGAAGGCGTAGCGGCGACATGCCGCCACCCACATCAGGTGACCGCGCTCGCTCGGGCTCGTATCACCCAGCAACTCCAACTCGTCGTCAGTAAGCGCAGCCAGGCGCTGCGCAACCTCGCGCGCCAGCCGGAACCCCGACGAATTGGTTCGCGCCTGGAGCAGGTTCTCTGCGCGAAGTCGCTCTCGGACGATGTCCCAGTCACGAGCTGCCCGGTAAAGAGGCACGGCGATCACTGCTTCCCGGGTCAGGAGGGCACCGCTGGTGAAGGACAGCGCGTAACGGTCGGGCTGCGCGGAGAGACCGTTCATCTAGACCTCCTTTCGGAATTTGGGCAAAGTCTCAGCAGAGGGGAGGGGCCACCCCACACTATCGGTTGTTATTGGTCAACTGTCACCAGGAGACGACGAATCAGACGCCGCACCGCTGGCACGCACCCACTCGTCAAATTCGCTGGCTCGGAAGTTCCATCGCTAGCCGATTTCGTGGGCTGGCATAGCATTCTCTATGGTCCAGGTGTAGACGGTATTTTTGATGGCCTCGGTGAACCAGCTAGGTCGATACTAACGGATTTCTTACCGTTTGATCACGTTTATCCGGACGTGGCCAATTTAAGTCGAGCTGTGAGCCACCGGCCGAGCGATTTGGTCGTGTGATTCGTCGATCGGGTACCACATCGCATGCCCGGGCACGACAACGTTTCGGCACACGGGCCAGCTTGTCCACAATAGTCTCCCCCGGTACGCCTCTCTAGAGCAGGATGGACTGGGCAATACTGGGCAATCTGTAGTCGTCAGAGACTTCTACACAGCCAGGGCATGGATACTCAAGTTGTCGATGACGACGGATTTCAATTTCCATAAGCGATCAGTCTGATGGGTACGACTGGGGTACACCATCTGCTGATGGACCCACCTCAACAGAAGTCAATCATGCCAAACGGTACAAGAAAGTCGCGCGCGAAGACTGAGCAACTATCTTGGAACTGCGAAACAGACGAGACTAACGGGCAGGTAGAGAGAAGCGGTCAAAGTATGAACAGGAATATGACTTCGCAGATTGACGTCGGGGCCGATTTTCGCGGGGACGCCTCAGTGGGAATAGATCCTGACTCATATAGCCCGGTCCTCCGCGAAAATCACCGAATTCTCTGGAACAAACGGTTGCCGTCCGGCCACCATTTCACCCTCACTGTGAGTGAGGACATCTATCTTCTACACGAATCGAGTCTTGGGCGATTCGCTCGGTCCAGTGATGCGATCGCTACAAGGCTGAAGGGCCGCGCCGCCAAAATCGCTAAGAAGATTCCACCCGAATCAGTGCAGCCTGATCTCGGCTACACGATCAGCAGAGCAATCATCTTTCCCAGCAATCGCGTTGATAGAGCTTCCGCAAACAACGGAGCGCGGGGAATTCACCCACGAATCGCCGACCGCTTCGACCTCACTCTCGAATGCATCCGACGTCTCTACCGCGATGAAGCGAGCCCATTGTCGGCCACACTGGAGAGGTACGCCGACTATTTTGCACTGTTCTAGAGCTTCCCTGAGTACGCCGAGTTTCTCCTTCTCGACGATCTCTGGAACAGCAACACGTCGCAGATCAGATTTATTCATCATTTCGATGATTTCTTAACCCCCGCCGTCTCGAAGACTCCGGGCGACTTCATCGACTACTTGCAGGCGAACAATGAGTTCATTGAAGCCCGCAACCGTCGGATCGCCCGGAGCCTGGAGTAGTACCTATCCCTCCACCCGCTCAACCCGTCCCACCAGGAACACATACGACAACACACCCACGATGGTGATCGCAGCCATGTAGACGAACGCCGGAGCGAAGTCGATGTCGGTGACGAGGAAGCCGATGACGATCGGTGTGGCAATAGAGGACAGGTTGCCGATGAAGTTGAACATGCCTCCAGTCAGACCGAGCAGCCGTTCCGGCGCCAACGCGGACACCAGCGACCAGGTGATCGAGGCGAAGCCGTTGCCGAAGAATGCGATCGACATGAACACGATCACCAACGCAGTCGAATCCGTATAGTTCGCGCCGAGCATGAACACTGTCAGCGCCAGGCCTATGATGATCGGCAGCTTGCGGGCAGTGCCCAGTGTCAGCCCTTTCTTGACCATGAGGTCCGAGACCCACCCAGAGAGCAGCACACCGACCAGGGCAGCGATGAACGGCAGGGAGGCCATGAAGCCCGACTCGATGTAGTCCATCCCGCGGTAATCAACGAGGTATGTCGGGAACCAGGTGAGGAAGAACCACAGGGTCGAGGTCAAGCAGAACTGGCCGAGGTAGATGCCCCACAGCTTCCGCCGGGTCAACACGACCTTGACGTCGGACCAATTCAGCTTCGGCTTGGTCTCCTTCGTTGCGCCAGATTCAACATCGACCAGTCCCCCACCGGAGGCGATGAGGTCGACCTCGGCCTGGTTGACTCCCGACTTGTCACGCGGCTCGCGGTAGACGAACCACCAGGTCGAAGCCCAGATGATGCCGACAACACCAGTGAGGATGAACACCCAGTGCCACGTGAGCACCGTCTGCAGCCAGGACAGCACGGGGGTGAGCAGCGCGAGGCCGATGAACTGCCCCGAGGTGTAGAAGGCGATGACCCGTCCGCGCTCACGCTCCGGGAACCACGCGGTGGCCACCTTGTTGTTGATCGGGTATGCCGGTGCTTCGAACCCGCCGACCAAGAGCCGGAGGATGATGAGCGCGACGAACCCGCCGGACATACCCATGAACAGCGTGGCCAGGGACCACAGCACGAGGCAGGAAGCATAGAGCACTCGCGGCCTCACCCGGTCAACGAGCCACCCGCCGGGCAGCTGCATCGCGGCGTACGTCCACCCGAATGCCGAGAGCAGAAGCCCCTGCTGGCCCGTGGTGAGATCGAACTCCTGGGACAACGCCGGCATCGCGATGGACAGGTTGGCCCGGTCCATGTAGTTGATGACGACGGTGATGAAGAGCAGGACCGCGATGATGTAGCGCATCCGTGTCGGCCGCGTGGCCGTGTGCTCAGCGATTTTCGTCATGAGCTGGTGTCTCCGATCTCTGTAGCGGCGCTGTCTACCCGAATCGGGGCACGCAGCAGGAGCAGATAGGCGATCCCCGCAATCACCGCGACAACGGCGCCGAGGACGAATGGAATGAGGTAGGACCCCGTTGTCGTCACCAGCACCCCGGTGAGCCAGGGCGAGAGTGAGCCGGCGAAGTAGCCGCCGAAGTTCTGGATGGACCCTAACGATGCGACACGACTTCCGGTCACGACATCAGCGGGAATCGACCAGCCCACGGCACTCAGTGCTCCGCAGAAGAACAGCGCCATGCTCATCGCCGCCAGTTGCACAGCGAAGTGGCCGGTGGTGACTCCGACGAGAATCGAACAGATGGCGAGCGCCCCACCATAGACTGCAGCAATCCGCCGCTTGCAGGCAAGAGGCGCCAGATGGGCCCGCATCCTCGAGTACTTCGTGGTGAACCAACCGCCGAGGATTCCGCCGATGCCGCCGACAGCGAACGGGATCGCCGTGTACCACCCAAGCGCCTCGTCAGCGACGGAATAGATGTCGCCCAGCATCAGCGGGAGGAACGTCACGAAGATGTTGAGGGTCCACACCACAGCGACGAAGCCCAGCACCATTGCCCAGGTCTGTCGCTTGGTGAAGAGGTGTAGCCACGGGATGTGGCCCGTTGGAGCGTTGTTGTCTTCCTCTCTCGCTCGGATGTGCTCGAGTTCAGCTGCTGAGACCCTGCGGTCGTGTTCTGGGGAACGATAGAAGACCCAAAAACCGATTGCCACGATGATGCCGAGCACACCGAGGATGACGAACATGGCACGCCACCCGAACCCGAGGATGAGGAAGGTGAGAATCGGTGGTGCCACCGCCGGGCCCCATTTGCTTCCCGAGTCGTAGACTCCGACTGCCGCTCCACGTTCCCTCGGCGGGAACCATTCGGAGACGATCTTCGCCGAGGTGGGTGAGACGGGTGCTTCAAAGACGCCGAGCAGGACGCGCGAGATCATGAAGTGCCACATGTGGTGGCCGACTGCCATGAGTGAGGTCGCGATCGACCAGAAGCCCAGTGCAATGACGTAGACCGGCTTTGCACCGAGGCGATCGGTCAGCCATCCGCCGGGCAGCTGGAAGAACGCGTACGTCAGAGAGAACGCGGTACCCAGCAAGCCGATGTCGGCAGCGGTCAGCCCCAGTTCGTCGATCATATGCGGGGCGGCGATCGACAGCGACGATCGATCCATGTAGTTGATCATCATGGCTGCCAGCAGCCAACCGAGGATCCACCACCGGGCTCTCCCCGGCGAGGCAGCACGACGGTGCCTTTTCACTGCAGTCTGTGAGTTCATCCTTGAACGTCCTTCTCTCTTACCGAATCCGCCTGGTCACCATTCAGCGAAGGAACCGTCGGTGTGACGCCAGATGGGATTGCGCCACCGGTGGCCCTCGGCCGCGCGTTCGATGACGTACTCCTCGTTGACCTCGATACCCAGCCCGGGCCCGGAGGGAATGTCGATCATGCCGTCGTCGTAGTTGAACACCGTGGGGTCGGTGACGTAGTCGAGCAGGTCGTTGCTCGTGTTGTAGTGGATGCCCAGGCTCTGTTCCTGGATGAAAGCGTTGTAGCTGCCGGCATCGACCTGCAGGCAGGAAGCGAGCGCGATCGGGCCCAGAGGGCAATGCAGTGCGAGTGCGACATCGTAGGCCTCGGCCATCATCGCGATCTTGCGAGTCTCGGTGATACCGCCAGCATGGGAGACATCGGGCTGGATGATGTCGACGGCACCGGAGTCGATCACCTCGCGGAAGTCCCAGCGGGAGAACAGCCGCTCCCCCAGAGCAATCGGTGTCGGAGTGTTCGCCATAACGTCACGCAGCGAGCCGAAGTGTTCGGAGAGCACAGGTTCTTCGATGAAGAGTAGTCGATAGGGTTCGAGCTCTTTGATGAGGATCTTGGCCATGGGCTTGTGCACGCGTCCATGGAAGTCGATGCCGATGCCGAAATCGTCGCCGGTGGCTTCCCGTACCGCCTGCACGTTCTCGATGACCTGGTCGACCTTTGCATAGGAGTCAATGAACTGCAGCTCCTCGGTCGCGTTCATCTTCACAGCAGTGAAGCCGCGGTTCTTCGTCTCCAGTGCTGACGCAGCTGTGTCGCCGGGACGGTCTCCGCCGATCCACGAGTAGGTGCGGATCCGGTCCCGGACCTTCCCGCCGAGCAGCTGGTGCACCGGCTGTCCGAGTGCCTTGCCCTTGATGTCCCAGAGCGCCTGGTCAATGCCGGAGATCGCGCTCATGAGGATCGGGCCACCGCGGTAGAAGCCTCCGCGGTACATGATCGTCCACAGGTCCTCGATGTTCGCGGGGTCCTTGCCGATGAGCAGGTCGGAGAGTTCATCGACGGCGGCGGCAACCGTGGCGGCCTTGCCTTCGATGATCGGCTCGCCCCAGCCGACGATCCCTTCATCCGTCTCGATCTTGAGGAACAGCCACCTCGGCGGCACGATGTACGTCGTCATCGACGTGATCTTCATTGGTCTGGCCTTTCGTCTGGTGTGGTCATCTGCTTGTCGTCGTTGGGTCAGTGGGCCTGTGCCCACGCCGAGGCGATCGCCTCGGCACGGATGCGCACGTCGTCGGGGCGGTCGCCTCGGCGATAGAGCGAGGAACCGAGGCCCAGGCCGGCAGCACCGGCGTTGCGCCATTCGGCAGCGTTGTCGGCTCCCACTCCCCCGACGGGGAAGAGCTCGGTGCCGGAGGGAAGGACCTCGCTCCACGCCTTCATCCCGCTGATCCCGACCGCCGAGGAGGGGAAGAGCTTGACCTTGGTAGCGCCTGCCTTGATGGCAGCGAAAGCCTCGGTCGGCGTCGCGGCTCCCGGGTACGGGGTGAGCCCCAGCTCGAGCGCCGTCGAGATGACCTCAGCGTCAGTGTCGGGGGCGACGATGATCCGGGCACCGGCCTGCTCACACTGGCGAACCTGATCGGCGGTGAGAACCGTGCCGGCTCCGATCTCCACCTCGTCGCCGAACCTCTCGACCAACGCCGCTATCGAGGTCAAGGGGTCGGGCGAGTTGAGCGGAACCTCGATGGCGGACAACCCTGCAGCGACGATACCCTCGGCGATATCGAGGACTTCGTCAGGGCGGACCCCGCGGAGGATGGCGATGAGGCCGGTGGGAACTGTGTCAGTCATTGGTGATCTCCTTGGTCGGCACGAGGCCGGATTGTTCCGCGATATGGAAGAGTCCGATGGCAGCGGCGCGTGGATCCGCGTTTACCGTTTGCCTCCCCTGTCGGCGGAGGGCACGTGAGTATCGCATCGTCAGGTCCGCGCTTCCACAGACGATGACGGGGACGGCGGGGTCGACTGTTGTCGTGAGCTGGCCGGCCACCTCGGCGCCGAGGAGCATTCCCGAGAGGTAATCGTTGACCTCCTCGGCGCGCAATCGTCCATCGAGGGCCCAGGTACGCGCGGAGAAGATCGACGAGGTGAGCGCTGCGGGATCGTCGCCTCCGACCTGCAGTCCCCAGTCGAAGACGTCGGGGTGGAAGTCATCGGTGGGCTCGGCCAGACGGCTGAGGATCGACGATGTGGACAGCAGACCGAACATCTCTCCGCTCATCGAGGTGGAGAAGTCCGTCACGTGCTGTCCCTGGCAGCTGACCCACTTGGTGTGCGTTCCGGGAAGGATCACCGTGGTCGCTTCGTCCTGCTCTGCGTCGAGCAGACCGAGCAGTTGGGTCTCCTCTCCGCGGATGACATCGGGGGCGGTCGCTTCGGTCGATGTCTTCTGCAGTCCGGGGACGATGTGGAGTTCGCCGATGGTCAGCTCGACCGACGTCAGGTGCCTACCCACAGCGCTCAGGTCGGTGGGCAGGTCGAGGTATCCCGCCTCGGCGACACCTTGGGTCGAACCGATCATTCCGCAGGCGAGGAGAGGGAGGCGGCTGTGATCGCTGAGCCAGTCGCCGATGGCAGCGTGAGCGAGCCGGGAGAAGTCACCCTGGAGGTCGCCGGTGTCCGCACCGACGGCCATGATCCCGTCTGATCCGTTGCGTTCAGCGAGGACGCCTCCGTCACTGCCGATGAGGAAGGCTCGCAGTGAGCTCGTCCCCCAGTCGAGGCCGATCATCTGCGGGGCCTCGGTTGGTGCCAGTTTTGCCATAAGAGCCACTATGGGCAGGCGTTCCACCATGCGCCACCAGTGTCCCTATATGTGGGATAGGTGACATACTGGGGCGATGATCGAAGATTCTGGAACCGTTGTCAGCGATGCGATTCCCCAGGGCACTCAGACATTGGCCAGAGGACTGCAGATCGTCAGCGCAGTCGCTCATGGATCAACCACGTTGAAGTCCGTCGTCGACGCCACTGGAATCGGTCGATCAAGTACGCACAGGATGATTCAGCTGCTGGTGCACATGGGCTATCTGAGGCATGGTTCACCGGGAGAGTTTCGTCTCGGACCCACTCTCATCGAGTTCGGCTTCACCGCGCTCAATCAGGATCCATTGCCTGTCGTCGCTCGGGAGAGTCTCGAGGCTCTCGCGGCCCGGACACAGGACACGATTCATCTCTCCGTCGAGGATGGCGAGTCGGTGCTCTATCTCCATAAGATCCCCGGGACGCGCGGTGCTGAGATGCGCTCTCGGATCGGTCACCGCATGCCGATGACGCGTACCGGTGTCGGGAAGGCGCTGCTGCTGGGGCAAGAAGACCGGTGGGAACGAATGTTCACAGCCGAGAATCCGGGGGCAGACGCCTCGGCGGTGGAGGCATTCGTCGAACGAATGCACGGGTACACACGCGATGGGGCATCTCTCGACCTCGAGGAGAACGAACCGGGGATCCGGTGTGTGGCGGCTCCTATCCGGGACGGCAGCGGGGACATTGTCGCCGGCATCTCACTGTCGGCCACGCGACCCTATATGCCGAAGGAACGGATGCAGGCGCTGGTGCCGGTGATGAAGTCTGCGGCTCGGGAGATCTCGGTGAAGCTGGGGTATCGGCAGGGGTAGGAGCAGAGCTGGCTCAGCGCCAACGATTTCTGATCCGGCCGGTGGTGCGTGAGTGTTTTCTGAATCAGACCCGAATGCGCGGCTGATTGCTGAGCGAGGTTCTCACCTGAGGTTTTGACAGCAGATAGGCTGTTTGAATGTCACTCGGTCGAGGTTTCTTCGTGCTCTGGAGTGCGAACGCGCTGTCAAATTTGGCCGATGGTCTTGCCTTTGTATCAATGCCACTGCTGGCTGCGTCAATGACCGATGACCCCCGCCTCGTCGCCGGTATGGCTACTCTATATGCGCTTGTGCGGCTCTTAGTTACTCTGCCGATAGGTGTCTGGGTCGACCGATTCGATAGGCGCACGCTGCTCGTCGCGGCGAATATTCTGCGCGGCATCGCATTAGTAGGCCTTGCGCTGACCATCCAGTTCGGGCTCTCTTCACTGGTGCTTCTTTACTCAACGATGGCCATTGTCGCGACATTCGAGAGTCTGGCCGACAATGCGGCCGTCGCCGTTCTCCCTTCGCTCGTCAAGAAGGACCGCTTGGATTCTGCGAATGCGCGGATTTCTGCGGCACAGCTGATCGCCGATGAGTTCGCCGGTCCGCCCCTGGGAGGAATGCTATTCGCACTAGCGGCGTCAATACCCGTCTTCGCAATGGGCGGGCTTTGGGCCCTCGCCGGAGTCGTCGCTCTCGCTCTGCCGATCCGCCGTAAAGAAGACTCGACTGACGTCGTAATCGCTTCTCGACAATCGGTCTTGGCTGAGGCATGCGAGGGCATCGTCTGGCTCAAACACCACCGAGTCGTCGGCAGCCTGGCGCTCATCGGAGCACTCGCGAGCGTCGGCTACATGTTGCCATTCTCGATCCTTGTGCTATTTGCTCAGGACAATCTTGGCCTGAACGGCAGCGGCTACGGACTATTGCTCGCCTTCTCCGCCCTCGGAGGACTGCTCGGTTCGTTCCTCGCCCCTCGGCTTCGAAATCGCTTTGGGTACAGGTCGACGATCGCAGCCAGTCTCGCACTCGGAGCGGTGACTCTCGGCGGTCTTGCCTTCACAACAAACCCGATCATCGCCGGTGTCCTTTTGGCACTGTATATTCTGCATGCAGTCGTCTGGAACATCTGTTCGCTCTCGCTGCGGCAAAGACTCGTCCCGGACAACTTGCTCGGACGTGTCAGCGCTGCAGCCCGAGTTCTTGGACTGCTGGGCTTAGCTATCGGGTCCGCACTCGGAGGAGTCCTGGGCACAGTCGATCTGGCACTGCCAGTGGCCCTAGGCGGTGTGCTGTTCCTTGGCTGCTGCTTCGCTGCCATGGTCACGCTTCGCGGTGAGTTGGTCCCCGATGATCGACTTCCAACCTCACCACGATTCTGATTGCTGAGTTAATCGATGCTGGCCGTGCGTACACTCGTTCGGACTCGACACCTTCCGACCGAGCCTATGGATTCAGAGACATTCCTGATGACCTGCGTTCCCGCGGGGTCACTGGGGTCATCCAAAGAAGAAGGCCCAAGTCATGGCTCGCAAGTAGCGGGGCAACGTGGTGGGCGTCCACCGGCGTTCGACTCCAACGGGTACAAGAACCGGAACGTCCTCGAACGGCCGTTCGCTTGTAGGTAGCAGCGGAAGGAAATAGCGACTCGCTACGACAAGTTCGCGATTGTCCATCGTGCTGCAGTCGTCTTCAGCGCCGTCCTGACCTAGCTCCGTAAATAAAGGAAACATGTCCTAGAAAACCTGAATACGACATGGCGATTGCTAGTGTGCCGGCCTTGCGGATTTCAACCTGGAGACTAATCATCGGTGAGCGAGCCCGACACGGCGACGACATTTGCCCTTTACCGGACGCTTTGCAATCTTGGCCGAGCGATAGTGTCCTCTGCAACACAGACGTTTTCTGACGCGGGGAGTGAAGAATTGAGCAATCGAATCATTACTCGAGCTACGCATTTGGTAGCACGCGGTGTGAGTGCATCCGCTACTCAATAGATAGTCGAGAGCCTTTATGGAAACCAGGGCTAGACAACCCGACCATCGCGAGAGACCTGAGCAAGGCAGAAGTGGATCAGGTCTGCAGTGGCCTCTTTCGCGCCACCTGCACTTCGCCTCGAGCCGCTGTGCCTGATTTGATCAACGGTGACGTTTATCCGTTAGCTCGAATTTGTCCACAGGATCTCGCGTCACCACGCGGTAGGGAAGATTATTCGAGGTGAGATCTGCGAGGACTTGTGCATGAGGATGACCACGTCGACCTTTCGCCGTTCCCATCTTGTGGTCTCCTTCAAGGGTGACGATTTCAAGGTTTGCAAAGCCATTCCACAAGGCAGCGCAGCAATCACCCGTTGATCCGTGATGCGGAGCAGACATCACCCCTACGCGATCAATCCTTCCGGCACCCAGCACAGCCTTCATCTCGTCTACTTGAAACGACCGGGCGAAGACCGCGTCACCTGTTCCCAGCCAGGAGGGTGCAATGGGCGGAGGCCAAGGAGTCTGAAGTGGGGCCAGTGGGTTCTTCAACCCCCACCCCCGATTGCGATTCCATGAGTACGGCGCAACCGGGCCAGAGTATACACACACGCTGGAGAGGTTATGACCTGTTCCTCCACCGAGACCGCGGGACGAAGGGAGGCCGTTCTTTTTGTGCTCGATTAGTACGGCCTTGCGAAAGTCGTCCAAAAGCACAGTGTCACTGGCAATTTTCTTGAGGTCATAGATCGTACAATCTCGCGGGCTCTTATGAAGAACAGCGCGCACGGCAGTTTCGACTTGTACCGAGGAGTTCAATGTTGAGGCTGTAACGAACGGGCACACTTCCCAGAGTATCTCCGGACTATTTATGGTGTTGGACTGAACAAAAATCGACTGTTTTCTTGGTCCATCGACTTTGGCGACAGACTGGTTGCCACCTTCACCGTCGTCCACAGCGATTGGGGCTGGTGGTGTAGGCGGAGCTTCTCCTGTGTTCGGTTCGAGAAGTTGAGTCTCTGCGTCAGGAAAGAGCTCCGAGATCTCGTCCTCGGGGTCAAGAATCATGCGACGATCTGCATCCGAAGGTTGTCCTTCGTCATTCTCGACAATTACGATAAGCTCCAACCGCTCCAGCGGTGTCAGGAGCGGCGCCCACACTCGTTTGACTTGGATGCCCCTTTGCCGAAGGGCGCTGGCAAGGTGGGTAAGTCCATTGATGTGATCTTGATCGAAATGTGAAATGACAAGAAGGTCGATATCTGCGCCAGTAAAACCGCTGACATAATCGTCGATCGCCTGGACTATCTCTTTTCGAGGCTTCTTTCTCGTCCAGGATCCGCAATCGTAAATGATATTGAGTGATCCCGCATGTACTTTTGAATTCAGGTTGCTGAGTGGATACGCAGTGAACTCGATGTCCTGGGTGAAGAACCCTCCGTGGCCAACGGGCCATTGCACTAGGTGGTTTTCGAAGCTTCCACTCCAGGTTCGCGGTGCAGGCATCTGAGGCATCATCGCCTTCCTCGGCTATCGGTTGCGATCTCTGACCTATTGATCAGCCTACTCTGAGACAGATGGAATTTGTCCGCAGTCGTGTAAGACGTCCTAGCTTGCTTGATATCTGCGCAAGTTCTGCTGGTCGCTCCTAGTTCTCTCACTTTATAACTGTGGTAGAGGCAGCTTTGCCTGCTGTCTCTCGTGATCTCTTCCTCCGATTGTGCAAATGTTGTTAGGTGCAATTGGCAGCGTGGCCGAAGAGCACGTGGTGCGCTACGTTCGTATCATCGCGAGAATTGGTCGCACCAATCCAGAGCGACACCCTAGCGTCATTCACTACGGCATCTGACCCTAGGTGAGTGGGCTGTTGAAGAACATGATCGACGTAGAGATCGCAGGAGACATTGAAATTTGGATGCGTGATGCCTGCCCTTTCGGCTCACCGCTGGCGGACAGATTGTGAGGATGCCGATAGTGCCGGCGAATCCGCGATACACGGCTCTACTTCTCCGCCCTCGGAGGCATGCTCGGTTCGTTCCTCGCCCCCTATGCTTCGGAATCGCCTTGGGTACAGGTCGACGATCGCAGCTAGGGCGTGTCTCCTTTATTGACCATTCCAGGACTGTCACGGTGGAGACGTGACTGCAAAGCAACGACACCGAGTTTTCACTGATGAGCAGTGGGCGAGGATCGAACCGCTGTTGCCCTCGAACAAGGGCAAGAGAGCCCGACCGTTTGAGAACAACCGTCGAATCGTCGAAAGAATCGTCTACCGCTACCGGGCTGGAATCGCCTGGCGTGACCTGCCCCGTGAACACTTCGGCCCCTGACAGACGGCGTGGAAACGTCACCGCCGCTACGCCGCTGACAGCACTTGGGACCGTGTGCTGGCCCGGGCGCTCTGATGCCGATGCTGCCGGTGACCTCGATTGGAACCTCTCCGTCGACGGCACTATCAACCGCGCCCACCAGCACGCAACTAACACGACACGCCCCGATCAAGACACAGGGGACTACGTCAAATTACAAGAATCTGCCCGATTCGGAGTGTGAACCGGCCGGATACGGCATCGGACGCTCACGTGTTGGTCTGACAACGAAGATTCACCACGCTGTCGACAGCTGCGGCTGCCCCCTGGCAGTGGTGGTCACCGGTGGACAGCGCCATGACGGAGTCATCCTGCCGCAAGTCCTGGCTGACATTCGAGTACCGCGGGCCGGCGGCGGCCGCCCGCGTACCTGTCCTGCCGCCGTTTTGGCGATCGGGCTTATGGGCCCAATGCCAATCGCGAATACTTGCGGTCGCGTGGCATTCGGGCGGTGATCCCGAAGAAGAAGGATCAGATCGCGTCTCGTAAGAAACACGGCAGCAACGGTGGACGACCGCCAGCATTCGACGCCAGCGCCTATCGGAACCGCAACGTTGCGGAGCGCTCGTTTTCTTACGTCAAACAATGGCGTGGATTAGCGACGAGATACGACAAGATCGCCATCATCTACCGGGCGGCAGTCGTGATCAGCGCAATCCTGACGTGGCTCCGTCGATAAAGGAGACGTGCCCTAGCGCATCATGTTCTCCAGACTATTCTGACTCGATTCAAATCCAAGACGACAGCCCAGTTACCTTCACCTCCGCGATCGTTCCCACCAACGGTAGGTGAACGATTAGCCGAGGCGCCCGGCGGTTAGTCGCTCTTTCCAGCGAATACGAATATGTCGCCAACTGCCCGAGGTAGTTCTCGCGGATATGGCCGATCGGGTCGGTGCCGGGATAGGTCTTATGGTCGACGAGGATGTGATCGCCGTTCGGAAGCTTCAGCAGAACGTCAATCCATCCTTCCATGGCCTGGTCATTCTCGTTACGCCAGGCGATCGGCTGCTCCGTGAGCACCTCGGCGCCGGGGAACGTTGCCTCGATCCACGCGGTCCAGCGGCGGCCGATCTCGGCCAGCACGTCTGCCGAGAGCACTGTGCCGGCATTCCACCGGTCGAGGATTCGTTCAGCGGCCTCGCTCACTGTCGCCTCTGACAAGGATGCCAACGGCAGCCCAAGATAGGCATGCACCGCATCGCCGATGCGATCCCAGTCTTTCCCGCCCTTGTCGACGAGCGGCTCCCCCAGATTCGCGAGGAAACTCACCTCGGCGTCGATACCCTCGGAACCGACGCTGCTGGCAGTGAAGTGGGAAGGAGGACCGATAACCTCCTGTGCGAGCCGGCGCACTGGGACATCGGTATGAGAGTAGAAGGACTGCGGTGGTGGCACCGTCTCTTGTGGAGCCTCGGAAGATAGCGGATACGCACAGATTCGGATCGGCAAACCAGTCTGGGCCGACGCGCTTCCGCTTTCTCTCACACGACGGTTCGAGATCCGCAGCTCCCCTGCTTCATCGACGGCAGGAGTTGAATCATCGCCGATTTCCGGCAGATCCCAGGTCAACAACTCCTCATCGACGGCTGTGCTAAGCACATTGTTCTGACCGGTGGGATCACCGAAGGCCATGATGCTGTGACATTCCGCTCGGGTCAGGGCGACGTAGAGCAGGCGTGCTGCCTCATTGCGTTCAGATTCGGTACTGCGACGTACCGTTCCGGTCTGTCCCAGCCGTTCCTTCAACGGCCCGTAACTGCTGAGGATCCTCGGCAACAGCCGCAGGGATCGGTTCGCGAGGGGATGCCTGGCGTCAAAGACCGGGGCCTTTTCCACAGTGACCTCGCGGTGGCCGTAGTCCTTGGCAGCAGAGACTCCCACGATGACGACCGGCCACTGCAGGCCCTTCGACTGGTGCATCGTCGTCACGAGCACGGCATCATGAGCTGTTGTCTGCTCGTATGCGCGTGCAGCCTCATCGAGGTGTTCGAGCAGGCCCGCCGGTGTCACCGGCATCCGTGTTTGGTGAGAGGCGTCCTCGTATTCCGCAGCGATCTGGCTAAGAGCGTCGAGGGTGGCAAGCCTCGTCTCCGGGGTCGACCACGCCTTGATCCGCTGTGGCAGGTCAAGGGCGTCGACGACGGCGAGCAACAGCTCGACCGATGTGTACCGAGAAGCATGAGTCGCCAACTCTGCCAGTGCGGCGGGCGCGAGATCGGCCCACCAGGTCGACGGTTGAGCCCGGCGCTGCTGCTTGTCGGCGATGTGCACGGCATCGTCGAACCACGTGTCGTGGCTTTCGTGATCTTCCAGCAGCGTGACGAGTTCGGCGAGCGCAACACCGTCCTCAGGATCGACGACGGCGGCCAGGCCGGCGGCAACGAGCTGGCCTTCCCTAGTCGCGAGCAGATCGATGGTCGAACCGACGGCGGGGATTCCTCGCATGTGGAGTTCGTTGACGACTCTGCCGACCTGAGTGTTCGTGCGCACGAGGACAGCGATGTCACCGACGCCGACGTCACGGCCTGGCAATTGTGGTGAGCGGGAGAGGAAGTAGGCGACACCCTCGGCGATAGCCTGCACCATTCTGCTGTTCGAGCGTGTGGCCCCGCCCTTGTCCGTATTCGGCACCCAGAGTTCACGTCCGCCGATTGCTCGGTGGGCCTGGCGCTGGGGCGGAATGTTGAGGACGACTTCACCCTCGGGCTGTTCGGCGAAGACGGAACTGAAGATCGCGTTCGACAGTTCCAGTGACGGATCGGTCGATCGCCATGAGGCGTCGAGGTTCTCCGTCGTTGCCGTCCCAAGCTCGGTCTCTCCGTCGATGAGGGCGGAGAAGACGTCGTTCATCAGCTCCGGGTCCGCTCCACGGAACCCATAGATCGCCTGTTTGCGATCTCCGACCCAGACGACTTCGTCGACGAGTTCGGCCAGTTCCATGAAGATCGCCAGCTGGATCGGCGAGGAGTCCTGGAACTCGTCGACCGCCAGCAGCCGGAACCGGGAGGCGACGGAACGCCGAACCCGATCGTTCGTCCGCAACAGGTCGAGGGCACGGACCTCCTGGTCGACGAAGTCCATGACGCCCATACGATTCTTGTGCTCCTCATATGCGCTCAGTGAAGCGATCGCAGTGTCGATGACAAGGCGAATGAGTGCCTCGACATCTGCGTGGAAGGCTTCGTTGGCCAACAGCTCACCGGAGACGAGTGACGCACTCGAAGTTTCGAGGACCTGCTTGGGCACCTTGCCAAGGGTCTTTCCTCCCGGAGCCTGCGGGTATTTCATCTCGGCGACTTTGGCCCATGTCGACCAGGGAATCCGAGCGAAGGGATCGTCAGCCTCGGCGTGGGCGTCGAGGTCGCGGAGGAATCGGTCAAGGGTGATGATGCTGCCTTCGACGTTGCCGATGCTTCCCTTGGCCACCGTCACCCGTGGCTCCACTATCGGGTCAGACTCTTCGCCTTGGGCGATGCGCAGCGCCGCACGGAGTTCGTCGATATCGCTGGCCAGGCAGTCTCGCCAGGTTTGGCGACCATCGGTTCGTCTCTTAGGCAGCGCCGAGAGGAAGAGTCCTGCCGAGGCTTCCGCCGATTCACGCAGCTCCGCCTCGCCGAGGTGGTTCGCCCGCGCGGCTTCGGCCACGGACTTGACGAGATCGGACCACACGACGGGTCCGTGACCCCACTGGCTGGCCTCACCTGGGCTGCCATTGTGCCCGGTGCGGAGAAGAAGATCCCGGTGGGCCGAATCGGCGCCGGCGATGACGTCATCGACGGCCGCGGTGAAGACCATAGCCTGCTCGGTCTCATCGAGTACACGCAGCTCGGGAGAATACCCGGCATCGATCGCGTAGTCGGTGACGAGCCTGCCGGAGACCGAGTTGATCGTCCCGATGAGTGCCGTGCCGATCTCCTCAGCCGCGGTGGTGTTCGAGTCGTCGAGGAGTCGCTTCTGTGTCTTCTCAACCAGATCCGTTGCGGCACGAACCGTGAAGGTGGTTGCGATGACTTCGCTGGCCCGCAATGGGGCACTGCCATCGGCTGGTTTGTCCGTCAACCGCGCAGAGAGAACCTCGGTGAGTTTATAGGTTTTTCCCGAACCGGCCGAAGCGGTGATGACGTGGACGCTCATGAGGGGTCTCCAGCGATGCCGTAGATGAGGTTGAAGGCACTGAATGTCTGCGGTTTGTCGATGAAGAGTCGGCCCTCTTCGGTGATCTCGTCTTTGATCGACTTGATCGCTTTGTTCAGCTCCGTGTTCTTCTCCCCCGGTCTGATGCCGAAGTCGGCGTAGGCATCGGCACTCAACGATTCGAAGCGTCCGGTGGCGATCTTCGTCAGGGCGTCTTCGACGGACGCCTCGATACGCGGCCACAGACCAGTCGGATCCCCGCCGAGGTTGGCCCCGCTATCATCCGTCTCGCCTGATCCGCCGGTGAAGTCCGGGTCAAGAGCGGAGTCGGTGGAGACGAAACGACCCTGCTTGAGCAGGAAGTAGGCGGTCAGCGGATTTCCGTCGCCACTGCCTTCGGCCGTGTGGGAGTAGACGCTCAGCTGCACGGCTTCGCCGTCATCAACCATGGTGCGGTAGCGCTTGCCCGAATTCGCCCATTTGAGATCGATGATCACGGGGCGGCCAGCGTCGATTGCCCCTTCCAAGTCGCGCATTCCACCCAACGCCACGGTCCAAGGCCCGCCACTGACAGTGAGCTCCCAAGCGTGAGTGAAGGCCGCCTCGGCGCGGGTGAGGGTGATACCGCATTCCTGCACAGTGGTGAACAGGGATGCCAGCGAGGCAAGCACTTTGGAGCGGATCGTCCCGAGCCGAGCCTTCTGCCCCGGAAGGAGCAGCTCGGAGGCGAACCGCGGGACGAACCGGTCGAAGGTTTCTGCAATCACCTGGGGTGACGGGACTGCTCCATCCGTCGGCGCTCCCCTGCCGACGAGTTCCTCGACGATTGCGTGGACGAACGTGCCGATCATGCGATTGCCGGTCGGAACGTCGAAAGAGAAACCGCGTTTGATACCGAGGGCTCGCTCCAGCGTCCAACCCAATGGGTCACTCAGCAGCTGTTCGATCTGGGTGAACGACAGCCTTTCGGGAAGGAGGTGGGTGAAGTCGCCGTCCAGGGAACGAGAAACGGTGCTCGGCGGGGTGATGGTCTGTGCAGCCACCTCGTCGAGGGGTGCAGAGACCTCACCCAGTCTCCAGGTTCCGGTTTCGTGCAGTGTGGAAACCGGACGGGTGATTGAGGCGTCATCGAGAACTGCATCAACGCCTGTTGTGGTGAATCGTCCGGGATAGGTGACGGCGATGTCTTCGGCCAAACGGGAGAGGGAGGGATGGAGTGACGTCTCCTGGCCGCGAATGCGATCGGGGCAGAAGCAGATCACCGTGGCGGCCGTGCGAATGCCACGCAGCGCAGCGGCTTGGTGCAGGCGCTCCCTCTCGGTCGCGGTCGAGATCTGAGCGCCGGCGAGGGATAGAGCGTTGGCCTCCTCGGGGTCCCACACTTCATTTCCATCGCCCTCGTTGCGGTGAGAGGACCACCAGAGGATCGTGTCGCAATCTTCTGGAACTTCCGCCGGATCGGAGACCACTGTCCACTTCGCCGCGATCGCCTCTGCAGTAATGTGTGGTGCTGTGGGGGCGCAGACATCGGCGATGTCGAAGAGCTCACGGACACGAAGTTCCTCTGCAGGCAGGTGGTCCAGCGCTTCACGGAAAGAGTCGACGTGACCGGCCGCTTCGGCGATGAAGGCTTTGGTCCTGGTGCTGTCTGGCGTCGCGTCGTCGGGGTTGTGTGAGAGTGCGCGCAGACGATCTGCCAGCCAATTCAACGCTGGGTGGAGTGTTGTGAGAAGGACGAGGTCGTTGTCGATGACCGGTGGTGTCAGGCGGATGAGTCTGTCGATGGTGTGTGCGGTTTCTGCTGCCTTTGCTCTGGTCTCAGGTGCCGTGTCGGCGCGGTCCTGGAGGTCGCGCAGGGCTGTCATCCAGGCGGAGTCTGGGTCGCCGGAGATTCCTGGTTCCTTCGTCAGCGCGGTCAGGAGCGCGGAGGATACTGAGCGGGGAATGAGAGCCTTCGCTGGTGATTCCGCGTCAGGGGTACCGAAGGAGAGGTCGAGGAACTCCGCCACGTGCCGGATGTCTGTTGGTGGCAGGATGGCGCTGAGGAAGACCGGCAGGACCTGACCGGCCGGGCTCATTGCCGAGGTGCGGGGAATGCCGAGTGTCGGGGTGCCTCGGCGGGAGAGCTCGTGGTCGAGGATGTTGGTGGAGTCTCCGGCGATGATGCAGAGTTTGGCGCGGTCAGTGGTGTTGGACAGCCAGCGCGCGGCGGCCTCGGCGGTCGACCATTCATCTGGTCCGCGGACGATGGTCAGCTCGGGTACTCCGGATTTCACGGTCGCCTCGGTGATGGTGACGCCTGCGGCATCCAGGACCTCGAGGATGGTCTGCCACGTGTTCGGAAGATCAGTCGCTCGGTCCTGCAACTCGATCGTGTCGATGCCCAGCGGCCAGCTCGAGCCATGTTGGCGGAGGAAGGTGAGAACTTCGCACAGGTCGTCAGCCCTGCCGGGTGTGAGATTCGCGCTCGGGTCATGGGCTGGCCCGAGGCGCACCAACTGTTCCACCGCAGCCAGAGCGTCGAGTCGTGGGTGTTCGGTGTAGGTCTCCTCGTCTGTGGCAGGCTGCCAGCCTGCCTCGACGGCATCATCGCGAAGTCGTAGGAGATGGTGGGCGGTATTCCACGGATCGTCGGCGAAGGAACGTTGATACCAAAGGTGATCGGCCTCGGACATGAGCGATCGGTACTGGGCAATGCGGATCGGACGGTTGACGCTCGGACGCGTAGTCCCCAGCCGGGTCTGCAGGATGCCGAGAAGGCCGAGCGGACCTGTGACGACCGTCGTGCCGGTGGGATTCGTGTTGGTGGTGTGGGAGCTACGAGTGTCGCGGTGAGACTGCCACGGGGCTCGGTCGAGGGCCCACCCGAACTTGATGTGCATCCTTGCTCCTCCCTGACCACCTGATGACGACAGTAGTAGGGCGGCGGGGTTTCGCCAAACGGAGTTGTCGCGCGAGTAGATAGGCGCAGCACACACGCTGATTCGGCGCCGGCAGCCTAGTGTCAGAGGTCAGATGTAGTGTTAGCGACAACCAGTTTCCCCAGTGAACGGATTGAAACATGACTGTCACCGAAACCGAGATCAAAACCCTGGTCGAGTACTGCGAGACCCACCTCGGTGATTCGAATCTATGGACAACTCCGGAGGGCTATCCGAACAGCCTGGCGTTGTGCATCATCGATTCGATCTACTCCACGGGCTCTCACTACTCGTCGGTGGTCAATGTGATCGAACGCTACAAAGCGTCAGGTGGTGCGCAGGACGGAGCGCAAGAACTCGCTCGCTCGATCCAAAACGCTGGAGGAGCACGCGAGTGGGCGACGTCGATTGCCAACAACCTCAAGCCTGCTCACACCCGGCCAGGAGCTCCGTTGAAGGCCGAGATTATCGAACAGGCTGTCGCTCTCATGGAGGAGCTCGGAATCGACACTGTTCCTGATCTGGTCGCCCACGTGAAGGACAAACCTCTCGACAACGAGGTTCTTCGCGGGTGGAAGCGATTGCCGAGTCAGAGTTCCGGCGTGACCTATAACTATCTGCTCATCCTGGCAGGAATGCCTTCCGTCAAACCCGACCGTATGATTCTCCGATTCCTCGCTGACGCACTCGGTGAAGAAGCGGATCTGGACGGCCCACGGGCGGTCGAACTCATCACCGAAACGGCGAAGACAATGAACGTCGATCCTCGCGCTCTTGACCACATTGCGTGGAGGGCAGCGTCAGGACGCGAACTGGTTGACTGAGGATCTTCGCCCCTCGGCACGAGCACTGGACTAATAGAGCCGGGCACGCTCGGCACCCGTTCGCAATGTTCGCTTTGAGCATCAGAGCCGAGAACTCAGCGGATCTCGATGACGCTCTCAAATTCCATATTTTCTCAGTCAGACGTGATGCGCAGCCCCGAACCCTTTCGGGGTGGATGTTGTTCGATTCGACATTGTCATCATCCCTGAGTGGTTCGGGGCTGCCCCACTTGACGAAGGTTCTACATGGGCGAATAGGCAGAAATCGTGACCACCACTGGGGCGATGCTCATGATCTGGAACGGGCATTTCTGCTGTCCGCCTATGGGCAGTTCTCTCTGGCCTCCAACAGAAGAACGGGCACAGGCGGTTCAGGATGTTGCAGATTACCAAGAGCTCTCCACGCTTCGCGCGCGATGTGATTCTGTGGATGAAGGGAAAGGCTGATGAAGGCTGATCGGCGGCACGGCAATTCGCGCCTGAGCCGTGCCATAAAGAAGGATGTGTCTATGACTTCAGTGTTCGGATGGGTAGCGACGGATGCGGAGCAACGCCGTCGCATGATGGAAGTCGTGGACCAGTTTCGTGATTCGACGACGATCGATGACCTGGGGCTTGGCGGGATTCGTGATGCGTTCTCTGACACGCTCTTCCCTGGAACGTCGACATTGCACACTCGCATTCGATACGCACTTTTTGTCCCATGGACGTTGCAGCTCGCGAGCGATCGCAACGCGACAGTCTCGGAAATGTCCGGTGCCTTCACACGCAGTGAGTTCCAACTGACACAGTCGCTTCTCAACGGAGGGGAGTCCGCGGGAGTGATTGGGCGCATGGCCGGTGCGGACCTTAAACGCACGGCCTCGACTGTCTACTGGGGACTGCTCTCGACCTGGGGCGTCTTCGAGCGCGGTTTCACCGTGCGGGAGTATTTCGAACGCTGCGTGCTGCGGCGAGAGCAGAAGCGCGTGCTTCCTCGCGCGGACGATCCCGAAGTGGCACTTGAACTCACCCCGACGGGGTTGCACGAAAGGCTCCCCGCAGCGCCAACCGACTTACTGAATGCTGCTGAATTCGCTTTGCGACCGGAGGATGAGCAGTTCCTGCGGGAGGCGATTACTCATTATGCCCCGGGTTCTCTCCTGGCACACCTGGTCGAGAACCAGCCGGCTTCATGGGTTGACTTCGAGAGTGCGCCCGCGACTTTCGCGTCCCCTGAGATCGTGGCCGACCTTCCGCAGGCTCTGCAGGGCCTTGTAACTCGGGCGAATAAGTACGCTATCGCCGTCCACGGGGCCAGCCTCGTCTACAATCTCATCCTTGCCCGCCGGACAGGCCGCCACATCGACGATGAAATGACCTACGAAGAGCACTACATCGACCGGATCCACGAATGGTTCGACGAGACGCAGCGGGAAGGCACTCCCACTGCTGAAGATCAGAACCAGATATGGCTGATGGTGAGTGCGACCGGTCGGGCGCTGTCCCGTTCCACCACAGTGTTCGTGCGCGAATGGATCGCGTCGGTCAACGCTGCGGCCAACGCAGACCAACTCATCGAATCAGCTGAGGTCATCCAGCGGATCATTTCCCGTGAGCGCGAGAAGAAAGGGGCACGAGCCCGCCTCGCGCCTGGCAATCGGCGAGCACTTGATGCGTGGTCGGGAGCGGCTGGAACAGGCCGCAATAACTTCCGATGGAACTACGTGGCCCGGCATCTGCAGGATCTCTATGACGTGAGGACCACCGACTGATGCTCAACCCCGACGACCAGGTGCTCCTGACCGACGCATTGCGTCCACCGCCTGGATTCGAGATCGACTATGCAGTGACTACGACCTATTCATTGACCCTGGAGTCGATCCTCGTCGCACCGATGTCGTTCGCCATGGCAAGTGCTGATGACGTCGGAACCGCGGCAGCGAACAATCCGATCGCGACTCTGGACGCGGTACAACGCCACGTTGACCGCACGACGGTGTTCGTCCAAGCCGGTGGAATTCACATTCCGAAATCCCACAGCAGGATCTTTGCATTTCTTGAGGACAGCGTCCTAGAAGTCGAACCTCCAGACCAGGAAGGGAGTTTCCACCCCAAAATGTGGGCCGTCCGGTTCGCGAACGATGACAACGAGGTCCATCATCGGGTCATTGTGACAAGTCGAAACCTTACACAGGACTCCTCATGGGACACAGTCCTGGTTCTGGAAGAGGCTTCGGATGGTGAGATCAACGCGATCCCAGCTGCAGAATTCATCAGAGCCCTTCCAGACTTGAGCACCAGACCCATCTCTCGCAAGCGCAGAAACGAGGTTGAAGACCTTGCGACATCGCTATCCACTGTTCGGCTGACTGCGCCGCCACCATTTACCCTGGGAGAACTTGTCCCGATGGGCGTGGGCGAAGCATCATGGTCCTTCCCTCAGTCTGCGGCGCGGACCCTCATCATCAGCCCGTTCCTTGCCGCCACGCAGCTGGAAGTCGCGCGTGCCGCTGCCCCCGACGCAATGTTGATCTCTCGAGCGGATTCCATGAACGAACTAGGACGGAAAGGTTTGGCATCCTGGGACACTTTCGTCTTGCACGCAGCAGCTGATCACCCCGACGACGAGGCGGAACCCGATACAGATGACGAGCGACGAGCTCCGACACGGGGTTTTGAGACCGGGCTTCACGCGAAGACTGCAATCATTGACCGGCATGATGGCGAATCCTTGACAGTGACCGGGAGTGCGAACTTCACTCAATCTGCCTGGACGCGGAATGTGGAGTTCAACGTTGTTCTACACGGTCCCACGAGTATGACCGGAGTCGACGAAGTATTGAGCGCTGGCGACGGAGAGGTGGGACTGTCCTCCATCATCGAGCCATACACACCTGAACGTTGGGAACCCGAAACTGACGCTGAGCGCGGCGTACGCTACCGGATAGAGAACTTCCACCGGCAACTCGCCCGCAGCAAGCCTGTACTGCACTTATCGATCGTCGACGAGGAATCGGTGTCTGCCGAACTGGTGTTGGAACCACCGGCCGACGATCTCTCCGAGACGACTCAGGTGTGGCTCTATACCGTCGATACGGATATACGAGATTTGCGAACCGATCGTCCATGGGTCGTCGCCCCGGTCAGCATCACAGCGTTCCTTGCAGTCGAGACGACTGCTGCGTACAGTTCAGGAACTGTCACCCGTCGGTGCGTGATTACCTGTGAGTTGACAGGTGATGCCGTCGACCGGCGTAAGGCTGCATTAGCAGCGATCCTCTCTAACCCCGCCAGCGTATTGAGATATCTCGCGCTGCTGTTGGGGCTCGACCCCACCACACACACCGTGGCATCAGAAGTGCGGGGTGAGGCCGATTCTTCCACGTCGATGATTCTGGACTGGAACTCACCGCCCGATGGCGGGCTCCCGGCCGTCGTGCTGTTCGAACCGCTCATGCATGCGACTCGGCAGCCCCGCGAACTCGCAAAGATCGCGAACCAGATCGATGAACTGCGAAGCATGCCAGACGCAGAGGAACGGATTCCGTCTGACTTCCTCACAATGTGGGACGTCGTACTCGAGGCAGTTTCCCCGGAAGGCTTGTCATGAGTGAAGAGCGTCCTGACGTCGAATCAATCCTCGCGGGACTGAAACCGTTCCAACGCGCAACGGTTGAACACGTATATGCGCGCCTGTGGAGTGACGACGATGCAGTAAACAGATTCCTTGTCGCGGACGAGGTCGGCCTTGGAAAGACGATGGTCGCGAAAGGTGTCGCCGCGCGCGCTATCGACCATCTCTGGGAAGACTCAGAACGCACTGGCAAACCGATCACGATCGTCTACATCTGCTCGAATCAGCAAATCGCACGCCAAAATCTTGTGCGACTGGCTCAGCTCACTGACGGCGACGTGCAGACGAATGCCGACCGGCTCACCATGCTTCCGCGAACTATGGGGAGCGCCCGTGAACAGCGGGTGCAGGTCATCGCATTCACACCGGGAACATCACTGAACTTCGGAACTGGCGCCGGAACAGTGCCCGAGCGAGTCCTCCTTCACCAAATGCTCACCGGCGCGTTTCCTGAAAGGGAGTTCTCACGGAGATCATGGTCGTCATACCTCGCGGGAAGGGCAGCTGTCGAAAATTTCGACGACGAGCTCTCGTGGGCACAGAGGCAAGAACCGGTGCCAGCTGACATTCTCGCTTCGTTTCGCACGCACCTCGAAGATGAGCAAGGATCTGAAGGGCAGTCTTTCCTTGAGGAGCTGTTCGATCATCAATCGAGATGGGCGCGCACTCCGCATCGGACGGAAGAGCTGCGTCGTTCTCGGTATCCGTTCATCGCTCGCATGCGCGTTGCCATGGCGAGTGCGGCTCTTGAGCGACTTCAGCCTGATCTGGTGATTATGGACGAGTTCCAACGCTTCAAAGACCTGTTCGCGGACGACGATTCTGTTGTCCTTCCTCAGGCCCAGAAGCTGGCACAGCGTGTGATCAACGGCGAAGGAGCCAAGACCCTGGTCCTTTCGGCGACCCCGTACAAGATGTACACACTGCCCGATGAAGCTGATGGCGACGATCACTACCGGGACTTCATTGACACCGTTTCCTTCTTGGCCGGACGGGAGAAAGCGCAGGAGATCGCTCGGTCCTTGAGCCTGATGAGGAAGGGTATCCTGCTAAACAGTGACGATGGGGTGGAACGAGCAGAACGTGCTCGAAGTGATGCGGAACAGGCTCTGCGTTCAGTCATGTCCAGAACAGAGCGCCTTGCCGCCACTGCCGACACGGACGGGATGCTTGAAGAAAAAGTGTTCGGCGACCTCGTTCTCACTCCTTCAGATGTCAAAGGATGGCGGGCCCTCGACGACATCTCTCGTGCAATAGGAACGGGTGGAGCGTTTGAATATTGGAGATCGGGCCCTTATACGCACAACATGATGGACACGACGGGATACAAAACACAGGAGAAGTTCCTCAGCAAGCTGGAAGCTGAAGACGAAGAACTGCTCAACACTCTTCGAAGTCATAGGGATTCGCTACTGCCATGGACATCGATCCGCCACTACAAACGAGTCGAACCCGCCAATCCGAAACTGCGTGCGCTGATCACTGATCTCACATCCAGTGGAGCATGGAAGCTGGCATGGATCAGCCCTTCACTGCCGTACTTCGAACCAGGTGGGGCGTATTCGGGCGCTGAAGCCCAGCGCTTCACCAAGAAGCTGATCTTCTCCGCATGGAATGTAGTTCCAAAGACAATCGCGTCGCTTGTAAGTTACGAGATGGAGAGACTCGCCGTTGCTTCATCACCTTCTGAGTCACAGAAGGGACGAGCGTACGATGACCGAACAGCATCCCCGCCTCTGAGGTTCGGGTGGGATACGGAGCGAGATCTTCCTCGAAATCTGCCTAACCTTAGTGTGCTCTACCCTTCGCCCGCCCTTGCCCGAGTAGGCGACCCACTTGCAGTGGCGCAAGAAATTGGGCAGGGACTGCCGTTGGATCTGGAAGCTTACGGACAACACGTGGAAACCCGGATAACAGCGATGCTGAATGACGCTGATATTCATCCTCAAAAGGGAGCAGAAGGACTTCGCCGTCGCTGGTACGGTGTCGCGCCCTTTCTTCTTGATCGCGCTGCTGCACTCCGTGAGGGGTGGGCCGCACAGATTCCCCATGATGCGTGGTCAGAGGGCGACGGTGGAGGCCGACTGTCTGATCATGCACGATGGGCTCTCGACCCGCTGTTGGAGGAGATGGGCCCGCCGCCAGAGGACCTGGCCACCGTGCTCACAGTGGTCGCTGCCGCGGCTCCCGGAATCTGCGCGCTGCGTGCAATGACACGCATATCCGAGGACACCGATGCGCTGTACAACGCAGAGGTGCGGCAGCACGCTCTGCACGCAGCACTTGGCTTGCGCAACCTCTTCAATCGACCGACCTTGATGGCTGTCGTTCGTGGCGCCACAAATGACTCGAGCAATGACGCTGATTCATATTGGAGGCAGGTCCTTCGGTATTGTTTCGACGGTAACCTTCAGGCTGTTCTGGACGAATACAGTCACACGCTAAGCGCAGAACTGACAGGCGTCTCCACCACCGAGCAAGCACACAGACTGGCGAACCAGATTCAACTTGCCGCGTCCATTCGGACCGCGCCGAACGGCGTCCACGACATCCGTGTCCAGCATGGACGTGCGACCGTCGAAACGCGACAGGTGAATTCGCATATCGCGGCACGCTTCGGCCGCGTTCAATCAAACGAAGGTGCGTCGGAACGTGAAGCCACAGTGAGAGAGAGCTTCAACTCTCCGTTCTGGCCTTTTGTCCTCGCAAGCACTTCTGTCGGCCAGGAGGGCCTCGACTTCCATACGTACAGTCACGCTGTCGTTCATTGGAACCTTCCGTCTAACCCTGTGGATCTTGAACAACGGGAAGGTCGCGTCCATAGGTATAAGGGCCATGCGGTTCGGAAGAACGTTGCCGACGAATACTCGGAGCACGCGGTCGGAGAACCGGCCGGGGACCCGTGGGAACGAATGTTTCAGGCTGCCGAGGCTTGGAGACCTGAGGGCGATTCCCTCCTCGACCCCTATTGGGTGAAGAACGGTGCAGCGAAAATCGAGCGGTATGTGCCGGCGATGCCTCTGAGCCGAGAAAGCCGTCACTACCGCTCCCTCGTGCGGACTGTCGGCGCATACCGGTTCGTCCTAGGACAACCCCGCCAAGAGGAGCTCATCCGGTTCCTGGGCCCTCATGCGTCCAACTTGAGAATCGACCTGTCACCACCGAGTTCGGACCGCCCAGAATGATGACTCTCAGTTCGCCACATCTTTAGGTTGTTGCATTCAGTCGATCAAGTTCGTCACGTTTGCGTCTGGCCATGTGATTCGCCTACGGCATGTCTCGTTCATCGCCATTGCCAGGTCCAAATCGCCCTGATCACGACAGCTGCCAGAGGGCGGCCATTTCCGTCGACGGCACGGTGCATCTTCGTCGTCAGCCCACCGCGTGAGCGATCGACGCCATATCCAGCCAGTTCACTCTCCGAATGCTCTAGCTGTCCGGCACCGACTTCAGGACCGACCGTGGCTAGCGACGATCCTGCGGACTGTTGCTTCCAATTCGGGGATGTCGTCTCGGGCTGTCACCCAGACGATCGTCCTTGATGTGTCGAAGTATCGATGCGCGAGCGAATCGCGATCCGGATGATTTCAGATCACGGAATCGAAGGCTCGCTGGCGAACACAGACTGAGGCACATCTTTCGCTGCTTCACCGATTTCGATCAGCCGAACTCTCATCGCGTCAAACAGCATGTCATCGTCAGAACCAGCACGTTGCAGATAGCTTGTGATGGCCTCACATGCGGAAAGCATGTCGAGCAGCCGCAGATTCGGGTCACTTGTCACAGCGGAACCTCGTCGAGCAGCGCCGTCGCTGAAACCGAAGCTTTGAGCCCGTTCCGGGGAATGAGGTCGACTTCTCTCCCCAGGATGCGCTCCGCGACAGATCGCATCTTCATCAACTTGGATAGGCCGACTGAATCGTCGATGTCAACGAGCAGATCCACGTCGCTGTCGGGTCGATCATCGCCACGAGCAACGCTGCCGAACACGGAGATATTGTGGCCTCCAAGTTCGGCGAGCTTCGCGATGAGCTCAGCGGAGTGGGTTCGAACCTCGTGCAGTGAATCCGGTTCGGATTCAACCACGAGACGGAATCCCGCCGCCGTCAGCAGGACGTCCAATGCTGAGACTGATGGCTCACGTCGCCCTTTTTCGTACGAGCTGATGACGCTTTGCGCGACCCCTGATCTTTCCGCCAGCACAGATTGGGTCAGACCCGCGTATTCCCGGGCCCGACGGATCATCGCACTGGCTCTCGACATAGCAACACTATAGCGTATTCGCAATAACGACTGTCGAGCTCAGCAGACAGCCCACCCCGACGACCTGCCGGCACTGTCTATCCGCGTGAGTGAGCAGGGCCTAGTCGAATTGTTCGAGACTTCCTCAGAAGCAAGCGGAAACGGATCCGGCTGCTGCGATTAGCAGCCGAATTGGAGCAAATGGGCGCCTACACGTGCCGAGACGTCGCAGCCGGAAACCCTATGTCAGTACCTACGTCTACTGTTGTTTCAAGCACTTCACAAAGGAGACAACGATGACTTCTCGTTCTGTTCACCCGGTCCCTGTCCGTACGTTGATCAGCCCTGCGCGCATTTCCGATGACCCGAGCGCCGCCGTGGCCGCTGATCGAATAGGAGCTTCAGTGGCGGGACCAGTCGATGCAGTCGTACGAGCACCTCGGACCGAGGAACACTTCGTCAGAATCGTGTCGTCCCGGCCCAGCAGCGAAGTCAACCCCCATCTGTGGACCTGGCAGGCGGAAGCCCTCGACACATGGCATCAGTCAGAATGCCGAGGTGTCGTCGAAGCCGTGACCGGGGCCGGCAAGACGATGATCGGCATCACCGCGGCCTTTGAGGCATTCCGCCAGGGCATCAAAGTGCTTGTTCTGGTCCCGACCGCGGAATTGCAGTCACAATGGCAACGCCGCCTAATGGAGACCCTGCCCCAGGCAGATGTCGGTACGCTCGGGAACGGGCGGCGAGATTCCCTCGGCGCTTGCGACATTCTCGTGGCCATCATCAATTCGGCGACTCGGGCGGAGCTGCTGAAAGAGCATTCGGATGGTCTGCTCATTGCAGACGAGTGCCACCGGTACGCGGCGAAGTCCTTTTCGAAGGCTCTGCGATCCGACTTCCGCTACCGTCTCGGTCTGACCGCGACCTATCAGAGGCCGGACAAAGCGAATACAGCCGTTCTCGATCCCTATTTCGGTGGCGTCGTCTTTCAGATGTGGTATGAGCGTGCCCTGCGCGACGGCGTGATCGCCGAATTCGACATTGCGTTTGTCGGGATCGGCTTGACCGACTCGGAGCGCGGCGAATATCAGGTCGCCAGCTCAGCGATCAGCAAACTCGGCATGTCCTTGAAGAACAAGCTGAATCTTCAGGAGGCTTCGTTCGATCAATTTATGGTCGCCATCCAAACTTTCGCCAAGAAGAAGAATGATCCTTCTCCGATTGTGTTCATGGCCCGGAAGTATCTGGACGCGGTCGTGAAGCGACAACAGGTGCTCACCAACGCGAAGAACAAGATGAAGATCCTCGAGGGAATCGCGCCTGTGATAGCCGAGTCCAAGGGAAGTCTCATCTTCTCGCAGACAGTCGATTCATCGAGTCAAGCTGCGCTTCTGCTTCAGCGAGCGGGAATTGAGACCAAGGCTGTGTCGTCGGCGTCGAAGCCGCACGAACGTCGCGGAGCCATGCAGCAGTTCGCCAATGGTTTCGCGAAGGTTCTGTGTGCTCCTCGCATCCTTGACGAGGGCATCGATGTCCCCGATTCGGATCTCGCAGTTGTGCTCTCCGGCAGCAAGCAGCCTCGCCAGACCATTCAGCGTCTCGGGCGTATTATCCGACGCAAGAACGACGGACGACACGGACGATTTGTCGTTCTGTATGCGATCAACACGATTGAAGACGAGACTCAAAATCGCGATCAACAGTTCGGACCAGTTGTCCCTTCCGCCCGACGGATTGCTGATTTCACCGAAACGCAGATACGCGAGCTGCGGAAATTCCTGAGGGGGCCGGTGCCTGAAGCACCAATTGCGCCGCCGGAAGCTCCCGGTAGCAGCTCTGCGTCAGAGCCGACCCTGCCCGTCGGTACGACGGTCGAGCATTTCGTTCCACCACCTCTGCTCGCCGAAGACCTCCCCGATCAGAGCGGCGGAGATGAGCAGCCCACATCGAAGAAGATCGTCCTCGTCAAGGAAGCGGACGACGAACCTCAGGAACTTCTGCGCAGTGTCACAGATACTGATGACCTCGTCGGTGTCTACCTCAAGCAGATCGGCCAATACCCGCTGCTCAGTGCCGCCGAAGAAGTCGCAGTCGCAAAACGCATCGAAGCCGGCATGTATGCGACACACGTGCTCAGCCTTGGGCAGTATCAGACCCGGCGTGAACGCAGGTCACTCGAGTGGGTTGAAGCCGACGGAGCCGCCGCGTATGACGAGATGGTGACGTCCAATCTGAGGTTGGTCGTGTCGATTGCCAAAAAATACAACCGCAGCAAACTTGCGTTCCTTGATCTCATCCAAGAAGGCAACCTAGGTCTTGTCCGAGCGGTCCAGAAATTCGACTACACCAAGGGTAACAAGTTCTCCACCTACGCTACTTGGTGGATTCGTCAAGGAATTGACCGCGGGATCGGGGACGCTGCCAATACAATTCGCCTCCCAATCCATCTCTTCGAGAAGGTCTCAGAATTCTGGAATTGCATGAGGGATGATGAGTCCCGTGCCGCTTGCGACCATGATCATTCGAAAGTCGAGCAGGCACTCCGGATGCAGCCGGCCTCCCTGGAGGGTTACCTCGATCTCCAATGGGACGGACACTATGCCGAGAGCCTGATGTCGTTCGACGACCGCATTGCCGATCCAGACGTATTCACTGACGACCCTGAGACAAAGATCGTCGATGTGGAACTGCTGGAGACTGTCAACTCCGTAGTCGACAGTCTGCCTGCTCGTGAAGCTGAGATCATTCGTCGTCGATTCGGGTGGAATGGCGAGCCACCTCAAACCCTAGATGCCATTGGCAATCGGTTCGCGGTGACACGTGAGCGCATCCGTCAATTGGAGAAGAAGTCAATTGAGAAGCTCAAGGAACAGTTCGAGGCACACTCATTCTTCGCTGAAACCCACTTGCCTATGCCGAAGAAATCGATGGCGGCAACTCTGACCAGCGATTCGACGCTTCAGACCGCAGGAGATGACCCACAGCCGACTGAGTGTGACAAATAGGGCGGAGAAAGGCTGAAGGCTCGTCTCCGAGGGGCAGCGGTGCCAGCCGCCCGCAATCATTTGCTGCTCTATGGTCCACTGCGTTCCTGCTCAGGCGAAAAGTACGCGCTCTGACCTGCAACGAATCAGACGGTCAGGCCGAGTTTCCGATAGTATTAACACCTTTGTACCGTTCTCACTGGCCCGGTAACCGAATTGCAGATGGGTGAGTCCCATAGAGTGGTGGCATTCCCACCAGGGACTTCACCTCCAAAAACGTGAAGAACCATCGTGGGATCCGCGCAGATGAGGTTCTCCAGACATACACGCCAAGCCTCTTGGACGATTCCAGCAGTCCGCATAAGGCTGACCATCGATAGCTGTCGCACAAACTGAAGAGCCGTCATAGCGGGCCACGCAGCGAGCGAAACAGCAGAGTGCGCTGCGTCGTCGTTGCCGGTGTCACCGGTTCAGTCCCCGTACCCAGGCCAACTGTTCTGCGCAGTACTTCCGCCGTGCGGCATCTTCCTTCATGAGCAAGTCCGTCTTATGCAATTTGAGCTTGTGCGGGCTTCCTGTCCGTTCCGTCGTATGTGTCACCGGCAGACCCTGCGCATCGATGGCACTGTGAATGTGTTGTCGGCGCGGCTTCGCCAACGGCCAGGTCAGCGATTGCTGCTCCGACGATGCCAGGAATCCGGCCAAGTGATCGCAGTCGGCGCACCCGCAGCCGGAGAAGGGAATCGACCAGTCATCGGCGGCGCGTTCAGGCTTCGCAATTTCAGCCTCGAGACGACGCCGGCATTCGGCGACGATGGGGGCGAAGTTCTCGTCGGCCGGGTCCGCCGCCGATTGCAGAACGGACACGTAGAAGGGAATCAGATCGCCGCCCAGGCCGTCGAGGCCATCGACGATCGCTGCGGCGTGGTCCCTCGTCGCCGCCGACACCACCTCGGCGACGAAACCGCCGAGATCCGCCAATGATCTCCACGCCTGAGCCGGCGGCATCTGCCTTGCCGCCGAAGCGACCTGCTGGGGAATGAAGGCTGCCGCATGAGAGATCAACACCTCAGCGACGGTCGCACCCGATGGGGACTCGCCTGTTCGCAACACAGCGATCGTCGACGCCATGGAGGTGTTCACCCATTCGGTCAGGGCACGGACTCCGGGCGATGTGAAGCGCGGCCCGGAGGATGCCCACGAACCCAGTAGGTCACGAAGCCAGGTCGTTCCGTACCTCTCTGTCAGCGCGCCCAGCGCCTCCGCTTGCTCTGCACCCAGACCCGCAATTCCGTACGGGGTGAGTACGACGGTCGCGGCTGTTCTGTCCTCGACGCCCAACGCCACTTCCAATGCCAGGTCGAGCGACTCGGGACCGGCTCCCGACCAGAACGGCTCGAGCGACCGCGCATCGGCGGCCGCCTCGGCGATCTGCCCCTGAGTCAGCCGATCGGCCAAGGTTCGCAGCGCCCATCCAGAACCGGCCTCGGCACGAACAACGAACGACGATTCCATCGGCCACAGGATGATCGCGGCCCGCCGGTACCAATGGTCGACGGTGTTGCCGTAGTTGCCCATATAGCCTTCGTATTCGGCCGCATGAGCAGTGAGCTGCCGGGTGGAGGTGACCGCCAGCGTCTCCTCCTCCCCCACTCGCGATTCGATCGACTCGCCGATCCCCTTGTCGGGAACCATCCACCAGTTCAAGGTGATAACGCCGTCGAGCAGTTCGCCATCGGTGTCGAAAGTCTCGATGTCGGGTTCATTCTCGTCGTCCCAATAACGACCACACCGGTTGCCGTAGTAACCGCCGCGGTCGTCGATCGCAGCCTCGCGCGTTTCGTGGATCTCGCTCAGACCGAGCATCGCTTCGCAGCCGGCAGATCGGGCGGCGCTGAGCAGGCATGCGGCTCGCAGGCGGTCGCCGCCCTTGAGCGTGGTTCGGCTCAGACCGTGTCGGCTGTATTCGTGGTCGAGGAGGAACACCATCCGCTGGGGAGGTGTCGCATTCCCGCCACCCCATCGCGGCTTGACCGGTGTGGTGAAGTATTCGGTGATCAGAGCCCTCAGTTCGCTGTCGACGGGATCGCCGGTGCCGGCGTCGTCGGCAGCTGTGGTTGTCATCGTGTGGTCGTCGTCCGTCGTGTCTTCGGCCGCTGGGTGGTCGACGAGGAGGTTGAAGGTCAGTGTCACCCGATGACCTGACGTCACCGGCTTCACTTCGTGCCGTCGGTCAGCGTAGAACGCTGCGAGTGTGATGTCGTTCGGGTCGCCGGTGAAGATCCGGTCAGCACCGTGGTCGTCGACGACGAGTTCGCCACCGGTGTGGGTGGTCGGCAGTCCTACCACGAGTGTGGCCAGCATCGAGTCGTCCTTCTCCGAGTCCTGATGCGGCAGGAAGAACTGCCCCTCCCCATAGACGAGCATCGAGTGGAGTTCGGCGCGGACCGTCGCATCGGCAGGAATTCCCAGCGCGGCACTGAGGCAGCCGAGAGACTCGTTAAGCGCTCCCGTCCAGTTGTCTGTCCCCGCGGCGCCGGTTGGGTCGCCGAGGTGGACGTGCGCCGGATCGATCACCCAGGTGTCGCGGACTGTGGGGTCGAAGACGGTGTCCTCGCCACTGCCGAAGTGCGCGGGTTCGGCGATCGAGATCAGCGCTGCGATGTCGTCTTCGCCGATGGGGAAGGACAACGGCGCACGATCAATGAGGATGTTGAGGCCATCGGGCGGCACACGTGTCGATGCCGCATGGACGATGTCCGCACCGACGCGGCTCAAGTGGGTCTTGAGTCGGTCGGCGATCGGTTGCGAGGGCATCATTCTCCCAGTCTCTTCAGCGGGTCAGGGACCCAGGTCGGCCAGTCCGGCGAGCCCACCAGTGCTCCGAGTTCAAAGCTGGCGCACAGGTGGAACGGTCGGCGAGCGCTGCTGTTGTCGTACAGGTTCGCCGAATCAACCGTTCCGATCGTCTCCGCGACATGTTGCCACAAACGCTCATATCTCTCCCGGATCTTGTGCTCCGGCACTGCGTGCCCCCCGCGACGCACACGCTCGCGCACTCGCTGAACCGTGAGGTCGACGGGAACCATGACGATGTGCAGTGTGACGAGGAATCCGGCATCGGCAGCATCAGTGACCAGCTGGACCTTACTGGGGTGCGAGAACACGGTCTCTGAAATGAATGATCGCTTCTCGGCGATGAATTCCCGCCTTAGCCTCTCTGCGATCCGTGCTGCTTCATAGGCATGTTCCAGCTGAGTGTCCGGCCATCTCTGCGCTGCGATGACGTCGGCGTTGATGAACGGCAGATGCGTCACAGGTGCCAGGACGTCATGGACGTAGCTTGATTTCCCAGCGCCGTTCGGCCCCGCGAGCAGATGCAGAACCGGCATCAGGTCGTTGGACGATGCACGACCAGGTTGCCGTCCTCGTCCAGCTCCGAATACTCCTCACCGGCTGAGTCGAAGCCGGCTGCGTAATCCAGCCCCTTTCGCAGTGTGCGAGTGCGTTCTTCCCACGCCTCGCGCACGATGGCCTGTTCTCTTTCGGCGAGCGAGTCATAGGAGCTCGTTCCGGCCAAGACCTGCGTAATCTGACGATGGTTGACCGTGGGCGACGATTCCATTTCACGCCCGATGCGAGCCCAATGCGCAATCTGCTGAGGCACCGTCCTCGAGGCGGCCTTAGCCGCCGCGACAGCGGACTCGTAGACGTCTGCCGGCAATCTCGTCGGTTGGCTGCTCCTGTTCATGAATCCATTGTAGTACGACGCTACACTTGTTTTCCAGGGGCGGACGACGTTTCCAGGGCAGGTCGATCATTGTCGAATGTGCAGACTTCATCCGGTGTATGAAGACACCGAATACACCTTGACCGCTCCTGCCTCGTTGCCCTTCAGCAACAGGTGCGCTGCGTACCAACTGCCTTCTTCGTCCGGGTCGATTGTCTCGCCTGGCCCTTTCAGTCCGCAGATGACGTCGCCGGCTTTGATGGAATCGGCGCCGAAACCGCCGATTCCTTCCATCAGGCCAACACCATTGCTCATGGTGTAGTCCCCGTATTCCTCGTCCACGACTCCGATGAGTTCGCAGGTATCGACTTCGGTCCCGTCCTGGAGAGCCACGTTGCGGTAGGTCAGCGGTGGGTTCGCAGACGCATCCCCGATGACAATATCCAGGTCTCGCATGACCTCATCAGTGGCCATCGCACCGGCAGTGCCATCGTCGCCTTTCGCGGCCGCATCGACGAACTTCTGAACTGCTTCGACCTCCGGCACCCGGACAGTTTCTCCATCGGCGGTGAACAACGCATCTTGAGGGTCGTATCCGCCCTTCGACCATGCGAAGCGGAGTTCCGCTTCGCCTGTGCGCTCTGCGGCGTTGTATTCCTCGTCGCCGTAGACGGCTATATTGCTCACCGTCGCTGTCATATAGGGGCCGGTGAGGTCGATCGCGGAGACGATGCTGCGGTTGAAGTCGGCAAGCTGTTGGAAGTCCGAGTCCTCGCTCCACGGTTCGATCGAGGTGACGAGGTTCAACTTCTGGTCATAGACACCGACCGAATCCGTCACCCAGTTCCCACCCGGATAGCAGACGAAGTCGATAGCCACCATCGGCTTCGGTGTGGCCACCGACGTTGTCACGTCATTGATGGCGATCGATGACCCGTAGTCTCCTTCTGCGGTTTTGCCGTCTGCGAATGCCTGCTTCGCTCCCTCGGCCATAGTTAAGTCTGCACAGGCAGGAGGGACCTCCAGCTTCGCGTTCCGGATGTCGTCCTCCGACGGAAGCTTCGGTGCCGGCAGCGCCGAGATGCTCTCATCGAATCCCTTGTCCGCCGTAACGGATTCGTCGTCCGAGGAATCCGTGAAATCGAACGAGCTCACTGCGCCCTCATGCTGGATGCGCAGCTGACTGCCGGTGACGGCGAATCCGTCGGTCGGTGCGGACACTGCCCACAGCTGGTCACCGGTCGAGACATCGAGGCCTTTGACCCCGCCCGAGGTTCCGATGATGAGAACACCATCGACGGCTGTCCACGACGGGGTGACGCGTTTGTCACCGAGTCCGGTCACCTCGGCGGCGGAGGGATCGAGGTCCTGCGTCCACAGGACGCTGTCGGAATCGACGGCGGCAAGAGTATGACCATCGGAGACCACCCACGGTCCGGTCTCCCCCGCCTGGGGACCGGCGATCATCGAGACATGGGCCTCAGGTCCGAGATTCAGACCGTCATAGGTCTGATCGTCCGGCCCGGTCACTGCTCCTTCATCTTCGATGTCGAGAGGAACCCTCGATGATGCGGGATGGGGGTCGACATCGGCCTTGCTCTCAGCTGTCGCCATCGACCCGTCGCTGAGTGCGACCGCTCGGTCCCCGCACTGGACAGCCTCGCCGGAGACGCGGCATGCGGTGGGAGTGCCGGCCAGTTTCTCCTCGTCGTCGGAGGTGTCGTCGGAAGCGTCCGGGCCGAGCGCCTCGTCCAGCGGCGCGGTCTCGCCGGTGTCGATGTCCTGGTGCGGGATCGACACCGTCCAGGCGGGCTTTTCATCGTCACCCACTTGGGTAAGAATCGAGGTGGTTGACCCGATGAACCGCAGGATCTCTGGGGAGGTCTCACCGGCTTCGGCAGAGGCAGTCAGCGGGGCGCCGTTGAGGCGCATGTCCGCACTCAGACCGCTGAAGTCCATGACATCGGATTGGCTGGGAGTCTGAGCGTAGTCGGGTTCCGGATCGCCGAAGGGGTTGTACCCGGAGAAGAAGGCGAAGGAGCCTCCAGCGATGAGTGCCACGACCGCAACTGCGGCAATGCCGAGCAGGACGGGTTTGGATTTCGATTTCTTCGTCGCGCCCTGCTCGGACGAGGGCGGCTGTGATTCATAGGAATTCGGGTGGTCGCTCATACTCAGTGAATCTAGCAGGAAGCCCTGACGCGACTACACGAACTGTAGTGGATCACCGAAATGTTGTCAGATCGCAATTGTGGTCAACGATTGGGAGGAGCACACGTCCTCATCGACTCGATGGCACTGGGCTGCCTGACGCACCTACGAACTCACGGATCGCGGGCAGCTCGCGGCGGGCCTGGGACAGTCCCATGCGATGAGCAGCGGCGAGGCGTGAAAGGTCACGGGTGCCATTGTCGACCGGCATCCGCTCAGGAGCGAAGACGTGTGCCTTTCCCTCCGCTTCGAGAGCGAAGATCCGTTCGCGCGTCTCGTTGTACCGTGCCCACCGGGTCAACAGCGCCTCCGCCAATGCGGGATACCGACGGAAGATGCTCCGGTAGACTGCGGAGAAGCGCTGCGGCGCCTTTCGATACGAGCGCTCCTGCGTGAGCACGATGACGAACTTTTCGAAGCCCTCTATCTGTGCCTGACTCAGAGCGATTCCGCCGTCCTCGCCCATCGCCCCGTCGACGTACACATGCCCGTCTAAGTGGACCGGCGGCATCAGCCCAGGCATCGTCGAGGAGGCGCGTACACGGACCATCAGATCCTCGATCTCAGGAGTGTCTTTCCGCGACCAGACAACATCATCACCGGATACCGCATCGAACGCGACAATCCTCATGTCTGCAGGACTCGATTGAAATGACTCCCAGTCGAACGGCAGCGCCTCGTCGGGGCCGCCCGCCTGCTGGTAGATGTACTCCGCGTTGAACATGCCCTGCCCACGAGCGAAATAGCGCAGGCCGCCGAACTGTTCATCGGCGGCGAACTCGACGAATGACCGACGAGCGCGTCGCGCGTCACCGGACAAGTAGTTCACCGCATTTGAGGCCCCGGCGCTGATACCCGCGACCCAGTCGAAATCCAAGCCAGCTTCGAGCAGCGTGACGACCATCCCGCTCGTCAGCGACGCCCGCATGCCACCGCCCTCGAAGATCAGAGCTGTATCGCCGATCCGAGTCGTGTCCGCCGCTGTCGTCACCTGACTTGCACCTTTCATAATCGTCATCCTAAAGAAGGCTACCCGATGGTAATTGACCGGCACCCAAAGACGGCGGAGTCACCGCCAAGACAAGAGCATCGATGTCAGTCAGCACTGACCCCGAGATCCCGGTCGACCACATCGACCTCGGCCTCGCCGATGCCCACTTCCAGGATCAGGAGATGACCACAGTGGTGCTGCGAACCCTCAACAGAACGGCGAGTTCCAACCCGGCAGCCTTCCGCCGCGGGCTCGCTCATGAGCCGGCGACCGGAACTGCTGACTTCGTGGGCTCGAGCCGACATCATCGAAGACCGTGACACGGTGCTGGACCGTGACAAGCTGCTGGAGTGAGCGGAATTCTGGACAACCTCACTGATCAGCCGTCCTCGGCCAGCGCCTCATAGGCGGGACGGAGCACCTCGGCGAGGGGCTGCTTGCGCACCGTGACGTCGATTGGCGGCACCTGTTCGAGTACGGAGACCGCCGTCCCGAGCGGTCGTGGCGGGACGATCTGAGCAGGTTGGAAGTAGAACGCGTCGAGGAGCTCGGTCAAGGGCACCGGGGCGGAGTTCTCCGCCGTCGACCCGGTGTGCAGGTGCTCGAGAAGGTCCTCGCGTTCGCGTCCTCGCCAGGCGAGGATCCGAAACGGGTCCTCATCGAACTGTTCGGCGAGCAGATAGACCACGGCCGCGACATGCTTGCACGGCACCGCAGAGTCCGGACAGGAGCAGTCGAGAGTGAGCTCGCCCTTGATCGGGAACAAGGTCAGGCCCACATCGTCGAAGAGCTTCTCGATGTCGGCGGGCATCTGCCCTGACAGCAGTTGAGCGACGAACCAGGCGTCCTCGTTCATCCTCTCCTCGATGCTCGCCCATTCGGCCTTGCCGTAGGCGCGCAGTCCGATGCGCACGCGGTAGGGACGAGCCCGCGAGCCCTGCACAGTCGCATTCACCAGACCGGCATCGAGGTCGATATCGAGAACCTGACCTCGACGGGCATAGTTACGGCCACGGGTCAGCCGAGTGCCCATTCCCATGCCTTCGAGGACGGTGATGAACCGTGTCGACCACCAGGCCTGGGCCATCGAACCGCGTTTCGATTTCGCACGGATGCCGCCGTCGACCGTGCGCGGCTTCGAAGGCGGATAGAACCGGGACCCGAATGACTTACTCACCGACGGCATCCTTCGACAAGGTGAGAAGGTCGTGCAGACTGTCCGTCGACATCTCGGTCAACCATGACTCTCCCTCACCGACAACCATATCGGCCAACTCCTTCTTCTCCTCGAGAATTGCGTCGATCCTCTCCTCCAAGGTACCGATGCCGATGAACTTGCGCACTTGCACCCGGCGTTTCTGCCCGATTCGGAACGCTCGGTCCGTGGCTTGGTTCTCCACAGCCGGGTTCCACCAGCGGTCGAGGTGGACGACTTGGTTGGCAGCGGTGAGATTGAGCCCGGTGCCTCCGGCTTTGAGGGAGAGCACAAAGATCTTCGGACCGTCCGGTTCCTGGAAGTCTTTGACGATTTGGGTGCGACGCTGCTTCGAGGTGCTTCCGGCGAGATAGGCGACATCGGTGTCGAACTTGGCCGCAAGGTGAGGCACGAGCATCTCCCCGAAGTCGGTGAACTGGGTGAAGCACAGCACCCGATCCCCCTCCGCCAGGGTCTCGGACATGATCTCTTCGAACCTCTCGAGTTTGCCCGACCTCTGTCCGATCGCCGAACCGTCGTGGAGGAGATGGGCAGGATGGTTGCAGACCTGTTTGAGTTTCGTCATTGCCGCCAGCACCAGTCCACGTCTCTCGATACCGCTCGATTCCTCGATGCGCCCCATCATCTCGGCGACGACGGATTGGTACAGCGAGGCTTGTTCGACCGTGAGGCGGTAGTGCTGTTTGATCTCGATCTTCTCCGGCAGATCGTCGATGATCCGCGGATCAGTCTTCGTCCGTCGCAAGATATAGGGCCGAGTGATCCGACGCAGGCGGTGCGCTCGCTCCTCGTCGGCCCTCACCTCGATCGGACGGACGAATCGTTCGCGGAACTTCTCCGGGGTGCCAAGCATTCCCGGGTTGACGAAGTCCATGATCGACCACAGTTCGCTCAACCGGTTCTCCACCGGGGTGCCGGTCAGCGCGATCTTCTGTCCCCCGTTCAGACGCCGGATGGCCTTGGTGGTCTGGGAGAGGCGGTTCTTGATCACTTGTGCTTCGTCGAGGACGACGCGTACCCAGCCGATGCGTTCGAGTTCGGCGATGTCACGGGATGCGGTGGCGTAGGTGGTGATGACGAGGTCCGACTCGGCGAGAGCCGCATCAAATGCGTCCCCGCGGGGACGGGCCGACCCGTAGTAGACGAGGATGCGCAAGCTGGGGGCGAACCTGGCAACCTCGGCCTCCCAATTGCCGATCAGCGACATCGGGCACAGCAACAGAGTCGGGGCACTGGTCGCAGAATCAGGGTCAGCAACGGCGCTGGCGCGTGCGCGGGCGGTAGCCTCCAGGGCGAGCAGCTGCACGGTCTTGCCGAGACCCATGTCATCGGCGAGGACGGCGCCGATTCCCAGACGTCCGAGGAAGTCCAGCCAGCTCAATCCCCGAGCCTGATACGGGCGCAGTGTGGCCCGGAAGTCCTCAGGTGGGTCGACTGTCTCGATGGTCTGGGCCGCAGTGCCGTCGAGCAGGTCACCCAACCACCCGTCTGCCTCGACGGAGGTGATCTCCAAGGGCGTCTCGAGTTCCTCAGGATCGCCGAGGGCGAGCGTCATCACCTCGGAGATTGGCATCTGGCCCTCCTCATGGTTCTTGAGGAAGTCGAGTCCACGTCTGATTCGCTCTTGGTCGACGACAATCCACTGTCCCCGCATCTGCACCAAGGGTGCCTTGGCAAAGATGAGGGCCGCGATCTCGTCATCGCTGAGGCCGTGGTCCCCGACGGCGAGCGCCCAGTCGAAGCTGGCCAGCCCGTCCCTGCCGATCTTCGCTTCCTGTGGGTCGCCGTCTGTCGGTGTGGCATGGAGCTTGAGACCGACCTTGGGCGTCGTGCCCCACCAGGACGGCAGCTGCACCTCGACCCCCGCCTCGGCGAGTCCGGTCGCTGCAGTATTGAGGAAGTCGAAGGCCGCCGAGGTGGAGAGCTCAAGTTCCGTCGGTTCGGCCCTGCGCAGCCCCGCCTCGAGATCCGGGTATACCCGTTGAGCGCGAGCGAGTTCGGCCAGCAGCACCTCGCGGGGTTTGTCGAGCCACCTCGCCAGACTCCCATCGTCATCCCAGACTCGAAAGGCGTCGATGACGAGGCTCTGGTCGCTGCGTGAGCGCAGGAGGAAGTCGAGGTGCCAGCGAACTTCGGCAGCGTCCGATTCGGTGAGGGCGCCTCCTTCAGGTTCAGGATCACGCAGGCGCAGGACCAACTGTGCCGGACCAGGTGACTCCGCTCCTTCGCGTACCCACGGGTCGAGTTCACGGATGAGTTCTTCCGCCGCGGCGGGGGCGATGTCGACACGTGCATCATCACCGGTCAGTGACTCGAACCACGTCTCGGCGGCGGGCAGAGTGGAGGGACGACGGCCCCGCCGAGGTGCCAGTAGGTTTGCGGGCAGGCGCCGGCGCACGAGGGCGTCGACGACGCCGTCCAAGAGTCCCAGGGTCAACTCGGCCTGCGGTGTCTCCGGTGCGGCGGCGCGAAAGGACGGCGGCATGGTCTGGACCAGACCGTGGTTCGTCACGGCGTCGGCACCGGTGGCGAACACCCGCCACCGGGCCTGCACCTCGGTGGTGGTGGTGTCATTGTCGTCTTCGTCGTCTCGGCCGACGATGACACAGGTGGGGAGCACGCGGGAACGATCCACGAGCATCTCGCCATGTCGGCGAAGTTCAGCAACATAATGAACGGAGGCGGCCGGTCGCACGTCGACCTCCGACTGATCCCCCAGGATCGAGTCGAGAACAGAGGACAGTTCGGAAGCGGGAATCCGCATCACGGGCACAGACCACGGCAGCAGAGACGGAGCCGAAGAGGACCGGCGCCGAGGCTGGATGCGCACCATCTCGGGTGGATCCAAGGGCGAGCGCTGCAGGGATGGAAGCAGGAGAGTCTGGGGCGTTCTGCGAGCCCCCTCTGAGCGCCCGAGAATGTCGGCGAGTGAGTCGGTGGGGACGGCGAAGGGGTGGTCGCGGACTTGGCGCACTGCTGCGCTGGGGCTCGAGACCGGGAGGGCGGAGTCCTCGGCCCACATGCCGATGTCGATTCCGTACTGGGCATCGGGCAGTGCACAAGCATGCAGAACGTACACTCTGACTCCTTCACACCTGGCTCACCGGTCGACGCATCTACGATACAGTCTGCCGAGCTCTCATCATGGACTTTGTCAGTGCCGGTGAGGGGCAGGTTACGATCGATGCTGCCACTTGTCGGCTCGCGTCACCTCAACAGTTCGAGATGGTCGGCGTCGAGAGCGATCCCGCTAGGCTGATGGACATGGCAATCGGTCGTGGCTTCAACGCTCTCTGGAGCACGAGCGCGCTATCGAACCTCGCCGACGGCCTCGCGTTCGTCTCAATGCCGCTGCTTGCAGCCTCGATGACGGATGATCCTCGCCTTGTAGCCGGATTGGCCACTCTCTATGCCGTGATCCGACTCGTGGCTGCTTTGCCGATCGGCGTCTGGGTCGACCGGTTTGATCGACGAACATTGATCGTCGCGGCCAACATTCTGCGAGGAGGTGCGCTGGCCGGATTCGCGCTGACCATCCAGTTCGGGGTCTCCTCCCTCATCGTGCTGTACTCGGCTATGGCCGTAGTCGCGGCTTTAGAAAGCGTTGCAGACAGCGCTGCAATAGCGATCCTGCCGTCGCTTGTCGGGACCCAACGACTGGAATCTGCGAACGGACGTATTGCAGCGACGCAGTTGATCGCCGATGAATTCGCTGGCCCTCCCCTGGGTGGATTCCTGTTCGCACTTGCGGCCTCAGTCCCCGCCTTTGCAATGGGCGGGCTCTGGGCGCTTGCGGGAGTCATCGCTCTTGCTCTGCCGACCCGGAGTCCGTCGACACTGTCCGCTGACGCACATTCCTCCCGACGGTCAGTCTTTGCTGAGGCTGTCGATGGCATTGCCTGGTTGCGACGCCACCATGTCGTCGGCGGCCTGGCCGTCATCGGAGCACTCGCAAGCATCGGCTACATGTTGCCGTTCTCGATCCTCGTTCTCTTCGCCCGGGAACGTCTCGGGCTGAACGGCACCGGTTACGGCCTGCTGCTCGCGTTCTCCGCCCTCGGAGGTCTCCTCGGTTCAATGCTTGCATCGCGCCTCCGCGCGCGTCTTGGGTCCAGATGGACGATTGTTGCCAGCCTCATCCTGGGAGCAGTTGCCCTCGGCGGCCTTGCGCTCACTCAGAATCCAATCGTCGCGGGCTTGCTGTTGGCGCTCTATATCCTGCACGCCGTCGTTTGGAACATCTGTTCGCTGTCGTTGCGGCAGCGACTCGTTCCAGACGACCTCCTCGGACGAGTCGGTGGGGCCACGCGAGTGCTCGGACTCTCTGGCCTGGCCGTCGGATCCGCGCTCGGTGGCATTCTGGCCGATTTCGACCTGAGGATTCCGATTGCTGCGGGAGGAGTGCTTTTCCTCGCGTGCTGCTTCGTTGCGGTGATCATGCTTCGAGGAGAGCTGGATTTGGGCATTCGACCAACAAGTGCACCGCGCGAATCTGGGGACTGATGCAAGAAGTGTCGCCTGCCGGGGTTGAATGTAGCAGTCGAATCTCTTAACTCTGCACTATTCAGACTGCTACACTTGGAATACAGTTTGGAGGCACACCATGACCGCACACGCATATGGGGCTCCGCAGAACCGTCAACTGCAGGCCCAGAACCTCGAATGGTCGCAGATCAACGTGGAGGGACTGAGCCCAGCCGAAGTTGAAAATGCCCTCGAGCTGTACCGGACCATCGTCCAGGAACAACTCGATGAGCGCTCCTCCCTGTCCAAACGTTTGGCCCATTCGTACCTGACAAGGACCATTCAGCTCATTCCCGAAGCCACCCAGAGGCAAGCGCAGCGCAGCGTGGCATTCCGGGCTCGGTTGCTTGAAGAGGAGGGCGTGGAGACTTACGAATCCCTGGCAACCTTGCGCGGATCTTCGCAGAGCACCGTTCGCACCTGGGTGGCACGGCAACGGGAGCAACTCCACATGTTCACCATCGACGTGGAGGGCAAGACGTTCATCCCAAAAGTCCAGCTGACCCATCGCGGGACGCTCAATGACAACGTCACCGCCCTGATTGCACCGCTGCTCAAAGTCGGCATAGGCAGCTGGGGACTATGGTCTTGGCTCACCGCACCCACTGGTCTGCTCAGTGATGAGATCCCAGCAAAGGTTGCGGAGACGAGCCCGAAGCGGGCAGTGAATGCTGCCGAGCTCTATGCAGAGGATTTGAGGGATGCGAAAGATCGGACCGCATGAGCCCGATCATTCTGCCGCCAGAGCGTCTCAGGTGCCCCGATCCCGCGAAGTGCCCCGTCGCTGTTGACGAACTCTGTGATGCTGTCGCGGCCGGCGCATTGCCATTGACGGTGTTGAAAGCCGATAGCGAGTGGTTCAGGGTGTTCAATACTGTGGACGGATACGCCACACCCAACCCGGGCAAAGGGAACTCTCGGTTCTCACCATTCAACGAAGCGGGGACCCAGGCACGCGTCCCCAGCATGTACCTCGCCGACACACTCGAGGCGGCCCTGCTCGAAACCAGTTTCCATGACGTCCCGATCCTGCCCCCGAGAGAAGTGAACGTCTCCACCCTCCTCGGCATGGCACACGCTCAAGTCAAACTTCCAACTGATCTCTCCGTCGTGGATTTGCGGGACCGGAGCCTGAAAGCCATGGGAATCGGCCGGGCTGGCCTCGCCTCGAGCCCGCGGGAGCACTACCCCTGTACGCGGCGAGTGGCCAAACGCATCCACACCTCAGGGCAGAACATTGCCGGTATTCTCTGGCACTCCCGGCAAACGGAGATCAATCAGCTCCCAGCAGCGGAAGTGCTTGTGCTCTTCGCCGATCGAGTGCCGACTGACCGCGGAGACTGGCAGCTCGTGCCCAACTTCTCGTCCATGGGGGCACTCCTAGAAGGGTCTGGGTGGTTGCTTGTCGATCGGCTGGCGGACTCACTGGGCGTGACTCTCGTTGACGAGCTCACCTGAGGCGCGCAGTGTCGAGAAGCTGGGACGGCAGGTCTTTGACGGCCTTTCCAATTTCGATCGGACGGACTCCTATCGCGTCGCAGAGCATGCCGTCTTGAGGATCGCGGCTCATAATGAGACCTCATCTCGAGACGCAGTCACAGCAGCTTCCTTCTTCAGCCCCTCGCGAGGAATCATGTCGACTGCGCAGCCGAGGATCTCCTCGGCTCGGCTCCTCATCCGCATGAGCTTGAAGAGACCGACAGAATCATCCAGATCTACAAGCAGATCGATGTCGCTGTCCGGTCGGTCGTCTCCGCGAGCAACACTGCCGAACACGGACATGTTCGTGGCGCTAAGTCGTGCAAGCGCTTTAATCAGCTCGCGAGAGTGAGAGCGAACAAGGCGAAGTGTCTCCGGTTCCGGTATAGCGGCAAGGCTGTACCCTGCCATATTGAGAAGAAGATTCAGCGCTGCCACCGACGGTTCTCGATTGCCACGCTCGTAAGCACTGATGAAACTTTGAGAGAAACCGGCGCGCCGAGAAAGCACACTTTGAGTCAGCACTGCGTCCTTCCGCGCTTGACGGAGAATGGCGCCTGTAGTGCTTATATGCTCATATTATCGCGCATCCGCTGTATTTGAACGATTTAGGGTGGCCGCGGCATTCGTGCCCTTACCCCAACCTGTCCCAGGCCATCCGTTGCCTCAGCGCCGGTGCCAGCACCAAAGCAGCGATAACACTGCCGACCAGCAGCACCCACGCCCCGAAATACGTGAACAGCTTGAGCTCCGGTGCCAGCTGCGGACCGAAGTTCGCGGCCATGAGGATCACGCCGCCGAGGATGAGTGCCGTGGATACGATCACCTGGATGAACTGCTCGACCGTGGACTTGAGCAGGTTCTTGATCGTCGAAATGTTCAATCCACTCGTCCCGACATCAAGAGTGCCGTCCTGCAGATGGCCGGCAATCCGTGAGAGCTGACCAGGCAGCTCCGCGATCTGTGGACCCACTGCGGCCGCGTAGAGGGCTGCCTCGTGCCGGTCGACGCCCAGTCCCCCGACTTCGCGCAGAAGGCCGCGCCCATTCTCCGTCACCAGGGCCAGCAGATTGAGCTCGGGGTTGAGCCTCGTGATCGAGCCTTCCAGAGTGCTGATGGCGCGGAAAGCTGTTGCCACCGACACCGGCATCGGGAACCCGAAATCTACGACGAAGTCGATGAGCTCACCGAACAGCGCCGCCGAGGTCGATCCGGGCATCCCATCCCCGTACTTGAGCAGGATCTGCCCGATCTCGCGCTGCAGCTCCCGCAGATTGACGTCGCTGGGAGTGCCGAGGAGATCGAGGATTGCGGCCGTCGCCGCCTGCGAGTTCTGCGAATCGAAGGCCATGAGCAGCAACGCGATGGCCCGTCGATCACGTTTATCGATCCGGCCCACGGCACCGAAGTCGACGAGACCAGCTCTGCCAGCGGGTGAGATGACAATGTTGCCCGGGTGCAGGTCGGCGTGGAAGATGCCTTTGCCCAACACTTGGCGAACGACCATGAGGAAGAGGTCCTGGGCGATCTCGTTCCTGGCCAACTCCGAAAGGCCGTCGACAACCTCGGTGGCGTGTGAGAGGGGAACGCCCTCGATGAGATCCATGACGATGACGAACTCGCCGGAATACTCCTTGTATACCCGCGGAATGGTCACCTTCGAGTCCGTCCCCGAGGTCGAACGGCCGGTCTCGTCGGCCTTGCGTAGAGCTTCGATATGGCCCAGTTCGCCGCGATAGTCGAGCTCACCTTGGAGGGAGTCGACGAAGCTTCGGGCCAACTTCCCAATGCCGACCTTGCTTGCCCAGTCGGTGGAGCGTTCGAGTCGTTCGGCCAAGGTCAGGACGATATCGCAGTCGGCCCGCACCTGCTTGCGTATCTTCGGTCGTTGCACCTTCACGGCGACGACACGGCCGTCCCAGGTCACGGCGCGATGGACCTGCGCAACCGAAGCGGCGGCGAAGGGAACTTCGTCGAACTCTGCAAACACCTCGGCGACGGGCCTGCCCCACTGGGTCTCAAGCTGCTCCTTCACCTCGGCGAACGGCACGGGTGGAACACCGGCCTGCAGGGTCGAGAACTCTTCGACGAATTCGTGGGGAATCATGTCGCCGCGGGTGGCGATGAACTGTCCGAGCTTGATGAAGGTGACACCGGCCGCGGCGAGCGCATCTCGGGTCGTCGATGCGATCTCTCGCAGGGAGACCCGCAAAGTGGGGATTCGCGGTTTGAGGTAGCGGGAGAGACCGAACTGGATGAGGATCTTCTGGATCTGTGCTAGGCGGCTGAACCGGCGGTACCACGTGGGGATCTTCGGCGCTGAGCGCAGCAACGACGTTAGAGACCCGGTCGGCATGACGAGTTCGATGGCGAGTAGGACGAACATCTGGATGACGATGAACCATGCGAAGAGGAGGAGGAAGATCATGATCGCCGGGAAGCTCATGTCCAGCGTCGGATAATTGCCTCCTTCAGCGACCCCCAGCAGCCGGTAGGCCTGCAGGGTGATCGGCCAGATGGAGAGACCAATGGCCAGGGAGACGATGATGTTGCGGGCGGCCCCCGTGCCGGTGAACATCATGCGCCGCACGAGGAACCCGACGATGAGCGCGTTGATGAGGCCCAAACCGATTGAATAGAGGATCGTCACCCGTCAAGCCCTTCTGTCGTTCGATCAGATGCGCGCTCTGACTGTGGCCGGCGTGCCGACTCAGTTGTGCGCCGTCACCAGCCTAGTTGATCAGGCGAGCGAGAGATTGAGAGTTTGCAGTGCATCGGGGAGCCAAGGAACTGGCCCCGAGTCCTATTTCAAAGCCGGTCAGTCGGCGCTCCAACGCTGCGACAGCTCGACTCTAGATGTACTGGCTGGGGAGGTTAGCTAATCGTCGAATCCGGCGCATGCCATGCCACTGGCACCTTCGCAGCGATCACGGACACAATGTCATGTGCAACGACAAGGGCACGCAGAGGCCAGTCCGACCCCCTTATACCTCTAAGGACAGCACGGCATCCCGTAGTCGACCATCCTCTCGCGAAAGGCCACCGATAACCTCGGCAAGTCTCACCTCGGTCTGCACCATTCGACTAGTGCCGCCCCGCTCTTCGTCTCGAAGCGAGACGAACACCCGAGAATAGTCAGGGTCGTGAATTGGGTCTGCCACTCGCTCGTTCTTTACGGCGGCGGTGGGCCCGAACTCAAGATAGATCGCTGGCTGTGCATCAGCACGTTGCAGTTCAACGCACCATTCCCACTGTCCGACGAGCTTGGTCACGACCTTCTCAATTCGCCCTTTATTGACCGCCCCATTCACTTGCTCCACAAGGACGGACCGCGCGAAGCGCCGCAACCCATCTTTCACTGTGGCCAGCGTGGTGCGGCTGTCTTCGAATTGTCGCCGGGCATGCTCGGCCACTAGCTCTGCAAACTCTTGCGTTACCCGGTCCCGTGGCCGATACCCATACCGTGCAGACTCGCCGGTCTCGCACATGGCTTTGATGAAGGAAACTTGATCGTCGACGTCCACTGCCGCTGGGCCTTTCACGAAGTATTGAACCATCTGTCGGATGAAGAAGAGCTGGTCTGGATGTTGCCGACACCACGACCCATCGCGTTCAACGTGGGCCTGAAGGTCGGAAAGAACATCAGCATAGGTCACGATGCTGGCTTGTTCCCAGCCGTCTCGTTGCAGGTGGGCTTCGTGGCGATGGCAGAGCAGAACAACGGCTGTTGCCCTGCCGTCGGTGGCCCCGTGGGCGAGATACCGCTGGTAGTCATGGCCGTGTCCATCCGAGGTACCGTAATTCTCAATGACGACCGCCGCATCAGACCTCGAGAGAACGATGTCGGCGATATCCATGCCAGTTTCGCCAGCGATGTCCTCACCCCCTGGAGTGTTGACTTCCTGGATTACGCGGTAGCCACTGGGCGGCAACTGCGCGTCGTCCCGTAACTGGCCATTGACTCTCGCGAGGAAAGCGCGCTGGAATGCATCTCCGAGCTTATGAGTGGCATCGGTGGCCAACAGCCAGGCGAAAATATTCGAAAGCTGCTTTTCGTGGGTGCCATGGTGCATCACTCGAAAGATATTGAACTGCTCGCCCAAACTCCGAGAGAGTCCAGGTAGGAGCATCGTGACAAAATCGTTCATGTCCGTTGAGAGTCGGGCCATAGCCCAATGCTAAGCCACAGGTGATGCCAGTGTGGGCCGTTGACTTCTGGACATTATCGACAAAGTCGCTAGGCATGAGATTTCATTATCAAGGTAACCCGCCTGCATGGAAGTCCAATGATAAACAGCGGCGCTCGTAGGAACGGAGGCTGCCAACCTCTGTATCAGTCCCGGTCGGTGGCCCAACGGCTCGTGTGCCAGACCACGCAGAACAGAGTACCGAACCTCACAGTAGCCACCACACTGCCGGCACCAGTCATCAGGAGAGTTTGGTCGGCGCTCCAGGACTGCGTTGGTCGCGGTGATGTGTTGGCCGATACAGAACAGATCGAGGGAGTCGAGTCGGCAGAATATCGTGAGGTCAGGGGTCGAGAATATAGGCCTGGCGACGTCGAGGTATTTCGTGAGGATTGGGTGAGAACCTCTATCATCGGAAGGCCTCGACCTCTGCTTGTGTAGCGGCACGCCCTATTTCAGTTTCACCCACTTACACCCTCGTTGACGAAGAGCCGGACGTGACCATCACCGCACTGCAACCGCCACGCGAGTTCGTAGACGAAGTTGACGGACACGACCTCGTGTTCCTGCCAGCTATTCCGCCGCAAACCGCCGAGCTCGTTCGCAACGTCGAAACTTTTGATCCTGCGGTGAGGCACCCAACTTGTTGCAGTCAGGAAATCGATGATGTCACTGAGGCAACCGATGCCCTCGGCGTTGGTGATGAGCACAAGGGAAAGGCATTGACGATAAGAGCGATACCGAGGACAGACAACGTCCTTGATTCTTGTGGGATCAGCCTCCCTCAGCTGCGGTTCATGCCATCAAGCCCCGCATCAGTCCCCTACTCACTTCGGCCGGTGCTCAGCCATAACGTTGTCGAAGAGCTCGTCGCCGAGCTTGTCGTAGGAAACGTCCTTCGGGTACCACTCGTCGAGGTCGGCGAAGTCGCCCTTGTCGTCAAGGCCGAGTTCGGAAACGCTCTTCTGCCAATCGTTGGCCGCAGTATTCAGCGTCGATGGGGCATCTGGAACTCCAGCCGTCTTCGCGGTCTTCTCCGACAGGGTCTTGGCATACTTCGCCATCTGCTTCTGTACGTCATCGTCAAAGGGTTCGACCGAACCGTCGTTGTCCTTCGCCTGCTCAACAGCCATCGCCTTGGCACCGATGACGACCTCCATCATGGTGCTGAAGGTCGTGGACATCGAATCGAAGACGACCTGCTGGTAGGCAAGTGGCAGTTCCGAGTACTTCTTCCCGGCCGTGATCGCACCGGCCGAACGCGCGATTCCCGCATCGGAGGCGACTCCGATATTCGGGGCGACCTCGAACGTGCCAGCCTCGACATTCGGGGCGAGCTGCCCGAGATCGCAGTCCACGGTTCCCCGCTGCAGCGCCTCATAGGTCTCCGGGAATGACAGCGACACCGGAGTGGCCCCAAGATCGGTGACCTGCTTACCGGCGGCGGCCGAACCGACACGCAGCTGCTTGCCCTTCCAATCATCGAGAGACGCCATCGGCTTCGAACACATCGTCGAATACCCACCGGCAGCGAGCATCGGGATGAGCGGAACGAGGTTCTTGTCCTCGAACTCGGCGATCACCTCGGGCGTCTCCCACGCCGCCTGGACACCGGCGGCATTCGCGGCCAGATCACTGGCGACCGGTGAGGACGGCAGAGTCGACATGGCGGTGCCGAGCGCGTCGAAGGCGGGGTATTCGGCCGGAGTGTAGGACGGCAGTGTGAAGGCGAGATCGACTCGCCCGTCAGCCAGGGCATCATCGACGTCGGCGTAGCTGGCGATGGCCTGACCCCAGACGATGTCGACGGTGATCTTCCCGCCCGAGCGCTCCTCGATCGCCTTCTTCACATCGAGCCCGTTCGGCGCGAGGATCGACTTCTCCGACATCGCCGAAGGCTGGAACTTCAGAGTCACCGGATCAAGATCGGCCAGAGCCTCATCGATCTCATCCTGCGATGCGTCGTAGGTGAAGCCCTCCCCTGCGGAGGCATCCGAGTCTGAATCGCTCCCGCCGACAGATCCGGCGCATCCGGCCAAGAGCGCCAGCGACGCGAGCGTCGCGATGGCGGTGAGAGGGCGGACTGACGCCGACCGAATGCGATTCATGGGACTCCTTTGAACAATGACTGAGAGTTTCCTTAGATCATAGAGCTGAATGAGTCCACCTCGTTATGACTCCGCTCACACCGCCCGAAATCCCCGCACCGGCGTGTGCGACGGAACTGCAGGGCCACCTCGGCGAGGGTCAGCTACTGGCCATGCCACCGCTGGTGCGCTCGATGAGATCCGGCAGCCATTCGGTCATGCCCGGTACGGCGACCAGGAGGACGAGGAAGACCACGGCGACGGGGAGGAACCACAGCAGGGAGATGAAGATGTCGCGCAGCGTGATGGTGAGCCCGAGGTTGACGGCCGTGTCCTTGACGATGCTGTGGATGATGTAGGGAATGATGCCGACCGGCGGGGTGATCATGCCGAATTCGCCAAGCAGAACGACGAAGACACCGAACCAGAGCGGGCTGACCCCCATGGTCTCGAGCGTCGGCAGCAGGATCGGGATGGTCAGCAGCATCATCGACATGGTGTCGAAGAACATGCCCATGATGATGTAGAGGACGATGAGCACGAGCAGGAAGCCCACCCGCGAGAGCCCGAGGTCGGTGATGAATCCGGTGAGGATGGGGGCAAGCCCCGTGATCGCGAGCAGGCTGGTGAGCATCGTCGCGCCGATCATGATGAAGAAGATCGCCGAGGTGGCCGACACCGTGGCCATGGCCGAGTCCGCGATCTTTCGCCAGGGATGGTCGCCCCGCTTCTCCCACAGGCACAGCAGAACGGAGCACAGTGCGGCCGCGGCTCCGGCCTCGGTGGGGGTGAAGATGCCGGAGAACATGCCGCCGAAGAGGACGATGAGGATGATCGCGAAACCCCACACGCTCGCAAGGGAGGTGAACCGGTCGCGCCAGGTTGTCGTGGGGCGTTCTGGGGTTGTGGGGTTGGTGGTATCGGTTGCTGCTTGGCCGCGGCCGACGAGTCTCGGGACGAAGACGCCGACGGCGAAGATGAAGGCAGCAAAGCAGACGGCGAGCACGATTCCGGGCAGGGCACCGGCCATGAGGGCGGGGCCGACGGGCACGGAGGCGATGCCGGCGTAGATGACCATGAGGATCGAGGGCGGGATGAGGTTGCCGGTCATGCCGGCGACCATGATCGTGCCCACGGCCATGCGTTTGTCGTACCCGGCCTTGAGCATTTCGGGAATGCCTGCGCGTCCGAGCGCGTAGGTCATGCCGATGGTCGAACCGGTGACTGCCGACAGTCCGGCACCGGCGAAGGTGGTGCCGATGCCGATGCCGCCGGGTAGCCAGGAGAACCAGTGGTCGGCGACCCGGTAGACCTTGCCGGACAGTCCCGATTGGGTGAGCAGCATGCCCATGAAGATGAACATCGGCAGCACGCTCATCGACCAGTCAGAGACCGCGCTGAACGGGGCGGTCGCCAGGATGTTCATCGTCGCCGGGATCCCGGACACGGCGTAGACGCCGATGATCGAGGGCACGGACAAGGCGATGGCCACGGGCACGGAGAGGAAGAGGAGGACGAGCATCATCCCGATGCACCAGGCTCCCCCGATGGCCGCAGAAGGACTGGCGAAGAGGCCGACCAGGCAGACGGCGACGAGCCCGAACCCGATGGTCAGGGCGAGGGCACCGGGGCCTTGGCGACGGCGGGAGTCCTTCGGGAACAGGGTGCGCGTGGTGGGGGCGGCGGTGCTCGGGGCGGCTGCGTTTGGATCGTCCGGGCGTGGGGTCGGGCCGGTGGTGTCGGTGTTCGCGTTCATTCGGCCGCCTCAGTAGGTCCGGGTCTCGAGGCCGTGTTCGGCGGGTTCGTCGGTGACCAGGTCTGGGTCGGGCTGCCCGGTGCGGGCGATGACGGCAGCGTCGAGGACGTAGAGCACGGCCAGGAGAACGAACACGATGGGCACGAGGAAGTACACCGGCCAGGTGATGACGTCGGAGACGTCGGCGGTCTGCCCGATCGCCATGTACTCCAGTGCCCTGGTGAGACCGAACCAGGCGAACGCGAGCGAGACGAGCGCGCCGAGGATGCACGCGAAGATCGTGAATACCGCGGCGGTGGCGGGCCTGGCCCGTTCGATGGCCATGGTCACGGTGATGTGTTCCTTCTGCAGCTGGGCGGCGGGGATGCCGAGCAGAGCCACGATCGGTAGGTACCAGTATTCGACGATCTCGTTGGTGCCGTAGATCGGGGCGTCGAAGAGGGACCGCGCGAGTGCGTGGGTGACGATGTGGAGCATCATGACGATGACGGCGGCGGCCGTGGTGACCGTCAGCCACCGGTCGAGGACTCTGTTGAAAGTGAACATCACGAGTCACTGTAGCTCTCTGGCGCGGGTTCGGCGCCGGAGTTCGGTGTGACTTCGACTGCGCGGAGTGCGTCGAGGAGGTCGTCGATCTCGGAAGCGGCGGCCAGGCTGTCGGGCATCATCGCGGTCACCCGGCGGGCGCCGGCTTCTTGAAGGGCGATGGGGTCGATGCCGCCGACCTTCGAGTAGCGGCGGGCGCTGCGGGGCAGGAGGGCGACACCGAGTCCATTGGAGACGAGCGATTGGATGGCGCCGGGGTTGTCGGTGATGTGGCGGGTGCGGGGTTCGAAGCCGGCGTGCCGGCAGAGGCGTTCGGCGGTGGACCGGCAGCGCACACAGCCCATGATCCAGGGCAGGTCGGCGACGTCGGTGAGGTGTTGGATCTGGCCGGCTCGGTTCCAGCGTTCGGGGACGAGGAGGTCGAGGTGGTCGGCCCCGAGGTCGACGGTGGTGTGTCCGGGCAGTTCGGGTGGTGTTTCGTCTTCGTGGTGGAAGAGGAACGCGATGTCGATGGCGCCATCGTCGAGCAGGCGCAGCGCTTCGGGTGGTTCGGCCTCGGACACTTCGTAGGAGTGGTGCAGTGGCGAGTCTGTTCCACTGCCGGCGTTCGCTTCGAGTCGACCGAGGGCTGCAGCCAGGGGGCCGATGACGAAGCTGGGGAATCCGGCCAGCCGGACGTTGCGTCCACCGAGGCCGAAGGCTTTGGCGAGATCGCTGCGCAGTCCCGTCACCGAGGCAGCTACTTCGCCTGAGCGGATGCGGGCGAGCTGGCCGGCGGTGGTCAGACGGATGCCGCGAGGGGTGCGGTCGAAGAGGGTGACGCCGAGGTCCTTTTCGAGGGCGGTCATGTGTTGGGACAGGGCTGGCTGGGACCAGCCGAGGGTGCGGGCGGCTGCGCCGATGCTGCCGGCTTCGGCGATGGCGCCGAAAATAAGGAGCCGTTTGGGTTCGCCGAGAGTGAGAGCGTGTTCGAACACGGAAGACATAAGTCCAGCTTATGTCAGAGCAGTGGGAACTGGGTCTACCGAGCGTGTATCGATGGAGTCAGACTGGATGGTGTAGCTGGTTTCGTAATGACGAGGAGTGGAAGATGCGCAGGATCGGTCTGCTGGGTGGAATGAGTTGGCATTCGAGCATCGAGTACTACACGAAGATCAATGAGGCGGTGGCTGGTCAGCTCGGCGGTCATCATTCGGCGCGGATCCTCCTTGATTCGACGGACTTCGCCGATATCCGGGAAATGCAGATCGCCGAGGATTGGGCAGGCACGAATGAGTCGCTCGTCGCGACGGCGCAGCGCCTCGTCGATGGCGGCGCCGAGGCGGTCGCGATCGCGACGAACCTCATGCATAAGTGCGCTCCAGCCATTGAGGCTGCCGTCGACGTGCCGCTCATCCATATCGTCGATTCGATCGCGACAGTGGCGAAGAGTCAGGGCTATTCGACGCTGGCAGTGCTGGGCACAAAGTGGACGATGCTCGATGACTTCTACACGGGAAGGCTCGAGTCGCAAGGCATTCGCACGCTGGTTCCCGATGAGGACACGTGCATTGAGGTCGACCAGATCATCTTCGACGAGCTCACGCAGGGAGTCTTCACGGATGAATCGCGGGCACGGTATGCGGAGATCATGAACGACCTCAAGGCTCGCGGGGCTGACGCAGTCGCACTCTCATGCACGGAGATTGGCCTGCTGGTTCCCCCGGAAACCGCTCCCCTGCCGGCCATCGACTCCGTCGACGCACACGTCGCCGCGATTGTGGAGTGGATGATAGCGGAGTGAAGTCCACCTTCAGTGTCCTCCCAACAAGCCGCTCACTGCCAATCAGGAGATACTCCATCCTCAATCTTCAGATAAGGTGAAGGCAATTCATACACATTCATTGTCAACCTCATCAGCTGTCATTATGCGAGATGGTGCCTACTTTCACGCATCCGTGGTGGCGACTGCTGCCTGAACCGAATCGTAGTGAGGTTCCTGATAAGTCCGGGAGATGGTTCCCGGACCGATCGCCCCGGCCATTCGACCCTGAGCAAATGTTCTTGCAAGATCTGGTCGCTAACCCTTGATTTAAAACATAGGGGCACCCCCGTCGACCGGATGCTGGCCTGCTAGCACTTGATCATGGCCGTCCGCTGGCGCCAGAGGCCTCACTGACGTCCGATAATATGACCTCTGCATCGCCGAGCACCGGGCCTCATGCAAGCTCACCGCGCTCATACTCGGCGAACTCGCCACCTTTGGGGATGCGATTGAAGTTGCGATTGAACTTCGGAAATACGCGCATGTCCTCAATGTATGTGGCTTTATGAGCTCAGAACGCAGCCGCGCTTCGGTCTGCTCAGTGAGCTGGGACTGATCATGCGATCACTGAGTTTTCCTGCCGAGGTCGCAGGCGTGGGCAAGATTATAGGCGCTGTGAAACAATACCGATGCTGTCAGCCCATAACGTGACTCGAGCCATCTGGAGACAAGACAGAACACTCCCATGTGGACACTTCCTGCAACCGACCCTATTTTCAGATGTGTGCATCCGAATCCGACGCTGATAAGAAGCGTTTCCCAAAGGTCTCCGTCTTTCCGCCAGATCACCTCTTCGGCAGCGGCAACGGCAATGAGATCACGTACCTCTGATCGAGAATGCGGCGGGAGCCGATAGCGGGGAACCCTGCGGGCCAGAGCGAAGACGCTGAGGATGTGCCATGCCATACCGGCTCCTAGCCCGATAAGGCAGTGCCGGTCAGCGAGTTTAGAGCGTCGTTCCCGCGCAGGATCTTCTGATAGTGACAGGCACGCGATGATTGCAGTTGGGTAGTCGTGATACCAGCTTGCAGAAGGTCGGAACACGCTCGGTTGGCGCATTCGCGCGTGACTCAACAGATCCGGCCCCTTGAGAGTCCAACCCACATGTAAGAGTTTTGACAGTGAGCTCAATTCTCAGCGCCTAAAAGCACAACGTATAGGGCGGCGTCGTCAACCCCGTTGTGGTCGGGAAGGATTTCGTTGATCTCGTTGTCCATGAACCCGCCGAACACTCGGGATTGGACGTCGATGCTCGTCGCCACCGTGACGAGGTTCTGAGCCACATGTCCGGATTCCATGAGGCAGAAGCGAAGTGCTCGTTGGGCGTATTTGAACCGGCTACGCCAGAACGTCGCGCTGATGATGATGAACGCCGACGCATCCTGAGCAACCTCAGGCAGCAGAAGTGCTTCTCCCAAGGCGTCTAGATCTACGCCGTCACGTATATGCGCGATTCCGTGGCGGTACGGGTCGAAATGGTGAAGCGAACCAGCTTTCAGCGAATCGACATTGCGGGACACAAGATACAGATCGAGTGGGTAGAGTGCGCCACCAGACGGGACGTTTCTGCGTGACTGATGCCCATGGTCGAAAGGATAGGCGCCGTACGAGTGATGGAGAATCTGATGAATCGAGGTCAACGACAGTTTTCCACCACCGAACTGCGGACAAGAGCGTCGGGTGCGAAGGAGAGAGTCCAATCTATTTGGAAGCTCTTCGGCCTCACCGAGATCTGTGAAAGGTCTAGAGCTGTAACGCCTCGAGGCACGCTGGCTCATCTTCTGCAGTTCCGGAGACTGCAAAAGGGGAGGAATTCCGGGAGTTTCCCAGGCCAACCCATCCCTGGTGAGCTTCGATGCTTCGAAGTAGTCTTCGCTGGGGTCGAAAGCTTCCGGCACGCCCGTGTTGTAGACGATCTCTCGGAGATTAGCGCTGTGGCTTGCTTCGGCTGCTGATGTCAAGGGAGTCCTTCCTCAGGGAAACGGGTGGGGAAGTGGATTGAAGTCTTCGTAACTCATATCGGCAGATCGGAACCCGAGTTCACGTGCGCGTGTGCGCAGGCGTTCACACCCGAGGAAGCGCCGGTGGAATCCGACATCGAGCATCTGCATCTGCGGGCTAAATACCTTGAACACTGCCCCACGTGCTTCCATCACATCGGGGCTGGTCAGATCTGCAGCGAACGCGTCAATACCTTGTGCGTTCAGTGCTGAAACGAGGCGACGAATCTCTTCGTTCGGCGTGTCGCCAGCGAAGTCCGGGCCAGTTGAGACATCAGTTCGCTCTTCTGACGAAATGAGGAAGTTCACTCGGTCGAGGGCTTTGGAATTCGCATAGAACCTGATGTGGTCGTCGAAGGAGCGAATCTCATCTGCAAGGTCGTGTGTGTCCGGATCGAGTGCGTTTCCGTCCCGCTGCTCAGCCTTAACCCAATTTCGCGTCTGTAAGCACTCGATTGCGGCGTCTTTAGCGGCAGCAAGCAGACTGGGGCCGGCCGCCGCGCCCAACGCGACGGGAGCATGCTCTGTGTGGCGGTTGATTGCCACTGCCAGCACGGACGGGATGTTGGATATTTGTGATAGGTCGACCAAATGAACGTCTACCCCTGATGGCGCAACGTAACGACCCATGAACTTCGACAGCTCAGAGTGGGAGTCGATGTCGATAAGAGGCATTGAGAGCTTCGAATGCCACGTAATCATGAATGCGTCACGTTCGATCAATTCGTAGAGTCCGCCGAGGATCGCCTCTGCCGGGGTCGAATGGAATGCCAGGCCGTTGCTGGTCGCATATCCCACTGCAGATCGTTCGTGATGTGGATCAGTCGGATACAGATACAGCATCTGAGAAGGCACCCACACTTCTTTCCCAGAGGCGAGGTCTTCCATTGGCGACCAATGCATCTCCACGTCACCGGTGAACGGACTGTAGTCGAAATTCGGGTCGTCGAACTGACGCGGATGAAATGGCGTCCACAGATCAGGATGGACACCGGGCGTCTTTTCCTGACTCAAAGTCGCGTAGCTGGCCTTTCGCAGTCTGTCCCAGGGAACCCACGCTCCGCTATATCGCTCGACACACTCACCAACTGCAGCAAGGTATGTGCCGACCTCCGAGATGGCGCCACCACCGTTGAATTTATTGTTCGACGAACCGATCAGGTGCTCGCCGTCAGCAGTCTCGGAACCGATGGCGTAGCAGTACGAATCGTCAATATCGTGAACCTTTTCAAAGACTCGGCTGACTATTCCGACGCGATCCGATACCAGTAAGCGTGCCCGCTGCAGCCCATCTTTCAGCGTGGCCCAGCGGTTGCCCGACGGTAGTTCGGTCAGTGAAGTGCGTCGTGTCTCGGTATGGGTAGTCATTTCACTCCTCGTGATACCAGATCTGCGGGTATCCCGTTCCAGACGTTGGAGAGCACTCTGGACAGCGCGGGACTCGCAATACGCGGTGGTTCGACATTTCAAAGCCCTCTAGCCCGTACGTCACATCGACGAAACCGCCGACAGGTGCCTGCCCTTGAGCTCCGTCGAGCGCGAGATGGGTCAGCATGGCGTCCGCCAATATCGACACCATCATGGAAGTCATTGCAGGCTGACTGTCGAAGCGGTCTTGTCGAGAAGGGGCGGACTGACCGTTCCTCTCGATATCAGCAAGTACAGGTTCGCGGATGGTACTGCCGGCGCGCAGGCGCAGGCACTTGTAGCAGGCAGACTGGTTCGGGTAGAACCAGGGGCCGACCCGGAATCGACCGCCGCGAGCAGGTGTGACCGGTGCCCAAACCCGAATCTCGGAATCAAGCGCCATTGAGTTTGCGGCATCGAGGATCGGATCATGCTCGTCGGAAGCAACGACGAGCATTAAGTCTGCCAATGCGTCGGTCGGCAGCTCAGCAACGACCTGGGGTTCCGCAATCGGGTACAGTTTTAATAGCGATTTCAGGTGTTCCACAACAGACGAACCGCTTCTGTCGACGATGGTCACAGAGGCCGTCTTCAGCCGCTCGGCGATGTCTTCGAAAGTGACGAGACCACCACTGCGATTCGCCAGCGACACGATTGTGTCCGGCCAACGGGTGCGCTCGGACGACACGAGAATTTCGGACTCAGCAAGGATCTCAAACGCTGATTGGAGCCTGTCGATGTCACTTTCTGCAAGGTCGTCACTCGAATTCGGAGCGGTCAACTCTTCGTTTGTTGACATCACTTCTGAGATGAAGGGCCAAAGAGCGTCATCGGACAGACTGTAGGTGTTCGCCGCGGCTTCGATAACGACGCGATCGCTGTTGCGGGAGACCCGAAGGTCTGGATTGACCTGATAGATCTGAGATTCAGTCACTATCATTGCCTCATTTCTTTTTTGGCGTTGACATAGGTTCGGAGGTCTTCGATGGCTTCCGCGCAATTGGATTCGTCGCCTGGCTCTTTCGACACGACGAGTTGCTGAGCGGCGATCACGCGTTCGCTCAGGTCGGGGGCCATTCCCGAAGCAACCATGACGTCATAGAGATCAACGGGTTTCACGCCCTCCGAGGCGGTGTGCTGGCCGAGTTCAGATTTCAGGGCTTCGATGACCGATTTCGCAGGGACGGTCGAAGGCACCCCGCTTGAACGAACAGGACTTCCTGAAGAAGTGGACTGGAGCGCAGCTTGCACCAGTTCGTTGCGCTGACGCCGGCTGATGAGGCTGATCTGTTTGGCCGGTTCAACGAGGCAGAAGGCCCTGTACTCAATAGTCTGGTCTATGTCATCGTCCCAGTCTTCGGCGGATCGGGGGAGATTGAGTACCTGGGCTCCACCGAACTCCGACAACGTGGATTCAATGTCGTCCTGCCACGAAATGTAGTCCGCGGCCCTTTCAGAGATACTTTCGGCGACTCGCTCTGGGCGGATCAGCAATCGAGCATCTGAGCTTGCTGCAGCGCCTAACTGTTCCCTCAACTCTTCCCGGTTGAGCGTCACTGCGTCGACCACTGCGACGGATTTGGCTCCGCCGAAATCGCCGACGAGCTCAGCGATGTGTTGTCGAGACCCGATGTAGGTGACTGTCACGTTTATGCCTTCCGGTAGTGGATAAGGAACAGGTTGCCGTAGTTCGAGGTGGCGCCGTCTGACGGAACGATCGCATCGCTTTTGTCTTCGAATATTGATACGTCAGCGCCCGGAAGCGAAGTTCGGCAAATGGCGTCGACATCTTCGCGCGTAAGTGAAACGTTGTGCTGGTCAATGAGGAACTGGCTCAACTTTTCATCGGCTGAACGCATGAGGCGAGGGCCGACGCGCATGAGGTCGACGATGAGCAGATGCCCGCTTGGGCGGAGTCGTCCGCGCAGTTCAGCGCAACGGCGAGCCGGGTCGTCCCAGAGTGCAACATTGAGAGATGAAACGATGATGTCTGCACAATGCACAGTTGAGGGGATACCCTCGACGCTTGCTCGAACGAACTGCACGTTGTCGGGGCTCTTGACTGTATTGGTATGCAAGTCGGAGCCGTCTGGATCAATCCCAATATAGCTGTTGAAATCGTCGATAAGCGTTGCGAGGATGCCCTCTCCGCAGCCGATGTCGATGATGTCAGGAGTGTCGAGGCCGAGGTCTGCGATCTTGTCGGCGACAAAGGCGGAATAGAGCGGTTCGACTTTCGCGTCGTGCGCTCGGGCAATCGGCACAAGGTCAGGCTGTTGATACCAACAGCGGGCGCGTTCTCGAGAAGAGTCAACCTCCGGCCTCAGATCAGATGTATTACCCACAACTAGTCCGCCACCGCAGGGTTCCCGGCGCGGAAGGAGGGATCACCCGCTCGTCTCCGGGCCTCGGCCTTCTTCGCTCGTCGCGGCCCGATGAACCACCACATTGCAGGAATGAACACCGCAACAATCGCCCAATAGATCAGCCAAAACGACCCTTGAATGCCAGCAACGATTATGCCGAGACCGAGAAGGATGAGGCTAATCAGTGATGCGAGACAGGTGCGCCGCCAGGTAGACAAGGCAGTCTGGTGCGCGGACTCGTCAGCATCTGCATTAACGGGCCGACCGAACCGCTTGGCGATCTTCTTATCGAGAGATTTGATGATCGTCGGCCCCAACGCGATTGAGTAGCCAATGTAGATGGCAGAAAGACCATGTAGGAAGTTCGATGATCGTCCCGTACTGAGGTCGATATAGGTGAGAATCAATAGGGCTAAGTCGACAACCGGAGTGGCTAGGAGCAATCCCGCTCCGATGCGTGGCGCCTTGAGCGCATATCGCACCAGCAGGCCGGCCACCAGTAGTACCCAGAACAGAATTTCGGCAGTCGCAATGGCAATGAGAAGCACGCTTCACGCCTCCAGGTGCGTAGATTTTCGAGGCTAGTTGGCCGTGTGAAACTGCTGGGCACCCGACCTGAATCAGCGCCGGATGCCCAGCAACTTCTTACGGAATCATCCGCCCGAGCAGCAGCAGCACGGGAGGGTCGTGCAGGAGCAGCGTGCGGCCGTGGGCTCGAACGCCTGAACCTCAGACACAATCTTCGAAGAGTCAGTCGAAACCGCTGGAGGCAACTTGCTAATTAGCGTGGACATTTGCTTCTCCTTCTTCCTTGATTCCAGTACGGAACTTCCGCACCAGTGTGCGCTTCGCACGTGAAACAAACTGTCAGGCTTCAAAGTGGATTGCAATTGTTGAATATTGAAAAACCACAAGACGCGTCGAGGTCATTCATTCGTGGTTAAGATTGTGTTCGATTCAGGCGTTCGGGTCAGGTCGATCATCAATAGCATCTAGGAAGGCAAATTGCCCGAAAGGCCGCAAATTCCGCAATGGAATCCGCAATTTGAGGAGAATTAGATTTATCCTTCAACGAAATTGGTTGTTGAGTAAACTCTCAGGTTCGGCGGTGATTTTCGCTAAGGGCCAGCACCTCGAACCTCATCGCTGAATCCGCTTCATTACTCCCACACAAATGAGCCATCGTCCCCGACTCGGAAATCGGTCTCCGGCCACATGGTGCGACCGTCCGAGTAGCGCAACTGCGCCCCATCAAGCCGACCAGCTGCCAGTTCTGTTTCGATTCCAACGGTGCCGCGCTGCTCGAAGCCGACACCGCCGAGGCCGGACGAACCGAGACCCTGCCCGACAGAGCACATGCCGGTCGTGCGCGATCCCTCGCCGTCGCCGGTCACCGCGACATCACCAGAGTGTGCGAGATCCAATCGCCCAGTGCCGCTTTGCCCTCGACCTGAGCCGACGGTGAGATGCTCTCAGGGGTGAACGTCCGATCTGCGGCCTCGACAGCTTCGGCGTGGCTGTCGTACTCGTCCAGATAGGCTCCCCGAGCCATTTCGGGACGGTAGTGGACAAACCTGTCGCAGAACTCGTTCGGCTGATTATCGGTGCCGGGCACCGGCGGCAGATGCTGGGTGCCATGCACTTCCAGACGCTTGCGCAGCAGACGCTGGCGTCGGTGGCATTGAACGTACCGGGATCCAATTCGTTGTGGCAGGTCACCGCCGGCGTCTGCTCCCACACCTGCTCGATCGCTTCATTGCCATCCGGGGCATTGTCGAGGGTGCGGGCGGGCCCCAACGACAACGCAAGACCTGTAACCGGCTCAGGTGAGGTCCAGTCATCGCCTTGCCGGAAAACGTGGACGGGCATCGACTTCGTCATCGCTGTCTCGACGACACCGGGAGCCACCTCGAAGATCCTCAGTCCCTTGTCGTGACCAAAACGAACAATCGAATAGGCGATTCGGAACAATGCCGCCTTCGACGCCGAATACACTGCCTGCGCCGGCGTGCCCTGACCCAAGGTGAGTTCGATGATCCGGCTAGGACGGCAGCCCTCGGCGCCTGCCTGCCATCAGCACCGGAGCGAACACGTTGATTAACTACGCAACCCCGACCACATTCGCTTCGACGACACCCTTGATGCTCTCAGGGTCAGCGTCCCACAATGCCACCTCCGTCGACTCGATCCGCCCAGCATTGTTGATGAGCACCTGCGGGCACCTGCCCGTCTCCGCCTCCACCGCAGCCACGGACTCCCGCAGCGCTTTCACCACGGCGATGTCATCGGTGCGCAGCCCGACTCCGGTTCGCATGTGGCGATCTGATCGGTCTCGACGGTGAAATCGAGTCTGTTGGTCTCAGCGATCTGGCGGAAGGTGTCAGACAGCGCCCGAGGCTTCGGCCTTGCTGCTATTGTCCCAGCCTCCGGGCATCTCCGCATCGCCGGACAAGGTGCCTGCGTTGTGGTAAAGCTGGTGCGGCGTCGAGGCAGTCACGCACTCATGTACGGAGATCGGTCTCGTGGTCCCACCGGAGACCGCTCCCCTGCCGGCCATCGACTCGGTCGATTCACGTGTGGCGGCGATCGTGGAGTGGATGATGGCGGAGGAGACTGCACTCACAAAGGCGTGAGTACGTGAACCCTCCGTAAACATCGGAGGCAGAGAGCAACGAAGTCGGTTGTCATCCCTCTACAGTCGATGCATGACGAATCCACGGCACCCGAATCTCGGCAGCGATACTTGGAAGGCGTTCTTGGTCATTGTCGGAGCGTGGCTCCTGGCGGCGATTGGACTCTTCAATGAGTGGTTGCTGGCTCCTGATTCGCTTCCGGACGGCCAATGCGCGGGGTTAGGGTTCGGCTGCGTTCTCACTCCGCAGGACAACATTCAGTTCATGGCACTGCTCTTCGGAGTCCCGGCCACCATCGCATGGTTCAGCGTGGGTGCGATTGCGACTACTCTGCTCGGAAGATTCAGCAACTTGAAATGGTGGTGGATCGGACTCCTGTCACTGGGGATCTGCCTACTCGTCGTAGCGGCGACCCTCAAGGCAGTGGAAAGAATGATTTAGGACTGCTGTCGCTGGCGATCATCCTGGCGCTGTTCGCCTTCGCTCTCGGGTGCTGTCTCGCCGGTGCTGTCCGCCTGCGATTCTTCGAGTTTCTTCTGGCGGCGCTTGAGGTTGCTGCGACTGGCGAAATAGGCGAGCAGGACAAGCATCCCAATGCGCAACGTGGTCGTCACCCAGTCTGGGACTCCCAGGGATATGTCCGGGATCCACCCGAACAGCAGATTGAACAGCCACTCGAGGAACTGGCCCACCGGGGCGAAAACTGCTTGCAGCCATTGAGTAAACGGCTCGAACAACGGCAACACGATTTCTGTCATCCACCGCATGATCGGGTCGAACAGCCAAGCGAACAAGGTGCCCAGGCCTAACAGCGGAAGCAACAAGCGGATCAGCATCGTCAGCCCTGAGACCAGGGCGTATCTCTCCGGATGTGCCGCCCGTCGACGCTCCCGCGCTTCTGAACGACTCCCGTCCTCGGGCAGCAACGGCACAACATCGAGGTCCTTCCGCACCTCGACCTCACCGGCACTTCCGGCGACGGCACTGGTCACATAGACCTCTTCTTGAGCCTCCATCGATCCGTCGGCACTGCGCCGACGCACTTTGAGCCGGGCCATCAACCACCCGGAAGCACGGATCTCCACTTCGGGTGCATCCTCACCGTCTGATGTGGTCCGTCTGCCGATCGGATACTCGACATCGTCGATAGAGACCGCCGTGACTGTCGTCTTCCAAGGAGTATGTTTCGCCGTGACCGAATACTCACGTTCGAACGCGCTACCGGAGTAGCTGGTGGTTGCGACAACCCGTGAACTTTCGGTCACAGAACTCCCTTAAGAAGCAAACAAGTCTGTCAGACTTAACCACAGACAGACTTGTCAGTATTCACATGCCGGGAGGAACACTAACTGCTTCCAGCCACTCACGCCAAAGTCGAAGTCGCTCCGCTTTCTCACCGTTTCCGTCGTCAGGCGCCGTTTGAACTAGCGGAGCCTCTTCACCGAGAACCACTCTGTCGTGAACGTCACGCTTGTCGACGAACTCTTTCACTTGCCGAATACCGTGCAGCGCATTGACCAGCCACACCTCGTGCCCGAAGAGCTCCTCGGGCCGCACCCGACGAAATTCGACTGGAATCGACCGAGCGCGAGCCTCCTCGAGAATCACCGCCGAGGTCACTCCAGATAGCGCGCCCAACTCCGGATCCGGTGCGCACAATGTGTCGACGTCCCACCACAGCAAGCTCGTCGTCGCACCTTCGATGACATGCCCGTCGGCGCTGAGGAGAAGCACCTCGTCACAGCCATACTGTTCACGGGCATCCGCCCTCACACCCTCAAGCAGCGCGATGTCCGGGCCTTTGCAGTCCGGAGTGGCGCGAGGATCAGAAAACGGCGGGACGAGTACCCGCAGTTCCCGTGTCCGCTTCGGAGCCGGCCGCAAACGGAATGCCAACTCCCGCTCAGACCCAGACGGAGCCTCGAGCACGTCGACGCGAGGGAACCACTCCCCCGTTGCCGGTATCTTCTCTAGCACCGCTGCCCAGAAGTCACCGGTAACCGCTTCACCGACTGTCACCTCGGTAGCCGCGCGAGCGAACCGGGCCTGGTGGCGATCGAACGCTCGCATCCGACTGTCCTCCACGAACCATGAGTCAGCCGCCACCAGCGTCCAGGAGCTGATGTCCTCCGTCGGCTCTTCGAATCGGCGATCCCGCTGATTCCACAGCCACACATTCATTGTTCAACTCCATCCGAGTGCTCGGCCGCGAAGGAATCGGCCGGTCGGGCCATCTCGGCGGGGATCGTGGTGTGGAGGTTGACGGTGTCAGTTCGCTCAGACACATCCGCGCCAACCAACCCACCGGATACCGGATCCTCACCATGAGCTTCGTCCCGCCCGGGGAACTCAGCCCCGCCGAGCAACCTCAATATCGGCGCTGCCTTCACCTCGGTCTCGGCATACTCCTCGTCGGAATCGGACAGCGCGACGATCGCTCCACCGACCCCATACCGCAGCGCCTCGTCACGGACCACGAGCGTGCGGATGAGGACGCTGAGATCAACGGCACCATCCAACGAAAAGTACCCGACCGCGCCGCTGTACACTCCACGCGCTCCGGCCTCGAGCTCATCGATGAGCGCCATCGTCCGCAACTTGGGCGCCCCGGTCATCGACCCCGGCGGGAACGCCGCCCGTACACACGCCACCGGGCTGGCGGCCTCGGCCAACCGCGAGCTCACCGTCGAGACCATCTGATGCACCGTGGCATACGACTCGATCCCGAACAGCGTGTCCACCTGCACGGATCCCAGCTCGGCCGTGCGCCCGAGATCGTGCCGCACGAGATCGACGATCATGAGATTCTCCGATCGATCCTTCACCGAGGCGGCCAGCTCCGCCTTGATCGCTTCGTCCTCGTCCGGGTTCGCTCCCCTGGGGCGAGTGCCCTTGATCGGCTTCGACTCGACCCGACCGTCGGCACCGATACGCAGAAACCGCTCCGGCGACGTGCTGAGAATCGCCGCTTCACGCGTGCGGATGAACGCCCCGAACGGCGTCGGATTGTCTTCGCGCAGCCGCAGATACATATCCAGCGGAGTTTCGTGCGGGTTGGCGGTGCCTTCGAGAATGTTCGTCAGGCACACCTCGTACGTCTCGCCGTCGGTAATCTTCTGCTGCACCTGATCGATGAGGTCGAGGTATTCGTGCTGACTGTGGCGAGCCGACAGAGTTGGGTTATGTCGTTCAGTTTGGGTTGTGCTGTCTTCCTTCGCCGAGGCGGCTCTCCGTTGATCGGCATCGCTGGGTTCGTCGGTGGGGATCGATGCGATCCGTGCTCGGGTCTGGTCAAACCATTGTTTTGTCGCATCGAAGGCATCGGGGTCGCCGGGTCCACGCAGCGCCAGGAGGTAAATGCGGTCGGTGTGATGGTCGATGACGAGAGCACGGTCGAGGAACATCATGACAGCGTCAGGCGGGTCAGATTCGTGCCGGTTCGGAGAGCCGACCTCAGCTTTGAGTTCGTAGCCGAGGTAGCCGACCCATCCAAGCCGGAACTCGAACGGCAGATCAGGGCTGCCCTCGCTGATCGTAGTGAACGCGGCCCTGGTTCCGGAGAGTTCGACCTCCGTGCTGGCGAGCTCGGCTTCGAGCCAGTCGAAGAGGCCAGAGGTTTCGATGACGACGGCCTGTTCGTCCGGTTTTTGGCGGGATCCGATGCCAGAGCGGACCGCTCCGCTCTTTTGGACCGTGACTGTTCCGTCCGGCACTGATGCGGTCGCGATTTTGCTCAGTGGTCCTGTCGGCGCGCCCATGATCGAGAACCGTGAGGAGGAGTTGATGGGCAGATTCCCGTCGAGCCACACGGCCTCGGGCTCGCTGCCGAAGAGTTCGGTGAAAAGACGGTCGTCGGGGATCGACTGCGTCAGTTCGTCGGTGTCGAGGACGTATCGGCGCCGTGGGCCAGGGAAGTCGGTGCTTGCCCGAGCCTGCGATAAGGCTGTGCGCGTCCCTGCGGGGACGTCGGGCCGAAGAGCGTCAAGGCCGTCCCGGCCAAACTCCGCGGACTTCTTAGCTTCCCGGCTGGCGTGGTCGCCGTCTTTCGGCTCACTCCGTGTCGAACCGTGCCATTCGAGTGTCAGCTCAGCGAAGTTCTGCAGCAGTGTCCGAGCCTCGTCCGAGGCGATCGATTCCGGGTGGAACTGAACTCCCCACTGCGGTTTGCTCCGATGCCGCAGTGCCTGGACAACCCCGTCTTCAGACCATGCGGTCGCCTCCAGGCAAGAAGGCAGTTCAGTCACCGCAAGCGAGTGATAGCGCACCGCGGAGAACGGCAACGGGATGCGGGCGAACAGTCCAGTCCCCGTATGGCGAATTGCGGAGACCCGGCCGTGCCGAGGTTCCGGCGCATGTGCCACAACTCCCCCGTGCACATGCGCGATCCCTTGGTGACCAAGACATACGCCAAGGACAGGAATCGGCGAGTGCTTGATGACTTCGGCGCAGATTCCGAAATCGGCCGGCCTCTCCGGTGTTCCTGGCCCAGGCGAGATAACGACATTGTCGAACTCCTCGAGCACGCTGATCTCGAACTCGGCCCAGTCATTGGGCACGAGCGTCGGAGCACACCCGTTCACTTCGGCGAGGAGATGAAAGAGATTGAGCGTGAACGAATCGGCATTGTCGATGAGCAGAGTCCGCAGCGGCCGCGTCGCTCCCGACGGCCCGTCCGGAACCATCTCAGCCAAGCACCATCCGACGGTTCGCATCCGACAGTCCGCCATCCGCCTCGGCGAGCAACGACTCTTCTGAATCCGCACCGGCGCGAACATACCGCCCGGTGAACGCATCCAGCGTTCCCGACGCCAGAGCCACGGCGAGATCCGTGACCTTCTCGGGTGAGGTCCAGTCGTCGCCCTGACGGAAATCGTGGACAGGCATCGACTTCGTCATGGTCGTCTCGACGACGCCGGGGGCCATCTCGAAGATTCGCAAACCCTTGTCGTGGCCGAAGTGAACGACCGAATCAGCAATACGGAACAGTGACGCCTTCGACGCCGAGTACACTGCATACGCCGGCGTGCCCTTCGCCCCCGATCCCGAGTTGAGGTCGATGATGCGGCTGGGACGGCCGGTCGCCTGGGCGCCCGCCATCAATACGGGTGCAAAGACGTTAATCATGAGCGCAACCCCGGTGACGTTCGCGTCGACGACGCCCTTGAGGCTCTCCGGATCGGCATCCCACAGTGGCCCCTCGGTCGACTCGATGCGCCCGGCATTATTGATGAGCACCTGCAGACGCTTCCCCGTCGATTTCTCGAGTTTAGCGACAGAGTCACGCAGCTGGTTCACCACCGTGATGTCATCAGTGCGCAGACCGACACCGGTCACCGCTCCCCCGGTCGCCTCAGCGATCTCTTCAGCCGCAGCTTCCGCCTTCTCCGCCGAGGTGGCCGTGACGATCACGTCATACCCGGCTTTCGCGAACGCCTCCGACAGGTGGCGTCCGATTCCGCGGGCGCCGCCGGTGATGAGCGCGATCGTCTCGGACGGGACCGCAGTCGCTTCAGATGCGGTGTCGCCGGTGGGCAGGTTCGTTCCGTAAGGCAGCTTCTCGGACATGTCAGAACTCCTCGGTAGTGATCTGGTGCGGGTAGTCAGGTGTCGTGATGTGAACGACAAGTGCTCACGGCCGCGTGTTCGGTCATTCTTGTGCGCTCTGCCGCGATGCGCTGAGCAGATACGACAGAGCCCGGTCGAACCACTCTAGCGGTCGACCGGGCACTGTTACGCACTGTTCTCAGCTGCGGACTTCGGCGCCGTGACGTTCGGCGGCCAACTTCGTTGCCGCCTCACGCATCGCCGAGGCCTCATCGGCCTTGAGCGTGCGATCTGGGGCGCGGAAGGTCAGGCGGAACGCCAGCGACTTCTTGCCCTCGGGCAGCTGGTCCCCGGTGTAAAGGTCAAAAGTCTCGAGCAGTTCGAGCTCCTCCCCCGCACCTTCGCGCAACGTCGCGGCCAAAGTCTGCGTTGGCAGTTCCGCATCGACGATGAGCGCCACATCCTGACGCGACACCGGATAGGTCGACAGCGCACCGTCCCAGGCACGCAGATCCTCCTGAGCCAGCAATGCGTCAAGATCGATCTCGAATCCGACCGTCCGTGCCGGCAGGCCAAGGTTCTCGCACACCTTCGGGTGCAGCTCACCTGCATGACCGAGCACCTGACCGTCGGCGAGGACAAACTTCGCCGCACGGCCCGGATGCCACGGGGCGATCTGGTCGGCTTCGACGGTGACCTCGAGGCCATTGACCGCAACGATCCGGCGCACGGTGTCGATGACGTCGGTGGCCTCGGCCTTGCGGCCCTTGCCCCAGACTCCGGGCATCTCGGCGTTTCCGGAGATGATGCCCGCGTAGTGGTAGGGCTGATGAGGCACCGAGGCGTAGATCTTATCGAGTTCCGCCTCGGTGGGGTGATATCCGGGCAGGTGACGCGGCCCGGGACCCTCAGGAAGACCTGCCGAGGTGGACACCAGTCCTGTCTCGAACAGCGCAACGTCCTTCGCTCCGCGACCCTGGTTACGAACCACGAGGTCGACCAGCGTCGAGAGCAGGTTGGTGCGCATGAGCGGCAGGTCTTCGGACATCGGGTTGGCCAGGCGCACGTGCTTCCGACGCACATCATCGGCCTCGAGCCGCAGCTGATCGTCCCGCTTGTCGTTCGTGAACGGGTACGACAGCACCTCGGTGAACCCGTCGGCGGCCAACAGGTTCGAGATCCGACGCCGCGCTTTCTGCGCCACCGTCAGTCCCTTGCCTGCCCTGGCGGCAGGCTGGATGGATGGGATGCGGTCATAGCCGCCGGTACGGGCGACTTCCTCGATGAGGTCGACAGCGTCGGTGATGTCCGTGCGCCAACTGGGCACGGTCACGGCCAGACGGTCCTTGCCGATGACATCGATGGTCGCGCCGATGCCTTCAAGCAGTCCGGTCACCTCGGCGGTTGTGTACTGGACTCCGACGAGCGAGGCGACGCGCTCGACCGGGAGTTCGATGACAGTCGGCTCGGGAGCTTGCCCGACCTGCGTGGTCGCCGGGCTGAGCGTTCCGCCGCCGAGTTCGACGAGCAGGTCCGCGCAGCGACGTGCGGCCACGGGTCCGAGCTTCGGGTCGACGCCGCGTTCGAAACGACGCGAGGCCTCCGAGGACAGCTTGTAGCGACGGGAGGTGCGAGCAATGGAGATCGGGTCGAAGTGAGCGGCCTCGATGACGACGTCGGTCGTCTGATCGTTGACTTCGACATCGGCGCCGCCCATGACGCCGGCCAGGCCGATAATCTTCCCACCCTGGCCATCTGCACCGCGGTCGGTGATGAGCAGGTCTTCGGAGTCGAGCGCGCGCTCGACATCGTCGAGAGTCGTGAACTTCTCCCCCGCGTTGGCGCGGCGGACCACGATCTCGTCGCCGAGCAGCGAGGTGTCGTAGGCGTGCAGCGGCTGGCCGAGTTCGAGCATGACGTAGTTCGTCACGTCCACGGTCAGGCTGATCGGGCGCATGCCCGCCTGTTGCAGTCGACGTTGCATCCAGAACGGGGTCTTTGCCTGAGGATCAAGTCCGGTGACCTGAACGGCGGTGAACTGGTCACAGCCGGCCACCTCGTTGATGGGGTTGGAGTCCTCGATCGTTACCGGGAAACCATCGTCGGTGGCAGCGTTGGTAGGGGCCACCTCGGCGGATCCGATGTCCGTGAAGGTCTGGCCCTTCATCTGCGCGTACTCGCGGGCGATGCCGCGCATCGACAGTTGGTAGCCGCGGTCAGGGGTGACGTTGACGTCAAGGGTGACCTGGTCGAGTCCGAGGAGGGCGATCGCATCGTCACCGGGCTCGCCACTGAGCCCGAGGTTCTTCAGCACGATGATGCCGTCGTGGTCCTCACCCAGGCCAAGTTCCTTGGCCGAGCAGATCATGCCATCGGACTTGTGGCCGTAGGTCTTGCGCGCAGCGATCTGGAAATCACCGGGCAGGACGGCTCCGGGCAGGCAGGCGACGATGAGGTCGCCGACGACGAAGTTGTGGGCACCGCAGATGATGCCGCGGCTGGGACGTTCCTCGCCGGGCTGCGGGTCCTTCGGATCATCGGCATCTTCGTTGTGTGCGGGGCCGACGTCGACACGGCACCAGTTGACGGTCTTGCCGTTCGAGTGCTCTTCCTTGACAAGTTCGAGGACGCGTCCGACGACGAGGGGCCCGGTGATCTCGGGGCCGAAGAAGTCCTCTTCCTCGAGTCCGATCGCGGCGAATTCCGCGGCCAGGGCATGGGGATCCGTATCGGCCGGGAGATCGACGTAGTCGGCCAGCCAGTTCAGTGGGACGCGCATATCAAGCCTTCATTCCGAAACGTGCCGAGAAGCGCACATCGCCCTCGACCATGTCATGCATATCGTTGATTCCTTCGCGCAGCATCAGGGTGCGCTCGATGCCCATACCGAAGGCGAAGCCCTGGTAGACCTCGGGGTCGATGCCCGCGGCCTTGAGCACATTGGGGTGGACCATGCCGCAGCCGCCCCATTCGATCCAGCCGGGCCCGCCGACCTTGTTGGGGAACCAGAAGTCCATTTCCGCGCTCGGTTCGGTGAACGGGAAGAAGCTGGGGCGCAGGCGGGTCTTCGACTCCGGGCCGAACATCTCGCGGGCGAATCCGTCGAGGGTGCCCTGCAGGTTGGCCATGGTCAGGCCCTTGTCGATGGCGATGCCTTCGATCTGGTGGAAGACAGGGGTGTGGGTGGCGTCGAGCTCATCGGTGCGGAAGGTCTTGCCCGGGCACACGATGTAGAGCGGGACGCCGCGCTGCAGCAGCGAACGCGACTGCACCGGCGAGGTGTGGGTGCGCAGGACGAGACCGGCATCGGCCGGATCGACGAAGAACGTGTCCTGCATCTGGCGGGCAGGATGGTCGGGCCCGAAGTTGAGCGAGTCGAAGTTGAGCCATTCGGATTCGATCTCCGGGCCTTCGGCGACTTCCCAGCCGAGGCCGATGAAGTAGTCCGACGCCTGTTCCTGGATGAGGGACAGCGGATGACGGGCGCCGAGGCGGTTCCGGTCGGTGGGCAGGGTGACGTCGATGGACTCTTCGATGAGGACCGCGGCATCGCGTTCGGCTTCGAGCTCGGCCTGACGGGCGTCAAGAGCCTTCTTGACCTGTCCTCGGGACTTACCGACGATCTTGCCGGCGGCGGCCTTATCGGCCTTGTCGAGTCCGCCGATGGCCCGGTTGGCCAGCGCCAGCGGGGCCTTGTCGCCCGTGAACTCGATCTTCGCGGCCTTGAGATCGTCGAGGGTGCGTGCGTCCGCGAATGCGCTCAGAGCCGCGTCAACGGCCGCATTCACGGCCGACTCGTCCAATGGGTCGAGCTGGTCAGTCATCAATGTCCTTCATCTGCGTAATCTGCATCTTCTGCGTACTTCAATGCCGTTTGTCTGCTGCGCTCAAGTCTATCGCCTGTGATTCCGTGCTCGACCACTCGTCCGGATCGTGTCCTGGCACCCCTGTGGCTCCCACCCTCGCCGAGGCGGCTCCACCGGATCCCGGTCCGTGCCCACATCTGTGAGCTGAGTCATCGAGGCCCCACTCCAAAAGATGTAGTGTCGAAACATGACGACTCAGCGAGCTTCCGATGTCATGGTCAAGGCCCTGGAGAACGAGGGAGTCGAACGCATCTTCGGCATCCCCGGTGAGGAGAACATCGACTTCATCGATTCTCTGCGCCAGTCATCGATCGAATTCGTCCTCACCCGCCACGAACAGGCTGCCGCCTTCATGGCCGCAACCTATGGGCGACTGACAGGCAAGCCAGGAGTGTGTCTGACCACGCTCGGTCCCGGCGCACTTAACCTAGCGACCGGTGCGGCCTACGCCCACCTCGGCGGGATGCCGGTGATCATGATCACCGGACAGAAGGGGATCCGCACGGCCGAGCAGGCGCGCTTCCAGATCGTGAATACTGTGGCGACGATGAAGCCGCTGACGAAGGACAGCCGACAGATCACCTCGGCGAACATGGTCCCCACCATGGTCAGAGAGGCCTTCCGCGTCGCCCGGTTCGAACGGCCGGGCCCGGTCCACCTGGAACTTCCCGAGGACATTGCCGCCATGCCTGTCGAGCATGCAGACCTGATCCAACCGCACACGAATGGTCGGGCGACTGCCAGCGATGACGCCGTCGATGCCGCGGCCCAGGTGATCCGGAATGCCAAGCGGCCGCTGCTCATGCTCGGCGCCGATGCCTCACGCTCGGACTGCAGCGAGGCGCTCTCACGTTTCGTCTCCCGGGTGCGCATCCCCTATTTCACCACTCAGATGGGCAAGGGATCCGTGTCCGGTTCGTCCGGCCTGTACATGGGCACCGCGGCCCTGACCAGCCGCGACTATGTCCATGATGCGATCGAGAAGGCCGATGTCATCGTCACCATCGGCCACGATACGACCGAGAAGCCGCCGTTCACGATGGACGAGAACGGGCCGACCGTCGTCCACGTCGGCTACCGGGCAGCCGTCGTCGAGCAGGTCTACTTCCCGCAGGTCGAAACCATCGGTGACCTGGGCCCCAGCCTCGATCGGCTCGCTGTCGAACTCGTCGGTCATGTGCCCAATGCCGGAGCACTGCTGCCGATGCGGGCCGGGATTCTGGAGAAGATCGAAGAGCGTTCGACCGATGACCGCTTCATTCCGCAGCGCATCGTCGCCGAGGTGCGCACGGTCATGCCCGTCGACGGGATCGTGGCGTTGGACAACGGCATGTACAAGATCTGGTTCGCCCGCAACTACCGCACCACCCGGGCCAACACTCTCCTCCTCGACAATGCGTTGGCCACCATGGGTGCCGGTCTCCCCTCGGCCATGGCCGCCAAACTGACCTACCCGGACCGCCGCGTCATGGCAGTCGTCGGTGACGGTGGGTTCATGATGAACAGCCAGGAGATGGAGACCGCTGTTCGCCTCGGCCTTGACCTCGTGGTGCTCGTCCTCGAAGACAGCTCCTATGGCATGATTCGGTGGAAGCAGGCCGTGGACGGCATGCCCGACTACGGCCTCACGTTCGGCAATCCGGAGTTCGTCGCCTATGCCGAGTCCTACGGGGCAACCGGGCATCGGCTCGAGAATGTCAGCGAGATGAACGAGGTCCTCGAGTCGGCCTTCGCCGCCGGTGGAGTCCACCTCGTCGTCGTGCCCATCGACTATTCGGAGAACGAGCGAGTTCTCATCGATGAGTTGGGTGAGCGAGCGACTCAGGCGCTGGACAATCAGTAGGGCTGACTTCAGAGTCCGGCTGAACCTGCCGCACTATCCAACTGACCTTGCGGCGCTGTTTGCCGCTCTGCCTACCAAGACGGCGCAGATGACTACGAGCACCCATCCGACTACGGACAGGATGTGGCCAGTTGTTGTGGCATCCGATATCTCGGCGACGAACAGCGCTACTGCATGGCAGATGCTGATGGCGGCCATGGCAATGAGATAGGGCCTGCCCGCGCGCTGCCCTGCCTTCCACGACGCATCGGATGCGCGCGTGTACCTCGTCCGGATCCCGATCACAGAGTTCCTGCCGATCGCCTGTCTGCGCTGTGCGACGATCATCAAGACGCTGACCGCCGTCACGATCAGGTAGCCCATCATCGGCGGGTAGAACATCGGTGCTGCTCCCTCCTGCTCTCCTTACGGATCCGTTGGACCAGCCGCGTCGGCGGTCATTCGACTCTGATGCCGAGTTCGTGAGCGAAGAGATCGGCGAAGAGCATCAGTTGTGTTTCGTCGATGGTGGCTCCGCGCAATGAGTGGACTCCGGAGATCTTGTGCGGCTGCAGGCCCCGGAGGTCCACATTGCCCAGCGTCGCCTGTTCGCACTGGAGCACTCCGACCGTGGAGCCGGGGAATGACACTCGGTTGACCTTGGCTCGGTCGAGGTCAATCTCGTCGATGACGCAGTCGCGAAATTCGACGTCGGTGAGTTTGGCTCCGCGTAGATTGAGGTAGGAGATTCGGCAGTTGTTGAAGGTCGTCTTCTCCCACACGCTGTCATGGAAGACTCCAGCACCGATCCGTGTTCCAGAGATCACGGTATGGATGAAACTTCCCCGTGGCATCGTCCATGTATCGGCGCGGGAGTCTTCGATCTTCGAGCCCGAGAAACGTGCACCGGTGAGATCCGCTGGGTCCTCGGCTGCCCCGAAGTTCATGCGGGACAGCGAGCAGTCCAGGTACGTGGCCTGGGTGGAATCCACCTCGGCGAGGTCAAGATCCGTGAACTCCATGCCCTCTAGAAACTCTTCCGGACCGATATCACCGAGGTAGCCAGGCGTCAGGTTCGTCAGCTTGATCTTGGGTTCGCGAGGAGCTTCAGTCGTCATAGGCTCACCGTATCGGGTTCCGGTGACACACATGCCGTCGGGCACACCCGCCTTCCTAGTGCCTACTTCCAGCTGCATACTACCGAGCCGTCTTCGCGCTGTTTCGCATGTTTCGCCGTCGTTCAACGTTGAGCCAGGCTTTCCCTGTTGCCTCGGCGGGAAGAGCTGGCTCCGCGTTGAACGAGCGGCCGCGCAGTGTGGATGCTTGTGCTAGTCAGCCTGTGGTTCCTGCGGTGCTCGCGACGCGTGCTCTGATTCTGAGGAACACATCAGCGGAGAAGAGGTCTTGCCAGCGGAGGCGAAATACGGAATATCCGAGGTTTCGCAGCTTGTACTCACGTTGACGTTCGAGCTCTAGTTCTCGTCGCGGGTCTCGGCCCGGCAGATGGTACTTTCCAGCGCCGTCGAACTCTGCGACAGTTTTCGCTCGCCTATTTGCGAAATCGGTTCGCGCGACGAAGTTCCCGTTCTCATCGCGAATGGTCACCTGTGGTTCGAACCCTGGAATGGAGAACTCGACGAATCGCACAGCACAGATGGATTCGGCGATCGACTCGCGGCGACCGTCAGCGAGCCCCAACACCCGATCGACCCGGCGTTGACGCGTCCGCACCGGGTGCGCTTCGCAGTACTCCCTAACCAGCGGCAAGGTCACCAGGGAAGTGTGGATAGCGGCGTCGATAACGGCGACCGCGAACGCAAGCGGATAGTCGCGAGCAATATCGGCCAAGGTGCGCAGCAACGTGGTCGCGCGTGCTCCGTCGATCTCGCATACCTCGGCTGATCCGTAGTCCCGGCGCCTCATCAGGAGGGTGTTCCGGCGGACTCCATGAGTCGGATGAACCACCTCGGCGACTATGGACTCATCGCGGTCGAAGTAAGGGATAGGCAGCCCATGCACGATGAGAGCGCTTCTGTGCGAAAGTGTTGCCCCTGGCGGAAGGTCGCCCACGTACGATCTGACGAGAATGCGCAGGTCCTCATCACGTTTCCTCATTCCCGCGGTCTCCACCGGGAGATGCGTGCGATCGGAACCAGCGATCAGTGCGATGTGCTCGTGAATCGGCGTCTGGCACTGTCGTTTCACGAGGTATCGGCCGGACCGCACCCGTCGGAGACAGCAGGCCAGGGCGTTGTCGATCTGGTGTGAAGACCAACCAGCAGCCGTGAGTTCTGCAGTGCTCAGACAGACGAACATGCCATCAGCATCTGCGATGACGACACTTACCGCAAGATGACACGACGCGCCTGTGGACAACAGACCACTCGCCATCACAGGCGGATCGATGACGCTCTGCCCACCATTCGAAACTGTCGTTCAACGCTGAAGGAGGTTTTCACTCCGAGGCAACGGGGAAAACCTGACTCAGCGTTGAACGAGACGCAGTTGCCTCACATCCGCTGGTTACGTGCGCTCTCGTAGATGCACACACCGGCAGCTGTGGCCAGGTTGAGGCTCTCGGCCTTACCGTAGATGGGCACGGCGGCCGAGGCGTCGCAGAGTTCCAGGTCCTTCTCGCCCATCCCCCAGGCTTCGTTGCCGAAGACCCAGGTGGTGCGGGCGGTCAGGTCGAGTCCGCTATCCCAGGGATGGTGGATGTCATGGGCATCATCGTTGGCATCTGCGGCGAGGACCTGAAGTCCACGGGCACGGGCGAGTTCGGTCACCTCGGACAGCCCCACACCGGTGACTACAGGGATGTGGAACAGAGAACCGGCGGTCGAACGCACGGTCTTGTCATTGTAGATGTCGACACTCGAGTTGGTGAGCACCACGGCATCAGCACCGGCGGCATCGGCCAGGCGGATGATCGTGCCGGCGTTGCCGGGATCACGGACCTGCGAGAGCACCACGATGAGCTGAGCTTCTTTGTCGATCACCGAGTCAAGGGCCACATCGAGGTGTTCACACACGGCGACGACACCTTGTGAGTTCACGGTCGTCGCCAGTTCGGCGAGCACCTCGGGGGTCACGATGTTCCAGTCGATCTGTGCGGCCTTGACCGTCTCGACGAATTCGGGGTGAACCTCGGCCGCCTCCTCGGTGATGAAGAGGTCGACGACAGCACCCTTGGGATCGATGGTCGAGCCCATCCACTCCGGAACACCAGGATTGTGCCCGTCAAGGTCCTGCGAGACATGACGATCCAGCGCTTCTCGCACGGCCTGCGGCCCTTCGACGAGGAACTGCCCCGAGGTCTTGCGGCCGTGGCGCTTGAGTAGCTTGACGGCGTTCTTGATCCGTTTCGACTGTGTGGAGGAGATGACGTCTGGAAGCTTCATGGAGTTTGTCGACCCGCGTTCTGGAAGTGCTGGAAGTGCTGGAAGTGCTGGAAGTTCTGGGACAAAATCAACGGCCCCGAACCAAGTAAGTTCGGGGCCGTTGAGAGTATGAGGACCGGCAGCTCAGGCTGCGGCGGTCTTCGCTGCGTTGACGTCAGCCGGAAGAGCTTCCTTGGCAACCTTGATCAGGTGCGCGAAGGTGGCTGAATCGTTGACGGCGAGCTCGGCGAGCATACGGCGGTCAACCTCGACGCCAGCGGCCTTGAGGCCCTGGATGAAACGGTTGTACGTCATGCCGTTGGCGCGAGCACCGGCGTTGATGCGCTGGATCCACAGGCGACGGAAGTCACCCTTGCGGGCGCGACGGTCACGGTAGCTGTAGACCAGCGAGTGGATGACCTGTTCTTTGGCCTTGCGGTACAGGCGCGAGCGCTGTCCACGGTAGCCGCTTGCCCGGTCAAGGATGACCCGGCGCTTCTTGTGAGCGTTGACCGCTCTCTTAACACGTGCCACGTGTTACTCCTTCAAAATTGGTTCTGCCGGCGGTGCCGGAGTCTGGTTCAAGCTATGGGAACCACGTGCGTGGCTGCCCGGGATTGGAGACCCGAGGGGGTCTCACCTGCCCTTGAGCTTGCCCAGAAGCTTGCGGGCTTTGGCGCGATCTCCGCCGGTGAGGACCTGGTCCTCCGCAACGCGACGCTTACGGGCCGAGGACTTGCCCTCGAACTTGTGCTGGTTGTTCACGCCTTCACGCATGATCTTGCCAGTACCCGTCACACGCATGCGCTTCTTGGCGCTGCTGTTCGTCTTCTGCTTCGGCATCGAGCCGTTCTCCTTTGCATTTCGTTGTCGGTGGCGACCACCGGCAACTACTTCACACGCTGAAACCGTTCAGGCTCCAGCGAATCGGTACTTACTTCTCACGCGTCGGGCGCTGCTTGTTTCTCTGCAGCGACGCGATCGCGTCGGGACTTCACCTCGGCGACGTTGCCCTTGGCATCAGATGATGCCTTGCGGGCCTCGGCCTTGGCGTCGGACTTTGACTTATGTGGGGCAATGACCATCACCATGTTGCGTCCGTCGACCCGTGGTGAGGATTCGACGGTGCCCAGTTCCGACACATCTTCGGCCAGGCGGTTGAGCAGCTTGATGCCCATTTCGGGGCGAGACTGTTCACGACCGCGGAACATGATCATGACTTTGACCTTGTCGCCACCGGACAGGAAGCGGGTCACATGCCCCTTCTTCGTCTCGTAGTCGTGTTCATCGATCTTGAGACGGAAGCGGATCTCTTTCAGCGCAGTGTTCGCCTGGTTCTTGCGGGCTTCTCTGGCCTTCTGAGCAGATTCGTATTTGAATTTCCCGTAGTCCATGAGTTTGGCGACGGGAGGCTTCGCCTGCGGTGCAACCTCGACCAAGTCGAGATCTGCCTCGCGAGCGAGGTCGAGTGCCTTGCGAATGGCAACGATACCGACCTGTTCACCGTTGGGTCCGACCAACCGGACCTCGGGAACCCGAATCCGGTCATTGATGCGCGTCTCGCTGATGTGTTCACTCCTTTTTAGCTCAAATGATGTCGTGGCAATAGAAAAGGCTCCCATTGACCACATGCCAAGGGAGCCTGCACACACATCAGAGCACGGTATTGAAACCGCAGCACTTCAAGTGAATACACCTCGATCTGAAATCTTCTGCCTCAGGCTTGCACCTGGGCTGTCGATCATCAGATCATTGGACCCGATCGCTCTACACGATCAAGGTGGGAGTCAGACTCCGCTTCGCACCACGACTTAGTGTACTACGCTTCATGACTCTTCGCACATCGAGGCCGAACGTGCAATCGACGCGTCGTTCATATGTCAAGCTAGTCCCATGAGTTCTGAAAATTCTGTACCCGCCGAGGCGGTTGCCGATGTCACGCGTGACATCGCCGAAGTACCAGCCATCGAGGTCATCACATCAGCAGCCGTGCACTTGATGTCCGCTGCCGCCGTCAAATGCGGACTGGCCGAAGACTCCCCCGAGGCTCCCGCAGCAGAGCTGCAGGACCTGGACGAGGCACGCAAGCTCATCACTGCGCTGGCCGGCCTGGTCACCGGCGCCGCCACCGTCATCGGCGACCACCATGCTCGCCCTCTGCGCGACGGCCTGCGCAGCCTCCAGCTGGCCTTCCGCGAAGCCTCGGCGATTCAGGATGAGCCAGGACAGGGTCCCGGCGAGAAGTACACAGGCCCTGTTCGCTGAGACACCCCACCGTGCGTGCCGACTCTTTCGTCGTGCGCCATGGCCCCAAGATATCCGCTGCGGCTCCCGACCACTGGTCGGGGGCCGCTTCTGTCATGTCAGTGCCGGGTGAGACCATCGTCCTATGTCTCCCGTAGAATTGCCGTACGTGAGTGCCAAGGAGTTGCAGGACTACTTCGGCACCACGTTCTACGAGCGCGGACGCAGCTACGCCAACAAGGGCATGGTCGGGCAGGCACGTTGGGACCCCGAGGACAATACTCTGCGGGCAGACGTCGCAGGCAGCGCGGCACAGGATTACACCAGCATCGTGCGGCTGAAGCGACACAGTCCCACGGCGAAATCATTCACCGTGCTCTCCTCGCAGTGCACATGCCCCGTGGGCGGAGACTGCAAACATGTGGTGGCTGCGCTCATGGCGGCATCGGTTCGGCAGGTGGCTCCATTCGGTTCGACGGCACTGCACGACCCGGACCAACGCAGTTCCCCCGACCCTCCCAGCTGGCAGACTGCCCGCAGCAGAACAGCTTCCCGCAGTGGGACGTCGTCACCTCGGCGTGCGGAGTCGGATTGGAAGTCGATCCTCTCCGGTTTCTCCTCCGACCGCGTCGATGCATCGGTGTGGGCCTCTGGCCCCGGCGGCACCCTGGCTGGGACTGCACCGACGCGGCTTGCGCTCGGCTTCGAGATCTCCGAACTGCGGCGCACTCGCTTCGGGAACTTCGAAGTGCACCCGATCACGCGCACGAAGCTGACCGGTTACACCGACCTCGTCGTCACTCTGCGTCCTCTGATGGAGGGGGCACGCCGCAACTGGATCAAGGGCAACGTGTCCTGGTCCAACATCGCCAACAACTCCACCACCCGCGCCTATGCGCGCGGTCAGGCGGCATGGTTCGCTCAGCTGTACGGGCTCTCTGCCATCAATTCGAATCGCCTTGTGACCAATGAGGACACTGTGGTCCTTGACTGGTTCGCCTCACCCTTGCTGTGGCATCTCTTCGATCAGGCGAGGACTTTGGGCATCGAACTTGTCGGCACCCGCCGCGAGCTCACGGTCCGCCTGGCTGACGAGGCCACCACGGAATGCGATGTGGTCGCGACGCCACAGGGGCTCGAGGTTCGCTCCCTGATCACCGTTGACGAAGAACCGTTCGACCAAGGGCTCAGCGGGCCGATCGACGATCATGGCTTCTACGGAATCTCGACCGCGGCAGGACTCGCCCTCGTCCTGGCACCGGCAGAGAAGACCACCGACCATGCGGTCGTTGAGATGCTGCGTCGTTGGGAACCGGTCACCATCTCGAAGGACCAGATGGATGACTTCTTCACAGGCTTCTATCCCAAGCTCGCCTATGCCACCACCGTCATCTCCTCTGACGATTCGGTGACCCTGCCCGTGCTCGTCCCTCCCGACCTCGCGCTCACCGTCACCTACGGAGATCATGGTGCACATCTGACGTGGGAGTGGCACTACCATCACCCGACTCATACGTTCCCGATCCGCCGAGGTTCAGCACCAGACCGCGACCGCAGCATTGAACACGAAGACACCGTGCTCGCGAATCTCAGCTCCACGGTTGCGGCAATCCCAGTCCCACTGACCCTCCCCAGTGCGTTGGGTCATGCAGGCACCGTGGACCTCGACGGTCTGCAGACGGCTGTCTTCGTCGACAAGCTCCTGCCCACCCTGAGCGACATCGACCATCTCGAGGTCCATGAGGTCGGCGATCGCCCGGACTATCGGGAAGTCACCGAAGCACCGTTGGTGTCGATGTCGACCGACGAGGCCGAAGACAGCGACTGGTTCGACATTCGCTTCCACATCATGATTGCCGGACAGAAGGTTCGCTTCGCCGACCTGTTCGTCGCCCTCGCACAGGGGGCAGAGATGATAGTCCTGCCCGATGGCGCGTACTTCTCCCTCGACGGGCCCTTCTTCGACAAGTTTCGTCGCATGCTCGCTGAATCGGATGTCATTGCGGATTGGCAGCCGGACTCACCTCGCCTCTCGCGCTATCACATGGATCTGTGGGCCGAGTTCGACGAACTCGTCGACGACTCCACAGCGGCGGCCTCTTGGCGACGTTCGGTCGAAGCGCTCAGCCACCTCGGCGAGATTCCGTCTCTCGACGTGCCGGAGGGAATCGAGGCCACACTGCGGCCCTACCAACAGGAGGGGTTCAGTTGGCTGGCCGCACTGTGGTCCAGCGGACTCGGCGGCATCCTCGCCGACGATATGGGTTTGGGTAAAACTCTGCAGGCACTTAGCCTGTTCACTCATATCAAGAACACGACGGCGAATGCCTCCCCCATTCTCGTCGTCGCACCCACATCGGTGATGTCGACGTGGCGTGCGGAGGCCGAGAAGTTCGCACCTGGTCTGCGAGTCACCACTATCTCGGCCACAGAGAAGAAGCGGAAGACTGCCTTGGCCTTGGAGATCGAGGATGCCGACCTCGTCATCACCTCCTATGCGATTCTGCGCCTCGACGCTCAGGCCTTCCGATCGATCGTGTGGGACACCTTCGTCCTCGACGAGGCGCAGTTCGTCAAGAACCGGACGGCCAAGGTCCACACTGCGGCGAAGGGAATCCAGGCGCGATTCCGCCTGGCCATCACAGGCACTCCGATGGAGAACTCGCTGACCGACCTGTGGTCGCTGTACTCGATCACCTCACCGGGACTGCTGCCGGGCATCGAGAAGTTCCGTCGCGAGATCGTCTTACCCATCGAATCGGGAGAGAGTCCGGAGGGCATGGCGCTGCTGCGGCGGCGGATCAGACCGTTCATGAAACGGCGGAACAAGGAACTGGTGGCAGCCGACCTCCCGCCGAAGCAGGAACAGATCCTCAGCGTCGAACTCAGCTCCAAGCACCGGGATCTCTACAACACGGTCCTGCAGAAGGAGAGGAAGAAGCTCCTCGGCCTCATCAACGACATGGATCGCAACCGCTTCGCCATCTTCCGGTCACTGACACTGCTGCGGATGTTGGCCATCGACCCCTATCTCATCGATGAGAAGTACGAAGCGATCGGATCGAGCAAACTCAGCGCACTCTTCTCCCACCTCGACGACATCATCGCCGAGGGGCACCGCACCATCATCTTCAGCCAATTCACCTCGTTCCTGTCACGGGTCGGCGAACAGCTCGATCATCGCAACATCAACTACTGCTACTTAGACGGCTCCACCCGGAACCGAGGTGCGGTCATCGATGATTTCAGAGCTGGGGAGGCACCGGTCTTCCTGATCAGCCTCAAAGCCGGCGGATTCGGGCTGACGTTGACAGAGGCCGACTATGTTTTCCTGCTTGATCCCTGGTGGAATCCGGCGGTGGAAGCTCAGGCGGTTGATCGTGCGCACCGCATCGGGCAGACGAAGAACGTCATGGTCTATCGGATGGTGTCTGAGAAGACCATCGAGGAGAAGGTTCTAGCGCTGCAGGAGAGGAAGGCACAGCTCTTCGACTCCCTGGTCAATGAGGGCGAGGGCTTCTCCTCGACAATCACGAGTGAGGACATCCGCGGACTTCTTGACGGGTGAAGGGCTCCTCGTAGCGGCCGCTCACGCCAGCTCGGTGCCGTTTGCTGGCTCAGTGCCCGAGAGACGATACGACTCCGCGCATAAGCTCATCCTCGACGAGTTCGACTCCAGGGCCGAACTGCCCGAAGCGCAGTGCATTGATGAGGCCGACCAGCGCCGCCCAGACGGTCACAGAGCGCACGATCACCTGATCATCAGGCTCCAACCCCAGTTCCCGCAACCCTTCACGCAGTGGGTCCAAGGCGTGAGATGGCGGAAGCTCAGAGGAAGTCTGGACTGCCGAGGACTTTTCCAACAGATTCGTCAGCGTCACCATGATCCTGGTCCCGGGCACTACGGTCTCATCCCTTGGGGCCTGATAGTCCGGGATGGGTGTGCCGTAGATGAGCGCCCACCGATTGGGATGCCGGCGCGACCAGGCAAGCATCGTCACACCGACCGTGAGAACGGACTCGTCGCGTGTCAGTGCCTCATCGACCTCGTCGGCGATCGCAGTGAACGCGTCACGGATGAGTATTGTCAGCAGCTCATCGCGGTTCTTCACGTATCGGTAGATGGCGCTTGAGACGATTCCGAGTTCTCGAGCAATGGCGCGAAGTGAGACTCCCTCGAGCCCATCGTCGTCGAGCATACGGTTCCCGATCCGGGTGATCTGGGCTTCGGTTTCCAGCCGGGCCCGCTGGCGCGGAGTCGAGTTCGTCATGCCTCAACCCTAAAACGAGAGAGCGAAGATAACAATAGTGAGCACTGCTCTTGAATTGCATTGCGGATCGGCCTAATCTGATTTCAGAGAGCAGTGCTCTCACAAGCCGTGCACTCAAAGGTGCGCACGACATCACGACATCACGAAGGATGATCATCATGAAATCTGCACTCGTCATCGGCTACGGACAGATCGGCAACGAAATCGCCTCCCAGCTCACAGCAGCAGGGGCACACGTTGCAGTTGCAACCCGTTCGGCTCCAGCCGCTGTCCCAGTTGTCGCCGCCGGCTCAGGATCGGCAGACTCGCCCTACACCGACCACGCCAGGATCGACCGTATCCGCGCGGACGCAACCGACTCAGAGCAGTTGCGCGAGGCCGCCGCTGGCAGCGAAGTCATCTTCGCCTGCGTTCATGCTCCCTATGACAGCCGAGTGTGGGGACAGGTACTGCCGCAGATGGAGAAGACGATCATGGATGTCGCCGCGGAACTGGGCATGCCGGTCATCTTCCCCGAATCGGTCTACGCCTTCGCTGGCCTCCACAGCGCGGTGACGGAGTCCTCTCCGTTTGCCCCGGTCGAGGAGAAGGGACGGATCAGGCAGCAGCTCATGGAGGCGAGGCTGGAACACCCGGCCACCTCGGCGAGCATCATTGCAGGAGACCTGCTCGGCCGAAGCGCACAGCCGTGGTCCTCAGTGGTGAAGATGTGCATTACCACTCCGATCGCCAAATGGCATCGGGCCATTGTGCCCGCACGCTCCGATGTCGCCCACGGCATCACCGTGATCGAAGACCTCGCTGCCGCGATGATCCGCGCGGCACAGCTGCTCGAAGACGTCCCCGCGGGGACGCATCGCCGGCTGATCGCTCCGTCTTCGAATCCGACACTCGGCGAGATCGCGGAGTTCACTCACGAGCATCTGGGAACGAGACCGCGGAGGCCACTGTCCCTCCCCCGCTGGACGACTCGCGTCGCCGGAGTCTTCGAGAGGTCGATGTACGAACTCAACCAGCTCGCCCCGATCTGGTACTCCCCCTGCGTGATCGAGACCGGAGAGTTTGCGAAGGATCTGGGCACCACAGATTGGCGTGAAGGCGTCACACAGATGCTGTGATGCTGCCTCGGCGTGGAAGACGTCGCGTGCGCCGAGCTCGGACGAACAGGTCCTCGCTGCCGGCCTATTTGAGGAAGATGCCGTTGCCGGGGCCCAGCGGCAGGTCGAAGAAGAACCAGATCGCCAGGAGCGCAGCCCACGCCAGCCAAAAGGGTATGACGAACGGGAACATCCTGGAGATGATGGTACCCAGTCCGGCATTGGGCTCATACCGGCGCACGAGACCCAGAAGCACGATCATGTAGGGGTTGAGTGGGGTGATGACCTGGGTCGCCGAGTCGCCGACTCGGAATCCGGCCTGGATGAAGGCCGGTTCGTAGCCGAGCAGCGCGAACAGCGGAACGAACACCGCGGCCATGAGCGTCCACATCGAGGACCCGGAGACGATGAAGAGGTTGAGCACACTGGCCAGGAGCATGAACCCGATGACCGCTGCGAAGCCGGTGAGGCCTATCGCTTCGAGGCCGGAGGCACCGGCCACGGCGATCCAGGAACCGATCCCCGTCCAATTGAACAGCGCGATGAACTGACCGAGGATGAAGGCGAGAATGAGGAAGGACATCATGTCGACGATCGACTGGCTCATCATACGCACGAGATCGTTCATCGACCGCACGGTGCGCACGACGAAACCGTAGACCACGCCCATGAGCATGAAGTAGGCGAAGACGATGAAGACAATTGAGGACAGCAACGGGGACTTCGGCAGGAACCCGCCGTCCTCATTGCGCCAGGGTGAGTCGGGAATGAGCACTGCGAAGAGCAGTACCGCAGTCAGCAGCAGTGCCGAAGCCAGGGACCACACCAGGCCCCGCTTCTCCTCGGGTTCGAGTTCGGCTTTGACCTCCTTCTGCGATTCCTCGACCTCTTCGGCAGACACGGAGTTCTCGCCGTAGGGGTTGTCCTTCGCCTGGTATTCCTTGGCCAGGCCCGAACCCTTGGCATCGGCGTATTCGCGCGGAACGCCTTTGCGAACCATGTTCGGTTCGATGAGCTTGTCGATGATGAATCCGGCGATAACCGCCAGCACGATCGAGGCGACGATGTTGAAGAAGTAGTTCGACACCGGGTTGACGGCCGTATAGTCAGTGTCTGGCAACGTCTCCATCACCGAGGTGGTGATTCCGGCGAAGAGCGCATCGAGGCTGGTCGGCACGATCGAGGTCGAATACCCGGCGCCGGTGGCGGCAAATCCGCCGATGAGGCCGGCCATCGGGTGTCGTCCGGCGGCCTTGAACACGAGCGCAGCCAGCGGCGGGATGATGATGAAGGCGGAATCGGCCATGATCGACCCGACCACGCCGACGAAGCCGACGGCATAGGGCAGCAGCCAGCGCGGGCTCTTGCCGAAGGCGATTCGCACAGCCGCGGCGAGCATGCCCGACTTCTCGGCCACGCCCACGGCCAGGAGGATCGGCAGTACGGTGGCCAAGGGCGGGAATCCGATGTAGTTGTCGCCCATCGTCGTCGTCAGCCACGACAGCCCTTCGCCGGTGAACAGTCCCTTGATCGCCACGGTCTCGTCGCTGCCGGGAATTGAGACCGACACGTCTGCTATAGCCATGCCGGTTGAGATTGCTCCTGTGATGAGGAACAGTCCGAGAAAGAGGGTGAACGGCTCGGGCAGTTTGTTGCCTATCCGTTCAATCCCGTCCAGCAGACGCTGGCCGATACCGATTTTCGCTGATGTCGTCGTTGACATGTGTCTTCCTTCTCTTCGATGGTCGCGATCCGAGCGGACTCCCCGGACTAGTTGAAGTAGTTCTCCACGTCTACTGCTCCTCCGTCGCGTTCGAATTCTGCAACCACCTCGGAGGCCAGGTCATCGTCGACGAGGAAGTCCAAAGCAGTACACGCCAGCCCGTAGCCGGCATCATGGGCGGCAGCTTCGGCGGCGGGCGTGATCGAGGCTGCCGCGAACTCGCGGGTATGCAGCGCCACCTCGGCGTCGGCGGTTTTGATGAGTGGGTGGATGCCCGGTATCCGATAGGAGACATTGCCGAAGTCGGTCGACGCTGCAATCGACTCATCGAGCACCCCACCGGGCAGCGGTGTTCGCCCCTGCGTCTCCTCATGCACGGCCCAGCGCTGTGTGAGAGCGGAGTTCGTACGCACCGGAAGCGAAGGCGGATGCTCGTCCCAGTCGACTTCTACTCCGGTGCCGGTCATAAGGGCCGCGCCCTTGGCCGCGTCCTCGACCCTGTCGGACAGCTCCTTGAGCGTTTCGGGGAACTTCGACCGCACATAGCACTGCACTGTGGCGGCTTCCGTGATGATCGAGGGCCGGGTCCCGCCGTCAGCGATGACGGCGTGCAATCGGGAGATCGGCGGCATCTGCTGGCGAATAAGGCCAAGACCCTGGTAGAAGAGGTTCGCGGCGTCGAGTGCGTTGCGGCCCATGAACGGCTGCGCCGAGGCGTGGGCGGCGATCCCTGAGTAGTTGACGGTCAGCAGACGCCTGCCCAACCACACCTGTTCCGCGCAGTCGTACCCGTAGCCGTGAACCATAATGGCTGCGTCGATCCCCTCGAATGCGCCGCCGCGGGCCATGACCTCTTTGCCCGAGTGGCCCTCTTCCGCAGGCGTACCGAGCAGCACCACGCTGCCGGGAACAGCGCTGGGGTCCCGTTCCCAGAGGGCATGCAGGGCGAGGAATGCTCCGACTCCGGAGGCGGCGATGAGGTTGTGCCCGCAGGCATGACCGATCTCCGGCAGTGCGTCGTATTCGGCGAGGATCGCGATCGTGCGTCCGTCACCATTTCCCGTGGTCGCGCGCAGACTCGTCTCGACACCGAAAAGTCCGGTCTCGACCTCGACGCCTCGTGAGCGCAGCAGCGAGGCGATCGCACTGACAGACTCGTATTCGACGAACGCGGTCTCTGCCAATTTGTGGATGGTATGCAGCAGCCTGTCGAGATCAGATCTTGCTGCTGCGAGAGCTGCGGCGAGGCCTGCCGTGCTTGACTCGGGAGCCCCGCTGAACTCGGAGCTCCACTCGCCTGCTCGCTCGCTGCGTGTTTGAGTCTCGGCGGCGATCTGGTCGAGATAGCTCGCGTTCGGGACGGTCGGTTGGCTCAGGTCGCGAATCTCACTCATGGAGATCAAGCATAGGAGACTTCGGGCAAGTGCACATGCCTTTTCCCTGTATTCGGGACTCGACCCGAAGTATTGGGTGCGCTGCGGTTCGGGAGTCTACGACTCGGCGATCTGCAGAGCCAATGAGTCCACCTTCTCCACGATCGTCTCATCGGCGGCCAGAGCTAGTTGGAATCGCTTCATCTCCTCGGCGGAGACTTGAGAGCGTACTCCAAGTCGGATGCCGACCTCGGGCCCCTCGACATGGACTCGGGCACTGCCGGGACTCAGACTGATCTGCGCCAGCCAAGGAAAATCCTCGGCGATGGCGACCAACGCCTGGCCCACCTCGGCGTCGGCCCAGGACGGAGTCCAGGGCTGTCCCTGGGCAAATGCGAACATTGCGGTACGACGCAGCAGGAACGAGGTCTCGGCCCCGGGGTCGAGGACAACGAGCTGCGAATCGGCTTCAATCGCCCCGAGGACGAGCCGCTCCGATTCGATCGGCACGGGCCGAGCGTCGGGATGCCACGCAGTCAACGGTGGAATCGAGCAGAAACCGGGTGTGCACTCGCGGCCGTCTTCGGCCTGCAGCCGAACCATGGCCATCTCCGAGGAGTTGTCGACCATCAGTCCGTTCTCGCCGACCTCCTGGTCGACTGCCATCGGAACGATCGGTGCGTACAGCCTGGCCCCCGACAGTGCGGAGAGCACCTTGCTGTGCAGCGTCGGGTTCAACGGCTCCTGGCGCACCCGGTTCAGTGCTTCGATCAGACCGGCATCGGCGAGCCCGGAGTCGCCTGAGAACGGGTTCGGCCGCAGATCACGGCCGGACCATGATTGTCCGGCCGAGTCCGAGCGATCGCCCGTATCCGATGCCACTTCTTCAGCCTCCAGCGACTTCGAGGGCTTCTTCCAAGGTGAACTTTCCGGCGTAGAGGGCCTTGCCTACGATCGCCGAGTCCACGCCATAGGGAACCAGCTCGCGCAGGTTGCGCAGATCGTCGAGGCTCGAGACTCCGCCCGATGCCACGATCGGCTTGTCGGTCTTCTCCGCCATCGACTTCAGCAGCTCCACATTGGGTCCCTGCAGCGTGCCGTCCTTGCGGACGTCGGTGACGACATAGCGGGCGCAGCCTGCCTTCTCGAGTGTCGAGAGGACCTCGTAGAGGTCTCCCCCGTCCTTGGTCCAGCCGCGGGCTGCGAGAGTGGTGCCGCGAACGTCGAGGCCGATGGCGACCTGATCGCCGAAGCGAGAGATCATATCAGCGGTCCATTCCGGGTTCTCCAAGGCGGCGGTGCCGATGTTCACCCGCTCAGCTCCCGTGTCGAGTGCTCGTTCGAGGCTCTCGGTGTCGCGGATGCCTCCGGAGAGTTCGACCTTGATGCCGACGGCCTTGACGACCTGGTTGAGCAGATCTGAGTTCGATCCGCGACCGAATGCGGCGTCGAGGTCGACGAGGTGGATCCACTCCGCTCCCCGGTTTTCGAAGTCCTGGGCTGCGTCGATGGGTGAACCGTAGTCGGTCTCCGTGCCGGCTTCGCCCTGGACGAGGCGGACGGCTTTGCCATCGGCGACGTCAACGGCGGGAAGGAGGACGAGCTTGTTGGGGGTTTGAGTCATTGTGACCTTTCTCAAGAGACTGTCGAGGCTGTTGTGAACGAGTTGGAGCAATTGAACCTGGAGGGTTCGAACAATCCTAGTGGCGAGCCGCGCCCGCTCCTGAGAAGGTCCCGATCCAGTTGCGCAGCAGTCGCGCACCTGCGTCGGCTGACTTCTCGGGGTGGAACTGAGCCGCCCAGGTGGTGCCGTCCTCGACTGCTGCGATGAAGCTGCTGCCATGGGTTGCTGTGGTCACCACCGTGCCTGGTGGGGTTTCGGTCGCCGCATAGGAGTGGACGAAGTAGAAACGCTCGTCGGCCACACCGTCGAACATCTGTGACGACGTCGGTGCACTGACCTGCGACCATCCCATATGGGGAACGACCGGAGCCTCGAGCGCGGTGACGGCGCCGGGCCAGAGTCCGATGCCTTCGGTCTTCACGCCGTGTTCTTCTCCGCTGGCGAAGAAGACCTGCAGCCCGACGCAGATGCCGAGCAGAGGTCGCTGACTTTCGTGCCAGGAGCGGATCAGTTCGTCTCCGCCGATTCGCGTCAATCCGGCCATCACGGCCGAATAGGCACCGACGCCGGGGACGAGCAGACCGTCGGCGGCATCGATGGCGGACCGGTCAGCTGTGAGAACGACCTCGGCGCCGGCTGCTTCCACCGCGCGAACGGCTGAGCGGACGTTTCCTGCCCCGTAGTCGAGGACAGCGACCGTGCTCATTGCTTTGCTCCCTTGGTCAGGACGCTGTAGATCCTCCACAGGGAGAAGCCGAGGACGATCGCGCCGAAGACGGCGACGACCCAGGCCATGGTGTTGCCGGAGAGTCCGATGGTGATGCCGAAGGCGGTGATGAGTCCGGCGAGTACTGCCACGACGATCCACAGCAGTGCGGTTCGGGCCACGGCGGCCCGGCCAGGAGACATTGTGGCGGCGCTGGCCTGCAGCTTCGTCATGGAGGAGGTGGGGATGTTGCCCTCCACCTCGTCGGCCGACTTGATTTCGAGCAGGAGCTGCTCGAGGACGTCTGGAAGGTTCTTCAGCGCCAGCCCTGCCGGCACATCCGATTCGCGGGCACCGTGGCGGAAATGACCGGCATCGATCTGCTCTTCGCTGCGGGCAAGGAGGAGAACCTCGTGTTTGCCCGAGAGTTTGGAGATCGCTGCGGCCGCCTCGTTGCCCGCCTGCACATCGGTGTCGGCCAGGACGATTCCGGTGAAGTCTCCGATGGGAACGATGGTTCCCTTGATGTTCGACAGCACGCAGGCAGCGGCCAGCTGCTCGGCTACGCCGAACGGGGTCACGACGACGGTGGTGCTCACAAGACTCCCTTGGTGCTGGGTACCGAGTTGTTGCGCTCATCGGGTTCGACTGCCTCACGCAGAGCACGGGCGAAGGCCTTGAACTCTGCTTCGGCGATGTGGTGCGGATCCCGGCCGCGCAGCAGGTCGAGGTGCACGGTGAGGCCGGCGTGGAAGGCGATCGACTCAAGCGAGTGTGAGGTCATCGACCCGGTGAAGTGACCGCCGATGAGGTGGTACTGCTGGCCTTCGGGCTCACCTTCGTGCACGAAGTAAGGTCGGCCGGCCACATCGACGACGCAGCGAGCCAGAGCCTCATCCAACGGCACGGCGGCCAGACCGTAGCGGCGAATGCCGGACTTGTCGCCCAGAGCTTCGAGCAGTGCCTGGCCCAGGACGATGGAGGTGTCCTCAACCGTGTGGTGGACGTCGATGTGTGTATCGCCGTCGGCCTTGATCTCCATGTCGATGAGTGAGTGCTTCGACAGCGCCGTGAGCATGTGGTCGAAGAAGGGAACACTCGTCGAAATGTCGGACTGACCGGTTCCGTCGAGGTTGATGGAAACGTTGACCGAGGATTCCGAGGTCGTACGGGAGCGTTGTGCCTGCCTCATGGATGGCCTTTCGTAGGAAGGGTAAGTGCCGTCTGAAGACCATTGTCCTCTGACTCAAGCGAAGCGGTATGTCGGGGTGTGCGCATCTCAGCGATGTCGACTCAGTTGGCGGACAGCACGATGGCCGGGTCCTCGGCCAATATCTCGTCGACTGCGGTGAGGAACGCGGTGGTTTCCTCATCCGTGCCGGCATTGACCCGTGCGTGATGGTCGATGCCGATGTCGCGGATGAGAATTCCGCGATCGAGCAGCTTCTGCCACAGATCATGAGGTGAGGCGATGCTGCCGAAGAGAACGAAGTTCGAATCGCTGGGGTAGACGGTGAACCCCGCCGCATCCAGGTGTTGCGAGATTCGGTCGCGGGAGTCGATGAGCCTGTCCACGTTCTCCAGGAGGAGGTCGGCGTGCTCCAAAGCGGTGGACGCAAGCACCTGCGTGATTTCCGAGAGGTGGTAGGGCAGTCGCACGAGGCGCAGAACATCGATGAGGTCCGGTGACGCAATGGCGTAACCGAGACGCAGTCCGGCGCAGGCGAAGGCCTTACTCATCGTCCGTGACACGACCAACCGGGGACGGCCGTCCAGCAGCGTCATGGCAGAGGCGCGTGCAGGTCGGGAGAATTCGGCGTAGGCCTCATCGACGATGACAATGCCTGAGCAGTTGTCGTAGGCGGCTTCGATGACGTCGAGGTCGATCGAGGTGCCTGTCGGGTTGTTGGGGGTGCACAGGAAGACGATGTCCGGGTTCAATGCGGCCACCTCGGCGGCGACGGTTTCCGCATCAAGCGTGAAGTCGTCGTTGCGCGCCGAGGCCTGCCAGGTGGCACCGGTGCCAGTGGTGATCAGGGGGTGCATGGAGTAGCTGGGGGTGAATCCGAGGACAGTGCGCCCGGGTCCGCCGAAGGCCTGCACGATATGGGAGAGGACCTCGTTCGACCCGTTTGCCGCCCAGATCATGTCGGAGCTGAGCTCGACGGACTGTCCGGCGCGGTCATTGACGCCCTGCAGATAGGTGACGAGATGCTCGCGCAGGTCCTCGAACTCACGGTCGGGATAGCGGTTGAGTCCGGCGAAGTGTCCGTCGACGGCTGCGCGCATACTCTCGACGACCACATCGGGGATCGGATAGGCGTTCTCGTTGACGTTCAGCTGCACTGGCACATCCAGATGCGGAGCGCCGTAGGGCTTGAGGCCGACTAGGTCCGAACGCACTGGCAATGACTCGTTATTTCCCACCGCATCAGTCTAGCGTTTGGGCACATCCAAGGTCTGCCCCGGGTGCACCACAGGCGAGGACAGGTGGTTGATGTCGACGATGTCAGCGACGACATCGCGGGTGTCGCGGTCGATCCCGAGATCCACGGCCACTGCCCACAGTGACTCCCCTTCACCGACGACGACTGCCTCGGCGTCGATGCCGATGTCCTCAGTCTCTGCTCCGGCGGCTGCCGAGAACGACTGTGTGGCGACGAAGAATGCTCCGCCGACGATGACGAGAGCGCACACCATGGTCCGAAGCAGGCGCATGGCCTGGCGTCCACGAGTGGTGAAACGCAGTTCCTGGTTCAGTGCAGACATCGCTTAACCTCTTTCCTTCGTACGATTCCACCCGTAATAGGTAGAACGTCTGTTCTATTCAACATGCCAATCGAACATATGTCCAGTCCAACTCGAACATTTATGCGACAATGAGAGAGAACCAGCGTTGTTGATTGATCTGAAAGAACCATCTCAGGCGGCACTGACACGAGAATTCTCGACGTGAGGATCAAGCGGTGAGGCTGGCGGGAATAGAACGAAGGGGAACGAGCAATGGTTCAGAACAAACGAGGGAGGGGCCGTCCCCGCAACGAGGACGTCGCCAGCGAAATCGCAGCCGCCCGCAGCGATGACGAGGACGTCTCGATTCCGGAAGGCTCCACCGGCGAGGGCGATTTTCGTCTGACCCCACGACAGCGTCTGGTCCTCGAGACCATCGAACGCGCAGTCGTGACCAACGGCTACCCGCCGAGCATGCGCGAGATCGGCAAGGCTGCCGGGCTGGCCTCGCTTTCCAGCGTGGCTCACCAGCTATCCCAGCTCGAACGCCTCGGCTATGTCCGTCGAGACCCGAAGCGCCCGCGCGCCATCGAAGTGGTCAATCCCTTCGAGGAAGAAGAGGCAGAGCGGGCCAAGTACGAAGAGCTGGCCAACAACACCGTCCAGGTCCCCGTCGTCGGCCGCATCGCCGCCGGTGGGCCCATCTTGGCTGAGCAGGAGGTCGACGATGTCTTCTCCCTGCCGACACAGGTCGTGGGCTCGGGCGACATGTTCCTGCTCAAGGTCGTCGGTGACTCGATGATCGAAGCCGCGATCTGTCACGACGACTGGGTGGTCGTGCGCAAGCAGCACACCGCTGACAACGGTCAGATCGTCGCCGCCCTGCTCGATGGTGAGGCGACTGTGAAGACCCTCAAGCGCAAGGCCGGCCACCAGTGGCTGCTCCCCCAGAACAAGGACTATGAACCGATCGACGGCACCTATGCCCAGATCATGGGTCTCGTCGTGTCAGTGATCCGTCGCCTCTGACTTTTCTCCCCAGGTCTTCGACCACTGAGGTTCCGATGACTGTGCCCCCGACCGATGACGGTCGGGGGCACAGTGCGTCTCGGGCTCAAATCAGTCGTCGGTGGCTGCCAGACGTCCCAGGCTGGACTTCACGAGCGCGGAATCCGTCGTCGGCCACATCGACGGCATCGAATTCACCAGGTATCCGCCGTAGCGAGCCGAGCGCAGGCGCGAGTCGAGCACGGCCACGACTCCCCTGTCCTTGGTTGAGCGGATCAGGCGACCCGCTCCCTGTGCCAGGCGCAGTGCGGCATGGGTGGCGCTGACGGCCATGAAGCCGTTGACTCCGCGGTTGTCGGCGTCTTTCGATCTTGCCTGCATCAGTGGGTCATCGGGCCTGGGGAACGGAAGCCGGTCGATGATGACCAGGCGGTTGGTCCGACCTGGAACGTCGACTCCCTGCCACAGTGACATGGTGCCGAAGAGGCAGGCCTGGTCATCTGCGGTGAATTGGGAGACGAGTGAGGGCAGTCCGTCATCGCCTTGGAGGAGGATCGGAATGTCGAGTTTCGCCCGCAGGTGTTCGGCTGCGGCATTTGCGGCCGCCCGGGAGGAGAACAGTCCCAGTGCCCCGCCCTTGGAGGCGGTGACCAGTTCCTCAAGTTCATCCAGTGCCTGTTCACTCAGACCGCTGCGGCCAGGACGCGGGAGGTGGGCGGCGACGTAGAGGATGCTCTGTTTGCCGTAGTCGAAGGGTGATCCGACGTCGAGGCTGTCCCACTTGGGTGCGTCGGGGCCGAAGAGTCCCAGGGACGCTGCGACGGCGTCGAAGTTTCCACCCAGGGACAGGGTCGCCGAGGTGGCCACCACCGTCGAGTCCTCGAAGATCCCCGAGCGCATGGTGCCGGCCACGCTGAGCGGGGCGACGACGAGGTTCGTGGTCTCACGCTCGCGGAAGGTGCTGCGCGAGAGCCACACGACGTCGTTCTTGCCGGGATCGCAGAACCGTTCGGCCAGTTCGAAGATCTCCTGGCAGCGGGCCTTGGCCATCTGCCGACCGGCGTCGGAGTCTTCGGTCTTGCCGCCGATGTCGTTGATGATCTGTCGTGCGGAGTCACGGATCTGAGCCAGCGCGAGGGACAGTGCCTCGCTCATGTTGAGGATCAGACCTTCGCTGACACCGCTCTGGGCGCGTTCGAGCGCTGCGGCCGCGGAGTCCAGCAGCGCGACGACGCCGTCCTGGACGATGGTGTGCTTGCGCACGGAGCTAGTGGCGGCGGAGAGCATGCTGGTGTTGATCTGCCCCGACAGTGCGTTCGTGACCCGGTCCTTGAGTTCGTGGGCCTCGTCGATGATGATGACATCGTGTTCGGGCAGAACGGTGTTGTCACCGAAGGCGTCGATGGCCAGGAGTGCGTGGTTGGTCACGACGATGTCTGCTTCGGCCGCGTTGTTGCGGGCCAGTTCAGCGAAGCATTCGGTGTACAGGGGGCAGTTCGAGCCGAGGCAGTCGAAGGAGTTGACCGAGACCTCTGACCAGGCGCGGTCGCTGACGCCTGGCAGGAGATCATCGCGGTCGCCGGACTCTGTGGTCTTCTCCCACGTCCGAATTCGCTGGATCTCCTCACCGAGGCCGGACCGGTCGCTGGCCTTACGACCGGCCTCCGCGTCCGCACCGAGGTCGAAGAGCATGCCTTCGCCCTCATCGGGGTATCCGCCGCCGAGCTTGTGCTTGCAGACATAGTTGCGCCTGCCCTTGAGCAGAGCAGCCCGTGGCAGCGGATCGAGAGTCTTCTTCACGGCCTTGAACAGGCGCGGCAGATCTCGGTGGATGATCTGCGTCTGCAGAGCCAAGGTCGCCGTGGACACGATGACGCGGTTGCCCGTCCGACTGGAGTACTCGGCCGCCGGAACCAGGTAGGCCAAGGACTTACCGGTACCGGTGCCGGCCTGGACCAGCAGATGGATGCCCTTGTCCACCGACGAGGAGACTGCTTGGGCCATCTCTGTCTGACCTTCTCGGGTCGAGCCGCCGATGGCCCCTACGGCGGACTCGAGCAGTTCTTCGACGGTGCTCACTCGCCGATGACCAGGTCCGGACGTCGGAAGTCTGCGAGTTCCGCGGCCAGTTCTGCCGGAACCTTCGCCTGCATAGAGGTTCCGCCGGCACCGTGTTCTTCGTGTTCGACCATGCCGAGGGCATAGATCTTCGACACAAGGTCTCCTCGCTCATAGGGAATGAGCACGGTGACCTCGATGTTCGGCGAGGGCAGCATCGACTCAATCGTCTCGACGAGCTCTCCGACGCCTTCCTTGGTCACAGCAGAGACGAAACGTGCCTCCGGGTACTCTGCGTGGAGTCCGGTGATCACCGCTTCATCAGCGATGTCGGCCTTGTTGAAGACGAGGAGTTCGGGAATGTCTCCTGTCTCGACGTCTTTGAGTACCTCGCGCACGGCATGGATCTGACCATGCGGATCCGGGTGCGAGGCATCGACGATGTGCAGGAGCAGATCCGAGTCCGAGGCTTCTTCTAATGTCGAGCGGAATGCTTCGACCAATTGGTGGGGAAGGTTCCGGACGAATCCGACGGTGTCCGTGTAGGTGAAGGTGATGCCGTCGGCGGTCCGGGACTGTCTGACAGTCGGATCCAAGGTCGCGAACAGCGCATTCTGCACCATCACCTCGGCGTCGGTGAGCTGGTTGAGCAGTGATGACTTGCCGGCGTTGGTATAGCCGACGATCGCCACCGAGGGGATGTGATTGCGGGCGCGGTTCTTGCGCTTCGTGTCCCTCGACGGTGCCATCGCGGTGATCTGACGGCGCAGCTTCGACATTCTGGCCCTGATTCGACGTCGATCGAGTTCGATCTTCGTCTCACCGGGACCGCGGGAACCGATTCCGGCACCGCCGGCGACTCGGCCACCGGCCTGGCGAGACAGTGACTCGCCCCAACCGCGCAGACGCGGCAGAAGGTATTCGAGCTGGGCCAGTTCGACCTGGGCCTTGCCCTCGCGGGACTTCGCATGCTGAGCGAAGATGTCGAGGATGAGAGCCACTCGGTCGACGACCTTGACCTTGATGACGTCTTCGAGTCCGCGACGTTGGCTGGGTGCGAGTTCGGAGTCGATGATCACGGTGTCAGCACCCACGGAGGCGACGATCTCGGCCAGTTCGGCGGCTTTGCCCTTGCCGAGGTACGTGCCGGGGTCCGGGGTCTCACGTCGTTGGATGATCGCGTCGAGGACCTCCGAGCCGGCGGTCTCTGCCAGAGCAGCGAGCTCCCGGATCGAGTTCTCAGCATCGGCCTGCGTCGTGTTCCACAGTCCTGCGAGGACGACCTTCTCCAGGCGAACCTGGCGGTATTCGACTTCGGTGATGTCTTCGAGTTCGGTGGACAGGCCAGCGACTCGTTTGAGGGCCGCTCTTTCAGCCAGATCGAACTGCGAGGCGTCGTCGACGTGTGATTCGTTGGTGTCCAGAGCTTGGGCACCTCGTGCGAGAACGCGATCGAGCATCGCGTCCCGACGCTCTTTTTCAGTGGACGTCATTCATTCCTTTGTTCGTTTCTACCCTCGGCGCCACATGGTGTCGCGCGGAGAGTCTCCCCTCAGTTGAGAGAGGTGTCCATCAATTCTCCCACAGCCGTCTAGACTGTAACGGTGTCAGAGCACTATTTCACCGAATCGCCCAGCAGCGAGGCCAAAACACGCGAGCTCACCCTCGATCTCGCTGGCCGTGAAGTCACGGTCGAGACCGTCTCGGGGACCTTCTCCCCCACGCGTTTGGATCTGGGGACCGCGGTCCTGCTGCGACATCTGCCGGTGCCCGAACCCGGAGACATCCTCGATCTGGGGTGCGGTTGGGGGCCGATCGCCTTGGACGCGGCCCTGAGCGCCAAGGACGCCGAGGTGGATGTGCGGGTGTGGGCACTCGACGTCAACTCCCGGTCCCTTGAAACGACTGCCAAGAATGCGCAGCGTCACGGACTCAAGACCATTCGTCCCGTCACCGCTGATGAGATTCCAGCCGAGCTGCAGTTCAGTGCCATCCGGTCGAATCCGCCGATCAGGGTCGGCAAGGAAGCTCTGCATGAGCTTTTGAGCACCTGGCTGCCTCGCCTGGCCCCGGGCGGGCGCGCAGATCTGGTCGTCTCGAAGAACCTCGGCGCGGATTCGCTGCAGAAGTGGCTCATCGCAACCCTCGGAACCGGCTTCAGCGTCGTACGCACCGGATCGTCGAAGGGCTACCGCGTCCTCACGATCGACCGAGACTGACGCATCGTCAGTCTGCGCGTTTTGGCTGTCGGTCTGTGCCGGCCGCCAGTCAGCTGATCGTGCCGTCGGCGACCAGCACTGCCGGTCCTGACAGGGTGACGCTGCCGCGTGTCCCGTCCTCGTTGGGTGTGATGCCGATACGCAGCTGGCCTCCGGGGACGTCCACTCGCCACTGCAGGGGTGAGTTCGGTCCTGCCCAATGATGGGCGGCGATGGCTGCGGCACAGGCGCCTGTCCCGCAGGATCGGGTCTCACCGACACCACGTTCGAACACCCGCATGCGCAGGGCGCCCTCTCCCCCGGCCACATCGCTGCGGGCCGGTTCCATCACGATGTATTCGACGTTCGATCCCTGCGGCGGAACCGGGTCAAGAACGGGAGCATCACGCAGTTCAGCGCTCTCGAGCTCGGCGGACTCCGCCAAGGCGACCACTGTGTGCGGGTTGCCTGTTTCGACGCGCATGCCTGGGCGGGGCACTTCGATGCCCGAGGTCGAAACGATGACGTCTTCGCTGTCGTCGAGTGACCATTCGCCCATGTCGATCATGTACCAGGAGTCGGCTGCTGATCCGGGCAGCGTCTGCTCTACCGAGGCTGTCGCGTCGCCGGTCTGCTTGCCCAGTGCCGGGTTGAGGACCGTGCGCACAGTCTTGATGCCATCACGGGTACCGACGAGGATCTCTCTCGAATCGGCCGCAACGCGTCCTGTCGTGGCGAGCACGTGTGCGAAGACTCGCACTCCATTGCCGCACATCTCGGAGAGGCTGCCGTCGTGGTTGTAGTAGTCCATGAACCATTCGGCGCCGGCCTCGGCCTGTTCCTGTGCACCGGGGATCCCGCTGCTCGCTGAACGCACGATGCGGATGACACCGTCGCTGCCCAGTCCCGAGCGGCGATCGGCGAGCTGCGCGATCGTTTCGGGATGCATCTCCAGTGCACTGTCATCGTCGGCCAGGAGGACGAAGTCGTTCTGTGTGCCGTGGCCCTTGATGAAGGTCGTGCCTGCGATGTCCGCGAATGGTGACTGGGAGGAGCTCATGGTCTTATTCTATCGGTGACAGGCCAGCTATCGGCACAGTCGGCATTCAGCTCGTCGTCGTGGCCACAGCTTCGAGGGCGCTGGCCGCATTGGCCTCATGGTCGCCCTCTGTGGCGTCGATCCAGACGATGCGCGGGTCTCTGCGGAACCAGGTGTCCTGCCGGCGTGCGAACTGTCGGGTTCTGATGGTCGTCTGTTCCTGGGCGTCGTCTCTGTCGAGCTTTCCTGCCAGGTACTGCTGGATCTGGGCGTATCCGATCGCTCGTGAGGCGGTTCTGCCTTCGGCCAGGCCACGTTCGAGGAGGCTGCGGACCTCGTCGACCCAGCCGTGTTCCCACATCGCCTCCACACGGGACGCGATCCGCTCGTGCAGGATCTTGCGTTCGACGCTCAGGCCCAGGTGGATGGTCGGTTCGATGGCCTGGTAGTCAGGCAGCTGAGCGCTGAAGGGGCGTCCGGTGAGTTCGATGACCTCGAGGGCGCGCACGATGCGCCGCGAGTCGTTGGGAGTGATCTTCGCAGCGGCGGCCGGATCTATTTCCTGCAGATGCCGGTGCCTGCCCCAACGATCGGCCTCGACCTCGGATTCGATGCGTGCCCGCACATCTGGATCAGTGCCGGGGAATTCCATCAGGTCGGTCGCGGCGCGCACGTACAGTCCCGAGCCGCCGACGAGGATCGGTCGTTTCCCTCGCATGCGGATGTCGACGATGGCCTCACGCGCCTGCCGTTGAAACGTCTGCACGTTGGCTTCTTCTCGGACATCGAGGATGTCGATGAGGTGGTGGGTGATCCCTCGCCGTTGGTCGACAGGAAGCTTAGCGGTGCCGATGTCCATGCCCCGGTAGAACTGCATGGAGTCCGTATTGATGATCTCCCCGCCGAGGTGCTCGGCCAGGTTGAGGGCGAGATCTGATTTTCCGGTGGCGGTAGCCCCTGCAATGGTGATGATCGGCTCTGTCGTCGTGCTCAACGGTGGCTCATCTCAATACGTCCCGGTCCCGCACAGTGATCGAACCTCGTGCAGGCATTCGTCGAAGACAGTGGTGAAGGAGTAGTCGGATGACATGTGGGCCAGCATGTGGGCTGCGGCTGCCTCGAGGAGTTCGAGGTCAGCGTGCACGTCAGCGGCTGCCGCGACGGCGGTGACGACGGTTTGGGGATCACCGGCATTGAGCGCGGAAACGATTCGTTCGTCGGCCTGTGCTGCCCCTTGCACGGGTGCCAACGGGGCCTCCTCAGATGCAGCGGCGGAAAGGTCGAAGGGGACCAACAGGTTCTCATTGCTCGCCGGTGCCCTGCTGCTGGACGGTGATTCGCTGCCGACCATTGCTCCGATTCGCACTCCGGCCGAGTGTGCATGGAGGAGCGCCACAGCGATGGCAGGATGCGCGGACTCACAGACTGCACGGTCGGCACGGCTGAGTTCCGACACTGCCTGAACCCAGTCCTCGCCGTCGAGCAGCTCGTTCGTTCGCGTGTCGATTCCACGATCGATACCCAATCCACCAAGACCTGCTAAGGGAGGCAATTGGCGAACCGGAAGCGTCCACTCCGATCTGGTCAGCAGGCAGGACTCGATTGCGGCTCGCATCTGCGCAGCGTGGGAGGTCTCTGCCAGGTCAACGCCTGCCACCAGGATCGGGGCGGCCGGGATCACTGCAAATACGGCCATCTCAGCTGCGGGTGCGGATGGTCGGCATGCCCAGGTTGGTGGAAGCACCACTCGTCTGGCCCGATGTGGGAGTCCCGCAGCTGTCCGCCTGGGCACGGTCGTAGGCGTCTCCGGCACGTGAGGGTCGCACCGAGTAACCGGAGTCGGCCAAGAGGAAGAACGGTTTGGCGTCCGTCACGGTTGCGGTGACGAAGTCGCCTGGACGCGGCATCTGCTCGCCGTCGGGGATGCCGACGTGAACGAGTCGATTGTCCGCCGAACGGCCGGTGAGCCGTGGGGAGTCATCATGGGGTCGGGTCGTGACGAGGACTTCGACCTCGCGACCGATCTGTGCGGTGTTCTCTTCCCAGGAGATCTCGTCCTGGAGAGCAGTCAGACGTTCGAAGCGCTCCTGCACAATGTGCTTGGGCACCTGATCGTCCATCGTTGCGGCGGGGGTCCCGGGGCGGATGGAGTACTGGAAAGTGAAGGCCTGCGAGAAACGCGCACGCCGGACGATGTCCATGGTCCCCAGGAAGTCCTCCTCGGTCTCGCCTGGGAAGCCGACGATGATGTCGGTGGTGATCGCTGCGTTCGGGATCTCCTCGCGCACAGAATCGAGGATGCGCATGAATCGGCTGGTGCGGTAGGAGCGGCGCATGGATTTGAGGATCGAGTCCGAGCCTGACTGCAGCGGCATGTGCAGCTGCGGCATGACGGCAGGGGTCTCGGCCATGGCGTCGATGACGTCATCGGAGAACGAGGCAGGGTGCGGGCTGGTGAAGCGCACACGTTCGATGCCTTCGACCTTTCCGACTGCGCGAAGCAGTTTCGCGAAGGCGCCTTTGTCCCTAAATTCCGAGCCGTAGGAGTTCACGTTCTGACCCAGGAGCGTGACTTCGACGACGCCGTCAGCCACGAGTGCTTCGACTTCGGCCAGGATGTCACCGGGCCTGCGGTCCTTCTCTTTGCCGCGCAGGCTGGGAACGATGCAGAAAGTGCAGGAGTTGTTGCATCCGACCGAGATGGACACCCACCCGGAATGCTGAGACTCACGGCGACTGGGCAGAGTGGAAGGGAAGACGTCGAGGCTCTCGAGGATCTCGACCTGGGCTTCCTGGTTGTGTCGTGCTCGTTCGAGCAGTGCAGGCAGTGAGCCCATATTGTGGGTGCCGAAGACCACGTCGACCCATGGGGCCTTCTTGACGATCGTGTCGCGATCCTTCTGAGCCATACAGCCGCCGACGGCGATCTGGAAGTCCGGGTTGCGTTCCTTGACGTGGGCCAGCTGACCGAGGTTTCCGTAGAGACGGTTGTCCGCGTTCTCTCGCACAGCACAGGTGTTGAAGACGATGACATCGGCTTGGTCATCGGTGTCTGCGGGAACATAGCCGGCGTCATCGAGAAGTCCGGAGAGTCGTTCGGAGTCGTGGACATTCATCTGGCAGCCGTAGGTCTTCACCTCGTAGCTGCGCGGTGAACTCTCGGTGGAGGTGGGTGCATCAATCAGTTCAGTCATGGCGCAACTATTCTAGCTGTTGTCTCTCGCCGTCGACGATGTTCAGTCCTCGGCAAGGACTTCGCGTGTCACCTTGAGACAGACCGAGGATGCGAAGCCGCGTCGTGCGAGCATGCCCAGGATGCGACGTTCACGAACGTCATGGTCGAGTCCGCGAGTAGAGGCGGCCTTCTTCTCCGCGACTTGGCGGGCGAGGTCGTCTTCCCCGTCGACGTCTTCAACGGCGTCGGAGACGATTTCGGCGGGCAGTCCCTTTTTGTTGAGTTCACGTTTGAGGGCCGAGCGGGAGAGCTTTCGCCGCTCTCGGTGAGCGCGTACGTAACGGTGCGCGAACTCTTCATCATTAAGGAGACGCGACTTCTGGAGCTTGGCGATGAGTTCATCGACCGCTGCCGGCAGGAAGTCACGTTTGAGGAGTTTGTCGCGCAACTCTCCGCTGGCGTGGTCGCGCATGGCCAGCATGTTCATGGCCGTCTTCTTCGCCTTTTTGTAGGCGGCGTCGAAGTCCTCGGGACCGTCGCCATCATCGTCGTCGAATGACAGTGCGTTCGCGAAGGAGGAAATCTCCTCAGACTCTGATGTCTGCACGGATCCAGAGGCTGCACCGGTCGCCGCAGTCGGTGCATCCGAGGTGTCATCGGCGAAGAATCCGTTTTCGCCTTCGGCATGGCGTTGGTCGATCTCGGAGATGGCTTCGCGAAGTGTCTCCAGCTTCGACGAGGCCGCCCCTGATCTCACCGAGTCGCTCCCATGTGGGTCCGACTCGGCGAGATCACTGCCGCGACCGTGTGGGTCAGGAGACTTCGACGTCATCCGATTTCGAGCTCTCTGCTGCGGCGCCATCTGCCTGATTGGCATCTGCGTCTGCTTCGGGTTCGTCGACCTTGATCAGACCCATCTTGTGTTTGATCTTGAGCTCGATCTCCTCGGCCAGACCCGGGTTGTCGCGCAGGAAGTTGCGCACGTTCTCCTTGCCCTGGCCCAGCTGGTCACCGTCATAGGTGAACCATGATCCGGACTTGCGGATGATGCCGTTGTCGACGCCCATGTCGATGAGGCTTCCCTCGCGGGAGATGCCCTGGCCGTAGATGATGTCGAACTCGGCCTGCTTGAACGGCGGGGCGATCTTGTTCTTGACGATCTTGGCACGGGTGCGGTTGCCGACCGCGGCCTGGCCCTCCTTCAAGGTCTCGATGCGTCGCACGTCGATGCGCACCGAGGCGTAGAACTTCAGAGCCTTACCGCCGGAGGTGGTCTCCGGGGAGCCGAAGAAGACGCCGACCTTCTCACGCAGCTGGTTGATGAAGATGGCGGTGGTCTTCGACTGGGACAGGGCGCCCGCGATCTTACGCAGTGCCTGTGACATCAGTCGTGCCTGGAGGCCGACGTGGCTGTCGCCCATCTCGCCTTCGATTTCGGCCTTCGGCACGAGGGCTGCGACGGAGTCGATGACGATGACGTCGAGCGCTCCGGAGCGAATGAGCATGTCGGCGATTTCGAGCGCCTGCTCACCGGTGTCCGGCTGAGACACGAGGAGCTGGTCGGTGTCTACGCCGAGCTTCTTCGCATATTCCGGGTCAAGCGCGTGCTCGGCATCGATGAATGCTGCGATGCCGCCCGTCTTCTGTGCGTTGGCAACAGCGTGGAGCGCCACTGTGGTCTTACCCGAGGATTCCGGGCCGTAGATCTCAACGACACGACCGCGGGGCAGTCCGCCGATGCCCAGAGCGATGTCGAGTGCGATGGAACCGGTGGGGATGCAGGCGATCGGTTCCCGGACTCCCTCGCCCAGGCGCATGATCGCACCCTTGCCGTAGTTGCGGTCAATCTGACCCAGTGCGGCGTCGAGTGCCTTCGACTTGTCGCCGCCGGTCGGGATCTGCAGGTTCTTCGGTGTACGAGCCATGGTCTCTCCTAAAAGTGTCGTTTTCCGTTGAGACCAAGGCTAGAAGGTGGCACTGACATAACAACAGAGGAACGAAGTCCCCCGTGGATAATCAGCCACTCATGGTCACAGGTCCCGTGATTCATTACCAGCATAACCGACATGGGAACAAGTGTTCTATATGTCGGCGCGTGTCGCACTACTTTGCGCGGTGTCATTGTGCGGCTAGTGCGTGAGAACCCCATGCTGCGCTCGACAGCGGCAATGCGCATTGAGGAGCGAAGCACTATCGAGCAGATACAGCTAAGACGGAGAAATCAGCACCGCTCAGAAAGGACGGGAGCGTGGCTTCTCTTTGCCCAGACGCCGTGATTCCGGCACGCCGTAAGCGTCGCAGACGGCGATCCAGATGTCGCGGGGTTCAATCCCGGCTTTGAATGCTTCTTCAGCGGTTCGGGAACCCAAGCTGCTCAGCGCGAGATCCGTGTGCAGTGATGCGGCTCGCGCCTCGCCGAACTCCTCGTTCATGAGGACCCAGTAGAGGGTGTGACGCATTAGGGCTTGGCTGCCAGTCGAGGCACGGTGTAACCACCGGGACGACCGAGGATCTTATCGGAGAGCTCCTGCGGGATGGTGTCGGGAATCTCAACACCTTCTTCGAGTGCGAAGCGATCCGAGACCGAAGACAGCAGAGCCGACAAAGGCAGGTCGAGGGCTTCACAGATTGCGGAGAGGAGCTCCGAGGAGGCTTCCTTCTGACCGCGCTCGATCTCGCTGAGGTAGCCAAGCGAGACGCTGGCTCCCATGGAGACATCGCGCAGGGTTCTCCCCTGGCGGCGGCGAACGGAACGCAACGCGTCACCGATTTCTACTCTCAGTAACATAACGCGTCCCTCCCTTTGTCTCCGCGAACTGTCCTAACGGTGTACTCAACTTTACAACCCGGTCGATGCCGAGCGCCAACCTGGGTGCGTGACCTGATGGTTTTGCCAGTCCATTCGAAGGTACCGGTGCATGTTCTTTCAATTGCCATTACTTGGTTAACTTCAACGAGGTGAAACTTATTCCAGGCATGCATGTTCAGGCCTCGACGGTGTCATCTGCTTCGGGTCCGAACGCCAAACGGGTGACGAAGTCGTCGAGGTCGGACATCATGGCGGCCACGGTCTGGCTGCGGATCGCCTCTCGGTCTCCCTCGAAATGGTGTTCGCTGACCTGTGCCTTCCCAGCGAAGGCGATGGCGGTGTAGACGAGACCGACCGGTTTCTCATCCTGCGGGTCTGGTCCTGCCACTCCCGTGCAGGAGACGCCGATGTCGGCGACGCATTCTCTGGCCGCGCCGGCTGCCATCTGGGCCGCGACGACTTCATCGATGGGCCCGGTCTCTTCGAGCTGGTCGGCGTCGACTCCCGCCAGACGGGATTTGAGGTCGGTGGCATAAGTGATGAGCCCGCCGCGGACGACTGCGGAGGCTCCGGGGACGTCGACGAGTGTCGCTACGAAGCGACCACCGGTCAGCGATTCTGCTGCCGCGACCGAGAGTCCCACCTGCGTGCAGGTGGTGATGAGGTGCTGGCTGCGGGAGAAAAGCTCGGTCTCGTTCACGATCTCACCTGGGGTCTGGGCCGGTGTGTCCGTCCCCGGAAGGAGGGCCATCGGCAGGACGTTCGTCGGCAGATCCGTTAGCTGCGTGCGAGTCTTTGGCGAGTTTCGCAGCCTGGACGCAGTAGTCGATTCCGGTCACGACGGTGACGATGATGGCAGCGACCATGGTCAGCCAGGCCAGGATCAGCACGGCGAAGGTCACGCCTTCGGGAACGATCTGTGCAAGGGGGCGCAGGAGCAGGAAAAGTCCGATGGCCACAGTCTGCAGCACCGTCTTGATCTTGCCGCCTCTGGACGCGGGCATGACGGCGATGCGAATCATGAAGAAGCGCAGCACGGTGATGCCCAGCTCCCGGATGAGGATGATGACGGGAACCCACCAGGGGATCTCCGTGATCATCGCCAGGCCGATGAGGGCCGCTGCCATCAGGGATTTGTCGGCGATCGGGTCCGCGATCTTGCCGAAGTTCGTGATGAGGTTGTATTTGCGTGCCAGATCACCGTCGATCTTGTCCGTTGCCATCGCCAGCAGGAAGACAGCCAGTGCCCACCACCGCATAGTCATGTCCTGGCCGCCGTCGGCCAGCAGGAGGACGAGGAAGACGGGGACGAGCAGGATCCGGAGGACGGTCAGTGCGTTGGGAACATTCCACGGGCTGGGCTCTGCCGGTGTCTGTTCCGGGGCGCTGTTCTCTGGTCGATCATTCACGTGACAACCCTATCTGAGGGACATGTGAAACGCGTGGAGCCGACCGCTCGTTTCAGCGGTCGGCTCCACGCCGTGTTCTGTTCTATTCGCACCTCACCGGTTGGGCATGGGGCCCTATTCAGAGGACACGAGGTGCAGCTGCGGTCAGCGACCCGTCAGTGACCAGGCGTCTTCGCCGCTGGTTTCGACGACTTCGAGTCCCGTCTCGGGATCGACATCGCCGACGTGCAGGTCTGCGGCATGTCCCACGCCCGTCGCATAACGGTCATTGGCGCCGGAACCTGATGACCTCGCCGAGGTGCTCGCACCCGAGTCGCCGTAATCGTCGAACTCCTCATCGAAGTCCCCGGCCGCCGACTGTGTGCCGCCCTGTGACCGGCTGTTCCCGCCGTAGCCGGAACCGTCGTCGTAGCCACCATCATCGCTTGCCGCGGAGCTCGGTTCCTCATCCGGAGGTGTCTCACCCTTGATGATCGCCAGGGTGCCGGGCAGATCTTCGGGACGCACCAGCACGTCGCGGGCTTTCGAACCTTCGGAGGGTCCGACGATGCCGCGAGATTCCATGAGGTCCATGAGGCGACCGGCCTTGGCGAAGCCGACGCGCAGTTTGCGCTGCAGCATCGACGTCGAACCGAACTGGGTGGTCACGACCTGCTCGGCGGCTTGGAGCAGAAGCTCGAGGTCGTCGCCGATCTCCTCGTCGATGACCTTCTTCGGTGCCTCGACCGCGACATCTTCACGGTAGTTCGGCTTGAGCTGGCCCTTGACGTGGTCGACGACCTTTTCGATCTCCGACTCGTTGACCCACGCACCCTGGACACGCATCGGCTTCGCAGCACCCATGGGCAGGAACAGTGCGTCGCCCTGTCCGATGAGCTTCTCCGCACCCGGCTGGTCGAGCACAACTCGGGAGTCGGCCAGGGATGAGGTGGCGAATGCCAGACGTGAAGGCACGTTGGCCTTGATCAGGCCGGTGACGACGTCCACGCTGGGTCGCTGGGTGGCCAGGACCAGGTGGATGCCGGCCGCACGTGCCAGCTGCGTGATGCGCTGGATCGAGGCTTCGACGTCGCGCGGGGCGACCATCATCAGGTCGGCGAGCTCATCGACGACGACCAGCAGGTAAGGGTAGGGCTGGAGCACCCGTTCCGATCCTGCGGGAACTTCGACGCGGCCCTCTCGGACGGCCTTGTTGAATTCGTTGATGTGTTTGAACCCGAAGTTCGCGAGGTCGTCGTAGCGAGCGTCCATTTCGCGCACGACCCATTCGAGCGCCTCGGCGGCCTTCTTGGGGTTCGTGATGATCGGGGTGATGAGGTGTGGGATGCCCTCGTAGATCGTGAGCTCCACGCGCTTGGGGTCGACGAGGATCATGCGCACCTCGTCGGGGGTCGCACGCATCATGATCGAGGTGATCATGGAGTTCACGAAGCTCGACTTACCGGCACCGGTGGCACCGGCGACAAGCAGGTGAGGCATCTTCGACAGGTCGGCGACGACGAAGCCGCCTTCGACGTCCTTGCCCACGCCCATGACCAGTGAGTTCTCGGTCTTGCGGGCGGCCTTCGAGCGCAGCACATCGCCGAGGGCGACGTTCTCACGGTCGGAGTTGGGGATCTCGATGCCGATCGCCTTCTTGCCGGGAATCGGCGAGAGGATACGGACATCGGCGCTGGCCACCGCGTAGGCGATGTTCTTCGACAGCGCCGTGACCTTCTCGACCTTGGTGCCCGCGCCGAGTTCGACCTCGTAGCGGGTGACCGTGGGGCCGCGGGAGAATCCGGTGACCGCCGCGTCGATCTTGAACTGCTCGAGAACGTCTCGCAGTGCTTCGACGACGCGGTCGTTGGCCTCGGACCGCTCCTTCGCAGGAGGTCCGGGCAGGAGGTTGTCCGATGCCGGCAGGGTGTAGGTGACGTCGCCGGCCAGGGTGAGCTGCTCGACGCGTTCGGGCAGCTGTTCCGTGGGTGGGGGTGCCGGGTTGTTCGTCAACGGCACCGGCGCCGAGGCGGCTCCCGAGTTGGTCTTCTTCGCCACGGTGGCAGCGTCGTCGTCCATGCCGATGGTCTTCTTCAGCGCGGCTGTTTCACGCTCGGCCTTCGTGGGCCGACGTTCGCCGGGCTTGAACTGCGGACGTTCGATGACGGTGGTGTCAGCTTCTTCATCGCTGACATCGTTTTCGTGGATGTAGGCCTTGTCGTAGGCCTTGGTCGCCGTGTCATCATCGGGATGCTCGCCCTCGGGGAGGTCGGTCTTCTTCTTCCGCGAGCGACGCTTGGCGCCCATGACGGGTTTGAGAGTGGAGGTACGCGCATTGTCGGCGACTAGGTCGGTCGAGTCCTGCCCATCCTGCTTCTGGGATTCGGGCCGCGCTCCCCCGGTCAGACGCAGGTAGAGATCCATCAGGCGTTTGGGGATCGAACGCACGGGTGTCGCGGTGATGACCAGCACGGAGAAGAGTCCGAGCAGCACCAGCAGGGGCACTGCCACGAAGACAGTGGTCGCGGTCACGAGTGGCGATGAGATGACGAATCCGAGCGCGCCGCCGCCGTTGGCCATGGCTTCCCTGGAGTTCGTGAATGTCGGGTTGCCGGCTGCAATATGGGCCAGCCCGGATGCGGAGAGCAGCAGCAGGATGATGCCGATGAGGATCCGGTTGTTGCCCTTATTGTCTTCGCCACGGAGGAAGAGCCTGATCGCGTAGCAGGTGAAGATCACCGGCAGGGCGAGTGCCACTCTGCCGAAGGTGCCTTCGACGACATTGCGGACGACATCACTGATCGCACCGGGAATGTTCCACCATTCGAAGGCGGCGATGATGATCGAGAGGCCGATGAGGAAGAAGGCTGTGCCGTCTCTCTTCGTCGGTGACTGGTCGCTGGGTTCGTCGCTGAGGATCTTTCGCGCACGGTTTCCGGCCATGTGGGCCACTCCCCTCCACGCACCGGTGACAACGTTTGTCCCGGGGTCTTCCTGTGTCCCCGCTTGCCCGGTCCGACCAGCAGTTTTGCGCGCTGTGCCTTTTCCTTTACCAGAAGCGGGGGAAGTCGTTCTGGTCGCCATGCTTCTCATCTTAGGGCGATTATGCGCTCCTGCCCAGTAAATCCGCAGGGTTCGGCGCGCCATACAAGGGCACCAAACCGCCTCCTACACGGGGCTGAAGGGGTGAAATTCCATGTCAGCCCCTGCGTGCAACGAAGACGAACTCTCAATAGAGGCGCAGCGAGTCGTGATCGCTATCGCTCATAGCTGCTCTGGTGCATTGCTGCTCGGGTGCATGGCAATGAACAGCCCCCACTGTTTGGCGTCCGGTTTCTTGCGTCGGCCACGAAACTCTTCGAAGAGGGCATTAATACGGCCGCGGAATTCCTCCACCTCATCCTCAGTGAGCATCGCCGCCATTCGCCCCATCGTGCGCTCCTCGTAGGGAGCTGCCGTGAATTCGGCGGTGAAGGCCTCGATCATTGGGTTCGTCACGTCGCCGACATCGATATACCAGCTCTTGCCCGTCGCAAGGTACGGAATCTCCCGCGCACCTCGGCGACCTCGCCTGGCCTCCTGCGCCTCGAGGAAACCCGTGTCGGCGAGCATCCGCACATGGTGCAGCGATGTCGCCGGGTTGAGGTCGGTCGCCTCGGCGATCTCGCGATTACTCAGCGCCTCATCGAGGCACAGCCGCAGAATGCGAATGCGCAGACTCGATGCCAAGGCTTTCGCTTCGGCATCTGTGGCGTCACGACGTTCGACGGCTCGCGCGACAGTCCGCGCTGTGTTTTCGGCGCGCTCAGCATTCATATCTCAACGCTAACGAGTGATCGAGAGAAGTCAATTGATCAAGGCTCAGTGATTGACTTAGCTCAATCACTCCTGCCAGACTGCGATTGAGACATCTCAATCACTCCCGATCTACCTCCGCATCAGACCACCGCCACCCCGACTCAAGGACGAGCTATGGTTACAGCCGACCCCACATCACCGAAACGCTCACCTCTGTGGAGCCACCGCGACTTCATGAAGCTGTGGGCGGGTGACACCGTCTCCGTGTTCGGGTCTCAGCTCGTCTTCTTCGCACTCCCCCTCATCGCCGTCAGCCTCTTGGACGCCGACGCCTTCCAGATGGGGCTTCTCGCGACACTGGAATCGGCAGCCTTCCTCCTCATCAGCCTGCCGGCCGGTGCCTGGATCGATCGATTACCGAAGAAGATCGTCATCGTCTCCGGCGACATCGTGCGTGCCGCCATTCTGCTGAGCATCCCGCTGGCTTGGGCGTTCGGCGCTCTGAGCATGATCCAGCTCTACCTTGTGGCGGCAGGAGTCGGGATCGTCACCGTCTTCTTCGATATCGCGAATCAGTCGTATCTGCCCGAGCTCGTCGAGGGCGGATCCATTGGGGACGGCAATGGCAAGCTGCAAGCCAGCCAGCAGACGGCAGGAGTCGTGGGACCGACCCTGGCCTCGGGCCTCGTCACAGCCATTGGCGCCCCACTGACAGTAGGCCTGACCAGTGTCTGCATGGGACTGTCGAGTCTTTTCGTCAGCAGTATCCGTCATCGCGAAACGCCGCCGGAGCCCGCGACCCGCACCGGCTTCATCTCCGAGATCCGTGAGGGCTTGGGTTTCGTCCTCGGGCACCAGCTGCTGCGCCGGATCACGGCATGCACGGGTCTGACGAACTTCGCAGCCTCGGGCATCTTCGCCCTCCTGGTGCTGTTCGTGCTGACGACGTTGGAACTGAGCCAGGTTCAGCTGGGCATCATCATGTCGGCGAGCGCGATCGGGGGAATCCTCGGTGCTCTCAGTGCCGCCTGGGTGCAGACACGACTCGGTGAGGGCACGAGCATCTCGGTGTCCGCACTACTGGGTGGATTGAGCTTCTTCGGAATGCCCCTGGCCACGGTTCTGCCCGCCTTCCCGACGATGCTCGTGGCCAGTCTTGTCACCGGCTGGGCGGTCGTCGTCTACAACATCGCCCAAGTCAGCTTTCGTCAGCGCCTGTGCCCGAAGCCGCTGCTGGGACGCATGAACGCATCGATCCGATTCCTCGTCTGGGGACCGATGCCACTAGGTTCATTACTCGCCGGGTTCCTCGGCGACAGGCTCGGTGTGCCCACCACGATGTGGATCCTCGCGGCCTGTTCGCTTGCCGCTTCGATTCCTGTGCTCGCGTCTCCGCTCCTGCGGATGCGGACTCTGCCGCGCGAGCTAGACCTGCTTGGCGCCGCCGGTGATGCCGCCGGTGATGCTGAAGTGGAATCTGATTGAGCCTCATACCAGCTTGAAGGGCTCGTGGTTCCAGATTCCGTTCCGGAATGTGATGACACCTGAATTGAGCTCGGAGGTGCTGTGTGCCGGCAGTTCCGTCACAGGGACACCCAGCAGCTTTCCCCTTCCGATGTAACGGACACCGACTCCGATCCTGACCGGCGCATCCTGCTCGATCTCGATATCAGTGGGTTTGGACCAGTTCAGCGGTTGCTCTGTATGACCAACCACCGCCGCTAGTTTCGACAACAGTTTCAGGAACCAGCTGTCGACCCAACGAGCCTTGATCGTAATTCTGCATTTCATCCTCAAGCTTTCCTGGGCGGAAGGAATTGGGCTACGGCCGGGACCGGGGTCGGCCGCGGTGAATCACCTGGTTGCACAGGTCTAGTGAACCTGGCGGAGTCGACTTCATCGGGCGGCCTGTAGCGCGTCTAGGATGTCTTTTGCCGGCCGCCGGATTTCTCCAGCAAACGTGATCTCCTGATCACCAATGACACCAACGAACTCCCGCAACGGACGCAACGTCGTGATGATCTTCTTCAACAACAATCCAGTCGAATCCTGCATGAACCGTGCGGCGCCTAACGCAGTGAACACCACCCTCAGGTTTGCCTCGATCGCGTCCCCGGTCCTGTGTAACATCGGCCTGGCATCAAGTTCTGTCTTCGACATCCGAAACGACAGCTCGACGTGCCAGAGGTCACGATAGTTGCCGATGATCGCCCGTACTGGCACGATGGTTCTTGGAATATTGGTGACGTGTCCTTTGTACCCAGACAGCTTCATCGCTCGGTCATAGGCCTTCTCATCGAAGACTTTCTCCGCTCCCTTGGTTTCGACGAACCTCGCTGACTTCGGTTGCGAGTCTCCCCCGAGGATGACAAAGGCACGGTTGCGCTACAGATTCAGAGTCTGTTCATCACGCATCGCTCTCTTACGCCGGTACTGCCGCATAGCCCGCCATGCATCCGGAACCGACTGCGCGTCCCAGACGGGTTCCGACCTAGTTTTCGTTCGGTCTGGGTCGAGTCGTTCCTGGCCGCGAGCAGTGGTTGAACGCACGACCCTAGAACTGACGTGATCGCATTGAAGACATTGCGATGGACGAGTTGGCAGTTTTCAAGACCGCTGCTGCCGAGGAACTACCCGATGCCGTCGAAGTCAGGGATCGGTTCCATGCCGTCAAGCTCGCTAGCGATGCATTCAATGAGACTCGTCGCCGTATCCATCAAGAAACACCGGGGCATTGCGGTCAAGCCATGGACCCTCTGCATCGGGCGAGGCGAATGCTGCATACGGGCACCACTCTACTCACGACCACTCAGCACCGGAGAGTAGCGAGACTCTTCGCCGACACAAATTTCACTGAAGTCGAAGTCACCTGGAGTGTCTACCAAGACATCATCACCGCCTACCAGAGTGAGGACCGCAGGAATGATAAGTGGCTTAAGTGGCGCTTGCCAGCTGTCATCGATACCTTCGCGTCGGGTCTATGTGCCGGGCTGCCCGAACTGAAGCGGTGGGGACGAACGCCGAATCGATGCGAAACTGACATGCTGGAGTTCTTCAGCGGGCGCGGAACGTCCAACGAGCCAACGGAGGCCGTCAACGGCAGGCTCGGACATCTTTGGAGATCGGCACCGGGGTTCCGCAATCTCACTCATTACATCGCAAGGTGCTTTCTTGAGTCCGATGGCTTCAAGCCGGTTCTACACGGTCATTTACCATGAGCCCCCGAAACAACATCATCCAGTGACACACGCCACGACGAGCCCGGCTTCCGAAACCATCAGCGGGTGCCCCGTTTAGGTGAATCCTAGGAGACGAAAGGGTGGCGTCATCCCTGGCCACCAATTCAGGCTTGACCAGGGATGACTCAACTCGCGCTCAACGTAGAGTCAACGACCTTCCGACACACGTCCTTTTGACAATTGATTCAGATCATTGCGGACCATCGCAAGATTAACCAATGAAATCACCGAACCAATTACTGGAACGAACAACGCAACCGCAATGATCACAAAATACCGCGGGCTGTATCCGTCGGCCCTCCGCCCACCGATCGCGGCGATGACCCCGATGCTCCAAAGTGTCAGCAGACAAATTTCAGGAAAATTAAGTGCTAGCATACAACCCTTTCACCAGTTCCTGCGGTCAATTAACCGACCCATGTCTTGGTCATTTTACCATCAGCGTTAGCAGTGAAACCGTGCTTGCCGGAAACAGTCTTCTGAGCTGGACGTGCCAGAGTGACATTGGTGATACAAGTAGCTTTCCCGCTCTTTATTTGCGAAGTATTGTGCTTATCCGTTTGGCGCAGGGGAATATAGTTCACTATTGTTCCATAGCAACTGTTAATTTTCTTAATTCTCCAGTCTTTCACATTGAAAGACATGGTGGTCTTTATCTCCGCATAAGAGACGCCGAGAATTTTCCAGTTCGTCTTTAGCGATTTAGTCTTGTTTCCGTTCTTTGCAGAGGTGGCGGAAATATCATGAGCGGCCCGTTGCCCTGAGTCAACGCTTGGCGTGCCCGTGTCATCGACGACCGTGTCTTCCACCTCAACCTCAGGATACCTGTTCTGGATACTCTTAGCTGAACCTGAAACCCCGAACTCGGGGTCGGCCAATATCTCACCGACTCTTTGTTTTTGTTTATCTGAAAACCCGGCCGCAAGGGAAGCCGGGCCAGACGGTAGGCGCTTCTCTGCCGACTCAGCCGTCTTGACATAGGCCCCCTCCTGAGTAGCGCTGGGTGGACCGCCCTCTGTAGCCGACGCCGCAGTGCCGACACCTACCAGCGAGGCCGCGAGCAACCCAACGAGCGACGCGTATTTGACTGAATTCAGTGCTTTCATGGACAAACCCTTCGTTGACATTGCTTAATTATATTTTGCGAAAGTAAATGGCTAGCATTGGAATAGAGTGTATTAATCCAAATATTTTCACAACCAAACGCCACTTACTCCCGCACTACACCATTCGAACCTAATAAACAAACATCGTTGTTAATAAGCATGCTTAAACCCTACCAGAAGGAGTGCCAATCACATGGCTGAAGATCCAAATATTTCACCTCCACTAGGGCGACCAGTTGCATGTATGAAGTTGATACATATTTAATTTTAAACTTCAAGTCATGTTGGCAACTGACCGCCGGTGTCACGTTTCTGGTCTCGTTTACACCCCACAAGCGCCAACTCCTGGCCTTCTGTATCTGTGCACACGAATGTATTGCCGCGTCGAAAGGCGGTCACCGCAGCAGTGCTGACCGGAACCGAACAGTTGGTCAGTTCTCATTAAGTCCTACTTAGGTGATGTCTGCGAGACTTTCGAATTTCTCTGTGCACTTACCCGACCTTGCGGAGCCGGTGCTTGAAATCGCCGATGGCGGAGAGAACGGAATCTTCCACGCAGCAGGCCCGGACGAAGTCAGCAGATACAACCTCGGTCGGATGACTGCAGTCAGAGACGGCTTCGACCCGGAATTAATCACTCCAGGAAAAACAGACCGGCCAACCCCAGGACCGATCGATGTCCGGCTGGACAGCGATTGGACACAGTCTTTGCTCCAAACACGACTCCGCGGTGCTGAAGAGTGTTTATCAAGGCGTTGATCAGATCTCTACCGATCACTGCTCGTTAGGAGCTACGACTCACTTGAAGGCTCACCCCACTCCATAGAGGTGTTCGGGTCTGCCGGTGCTTCCGTATTGGAGTGAGACGGTGACGGCACGTGACTCGGCTAGCTTCGCCAAATGGCGTTGCGCTGTGGCGCGGGAGGTGCCGACGACATCGGAGACCTCCATGGCGGTCAGCGGCTGATCAGCGCCCTCGAGTGCTTCGAGGATCCGTCCGGTCGTCGACGAACCCGAGCCTTTGGCCGGTGCACTCCCCGGTGAGGAGACGTCATGCAGGCCACGCAATTGACGTTCGAGCTCCGGCTGGCTCACCTTCTCCCGCTCCCAGTAACGGCGGTAGCGGGCATAGCGTCTGAGGAAGTCCTGCAGCTCTTCGGCGGCGAAGGGTTTGAGAATGTAGGTCATTGCTCCCGCCCGCAGCGCCGAATGCACCACCTCGGAATCTGCCACGGCCGAGAGCACGATGGCATCGACGTCGGTCTCCCGGATGAGTTCGACTCCGTTGCCTTCGGGCAGAACGTAATCGGCCAGCAGCAGGTCCACGTCCTCTTCGGCGAGGATCGTGCGTGTGGTGCGCAGATCTCTCACGGGCTCCAGAGCATTGAATCCCGCGACCTCGTTGACGTAGCGGCAGTGGATCTGCCCCACATAGAAGTCGTCGTCGAGTACCAGAACGTTGATCATCATCTCTCCTCGTCGTCTGTGTGAAGCTCGTCGTTCGTGTCGTCGCTGAGTACATCGGGCAGGTGCATGGCGAAACCGGCACCACCCAGTTCCGGGTCGTGACCTGCCAGCAGCCACACTCTGCCGCAGTGTCGGCGTGCGGTTCGTCGGCACAGGGCCAGACCGATGCCGTGCCCATGGTCTGGATCGAGGCCCTCGGCGCTGCTGGTCCCCTCGTCGAAGATGGATTCTGCATCCGCGTCGTCGACTCCCCCACCTGTGTCGGTGACGACGGCATGCAGTTCCGGACCCGACCCGAGCAGCGTCACCTCGACCCTGCCGAACATCTCAGCGGCCCGGTCAACAGCCTCAGCCTCCTCGGCACTCTCAGCACCGCTGCCGCTGGCCGTCGTCACCACCGCCCGGACCGCATTGTCGATGAGATTGCCGAGGATGAGCGTGACGTCTTCGGGTTCATTCACCCGGCCCAGCACCAGGGAATCGGGGGTGACTGCGAGGCTCACACCTACCTCGGCGGCGGTCGTTCCTTTTGCTTCGAGCAGGGCACGCAGGTAAGGATCGGTGATCACCTCGATGCCTTCGACGGGCGTGGTGATCGGTCCGGTGCGCAGGATCGTGGCGAGGTAGGTCCGTGCCTCGTCGGTGGCGCCGGTGTCGACGAGGCCGAGGACGGTATGGAGACGGTTGGCGAATTCGTGGCGCTGTGTGCGCAGGGCCCGGGCCATCGAGGTCACCGATTCGAGCTGTCGTGCCATGGTCAGCACCTGGGTCTCATCGCGCAGGGTGACGACCCCGCCGACCGAGACTCCATCACGACTGACACGGACCGCTGTGGCCAACAGGATCCGGTCGCCGACGGTGACTCGCCGCCGCAGTGCACCGTGATCGGGTGCCTCGAGCATCATGTTCCGGATCACCTCCGGCACCTCCGCACGGGAGGGCGCATCGGAATCTCGATCGGCATCCGTACCCGCCTCGACATGGGCGATGCCGAGCAGCTGTTCGGCAGTGGAGTTGCTCAGGGTCGGGACCCCAGCCGAGCTGAATGCCAACACCCCATCATCGAGACCACGCAGGACCGCACCCTGGTCACGTGCCATCTCTGCCAGCTCCTCGGGACCGACTCCCAAGGTCTCGCGACGCAGCCTGCGACCCAGAGCCAGGGACGCAATGACGCCGATGGCCAGGGCGAGGACGGCGACCGAGCCGAGGACGAGGAATTCGCGGCGCAGGTCGGCATCGAGGACCGAGGCATGAATGCCCACGGAGACTTCACCGACGACGGTCGTGTCATCGGCGGTGGAATAGATCGGGACCTTCGCCCGCACGGTCTCCCCCAGGGTGCCGCGCTCATGCGTCACGGACTCCCGACCTGCCAGCGCTTCATCCGGGGAGGTGGAGACACGCTTGCCGATGTTGTCCCGGTCCGGGTGGGTCAGTCGGATGCCGCGGTCGTCGGTGATGACGGCGAAGACGATGCCCGAGGACGCCCGCAGGTCATCGGTGATCTCGAGCAGCGGAGTGGTGATCGCTTCATCGGCTTCCCCCGCAGGCTGTGCCGAGGCTTCGGTGGAGCCCTTCCTGACCTCGGGATCGATCGCCAGCGTCCGTGCCGTCGCCAGCGCCTTGGTCTCGGTGACCTCGGTGACCGAACGGCCGCCCATCCACGCGAAGACGCCTGTCACCAGCGCCAAGGTCACCACGATGACCGCGAGCTGACTGAGCAGGACTCTGCGGGAAAAGGATCGAGTGGGACGTGGCACCAACCCACACTAACCACGCATGAGCGAAATGCGCAAAAGGTGCCAAACAGGCAGAACGTGTTCAGTGCACACAAACGCGCGCCGCCGCGGTGACCGCCCTAGGGTGTATCGGGCATCACATCCGCCTTCATAGGAGAAGTTCGTGCTCGTAATTCTTGGTTTCGCGATGATCATCGTCTTCATGACGCTGATCATGACGAAGCGACTCTCACCGATCCTGGCGCTGATCATCGTCCCGACCGTGTTCGGACTGTTCACCGGCGCCGGTCTGGGAATCGGCGAAATGGTCATGGACGCCATCGCAGACATGTCCTCGACAGCTGCGCTGCTGCTCTTCGCCATCATCTACTTCGGCATCATGATCGACGTGGGACTCTTCGACAAACTCGTCGGGTTCATCCTCAAGGTTGCCGGCCACGATCCCGTCAAGGTCGTCATGGGCACAGCCCTGCTGACCGGAGCGGTCTCCCTCGACGGCGACGGGTCGACGACGTTCATCGTCGTCACCGCCGCAATGCTGCCGATCTATCAGCGCCTGGAGATGTCACCGGTGGTGCTGACCTGTGTCGCCGGCCTGATCAACGGCACGCTCAATATCGTCCCCTGGGGCGGTCCGACGGCACGCGCCTCCTCTGCCCTGCAGATCGATGCCAACGACATCTTCGCTCCCATGGTCCCGGCTCTGGCAGCGGGTCTGCTGGTGTGCTTCGTCTTCGCCTACTTCCTCGGCATCTCCGAACGGCGCCGTCTCGCCAAGAACGGTGTGGCCTGGGTCGATGAGGCCCGCTCGGGGACTTCCGGATCGAAGCGCTCCGATCTCGTCGGTGCCGTCGCCCGCTCAAGCTCAGGATCCAACTCAAGCTCAGGCTCGGGATCGGGTGCCGCCAACGGTGGCACCACCTCGGCGACGTTGGCCGACGGCGACAGCGATAGTTTAGATGCCGGCTCCGGTAACAATTCTGGTTCCGGTTCTGCGCTGACCGACACCGCGCTCGACCCCAACCGGGCGACGCTGCGTCCCAAGCTCTTCTGGTTCAACCTGATCCTGACCGTGGCCGTGATGGTCATGCTCATCGCCGACCTGCTGCCCCTGCCCTACCTGTTCATGATCGCCATGGTCATCGCACTCATGGTCAACTTCCCCAACATCAAGGCACAGCAGGAAGAACTGGCCTCACACGCCTCGGCGATCATCGCCGTGGTCGCCATGGTCATGGCCGCCGGCGTGCTCACCGGCATCATGAGCGGGACCGGAATGGTCGACGCCATGGCCGAGTGGCTCGTCGCCGTCATCCCCTCGTCCATGGGCCCCTACATGGCCGTGATCACCGGGCTGCTCTCGATCCCGATGACGTTCTTCATGAGCAACGACGCCTTCTACTTCGGCATCCTGCCCGTGCTCGCCGAGACCGCCAGCCACTTCGGCATCTCCGCGGCCGATATGGCTCGCGCCTCGATCACCGGTCAGCCGGTGCACATGCAGTCACCGCTGGTGCCCGCGATCCTGCTCCTCGTCTCGCTTTCGGGAGTCGAGCTCGGAGACCATCACAAGAAGGTCCTGTGGCGAGCCCTCATCGTCTCCCTGGTGATGCTGGCCGTCGGCGTCCTCATCGGCGTCATCGCAATCGGATAGGAACACAACCGATATGACTGATTTCTACTCAGCTCCCCAGCACAGGTTCCCGGTGCCCTCGCTGCGGGTGGCGGCCTCGGACGGCATCGACGATGCGCAGAATACGATCATTCTGGCCTACCGTTCGGAATCGTCGACGGCGCTCCTCGAACAGGCGATCGCCGCCGCCCAGCGAGAGAACGCGGCTGTGCGCGTCGTCCACTTCGAATCGGATACGACGACCGCGCCCTCGGCCGGTGCCCTGTCTCAGACGAAGGAGCTGGCCGATCGGCTCGCCGAGGCGGACCTCGAGTTCGAGATCCAACGCGCCGATTCCGATGTGGCCTCCCAGATCATCGACCTCGCCGAGGAGTGGCAGGCCAAGCTCATCGTCATGCCCTCCAAGCGCCGCTCGCCCGTGGTCAAGCTGCTGCTGGGCTCGAGCACCCAGAGGGTCATCCTCGAGGCCGAGTGCCCGGTGCTCATCGTCAAGTAGCGCGTAGCCCGAGGGCCTCAGCGTGCCAGCAGTTCCCCGGCACCTGCCCCGGTGAGTGAGGCGTCGAGGAGTTCGATCGTGTGCGCCGTCGGCAGCGTCGCCTCGCCCTGCCTGCGCAGAGCGTCCGTGACCTGCAGCAGACACCCCGGATTGCCGGTGACAACCAGTGCGGCATTGGTGGCGGCGATGTTCGTGGCCTTCTTGTCCCCCAGCTCGCGAGCCGTCTCCGGGCGCACCAGGTTGTAGATGCCTGCCGATCCGCAGCAGGTGTCAGCATCCTTGATCGCAGCCAGCTCGATCCCGGGGATCTGGCCCAGGAGCTCACGTGGTGGATTGCGCACTCCTTGGGCATGGGAGAGGTGGCAGGCGTCGTGGTACGCCACGCGCAATCCCCCATCGGCCACCGGATGTCGTGGTGCACTGGGACCGAGTTCGACGAGGATCTCGGTGACGTCCCTGACCTTGTCCGACAGCTCCTTCGCGCGCTGGGCATAGGCGGGGTCATCGGCGAGGATGTCGGCGTATTCCTTCATCGTCGACCCGCAGCCGGCGGAGTTGACGACGAGATAGTCCACCTCCGCCGAGGTGAATGTGTCCACGATCCTGCGCGCGAAGTCCTCACCTTCCTCACTGCGTCCGGCATGGACCGACAGCGCCCCGCAGCAGCCCTGTGACTGCGGCACGACGACCTCACAGCCCTCCATGTTGAGCACGCGCACAGTGGCGGCATTCACCTGCGGGTAGAAGGTCCGCTGCACACAGCCGAGCAGCATCCCCACCCGGGCTCTGACCGGCAACGCCTCTCCTTCGGCAGAGCGTGGCGGGTTCGTGGCGGGAATGGTGACCTTCTTCGTCACCGGCGGTGCGATGGCCTCCATCGTGGCCAGGGTCGGTGAGAGCTTCTCGAGGACCTTGGACTTGCGGATGACATTCGAGAGTCCCGTCCGCTGGTAGAGCTTGAGCGGTGCCAGCAGGGTCTTGAGACGGTCCGGGTACGGGAACAGCTGGAAGATGGCCTCCCGCAGGGCCACCTCGGCGCGGCTGCGGTGCTCTTTTCCGTTGCGTTCGACCTGACCGCGGGTGGCTTCGATGAGTTTGTCGTACTGGACTCCGGACGGGCAAGCGCTGACGCAGGCCATGCAGCCCAGGCAGGCGTCGAAGTGCTCGACCATCGAGGCGGTCATCGGACCCTCTTCCAGGCCCTTCTCCATCAGGTAGATGCGCCCGCGCGGTGAGTCTTCCTCATTGCCCCACAGCTGGTAGGTCGGGCAGGCGGGAAGGCAGAAGCCGCAGTGGACGCAGTCGGCGATCAGCCCCGGGTCCGGTGGGTTGAAGACGTCGAAGGCCGAATGGTCCATGGTCGGCGGGGCCATCTCCATCGTGGCCTGGCCCGCGGTCGCCATCGTGGCTTCCAGCGGTGTCGGTCCGCTCGTCTCCTTGGGCGCTCCGCCGCCCTGGCAGCCTCCTGCGCCACCGCAATCGCATGACATCACAGTCCTCCTATTCCACGTCCGGGTGAGAGCAGACCGTCCGGATCGAACTGGTCCTTGATGGTGCGCATGAGTCCGACTCCGGGGATCTCGCCCCACGCATCGACGTCGCCCCACACCGAGGCGGGGGCACAGAGCACGGTCGCGCTCAGCTGCTTCTGACCCCAGGAGCGCAGGTGTTCGAGAACCACTCGGGTCGCGATCGTGGGGTCCGAGTCGAGGTCGCCGATGCCCAGATCGAAGACACCCATGGCGGACCCGCGCAGCTGAATCGGGTAGCCGATGGTGTCCTCGAGGCGGGCGATCTCTCCGACCAGCTGGGGAACCAGTGCAGGAGACACCGAAGCCCGGATGGTCACCGGAGCCTGGGCCCGCCGTGCCCACCAGCTCGGCTCGACGCACCGCTGAGCGCCCGGGTAGGCGCTGACGATGCTCTCGGTGCGCGAAGCGACGGATTCTTCGAGTCCTTCGACCATGACCACGGTCGACGCTTGTCCGCCCGGGGACCGGTCGATCTCCACAGCGGCCGGAGCCACCTGGGAGCCGATGACTTCGAGTGCCGCCTCGGCGCCGGGGATCTCGACGTATCCCTGGGTCTGGGGCTTCGGGTAGAGCCGGAGCGCGGCACTGGCGATGATGCCCAGGGTGCCCCAGGAACCAGTCATGAGTTTGGCGAGGTCGTAGCCGGCGACGTTCTTGACGACCTTGCCACCGGCCTTCGCGATGGTTCCGTCGGCGAGGACGACAGTGACGCCGAGGACGACTTCACGCAGCGGCAGCCGTCCGATGCGGCGCGGTCCCACGGCCCGGGTGGCGATGGCACCGCCCAACGTCGAGCCTGAATCGGTGCGATCGGCGGGAAAGTCCGGCAGGAGCTCTTGGTCCCCGGTCTCGGCGACGGCATTGAGTTCGGCGATCGTGGCTCCGGCCCCGGCGACGAGGATGAGGTCCCCGGGTGAGTGTTCGATGACCTGGTTGAGGCCTCCCATGTCGATGAGGAGACCCGGGGTGTGACCCGGAGGGTGGTCATCGAGCGCGGTCCCGCCGCCGTAGACGGCGATGGTGCGAGATTCGCGATGGGCGCGGCCCACGAGCTCTGACAGTTCCTCAACGCTCTCGGGCCGGGCCATCCGGGGAAGTTCTTCGGTCAAAACAGCTCCGCCTTTCCTGCTGCCTGCAGTGGGTGCTCCCCCGATGTTCGCCGAGGTGGTTCCCCGCACAGCCGTGGAGTCGGGAAGACCTTGCCCGGGTTGGACAGATGGTTCGGGTCGAAGGCACAGCGCAGGATCTGCATGGTATCGAGGTCGTCGTTGGTGAACATGCGCGGCATGAATTTGGCCTTGTCGGAACCGACCCCGTGTTCACCGGTGATCGACCCGCCTTCACTCAGGCACAGGTCGAGGATGCGCCCCGAGGCGGTCTCGGCCAGTTCGGTCTGGCCTTCCACGCTACCGTCGAAGAGCACGAGCGGATGCAGGTTGCCGTCGCCGGCATGGAAGACGTTGGCCACGCGGACCCCGCATTCCTCCGCGATCGTGGAGATCGAGGCGAGCACAGGCCCGAGCCGGGACCGTGGGATGACCCCGTCTTGGACGATGTAGTCGGGGCTGATCCGGCCAACGGCTGCGAAGGCGGACTTGCGGCCCTTCCAGATCAGGCCGCGTTCGACATTGTCCACGGCGACCCTGATCTCTCCGGCCCCATGGTCCTTCGCCCGGGCGATGACCGTCTCACGCTCGAGGTCGACGTCGATGGCGGGACCGTCGAGTTCGACGACGAGGACGGCACCGGCACCCTCGGGATAGTTGCAGGCCACGGCCTTCTCGGCGGCCTCGATGGTCAGGGCATCCATCATCTCGATGGCCGCGGGCATGATTCCCGCGGAAATGATGTCGCTGACTGCCTCACCGGCGGCATCGGTGGACTCGAATCCGATGAGCAACGTCTCCACTGCCTCGGGCAGGCGGGTCAGTCGCACGGTCACCTCAGTGACGATGCCCAGTGTCCCCTCGGATCCGCAGAGCACGCCGAGGAGGTCGTAGCCGGGGTATTCGGGGGCGTCTCCCCCGATCTCGACGATGTCGCCGCGGGCGGTGACGAGGGTGACGCCGGTGACGTGGTTGGTGGTGAACCCGTATTTGAGGCAGTGGGCGCCGCCGGAGTTCTCGGCGACATTGCCGCCGATCGAGCACACGCTCTGGCTTGAGGGGTCCGGGGCGAAGTAGTAGCCGCCCGGGTTGGCCTCATTGGAGAGATTGAGGTTGATGACTCCGGGCTGCACGATGGCACGCTGGGCGAGAGGATCGATGTCGAGGATGTCTCGCATCGTCGACATGACGATGAGCACGCCCTCCGCATGGGGTTGGGCTCCACCGGAGAGACCGGTGCCCGAACCGCGGGCGACGAAGGGGACATCGAACTCATGGCAGGCACCCACGGTCAGGGCCACCTCGGCGGTGGAGGTGACGCGGATGACCAGGGCTGGGACGGTCCTGTGCACCGCCAGGCCATCGCATTCGTAGGTCTTGCGTTCGTTCTCGTCGGTGACGATCGCCCCTGGTGGCAAATGCGGTTCGATCCGTGTGAGGACCGATTCGATTCTGCTCATGTCCACTCCCGCTTCCTTGCGTCGATGATGTCGAGCTTAGCGAAGAACGCCGCCGAAAATGTGCTGCGGGGCACATTTTCGACGGCGTTCTTACCTGGTGAGACTCCTGAACCGTGGAGACTCAGGGGACCGAAACTCAGGGCATACGGGCGTATGCCGGCAGGGTCAGGAAGTCGACGTATTCGTCGGCGACGGCCACTGACAGGAACGTGTCGGTGGCGTCCTTCCAGTCCGCTTCCTCACCGGGCAGCTTCGCGACCTCTTCGGACACGATCTGGCGGACGAGGTCGCCGGTGACGGTGACTCCGGTGTCGAGTTCGACTCCGGCGTCCATCCACTGCCATACCTGGGAGCGGGAGATCTCGGCAGTGGCCGCGTCCTCCATGAGTCCGTGGATGGCGACCGCACCGTTGCCTTCGAGCCAGGCGCGCAGGTACTGGATGCCGACGTTGACGTTGGTGCGCAGGCCGGCCTCGGTGATGGAGCCGGGTGTCGACTTCACGTCGAGGAGATCGGCGGCGGCGACGGAGACGTCTTCGCGCTTGTTCTCGATCTGGTTGGGGTTCTCACCCAGTGTCTCGGTGAAGACCTCCTTGCAGAGGGCGACCATGCCGGGGTGGGCGACCCAGGAGCCGTCGAAGCCCTTGCTGGCCTCACGGGACTTGTCCTCGCGGACCTTGTTGAAGGCGGCCTCGTTCTCGTCCTTGTCCTTGGAGGGAACGAAGGCGGACATGCCGCCGATCGCGTGGGCACCGCGCTTGTGGCAGGTGCGCACGAGGAGTTCGGTGTAGGCGCGCATGAACGGCACCGTCATCGTGACATCCGAACGGTCGGGCAGCAGGTAGTCAGAGCCGCGGGACCGGAAGTTCTTGATCACGGAGAAGATGTAGTCCCAGCGGCCGGCGTTGAGACCTGAGGAGTGCTCACGCAGTTCGTAGAGAATCTCCTCCATCTCGAAGGCGGCCGGGTAGGTTTCGATGAGCACGGTGGCGCGGATGGTCCCGCGTGCCAGGCCGAAGGCGTCCTCGGCATGGTCGAAGACCTGGTTCCACAGTCGCGCTTCGAGGTGGGATTCCATCTTCGGCAGGTAGAAGTAGGGACCCTTGCCCTTCTCGATCTGGATCTGCCCGGCGGTGGAGAAGTAGAGGGCGAAGTCCACGAGGGAGCCCGAGGCCTCTTCACCGTCGACGAGGATGTGCTTCTCCGGCATGTGCCAGCCGCGAGGACGCACGACGATGGTCGGCAGTTCCTCGTCGGGAGCCAGCGTGTAGGACTTGCCCTCTGGTGAGGTGAAGTCGATCTCGCGGGTCAGGGAGTCGAGCAGGTTGACCTGGCCGCCGATGACCGAATCCCACTGCGGGGTGTTTGCGTCTTCCTGATCGGCCAGCCACACCTTGGCGCCGGAGTTCAGGGCGTTGATCGTCATCTTCTTGTAGGTGGGGCCGGTGACCTCGACGCGACGGTCTTCGAGACCCGGGGCCGGCGGTGCGACCTGCCAGCTGGGATCATTGCGGATCTCAGCGGTCTCCGGGAGGAAGTCCAGATCAGCGCCGGCGGCAATCTGCGCCTGGCGCTCCTTGCGAGCCTCCAGTCGTTCGAGGCGGACCCCATTGAACTTCCGGTTCAGCTCGACGATGAGTTCGAGGGCCTTCGGGGTGAGCACCTTCTCTGCCCCGTCCGGCAGTTCGCCGGTGATCTCCATGCCTTCTGGAATATCCAGATTCTCGATTTGAGCAGTCATCGGTGGTTCTCCTTATTCGGCACTTTCACTAGTGCATCGCTGATCGCTGGCAACGGGGTTTAGCCTGCGAAACTTTCACATCGTGAAATTTATTGTTCACACAACGAAAAGAATAGGAGGTGATGCACATCTCGTCAAACGCTTCCCTCGAGGTGAGACGCAGGATTCCCTTGACGGTACAACAATCCACCAGGCACGATGAAGCCAGGTACTTCGTTTGCGGAGTCGGCACCACATCGTCTGCTGATCAACCGATCAGAGATGGGCGGACTCCTCGACCAAGCGGCAACGATGCCGCGGATCGGATTCACGATGGACAACCTCGCTGTCGCGGCGCTTCTTGCGCTCGCCCCCATCCTCCTGGCTGGAATCCTGCTCATCGGGTTTCGCTGGCCCGCGAAATATGCCATGCCGATCGGCCTGGTCGCTGCCGCACTCGTCGCGAACTTCGCGTGGCAGATCGACTGGGTGACGATCAGCGCTTCGGTGGTCCAAGGCCTGCTCACCGCGATCGGGCTGCTGTGGATCGTCTTCGGCGCCCTCCTGCTCCTGGCCACCGTCACACGATCGGGAGCAATCCAGACGATTCGCGCCGGCTTCGTCTCGATCTCTCCGGATCGACGTGTCCAGGTCATCATCATCGCCTGGCTCTTCGGTTCCTTCATCGAAGGCGCAGCCGGCTTCGGCACACCCGCCGCAGTGGTTGCACCGCTGCTGCTCGCCCTCGGCTTCCCCGCCATCGCAGCGGTCCTCGCCGGTCTCATCATCCAGTCCACACCGGTGAGCTTCGGTGCTGTGGGAACACCCATGATCGTCGGAATCGGCACCGGGCTGTCGAAGGAAGACGGCAGCATGTCTGCCGATGTCGCGGCAAGAGCGTCCGAACTCGGTCTCAGCCAATCCGAATTCATCGCCCACACTGCCGCCCAGGTCGCCCTCATGCACGGCATCTGCGGAATCCTCATCCCGCTTCTGCTGTCCTGCCTGATGACCGGATTCTTCGGCCGCAACAGGCGCTTCGCCGACGGTCTGGCGATCGCGCCGTTCGCTATCTTCTCGGCCCTGGCCATGATCGTGCCCTACCTCCTCGTGGCCAACCTGCTCGGGCCTGAATTCCCCTCGCTCATCGGCGGCCTCGTCGGTTTGGCGATCGTGGTCTCGGCCAGCAAAGCCGGATTCCTCATGCCGAAGAAGACCTGGGACTTCGCCCCGCGTGAGATGTGGCCCAAACACTGGATGGGCACCGTGGACCCGGCCGATGAGGCAGCGGAGCTGACGAAGAAGATGTCGATGATCCGCGCGTGGTCGCCCTACCTCATCGTCGTCGCGCTCCTGCTCTTCACTCGCAACGTGCCCCCGGTCAAGGAATTCCTCACCGGGCCTGCCGTCATCAAGGTCAAGGAGATCTTCGGCACCGCGATCAGTTCGGATATGGACCTCCTGTGGTCCCCGGGCTTCATCTTCGTCATCGCCTGCCTCTGCACCTATCTCATCCACCGGATGACCGGCTCTCAGATCGCCGGCTCGTGGAAGATCGCAGGTTCGCAGATCGCCGGCGCCGCCGTGGCGCTGCTGTGTTCACTGCCCTTGGTGCGCGTGTTCATCAACTCCGGCAGCGACTACAACGCCTCCGGTTTGGACTCGATGCCGGTGACCCTCGCCGAGGCGGCCGCGAGTACCGTCGGCAGCGGCTGGCCGCTGTTGGCTCCGTTCGTCGGTGCCCTGGGCGCCTTCGTCGCCGGTTCGAACACGGTCTCGAACATCATGTTCTCGCAGTTCCAGTTCTCCACCGGATCGGCGATCGGGGCTGCCAGTCCCGAAACGGTCGTCGCCGCGCAGGCCGTGGGCGGAGCGGCCGGAAACATGGTCGCCGTCCACAATGTCGTCGCCGCCTCGGCGACGGTCGGTCTGGTCGGGCGTGAAGGAGAGCTCATCAGGCGCACCTCCATTCCGATGCTCGTCTACTCCCTGACCGCCGGTGCTCTGGCCTTCATCGGCATCAACGGACTCGGGTTCAATTCGGGAACGATCGTCTTCGGTGCAGTCCTTGTGGGACTCATCGTTGCCGTCGTCCTCGCCCGGAAGTCACCTGGCAAGGAACTCGTGGCCGAGACGCCACGACCCAAGGAGAAGGCAGTCGAGGACTGAGGCGACGACCTCCGGCCGGGCCCTGAGATGCACTTCGCCCGCGGTGGACCCTCCTGTGAGGGTTACCGCGGGCGAACTGTATGTGCGTGGTCGAACGAACTCAGACGATGACGACCATGGGGACGATCATCGGCTTGCGACGCAGCTTCGAGGACGCCCAGCGTCCCACCGTGCGGCGTACGACCTGCTGCAGCTGGTACTGGTCCGTCGTTCCGTCCTTGAGGGCGTCTTCGACGGCCTTGGTGACCTTCGGCATGATCGAGTCGAAGACCGAATCGGATTCGGCCACACCGCGGGCATGGATCTCGGGCCCGGCGATGAGGGACTTGGTCTGGCTGTTGATGGCCATGAAGATCGTGACGAAGCCTTCGCCGGAGAGCACGAGACGGTCCTTGAGGTCCGCCTCGGTGATCTCACCGACCGAGGAGCCGTCGACGAAGACGAAGTTGCAGTCCACTGCACCCACAACCTCGGCGTGGCCGTCCTTGAGGTCGACGACCCAACCGTCATCGGCCAGGACGATGTTGTCCGGGTTCACTCCGGTCGCCTCGGCGTGCCTGGCGTTGGCCAGCATGTGTCGCCATTCACCGTGGACGGGCATGACGCCGCGCGGCTTGACGATGTTGTAGCAGTAGAGCAGCTCGCCGCCGGAAGCGTGTCCGGAGACGTGGATCTTGGCGTCTGCCTTCGAGATGACGTTGGCGCCCAGCTTCATCAGCCCATTGATGACCTTGAACACTGAGTTCTCGTTGCCGGGGATGAGCGAGGAGGCGAGGATGACGGTGTCGCCGTCGCCCACCTCGACGCGGTGGCTGCGGTTGGCCATGCGTGAGAGCGCGGCCATCGGCTCACCCTGCGAACCGGTGCACATGAGCACGACCTGGTCATCGGGGAGTTTGTCGACCTCTTTGATGTCGATGAGGGCACCGCGCGGAACCTCGAGGTAGCCGAGGTCTTCGGCGATCTTCATGTTGCGCACCATCGAGCGACCGACGAGGGCAACCTTGCGGCCGTGCGCGTCTGCGGCGTTGAGCACCTGCTGGACGCGGTGGATGTGCGAGGAGAACGAGGCGACGATGATGCGACGCTCGGCGTGACCGAAGAGGTTCTCGAGAACCGGTCCGATGTCCTTCTCCAGGGCGGTGAACCCGGGGACCTCGGCGTTCGTCGAGTCCGTCATGAACAGGTCCACGCCTTCTTCGCCGAGGCGGGCGAAGGCGCGCAGGTCAGTGATCCGGCCGTCGAGAGGGAGCTGGTCCATCTTGAAGTCGCCGGTGTGGAGGATATTTCCGGCGCCGGTGCGGATGAAGACCGCGAGGGCGTCGGGGATCGAGTGGTTGACGGCGACGAACTCGAGGTCGAAGGGACCGAGCTGATCGACGTCGTCTTCCTTGACCACACGGGTGATCGGCTTGATCCGGTGTTCCTTGAGCTTGGCCTCGATGAGCGCGATCGTCAGCTTCGAGCCGAGGATCGGGATGTCGGCCCGCCGGCGCAGCAGGTAGGGAACGGCACCGATGTGGTCTTCGTGGCCGTGGGTCAGCACGAGGCCGACGATGTCGTCGAGACGATCATCGAGGTAGGCGAAGTCGGGAAGAATGAGGTCGACGCCGGGCTGATCCTCTTCGGGGAAGAGGACGCCGCAGTCAACGATGAGCAGCTTGCCGTGGTACTCGAACACGGTCATATTGCGTCCGACTTCGCCGAGGCCGCCGAGCGCGACAATGCGGACGGCTTCTGCGTCCATCTTCGGCGGAAGCTTCAATTCTTGGGTCAATGCATTATTCACTGAGGTAACCACTCCTGGTCAATTGGGCGGTCACGAGCGCCATCTGCTCTTCGTCTGCTGGGAGCAGCGGCATTCGCGTTCCGCGGTTGTCGAGTATTCCTTGGGCCTGCAATGCGGCCTTGGCCGAGATGACTCCCGGCATGTGATTCATGAGCGCGTCGACCATGTCTGCTGTTTCATGGGCAATCGCGCGAGCGGTGGTGAGGTCGTTGTTCGCCACGGCGGCGACCATCTCGGCGAACCTCGGTGTGCAGACGTGGCCGGCAACGGAGACCACGCCGAGTGCACCGAGAGCCAGCAGCGGAAGGTTGAGTGCGTCCTCGCCCGAGTAGTAGACGAGGGAGCTGCGGTTCATCACCTGCGCCGAGGCGAAGAGGTCGCCCTTGGCGTCCTTGACCGCGAGGATGTTGGGGTGATCGGCCAACCCGAGGAGGGTCTCCGTTCTGATGGGCACACCGGAGCGGCCCGGGATGTCATAGAGCATGACGGGAAGATCGGTCGAGTCGGCGGCCGCGCGCATGTGAGCGGCGATCGCCGGCTGCGTCGGCTTCGAGTAGTAGGGGGTGACGATGAGGATGCCGTCGGCACCGGCCGCAGCCGAACGCTTGGACAGATCGATGGTGTGTGCGGTGACGTTGTTGCCGGTGCCCGCAATGATCTTCGCGCGGTCTCCGATGACTCCGCGGACGACCTTGAGCAGCTCGATCTTCTCATCGTCGGTCGTCGTCGGTGATTCGCCGGTGGTTCCGGACACGACGAGCATGTCGTTGCCGAGGTCGACGAGGTGGTTCGCCACCTTCTCCACGGCAGGATAATCGATGGTTCCGTCGTCCTTGAACGGCGTCACCATCGCCGTACCGACAGTACCGAACGCATCAATCGCAGCGGCTGCTGCGCTGTCACCGAGAATCGCCATACGAAAAGGATACCGCGCACAGTCCACGACTGCGGCAGTGGCTGTGCGCGCGCCACGAGTGCATTGTCTCTTCACCGGCGCCAGCGCGCGCCCGCAAGCCGCTCATCGGCGGCGTGGAAGGCGTTCGCCCGGGGCGTTGCCGGGCGTTGCGGCAACGAGAGACAGATCACACCACTCGGGTTCGGCGCTTTGCGACGCTGTCGCCGTTGGGGCTGTCGCTGCTGCCGCTACTGTCACTGCCGTCGCTGCTGCCGTCACCGCCGTCGATACCCAACAGCGCCCTGGCGATGAGTTCGAGGGAGGCGGCGATCCGAACAGGTGTGGCAGCGCTGCGTCCGGCGGCCACGGCAAGATCGAAGCCGTCGATGACTGCGACGAGGGTGTCGACGATGAGATCGACGTCCGCCTGCGGCCGGAAACTTCCGTCGTCGATGCCGGCGGTGATGAGTTCCCGGAAGTGGGCGCCCCATTCTGTGAAGACGGCATCGACCGGGGCTCGGAGATAGTCGTTGCGGCCGGAGCCTGCGACGAGTTCAATCCACACCTGGGATCGCCGACGCAGATCGGCGATTCGCGGCACGGCGTGCAGACTCGCCTGCAGCTTCTCCCCCGCAGTTCCCGGCACGTGGGACAGAGCCGCGATGGCGGAGACGACGGAGCTGCTGTGGGCCGAGAATGCTTGGACGAGCAGCTCGTCACGGGAACCGAAGTAGTACTGCACTGTGCCCACGGAGACTCCGGCCACCTCGGCGATGTCCTTCATCCGCACTGCCTCCACACCGCGGTGCCCGATCTGGTCGATGGCGGATTCGAGGATGGCGCTGCGTCGGATCGCAACCTCGGCGGCGCCGTATTGGGGACGCGGGGTCATGGGACTTCCACCTGCTCGCAGCTCACGAGACCATGGCCAGGCTGTTCGCAGCCTCGAGTCCTTCGAACACTGCTTCTTCCACTGTCCGCGGGGCCAGGGCATCGCCTATGGTGTGAACGCTCGCGGACCCGAAGTCGAGATCGGGGATCACGGACTGCGGGGCGCCGGAGACGATCGTGGCGGCCACGCCGTCGACCTCGTGGACGATCTCGCACAGCGTGGACTGCAGGTACCCGGTCTCAGCGTCGACGCCGACGAGGCGTGCGTCGTTGACGAAGTCGACTCCGGCCCGCAGAGCCTGAGACATGAGCAGTGTGCGTGTGTACTGCTGGATCGCGGCGCCCGCGAAGTTTGCCGCGGTCGCCAGGGTCACCGGCACGCGGGCTTCGGCCAGACGCAGTGCGATGCCCAGGCCGATCCAGTCGCCCTTCCAATCGGTGACGAGCACGCGGCCTGTGGGCAGAATCGGCTGGGTGTTCAGATAGTCCCGGGCCCCGATGACGAATGCCCCGTCGTCAATTTCAATGTGCGGCATGCGCTGTTTGGCACCGGTCGCGACGATCACGTGCTCGGGGGCCACCTCGTCGAGGATCTGCTGGGTCACCGTGGTCGACGTGCGGATGTCGACGCCGGCTCGTTTCGCCTCGGCGCTCAGGTTCGTCGCCGCTCCCCCGAATTCGGACCGATAGGGCAGCTCCTGGGCCAACAGCACGGCCCCGCCGAGGTGGGGCTCGCGTTCGCAGAGGACGACGTCATCTCCGGCTTCGGCTGCCACCGCTGCCGCCTTGAGTCCGGCTGGTCCGCCGCCGATGACGAGGACCCGGCGTCGGGTTCTCACTCTGGGTCTGGGCAGGAACGTCAGCTCCCTGCCGGATTCGGGGTATTGGATGCAGGAGATGGGCACGCCCATCTGGAAGTGTCCGATGCAGGCCTGGTTGCAGCCGATGCAGGCTCGGATCTCGTCCACGGCATCGCGGCCGGACTTGTTCGCGATCTCCGGGTCGCAGATCATCGCCCGGGTCATGATCGCCATGTCGGTGCGGCCCTCGGCGATGGCTTTTTCCGCCTCGTGGGGCTGATTGATCCGCCCGGCGACCATGACCGGTTTGTCGGTGATCTTCTTGACCTGCTCGGACAGGCTTGCTGCGTAGGCCGGGTCGATCTGCATCGAGGGCACGATGTGCACCGCACCCTGCAGGGTCGACGAGTCTCCGGCGGTAATCGAGAAGTAGTCGAGGCATTCAAGGGAGTCGAGGTGTTCGATGAGGTCGAGGATCTCGGTGGCGACGAGACCGTCCTCGGTCTTCTCCTCCCCCGAGATCCGCAGGCCCACCACCACATCGGGCCCGACCGCTGCGCGCACCCCGGCGACCACCTCGGCGAGGAACCGACGACGGCTGGCCGGACTGCCCCCGTATTCGTCGGTGCGGGTATTGACTCGCGGGTTGAAGAACTGAATGGGCAGGTAGCCGTGGCTGGCCACGATCTCGACGCCGTCGATTCCGGCGTCGGTGATGCGCTTGGCGGCGCTGGCGTATCCGGCAATGATCTCCTTGATCACCTCGGTGCTCAGGGCCTCGGGGACGACCTTGAACCTCTCCTGTGGTGTGTCACTGGGAGCCACAGCCCGCGGGGCCATTCCACGCTCGCCGTCCATGACCTCGCGACCGGGGTGGAAGAGCTGGGCGAAGATCGTGGCACCGTGACGGTGGACCGCCTCGGCGACGGCCCGGTATCCGGGGATCGAGGAATCGTCAGTGGCCATGAGCACATGGTTCGTATACCGGGCGGTCTCGTGGACACCGGAGACTTGGAGGACGATGAGCCCGCACCCGCCTTGGGCTCGCGCCTCGTGGTAGGCGACGAGATCATCGCCGATCGCCCCGTGGTCATCGAGGACAGTGTCGTGGTCCGAGGACACGATGCGATTGCGGATGGTTCGGGTGCCCAGGGTGATGGGTTCGAAGAGGTGCGGGAACAGTGAAGACATGATCATCCTTGATGCATGCGGGTACAGCTGACCCTTTATTCATATCACGGTATGACTAACTTCGGAATAGTGCTTCGAGCATCCGACGGCACACGCTCTCGGCCGCACGGTGGTTGTTCCGCAGACGGTTGTCCAAATAGGATCTGTCCCAGGACGCCCTAGGATTTCGGCGACGAGCACAGGCCTGCACACAGATGTGGAGACGCAATGGACACCATCGGAGAAGAACAGCTGGGACCAGTGAGAGTGGATCTCGGACGCCTCCGCCGATCCGACTGGCCCGGCGCCCTCATCGCCCTCCTCGTCGTCGGCCTCGTCTGCGGCCTCGTCCTCATCATCTTCGGCATCGCCTTCGTCGGCATATGGTTCCTCAGGGACTCCGCTGGAGGCACGCGCGGTTTCGGTGAAGCCGCGCTCTATTGGGGCATCGGCGGATTGTGCGTTGCCTGCGGTGTCTTAGCGCTCCTTGCAGTGACCCTGCGATTCCTGATGACACGGCGATTGAGTGCCACGATCCATGAAGGAGGGCTGGTTCTCGGCCAGTCGTGGTTCAAACGCGTGAGCATCGCCTGGTCACAGGTCGCGGTGATCTCTCCACCCGAACCCGGCTGGAACGACCGCCGCTGCTATATCGTTCTGCACTCAGGCCGCAAGATCCTCGTCGAACGGCTGTCGCTGCCCTCGCTCCGGGACCACTTCGGACAGCTCCTTCCCCATCCCGACACCCGCATTGCGATCGACCACTTCCTCGAGTGGCAGCAGCTACGACGAAACACCTGACCTGCGCCTTAGACGGCCGCCAGGTACTCGGTGCTCCATGGACCGGTAGCGGTACCAATGAGCACGGTATCCTCATCGGCACCGTCGAAGTGCACATCGCCCGCAGGCACATAGAGGAACGACCCTGCCGGGTACGAATCGGCATCATTGAGATCGAACGATGGCCCATAGCCAAGTCGAAGCTCGCCCGATGCTACGTGCAGGTGCGCGGCAGCTATGTGTGAGTGAGGCGCGTCGTAGATACCGGCGGGAATGAAGAACGCGTAGGAAAACATCTCCCCCGCGCTTCGCGTACCGACAAGGGTTGCAGACTTCGTACCGTCATCGTGAGTAATTTCCCAAGGAATTCTATTCGGGTCGAATGCCAGTGCGCCGGGAGCTGAAGTGGTCATATTTCGATGGTAGTTATCGGTCTGTTCCGATAGCGGCGGGATTCGGCCATCGTATTTCCTTGTTCAATGGCCGGCATGTCTTCCGAGCCGCACTCTCGTCGACTGAACTGCGATCGAACAGGGTCAAGGTCCGAGGTCACGGTATGACTAACCGGAGTAGGCCTCGCCGAAGGTGTCGCAGCTGCCGAGACCGTTCTCGTATCCGCTGGTGAACCATTTCTGGCGCTGCTCGCTTGAGCCGTGGGTGAAGGACTCGGGGTTGACGGAGCCCGAGGACTGCTTCTGGATGTGGTCATCGCCGACGACGAAGGCGGCGTTGAGGGCATCGTCGATCTGTTCCTGGTTCGGTGTCTGCAGGTAAGGGGTGCCGTTGTCGTCGGTCAGGGAGGTGACGTCGCCGAGCCATGCCCCGGCGTAGCAGTCGGCCTGTAGTTCGATGCGCACGCCGTTGCTCTCGGCTCCGGTGCCGTTGTTCGGGTGATCGCTCATCGTGCCCGTGATGTTCTGGATGTGATGACCCCACTCGTGACCGACGATGTAGAGCTGGGCGAGCTCGTCGGCAGAGGCACCGAACTGCTGACGCATGATCTCGAAGAAGCTCGGGTCGATGTAGACGCCCTGCTCGGGCGGGCAGTAGAAGGGACCCACCGCATTCGACGCGGTGCCGCACTGAGTTGAGGTCTGACCGTCGACGATGGTCAGCAGCGGAGGCTCGTAGCCGTCGACGTGCTGGGACCAGTAATCGTCGAGGACGACCTGCGCCCCGGCCATCCGGCAGTCGATGGACTTGTTCGCATCTTCGCCCGTGTCACATTGGGCCATCTCTTCGACACCCGAGGACTGTGACGACTGCTCACTGTCGATCACACCTCCCATCAACCCGGTGACGTCGACGCCGAGCAGCGGCCCGATGAGGAAGACAAGGAGTCCGATGACTCCGACGCCGCCACCGCCGACGATGGCGGTGTTGCGTCCTCGTCGGCTGGTCTTATTGCCCGAGATGTCAGCATTCGGATTGAAGGTCATAGCCATAAAGATACAACGGCTTGTCACCTCTCATGTGAGAATCGATGCATGAGCTCTCACCGCTCCCCCACCTCGGCGACTGCTGGGATTGAAACGGTCCGTGATCGCCTGAGCCCCGCCGGCCGACTCATCGGTCTCGATGCCGCACGCGGAATCGCCCTTTTCGCGATGATGGTCACGCACATCTTTGCCCTGTCCGATCCCGAGGGCTTCCCAACCTGGGCCGCTGTGTTCGCGGGCCGGGCCTCGGCACTGTTCGCGGTCCTGGCCGGTTGTTCGCTGGTGCTCTCGACCCGATCACGAATGGCAGCGTCCGGACGTCTGCGCGATGCCGTGCCCAGTGTGCTCATCCGTGCGGGAGCGATCATCGTCATCGGCTTGTGTCTGGGGTCGGTGTCGTCGATGTTGGCTGTCATCCTCGTCAACTACGGGGTCATGTTTGCAATCGCGATGCTGTTCCTGCGCCTGCGCGCGAGGACTTTGTTCATCATCGCCCTGGGCTGGATGGTGCTCAGCCCCGTGCTCTCGATGCTCATCCGCAGTCAGTTCGGGCTGGAGCCGCAGTATTCGTCGATGTCATGGTTCGACTTCGCGACCCCGCTGACGATGCTCCAAGACCTGGTGCTCACCGGCTACTACCCGATTCTGCAGTGGCTGTCCTACATCCTGTTGGGGATGGCTGTTGCCAAGATCGACATCCGCAGCCACCTCATGTCCCTCTTCGCTACCGGCTTCGGGCTGTTCCTCGTCGGCAAGGGAGTCTCCTGGCTGCTCCTCAACATCGCCGGCGGTGGTGACGAGTTGGTGCGAGTTTCGGAGCTGTACGGAACCGATCTCAATGCGGCGCTGTTCACCGGAAGCTATGGGGTGACGCCGACGACCTCGTGGTGGTGGTTGGCGATCGCAGGCCCGCATTCGGGCACACCCTTCGACCTGCTCGCCACGGCCGGGACCGCACTGCTGACCATCGTCTTTTGCCAGTCCTTGGCGTTGCTGTTGGAACGCAGAACTTGGGTGTTGGCGCCACTGACGGCACCCGGGTCGATGCCCTTGAGCGTGTACTCCGCTCACGTCATCCTGCTCGAGATCACTCGCCCGTGGGTCGAAGCCAACCCGATGCTCGGCGGTGAGGCGATGACGCCGCAGGCTGTCGAGTTCGGTCTCCATGCTCTCGTGTTCATCGGGTTCGCCCTGATGTGGAAGCTGGCGATCGGGTCACATGGCCCTCTGGAGGCGGGAGTCGCAGCGGTTATCCGGTCTGCGTCGCCGGTTCAGGGGCCCGTTTCAGTTAGCGGGCCGGATCAGAAGTCAGAGTCAGTGCCGAATTCAAGCTCGAGGCCGGACTCTGACGTGTGAGCTGCAGGGATAATTGACAGTAATTATGCATCGTAAAGTGGCGGCGCGGTACACAGATTGATGATTTGGCCTCTGCGACCATAGGATCATGACCTCTGAGGAATTCGACCCATCGCTCGTGCCCGAACTTCTGGTCAGCAACGTCAGTCGGAGCATCGATTTTTGGTGCGGACTATGTGGATTCGAAATCGCCTACGAAAGGCCCGAAGAGGGCTTTGCTTACATCACACGTGGATCTGCGCACATCATGCTTGAGCAAAAAGGCATAGGCCGCAACTGGGTCACAGGCCCTTTAGAGCGTCCGTTCGGAAGAGGCATCAACTTCCAGATTGCGGTGCCAAGCATGGGACCCATCGAGAAAGCTCTTAACCGAGCTTCCTACCCCCTATTTATGCCACCCGAAACAAAGTGGTACCGCATCGGCGACTTCGAGGAAGCCGGAGTGCGCCAGCTCCTCGTCACCGACCCAGACGGGTACCTCGTTCGGTTCCAGGAGCCACTCGGGCGGCGGACTCCTCAGCAGGTGCGAGACAGTGTGTGAGACTTGCCGAATGACTGGTTTTCATCACGTCGAAGTCTGGATCACCAATCTCGAAGAGGCTGTCAACGAGTGGGGATGGCTATTGAACCGACTCGGATTCATTCTGGAGAACTCATGGGAAGAGGGACAATCGTGGGCAATCGGAAGTGCGTACCTGACATTGACGACATCACCGAACACGACTGCAACGGCCCATGATCGGAGACGTCCCGGCGTGAATCATCTCGCGTTCAAAGCAGGCAGTCCCACCAGCGTCGATTCGATCATGTCCGACGCGCCAGTACACGGTTGGAGACCTCTCTACCATGATCGCTACCCCCATGCTGGCGGCCAGGATCACTACGCTGGGTGGCTAGAAAACACAGCTGGCTTCAAAGCCGAAGTCGTTGCAGAACAAGTCCCTCACACAAGGGAGTTTCTTTCCTAGTCGCCGATACAAAGGACGTGAGACGTCGGCCGCCAGGGCGCACGTTGTCCACATTGCACTGGCAGAACTTCGGCGTTCATTGTTGAAGCTCACAGCTCAGGCCCCGCTAAGAATTCTGCTTCACGCCCGCCCGATACATATTGACCGCTTTACGCATCGTTGATCGGGCGCGCTTGCGGTCTCCGCACGCATCGTAGGCGCAGGAGAGACGGAACCATGAGCGCCAGTCGTCGGGCGCGGCTTCGGCTTCGGCCTGGTACTGACCGAAGGCTTCGTCGGCGGACTCGCGGATGATCTTCCCGCCCGGTGTGCGCGGCAGGTCATCGACGGGCAGTCCGCCCTCGGACTTCAGAATGCGTGCCAGCTTCTCCGTCCGTGCACCGAACATGAGTTCGACGACCAGGGTCCAGGCCCCGATGAGTGGCAGGACGAAGAGGGCGATGCCCATCAGGCGGGGCACGAGGTCGGGTTCGCGGACCAGTATCCATGCTCGATGTCCCATGAGGACGAAGTAGAAGACGAGCACCACTGAGACGACGATCGCCCCGATTTTGCCTTTGGACATCAGAGGTCGAGCATATTCTCGAGGCCGTGCACCAGACCGGTGTACTCGGAGATCGAGCGCACAGCGGTGAGGATTCCCGGCATGAACGCCGAGGTGGAGTGAGAGTCCGTGCGGATCGTCAGGGCTTCGCCGTCGGAGCCGAAGTGGATCTCCTCATGCGCATTCATGCCCTGCTGGCGGATAGCGTGTACGTGGATGCCGTCGATGACGGCGCCTCGGGCCCCGTGAGGATCGCTCTCGGTCGAGTCGGGGACCTGCGGCAGGCCGGCCGCATTGCGGGCGGCGGCGATGCGCTGGGCCGTGTGGTTAGCGGTGCCTGAGGGAGCGTCAAGCTTACGAGTATGGTGGATCTCTACCACCTCGGCGGAGTCGAAGTACGGTGCGGCCAGTTCCGCGAACCGCATCGCCAGGACAGCGCCGATCGAGAAGTTCGGGGCAATGAGGACGGCGGTGTCTGCGTGCTCGCTGAGCAGGGTCTCGAGGCGGGCGAGACGCTCGTTGTCCCAGCCGGTGGTACCGACGACGGTGTCGATGTCATGCTCGACGAGGAAGCGCACATTGTCTTCGGTCGACTTCGGGACAGTGAGCTCGACCGCAACGTCGACGTTCTTTTCAAGCAGAGTCTCCAAGGAGTCGCTGCTGCCCAGAGCCGCGACGAGTTCGAGGCCCTCGGCTTCGGTGATGGCGTCGACAGCTTGGGCGCCCATTCGGCCCTGTGCTCCGATGACGGCTACTCGAATCGCATTCATAAGTTCTGACTCCTTGCTCGACGATCTCCGCAGGCCAGTCTAACGACTCTCACTGCTGCCACCGTCATCAGGTGATGTGATTCAGAACGTCACCAAAGGCAATCGGTGGCCCTGAGGTCGTGGATCCCCGGCCAGTCGAGCAGATTCCTCTGTGTCATAGCGGGCCCCGTCGTAGAGCAGCCGTTCGCGCTGTCGGCCTTCGACGATGAATCCGGCGCTCTCGGCCACCGCAGCCGATGCCGGATTGTTCACGCGGTAGCCCAACTCGAGGCGATAGATGCCCAGCTCATCATGCAGATGATCGACGAGGCTGCGCAGGCCGGCTGCGGCGAGGCCCTGACCGCGAGCGTCCGGGGCCAGCCAATAGGAGATCCAGGCGGTCGAATGTTTCCCATCGATGGCTGTCGCCATGACATTGCCGACCGGCGTGTGGTCACCGGCCACAATGGCGAGGGCAACCGTGGACCCGCCTGCTTCTGCTGTGCGGGTTCCTTCAAGCCATTCCTGGGCGCCAGTCAGCGACGGATCATCGGGAATGTTGCTAAGAAGATCCGCATCGGCCCGGGCGTAGATCTCTGCGAGGGCAGCAGCATCATCACGGCGCCAACGTCTGAGGAATTCGTCCATGCGCCCAGCGTAGCGAGGCCCGAGCCAACTGAGCTCTCAGCTGGCTCAACTGAGCCACCCGGACATGACAACGGCGGCCCCGCCGCAATGGGTCGGAGCCGCCGTTGTGGGGTCTGTACGGCTATCAGCCGAGCAGGAGGCCCTTGGTCTGAGACACGGCGCGGTCGAAGCGTGCACCTGCATCTGCCCAGTTCACGATGTTCCACCAAGCCTTGACGTAGTCAGGCTTGACGTTCTGGTAGTCGAGGTAGAAGGCGTGCTCCCACATATCGAGCTGGAGAACCGGGGTTCCGCCGAGCTGGATGTCCGACTGCTGGTCCTTGAGCTGTTCGATGAAGAGGTTTCCACCGAGCTGATCGTAGACGAGCACGGCCCAGCCGGAGCCCTGGATCGTGGTGGCTGCCGTGGTGAAGTGCTCACGGAACTTGTCGAAGGAGCCGAACTGGTCGTCGATCGCTGCTGCGAGTTCGCCGACGGGCTTGTCGCCACCGTCTGGAGACATGTTGTTCCAGAAGATCGAGTGGTTGACGTGTCCGCCGAGGTTGAACGCGAGGTCGCGGGTCAGCTTCGGCACGTTGGCGAGGTTTCCGCTTTCGCGGGCTTCTGCCAGCTGTTCAACAGCGGTGTTGGCACCCTTGACGTAGGTTGCGTGGTGCTTGTCGTGGTGCAGCTCCATGATGCGAGCCGAGATGTGCGGCTCAAGTGCGGAGTAGTCGTAGGGCAGTTCCGGAAGGACGTACTGCTCAGCCATGAAATTCCTCCTGAAGAGAATTGATGTCCGCCAAGTCGGCGGCTTCATTTCGACCCTATAGCAGGGTCTCATCTCGAACAACACGGCCAATGCGGGGTCTATTCCAGATGACGCCATGTGACCTCGGAAAATATCGTTTCACCACGGAAATGAGTCCTCACCGCATGATCTCGGAGGCACCGAGCATGTCCGTGGCCGCGCGGGAATCTTCGGTGATGTGGATCAGCGTGGGTCCCGCGAAGTCTTCGGCCTGTTTCAGAGCCGTCACAAGCTGCTCCTGGGTCTCGATGTGGAGACCGCGAGCCCCCATCGATTGAGCCAGGGCCGGAAAGTCAGGGCCCAGGAGTGCCACACCTGCGGGAGTGTCGCCGCGGTCGGCCATCTCGTTGCGGATCTCCCCGTACCCGCCGTTGTCGACGATGATCAGTGACAGTGATACTCGCGCCTGCACTGCCGCTGCGAGTTCGGCGATCGTGAACATCGCCCCTCCATCGCCTTCGATCGCCACAACCCTGGCTGAGGGCAGGGCGAGTTTCGCACCGATCCCGGCGGGCAGGCCGTACCCGAGGGTTCCCGCGCCTGCCGGGTAGAGGAAGCGGTCACCTCGGCGTGCCATCCATCCGGTCTGGACTCCGTAGTAGCAGCACATCGTGGAATCCGCGGCGACGATGACGGGTGATGTCGCCGAGGCGGTGTAGTCGTTGAGTCCACCGCACAGCTGTGCCCATGGAGCGCCTTCTTCTTTGGCTGCGGCCGTGATCGTGTCCTGCCAGCCGCGCAGCCATTCGACTGCTGCCCGTGAGTGGCCGCTCGACCTGGTCTGGTGCAGCTGGTGTGTCAACGCGATCGTCGCGTCGGTGGCATCGGCTGGAATCGGGTGGGTGACGCGTGCGTTGCGCAGCATCTGCACCTCGTCGAGGTCGATGCGTACGACGGTGTGCGGCAGTGGCAGCGGTTCGGGCCAGAAATCGCTGGGAGCCAGTTCGGTGCCGATGGCCACCACCGCGTCGGCGGCGCTGAGCACCTCCGGCAGCGCTTCGAGGACTCCGATGGCGCCGAGGTTGTTCTCGAACTCATCGTCGATCGTGCCCTTCGCGTTCGAGGACAGGATGACCCCGGCCCCGAGCACCCGGGAGAGCTCTTCGATCTCGGCTCCGGCACTGCGGGCCCCGGCCCCGACGATGAGGAGGGGACGCTGGGCACCGGCCAGCACCTCGGCGGCGGACCTGATCGCGGAGGGTTCGGGGCTGGGATGGGGGCGGGTCACCGCCGGGTGGGTCCACCCGGGTCCAGTGGCCTCGATGAGGTCGAGTGGGATTTCGATGGACGCGGGGCGAGTGCGTCCGGTGCGCATGCGCGAGAGGGCCTGTCCGACCGCCAGCGACACCTCCCCGGGGCTGGTCACCCGGTGGCTGTCGCCGAGGACGGCTTCGATGGCTTGGCTCTGGTTGCGCACCTCGTGGAGGAGCCCGTTGCCGCGTCCCGGGTGGGTCAGCGGCATGCCGGGGCTGATGAGCAGGACTGGAACCGAGTCGGTGAAGGACTGCAGCAGGGCGGTCAGCGCGTTGAAGACCGCCGGTCCCGTCGTCGTCACGACGACCTGCACCGCTCCGGTGACGCGGGCAGCACCGTCTGCCATATATCCGGCGCCCTGCTCATGCCGCGGCGAGACGATGTCGATTCCCTCGGCCGCCAGCTGCGCGAAGATCTCAAGGTTGTGGGTCCCGGGGATCCCGAAGACACGCGTGATGCCCTCGGCCCTCAGCGCACGAGCCAAGTGCGCCCCGCCGGTGATCTCTGCCTGTTCCTCTGTCATCGTGACTCCTTCACGCCGTCGCCGTCATTGTCGCTGCCATCATTGTCGCTGCCGTTGCGGTCGCTGCCGCTCACTGGTTCCAGCGTTCCGACCTGGGGTCGGCCTGGAGCACTTCAAGATTGGCGTCCACGAGCGACTGTGCCGCCTGACGGGGTGTGATGCCCTGACGCCCGGCATCACTGAGCACCTGAGTCGTGAGTTCGCGCAGGGTCTGGGTGACCATGGTCCGGCTGTCCTCCCAGCTGCCATCGACGTCGCCGAAGGTCACCCACCACCACCAGGCATTCGTTGCGGAATTCGCGAGGAAGTCGGGAACGACGGTGACCCCGCGAGCTCGCAGCTGTTCCTCGGCCTCAGGGAGCACCGGCATGTTCGCAGCCTCAACGATGAGCGAAGCAGCAATGGCCGCACAGTTCTCACTGGTGATGGCGTAACTGACTGCGGCGGGCACCAGCACATCACAATCGGCGCCCAGCCAGCCTCCGCGATCGCCGTCGCGGTCCTCGGGCCGCAGTGCGGCTCGGTCGATGCCGCCGAAGGGGTCACGCGTGGCCAGGAGGGCTTCGACGTCGAGGCCGGCCGGGTTGGACACGAATCCGTCGGCATCGGCGATGCCCACGATGGTCACCCCCGCCTCGGCGAGGAATCGGGCGCTGGCTCCGCCCATGGATCCGAATCCCTGGATCACTGCGCTCGCAGCTGCCGGGTCCCGTCCTTCGGCCTCGAGTGCGGCGATCACCGAGGTGGCCACCCCGAGTCCGCCGACGAGTTCGTCCTGCCCCACACCGCCGACGATCGTGGAGAAGGCCGTGGCTGCCCGGGCTTCGGCCTCCTTCGGATCGTCCAGCAGCTTCTCCACAGCGCTCAGCCCGCTTCCGAGCTCATGGGAGGCGAGGATGTCATCGATATCGTTCTGGCGGACCCCCAGGTCCTCGCCGAGGGCCCAGTAGGCACGCATGATCGGGTTCATGTCAACGAGGAAACGTTCGAGGACGTCCTTGGCTCCGGGAGCACGCGGGTCGAAGTCGATGCCGCCCTTGGCACCGCCGACTGGAACGTAGTGCCGTCCCTCGCGCAGGTGGATGGCTTCCTTGCGCGTCATCCCCTGGGCCAGGCCACGGACCTCTTCGAGGGTGCACCCCTTTCGCATCCGCAGGCCGCCCGAGGCGGTTCCCCTCACAAGGGTGTCGATGACGACGAATCCGTGTGTTCCGGTGATCGGATCCTGCCAGGTGATGTCCATGAACATGTCGCTCCCAAGGATTTAACTGAATCGCTGTTCAGTAAGGTTCAGGACACCAGTCTGACCGCCCCGGCACAGCGCCGTCAAGAAAGGTGCGATGACGAGTTCTGGGCTCAGTCCAGTTCGCGCGAGACGAATGCGTCGACCCAGTCCGACAAGGTCGCAGGAGACACCGTTTCGGGGTTGATGATGAGTTGGACCGCGAGCCCGTCGAGATAGGCCAGGATCCGTGTGGCGCTGCCCTCGGCCACGTGAGCCGAAGACCCGTCGGCGAGGTCTGCTGCGTGGGCGCACCGGAACTCCCCTGCTGCGAGGCCGGCGACGATGAGCTCTGACAGGATCGTCTTCCATTCGCGGTCGAGTGCGGCGAACGTCGATCTCACCTCGTCGTCGAAGAGTCCGGCGGACCACCCGTCGATCCAGATCTTCCAGCTCCGCGTAGACCCGGACGGCATGTACCACCGGACCACGTCACTGAGCCTGTCCCGGGCCGGCTTCCGCCCGGCGGCGAGTCGGTGGGCGCGGTAGAGGTCGTTCTCCCCCGCATGTGCGAAGGCCGCGGCGACGAGCGCTTCCTTCGTCACGAAATGGTAGATGACCAGGCTCGGACTCAGGCCCAGCCGCGCGGCCACGTCGGCGACTCGGAGGGTGCGCAGACCGGTGCTCTCGATCTCCTCCACGGTCGCCGCCAGGATCTCCTCCCGACGCACCGATGCGCTCTTCCGCGACATGACCCTCACCTTCACACAGACAGAAATGGCTGTACAACAAGTCTCTTGCTGTACAGCCATTCTAGTTCCAGCGCCGTGAGGCTCAGCGCAGGACGACGTCCGTCTGAGGTCCCACAAGCGACAGCGACTTCGGTCGGCTCAGCAGGTCACCGGCCATCGTCGTCACCTGTTCGGCCGTGACCGAGCGGACTCGTTCGATGAGGTCGAGCGGAGCCTCGAGTGCGATTCCAAAGATCTCGGATCTGGCCAGGCGGTTCATCCGCGCGGCCGAGGATTCGAGCCCGAGTACCATTGATCCCGAGAGCTGGGAGACGATCGCGTCGAGCTCCGAGCGGCTCGGTGTCTCCTGTGCCAGTCGATCCCATTCGGCCAGGGCCAGATCGATCACGGCCTGTCCGTTCTCCGGTGTGCAGCCGGCGTAGATGCCGAACGTGCCGAAATCGGTGAACTGGCTGGCCACACAGTTGACGGCATAGGCGAGGCCGCGTTCTTCACGCACACTCTGGAAGAGGCGTGAGGACATGCCACCGCCGAGCATCGTCAGCAGCACCGAATAGACGAAGCGATCCGGGTGTCCTTCCTCCAGACCTTCACAGCCGAGCAGGATTCCCAGCTGCTCGGTATCTTTGGCCGTGTGTGAGCGTCCCGAGTGGAACGTCGGCACCTCACGTGCCCCGCGACCGGTCGCGCCCGACGCGTTCACCGCCGACGACCCGGAGGGTGCGACGCTGTCCCATGTGTGCGCGCCGGCCGCTGAGCCGACACAGGCCTCGGCCAAGGCATCCTCGACCATCCGCAGAACCTCGTCGTGGGTGGCACCGCCTGCTGCGGCGATGACCAGCCGTGGAGGAACATAGGTCGTCGAATGGTGCTCGAGCAGCGTGTGATGGCCGAGCACCCGGATCTGGTCCTTGGTCGCACCCACGGGTCGTGCCAGCGGGTGGTCGCCGAAGATGAGTTCGTCGAAGTCATCGAAGAGGACGTCACCGGGATCGTCGGCGGACATCGCCAGCTCTTCGATGATGACGCCGCGTTCACGTTCGAACTCCTCGGCGTCCAGGTTCGAGTTGGAGACCATGTCGACGAGCAGAGAGGTGATGTCGGCTAAGTCTGTGACGAGGCACCGGGAGTAGTAGCAGGTGAGTTCCTTGGCCGTGATGGCGTTGGAGTCTCCCCCGGTCCGGTCGAAGGCCGCTGCGATCGTCTTCGCGTCCTTCGTCGCCGTTCCCTTGAAGAGCATGTGCTCGAGGAAATGGGTCGATCCTGCGGTCTCGGTCGATTCATCGCGCGAACCTGCCGCGACCCAGATGCCGATCGTCTCCGACGCCAGCCCGGGCATGTGTTCAGTGGTCACCGTTAAACCACCGGGGAGGACAGACCGATCGATTCGGCTGCCCTCCCCGGTGTGAGAATCCTTGAGTATCAGTTGTCTGATTCCTCTTCTGTCTCTTCGTCATCGTCGCTCACGGGCGAGAGTGACAGCTTGCCGCGGTCGTCGATCTTCGTGATCTCGACCTGGACCTTCTGGCCGACTCCGACGACGTCTTCGACGTCCTCGACGCGCTTGCCATCGTTGAGCTTGCGCAGCTCGGAGATGTGCAGCAGTCCGTCCTTGCCCGGTGTCAGGGAGACGAATGCGCCGAAGCTCATCGTCTTCACGACGGTGCCGAGGTAGCGTTCGCCGACCTCAGGCACCTGCGGGTTGGCGATGGCGTTGATCATCGAACGGGCAGCCTCGGCGGACTCACCGTCGGTGGCGCCGATGAGCACGGTTCCGTCGTCTTCGATGCTGATGTCAGCGCCGGTGTCTTCCTGCATCTGGTTGATCATCTTGCCCTTGGGTCCGATGACCTCGCCGATCTTGTCGACGGGGATGTTCACCGAGATGATGCGCGGAGCAGTCGGAGCCATCTCTGCCGGAGCGTCGATGGCCTCGGCGATGACGTCGAGGATGACCATGCGTGCTTCGTAGGCCTGCTTGAGTGCGGCACCGAGCACCGAGGCCGGCAGGCCGTCGAGCTTGGTGTCGAGCTGGATCGCGGTGATGAAGTCACGCGTACCGGCAACCTTGAAGTCCATGTCGCCGAAGGCATCTTCGGCGCCGAGGATGTCCGTCAGTGCCGCGTATGCGGTCTGGTCACCGGAGTCGGTGGAGATGACATCGGAGACGAGTCCCATGGCGATGCCTGCGACGGGAGCCTGCAGCGGCACACCGGCCGAGAGCATGGCCAGTGTCGAAGCGCAGACCGAACCCATCGAGGTCGAACCGTTGGATCCGAGAGCCTCTGAAACCTCACGGATGGCGTAGGGGAAGTCCTCGCGCTTGGGCAGAACCGGCACGAGTGCACGTTCAGCCAGTGCACCGTGTCCGATCTCGCGGCGCTTCGGGCTGCCCACGCGACCGGTCTCTCCGACCGAGTAGGGCGGGAAGTTGTAGTGGTGCATGTAGCGCTTCGTGGTCACTGGCGACAGCGAATCGATGTGCTGTTCGAGCTTGAGCATGTTCAGCGTGGTGACACCCAGGATCTGGGTCTCTCCGCGCTCGAAGATGGCCGAGCCGTGGGCACGTGGGATCACGTTGGTCTCTGCGGTCAGCGGACGGATGTCCTTGAGTCCACGACCGTCGATGCGGATCTGCTCGGTGAGGATGCGCTTGCGCACAACTTGCTTGGTCAGGGCGTTGAGGGCCCCACCGATCTCCTTCTCGCGGCCGGCGAAGCGTTCGCCCAGCTTCTCGAAGAGCTCAGTCAGCAGAACTTCGCCTGCTGCTTCGCGCTCCTGCTTGTCAGCGATCTGGAAGTTCTCGGTCTGCTTGGCTTCGGCGAGTTCACGCACTGCTTCGTAGACGTCGTCCTGGTAGTCCTTGAAGACAGGGAATTCGACGGTCGGCTTGGCGGCGCTGTCGGCCAGCTCCTGCTGGGCACGGCAGAGTTCGCTGATGAAGGGCTTCGCTGCTTCGAGTCCCTCGGCCACGACCTCTTCGGTCGGTGCGGGGGCGCCGGTCTTGATGCGATCCATGGCGTTGTCCGTGGCTTCTGCCTCGACCATCATGATCGCAACGTCGTCACCGACGACACGGCCGGCGACGACCATGTTGAAGACGGCATCGTCGAGCTGCGAATGGTTCGGGAAGGCAACCCACTGGCCGTCGATGAGTGCGATGCGCACGCCGCCGATGGGGCCGGAGAAGGGCAGTCCGGAGAGCTGAGTCGACATCGAGGCCGCGTTGATGGCCAGCGCGTCGTAGATGTGGTCGGGGTGGATCGACATCACTGTGACGACGACCTGGACCTCGTTGCGCAGTCCCTTCACGAAGGAGGGACGCAGAGGACGGTCGATGAGGCGGCAGGTCAGCACTGCGTCGGTCGAGGGGCGTCCCTCGCGGCGGAAGAACGAACCGGGGATGCGGCCCGCGGCGTACATGCGCTCTTCGACGTCGACGGTCAGGGGGAAGAAGTCGAAGCCCTCACGGGGGTGCTTGCCGGCCGAGGTGGCCGAGAAGAGCATGGTTTCGTCATCGAGGTAGGCGACGGCGGAACCGGCGGCCTGCTGTGCGAGGCGGCCTGTTTCGAAGCGGATGGTGTGTGAACCGTAGCTGCCATTGTCAATGTGCGCTACGGCGGATTCAGGGTTGAGTCCCACGTATTCTCCTTGTAAGTAACCGGTACGCGGACACCTTCGAAGTCCGAAGGCGGAAAGCCCGCGCCAATCCGGTGGATATTGACTTGGACATCCCATGGATCCAAGCCGGTCATCGATCGGGGCCCACGGAACCGGCGTATGTCTGCCCGTTCTTCCGGAGGCCACTACCGAGGACCGAAACGTCCATGGCATGATTGTCCGCTTCGAAGTCTACCGCAGTTGCCTCATTGAGCCATCGAGACGCATGCCACCCGGGCCTGCCGCTTAGAATCGACCTGTTCGAAGAGACGGAGAATCGACCTGTCTGAGAAGACGAAGAAGCGCCCTGCATGATGCAGGACGCTTCGTTTCGTCTGAGGAGGCTTAATCGAACCGGTGTCAGTTCGTCTGAGCCGCACTCAATGTCAGGGCGCTGGTCTCAGCGACGCAGACCCAGGCGCTTGATGAGCGAGCGGTAACGCTCGATCTCGACGCGCTGCAAGTACTTGAGCATACGACGACGCTGACCGACGAGGAGCAGCAGGCCACGACGCGAGTGGTGGTCGTGCTTGTGATCCTTGAAGTGCTCGGTAAGCTCGGTGATCCGGCGGGTCAGCAGCGCAACCTGGACCTCGGGAGAACCGGTGTCGCCCTCGTGAGTTGCATATTCCTTGATGACTTCTTGCTTTTCAGCAGTACTGAGAGCCATGGACTTCTCCTTTAAGATCGTTGCGCGGCGCCGAGACCTGTCAGTCTCAGCACTATCGAACCGCGGCCGGTGAAAACGGCAACGTTCAGTTTATCAGGTGTGGAGCACCTCGCGCACATCGGCAATATCCTCGTGCATCTTCACAACGAGTTCGTCCATGCCGGTGAACGTGACCTGCCCACGGATGCGCGAGACGAATTCGAGAGTCATGTGCCTGCCGTAGACGTCGAAATCGCCGAATTCCTTGTCGAGCACGTGTGCTTCGACCCGACGAACGCTGCCTTCGAAGGTGGGGTTGGTTCCAATGGAGATGGCTGCGGGGTACGGCTGCGCATCGTCTGAGAAGGTCGCCCATCCGGCGTAGACGCCATCGGCGGGAATGAGGCCTTCGGCGTCCTCGGACAGGTTCGCCGTGGGGAATCCGAGGTCGCGGCCTCGAGCGTCGCCGTGGACGACGGTTCCCTCAACCCGGTGGTATCGACCCAGCTGATCAGCAGCCTCGGCGACATCACCGGCGACGATCTGCTCACGGATACGCGAGGAGGAATATCGTCCCCCGCGTCCGACCTCTTCGATCGTCTCCGTCCGAAATCCGAATTTCTCGCCGAGGTGGCGCAGGGTTTCGATGGTGCCCTCGTTGTCCTTGCCGAAGCGCACATCATCGCCGACGACGACGATCTCGCAGGCCAGTGCCTCAACGAAGTAGGTGCGCACGAACTCCTCGGCACTCTGGGAGGCGAAGTCGAGATCGTAGTGCTGGACGAACAGGGCGTCGATGCCGGTGTCGGCGATGAAGTCGGCCTTCTGTTCGGTGCTCGTGATCATGAGCGTGGGCTCGCCCGTGCCGTGGACCGTGCGCGGATGCGGGTCGAAGGTCATCGCCACGGAGCGCAGTGAACGATCGGCCGCCAGCGCCGCCACCGCTTGGAGAACGGTTTGGTGGCCGCGGTGGACCCCGTCGAAGTTGCCCAGGGTCACGACGGTGCCGACATCGCCGGCCCCGACCTCATTCAGTCCGTGATAAAGCTCCACTCGACGTTTGCTCCTTCCGTGCACCGGATCAGGTTATCTCAGAGATGTTCTCACTTGCTAACCCACGTACGCCTCAGGAGATGACGGCCCAGCCGATCACGCCGATGAGGGAGGCGATTGCGATGGAGACGAAGGTTCCGATGATGAATCGCTCACCCGCAGCGGACGAGGATTTGATCTCGGCGAAGCGGCCGAGTCCCTTGACCGCGACGACGACGGCCATCAGCTCGGGTCTGCCCAGGACGATGGCCCCGGCGATGAGGGCACGTTCGACGATGCCGATCCACATGCCCCCGCGCAGGACCTCGATGTCTTCACTGCCGGTGCGACTCGGCTTCGAGCCGAGCCCGTCGTGCGTCATCCGCAGAAACAGCGGCACGAGCGGATAGCCGCCGCCTGCCGCAACGATTGCCGCGAGGACCGCGATGAGTACGTCAAACCACATGGTCACCTGCCTGGGAGTCGTCCTTCGCGCCGTCGCCTAGATCATGGCTGCCCAGGCCCGCCTCCACCTGGTTGAGGTGGAAGGTCGACAGGGCGCAGGCGCCTTCGATGAGCTCGACCCCGCCTGGGGAGAGCACTCGCGAGACCGCCTGCTGGGAGACGTCGAAGTGTGCGGCGATGTCGTTCTGGGTGGCGTCGGGATGGTCGAGTCGACGGTCGATGTAGCGACGGGATTGGGGTCGAATGTTCTCAAACGTCCAGATCAGCAGTCGCAGGGCGCTTTCGGCCAGACTCGCATGGTTTGCGCTCGGGTCGACGACCAGATTGGCAGGAGCGTTCTTCGCTGCTTCGACTGCACGCCTGGCAGCGTAGAAGGCCTCTCCCCTGCCCTCGGCAGTTGATGTGGGAAGTGGATTCTCGACCGAGCCGATTCCGATGCCGATGTGCCACTCGGCCTGTGCGGCCAGCAGGCGTACGGCGAGTGTCACCTGCTCGGGTGAGTCGAGAACGCCTTGGACCTCATCGCCGATCGTGCGCTCGAAGCCCAGTCGGGTCTCAACCCGGCTCAGGAGTTCGAGCACCTCGGGCACACCATCGGTGCGCTCACGAGATCCTCGCTGATCGATGGTCATGACGTACATGACTCAAGTACACCAAACCCCGGGGAAGAAAACAAGTGTTTCGCTTGTAATCATTGAATACAAGTGTATTAGTTGTATCTACGCGTAATAGGCGAATCTAGGCGAGGTCGATGGCGAAAGCCGTCTGGGACTTCAGCACTCCCCCGGCCCTCACCTCGGCGATCGAGACGAGCTCTTCGTCGCAGATCACGACGACTTCACCGCTCTCCTGCGGGCTTCGGTCGGTGGTCACGGTCTTGCCCTGCATGAGTGCCTTTGCCTCACCGGCGTCGACGTGCACGGACGGAAGCAGGGTCCGGGCCACCTCGGCGAGCGATGTCAGTGCGGGCGCTGCGGTGTCGAGATCCTCGGGGATCGTGACGGCATCGTCGATGCCGAAAGCGCCCACACGGGTGCGCCGCAGGGCGGTGAGATGACCATAGACGCCGAGGTTGCCGCCGAGATCGCGCGCCAGGGCACGAACATAGGTTCCCGACGAACAATCGACTTCGACGTCGACATCGATGTGGCCCTCCGAGACGGAGTAGCGGGTGCCGAGGATGGAGAACCGTGAGATCTCGACCCTGCGTGCCTTGAGCTCGACTTCTTCACCTGCGCGGACTCGGGCGTAGGAGCGCTGCCCGTTGACCTTGATCGCGGAGACGGCGCTGGGAACCTGGTCGATGGGACCGGTCAGCGCAGAGACGCCCTGGGCGATTCGGGTATCGGTGACGGCAGACAGCGCCGAGGCTTCGGCGAAGAGATCCGGCTCCGAGTCCGCGTCATCGGTCGGCGTCGCCGAGCCGAGGCGGATAGTGGCCAGGTAGGTCTTGGACACACCCGTGATGTAGCCCAGAAGTTTGGTCCCGCGACCGAGGCCGAGAACGAGGACGCCGGTAGCCATCGGATCGAGGGTTCCGGCATGCCCGACCTTGCGGGTGCCGTACCAGCGCCGAATCCGTGAGACGACGCCGTGGGAGGTCAGGCCTTGGGGCTTGTCACAGACAAGGACGCCCTGTGGGGAAGTATCGCTCACGCGTCAGTGGTGATCAGTTGAACGACACGTGCACGTGGTCGAAGTGGTTGTCCGTGGGTGATCCACGGTCTTCCATGCTCGACCAGCCGCTGCCCGGGTTCCAGATGCGCTGTTCCCAGATCACGTACTTGACGTTGAGTGCTCCGGAGTTCTTGATCAGGTAGTCCGCGATGCGGTCGCCGGTGGCGCCGGTGATCATGATGTCGACGGCTCCGCCGGTGTAGTGGTCCGAGGTGCCTGAGCCTGGGCGAACGCCGCCGTAGGTCTTGACCTCGGGGAACTTCGCGCACACGGCACGGTAGCCGTTGACCGCGTTGGGCTGCAGTCCGGACTCGATCGAGGAAGAGACCGAGCAGGGCTCGTTCGAGATGCCCTCTGGTGCGTCTCCGCCAGCGGATGACTTCTCATCCGAGTCCGACGACTTGTCATCGGACTTCTCATCTGACTTATCGTCGGATGTCGACGCAGCACCGGAGCTCGTCTCAGCCTTCTCCGTCGTCGGAGATGGCTTGGGCTTGGGGCTCTTGACGTCGAGAGTCGTCTTCGAGGTCTTGTTCTTGTACTTGGGATCGTCCTTGACGTCCTTGAGGTACTCTTCGCCGGCCTTCTCGCGCTGAGCGTCGATCTCGTCCTGGCTGACGGCAGAGGGGCTCGACTGCGGCTCCTGCGCGGAGGTGTCAGCGGCCTCGGTCGTGACATTGCCGGCCTCTGGCGGGCTCATGACGACGGTGGAGCCGACGACGGCTGCGGTGGCTGCGGCCGGAACCGCGATCGCGGCAACGACGGGACGCTGGCGAACGGTGGCCAACACCGAGGTGGCAGTTGACGGCGCGTCCGAGGAGTGCCGACCGGCTGAGCGCTTGCTGGCGGGAGTCAGATCCCGGACCAGCTGCTTGGCAAAGCCAGGCTTTGGCGAAGAGTGCTTACCCAATGCGAAATTCCCTTAACAGAGTCGTAATCGTTTCGTTACCAGAAAAAGTCTAAACCAGAACTGAAAGATAACAAAACTGTTACGTGAAGTTTTTTCTCCGAAGTGACTGAGATCGCGATTGGGTCTGCGTCTGCCCTACGTCTGCGGCGGAGTGTTGTCGCCGACTCAGGCCTCGTCGTCGGTCTTCTTGTAGGGATCCTCATCGCCGGCAGGCTTCGCGCCCTTGGCCAGGTCTGCAATCCTTGCATCATCGGCTGCGGCCTTGGCCAGCAGTCCATCGAGATGAGCAGCAGCCTCGGGCACCGCGTCGGCGATGAATTCGAGGCTGGGGGTCAGACGAATCGTCAGGCCCTTGCCGACCTCTGAACGGATGAAGCCCTTCGCAGACTCCAACGCCTTGCCTGTGGCTTCGAGGTCCTGTCCGTCACCGAAGACCGTGTAGAAGATCGAGGCGTGCTGCAGGTCTCCGGTCACGCGCACATCGGTGACCGTAACGAAACCGAGACGTGGGTCCTTGAGTCTGCGTTCGATCGTGCTGGCGACGATGACCTTGATCTGGTCGGCGATCTTTCGCGCCCGAGTTGCATCTGCCATGGTGTCTTCCTTCTTCATCTGAACTGTGTCTGAGGGTGGTGCTGTAGCTGTATCACTTGGCGTGACTGTGTATCGGCGCCGCTGGGCGAACTCCCCCGGCACATTCTCTCATTGCCGGCAACCTCATCGCCGGGAACTGTGATGCTGTCGACTGCGATGACGTCGACTGCGGTGGTGCGGGTCTGCGAACCGCCCCGACAATCGCAGACCGGGTCCTGCCCGGGCGGTGTGCGGGCGAGTGGACTCTTGCCACCCGCTCGCACACAACCCGTTCAGAACCCGGTGTGGACTGCGATGTGCTGATCAGTCGCGCGGCTTCTCACGCATCTCGACGGTCTCGATGATGTCACCGACACGCAGATCGTTGAAGCTGCCCAGGCCGATACCGCACTCGTATCCTTCGCGGACCTCGGTGGCATCGTCCTTGAAGCGGCGCAGGGACTCGATCTTGACCTTGTCCCCGATGACCACTCCATCACGGGTGACGCGAGCGGTCGCGTTCCTGGTGATGTGACCATCGCGAACGATGGAGCCGGCAATGTTGCCGAACTTGGAGGAGCGGAAGACTTCGCGGATCTCCGCGGTGCCTGTCTGGACCTCTTCGTATTCCGGCTTGAGCATGCCCTTGAGCGAGCTCTCGATGTCGTCGATCGCCTGGTAGATGACCGAGTAGTAACGGACATCGACACCTTCGCGCTCGGCCAGGTCGCGTGCCTTCGCTTCCGGACGGACGTTGAAGCCCAGGACGATCGCGTTGTCGACCGTGGCCAGGTTGATGTCGTTCTCCGTGATCGCACCCACACCGCGGTGGATGATGCGCAGGTCGACGTCGTCGCCCACATCGATCTTGAGCAGCGAGTCCTCCAGCGCTTCGACAGCACCCGAGACGTCGCCCTTGAGGATGAGGTTGAGCATGTCGACCTTGCCCTCGGCGAGTGCCTTGGTGAAGTCCTCGAGGCTGATGCGCTTGCGACCGCGAGCCTGAGCCGCGTTGCGCTCGATGGCGTCACGCTTCTCAGCGATCTGACGTGCTGTGCGGTCATCCTCTGTGGAGATGAACGTATCGCCGGCACGCGGCACGGACGACAGACCCAGCACCTGCACGGGACGGGATGGTCCCGCCTCCTCGACGAGGTTGCCGTTCTCATCGAACATCGCACGGACACGGCCGTAGGCAGTGCCACACACGATGGCATCGCCCTGACGCAGGGTGCCGGAGTCGACGAGCACGGTTGCAACCGCGCCGCGGCCCTTGTCGAGCTTGGCTTCGATCGCGATGCCGCGAGCCGACTTGTCCGGGTTGGCCCTCAGGTCCAGTGCGGCGTCGGTGGTCAGCAGCACGGATTCGAGCAGCTGGTCGATGCCTTCGCGCTTGAGCGCAGAGATCGGCACGAACATGGTCTCGCCGCCGTACTCCTCGGCCACCAGGTTGTACTCGGTCAGCTGCTGCATGACTTTCGAAGGGTTGGCACCCTCCTTATCGATCTTGTTGACTGCGACCACGATCGGAATGTTCGCTGCCTGAGCGTGGTTGAGTGCTTCCACGGTCTGCGGCATCACACCGTCGTCGGCTGCGACCACGAGGATCGCGAGGTCCGTCGACTTCGCACCACGGGCACGCATGGCGGTGAACGCCTCGTGACCCGGAGTATCGAGGAAGGTGATCTTGCGATCGGCGCCTTCGTGCTCGACCTCGGCCTGGTAGGCACCGATGTGCTGGGTGATTCCGCCGGCTTCGCGGGCCGCCACGTTCGCTGAGCGAATGGCGTCGAGAAGCTTGGTCTTACCGTGGTCGACGTGGCCCATGACGGTGACGACCGGTGGACGTGCTGCGAGATCCTCGTCGTCCTCGTCCGCGGCTTCCGCGTCAAGGTCGATGTCGAAGGTCTCGAGCAGCTCACGGTCTTCGTCCTCGGGTGAGACGATCTCGATCTTGTAGCCGAGCTCCTCGCCGAGAACCTCGAAGGTGCCCTCGTCGAGAGACTGGGTGATGGTCGCCATCTCGCCGAGGTGGAAGAGCACCGTGACGAGGTTTGTCGGATCGGTGTTGATCTTCTCAGCGAAGTCGGCCAACGAGGATCCGCGGCGCAGGCGCAGCGGAGTCGTGCCGTCGCCGCGTGGAACAGAGACGCCACCGACGGACGGTGTCTGCATCTGTTCGAACTCGGCGCGCTTGGCCCGCTTCGACTTGCGCCCCTTCTGACGGGGACCGCCGCCACGGCCGAATGCACCCTGTGTGCTGCCGCGACCGCGACCTGAACCACGACCACCTGGACCGCCGCCGGGTCCGCGACGACCTGCAGGTGCGCCGCCTGGGGCTGCACCTGGTGCACCGGGTGCGCCACCGCCGGCGGGCGCGTTGCCGCGTCCTCCTCCGCGACCGCGACCTGGGGCCGGCTTGTTGAGAGCCGAGTTCTTCATCATCGATGGGTTGGGGCGAGGTGCGCCCGGGCGTGGTGCCGGACGTGGGCCTGCTGCGCCTTCCTCACCGGATGCGCGAGGTGGCTTCTGACCTGGCTTCGGCATTCCCTGCGAGTTGGCGAACGGGTTGTTGCCCGGACGTGCTCCTGGACCGCCTTGACCGCCCTGGCCACCTTGGCCGCCGGGGCGATTGCCGGACTTCGGTCCGCCGCGGCCTGCCGGTTTGGGCATGCCCTGGGCTGGAGCGAAGGGGTTGTTGCCGGGACGAGCCGGCGAACGGCCGCCTGGCTTCGGGGCAGAGCCCGGCTTGGGAGCCGAGCCTGGTTTGGGAGCGGCACCCGGCTTCGGAGCAGCGCCTGGCTTCGGTGCGTTCGCACGCGGTGCAGGCTTGGCCTGCTCGGACGCTTCGGCTGCTGCCGGAGCTGCTGCCGCGGTGTCATCAGCCTTGGTCTCTGCAGCCGGCTTCGATTCAGCAGCCGGAGCCGCTGCAGGCTTCGCGCCCGGCTTCGCACCGGTGGGCTTGGCTGCGGGCTTTGCCGCTGCAGGGGTGCTTTCGGCTGCTTCGCTTGGTGTCGAGGCTGCCTTGGCGCCGGGCTGAGCGCCTGGCTTGGCGGCAGTCTTCGCACCGGGCTTGGGAGCGCCGGGCTTCGCTGCGGGCTTTGCGCCCGGCTTGGCTGCCGGCTTCGTCTCGGCGGAGGCACTGGAGGCCTTGTCTCCGCTGGACTTGGCCGGAGCGGAATCGGCGAATGCTTCCTTCACCTTCCGCACGACGGGTGCTTCGAGGGTCGAGGAAGCGGAGCGAACGAATTCGCCCAGGTCCTGGAGTTTCTCGAGGACGTTCTTACTTGTAGTGCCGAGCTCTTTCGCCAGCTCATGGACACGGGGCTTTGCCACAGTTCTCCTGTCCGGGTTCTTTCCCGGTCAGGAAAGAACCTCATCAATGAAGAGCAGTTCTCATTTCACTGCTCTCTCGAATTCCGATAGCGGTGTCATCGCACGACACTCACAACTTGTCATCCATTCGGGCTACCCGCTCTTCTTGGGTTCGGTATCCATCCTCGGCAGGTCCGAGGCGGTGACCTTCGTTCGAAAGGCTCGAGCGAAGGATGCGGCCGTCAATGCCTTCTTCAGGCATGTGGCGTCCGGGTGCACCCAGGCTCCTCGTCCCGGCAGTGTCGCTGACACGTCATGGACGATGGCCGGATGCTGATCAGGTCGAATCACGAATCGCGTGAGTTCGCCCCGGTCGGCCTTTTGCCTGCAGGCGATGCACGTCCTTCGAGGTGCCGCGCCTACAATCACAGTACATAATTCTACAGCACTTCCGTCCCCACCCGTGCCACACCCCGAGTGGTTCAGATCACGCCCGATGTCTATTCGCCAGGGACGATGTCGATCTTCCAGCCGGTGAGTTTGGCAGCCAGACGGGCATTCTGCCCTTCTTTGCCGATGGCCAGCGAGAGCTGGTCCCGGGGCACGATGGCACGAGACTCCTGCAGGTCGGGATCAAGGATGTCGACCTTGCTCGCCTTGGCTGGTGAAAGCGCGTGGCCGATGAACTTGGCCGGGTCGTCGCTGTAGTCGACGATGTCGATCTTCTCCTGACCCAGTTCGTTCATCACGGCCCGCACTCGGGATCCGAGTTCGCCGATGCATGAGCCCTTCGCGTTGACTCCGGGCTTCGTGGCGCGCACGGCCAGTTTGGTTCTATGCCCGGCCTCACGTGCCAGGGAGACGATCTCGACGGTGCCGTCGGCGATCTCGGGCGCTTCGTGCGCGAACAGCCGACGTACGAGGTTCGGGTGAGTGCGCGAGACGGTGACCGATGTTCCCTTCGGTCCCTTGTGCACGTCGGCGATGTAGACACGCAGGCGAGTTCCGTGCCGGTAGGACTCACCGGGAACCTGCTCATGCGGTGGCAGGACTGCCTCGACATCACCGAGGTCGACCTGGACCATCTGCGGGTCCCTGCCCTGCTGAATGGTGCCGGAGACGATCTCGCCCTCGCGGCCCTTGAAGTTTCCGAGCACCGATTCGTCTTCGACGTCGCGCAGGCGCTGGTGGATGACCTGGCGTGCCGTCTGCGCAGCGATGCGCCCGAAGCCGGTGGGAGTATCGTCGAACTCGCCGATCGGATTGTCATCGTTGTCGAACTCGACCGCGAGGATGCGAACCTCGCCCGTGGTCTTGTCCAGTTCGGCGCGGGAATCAGGCCACGCGCCCTCGGTCTTCTGATAGGCAAGGAAGAGCGCTTGTTCGATGAGTTCGATCAGAGTATCGAGCGGAATCTCCCGCTCTCGCTCGATAATGCGCAGAACACTGAGGTCGATATCCATGGCCTATATCCTCTCCGGCTCCCTCGAGCATTGAATTGTCGGTCTTCATTTATGCAGGCGTGACATTCTATCTCAGATTACGCTCACCGAAATTTGAGTTCGACCTGCGCCTTGACGATGTCGCCGAGCTTGACCGTGCGCTTCTCACGACTGGCGGGATCGATGCCCGAGATTGAGTGATCGCCCACATCGTCGAGATCGAGCTTGAAGGTGTCCTTCTTCGTGCTGATTTCGAGTCGACGGCCGAGCACGCGCTTGAAGTGTCGAGGCGCCTCCAGCTTCCGCGTCGCACCCGGGCTGGTGACCTCAAGCTGATAGGGCTTGTCACGGAAGACCTCGACCTCGTCGAGGGTGTCACCGACGAGACGGCTCGATTCGGCGATCTTGTCCATCGACATCGGTTCCGTGCTGGACTCGTCGAGGTCGACGACGACCGTCAGTGCCCGTCGCTGGCCCGCTGCCACTGCCTTCACCGATTCCAGGTAGAACCCGGAGGCCTGCAGCGGCTCTCGCAGAAGCTCCTCGATCTGCGCCACGTCCTCGTCCATGTATCCTCCAGTCCCTGTTCCGTCAGCGGAGCGAACCCCGTGCGGAACTGTTGTCTCTGCCCTGCTGATTGCCTTAGCCCCACCCTAAGCGACTCCCCCGGGTTGGGTTAAGCATCCGCTAGGATTGGCCTATGCGTTTTCCCGTCAGCCGCCGTGCTCTTCTCCTCTACGGTGTGAGCGGGGCGAGTCTGAGCCTGCTGTCGGGATGCGGTGTGAGACTCGATGCTCCCCCGGACGTGCCGACCCTCGATGAGCCGAACCAGCTGCGCAACCGCATCGCCAGAATCCTCGCCGCCACAACTCCGGGAGACAAGGACCCGGAGACCGCCGGTGAGGCCTTGCAGAAATTCCGGGACGCCATCGGCCCCGTCTGGTCCCCTCCCTCGGAGATGGCCACCGAGCCCCCACCGACCGAGGAGCCGCGCACCTACATCGCCGCCGCCGAGGTGGTCACCACTGCCGTATTCACCGACCTGCCGACCTTGGGCTCAGGCCTCATTCCCGTCCTGGTCGACGTGGCGACCGGCCTTGCCCTGACCGCCGGGACGAAGGACGCCGAAATCATCCGCAGCTCAGATGCCCTGGTCCGAGAATCACGCAGTTCCAGTCCCGCAGATTCCTCGGCAGAGCCGGGAACGGCAGAGGCCACCGAATCCCCCGACGAGCAGGGACCGACGGCTGATGATTCCACTGCTCCCCCGATGTGGAATGCGATCCTCAGCCAAGCCAGAGCTGCCTCCTACGGGTATGAGCGACTGGCCGTGAACTTCGATTCCAAGTCGACCGAACGTAAACGTGCCGTGGCCCGCCTGGAGTCGCTGGGTTCCTTGGCCGGCGAAATGCTTGAGCGCCTCGGTGAGAACAACGCGGATCCGGGCGCTCCGTCATGGAAGCTCGACCCCACCCCCACAGACCCGGAGACTGCCAAAGAGCTGGCGCTGGCGCTTGAGGACGGAATCGCTGCAGCCCTCCTGCCGTGGCTGCAGACCGACACGCGAGCGGCTCTGCGCCTCTGGGAATCCGCCCGCACGCGCACGGTGTTCGCCAGTCCACAGGTGCTTCGGTACACCTATTCCGGGGACTCCGGAGAGGCGGAGGCACAGAAGTGAAGGTCCCACCAGTCCTGTTCAACGCCACTCGAGACATCATCGGCGAGTTCCGCACCACCTCCTGGGTCGCGGCCCTGGACTTCATGGCCAGTGAGCTCGCCGACCGGTGGCAGCTGACCTTCGACGATGTCCCGGGCTCGCCCTGGGCCGGCTGCGAGAGTCTCGTGATCCCAGTCCTCACCCAGGAGCACTACCAGGGTGTGCTGCGGTTCGCGGCCCCCACCTCGGCGCATACGGCCGCACATGCACAGGCCCTGCGGGCGCTGAAGATGTGGAACGGGCACGGTGCCGTCCGGGTGATCCGGGACGATCACAGCTTCCGGGTGACGTTGCAGGAGCGGCTGCGCACGAAGGACAATCTCTCCGTGCTGCCTTTGGCTGATGTGCCTCCGGTATGGGGTGCTCTGCAGCGATCGCTGGAGATTCCAGCGGATTCGGATTTCCTGCGGGTCCAGGATGTGGCTGCGGGATGGCTGAACACCTTCGACGCCGACGCCGGGCTGCTCAGTGGCTGGTCCGAGGCTGGTCTCGGTGATTCTTTGCTGCTCTCGTTCGCCCGCAATTGGATGCACACCCTGGCTGCGTCTGAGGAGAACTGGCTCATCCACGCCGATCTGCACTACTACAACATCCTCGCCGGCAATCCCGATGCCGCCGGGATCTCCACGTGGAAGGCCATCGACCCGCAGCCGCTGTCGGGACCGACCGCCTACACCTTGGCACCGGTGCTGTGGAACCGTCTCGTCGAGATCCCGTCCCAGCATCCCCAGGCCCAGGCCGCATGGCTGCGCGGCTTCGCCACCGACCTCGCCCTGTGCGCGGGCATGGACCCGCAGTACGGGATGGGTGCCGCAGTCGCCCGGGAGATCACCAACATGTTCTGGTACTTGAAGTCGGCCCGCAGCGGTTCGAACGCGGCCCTGGCCGACGCCGCCCGCTCGCTGTGGGTCGCCCGTGCCCTGTCGGGTGCCGATGTCGCCGGCGTCAACGCCCACGCGCTCAAACCCATCGGCTGAACGCCTCGCCGCCGTCAGCTAGCAGTACGGGCAGCAGGGATGGCAGAGGCTAGTGGACGAGGCCGGAGATCACGTCGTAGCCGAGTTTGATGATCATCGCCGAGACCACGACGACGAAGACGACTCGAACGAAACCGGACCCCTTCTTCAAGGCCGTCCGGGCACCGAAGATTCCACCGGCGACATTGCCCACTGCCACAACGAGGCCCAGCGCCCACACGACCTGCCCATCGGGGATGAAGAAGACGAGGGCTCCGAAGTTCGTCGCCCAGTTGATGACCTTCGCCGTGGCCGAGGCTTGGAGGAATGAGAATCCGATGACCGTGACGAACGCGATGACGAGGAAGGAACCGGTGCCGGGTCCGAGCACTCCGTCATAGATGCCGACGACGAGGCCGATCAGCCATGACAGACCATGGTGACGTTTCGAGGATTCCCCGAATCGCAGGCTCGCATCGGCGCCGAGGCTGGGGTTGAGGACCGTGAAGAGTCCGACCCCGATGAGCGCGGCCAGAATGATCGGGGTGAAGAGTTCACCGGGAACCAGGGTCGCGAGTTTGGCACCGAAGACGGCACCGAGGAACGCCGTTGCCGCAGCAGGGATCGTCGCCGAACGGTCGGGCGTGATCTTGCGCAGATAGGTCACCGCCGAGGCGGTCGTGCCCGCAATCGAGCCCACCTTGTTCGTGGCCACGGCCTGGACCGGCGTCATGCCCGGAACCAGGAGCAGAGCCGGGAGCTGGATCAGACCACCGCCGCCGACGACGGCATCGATCCACCCGGCCAGCACGCCCGCGGCCAACAGCCACAGAAGCATGCCGAGGGTGACATCGATGCCTGCGGTGAGAGCCTCCATCACCTACGTCGGTTCACCGAGCAGATGTTTCGGCAATCGCTGCGTCCGCCGCAGCATCGGCAGTGGCGTAGGCGGCACGGATCGTAGCCACGGTGCCAGCGACCACCTCGGCGACGGGCACTTCCTGCTTCTCATCGGCGAGACGATTGCGGACTTCGACGACTCCATCGGCCAGGCCGCGACCGACGACGATCACGGTCGGGATGCCGATGAGTTCAGCGTCGGCGAACTTGAAGCCGGGTGAGACCTTGAGACGATCGTCGAGGAGGACGCTGACGCCTTCGGACTCGAGCTCGGCTGTCAGCTTCTCCGCCGCCTCCGCGATCTCCTCGCCCTTGCCGGCGGCGATGATGTGCACGTCGGCCGGGGCCAGGTGCTGGGGCCAGAGGAGGCCGCCCTCGCTGTGGTATTCCTCCGCGATGCAGGCCATGACGCGGGTGACGCCGAGGCCGTAGGAGCCCATGGTCACGGTCGTGGCCTTGCCGTTCTGGTCAAGGACCTTGAGATCGAGGGCCTCGGCGTACTTGCGGCCGAGTTTGAAGATCTGACCGATCTCGACACCGCGGGCCAGCTCCAGCGGACCGGAACCGTCGGGTGCGGGGTCACCGAGGACCACCTCGGCGGCTTCGATGGTGCCGTCAGCGGTGAAGTCACGACCGGCGACGAGGTCGAAGACGTGGCGGCCGGGCTCGTTGGCGCCGGTGATCCAGCGGGTGCCGTCGACGACGCGAGGATCGAGGAGGTAGCGGATCTTCGAGGTGCCTTCGAGGCCGAGGATCTGATTGTCGAGGTCGTTGCCCGGTCCGATGTAGCCCTTGACGAGCTCCGGGTGGGCGGCGAGGTCCTCGCTGGTGGCGGCCTCGAGATCAACCTCGCCGTTGCCGAGCATTCCGGTGCCGGCGGCGCGGTCGAGGTCGACCTCACGGTCGCCGGGCAGGCCGATGACGATGATCTCGCGGGTGCCGTCGGGGTGGGTGACGGCGCAGACGACGTTCTTGAGCGTGTCCGCTGCGGTCCAGGCGCGGTCTTCGCGGGGGTGGTTCGCGTTGGCGGCGTCGACGAGGGTCTCGATCGTGGGCGTGTCGGGGGTGTCCTCGACGTGGGCCGCGGGTGAGTTCTCGAACGGGATCGTCTCCGGCACGATCGAGGTCACTGCCTCGACGTTGGCGGCGTATCCGCCGGGTGAGCGCACGAAGGTGTCTTCGCCGACCTCGGAGGGGTAGATGAACTCCTCGGTGCCGGAGCCGCCCATGGCACCCGGGGTGGCCTTGACCGGCAGGCAGGGCACGCCGAGGCGGGCGAAGGCACGCAGGTAGGCCACGCGCATCGCTTCGTAGGAGGCGTCGAGCCCGGCGTCGTCGATGTCGAAGGAGTAGGCGTCCTTCATGATGAATTCGCGTCCGCGCAGCAGGCCGGCGCGGGGGCGAGCCTCGTCACGGTACTTGGTCTGGACCTGGTAGATGGACAGCGGCAGGTCCTTATAGGAGGAGTACAGGTCCTTGACCAGGAGGGTGAAGACCTCTTCGTGGGTCGGGGCCAGGATGTAGTCGTTGTCCTTGCGGTCCTTGAGGTGGAAGAGGTCAGGACCGAAGGCTTCCCAGCGTCCGGACTTCCGGTACGGGTCGGCGGGCAGCAGACCGGGGAAGTGGACTTCCTGTGACCCAGCTCGGGCCATCTCCTCGCGCACGATGGCTTCGATCTTGCCCAGGACCTGAAGTCCCAGAGGCAGCCATGTGTAGATCCCCGGTGCCGATCGGCGGATGTATCCCGCACGGTGCAGAAGCTTGTGGCTGGCGACCTCGGCACCGACCGGGTCTTCCTTCTGGGTTCGCACAAACAGGGACGACATGCGCAGGGCCATGGGTGATACTCCTCAACTTGTCAAGACTCAGATCGAACACTATCGCACGCGAGTATCTGCACGGCAATTGTGAGACCAAACCGTTCTGCGGCTCACACGGACACGGCCAGTGAGGGGTGGTGGAGGTTCTGTCTGTGAGCGCGGATTCGTCAGGTGGTGGAAGCGAATTAGACTGGTGGGCACAGACGTCCACCAGGGCCTGAGCGAATCGGGCCTAATCGCTGACCGACCGAATTTCTGACCGATACGAAGAGCATGCCTGATTCCACTCAACTGACGCAGTTCCCGCGGCCCTCGGTCGCGGTCGACACCGCGGTCCTCTGCCCCGTTCCCCGACGTGGCCTGCACGTGCTCCTCACCCATTCCGGCGCCGGCGCCTGGCAGCTGCCGGGATCGATTCTGCGACCCCAGGAACGCCTCGCCGAGGCGGTCGCGCGGTGCCTGCGCGAGAAGGCGAGGCTTGTCGATCGTGCCCCGGTTCAGCTCCATGTCTTCGACCAGCCCGATCGTGATGATCGTGGCTGGGTGATCTCGGTGGCCCACCTCGATGTGCTCTCGACGAGGGATGTGGGCTTCGGCGATGCCAGCACACCCGAGACCGAACCGGATCCGCAGGATGCCCGGCGGCGAAAACTGGCGCCCGTGCATTCGGTGCGTGAGCTCAGCGCCGAGCATCAGGAGATCGTGCGGGTTGCGGTGCACCGCCTGCGTGCCCTGCATGAGCGCACCCCCGATCCGTTCGGCCTGCTGCCGGAGGAGTTCTCGCTGCGGCAGCTGCGTGAGCTGCATGAGATGGTCTCGGGAGAGAACCTGCAGGCGGATACCTTTCGCCGCACCATGCTGCCCCTTCTCGCGCCCACCGGGCATGCGGTGTCCCAAGGTCGCGGCCGCCCTGCCCAGACATTCACCCGCCGCAGCGAGATCGCTCTGCGCAGCGATGTCGACACCGTGGCCCCGGCTGCAGGCGGCGCGGCGCCGAGTGCAGGCTCGGACGGGGCTTCACGCTGACGATCATGGAGGCTGACTATGGAGATTGACCGCTCCCCCGGCAAACACGTGCGCGTGGATGTCTGGCTGTGGACGACCCGGATGTTCAAGACCCGGAACCTGGCGACCCAGGCCTGTCGGGGCGGACACGTCCAGGTCGAGGGCCAGCGGGTCAAGGCGGCGCAGAAGGTCTCCATCGGCCAGGAGGTCCGCGTGCGCAAGGCAGGCACCGAGTTCATCTGGAAGATCACCGGGTTCATTCCCACTCGTCCCCAGGCTTCGATCGCCGTGCAGTGCTACGAGGATCTCACCCCACCGCCCGATCCTGCTCTGCGCGGATTCGTCCCCCGCAGAGACAAGGGCATGGGCCGGCCGACGAAGAAGGACCGGCGGGAGATGGAGAAATTCCTGGGAGACATGGCCAAGCCCCAGAATCGCGATCGCCGTGACCACTGACTAAGCCAGTCGAGTGTTCGAGCTCTTGCGGTCGACTTGCGGCTGACTGCTGGCCGTCGAAAGCACAGCCAACGCTCGAAAGCAGACTCCCTGAGTTCTCCTCCCGGCGCTGACCTCGGCTCTCGACGATGAGCTCGGTTCTCGACGAGAAGGTTGGAGCGCGAGCGTGACACGAGTCGAGCGGGTCGCTGCCAGATTGCTCCCGACGACGATGCCGCTTCGCGGTCAGTACATAACGGTGGCGAAGGTGCCGACCTGTTCGAAGCCGACTCGCGTGTACATGCGCAGAGCCACCTCGTTGTAGTCGTTGGCGTAGAGGCTGACCGTGGTGTGCCCGGCCGCCCGAGTCTGTGCCACAACGGCAGCCATTCCGGCAGCCCCCAGACCTTGTTGGCGCACATCAGGATGGACCCAGACGCCCTGAACCTGAACGATGTGCGGTGCCCGGATGCCGATGTCTGCTTTGAACAGCACCTGCTCGGGCTGATCCGTCGCAGGCCAGCGTCGCACCGGGCCACCTTGGGGCAGTGTGTCCGAGATGCGGGCAAAGCAGTTCTTACCCCTGATGATGTTGCGGACGCGAGCCAGGTAGCTTGACTGGCCGCCTTCGATCGGAGAGAAGCCCACCTCGTTGGTGAACATGTCGACACTGGCTGAGAACACCGCGGGCAGCTGTTCCACCGTGACCAGTCGCACCGCCTCGTCGGGTTCGATCAAGGGGTCTGAGCTGATCGCCAACAGCGGCTGCCGGTCACGGATGCCGCGGGGGCGTCCCCAGTTCAGGCGGTTATGCAGATCGAGGATGATCTCCCGGGAACCGATGAGGGAGCAGGAGTAGCGCCCATCGGCGTTGAGCTTCTCTGCAAGAGCCTGGTTCGTTGCCGGGGTCGCAGCGACGGGAATGATGTTGCCTCCCACCCAGTAGGCGGCAACCGGGCGGTCACCGTCGAAGACACCCAGCACGGTACCGGCAGGGGAGTTCATCTGGGCTGTGCCGGTGATTTCGATCAGCGCGATGAGGTAGACGTTCTCGCACGGGTTGCGTGCCAGCAGGCTCTTCAGCCACCCGGTGTGCTGATGTCCCAGACGAGCGACTCTCAGCACCAGAGAGCCTCCTTGTTCTGATCCTCACACACCGGGGAGCCTTTCGAGATGGGTCGGGTTTCAGCCGACGACGACGTCAGGCGATCCGGACGGGGCGTCGGACTCAGCTGCGATGCGGTTGGCCTCTTCGATGAGAGTCTCGACGATCATGGCCTCGGGCACGGTCTTGATGACCTCGCCCTTGACGAAGATCTGGCCCTTGCCGTTGCCGCTGGCCACACCGAGGTCGGCCTCACGGGCTTCACCGGGACCGTTGACGACGCAGCCCATGACGGCGACGCGCAGAGGAACCTCCATGCCTTCGAGACCGGCCGTGACCTTGTCCGCCAGGGTGTAGACGTCGACCTGGGCGCGTCCGCAGGACGGGCAGGAGACGATCTCGAGCTTGCGTGGCTTGAGGTTGAGGCTCTCAAGAATCTGGTTGCCGACCTTGATCTCTTCGACTGGGGGTGCCGAGAGGGACACACGAATAGTGTCACCGATGCCCTGCGACAGCAGCGAACCGAAGGCGGTGGCGGACTTGATCGTGCCCTGGAAGGCAGGCCCAGCCTCGGTGACACCCAGGTGCAGAGGCCAGTCACCGCGTTCGGCGAGCAGCTCGTAGGCGCGGACCATGACCACGGGGTCGTTGTGCTTGACGGAGATCTTGAAGTCGTGGAAATCGTGTTCTTCGAACAGTGAAGCCTCCCACACAGCGGACTCGACGAGCGCTTCTGGGGTGGCCTTGCCGTACTTCTCCATGATGCGCTTGTCCAGGGATCCGGCGTTGACACCGATCCTGATCGAGGTCCCGGCGTCATTTGCCGCCTTCGCGATCTGCTTGACCTGATCGTCGAATTTGCGAATGTTGCCGGGGTTGACGCGAACCGCGCCGCAGCCGGCGTCGATCGCGGCGTAGACGTACTTCGGCTGGAAGTGGATGTCGGCGATGACCGGGATCTGCGACTTCTGTGCGATCACCGGCAGTGCTGCAGCATCATCGGGCGAAGGGCAGGCCACTCGCACGATGTCACAGCCTGCGGCGGTGAGTTCGGCGATCTGCTGCAGAGTCCCGTTGATGTCAGTGGTCTGTGTCGTCGTCATCGATTGGACGCTGACAGGGAAATCGGAACCGACGCCGACCTTTCCGACCTGGATCTGTCGCGTTTTGCGTCGCGGCGAGAGCACAGGAGGTGGTGGGGCAGGCATTCCGAGGTTGACCGATGTCACGAAGACATTCCCTTCATTGACGACTGGGGACCAGACTGATCGTTCGAGTCATTCATATTGTAGGACTTCAAACCGTATCCGGGCTCTCCGATCACGGTGTGATCGCTCACGACAGCATCATTTCGCAGGTATCGTGAAGGAAACTTGCCGTCCGATCCAAGAATCCGATCCAAGAAGATGCCCGTGAGCCGAGGAGATTTCGTGCCATTCACCCACCCCGATACGCAGGCCATCATCGGCCGACTCGAATCTGCGGCGACGACTCTGGCCGAGCAGGGCGGAACCCTGGCCTGGGGCGTCTTTCCCCAAGGTGAGGCCGGAACCGTGGCCAACGGCGATGTTCCCTACCGGATCGCCTCGATGACGAAGTCGTTCACGGCCGCAGCGATCGGACGGCTCAGGGCCCAAGGGCTGGATATCGACATGCCCTTGGGTCAGCTCCTCCCCGAACTCAGCGGCACATCGATCGCCGACCGCACCTGCCGGCAGGCGCTGACGATGGGCACCGGGTTCACGAAGGACGATCCCTGGGCCGATCGGGTGGAGGCGATGACGGGTGCCGAACTCATCGACTACCTCAAGCGCGGAGCCATCCCCATCGCACCGGCAGACTCCGGATACGAGTACTCCAACCTCGGGTATGCCCTGCTCGGTCTCGTCGCCGAGGCGGTGGCCGGGAAATCGTTCATCGACGTCGTCACCGCCGAGGTACTCGCACCCCTGGGACTGACCCGCACCGGCTTCGACATCGCCGACTTCCCGGACCTGATGCCGGGCATCCGCATCGACTACAACGGTCACAACCACCCGGCCGAACTCACCGGCCCCGGGGTCTTCTCCCCCATCGGCGGAGTCATCTCCACGGTCAACGACATCGGAACCTGGATGAGCGCCCACCTGGACGCCTTGGAAGACATCGATTCCTACGAACCGGGGGCACTGCCGCGGATTCTCACGGACAACCAGCAGTCCCACCGTCTCATCGAGATCCAGCACAGCGAGCATCACACCGAATCCGTCAACTACGGCTTCGGTCTGCAGCCGCGCCTGGATTCTCGGTTCGGTCGGGTCGCCTGCCATTCCGGAGGCTACCCCGGGTACGGCTCACACATGCGGTGGTTCCCGGACCTGGGGCTGAGCATCGTCGTCTTCGGCAATACGACCTACTTCCCGGCCGAACGCACCGTGAGAGACGCCATCGATGCCGGTTGGGCCGCCGCCGCAGGCACGCCCGACCTGCAGCTGACACGCACCACCACGGCGGTGCCGGCCCCTCACCATCCGGTCGCAGCCAAACAGTCAGAGACGGTGCTGGCCGCAGCGAACCTGGTCATCGACTTCGACGACACGATCGCCGATGAGCTCTTCACCATCAACATGGACCTCGATGAGCCCCGTGCCGAACGCCGCGAACGCTTCAGCGCGTGGAAGGAGGACCACCAGCTCAGCCGGGCCTTCACCACTGAGGCACTCACCATGCTGACTCCTTTGAAGGGCACGGTGACTGTCTCTGCTGCGGCAGAGCCAGCAGCCCAGGCACCGTCGATCACGGTGAGCCTGGACCACCTCGGCGAGGTGCAGACGATCACGCTCAACAGCTGAGCACGGGGGCGACCAAGCACCACGGCAGCCAGCCAACTTGGGCCACCCGAGCAGCGCAGGGCGTGCCTACCCGGAGTTGAAGATCGCGTCGAGCGTGACCGGTTTGACGAGGTCGACGTAGACGAGCAGCGCCGTCATGCACAGCATCAGCCCGATGACGACGTAGGTCAGCGGCAGCAGCCGGGCCGTGTCGAAGGGGCCGATCTTGCCGCGTCCGCGGAACTTGTTGATCTGGCGGCGTGCGCCTTCGTAGAGACCGACCGCGATGTGTCCGCCGTCCAGCGGCAGCAGCGGGATCATGTTGAAGGCGAACAGGAAGATGTTGAGCGAGCCCAGCATGCCCAGCCCCAGCTGTGCCTTCTCGACGATCTGGAACTGATCGGTCGACACGATCTCACCGGCGATGCGCCCGACTCCGACCATCCCGACCAGGCCTTCGGCGTCGCGTTCCTTCGAGCCGGTGGCCACCTCGGCGATGTCGATGAGCTTGACCGGCAGGGTCACGATCGCGTGGAAGACGCCGCTGACCTGCTCCCAGACCGCGCCGGGGAACTCGTTGAGCGGCAGCGGCTGACGTTCCTGGACGGGACCGACACCGAAGAAGCCCTCGGTCACCGTCTGCGGTGTACCGTCGGCGTTCATCTGCGCCTCACCGCGGTCATCGACGACGGCGATCTCATGGGCGATGATCGGCACTGTCACCGTCTGCTTCTGGCCATCGCGGTTGAACTCAACGTCGACGCGTTCGCCGGCATGATCCTTGATCACGTTGGAGAGTTCGTCCCAGCTGTCGGTGGAGACACCGGCCACCGAGGTGATGTCATCACCAGGTTTGATGCCGGCTTCCCAGGCCGGCGTCAGCGGATCATCGTCCTGGCAGGTCTCCTTCTCAGACGCAGGGCGCTGCGCCGCCTCCGAGGCGGGCACCGCGCATTCGACGACGGTCTGGACCGAGGTCGTCGGGGTCATGACGCCGATGCCGATGAGCGAGATCGCCATGATGATGATCCCGAGCACGAGGTTGACCAGGGGGCCCGCGAACATCACGACGAGCCGTTTGGGCACGTTCAGGGCGTAGAAGGTCCGGTGCTCCTCCCCCGGTTCGATCTCCTGGTTCGAGAAGTCCCGGGCATCGGCCATCGTGTTCTCAAACAGCCGCCCCCGCCGCTGCTTGCGCGGCCGGCGGGGAGCCTCCGTCGCGAGGTCGGAAGGTCCTTGCTCGTCCCCGATCGTGCCGACATCGTTGCGCTCGGTCTCGGCTGCAGTCCTGCCGGCCCGACGAGTCGTGGCTTCCAGCGGCGGGTACATTCCCGGCATGGCGATGAAACCACCCAGAGGCAGAGCCTTGATCCCGTATTCGGTCTCCCCACGGCGGAAGGAGAACACCGTCGGACCGAAGCCGACCATGTAGTGGGTGACCTTGACCCCGAACTTCTTCGCCGGTACCAAGTGGCCGAGTTCGTGGAGTCCGATCGAGATCGAGATCCCGATGAGGAACAGGACGATCCCGACGATGTAGAGGACGACTGTCATATCAGGAGCCGCCGGCGGTCGTACCGGGTGCAGATGATGGTGTCGCCTCGGTCTGTGCCTTCAGGTCCTGGCGGGCGAACTCCCGGGCCCACGCATCGGCGGCGAGCACGGTTTCGACGGTGTGCTCGGCTGCAGGCTCGTGAGCTCGCAGCGCCCGTTCGATGCCCTTGTCGATACCGGTGAAGGGGATCTGCCCGCCCACGAAAGCTTCGACGAGGACCTCGTTGGCGGCGTTGAACACCGCGGGGAAGCTCTTCCTCTTCCGTCCTGCTTCAACGGCCAAACCGAGTGCCGGGAACGCGAGGTGGTTGACGGGTTCGAAGGACCAGTGCATGGGCTGACCCCAGTTGTTGGCCACCGCGCCGGAGGACAGGCGCTGGGTCTGGCCATCGGTCTGTGTGCCGAGTGCATAGGCGATGGGCAGCCGCATGTCCGGTGGGGAGATCTGCGCGATCGTCGAAGCGTCGCTGAATTCGACCATCGAGTGGATCTGCGACTGCGGGTGGACGACGACCTCGATGTGGTCGAAGTCGATGTCGAAGAGCAGATGCGCTTCGATGACTTCGAGCCCCTTGTTGACCAGGGTCGCCGAGTTGATGGTGATCATCGAGCCCATCGACCAGGTGGGATGCTTCAGCGCTTGGGCTGGGGTGACACTACGCAGGGCATCGCGGGTCATCCCGCGGAAGGGCCCCCGGAGGCGGTGATGACGAGCTTGCTCACCTCACCGTGGGTTCCTGAGCGCAGGGCCTGGGCGATGGCGGAGTGCTCACTGTCGACGGGGATGAGAGCCGCGTTGTTGCGGGCGGCGGCATCGAGGACGATCGAGCCGCCGATGATGAGGGACTCCTTGTTGGCCAGCGCCACATCTGTGCCGCGTTCCAGGGCCGCCAGGGTCGCACCGAGCCCGGCAGCACCGGTAACAGCGTTGAGGACCATGTCGGCGGCGGCACCGGCGACCACCTCGGCGGCGTCGGGGCCCACGTGGATCTCACGGACAGGATCGCTTACTCCCCGTTGGCCGGCGGCCTGCTCCAGTCGCTGGCGGATCTCGTCCGGGCCACCCTCTGGTGGGCTGGTGAGGCCGATGACGGGGACAGAGAATTCGAGGGCCTGGGCGACCAGCGCATCGAGCTGGGTTCCGGCGGCGAGGCCGATGACCTCGAAACCTTCTGCGTTCTCCGCCAGGACGTCGAGGGCCTGGGTGCCGACCGAACCGGTCGAGCCGACTACAATGATTCTACGTTTGCTCACGCCTACCGATAATGCCAAAGTTCTCTGAGAAATGACTCGACATCGGCGTCATCGGCGACGTGAGATATGCAATGCGAATCAATGGCGAAAGAGGATTTAATGACTGCAGCGATGAGCCCCGACGACATTCTCGGCTTGGATTCGGTCTTCGAGGAAGATGACCTCGAGTTCGCGTCGATCGTGAAGAAATGGCTGGATGAGAACGTCCGCGAGAAGATCGGCGACTACTTCCTCGACGCCACGATCCCCGCTCGGGAACTCGCCGAGGGCCTAGGCGAACTCGGGCTCCTGGGCATGCACCTCGACGGCTACGGCTGCGGCGGATCCACCGCCACCCAGTATGGTCTGGCCTGCCGTGAGCTCGAAGCCGTGGACTCTGGTCTGCGCTCGCTCGTCTCGGTCCAGGGATCCCTGGCCATGTTCGCCATCCACCACTTCGGCTCGGAAGCGCAGAAGGAAGAATGGCTGCCGAAGATGGCCGCCGGCAAGGCCATCGGCTGCTTCGGTCTGACCGAACCCGATGTCGGCTCCGACCCCTCGGGAATGAAGACGACCGCGAAGAAGGACGGATCCGACTGGATCCTCAACGGCGCGAAGATGTGGATCACGAACTCCCCGGTCTCCGATGTCATGGTCGTGTGGGCCAAGACCGAAGAGACCGATGCCAAGGGCAAGCCGGTCGTCCGCGGATTCGTCGTCCCCAGTGACACCGAGGGCGTCCAGACTCCGGAGATCCACCGCAAGATCTCACTGCGGGCCTCGATCACCGGCGAAATCGTTCTCGACAACGTGCGCCTTCCCGAAGATGCCATGCTGCCCAAGGCCAAGGGCCTCAAGGGCCCCCTGTCGTGCCTGTCCGAGGCCCGTTACGGAATCGTCTTCGGCGTCACCGGCGCCGCACGCGACGCTCTCCTATCGGCACTCGAGTACACCAATACGCGCATTCAGTTCGACCGTCCGCTTTCTTCGTTCCAGATCAGCCAGCAGAAGCTTGCGAAGGCCTTCGGCCAGTATTCGCAGATCACACTGCTCGCCGCTCACCTGGGCAAGCTCAAGGACTCGGAGAAGGGTGTGCGCCCGGAACAGATCAGCCTGGGCAAGATGGTCAACGTCGATACCGCGATGAACGTGTGCCGTGACCTGCGCGCACTCTTCGGCGGTTCCGGCATCACCAGCGAATACCCACCGCTGCGCCACGCGGTGAACCTCGAGACCGTGCTCACCTACGAAGGCACCCACGAGGTCCACCAGCTCACCTTGGGCCGCAGCCTCACCGGAATCAACGCCTTCGCGAACTGATTCGCAGGGCCTGAGCACCGCCTAGCAACCTAGCGCCTGAGCACCGCCCAGCAACCGCTGGCAAGAAGTATGTACGCCGTGCCCACATGCAGCACCGCTGCACATCTTGTCAGCGGTTGCTGTCATTCACCGGACGGCGTTGACGCCGTTCGCCGGCCGCATGGTTGCCATCCACCGGCCGGCACAGAGAACCGAGCGTTCTCAGTCGCGCAGCCGCAGTTCGAGCACCACGGTCTGCTCGTCCTCGCCGAGTGTGCGCGTGCCGATGAACCCCAGGGCCTCGGCGAAGTCGGTGGCCGGTTGCTGCTGCTGGCTGCCGAGTTCGATGAGCAGCACTCCACCGGGTGCCAGCCAATCGTGTGATTCGGTGATGAGGCGCCGGACCAGGTCCAGCCCGTCGGCCCCGCCGAAGAGCGCCGTCGCCGGCTCGTACTCGGCCGCTTCGTGGGGTAGGTACTGTGCCGCGGAATCCGGTACGTAGGGCGGAACCGCGGAGATCACATCGAACCTGCCGCTCAGAGACTGTGGCAGCCCCACCAGGCAGTCGAGCAGATGCGGCGTCGCCTGAGCGCCGACGTTTAATCTCGCACAGTTGAGGGCAGTCTCATCATAGTCGCCGAGGTGGATCTGAGTTCCGTGCACGGCGCGGGAGACGGTGGCGGCCACGGCACCCACACCGCAGAAGGCTTCGAGGAAGCGCGCCGATTCGCCTGCGGCCTGCACAGCCAGTATCGACTGCTGCGCCAATAGCGTCGATCTCTGCCGCGGTACGAACACGCCGGGTGCGACCGCGATGTGCTGACCTGCGAAGTCGACCCATCCCACGATCTGTTCCAGCGGCTCACCGGCAACACGGCGAGCCAGGAGCCTGCCGAGAACGGCGTGGCGGTCAGCGAAGTCTGACGATGCGGTCTCTTGGGCGGCTTCCAGCAGGATTCGGGCTTCGTCTTCGGCGAAGACGCACCCTGCTTCGCGCAGATGGGCGGTGACCGTGGTGTGGCTCATCTGCTCTGTCGTGTTCGGACCGGAGGCGTCAGGCCTCAGGAAGGAGCTCCTGCGACAGCCAGTCCAGGCTCGATCGTGCGTCGAGCGAAGTCTCGTCGGTGACGATGAGTGCCCGGTCCGGTAAGAGTGCGACGACCGCGGCGGGTTCGACGCGTGAGTCCCTCATCGCCTGATCGATGTTGGCGGTCTCCCCCGACACGGTGATTCCCACGCCTTCGAACTGGGAGCGGATGGCCTTGACCGATGCCCGTCCCGACTCAATCGGGGCCGCGTCGATGGTGTGGACGAACACGGTGGTGAGCTCGTCATCTCCAGACTGAGCCGAGGAGGCCTCGACCGACGAGGACGTCGCGGACGACGCGGTGTTCGCGGCCGCCGAGCGGACGTCGACGCCGACTCCGATGCGCAGGGCACCGAGGATGCTGAGCGCCCGAGAGACCGGTGGAACATCCTCGGCGATGATGACGCGTTCGTTCTCTGTGCCGTTGATGCCCATGGCACGGAGGACTCCGGCGAGTTTCGCACTCCGGTCGAGCACCTCGGCGCGATCGAGTTCCACGGGCTTCGACAGTGCCTTGACCAGACGTGGGTCGGTGACCACCCTGCCATCGACCATCGGTTGGTCCGGGACTGGCCCGGTCAGGACGATGTCATCGGCCCCGCCCATGGCGATCGGGAAGTCGAGCAGCTCGAAGACCGGGTTGAGAGTTCCAGCCGAGGTGTCCGTGGGTGCTTCGAAGTAATGGAAATCAGTCAACGGAGGCCATCACTTCGACGACACGGTCGATGAAGGCATCCACCTGGTCCTCGTCGTAGGCCTTATCGCCCTTGGCCGTCTTGAACAGGACGCGACGCACCTGGTCGACGCTCATGGCCACACCCTGGGTGAAGTAGGCGTTGACCTTCTCGCACATGTCATCGACCTGATCAATGTCGTAGCCGATGACTCCGGGTGCCGGGTTGTCGAAGTGTTCGCCGGGTTCGCGCACCAGACGTCCCCGCAGGGACGCGGCCACACGTGTCAGCTCGGACACCCATGCGTCTTGACCCGACTGTGCGATGAGGCGATCACGTGCCTGTTTGGCGAAGGCGTCTTCGAGTCGGTCGAGTGCGGCATCGACGACGGCGACGTGGTATCCCTTGCGCACCAGGTCGAAGCCGACGGTGCGCACCGCACGGGAGTCGAGGTCACCGGGCTGCGGGGTGGGACGTTCGAAGGATTCACGCGCACGTTTGAAGAAGCTGTCGACCTGTTTGGGGTCGTAGCCGTTCTTCCATCCGGACATTCGGGGGAAAGTCGTGTCCGCCATGTTGCCTCCAGAAGCGAATCGCCGTATTGGTCATTTCCACCATGATAAATGGCGGACGCGGAAAATGCGTGTTCGCGACTTCTCAGTCGGCGGCAGCGAGCTGTCCGCAGGCTCCGTCGATGTCCGATCCGCGGGTATCGCGGATGGTCGTCGGGATTCCCTGGTCGATGAGTCTGCGCACGAATTCGTCGGCCACCTCCGGCTCGGACGCGGTCCACACCGAGCCCGGAGTCGGGTTGAGCGGAATCGGATTGACGTGCACCCAACCGCGGCCGCGAGCGTTGAGCTTCTTCGCCAGCAGCTCTGCACGCCAGGGGTGATCGTTCATGTCCTTGATGAGCGCGTATTCGATGCTCACCCGACGTCCCGTCACCTGGTAGTAGTTGTATGCGGCGTCGATGGCCTCATCGGCCTTCCACCGGGTGTTGACGGGGATCATCTCGTCGCGCAGCTCATCATCGGGTGCGTGGAGGCTGAGCGCGAAGGTGACGGGGATGTCCTCGGCCGCGAGCTTGTTGATGCCGGGGACCAGACCGACCGTGGAGATGGTGATTCGGCGGGCCGACATGCCCAGTCCCTGGGGAGCAGGTTCGACGAACCGGCGCACCGCGTTCATCACCCGCTTGTAGTTGGCCAGGGGCTCGCCCATTCCCATGAACACGATGTTGGAGACGCGTTCGGGTCCCGTCGCCGAGGTGCTCGTGCCCGATTCGTCGACCGTGGCCTCAGAGGTCTCCCCCTGCTCGTCATCGGCTTCGGCACCGAGTGCCGTCTCACCTTCGGCTGGCATGTCTGATGTGGGTGCGGGTGCGAGTTCACCGGCAGCGATGACCTGATTGGCTCGGATGACCTGTTCGACGATCTCTGCCGCGGACATGTTGCGTGTCAGGCCCTGCTGGCCGGTGGCGCAGAAGGGACAGTTCATGCCGCAGCCGCACTGGCTGGACACGCACAGGGTGACACGGTTGCGGTAGCGCATGAGGACTGACTCGACGAGCGCACCGTCGTAGAGGCGCCACAGGAATTTGATGGTGTCGCCGTTGGCTGTGCGCAGGCGGCGGACCTCGGTCAGGAGGTGGGGGAAGAATCGTTCCTGCAGGTCGGCACGCAGATCCTTGGGCAGGTCCGTCATGGACTCCACGTCGGTCTGATAGTGCGAGAAGTAGTGTGTCGAGATCTGCTTGGCGCGGAAGGCCGGCAGTCCCATCTCTTTGACCGCGTCGATGCGTTCGTCCATCGTCATATCGGCCAGATGCTGCTTCGGCTGGCTGGCTCGTGGAGATTTGAAATTGAGCAGCGGACGGCCGTCTGCCATCGGTGTCTTCGATGTCGTGCCGTCTGCGTGTTCGACGACGGGCCGTGTCTGCCTGTTACCTGCTTGAGAACTCACACGTCCATTGTCTCATGAGAGCAATTTTATTGGAGTGTGTGAGCCGCCACGGCCCGGCAGGCGTCGGATCAGAGGTATCCGGGCAGAACGGAGAACATCACCAGAGCCACCGGAGCCGTCGGCAGGATCGAATCGAGTCGGTCCATGACTCCCCCGTGGCCAGGCAGAAGAGTGCCCATGTCCTTGAGCTCGAGATCTCGTTTGATCATCGATTCGCTGAAGTCGCCGAGGGTGGCGAAGGCTGGAATGACGACGCCGAAGACCAGTCCGGTCCAGAAGGGCGCGTCGAAGAGTGTGAGAGCGAGGATGGTCGCGACCGCAGCGGCGAAGACCACCGAGCCGAAGTAGCCTTCCCAGGATTTCTTCGGCGAGATCCTCGGGGCGATCGGGTGTTTGCCCCACAGCACCCCGAAGACGTAGCCCCCGGTGTCCGAGGCGACCACGCTGGCAAGGAACAGGATGACGTAGAGATTGCCGTCGGGCTGCGTGAGCAGGTAGACGACGAAGCAGGCCATGAGACCGACATAGGTGAGCGCGAACAGGGACAGCGAGACGTCTTTGACCGCGTTCTTGCGGCGTTCGACCATTGTGAAGAGCATGACTGCGCCGGCGCTGGCAGCGAAGGTCACCCACAGTGCTTCGCGTCCGCCGACGAAAGTCGCCAGCACCATGCAGGCTGCGGAGACCATGGTCGGAATACGCGAGACCAGCGATCCCGAACGAGACAGCGCGTTGGCCAGTTCCCACATCGCAGCGACGATGGCGACGAGGATGATGAAGAGGAAGGAAATCGGGAAGAAGACGAGCGAGGCCAAGACGACGCCGCCGATGAGCAGCCCGATGCCGATCGCCGCCGGCAGATTTCGTCCGGCCTTGCCGTAGTCCTTCTCCGCCACCTGAGGAACGTCTTGCCCGGTCTTCGCTGCCGGATTCGTCGCCGGATCGTCCGGCGAATAGTCCTTATCCGAGTTGCGCAGGTCTCGGCGCCTGGGGAAAGGGGTCTCAGAGCCTGATGCATGCGGAACCGGATCCGGCCCCCCGAAGGAAGCCGGATCGGATGCAGGACTGTCTGACCCGGTCAAGGAAACCATCAGACCTCGAGGAGCTCAGCTTCCTTCTGATTCAGCAGCTTGTCGACGTTGTCGACCTTGCTCTTCGTCAGGTCGTCGAGTTCGGAGATTCCGCGTGCGACTTCGTCTTCGCCGGCGTCGCCGTCCTTCTTGATGCGTTCCAGGGTCTCCTTGGCATGGCGACGGATGTTGCGGATCGAGACCTTGCCGTCTTCGGCCTTGCCCTTGACGATCTTCACGTATTCCTTGCGGCGTTCCTCGGTGAGTTCCGGGAGCACAACGCGGATGACGTTGCCGTCGTTGGCGGGGTTGGCCCCGATGTCCGAATTGCGCAGTGCCGTCTCGATGTCACCGAGTGCCCCACGGTCGTAGGGAGTCACGAGAATCGTGCGGGCCTCTGGGGTCTGGAATGAGGCCAGCTGCTGCAGAGGGGTCGGTGCACCGTAGTAATCGATCTCAATGGAAGCGAACAGGGCGGGATTGGCGCGGCCGGTGCGGATGGACGAGAAGTCCTCCTGCGTGAATTCCACGGCCTTGTCCATCTTCTCTCTGGCCTCAGCCAGTGTCTCTTCAATCACGACTCACTCTTTTCGTCGGTAGGGTGCTTTGGGTTCATTCTATGGGTCATAGCTCACGAATGCCCCACTCTATTGGTCCAGGAACGGTCCTGGACTTCATATGAGGGGGTGTTTCGAGGTGTTGATGTTCCTGGGCGGTGCGCGGTGAAACTAGTTGACCACGGTGCCGATCTTGTCTCCGACGATCGCCTTGCGCAGGTTGCCTTCGCCTTCCATGCCGAAGACGTGCATCGGAAGCTTGTTGTCCATGCACAGGGAGAAGGCGGTGGCGTCGACGACCTTGAGGCCCTTCTGCAGCGCCTCCTGGTAGGTGATCTCACGGATCTTCTCTGCTGTGGGATCGATGTTCGGGTCCGCGGTGTAGACGCCGTCGACTCCGTTTTTGGCGATGAGGACTTCATCGGCGTGGATCTCCAGCGCACGCTGTGCGGCGACGGTGTCGGTGGAGAAGTAGGGCAGTCCGGCTCCTGCGCCGAAGATGACGACCCGGTTCTTCTCCATGTGACGCATGGCCCGGCGTGGGATGTAGGACTCGGCGACCTGGGACATGGGGATCGCGGTCTGCACTCGAGTGTCGACTCCGGTCTGCTCGAGGAAGTCCTGCAGAGCCAGGCAGTTCATCACTGTTCCCAGCATGCCCATGTAATCGGCGCGGGTACGGTCCATGCCCCGCTGGGACAGCTCTGCTCCACGGAAGAAGTTACCGCCGCCGACGACGATGCTGACTTCCACCTCGTCGACGGTGGGTGCCACTTCCCTGGCGACTGCGGCGACGACGTCGGGATCGACTCCGATCTTGCCTCCGCCGAACACCTCGCCGGAGAGTTTGAGGAGAACGCGGCGGCGGTGGGTGCGGACTGGTCTGCTGGCGTAGCTGGATTCGTGAACCGGGGTGGATGTCATTTAGTCCTTCTTCCGTCTGGGCAGGTTGGAGCCCGGATGAGTCGTCGGTGTCAGTTTAGCGAAAACGGGGCCGGACCGATTGGTCCGACCCCGTCCGCCGCTTATGAGTTCACTCTCAAGCGAGACGACTGCTGTGCGGGTCGGAAACCGACTCGCTCAACGGTCAATGATGTTTCAGGCTCCGACGCGGAAGCGCAGGAATCCGGTGGCCTTGACGCCGGCAGCCTCAAGAACCTTGCTCACGGACTGCTTGGGATCCTTGGCGAATCCCTGGTCCAGCAGGCAGTTCTCCTTGAAGAAGCCGTTGACGCGGCCTTCGATGATCTTGGGCAGAGCCTTCTCCGGCTTGCCTTCGTTCTTCGCGGTGTCTTCAGCGATGCGACGTTCGTTCTCCACGAGGTCCGCAGGGACATCTTCGCGGGAGAAGTACTTCGGGCTCATCGCAGCGATGTGCACGGCGACATCGTGGGCAACCGAGGAGTCGTCACCTTCGTAGGCCAGCAGGACGCCCACCTGAGGAGGCAGATCCTTGTTGGTCCGGTGCAGGTAGGACTCGACGCTTGCGCCTTCGAGACGTCCGACGCGACGCAGGGCGACCTTCTCGCCCAGAGTCGCACCGCTTTCGGTGATGAATTCCGAGACGGGCTTGCCGTCCTTCGTGGACTCGAGGACAGCTTCGGCCGAATCGGCGTTGCTGGACACGGCCAGAGCCAGAACTTCGTCAGCGAGTGCGACGAAGGGATCGGACTTCGCAACGAAGTCGGTCTCCGAGTTGAGCTCGATCATCGTTCCGACGCCGCCGTCGACCTGTGTGGCCACGAGACCGTCAGACGTGGAGCGACCTTCACGCTTGGTCGCGCCCTTGAGGCCCTTCACACGGAGGACCTCGATAGCTTTCGCCTGATCGCCGTCTGCTTCGTCAAGAGCCTTCTTGACATCCATCATTCCGGCGCCGGTCTTCTCGCGCAGTGCCTTGATATCAGCGGCAGTGTAGTTTGCCATTCTTTCTCCTCAGGGTGGTGGAGTTATGGAAAATCAGGACTCGGTCGACTCGGTGGAGTCTGCAGCGGCGTCCGCAGCCGGAGCAGCGGTCTCTTCCGTTGCTTCAGCAGCTGGTGCAGCGGCTTCCTCGGCAGCTGGCTTCTCAGCAGCAGCGTCGGCAGCAGGAGCAGCAGCTTCTTCAGCGGCTGGCTTCTCAGCAGCGTCAGCGGCCGGAGCGGCGGCTTCCTCAGAGGCAGGAGCGTTGCCCTCGAGCAGTTCGCGTTCCCACTCAGGCATAGGTTCGACGGCGGAGACGTTCTTCTCGCCGCTGTCATCGTCGGAGGAGTGACGGGCGATGAGGCCCTCTGCCACTGCATCGGCGATCACGCGGGTCAGCAGGGACACCGAGCGGATGGCGTCGTCGTTGCCCGGGATCGGGTAGTTGACGTCGTCAGGATCGCAGTTGGTGTCGAGGATCGCGATGACCGGGATGCCCAGCTTGCGAGCTTCGTCGACTGCGAGGTGTTCCTTCTTGGTGTCAACGATCCAGACAGCCGAAGGGGTGCGCTGCATGTCGCGGATACCGCCGAGGGTCTTCTCGAGCTTGTCCTTCTCACGACGGAGAATGAGCAGTTCCTTCTTGGTGTGCGAAGAACCTGCAACGTCGTCGAAGTCGATCTCTTCGAGTTCCTTCAGGCGGCGCAGACGCAGCGAGATGGTCTGGAAGTTGGTGAGCATGCCACCGAGCCAACGCTGGTTGACGTAGGGCTGGCCCACGCGCTTAGCCTGTTCGGCGATCGATTCCTGTGCCTGCTTCTTGGTGCCGACGAAGAGGATCGAGCCACCGTGGGTCACGGTTTCCTTGACGAACTCGAAGGCAGTGTCGATGTAGCCCAGCGACTTCTGCAGGTCGATGATGTAGATGCCGTTGCGCTCGGTGAAGATGAAACGCTTCATCTTCGGGTTCCAACGACGGGTCTGGTGTCCAAAGTGAACGCCGCTGTCGAGCAGCTGGCGGATGGTGACGACGGCCATGCCGACGCCCTCCTTTCTCTTGCACCCGTAGGTGCTTTTACGTCAGTGTTCTCCGGCAGCATTGAGCTGTCGGCAACAGTGACCTTTTCGGTTGATTCCTGGTATTCGGTTCATCCGCCCCACAAATTCGCCCTGACGGACAATTTGCACCATGGGATGGAGAAGAAATCGAATACGCGTAGTCAGAAGACACGCTTCTGCTGAGGCCAGTCTATCCCCGTTGCCCAAGGCATTTCCAATCGATCGGGCACCTGCCGGATGGTCTGCATCACATGCAACGCACATTCGCTGTCCTTTTCGAAGACGATGCCCATTGACTCGTGCGCGTTGGTATGTGGACACAGCCGGATCTGCGGAAGTGTGAGCCCCGATTCTGCAGCCGGTCTTGTTCGCCCAGATCGTTCTCGGCCGCCTCATCAGACGCGGCGGCCCGTCACTCATGCGCGCTCTCCTGTGGATTGCCCGATGACTCGTGTTCGTTTCGCCTGTGCACACTCGCGACCTGTCCACAGGGGCCGAGCTTGGGCCTGACTTCGGCAAGTGATCCCGCTTCCATGGGCTCATGGATCTCTTCACCGACTCGTCTCACACCGCCCTCCCGTCCTGGCTTCGGCCTGTGCCGGCAACTCGTCGTCTGCGACTCCTGCTTGCCGGGAGTCTGCTGGCCCTGACCTTCACCGTCGCCGAGGTGGGCCTGCCGTTCGCGGCACCAGCGCACATCTCGTCGGCGGCGGCCGCCACCTCGGCAGTGGCTGCCACCTCGGTGTCCGAGGCAGAGCCGACGTGGATGTCCCCCGTGCCTGCGATGGAGATCATCGAGGCCTTCGATCCGCCGACCGAAGCCTGGCTGAAGGGACACCGCGGCATCGATGTGCTGACGGTCAGCGATGAACCGGTGCGTGCGCCCGCCGCGGGCACCATCCGTTTCCGCGGCACTGTGGCCGGCACTGCGACCGTGAGCATTGTGACGGACTCCGGGCATGTGGTCTCCTTCCAACCAGCGAAGTCGGAACTGAAGAAGGGTGAGAGGTTCGCAGCCGGCGAGGAGATCGGGACCGTCGGTGAAGGTTCGCACTGTGATGAATCGTGCCTGCACATCGGGGTCTGGGCGGCTCAGGGCGACAAGGTCTACATCGACCCGGCAGGCTTCTTCGGGCAGGAGGAGTCGATCCTGTTGCCTCTGTCTCGCAAACCTGCGAAGGAGCCAACCGGGGATTCCACGACCTCGGGTGCAGGAGCCTGGGGTGGGCATCGCAATGGCCGAATTCCTGCGGCTGCCATGTGCACGCTGGACTCGGCGCCGGGGCAGATGCTGCGCTGTGATGCGCAGAAGGCATTCGATCGCATGTCCCACGCCTACGAAGCCAGATTCTCGACTCCGATCTCCGTCACGGATGCTTACCGCGACTACGACACCCAGGTCATCCTCAAGAAGCGAAAGGGACGGATGGCTGCAACCCCGGGGACCTCAAATCACGGATGGGCGCTGGCCGTTGACTTGGGCGGCGGAATCAATTCCTTCGGCAGTGCCCAGCATCAGTGGATGCGTGCGAATGCACCCAAGTTCGGGTGGATCCATCCGGGCTGGGCCCGCCAGTCCGGTTCTCTGCCGGAGCCGTGGCATTGGGAGTTCCGTCAATGACGACACCCCAGGACCGCGCACGGCCCGCTGCGATCAGGCCCGGGGGTGTGCCTGTCGGTAGGTCTCCTGTAGTCGCTGCATCGAGACGTGGGTGTAGATCTGGGTGCTGCTCATCGTCGAGTGCCCCAGAAGTTCTTGGATCTGCCGCAGGTCCGCTCCCCCGTCGAGCATGTGTGTAGCGGCCGAGTGTCGGAGTCCGTGTGGGCCGATATCAGGTGCGCTGGGGTCAGCGGCACCGTAGCGGTGGACGAGTTCCCTCACCTGCCTGGCTCCGATGCGGCCACCTCTGACGCCGAGGAAGAGCGCGTCACCGCTGCTCTCGGAGGCGAACGCGTCCCGCAGACTCAGCCACTTCTGCAGTGCCGTCTGGGCTGGTTTCCCGTAGGGAACGCGGCGTTCCTTGTTGCCCTTGCCCAACACGGTGATCATCGAGCGCTGGTGATCGACGTCGCCGCGGTTCAGCCCGGTCAGTTCAGAAACTCGCACCGCTGTGGCATAGAGCATCTCCAAGATGGCTGCGTCTCTGACCCATTTGGCGGCCTCGATGGGGTCGCTGTTGTCGGCCTCAGTATGAACAGTCCGTTGCCGGGATACGAGATCGGCGGCCTGCTGCGGTTTGAGCACTGTGGGCAGACGTGAGTCCTTCTTGGGAGTTCGCAGTCGTGCCGCTGGATTGTTCGACAGCCCATGCTGGTTCACGCAGTAGGCGAAGAATGACTTCACTGCTGCGATCTTCCGAGCCACCGTCGACTTCGCGGCTCCAGCATCATCGAGCGTGATGAGCCACGACCGCAGATCGTTGAGATCGATGTCGCTGACTTGAAGTTCAGCAGCCCGGGACTTACCGCCAGCGCCCGGCGCGTGGGCCGTGTGGTCGAAGAAGTCGCTGACATCGGCGACGTAGGCTCTCGAGGTGTGTGCTGAGACGTCACGCGATCTCAGGTGGTCGGCATAGCCGGACACCACCTCGGCGATGGTCGTCGGAAGGGTCACAGCCCCAGGTTACGCGATCGGACGTGTTCAGCGGCGGACCTTCATCGGCGTCTCATTGTGCTGGCCGCAGCTTGACCCAACCGGATTCCCGGCGGGCGCTCAGGCCTGCCAGTTCGAGGACGGCGAGCGCGGAGAGAGTGTTCGACACTGTCAGTCCGGCCCGTGAAGCCACGGTTGAGACGTCGAGAGCCTTGGTCACCGAGAGCACGTTGACGCAGATCTTCTCCCGTTCGGCGAGATCATCGATCGGGTCGGAGGCCGCTGTGCTGGGGTGTTCGCCCGTGAGTCTTCCGTCGTCGAACAATGTCGGTTCCTCTCCGCCGATGAGTTCGATGACGTCTGTGCAGCTGGTCACCAGCTCCGCTTCATGCGCGCGGATGAGTCTGTGGGTTCCCGTCGAGGATGCCGAGTACACGGATCCGGGGAATGCTGCGACCTCGCGGGAGAGTTCCAATGCGTGCCGGGCGGTGTTGAGGGCTCCGCTGCGCCAGCCGGCTTCGACGATGACCGTGACTTGCGATGAGGCGGCGATCAGGCGGTTGCGGAGGAGGAACCTGTGCCGCATCGGGGTCATTCCGGGAGCGGTCTCCGAGACGATCGCGCCGGCTTCGAGCACCTGCTGGAACAGTTCGGTATTGGCCACCGGATAGAAGCGATCGACTCCCCCGGCCATGAAGGCGATCGTGGTGCCCTCTCGGGCGATGGCTGCCCGGTGGGCGGCCGCATCGATTCCGAAGGCCCCGCCGGAGACGATGGTCAGTCCCCGTGCGGCCAGGTCCCAGGCAAGATCTGAGGCACACTTGGTGCCGTAGTTGCTCGACGCACGTGCTCCGACGATGGCGACGGCCGACCGCAGCGCTGTGTTCAAACGTGCCGCGCCTCGGACCCACAGTCCCAGTGGTGCCGCCGGCCCCAGGTCGGTGAGGGCGGTCGGCCATTCGTCATCGCTGGGGATGACGAGTCGCCCTCCCAGCCTGTGCACGGCTTCAAGATCACGATGCCCCTGGGCGTCCTCGCCGCGCACGGCCCACCGGTCGAAGGCCTCTGGAAGCTGCCCGCTGCCTGGAACTTCGATCACGATCGTTGAGAGACTCGCAGCAGCTTCGGCCGCAGATGACGTTCCCACAGCCACCGCCCGAATCAGTTCGAGGACTGCGATCGGTCCGATTTCAGCGACGAGCCCGGTGAGCAGACCGTCGCCGGGTTCGCCGATTCTCAGCAGCGCGGCCACGGCTGCCCTGATCTCCCCGTTGGCGTCGTCGTTCATGATTCCTGCGTCCTCAATGCCAGCGCCGCCGTGATCTTGTCGGGTGTCGGCGCACCGGCTCCCTCGAGGTCGGCCAGAGTGGTTGCGACCCTGAGCACTCGGTCATATCCGCGCATGGTGATCCTTCCGGTGTCGAGAGCACGGTCCAGGTCGCGCAGACTGTTCGGGCTCAGCGCAAAGTGTTCACGCAGCCAGACTCCGGGAGCATTTGAGTTCAGCGTCCACTCGCAGTCGACGTATCTCTCCGCCTGTCGTTGCCGGGCGAGATGGACCCGCGCTGCCACAGTTGCGCTGTCCTCCTGTCCCCCGCCGAGGCGGATGTCTGCTGGGGAGACCGGGAACAGTTCGAGCTGCAGGTCGACTCGGTCCAGCAAAGGCCCGGAGAGCCTGTTGCGGTAGCGGCGTTTATCCATCGGTGTGCACCGGCACGTGGATTCGGCTCCGCGCATTCCTACCCCGCACGGGCAGGGGTTGGCCGCCATGACCAGTTGGAACGATGCGGGAAGCACCATCGAGCCCCACGCCCGGTGGATGTGGACCTGTCGAGATTCCATCGGCTGCCGCAGCGCTTCGAGGACGTCCCGTGAGAATTCGGGGGCCTCATCCATGAAGAGGACGCCCCGGTGAGCTCTGCTGAGTATTCCTATCGATCCCGGTCGGCGCCCACCGATCAGCGCCGAGGCGGTGCTGCGGTGGTGGGGCGCTTCGAACGGGGGCGTGCGGTCGAGTCCTTCGCCGCCGTTGAGCTCTCCCCGCAGCGAGCGCACCGCCGCCGCTTCGATGGCCTGCTCGTCATCCAATGGTGGAAGTATCCCCGGCAGGCACTGTGCCAGCAGCGTCTTTCCGGCTCCTGGGGTGCCTCGCATCAGCAGATTGTGTCCACCGGCGGCGGCGACTTCGAGACCGAATCGAGCTTCGGCCTGGCCTTGGACTTCGACAAGGTCGTGACGTTCGGAGGCTTCCGGGCTGATGGTCTCAGCCTCGACGACCGGTGGCAGCTCCGGGACCGCAAGGCTTCCACCGTAGATGTTGATGAGTTCTGCCAGTGAGGCGACGGCCTTGACTCCGCCTCCCCCGAGCAGGGCTGACTCCCGACTGTTACCGACCGGAACGACGAATCGCTCGAAGCCGGCTTGGAGACCGCTGTGCAGACTCGGCAGGACCCCAGTGACGGGACGAATGCGCCCGTCGAGGCCGAGCTCACCGCAATGGATGATCGATTCGGTGTCCGTTGCGGTGATGATGCCTTGAGCCTTGAGCACGGCCACTGCGATTCCGAGGTCGAATCCTGTGCCGATCTTCGGCACGGTGCCCGGGGTGAGGTTGATCGTCAGATGCTGCGAAGCAACAGGGATTCCCAGATAAGCCAGTGCGGCCCGAAGTCGCTTCCTGGACTCGCTCACGGAGGCATCAGGCAGGCCCACGATGTCGATGCCCGGCAGGCCGGCGCTGACGCATGCTTCGATGGACACGATCTTGCCCGCCAGCCCCCAGAGTGCGACGGCGGAGGCCCGTCCGATCACGTTGAGCTTCGTCTCCTCGCTCACGAGTCGACCTGCACGTTGCGGAGATGGGAGTAGTCGGGTTCAGGGTCCATCACGATGCCGAGGGCATCGATGCGGATGGATGCGAAGAAGTCCTTCTGCTGGCTCAACCAGATTCCCGACAGTGTTCTGATCTTCCGCAGCTTCGCTGCCGTCACCGCTTCGAGAGGTGATCCCTGTGCGAGGGTTCTGCGGGTCTTCACCTCGACGAAGACGATGGTGTCGCCGTCTTTGGCGATGATGTCTATCTCTCCGCGTGGGCACCGGAAGTTGCGTTCGATGATGACCATTCCCTGCCGTTGCAGGAAATCTGCGGCCAGGCATTCTCCTGTCTGCCCCAGCGCGCGCTGGCGCAGTCCCGATGTCGTTGCGCTGCGTCTGCCAGTTGTCGGTCCCATGGGGCTCAGACCACCATCGGGGATACAGACGCGGCAAGGGCAGAAGATCGGCCTGTGGACGACGATGTGTCGTCCACAGGCCGAGCACACACAAGTCGAGGCCCCGTCCACAACGGAACGGTGTACGAGTCACCCTGAACGCGTCAGGAGCTCACAGGCACCGGCTGCGTTCAGCCTCTGATCGACGTCGGCGGTTCCAGATCGTTCTTGGAGATCTCTTCGATATTAACGTCTTTGAAGGTCAGCACGTGCACGGTTTTGATGAAGCGTGCTGATCGGTAGCTGTCCCACACCCAAGCGTCGCGCAGCGTCAACTCGAAATAGACGTCTCCGGCGTCGTTGTGGGCCTTGAGGTCAACGTGGTTGGCCAGATAGAAGCGTCGTTCCGTCTCCACAACGTAGGCGAAGAGTCCTACGACGTCGCGGTACTCCTTGTAGAGCTGCAGCTCCAGTTGAGCTTCGTAATCGTCCAGATCATCAGTGCTCATGACGATCCCTCCTTCGCATCGTGTGCCGTTTGCAGGCGGAAGCTTCTCCGGTGGTGAATGCTGGGACCGAAGTCGGCGATGCCCCGACGGTGCTTCATGGTTCCGTACCCCACATTCGACTCCCAACCATACTGGGGGTTTGCCTTCGCGAGTGCGATCATCTCCTCGTCTCGCTGCACTTTTGCCACAATACTTGCTGCGGCAATCACCGGAACACTTCCGTCGCCCTTGATCACGGTTCGCACCTGAGGCAGCTGCAGGTCGGCGGCGTCGCCGAATATCCCCAGACAATCGAGCGTGAGTGGCGCCGAAAGCCAGTCATGCTTGCCGTCGAGGAGGATCATCGTCGACGGCGGAAAGTCGGTCGATCCGACACACTCCAGCAGCATCTCAGACAGGGCCCTCCGACCGGCCAGGTTCAAGGCCATGGTCATCCCGAGTTCGTCGAGTTCATTCGGAGTCGTCGAACCCACGGAGGTAGCCCTGGCCCAGCCATTGACGCGATCAGTCGCGGTTTGACGGGACAGCGCACTAAGCTGCTTGGAATCATGGATGCCAGCGGGCACCTCGGCGGCGGTTACCTCTCTGAGGTCGAAGAGGGCGACCCCGACGCTGACCGGTCCTGCCAATGCTCCCCGACCGACCTCGTCGACGCCGATGACGAATTCATAGCCTTCTGCCAACAGTGCGCTCTCATAGCTGAGGTCGTACAATCCTGTCTGCGCCATCAGTTGCCGGTGATTCCTTCAGAGTCGGGGACATCGGCGAAGACCGCCTTCGGCGTCGACATCCAGCTGAAGTGCTTGAAGGGCCAGTTGATGAGGAAGACGGTGCCCACCACATTGTCTTCGGGCACATAGGGCTGTGTGTCGACGTGGTACCTGGAATCGGCGGAGTTGCTGCGGTTGTCGCCCATGACCCAGTAGTGGCCGTCGGGGACGGTGACCTTGAACTCCACCTCCGAGGGGGCGGTGTCATCTTCCAGGTAGGTCTCATCGATGGGTTCGCCGTTGACGAGGATGCGTCCCTGCGCGTCGCAGCATTCGACGGTGTCGCCGCCGACGCCGATCACCCGTTTGATCAGCTGCTGACCCCCGTCTGCCGGAGCCAATCCGACGAATTCGAGGATCGGGTTGGGCTCATATTCCGAGACTTCCTGGGGGCTCAGCCAATGGTCGGGATCATCGAAGACGATGATGTCACCGCGGCTGGCCGGTCCGAAGCGGGGTGCCAACTGATCGACAAGGACCCTGTCGTCGATCTGCAGAGTTTCCATCATCGATCCCGACGGAATGTAGAACGAGCGGACGACCCAGGTCTTGAGTGCGGTGGAGATGAGGATGGCGACGAGGATGATCGCTGCGGTCTCGAGCAGGCCCCGGAGGAGTTTCTTCGAGGCTGAAGGTGGGGAAGCTTCTGATTCGGTTGACATTCGTTCGCTTTCGCATCGGACCACAGGTTCCGCAGAGGGACTGAAATGAGCGTACCAGCACCTCGTCGCGTCACCTGTCAGGCTGCGATCATCTCTGAGAACCGTTCAGTTTTCAGACTGGGTCCTGTCGGAAGATGGGTCAGAGACGAGTTCGGGCAGCCGGGTGAGATCGCCTTCTCAGTCGACCGAGGAGCCGTGTCCGATGACGGGGCCGATGACCCGATCAAGGGGAATGAAACCGCCTCCGGGTCTGCCCAACAGCGCTCGGGAGTCTGCCGAGTCGTTCCGGTTGTCGCCCATCACCCACATGGTGTCGGCGGGGACCTCGATCGAGAACTCCGTCTTCGAAGCTGGCAGAGGGGCGTAGTCCTCTTTCAGTGGTTCGTCGTTGAAGAGCAGTCGACCATGGGCATCACAGCATTGGAGTGTGTCGCCGCCGACGGCGATGACGCGTTTGACGTAGTAGACGTCTTTGCTTCCCAGCCCCACCCATGACCCCACCTTCTGGATGGGGGTCGGAAGGGCATCGTCGACGAAGGAGCCTCGTCCGTCGAAGACGACGATGTCGCCGCGTTCGATGTCAGAGCTCAGAGCGTCGGGGCGCCAGACGCTGATATCGTCGCCGACATCCAGGGTCGGCTCCATCGATGCACTGGGAATCGTGAACCGTTGGACGATGAACCCGCGAACGGATCCGCCGATGACGATGATGAGGATCGCGATGACGGCGATGAGCTTCCAGAAGCGGCCAGAATACAGAAAACGCGACCCGAAGGTCGCGTTTTCTTGTTGCTTCGGCACAGCGCGATCATTGCCCACAGTGCCAGGCAATAATCAGGCCTTTTCGCGGATGCGAGCAGCCTTGCCGCGCAGTTCGCGCAGGTAGTACAGCTTGGCACGACGAACGTCACCGCGGGCGAGAACTTCGAGCTTCTCGACGATCGGCGAGTGCACCGGGAAGGTACGCTCGACACCGACGCCGAAGCTGATCTTACGAGCGGTGAAGGTCTCGCGGACTCCGTCGCCCTGGCGACGGATGACGATTCCCTTGAACACCTGGATACGCGAACGCGATCCTTCGACCACGCGGACGTGAACGTTGAGCGTATCGCCCGGGCGGAAATCAGGAACGTCAGTCTTCAATGAGGCTGCGTCAACAACATCAAGCTTCTGCATTGTGTTTCTCCATGTGTCCCCTGCTTCAGGTCGAGAACACGCATATCGGACCGGTTGTACCGGTGATTGGATCGTCTGTCGGGATTGCTCCCCGGAATTCTGCGATATCAACACCGCAGAATCGCTGTGGGCATCCATCCCCCTGAAGCAGGTGAATGCCAACAAACGCGACGATCTATTCTGTCATGGATTCGTCTCCGGACTCAAACCGTTCCACAACGGCACGGTCGTGCTTGTCCAGATCCTGGAGTTCGGCGAGCAGATCGGGCCTGACCTCGGCCGTGAGTTCGAGTCTGCGGTCTCTTCTCCAGCGTGCGATCGCACCGTGATTTCCACTGAGCAGGATGTCCGGTACGTCCCGACCCCTCCAGCTGGCGGGCTTCGTGTAGATGGGGTACTCGAGGAGTCCGTCCTCGTGGCTTTCCTCAGTCAGCGATTCCGGGTTGCCGATGACTCCAGGAACGAGACGGCTGACGGCTTCGATCATCACCATCGAGGCGACCTCTCCCCCGTTGAGCACATAGTCTCCGATGCTCATGGGGCGCAGATCGAAATGCTCGGCCGACCAGTCGATGACCCGCTGGTCGATGCCCTCGTAGCGTCCGCACGCGAACACGAGGTGTTCGGCCTCGGACAGCTCCTCGGCGATGCGCTGATTGAAGACCGGGCCGGCAGGGCTGGGGACAATGAGGATCGGCTTCTGCGGCGTGCCCGCCCCCGCAGCCTTCGGCTCGTCGAGGATGTTCTCGAGGGCCAGCGCCCAAGGCTCGGCCTTCATCACCATGCCCGCACCCCCACCATAGGGTGAGTCATCGACGGTGTTGTGCCGGTCGAACGTGAAGTCGCGCAGGTCATGCACTGTCAAATCGAGCAGCCCCTGGTCGACGGCCTTGCCGATGAGTGAGAGCTGAAGCCCGGCGAGATACTCCGGGAAGATGGAGACGACGTCGATCTTCATGCCGGTACTCACGAAGCGTCGAAGAGACCGGCCGGAGGTGTGACCTTGACCCACCCGGCCTCAACATCAACCTCGGGCACGATCTCCGTGACGAAGGGAATGAGTGCCTGATGTCCATCGACGTGCTTCATATGTAGCAGGTCCTGGGCGGTGCCGTTGGTCACATCGACGATCTCTCCGACCTGCGTCTCACCGTCGAAGACCCGGAGTCCGATAAGGTCCTCAAGATACCAAGCATCGTCTTCGACCTCGTCGTCCTCCTGGTCGCTGAGGATCAGGGTATTGCGGATCTCCTCTGCCCGGTTGCGATCGGGGACCTCGTCGAAGGTCAGCAGCAGACGGTCCCGGTGCCACCTCGCGGTCCTCAGCGTCAGCTCACCGATGTCGGGATCAGTGGAATAAGTCTGTCCGGGAACGAGTCGTTCGTCGGGTCGGTCCGTGCGCACCTCGACGGTGAACTCACCTTTGATGCCGTGCGGCTTGCCCAACCGGGCGATCACCGTGTCCATGCTGCTCCTCGTGTTCGTGGAAGTGCTCAAGTTCGTGTTCGTGAAGACGCAGGTGCCCCTCCAGATGCGGGCGCGCATTCACTTCAGTCACACAGTTTAGTCCGCTGATCCGTCGCTCGCGGCAGTGGCCACAGCAACGCTCACCTGCAAGCCGGCGAATACGCCAGCACGCCAGTGAATACAGGAAAGGGGACACGGCGATGATTCGCCGTGTCCCCTTTCCTGATGAAGGTGTTACGCCTCGATGAGGTCCACTCGCACCGACTCACGGCCGGCAAGAGAGTTGATCACGGTGCGCAGAGCCTTTGCGGTTCTCCCCGCGCGACCGATGACACGACCGAGGTCTTCGGGGTGAACCCGGACCTCAAGCGTGGTCCCGCGCTGTGACGAGCGGGATCGAACTGCAACATCGTCTGGATGATCGACGATGCCGCGGACCAGGTGTTCGAGCGAATCAGCCAACATGTCAGGCTTCAGCGCTCTCTTCGGAAGCAGCAGGTGCAGCTTCTTCAGCAGACTCAGCAGGTGCTTCCGCGGCCTTGTCCGAACCCTTAGGGGTGATAGCTTCCTTGATGACGGAGCCAGCGGTGGGAGCCACGTAGGCTTCCTTCTCCGGCTGCGGCTTCACAGTGTTCACTGCTTCGCCGACGCCGGTGTGCTTCTGCCAGTCACCGGTGAGCTTGAGCAGGGTGCGAACCTGATCGGTCGGCTGAGCGCCGACGGAGAGCCAGTGCTGTGCACGCTCCGAATCGATCTCAATGACCGAAGGGTTGCGTGTCGGGTGGTAGATGCCGATCTGCTCGATGGCCTTACCATCACGACGTGTACGCGAATCAGCGACAACGACGCGGTAGAACGGTGCACGGATCTTGCCCATGCGGGTCAAACGAATTTTGACTGCCACTTTAGTGGTGTCTCCTTTTGTCTTTAAGTTGCACAGAGGTCCCAGAAGAATCGTGGGGTTGATCTGCCGGAATCTGTGACCTGGACTATCACTCCGGGGCGGAAGAGAGGGCCCGCACCGGTAGCAAAAGTACAAGAGTCAATTGTGCCAGAAAGCCCTATTACTTTCCACCTGGGAACATTCCGCCGAAGCCCTTGGGCAGGTTCTTCATATCGAACTCTTCGTCACCGTCGAGATCGACTCCCCCGAAGGCCGAACCGACCGGATCCTTCGTCTTACCGGCCTTCTTATCTTCAAGGGCCTGAGCCTGCTGTGCCCGCTTGGCCGGGTTGCCCGACTGACCGCCCTTGCGGCCCTTCTTCTTGCCCACGGCCTTCTTCTTGCGGTTGGCTCCGCCACCGGGCATTGAGCCCATGCCGGGCATACCGCCCATGCCCGGCATACCGCCTCCGCCCGGCATACCTCCGCCACGGGTCATTCCGCGCATCATCTTCTGCGCCTGAGTGAACCGCTCCATGAGCTGGTTGACTGCGGTCACCGTGGTGCCGGCACCCTTGGCGATGCGTGCACGGCGCGAGCCGTTGAGGATCTTCGGGTTGGTGCGCTCTGCCGGAGTCATCGACCGGACGATGGCCTCGACCCGGTCGACTTCGCGCTCGTCGAAGTTCTCCAGCTGGTCTTTGTACTGGCTCATACCGGGCATCATGCCCAGCATCTTCTTCATCGAGCCCATCTTCTTCAGGCCCGACATCTGAGTCAGGAAGTCATTGAGATCGAAGTCCTCACCGGCCTCGACCTTCTTCTGGAGCTTTGCGGTCTCCTTCTCATCGAAGTTCTTCTCGGCCTGCTCGATGAGGGTCATGATGTCGCCCATATCGAGGATCCGGTCAGCCATCCGGTCAGGATGGAACTGCCCGAACTCCTTCATCGACTCACCAGTCGATGCGAACATGATCGGCTTCCCGGTCACCTCGGCGACGGACAGCGCGGCACCGCCACGTGAGTCACCATCGAGCTTCGAGAGCACGACACCGGTGAAGTCGACTCCTTCGAGGAAGGCCTCAGCAGTCTTCACCGCATCCTGACCGATCATCGCGTCGATGACGAAGAGGACCTCATCTGGGTTGACCGCGGAACGGATGTCCGCAGCCTGCTGCATGAGCTCTTCGTCGATGCCGAGTCGACCGGCGGTGTCGACGATGACGACGTCGTGGAGCTTGGCCTTGGCGACCTCGAGCGAATCCGTGGCCACCTGCACCGGGTTGCCGACGCCGTTGCCGGGTTCTGGTGCATAGACGAAGGCGCCCGCACGTTCACCGACGATCTCGAGCTGATTGACCGCGTTGGGACGCTGCAGGTCGGCTGCGACGAGCATCGGACGGTGGCCTTCGGACTTCAGCCAATAGGCGAGCTTGCCGGCCAAGGTGGTCTTACCCGCACCCTGAAGACCGGCGAGCATGATGACCGTGGGTGGTCGTTTCGCATAGTTGAGGCGACGGGTCTCCCCGCCGAGGATGCCGACCAGCTCATCGTTGACGACCTTGACGACCTGTTGGCCCGGGTTCAGTGCACCCGAGACCTCTTCGGACAGGGCCCGCTCGCGGATGCGTCCGGTGAATGCACGAACGACCGGCAGGGCGACGTCGGCGTCCAGCAGGGCGCGGCGGATCTCGCGGATGGTGCCATCCACATCGGCTTCGGACAGCCGGCCCTTGCCGCGCAAGTTCTTGAACGTCGCGGTGAGCCTGTCGGAGAGAGAATTGAACACGTACAAGCCTTCTTCACGATAATTGGTCGACTCCCTAGCCTAACAACTCAGTAGTGTCCGACTGAAACCGAGAATGCTGGGAAAGCGCCCACAACCGCCTCACCCCAGAACCTGTCGACTGCGCTGAGATGACTGATCGCCTCGGTGGGGTGGCTGCTTCCACCCCACCGAGGCGATCGGTGAGTACGCTCACGCACTCCCCCTCACCGAGGCGGCCGGCGAGACCGACCGACCCCCTGGCGGGAGATTTCGGGGCTCAGCGGAACGAGTAGGCCTGCTCCGCGTGTTCGAAGGCATCGATGCCCGCCAGTTCGTCTCTGGGATCGATGCGCAGCCCCATGGTCTTGCGGAGGACGAGAGCGATGACCAAGGTTACGACTCCGGCGTAGATCAGGGCGACGAGTGTGGCCACGATCTGGGACACGAGAAGCCCCAGCCCTCCACCGTGGAAGAGACCCGCGGCCGAATCTGGACTCGGAACCGCGAAGAGGCCGATCATCACGGTGCCGATGACACCGGCGACGAGGTGGACGCCGACGACGTCAAGAGCATCGTCGTAGCGGAGGCGGTTCTTGGCCTCCACAGCGAGCACAGCTCCAGCTCCTGCGGCGATTCCGATGATGACTGCCGCGTACGGTTCGACATTTGCACAGGCTGGGGTGATGGCCACGAGGCCGGCGATCGCGCCGGAGACGCTGCCGATGCTGCTGGGGCGAGTCGCCCGAATTCTCTCGATCGCGATCCAGGTGATCATTCCGGCAGCTGGGGCGGCGAGGGTGTTGACCCAGATCAGCCCGGCCTGTTCGATCGTCGAGGCGGCTCCCCCGTTGAACCCGAACCAGCCGAACCACAGCAGTGCCGCGCCGAGAACGGTGATCGGAATGTTGTGGGGCTTGTGTGGTGTCGAATAGCGAGCCCGGCGCCCCATGACGACGACGAGCACGAGGGCCGAGATCCCGGCATTGATGTGCACGACCGTGCCACCGGCGAAGTCGATCGCGGGCCCGAAGGCGCTGCCGATCGCACCCGATTCGCTGAGCAGTCCGTCACCCCAGACCATGAAGGCCAGAGGGCAGTACACGAGGGTGACCCACAGCCCGGCGAAGACCAACCAGGTGGAGAACTTCGCCCGATCAGCCACGGCACCGGCGATGAGTGCGATCGCGATCATTGCGAAAGTGGAGCCATAGCCGATGGAGATGAGGGCTTCGGGTTCGTTGGCGACTGCGTCGGCGAGGCCGATCTGGGACAGCGGATTGCCGAAGATCCCCAGCACCGAGTCACCGGAGCTCAACCCATATCCGAAGAGGACCCAGACGAGCCCGCCCATCGCCATTGCCGAGAACACCATCATCATCATGTTGATGCTCGAGGTGATTCGGGTCATTCCGCCGTAGAAGAAGGCCACACCGGGGGTCATGAGCAGGACCAGACCGGCCGCGACCATCATCCATACATTCACTGCGTCGAGTTCCATGTCGTCTCTTTCGTGTCTCTGTCGGCTCCGATTAGAACCGAACAGTGACAGTGTCCATGACGGATGTCACACCTGAGAGTCGATCATGTTTCCAACATGTTACACGGACGCTCTCACAGGGGGATATTGCCGCATTCGCCTGCGGAGATGATGGAGCCTGCGCAGTGCCGATTGAGTCACCGCGACGACGGAGTCTCTGCGACGAAGCGGAGTCAGTCGAGGAGTGCGTCGACGAAGCCCTCAGCGGTGAATGGTGCCAGATCATCGGCGCCCTCACCGAGGCCGATGAGCTTGACGGGAACTCCGAGCTCACGCTGAACGGCCACGACGATTCCGCCCTTGGCCGTGCCGTCGAGCTTCGTAAGCACGATGCCGGTGATGTTGACCGCCTCGGCGAAGACCTTCGCCTGCTGCATTCCGTTCTGACCGGTCGTGGCATCGAGGACGAGGAGCACCTCGTCGATTTCGTGCCCCTCACCCAGGGGACGAGTCGCGACACGTTTGACCTTGCCGAGTTCGTCCATCAGGCCGATCTTGTTCTGCAGGCGTCCGGCCGTGTCGATGAGCACGACGTCGGTGTTCTCCGACTTGCCGCGTTCGACGGCGGAGTAGGCCACGGAGGCGGGGTCTGCGCCCTCCTCACCGCGGACGGTTTCGACTCCGACGCGTCCGCCCCAGGTCGACAGCTGCTCTGCAGCCGCGGCGCGGAACGTATCGGCTGCGCCCAGGAGCACGGTCTGGTCTTCGGCGACGAGCACGCGGGCGATCTTGCCCACGGTTGTGGTCTTGCCGGCGCCGTTGACGCCGACCACGAGCATCACTGCTGGGTCGTCGCCGGTGCCTGAGACCGCGAGCTCGCGGTCCATGGTGGGGTCGACCAGCTTGATGAGCTCCTCGCGCAGCAGCCCTCTGACCTCTTCGGGTTCGCGGGTGCCGAGGACCTTGACGCGTTCGCGCAGCCGGTCGACGAGTTCGGTGGTCGGATCGACTCCGACGTCGGCGAGGATGAGCGTGTCTTCGATTTCCTCCCACGTCGATTCGTCGAGGTTGTCACGCGAGAGCAGACTGAGCAGTCCGCGGCCCAGGCCGGAGTTGGACTTCGCCAGGCGTTCGCGGAGGCGAACGAGTCGGTTCGCTGGTTCGGTGGGAACCTCGGAGCCGCGAGTCGCCTCCTTCTCCTTGGCGACCGCCTCGGAGATGTCGTCGATCTTGAGTTCGCCGGTGACATCGGCGTCGATGCTGCGCCGGTCGCGCAGCCCCTTCCGCTTGGCGTTGACGCGCAGGGTGAAGCCCAGCCCGACGACCAGCATGAAGACGATGGCTGCGACGATGAGCAATACGATCGGCTGATCCATTGACGTACGTCCTCCTTTGAGTACCTTTGCAGGCCCCACGTTCTCACGTGGCGACCGCCGGTCAAGGGTGCAGTCCTGGTTCCGTTGCGCGCATCAGCCCGAGACCGTTGTCGCGTTCCGGTGGCCCGCACCCAGCGCCCCGTTGTCTCGGGGCGCGTGTGATGATGTCGTGTTGTCCGGTCAGGAACCTCGGCTGCCGAAGAGCAGACCGGCTGTGGTTCTCCATCCGGTCCCGGATTCCGGGATCTTCCAATGGCGGGTGCGCGGTCTCACGGTCAGCAGAGACGGCGCTGCGTGCCGGCGCGGCTGCGGCCTGAGCACGTAGGAATGGTCCCGGATCGCGGTGACGGCGGCCTGTTCCCGAGTCGCGAGATGGGAGGTGCCGTCATCATGTCCGAAGAATTCGTGGACCTCGTCGTCGTAACCGGTCCATTGTCCCGGCAGTCGAAACCGCTGCACATCGGAGGAGTACTTCAGGCGACCTTCGGCCCTCAGCCCCGGCAGTGCGACAAGGAGCACGACGATGAGGGCGAGTGCGAACGATACGGCGAGTCCGACGATGACGACGAGTACTGCATTCATGCTCTCGAGTCACCTCGTGATTCAGCCGACTCGGCCATGGACGTCCCGCTCCTCAAGCTTTTCGATAATGCTTCCCTGTGCTCAAGTCTATCGTCCAAACACACGACATTTGTGCTCAGGGGCCGTGAGCCTGTTGGAGAATTTCCTGGGACTCCCCTGGACATCCCTGCCAAATCGGCGTCTGACGAAGGTCCGCCGATCATGGGATCCGCTGCGAGATGACCTTCGACACACCGTCCCCATGCATCGTCACCCCGTAGAGTGCGTCGGCGATCTCCATCGTGCGCTTCTGGTGGGTGATCACGATGAGCTGGGAGGAATCCTGCAGCTCCTCGAACACGGTGAGCAGGCGGGACAGATTGAGATCGTCAAGGGCCGCCTCGACCTCGTCCATGACGTAGAACGGGCTGGGCCTGGCCTTGAAGATCGCCACCAGCATGGCCACAGCGACCAGTGACCGCTCCCCGCCGGAGAGCAGCGACAGCCGTTTGACCTTCTTGCCCGCCGGCCGGGCGTGGACATCGACGCCGGTCGTGAGCATGTCATCGGGGTCGGTCAGGCTCAGTGAACCCTCACCGCCGGGGAACAGTCGGGAGAAGATGTCCTCGAACTCCCGCGCGGTGTCCGCATAGGCTTCGGCGAAGACCCGTTCGACGTGCCGGTCGACCTCGTCGACGAGCTTCATCAGGTCCTTCCTCGAGGTTTCGATGTCGGTGATCTGCTTCTCGAGGAACTGGTGCCGTTCCTTGAGCGCCTCGTACTCCTCGAGCGCCAGCGGGTTGACCGTACCGATGCGTTTGAGTGCGGCAGTCGCCTGCTTGTGTCTCTTCTCCACCTCGGCCCGCACATAGGGCCGTTCCTCTTCGTCCTCACCGAACGCAGGAACCGGAGTATGGGGACCGTAGAGTTCGACCAGCCGCTCCAGGCTCAGTCCCGTCTCCTCCCCTGCCCGGTTCTCGATCTCCTCGAGTTTGAGTCGGAACCGCTCCTTCGCGAGTTCGGCTTCCGCCGCGGCATCTTTGAGCCGCTGCAGCTCGGTGCGCGTGGTGCCCAATTCCTCGCCGAGGTGGCCCTTCTCCTCCCGCATCTGCCCGCGCTCTTCGACGAGGACCTGGATCTGGGAGGCCAGTTCGGTCACTGTCGTCTCCGCGAGTGCCGTCGCGTTCTGTGCGGTCTCGACGATGAGCACCGCCGAGGCCGCGGACCGCTTCTTGCGGGCGATCGTCCGCTGCGTCTGTTCGCGTGCGCTTTCTTCGGCTGCTGCCTGTCGCAGCAGGGAGTCGACCCTGTCGGAGAGGAATCGTGCCCGGTCCGTGGCTGCCTTGTGGCTGATGCGGGTCTCGATGACGTCTTCGGAGGATTGGGAGACCTGTCGGCTCAGTTCGTCGCGGTCCGTGGTGTCGACGACCTCTTCGACGTCCCCTGCCCCGGCGAGGGCGGATTCGGCCGTGCGGGCATCACGTTCGGCCGTCTCCAACCGTGTCGCAAGCTCCACCTCGTTGTCCTTGGCCCGTTGCAGGCGGGTTTGGGCTGTGGTGATGTCGCTCGTGATTCGTGAGACTTCTTCGCCTGCGGCCATGATCGCCGCATCCGAGGAATGCAGCTTCTCAAGCGCCGCGGCGGCCACTGTCTTCGCTTCGGTGAGCTTCGCGGCGACCCGATCGATGTCGGTCTCGACTCCGCTGTGAGCTGTCTGCAGTTCGGAGATGGAGGCTTGGGTCTCCTCGAGCGCGGTCTGCGAGGCCAACCGCGTCCCCGAGGCGGTGCGTGCCCGACTGACCCGCGTCGCGGTCACGATCTCCCCGTGGATGGTCACGGCGGTGAGTTCGGGATGGGAGTCGATGACGGACAGCGCACTGCCGGCATCGTCGACGCACACGACCGTCTCCAGCGCAGCGTTGAGGAGCTGGGTGAGCTCGGGGACATCGCTGCTGACGACCTCGGTGAGCCACCGCACTGTCGACTTACCGTCGGCAGAGCCGGTGAGCGTGGGCAGTGCCCGCGACTTGGCCATCGTCTCGGCTGTCGGGTTCGCCCCCTTGCCTGCGCTGGACTTGCCCGCCGCTCCCCCGCGTGACCCCGCACCGGCGGGAATCGTGAGATGGACGTTCGTGTCCTCGCCGAGGTGGTCGAGCACTGTCAGCGCCACCTGGCCGGAGTCGACGAGCACACCGGAGACCGTGTTCGACAGAGCAGCGGCCACGGCCATCTCGAACCCGGTGGCCACGCTCAGTCGTTCGGTCACCGCCGAACCGACACCCGGCAGATCGGCGTTGAGGATGTCTTCGAGGTCGGCTTCCAGCGCGGTGCCCAGTGACAGGGCTTCGGCCCTGGCCTGCGCCGAGGCCAGCTCGGAGGCCGTCTTCGCCTTCTGTGCGCGCAGACCCTCGAGTTCAGTCTCCAACGACGTCGCAGCTTCGTTGGCAGACTCGTATTCCGTGTCGAGTTCGGATTCCCCGGCTTCGACCCCTTCGACGGCGGCTTCGGCTGTGGCCAGTTCCTCGCGGCGTTCGGCGATGCGGGCCGATGCGGTGTCGATCTCCGTCCGGTTAGCTTCGATTCGGGCTGTGAGGTCGCTGATGCGCTCACGCGCCTGGGAGCTCTTCGACTGCAGTGCCGACCGGTTCTTGATCGCCTCGGTGATGGCCAGTTGTGCCGCTTTGACCTCGTCATCGGCCTTCTTCAGCGCCAGAGCGAGTTCTTCCTTGCGCATCTGGCTGCGGTCCAGTGCTGCTGCGGATTCCTCCACTGCAGTCTCCGCGGTGCCGAGCTCTTCCCGGTGATGCTCGGCTTGGGATCTCAGCTCTTCCGGTGATTTCGATTCGCGGCGGCCCAGGCTCGCGACCTCGGAGAGCAGGTGTGCGCGTTTGTCCTCGGCGCGCTGGGCGATCCCTTTGGCCCGCACGATCTGGGTCTGGGTGCGCGACTCTGCGGTGCGCAGGTATTCGAGTTCGGAATCGAGCGTCCCCAGGCGTGATTCGATCTCCTGCAGCCGCTCTTCGGTGCGGGAGCGGCGATGTTCGAGGTCGCTGATGCGATCGCCTCCGTCCTCGCCGCCGGCGCTGGCGGTCGAGGCCAAAGAGGACTGCAGGCGCACCGTGTCATCGGCGAGCAGTCGTGCTGTGGAGTCGCGCAGTGTGGCTTGGACCGTGGCGGCCTTCTGTGCGGCCTCCGCCTGCCGGCCCAATGGCCCCAGCTGGCGGTTGAGTTCGGTTCGCAGGTCAGAGAGGCGATCGAGGTTCGTCTGCAGACCCGTGAGTTTGCGCACAGCCTTGTCCTTGCGCCGCCGGTGCTTGAGGACGCCGGCGGCCTCTTCGATGAAGCTGCGGCGCTCGATCGGATCCGCGTGGAGGATCGCATCGAGACGACCCTGGCCGACGATGACGTGCATCTCCTTGCCCAGGCCCGAGTCGTTGAGCAGCTCCTGGATATCAAGGAGTCGTGCCGGTGTCCCGTTGACGGCGTATTCGCTTCCCCCTGTGCGGAAGAGGGTGCGTGAGATCGTGACCTCGGTGTAGTCGACGGGGATGGCTCCGTCGGTGTTGTCGATGGTCAGGGTCACCTCGGCGCGGCCCAATGCCTGGCGTTTGGAGGTGCCGGCGAAGATGACGTCGTCCATCTTGCCGCCGCGCAGATTCTTCGCTCCCTGCTCGCCCATCACCCAGGACAGGGCGTCGACGACATTGGACTTGCCGGATCCGTTGGGGCCGACAACACAGGTGATGCCCGGCTCGAATCGGAGAGTCGTCGCCGAGGCAAAGGACTTGAATCCTCGCAGGGTCAGGCTTTTGAGATGCATTGTCCACCCAGCATATCCCGAAGGAGTTCCAACAATTCTCGAATCTTTTGATAGAGTATTTCCTCGTGCGCCGAAATCGGCGTCTTTCCTCCGTAGCTCAGTTGGCAGAGCATTCGACTGTTAATCGAAGGGTCGCTGGTTCGAGCCCAGCCGGGGGAGCTGATCGAGGCCCCGTCGTCCGCGACGGGGCCTTGACCATGTCCGGGCAGAATCGTCGGCACCATGGCGAAGTCTGACCCCGTCTCGCATCTCAGCTGAAATGATCTTTGGTGTGAACCGATAGGAAACTGAAAAATCGGACTAATTTGGACTCAGCGCCCCAATCGGCCCGGTGACAATCAACGCCGTCCATGAACAGGAAGGAGCGCCGACCGGGACCGGCCGCGGACTTACTGCGGCCACGCTGATCGGCAAGCATCCCTATGAGCAGTGAAACGACAAAGACTCAGGAGCTGATACGGCACCTGAAGAATCCGACCACGAAGCAGAAGCCGCTCATCCGCAAGGGCGTCGACAAAGTGGTCTTCTTCACGGCAGGCGTCCTCGCAGTCGGCTTCGTCGTCTGGGGCTTCCTCTCTCCGGACAGCCTCGGTGCTGTGGCAGGAACTCTGCTGACCGGCGTGATGGACAACTTCGGCTGACTCTTCGTCATCGCCGCCACCGTCTTCACGATCTTCGTCATCATCGTCGCCCTGTCCAAGTTCGGGCGGATTCCGCTGGGCCGAGACGATGAGAAGCCGCAGTTCAAGACCTCATCGTGGATCTCGATGATGTTCGCGACCGGTATGGGCATCGGTCTGGTGTTCTCCGCGGTCGGCGAGCCTCTCTTCTTCTACATGTCTCCCCCGCCGAACACGGTCGATGGTTCGACTGCGGAGGCCATGGGCACCTCGATGGGTACCACGCTCTTCCACTGGACCCTCTACCCCTGGGCGATGTACGCGATCGTCGGACTCGGCGTCGCCTACGGCTCCTTCCGTCTGGGACGCTCCCAGCTGTTCTCGTCGATGTTCACCCCACTCTTCGGTGAACGTGCGGTCAACGGCGCCGGCGGCAAGGTCATCAACATCCTCGCGATCCTCGCCACGCTCTTCGGCTCGGCCTGTTCACTGGGTCTCGGTGCGATCCAGATCGGCGGAGGCATCGAATCGGCTGGCATCATGTCCGATGTCTCCTCGCCGATCCTCGTCATCATCATTGCGATCCTCACCGCAGCCTTCGTCGCTTCGGCCGTATCCGGTGTCGCAAAGGGCATTCAGTGGCTGTCGAACATCAACATGGTCCTGGCGATCATCATCGCCCTCATCGTGTTCATCGGCGGACCGACTCTGTTCATCCTCAACGTCATTCCCTCCTCTCTCGGTTCGTTCATCCAGGATCTGCCGCAGATGGCGTCGCGGACCGCAGCCAACGGCCAGGACGTCAACACCTGGCTGTCCTCGTGGACCGTCTTCTACTGGGCCTGGTGGGTCTCATGGTCACCCTTCGTCGGCCTCTTCATCGCCCGCATCTCCCGCGGTCGCACCGTGCGTCAGTTCGTCCTCGGCGTTCTCATCGTTCCTTCGGTTGTCTCGACAATCTGGTTCGCGATCTTCGGTGGCGGCGCCATCGGCATCCAGGAACGTGCTGAGCGCGGCGAAGGCACCGTCAAGGCCTTGGCGAAGATCGTCGACGGGGAACCGGACATCAACATGGATACGATCCTGTTCGATCTCCTCGGCGCTCTGCCGCTGCCCAACGCCATTGCCATCATCTTGATGGTCGTCACGGTCATCCTCATCGCGATCTTCTTCGTCACGGGTGCCGACTCCGCGTCGATCGTCATGGGCACGCTGTCGGCCAACGGCCGCGAAGAGCCCGGCAAGGGCCTCGTCCTCTTCTGGGGTGTGGCTACCGGTGCTGTGGCAGCGGTGATGCTCCTGGCTGGAGGTTCCGACCCGGCCGAGGCTCTCGAGGGTCTGAAGAACATCACGATCGTGGCGGCATTGCCGTTCGTCATCGTCATGCTGCTGTTGTGTGTGGCCGTCTGGAAGGACCTTTCCCGAGATCCGCTGATCATTCAGGGACAGCTGGCCAACCACGTCCTCGAGCAGTCGGTCGCCACGGCCGTCAACGAGTACGACGGTTCGGTCTTCGGACTCGAGACCTCTGAGCTGCCGGCCGAGGACATCGAGAACGACTCCGACGACGATACAGGCACAAGCCAGAGCTGACCTTCCGGTCACCAACGGTCCGAGGGCCGGGTACTGCTCCGAACGGAGCGGAACCCGGCCCTCGTTCTCGTTCCCGGCTGGCCACCGCTATATTCTGTGTGTATGGATTCGATGACCGGGCTGAGCAGCATTCTGCAACGCTTGGAATTCCAGGGCAGCGTGACGTTGCCCGGTCGACCGTCCGAAGCGCTGTCTCGTTGGCGACGGAAGAGAAGCATTGCCATCGGAATCTCGTTCGCAGCAGCCGGCGCTGGAGTGGTGCTGATTATCATCGGTGCCATTGTCCGCGATGTCGGATTCTGGTCTCTCAGCATCATCGTCGGCGCGTTGCTTGGCGTGCTGGGTCTGTTTGTCGGAGTGATTCTCGTCGGCGTGGGTCTGCTCTAGCGTGAGCGCATCGCCTCCGAGAAACTTCCCGTGCGCCTTGATGCTGTCGGAATCTCCCTGCGCGGCATCGGCCACATACCTTGGAGAGATCTTCGCGCCCCCGAACGCCGTTATGTGCCGGTCAAAAACGACATCGGGGGCCGATGCACCGTCATGCCGCTGACGCAGCGCGCTCAGGCCCGGGTACGCATGCAGCCCGGTGATTGGCAGCTGCGAGTCGGTCCCCGCCCGTACCTGAGCTTCGACCAGCCGTTCCTTCTCCTGCCCGGAGTCCAGGGCCTCAGTGAGGACGAGGTCGTTCGACTCTTCCACCATGTCTGGTCCACGTTCTCGACTGGGTACCAGCGCTGAGGGACGGTATGGGCTCAGGCGCCCATCCTGCCGCGCCGCTGACGTGAGAAGATAGCGCCGTGCGCCTGACGGATCAGCGGGAAGGAAGCGACGACGAATGAATACGATCATCCGAACCCACGGCGTGGTGTCACTCGTCGTCGGGTGGATGCTGACCGGCATGGGGATTCTGGCCATCGCGACGGTGATCATTCTTTCCGTATTCGTGGAGGACTGGATGATCATATTCCTCTTCGGTCCTGTCCTCCTGTTCATCGGTGCTGCAGTCAACTTCTGGATGGGGTCTAGGGCACGATTGGAGATCACTCCCGATCGCTTCATCTGGTGCGGATTCATCGGTCGAGCTCGAAGCATCGCCTGGCACGATGTGCACCGGATTGTGCGACCCCCGCCAGGTTCACCCCCACGTCTGGCCGCGGTCGCGCACCTCAGAGACGGCAGTTTCGTCGAGGTCACAGCCCTCTGGAAATCTCCTTCCTGGCCGACGACCTATCTCAGTCACCAAGACCACGGGCGCGCGCAGCAGGCCCTGATCGATGGGCACATCGCACACCTCAATCGGATGTCACGAGGTTCCCGGCAGCAGCATGGGCGACAGCAGCCCGGCTGGTCTCAGGGGCAGTCCGGCTCGCCTCAGCGGTAGCGGGGCGGCTTCTGGCAGTTCGGGCAGAAGTGGCTGCCACGTCCACCGATCGTCATCTTCTCGATCTCGGTCCCGCAGCGCACACATTCCTGGCCGCCGCGTCCGTAGACGAGCAAGGCACGGTCGAAGTAGCCGGATTCGCCGTTGACATTGACGTAGAGCGCGTCGAAGCTCGTCCCACCCACAGCCAGGGCATCGCTCATGACTCGTGTCGCGGAGTCGAGAACGGCGGCCAGACGGGACTTGCGCGTGCGAGCGGGAATCGCCAGGGGGTGGATTCCGGCGCGGAACAGTGCTTCGTCGGCATAGATGTTGCCGATGCCGCTGACCAGGGACTGGTCGAGCAGCGCTGATTTGACCACCGTCCGCTTACGAGCAAGCTGCTCGAGAGCGAGTCCGGGTTCGAAGGCCGGTTCCAGAGGATCGGCTGCAATGTGATTCGCCGAGGCGGGCACGAGCCGACCATAGGCATGCACCAGTGGCTGTACGCCGAGATGGCCGAAGATCCGCTGATCGATGAAGCGCAGCTGAAGGCTCTCACTCCCCCGCTCAAGGCGAAGGATTGCCCGGGTATGTCGGTGGATCTCGTCAGCGGCATCGTGGACGCGCAGCTGTCCGCTCATGCCGAGGTGGACGAGCAGGCTGAGTTCGGGGGCAGCCGGCTCGGCGGCCGGGCCGGCCCCGAGGTCCTCCCCCAATGTCAGCCACATGAACTTGCCGCGACGTTCGGCAGCGATGATCCGGCGACCGGTGACAGCGGCGATGAACCCGTCGACGGCGGAAGCATCGATGCGACGCTGGGATGTCGTTCCCAGGATTCGGGGGTCGATCACCTCGGCGCCGGTGATGGTGGTGCCGGCAGTCCATTCATGGACGCCCACACGGACGCTCTCGACCTCGGGAAGCTCAGGCATCAGGAATGCCTCAGCGCGTGTAGTCCGGGTAGATGGTGCGGATGGCCTTGACGGCGACTTCCGCTGCTGCCGCTTCGGCGTTCTTCTTCGAGGATCCGTCGCCGGTGCCCCAGCCGTTGGCACCCAGAAGGGCGGTGGCGGTGAAGACCATGGCGTGGTCGGGTCCCGAGGACACGATCTCGTAGCTCACAGCACCCAGGTCAAGGTCGGCCGCTGCTTCCTGCAGGGTCGTCTTGTAGTCCATTCCGGCACCAAGATTCACAGCGTCGGAGAGCATCGAATCGATGAGTCGGTGGACGAATGCGAAGGCCTCTTCACGTCCCCGGGCGACAAAGGTCGCGCCGATGAGGGCTTCGACGGTGTCGGCGAGGATCGAGTCCTTGTCGCGTCCGCCGGTGAGCTCTTCGCCCTTGCCCAGAAGTATGTGGGGGCCGATGCCGTGCCTGCGCGCGATCGACGCCAAGGCTCGGGTATTGACCACGGCGGAGCGCATCTTGGCCAGTGAGCCTTCGGCCAGATCCGGGTTGTCGTAGTACAGCGACTCGGTGGCCACGAGGCCCAGGACGGAGTCGCCGAGGAATTCGAGGCGCTCGTTCGTGGGAATGCCGCCGGCTTCGAAAGCGAAGGAGCGGTGAGTTAAAGCGAGACGAAAAGTCTCGGGATCAATATCGATCCCGAGACTCTTCTGCAGTTCTGCTGTGGTGTCAGTGTCCACAGGTCAGACGTCAGCGACCTTGCGTCCCTTGTATTCAAGGAACAGCGGGGTGCCGGCTGCGTCTTCGACAACTTTGGCCTGGTGAGGGCGCGAGTACACAACGCGACCGTTCTCCACAGTCTTGACCAGGCTAGGAGCCTGTGCCTTCCACTGCGAACGACGGTGGCGGGTGTTGCTGCGCGACAATTTACGCTTTGGAACAGCCACGTCTAGCTCTCTTTCTTCTCATCCAACAAACTCTTCAATGATGCGAACGGCGAATCCGCTTCGCTCTCGTCCACCTCGAGGTCTTCCCCCACGGTGAAGCTGAACTCTTCGCTTTCGTCCTTTGACGGACTGAACGGAAGAGCCATTACGACAGCGTCTCGAATCGCGGGCTCGAGGTCGAGCTGATCGCGGTCGATGACATAGGAATCCTCGTCGCCCTCGGCCTGCTCATAGACGTACATCTCTTGGATGTCGACATCTATAGGCAACTCGATTTCGTCGAGAGTCCTTACATCTTCGCCGCGGGCCGTGGCCGAGACTGAGCCCGACACGTAGATTCCCTCTGACACGCTTTCGAACATCAGCTCGAGTGCCAGTGGTGAACCTTCTGCGACCCCGATCACTTCGATCTTGAGATCCGCCGGAGCAGACAGGGTGGTGTTCACCCGTTCCCATTCACCAGGATGACCGAGCAATCCCATCGACCTGAGATCGTAGACGAACTCAGACTGCTTCTTCATGCTCACTCCTCCTTTACGTGATTGAGGATGCTTACTCCTGCGTTCACACGCGACTCACCATTCTAGTCATCATCGCCGGTCATTACCAATCGAGCCTGCGAAGTTGCACAGGTGTTCCTGGTCACCATTTCTCGCGGTGATTGCGCAGCGTCACCCCACCGGCGGCCAAGAGCAGCGCACCGGAGATCGTAAAGACGATGCCCGAGCCCGCGATGAGGGTGAGCAGGGACGCCGCCGAGGGGATTGCGACTTGGCTGAGTCGGTTGCCGGCGAGCCGGATAGAGAGGACCGCGGCACGGTTGGCCGGGTCCGACAGGGTCGAGACCCAGGTCATCGTCAGCGGCTGCGTGAGCCCGAAGCAGAACCCGGAGATGAGCAGCAGGATCGCCAGCGCCCAAGGCTGAGTGAAGACGGGGATGAGGATGATGCAGACCCCTGCCAGCGCCGAGGCGGTCCACAGGAGCGAGAGATTGTGCCATCTGCGGGTCAGCACCCCGATGATGAGCCGCGAGATGACCGAGGCGAGCGTGCGCAGGGTCAGCAGCCAGGTCACCGTCGTCACCGACAATCCGTTCTGCTGACCGATGAGCGGCAGATAGGCCGTCATCAGGTCCACGGCCGCCAGCGTGGTCATCGAGGCGAGGATCGCGGGCTTCATTCCCCGGATCGAGAGCAGAGACCAGGGCGTGCGGGCGTCCTTGGCCGCATCGGCGCGGGAGACGTGCGGTGTGCGCCCGCGGAGCATGACGATGACCGCTGCGACCAGTGTCAGCGCGGAGACCCCGGTCATGAACCACAGGGCACCGACGATGTGCGGTGACCCGTCGGTCGAATCCGCGATCATGCCGGCCACAGGCAGACCGATCGTCTGACCGATCGAGACGCCGAGCGTGAGAAAGCCGAACTTCGACGTCAGGGCCGAGGCCGGGAAGCTCTGCGGGATCAGCGCTTGGGAGGCCACGGTCGTCAGCAGCTGACCCAGGCCCAGGCTCATCGTGGCGATGAGCAGAACGCCGAGGTTGGGCGCCAGCGCGGCGAGACCGACGGGCACGATCGAGAGGATCGTCCCCGTCCACAGCACAGCTGTGGCATAGCCGCGATCGACGAGTCTGCCGACGAAGAGCGCAGTGAGCAGCGGGACAAGTGAGTAGCAGGCGGTCATGAGACCGAGAACGACACCGCTGCCGCCCAGCTCCAGAGTTCGATAGGAGATGAGGACGCGCACACCGTTGTAGGTCGCGTGCGCGATCACGGTGTGGAAGATGAGGCCGAGGAACCATGCCCTGGAGGAGGAAGAGGGAATCGGCATGCCTCAGCGGCTGGCGTTCAGCGCCGACAGCACCGCATCCGGCACCAGACCCGTGATGTCTCCCCCGCCGGAGTGGACTTCCTTGATGAGTGAGGACGAGACGTGTTCGTACTCGGGATTCCCCGGAACGAAGATCGTCTCGAGCTCGCTCAGATGCTTGTTCATCAGCGCCATCGGCAGCTCGTAGGCGAAGTCCGTGCCCGAGCGCAGCCCTTTGACCACGGCAGGTGCGCCGATGGAGGTGCAGTAGTCGACGAGGAGGCCCCCGGCGACGGTGTCGATGGTGACGTTCTTCGCGCCTCGGGTCCGCTCGTCCTCGTCGAGTGAGCGGCGGATGAGATCGGCGCGAACCTTCGGGTCGAAGCGTCCGGACTTCTTCGGATTGTGCACGACGGCCACGACCACCTCGTCGAAGAGTCGGGCACTGCGGGCGATGACATCGAGATGACCCATGGTGATCGGGTCATAGGAACCGGGGCAGACAACCTTCATGGCTTCATCGTATCTCTCAGCTGCGACCACTGGTCGTCGACAGGCTCGTCGAGGTCCTCGGCCCTGACGGTGACAGCCTCGGGTTCCGTCAGCGGATTGTGCAGACGGGATGCGGCGCAGCTCATGACTCTGCCCACGATCGCCAGCGACAGCTGCTCGTCACCGGCTGCGATCGCCTCGGCGAGCTCCCGGTGCGTCTCGATGAGGTCACACCTGACCTCGTAACCGCGCGGATCGGAGAGCGAGAGCAGACGAGTGTGGACCATGGAGACCTTCATCAGGTCACTGAGTCTGACGGACCCGGAGCAAGCGATGATCGAGTGGTGGAAGTCGAGGTCGGCATCGCCGATGGTGCGCGCCGTGTTCTCCGTGATCGCCTCCTCCAGCCTGGCCAGCGCCTGGTGGATGCGGGCGATCGGCTTGCCCGATCGGATCACGATCTTCACAGCCTGGGCTTCGATGGCCTCGCGGACCGCATAGACGTCGTCGATGTCATCGGTGCTCATCCGCTTGACCCAGACTCCGCGGCCGGGCGCATGCGTCATCACTCCTTCGCTGACGAGGCGCTGCAGAGCCTCCCGCAGTGATGGTCGGGAGACGACGAGGAGCTCGGCCGTGCGGACTTCGTTGATGGACTGCCCCGGCGCCAACGAGCCGCTGTAGATGGCGTTTCTGATCTGGTCGGCGATGAGGTCGATCGTCGAGGAGCGGATGACCTTGCGCAGGACAGGGAGCTCCGAGGTCGGGGGTGAAGGCATATCACGATCATATAACGTTGTCTGACAGTGTGACATCCGGACAACAAAAGTATTGAATAGTGTTCTTGAGACGCATGTCAAGAAGATGTGTCAACGCACTAAGAAAGGGACAGCTATGAAAGCCATCAAGGGGCTAGCCGCCGCGACCTCGATCCTCGCTCTGACACTCACCCTGGGGGCTTGCAGTGGCAGCGATTCCGACAAGAGCACCCTCCAGAAGGCCGTCGACGACGGAAAGATCACCGTCGGCTTCGCCGGTGAAGCTCCGTACAGCTTCGAAAAGGACGGCGAGCTCCAAGGAGCGTCGGTCGCCATGGCAAAAGCAGTCTTCAAGGAACTCGGTGTCAAAGACGTCGAGGGCGTCAACACCGAATTCGGTTCGCTGATCCCTGGACTGAACGCCGACCGCTTCGGGGCGATCTCCGCCGGAATGTCCATCCTCCCCAAGCGGTGCAAGCAAGCCTCTTTCGGCGATCCCGAGTTCATGTACACCACTGCTCTGATGACCAAGAAGGGCAAGCAGGACGGCCTGAAGACCATCGATGACGTGAAGAAGAAGGACCTCAAGCTCGCGACCATGACTGGTGCCGTGGAGTCAGACTATGCCAAGTCTCTCGGCATGAAATCGCAGAAAGTCGGCACTCCGCAGGACGGCATGGACGCCGTGACCACAGGCCGCGCAGACGTCTTCGCACTGACCGCCATCTCGCTCAACTGGATGGAGAAGAACAACGAGGACGCAGACGTCGAGGTCGGCGAATCCTTCGTCCAGGAGATCAAGGGAGTCCCGCAGATCGGTGCCGGTGCCACGGTCTTCCGCACCGATGACACCGAGCTCCGCGACAAGTGGAACGAAAAGCTCGACGAAATCGTCTCCGATGAGAGCAAGTACCTCGATGTCGTCGGTGACTTCGGCTTCACGAAGGAAGAGCGTCCTGACGGTGAGATCACGACCGACCAGCTGTGCAAGGGCGAGCTGCCCACAGCCAAGTCCTGATCGAGCCATAGGCACTTCCGATCATGACTGATAATTTCACGACGTTGCTGAATTTCCTCCCACAGCTGTGGGAGGGAATTCAGACAACGCTCATCCTCACCATCGCCGGCTCGATCGGCACCATCATCATCGCGCTCATCCTCGGCCTCGCGATGACCTCCCCCCACGCCTGGGTGCGCATCCCTGCCAGAATCATCGTCGAGTTCTTCCGTGGCACTTCACTGCTCGTCCAGATCTTCTGGCTCTTCTACGTCTTACCACTCCTTGGCGTCGATCTTGATCCCATGATGTGCGGTATCGGTGCCCTGGCCCTCAACTATGGGGCCTACTCCGCCGAGGTTGTCCGGTCATCGATCAAAACAGTCAACCAAGGCCAGTGGGAGGGTGCCATCGCACTCAGCCTCTCCCCCACCAGACGAATGGTCCGCGTCATCTTCCCCCAGGCCTGGGCCCTGATGATTCCGTCACTGGCGACGCTGCTCATCCAGCTGCTCAAAGGCACGGCCGTGGTCTTCTTCATCACGCTCAGCGACCTTACGGACAAGATCCAACAACTGCGTCAGTCAACGGGCGACACCATCTTCGCTTTCACCGTCGGTCTCCTCATCTACTTCGTCATCGCCTGGCTGATCCAGGAAGGCATGAACCTCCTCGAACGCCAAGCCACCAAACGCCTCGGACGCAGACGCCCGAACTCCCGAAGCGATCGACGAGATGCTCGTCGCGATGCTCGTACAGCAGCCAAGCGCGACACCGGCGCTAGCGCCGGTAACTCGAACATAGCCGGCCCGAACGCCGGGAACGTCGGATACGGAGGTCCCCTGTGATCTGGAACTGGGAATTCGCCGCCGAAGCGCTGCCGATCCTCCTCCGCGGATTCGTCAACACCCTCATCGCCACCGTCGTCGGCACCATCATCGCCGCGATTCTGGGCCTCCTCATCGCCGTGGCGATCCGCACACTGCCCCGCTGGATCAACTGGCTGGTCAGACTGCTCGTCGCCTTCGTCCGCAACACGCCGCTGATCGTGCAGCTGATGTTCGTCTACTTTGCGTTCTCGGACCTCCCCGGCTTGAAGAGCATTCCGGCGCTTGTCATCGGCTGCATCGTCATCGGCATCCACTATTCGACGTACATGTCAGAAAGCTACCGTGCGGGCATCGATTCGGTGCCTCCGGGACAGCACGAGGCCGCCACGGCATTGTCCCTACCGCCGGTGCGCACATTCACCGCTGTCGTGCTCCCGCAGGCGCTGCGCGCCACGATCCCGTCATTGGGCAACTATGCCGTGGCGATGTTCAAGGACACCCCGTTCCTATTCGCGATCTCGGTGGTCGAACTCGTCAGCTCGGCGAAGGACTTCGGCGGTTCCACGTTCGCCTACACGGAAGCTTTCACTCTGGCCGGGTTCATCTTCCTGGCCGCCAGCTACCCGACATCCCTGCTCATCCAACGATTGGACAAGCGCCTTGCCACCTACTGAGAACACCACATCAAGCCCGGCCATCGAGTTCAAAGACGTGGAGAAGTCCTTCGGCCCGACCACCGTCCTCAAGGACCTCAACTTCTCCGTCGCCCCCGGCGAGCGTGTGACCCTCATCGGGCCCAGCGGCTCCGGCAAGACGACGATCCTGCGTCTGGTCATGACCTTGGAGGAGCTGACCGGCGGCTACATCTTCGTCGACGGCAAGCCGCTTACCCATACTGAGAAGAACGGGAAACGCGTCGAACTGCCGTCGAAGACGACGCGCGCCATGACGACGCGGATCGGCATGGTCTTCCAGCAGTTCAATCTCTTCCCCAATATGACGGTGCTCGAGAACATCATCGAGGCTCCCGTCCATGTGCTCGGCCAGAGCAAGGCCGAAGCTGTCAAAGAGGCGAAGTCTCTGTTGGAGAAGGTCGGACTCGGCGAGAAAGCCGATGAGCATCCCTCCCGCCTCTCCGGCGGACAGCAGCAGCGCGTGGCCATCGCTCGAGCATTGGCGATGAGCCCGGAGATCCTCCTCCTCGACGAGGTGACCTCCGCACTCGATCCCGAGCTTGTCGGAGACGTGCTCGGCGTCCTCCGCGATATCGCGGAGACAACCGACATCACGATGCTTCTGGTCACCCACGAGATGCAGTTCGCCCGCGAAGTCTCACACCGAGTGATGATGTTCGACGGCGGTCAGGTGCTTGAAGAGGGTCCACCAGACCAGCTCTTTAACAACCCACAGCATGAGCGGACACGTACGTTCCTCTCAAGCGTGCAGTAGCCCCACGTTCAGCAGAGGCCCACCGGAGTCGCACTCCGGTGGGCCTCGCTGTCTCTCATCCGGCGGCAGCACCTGCGGCGGGACTCGTTCGGTGGCAGCACCTGCGGCGAGACTTCAACCAGCAGGTCTCAGCTCTTCTCGCGTGCTTCAGCGGCGGATGCGGCGCACGAGCCGCCAGATTCTCATGATCACGGTAATACCGATGAGCACCACGGCAACCCAGAACAGGATGTCAGTGGGCCCGGCCCGGAAGATTTCAGATCGGCCCACTGGTTCTGCAGCATCCGCATCCGACAGACTCCTCAGCCATTTGAGTGCGAACCAGAAGAGCAGCAGAGCCACTCCGCACGCGGCGAACACCCAGGGTGTGCGGTACCAGGGACGGCGATCGCTCACGCCGACTCGTCCACTGCCGCTGTGTCCGACTCTTCAGACGTGCCCTTGAGCTGGACGAAGTACAAAGCGGTCTCGCCGAAGGTCTTCGAACGAAAGATCTCAAGGGCCGCTGGCATCGTCGGTTCGGGTGCACGTGATGCCCGCTCGACTACGACGATGGATTCCATGTCGAGGAGCCCGGAGAGCCTGCCCAGAATCTGAGTCACAGCGTCCTCTCCCAGCGGATACGGCGGATCCATGAACACCAGGTCGAAGATGCGACCATCACCATCGTCCAGGTCGCTTCGTGCCTCCAGCACCTCGCCGTCCAGAACCTCATCGAGCCCGTCACCGTGCTCCGCTCCCCCACTGTGGCCCTCAGGCTGCAGCTTCACCTCGGGCCCTCGCTGCACCACAGCCTGCTGCCCCGAAGCCTGCTGCCCCGACATCTGCTGCTTCGGGACACGCTGGGAGCTGAGGAAAGACACGACATCCGAGGAATGGATCCGAGTCGAGTGATCGATTCCGAGCTTCGCGGCATTCGCCTCGACCGCACGGGCAGAGGCACCGGCCGAATCGACGAAATCGACTTCGGCGGCACCCCGCGACATGGCTTCGAAGCCCAGTCCACCGGACCCGGCGAAGAGATCGAGAACGTTCGCGGCCTGCAGCACCCCGTAGCCGTCGAGCATGGAGAAGAGTGATTCCTTGACTCGATCCGAGGTCGGGCGGGTGTTGGACCCGCCCGGTGCGACGAGCTTGGAACCTTTGTACGCACCAGCGATGATTCTCATTGCGGCTCCTCCTCATGAGAGTGGTTCGACAGCACACGAAGGCTTGTCTTCTCACAGTAGCGCGACATCAGCTCACAGCAACGCGACATCAGCTCGCCTCGATGAAGTGAGCCGACTCTGCGGGCAGAACCCTGTTGATGAAGGCCCGCAGAGCAGGCAGTGCACTCAGGTCGGGGTCGACGGAGATGATCTTCTCCGCGATGGTTCTCGCCTCTTCGACGATCGGTGCATCCCGGAGAATGGACAGGTGCTTCAATGACGACCCTCCCCACTGTGAGGACCCGAGCACATCGCCTTCTCCCCTGGTGCCGAGGTCGTATTCGGCAAGAGCAAAGCCGTCGAGGGTGCCCGCGACCTCGCTGAGTCGCTCGAAGCTCTCATCGACTTCAGGCACGTCGGTGAGCAGGAAGCACATGGCCGCACTGCCATCGCGTCCGACGCGTCCGCGCAGCTGATGGAGCTGAGCGACGCCGAAGCGCTCCGCCTCGAAGATGACCATCATGGTGGCCCGAGGGACGTCGACGCCCACCTCGACGACGGTGGTGGAGACCAGGATGTCGGTCTCGCCGGAGACGAATGCCGCCATCGTCCGGTCCTTCTCCGCCGGAGACATCCGACCGTGAAGAAGCGCAGTCGAACGTGAGCGGAGCTCATCGGAGTTCTGCAGAAAGTCCTTCAGGTCCTCAATTCCCTTTCGGGCGCCGATCACATCACCCGTCTCAGGGTCTTCGATGTCGGAGGGCTCGATGCGCGGGAAGACCACGAAGGTACCTCGCCCGTTCTCGGCCGCCTCGTCGATGAGCTGAAGGACTCGGCCCAACCAGTTGGGATGGTCGCCCAGGGAGACAGCGTGAGTGGTGATGTCCTTGGTACCGGCAGGCATCTCATCGAGGGTGGAGACATCGAGGTCGGCGAAGACCGTCATCGCCACGGTGCGTGGAATCGGAGTCGCGGACATCACGAGGGTGTGCGGAACCTTGAGCCCTGCCTTCGCCCGCAGCGCCTCCCGCTGCTCGACACCGAACCGATGCTGCTCATCGACGACGATGAGGCCCAAGGTGTCGAACATCGTCGTATCCGACATCAGGGCATGCGTGCCCACGACGATGTCGATCTGGCCGGTGGCGAGGTCGAGTGCCAGCTGTTTGCGTTCCCGGGCCGGCATCGACCCCGTCAGCAGCGCCACCCGCACCTGATCATCACTCGAAAGCAGAGGACTCAAAGCCATCTGATCGCCGAGGAGGGTCTCAATGGAGCGGAAATGCTGAGTGGCAAGGACCTCAGTGGGGGCAAGCATCGCGGCCTGGGCTCCCGAATCGACGGCCGTGAGCATCGCCCGCAGCGCCACGACGGTCTTGCCGGAGCCGACGTCGCCGTGGAGCAGCCGATGCATCGCAGTCTTCCGGCCCATGTCCGCTTCGATCTCCTCACCGACCCGCAGCTGAGAGGCGGTGAGGTAGAAGGGAAGGCTGTTGTCGAACCGCTCACTTCTGGCTCCGACGTTGAGCAGCGGGGTGGCCTCGAGCTTTTCGTAGTCGGCCTTGCGGGAGACGAACTCCGCCTGCAGGGCGAGCGCCTCTTCCCATTTCCACCGCTGCTTGGCTTTCTCTGTTGCCGCCGCTGACCTGGGCCGATGCATGTCATTGAGGGCGGTGCGCAGGTCCGGCAGGTCGAGGTTCTCTCGCATGGCAGTCGGCAGCGGGTCCTCAAACTCGTCCGGGCCGGCGACATCGAGGAGGACCTTGATGGCCTTCCACAGTCGCGTCTGCGCGATGCCCTTGACTCGTGAGTACACGGGGAACGGGGAATTGAGGTCCTCCGGCGTCCATTTCTCATCGTGTTCGTCACGGTTGAGCCAGGTCGGTGAGTTCAGGGTCAGCTGCCCGCGATACTCCTCGACCTTCCCGGCGAAGACGACGGTGAGTCCGGGCACCAGCTGGCTGTCCAGCCAGCGCTGGTTGAAGAAGGCGATCTTCATCGACTGCTGCCCATCGTGGACGATCACATCGGTGATGGTGCCGCGACGCTTCTGCATGCGCCTGGTGTCCACCGAGATGACCTCAGCCTGCAGGATCGCGGTTTCGCCCAGCGGGAGCCCGCCCAGGGGCGTCTTCTCGCCGGGTACGAGGAATCTGCGTGGGAAGAAGCGGAAGAGATCCGCCACCGAGGTGATCCCCCGCTTCTTCAGCGCACCGCGGTCACGTGCGGTGAAGTAGTCCTCAAGGCGGGCGCTCATTCGACTCCCATGATGAGCAGCGTGGCCCGGTCCCTCGAATCGATGTCCTGGAACCGCACCTGGGCATGCGACTTCCGGATCCAGTCCCGCAGGTGCGAGAGGACGTCAGAGGCGCAGCCGGGACCGTGGACGACGGTGAGGAGCTCTCCCCCGGCACCCAGGAGACGATCAGCGAGCTTCTCGACCAGGGTCGTGAGTTCCGTGCTCTGAGTCTTCACCTTCCCGTCGATGAACACCCGATAGAACTGGGAGGGATGGGAGAGCGGAATCCTGCGCACCCCCACCGTTGCAGAGTCAGACGCAGTGCCAGAGTCCGGCGTAGAGTCTGGGCTCGAACTCGCACCAGGGGCGTCATCGATGACCGGCAGAGCACCAGTGGGCGGGTTGAGGGCAAGCTGTTCGGCGGAGACGATGGTGCCCACGCGGGTGCCGGCAGCAGCCTCCGTCATATCCGCAAAGATCTCCCCGGACGGGGCGAAGGGATCATAGACCGCGAGTGCTGAGAGCAGAGTGGCAACATTGCGGGAGCGCACCACCTGCGCACCGGAGACCTGTCCCAGTGCTTTCAGGACGGTCGTCGAACTGGGGACGACGATGACCTCACGTTCCTCCTCAGCAATGATGTCCCTGGTCATGGCCCGCACATCACCGGAATCGGGTGACAGGGCGCTTGCCCCGTTGAGCGCGCAGTGCATGAGGAGTCCGGTGCCGGAGACGATGGCCACCAGATGGGTTTCACCCTCTTCCTCGTGCAGACGCAGGTCTTCCATGTCCAGACGGACGATGCCGAAGCCGGCGAGGTGGTCGAGAACGGTCACGGCAGTGGCCTCGTCGGCGACGTGGACGTGAACCTTGGGTCCGTTGATGACGATCGAGGTTCCACCCAACTCATCGAGCGCCTCGGCGAGGGTGGATGTCGTCTCTTCGGAATCGGTCGATGCCGGGGAAGAAGCCAGGATGGCAACGATCTCGAGTTCATCGGCACTGGCCTGATGGACGATCCGTGGAGACCTGGTGACTTCGCCGAGCATCGAATCCTGCGGCGTCCTGCCGGTGACAGTGGCGTAGAGGAGGTCGAAGAGTTCCACGATCCCCGTCGATCCGGCGTCGACGACCTCGGCTTCGCGGAGCACGGGCAGCTGCCCGGTGGTCTCGCGCAGTGCCGATCGGGAGCGCAGCCGCACAGCGGAGATGAGTTCGATGAGGTTCGCCCCGTCTTCGGCCTTCTCAGCTGCCTCAGTGGCCATGGCATCAAGCACGGTGAGCATGGTCCCGTCGACGGGCCGGGCCACGGACTGCCGGGCCCTGGCGGAGGCGAGTTCGAGGGCTTGAGCCATGGCCTCGGGCGTCGCCACTGTCACCCCGTCCAGGGCATCGGCGACGCCTTGGAGTGCGACAGCGAGGATGAGTCCGGAGTTTCCGCGGGCGCCGCGTCCTGCGCCCTCGGCTAGTGCAGCGACGACCTGGGGCAGCGTGACGGGCCCGGTCAGCTCTTCGACGGCCAGATACGCGGCGCGCAGCGTGTGGTACATATTCGTGCCGGTGTCACCGTCGGGGACGGGGAAGACGTTGAGTTCGTCGATTTCGACGCGTTCCTTGCGCAGTCGATCAACGGCTCGCCGAGCCCACCTGGCGGCCAGACGCCCATTGAGGCCGATGGCTTGATTGGGTCCGCTCATGTCACTTCCCGAAATGGCTGAAGCCGCTCGTCGGCACCGGTGCGCCGTCGAGAGTGACCCCGCTGCCGTCTCTCATCTCTCCGATTCTCCGCCAGCCTACCGGAGGCGTGTCGAACTGCGCCGACGACGCGACGAAGCCGTGGTCCTCTCCTCCGTTGAGCACCCAGTGCAGCGCCAATTCCTCGGCCTTGTCGGTACTTCCGGCCGCTTGAGTGCCGGAGCTCCTGGCCACCAGGTGCCGAGCTGCTGGCAGCAGCGGGTCGATGAGCTCCTGGAGTGCAGTTCGGTCGATGCAGGCGTGGACTCCCGAGGCTGCCGCCACCCGTCCCAGGTCCGTGCTCAGACCATCGGAGACATCGATCATCGCCGAGGCTGCCCTCATCTCAAGGACGGCCGCGTAGTCCGGCTGCGGGGCCAGTTGAGTGTTGATGAGTTCGGTGAGGCTCGTCCCCGGCTGAGGATCATCCTGGCCGACGTCTGCGTTTGGGTCGACACCGGCGAAGAGGAGATCCAGTCCGGCGGCCGCGCGACCGATGGTCCCGGCCAGGTAGATCGAGTCCCCAGGCTGCGCCCCAGCACGGGTGATCGCTGCGCCTGATCCGTGGGTTCCTGCAGACGAAGCAGCAGTACCAGTACCAGAACCACCGACGGTGCCCAAGGCAGTGATCGCGACGACGATGAGACCTGAGGAGGAGAGGTCTCCGCCGATGATCGGGATCTCGCAGCCAAGTGCTTCACCGGCACGGGCCGCCTCGGCGACGATGCCGGCGAAGAGAGCCTCGAGGTCCTCGATCTCCGTCGAATTCGGCACGGCCAGCGACACGAGCAGCCCGTGCGGTTTCGCGCCCATGACGCACACGTCGGAGAGGTTCTGTGCGGCGGCCTTGGTGCCCAGTCGAGACCAATCGAGCCAGGTGCGGGTGAAATCCTCGTTCTCCACGAGCATGTCGGCCGTCGACACCAGGTTGCCGTCCACCGCAGTCACGGCGGCATCGTCCCCGGGTCCGATGATCACCTGCGAACCGCTGCGATTGTGAGAGAGGATACGTTCGAGCACGTGTGATTCGCCAAGTTCGGACAGTCGGGTCATGACTCCAGGTTATCGGGAGATACGGTAGTTGTATGAGATCTCGTCGCCTCCGCCCGTCGCCTCGAACGTCGCCTCGGAAGACGCGCACTTTCGCCCTCGCAGCCGTTGCCACAGTGTTGGCCGGTGTGAGCCTGGCCGGATGCGAGCGAACCGTCGTCGTCGAGCCTGCGCAGGACGCACAGAACCCCAAATGCGCCGACATCATGCTGCGCCTGCCCGATGAGATCGCCGGCCAGAAATCACGCACAACCTCTTCCCAGGGCACGAAGGCCTGGGGAGATCCAAACATCGCGGTCATCCGCTGCGGAGTCACCCCACCCGGACCGACCACGGATCAGTGTGTGAGTGTGAGCAGCGTCGACTGGATCTCGAAGGCCTCCGATGAAGACGACACCTGGGTGTTCACCAGCTACGGACGCACCCCGGCCGTCGAAGTCCTCGTCAACCGCAAGGCCGAATCGGGCAACAATGTGCTCGCGGCCATCTCACCGGCCCTGACGGCCGTCAAACCCGAGGCCAAGTGCGTGGGAGCCCAAGACCTCGAAGGCTGAGCAGCCCTCAGTGGGTGCGGGCGTGATCAACCAGGGCGATGGTGATGAGCTCTGAGATGAGCGCCGGGTACTCGATCCCCGACTTCGACCACATGAATGGGTACGCCGAGGTGGGGGTGAATCCCGGGAGGGTGTTGATCTCGTTGATGAGGACCTCACCGGCATCCGTGACGAAGGTGTCGACACGGGAGAGCCCGGTGCAGTCGAAGAGACGGAACACCTGGGCCGAGAGCTCCTGGATCCGCGCCGTCGTCGTCTCATCGACACGAGCCGGGCAGGTCAGCTGGGCATCGGCAAGGTTGAGGTATTTGGCTTCGAAGTCATAGAACGAGTGTTCGCCGGAAACCTCGATCTCCCCGGGGAACGAGACCCGAACCTCACGGTCGTGGACAGAGCCGAGCACCGCGCATTCGATCTCCCGGCCGACGACCTGCGGCTCGACGATGACCTTCGAGTCATGCTCGAAGGCCGAACGCAGCGCCTGATCCAGCCCTTCGGCGGATTCGACGCGGCTGACACCCATAGAGGACCCGGCACGGGCAGGCTTGACGAACACAGGCAACCCCAGACCGGTGATCCGGTCCTGGGCCTCGGCCTGGTCGGCCTCCCACATGGTTTCGGTCACGAGCTCCCAGGGACAGGTCGGAATCCCGGCATGGGCCATCAGGGATTTCGTGTAGTGCTTGTCCATGCTCGCCGCCGAGGCGAAGACCCCGGAGCCGACGAAGGCCGTGTCGCTGAGTTCGAACAGTCCCTGCAGGGTCCCATCCTCCCCGTACTGCCCGTGCAGGAGCGGGAAGTAGACGTCAACCGATCCGAGTTCGCTGTAGTTTCCCTCGGCGTCCCGCTGCAGCAGGGGCGAACCCTGAGCTGAGATCGGCGGAATGATCTCGGTTCCGTTGTCGACAACCTCGGGCATATTGTCCGGGTCGAAGGCCATCGTCGACCAGTCTTCGACGATGCGCCAGACGCCGGCCTTCGTGATGCCGATCGGCAGTACACGATAGGCGTCGTCGTCGATGGCCCGGATGACCCCGGCAGCAGTGACGCAGCTGACGGCATGTTCGCTCGATCGTCCGCCGAAGAGGACTGCGACGAGTGGCCGGTGATCAGATTCAGGCATAGAAATCCTTGGTCGTTAGCGCGCGTGACCGTTTGTACGGACTGGAAAACTCTAGCTCACTTGAGCTCGAACGTGCATTCCAGGGATGCACGGGCGATGCCCTTGAAGAACATGTTGAATCCGGCGAAGGCCGGTGATGCAGATTCGTCAAGACCCAGAGGCTCCGCCAGAGCAGTGACGATGAAGAAGTAGCGGTGCGGTCCGTGGCCCTGGGGTGGTGCGGCACCGACGAAGCGAGGTTCGCCCGCATCGTTGCGCAGCGTCACCGTTCCGGCCGGAAGCAGGTCCGCCGAGGGGTCGCCGGCGTTGGCGGGCAGGCTGGTCGTCGAGGCGTCGAGATCGGTCACGACCCAGTGCCAGAAACCGGAGCCGGTGGGTGCGTCCGGGTCGTAGCAGGTCACGGCGAAGGCCTTGGTCTCTTCGGGGAAGCCCGACCATGACAGCTGCGGCGAGACGTCCTGACCGCCGTCGACGCCCATCGCACCCGAGAGCTGTGGTCCGGTCAGTTCGCCCCCGGCTTCGATATCCGTGCTGGTGAGGGTGAAGCTGGGGACATCGGAAAGGTTGTAGAACGGTGAGTTGACGCTCATGTCTGCTCCTAGTCGTACGAGATGATTCGGTACTGGACAGCCCGAGGTGCTCAGGCTGGTGGTCCCTCGTGCTTACGCTTCCGAGACAACAGCAAACCGGCGAGTTCGTCAACCCGCAGCCGTCCTCCGAGGACCGCGCACACGGCTTCCGTGATCGGCAGATCGACGGAGTACTTGCGTCCCAGGGCGAGGATGGCGGGCGCCGATTTCACTCCCTCTGCGGTCTGCGAGGTGTGAGCGATGACATCCTCCAGGCTCATCCCCTCACCGAGGTGGCGCCCGAATGTTCGGTTCCGCGACAGTGGGGAGGCACAGGTGGCGACGAGGTCGCCGAGTCCGGCCAGGCCCGACAGGGTGTGTGGCTGCGCACCCATGGCAGCGGCCAGACGTGAGGTCTCGGCCAGGCCGCGGGTGATGATCGAGGCCTTCGAGTTGTCGCCGAGCTTCTGGCCATCGGCGATGCCGACGGCCAGGGCGATGACGTTCTTGACGGCACCGCCCATCTCAACGCCGACGACGTCGGTGTTCGTATAGGGACGGAAGTACCCGTTCGCGCTGATCTCAGCGACAGCCTCGGCGGTGTCGATGCTCTCCGCGGCGACCACGGTGGCCGTCGGCTGCTGATCGGCGATCTCACGGGCCAGGTTCGGACCGGAGACGACTGCGATCTGGGTGGAGTCCACCTCGGCGACCTCGGCGATGACCTCGGACATGCGCTTGCCCGTGTCGACCTCGATGCCCTTCATCAGGCTCACGAGCTTCACCCCTGGGCGCAGATGCGGCTTCCACCGGCTCAGGTTCTCCCGCAGGGTCTGTGCGGGAACGGCGAGGATGATCACCTCGGCGTCGGTGACGGCGGCGATGTCGTCAGCGGTGGCACTCAGCAGCTCGGGCAGGACCCGGTCACCCAGGTACCGTTCATTCGTGTGTGAGGTGGTGATCTCCTCGGCGACCTCGGACCGGCGAGCCCAGAGGGTGACGGGAAATCCGGCATCGGCGACGACTGCGGCATAGGTCGTCCCCCATGATCCGGCTCCCAGCACTGCGGTCTTCTCGACGCTCATTCGCCGACCTCCTCGTTGTGGAATCTCTCGGGCAGCTCACGATTCGACAGCTCGCCGACCATCGCTGCAATGGTGTTCGTCAGGCGGTGGGTGAGCACCGTCTTGGACTTCTTCTCCTCACGGTGGGCCCACAGGTCCTCGTAGTCGATGGGGTCACCGAATCGGACCACCGAGGTGTGTCGCAGAGGTCGGAACTTGGGCACCTTCGCCCCTTGCGGGAAGATCTCCTGAAGCCCCCAGTGCGCGGCAGGGATGATCGGGGCACCGGTTTCGAGCGCGAGTCTGGCGGTGCCGGTCTTGAAGTGCTGTGGCCACAGTTCCGTGTCCTTCGTCAGCGTTCCCTCCGGATAGATGACGACGCATTCGCCCTTGGCCAGAGCCTCCTTCGCGTATTCGAGGGAGTCACCGGCCTGTGTGGAGGAGCGCAGGACCGGGATCTGGCCCAGTCCGCGGAGGACGGCGCCGAGGGCACCTGAGAACAGACCTGATTTGGCGAGGAAGTGCGGCAGGTGCCCGTTGCGCCACAGGGCGAGCCCGACGAGGATCGGGTCGAGGTGGCTGGCATGGTAAGCGGCGATGATGGCACCGGTGCCCTGCGTCTCCGGCATCCCGCGCATGCGCCGCATTCGCGGCGTCCGAGGCGGCAGGATCTCGGCATTGTCGACCTTGATCTTCGAGGTCAGCCGGTAGAGCCCATAGGCGGTCGAGGCCACGACGAAGGCGACTCGGCGCTGGGACCGGACCGCGGAGGGTTCGAAGGAGACCAGCACGTCCTCGTCACTCATGCGGCCACCTCGGCGCCGAGACCAATGAGCTTGTCGAGGAAGTTCTCGTATCCGCGGTTGATGAGTTCGATGCCGTGGACCTGGCTGGTTCCGCGTGCGGCCAGGGCCGCGATGAGGTGGCTGAACCCACCGCGCAGGTCGGGCACGTCGATACGTGTTCCCGTGAGTTCGGTGGGCCCGGAGACCACGGCCGAGTGCTGGTAGTTGCGGCGTCCGAAGCGGCAGGGTGTACCGCCGAGGCATTCGCGGTAGAGCTGGATCTGGGCACCCATCTCCCCGAGCGCGTGGGTGAAGCCGAAGCGGTTCTCGTACACGGTTTCGTGGATGATCGACAGGCCCTCGGCCTGGGTCATGGCGACGACGAGCGGTTGCTGCCAGTCGGTCATGAAGCCCGGGTGAACATCGGTCTCCAGGGCGAAGGACGTGAGCTTGCCGCCGGGGTGGCGGAAGCGGATCCCAGTCTCCTCGACCTCGAATTCACCGCCGATGCGGCGGAAGACGTTGAGGAAGGTGATGAGCTCGGGCTGGGAGGCGCCTTCGACGAAGATGTCTCCCCCGGTGGCCAGCGCGGCCGAGGCCCAGGAGGCGGTCTCATTGCGGTCGGGCAGCGCCCGGTGGATGAAGCCGCGCAGGGAGTCCACGCCTTCGATGCGCACGACCCGGTCGGTGTCGACGGTGATGATGGCGCCCATCTTCTGCAGCAGGGCGATGAGGTCCATGATCTCGGGTTCGATGGCCGCATTGCGCAGTTCGGTCACGCCTTCGGCGCGGACCGCGGTCAGCAGCACCTGCTCGGTGGCACCCACGGAGGGGAAGGGCAGTTCGACCTTCGTGCCCTGGAGGCGCCCACGGGTGGTGAGCATGATGCCGCCGGAGGTCTTGTCGACCTCGGCGCCGAACTGGCGCAGCACGTCGAGGTGGAAGTTGATGGGACGATCCCCGATGTGGCAGCCGCCCAGATCGGGAATGAACGCCTGGCCCAGGCTGTGCAGGAGGGGTCCGCAGAAGAGGATCGGGATCCGCGAGGAACCGGCGTGCGCGTCGATGTCGACGATCGATCCCTGTGCCATATCGGAGGGGTCGAGGTGCAGCTCACCGTCGGAGAGGTCTCCATCGCTGCCGGGCGTGACCCGAACCCCGTGGAGCTCGAGCAGACCGGTGACGATCTCGACGTCCCTGATCTGCGGCACCCCGCGCAGCACAGAGGGCGTCTCCCCCAGCAGCGCTGCGACCATGGCCTTGGGTACCAGGTTCTTGGCACCTCTGACCTGGACTGTTCCACCTAGCGGATTACCGCCGCGAACTTCGAGCATGTTCCTCCCTGCGTCACACTTGCACCCGGTGGGATCCGGGCGTGGCCCAGACTAGTCCGGACTCGTCCAAGACTAGCGCAGAGGACACGCGGGTCCCTTGTGGGAAGGCTCTCAGACCGTCGCGTCGGACGATTCGAACCTTCGCACGGGGTGGGTCAGACCTTTGCGGGCAGGGTCGTCGGCTTGAAAGTCGCCCGCTTGGACTCGAAATCGGAGATCTCGGATTCCTTGGCCAGCGTCAGGCTGATGTCGTCATGGCCTTCGAGCAGGCGCCAGCGTGTGTAGTCATCGATCTGGAAGGTCACGGTGACCGAATCACAGGTCACGGTCTTCTCGTTGAGGTCGACGGTGATCGGGGTGCCCGGGTGGTTCTCCAGGATCTTCCAGATCAGTTCGATGTCGGCCTGGTCGAGCTGAGCGGCCAGGAGTCCCTCTTTGCCGGAGTTGCCGCGGAAGATGTCGCCGAAGCGCGAGGAGAGGACGACGCGGAAACCGTAGTCCTTGAGCGCCCACACGGCGTGCTCACGCGAGGAGCCCGTGCCGAAGTCGGGTCCGGCTACGAGGACGGAGCCCTTCGAGAAGTCCGGATCGTTGAGGACGAATTCGTCGTTCGTGCGCCAGCGGTAGAACAGGGCGTCTTCGAAGCCGGTGCGGGTGACCCGCTTGAGGAACTTCGCCGGGATGATCTGGTCGGTGTCGATGTTGGCGCGGCGCAGCGGGACGCCGATTCCGGTATGTGTGCTGAAAGCTTCCATCAGTCGGTCTCCTTACGCGTTCGCCGAGGTGGGGGTGGGTGTCAGTGTCAAGGTGGGCTTATCGTCCGTCCACGCCACCGGTTCGGCGTCGCGGGGCAGATCCTTGACGTCACCGGGTGAGGACAGCGTTCCGCGCACGGCGGTGGCCGCTGCCACGAGCGGGGACACGAGGTGGGTGCGTCCGCCCTTGCCCTGGCGGCCCTCGAAGTTGCGGTTCGAGGTCGAGGCGCAGCGTTCACCGTCGGCCAGCTGGTCCGGGTTCATGCCCAGGCACATCGAGCAGCCGGCGAAGCGCCATTCTCCTCCGAAGTCCTTGAAGATCGTATCGAGGCCCTCGTCCTCGGCCTGGAGGCGAACCTTGGCGGAACCGGGAACGACCATGAAGCGGATGTTCTCGGCCTTCTTCCGGCCGCGCACCACCTCGGCGGCGGCACGCAGGTCCTCGATGCGAGAGTTCGTGCAGGAACCGAGGAACACGGTGTCCACCTCGATCTCGCGCAGCGGGGTGCCCGGTGTCAGGCCCATGTAGGCCAGAGCGTTGGCGGCCGAGGCCTTGTCGTTCTCGTCGGCGAAATCATCGGGTGAGGGCACCGAGGCAGACAGTGGCAGTCCCTGGCCGGGGTTGGTTCCCCAGGTCACGAACGGTTCGATGTCCTTGGCCTCGAGGACGACCTCATGGTCGAAGGTGGCGCCCTCGTCGGTGTACAGGGTCTTCCAGTATTCGACCGCCGCATCCCAGTCCTCGCCCTCGGGTGCGTGCGGACGGCCCTTGACGTACTCGAAGGTCGTCTCATCGGGGGCGACCATGCCGGCACGGGCACCGGCCTCGATCGACATGTTGCAGATGGTCATCCGTGCTTCCATCGACAGCGCCCGGATCGCCGAGCCGCGGTACTCGAGCACGTAGCCCTGTCCACCGCCGGTGCCGATCTTCGCGATGATGGCGAGGATGATGTCCTTCGCACTCGAGCCTTCGGGCAGTTCCCCGTCGACCGTGATCGACATCGTCTTGAACGCCTTGAGACTCAGCGTCTGGGTGGCCAGCACATGCTCGACCTCGGAGGTGCCGATACCCAGGGCGAGGGCACCGAAGGCGCCGTGGGTGGAGGTGTGGGAGTCGCCGCAGACGACGGTGGTGCCCGGCTGGGTCAGGCCCAGCTGTGGGCCGACGACGTGGACGATGCCCTGATCGGCATCACCGAGGCTGTGCAGGCGGATCCCGAATTCCTTCGTGTTCTTGCGCAGGGTCTCGATCTGCGTGGCGGAGGTGGGTTCGGCGATGGGCTTGTCGATGTCCCAGGTCGGAGTGTTGTGGTCCTCCGTGGCGATCGTCAGGTCGGGGCGGCGCACAGGGCGCCCGGCGAGTCGGAGTCCGTCGAATGCCTGCGGGCTGGTGACCTCATGGACGAGGTGGAGGTCGATGTAGATGAGGTCGGGCGCACCGTCTTCGCCCAGGGATACGACGTGATCGGCCCAGACCTTCTCGGCCAGAGTGCGTGGCATGATTCCTCCCGCCAATACAGGGATTGCCTGTACGTGCTTACAGCTGCGACGTCCGCGATTTCGCGGCGTCTGTGACATTCGACATGGTGACTCGGCGAGTGCGCAAGGCGGTCTCAACGAGTGTGTACAGGAAACCTACTCGTCCGTATCGCATTTCGAACTTGCATCTCGCCCACTGAGACGCGCACAATAGTGTCTATGACAAGCAATGGTAGCGGCGTCGGAGTCATCGACAAGGCCGCAATGGTTCTCTCCGCCCTCGAGGCCGGACCCGCTTCACTGGCCGAACTGGTCTCACTGACCGGACTCGCCCGACCCACTGCCCACCGCCTGGCTGTTGCGCTCGAATTCCATCGCATCGTCGGTCGTGATCTGCAGGGCCGCTTCGTCCTCGGCCCACGCCTGGCTGAACTGTCCTCCGCTGCCGGTGAAGATCGCCTGCTCGCCGCGGCCGGACCGGTGCTCGGCCAGCTGCGTGACCAGACCGGCGAGTCCGCACAGCTGTTCCGCCGCCAGGGCGACCTGCGCCTGTGCGTGGCTGCCGCAGAACGCCCCGTGGGACTGCGCGACTCGGTGCCGATCGGTGCCACTCTGAGCATGCGCGCCGGTTCCGCCGCCCAGGTCCTCCTAGCTTGGGAGGAGCCCGACCGTCTGCACACCGGCCTGCGCGGCGCCCGCTTCTCCGCCACCATGCTCTCCGGTGTCCGTCGCCGAGGCTGGGCCCAGTCGATAGCCGAACGCGAACGTGGCGTCGCCTCGGTCTCCGCCCCCGTGCGCGGACCCAGCAATCGCGTCGTGGCCGCCGTGTCGATCTCCGGCCCCGTTGACCGCCTGACACGTCAGCCCGGACGCCTGCACGCGAAATCCATCATCGAAGCGGCTCGAACCTTGAGCGAAGCTCTCATCAGAGGCTGAGGACGACACCATGATCGCTGCCCAACGACGCAATGTGATCATCGAGACGATCGAACGCGACGGCGCGGTGTCCATCTCAGCTCTCTCTGAACGGCTGGAGACTTCGGCCGTGACGATCCGGCGCGATCTCGATCAGCTCGCCGACGAAGGCCGCCTGACCCGCACCCATGGAGGGGCAGTCCCCTTTTCCAGCGCGCGCGAGTCGAGCTATGCAGAGAAGCTCGAGCAGGCCCTGGCCGAGAAGTCGGCGATCGCCCGTGCCGCGGCCAAGCATGTTCGCACCGGTGACGTGGTCGCCCTGGGGCCCGGCACCACGACCGAACTCCTGGCCAAGGAACTCAGCGGACGCTCGGGCATCCGCATCGTGACCAACTCCCTCCTCGTCGCCGAGGCTATGGTCTCCTCCCCCGATATCGAAGTCATCGTCGTCGGCGGAATCCTGCGACATTCGATCCGCGCCTTCGTCGGCGGAGGAACGGTCTCACAGCTGCTTGGCCTTAGGGCCGACACCGTCTTCCTCTCCGGCAATGGTCTGGCAGCGGACTTCGGCCTCTCCACTCCAGCCTTCCCCGTGGCCGACACCGACCGCGCCATGGCCACAGGCGCCGGGCAGGTCACCGCCCTCGTCGACCACACGAAGGTCGGGCTGCGCTCGTCCGTGCTCACTGTTCCGACAGAGGAGATTCACCACCTCATCACCGACTCGGACAGCAATCCCGGTGAACTCGACGCACTGCGCGAGGCCGGGGTCAACGTCGAAGTTGCGTGACACGCCGAGAATAGAACCAAATTCCCCGCCAAACAGCGACCGATCATAAACAATCAAAACTTTTCATGTTCGATCACTGGTGATCGGACGATCCGTCCTCTAAAGTATCGGTTTGAGGTGGCTTAACCACAAGGAGCCATTCACCGAAGACGTTGGAGGAACCTTGGAAGACATCCGTCTGGACGCCCAGTGGATCGACTATCTGCTGATCGCGATCTACTTCGTATTCGTCCTTGGAATCGGCTGGTTCGCCAAGCGCGGCATCTCCTCGAGCATCGAGTTCCTGCTCTCCGGACGCAGCCTTCCCGCATGGGTGACGGCATTGGCCTTCGTCTCGGCCAACCTCGGTGCAGTGGAGATCATGGGCATGTCGGCCACCGGCGCGCAGTACGGCATGCCGACGATGCACTACTTCTGGATCGGTGCCGTCCCGGCGATGCTCTTCCTCGGTGTCGTCATGATGCCGTTCTACTACGGCTCGAAGGTCAGATCCGTTCCGGAGTTCATGCGCAGGCGCTTCGGCACCGGCGCCCACCTCGTCAACGCGCTGTCCTTCGCCGTCGCTCAGATCCTCATCGCCGGCGTCAATCTCTTCCTGCTCGGCACGATCGTCAATCGACTCCTCGGCTGGCCATTGTGGATCGCCCTGGTCGTCGCCGCCGCCATCGTCCTGTCCTACATCACGCTCGGCGGGCTGACCGCCGCCATCTACAACGAGGTGCTGCAGTTCTTCGTCATCGTCGCAGCCCTGCTGCCGCTGACGATCATCGGCCTCAACCGCGTGGGCGGCTGGGACGGCCTCGTGGCGAAGGTCAGCAATGACGGCATGCTCGGCGCCGAGCAACTCAGCAGTTGGCCAGGCGAGCAGCTCTCCGGGTTCTCCAACCCGGTGCTCTCTGTGGTCGGGATCGTCTTCGGGCTCGGCTTCGTGCTCTCCTTCGGCTACTGGACGACGAACTTCGTCGAAGTCCAGCGAGCGATGGCCTCAAAGAGCATCAACGCCGCACGACTGACTCCGATCCTCGGCGCCTTCCCGAAGATGCTCATCCCGTTCATCGTCATCATCCCGGGAATGATCGCGGCAGTCCTCGTGACCCAGCTGACCAAGTTCAAACAGATCGCATCCAGCGTCGACGAGGCGACCGCTCAGGCCCAAACCGGAGTGACCTACAACGATGCGCTCCTGCTGCTCATGCGCGAGGTCCTGCCCAACGGCCTCCTCGGCGTGGCGATCGCCGGCCTGCTCGCCGCGTTCATGGCCGGAATGGCTGCCAACATCTCCGCGTTCAACACGGTCTTCAGCTACGACCTGTGGCAGCAGTACGTGGTCAAGGACAGGGAGGATTCCTACTACCTCAAGGTCGGCCGCTACGCCACAATCGGCGCCTGCATCGTCGCGATCTTCACCGCCCTCATCGCCGGCAACTTCGCCAACCTCATGGACTATCTGCAGACACTGTTCGGCTTCTTCAATGCGCCGCTGTTCGCCACCTTCATCCTCGGTATGTTCTGGAAGCGCATGAGCCCCACCGCCGGCTGGGTCGGTCTGGTCGGCGGCACCCTTTCCGCCGTCGCCGTCTTCATCCTCAGCGAGACCGGCGTATTCGACCTGCCCGGCCAGGGTGCGGCGTTCCTCGCCGCCAGCACGGCCTTCGTCGTCGACATCGTCCTCTCGGTGATCGTGACCTTCAGGACCACACCGAAGCCCGCGAGTGAACTGCGAGGGCTCGTCTATTCGGAGACCCCGAAGACCGACTTCGAAGACCTGAACGAACCGAAGCCCCCGATCTGGAAACGCCCGGTGCCTGTTGCAGGCGTGGCACTGGTCCTCGTCATCATCCTCAACGTGGCCTTCGGCTGAAGGAGCAAGAGAGAACAATGAGCAAAGCAAACGAACTGACCAAAACCGCAGGTGCCTTCGACATCCGCAACTTCATCGGAGTGCTGCTGGGCATCTTCGGGATCATCCTCACCATCGCCGGCGTCGTCGGCTACACCCCCGACGAGGCTGAGCGGACCGGCGGAATCGATGCCAACCTCTGGACCGGAATCGGCCTCATCCTCACCGCGGCATTCTTCCTCATCTGGGCCAAGCTGCGCCCGATTCGGATCATCGCCGATGACGCGGCTGAGGTGGTCGACACGGATCCCCGCGACTAGCGCGACCGTGCCTAGCCTGACCGTGCTCTGCGCGAGTGCGGCACTGGCCGAACGGAGGCCGATCAGTCGACACGGCCGGCGCCTGGCCCCGGGCCGACGGCGAAGATATCGGGCGCTCGGAAACCGCGGTCGGAGAATTCGGCCACGACAGCCTCGGCGATCATCTCAACGTTCTCCGTATCGACCAGCGCGATCGCCGATCCGCCGAAGCCACCGCCGATCATCCTGGCACCGAGCGCTCCCGCTGACATCGCTGCGCTGACTGCAGCATCGAGTTCGACGCAGGAGACCTCGTAGTCATGGGCCAAGGAATCGTGAGAGGCAAGCAGGAGTTCACCGATTCCGCGGATGCTGCAACCCTCCCTGCCTTCACCCTCCAGGAGTTCGACAGTGGATGTGACCCGGGCATTCTCGCTGAAGACGTGCCGCACTCGCTTCCGCTGCACCTCGGTGAGAGGGCCGAGGTCGACGGTTTCGTCGAGTTCGCGCAGACTCTGTGCTCCGAGGAGTCCGGCGGCCTCCTCGCACGTGCGTCGCCGGTCGCCGTAGCCGCTCTCGCTGTGGGAGTGGGACACCCGGGTGTCGATGACAAGCAGTCGCAGCCCCTCGGCGTCGAGGCTGAAGGGAATCTGTCGAGCTCGCAGGTCGCGGCAGTCGAGGAAGAGTGCGTGCCCGGCCTCGGTCATGATTGAGGCGGCCTGATCGACGATTCCTGTCGGAGCACCGACGAAGTTGTTCTCGGCGCGCTGGGTCAGCAGCACCTTCTCTCGGTCGTCGAGATCGAGCCCGTAGGCCGCGTCGAGAGCGATGAGGACCGCCACCTCGAGTGCATGAGAAGAAGACAGTCCTGCACCGACTGGCACAGTCGATTCGATATAGAGGTCGATGCCGCCGACAACCGTGCCCGTCGTCTTGGCGATCTCATCGACGACTCCCGCTGGGTGGTTGAGCCACGCTGGAAGAACTCCTGGCACGAGGTCCTCGGCGATGAACTGGCCTGCGAGTCGCTGGCCCCGGTCGTCTCGATGGTCGGAGACGATGCGGATGCTCTTCTCTTGGGCCGGCGGTGCCGCGGTTCCACTGCCGTTGGCGTCCGCACGGCTTCCAGGGCGCCGTCCGATGGCCACGTGCACAGCCCGGTCAATAGCTATGGGCAGGACGAATCCGTCGTTGTAGTCGGTGTGCTCGCCGATGAGGTTGACGCGTCCTGGAGCACGAAAGCAGTCGAGCGGCTGATAGCCGAAGATCGTTTCGAACTCGGCACGCAGGCTCTGCCCGACAGAAGTGTCAGTCGCGTTCATCGGTGACCGTCCTCGTTCGTCGGTTCTGCCGCCGGCATCGAGTCTGCCGACCGCGGTTGCACGTTGCGCAACCTTGCTGCGGTCTCCTCGGCGGAGACGTCGCCGACGAAGGCGCCCATGGCCGCTTCGGACCCGGCGAGGAACTTCAGTTTATTCTCGGCACGCCTGGGGCTGGTGATCTCCAGATGCAGCCACTCTGCCGCGCGGTCCTCACAGTTGACCGGTGCCTGATGCCAGGCCGCGATGTAGGGAGTCGGCGTGGAGTACAGGCCGTCGATCCTTCGCAGCGTCTCTGGGTAGATGCGAGCGAGGTCCTCGCGTTCGGTCTCGTCGAGTTCGTCGATGCTCAGCACCTGCCGATGCGGGACGATATGGACTTCGACCGGCCATCGAGCCGCATAGGGTACGAAGGCAGAGAAATGGGCGGATTCGAGAACCATCCGCTCACCGGATCGGCGCTCGAAGGCGAGGATGTCGGCCATCAGTGCTCGGCCCGTCTCACGTCTGTGCTGGACCGCCCTGGCCGAGGTGACCTTGGTGTGTGGAGTGACATAGGGATAAGCGTAGATCTGACCGTGTGGATGATTCATCGTCACGCCGATCTCCTCGCCCCGATTTTCGAATACGAAGACCTGCTCGATCCCTGCGCAGGAGGCGAGCTCACGCGTCCGATTCGCCCAGGCGTCGATGACTGTGCGGGCTCTCGCCGTGTCGAGGTCGGCAAACGATCCGTTGTGCTCGGATGAGAAGACGACGACCTCACAGCGTCCATAGGCCGGTGCGGTCAGGGCGGACTCTGCGGCCACCTCGGCGAAGTTATGGCTCGGATCGGCACTGACAGCACCGATTCCAGGACCCAGCGACGGGAAACGATTCTCGAAGACCACGACCTCGTAGTCAGCGGCCGGGATCTCCGTTGGTCGCCCCGGTGCCGACGGGCAGAGGGGGCATTCGGCGGCAACGGGAAGATGAGTGCGCGACTGGCGATGCGTGGCCACGGCCACCCACTCTCCGGTGAGCAGGTCGAAGCGCAGCTGGCCGCCACTGGGACGCGGCTCCGCGGAGCGCTGGTCCTCGGCTAAGGGCACGACAGGCGAATCGGTGTCGTGGAAGAACAGGATCTCTCGGCCGTCGGCAAGGGTGTTCCTGCTGATCTGCGTGCTCAACGCGGACCTGTGAGCTCACCGCTGAAACGGTGGATCTGAGAAATGCAACGCTGGCTCATCAACCCTCCAAAACCGATCATTTTCGATCATAATGCTAACATCTGGTCGGTGGAGAACACAGTTCTGCCGTAGAATTCTGGGACACCAGAACATTCGCACACAAATTGCGCAGGAGTCGCATGACCGGTTCCATCGAGCTCACTCAGGGCAACGACAGCGCGGTCGTGTCCACACGCGGTGCGGCTCTGCTTCACTACACCGTCGGCAATCGTCCTGTCGTCGTTGAGATGTCCGCCTTCGACGGCGCCGTGCTGGCACCGTGGCCGAACCGGATTGCCGATGGGCGCTATGACTTCAACGGCGTCTCCCACCAGCTGCCCATCACCGAAGCCACCCGCAGCACCGCCCTGCATGGCCTCGTGGCCGACGTCGACTGGACGGTGTCCGAACGCGATGCCGATTCGGTGACACTGAGCACCGAGATCTCCGACGTGCCGGGATACCCCTTCGCGATGTCCCTCGAGGTGACGTACTCCCTCATCGGCCATGACGACGAGGGCGAAGATGCTGGACGCGGTGAACTGCGGGTGAGAACACTGGCACGCAACATCGGGCAGGAGCCGGCTCCCTTCGGACTCGGCTTTCATCCCTGGATCCACCCCGGCGCGGAACAGGTCGATGAGGCTCAGCTGCTCATTTCCGCCGACACCTGGCTCGAGACCGATGACAGACTCATCCCCCATACGGTCCGACCCTTCGACACTGGAACGTTCATCCCCGCCGATCATGGGCCCGATGAGACGAGCTGCCTCCTCTGCAAAGATTTCCGCGCACTGCGCTCTCTGGGCCATGGTGTGCTCGATGATGCCTTCGGCACACCTCAACGCGATGACCACGGGTGGTCGTGGGTGCGGTTGAAGGGTGCCGACGACAGGACGGTCGTCATCGGAATGGACGATCATTTCCGGTCCTGGCAGATCTGCACCGGCGACGAACTCGGCTCGGAGCTTCGGCGCACCGCGATCGCGATCGAACCGATGACGTGTCCACCGAATGCCTTCGCCACCGGCTCGGACTACGACGTCATCGACCCACAAGGTGAACTCACGGTGGAATGGAGCATTGCTCTGCGTTAAGAGTTCCGGGTGCAAAGTCATCTTGCCCTGATACGTTGCGACTATCGGCTCCAACACGTACGAAGGAAGATAATGTCGACACCACAGAACCCGTACTCCGGTTCGGACGCAGAGAACAACCAGAACATCCAGAACGACCAGGTCGATCCCGATTCGAATCAGGTCAGCCCTGTGTCGGACGAAACCGGCCCTGATTCGAGCGCTGCTGGCACAGAATTCGGGCAGGCCGAGCAGTACAGGCAGGCCGAGCAGTACAACGATCAGCAGAGTCAGTTCGCCCAGCCGAATATGCAGGGTCAGCAGAACCAGTACAACCAGTACGATCAGGGCGCTCAGTACAACCAGGGCGGTCAGTACAACCAAGGCGGTCAGTACGGTCCTCAGAATCAGTACGGACAGTTCGAACAGCCCAGCCAGCAGGGCCAGCACCCTCAGGGCGCCGACTACGCCGCGTATGGCCAGGGCAATTACGCCGGTTCTCAGCACGCCCCGGTAGGCAACTTCCAACAGCCTGCAGCGCAGCAGAAGGCTGGTGGCAGCGGCGGCTTCTTCAAGTCGCTCTTCGACTTCCGCTTCGACAACTTCATCGCCGTTCGCTGGGCGGGATTCATCTACATCATCGCCATCGTGGTGGGCGCGCTGTCGTGGCTGGGATCCATCATCGGCGGAATCGTCACAGGTGCAGCTGCGGGCAGCGCATCCGCCTACTTCGGCGAGGCTCCGAGCTTCAGCCCATGGCCGCTGCTGCTGGCGATCATCTTCGGTTGGATCATCCCAGCCCTCTGGGTGATCTTCGTCCGCCTGGGCCTCGAGCTCATCGTGGCCAACGTCAAGACCGCTGAGAACACGAAGCACATCGCGGACTCGCTCAGGCGCTGAATCGCTTCGGTATTCGCTCTGAGGCTCAGGGATCGGCTACGCAGTCGAGCTCTGAGGCTCAGACAAACTCTGCGGCTCGGAAGAGCCGAGGCAACCGCAGAAAAAGGCCCGTGAATTAGAGCGAGCCCCACACCGATTCCTCGATGCGGGACTCAACCGTACCCCCGAGCAGGTTCGAACTGCCGTTTCCGCCTTGAGAGGGCAGCGTCCTAGGCCACTAGACGACGGGGGCCAATAAACAGCTCAGAGTCATACTCCCGATGCTGTTCGCTGGGGTACCAGGACTTGAACCTAGACTAAATGTACCAGAAACACTCGTGCTGCCAATTACACCATACCCCAATGTTATTCAGGCTCACTCCCGAAGGAATTTCCCTGAGCAACGAGATATAACTCTACACAAACCCCCCGCCCGACTCCAAATCATCGGGCCCCTTTTTCAGTGTGACCTTCTTAACATCTACCTGCGGGCCACACTTCAGGCCGCCCTGTCGCCTGCGCTCGCGCGCCACTCACCCGCGAGCGAGTGAGATGAGGCGATCAAGAACCCGGTAGCCGTCGGCACGCAGTCCGTTGTGCTCGTATTCGTTGGTCACCCAAGGCTTGACCCCGCCGAGGAGCTCGGCCGTGGCCAGCGAGAGCTCGGCTGGGACATACGCATCCTCGAAGTACACCGCCGCGCCGCCGCGCACCTCAGCAGCTCGCAGAGCGTCTACGTCGTAGAGCCTGGGCCACTCGCGCTTCGCCACGAGCTCGGCCACCTCGGCGAAGGGAGCGAGCTCGGGATCCTCGGTCAGGGACTCCGGTCCGGCATGCTCGCCGGCCAACAGCGTCGGGTCAGCCTGGACATCGTCAGGCATCGCCCGCCGAGCCGCCCACTCGGTGACGCCGCCGTCGGCCCAGCAGGACTCGTGGATGATCGCGTAGAGCGGATTGCGTCCGGAGAACGGCAGTGCCGCCGCCAGATCATGACGGAATGCCGCCGAGGTTAGATCCTGGTCGAGCAGATAATGCAGCTTCTCCGGTCCATCGGAGGCCCCGAGGAAGTGTCCGAGCAGACGGATGCGCTCCTTGGTCGCGCGGGCTCCGCCGGGCAGAGCAATGCCGTCATCGGAATCAGCTAAGTCGATGAGGTGCGACAGCTTCTCCCGGTCGCCGGGGAAGGCACGGTAGTACTGCTCCGACTTGCGCTTCATCCCCTCCCAGGTTCTCGCGTACACGGTGACCGGATCGGTGTCGACCGCCGGCAGACCGCCGGTGAAGTAGACCTCATCGAACGATTTCGAGTGTGCGGAGACATAGCGCAGAGCGGTGAAGCCGCCGAACGACTGACCCAGCAGCGACCAGGTGTCCACACCGAGTGCCTCACGCAGGATCTCAGCGTCCTCGACGATCGAGTCGGCTCGATAGTGACTGAGCGCCTCGGCGATGTCCGCGGGATCGTCTCCGACTGCGTCGAGGCCGGTGATCCGACCCTCGACGGAGCCGATGGGACTCGACTTCCCGGTGCCGCGCTGGTCGAACATGACGACCTGGAACTCTTCGAGCGCACGGGCCAGCCACGTGGACCCGCCGACTGGCGTCGTCGGTCGAGGTGCCTCGTTGCCCGGACCACCCTGGAGGAAGACCAGGTAGGGCTTCTGGCTGTCCGCCTCAGTGGCGACGATCCGCGCGAAGATCTCGATGCTTGAGGGCCCCTGCGGCTTGTCCGAGACCGGTGCCGCCAACGAGGCTGCTGCGGACTTCGCCGCTCCCCCACCGAAGTGGTCGAAGGGAGCCTCGAAGGTCACGTCCTTCAGGTGCAGTCCCCCACGCGTCCAGCTCGACTGCTGCAGACCCTCCGCTTGGCTCACTCCCTTCGACTGGTTCCCACTTGTCACAGTGAGGCCGCCAGGGCACGCAGTCGCGTAAGGGAGGAGTCCTTTCCGAGGATCTCCATGGACTCGAACAGCGGTGGTGAGACCTTGCGTCCGGACACAGCCACGCGCAGCGGACCGAAGGCCAGTCGCGGTTTGATCTCCATCTCGTCGACGAGCTTGGCCTGGAGCACACTGTGCAGCGTGTCCGTAGTCCAGTCGTCGGTGGCTTCGAGGACCTCGATAGAGGCGGCCAGCACCTCGGGTGCCGAATCCTTGAGCGTCTTCAGTCCGTCCTCGGCCATGGTCAGCTCGGAGTCGGGAGTGAACAGGAACGCGAGCAGGTCCGGTACCTCGGCGAGGAGGTTCATCCTCGTCTGCACGAGGGGTGCGGCCTGGTTGAGGATCTCCAGCTGAGCATCCGATGGCTTCTCGGGAAGCACCTCGGCGGCCTGGAGATAGGGCACCAGACGGTCGCGGAAGTCATCGGCCTCGAGGAGGCGGATGTGGTCGGCGTTGATGGCCGTGGCCTTCTTCACGTCGAAGCGGGCCGGGTTGGGCAGGACGTCGTGGATGTCGAAGGCCTCGACGAACTCCTTGACGCTGAACACGTCACGGTCGGGGCCGATCGACCAGCCGAGCAGGCCGAGGTAATTGATCATGCCTTCGGGGATGAAGCCGTTGTCGCGGTGGAGGAACAGGTTCGACTGCGGATCGCGCTTGGACAGCTTCTTGTTGCCGTCACCCATGACGTAGGGCAGGTGACCGAACTCGGGGGTCGCCTCGGCGATGCCGATGTCCTTGAGTGCTTCGTAGAGCACGACCTGGCGCGGTGTCGAGGACAGCAGGTCCTCGCCGCGCAGCACATGGGTGATGCCCATGAGCGCGTCGTCGACGGGGTTGACCAGGGTGTACAGCGGTTGCCCGTTCGCGCGGACGACGACGTAGTCGGGAATGGTGCCGGCGCGGAAGGTGATCTCACCGCGCACGAGGTCGGTGAAGGTGACGTCCTCGGCGGGCATGCGCACACGCCACACGGGTTCGCGGCCCTCGGCCTTGAAGCCGGCGATCTGTTCGGACGTGAGGTCGCGGTCGTAGCCGTCGTAGCCGAGCTTGGGGTCACGTCCCGCAGCCTTGTGGCGAGCTTCGACCTCTTCGTTCGTGGAGTAGGACTCGTAGATGTGACCGGCGGCCTTGAGCTTCTCGATGACGCCCTGGTAGATCTCGCCGCGCTGGGACTGACGGTAGGGTCCGTCAGGTCCGCCGACATCGATGCCTTCGTCCCAGTCGAGGCCGAGCCACTTCATGGCCTCGACGACCTGGCCGAAGCTCTCCTCGGAGTCACGTGCGGCGTCGGTGTCCTCGATGCGGAACACGAACTTTCCGCCGGTGTGCTTCGCATAGGCCCAGTTGAACAGGGCGGTGCGGACCATGCCGACGTGCGGGGTGCCGGTGGGTGATGGGCAGAAACGAACTTTGACGCTCACGGTAGTCCTTATGTCGTGTGGTGATGCTGCGAGTCTGTGGTGGTGCTGTGTGGTGCTGGTCTCAGGCGTCCATGACCATATTGGTGAGCACGCCGAGTCCCTCGATGGCGATGTCGACGCGGTTGCCTGACACGATCTGGCCCACGCCGGCTGGGGTGCCGGTGAGAATGACGTCACCGGGCAGCAGGGTGATGGTCTCGGACAGGTGTTCGATGAGGGTCGGGATGTCGAAGATGAAGTCGGCGGTGTTGCCGTCCTGCTTGAGCTCCCCGTCGACCCAGGAACGGATGGAGAGGTCGTCGACGTCGAGTTCGGTTTCGATCCACGGGCCCAGCGGGCAGGAAGTGTCGAAGCCCTTGGCTCGTGACCACTGCTTGTCAGACTTCTGGATGTCGCGCATGGTCACATCATTGCCGCCGGTGTAGCCGAGGACGTAGTCGAAGGCGTTCTCTGCCTTCACACCCTTGGCCACGCGACCGATGATGACGGCCAGTTCGGCTTCGTAGGACACGTATTCGCTGATGGAGGGCAGACGAATCGGATCGCCGGGACCGATGACCGCGGTGTTGGGTTTGAAGAAGGTCAGCGGACTGACGGGCACCTCGTTGCCGAGCTCGGCAGCATGGTCGGCGAAGTTGCGTCCCACGCCGATGACCTTCGAGCGCGGCAGGATCGGGCTGAGCAGACGAACATCGTCGAACTTCAGCCGCTCCCCCGTTGACTGGGCCGGAGCGAAGAAGGGGTCCTGGTCGAGAACGGCGAGACTGAGACCGGACGTGTCCCACGTGCCGTCCTCAATCTGCGGCACGTCGCCTTCGACGACTCCGTATTTGGGTTCATCCTGGTGCACAAATCTGGCAATACGCATGTCCCCCAGTCTAGTCAGTCGGCCGGGCCGCCGACACACGGGCTTTCTGCGCTGAGACTGAGACACTTGGGACATGCCCGATTCCCCACACTTCGACCTGCACGCCATCGCCGAGGGTCTGCCCGCTGCTGCGCTCATCGACCAGCTGGCGAGCGCGGCTGTCGGCAGATTCCCCCGCCTGGTCGTCGAGGCCCCGCCCGGAACCGGCAAGACCACACTGGTACCGCCGCTCATTGCCGAACACCTTCATGATCCAGGGGACATGCCGGGGCGAATCATCGTCACCCAGCCACGGCGCATGGCTGCCCGGGCCGGCGCCAGGCGGCTGGCGACGCTGACGGGGACCCGCCTCGGCGAGGACATCGGGTTCACGGTTCGCGGAGAGTCGCGGACCTCTGCGCGCACGCGGATCGAGTTCGTGACCACTGGAGTGTTGCTGGCTCGGCTGCTGCGCGATCCCGAGCTGGCAGGTGTCTCGGCGGTCATCCTCGATGAGGTGCACGAACGTCACCTCGACACCGACCTGACCTTCGCGTTGTGCCGGGAGCTCGTCGATCTGCGTGAGGACCTTGGCCTCATCGTCATGTCGGCGACCCTGGACGCCACGCTATGGGCACGACGTTTGGGAGCAGGTGACAATGCCGGTGGGGCCGAGTCTCCGGCCACGTTGCTGTCGGTATCCGCCCAGGTCCATCCCCTCGAGGTCAGGTGGGCACCCGCGAAGCAGCGGCCTCTGGACGCACGCGGAGTGACCTGGGACTTCCTCGATCATGTGGCCCGCACAACCGTCGATGCTCTCTCAACGCACACGAGTGGGGACGTGCTCGTCTTCGCTCCCGGTGCCCGGGAGGTCGAGGAGATCGCCTCGCGCATCGCGCGGTCCCTTCCAGCCACACCGGCGACCGAGGTTCACACCCTGCTCGGGCGCACCCCTGCCAAGGAGCAGGATGCGATATTGAAACCGCAGGCCGCCGAGGTTGGCCGACGTCGCGTAATCGTCTCGACCTCGGTCGCGGAGTCGGCTCTCACGGTTCCCGGGGTGAGCATCGTCGTCGATTCGGGGCTGGCTAGGGGTCCCCGGTTGGATACGCGGCGTGGAATGTCTGGTCTGGTCACCACCCGCGAGTCCAAGGCCTCGGGCACGCAGCGTGCCGGCCGTGCCTCGCGCTTGGGGCCTGGCACGGTCTATCGGTGCCTGTCCGAATCTGACTGGGCGAGCCTGCCCGAGCACACGCCGGCTGAGATTGCGACCTCCGACCTCACCTCGGCGGTGCTGACCCTTGCGGTGTGGGGTGGTGACACGGACCTGCTGCCGGATCCGATGCCGGAGGGCCCCTACCGCCTGGCCGTGGACAATCTCGTGGCGCTTGGGGCGCTCGAGGCCGCAGAACCAGTTCAGGGTGCAGGTCCGGATCAGGGTGCGGGGGCTGAGCGCGATGCAGGCGCCGAGGAGGCCTCGGTCACGGTCACCGAGCTGGGACGGGCCATCGCCCGGATTCCGGCCTCGGTGTGGTCAGCGCGAGGTCTCTTCGACGGAGCCGCGATGCTGTCCCCGGCGGCTGCGGCCGAGGCGATCGCTGTGATCGAATCCGAGCAGCGTGCCCCTGGTGCCGATCTTGTGGCCACCCTGCGCGAGCTGCGGCGCGGCAAGGACCGTCGGTTCGCTCAAGATGTGAAGCGCTTCGCCGGTTTGGCCGCGGAGTTCTCGAACCCGCAGGATGCAGCGGATCAGGGAACAGCGGATCAGGGTTCGGCCCGGGCAGGGTCACTGAGTCCCGATGACCTGGGCCTCGTCGTCGCCCTCGCCCACCCGATGCAGATCGGACGACTGCGCAGCTCCTCGGCCTCTGAGTACCTGCTGGCCTCGGGCACAGCGGCGACATTGCCGCGGAACTCCTCGCTGCAGGGAAGCCCGTGGTTGGCGATCTCCGATGTCGGCCTCTCTGGCGGGCGCGCTGTGATCAGGGCGGCTGTGGTCATCGACGAGGACACCGCGGAACTTGCGGGGGCCGGGCTGATGGCGACCGAGGAGACGGCGACGTTCGAGCAGGGCAAGGTCCGTGCGGTGCGCCGGACCCGCCTCGGCGGCATCGAACTCACTGCCACACCGATCAAGGCGAGTCCGGAATTGGCCCGCTCGGCGATCGCAGCTTCGGTGCGTCAGCGCGGAGCCAGAGAGATTCTGCGACCCAGTGAGGCGTTCGAGGAACTGCGCTCGCGGCTGGGGCTGCTGCACGCCGTCTATGGCACACCGTGGCCGGATGTGCGCTGGTCACAGCTGTCACAGACTCTGACCCAGTGGTGCCCGGCGGCCCTGGACCGGGTCGCCCGAGGAGCCGATCCGAGCAGGGTCGATCTTGTCTCTGCGCTGCGGACTCTCCTGCCCTGGCCGCAGGCGTCGCGCCTCGACGAGCTGGTGCCGGTCAGTGTCGAGGTGCCCAGCGGTTCCCGGGTTCGCCTCGACTATCCCGATCCCGACCGTGTGGACTCGGAATCCGATTCCGAACAGGGGCCTGTGCTCGCGGTCAAGCTCCAGGAGTGCTTCGGTTGGCAGACTGCTCCGAGCGTGTGTGAGGGTCGAGTCCCGGTGGTGGTCCACCTCCTCTCCCCTGCCCGCCGACCTCTGGCGGTCACCAGCGACCTCGCCTCCTTCTGGGCCAACGCGTATTCCCACGTCAGAGCCGAGAACCGCGGCCGTTATCCGAAGCATGCCTGGCCCCAGGATCCGCTGACGGCACCCCCGATGCGCGGGACCAAGCGGTCTGGGACAATGAAGAGGTGACTCTCGCCGCCTCCCTGACCGCTGATGGCACCGACATGCTCGGTGCTGCGATCAGCGCACCCACGTGGCGAACACTGCGCGATGAGCACGCATTGCAGATTGCGGAGAGGACCGATGCGCACCTCGCCCGCCGGCTCAGAGGCGAGAAGCACCCGGTCGAGGATTTCCTGTTCACCTACTATCCGTTCAAAGCGGGTCAGCTGGCCAAATGGAATCCCGGCCCCGGAGTGCGCCTCGAGTTGGACACCGAGGCCGACCGAACCTACTTCGACCGTCGCTGGTACACCACGAATCCTGCCGGCACGATCGCCGAGGTGGATGTCGAGTCTTGGCGCAGCGACCGTGGCGATGGTGCGAAGTTCATCGCCTCGCTGCTCCAGTCGACCCTGCGTCGGGAGGCGAACTTCGGATGCTTCGGCATTCACGAATGGGCGATGGTCTACAAACTCAGCGAAGAGCAGCGTCGTCATCAGCAGGTGCCGCTGCGGCTGAGCCATGAGGCCACCGATGCCGTCGTCGAAGGTCACCGGATCCAGTGCTCACATCACGACGCGTTTCGTTTCTTCACCGGGCCAGCCAGGCCACTGAACACTCTCCAGCCCACCCGCGAGTCCATGGTGGCCAACGAACAGCCGGGCTGTCTGCATGCGGGAATGGACCTGTACAAATGGGCGATGAAGATCGGGCCCATCGCCCCCTCCGACCTCGTCGTCGACTGCTTCGACCTGGCGCTGGACATCCGCACCCTCGACATGGAGGCCTCGCCCTATGACCTGCGCGGCTGGGGCTACGGTGTCGTCGCCATCGAAACCGCCGAGGGCAAGGCCGAATACATGGATCGCCAAAGAGCCTTCTCCGAACGGGCCCAGGCTCTGCGACAGCGACTGCTCGACTCCTTGGCCGCGGTTGGGGTCTACGCCAGAGAGTCCGACTGAAGGCAGAGCCGACAGATAGAGTGCCCGCCCCATTTGAGGCCGGGCACCAGCAAAGTGCACACAGTGTGGACCGCGGTGAGTCGCCCGCCCCTGCCTGCATAGTATTGCCGTGTGCGTGCAATCGTCTATGAAGAGTTCTCTGTCCTCCCCCAGCTGAGAGACATCGAGTCCCCCTCCACTCCCACCGCCGGTGTCGTCATCGACGTCGAGGCCACCGGCGTCTGCCGCAGCGATCATCACGCGTGGTCGGGCCACGACTCCACGATCTCCTTGCCCCATGTGCCCGGCCATGAGCTGGTCGGTCACATCGCCTCTGCGGGACCCGAGGTCACGGACTTCCGTGTTGGCCAGCGCGTGACCGTGCCCTTCGTGTGCGGCTGCGGGCGCTGCCGGTGGTGCCTGAGCGGCAATGCTCAGGTCTGCCCGAATCAGACTCAACCCGGCTTCACCCACTTCGGCTCCTGGGCGGACCAGGTGGTCATCCACAACGCCGATGCCAACCTCATCGCGGTCCCCGACGATCTGCCCGCCTCGGCGATGGTGGGACTCGGATGCCGATTCGCCACCGCATTCCACGGACTGAGGGTGCGAGCGAACCTCAACGCCGGTGAGACGGTCGCGGTCTTCGGCTGCGGCGGGGTCGGCCTGTCAGCGATCATGATCGCCCGGGCCATCGGCGCCCAGGTTGTCGCCGTCGATGTCAGTGATGCCGCACTCGAGCGAGCCCGACAGCATGGAGCGGCGCACACGGTCAACGCTTCCGGTAAGAGCCCGACCCAGCTGTCCGCCGAGGTGGTCGCACAGTTCTCGGAGGAGTGTCCCGATGGTGTGGCTGTCAGCGTGGATGCGCTGGGCCGTGAGGACACGATCGCTGCTGGGATCGCCTCGCTGGCGCCCTTGGGCCGTCATGTCCAGATCGGACTGCTGTCTGCTCCGCCGGTGATCGACGTAGGACGTGTCATCGGTCTCGAGCTCAGCGTCCTCGGCTCCCATGGGATGGCCGCGGCCGAGTACCCGGAGATGCTGGACCTCGTCGGCGACGGCAGACTCCGCCCGCAGGACCTGGTCACGAACGTCATCGGTCTTGAGGACGCTCCCGCGGCCATGGAGATGCTGGGCTCGAGCACCGGCTCGGGGATGACCATCATCGACCTGAGCCGGTAACGGGCCGAGTCAGCCCTCCTGCAGGGCTGAGCGCATCGAGGATGCCAGATCCTCGATCAGCTCAGCGTCACCACGCACACCCGGTTCGAACGGCAGCCGCAGCCGGTCCTTCGTCTTGTCCCGGTAGCGCGGGATGAGGTGCATGTGGAAGTGGAAGACCGTCTGCCAGGCATCCTCTCCACAGCAGTTGAGCAGGTTGACCCCGTCCGCGCCCCACGCGTCGAAGACGTGCTTGGCGATGCGCTGTGACTCGATGGCCACCTCGGCGAGGTCGGCGGACGGGATGTCGCGCAGATCGGTGCTGTGACGCTTGGGAACGACGAGCAGATGCCCGTCGGAGCCCGGCTGGATGTCCATGAATGCGTAGGTCGTCTCGGTCTCAGCAACCTTCGCACCCGGCACGTCACCTGCGACGATCCCGCAGAACAGGCAGTCCTGGCTCATCAGTGCATCACACCATCACGGCGAGCACGACCGGAGCTTCCTGACCCGCCCAGCGGCCCAGGAGCAGTCCCGCGTCGGATCCCTCAGCGGGAGAGTCGAGGTTGAGTTCATACAGCACCTGCACGTCTTCGGCACCGGCCAAGGGTCCCGTGCCCCAGGCATGAGCCACATCGGTGATCTCGTCGATTCGGTTGCCCTCGTCGTCGACGCGGTACTGCTTTGCCGAGGTTCCGGCGGTGGCGATCGCGTGGTCCAGTCGCTGCCGGAAGTGTGGGTCGCCCATTCCGTCATAAACCCAGCGCGTGCCGAGGATGGAGTGCTCCATGGTCGAGATCAGGTGCTTGTCGGCACCGGCCAGCTCAACACCACGGTAGGTCAGCGGCACCTGGAAGACACGGTCACCGGCGGCCACGATGTGGATCTCGGCGCCTACCTTGCCTTCCGGATCGTCGAAGCGGTAGGACGTGACCTTCTTCAAGGACTCCGGGGCCACATCGGCCTCGGCTGCCCATGACTGCTTGGACAGCCATGCGGAGATGACGTCGAGTTTTCCGGGGTTCAGTTCGGCGCTGTAGATGTCAGCCATGTCATGCCTTCCGGGTCCCGGGGATCCATTCCCCATCGACCACTTCATAGTCGGAGAAGATCGCTGGGGCCTCTTCGCGCATGGCCTCACCGATTTTGTTGAACACGAGACGGATCTCTTCCTCTGCTCCCTTGGCGGTGCGCATCTCGATGACGTGACGCAGGGAGCGCAGGTTCGCGGTGTAGACGATGCCGGTGGCCAGGCCCTCGGGTGCGAAGCGGCGCATGAAGGAGGTCATGTGCTTCTTGTGGGAGAACTTGGTGCTGGCTTCGTCGAGTTCGAAGTGCTCGGTCATCCACTTCTGGTGCTCTTCGAGGGTGTCGAGGACCTTGAGCGAGCGTTCCATGAGCTCCGAGTCCTCACGTGCCCATTCGGGGAACCAGAACGGAATGTCGGCCAGGCGCACGTAGCGCAGGGATTCCTGCGAGAACGCCGATCCTGCACGGTGACGGATGAGTTCGTGGGTGAGCACCCGTGAGACGTTGTGGAGGACGAAGGTGAAGTTCGCGTGTTCGAGCACCGATCCGTGCTGGGAGGCGATGACGTTGCCCAGGTACTGGGCCGAGTCGGTGCGCACGCGCGACACGTTCGGGTTCAGTCCCGGTTCCCACGAGCGGTAGCACATGCGTCCGGAGAACTCGAGCAGATCCTCGGCGTCGGGAGAATCGGCCTCTTCGACCCGGTCGGCCCAGGTAGTTCCGCCCACCTCGTCGAGGTATGTCCTCATCGATTCCCAGTCGATGCTGGGTTTTGCGAGCAGTTCTACGGATGGTTCGACCTGGCGCATGGCTCTCCTTGTGCAGGGTATGGCTTGATTGATTCCCAATCCTACAGATCAGATCGCCGAGGTGGTTCGACCGTCCGTGACGAATGTTAGGTCACGTCTCTGTCGAGCCGTGTTTCGCCTCGCTCGTCGACGATGTAGGCGTGTGCCTCGGATTTCTCCGCAATCACCGAGGTGGCTCTGAAGTTCTCGAAGACGACCGCAGCATGGTCATCGATGGCAAGCCCGGGCCCTGGAAGCTGGCCGGCCTCGATCCATGTTCGGAAGGTCTCGGCCCGGCCGGGTTCACCGTGATAGTGCGGGCAGGCGCTTCCGGGGATGAACCCGAGGCCGTCGCTGAGTGGAGCCAGGGGCCCGAACGAATCTGTCGACGAGGCCTCGAACCAGCAGTTGGCACCGGCACTGATTCCGGCCAGGATAGTGCCCCTTGACGCGGCGAGCGCCATGATGTCATCGACTCCGTGGTCACGCCACAGCGTCAGCAGGTTGGCGGTGGATCCGCCGCCGACGTAGATGAGGTCCATGTCCTGGAGCATCTTCGGGTCCTGGTAACCCCACGGGCTCTGTCCGAACAGTGAGAGCACGTGCGTTTCTGCCCGTCCGTCGAACGCGGCTTCGAAGCGGTGGATGTAATCGGGGTTGTCTCCTGAGGCGGTCGGGACGAAGCACACTCGGGGAAGCACCGAAGCTCCGCGACCACCTCGGCGGTGGTGAGCTTCTGTGCTGCGCTTGTCTCGAACGGTGGTCGCCAGCTCCAGGAGGTAGTCATCGATCGCTGATGTTCCGGATTCCGACATCGAGAACCCGCCACCACCGAGAGCGACGATCGTCGACTGGTTGAGGGCCGCATCCATCATCGTGTTGTGCGCCCCTGAGGTCGTCTGGCCTGCCATTGGTCTCGGGCTTTCCGTCTCGTTCGGCCAGCCTTCACCATTGCCACGACGGCGCCGACTCCGAAGAACAGGAAGCCGGTTGCGGCAACGATGAGCACCGCGATCTGGTTGCCGCTCACCCCGTAGGTCACCGCTGATATGAGCGTGAAGATGAACAGGAGCCCCATCCCGAGCCCCATCAGCAGCCCCACCCACAGTGTGAGCACGAACGTGGTCCGGGAATTGGGGTCCCTGCGCATCAGGATTCCGCCGAAGAGACAGGCACCGAAAAAGACCAGGCACACCAGCCCGATCAGGCGGAGAGCGCCGATGAACATACACAGCAGCGAGGCCGCCACGAACACGGACGAGACGATGATGAGTGTGGTTCCCTGCCGCCTCTCACGGCGTTGTGCTTCCGCGGCCAGGGCCAGTGCTTGGGCCTGCCACCAGGGGTTTTGATCACCTGAGGACATACTCACGGCACCCGGTGCGTCCACTTCTCGGTGCCGAACTTCTCATCAACCAAAGCCTGCGCCTTGTCCAGTTCGTCGGCAGTGAAGGTGTCGAAGTTTGCCCCATAACGGTCAGCAAAGGTGTTGGCCATGACGTCGATGATGTCCTTGCGGGCCTCACCGGTCTGGCTGCGGAGGGGGTCGACGCGCTTCTTGGCGCTCGAGACTCCCTTGTCGGAGATCTTCGCCTCGCCGATGCGCAGGACTTTGACCATCTTGTCGGCGTCGATGTCATAGCTCATGGTCGCGTGGTGGAGCAGGGTGCCATCACGCAGTCTCTTCTGTGCCGCTCCGCCGATCTTGCCGCCGGTTGAGGAGATGTCGTTGATCGGTTTGTAGAAGGCTTCGACGCCGAGGCTCTTCAGTGCGGCTAGCACCCATTGGTCGAGGAAGACATAGGATTCCTCGTAGTCGAGGCCGGCGACCAGTGAGGGCGGCACGAACATCGAATAGGTGATGCAGTTCCCGCCTTCCATGAACATCGCTCCCCCACCGGAGATGCGGCGCACAACCTGCACGCCGTACTTCTCGACGCCTTCTGGGCGGAGTTCGTTGACATAGGACTGGAAGGCTCCGATGACGGTGGCGGTGTCGTCCCATTCCCAGAATCGCAGCGTGGGTTTGCGACGTCCCGCCGCAACCTCCTCCAACAACACCTGATCGAGGGCGACATTGACCTGTGTGGGCAGCACCTGACCGCGGATGACCTGCCAGTCGAAGTCGGTGAAGTTCGCAGCCGACCCCAGAGCACGGCGGACGACTGTCGCAATGTCGGAGGTGGAGAATCCGTGCATCGCCAGTTCGGAGCCGTAGCCGGCGAGCGCCGCGTCGAGTCGTTGCCGCAGGTTCGCGTTGTCGGCGGTGACGCTGGCGCCCACAAGCGCGGGGGCGAGATCGAAGTAGGCCTCTTCGGGTTCGAGGAAGAAGTCACCGGAGATCTTGAGCTCGGTGATGGTCTTCCCGTCGGTCTCCACATCGGCGACCACGAGCTTCCCTCCGATGACCTTGTACTCGGCGTGAAAACGCTGGGGTTCGTGCAAGTCGTTCGTCATGATTCCAAACCTACTCTCGAGCTCGACTGCAAAGCTATGAACTTGCTCACTCGCCGGTCAGTGAGTTCCACAGGAACCGGTAGCTCAGGGCCCGGGTGAAGGCCGCCTGCTTGTTGTCCGATGCCGCCGAGTGTCCGCCTTCGGTGTCTTCGAAGAACCACACATCAGCGATGCCGCGATCCTGCATTCGGGCAGCCATCTTGCGTGCCTGGACTGGTCCCACACGATCATCAGACGTCGCTGTCCAGAACAGCACCGGCGGATAGTCCGTGCCGTCTTCGAGCAGATGGTAGGGCGAGAACTTCTGGATGAACGCCCAGTCCTCGGCCACATCTGGGTCACCGTATTCGGCCTTCCACGAATAGCCCGCGCTCAGTTTGGTGTAGCGGCGCATGTCCAGAAGAGGCACTCCGCACGAAATCGCACCGAAGAGCTCGGGATACTGGGTGAGCATGTTCCCCACCAGCAGTCCTCCGTTCGATCCGCCGGCGCAGGCCAAGCTCGACGGACTCGTCACTCCCCGATCGATGAGGTCTCGGGCAACCGCGGCGTAGTCCTCGTAGGCCCGCATCCGGTTCTCCCGCATCGCCGAGGTGTGCCACCCTGGCCCGTATTCCCCGCCGCCGCGGATGTTGGCGAGGACGTAGACCCCGCGTCGTTTTGCTGGAAGCGAGGCCTCGGTTCCTGTCGTGCGCTCCAACCAGCCGATGCCCATGACCGGGGAGTAGACCGGTGTTCGGCTGACTTCGAAACCGCCGTATCCGTCCAGCAGGGTCGGATTCTTCCCATCGAGTTCCAGGCCGCTGTCGCCGATCTGGAAGTAGGGAATCTTCGTTCCATCGTCGCTGGTGGCGAAGTGCTGTTCGACGCGGAACCCTTCGCCGGGAAACAAGGCTGGTGCCGACTTGATGACTTCTGGAGTGACGGAGCTGCTGGAGTTCTCGGTCTCGCCGGAAGACCCCAGGCTCCCGTACGACAGGGTTGTTGGGGTGAGGAAGCCCGTGCTCACCAGCCAATAGTCGTTTGCGGTCGCGTCATCATGTTTGTCGACGGCTCCGAGCCCGACCATGTGATTGGCTGGGACCCCGGGCAGTCGGGACGAGGAGAAGTTGTCGTTCGGGTCAAGCACGACCAGCTGCGACTGCACGTCTCTCAGCAGCTCGAGGACGAGGTAGTCCCGTGTCCATGTCCACGACTGCAGGGCGGTGTGCTCATCTGGGGTGAAGATGACGGTTGGGGAGATTCTCCCGGCCTTCACTTCGGCGATATCGGCAACAGCCAGACCTCCGGCCGCGACTGTGAGACCCTCATGATCCCACTGAGACTGGGGACGGAAGAGAACGAAATCTCGTTCGAACCCGACCTCCACATCGGTCGGGACATCCACGACGCTCAGCTTGTTCTCCCACGCCGAGGCGGTGGTTGAGATCGACCCGGGTTCGTCCCTGACATCGTCGAGGTCGATGAAGCTCATCCGCGTGTTGAAGAAGTCGATCGCGTCGATGGCGAACGCCCGGTCGGTGGAATCAGGATCTGCTGCTCCCACGTCGCTGCCGACGAAGATTGCGACATGGTCACGAGGCACCTCGGCGACGATCGGGGCATCTGCGATGGCCTGCCCACGTGTGAGAACTCGAGCCTGACGCGGATAGGACGAGGTGGTGAGAGAGTCCTCGCCGGTATCGGTAGCGACGATGATCGTGTCGTCGTCGAGCCAGGCGAAGCGAGTCTTCGCCGAGGGCAGGTCGAAGCCTCCGGCGACGAAGGACTTGGTCACCAGATCGAATTCGCGCACCCGGTGGGCGTCGCCACCATCGGGAGACAAAGAGACGAGCGCACGAGCGTTGTCCGAACGACGCACCGAGGCTCCGGCCCACACCCAGGGTGTGTCCTCTGCGATGCCGAGTGCGTCGATATCGATGAGAACTTCCCATTCCGGGGACTCGGAGACATAGCTGTCCCAGGTGGTCTGTCGCCACACGCCCTTGGGATTCGTGGAGTCGCGCCAGAAGTTGAAGTAGTGATCGCCGCGTTTGGCCACCATCGGGATCTTGCCCTCAGAGTCCAAAGCGGTCTGAATATCACCGGCGATGGAGTCGAAGAGATCATCATGGAAGCGGGCGAGGGTGGTCGTGTTCTGTTCCTTCACCCACGCGATCTGGTCCTCCCCGTGGATGTCTTCGAGCCACAGGTTCTCATCGTGGGGCATCGGGGCAGCATCATGCGGCTGGGTTGCCGCGGTGGAGTTCTCGTTCGTCTGGTCATCTGCCGAAGCTTCTGTGCGCATGCCACCATCCTAGTGATCGTTGAGCGCCGCCGAGCTCGGGTGCCTGCACAGCAGGCGGTTCGGCTCAGACCGGTGGTCGGAACATGATCAGTCCCGGCTGACCGTTGGGTGCTTCGGGTCCGTGGCCGAGGTCGAAGAACTCGAGGCTTTCGTAGAGTCGGCGGGCAGGGCTGTCGATGTCGGTGGTCTGGAGCCAGCAGCTGTATCCGCTGATGCCGGCCAACCATGCCTGCAGAGTGGCTCGACCGAGTCCGGACTGATGCAGATGAGGGTCACGTGCCAACAGGTTGAGCGCAAACGACCATTCGATTGTCGCGGCGGCGTCCCCGAGGGTGGAACGGAGTTCATGCGCCCATTCGTGGTCCTGTTCGGCCCAGGACCAGAAATGACCGTAGGCGATTGATCTCAGGCGTCCCTCGGAATGTGTTGCTGCGACTAGAACCTGGCCGTTTCGGACCGAGAGATCGTAAAGGCTGCCGAACAGTGCGGCATGCTTCGGATCTTCGTTGAGGGGCGGCTCGGCTGCGGCAGCAGCGTAGAGTTCCTCGACCTCAGACGAAGGCGGGAGCACCCCTGGGATTCCGGCTGCCGAGCCTACGGGTTCCCAGCTCTGGCCCAGTCCGCCTGGTACGCCCCACACGAGCTCAACGTCGAGCTCTGCGGGTGAGGTTCCGAGCACTTCACACTCGGCATGATCATCCATGCTCCCCACCCTAACGACGTCGGCAGTCGATCAGTTGAATTCAGGGAGAATTCTCTCCACTGGGTTGAGCAGCTGGCGCCTGAGTCTGGCACCCGGTTCTGGTGTCTAGCTCAGGCGGCTGGCTCCGAAGACTGGCTGAGGACGTCATGCCGTGGAGGCGTAATCGGCGACCTGTCGCCCGAGGCACACTTCCACTGTGCTCGGGGGCTCCTCATAATGCTCCCAAACATCGACGTTCAGCGATTCAAACGGTTCTACAAGTCTCGGCGCTTTCACTTTTCGCAACGGTGGGATTCTCACAGAGAAGAGATTCGGCTCGCTGACCGGATCGGGGGCCTGTTCATCTGCGAGCTTGGAACGCGGACGTTCTCGAGAGTTCGCGTCGGGTTTTCCAATCGGTCGGGTACCGATCCGGTAGCGATGTCCGGTGGGAGTTCGTACGACCAGTTCTTCTGCCGTGGCCTCGTGCCGCCATCCCGGCACCTCTTTGAGGAAGTTGCAGGCTGCGCAGAGACCTGAGGCGTTGTCCCAGTCGGTCCCTCCGCCGGCGGCATATGACTGTGCGTGGTCGGCATGTTTGATCTTGGCATCGCACCACGGTGAGCGGCAGACATCATCGCGGATGACCACCATGCGCCGAAGCAGACCGGAGAACTCACGCCGCTTCGAATCCATCCGGACCAGTTGACCGTCGGATGGTCGCGTATACAGCCGGCGGATGAAAGTCGCGGCTTCGTTGTCGGCGATGAAATCGCGTGCTGTCTTCGCGGGGATCGGGCCGAAGCCGGGAAACCATGCCGGGGTGTCGCCTGGGGAGAAGAGGCTGCTCTCATTCATCACGACGTGAACTTCGATGGGAATGGCCTCAGCGTTATCTTGCCCTGTGATTCTCTCGACCAGGAGATCGGCCATGATCTGGCTCTGAGATCTTCCTTCGGCCTGTCCTATTCCCACGATCGACTGCGCGGACTTCGCCAGGTTGGTATACGCCGCCACTGCCTGCGGCAGGGGCAGGAGCGCCGTCAGATACGCCATGTTTCCTGGTGCTGGGCGCACGCTGACGGCACGCTCTTCCATGCATCTGTCGAGGTGCTCGACGGCAGCCTTCTGGTCGAGTTGCTGGGCAAGAGCTCGGACTTCATTGCCCAATCGACCGACGCCGACCTCGGAGAGACGATCGGACATCCGCTCATCGACTTGGTGTCTTTTGTCCCTGGGGAGCCAGTCGGTTTCCTTCGCGACGACGCGTGCTTTCTCTTCCGAAATGTTGCCGCTCTTCAACGAGGCATAGGTTTTGGGCAGGTCCATCAGCAGCGACCGAGAGAAGCCGAGCAGTTTGCTTCCACGGGCTCGAGACACCTTCCGCGCCAGTCCGATCTCGGCGCCCAGGCCTCTGCCCTGCTTGCGACTCGGCACTCCTTCTTCGGCTTCACGATTCCGACGATGCATGTCGAAGGTCAGGGTTTCTCTGGCCTGCGCTGCCGCGCTCACGGACACCAGTTCTTCCAGGGCAGTGATCCGATCGATCGCTTCATGCTCGGTCCGTGCCGGAGGCAGATCAGACAGCTTCTCGCGCCACCGATGAATCTCGGCGATCACATCTGAAACTGGTTCTGCATCCATAGGAACACGTTAGCGGTCGCCCCTGACACGAGAATTTCGTCGTGCATCATCCCAAGTCAAAGGTGGAATCGAGCGATGGGAGCCTCAGCCGAGCGCTTCGCCTGTGGTCTCTCGTGCGAGCAGAGCCATCAGCACCACTGCCACAACCACGAGCAGACCGGTGAGGATGAACGTCAGCGTCAGGCCGAGCACCGGCCACATGAACGCACCGAAGACCAGGGGTGCGATGCCGGTCGCGATTCGCGACGCCGCCGATGCCCAACCGAATCCCGATCCTCGCAGACGAGTCGGGTAGAGCTCCGAGACATAGGTGTAGAGGGTGGGAATCGCGATCTGCACAACGAAACCGAACCCGATGATGCTGGCCTTGGCGGCAAATGTCAGCTCCGAACCGGAAGCCTCGATGAACACTGCAGCAACGACGAGCAGGAGCGCGGAGACAATCGACGTGGTGCCGAGCACCCACTTCCGACCGACCCGTTCGACGATCAGTGCCGAGACGATTACACCGAGGATTCCCACCGCGGTCATCGAACCGGTGACCATGAATGCCGACTGGTCCCCCATGCCCTGCTTCTTCAGGATCCCCGGCAACCATGTCAGTGCCGCGTAGTAGACCAGGAGAACGGAGACGAACAGGGACCACGAGACGAGAGTCGTCTTGGCCGAGTACTGCCATAGCTGCACCAGCTGGCCGGTGGCAGCGCGTAGCTGTGCATTGACGTTGGTGACCTTGCCGGGCTGGGACGGCGCATTCGAAGTTGCCTGGGACGCGGCTCCGGCCGTCGTCGCGGTCGCACCTTCGGCCGCAGTCGCACCTTCGGCCGTCTTGGGGACCTCATGGGTCCAGGTCGTCACCTCGGCGCCGGTGCGCTCAACGAGCCGAGCGATGATCGCATCGGCCTCTTTGTAGCGCCCGACAGAGGCAAGGTAGAGCGGCGATTCGGGAATTCCGAAACGAACGGCAACGGTCAGCAGCGCGGGCACGATCATGACGAGCATGATCAGGCGCCAATCCCCCACGCCCAGCAGCCATGCGGAGACGAAGGCGCACAGTGAAGCGCCGATGGGCCACCACCCGTCCATCGCGGTGAGGACTCGGCCCCGGTGCTTCTTGGGGGTGAATTCACCGACAAGGGCATAGTCGACCGGAATACAACCACCAAGCCCGAATCCGGCAAGGAATCGGAAGAGAATGAACCAACCGAACGCCGGAGAGAATGCTCCCGCGACGGTGAAAATTGAGAACACCAGCAGAGTGAGGGTGAATGCCTTCTTCCTGCCGATCACATCGGCGATGCCGCCCCAGATGAAGGCGCCCAGGGCCATGCCGATGAGGTTGGCAGTGGCGATCCAGGCGGCTTGGCCGACGCTCAGGCTCCAGTAGTCGCTGAGCAGCGGGATGAGGAACCCATTGAGGGCGACGTCCCAAGCGTCGAACATGAACCCCAAGCCGCCGATGATGAAGATGGCACCTTGGGTTCTCCATCGCCAGGGAAGGTTGGCGACGACTTCGGAAGCGGTCGGCGTTGTCGCCGAGGTTGCAGTAGACACGAGGCCACAATACCTCTTTAACTCATTTGTGAGTAAAATTGCCCGCGACCCGTCTGAACACTCCAAGCCGCCCGATGGAACACGTCTAGATGGAGTACGCCTATTGGACCAGGCAGGCCGAGCCCCAGGTCGAAACTCCAGAGACTGTCATGGCACATGCCTGAGACTGTCATGGCACACGAAGAGGGTCGGGTGCCGCGATCGAAATCGCAGCATCCGACCCTCTCAACGCGGGACGTTCTGAGCCGACCTGCCTGAGCAGCGCCTAAACCCCAGGCCTCAGGCCAGGCGAACCATCCAGTTGTTCTTGTCCTCGGTCCGACCGTACTGGATGTCGAGCAGCGTCTTGCGGAACTCCATGGTCTTCGCGCCCGGTTCGGTGCCGTGATCGATGGTGAAGTCATTGCTGACGACCCGACCGATCGGTGTGACGACCGCGGCGGTGCCACAGGCGAAGGCCTCGACGATGTCGCCGTTGGCAGCACCCTCGCGCCATTCGTCGATGGTGACCTTGCGCTCTTCGGGCTCGAGACCCAGCTGCGGGGCGAGGTCGAGCAGCGAACGGCGGGTCACACCGTCGAGGATCGAATCGCCGAGTTCCGGAGTGACCAGACGGCCGTCCTTGGTCACGAGCATGAGGTTCATGCCGCCGAGCTCGTCGATGTACTTGCCCTCTGCAGCGTCGGTGAACAGCACCTGCTGACACCCCTGAGCTGCGGCTTCGTACTGCGCGGCCAGTGAGCTGGCGTAGTTTCCGCCGCACTTGGCGAATCCGGTGCCGCCGGCACCTGCACGGTTGAAGTTCTGCGACAGCCAGATCGAGACGGGCTCGATGCCGCCGGAGAAGTAGGGCCCGGCCGGGCAGGAGATGACGTAGTAGTCCACTTCATGACTGGAGCGCACACCGAGGAAACGTTCGGTGGCGATCATGAACGGACGCAGGTAGAGGCTCGACTCGTCGGCCTCGGACTCGGGAGTCGGGACCCACTGCTGGTCGAGGGTGACCAGGGCCTTGAGCGACTCGATGAAGTCCTCTTCCGGCAGCTGCGGCAGTGCGAGCCGTTCGGCGGACTTGTTGATGCGAGCGGCATTCCGATCAGGACGGAAGGTCCAGACCGAACCGTCAGCGTGACGGTAGGCCTTGAGACCTTCGAAGATCTCCTGTGCGTAGTGGAACACGGCCGCCGCAGGATCGAGCTGCAACGGCGCGTATGGCTGCACCTGGTGTGCGTGCCAGCCATCGTCCAGGGTGTAGCGGACGTGCGCCATGTGGTCGGTGAAGTACAACCCGAATCCGGGGTCCTTCTTGATGTTCTCGCGCACCAGCTCGGGTTGCGGCTGGATGTTTTTGAGAACGGCAAACTTAGTCATAAGAACTCTTTTCTCATTTGTGATGAGTGACACTGTCAGGGTAGTCCATCACCCCGGTGCGCGTCGCACCGGGGTGATGATGATTCAGGCCGCAGCAGCGGGGTGAAACCAGACGGGAAGCTCAGCCCAGGCGAGCCGCGATCGCGTCGCCCACCTCGGCGGTGGAGCGCTTGGTTCCGTCCCGATCGGCCAGATCGGCTTCGACAGCTGTCTCGATCGACTTTGCGACGACGTCGAGGCCGAGGTGTGAAGCCATGAGCGCACCGGAGAGGATCGACGCGGTCGGGTCGGCGATCTGCTGCCCGGCGATGTCCGGCGCGGAGCCGTGGATCGGTTCGAACAGGCTCGGTGCCGTGCCTTCGACATTGAGATTGCCCGAGGCGGCCAGGCCGATGCCGCCGGTGACCGCGGCTGCGAGGTCGGTGAGGATGTCACCGAAGAGGTTGTCGGTGACGATCACGTCGTAGCGCGAGGGGTCGGTGACCATGTAGATCGTGCACGCATCGGTGTGTTCGTAGTTGAACGTCACCTCGGGGAATTCGGCGCCGACCTTCTCGACGACGCGACGCCACAGGTGACCGGCGTGGACCATGACGTTGTGCTTGTGCACGTAGGTGAGCTTCTTGTTTCGGGCCTGCGCACGCTCGAAGGCGTCGCGGACTGCCCGCTCCACGCCGTACCAGGTGTTGACCGAAACCTCGGTGGCGACCTCGTAGGGGGTGTCCGTGCGGACGGAGCCGCCCATGCCGGTGTATGACCCTTCGGTGCCCTCACGGACCACGACGAAGTCGATCTCACCCGGGTTCGCCAGCGGGCTGGTGACACCGGAGAAGAGCTTCGAGGGGCGCAGGTTGACTGCGTGGCTGAGACCGAAGCGCATCTTGAGGATCACACCGCGCTCGAGCACGCCCGAGGGCACGCTCGGATCGCCGCAGGCGCCGAAGAAGATGGCATCGTGCTTGCGCAGCGATTCCAGTTCGTCGTCGGTGATCGTCTCGCCGGTCTCGTGCCAGCGGCTGGCGCCGACATCGTAGTCTGTGAGATCGAGTTCGACCGGCTCTCCGGACACCTCGATCGCACGCTTGAGCACCTTGAGACCTTCGGGGACGACCTCGTTGCCGATTCCGTCGCCGGGCATGACCGCAATTGAAAACTTCATGGTTTCAGAGTAGAACTCATCTCACCATGCAACTAGGTCGTCCTACTATTCGGACACTACCGGGCGCTCGGAGTCGGCAAATCCCGTCATCCACAATTTCATGTCTCAAACTTCGTTCCCGACTACAATTTCGCGTCCCGAACGCCGAAGATGGGAGGAACAACCCCGAAGCAACAAACCCCAGAGAAAGTCGATCATTGACAGAGACGATCCGCAACGCCCGAGCCGCATCCCTCCCCGCCAAGCTCTCCCGCTCCTGGCTGCTGGTCAACGCCGCCAAAGAGGAGACCTTCACCGAGGCGCAGATCTCCGAATCGGATTCCGTCATCTTCGACCTTGAGGCCTCGGTCTCCGACGACAAGAAGATCACCGCCCGGGACAATGTCGTGCGTGCCCTGGAAGGCGGCATGTCCGCCTGGGTGCGCATCAACAAGATGGACTCGGAATTCTGGGATGACGACCTCGCCGCCATCGCCATGCTGCCCGGACTGCGCGGCGTGATGCTGCCGGAGACCGAACGCCCCGAACAGGTCTCCTATACCGCGATGCGTGCGAAGGCAGGACTGCCGGTCATCGCCCTGCTCGAATCTGCCATGGGCGTGGAGAACGCAACCAAGATCGCCGAGGCGCCCGGCACCTTCCGTCTGGCCTTCGGAACGAACGACTTCCGCAAGGACACCGGCTTCTCCGGTGATCCGATGGCACTGGCCTACGCTCGCTCGCGTCTGACCATCGCCTCGCGCATGGGCGGACTGCCCGGTGCGATCGACGGCCCATCAGCGGCGACCGCCAGCGATGAGCAGGTCCGCAATGACGCCGAGGTGACCCACATGATGGGCATGACCGGAAAGCTCGTGCTCAACGTCGATCAGGTCGTGACCCTCAACGAATCGATGAGCCCGAGCGAGGACGAGCGCGACTGGGCTCGACAGCTGCTCGAAGCCGCCGAGGGCGGATCCGAGATCACAGACGGTTCGTACCTCCCCCGTCTGGCACGCGCGAAGAAGATCGCGTCCCTGGCATCAACCTACGGTCTCTGGAACGCCTGAGTCCTCGCACGTGTCGGTCCGTCAGCCTTCGTGGATCCTCTGGTCGACCCTGCCTGCGATTCTCCTGGTCATCGCCTTCGGGCTGTGGCTGAGAGTCAATGTCTCCGGCCCCACGACGCTGGACCAGGATTGGCTCAGCCTCGTCGGGCTCGAATCCGACACCGTCCCGTACTGGGTGGCGGTCACCCTCGCCGAGATGGGTGGGGGCACGGGTGTCGTGATCTGCACGGGACTTCTGGGGGCGGTCTTCGTCCTCCTGCGACAGTTCCGTTCCGCTGGCGTCCTCGTGACCACCATGGTCTTGGGAGTCGCGCTGTCCGAGCTGCTCAAGGCCGTGGTGACCCGGGTCCGCCCCAGCGAGCAGCTCTACGATTCCCTGGGCTATTCGTACCCGTCGGGACATTCCATGGGTGCGGCCGCGCTTGCCCTCAGTCTCGCTTTCATAGCCTCTCGGGCGCATATGCTGCGTCTGGCCGAGGCGGGCGCGGTCGCCCCATTGGCGCTTCCGCCTGAGAGCACGAACGAGGTCAAGGCGGTTCCGACCGAGATCACTCCCCCACTCGAGCCTGTCGTCCTGCGGTTCCACTGGTCGATGCTCCTGGCCGCGGTCTGGATCCTGCTGATGATGTGGTCGCGGACCGCGCTGCAGGTGCACTGGCTCTCCGACACGATCGCAGGTGCCCTCATCGGCATCTCGGCCGCGGTGCTCGCCGATGAACTCTGGACCTGGGGGACGATGAGGGCCCGTTCACCTCGTCGTGAGAGGTGAACGGGCCCCGTTCGATCTGATGTGTCCGGTGGAGGTCAGTCCTCGCTCAGTGAGACTCCGCTGAAGGCTGAGGCGTTGACGGCTCCGGCCACGGCCTTGACGACTTCCTCGGACACCGCCGAGTCGACGGCGAGAACCGAGAGCGCATCGTTGTCGGTCGCAGAGGGTGAGACCTGCATGCCGGCGATGTTGATCTCGTTGGCACCCAGCGCCTGGCCAAGCTGCCCGATGATTCCGGGGCGATCTTCGTAGCGGAAGATGAGCAGGTTGTCGGTGAGTTCGATCTCGAGCTCGAAGCCGTTGACCTCGGTGAGCTTCTGCACGAGCTTCGGTCCGGTCACGGTGCCCGAGACCGAGATCCGCTGCCCTTCGCTCGTCGTCGCGGTCAGCCGCGTGACGTTGCGGAAGGATTCACAGTAGGGATCGGTGACGAGCTCGACGCCGATTCCGCGCTCCTCGGCCAACAGCGGTGCGTTGACGTAGGAGACCTGGTCGGACACGACGTCCTTGAACAGACCCTTGAGAGCGGAGAGCTTGAGGACGGACACGTCCTTGTCTGCGATCTCGCCGTTGACCTCGACCTTGAAGTGGGTGACCGAGGAGTTGGCCAGCGAGTTGACCACGCGGCCCAGACGTTCGGCCAGGGGAATGCCCGGGCGCACGTCCTCGTGGATGGCTCCACCGGCGACGTTGACAGCGTCGGGGACGAGTTCACCGGCCAGTGCCTTGCGCACGGACTTGGCGACGGCCACGCCGGCCTTCTCCTGCGCTTCAGCGGTCGATGCGCCGAGGTGGGGCGTGACGTTGACGGCGTCGAGGTCCATGAGCGCCGAGTGCTCAGGGGGTTCCGTGCTCCACACGTCGATGCCTGCACCGCCGACCTCACCTGCTGCGACCGCCTCGGCGAGGGCGTCCTCGTCGATGATGCCGCCGCGGGCGACGTTGATGAACCGGGCGCCGGACTTGGCGGCCTTGAATTCTTCGGTGCTGATCATGCCGATCGTCTCTGGCGTCTTGGGCATGTGGACGGTCACGAAGTCGGACACGGCCAGCAGTCCGGGCAGGTCGACGACCTCGACGCCCATCTGCGCGGCGCGTGCCTGCGTGATGTAGGGGTCGTAGCCGACCAGTCGCATGCCGAAGGCCTTGGCACGCTCGGAGACGAGGCCGCCGATGCGTCCGAGTCCGACGATGCCCAGAGTCTTCTCGTAGAGTTCCACGCCGGTGTACTTCGAGCGCTTCCATTCCCCCGCCTTGAGCGAGGTGTTGCCGGCGCCGAAGTAGCGTGCGGAGGCCAGAATGTGTGCCATGGTGAGCTCGGCCGCGGAGATGATGTTCGAGGTCGGAGCGTTGACGACCATGACGCCCGCCGAGGTGGCAGCTGGGACGTCGACATTGTCGAGTCCGACCCCGGCGCGGGCGATGACCTGGAGCTTCTTCGCCGCGGCGATCGCCTCGGCGTCGACCTGGGTCGCGGAGCGGACGAGGATCGCGTCGACATCGACGATGTCGTTGAGGAGCTGGGAGCGGTCAGCACCTTCGGTGTGACGGATCTCGAAGTCTCCTCCGAGGGCATCGATGGTTGCCGGTGACAGATTTTCGGCGATGAGCACGATGGGCTTGGGCACTGAGTTCCTCCTGTTGCGTCCGGGACGCGTCCATCTTATGAGACTTTGTGAATGCATTCACAAAGTCTCAAATTATGGGAAGTGAGTCTCGGCTCACTCAGGCGAGTGCCCCGGCCGTGTCACGCAGATGTCGACGTCAGAACCCGTTGGGCGAATACGGCATCCGGCCCAGGTTGAACATCGAGCTGGCGCGCACTGCGGCACCAGGCACGTTCTCGTCGATGCGTCCCGCGCGGGCGAGGATCACCGGGTCGGCGCCGCCGAAGTAGAGGGACCCGAGTTCCGCGATGCCGAGACTCAGGTCTGCCGGGGTCGAATCAGGGGCGGTCTCGACGACGGCGTTCTCACCGTCTGAGGTGATCGTGTAGCGACCACCAGCCAAATCGAGGGAGTCGTCGATCTCGAGGACCAGTGTGCCCGGCACGTACCAGGGACGAGCCTCAAGGGCGGCCTTGACGTCGAGGATCCTGATCCAGATGTTGTCCTCAGTGGACACGGTCCGGACTCGGCGGGAGTCTGTGAGCAGCCACGGCAGCGGTGAGTCCTCGGCAGACTCTCCGAACGTCACCCTCGTCGTCAGGTCGATGGCGGCCAGGAATGACCACAGTGAGGCGTAGGCGGCATCGGTGACAGCGACGAAATCGATGAGTTCGATCGTCGGCGGATTCTTCGACCAGCCGGCGAACTTATAGGACACGTAGCCGTCGGCTTCGCCCTGTTCGTCGAAGTGCAGGGCGGCACGCACACCACGATCAGCCACGCCGGTGTCCGTGTTCAGGTCTCCGGTGGCACGCTCGATGTAGGTCTGCTGGCGCTCCATGGCACCTGGGGAGGTGCGCATGAACTCTCCGTAGATCTTCGGTGCCAGCTCGCGCAGTTCGCTGGGCAGGCACATCTCGACCCGACGGTCGGGTTCGTGGACCATCTTGAACCCCGGTGAGGTGTCGACCTCGATCGAGTGTGCCCAGGTGGCTACGCCGAATCCGAAGCGGGAGTAGATTCCACCTTCGGTCGCCGTGAGTGCGGCGAATGGGTATCCGGCTGCCTTCGCCTCGGCGAGGTCGGTCGTCATCAGCGACCTCAGCAGCCCCCGCCTGCGATGGGTGGGCCGCACCGTCACCCAGGTGATCAGGTGGCCGGGCACCAGACGCCCGCCTCCCACGTTGACCAGCTTCTCGAACCACGCGAAGGTCGCCACGGGGACGCTGGCGTCGAGGGCGTGCTCGTATTCCTGCTTCGCGTAGACGGCGGTGAGGTTCCGCCCGTCGGCGATGGCTCGCTCGACGCGATTCTTCAGCGCATCATCGGTCGACCGAGCGTCATGGAATCCCACGCTCGTCGACGCGAAATACCCCTGTGTGCGCTCATCGGGGGCTCCGGTCGACTCGTCGAAGGCTGGCTTGAAGTTTTCGAATCTGTAGTTCGTCACGATCCCAAGAGTAATTCACATCACCGCCGATGCGACTCATGCACGAGCGGAAATCGTCACCTCCCGACGGGAGCCGACACGACGATGCCCCGGAGGCCGAGCAGGCTTCCGGGGCATCGAGGTAAGACGATCAGCGAGCGGCAGTGCCCTCGGTGTAGTCGTCATCGGAGTCCTTGAGCCATGCGAACATCTTGCGCAGTTCGCGGCCGGTGGTCTCGATCGGGTGCGTCTCTTCCTTCGAACGCAGTTCCTTGAACTCGGCCGCACCGTTCTTCTGGTCGTTCATGAAGCGCTCGGCGAACTTGCCGTTCTGGATGTCGGCGAGGACGGCTTCCATGTTCTTCTTCACGTCAGGGGTGATGACGCGAGGACCGGAGACGTAGTCGCCGTACTCAGCGGTGTCGGAGATCGACCAACGCTGCTTGGCGATTCCGCCCTCGACCATGAGGTCGACGATGAGCTTGAGCTCGTGGAGAACCTCGAAGTAGGCGATCTCCGGCTGGTAACCGGCCTCGGTGAGGACCTCGAAGCCGTACTGCACGAGGTGGGAGGTGCCACCGCAGAGGACGGTCTGCTCGCCGAAGAGATCCGACTCGGTCTCCTCGGTGAAGGTGGTCTTGATGCCGCCGGCGCGCAGTCCGCCGATTCCCTTGGCGTAGGAGAGGACGAGGTCCCAGGCCTTGCCGGAAGCGTCTGCTTCGACGGCGACGAGCACGGGGACGCCGCGACCGTCGACGTATTCGCGACGCACGACGTGGCCCGGTCCCTTGGGAGCGACCATGATGACGTCGACGCCCTCGGGAGGCTGGATGTAGTCGAAGCGGATGTTGAAGCCGTGAGCGAAGAGCAGCGCATTGCCGGGCTTGAGGTTCGGTGCGATCTCAGCGTTGTAGATCTCGGCCTGGACCTGGTCCGGGGCGAGGATCACGACGAGGTCGGCCCACTCGGAGACCTCGGCCGGGGTGCCGACTTCGAGGCCTTCTGCTGCAGCCTTGTCGCGGCTGGCGGAGCCTTCCTTGAGGCCGATGCGGACCTCGACGCCGGAATCGCGCAGGCTCAGTGCGTGTGCGTGTCCCTGGCTGCCGTAGCCGACGACGGCAACCTTCGTGCCCTGGATGACGGACAGGTCTGCATTGTCGTCGTAATAGCGTTCTGCTGCCATAGTTCTCTTGCTCCTTCAGAGGTTTGGGGTACTCCCCCATTGTTTCACAGTTCGGTACTGCTGTTCACTTATTGAGATGGTTGACGTTCCACGAAGTGGAACGAGAAGTCCTCAGCTGCGCTGGGTTGAGGTGCGCAGTATCGCCAGGCTTCAGCTGCGCAGGGCGCGGTCGGTGATCGACTTCGAGCCGCGGCCGATGGCCACGGTGCCCGATTGGACGATCTCCTTGATCCCGAAGGGTTCGAGGACCTCGCGCAGGGCCTCGACCTTGCCCAGCTCGCCGGTGGCCTCGACGCTGACGGAGTCGGGTCCCACGTCGACGATCTTGGCCCGGAACATCTCCACTGCCGCCGCAACCTGTGGGCGGATGGTGGCGTTGGCCTTGACCTTGTAGATGATGTGGGCCCGACGCACCGAGGTGGCCGGTTCGAGTTCGACGATCTTGATGACGTTGACGAGCTTGTTCAGCTGCTTGGTCACCTGCTCCAACGGCACGTCCTTGACGTCGACGACGACCGTGATGCGCGAGAGCTCATCGTGTTCGGTGACACCGACGGCGAGGCTGTGGATGTTGAAGCCGCGGCGGGCGATGAGGCCGGTGAAGCGGGTCAGCACGCCCGGCTTGTTCTCGACCAGGACTGAGAGTGTGTGCCGGTTGTTCATTCCAGGCCTCCTTCGATCTGTGCCACGGAGCGAACCGTGCCGTCTTCTTCGGTACCGGCGTCAGCAATCTGGTTCTCGGCCTGCTCGTCACCTTCGCCGTCGAACTCGGGGCGAATGCCGCGGGCGTATTCGATCTCATCGTTGGACACACCGGCGGCGACCATCGGCCACACCATGGCATCCGGCGGGACCGTGAAGTCCAGAACGACGGGACGATCGTTGGTCTCCAGCGCCGTCTTGATCGCAGCATCGACATCGTCGTTGCTGTTCACGCGCAAGGCCAGGCAGCCGTAGGCCTCGGCGAGTTTGACGAAGTCGGGGATCCGGATCGTCTCGTGCCCGGTATTGAGATCGGTGTTGGAGTACCGGCCGTCATAGAACAGGGTCTGCCACTGGCGAACCATGCCCAGGGACGAGTTGTTGATGATCGCAACCTTGATCGGGATGTCATTGAGCGCGCAGGTCGCGAGCTCCTGGTTGGTCATCTGGAAGCATCCGTCTCCGTCGATGGCCCACACGACACGGTCGGGTTCGGCGACCTTCGCGCCCATCGCGGCAGGCACCGAGTAGCCCATGGTGCCCAGGCCACCGGAGTTCAGCCAGGACTTGGGGCGTTCGAACTCGACGAACTGGGCGGCCCACATCTGGTGCTGGCCCACACCGGCGGCGTAGACAGCCTCGGGTCCGGTCAGCGCCGAGATCCGCGAGATCACATACTGGGGATCGCAGAGTTCGTCCTGCGTGGAGTAGCCCAGTGGGTAGGTCGTCTTGAGACGGTTGAGGAAGCGCCACCAGGGTTCGCGCTGACGCTCGAGTGCCTTGGGGAACTTGCTTCGCAGTTCGCTGAGCATCTCGGCCAGCACCTCACGGGCATCTCCGACGATGGCGACCTCGACGTCACGGTTCTTCCCGATCTCCGCCGGGTCGATGTCGGCGTGGATGACCTGCGCGTTCGGAGCGAAGGAGTCGAGGTTGCCGGTGACCCGGTCATCGAATCTGGCACCGATGGTGATGAGGAGGTCGGCCTTCTGGAAGGCCGTCACGGCGGGCACGCTGCCGTGCATACCCGGCATTCCGAGGTGGAGCTGGTGCGAGTCGGGGAACGCACCACGGGCCATCAGGGTGGTGGCCACGGGAATGTTGGTCGCCTCGGCGAGTTTGAGCAGTTCCTTGTCGGCCTGCGAACGGATGACTCCGCCGCCGATGTAGAACACGGGGCGCTGGGCTTCCGAGATGAGCCTCACGGCCTCGCGAATCTGCTTCGCGTGCGGCTTGAGGATGGGACGGTAGCCGGGCAGCTGCGGCTCTCCGGGCCAGACGAAGGGGGCGGTGCCCGTCTGTGCGTCCTTGGTGACGTCGACGAGGACCGGGCCGGGCCGGCCGGTGGTCGCGATGTGGTGGGCGTTGAGGATCGCCGATGGGATGTCCTCGGCCTTGGTGACGAGGAAGCTGTGCTTGGTCACCGGCATCGTCATTCCCACGATATCGGCTTCCTGGAAGGCGTCGGTGCCCAGCAGCTTCGAGCTCTGCTGGCCGGTGATGGCCAGGACGGGCACGGAGTCCATGTGGGCGTCGGCGAGCGCCGTGATGAGGTTGGTCGCTCCTGGACCCGAGGTCGCGATGCACACGCCCAGCTTGCCCGAGGCCGCAGCATAGCCTTCGGCCGCGTGTCCGGCGCCCTGTTCATGGCGAACGAGGATGTGGCGGATCTTGTCGGTCTCGAACAGTGGGTCATACGTCGGAAGGATGGTGCCGCCGGGAAGGCCGAAGACCGTCTCTACCTCGAGGAGCTCGAGGCTGCGGACGATTGCCTGCGCTCCGGTGAGGACCTCTGGGGTCGAGTTGCGTCGAATGCTTGACGGGGTCGCGGTGACCGGGGCTGCGCTGGGCGCGGTGCCAGTTCCCGCTGACTGGGCCGAGGGCGTGGCTGCCATCGTTTCGTATCCTTCCTAGTGATCCATCTTGTCTCCGCATGAAAAAAGCCCCTCCGGTTTCGGTAGGGGCGCGCGGAACATGTCGTGTTGACAGGCTACGGAAGATCCGCGCGCTGGGTAATAACGACGACAAGAAGGTGAGTCATGGCTCAATAGTTCACCTCCGGCGACAAAGGTGTCAAACGTCGCAATGGATCGTCTCGCAGAATGGGACTGCGTTCGACTGAAGAGTGAGACTCCGCAAACGCACCCGCGGTTGCAGCCTGAGCCCGGGGAAGAAGGAAAGCCCGATTGTGCGAACCATAGACTCCGACACGCGCTCCGACTAGGCTCTTGAAGGTGCGTCCCCTCTTACGTTTCTGGCCCGATCTGCGCTCTCGCATCGGCGTGTACATCGCTGTACTCGCGCTCACGCTCCTGGCCAACGGCATCCAGCTGATCACCCCCCTGATCACCGGTCACATCATCGACGGCCCCATCGCCCACCGCGATCTGTCCGGGCTGTGGCTGCCCGTGCTCGGGGTCCTTCTCATCGGCATCGCCGAGGCGGTGGCACTGTGGGCACGGCGCATGCTCGTTGCCCCGGTCGTCGCCCAATGGGAGATCACCTGGCGTTCACGTCTCTTCGACCGACTGCAGTACACCTCGGTGGCTATCCACGACTCTTGGGAGTCCGGGCAGCTGCTCTCGCGCGCGATCAATGACCTGTCCCAGCTGCGCCGGTTCTTCGCCTTCGGAATCCCCTTCCTCGTGACCACTCCGCTGATCATCATCATCGGCACCATCATCCTCACCTTCCTCCAACCGGTCTTCGGCCTCATCATGCTGATCATGGCCGTACCGACGATTGCGACTGTGACGGTCTTCGAGAAGAGGTACCGCGAGGCCTCCCGGCGCTCCCAAGACACGGTCGGTGAGATCACCACCGAGGTCGAGGAGTCGATTCAGGGGATCCGGATCCTCAAGTCCTTCGGCCGCTCGCCCTGGGCCGCACAGCGCTTCTCCCTGCTGTCGCGGAAGTTCCAGGGTCTCGAGGTGCGCAAGGCCAAGCTCGACTCCTGGTTCTGGAGCGTGCTCATCCTCCTGCCCACACTTGCCCAGGCAGCCATCGTCGCCGTCGGCACGTGGGGCGTCGTGCAGGGGTGGACGACGATCGGCACCGTCGTCGCAGGTGTGACCATCTCCATGGTGATGCGGATGCCCATCGAGATGCTCGGCTTCCTCCTCGCCGATGCCCTCATGGCCCTGACCGCCGCGGCCAGATACTGGGAAGTCATCGACATCAGACACGACATCACCGACACTGACGGCAAGATCGCCGATGCTCCCGATGTGCGTCGCTATCAGGGTGAGCTGGATTTCGAGGATGTCGACTTCCATTTCGCCGACACGGACCGTGAGACTCTGAAGAACCTCAATCTCCACATTGCTCCGGGCCAGACCCTGGCCATCGTCGGTGCCACGGGCTCGGGCAAGACGACGCTGGCTTCTCTCGTCCCGCGGCTGCAGGACGTCACCGGCGGATCGGTGCGGATCGATGGCACCGACATTCGCGATCTGCCCGTCAATGAGGTCCGCAACCTCGTGTCCGTGTCCTTCGAAGACCCCATCCTGTTCTCCACCTCGGTGGCCGAGAACGTGAGTATGGGTGCGCCCGGGGTCGATGATGCCGCCATCTGGCAGGCCCTGGAGATCACGGCCGCGAAGGACTTCGTCGAACGGCTGCCGGAGGGCTTGGACACCCAGGTCGGTGAGCAGGGCCTGTCCCTGTCCGGTGGGCAGCGACAGCGGCTGGCGCTGGCCCGCGCTGTGATCGGCGCACCTCGGATCCTCGTCCTCGATGACCCCTTGTCCGCCGTCGACGTCGACACGGAGGATCGGGTGCAACGGTCACTGCGGGAGATACTGCCCGATTCGACGACGCTGATCATCGCCCACCGCCCGTCCACCTCGGCGCTGGCCGATGCGGTTGCCGTCCTCGACGAAGGACGCATCGTCGCACTGGGCACCCACGATGAGCTGCTGGGATCCTCCCCGCTGTATCGCGAACTCATGGGCGCGTCTGCGACGAGCGAGCACTCGACGTCCCAGCACTCGACTGAGGGAGGTGGCCGATGAGCATTCCCCGTCTCAATGAGGACGAGGTCGAGCAGCTTCCCCCGGACATCGCGAAGAAGGCCCGCAGGCTGCTGCTCTCCCTGGTCCGTCCCCATCTGCCGATGGCGATCTTCCTGCTCGTCATCGTCGTGCTCACGGCACTCTTCCTCGTCATCGGTCCGATCTTCATCGCCGATGCCCTCGACAATGGTGTGCCGAAGGCGGTCGAAGGCGATCCGGGGCCGCTGATTCGGGCAGTGTCGGCCTTCGTCATCTCAGCGATCGCCTCGGCCGTGCTCGCCTTCGCCTCGACGAGGCTGGTCGGCATCACTGCACAAAAGGTCGTCTACAGTCTGCGCGAACGGCTGTTCAAGCACATCCAACGCCTCGATCTGGGCTATCACGAACGCTCGACTTCTGGCCGGCTGGTGTCGCGACAGACCTCGGACATGGAGTCGGTGCAGCAGTTCCTCACCTACTCCCTCTTCGACACGGCGCTGGCGCTGTTCGAGATGACGTTCATCGCCGTGACGCTCATCGTCCTCGACGTGCCCCTGGCCGTCGTGGTCTTCCTCGGATTCATCCCGCTCTTCTTCATCACGAAGTCCGCGCACACCTCGCAGCGCAGCGCCTACCGCCGGACGCGGACCTCGATCGCGAAGGTCATCGTCCACTTCGTTGAGACCATGGGCGGGATCCGAGCGGTGCAGGCCTACCGCCGGCAGCCCGACCGCCGCGGCACGCTCAAGGACGAGGACACCCAGTACCGCGATGCCAACACCGATGCTCTACGCGGAGTCGCCTGGTTCGCTGGCTGGACGCGGCTGGTCGGCAACGTCACCCAGACCGTGATCATCATCGTCGGTGCCTGGCTCGTCATCGAGGGATGGACTCAGATCGGTGTGCTCGCCGCGTTCATCCTCTATCTGCGTCGCTTCTACGGTCCGCTCGATGAACTGGTTCAGTCCTTCAACCTCTACCAGTCCGCCTCGGCGGCGCTGGAGAAGATGGCCGCCGTCCTCGACACCGACCCCGAGGTGGTCGCACCAACGAGCCCCAAGTCGCTGCCCGCGCACAGGTCCGACCAGACCTCAGGCACCACCTCGGCGACGGAGGATCTGCCTGCCAAGCCCAGCGGCCGCTCGATCGACCTCAATCATGTCCGCTTCTCCTACGGTGACGGCCCCGATGTCCTCCCCCGATTCGACCTGCGCATCCCCGCAGGCCAGATCGTGGCGCTCGTGGGTGCCACCGGCGCGGGCAAATCGACCCTGGTCAAACTGGTCACCCGGTTCTACGATCCCAGCGAAGGTCGCATCACCATCGACGAGGTGGACCTGCGTGATCTCGACGATGCCGAGCTGCGTCAGAGCGTGGTCATGGTCACCCAGGAGTCGTTCCTGTTCGCGGGCACGATCGCCGACAATATTCGCATCGGCAATCCCGACGCTGGTGATGACGACGTCGTCGCCGCGGCCACAGCCGTCGGCTTGGACCCCTACATCCGGAGACTGCCCGCGGGCTATGAGACCGATGTGAAGAAGCGCGGCGGTCGGCTGAGTTCGGGACAGCGTCAGCTCGTGTCGTTTGCCCGCGTATTTCTGGCCGATCCGGACATCGTCGTCCTCGACGAGGCGACCGCCCATCTCGACATCCCGTCCGAACGCCTGGTCCAGAAGGCACTGGCGACGGTGCTCGAGGGGCGCACCGCGATCATCATCGCCCACCGGCTCTCGACCGTGGAGATCGCCGACCGCGTTCTCGTCATGGACTCCGGTCGGATCATCGAGGACGGCACGCCGGATGAGCTGATCTCAGGGGCGGGCAAGTTCGCGCAGCTGCACAAGGCGTGGCGGGACTCGTTGGTGTAGGGCGTGGGCTGACGGGAAGTTGGCACTGTGTGTCTTGACTTCTGGTGTCCGGACTTCCTACTCTCATGACAACACAAGTTGTCGATTAACAGTTGCCGTTGACCCACCGGGAGGGTTCCTATGACCTCAGGCCAGAAGCGACCGTACGCGCCTGACGACGAAGTCAATGTCTGTGACGCCCATGCCGATGACGCCGACAGCCGTGAGACGGGGCCTGCTCCGACGGGACTGAGCGCACGGATTGATACCGCGTTCGAACATTCCGCAGGCATCGACTCCATGCCGCTGGCCGATGCGCGGGAACGACAGGTGATCCTCCGAGCGATAGCTATCGCCTACTCTCTGACCCAATGCACCGGTCTCATCGCTGGCCTGCTGCTGGCTGCATCCGGCCTGTGGTGGGCAGCACTTGCATTGGCTCTGGCGGTGTTGATCCCGGACTTGATAGCGAGGCGCTGCGCCCGTAAGCGCGGTGTCGATCTCTACTGGCAATCTGGGGCCGCACGCAATGAGACTTCAGTGCGGGGTCTCATTCTCAGCACTCTGCTCATCATGGGGGTCGGTGGCCTCCTCACGTTCAATGCGACCTACGGCCACCCCTGCTGACCTGGTCGTGGCACGTCAATTTTCCTGCTTCTGCTGGTACCGCAGTCACAATGTTCGTCGGCGCGTTGTGCGGAGGAACGATCGGGTGGTTTCTCCGGCGCAGACGGTATCGGGCAAAGCTGGAGGCATCAGCTGAGCGAGCGGCTGACACAGAGGAGCACCAAACAACCGAGTATCGTTGACCCGTGACGAATACCGATCTCGAACGCGCGCAGACCCTGATCACCTCGATTCCCGACTACCCTCAGCCGGGGGTGAACTTTCGCGATATCTCACCACTCATCGCTGACGGTCCTGCACTGCGTGCCGTCACCGAGGCGCTCATCGCACCTTTCGAGGGACAGTTCGACATCGTCGGTGGCCTGGAAGCTCGCGGCTTCCTCTTCGCCGGAACGATCGCGGCGATGACCGGAGTCGGAATTCTGCCCATCCGCAAGGCCGGCAAACTCCCCCGCCCAGCCGCAGCCGTGTCCTATTCACTCGAATACGGCACCGCGACGATCGAGGGTCCTGATGTGCTCAAGGAAGGCGAGCGCGTCCTCCTCGTCGATGACATCCTGGCCACGGGCGGGACCCTGTCTGCTGCTCAGGCTCTCGTGAAGGAACTTGGCGCCGAGGTGGTCGGCTCAGCCGTGGTCCTCGAGCTCACAGCCCTCGGCGGTCGGTCTCTGACCGGAGAGGTGCACACCGTCTTCGCCGACTGATGGGCGGCAGCCGTCCGCGAAAGCCCCGTCGGAGCATCCACCGCACCTCCCAACATCGACACCGCCGTTCATGGACATGTGTCGTAGCTGTCTCGCAGCTGCGTCTGAGCCTTGATCGCCTCAGTGGTCATAAACTGGCTCGGCTCTTTCTCCTTTGCGCTGTCATGTGCATAGTCGCAGCTGCCGACACTGATATGGCCGCCGGTCAGTAGGTTCCCATCCGTCGACCTGGACGAACCGACGCTCCAGTTGAAAGACCAGGGAGCCGAAGTACCTGAGTCGGCCCGATCAATGATGTCCTCGAGACGACCCACAACGTCGGGCCCTGAATCAACGGTTACGGTTAGGTTCGTCAGGTGGTCGCCGTCAATCTCAATCCGTTGCATGACCTTTTCGAGGTCGGTGCCCACCGCCGATTCCAGTTTGTCCTGCGCCTGCACTGAATAGGGGAATGTCACTGACCACTGGGCATCGTTGCCTCGGTCCAGACGCAACTGAATCTCTTCGGAACCGAATTGGTCCCGGACCGCTGTGATCACGTCGAACGGACTCCCGGACGCACTATCGATTTCAAGGATGTCCTCGCTGTACCTGTCATCCCATGAATCGAACCAGGTCACCCCTCCCACGCCCAGAGCTGAGGTGAGCGCGCGGAGGCGGGATGGCAGATGTTTCAGAGACTCGACGGCAGTCTCTGTCCGAAGGGCGATGGTGAGTCCCGACTGTTTCACCGTCAGTCCACGGTCGAAGTTGTCGAACTCAGATCCGATTTCATCGTTGAGGGTGGACGCCACATGGATTGCCTTCTCGTCAGTTGCTCCGTCGGCCATGATGGCGACGTAGGTGAGTCTCTGTACTGAATTGTCTTTCCTGTAGTAGGTCGCAACCGTCTCCACTCCTGGCAACGCGGATAGCACGTCCCCGATTTCGTCTGCCCGCGAACTGAGATCTGGACTTGGATTGGGATCTGGACTTCTTTCACATCCAGACAGTCCGAAGATCATCACCATGACAGCAATCATGGCGAGGGTGACTCTGCGGACGGGAACCCTGGCTTCGAACATGTCTCCAACGTAGTGAAGGACTTCAGACAGGGAGTGCCAGCAGTGTTCCAGTCCCGTTACGCGCCGGTGGCGCGCGGCACCGAATTCCGCATGACATCGTGTCGATCACACCTGGGAATACTGTTCTTCCGTCGTGACGTTATAGCCTCGCACAGGTACCGTCACCACGGTGCCCGATTGCAGCACGACAGACCACCAATCCGTGACGAAAGGCGGCACCTTGACGGTTCCCACACTCACACTCAATGACGGCAAGACCATTCCCCAGCTGGGCTTCGGCGTCTTCAAGGTCGATCCCGAGGAGACCGAGCGCATCGTCACCGACGCCCTCGAGGTCGGCTACCGCCACATCGACACGGCCGCCGTCTACGGCAATGAAGAGGGCGTGGGCCGCGCCATTGCGAAGTCCGGAATTGCCCGCGATGAGCTCTTCGTGACCACCAAACTGTGGAACGACCGGCACGGTGCCGACGAGTCGAAGCGTGCCCTGGGCGAGAGCTTGGAGAAGCTGGGCCTCGACCACGTGGACCTCTACCTCATCCACTGGCCGACACCGGAGAACAACAATTCGGTCGAGACCTGGGAGGCCTTCCCCTCCTACCGCGATCAGGGTCTGACGACGTCGATCGGTGTCTCGAACTTCGATCACCGCTACCTGCCCCAGATCCTCGATACCGGAATCATCCCGGCCGTCGACCAGATCGAATGCCACCCGCAGTTCCAGCAGATCGAGACCCGTCCGCTGCTGACCGAGCACGACATCAAGGTCGAGGCTTGGGGACCGCTGGGACAGGGCAAGGTCGACTATGCCGACACCGTGATCGGCGAGATCGCTTCCGCCCACGGCAAGTCCTGGGCCCAGACCATCATTCGCTGGCACCTGCAGCGCGGGCATGTCGTCTTCCCGAAGTCGAACAACCGCGACCGCATGGCCCAGAACTTCGATGTCTTCGACTTCGAACTCACCACCGCCGAGGTGGCGGCCATCGATGGCCTGGAAAACGGCGGTCGCGTGTCCGGTGATCCCGCCGAGGTGAACTGAGGTTCTGACGTCAGCTGAGGTTTGTGATCTGAACCGAGGTTGAACGTCCAAAGGCCCGCTTGGAGCTTCATCGCTCCAGGCGGGCCTTTTCAGTGTCTTCCAGCAGTACTTTTTGCTATCTCCCATCTGGCCTTGGACGTCAGGTGAGCAGACGAACCGGCTCCCCCGCCATCCACGCGGCGATGTTCTCGACAGTCTGGGTGAAGAAGATCCGATACGTGTCTTCGGTGACATAACCCAGGTGCGGAGTCAGCACGGTCCGCGGAGTGCTGCGCAGAGCATGATCATGTGGCAACGGCTCAAGGTCATACACGTCGATCCCCGCGCCGCGAATGCGACCTGCAGCCAATGCGTCCTGCAGTGCTTCCATGTCGACGAGGCCCGCCCGAGAGGTGTTGATGAAGATGCTGTTCGGCTTCATCAGTGACAGTTCCTTCGCAGCGACAAGCAGGCGGCTGCGTTCGCTGAGCTTATAGTGCACGGTCACGACGTCAGAGGTTGAGAAGAGTTCCTCTTTGCTCACTGCGTGCGCCCCGACATCGGCTGCCCGCTCCTCGTCGAGGTTCTGACTCCAGGCCACGACGTCCATGCCGAAGGCGGCCCCGACCCGGGCGACCTGGGTGCCGAGTCTGCCGAGTCCGATGATCCCGAGTCGGTGCCCGAAGAGGTCACCGCCGACGGTGGACTGCCAGCCGCCGGAGTGCATCGCGGCGTCTTCGGTGGGGATGCTGCGCAACACCGAGAGAATGAGTCCCCAGGTCAGCTCCGGGGTCGCCGAGGTGGTGGATTCGGTCCCGCAGACCGTGATCCCCTGGGCTCGTGCCGCATCCAGATCGATTGATGCGTTGACTCGTCCCGTGGTCACGAGGAGTTTGAGATCGCGCAACTGGGCCAGTCGCTCGGCAGAGAAGAGGGTGCGTTCACGCATGGCAACGACAACCTCGGCGCCGTCCACCGTCTGCACCAGATCCTCGGTGTCGTGGATCGGGCGGGAGACGAATTCGACCTCGGCCCCAAGCTCCTGCCAGTTGGCAAAGTCTGCCGCCACATTCTGGTAGTCGTCGAGCACAACGATGTGCATGCCTGTCCTTCCTCTGATGTCGCGGGATTCTGGAAGCATCCCTGACTTTCATCAATCATCCCTGTCTTTCATCGTATAGCCGATAGGCTGGGCCGGTGAGCGCACCGATCATCCTCAGACAACGCAGCGGCCCCATCATCACGATCATCGTCTGGGCGTTTCTCGCACTGCTCCTGATCGACGCGATCGTGCGCGGCTCCTGGGACACCGTCGGAACGTTCCTCCCGCCGCTGGCTCTGGTGGGATGGCTCGTCTTCATCCTCCTGTGGAGACCAGCCGTCATCGTCGGATCCGAGCAGGTCGTGATCCGCGAGATCCTGCGCACAACCACTGTGCCCTTCGCCAACATCACAGACATCAGGCTGAGCACCATCGTCTCCATCATGGCGATCGCACCGAACGGGGCTGAACGCACCTACCGCCCGTGGAATGCGCCAGGGATGCCGCGCCGCAAAGTCGACTCGGGTCTCACCGGTGGCACACGTCCGGAGTCGGTCGACAACCACCCGTCCTTCGAACTGCTCCGACGCTGGGAGAATTTCGATGCCCGTGCGAAGACCGCGACCACGCCCACCGACCCCACCACAACGGTGTGGAACCTCGGCGTGGTGGGAGTCAGTCTCGTCCTCATACTGCTCGACATCTTCAGCAGGCTATAGAACCTCGGCAGCCTCGAGAACTTGGAAGGTCTCGAGAACCTGAATAGTGAGAGCTTCTGGAGGTTCACAGTGTATAAAAAGCCGGCCCCGCGAGAGAACGTGAGCCCACGGGACCGGCGATGAGGGGTGATCGAGACGATCACATTCGAATCAGACGAAGAGTCTCAGAATCACTTCTTGAAACCGATGCTCGTCCAATCGGGAGTTTCGAGCTGACGCGGCCCGAGATTCATGATGTCGTTCTTGACACCCCAGACATATGGGGTCGGGTAGAACGGGATCAGCGGCTTGAGTTTGAGCACTTCGGCATCGCCCTCGTTTGCCAGCTTCTTCGACTCGGCAGGATCAAGGGTCTTCGTCGCGGCCTTGAACTTCTCACCGATCGCGTCGCTGGAGATCTTCGAATGGTTCTGCTCGGATTCGGCCGGGTAGAACAGGTTCGAACCTGACGAGATCGGGAAAGCCGTTCCTTCCCAGGTGAACGTGGCCATGTCGAAGTTGCCGTTGAGCACGTGGTCAGCGAAATACGCGGCCACCGGGACGGTCTCGATTTTGATCTTGAAGCCGATCTCGTTGAGGTCCTTCATGATCTGCTCCGCACGCTGAGCGTTCGAGGCGGTATCGGCGGGAACAACGATGTTGAACTTCAGCTTCTCGCCGTCCTTGGCACGAATTCCGTCGTCGCCTGCTTTCCAACCAGCGTCGTCGAGAATCTTCTTCGCGGCTTCCGGATCGAAGTCCAGGCTTCCCTCCGTGTTGTCCTGGTAACCGTCCTGGCCCGGCATGAAGGTGACATTGTTGACCAGGGTCACTGGTGCTTCGACGGGGCCTATGGCTGCCTGGGCGATGGCCTCACGGTTGATGGCGTGGCCGACGGCGTCGCGGACTTCCTGCTCCTTGAGGGCGCCCTTCTCCGCATTCATCGTCACGTGAGTCCACTGCATGCCTTGTGATTTGTAGATCTCACCGTCTTCACGTTTCCCAGCCGTCTCATATGAGTCGCCGTCGGTGCCGATGTCGACGAGGTCGATCTCCTTGTTTGCATAGGCTTGGGCCTGCTGTGCCTGCGAGACGACCTTGAAGATGACCTTGTCCAACTTGGGTTCCTGACCCCACCACTTGTCGTTCTTCACCATGGTGATGACACCGGACTTGTTGTCGACCTTCTCAGCCTTGAATGGTCCGTTCGACGGCAGCACCTTCTTCGCATAGTCCTTGTTGAAGGTGTCCGGATCTTCCGTGATTTCGTTAGGCACAGAGGCGCCGATGTAGTTGGGCCAGTCGATGTTCGGGGTCTTGAAGGTCACCTTGACGTTGTGCTTGTCGTCGCCGGCCTCGATGCTCTCGATGTCCTCATACCCCTTGGTCGAGGCAACTTCATATTCATCGTGTTTGCCGTCTCTGGTCTGCCAGAATGCTTTGTAGTCCTCGACGTCGATCGGCGTACCGTCTTCCCAGACAGCGTCCTTATTGAGTTTGACATCGATGACGAGCGGATCTTCGCTGGCGATCTCCACGCTCTCCGCGTAGTTCTTGTCGACTTCCCAGCTGCCATCGTCCTTGATTTTGACTGGCCCACCTAGTGACGTGCCGTAGATATTGTTGTTGTCCACGTGCGCGCCGTCGGCGTGGTAGTAGTTGAGGCTGGCCGGGATCTCGGTCATCGGATAGGTGAGCGTTCCGCCATCGGCGATCTCATCGTAGCCGGCTTTCTGGTAGTCAACGGACGGCAGGCCTGAGATCTCCTCGTTCGCCTTGTCGCTGTCGACTCCTTTGGAGTCCTTGTTGTCCTGTTGGCAACCGGAGAGGGCCAGCCCCAATGCCGCAGTCGCAGCGACAACCACTGTCGCTTTGTTTCTCATCTTCATGAGTTCCTCTTTCCTGTTCTCTGTGTGGTGATCGATGGATGAGTACTGTGTCGGGTTCGTTCAGTCCGAGTGGTCGAGCTCGTGGATCCGTTCAGCGAAGTGACAGGCCACCAGGTTCGCCTCCGCCCGCCGAGGCTGGGGATCCTCGTGTGTGCATCTGTCCTGCTCGCTCTCGGGCAGCAGCGAGAAGAGCGGGCACCGAGTGCGGAAATTGCACCCGGAGATCTCGTCTGTCGGGCTCGGAAGGTCGCCGGACAGGAGCACTCGCTCACGAGATCGTTCGACTACCGGATCGGGCACCGGAATCGCCGACATCAACGCTCGAGTGTAGGGATGCTGCGGATTGTCGTAGAGATCTTCGGAGGCGCCGAATTCGACGATCCGGCCCAGGTACATCACCGCAACGTGATCGGCGATCTGCCTCACGACTGCCAGGTCATGGGCGACGAAGAGGTAGGACAGCCCGAGTGAGTCGCGCAGGTCCTCGAGCAGGTTGATGACACCGGCCTGTACGGACACGTCGAGGGCCGAAACCGGTTCGTCGAGGACGAGCAGCTTCGGGTTGGTCACGAGCGCCCGGGCGATGCCGATGCGCTGGCGTTGCCCGCCTGAGAACTCGTGCGGATACCGATCGGCCATGTTCGCGTCGAGGCCCACCAGTTCGAGCATCTCGGCGACGGTGTCAGTGCGCTGTTTGGCCGGGACCTTGTGGACTGTCAGCGGTTCCGCGATCACCTCGCCGACCGGCAACCGCGGGTCGATCGCGGCCATCGGATCCTGGAACACGACCTGGACGTCCTTGCGCATGGCCAAACGATCGCGCTTGGACAGCTCGGACACGTCGACTCCATTGATGACGATCTTGCCCTTCTGGGGCGCCACCATCTCGAGAACCTCACCAATGCTCGTCGACTTGCCGCAGCCCGACTCTCCGACCAGGCCGAGAGTCTGTCCCTCCCTGATCTCCAGGTCGATGCCGTCGACGGCGCGGACGGTGCCGATCTGCCGTTTGAAAACGGCTCCTTTGAGCAGCGGGAAGTGCTTCTGCAGCCCGGTGATCTCGAGGACCCGTTCGGCTTCGTCGTTCTTCACTCGCTTCTCAACAGGTTCTGGCCGCGGGAAGATGGTGCCGGCGGACAGCTTCCCCGAGGCGATCTCATCGGCCCGGTGGCATGCAGCGGCGACGCCGGGCGTGCCATGAGCGATGAGCTCAGGCTCGACTTCACGGCATTTGTCGAGGGCGATCGGGCAGCGCGGAGCGAAGGGACACCCCGGGACCATGTTCGACAGCGATGGCGGTTTGCCCTCCAACGGAACGAGTCGCTGGGTTCCGGCTGTCGCCAGGTTCGGCACCGAGCGCAGCAGCCCGGTCGTGTAGGGCATCTGCGGTCGGGCGAAGACCTGTTCGACCGGCCCGGTCTCCACCAGGCGACCGGCATACATCACCGCGATGCGGTCCGCGTTGCCCGCAACCACACCGAGGTCGTGCGTGATGAGCACAATCGCAGCGCCTGTGATCTCACGCGCCTTCTGCAGGACCTCGAGGATCTGGGCTTGGATCGTGACATCGAGCGCGGTGGTCGGCTCATCGGCGATGATGAGGTCCGGATCGTTGGCAATGGCGATGGCGATCATGGCTCGCTGACGCATGCCACCGGAGAACTCGTGGGGGTATGCCCTGACCCGACGTTCGGGCCCCGGTATGCCGACGACTCGCAGCAGCTCGATCGCTCTGCTGTGTGCAGCATCCTTCGACAGCGTTGGATCGTGGAGGAGCAGACCTTCTGAGATCTGCTCGCCGATCGAGTAGACCGGGGTGAGCGCCGATAGCGGGTCTTGGAACACCATGGCGATCTCGGAACCGCGCAACTCCGACATCGCGTGATCGTCCATGTCCAGCAGGGAGCGTCCGCGGTACTTGATCGAGCCGCCGATGCGGGCTGTGGAGGGAAGCAATCCCATCACGGCCATGGACGAGACTGACTTGCCGGAACCCGATTCGCCGACGATGCCCAGGAACTCACCGGGCATCACCTCGTAGCTGACGCCGCGAACGGCCTTCACATCGCCCTGAGGATTCGGGAACGTGACGCTCAGGTCCCGGACTTCGAGGATCGGAGCCTGCGCAGGTGGATTGGATTGATCGGTGATGAGAGTCTCAGTCACGGTTGACTCCTGAGGTGGGATCGATGGCGTCACGGAGCGCATCGGCCATCAGGCTGATGGCGAACAGCATGAGGACGAGGACGCCTGCGGGAAAGACGAAGAGCCACGGACGGGTCACAGCCGCCCCGGAGCCCTCAGCCAGGAGTGTGCCGATGGAGACATCGGGCTTCTGGATTCCGAGGTTGAAGTAGCTCAGCGAAGTTTCGGTCAGGATCGCTGAGACCACGCCCAAAGTGGCATCGACGATGAGGATCGACGCGACGTTCGGGATGATGTGCCGGCTCAGTATCCGTGGAGTGGAGACGCCCATGTACCGCGCCGCCTTGACGAAGTCACGGTCCTTGATCGCCTTCGTCTGGTTTCTCACAACTTGGGCCATGATCATCCACCCGAACAGGGCGAGGAACACGACGATCGCCATCCACGACAGCTGGCGCAGCATCGGGGCCAGAAGCACGAGGATGAAGAACGCAGGCAGGACGAGGAGCAGGTTGATGAACCACACGATGACGACCTCGATGCGGCCGCCGAAGTATCCCGCTGTCGAACCGATGATCGCGGCTAGGAGGCTCGCTGCGGGCCCGGCGATGATGCCGATGAGCAGAGATTTCTGCAGTCCCGCCACGGTTTGGGCGTAGATATCCTGGCCGATGGTGTTCGTGCCGAACCAGTGCTGCGGGCTCGGTGCCTCGTTGAGTGCGTGGATGTCCTGGTCAGTCGGCGTATAGATGTTGATCGTGTTGCCGAATATTGCGAACAGGACGAAGAACCCCAGCATGATGCCGCCGACCCAGAAGCGCGGGGTCGAGCGCAGTCGGCGCCAGACCAAGGTCAGACGGGAGGTCGGCTTCGAACGACGAGGCACAACCTCGGTGTCGGCAGTCGTGGAGATCGGAAGATCGGTGGCCATGTCAGATCCTCACTCTCGGGTCGAGGGCAGCGTAGAGGATCTCCGAGAGGGTCGAAGAGATCAGAGTCAGCACTGCGATGAACAGGACGGACCCGGCAGCAGCATTGATATCGGACTGCAGGATCGAGTTGATGGTGAACTCCCCCATGCCGTGCCAGGAGAACACCACCTCGAGCATCGCCGATCCTGCGACCAACGTGCCGAAGGCGTAGGCGAAGTAGGTCGACATCGGGATGAGGGCAACGCGAACACCGTGCTTGACCAAGGCGGTCTTGCGGGTGCGCCCTTTCGATCTCGCGGTGCGGATGAAATCAGAGGCCAGCACATCGAGCATGACCGAGCGCTGATAACGCGAGTAGGTGGCAGCACCCATCATCACCAATGCCAATGTCGGCAACAGCATATGTGAGAGCTGATCGGTGAACCACGGAAAGAAGCCCGGCGGTATGTCCGCCGTGTATTCACCTGAAAAGCGAATCAGGGTTGTGCCGATGAGACCGTTGAAGGCGGTGGCGATGATCATTAGCACCACGCCAATCACAAATGTCGGAGTGGCGATGATCAGATAGGACGCATAAGTCACTGTCTGGTCAGAGGCCTTGTATTGCTTAACCGCGCCCCACACGCCGAGGACGACGCCCAGGATGGCTCCGAGGATGGAACCGATGAGCAGAAGTTTGAGGCTGACCCCTGCCCGGGTCATGATCTCTTGGAAGACCGGATTGTTGTGGACCGTCGTAGAGAAGTCCCCGTGGAGGAAGATCCCCGTCAGCCAGGCCCACGTACGCTCGATGATCGGAACATCCGGATTGGTCCCGTGTCCGTTGAGGATCGACTTGATCGAGGCTTCTGACAGCGGCGGATTCTGGCCCCGATACCGCGCGGCCGGATCCATGAACGCACTGGAGGTGATGTAGGCGGTGACCGTGGCGATGAACGCCAGGATGAAATAGTTGACGAATCGCCGGAGAACGTATTTTCCCATGCCGAGACCTAAATCGCTGCGACTCGAGAACTTTCGTGATTATTCTCTGACTGATGCATCGGTCCGGGGATGAGGGAATAGATCTCTTTGCGAATCTCGAGGGGTGTGCGAGTCATCTGCGGTCAAAGTTCCTTTGCGTCAAGTGTCGTCAGCTCAGCTACTCTGCGCGGTTCATCCGTGAACCATCACAAACAACTGAACGTAAGTTGTACTGTATCCAGATGTGATCCCCCACACAAAGCACCTTGCACAATTTCTTTCTCTCCATCCGAGGGTGCCGCAGATTCTCGGGCGACACGCCGTGATTACAGTTGGGTAACAAGGGGTGGTCTTCTGCCTCTTCGGGCACAGAAGAGCCGAGGTGGTGCGGACATTGGTCCGCACCACCTCGGCGATGGATCGATCCCCGCTATCCGGGACTCGACTGTTCGATGATCAGATCATCGGGTGTCCCCTGCTCAGAAGCAGACGGCACCGGTGGAGGCCGACTGCACGAGCTTCGCGTACTTTCCGAGCACACCGGTGAGGCGGTGGTTCTCGGGAATCGTCCAGGTCTTGCGACGCTCTTCGAGCACCGACTCGTCAACATGCAGGTCGATGGACCGTGCCGCGATGTCGACGGTGATCTTGTCGCCGTCCTCGACGAGTGCGATCGGTCCGCCGTCGACGGCCTCGGGCGCCACGTGACCGATGCACAGTCCCGTCGATCCGCCGGAGAAGCGTCCGTCGGTGATGAGCAGGACGTCCTTGCCGATTCCCGCGCCCTTGATCGCACCGGTGATGGCGAGCATCTCGCGCATACCGGGTCCGCCCTTGGGTCCTTCGTAGCGGATGACGACGACATCGCCCTTCTTCAGCTCACCGTTGAGGACGGCATCCATGGCCGGCTTCTCCTGGTTGAACACGCGAGCGGTGCCTTCGAAGACGTCGGCATCGAAGCCGGCGGACTTCACGACTGCACCTTCGGGAGCCAACGAGCCCTTGAGCACGGTGAGGCCGCCGGTGGCGTGAATCGGGTTGTTGAGCGCGCGCAGGATCTTGCCGTCGGGGTCCGGCGGGTTGATCGTCTCGAGGTTCTCCGCCACGGTCTTTCCCGTCACGGTCATGCAGTCGCCGTTGAGCATTCCGTTGTCGAGCAGAGCCTTCATGATCACCGGCACGCCGCCGATCTTGAACACATCGTTCATCACGTACTGGCCGAAGGGTTTGACGTTGCCCAGGTGCGGGACCTTGTCGCCGATGCGGTTGAAGTCATCGAGGGCGAGTTCGACTCCGGCCTCGTGGGCGATGGCCAGGAGGTGGAGAACCGCGTTGGTCGATCCGCCGAAGGCCATGACCACGGCGATCGCGTTGTGCAGCGATTCGCGGGTGATGATGTCCTTCGTCGTGATTCCCTGACGCAGCAGGTTGACGACAGCATCACCGGATTTGCGCGCGAACATCGTGCGGTCGCGGTGGATGGCAGGAGGTGCGGCCGAGCCTGGCAGGGACATGCCCATGGCCTCGGCGGCCGAGGCCATCGTATTCGCGGTGTACATGCCACCACAGGCGCCTTCACCCGGGCAGACGGCGCGCTCGATGGAGTCGACGTCTTTTTGGCTGATGGTTCCGGCACGGCAGGCGCCGACTGCTTCGAAGGCGTCGATGAGGGTGACTTCCTTCTCGGTGCCGTCCTCCATCTTCGCGGTACCCGGCATGATCGAGCCGTTGTAGAGGAATACGCTGGAGAGGCCGAGGCGGGCGGATGCCATGAGCATGCCCGGGATCGACTTGTCACAGCCGGCCATGAGGACGGACCCGTCGAGTCGCTCGGCGCTCATCACGGTCTCGACGGAGTCGGTGATGACCTCGCGTGAGACCAGCGAGTAGTGCATGCCCTCGTGGCCCATGGAGATGCCGTCGGAGACGGAGATGGTGCCGAACTCCAGGGGGAAGCCGCCTGCCTCATGGACGCCTTCTTTGGCGGCCCCGCCGAGACGCTGCAGAGACATGTTGCACGGGGTGATCTCGTTCCACGAGGTCGCGATGGCGATCTGCGGCTTGACCCAGTCGTCATCGCCCATGCCGACTGCCCTCAGCATGCCGCGTGCGGCAGTGGCTTCGAGACCGTCGGTGACGTCGCGAGAACGAGGTTTGATGTCCGGGGTGGTGGAGTTCGTATCAATGCTCATGCAGGCACTCTACGCCCGAGTCCATCATGTATATGCCGAGTTCTCGCATGTTGGAACTTGTTTTGGGCGGTCGATCGAGAACCGGTCGGCAGTTCCTCGAGAACGTGCCGACAGTTCCTCGAGAACCGCTGCGATCACTCCGTCGAGACGAGGTTGAGCGGCTGCTCGCCGTCGTTGAGTCGGCGCACCTGCTCGGCCAGGATCTGCACCACGCGAGGCTCGAACGCCGAGGTGTCGCCGCCTTCATGAGGTGTGATGAGAGTGTTCGGGGTCCCCCACAGCGGATGGTTCTCCGGCAACGGCTCGGGATCCATGACGTCAAGCGCGGCGTGGAGACGGCCGGTGCTCAGCTCGGCCACGAGGGCATCGGTGTCGACGACCTTGCCTCGAGCGACGTTGACGACGAGAGCGTTGTCGGGCAACCGGGACAGGAAGTCCTTGTTCACGAGTTGGTTGGTCGACTCGGTCAGAGGCGTGATGAGGACGACGACCTCGGTGTGGGGCAACAGTGTCGGCAGCTCATCGACACTGTGGATCTTCCCGCGATCGTCTTCACGAGCGGTCGTCGCCACCCGCGTGAGGTCGACCTCGAAGGGAGCAAACCGATCGGCGATCGCCGAACCGATCTCGCCGGCGCCGATGATCATGACGCGGCGATCCTGCAGGGAGCGGTTGCGCTTGTGGTTCCAGATCCTCGCGCTCTGCGCACGAACGGCATCATCGATGCCGCGCAGGCTCGCTAGGGTCAGTGTCAGGGCGAGTTCGGCCGTTCCGCCTGTGTGCACGCCCGAGGCCGTCGCCACCTTGATGCCGCGCTCCGGCAGGTGAGCGACAGGGTCGTACCCGGTGGTCTGCGTGATGACCAGGCCCAGGTTCGGCAGCTCGTCGAGCAGTTCGATGGTCGGTCCCGAATCGAGGTACGGGAGCACGACGACATCGACGTCATCTCGGCTCAGCTTCGCCGACTTCTCGGCGTCCGAGTAGACGACCAGGTCGACGTTGGCACGCTGGTGCGCCGGAATCCGGGCGATGACGCGGTTGCGGAGTTCAGAATCTGGGAAGGCAATGGTCTTGATCGACATGGTCACATTGTCCCACGAACAGGCTCACTCGGGCAGGGGTGTTCAGACTGTCCTATTCGGGCAGGGCCTGTCCGATGCGCGCGAATACTCGTTCGATGACTTCGAGTTCCTCATCGTCGACATGGCTGAGGAAGACTTCGTCGATGTTCTCCCGGTGCTGACGTCCCGCGTTGAGGAAAGCTTGGGCACCGGCCTCGGTGAGCCCGACGTTGTGCGCTCGTTTGTCCTCTGCGCATTCCGTCTTCGTCACCAGGCCCGCGTCCTCAAGCACCTTGATCCGGTAATTGAGGCGTGAGGGCGAGAACACCAGCTTCTTGGCCAGCACGCTCATCGTCAGCAGGTGGGTCGGCTCCTCCCACAGGAGCAGCAGCGTGTTGTAGTCGCTGACGGTCAGCCCGGCACGGTCCTTGAGGTTGCCCTCAAGGTTCTGCCGGATGCGCTGTGAGGTCTCGAAGTACAGGCGCCACGATCTCTGCGCCAGAGCGTCGCGGTCCCGACCGAGTTTGACCTCGACCATCGTCATCCCTCGAGAAGTTGAGCGAAGGGCGTGATGAGCTCGGGATTGAACTCATCATCGATGCTCGGGTTCCGCTGCGCGCCACGCCGACCGAACTCGCCGGTCGTCGTGGTCGCAGTGGCGGCGCCGGCGGTCTCACCGGCAGCGCCTGCGTCCGAACCGGTGCCGACACCGTGCAGGCTCGCTGCCAATCCGATCAGCTCCTCGCTGGCCTGAGCGATTCGGGCGTTGAGGCTGCGCCCGCCTTCGATGCTGCCCCAGTCATCGGTGGCGGCGAAGATCGTCGTCGGTACGACGATGCCCTTGAGGTAGGACAGCATCGGACGCAGCACGGTCTCCCCCGCCAGCGAGTGCCGAGGCGTCCCACCGGTCGAGCCGATGAGCACGGGCTTGTTCGCCAGCGCCTTTTCGTCGATGAGCTGCCAGAACAAGGTGTGCAGGCCCACCGGAGCGACCTTGTACACGGGCGCCACGGTGACGATCACGTCTGCCGCGGCGACCTGCGCGAAGGCCGCCTCGAGGTTGTCCGAACGGAATCCGGTCAGGGCCATATCGGTGAGGTCCGAGCTCAGGTTCCGCACGTTGATGTGCTCGGTCTCCGCGCTCAGGTCCGCAGCATCGGCCGCCGAGGTGGCCGCTGCGATGATCTTGTTCGAGAGTTTCAGTGTGGTTGAGTCCTCGCTCAGCGAGGTTGTGATGCTGAGAATTCGCATCAGCGATCAGCTCCTTGGTTCTCGTTCTGCTCCGCAGCCCTGGCCTGACGGTCGGCGTAGGCACGTGATCCGGGGCCACCACCGGGGATGGGATCGCGGCCCTCACGGTGACGGATGACGAGTGATTCGTGTGTCGGTGCGTCGGGGACATCGGCCGGACGGTCCTTGGCGAATTCCTTCCGCAGAACCGGAACGACTTCCTCGCCGAGGAGGTCGAGCTGTTCCAGCACTGTCTTCTGGGGCAGTCCGGCGTGGTCGATGAGGAACAGCTGACGCTGATAGTCGCCGGCCCATTCGCGGAAGCTCAGGGTGCGTTCGATGACCTGCTGGGGCGATCCGACCGTCAGCGGGGTCTGCGTCGAGAAGTCCTCGAGGCTGGGGCCGTGGCCGTAGACCGGTGCGTTGTCGAAGTACGGACGGAATTCCTTGACGGCGTCCTGCGAGTTCTTGCGCATGAACACCTGACCGCCGAGTCCGACGATCGCCTGGTGCGCGGCTCCGTGGCCGTAGTACTCGTAGCGCTGGCGGTAGAGCTGAACCATGCGAGCGGTGTGCGACACAGGCCAGAAGATGTTGTTGTGGAAGTATCCGTCACCGTAGTAGGCCGCCTGTTCGGCGATTTCGGGGCTGCGGATCGATCCGTGCCACACGAAGGGCGGGACATCGTCCAGTGGTGTCGGTGTGACGGTGAACCCGTTGAGAGGCGTACGGAACTTGCCCTCCCAGTCGAGGTTATTCTCGCGCCACAGGCGGTAGAGCAGGTTGTAGTTCTCGACTGCCAGCGGGATGCCCGAACGGATGTCCTTGCCGAACCAGGGGTAGACGGGACCGGTGTTGCCGCGTCCCATGACGAGGCTGATGCGCCCGTCGGAGAGGTGCTGAGCATAGGCATAGTCCTCAGCGATACGCACCGGGTCGGTCGTCGTGATCAGCGTGGTGGCCGTCGACAGATGCAGCTTCTCCGTCTGGGCTGCGATGTTCGCGAGCAGGACCGGCGGGTTCGCGGGTGCCACGAACGGCGGGTTGTGGTGCTGTCCGGTGGCGAAGACATCGAGGCCGACCTCTTCGGCCTTCTTGGCGATCTCGACCGTATCCTTGATCCGCTGATTCTCAGACACCGTGGTCCCCGTGGTGGGATCGCTGGTGACGTCTCCGATGGTGAAGATTCCGAGTTCCATGTCTGCTCCTTCTGCTCGCTCTTCGCGAACCCTCCTTGAACTGAATAACTTCAGTTTTGAAGTAACTAGTTGAAAGTTTAACAGACTTCGGTCGAGAAGTATTCCCGAGCTCTGTCACACAACGATCTGAGCTGCGTCACACAGCAAAAGCCGGGCCCTCCGAGCCGAATCCTTTGCGGATGTCGGCTGGGAGGGCCCGGCGAAGACAGTGTTGCTGGGTGAAGCTGGCGAGCGAGCTTCTCGCTCAGATCCAGATAGCGGGATCGATCAGTTCGAAGTCGGCGTAGGGAGAACGTGAGTCACCCACATCGGATCCGGCCGCCTCGGGGTCGGTGCGATTCTTGTAGGGCCTGACCTTGGCCGGGATCCCCACCGCACTCGAATCGGCGGCGACGTCTTTGACGACGACCGCATTGGCACCCACCGAGGAGTTGTCGCCGACGACCACAGGGCCGAGGATCTTCGCACCGGCACCGACGAGGACGTGGTTGCCGATGGTCGGGTGGCGCTTCGTCTGCTCCATCGATGTGCCGCCGAGGGTGACCTGATGGTAGAGCATCACATCATCGCCGATCTCCGAGGTCTCGCCGATGACGACACCGTTGGCGTGGTCGATGAAGAAGCGTCGACCGATCTGCGCGCCAGGATGGATCTCAACTCCGGTCAGCGTCCTCACCGCCTGGGACATCAGCCTGGCCGGCACCTTGGTGGAGTCGTTCTGCCACAGTCGGTGCAGGCCGCGGTGGGCCCAGATCGCGTGCATGCCCGGGTACGAGACCATCGAGACGAAATCATTGGTGGCTGCAGGGTCACGCCTGCGCACGGTATCGAGGTCCTCGCGCAGTGTCGCGCGCACCCCAGGTCGACTCAGCCCATAGGCTACCGCGCCGATCGCCGCCGCTGCCACGGTCCACAGTGCCTTCATCTCAACAGTCCTTCTTGCTTGTGATCGTCAATCCTCAATGCCGCGAGGGCGCCAAACATGTGTTTGACACCCTCGCCGCGAAACCGGCATCTGCCTGCGGCGATGCTCAGTCGAAACTTACTCTGCTCAGTCCATGTACTCGGCGAACAGCGGCGTGGTCAGGTAGCGCTCACCGAAGTCGGGCAGGATGACGACGATGCGCTTGCCTGCGTTCTCCGGGCGAGCACCCAGCTCTTCGGCTGCCAGGAGTGCGGCACCGGAGGAGATTCCGACGAGCAGTCCCTCTTCCTTGGCGACGTCGCGGGCACGGGAGAAGGCATCATCGTTTTCGATGGTGACGACTTCGTCGTAGATCTTGGTATCGAGTACGCCGGGGACGAAGTTGGCGCCCAGGCCCTGGATCATGTGGGGGCCGGCAGCTCCGCCGGAGAGCAGCGGTGAGGCGGCAGGCTCAACGGCAACGATCTTGACGTCGGGGTTGGCCTCACGCAGGGCGGCTCCGGCACCGGTGATGGTTCCGCCGGTTCCGATGCCCGAGACGAAGATGTCGACCTTGCCGTCGGTGTCGGCGAGGATCTCGGGGCCGGTGGTCTTGCGGTGGATGTCAGCGTTGGCCTGGTTTTCGAACTGGCGGACCAGCACTGCACCGTCGGCGGCGATCTCTTCGGCCTTCTCGACAGCGCCCTTCATACCCTGGGCCTTGTCGGTGAGGACGAGCTCGGCGCCGAATGCGCGCAGAAGTGCACGGCGTTCCTTCGACATGGACTCCGGCATGGTCAGCTGGACCTTGTATCCGCGTGAGGTGCCGACCATCGCCAACGCGATTCCGGTGTTGCCGGAGGTGGCTTCAACGATCGTTCCGCCCGGCTTGAGCTCGCCCGAAGCTTCGGCGGCATCGATCATTGCGACACCGATGCGGTCCTTGACCGAGTTCGCAGGGTTGTAGGATTCGAGCTTCGCAACGATCTCCGAGCCGGAGCGTTCGCTGGCCTTGTTCACACGAATCAGCGGGGTGCGGCCGACCAGTTCGGAAACATTTTTGAAGATGGTCAAGACATGTCCTTTCACGCGTATTTGTTCGCCCGGTACTGAGGGCTGTGACGAAGACGTCACACAACCACCAGCCAAAGGCTTCAGCTGCTGATTTCGTCTCGTGGACCGAGACGGTTCGACACCATCATAACCACCCGCCGTCTGCGGTTGTTCCCCAGACGGTTGCTCAACAATCCATGTTCGCTTCTGGCGAAATATGTTGTCATTGCGCGTCATATGCACTTAACTGCCCATCTCACGTCACGGCACCAGCCGCTGTCGGCGATCGAACCGCTGAACAATCAGGCACGCATGTGCCAATTCAGCTACCCTCGACACCACCTCAACAACCTCATCTGAGAGCCAGTGAGCAGGCACAAATCTGAGACGCCGAGGCGGTCATGGGACAGTTGATCGGTCTGCGAGATACCGACAGGCAGGTCGCAAGGCTGCACACCTGGATGCGCCTGTCTCCCCGCGACAAGCTGCTGTGGAGAAAGCCGATACGATTGTCCTCATGGCTATTCATCCCATCGTCATCTACGGCGAGCCCGTGCTGCATCAGCGTGCAGAGAAGATCACCGACTTCGACGAGGAGCTCGCAACTCTGATCGCCGATATGCACGAGACTCTCGATGCCAGCAACGGGGTCGGTTTGGCCGCTCCGCAGATCGGCGTAGGCAAACGCATCTTCGTCTTCAACGCCGAGGACGAAGAAGCGGGAGTTCGTCGACGCGGGACGTTCATCAACCCGCTGCTCATCGCCTCGAAGGTGCCCGACACCCGCCCCGATCCTGATGAGGAGACGGAAGGCTGCCTCTCCGTTCCCAGCTTGGACTTTCCGCTCAAGCGCGCGGACCGTGTCACGGTCAATGGTCTCGATGAGACCGGGCAGTCGGTGTCACTGACCGCTGAAGGCTGGTTCGCCCGCATCATGCAGCACGAATACGACCACCTGCAGGGCACGCTCTACGTCGATCGTCTCGACAAGCGCTGGTCGAAGAAGTGGAAGAAAGAGCAGTCCGCCAATGGTTACAACGTGCCCGGACAGTCCTGGACACCGGGCATCGACCCCGATCCCTTCGGCCACTGAGCCGACACTGATTCAGTCATACTGACGCTTCTCGGATCACTCCAAGCGGCGGTCGTCCTTCGGGTCGTCCTTCGCGGCACGCGGCGACGAAGGCGTGGGTTCGAGCGCGTCGACCGATTCCTGGGCCGCTGCCAGACGTGAGTCGAAATCATCGAAGTCATCCGCGGTCTGCTCGAGCTCGGCGACCAGCCCCGAGATGATCGAGGACTGCGACTCGGCGTCGATCCGCAGTTCCCTGAACTGCCAGTCAGCGGAGTCATCGGCGGCCGTCCGGGACAGCACGTCGAGGACGCGGTCGCCGAGTTCACGTGAACGTTCGGAGTTATGAAGCAGCATGAGCTGCTCGTCGAGAGCGATGAGATGCTCATAGTACTCATGCATCGACAGCACACGGTTGGCCATCGAGGTGAAGGCCACAGCGAGTTTCGACAGGTACGTCTCCACCGACTTCGCGGTCCCCGCGTCCCGAATGCTCTCGATCTCCTCACGCAGCCGCACCAGTTCGGCCAGCCGCACACCGATCGAGGCGACAGCATGGTCAAGGTCGACACGTGAGACGTGGTCGCGCAGGATCGGGTGGGTCCAGGCGCGGGTCCGGACGATCTTGCGCGCAATGGTCACCGCGAGGTGGAAGAGTCGCTGTTCGTCGGTGTCGCGGCCTTCCTTGCGGCCAGGCTGGAATCCCAGCGAGGCGGGCGTGATCCACTGTGCCTGTCCCACCTGCTGACGGTTCTTCCGGCTCAGCCGTTTAGGGTCTCGGAGGTACTTCGGGGCGGTGACTGCGGCGAACACACCGGTACCGACAGCGGTCGTTCCTCCGAGCACCCCGAACATCAGCGCAGCATCGGCGAAGCCGGACAGCAGTGCCAGACTCCCCGGTGCGGCGAAGCCCGCAGTCACGGCGGCTCCGGCGCCGGTTCCGCCCTTGAACAGCATGCTGGAGCGGAAGAAGTTCCGACGCATTCCACCGGTGAGCATGATCGCACTCGGAGCACCGGCGGTATAGCGATACCCGCGAGCGTTCCAGGCCTGCATGATGTCCTGATTGACGCTCTCGGGCACGAGGACGCGATAGATCGGGATCGACTTCCCGCATTCGCTCTTCCACAACGACTTCCACGACTGGGACACCGCATTCACCTCCACGTACGGATGGCACCCTCACGCCGACTGCCGGATGTGTGTCCGGCCGAGTCGGCGTCTGGTCCGGCAGAATGCGAACAGCCACACCCTCCGGACTTCTTTGGTATCCGAGTCTAGAGGGTGTGGCTGGATCAATCCTGAGTTCTGTTCAGACGTCTGATTCTGTTCAGACGCTTGTGAACTCAGCCGTTGATCTTGGCAAGGATCAGGTCCTTGGCCTTTCCGGCGTCGGCCTGACCACGGGTGGCCTTCATGATCGGTCCCATCAGGGCACCGATGGCCTGCATCTTTCCGCCCTTGATCTTCTCGACCACGTCTGGGTTCGCGGCGATTGCCTCGTCGACGGCGGCCTCGAGTGCTCCGGTGTCTTCGACGATTTCGAGATTACGAGCGCTCATCACCTCGGCGGGTTCGCCTTCGCCGTCGGCCACGGCGGTGAGGACGTCCTTCGCGAGTTTGTCATTGAGCTTGCCGTCATTGATGAGCCCGATCAGAGCCGCGACCTGGGCCGGTGTGACGAGCTCGGCGGTGGGCTGGTCCTTCTGGTTGGCCAACCTGGCCACCTCACCGGTCCACCATTTGCGTGCCGCGGCAGGCTTCGCGCCGGCATTCACAGTCTCCTCGATTGCTTCGAGCAGACCGGCGTTGACGATGTCTCGCATCTCCAGATCGGAGAAGCCCCACACGCCTGCCAGACGGCGGCGCTTCTGGGCCGGCAGCTCGGGCAGGGTCGCCCGCAGCTCTTCGACCCACTCGCGGCTGGGCACGAGTGGAACGAGGTCCGGCTCCGGGAAGTACCGGTAGTCGTCGGCATCGGACTTCGGGCGTCCCGAGGAGGTCTCTCCCGTTCCCTCATGGAAATGACGGGTCTCCTGAACGATTGTCTCTCCAGCTTCGAGACGGGTCGCCTGGCGAGCGATCTCGTAGCGGACGGCGCGTTCGATCGAGCGGAAGGAGTTGACGTTCTTCGTCTCTGTGCGGGTACCCAGCGGAGCATCGGGGCTCTCGCGCAGGGAGACGTTGACGTCGGCACGGACGTTGCCCTGTTCCATGCGTGCCTCCGAGACATCGAGGGCACGGAAGATGTCACGCAGGGTCCGCACATAGGTGGAGGCCACCTCGGCGGCCCGCTCCCCTGTCCCGGTGATCGGGTGGGTCACGATCTCGACGAGGGGCACCCCTGCCCTGTTATAGTCGACCAGGGAATGGTCGGCTCCGTGGATACGGCCGGTGGCGCCTCCGATGTGGGTGTTCTTGCCGGCGTCCTCTTCCATGTGAGCACGTTCGACGGGGATGGTGAACATCGTGCCGTCTTCGAGTTCGACCTCGACCGAGCCTTCAGCGGCGATGGGTTCATCTGACTGGCTGGTCTGGAAGTCCTTGGGTACGTCCGGGTAGAAGTAGTTCTTCCGGGCGAAGCGGCAGGTCTCTGCGATTTCGCAGCCCAGTGCCAGGCCGATCTTGATCGCGTACTCCACGCCCTTCTCGTTGACGACGGGAAGGGAGCCGGGCAGACCCAGGGAGGTGGGGGTGATGTTGGTGTTCGGTCCCCCACCGAAGGTGTTGGGTGCGGCGTCGAACATCTTCGTCGCGGTGCCCAGTTCGACGTGGACCTCGATGCCGATGACCGGATCGTATTTCTTGATCGCGTCTTCGTATTTCACTTGGTGGTCAGTCCTTCCGCGAGAGTATCGAGCACACGAGACCCGGAGGCATCCAAGGCGGCTTCGAGCGGGCCGGCCACCTCGTACATCTTCACGTCCTCACGTGCCGGGGCGAGGATCTGGAATCCGACGGGCAGACCATCGGACAGTCCTGCCGGCAGGGACAGGCCGGGGATTCCGGCGAGGTTGGCCGGGATCGTCGCCACGTCGCCCAGGTAGAGGGCCATCGGATCGGATGCCGCCTCGGCACCGAACTTCAGGGCCGTCGTCGGAGCCGTCGGCGAGACGAGCACGTCGCAGGATTCGAAGGCCTTGGCGAAGTCGTTCTGCACCAGGGTGCGGATCTTCTGGGCCGAACCGTAGTAGGCGTCGTAGTAGCCAGCGGAGAGGGCGTAGGTGCCGAGGATGATGCGGCGCTTGACCTCGGCGCCGAATCCTGCGGCGCGGGTCGCTGACATGACCGTCTCTGCGGTGACCGGACCGGATTCGGGCTCGACGCGCAGTCCGTAGCGCATGCCGTCGTAGCGTGCCAGGTTCGATGACACCTCGGAGGGCATGAGGAGGTAGTAGGCGTCGAGGGCGTACGAGATCGACGGGCAGTCGACCTCGACGATCTCGGCACCGGCCGCTGCGGCAACGTCAAGAGCAGCGGAGAAGGCATCGCGGACGCCGTCCTGGTAGCCCTCGCCGCGCAGCTGCTTGATGACGCCGAGCTTCTTGCCCTTGAGGTCCGAGGTCTGTGCCGCGGAGACGAAGCCTGCCACCGGGTCGGGCAGCGAGGTCGAGTCGAGCGGGTCATGACCGGCGAGCAGTTCGTGCAGAGCCGCGGCGTCGGCGACATTGCGGCCCATGGGACCGACTTGGTCGAGGCTTGAGGCCATGGCGATGATGCCGAAGCGCGAGATCGAACCGTAGGTCGGTTTGACGCCGACGGTGCCGGTGAACGCGGCGGGCTGTCGCACCGATCCGCCGGTGTCGGTGCCCACCGAGAGCGGAGCCTGGAAGCCGGCTAGTGCCGCTGCCGCGCCGCCGGAGGATCCGCCGGGCACGTGCTCGAGGTTCCAGGGGTTGCGGGTGGTGCCGAAGGCCGAATGCTCGGTCGTCGACCCCATGGCGAACTCGTCGAGGTTGGTCTTGCCCAAAACGGGAAGTCCGGCGGCCTTGACCTTGTTGTGCACGGTTGATTCGTAGGGCGGGACCCAGTTCTCGAGCATCTTCGACGCGGCGGTTGTGGCCACGCCTTCGGTGACGATGAGGTCCTTGAGCGCGACTGGCACCCCGGCCAGGGCGTGGACGTCCTCGCTGGCGCTGCGCTTGGCATCGACAGCCTTGGCGGTCTCAAGTGCGAGATCGTCGGTGACGGTGATGAATGAACCGAAGTCTGCTTCGGTGGCGTGGATGCGGTCCAGGTGAGCCTGGGTCACCTCGACGGAGGAGAACTCGCCGGCTTTCAGTCCTGCGGCGAGTTCGAGGGCGCTCTTGGTGGTGAGTTCGTTCATCATTCCTCCCCGAGGATCTGTGGGACGAGGAATTTGTCATCGGCGGATGCTGGTGCCGAGGCCAGAGCCTGCTCGCTGGTCAGGGTCTCGCCCACGACATCGGGGCGCAGCACGTTCGACAGTGCGATCGGGTGGCTGGTCGCCGGCACATCGTCGCCGGCCACTTCGTTGACCCTGGCGACATTGCTCAAAATTGTGCTCAGGTCACCGGCGAGCGACTTCAGCTCGTCTTCGCCCATGGCGATCCGAGACAGCGAGGCCAAATGCTCGACTTGTTCGGGGGTGATTGCGGAGGACTCCGTCATTCCCTGCCTTTCATCGGTCTGTTTACTCGTCAGCAAGTCTAGTCTCTTTGCCGGACCTGTTCTGAAGGGACCGATGTGAGGTTGTCCGAGCATCATTGCTCAGCTGCGTCGAGGCGTACGGGTCTCGCCGGGCAGGGTTCCGAACTCAGGCGACGGTGCGCTCAGGCGACGGTGCGCTCAGGCCAGGTACGTTCGCCCTTGATGTAGCTCGACAGGTCGCCGAGCACCCTGTCCGCGTCAGCTTGGGAGAATTCCCCTGCATCGACTCCGGCCTGCAGATCGCCGGCAAGGTCTGCGACCCGTGATTGGGCGTCGGCAGCCGTGTGTGCCACCAGGCCCGCGCCGTCGCTGAGGGCCGTGGCGCCGGCAGCTTCGATCCCGCCGCCATCAGGTGTCGTCTCGGCGCTGGGTGTCGTCTGGGCGCTGGTTGTTGTCTCGGCGTTGGGCTGAGCATCATCGGTGCGGTCGCGAGTTTCGTCCGCACGTGTTTCGTCATCACGAGTCTCGTCGTCGCGAGAATTGTCATCGTCACGTGTTCTGCTTGTTGTGACTGGTGCAGTGGTGGAGCCGGTCAGCGCGGGGGCCGCACGCTTGGTCGGCTGCTGTCCCGGATTGAGGATGTAGTCGGCAATGCCAGCTGTCACCGGTGCTGTGGTGAGGACTGCGGCGAGAACGACGGCAGTGCCGGCGATCAATCGGGGAATTGCTTTCATGCTTTCACTCTTCCAGATCAAGCTGTTTCCCCACTTCAATGCGACTGTGATGATCCTTGGCATTCGATGTCGAATCGGTGGCAGCCAGGGAACGTGTCAGAATCGTGAACCGACTGATCACTCGATGCTTCCGGTCTCCAGGAGTATGCGGAAGGTGTCTTCGTCGAGGACTCTGACTCCCAAAGATTCGGCCTTCTCCAACTTCGATCCCGCGTTTTCACCGGCCACCACGTAGTCGGTCTTCTTCGACACGGAGCTTGCCGCCTTGCCGCCGGCGCCGAGGATCGCTTCCTTGATCCCGTCCCGGGTGAATGTGCTCAGCGAACCGGTGGCCACGATCGTCAGGCCCTCCAAGGTCTGTGCCCCGGCTTCCTGCTCCTCATCTTCCATCCGCACACCGGCTTCGGCCCAGGCTTCGACGATTTCGACATGCCAACCGACGGCGAACCAGTCGCGGATGCTCGCTGCGATCGTCGAACCGATGCCGTCGACGGCCGAGAGCTCCTCGAGTTCGGCGGCCCGGATCGCCTCAAGGGTGCGAAAGTGTGCGGCCAGGGTTCGAGCAGCAGTCGGTCCCACGTGCCTGATCGAGAGTGCGACGAGGACTCGCCACAGGTCCTGGTCCTTGGCCTTGTCGAGTTCGTCGAAGAGCTTCTTCGTATTCGCGCTCGGGGCGCTGGGCTTCTTCGCTGTGGGGCGCGTGTAGAAGTAGGGCACCAGTTCGCGTTCCCCGGTCTCCACGCCCTTGACCTTCTTGTTCCTCCAGATCTTCACCTCGGCCAAGTCCTCGGCCGTGAGGTCGAAAAGGAACGCCTCCGAGGTCAGCGGCGGTGACTCGGGCTCAGCCGGTGCGGTCAAAGCCAGCGCCGCCTCTTCGCCCAGGGCTTCGATGTCGAAGGCGGCGCGGGAGGCCAGGTAGAAGATGCGGTTGGCCAGCTGGGCGGGGCAGGACCGGGCATTCGGGCAGCGCTTGTCCTTGTCCCCTGCCTTCTGCTCCCCCAGCTTCGTTCCGCAGGAGGGGCAGTGTGTGGGCATGACGAATTCGTATTCGCTGCCATCACGCTGAGCGACCACCGGGCCCAGCACCTCAGGGATGACGTCACCTGCCTTACGCAGAGTCACAGTGTCACCGATGAGCACACCCTTACGGGTGACCTCGTAGCCGTTGTGCAGGGTCGCTCGTTCCACCGTGGACCCGGCGACCGTGACCGGTTCCATCACCGCGAACGGGGTGACTCGACCGGTCCTGCCCACCTGGACCTGGATGTCGAGGAGCTTCGTGGTGACCTCTTCGGGCGGGTATTTGAAGGCCGTGGCCCACCTCGGCGCACGTGAGGTATAGCCCAGGGTCTCTTGGACGGCGATGTCGTCGATCTTGATGACGATGCCGTCGATCTCATGGGTGACGTCGTGGCGGTGTTCCCCGTAGTAGGTGATGAAGTCTTCGATCTCATCGACGTTATCCAGCACCTTGAAGTATTCGCTGATGGGCAGGCCCCAGGTCCGGAACTGCTCATAGACCTCGGACTGATGGGCCGGTTCGGGATGGGAGTCATCGGCCGGTGTCCACACCGCGATGCCGTGGACGAGCATGTGCAGGGGTCGCACAGCGGTGACGGCGGGGTCCTTCTGGCGCAGGGATCCGGCGGCCGAGTTGCGGGGGTTGGCAAACGGGGCCTTGCCCTCTGCGACGAGGGCGGCGTTGAGTTCGGTGAACTTCTCCAGCGGGAAGAACACCTCACCGCGGATCTCGACTTCGGCCGGCGGGTAGTCGGTGTCGAGCTTGTCGGGGATATCGGAGATGGTGCGGACATTGGCGGTGATGTCCTCGCCGATGCGGCCGTCGCCGCGGGTGGCGGCGCGCACGAGTTCACCGTTGCGGTAGAGCAGGTTGACGGCGAGTCCATCGATCTTGAGTTCGCAGAGGAACTTCGACTTCGCCGAGGTGGCCGCCCGGACCCGGTCGTACCATCCCCGCAGCTCCTCGAAGTCGAAGACGTTGTCGAGGCTGTACATCCGCCCGATGTGTTCGACCGGATCGAAGGTGGAGGTGTCGACATTGCCGCCGACGGTCTGGGTCGGTGAGGAGTCGGTGACGAGTTCGGGGAATTTCTCTTCGAGATCTTCGAGGCGGTGGACGAGATCGTCGTATTCGGCGTCGGCGACCAGAGGCGAGTCGTCCTTGTAGTAGGCGGCGCGCTGCTCTTCGATCTTCTCCACGAGGTCTGCATGAGCTTGGGCACGGGCCGTGGCGTCTGAGAGGTCAGACGTATCGGACTCGCCGGAGTTGTCGGGCGTTGCGGTCATTCGATCTCCTCAAAGGCACGCCGCAGACCGGCGGCGATCATCATCGTTCCCGTGCTGATGTTCTTGGCACCATCTGCTGTGTCCCCCTCGACCGAGGACAGCAGCGGTGGGTAGGTCAGCGGAAGCTCTTCGCCCGCGAGGACGCCGAAATCACGCAGACTGGTCGTGCTCATGCCGATGCGGTTCCACGGCGTCATGATTCGGTTCAACCAGTGCTTGACCTCCTTCGGCCTCGATCCTGCGGCAGGCGGCAGTCCCATCCATGTTCCGATCCCGGCCTCGGAGATCATGGCCAGCTGTTCCCAACCGTGTGCCTTCAGGCTAGCCAACGGCACTGACACGGCGGTGGCACCGGAATTGCGGACCACCTCGGCGGCGGTGATCTCCTTGCCCTGCAGCGGCAGGGGGTCGAAGTCGGGGAGGCTCAGCAGCACCGGGGGCAGATGGCGCAGCGTCGACTGGAGTGCGGCGTAGACCTGGGCTTCGGGGATGGCGGGCAGGGTGGCCCAGCCGGAGACCGTGGGCCAGGTTCCGGTGAGAATCGGGTGCAGGCGGGTCTCGACGAGGCGGATCACGGGCTGCATTCCCAGTGAGGCCAGCTTGTCGGCGAACGCGGCAAGACCGAAGGCGTAGGCCTGGATGACGTCGCGGCGCGCACCGTGGTCGGCCAGCACAGGTGCCCCGGAGGTCAGGCTCAGTGCGGTGACCAGGCTCCACGGTCCCGGCAGGGAGATCTGGACCTGGCCGGTGTAGCCGTCACCGTATTCGGCGATGGCGTCGAAGGCCTCGCTGAGGGCCGAGGATTCGAGCCGCTCATCCTTGCCCGCCGCACTCGTCAGGCGCCAGCCGAATGAGGCCCGATCGACGTGAAGCTCGGTGAGGAGACCGACAGCACGACCGATCGCGTCGGCGCCCCACCGATCCTCGGAGCGACGGGCGCTCAGCGGCACAGGCGGCAGCTGTTCGCCGAGGTGGGTGAACGCTGCTGCGGCCGCCTCGCGGACGGGGCTGTTGGCGATGTAGCCTGCGGCACCGGACTTCGATCCGGCGCCGGCCTCTGGTCTGGGGCCTGGAATCCAGATGCCGGTGGTCGTTCCGGCCGGTTCCAGGGTTGCTGTGGTGTCGGCCGGGGACGCGGCTGGTTCAGCCATGGTTGCGGCTGCGTGGGATTCCGAAGACGTCGGCATAGAACCCGAACTCGCTTTCCAGGGAATCGATGATGGTTTCGGTGCGGACGAAGCCGTGGGATTCGCCCTTGTACAGACGGTAAATGTACTCCACTCCGGTCAGTTCCAACATATCGACGAAGTCCTGGGCCTGATTGGGTGGGACGATGGGGTCCCGATCGCCTTGCATGATCGCCACCGGGACTCTGATCTGGCTCGTTCGTCTGATGGGTGAGCGGGTGATGTAGGCGTCTTGGGCCTCCGGCCAGGGCCCGACCAGGCCGTCGATGTAGTGCCGTTCGAAGTCGTGGGTGTCGACGACGAAGCGCATCAGGTCGGTGACTCCGAAGTAGGAGGTGCCGCAGGCGAAGACGTTCGAGGAGGCCAAGGCGGTGAGCACTGTCCACCCTCCCGATGAGGCACCGGAGATCGCGATGCGATCCGGGTCGGCCAGTCCCTCGGCGACCAGTGCTTCGACTGCCGCGACGGCGTCGGCGACGTCGACGATCCCCCATTGGCCGCGCAGTCGGTTGCGCCAGGCTCGGCCGTAGCCGGTCGAACCGCCGTAGTTGACCTCCATCACGCCGATGCCTCGGGATGTGAAGTAGCTGGATCGGGCCGACATGTCCGGGGTCGCCTGCCCTGTGGGTCCACCGTGGATGGAGATCACATAGGGCGGGAGTTCCCGGTCGAGGGCAGTGAATCTGGGATTGTGCGGTGGGTGGATGACGACGGGGACTCCGCCGAGGACTCGGGTGCCTGGACGTGAGTAGTAGTCCTGATGGGCGTCGAGTCGTTCCTGTGCGATCTCGGTGAAGCTGCCGGTGGCCCGGTCGACAGCGTAGAGGGCTCCGGTCGAGTCCGCGGACTTGCCGGTCAGGAGGACATGGCTGTCGTTGAGATCGTGGAGTTCGAGACTGCCGAAGGGCGCTCCAGGAGGGAAGATCTCCTCGACGTCACCGCCGGGACCACCCTTGGACGAGCGTGGGAGACGTGCCCGGATCAACGAGGCGGTATCGCATTGGGAGTGGGCCCAGATCTCCTCGTCATCGCTTAGGTACCAGTTGGTTCCCAGCTGCCAGAGGGCGCCGCCGATCTCACCGCCGGTGTCGAGGACCGGTCGCAGCTCGGAGATGTCGAGTTGGTCAACGGAACTGTCTGCCTGTCCCGCTGGTCCCGTCTTTGCAGCCTGTCGGTCGCGGACAAGGCAGTCGACCTGTTCGAACTCCAGTGAGTACAGGCTCCAGGTTCCGCTGTGGTCGGAGCTGAGGATGAGCGAGGAGTCCGAGGTGAATTCGGGTTGCAGGAGGGAGACGTCGTGCCCGGCCAGCACTGCCACGGCCGGGATGTCGGAGGTGCGCACGTCGATGAGCCACAGGTTCGTCGAGTCCCAGGGCATATTGGGATGTTCCCAGCCGATGAACGCCAACGTCGAACCGTCCGGAGACAGCCGGGGGCTGGCCATGAAGTAGGAATGACGTGAGAGCACATTCGTCGTCCCGTGCCTGGTGATGAGCACGATGGCTCGTTCCCTGCGCGTTGACCAGCAGTCTTCGCGCACGCACAGCAGACCCCAGCGCGTCATCGTCAGGTCTCCGTAACGGATGCGGCCGGAGGTGTCCGGGGTCAGCGCATGGGGAGCCTTGCCCGGGATGATCTGCCAGATCCGCTGGTCGGAAGCGTTGACGAAGTAGATGACTTCGCTGTCGGGGTCCAAGGCCCAGGCCGCTCCCCCGTATTCGTGCACCGAGGACCGGATGTTGAAGTCCGCGGGCAGCACCTGTTCCTTCAGGCCCGGATGCGAGAGCGTGGTCCGAACCAGCCCGGTGCGGGAATTCTCCGCCGGGACCTTCGTGGAGAAGTAGATGTGCTCGCCACGGAAGGCGGCATCGAAGATCGGCGCGGAACCGGCAGCCACCTCCGCAGCGCTGAGCGGTGACGACCAGGTTCCGAAAGGTGCCGTGACGACATCTTGGGAAAATTCCTTCATACCCCCAGGTTAACGCAGGGGCGAGGAGCACAGCTCAGTCGCCGAGGTGGGCCGTGACCTCAGACGCTGTGGCAGTCTCTGCCCTCAGACGCCGAGGCGGTCCTTGGCTGTCACGTCGATCGTGGCCTGCCCGAGAACTCGGGTTCCGCGGTAGATGACCATGGTCTGTCCGGGTGCGACACCGGAGAGTTCCTCGTCGACGTCGATGTGCATGAGCTGTCCGGCCGGTCGTGCGGCCGGAACCTCGACCTCGTCGACGATCGGGTTCACCTCGTGCTCGGGTGCCTCGGAGATGTAGTCACCGAGCCAGGCTCGAGCAGGAACAGGGTCGCTGTGGGCCCGGATCTGGACTTCGCAGTCGATCGCGGTCGCCGGTTCGTTGCCGATGTCGGTCGGTGCCGGACCGGCCCAGGTGGTGCGGATGCCGGTGAGGTGGGACACCGCGAGATCGCTGCGGGAACCCACCGTGACGGTGTTCGAGGCCGGGTCGAGACCGGTGACGAAGCGAGGCTGGCCATCGGCAGCCGGCTTCTGGATGCCCAGTCCCTTGCGCTGGCCGATGGTGTAGGTCATCGCACCGTCGTGTTCGCCCAGGGTCTCACCCTCGGCGTCCTTGATGAGGCCAGGACGCATGGGGATCTTGTCTGCCAGCCATGCCTTCGTATCACCGTCGGGGATGAAGCAGATGTCGTAGGAGTCGGGCTTGTTGGCCACGGAGAACCCACGTTCGGCGGCTTCGGCGCGGACCTCGGCCTTCGAGGCGGTGGCGCCGATCGGGAAGTAGCAGTGCTCGAGCTGATCCCCGGAGAGCACACCGAGGACGTAGGACTGGTCCTTGGCCAGGTCCTCTCCGCGGTGGAGTTCCGGGAGACCGTTGTCGTCGCGCAGCACTTCGGCGTAGTGGCCTGTGGCGATGGCGTCGAAGCCCAGCGCCAGGGCACGGTCGAGGAGGGCGGCGAACTTGATGCGCTCATTGCAGCGCATGCACGGGTTCGGTGTGCGTCCGGCCGCGTATTCGGCGATGAAGTCATCGACGATGTCTTCCTTGAACCGCTCGGAGAAGTCCCACACGTAGAACGGGATGTCGAGCATCCCGGCCACGCGGTGGGCGTCCCGGGAGTCTTCGATCGTGCAGCAGCCGCGTGAACCCGTGCGCAGGGTTCCGGGCATGCGGGACAGGGCGAGGTGAACGCCGACGACTTCATGGCCGGCATCGACGGCGCGTGCTGCGGCGACCGAGGAGTCGACTCCGCCGGACATGGCGACGAGAATTTTCATGATGCTCCTTGCATCCAGCGTGGAGTGGCCGAGACCATTCCAGCCTGGTGTGCTTGTTCGACGACTTCGGGCAGGACCGCGAGAAGTCGATCGACTTCCTCTTCGGTCGAGTCGTGGCCGAGACTGAATCGTTGGGCTGATCTGGCGACGTCTTCCTCCATGCCGCAGGCCAGCAGCACGTGGGAGGGTCGGGAGACCCCGGCCGAGCAGGCCGAGCCCGTCGAGGTCGCCAGTCCTCTCGCGTCGAGGCCGAAGAGAAGGGAATCGCCCTCACATCCGGAGAATGTGAAGTGCGCGTTCGCGGGCAGCCTGCCCCCACCTCGGCGACCAGAAAGGGTGGCGTTGGGGATCGTGTCCTCGATGCCGGCGATGAGACGGTCGCGCAGGAATGAGAAGCGAGCGGCCCGAGCCTCGATGTCGGAAGTGGCGAGTTCGACGGCCTTGGCGAAGGCGACGGCACCGGCCACGTCGAGCGTGCCGGAGCGGACTCCGCGTTCCTGACCGCCGCCGTGCAGGATCGGTGCCGGGGCTGCGCCGCGGTCGAGCAGCAGTGCGCCGATGCCCACGGGGCCGCCGATCTTGTGGGCGGTGATCGACATGGCGGTGGCGCCGAGCTCGGCGAAGTTCAGCGGAATCTGGCCCAGTGCCTGCACCGCATCGATGTGGAAGGGAATTCCGAGTTCCTTGGCGGCAGCGCCGATTTCGGCGATCGGCTGCAGGGTGCCGATCTCATTGTTCGCGGCCATGATGGAGATGAGCGCGGTGCGTTCTGGGTTCCGACGCAGCTCGATCAGGGCCGCATCGAGGTCGAGGTATCCCTCGTCGTCGACGTCGAGGTAGATGATTTCGGCACCTTGGCTGCCCAGCCATTCCACCGAGTCGAGGATCGCATGATGTTCGATCGTGGTGGTGAGTACGCGGGGGCGAACCGGTGCGTCGAAGGTGGAGTTGTTGCGGGCTAAGTAGAGGCCCTTGAGTGCGAAGTTATCGGCTTCTGTGCCGCCGGAGGTGAAGATGACCTCGGATGAGGTGGCGGCGCCGACACCGCGGGCAATGTCCTCACGGGCGGTCTCGATGCGCATCCGCGCGGCCTGACCCACGGTGTGCAGAGCCGAGGGATTGGCCCGTCGGCTCAGCTCAGCGGTGTAGACGTCGAGCACCTCTGCCGGCATCGGCGAGGTGGCTGCGTGGTCAAGATAAATCGGCACTCTCCCTATTTTAGGCCGCGAAGGGCACTTCGGCCAGGATCAGTGCCGCATCTCACCCGAGACTCCGGGCAGATCCGGGCACCGCAGGTTCCGGGTGCGTACCAGCGCCGACTAAACTGGGGCTGTGTTCACCGTTTTCACCTACGTGCTCTATGCCGTCTCCGCCGTGCTGGCCATCTGGTCGATCGTCGAAACCATCCGCAACAAGCCCGCCGGCAAACTGCTGCTCGGTGCGACCGCTTTCCTTCTGCTGCTGCTCATCGTGCAGCTGGTGCTCTCGATCGCCACATTCGGTTCGACTCACGACATCGATCCGCTTCTGTACTTCGGCTACGTCATCACCGCGATCCTCGTCATCGCCCTGGCTGGCTTCTGGGCCTTTGCGGAACTGAGCAGGTGGGGACCTGGTGTGCTTGCGGCGGCAGGACTGACGGTGATCGTCATGATCGAGAGATTGGACCAGATTTGGCAGTGAAGAAGCGAGAAGAGATCGCCGCGGCGAAGCAGGAGCGGGCCGAGAAGCGCAGCCGTTCACCGTACTCGGCGATGCACACCGGACCGGGTCGGGCATTGACCGCCGTCTACGGTGTCTTCGCACTGTCGGCGACCGCACGTGCCGGCTACCAGGTCATCCGCGAGTTCGACGTGGCCCCGATTGCGTATTCGCTGTCTGTGCTCGCCGCCGTCATCTATATTGTGGCCACGGTCTGCCTGGTCATCGGCAACCGCGTCTCACACCGGATTGCGATCGCTGCCTGCCTCGCCGAATTCCTCGGCGTCATCATCGTCGGCATCCTCAGCTTCACCCACCCCGAAGACTTCGCCAAACCCTCAGTGTGGTCGTCCTTCGGCAGCGGCTACGGATACATCCCACTCATCCTGCCCCTCATCGGACTCTGGTGGCTCTTCCTCATCGGACGCAGAATCCGCACCAGCTGACGTCCACCCTCACTCCATGCGTGAGGACAGCACGTTCCAGTCGGTGGCCACGGCACTGAGCTGATCGCCGGTCTTCATCAGCACATACGGGTGGGCGGTGTCGACCTTGACGGTGTTGCCTTCCTTGTCATTGGTCTTCACTGCTTCGATAGTGTCGCCCAGATCGACCGAGTAGTCGTCGGGGACCTCGATCGTCATGGTGCAGCGGACTTCGCCCATTCCGATCGCACCGTGTTCGGTGCTCAACGTCATCGAGGTGAAGTCGAGCTTCTCGTAGGGCTTGCAGGAGATGTCGACCTTGTCGAAGCCGGAGTCCTTGCCCCGCAGGTCGCCCAGGTAGTCCCTGAAGTCCTTGAATCCGCCTTCTTTGAGTCCATCGGCATCGCCCTTACCGGCCTTGCCGTCGACGAGGAAGGTAGACACCTGGTCCGCAGCCGTCGTCATCTCCTTGTCGAAGCCCTCCGGGCCGGGCTTGACCGACCCGTTCCCGTCGGCCATCAGCGTCGGCATCTGATCGGTCGGAATGTAGGAGGCGGTGCGCACGATCGGGTCGGCAGCTGCCGACTCGCGAGTCGCCAGCTGCACCTGTGTGAGCTTCTTGTCGCCCTTGCTGGTGCCGAATGCGTAGAACCACATCGGATACTCGGTGAAGCTCGGGCTGCCGGCGACGACTTCGCTGAAGTTCGGTGCCCGCAGCTTCTGCTTCGCCTTCTCCGCGATCTGCATCTGTGCTCGGGTGTGATCGATGAGGGGCTCGCCCTGGATCTTCTCCAAGTCGGTGCCGCCGTCTTTGAGGGTCTTATCGAGAGCCTCGGTGTAGCCGGTCATGAAGTCCCCGGCCTCGCCCGGGCGCAGCGCCGTGCGCTCATAGGGCGTGATGTCGGGGCTGTGCGGCTGAGCCACGGGCAGCGCGCTGCACCCGCTCAAGGCCAGTCCCGAAGTCAGGGCCGCAGCCGTGACCGCGCGCATGGATCGTCTGCCGCGCGCGTTCTGGCGCCGAGGTGGCGCTGCGTTCGCCCCGCCAGGGTTCTTCACGAGGCGCGAGCTCTGCACACGTCCCGTGTTGGTTCCGTCCGCAAACGTGGCGTCGGTATCCGTTCCGCCGCCACTGCCAGAACCTGGGCCTGAGCCGCGGGTGCCGGGGCGGGCCTTCGTGCTCTTCTTCTCCGGTCGGATGCGGCCGTTGAACCAGCGCAGGAAGAAATAGGCGCCGAATCCGGCCAAGATGATGCCCAGAGCGATGCCGATGAGACTTAATGCCAGGACTCCTTCCACACGCATCTTCAACGAGACCGTGGTGCCCTCAAGGCTCTCGCCATCGTTTGCTGCGGAGATGACGAGAACCTGGGGATCGGCGTCGAGGTCGAAGGTCTTCGCGACCTTCTCCCCCGAGTCCTTGCTGATCCACCAGTCCCGGTCCGTGATCGCGGCTTCCGGTTCGGCATCGCCGGGGATGTACCGGTGCTCGAGAGTGTTGGGGAACTCTACGTTACTGACCTGCTCCTGCGCCACTCCGTCGAGGATGCTGTCGGTGTCGACGCCGTTGGCGGTGCCGACGAACAGTTCCGTGCCCTCGGAGTTCTCGGCCTCAACGGTCACGCTGGTGCCCGAATAGGGAACGATCGCCTCGTCGAGGACGACGGCATAGGCGCCGTCCTTGACGGTGAAGGGTTCGGACTCGGTGACCTCGTCGGTGCCGACGACGGACAGAGCGGAGACAACCAGAACTGCCACGATCACCGCTGCGAGGGTGAACAGAATGGCTGTGGTGAGTCGGATTCTCTGGATCAGAACAAGGCCCTCATCAATGCTGTGCGTGCCTTGGTCACGGCCGGATCATCCGCACCCAGGACTTCGAAGAGTTCGAGGACCCGCAGGCGCAGCGCTTCCTTCTCATCGCCGGCGCTGACGCGGATCAGCGAGATCAGGCGGTTGAAGGCGCTGCTCGGGTTGCCGCCGACGATTTCTGCGTCGGCTGCTGCCTTGGCCGCCTCGGGGTCTTTGGGGTTCGCATCTGCTGTGGCGATGAGCTGCTGCGGATCGGCGTCGATGAGACGGCGTCCCAATCCGGCGCGAGCGAGACCGAACTTGGCCTCTTCGTCAGCCGGAGACGCAGCCAGTGCCGATTTGAACAGAGACTCGGCCGTATCGAAGTCTCCCCGGTTCAGTGCTTCTTCAGCCTCGGGATGGGCAGGGCCGGCCGGTTCCTGTTCGGCTCCGGCGACGACGGCATGTCCGGTGACGCCGTTCTCGCCGGCGAGTTTGAGCAGCTCATCGAAGTAGGCCTTGACCTGCGCCTCGGGCAGTGCGCTCTGGAACAGAGGCACGGGCTGGCCCTTGACGATGGCGATGACGTTCGGGATCGATTCGACGCCGAAGGCCTGCTGCAGGCGTGGGTTCGCGTCGACGTCGACTCGCGCCAAGACCAGACGGCCGCCGAAGGATTCGACGATGCGTTCGACGATCGGTGAGAGCTGCTTGCCCTGCTCACTCCACTCCGCCTGCAGATCGATGACGACGGGAACCCGGTCCGAGATCGCGACGACGTCGTTGAAGCTGGCCTCGTCGACATCGAATGCCAGGGCAGGCACCGGCACGGCATTCGGGTCCGCGGGGCCTCCTGCGGACTGACCCGGTCCACCGGTCTTCTCCTCATGGGGCAGGTTCTTGCTGCGCACCGCGGACAGATCGAGTCCTTGGTTGGGCTGCGTGTTGTCCTGCGAGGGATCCATTGACACGTGGTCTCCTTTGTTGCGGGAAGTGCGAATTCGTACGGTACGTCTCGTCCGGAACTCTACAGTTCAGACGGCGTTGATGACATCCAGTTTAGAACGTATCGACATCGTCGGGCCTGCACTCACTTCGGATCGCAGTGCCCCGGACCGTTGGAGGTCGCCGGGCCTGCGACCCTTCCAGTTCGGACTATTCCAGTTCGGCGCCGCTGAGTGTCTCCAGTCCGCCGATGAGGCGCACCTTGCCGTCCTTGGGTACGAGGAAGGTCAGGACCTGGGTCGTCTTCGTCGTCACCGGCTTCTGGGTGCTGTCGGATCCGGTCAGTTCCTTCTGCGGGCTGGACAGTGTCAGGGTTCCGGTCCGGCCGTCAACTGACTCCGGAGAGATCGTCGACTCGGCTTCGATGACTCCCGTAACGACGGCGGAATCGTCAGCAGTGCCCTGCGCGACGATCTCCTTGCCGGGGGTGTACTTGTAAGTGACCTCAGCCTTGCCCTCTTCGGCACTCTGCTTCTGAGCCTGCTGGTTCTTCCAGATCGACTTCGAGAAGTCATCGGACTCGAACTTCTTCGCTTCCTTCGAATCCTTCCCTGAGCCCAGTGCCTTCGCGTAATCGGACACAGCCTTCTCTGGGGTCAGCGCATAGTCCTTGGACTTCGGATCGAGAGGTGCCGAGCCCTGCCGGGCGTCGGGAATCTCCGGCAGTTCTGTGCCCGGGACCAGCTGGGTCTGGGACCACAGCTTGTAGTCGGAGCGTGGATCTTCCTGAGTCAGGACCAGAAGCTGAGTGTCATTGCCCGCCGAGGTGATGAGGCTGGTCATGCGCGGCCAGCTGTCGGTGGCTGCGGTGTAGTTCACCACGACCTTCTCGTTGGCCACTGCCGGTGGCAGCTTCTGCTTCTCGACCTTCTCCTTCACCTTGTAGGCGTCCTCGCGTTGCTGCAGGGCTGGTCCTGCCGCACGCTTCTTCAGATCGGAGCTGGATGTCTTCTTGTCTGCGGCCTTGATGTCTTCGGCCACGGAATCGAGAATCCGCTTAGCCTGATCATCGTTGACACCGGCTGCTGCAGAGCTCGGTGCCTCCGAGGGCTCCGGCTTGGGCAGCTCTTCGGGCCCGCAGGCGCTCAGCGCCAGAACGGGAACGATCGCAAATGCGGTTCCGTATTCTGCCAGCTTCTTGCGGCGTTCCTGACGGGCCGTGCGCCGGTTCTTCTCCTTCTTCGCGCTCTTGCGGTTGAAGAAGAGGACGACGATGCCGCCGATGAACAGTGCCCCGCTGATGATCATCAGCGGAAGAGCCCAAGGGGTCTCGGCATGGTTGGGCCAGGAGATGGTGACGGTCTTGACGTCGCCGGGCTCACCGCTGCCGGCGATGAGGAACCCTGTCCGGTTCGCGTCGTCGGTCCAGTCAAGCTCAACCGTGTCTGTTCCGGTGACTTCGGAAGTCCAGAGATCGGCACCGGCAGGGTTGGGGACCTTTGCCTTGCCGTCTTGGGCTTTCACGGTCAGTTCGCCCTCGGGTGCGAGACCGGTCACATGGGCCGAAGCGGAGTCGCCCACCCAGGCTTCGACGTTCTCGGCCGGTGCCTGAGCGATCGTCAGATCGCCTGAGCCCTCGACCTTGAGAGTTGCGGGGGTTTCGTAGAGATTGAGCATCCCGGGGTCGACGACGACGGCCGGTGTCTCCGCATCGATCTCTGCGGTCGCGGTGATCTGGTCGTCCGGCGCCCACAGGGTCTTCTGCAGAATTCCGAGGCCTCCGACAACGACGCCCACCACCATGAGAATCACAGCAAGTGTGTAGCGCACGTACGAACCCTTCCCTCAACAAAGTGTCTTCTGACCCCACGTTCACCCGTGGGACAGTCCAAGTTTAAGTCACTGGGCGCAGATTGGTTTTGTGCGTGTACTCAGCGTGTGTCGACGCGCACAACCAGCGGTGTGTCGGTGCACACAGCCAAGTGCGTGGTGATCCGCACAGCCGGGGAAAATGCTCAGCCCCACTCCTCTGCTCTAAGCTGGTCTGGTGAGCAACGACAAAATTGTGTGGATCGACTGTGAAATGACCGGCCTCGACGAAGTCAGGGATGAGCTCATCGAAGTGGCGGCTGTCATCACCGACTTCGACCTCAACCCCCTCGACGAGGGCATCGACATCGTCATCAAACCCTCCGCCGCGGCGCTGGAGAACATGAACGACTTCGTCACCAAGATGCACACGAGTTCCGGACTCATCACCGAACTCGATGCAGGGACGACGGTCGCCGAGGCGCAGACCCAGGTGCTCGAATACATCAAGAAGCACGTCCCGGAGGCTGGCAAGGCACCCTTGGGCGGCAACTCGGTGGGCACCGACAAGGTGTTCCTGAACAAGCAGATGCCCGAGCTCGTCGAGCACCTCCACTACCGGATCATCGACGTGTCCTCGATCAAGGAACTGAGTAAGCAGTGGTTCCCCCGCGCCTACTTCCAGTCGCCTGAGAAGCACGGTGGTCACCGCGCACTCGGCGACATCCTCGACTCGATCGTCGAGCTCCAGTACTACCGCAAGGCCGTCTTCTCGACTGAGGGCCCGACCTCGGAAGAGGCGAAGTCCATCGCCGCCGAGGTGAGCGCCAGCACCTCCCGCTGACTGGCCCGAGTGCCATTCGCCGTCCTCGGCGTTCATGTGAAATGATGATTTCATCATGCCATTAAGTCACGTGCAGCGCCCCCTCTATGAGGTCAAGGCCAATCTGTTCAAAGGGTTGGCCCACCCCTACCGAATCCGTATCCTCGAGCTCCTCGCCGGCGCCGCAGAGGTCAGCGTCACCGACCTGCAGGCCGAGACCGAGCTCGAAGCCTCCCACCTGTCCCAGCACCTTGCCGTTCTCCGTCGGCATCGCCTGGTCGAATCCGAGCGTCGAGCCAGCCACGTCTACTACCGCCTCTCCGACCGGCGCACCGCTGAGCTTCTCTCCGTGGCCCGGTCGCTGCTGCTGTCGATGCTCGAAGACGACGAGGGCCGCCTCGCCGAGGCTCAGACGCTGCCACAGATCCCAGGTGGCCCTGCCACCACGGGCAGAGTTGCGCCCACCGCCAGCCCTGCCACCACCAGTGAGACCGCGCAGTGAGTTCGCCCAGCACCGCCTCGGCGGCTCTGTTCAGCTCCCTCAGACGAGTACGCTCTCTGCTGCCTGGCGTCTCCGACTACAGCGAGACCCGCCGGTCGTGGCCGAGGGACCTCCTCGCCGGTGTCACCGTCGGCATCGTCGCTCTCCCCTTGGCACTCGGCTTCGGCGTCAGCTCGGGGCTCACCGCGGAACAGGGCCTGATCACTGCGATCGTGGCGGGTCTGCTCGCGGCGGTCTTCGGTGGATCGCATGTGCAGATCTCGGGACCGACCGGTGCGATGGCCGTCGTGCTCGTGCCCATCGTCGCCACCCAGGGCGCCGAGGCGGTGGTTGCGGTCACGCTCATCGCCGGGATCATCGTCGTCGCGGCCGGACTGCTGCGTCTGGGACGTGCCGTGTCGTTCATTCCCTGGCCCGTGATCGAGGGGTTCACGCTGGGAATCGCGGCCATCATCTTCTTGCAGCAGGTCCCGTTCGTCACGACGCCGACCGACTCGCAGCCGGGTGAGCACAGCACGAATGCGCTGGTCGCTGCCTCACAGCTCATCTCTGAAGCCGACTGGTCCTATCTGCCCTATTCACTCACGGCAGTCGCGATCGTCGCCGTGTCCATGGTCCTCGCCCCGAAGATCCACTCCTCCATCCCGGGATCACTCGTCGGCATCATCATCGTCACGGCACTTGCCGCGCTGGTGCCCAATCCGCTCGCGACCATCGGCGAGATTCCGCGCTCACTGCCCTTGCCCTCTGTTCCCAGCATCGACCTCGGCGCCATCGGAGGACTGCTGCCGGCTGCCGGGACGATCGCCGCATTGGCGGCCATCGAATCGCTGCTCTCCGCACGAGTGGCCTCGTCCATGTCGGAATCGGGCGCCTACAGTCCCGACCGAGAGCTGGTCGGACAGGGAATCGCGTCCATCGGCTCCTCGCTCTTCGGCGGCATGCCTGCCACCGGCGCCATCGCCCGCACCTCGGTCAATATCCGTGCCGGCGGTCGCACCAGGCTCGCCTCGATCGTCCACGCCCTCGTCCTCCTGGCCATCGTTCTCGCCGCGGCCGCGCCCGTGGGACACATCCCGCTTGCGGCCCTGGGCGGAGTCCTCTTCGTCACCGCGGTGCGCATGGTTCACCTGACCACGGTGCGTGCCATTATGCGATCGACGCGATCCGATGCAGTCGGCTTCGTCATCACCGCACTCATCACGATCTCGTTCGACCTCATCATCGCCGTCGGCATCGGCATGGTCGTGGCCGCCGCGTTCGCCCTGCGCAACCTGTCCCGGGCCACCGGAGTCACGATCGAAGAGGTCGCCGCCGACGACTCTGCCCATCCCGGCGATGATTCGATCTCGATCGTGCGCTTCGATGGACCGCTGTTCTTCGCCTCCTCGGACCGGGTCTTCGACGAAGTCATGGAGCTCGACGGAATCGTCGTGGTGATCCTGCGGATGTCCCAGCTCGAGCTCGTCGATGCGTCCGGGGCGCGCATCCTCGCCGAGGTGGTGCACACCTTCGAACGCCGCGGGATCACGGTCCTCATCAAGGGCGTGAAGGACTCCCACGTCGATCTGTTCCGTCACGTCGGGGTGCTCAGCGCACTCAGACACAAAAAGCACCTGTTCGATGACCTGCCCAGTGCCATCGAGCATGCACGCTCACACGTGAAGCGGGCCTCGACCGGCTCCCGCTGAACCGAGGTGGATGCCGGCGCAGCGACGACGTGCGCGCCGGCCCGGCTTCAGTGATTCAGCTGGTCTTCTTGGCCGGCTGGGCGAAGACCGAGGCGGGGAAGGCCCCGGACTGGGCCAGGACCTTGATCAGGCTGCGGCTCGGAGACACGAGCGCCTCGATCTCCTCGTCGGAAAGGACCGACCAGGCTGCGGCCACGGTGCCGTCGGTGAGCTGCTCGACCTGCTCCTTGAGATCGCGGCCAGCATCCGTGATCGCCGGCAGGTCGAAGCCGCGCTCGTCCTCACCGACAGTGATGAGACCGGCCTCGGCCAGACGCGACTGCGCGGCCTTCCACTCCTCGTCGGTGTACCCGCGGGTCTTCTGCGCCGCACGAGGCTTGAACGAAGCACCCGTGGCGACATCGAGCATGAGAGCGTCGATACCCGGCACGCCTGTTGTCACCAGCGAGGCCACATGGCCGTCACCGCGGAACTCTCGGGCGATGGTCGCCACGCCCCACAGCCGTTCGAACGCCGTGTTCGGCTTGTGTGCCGTCAACGCGTCCGCGGTGGCCTGAGCCAATACTCGGCCCGAGAAGTCCATGTTCGCCAGCACAGGCTCCACGGCCGTGGCCACCTGCGTGGCCGCCTCGGTGAGCAGCGCAATGTCCTCACGGGAGTCGAAGAGCTCGGCCATGAATGCGGCCACTGCGTCGAAGCGCGCCTGCACCATGGTCTCCGGTGACGCTGTGTCCCAGATCTTCGGGAACTGGGTTGAAAGGAAGGCATGTGAGTAGTTGTAGTAGGCGGCGCTGACGACCCCGGCATTCACACGCCCCAGCGGAGCCGATCGTCCGGCCAGGTTCCCCTCGACTCCGGGCTCGAGGCCGTGCTTGGCATACTCCCCGCCCACGGTCTCGGAGAAGTACATGGCCGAGTGGAACGAGTTGAGACGGGAAGAGACGGTCCTGATGTTCTGCGTGCGCTGCGAGTTCATGGTGCCCATCCTATGGTCAGGGCTCCCATGCGTCGATAGCGTTCGCCGGCGCATCTGTGCTGGTGGAGCCGGTGTCGGCTGGCGCAGAGTCACTGCTGCCAGTAGTGGCTCTGATTCCAGTGGTGGCAGCGAACCAGTGGATGTGGTCCGCACATTCTCGACGCGCCTGGTCCGCGTCACCGGCGAGAACGCTCTCGAGCAGACCGGCGTGCTGTGCGGTGAGTTCGGCCTGCACCCACGGCCAATCATCGGTGCCGTCGGCCGCTGCGGAGACATAGTCGAGGATGCTGCTGGACAGTGACGCCAGGATGATGTCGGTGACCGGATTGCCGGCCGCGGCACACAGTTCACGATGGAATCGGGCGTCGAGATCATGGAAGGTCGCCTTGGCGATGTCGGCCTCACGCATCCGAGCCAAAAGCTCACCAGCTCGCCTCAGGTGGACCCTGCCCGACCCGGTGCGGGGGTCGCCCGTCGGTGACTTCCTCGCGACAGATCCAGCTTCGGCAGCAACAGCCTCGGCGGCGGTGGCAACCGCATCTGACTCGAGGACGACTCGAGTGGTGAGGACGTCTGCGGGAGCGATATGCCGAGCCGAGACGTGCAGCTTCAAGGCCCGGGACAGGCCCACCGCCGGCTCGGAGACGATGACCGATCCGGCCTCGGGCCCCGAACCGACACCAGACCGGATGAGGCCGACGGCGTCGAGGATGCGGATGGCCTCGCGCACACTGGATCGGGAGACTGCGAAACGCTGAGCCAGGGCCCGCTCCCCCGGCAGCCGGTCACCGAGGCTGAGGGTGCCGTCGAGGAAAGCACCCTCGATTCCGGCAAGGACTATTTCATAAGCCTTATTCATCGTAATTGCCTTTTCGCCGACCGCGGTACCCGCAAAGAGTCCCCAGTCAGCGGGATTGTCAGGGGCATCTGTGCCGAGGCCTTTGCGGGGACATCCCCTTATGTTAAGGTCTGACCACATTTGTGACAAGAACCACTTCCGTCGCATTCGATCGGTCTCCGCTCAGGAGCCGAGCCCCGGATCCGATTCTTGGCACTGCAGGCACCACGGCTTGGAGGTCAGATGAAGATTGCACTGTTCGCCACGTGCATCGTCGATGCCATGTATCCGGAGGTCGCGCAGGCGACCGTGACGATTCTGCGCAGACTGGGCCATGAGGTGATCTTCCCCGAGGGACAGACCTGCTGCGGGCAGATGCACATCAATTCGGGGAAGTTCGCGCAGGCAGAACCGGTCATCGCAGCCCATGCCCGGGCCTTCTCCAGCACCGAGTGGGATGTCGCTGTCGCCCCCTCGGCGTCCTGTGTCGCCTCGCTCGGACACCAGCAGCCGATGGTCGCCAGACGGATGGGCAACGAGGCCCTGGCCACGGAGGCCGCCGACATCGCCGGACGCACCTATGAACTCTCGCAGTTCCTCACCGACGTCCTCGGCATCACGGACGCGGGGGCTGACCTGGGATCCTACTTCCCTCACCGGGTGACCTACCACCCTTCGTGCCACGGAATGCGCCTGCTGCGCCTCGGCGATCGTCAGAGCAATCTGCTGCGCTCGGTCAAGGAAATCGACTTCGTCGAGCTCCCTCTGGCCGACTCCTGCTGCGGATTCGGAGGCACATTCTCGGTGAAGAACCCCGAGGTCTCCTCCGCGATGCTCGCCGACAAGGTCCGCACCATCCAATCGACCGGCGCCGAGGTGTGCACCGGCGGAGATGCCTCCTGCCTCCTGCACATGGGCGGCGGGATGTCTCGCTTCCAGCGGACCGGGAACTTCGAGGGCACCCCCGACGTCACGGCCGTGCATGTGAAGCAGACGAGCTCGACCGAGGCCGGTGCTGACAATGCCGATCAGCTCACAGCGGTCGTCGGAGCCAGCGACGATGACCACCGAATCCCCGGCGACCAGGGCACACAGCCGCAGGAGCCGAGCCAGGTGCAGTCGGGCCTGAGAGTCGGACAGTCAGCGGTCCACTTGGCGCGGATCCTCGCCTCGACCAAGGAAGACCCGCTGCGTGTCCAAAGTGAAGGAGCAACCGTGAGCGGAGGGAGTCTGCGATGACTTTTCTGGGAATGCCGCTGCTGCGGTCCACACGCCATGACGACCATGAGATTCCAGGCGGGCAGGGCAATATCGTCGAAGACGAGTCCTTCGCCGGGGTCTCACATCAGCATCTGTCGAACCAGCAGCTGCGCAACAACATCGGACATGCGACCGCGACGATTCGCGACAAACGCTCCGAGGTCGTCGCCGAACTCGACGACTGGGAGGCCCTGCGGGAGGCAGGGTCTCAGGCCAAGAATCACGTGATGGAGAACCTGCCGGAGTATCTGGCCGAGTTCGAGAAGAACTTCACGGCAGCCGGCGGCGTCATCCACTGGGCCCGGGATGCCGATGAGGCCAATGCCATCGTCACCGAACTCGTCGAGGCCAACGCCCCGGTGCTGGAGAGCGGGCGCCGTGAGGTGATCAAGGTCAAGTCCATGGCGACCCAGGAGATCGGCCTCAACGAACACCTCGAGACTCAGGACATCGACGCTTTCGAAACCGATCTGGCCGAGCTCATCGTCCAGCTCGGCGATGACAAGCCCAGCCACATTCTTGTCCCGGCCATCCACCGCAACCGCGATGAGATCCGCGACATCTTCATGGACAAGATGCCCGATGCCGGAGACCTGACGAATGAGCCCGCAGTCCTCGCCGAGGCTGCCCGGCGACATCTGCGCCACAAGTTCCTCACCACGAAGGTCGCGATCTCCGGAGCGAACTTCGGCATCGCCGACACCGGGTCACTCGGCGTCGTCGAGTCGGAGGGCAACGGCCGCATGTGCCTGACCCTGCCGGAGACGCTCATCACCGTAATGGGCATCGAGAAGCTGCTGCCGAGCTTCGATGATCTCGAGGTCTTCCTGCAGCTGCTGCCCCGTTCATCGACCGGTGAGCGGATGAACCCGTACACCTCATTCTGGACGGGCACGACTCCCGGCGACGGTCCGCAGAACGTCCACCTCGTCCTCCTCGACAATGGCCGCACCCGGGCCCTGGCCGATGAGCACGGACGCACAGCGCTCAACTGCATCCGCTGTTCGGCGTGCATGAACGTCTGCCCCGTCTACGAACGCACCGGCGGGCACGCCTACGGGTCGACCTACCCGGGACCGATCGGCGCGATCCTCTCACCGCTGATGACCGGCATAGAAGTCGAAGAGAACGGCTCCCTGCCCTACGCTTCGAGCCTGTGCGGAGCCTGCTACGACGTGTGCCCGGTCAAGATCAACATTCCCGAGATCCTCGTCCACCTGCGCGGCGAGGACGTCGAAGCCAACCACTCCCCCGTCTCCTCACAGCTCGACGCCGCACTCACCGGCGCCTCGTGGATGATGAGCGACGGCAAGCGGATGGCCGCAGCCGAATCCGGTCTGCCCATCGCCCACACGGTCACCGGCGGCGAGCAGATCAATTCGCTGCCAGGCATCGCAGGAGCATGGACCTCGAGCCGTGACATCCCCGCGCTGCCGGAGAAGAGCTTCAGACAGCTGTGGGCCGAGGATCAGGCCCGCGCAGAGGAAGAGGACGACGAGACATGACGGACACCGCACGTGAAGAGATCCTCGGCCGCATCAATCAGGCCCTCGGTCGCCGAGGTGGGGGCGAGTACGTCTCGTCCGCCTCCGGGACCGTGCCCACCGGTTCACCCCCAAGTGCCACCGGCTCCGAGCAGTCGCACGGCACGAGCGGCGAGGCCGAAGCTGCTGGTGCCGACATTCCCGCGGCCGGCGGCGGAATGGTCAATCAGAGCGCGGACTATCTTCGCACCGGCACGCATGAGGGTGAGGACCTCATCGAGCTGCTCATCGATCGTCTTGTCGACTATAAGGCCAACGTCCACCGCGTCAGCGGCGACCCAGCGGCCACCATTGCGGGGCTCCTCGACTCCGGGTCGAAGGTCGTCGTGCCTCGCGGGCTCGATGACTCATGGATGAACTCGTTCTCCGGTGAGGTCTCGGTCGATGCTCCGGGTCAGGAGCTGAGCATTCCCGAACTCGACGCACAGGCTGCGGTGGTGACCGCCTCGGCGGTGGCGATCGCGCAGACGGGAACCATCGTCCTCGACGGATCACCCGAGTGCGGCAGGCGGGCGATCACGCTCGTGCCGGACCATCATGTCTGCGTTGTGCGCGTGGCCGACATCGTCGACATCGTGCCCGAGGGGATCGCCCGCCTGACTCCGACGGCGGCGCTGACATTCATCTCCGGGCCCTCGGCGACGAGCGACATCGAGCTCAAACGTGTCGAAGGCGTCCACGGTCCGCGCACCCTCGACGTGGTCATCGTCGATACGTGAGTCGGACCCACGACGCCTGGGCCATCAGCGATGCGGAACAATGGTGGCTATGACGATGGCCCGCACTGCAGAGTACCCACGCGAACCACCTCGGCGGAGGTCTCGCCGGTCCAAGCTCATCGTCACCGCGGTCATCGTCGTGCTCACCCTCATCCTCGGCGTCATCGCCGCCGACCGGGTGGTCGACTTCACCACTGAGCAGAAGATCGCCTCGAGCCTCGAACCCTACGGCGAGGCTGATGTCAACGTTGAGGGCTTCCCCGTGCTCACTCAGATGGCCGGAGGAACGCTTGACACCGTTCGTGTCACAGCGGATCAGGCGCAGTATGAGAATGTCGACTTCACCGACGTCGATGCCGAACTCTTCGACGTCCCGGTCGACACCTCACGCCCCATCGGCACGGTCGAGGCGAGCGCAGTGATTCCGCTGTCGACGATCGACTCGCTGGCCACTGAACACGCCTCGCTGCCCGAGGGAATGTCGTTCACCACGATCGACGGCGGACTCTTCCTCAAAGGCTCGCTGCTCGGTCAGGAGCTGCTCATCGGAATAGACCCGCAGGCGCAGTCGCGGCAGGTCGTGGTCAATGCCACGACCATCAAGCTCGGATCTGCCGAGGTCGACATCGACTCGCTTCCGTCATTTCTGACCTCGTCGATCTCCGACATCGTCATCGACCTCGACTTCCTGCCCGCAGGCCTGGAACTCACCGACATCAAGGCCACTGACACCGGTCTGGAGATCAGCCTCCATGGCACCGGAGTCTCCTTGAATTGAGGTTGGGGCGACTCGAGGCGGGGCGTGAACCTGCGAGAGCATTCTGATTTCGCGTAGACTGACTGCGATGACTCCCACGATGCCCGACACCGTTTTCACACCAAAGGTGTGGGTTCTGGGACATCCGGGCACCAATGGCTACATCACCTCCTGGGGCATGATGCTCTCGGGAACAGCCCCACTTCTGGCCGGCGAACGACTCCGGCCCACCCTCTGAGCAGACGATCATGAGCACGAGCCTCTCGGCGCTCGATCACTGATCGTTCTGGCAGAGCACCCACACATTTCGGGTCGGAAAAGCACACCGTCCGACCACGAAATGGGATCTCCGTGTCTTCACCTTCTCCAACGACCACCGGCGACAATCGCCTGCTCACCTCTCTGCGCAAGGACACCGTCGGCGGCGGACTCCTCGTCATCGCCGCACTCACCGCCCTTATCTGGGCGAACTCTCCACTCGCGGACTCGTACTTCGCTCTCAGAGACGTCGAGATCGGCTTCGCGCCGTGGCACCTGCAGCTGAGCCTGGGCACCTGGGCCGCCGACGGGCTGCTCGCGATCTTCTTCTTCCTCGTCGGGGTGGAGCTGAAGACCGAATTCACCCATGGGGACCTGCGCAGCTTCCGCACGGCCATCGTCCCGATCACTGCCGCCGCCGGCGGTGTCATCGTCCCGGCCCTCATCTACACGGTGCTCATGACCTCGAACCCTCAGCTGCTGCGCGGCTGGGCGATTCCCACCGCGACGGACATCGCGTTCGCCGTCGCGATCCTCGCGATCATCGGCTCCCACCTGCCCAAGGCGCTGCGCATCTTCCTCCTCACCCTCGCCGCTGTCGATGACCTGCTCGCCATCGGCATCATCGCCGTCTTCTACACCGAGACCATCAACCCCATCCCCCTGCTGGCAGCCGTCGGAGTCATCATCGTCTACGGACTCATCGCCTCCCGGTGGCGAACATTCTTCGTCGACCGCGCGTGGGCAGCGTGGGTGATTCTGCTGCCGCTGGGACTCATCGCCTGGGGCCTCATGCATGCCTCCGGAATCCACGCCACGATCGCCGGTGTCGCACTCGGGTTCACCATCCCGGCCCTGGCTCGGCGCCGGGACACAGGTCAGGATCGCAGGCCAGTCCAAGACGAAACCCCGAATCTCGCCGAGGTGCTCGAACACCGCCTGCGCCCCCTGTCCGCAGGATTCGCCGTCCCCGTGTTCGCCTTCTTCGCCGCGGGTGTGGCCGTGGGCGGATTCGAGGGGCTGGCCACGGCATTCTCCCAGCCGCTGACCTTCGCGATCATCGCGGCACTGGTGCTCGGCAAACCATTGGGCATCCTCGCCTCGACGTGGCTGGTCTCCCGATTCACCTCCGCCGGATTGGATCCGAGCCTGAAATGGCTGGATCTGGCCGGCGTCGGTCTGCTCGCCGGCATCGGCTTCACGGTCTCCCTCCTCGTGGCCGAACTCAGCTTCATTCCCGGCTCCCCCGCACACGATTACGCGAAGGTCGCCATCCTCAGCGCCTCCGTGATCGCGGCCCTGCTGGCAACGCTCATCTTGGGCAGCAGAAACCGTCGGTACCGGAAGGCAGAGGGCGCTACCCTAGATGTGCATCAGCCCTGACGAGGGCACACCTCTTCACGCACACTGGCACCGCCTCACCACCGCACCATCAGAAAGGCTCAACGATGAGCACGATCACCCCGGTAGGCCAACGATTCTCATCCGAGCTGACGACGCTGGCCACCCTCGTCGACTCGGAGCGGCCCGGATGGACGAGGCGAGCGCTGAGCGAATTCGACATCGCCGGCCGCGACTACGCCCGCACCCTGATGAAGCAGGCAGGGCTGCAGACCCGAGTCGACGGGGCCGGAAACGTCATCGGAGTCTTGCCCGGTCGCCTCGGCGGGCGTGAGATCATGCTCGGGTCCCACACGGACACCGTCGACGGCGGTGGCCGATTCGACGGAATCACCGGTGTCCTCGGTGCCATCGAGGTCGTGCGGCTGCTGCGGGAGAACGACATCCGACTCGACCATGACCTCGTCATCGTGGTCTTCTTCAACGAAGAGCCCAATGACTTCGGCTTCTTCTGCGTCGGCTCCCGGGCGATGACAGGACTCGTCGACCGCACCACCCTGGCCGCCACCGACACCAGCGGCCGCAGCCTCGCCGAGGCTCTGCCTGATTCCGGCATCGATCCCGAGGCTTTCCTCGACGCACGCTACGACTTCTCGAAGGTCACTGCCTTCCTCGAACTCCACATCGAGCAGGGGCCCGAACTGGAGCGGATGGGCAGACAGATCGGCGTCGTTGAGACCATCACCGGCATCAACCACTTCAAGGCGCTCTTCACCGGACGCCAGGACCACGCAGGCACGACCCCGATGGATGTCCGCGCCGACGCGGGGTGTGCCGCTGCCGGCACGGTGCTCGCCGTCGAGTCGATCGCCGAGTCCGGGACGAACACGCGGGGTACGAGCGGTCAGATCCAGTTCACTCCCGAGGCCGTCAACGTCGTCTCGGCCAATGCCAGCGTCGAAGGCGAGTTCCGCGGCCCCGAGGGGTCCTGGCTGAATGAGGCTCAGCGGCGGCTCACCGATGCTGCCAACCAGAACGCCGACAAGCGCGGTGTCCACGTGGAGATGGAGTGGACGACCGACGATGCGCCCGTGCCGCTGCACGAGCCGATCACCTCGACCATCGCCGAGGTGGCCGATGAGCTTGGTCATTCCAGGGCCACGATGTTCTCCGGTGCCGGTCACGACGCGGGCATCATCGCCGCCAAGACGCAGGTGGGCATGATCTTCGTGCCCTCACATGATGGCCGCAGCCACTGTCCCGAGGAATTCACGGAACTCGATGACATCGTCCCTGGAATCGAGGTTTTGCTGCAGACGGTGCTCCGCCTCGACGGTGCTACAGGTTCAGGTGCGACTGCACGGTCAGGTGGAGCACAGTCGCGGTGACTACAGTCAGTGCTGACACGACCGTCTGCTGAGAAGGACCGCATCATGCCATTCGACAAGTTCATCAACAAGGCAAAGAACCTGGCCAACGATCCGAAGGTCCGCGAGAAGCTCAACTCCGACAAGGGAGAGAAGGCTACCGATTCGATTCTCGACAAGGCGGCAGGGGTCGCGGAGTCTCTGACCAATGGCAAGCACACCGATAAGATCCAGAAGGCCCGAGACGCCGCCGACCGTGCCGTCGGCACCGATGGGAAGTCGGAGAACAACCAGGCCGATGGCCAGCGCCCGGCCGGTGAGCAGAACCCCGGTGACAATCAGCGTCCCACTGACGAGCAGCGACCGACCGGCGAGCAGCGCCCCGATGTGAATCCTCGCACCGACGAGGGCGAAACTCGCCCCTGAGGATTCTCACTTCGTCGAATCGATCCTCGGCTCGCTGAGGCCTGCCTCATCGGTGTCGAGAATGATCCGTACTGCGTCGGTCTCTGCCAGCTCGTCAGGCCCGATCAACCAGTCATCACCGGACTTCCGGCCGCAGGGTTCACCCTCCGGAGGCCAGTCCTCACACTCGACTGCGACGATCGATTCAGCTGATTTCACGACCACGTCCCCGGGCACCAACGATCGGAAGTAGACGGCGACTCCTCCAGTCTTCGCCTGCACGGAGCCGACTGCGGCACCGGTGACCCTGTAGTCGACGGTGCCCTCGTGCTCTCCTTTGGTGAATGTGTCCTCGGCGGAGATGTCGACGGCGTGGACCTCGTGCTCAACATCCACCTCGGCGGCTTGACCATCCATGGTGATCGTCGGATCTGAGTACTGTGCCCGCAGGTAAGGCGGCAGCACAGACTCCGTGTCAGGCAAGCGGAAGCCGTCGTGAACCATGCCGCCGAAGGTGAACTTGTAGTTCCTGGCCAGCTCCATGGTCTGGTCGATGTGCACCTGATAGCTGCCGTCGGAGTCGATGGTGATGGTGTGAGTGGCGTCCTCTCCCATGTACGGGTTGGGTGCGGCAGAGACATCATCGACGGGAACCGTGCCAGCGACGATGGTTGCGGCCACGACCACCAGTACACCGAGGCCGGCACCGGCGGCTTTCCGGTTACCTGAACTGGTCCAGTGCTTTCGGGAGTTCATGATCAGCTCCTCTCGCGTTCGGGTGCGTCAATGGGTTCGGCCTGCATGTTCTCCGGGGCTGCGAATCCGATGGCCTCGATGCTGGGTGAGGTCTCTTCTGACCAGGTGAGTCTGGTCCCGTCGTCGGTGAAGCGATGTTTGTCCAATCCCGTGCATTCGGCGTCAGGGTCGAACTCCGTATGGTCTGGCAGGCACTGGATCGGGCCTCCCGCTTCCAGTGACACGGTGCGCATGCTCGGCGCTTCGTTCGATCCAGAGGGAAATCGCAGGGGCAGAACGAAGAGCTCATGCCCATCGACGTTGAGGTAGACGTCGTCAAGAACATAGGTGATGTCGACGACGTGCCTGCCCGGGGTCCACTGCGAATCCTCGCCAGCCTGCTTCTCACGCGTGAAGTCGTAGACGGCCGAGTCGGAGAATGGATCGTCGATCGACCGATTCTCGCGTGTCACGGTGAGATCGCCCACCTCGGCGGGATTCTCCTTCGTTGAGTCCTCCGCGGTGCTCAGCTCCTGCGCTGAGACCTCCCCAACTTGTGGGAGCACGTAATACCTCGGACCGTCACCGACGCCGGTGTTCCAGCCGATCTGCTCTCCACCGATATACCAGGACAGCGGCTCCTTCATCTCATCTGTGACATCGAAGATCAGGCGCTGGCTCACCTGCAGCGACCCATCGCTACGCGGTGTCACGTTCACCGTGATCTCTTCAGGTGTCAGCGCCTGTTCGGGATACCTCGACCGATCCGGTGGCATATCGGGGATGCGGGCGGACCCCTGGAACACGATCACGAGGATGATGACTATCGCGGCGAACCCGATGGCACCGGCGACGATGATGCTGATTGGCTTCGACATATTCACACACTATGGTTGGCCGCTGCGGCATCTGTGCCAGCCCAGTTCCGGTTCTGCCACATGCTCTGCCCATGTTGAGTTCGCTGCCCCGCGGTGGACTCCCCACCAGCAGAGGTGTGTGTGAGAATAGCAGTCGGGCATCAGCTGCCCCGACTCATTCAACCGAATCACATCCCACGAACTTCATCACACTGCAGGAGGTGCAATGCGATCCCCTATCCCTGATTTTCTGGACGAGACGCTTGATCGTCACAGGTCAGACCGGTCCGGTGTGAACGCGGACTATATCCCCGATCTGGCGGCAGCCGATCCGGAGAAGCTGGGTATCTGCATCTCCACCCTCGACGGGGTCGAATACTCCTCCGGTGACTCGGAGTTCGAGTTCTCCATCCAATCGATGTCGAAGCCCTTCATCTACGGCATGGCGATCGAGCAGGAGGGACTGGCCGCGGTCCTCGACATGGTCGGTGTCGAACCCAGTGGTGAGGCCTTCAACGAGCTCTCGCTGGACAAGATGTCGGGCAAACCACTCAACCCGATGATCAACGCCGGAGCCATGGTCATCCATTCGCTCCTGGGTGAGCCGGGAGCCTCGCTGGCCGAGCGGATCGAGATCGTGCGTGCCGGCTTGTCCGAGTTCGCCGGGCGGCAGCTGCGCGTCGACGATTCGGTGGCCGAAGGCGAATGGGGTGAGGCCTACCGCAATGTCGCGATCGCCAATATGCTGCGCTCCCACGGTGTCTACACCGACCAGCCCGACGAGGTGGTCCAGGGCTATATCGCCCAGTGCTCGATCCTCATCACCACCAAGGATCTGGGCATCATGGCCGCTACCCTGGCCGCCGGTGGAATCAATCCGATCACCGGCAAACAGGTGCTCTCACCTCGCGTGAACCGTCAGGTCCTCGGCGTCATGATGACGTGCGGCATGTACGACGCGGCCGGTGACTGGATGACAGAGGTCGGCGTGCCCGCCAAGTCAGGCGTCTCGGGCGGAGTCTTCGGGGTCCTGCCCGGACAGGTCGGCATCGCCACCTTCTCTCCGCGCCTGGACAAGCACGGGACGAGTGTTCGTGGAGCCAACATCTTCCGGACTCTCTCACGGGAGCTGAGTCTGCACATCATGGATGCTCCCGAACCTGCCCGCTCCATCATTCGCCGTGACCGACGCTTCGTGGACTCCCAGGGCGTCATGGTCCGCATCTGCAGCCTCCAGGGCTTGATTCAGTGGAGCGGTGCCGAGAACGTCATCCGGACCATGGACGCCCCCGAATCCAATGTCGAGGTCTTCGTTCTCGACCTGCGTCGGGTCAACGAGATCAACGGGGTGGCCAGGCGCATGCTCACCGAGGCGATGAGTCGTCTCGAGGACGACGGCAAGCGCATCGCGCTCATGGACCCCGAAGACATGCTCCTGTGCAAGAGCCCGAGCTCGTCCCTGCCTGAGGTCGAATACGTCGACTCCCCCAAGGCGCTCAAGGGTCTGCGACGGCTGCGTGAGGACTGGTCACAGAGAGCCGTGTGATTTTGCTGCGTGATTTCGCAGCGGCTCCTGGTGGCCCGGCTGAGGCAGCCCACACCGTCACTTGATAAGGTAAGGCTAACTAACCTGATCATGCAGGCGCAGTTTGGGGCCCTCGCCGAGGCGGCCCATCCGAACGGCCCGGCCCTGTCGCATCCCAGCGCATCCCAGGAAGGCTCTCTATGTCGACGACGCACACAACGCAGAACAGCTCAGCCCGTCCACCCCGGCCGCAGGCCATCCTCACCGTCCACGAGGTCACCGCCATCTCCCCGAACCTGATTCGCATCAGGGCCGGCGGTGAGGGCTTCGATGCCCTCAACAGCAACGAGGCGACCGACAAATACGTCAAGCTCATGTTCGCCGACCCCGCACACGGTCTCACTCCGCCCTATGATCTGGCAGAGCTGCGGGAGAACTCCCCCGAGAAGCTGCCCCGCAACCGCACCTATACCGTGCGGGAGATCAACGAAGACGAGAAATGGCTGTCACTGGACTTCGTCATCCACGGTGACGAGGGCGTTGCAGGCCCCTGGGCCAAGACCGCGCAGCCAGGTGACACCATCGTCATGGTCGGTGCCGGAGGCAAGTACCGGCCGAACCCCGATGCCGCATGGCATCTGCTCATTGCCGACCACACCGCAATACCTGCTGTCAGCACCGCGCTTGAAGCCATGGACACCGAGGCGAAGGGCACCGTCATCGCCGCCGTCGCAGACGAAGCAGACCGGCTGCTGCCGGCCACACCTGCTGGCGTCACCGTGGTCTGGGTCGACAATGACGATGAGCTCATCTCCGCTGTTCGCGAGCTCGACTGGTCCGAAGGAACACCGCAGGTCTTCGCCCACGGTGAGCGCGGGACCATCAAAACGATCCGGACGGTCCTCAAGGAACACGAGGTGCCCCGTGAGTCGCTGTCGATCTCAGCCTATTGGGCTCGCGGTCGCGCCGAGGACCAGTTCCAGGCCGAGAAACGCGAACCCATCGGCAAGATCGACTGACACCATCGCAGGCTTCAGTCCCACCCAGCCGAGCAGAGAATCTTCGCGCTCAATCCCACCCGATTGAGCCGAGGACGTCGTTGCTCGACTGTGCCCCGCTGCGGCGACCGTCTCCGCGACGACCGTTCCGACGGCGACGTGCCAGGTAGATGGCAAGGACACCGAAGCCGATGAGACCCAGCGCGATGCCGGCCATGATGAGGTACTGGCCCATGTCCGCACCGGTGCGCGGCAGCGAGCCTGCATTGTCGCCGTCTGCGTCTGTCCCGTCGGAGGACGCGCCGGCGTCGCTGTTCGCCTCGGACTCTGACCCTTCGGAGTCTGCGGCAGAGTCTTCGCCTGCACCCGTGGAGTCGGCAGCTCCGTCGGTGTCCTTGGAGCTGTCGGAAGTGGTCGAGTCGTTGGAGTCCGTGGAGTTGCCTGAGTCGTTGGAATCGGCCGAAGCACCGGAGTCGGAGGAAGCCTCTGAGGTACCTGAGCTGTCGGCATCCGTAGAGTCATCGGATGCAGCCGAGCTGTCGGATTCGGCTGAGTCGTTGGAATCAGTCGAGTCGTCCGAGTCAGCTGAGTCGTCAGTTTCGGCCCCTGGGTCCGAACCGCCGTCGTCGTTGAGATCGGCGACGGAGTACAGGCTGGTGGTGCCTGAGACCTCGTTGCCGACGACGAGGGCGGCCTCTTCGGTCGGAGACTCGTCGGCACCGAGGAAGGTGATGCCTTCCGGTCCGAGGTCGCCTGCGCTGGAGAGCAGAGCGTCTGGGTCGGCGGCGTCCTCGATCTCATCTTCGACGGAGACCGAGAAGTCACGGTTGTTGAAATAGGTGGCGAACGTGGGGTTCGTTGGGTCGCTGAGGTCGAAGGCGGCGATTCCGCCCACCCGTTCGAACCCGACGAAGGCATAGGTGGTCTCACCCACCTGACCAACAGTCAGCGCCTCGGGTTCTGGCCCCTTGTCATCGCTGCGACCTTCGAGGTTGGACTCGGAATGGTTGGAGTTGAAGAAATCGGGAATCGCCTCGGCGGTCATCTGTTCGAAGCTGTCGCCGGAGTCGGCGACGAGCGTACCGTCGGTCGTCCACACGGAGAAGGATCGGGCACCGAAGGAGTAGAGCTCTTCATAGCAGTCTCCGCTTTCGCTCAGCCCCAGGTCGGTGATGATGTTGAGCCTGCCCAGGTCCTCGTCACCGAGTTTGTCGGCCAGCGGGGAGGTCTCACAGACCGGTGCCAATTCGTCCTCGCCGAGGTCTTTGACCCTGGCTGCGTCGACGAAGTCGCCCCATTCTCTGGAGTCTCCTTCGTTGGCGGTGACCAGGTAGTCGGTGCCGCCGGAGGTGAATGTTGAGATCGTGTCGGGCATGTAGGCGCCCTTGAGTCCCGGGTATTCAGCGATGTTCTTCTCCGGAGCATCCTCTGGGTCTCGGTCGGAGGCGTCGAGTCCATTGCCGACCTGACCATGATCCTTGAAGCCCAGCGGCAGAACCTCGGTGACTTCGGCTGTCGCGATATCGAGAACGGCGATCGCATTCGCCTCCTGCAACGTGGCGTATGCCTTGTCACCTGCGACGGTGATGTATTCGGGTTCGAGGTTGCGAGACACCGGCAGATCGTCGTGCGGTTCGGGTCCGAAGACGCGAACGTCGTCGGGCAGCGTCTTCGAACCGCTTTCCTCGAAGTCGTGGAAGTCGGCGGTGTGCACATCCGATTCCTCGGGTGCGGCCACCTCGGCGGGCAGGTCGACCACGGATACGGACCCTTCAGGGTCGGTGGCGAAATCCTCGTCCGGTTCGCCCTCGTTAGCCACCAGCGCATGCGCGCCGTCCGGGGTCAGCGCCACCATGTCCGGCAGCGATCCCACCGAAACAGTGCCCAGCACCGTCGCCGAGGTGTCGGTGGCGTCGAAGAACATCAACGATCCCGGTGCGGTCTTGTCCTCGTTCTCCAGCGCGATGACGCCGAGTCCGTCGTCACGGACGGCGATGGAGTTCGCGATTCCGGAACCGGTGATTTCACCGGACTTCTCGGGCTTGTGCGGATCGGAGATGTCGATGATGTCGACGGTTGCCGCCTGCGCATTGACGGTGAAGGCCGTGTCGCCGTGGACGGCGGTGATCTCTGCGGCGGACTCGTCGAACTGGCCGGTCTCGTGCGAGCCGAGGAATCCGAGGTCCACGCCTGCCTCCGGCGCGGAGTAGCTGATGGGCTCACTCACCTCGGCCGCGGCTGCTGCTCCAGTGCCGATCATCGTCCCTGTAGCGCTCAGGCCTGCGGTCAGCAGCAGGACGGTCAGGGCGGCCGTGGTTGAGCGCGAGGTGGACTGATGCGTCATCGGTTCTCCGGAGTCGAGGTGATCGAGGGGGCGAAACTGCCCGCAACCACTTATATATAGGCAGGCGGTCTGTCTCTGCCTCGAACTCCGGGTGGATTCCGAGTGAACACACGTGCCCTGCTCCGGGCGAAACCTCGAGCGCGGTCGCTCAGTCGAGGTGGAGGGTATCGGCCACCTCGGCGGCTTTCCTCTTCTGGTCATCGGTGAGGCCGAGGATCGGAAGGGGCAGGGAATGCGGGGCAACCAGTCCCAGATGTTCGGCGATCGCGGCGGTGACTCGAAGGCTGCCGCCGAGTTCGGCGAAGAGATCCCACAGAGGCTGGAGTTCGGCGGAGAGTTCCAACGCCCGGTCCGCTTCGCCGTTCTGGGCGGCGCGGGTGATCGCGAGCATCGGGGCCGGCAGGGTTCCGCCGACGGCCGTGTACCAGGCATCGCAGCCGGCATTGAGGCCGGAAGCTCCGAACGCGTCACCGGAGATCCCGATGCTCACGCGGTTGCCGGTGGCGGCCCGAATCCGTTCGACATGGGCGGTGAAGTCCGGAGGCGACATCGCCTGCCCGGGAATCTTGATCGAGGCCACGCCGTCGAGATCGGCCAGTCGGGCGTAGAGATCAAGGGTGAACGTGAAGTGCGTGGTGCCCGGATTGTCGTAGACGACGACGGGAAGATCGGTCGCCGAGGTGACCGTGCGGAAGAGTTCGAACACGTCGTCCTCGGTCAGCGGCTGATAGCTGACGGGAGCGAGCAGGAGTCCCTGGGCGCCAGCGGCTTCAGCCGCGGCCACATTTGCCAGAACGTCGCGCGTGCGCAGTGCTCCAATCCCGACGAACACGGGGATCCCGGCAGCATGCTCGACGGTCAGCTGCGCGACTCGGGCGCGTTCGTCGGTGCTGAGATAGACATACGATCCGGTCGATCCCAGGGCAGTGATCGAATCGACGCCGGCGGCGACAAGACGCTGGAGCAGCCCCGCGTAGGCAGCCTCGTCGATCTCCTCGTCGCTGATCGGGGTGAGGGGGAAGGCGCTCAGGCCCGTGAACAGGTCAGGCGATGGAGCGTTCGGGTCCGTCATGTCGTGGTCTCCGTCGTAGTCGTCGATTGCAGGTAGTGCTCGAGTCGGTGGAATTCGGGTTGGGCATTCGGGTCCATCACGGCCTCGGCACCGACGGCATTGGCCACCGCCAGTGACCGTTGCCGCGAGTATCCGGCGGCCAGGGCGATGGTGAGGGCCGCGCAGAATGCGTCTCCGGCACCGACGGTGCTGACCGGTCGACGCGGCAATGCCTCTGCGAAGGCCACCTCTCGACCGTATTCGTATAACCCCGAACCCCGCGAACCATAGGTGATCGCCACCAGTTTCGCGTCTCGCAGCTGCGGGAGCAGATCGTATTCGCTCTCGTTGACAATGATGAGATCGGCTCGCTCGACCACCTCGGCGGGCAGAGGGAGAGCGGGGGCGGCGTTGATGACGAATCGTCCCGGCACGGTATGTGACAGTTCTGTGATCAGGTCCATGGATACTTCGAGCTGGGTGAGCACGGTCTCCTGGGCACCGAATTCGCATTCGGCAATGCTCACGTGGGCATTCGCGCCCTCGCACACGGCGATCTGATTCTCGCCAGCTGCATCGACCATGATGAGGGCGGTCCCGGTCCCCGAGTCGACGACTCCGATGCCATCGGTCCCGACACCGGCGCTCTGCAGTGCCTGTGTCATCGCCGCGCCTGCGGCATCCGAGCCCACGGCCCCGATCATCCTGGTCCTCGCGCCCAGTCGCGCCGCGGCACTGGCCTGGTTGGCACCCTTGCCGCCGGGACTATGGACGAGCCGACCCCCGCCCACGGTCTCACCGGCTGCGGGCAGTCGGTGGGTGATGGCGGTGATATCGGCGTTGATGCTGCCGACGACAGTGAGGTCGAGGTCAACGGTCATGGGTTCCTCCCCTCAGACCGATGTCGGCACCCGAGATGCCTCTCGGGTGCCGACATATCGTCGTGTTCAGTTGGGTGTGCGGTGGGTCGGTCAGGCGCCGTGGACGACGAGTTCGACCGGGATGTTGCCGCGAGTGGCCTTCGAGTAGGGGCAGAGTTCGTGGGTGCGGTCGACGACCTTCTGCGCGGTGTCCTGGTCGACGCCGGGAATGGTCACGGTGAGCTTGACGCTGATGCCGAAGCTCTCCCCTTCTTTGCCGATTCCGACTTCGGCATTGACGACTGACTTCGAGGTGTCGACCTTCAGCTCCTTGCCTGCCAGGCCCATGGCGCCCTGGAAGCAGGCTCCGTAGCCGACGGCGAAGAGCTGCTCGGGGTTGGTTCCGCCACCGGGCCCGCCCATTTCCTTGGGGCTGCGCAGATCGACGTCGAGTGCCTTGTCATCGGTAGCGCCATGACCGTCACGGCCTCCGGTGATCTCGGCCTTTGCGGTGTAGGCAATGCTCTCTGGGGTGTTCATAACACGTCTCCTGTTCGTCGAATCGTGATGTCACAGATCGTGGTCCTTCACGAAGAAGGCACCTGCGACCCAGTATTGTCACTTCACCGACGGAAGTCCAGGGGTGACCCTGCGATCAGCTGAAAGAGGAACAGGGATGAGAAAAGCCCCGGAATCCTTGATTTCTCTCGGACTCCGGGGCTTGTCTGCTCGGGGTGAGTAACGGGACTTGAACCCGCGACATCCGCGACCACAACGCGGCGCTCTACCAGCTGAGCTATACCCACCACATGTGCTGCACCTTGGCGCAGACAGCAAGATATATCCTAACCTCACTCCGGCACCCGGGCAAACTCACAGCCCATATGGTGCACAATGAGACACAGATCTCCTGACGTGCAACGATTCAGTAGAGATGTATAACGGTTTCGGAAAAACGGTAGGAGCACCCGATCGTATTCAATAGTATTGTCACGGTCCCACCCTCAATTTTATTCAAGGAACCCTGTACATGGCTCGTGCGCTGATCTCCGTCTCTCAGGACGGGTTCACCTATCTCACCCTCAATGGGGCGACGAGTCGCTACTCCGACACCGGACAGGCCATGACCTACCTTGGCGACTATGCCAGGGAGACAGCGACCCAAGTGCCTGTGACCATCGACGATGGCAAGCAGGAAGTCGACGTCCTCCTCGACGAGACCGGCAAGATCGCCCCCGCCGCTTCAGCATCCCCGGCGCCTCCTCCCGTGCCACCTCAGGATTCTTCTTCCTCGGCGGCACCTGTTGCGTCGAACGGGGACACCTCGGCAGATGAGGCCGCAACCACCTCGGCGATGGACATCACCTCTGCTGAGGAGCAGGCAGCGCATCCGCAGCAGCCGAAGGCCGACGCCGAGGCGGGCAGCGGGGACGACTACCCCCTGGGCACCCCTTTCTCGGGACCGGCTGCCCCCAGCGCTCCGACGGTCAAGCGCACTCGGGTGCGCAAGCATGCACCACAGCACAGGAACTCCCCGCAGAGCCGGCCCCAGCGCCTGAAGAAGATCACCGTGCCCGGCCTCGTGCTCATCGGCATCGTGATCCTGATGATCGGGGCTTTCGTCATTCCGAACATCGTCCCGGCCGGTTCCCAGGACTCGCCGCAGACGATCGAATCCGAAAAGCAGATCAATCCCGCTTCCGAACTCTCGGTCAACAAGACCGAAGACGTCGTCCCCGGGTTCGACAACTCGCCGAAGTGGGAGACGAAGATCCCTAAGGACGCCTCAGTGACAGCCTCGGATCGTGGTGTGCTCGTCGTCGACGAGGGCAAGCTCGAGGTGCTCGACTCCAGCACAGGAAAGACCCGTTACTCGGGAAAGACCAGCGAAGCCCCGACGTTCGCCGTCGACACGATGATCGACGGCAAGCCCGCACTGCTGTGGCAGGCCGGTAATACTGCTGAGGCGCTCATCGACGGTGCGGACAAGCCCAAGTCCTACCAGCTGCCGGAGAATGCTCGCATCACATCGGCCGGCAAAAGCATCCTCATCAAGTCGGGCAACCGACTGTCGACGTTCGGCGCAGATGGACTCGAGAACGTCCCGACTCCCGAATCAGGGTCGACGCCGATGGCGATCGAGAACGACGAGCTCTTCAGCTCCGACTGGAACGGTCCCGTCAAGGCGAAGGACATCAAGTCCGGTGACGAACGTTCCATCAAGCTCGAGGCACCCGCCGATGAGCTCCAGATCATCAAATGGGTCTCTGCGGGCCACGGCAAAGCGATCACCCTGTGGGGTGAGCAGGGGGCCTCGACGAACTCCGGCCACCGCATCCAACTCGTCGTCCACTCCTTGGAGGACGGGTCCATCCTGTCGACTGTGACCACCACAACAGACATCGTCGGGGAGATGTCATGGGTGCGCGGGCAGGGCGGAAAGCGGGCGTACATCGGCCCGTACCTCTTCAATCTGGAATCCGGGCTGCTGCTCATGGACACCTCCAGCAAGGACATCCACTTGTCTGAACCGCGGGGCACGATCGTCCCCTGCACCGTCGACAACGACGACTCCTGCCTGCTGGCGGGCAAGCACGCCTACCGCACAGACACCAACCTGCTGGCGCTGACCAACGACGGCGGAACTGCCATCGTCGACGGCGCCGATTCGACGATTCGCGCTTACGATAAGACGTCCGAAACGAGCGAGAAATAGACTCTGACTTTCTCACCCTGGGCGTAGCCATTAGGATGGACAGCGACGTGCCTGTCTGTCATGTCCCCTTGTATGTTTGATGCCGGAGCCCCCACTGCGAAGGAACACAGTGCCAGTTACACACGAGCTCAGCCGCACGGCGGCCGCCCTCGGCACTGCTCTTGCCCTGATGCTCCTGCCGATCACAGGCACAATCGCTCCTGCGAATGCGAGTGTCACGGACTCCGACCAGACCAGCTCATCAAGCTCGGGGACCACCACTTCCGATCCTGACGGATCTCCCGAAGGTGCTAGAGCTTTGGATCCAGGCGACGCGACAAGCTCCGTCACGGCTGATTCCGGTTCCGAGAACTCCAATGCCGACAACGCCGCTGGAGACGAAGGGGCGACCCCCGAGGCCAATGCGGACGACGACGGCGGGACAGATGATCCCAAGTGCGACACTCCCAGTGATGGTGGTGACACCAGCGCACCGTGTGTGGTCGAAAAGCCGATTGACTCGACATGGAACCAGACCGCGAAGACTATGCAGGTCTCCGACATGCCCAGGAGCTGGGAGGGCAAGGAATTCGCCGGCCCGGAGGAAAAGGACGAAGCCAAACGCTGGCCAACCCAGAACTCTTCGACTTCTGCCAATGACTCCGACTCTGCTGCAGATGGGAGCGAACCAGACAGCGCCACCGACGACAGTGGAAACTCCGTACCCGAAGCAACGGACGACGCACCTGGCAAGTATTCGTTCGATGAGGACGGTTACGTTCTCAATGCCGAAACAGGCGAACAGATGGTCTTCACGGAGTTCGATGATGAGCCGAGCCCCAAATGGACATTCGCTTCAGACGGAACAGACATCACCGTCGAAGAGGGCGAGCCATACCCACCGCCAAGCGACGAGGCTGAAAGCGAAGCGAGTTCAGATAACTCCAACGATGCTGAGGGCACCGATGACGGTGCCGACAGTGGTGCGAAGGACTCATCCAATGACGCAGATCTGAGCGCCTCCACCGATTCGGAGTCGGGCACCGACGGCACCGACGTCGACACCTCTGCCGGCGACAACTCGGATTCCAACACCGCATCGGATTCGGAGAGCAAGTCCTCGTCCGACACTTCCTCCGACTCCGAATCCTCAGACTCTGCGAAAGCTGATTCCAAGGAATCCGACACCTCGTCATCGTCAGACGCCGATTCGTCCAAGCAGAATTCTGATTCGAACTCCTCATCAATATCCGACGGCTCCGATTCCGGCAGCTCCGATGACAAAGGCAGCTCGGACAAGGACGGCGGCAAGGACAGCAAGGACGACAAAGGCTCCGCGGACAAAGACGGCTCCGGAACAACCTCCAGCGATAGCGATGGCGGGCCAGTCGGCGATGACTCCACCCCAGACCCTGCGACCGGCAACGGTTCCTCGGACACACGCGATGAGATTCCTGGAGATGTCGGCGACGATTGGCTGCCCGGAAACGGCGACTCCCCACCTCCGGACTACTCGGATCCCGTCCCGCAGAACCCTGACACTCCAGTGCCGGATGATGACAAGGACCTCATCACCGGAGGCGAAACTCCCAAGCCTCGCAGCGACAAACCACCATCGACCTCGTTCGGTGAGTCGATTGTGTCAACTATTGCGAGTTCGTGGCCGATCTTCATCCTCGCAGCCTCAGGTATGGCCGCCGTCGGCTTCATCATCTGGATCGTCAGCCGACGCAATAAGCAGAACTGACCCGCCTCAGAACTGAGCCCACCTCACAGGTCCATGCTGTTCTAAGATCACAGCATGGACCTCTACGACTCAGAACTCGAGGTGATCGACGTCGCCGAATCTCTGGCAGCCACACTCGGAGCCGATGAGAATCACACGGTGGCAGCCGCCGTCATGGACACCTATGGTCGCATCCACACCGGCGTCAACGTCCACCACTTCACCGGCGGGCCCTGCGCTGAGCTCGTCGCCATCGGCAATGCGGCAGCCGCCGGAGCAGGTCCGCTGGTCACGATCGCAGCGGCCGGAGATGGCGGTCGGGGTCTCCTATCCCCCTGCGGACGCTGCCGTCAGGTAATCCTCGACCTGCACCCCGACGCACTCGTCGCAGTCCCCAGATCGGGCGCTGCTGGGCCTGCCAGCTCACCCTCGCTATTACGAGGCGACCACCTCGGGGAGGAAGAACCTGACCGTGCGGTGGCAGGAATCCCACTCGCCAGGCCCTGCTTTGGCCTATTTCGAACATACCGAGCACGGGCCGCTGCCCGTTGACATCACCTCGGTGAACACCCATCGCCTCAGCGAGCTGACACCGCAGATTCTGCAGTTGCAGGCTGGGTCGAGCATCGAGGGATATGTGACCAATCTGCGCGACCACTATCCGACCATGCCTGAAGACGCGGACGTCGATGTCGTGACTTTTCGGCTCTCCGCACCCAATATCTGACACTGAGAGAATCAAGCGGTTAAGCTTGACACGAAGCACCGTGGCACCCCGTCACGTGCATGAACGTATTCTCGACCCGGAGGACCTGCCCCGATGACTGACAATGTCTACACCTCAGATGTGACCGTCGACTCAGCGTCACCCAGCCAGCTGGCGGAATCGATTCGCCTGCGCGAAGAGCGCATCGCGGACAACATCGATGAACTTGTGGGCCGTGTCCACCCGAAGGTCCTCGCGACTCGCGCCGCTAACAAGGCGAAGTACTCCGTCGTTGAAGAGGAGAGCGGCTCGGTCAAGCCCGAGGCGGTTGCACTCGGCGTCGGAGTCGTCCTCGGCGTGGCCGCACTGATCGTGGGTGTCTCCGGCCGCAGCAAGCGTGGCTGAGTCCGCTCTGCCCATCCGCATGCTGCACGACCGGATCCTGGTGGATCCGGGCGAGGAGGCCGGGGAGCGCAAATCCTCGGCCGGGATCGTGATCCCGGCAACCGCAAGCATGGGGAAACGTCTCGTGTGGGGCAAGGTCGTCGCGGCCGGCCCACACGTGAGGCAGGCCAACCTTGGCGATACAGTCCTCTATGACCCTGAGGAACTCGCCGAGGTGGAGCTCGAGGGGAGCGCGTATGTGCTCCTGCGTGAGCGCGACGTCCACGCGATCTCGGAACCACCGGAACAATCGAGATCCGGGATGTACCTCTGACGTGCAGGGATGCGAGCTACCTCACAAAACCTCAAATGAGCGGTTCTCAGTTTGCAAGAACCCTGGCAACCTGAGTAATATTAATTCTCGTTGCGCGGCAAGCGCAGCTCGCACCTCTAGCTCAATTGGTAGAGCAACTGACTCTTAATCAGTGGGTTCCGGGTTCAAGTCCCGGGGGGTGCACCACAGCAAAGAAACCGCCGTTCGGATCATCCGAACGACGGTTTCTTGTTTGTCTTCCGTAGCTGGCACCAGGGTCGGTGTCAGCTGGCTAGTGTTGGCGTCGAACCGGTGCCTTGGCCGCAGATCGGACTGGTGTCCTCGTTGCTCTGCGGGATCTGCCGTTCATCCGGATCCTATAGGGCTTGAGTGCATTCTCCGAAACGCCGCAGCCGTCTGCGCACTCGAGCATGGGGTTGAGATTCACTCCGTCACCGGGTTCCGCAGCAGCGGCGGTGTCAATGAGACGGCCGTAGCAGTCGGGACAGAGATATGGTGCATACTTCATTGCGCACTCCTTGCAGACCGACCACTGTCTGATCTGCCGATAGACATGCAGGCCTGGGCCGACATGGGCGTATGCAATTTGCACAAACACGTCTCTATGAGTCTAGCAGTCGGGCCTCAGCGGGCACTGTGCTGAGAACATCAGGTTCAGAACATGGTGCTCAGTCCTGACCGGCGCGGGCGTAGGCGCCGAGGACCTGACGTTCGGAATCGCCGAGGTAGGCGCCGAGTTTAGCGGCCGCTTCTCTCGGGGTCTCATGCAGATAGGCATCGAGGACCTCTTGGTTGCGCTCGACGAACGGCGCATGGAGGAAGTCGAGGACCTCGACCTTGAGGAAGGCCAGACGCAGTTCGGCTAGGACATTGCCGAACGAGCGCATCAGCCGGGAGCTGTCCGAGAGTGAGACCACGGCATTGTGGAAGGACATATTCAGTGTTCCCACCTGCAGCCAGTCATCGGCGGCCGCGGCAGTCTGTGCGGCTTCCACGGCCCGGCGCATCTCCTCGGCGCCCGGATGGTTCTTCGGAGCGTTCTCCAGCACCGAGCATTCGATGTGGCGCCGCACCCGGTAGATGTCGATGACGTCAGAGGTGTTCGGCGAGGCCACCGAGACTCCGCGGTGCGGGATGTGATTGACCAGGCCCTGCTCCCCCAGCACGCGGAAGGCTTCGCGCAGCGTGTTGCGGGAGACGTCGAACTCCTTTGCCAGAGCGGCTTCGGACAGGCGGACGCCGGGCGGCAGCTCGCCGGCGATGAGGCGGTCGGTGAGCTGATTGACCAGGGACGATTCGTGATTCACGGTTCCATCCTAGTGATCGGGGCAACATATGGCCCAGAATCGTGAGGACAATTCCAGAACTGCATTGTGACTCAGATCTATTCTTGTTGAACAATCCATGCTAGATTGTCTAACGCTTCTCCGATAGTGATGCGGACCACCACCGCGGCTGGCCCCCTATCGCATCGGGATGCAGACCACATTCCAGGCAACTTGGAGACCCCATGTCACAGCCACAAGAACAGACGCCGCACGATCAGGTGCCCGATGACCAGACAGCGAAGTCCTCGGTCAAGGTCAGCCGCAGCGCGATCCTCGGCGCGATCTTCCTCATGGCCACCTCGGCGATCGGCCCGGGATTCATCACACAGACGGCGACCTTCACCGCCCAGATGGGCGCAGCCTTCGCCTTCGCCATCTTCATCTCGATCCTCATCGACATCGCCATCCAGCTCAATGTGTGGCGCATGATCACGTCCTCGGGCAAGCGAGCCGCCCAGCTCGCCTCGAGCGCCATCCCGGGCACGGGCATCCTCCTGTCGATCCTCATCGTCATCGGCGGTCTGGCCTTCAACATCGGCAACATCGCCGGCGGCGGGCTGGGACTCAACGCCCTCCTCGGCGTCGACCCGAAGCTCGGTGGTCTGCTCACCGGTGTGCTGGCCATCGGCATCTTCCTGTTCAAACGCGCAGGCAAGGTCGTCGACACCGTCGTCATGGTCCTCGGCGTCGGAATGATCATCCTCACCGTCATCGTCGCGATCGCCTCCGACCCACCGGTCGGCGAAGCGATCAAGCAGAGCTTCCTGCCCGACACCATCAACTTCGCCACCATCACGACCATCGTCGGCGGCAGCGTCGGCGGCTACATCACCTACTCGGGAGCCCACCGCTACCTCGACTCGGGCAAGACCGGACCGGAGCATGCTCCCTCAGTGATGCGCTCGGCGCTCACAGGCATCCTCGTCACCGGCGTCATGCGCTACATCCTGTTTCTGGCCATCCTCGGCGTCGTGGCCTCGGGAGTCGCCCTCGACCTCAGCGGTCAGGCCGCCAACCCTGCCGGTCAGGCGTTCGCAGCCGTCCTCGGCGATGCCGGAATGCGCATCTTCGGTGCCATCTTCTGGGCTGCGGCACTGTCCTCGGTGATCGGGGCGGCCTACACCTCGGCGACATTCCTGTCCGCGTTCTCCAAGCGCCTCGGCAAGGGATGGCCGCTGCAGCTGGCCACGGTCGCGTTCATCACCGTCTCCCTCATCATCTACCTCATCGTCGGAACAGCACCGGCGACCCTGCTCGTCTTCGTCGGCGGATTCAACGGACTCATCCTGCCGATCGGCCTGACGATCTTCATGTACATCGGCTGGTTCAGGCCACGCCTGCTGCGGGTCGACAAGTACCCCAGGTGGTTGCTCATCATCGGCACCGCGGCAACACTGGTGATGTGGTACACGGCCGTCGGATCGGTCGGCCCCATCTTCGCAATGATCGGAATCGGAGGGTGACAATGACATCTGCCATCGACCTCAACTCGGACCTCGGGGAGAACGTTCCCGACCGCGTCGTCAGCGACGATTCGGCCATGTTGGGCCTGGTCTCCAGCGCCAACGTCTCCTGCGGGTTCCACGCCGGCAGCCCTGAGGGCATCCGGACGACTCTGGCAGCGGCGACGCAGGGCGGAGTCGTCATCGGGGCACACCCCGGCTACGACGACTACGAAGGCTTCGGGCGCCGCCCCCTCGACGTTCCTGCAGCCACCCTGCAGGCTCAGGTCGAATACCAGATCGGTGCCCTCCTGGGTCTGACCGCAGCCGTCGGCGGCTCGGTCGCCTATGTCAAACCCCATGGCGGCCTCTACAACGCCATTGTCCGTGACGAGGCGCAGGCCAAGGTCGTCGTCGACGCGGTCAAGGCCGTCGACTCCTCCCTGGTCTTCCTCGGTCTGGCCGGCAGCGTGGCCAACCGCGTCGCCGCCGAGGCGGGGTTGAAGGTTGCGGCCGAGGCCTTCGCCGATCGCTCCTACAACCCCGACGGTTCGCTGGTCGCTCGCACAGAACCCAATGCAGTGCTGCATGACCCGCAAGCCGTGGCCGCACGCGTGCTCAGACTCGTCCAGACTGGGCAGGTCGAGGCCATCGACGGCAGCCTCGTCGATGTCGACGCCCAGTCGATCTGCTTCCACGGCGACAGTCAGGGTTCGATCGACATGGCCCGTGCTGCGCGTGAGCTCCTCGAATCCTCGGACGTGAGGATCGCTGCCTTCGCCGGTGCCGGTCGATGAGTCAGTTCGACGCTGCAGCCGGGGCGGAGGCCCGCGAGCGTATTCGGGCCGGTGCCACGGACCCCACTTCGGGCCTGGCCCCCGGCCTGGTCCAGGCCAACCTCATCGCGGTGCCTGCCGACTGGGCCTTCGACATGCTCCTCTTCGCCCAGCGCAACCCGAAGCCGTGTCCGGTCATCGATGTCCTCGAGCCCGGGCAGGTCGAATCCGCGCTGGCGTCGGGCAGCGATCTGCGCACCGACATTCCCCGCTACCGTCTGTGGGAGAACGGTGAACTCGTCGACGAGGTCGATGACGCCACCGCGGCCTGGGCACAGCACCCTGACCTCGTGTCCTTCCTCATCGGGTGCAGCTTCACCTTCGAGACCGGGCTGCTGGAGGCAGGCATTCCGATCCGCCATCAGCAGGCCGGGCGCAATGTGCCGATGTACTCCACATCGATCGCCTGCAGTCCCGCCGGTCGCGTGAGCGGGAACATGGTCGTGTCCATGCGTCCCATTCCCGCCGGACAGGTCGCCGAGGCGGTGCGCATCACCGACCGTTTCCCCGCCGTCCACGGTGGCCCCGTCCACATCGGAGAACCCGTGCAGATCGGCATCACTGACCTCTCAGCCCCCGACTTCGGTGACGCACCGATGATCGAGGACGGCGACATTCCCGTGTTCTGGGCCTGCGGAGTCACTCCCCAGGTCGCCATCCAAGCCTCGGCCCCACCGTTCGCGATCACGCACTCACCGGGCCGGATGTTCATCACCGACGCGCCGGAAGGCAACTACCGCCAATGATCGACACCCTCGAATTCCACACTGCCTCCCGCCGTCATCTTCTCGTCGAATGCCCGGATCTCGCGGCCACCATGCACTTACATCGTGCCCTGGAATCAGCTGCGCTCGAGGGCGTCGAAGAACTGATCCCGGCCGCACGGACGGTCCTGGTCACGTTCAACCCGACCCGCACCTCGGCGCCGGTGCTCACCGATGCCATCCACGGGCTCGAACACACGGGCACGGATTCGAGTGAGTCCCGTGAGGTCACGATCGATGTCCACTACGACGGTGAGGATCTCGCCGAGGTGGCCGATCTCCTCTCCCTGTCTCCCGCCGAGGTGGTGACCCGGCATCAGCGCGCCACCTGGCAGGTCGCCTTCTCCGGTTTCGCCCCCGGGTTCGGCTACCTCGCCGGTGACGACCCGATCTTCGACGTTCCCCGTCGATCCTCCCCGCGCACCCGCGTGCCCGTGGGTGCCGTGGCCCTGGCCGGGGAATTCACCGGCGTCTACCCCCGCGCCTCCCCCGGCGGCTGGCAGCTCATCGGCCGCACCGATGCCACACTGTGGGACCTCGACCGGGAACCCCCTGCCCTGTTTGTGCCCGGAACGACAGTGAAGTTCCGGGAAGCAGAGCGGGAGTCGGTCACGGTCGCTGAGGCGAGCGCGGAATCTGCCGTGTCTTCGCAGCCGGGCGCGGCCGCCTCGGCGCATTCCTGCACGGTCATCCGTCCCGGACTGCAGCTGCTCGTCCAGGACCTCGGCCGTCCCGGCTTCGCGGCCATGGGCGTCTCGAGCGCAGGTGCCGCCGACCGCGGTGCACTGCAGACTGCCAACCGTCTCGTCGGCAACGCCGAGTCCGCGGCCGGGCTGGAGAGCTTCGGCGGCGGGGTGAGGCTGGCCCTCACCGGTAACGGTGTGGCCGCGGTGACCGGGGCGAGGGCAACGATCACCGTGACCTCTGCCGACGGTGCCGTGTTCCAGCACCACCTCGGCGAGGCCTTCTCACTCGACGACGGAGACGAACTCGAACTCGGCAGCACCGAGCGCGGGACCCGTGCCTATATCGCCTTCCGCGGCGGCATCGAAGCGGAGACTGCCCTGGGCAGCGCCTCGGCCGATACTCTTGCCGGTCTCGGCCCTGCGCATTTGGAGCCGGGCACCACGATCAGCTTGGGGCGACCGGAGTCGGCGCCCCACCTCGTCGATCCCATCCGCAGCGCAGACGGTCAGCGGCGCCTGCCCGCACTTGGAGAGACGATCGAGCTGTCGGTGACCCTGGGACCCCGCGATGACTGGTTCACCTCCACTGGCCTGCAGACCCTGCTGGGACAGGTCTGGACGGTCACCCACGAATCCGATCGGGTCGGACTCAGACTGGCCGGTGAGATCCCCCTCGAACGAGCCCGCACCGGGGAGCTGCCCAGCGAGGGTGCTGTGACCGGGGCACTGCAGGTCCCACCCAACGGTCAGCCGGTGCTCTTCGGTCCCGACCATCCGCTGACCGGCGGCTACCCGATCATCGCCAGCGTCGATGACACAGACCTCGCGGCACAGCTGGCACCCGGCGTCATGATCCGCTTCGTGACCGAGACCTCCCCGGTGGCCGACGATGCCACCACCACAGACCACACCCGCCATTCACCGCAGAACGGACACTGAATCATGCCGAAGATCCTCGTTGCCAACCGCGGCGAAATCGCCGTCCGCGTCATCCGCGCCTGCGCCCACTACGGCCACACCTCGGTCGCCGTCTACGCCGACCAAGACCTCGAAGCCATGCACACGCAGCTGGCCGATGAGGCCTACTCCCTGCCGGGCACCAATGCGGCCGACACCTACCTCAACATCGATGCGATCATCGCAGCGGCCAAGCAGTCCGGGGCCGACGCCGTCCACCCCGGCTATGGCTTCCTGTCCGAGAACGCCGACTTCGCCGCCGCAGTCGAAGATGCCGGCCTCATCTGGATCGGGCCCACTGCGGACACCATCACGGCACTCGGCGACAAGGTCACCGCTCGCCAACTGGCGCAGAAGGTCGGCGCCCCGCTGGCCCCGGGCATCGACCGGCCGCTCAAGGACGCCGGCGAGGTTGAGGCCTTCGCAGCCGAACACGGCCTGCCGATCATCATCAAGGCAGCCCACGGTGGAGGCGGGCGCGGTATGAAGATCGTCCACGACCTCGCCGAGGTTGCCGGAGCCTTCGAATCGGCCACCCGTGAAGCTGTGGAGGCCTTCGGACGCTCCGAATGCTTCGTCGAGAAGTTCCTCGAACGCCCCCGCCATGTCGAGGTCCAGATCGTCGGCGACGGTCAGGGACGCGTCGTGGCCGTCGGCGACCGCGACTGCTCGGCCCAGCGCCGCAACCAGAAACTCATCGAAGAGGCACCCGCGCCCGGCCTCAGCGCCGATCAGCGTGAGCGTCTGCACCGTTCGGCTGAAGCCACCTGCGCCGAGGTGAACTATAGAGGTGCGGGCACCGTCGAGTTCCTCCTCGCCGCCGACTCCACGATGACCTTCCTCGAGGTCAACACCCGACTCCAGGTCGAACACCCCGTCACCGAGGCGGTCTCCGGAGTCGATCTCGTCGCCGAGCAGTTCCGCATCGCCTTCGGTCAGGGGCTGTCGCTGTCGTCGACACCTGAGCCGCGGGGGCATGCCATCGAGCTGCGCATCAACGCCGAGGACCCCGGGCGTGGTTTCCTGCCGACTCCGGGCCGCATCGATGTGCTCAACGCCCCGGGTGGTCCCGGTGTGCGCTGGGATGCGGGAGTCCGGGCCGGTGACATGGTGCAGCCGGCCTTCGATTCGCTGTTCGCCAAGCTCATCGTCCAAGGCCCCGACCGTGCCTCCGCGATCGCACGCACCGTGACCGCGGCGAAGGAACTCCACGTCGAGGGCCCGGCGACCGTGCTTCCATGCTCCCTGGAGATCCTGACGGATCCCGCGTTCACCGCTGATGAGCTGGGAATCCACACGCAGTGGATCGAGTCCGAGCTCCTCCCCCGCATGACGACACAGCCTCGGCCGGCACCGGCGTCCGAGTCCTCGCTGACGCGTGTGAACATCGAAATCGACGGCAAACTCTCCAGCCTCGGGCTGCCGAGTGCACTGCTGGCCGCATTGGGCAGCGCCGGTGGCGGGGCTGCCGGTGCTGGTGATGGTGGAACTGGCTCTGATGGTGGCGCCGCGGAGACCGGTGGTGTCAGTGCTCCGGTGCCCGGCAACCTCGTCGATTATCTCGTCGCCGACGGCGCCGAGGTGGCCGAGGGTGACGATGTCGCTGTGCTGTCGGCGATGAAGATGGAGACCCGAGTCCAGGCGCCCAGCGCCGGAAGACTCAAGCAGCTCTCGAAGGTCGGTGACATGGTGGCCGTCGGCGAGGTCTTCGCTCGAATCGAGTGAGGCTGAACCGTGTCGGGGTCTCGGACTAGAGTGGACACTGAACTGAGAACTTCTGAGAAGTTCCGAACGAGAAGAGGAGACATTATGCCACGTCTGTCAGTCGGCGACACCGCCCCGGATTTCACTCTGAGCAATCAGGACGGGAAGTCCGTGACCCTCAGCGAGTTCAAGGGGCAGCGGGTAGTCGTCTACTTCTACCCTGCCGCAATGACTCCCGGCTGCACGACCGAGGCCTGCGACTTCCGTGATTCGCTTTCGGCGCTGTCTGCTGCCGGACTGGTTGTTCTGGGCATCTCGCCGGACAAGCCGGAGAAGCTGAAGAAGTTCGCGGAGAAGGAGGGGCTGAACTTCGACCTTCTCTCCGACCCCGACAAGTCCATGATGGAAGAGTGGGGCGCCTTCGGGGAGAAGAAGAACTACGGCAAGGTCGTCCAGGGCGTCATCCGCTCGACGCTCGTCATCGATGCTGAGGGCGCCGTTGAACTGGCACAGTACAACGTCAAGGCCACCGGTCATGTGGCTCGTGTGCGCAAGGCCTTGGGCATCGACGCCGCCTGACCGGCTGCGTTATCTGATCGTTTCAGCATCGCGCCCTCGTCCTGCTAATCTTGAGGACGTCGCGCGCGAGTGGCGGAATTGGTAGACGCGCTGGATTTAGGTTCCAGTGTCTGCGGACGTGGGGGTTCAAGTCCCCCTCGCGTACAGAGCGGAGAACGGCCTCTGGTTCGGGAAATATCCTCCCGGCCAGGGGCTTTTTCACATACTCTTGCAGTACATGTCGCCTTGCGGCGCTCACATGTCACCCCGCAGAACTATAAGGAAAGGCCCGGACAGTCATGGCAGATTCGTCGACCACTTCCGTTCGCCCTGTTGACTCGGCAGACGAGGCTCGCTGGCGTGAGCTCTTCCGCGGCTACCGCGAGTTCTATCACCTGCCGGAATCCGAGGACATCGTCTCCCGGGTGTGGGGCTGGCTCATGGATACAGCACACGAATGCCAAGGCCTGGTCGCCGAGGCGGATGGCCGCATCGTCGCAATCGCGGACTTCCGGAGATTCTCGCGTCCGTCGACCGGCACGGTCGGTCTCTGGCTCGATGACCTCTTCACCGATCCTCAGGCCCGCGGAACAGGATCCGGACGTGCGCTCATCGCCCGTCTTCAGGAGATCGCCGCGGACGAAGGGCGTTCGGTCGTCCGCTGGATCACTGCCGACGACAATGCTCAAGCTCAGGTGCTCTATGACAAGGTGGCGACGAAGACCAACTGGGTCACCTACGACGCGAAGCCGCAGGAAGCATAAGGACGAAGTTTCTCAAGCGTCTGTGCGCGGACCTCAACTCATGCGAGTTCGCAGTTCTTCGGCGCCTTCGCCCTCAAGCAGCGAAGCGAAGTCCGGACGTCCCGCCATCGCCATCACCAGATCCAGGAGCCTGCCTCTGACCGCCGGTCCGCTTCCGACCCTGAAGTCAGCATCGTCTGCGACGAGAGTCAGCCCTTTGACGAGGGTCCTGCTGTTGACGGCGAAGTCCTTCGCGGCATAGAAGCCAGCGACCTCAAGGACTGCGCTGGGGTCGGGAGTCAGAGTCAGCCCGAGTGGCCGGGCGATGTCCTGAGAGTGGACGATGACCTCGCCGAGGAACGCAGGATAGTCCTTCGTCGGTACGATCGTGGCCGTGATGCAGGTGCGGAAGATCCCCAGAGTCTCTTCCGGCGACCTCCCTCGGAACCTGGCCAGGAGTCGGGAATTGTGCCGGTCAGCGTTGAATCCGGCGGCGACGATGCTGCGAATCCACGCCCACCTGCCCGTGTTCGCCGCCGCGCTGAGATGGGCAACGACCTGCTCGACACTCCAATCAGAACACAGCGTGTCAGCGCTCCACTGGTCAGACTCGAGCGTCTCCAGCAGTTTGACCAAGCGGGTACGTTCGGCATGGATGAGACTCCACCAATCGACAGTTTCAGACACTTCGTCCTTCCGTCCGATTACCTGCGTCTACAGGTCACCGTGGAAACACGAGCCGGAACCGCTCGCACACTACGAGCATATCCGAGGCGAAACCCTCTGAGCTCTGGCTGTAGTCTCGCCAGAACCTCTCGTGGATCTCCCGCCAGGCCGCCAAGGTCCGTTCGCCTTCGCCTTCGGCGTGAGCATGCTCAGCAGTCACCTCGTCGAAGGCAACAGTCACGACGGCAGTGGTCTCGATGACCGCTCGGGGACTGTCGCGGCCGTCGAGGATGATGCTCACTTCACCGACTCTGGGCACTTCTTCCCCTTCGGCTTCGATGTCACAGAGCGCAGAGGCTGTGCCGGTCTTCGTCCCGTCAAGGACCAATGCGAGGAGGTCATCGGCATGCTCGGGCGTCGCACCGAAGGCCCACGGCTGGGGTGCGTGCACCGGCAGCTCCGGTACTGCGGACCGTGCGGCCGACCAGAAGTCTTCGAGCAACATACTATTCACGAAATTCCTGCCTCCAGCTGCAGCCGCAGCCCATCGATGAGTGCGTTCAGCCCGAGCTCGAATGCGGCAGTCGCCGAAGAGGTCTCGACGAATCGTGGGTCGAGGGCGGTACGGATTTCGGAGAACCGGACATCAGCCGAATCCTGTGCGATGAGGTCACTGGGAGCGATGATGTCGAGGGCGGATCCGAGGACATGGGCTTCGACCGTGCGCATGACCGCCACGGTCCTCGATTCCGGCCAGCCGCCTCGGCGCAGGCCGGCGATGACCGCATCGTACATCTCGTACGTCGACAGATCCCGAATCTCCGTCGTCGCCAGCAGGCGGATGAGATTGGGGTGGGCGGCGAATGCTCGCAGGTAAGACCGTGCCCAAAACTCGAGTGCCCTCTCCCATGGAATCGCCCTCGCAGATGTGCCCACCGAGGCGAACGCCGCCACATCGATGTCGGCGACGATGCGGGCGCGCATGAGTTCGATGAGTTCGGTTCGACCCGACACATGGTTGTACAGAGACGACACCTGCCGATCGACGCGAGCAGCCAGAGTGCGCATCGACAGCGCCTCGGATCCGTCGTCGTCGACGAGGGCGAGCGCGGCGTCGACGAGTCGTTCCCGATTGAGTCTCATGCCGACCTCTTTCCCTGACCTCCCTCGGAGTGTATCGTGTTCTCAGTCACAAATACGAACACTGTTCGTGCGCTGTGGCGGGTCAGAGATCACACGCAGCGAAGCGGGGGACGAAGCGAATTGGCCTTGACGCATTTCCACAACGGCACCATCTGGCGCGGAGCCTCGAGCGGCACCGCCGACTCGCTGCTCGTGAGAGACGGCACCATCGTCGCGATCGGTTCCGCCGAGGTCGACCGGCACCTGAACTCGTCCTCATTTGAGCACTCACCCGCAGACTCGTCCGAGTCAGTCGACCTCGATGGCGGCTTCCTCATGCCGTCCTTCGGTGATGGTCATGCCCATCCGATCTTCGGCGGGCTCGAAGCGGAGGGACCGCAGGTGCGCGCTTGTGCCAGCGTCGCTGAGATCGTGACCGAGGTGCGACGTTTTGCTGAAGCCAACCCTGAGGTCGAGTGGATCACCGGCGCCTCCTATGACGGCAGCCTCGTCGAGGGCGGGCTCTTTGACTCCCGTTGGCTCGACGACGCTGCAGCGGACCGACCCGTGGTGCTGCGCGCCTGGGACTATCACACAGTGTGGTGCAATTCCCGGGCCCTCGAACTCGCCGGCATCACTGCCGGCACACCCGAACCAGAGCTCGGTGAGATCCCTCGCCGAGGCGATGGTTCGCCACTGGGGACACTGCGGGAATGGGGCGCGGTCGATCTCGTCGACGCCGTGCGTCCGCCGCTGGACGAGGCCATGCGGCTGCGCGCGCTCGAACGGGCAGCCGACTACTACCTCGAGCGCGGGGTCACCTGGGTCCAGGACGCATGGGTCGAACCGGCCGATGTCGAGACCTATCTGGCTGCCTCGGATCAGGGCAGACTCAAGGTCCGGTTCAATCTCGCCCTCTATGCGGATCCGCGTCACTTCGCTGAGCAGCTGCCTGCCATGGTCGAGGCCAGGAGGCGCGTCGAGGTGCGCGGCGATCCGCTGCTGAGTGCCCGGACCGTGAAGTTCTTCGCCGACGGCGTCGTCGAGAACGAAACCGGGTCGCTGCTCGAACCGTACTGCTCGTCGCTGCACAATCACGGCCTGCGGGTGTGGGAAGGCGAGACCTTGGCCGAAGCGGTTCGTGCCGTTGACGCGGCCGGATTCCAGGTCCACATCCACGCCATCGGCGATGCCGCCGTCCGCCAGGCCCTTGATGCCATCGAGTCGGCGATGACGTGCAACGGTCCACGGGATCGCCGGCCGGTCATCGCCCATGCGCAGCTCGTCGATGCCGATGACCTCTCACGATTCGCCGAGCTCGGGGTGATCGCGAACATGCAGCCGTTGTGGGCGCAGCTCGATGACCTCATGACCGTGCTCACCCTCCCCCGCCTCGGCGAGGAGAGGGCCGGTCATCAGTACCGGATGCGGACCATCCTCGAACGCGGTGGACGCCTGTCGTTCGGTTCGGACTGGCCGTGCACCTCGGGCACACCCGTCGAGGGCCTGGCGATCGGCACGAGCCGACAGACCGATGCGGGCGAACCCGCAGGCGGGTGGACTCCGGAGGAGATCGTCGACATCGACCGTGCCCTCGACTGCTATTCGACCGCAGTGGCCCACCAGGCCTTCGCCGATCACTCCCCCGCAGTCTGGGGCGAGATCCGCCCCGGGGCGAGTGCAGACCTCATCCGATTCGATCACGACCCTCGGGACGTGACACCGCAGGAACTCGCGAAGATGGCCGTTCGCACCACCTACCTCGGCGGCGTTGCCGTGCATTCATCGACCTGAGCGAAAGGACCACCATGTCCGACTCACACGACACCAGCGCGCCCCAAGGTGGCAGAGGACATCACGATGGCGGCGAAGGGCAGCTCAAGCGTGCTCTCGGGGTCCCGTCTCTCGTGTTCTTCGGCCTCGTCTATATGGTGCCGCTGACTATTTTCACGACTTACGGCATCGTCACTCAGGTCACCGGAGGTCGGGTGCCGCTGGCGTACGTGATCACTCTCCTCGCGATGGTCTTCACTGCCAGGTCCTATGCGAAGATGGCGCACGAGCTGCCCTTCGCCGGGTCCGCCTACACATACACGCAGAAGAGCTTCGGGGCAGGCATCGGCTTCGTGGCCGGGTGGGCGCTGCTGCTCGACTACCTGTTCCTGCCGATGATCAACTACCTCGTCGTCGGCATCTATCTGTCCGCAGCGTTCCCGATGATCCCTGCCTGGGTGTTCGTGCTCACGGCGATCGTTCTCGTCACGGCGCTCAATGTCATCGGCATTGTGTCCGTGGCACGAGCGAACATCGTCATCATCGCGGCCCAGGCGATCTTCATCCTGACCTTCGCAGCGCTCGGCATTGCGTCGATGTCAGGCTCGGGCACGGTCGATCTCATGGCACCGTTCACCGGTGACGGCAGCGCACCCGGTTTCGGCAATGTCATGGCCGGTGCCGCGATCCTGTGTCTGTCGTTCCTCGGCTTCGATGCGGTCTCGACTCTGTCCGAGGAGGCCAAAGATGCGCAGCGCACCGTCCCGCGTGCCATCGTCATCGCCACCGTCACGGGCGGGCTCATCTACATCGTGCTCTCGTTCCTTTCTCAGCTCGTCTACCCGTCGAATGACTTCGCCGACGTCGATTCGGGAGCCCTCGACGTCATGGGAGCTGCGGGTGGAGAGTTCCTCGCGATCTTCTTCACCGCTGCCTATGTCGCCGGGGCCTGCGGCTCCGCACTGACATCTCAGGCCTCGGTCTCACGCATCCTCTTCGCGATGGGTCGTGACGGTGTCCTGCCGAAGCGCTTCTTCGGGCGTCTGTCGCCACGCTTCCACACTCCGATCCTCGCGACACTCTGCGTCGGAGTGGTATCGCTCTTCGCCTTGGCCGTCGACCTCAGCTTCATCTCCGAGATGGTCAGCTTCGGTGCACTCATCGCGTTCTCCGCGGTCAACCTCTCGGTCATCAAGCACTTCATCATCGATGGGAATCGTCGCGGATCGCGCGCGATCATCAACTTCATCGTCCTGCCCGGAATCGGCTTCTGCCTCACCCTGTGGCTGTGGACGAGCCTGTCACCGCGCACGCTGCTCATCGGTGCGATCTGGCTGGCCCTCGGCATCGGGTACCTTGCGTTCGTCACCCGCGGATTCCGCCGACCGACTCCGACGCTGGATCTCGCGGAGTAAGGGGCGGGCCCGTAGTGCAACGAGTTGACGAGCAGTCATGTGAGACAACGCTTCTCGTAGCCTAGACAGTCCCCTGTTCCACCAACACCTATGAGTACAAACATTCATTTGTGGTAGTCTGTCTGCATCCGAGCGAAAGGATGCCGACGATGACTGCTGAACCCGACATCGACCTCGACCTGTCACTTCGAGCGCTCGCCGACAGCAATCGGCGGTCGATTCTCCATGCGATCCGCGGCCATCCGCTCCCGGTCGGGTCCATCGCCGAGGTAGTCGGACTGTCCCAGCAGACGACATCGCACCATCTGGGCGTGCTTCGAAGAGCCGGCCTTACCGTCGGCGTCCGCGAAGGCACACGCCACCTGTTCGCAGTCGAGACCGATGGCCTTGCGGCAGTTCGCTCCTACCTCGACGACTTCTGGCCGACCAAACTCTCGAAGCTCAAGGCTGCTATCGAGGCACGAGACGAACCCGAGAATGCAGGCAGCGAGACCCATGGCTGAATTCCGAGATTCCATCGAGATCGCCGCCTCGCCGGAGACGGTTTTCGAGTACCTGACGACGAACTCAGGCATGACGGCCTGGATGGGCCAGTACGCCGATCTGGAGGCGACGGCTGGGGGCCGATTCGCCGTCGACATCGCGGGGCACCCCGTCCGAGGGAAATTCCTCGAGGTCAGTCGCCCCTATCGTGTGGTCGTGTCATGGGGATTCGCCGGCAGCGTGGACCTTCCCCCTGGTGCGTCCCGGGTCGAATTCACCCTCACCGCCATTGGATCGGGAACGCGGGTCGATCTGCTCCATTCGCACCTGCCCGACGCTGAGGTCCGCGGTCACGCCGACGGTTGGGCGCACTTCTTCCCCCGCCTGATCATCGCCGGTTCGGGCGGAGATGCAGGAATCGATGACTGGCAGCCAGACGCGACAATGACCTGACGGGACAATACAACAAGCTGCGTTGTGTCAGAGTTCACACACATCCGTTTGCACACTCACACGGAACCATCGATCGCAGAGGAGCTTCTCATGACCTACGAATCGGCCCAAAACGTCGTCAGCCGATATCACCACGCGTGGACCAGCGGTGATATCGATGGGGCGATGGATCTCATCGACGAGGACATCGCATGCCGAGCCCCAGGAGTCGACCTCGACGGCAAGGAGGCCTATCAGTCGTTCATCGCCGGATTCGCGCCGACGCTCACCGGCATCACCGACATTGCCGAGTTCGCCGACTCCGACAGGGTCGCACTGTTCTATTACCCCGAAACGGCAGCGACGACGACTACACCGGCAGCTGAGTTCTTCACAGTTCGTGATGGCCTGATCAGCGAGAGTGTGCTCATCTTCGACCGACTCTCCTATGGCCCGCCGGATCCGGTCCGAGGTGCGCAATGACGGTGACATCCGCGCAAAGGTCACTCGCAGAACGCATCCGCACCTCAATCGCCGATGAACCCGCTCAACGCGAGGTCTCGATGTTCGGCGGTCGCTCGTTCATGGTCAACGAGAAGATGATCGTCAGCGCCAGCAAGGACGGCTCCCTGCTGGTCAGGATCGCCGCTGAAGACCACGACCGGCTGCTGCTGGAGCAACCCGGGGCCCAACAGGCCGAGATGGGAACGGGACGAACCATGGGACCAGGCTGGATCACCGTCGCCGCCGACCACCTCGTCGACGAGGCCTCCCTGGCACTGTGGCTCTCATTTGCGCTCGACTACAACCGAGCACCTAGGTGAGGCCCTGTGAGGCCCGACCAGCTGGCCAGTACCCGCCGCTTCACACCACGGGCATGCGATCGCGCTCATAGGTGATCGATGAATAGCCGTGAGGGTCTGGCTGCCCCGCCTCCCCTACGCTGACGAAGACGATTCTGTCGATGCTCAGAATGGACTTGCGCGTGATCATATTGCGCACCTGAGCTCGCATCGTCAGTGACGTGTTGCCGAAACGAGTTGCGACGAGCCCCATCTCGATGAGATCCCCCTGGCGAGCCGAAGCTACGAAGTTGATCTCGGAGATGAGTTTCGTGACCACGCTGTGGCTGCCGAGCTGAATGATCGCGTAGATCGCAGCTTCCTCGTCGATCCACTTCAGCAGGCTTCCACCGAAGAGCGAGCCGTTCGCGTTGAGGTCCTCTGGGCGAACCCACTTGCGTGTGTAGAAGTTCATTCCATCGACTCGATGAGTCGTATTCGCCGAGGTCATTGCCGAGTCGTTCATCGCCATCCCTATCGCTGTTCTCTCGCTCTTGAGCACAGGCTAGCCGAGGGATATTTCGCCGGCATTTCGGGTACGAAGCGAACATTTCCAGTTGGTTTCATCACGGCACTCCTGCAGATTCTCGCGCTTCACCCCACCTCTTCACCTAATTCCGGCCTCACACTATACCCCGCCCCTTGCAATAGTGTGTGTCACACACTATTGTGTGAAGCATGAACGAGGATGAAGAGCAGGCACTGGCAACACACGAACAAGAGCTGAGACGAGGCACCGTCGTCTTCGCCAGCCTCGTTGCCTGCCGTCAGCCTCAGTATGGGTACTCCCTGCTGACGACTCTCACCGAAGCCGGCATCGCCACAGAGGCCAACACCCTCTACCCCCTGCTGCGAAGACTTGAGAAACAAGGGCTGCTCAGTGCCGAGTGGAACACCGAACAGGCGCGTCCACGCAAGTACTACAGCGTCACCACCAGTGGTGCCGAAGTCGCCGCAGCACTCCACTCCCAATGGCTGGAACTCAACACCAGCATCACGAAACTCTGGAAAGAAGGAACACCATGAGTGCGCTCACCACCATCTACGTCGACAATGTGGTCAGCCACCTCCCGGAGGACTCCCGAGGTGACATCGCGGCAGAGATCAAGGCCACAATCGACGATATGGTCGAAGACCGACTCGGCGACCTGGAACATCCTGCAGACGAGCAGACCGCGGCTGCCGAACGCGAGGTGCTCGAAGAGCTCGGCGATCCGGCCCAGCTCTCCCGGGAGTACACGAACTCGTCACAGCATCTCATCGGGCCGAAGTCCTACCCGGTCTTCATCTGGGCGATACGCTGGGTGCTTCCGCTCGTCGCCGTGGCCGCGGCCGTGACGAACTCAATCGCGTTCATCGCCACCAACGATGAGGTCCAGATCGGGGCGCTCATCGGTCAGCTCGTCGGCAATACGATCGTCGCGCTGCTCACGGCCTTCGCCGCAATCACGATCATCTTCGCCCTCGGCGACAAAGAGATGAGCGGAGGTGCGGCAGATAAGATCGCCGGCACGAAGAAGGACTGGTCAGTCGATCAGCTGCGCGCGACGGATGCGAAGGCGAAGCAGATCCGCGCCGAGGCGGTCCTGAACCTGATCTTCCTCGTCCTTCTGGCGCTGATCCCGCTCATCCCGACCTCGCTGGTCTACGTCGGGCATCTCAACAACGGCGAGACATTCATCAATCCCGACCTGGAGTCAGGATGGCTGCTCGGCTATTGGGCCTTCCTGACCCTCATGGCCGTTATCGAAGTCATCAAGCTGGTCCGTTCTTCGACCAGTGCCGCGCTGATCATCACCGGTGTGGTCCTCGACGTGGCGATGGCCGTCTTCCTCACCATCGCTCTGCTGACGCAGCAGGTGCTGCACCCGGACCTCACATCCGCTTCGGGCGCCGAGGTGCAGCAGATCATCACCGTCATCGCAATCTGGGCCATCGTCATCTGGGATCAGATCAGCACGTGGCGCGCCCACCGAGCGAACCGCTGACCGCGTAGCCTTATCCGGGTGCAGCTTCACCGCTGCACCCGGACGAGAGGAAGTGGCCATTTCATGACCGAAGAGATCGGCGTCGTCGGCGCTCGCGAGCACAACCTGTCCGGTTTCTCCGTCTCTCTGCCGCACAGGCAGCTCATCGGCATCTGTGGTGCATCGGGCTCGGGCAAGTCGTCGTTGGCCTTCGACACCATCTACGCCGAAGCCCAGCGCCGCTACCTCGAATCGGTCTCCCCGTTCACCCGTCACCTCCTCGGCGCGGTCTCCGCGCCCCAGGTCGACCGGATCACGGGCCTTCCTGCCGCAATTGCAGTCAAACAGCTCGTGTCGACTCCCCCGGAGAATTCGAGCGTGGGCACCCTGTCACAGGTCTCTGATCTGCTGCGGGTGCTGTTCTCCCGCTTCGGCGACTACCCCGCGAACCAGGGCCGTCTGCTTGCCTCGGCATTCTCCCCGAACACGGTCGAAGGCGCCTGCCCGACGTGCGCGGCGAAGGGCAGCATCCATGACATCGACCTCGACGCCGCAGTGCCCGACGAGACCCTGACCATCCGCGAGGGCACCATCGCCGCCTGGCCGGGAGGATGGTTGGGCCGGAACTTCAAACACCTTGTCGAAGCACTGGGAATCGACGTCGACATTCCCTGGAAGCGCCTGCCCGCTGACACCCGCACCTGGCTGCTGACCACGGAAGACACACCATCCGTGACCGTCGAGCCGGAGAAGATACTCGACCACGTCGCCCGCGAATACACAGGCAAATTCCGCAGCGCCCGCCGGTACCTGCTCGACACAATGGTCACGACCAGCAGTGCCACGATCCGCGAGCGCACCGAGGAATTCCTCAGCAACGACCTCTGCCCCGATTGCCATGGGAGTCGCATCAACCCTGCCGCATTGGCGGTGACGATCGGCGGGGCGAATATCGCCGAGGTGGGCGACCACAGCCTCACAGACCTAGCCGTGACGATCAACGCCGCCATCGCCGCCGACCTCGAACGCGGCCCCAGCGAATCGAAGCGATTCTCCGCAGCCACAGATGAGGCCGCCCACGTCCTCCTCGACGAACTCGACAAGCGCACCGACGTGATCGAGCGCCTCGGCGTCGGCTACCTTCCGCCCAAACGGTCAGCGGCCACCCTCTCCCCCGGTGAGCTGCAGCGACTGCGCTTGGCAGCCCATCTGCACAGCGGCCTTCACGGCATGGTCTATGTCTTCGACGAACTCTCCACCGGTCTGCACCCGAAGGACACTGATCACCTCTTCACCCACATCGAGGCTCTGCGCGATGCGGGCAATACGGTCATCCTCGTCGAACACGATATGGAGATCGTGCGCCGCTGTGATTGGGTGATCGAGCTCGGTCCCGGCGGAGGTGCACGTGGAGGCCAGCTCATGTTCTCCGGACCTGTCGCCGAGGCACTCGACGGGGAGAGCTCGACCGCTGTCCGCCTGCGCAATGAGGCTCCCAGCGAACCTTGGCGAGCACCCCAGGAATTCGAAGATTGGGCTCGGTGCACCAGTCTGTCGGCGAACAACCTCCGCGGTCTGGCACTGTCCTTTCCCATCGGCGGTCTCACCACTCTGACTGGAGTCTCCGGAGCGGGCAAGAGCTCGGTGCTGCGGTCGGTGGCGACACTGGCCAGGAGCGCTGGAGCCTCCCCGTTCGATGGTGAGGAGGAACCGTCGACGATATCCCGGCGCAGTGGCAGCGGTGGTGAGGGAGGAGATCTTGCCGAGGCCGATGCTGCCGGGCTCGAGGTCTTCGACCGGGTGGTCAGCTTCGATCAGTCCACCATCGGCCGGTCCCCGCGATCAGTCATCGGCACCTACCTGGGCATCTTCGATAAGATCCGCAGCCTGTTCGCGAAGACCGATCTGGCGCGCAGTCGTGGCTTCACCGCCTCACAGTTCTCCTTCAACACCGCCCGGGGACGCTGCCCCCGCTGTGAGGGCCTGGGCATCATCACCATCGATCTCGTCCACCTGCCGGCCTCCAGCGGCACCTGCCCCGAATGCGAGGGCCGCCGATTCATAGAGGAGACACTCGAGGTCACAGTCGAGGAGCTGACCATCGCGGATGTCCTCGATCTGTCGATCGATGCGGCGGCGACGGTGTTCGCCGAACGGCTGGGCCTCGTCGCCCATTTCGAGGTTCTGCAGAGGGTCGGCCTGGGCGGTCTTCTGCTCGGGCAGTCCTCGGCGACCCTGTCCGGCGGTGAGGCACAACGGCTGCGTCTGGCCGCGGTGATGCGGGCCCGGAAACGACGTGAACGCTCACTGTTCATCCTTGATGAGCCGGCCAACGGACTGCACCCCAGCGACGCCCGGGTCCTCGGCCAACTCTTCCGGCAGATCGTCGATGAGGGCGACACCATCCTCATCGCCGATCACAACATGGAGCTGGCCGCCGGTTCCGATTGGCTCATCGATATGGGGCCAGGTCCCGGCCCCGACGGTGGCCAAATCGTTGCCGCAGGTACGCCTCTGCAAGTGGCGACAGCTGGAGTCGGTGCGACCGCCGAAGTGCTGTCGGCACGATTCGGCACCAGCACCACCACTGGCACCACCGCTGGCACCAGCACCACCACTGGCAGCTGACGGCGTCGGTTGCTGTCAGCCCTGGCTGCGGATGACCGTGAATTTACTGGTGCGAGCCAGCTGTTCGCTGGGTCCGATCACGCGTTCTAAGGTGGCGCGGTAGTCCAGGTGTGAGTTGTAGACGGTGAAGACCTGTCCCCCTGGCGCCAGGAGCTTCGAGGCTGTGGCCATGAGTCCGGCGGCGGTATCGGTCTCGATCGTCGTGCCCTGGTGGAAGGGCGGGTTGAGCAGGATCAGGTCGTGCCCGCCAGATAGGGCCTGGACATCCGTGGCGTCGGCGAGGATGGTGTCGACCTCGAGTCCGTTCGCCTCCGCGGTCTCCCTCGCCGAGGTGACCGCCGCCTTCGACACGTCCACGCCGGTGCCGTTCTTCGCCGCCGTCACCTGCATCGCCGCCGTGAGCAGCCATCCGTTCCCACACCCTAGGTCAAGGATGGAATTCGGGGACCCGGTGACCGCCTCGGCGGGTTGAGACTCGGCGGGCTTGGTTTCGGAGGACAGGGCTGTGAGCAGCGCGGTCGATCCCTCATCGCTCTTGATCCCGGAGAAGCAGGCGCCATGGGCTCTGACCTGGAGCACACCGGTGGCCGGATGATCGATGGTGCCGCGCCTAGGGTAGCTCGGCAGGCTGGGTGAGGACAATCGTCGGCTGCCGATGATCATCCGATGTTTGCCGACGCCGGGTGAGACATCGACCCTCGCGTAGCCGCGGGCAAGTTCCTTGTTCACCGCTCGGCTCATCGAATCGCTGCGGCCGATGACGATGACCGTGGACACGTCTGACTGGATGGCCGCAATGGTTTCGGCCAGGGCGTGGGTGGCCTTCGGTGCGTTGACGATCGCCCACACCTCATTCCGGTCCGAAGCGAAGGCGGCGAGATCGTCGATGGGGCTGGTCCGATCTGCCACCTCGGCGAGGGTGTGCGCTTCATCGATCCGGTCGTTGTAGGTACGCACGGGTGCGATCTCACTGAGCAGGCGCGACTGCAGCCCCTGTGCGTCATCGACGATGAGGATTTCGTGCGGAAGCTCCGCGACCACCTCGGCGTCCACGAACGATCCGGCGGTGGCCCGCCCCGAGACATCGAGCTCTCCGCTGCGTCGACCCAGCACATACTCGATGAGGACCCTGGCCTGAGGAAATCCCGGAACTTCAGCAAGCTCGGGAAACTGTTCCAGCAGATCCTGACTGCGTTGGCGGGCAGGAGAATCCGGAGTCAGCAGGGTAGAAGGCATTCGAACAGTCTAGTCGGACTCGGCGCTGACCTCAGTTGCCGATGCGCTGGTAGGCGGAGGAATCGGCGTTGTCGATCGTCGAGTGCTTGCGGTTGTCGCGCATGAACAGGACGGCGACCAGGCCGACGACGGCGATGATGACGACGTAGAGACCGAACCAGGCCCCGATTCCGGCGTTGCTGAACCACAGGGCGACGTATTCCGCGGACCCGCCGAAGATCGAATTGCCCACCGCGTAGGTGAAGCCGACGCCGATTCCACGGATGTGGGCGGGGAACATCTCCGCCTTCACGATGCCGGAGATCGAGGTGTACATGCTGATGAACGCCATGGTGACGAGGATGAGGAGTCCTGCGACCACCGGGGACGTCGCGGAGCCGATGAGGCTGAGCATCGGGATCGGCAGGATGATCATGCCGATGACGAAGATGAGCATGTTGTTCTTGCGCCCGATCTTGTCCGAGAGCTTTCCGGCTGCCGGCTGCATGAACACGAAGACGAGCAGGCAGATCGTCATCAGGTCGGCGATCGAACCCTTGTTGAATGTCTCCTCACCGGCGGTGCCCTCGTTGGTGAGGAGCAGGTACTTCTGCATGTAGGTGGTGAAGACGTAGAAGACCAGGGAGCCGACGCTGGTGATGCCGAGGACGACGAAGAAGGCGCGCGGATGGCGCAGGACCTCACGGAAGCTGCCGGAGTTCTCGTTCGTCCGCGATTCTGCGGAGGTGGTCTCTTCGAGGCCGCGGCGCAGCCACAGGGAGACGACGGCGGCAGCGGCACCGATGACGAACGGCAGTCGCCACCAGCCGGCTTCGATCTGTTCGGTGCCCAGGGTGTGGGTCATGATGACGGCCAGGAGGCTGGCCAGCAGCTGTCCGCCGATGAGTGTGACGTACTGGAAGGAGGAGTAGAAGCCGCGCTTACCTTCTGTGGCGACCTCGGACATGTAGGTCGCGGTGGCGCCGTATTCGCCGCCGACGGCCAGTCCCTGGATCATGCGCACCACGAGCAGGAGGATCGGCGCCAGCGCCCCGGCGGTGGCCGCGGTCGGCAGAATGGCCATGAGCAGGGATCCGGCGCACATGAGCAGGATCGAGATGAGCATCGAGTTCTTACGGCCGAGGCGGTCGGCTGCGCGTCCGAAGACGTAGCCGCCGATGGGGCGCATGAGGAAGCCGATGAAGAAGACGCCTGCGGCCTGCATGAGTGAGAGCGCTTGGTTGCCTGAGACGAAGAACTGGTCAGCGAAGTACACGCTGAAGAATGAGTAGATGTAGAAGTCGAACCATTCGACGAGGTTTCCCGAGGATGCGGCCAGGATCGACTTGATCGTCTTCCATTCCGACTTCTTCTCGCCCTTGGTGCCCGTGTTCGGGGCCTGCATACTCTTGTTCTCTGCCACTGACGATTCTTCTTTCTCACCACAAGTTCTGTTACTGCCCGGGGTAACGTTACTCCCGGCCGAAATGGGTGAGTGACCCGGGGCATGGTCGGGTCCTAGCTGGGGCTTTGCTCGTGGCTGGTGAGGACCTTGGCCGAAAGGCAGTATCGAGTCGGAGAACGGCTGAGATGCTCGTCAGAGGATCGCCGTGCGCAGGTATGCTATTTATTGAGAGTGCTTCGTCCAATGTCGTATCAGGAGAAACCATGACAATTCTCGTCGGCTATTCCCCCTCCCCCGAAGGCAAGGCTGCCGTCACGTTCGGCATCGATCAGGCCAAGGCCTTCGATGACACCGTGATCGTGCTCAATGCTGGCGTCGGAGAGACGCCCGACGAACGCGGTGTGGCGACGCACCAGGATATGGAGGAGCTCAAGGAGGCGCTGCGTTCATCCGAGGTCTCCCATGAGATTCTGCAGTTCCTGCGCGGCAATGATCCCGTCGAAGAGCTCCTCGCCCTCGCCGAGGCGACCGAGGACACCCGCATGATCGTGATCGGATCGCGTCGCCGCTCCCCCGTCGGCAAACTCATCATGGGCTCGACGGCTCAGCGCATCATCCTCGACTCCGATGTCCCCGTCGTCTCTGTGAAGGCCGACCGGAAGAAATGACAAAGCTGCCGGCCGGCACGGAAGCTCGTGTATAGTCGTACTTCCGTGTCGGCAGACACGCTGGCTGCGCCACCTCGCGCAGTGAACACACACGAAGGAATCCATTGATGAACGTTTACGCCTCATCGCGCGAACTCCTGGGATCGAAGCAATTCGAATCCCAGCATCAGTCGACCCTTCGGTGGCGCGACATCTGACCTAGCGCAAGTCAGCATGCCCCGCACCGATCAACGGTTCGGGGCTTTTTTCATGTCGCAGCCATGGCTTTCCAGATCTAGGCGATGTGGGTCCCGAACCTCACAACAGAGAAATCAGGAAAGGACCATGGAAAAACTCAGCAAGCGGCTGATCTCCTGGGCGTCACTTCTCGATGAGAAGACCCTCGAGCAGGCGCACACAACTGCGCGAATGCCGTTCATCTACCCTCACCTGGCGCTCATGCCCGATGCCCACCTGGGCAAGGGCGCGACCGTCGGATCGGTCATTCCCACCCTGGGCGCGATCATCCCCGCCGCGGTCGGAGTCGACATCGGCTGCGGCATGATCGCCGTGCGCACACAGTTCACCAGACAGGATCTCGAGGCGCGCGATCTCACCGGACTGCGCGAAGCCATCGAACGGGCAGTGCCGACCTCGGCAGGGGCCTACAACCGCAAGATCGTCGCCACGGCGGCGCCACGCATCGCCGAGCTCGAGGAGTTGGCGGAGAGGTCCGAATTCGACCCTTCCGACTATGCCGGACACTGGCGGCATCAGCTGGGATCGCTGGGCTCGGGCAACCACTTCATCGAGGTCTCCGTCGACGAGGACGATCGGGTGTGGATGTTCCTGCATTCAGGATCGAGAGGCGTCGGCAACAAGATCGCCACTCACCACATCAAGGTCGCCGTACAGCTGAACAAGAAATGGTGGATCGATCTTCCGGACCCGGATCTCGCCTACCTCGTAGAGGGCACTCCTGAGTTCTCCGCCTACATCCGTCAGCTGAAGTGGGCTCAGCACTTCGCCCTGCTCAACCGGGAGGAGATGATGGACCGGGTGGCCCGGCAGCTGTCGGAGACGATGGGTGAGACCGTGGTCGAGGCGGAGCGCATCAACTGCCACCACAACTTCACCCAGTCCGAGAAGCACTTCAACAAGACGGTGTGGGTATCGAGAAAGGGCGCGATCGAGGCCGATGCCGGACGGCCAGGCCTCATCCCTGGATCGATGGGCACCGCATCCTACGTCGTTGAGGGCAAGGGAGATCCCGTATCGCTGAACTCCTCACCACATGGTGCGGGGCGGCAGTATTCCCGTACCGCAGCCAGGAAGACGTTCAGCCATGACCAGCTTCGGGAGGCCATGGTCGGCATCGAGTACCGGGACACTGACGCTTTCATCGATGAGATCCCGCAGGCGTACAAGCCGATCGACCAGGTGATGGCCGATGCTTCGGCGCTGGTCGAGATCAGGCATACGCTGCGTCAGCTCGTCAACGTCAAGGGAGACTGAGCAGGAACGGCCGACGGTCGACCGACCTGAGACTTGGGTCGGTCGGTCGGCCTCTACGCCTCTACTCAGGACTCGGCATTTAGGATTCGACGATGGCTGCGATGAGAGCGTCGACGTCCTCGGCTGTGGTGTCGAATGCGCACATGAGGCGCACTACGTTCTCGGCCATGGGCCAGTTCGCGAAGGCGAACTTCTGTCGTGCCCGTGCCGAGACCTCTTCGGGCATGTGTACGAAGACGACGTTGGATTCGGTCTTGGCCACGATCGAAATATCGGGGGCACGGTCGGTGGACACCGCCTCGGCGAGGCCATCTGCCAGCCTCCGGGCCATGGAGTTGGCGTGATTCGCCGAGGTGGACCACAGGTCGCCGTCGTAGAGGGCATTGAGTTGGGCGGAGAGGAAGCGCATCTTCGATGACAGCTGCAGATTCATCTTCCGCAGGAACTTCATCCCCTGGCCGATGTCGGGATTGAGGACGACGATCGCTTCGGCGCCGAGGAGCCCGTTCTTCGTCCCGCCGAGGCTGATGATGTCGACTCCGACGTCGGTGGTAATGGCTCCGAGGCCGGTGCCGAGATAGGCGGCGGCGTTGCCCAATCGGGAGCCGTCGACGTGAAGGATCATGTCTAGACCGTGCGCGGTGTCCGCGATAGCACGGATCTCGTCGGGCGTGTACGTCGTTCCCCACTCGGTCGATTGGGAGATGCTCACTGCCAGGGGCTGTGCGTTGTGCTCATTGCCGCGGCCGAGGACGGCACCGTTGATGATCTCGGGCGTCAGTTTGCCGTCTGGAGTCGGGGCACCGATGACTTTGAGTCCGCCGACCTTCTCCGGGGCTCCGGTTTCGTCGTAGTTGATGTGGGCCGATGCGGCGGTGATGACGGCCGCCCAGCGGGGCAGAGCCGACTGCAGTGCCAGCACGTTGGCTCCGGTGCCGTTGAAGACTGGGAACGCCTGGGCGGAGGGACCGAAATGGCCCTTCATGACCTCACCGAAGCGCGCAGTCCAGGGATCCCCACCGTAGCCGGGCGTGTGTCCGACATTGGCCTCGGCGATGGCGGCGATGACTTCCGGATGGGCGCCGGCCCAGTTGTCGGAGCCGAAGTTGCGCGGATGGGCGCCCGGGGAGGTGTCAACGGCCGGTGGGTTGAGGGGCGTCGACTGATCGAGGGGCGTCGTCTGATCGGCCTGTGGGTTCTGGGACAGCGGTGTCTGGTCATTCACATGTTCAGATTAGCGTCCCGTGCCGACCCCGCACAGTCCGTTCCATAACCACCTGTTGCAAGGGGGTGATTTGATGCTGGCGGGTCGGGTTGCTGAACCAATTGGAGGAAAAGCGAGTATCGGGGTGATTTGCTGCTCCCGGTGCGTGACGCATCATTACGTGTGGCGCCGCCCACCCACTTTCCTGCGGACATACAACACCGCGGTCCAAGTGCAGGTGCCCAGCATGTGTGCTGAGCGATCGCACTTGGACCGCGCTGTGAGTGAGTCAGACGACTCAGGCGAGGAGTTCGCGCATGAGGTCAGCGGTCTCGGTCGGAGTCTTGCCGACCTTCACGCCTGCAGCCTCAAGGGCCTCCTTCTTCGCCGCAGCGGTTCCTGAGGAGCCGGAGACGATGGCGCCGGCGTGGCCCATGGTCTTGCCCTCGGGAGCGGTGAAGCCTGCAACGTAGCCGACGACCGGCTTCGTCACGTTGTCCTTGATGTAGGCAGCGGCACGCTCTTCAGCGTCACCACCGATCTCGCCGATCATGACGATGGCTTCGGTCTCGGGGTCATTCTCGAAGGCCTCGAGCGCATCGATGTGCGTGGTGCCGATGACCGGGTCACCACCGATTCCGATGGCGGTGGAGAAGCCGAGGTCACGCAGTTCGTACATCATCTGGTAGGTCAGCGTGCCGGACTTGGAGACCAGTCCGAGCTTGCCCTTCTTGGTGATGTTGGCAGGAATGATGCCTGCCAGCGAAGCCTCTGGCGAGATGATGCCCGGGCAGTTGGGTCCGATGATGCGGGTCGCATTGTCTGCGGCCTGCGCACGAGCCCACACCTCGGCAGCGTCCTGGACTGGAATGCCCTCGGTGATGATGACGAGCAGACCGATCTTGGCGTCGATGGCCTCGATCGCAGCATCCTTGGAGAATGCCGGCGGCACGAAGGCCACGGAGACGTCGGCGCCAGTGGCTTCCATCGCCTCGGAGACGGAGCCGAAGACGGGCAGCTCAACTTCGTTGCCGTCCTTGTCGTTGTGCTTGACGGTGGTGCCGGCCTTGCGGGCGTTGACACCGCCGACGACGTTGGATCCGGCTGCGAGCATGCGCGCAGTGTGCTTGGTTCCTTCGCCGCCGGTGATGCCCTGGACGATGATCTTCGAATCGGAATTCAGGAAGATAGACATTTATGTAAAGACCTTTCCTTACTTGGCAGCAGCCAGTTCGGCGGCCTTGTCGGCTCCACCGTCCATGGTGTCGGTCAGAGTGACGAGTGGGTTCGCGGCTTCCTTGAGGATCGCACGTCCTTCTTCGACGTTGTTTCCGTCGAGGCGGACGACGAGTGGCTTGGTGGCCTGGTCGCCGAGGATCTCGAGAGCCTTGACGATGCCGTCGGCTACAGCGTCACACGCGGTGATTCCGCCGAAGACGTTGACGAAGACTGACTTGACCTGCTCATCGCCGAGGATGACCTCGAGCCCGTTGGCCATGACCTCAGCAGAGGCGCCGCCTCCGATGTCGAGGAAGTTGGCAGGCTTGACGTTGCTGTGCTTCTCACCGGCGTAGGCGACGACGTCGAGGGTCGACATGACGAGTCCGGCACCGTTTCCGATGATTCCGACTTCGCCGTCGAGCTTGACGTAGTTGAGGTCGAGCTTCTTGGCCTTGAGCTCGAGTGGGTTCTCTGCGCTGTCGTCGCGCAGTTCCTCATGCTCGGGCTGACGGAAGTCGGCGTTCTCATCGAGAGACACCTTTCCGTCGAGTGCGATGATGTCACCGGCACCGGTCTTGACCAGTGGGTTGACCTCGACCAGCGATGCGTCTTCCTTCTCGAAGACGGTCCACAGGGACATCAGCACAGGGGCCACCTTAGCGGCGGTGTCTGCGTCGAATCCTGCTTCCTTGGCGATCTCTTCGGCCTTGGCGGCATCGATTCCGTCGATGGCAGAGACTGGGATCTTGGCGAGTGCTTCCGGGCGTTCCTCGGCGAGCTGCTCGATCTCCACTCCGCCTTCCTTGGAGCACATGGCCAAGTAGGTGCGGTTGGACCGGTCGAGGAGAACCGAGAAGTAGTATTCTTCAGCGATGTCTGCACCTTCGGCGATCATCACCTTTTCGGTGATGTGGCCCTTGATGTCGAGACCCAGGATGTCCTTGGCGCGAGCTTCGGCTTCCTCAGGATTCTTCGCAACCTTGACGCCGCCGGCCTTGCCGCGGCCGCCCATCTTGACCTGAGACTTGACGACGACGACTCCGCCGCCAAGATCTTCGGCTGCCTTCTTCGCAGCTTCTGGTGTCGTCGCGACCTGAGCCTTGAGCACGGGCACTCCGTGCTTCTCAAACAGGTCACGTGCTTGATACTCGAAAAGATCCACGTGTATTCCTTCGTTTCTGCTGCGGCGTCTTTTGGCTCCGCAGGTGCGTTGACGGATGCAACAACCATCAACCACTTTATTCCCATACACGCACTTCCATCCAAACGTGCAGGCCAAATCCGTCAATGAGTAAGAAATGTCTCGTGAAAAAGTATCTTTGGCGCAAAGATTCTTGATCTGGACGTAAAATCGGAACATGGACGAGGTTGATCGGATTGTCGCGGCATGGCGCCACGAGCGCCCGGATCTCGACGTGTCCCCGATGGAGATACTCTCCCGAGTCTCCCGCTTGGCCCGCCAACTGGATTTGGCGCGGAAGTCGAGCTTCAGCGACTACGGCATCGAAGGCTGGGCCTTCGACGTGCTCTCGGCCCTGCGCCGCTCTGGTGAGCCCTACCAACTGTCCCCCTCGACTCTGCTGCAGGAGACGCTGGTCACCAGCGGCACCATGACCAACCGCATCGATCGCTTGGTCACGGCCGGTTGGGTCGAACGACTGCCCGATCCCGGAGATCGCCGAGGTGTGCTCGTGCGGTTGACCGTCGATGGTCGCGCCACCGTCGACTCTGCTCTGGCCGACCTTCTGGTCAAGGAGCGTGAGATCCTCAGCGACCTCACCCCGGCTGGTCGCCGCAAGCTCGCTTCCCTGCTGCGCCAGCTCTCAACCGGCTTCGACGGCGACGAAGACTGAACCGAAGACCAGCTGAGCCGAAGACCACAGGGAAGACCCGGGCGAATCGGGACGAACCGATGGAGGAGTTCAAGGATGAACGAGAAAGAGAGACCATGACCGAGACGAACCTCAACGATTGGGCCGGAGTTGAACCACCTCGGCGGGAGACGATCCACGGCCGCTATGTCGACCTCGAGCCCCTCGATGCCGGGCAGCACTCGGATTCGCTCTTCACGGCCGCGTCCGCAGACGGTTCGGATGAGCGATTCCGCTACCTGCCGCAGGCGCCGCAGCGTGCGCGCGCAGACTTCGATGATTGGATGGCTACGGCCTCGCAGTCTCCAGATCCGTTGTTCTTCGCAGTCGTCGACCACAGCACCAAGCGGGCCGAGGGACGCCAGGCGCTGATGCGCATCGATGCGAACAACGGCGTCATCGAGATCGGCAACATCCTGTGGGGACCGGCACTCTCACGCACCCGGGGAGCCACCGAGGCGCTCTTCCTCTTCGCCGATCTTGCCTTTGCCAGCGGATACAGGCGCTTCGAGTGGAAGTGCGATGACGACAACGCTCCGTCGAAGAAGGCTGCGACTCGTTTCGGGTTCACCTTTGAGGGACTGTTCCGACAGCACATGGTCGTGAAGGGCCGCAACCGCGACACCGCCTGGTTCTCCATCATCGACACCGAATGGCCCAGTCTGCGCGCGGCCTATGTGCAGTGGCTCGATGAGGACAACTTCGACGATTCCGGCGCACAGAAGGTCAGCCTGAGCGATCTCATGCCGGCCCGCGACCAGTAGCCGCTGCCCGCAGTGACTGCCGCGCGCAGCAGCTGCTGCGCAGAGCAATCGGGGCCGGGTCAGCGCGTCCACCGGGGCGAGCGCAAGCTCTCGGATTAGGCTGGAATCAAGGCTGGGCTCCTGGCCCGGCACCGCCACGCCGACCACCTTTCGAGGAACCATGCGCATTCGCTCTCTTGCCCTCCTGACCACCGCCGCAGTGCTGGCCACGACGACAGCCTGCGTTCCCACCTCGGAGGAGACCCGTCCCGCACCGCGTCCCTCCGTCAGCGAAGAGGAGGTCACTCCGGTCGAGACTCCTGATGACGCTCCGAAGGTCTCCATCGTCGACTCCTCCCCCGGCGGAGCGAAGGATGCCGATCCACTGTGGCAGGGCCTCGCCGAGGCGGCCGCGAACAAATCCGAGGCCTACCTCAAGGTCTACGTCCACACCGGCAACCCCGACGTTCCCGATTCCGGCGAGGCCACCATCACCGCCGACACCCCGGACAGTGTCAGTGTCACCGTCGATGCCGAGAATGTCGATACCGAGAAGTCGCCCTTCCTGCTCATCCAGGGCACCTTCACCGTTGAGGAGATCGGCGGGTCCGCATACACGCTGAAGGCGGAGAACTCCGATGAGATTTCCGAGCTCAATCCGAAGGGCCCCGATGATGAGGCTCGGTGCACGGCCGATGATGCTCAGGACCGCATCTCCCTGGCTGCTCAGGACCTGGCCGATGATCCCGATAAGCGTGAGGACTTCCGTCAGCAGTGGGGCGCATCTCCGCAGGTCTGGTGGGGCATCCAGAAGACCGCAGACAGTCTCAACCAAGAGGGCGGCGTCGCCGGGGACTTCCTCACCGAAGCCTGCGGGGAGTACCTGCAGCAGTAAGGCAAACACCTCAGATCTCGGATGAGAGGCTCACACCCCATGAGGATCGCGATCGTTGGAGCCGGCATCGGCGGGCTCTCAGCCGCCGTGGGTCTGCAGAGGGCCGGTGCGAACGTCACCGTGTTTGAGAAGGCCGCCGAGGTGCGTGCTGGGGGTTCTGGTCTGTCCGTCTTCGCCAATGGGCTCAGGGCCCTCGAAGCACTCGGCCTTGGTCCTCAATTCGCCGCGATCACGGACAAGCAAGCCGAATCCTTCGCTGCGGGCCAACGGCGCCCCGACGGACGCTGGATCGCACGCCTTCCCACAGACAGTGTCGGTGAGCTGCGCATCGTCGATCGAGCCGACCTCCACCGAGTCCTGCTCGATGCTCTCGATGAAGCAACGGTGCGCACCAACGCCCTGGTCACCTCGGCGAGCATTGATGGCACGGTGACGATCCGGTCCGGGAGGGACGCGGAGTCAGAAGAATCACCGCCGGACTCCTCGGAACGCTTCGACCTCGTCATCGGCGCCGACGGTCTCAACAGTCAGGTGAGAGAAACCGTCACGTCCGGAATCGGACCCCGCTATTCGGGCTATTCGTGTTGGCGTGGGATCACCGAACGCCCTGTAGACCTGGGTGGAGCCGCTGGCGAGACCGTGGGGCGGGGCCTGCGCTTCGGCATCGCTCCACTCAACGACGGGCGCGTGTACTGGTTCGCGGTGGCGAACATGCCCCAACACGCATCTTTCGCCGATGAGAAGGCGACTGCGCGGGACCTGTTCTCCGGCTGGCACGCACCGATCGCTGAACTCATTGCCACGACACCGAACGACCGAATCCGGCGGACCCCGATTTCAGACCTCGCCACTCCCCTGGCGACCTACTACCGGGGACGCGTCGTCCTCCTCGGCGATGCCGCTCATGCGATGACGCCGAACCTGGGTCAGGGCGGCGGTCAGGCCCTCGAAGACGCCGCCACGCTGACCGCGCTGCTGGCACCGGTCATCGCAGAGTCGTCTGGCCGGACAGCCCTGGCGGGCCCGGCGGCAAACGTCGACGTTTCGCTGCGTCGCTATGACCAGCTGCGGAGAAAACGCAGTCAGTCGATTGCAGCGAAGTCACGGACCCTCGGCGCCGTTTTCCAGTTTCAATCCCCGCTGCTGGCCGGGATTCGCGATGCGATCTTCACGGCTGTGCCTTCGAAGTTCACGGCTGCCCAGGCCGCCAGTGTGCAGCGGTGGCAGCCGCCGAGCGCCTGAGCAGGCAGCACCCGATGTGTCACATCACGGGCGAGGCACGTCAGGGAACCCCGTCCATTGCAGCTGTGGCGGCAGATGGCCCATGTCGTTGAACATGATGATCGTCGGCGGAAGCTGGAGTCGGTGTTCGATGACCGTCAGCGCCGTGTTGGCACTGTTGAGACCCAGCCACCGCTGCGGTGGCGCGTCCAAGGCATCACGCACAAGCCAGGCGATCGGATACGCATGGGTGATGAGCACCTCGTGCACATCGTCATCGCGGGTGCCAATGGCGTCAAACGAAGCCGTGCCGAAACGAGCGGTGAGACTGTCAGCGATCGCGCACCCGGCGTCGGCTTCTTCGCTTGCATACCCGTCGAAGAACGGCACCCACGCCGGCGGAGTCTCAGCCGGAGTCGGCACGTAGGGGACGTGGTCGATCAACTCCGGCGCCTCCCCTACTGTGACCTTGCCAGTGAGGAAGATGTTGAGCTCCCGGGAGCTGTCGGCGGCGCGAGGCAGCGGCGAATGCCAGATAGCCTCAATGGGCAGATGCGCCAGGCGCCGCCCCAGGAGTCGCGCCTGCTCGCGGCCCCTGTCGGTGAGGTTCCCGAACGCGTCAGCATCGCCGTGACGTGCGATGTAGAGATATCGTGTTCCCATCATCCATTCCTGAGTCAGTGGATTGTGATCGTTCCCGCTGTTCCGTCCATGGTGATGAGATCACCGTTGACAATGCGGGCCCTCGCCGAGGTGACACCGAGGACTGCGGGGATGCCGTATTCTCGCGCGACGATCGCTGCATGCGAAAGCGCCCCTCCCACCTCGGTGATGACACCGGCAGCGATCGAGAACAGGGGCGTCCAAGAGGGATCGGTGTAGGCGCAGATCACCACTTCACCGGGCTTGACGTCGGAAAACGCGGACAGGCCAGAGACGATCCGAGCGGGCGCTGTCACTACCCCGTGCGCCCCTGGAGTACCCATCAGGGTCGCCTCGGGTGCCAGGTCGGAGTTGCCGTGCCTGCCGATGCTGATGTCCTGTCCCGTGTTGCTGGCAGTTCTGGTAACAGGCAACGCCGGCAGAGCAGCGGTCACTGGGCGCGATTGCACGACCCAGATCGCGCTGTCTGCGATGGCCCATTCGATATCCTGCGGACCACCGAGGACGGCAGATGCCCGCTCACCCAGAGATTTCAGACGAAGGAGCGTCTCGTCATCGAGCGTTCGACTGGTCTGAAGCTCCTCCGCGACCGCAGTGGTCTTCGTCCCATTATGGTCTTCAACGGTATCGGTTCGGACATTTTTGACTCCGATGGCGGCGGTGATGGCGCCGCTGGATCCGACCTCGAATGCATCGGGTGTCAGTCCACCGTTGACGACGGAGGGCCCGAGTCCCCACGATGATTCGATTCGGGTTGGGTCGCCCACGCTTCGGGGTGTGAACATCACGCCTGCGACTTCGGCCTCGACAAGAACCTGCACGAGAACCGCCATGCCTGTCATGGGAACCCCCGAGTGACCGCCTCGGCGACGGTAGTCTCGAACACGCGCCGAGTCTGCTGAGCGTCTGCAGGACGCAATCGCCGCACACACATCGTCGGTGCCGCGGACGCCGAGGACGGTGTCATACATTCCTGCAGCGGATGTGTCTGCTCTGTCCTCATCGGCGGCCGAGGATCGCACCGCCACCACCGGATCACCCAGGCGCGAGAGTTCCTGGTCAATCCAGTCGCGCACCATTTCACCGCGCTGAGAGGCTGAGGAGGGGTCGGCACGCACGACGAAGCCGTCGGGCACCGGAAGGCCGGCGCGCAGAAGCCTAGCCAGCGACCTGGCCTTTCCTCCGGACAGAGCATCGTGCGCGTTGGAAAGCGATCTCACCATCACCCCTCCTTCAACGTTATGTTGACAACATAATGTTGATGATAGCAGGATGTGGCCTATGGATGGCAAGCATGAGACAGACCACACCAGCCCCGTAGACAGAGCGGTCGGAGACCATGCAGAGGCGCAGCGCGAACATGATGCGCAGGCTCGACTCCTGGCTCTCGGCGCGGATCGGCTGGAGGCCCGTGAGTGGCGTCCTGAACCCGCCCCGCCCACCGCGGTCGACCTCACCCAGTTCGCACTGTGGAGATCGACAGACCTCGGCCCTGAGGATCTCCGCGCGGGATTGGCTCTGCTTCCCGCAGCTCGCGCGGAGGTCGAGGGAGTCGAGATCGGGCTCATCTTCGCTGCCCGAAACGAGGGACTGACATGGTCGCAGATCGCCGCAACAATGGGCTTCCGATCGCCACAGGCCTGCCAACAGTATGTGGCTCGTCTGAGCTCTCGCCAGGATAGGCAGCGATGAGCCACCATTCAGAGCCTCAGCTCCTGGTCCTCCATGCGGTACGACTGCTCGGCTTCGCCGGCGTTGACGCCATTGCCCAACGTGCGGGAGCCAGCACTGAGGAGACCCTGATCCTGCTGCGCCAGGCTGAACGCAGCGGCTGGGTGCAGCACCTCGAGTTCTTCGACACCGATGGCTGGTCGCTGACCGACTTCGGCAAATGGGAGAATGAGCGAGAGCTCGCACTCGAACGTCACCATGCCGATCCCGACGGTGAGATCGCCGCGGTCTACAGAGACTTTCTCCCGCTCAACGCCCGGATGCTGAGGGCGACCACCGCCTGGCAGATCGGGCCCAGCGCCGTTGACGCCTTCGCGAGCAACGATCATTCCGACGCAGGGTGGGACGCAGAAGTCCTCGATGAGTTCGAGAGGTTGGGTGTCGAACTCGCTCCTCTGGTCGAAAGGCTGACGAAGGTCCTGACGCGATTTGAGGGAATTCTGACCCGCTACGAGACTGCCTTGCGCAGAGCCAAATCAGGCCAGACTATGTGGGTCGATCGGAGCGATGTCGATTCGTGCCATCTCGTCTGGTTCCAGCTCCACGAGGATCTCATCGCCACTCTGGGCCTTGATCGCGGCACCGAGGTCTGAGGCCTCAGCCTTCGAGTGCCCGGTTGTAGGCGTCGACGACAGAGGGCTGGAAGTAGCCGAGAAGCACGGCAAGCGCCGTGACCAGGCAGGCCAGGCCGAGCCACAGAGTTCCGCCGATGACGCTGAAGGCGAAGACGATGACGAGCAGCTCGAAGGCGATCGCCGCCGGCCGGGCCCAACGATGCAGTTTCCAGGATCCGCGCGCCGTAGCGGCGACTCCGGCGGCGAAGATGAGGAACATGACTGCCAGTCCCAGCAGCGATCCGGCCAGAGGACCGGCGCTGATGGCGGTGAGGATGAAGGACAAGGCGGACCCGAGGAGGGCCAGCACCTGGATCCCGAGCACCACGACGACGACCAGCATCGCCCGCGGGGTGGGAACACCGTGGCCGGCAGGCTGAGTCGAACCACCCGACGGTACTGCACCGTCGGGTGTGTTCGAACGCTTGTCCCGTGAACTCAAATGTTCACCCGGGCGAATCCTGGAATGAGGATCTCGTCGAGCATGCGCTCGCGCACGTCGAGAGGCAGGAAGGCTGCCGTGACTGCATTGACGGTGGCCCATTCGAGGTCCGTCTGCGTCCAGCCGGCTTCGTCGACGAGGCGACGCATCTCACGCGTGACCGAGGTCGCTGACATCAGCCGGTTGTCCGGGTTGATGGTGACGGCGAAGCCCAGATCCTTGAGCCCGGTGATGGGGTGGGAGGCGATGGTGCCGCCGATGTCGGTCTGCAGGTTGGAGCTGGGGCACAGCTCGAGCGGGATCTGCTGGTCGAGGACCCATGCAGCCAGGCTGCCCAGCTGTCCTTCGCCTTCGACGATGTCCATGTCTTCGACGATGCGAGCGCCGTGACCGATGCGCTGGGCATGGCAGACGGTGAGTGCTTCGTGGATCGAGGCTTTGCCTGCGGCTTCCCCAGCGTGGATCGTCACGGGCACGTAGGCCTGGTGGAGTGCGTTGAATGCCGACAGGTGCGCCGAGGGCGGGAAGCCGTTCTCGGGACCGGCGATGTCGAAGCCGACGACTCCTGACTCAGACCCCTTCTCGCGGTGCCGGATGGCCAGTTCGGCAATCGCCATCGAGTTGTCGGCCTGGCGCATGGCGGTGATGATCTGGCCGACGCGGATGAACTTTCCATCGGATGAGGCTTCGATGACTCCGGCCTCGAGTCCCTGCTGGACGGCGTCGACGACCTCGTCGAGTTCGAGTCCGCCTTCCAGGTGCTGCTCGGGAGCCCAGCGGGCCTCGGCGTAGAACACACCATCGGCCACCTGGTCGAGGACCCATTCCTTGGCCACCCGCATCAGGCCCTCACGGCTCTGCATCACGGCAACCGTGTGCGAGAAGGTCTCGAGGTAGCGGACCAGGTCACCGGAGCTGGCGGAATCGTAGTACCACTGAGCCAGCGCCTCCGGTTCGGTGGCGGGCAGTTCATGACCGATCGAGGCGGCCAGTTCGATCAGCGTGGCGGGGCGCAGGCCACCGTCGAGGTGATCATGGAGGGAGACTTTGGGCAACTGCAGGATCGGGTCGTCTTCTGCGACTCCGGCGGGATTATTCAACACCCCCACAGCTTATCGGATCAGGGTGCGAGAAGGATGGAAGAATCCACCAGCTCAGAACTTCCGTTCAGGACTTCTCAGGATCGATGTCCCCGCTCTTGATCCTCTCCCGCAGATCGGTGATGCTGCGGCCGGCGTCGGAGACGCGGCTGAGGAACCCGTCTTCGGCGGAGATCCCCACCCCACCGTTGTCGATCGTGCCCTTGTAGTGCTTGTCGGTGATGAGGAATCCGCCCATGTCAGCGGGTTCGTCCTTCGACGCCTCGGCGACCTCGTCGGGGTTCCTGCTCTGCGGCCATTCGGCGAACATGCTGCGCAGTCCCCGACGGATGTTCGGCTCGATGGTTGCGATGATGGTGTCGCTGAAGGCCCCGGATGCTCCGTACCAGATGACCTTCGGCAGGGCCTTCTCCTCCGCGCCCTCTTCTTCGGGCTCTTGGGTGCGCTGGGCCGCCATCTCCTCGGTCGACGCGGTGGCCACGCCCATTGCCGCCGCCGATCCGAAGGGCACGAGCACATCGACATCCGAGCCATAGGCCGATTCGAAGAACTTCCGTCCCTCATCGCTGGTGTCGGCCACGGTCCGGTCGTCGACCGCAGACTCGCGGTAGGACTTCACGTTCTCGACATCTTCGTCGGCCTCGTCGTTGTAGAGTGCGACTCCGGCATCGAAGGCGTTGAGGATCTTCTTCGCCTGCGGGAACCCCTGCGAGACGAGCGCGCCGACTTCACCGGTTTCGCTCGCGGTCGCTGCTATGTAGCCGGCGATGAAGGCCGGAGGAACCAGGTCGAAATCGATGCTGAGCACATTGTCCGGGAAGTCCTCGTGCCCGCTTGCCACTCCGAGGAAGACGTCGTCCGGATTGGACTTGGCATGGTCGCTGAGTTCGTCGGCCCCGCCGGGTCCCAGCACCGTCGTCAGTGCGCAGTCCTGGTCCTTCATCCTCGTCAGAGCCGCCGAGGTGGCCGATGAGTTGGTCACCCGCTGGCTCGATGTCGCGGAGAACAGTCCCGCCGACCGCGCCAGTTCCGTCTCTGCCAGGGTCAGTGCCCCGGCGGAGTGATCGTCGAATCCGGCAGGAGCCGAGATCATGCATCCGAGTGTTTCTTCCTCGACGGGTTCGGGTGTCGACATCGAGCACGCACTCAGGGCCACCAGGCTCAACGCACTGAAGCCGGCGCCCAGCACCGTGCTCATGACCTTTACTCTCATGTCTCCAAGATTATCGGTTCTGTCTGAGTCCCCGGTACGGCATCAGTCTCGCTGCAGGACCTTCAGTGCGGTCGCGGTGAAGATGCGGGCAGCGATCTCAACGCTGTCCTCATCGATGAGGAGATCACCCTGGTGGATGTCGTACGTCTTTCCCCCCGGAGTGCGGGTGCCCATGCGCACGAGCGCTCCAGGGCAGTGGGTGAGGTACCAGGCGAAGTCCTCTCCGCCCATGGACTGCGGGGTCAGCTGGACGGAGTTCTCGCCGAGCTCTCCGCGCACGGCGGATTCGATGAGGGCGACCTGGTCTTCGGTGTTGACCACCGGCGGCACACCTCGGCGATGGTCGAGGTCGACGGTGACTCCGTACGGGCCGGCGATGCGCTCGACCAGCTCCGGCAGTACCTCGGCGACCTGATTCCAGCCGTCGACGTCGAGGCAGCGCAGGGTTCCGCGCAGGATGCCTTCGCTGGGGACGACATTCGCCGCGTGGCCGGCGCTGATCTCGCCCCAGACGAGGGAGATCGCGTGGCGCGGGTCGATGAGGCGGCCCAGCGTCGAGGGCAGGTCTGTGGCGAGTTTGCCCAAGGCGTAGACGAGATCCTCGGTCAGGTGGGGTCGTGAGGTGTGTCCGCCATGACCGGAGAGGCGGATGATGACGGTGTCGCCGGCGGCGGTGATGGCCCCGATGCGGGAGCCGATCTTGCCGACGTCGACATTCGGGTCGCAGTGGAGGGCGTAGACCTCGGGAACGTCGTCGAGGACGCCCTGGGAGATGACGCGCAGAGCACCGCCCGGGGTGACTTCCTCACCGGGCTGGAAGATCAGCCGCACACGCCCGCCGAGTCCGCCGGGAGTGGATTCGTGGAGTCGCTGCAAGGCGATGGCTGCGCCGACGAGGCCGGTCAGGTGCACATCGTGGCCGCAGGCGTGGGCGACGCCGGGCACCGTTGAGGCGAAGTCCTCGTCAATGAGGTCGTCGATGGGCAGCGCATCGATGTCGGCGCGCAGTCCCAGTGCCAGCGGTCCTTCACCGACCTCGCACACGACACCGGTGCTCTCAAGGCGCCGAGGTGACAGACCGGCCGCTTCGAGGCGTGCGACGATCTTGTCGGTGGTGCCGAACTCCTGAAAGGACAGTTCCGGGTGTGCGTGGACATCGCGGCGGAAATCGATGAGTTCGGCACCGATCTCAGCAATGGTCGAGCTGATCACGTCTGGTCCTTCTGGGGGCGCGACGCCGGCGAGGCGCGGTTCGGATATCTGAGACATTGACTGCAATGCTAAGCACTCCGCGTCACATTTGGGCGCACTGCGACCAATTTCGACACACTCCGCAGACGCCTCTCCTCACACTGCGAGATGCGTGCGTTCCTACAGCAGGTCCTCGAGTCCGCGTTCACCTGCGGCCGAGACCGCCTTCTTCACATCCTGAGCATGGGACCGCGAGGTGATGAGCAGGACGTCCTCGGTGTCGACGACGACGAGGTCATCGAGGCCGACGATCGCGACCGTGCGCGGCTGCTTGGATTCGGAGAAGACGACACCGGAGGCGTCGATTTCGAGGAGGTCGCAGTTCTGACCGATCGAGATGACCCCGGCAGGTTCTCCCGCCACCGGCTGGCGCAGACGGGCCACGGAGTCGAAGTCGCCGACGTCATCCCAGCCGAAGTCGCCGGGGATGACGATGACTCGTCCGGCCGCGGCAGCGGGTTCGGCCACGACGTAGTCGATGGCGCGCTTCTCCAACCCGGGCCACACCTCGGCGAGCACCTGTGCCTGGGCATCGGTCCCCCAGGCCTCGGCGATCCTCGACAAACCCGCGAACAGTGTCGGGTCCTCGGTCTCAAGGACCTCGAGGAGGGCTGCGGCCTTGGCGATGAACATGCCGGCGTTCCAGCGGTAGCGACCGGAGTTGACGTAGGCACGTGCCGTGCTCGCGGCCGGCTTCTCGGCGAAGGCCAGGGCCCGGCGGGCAGTCGGTGCGCCTTTGAGCCCCAGCAGATCACCGGTTTCGATGTAGCCGTAGGCGGTGGCAGGGTTGCGGGGCATAATGCCGACGGTGACGATGTCGCCGGTCTCTGCGGCGACGCAGGCCTGGTCGATGACCAGCCGGAACTCGTCGACGTTGGTGATCGAATGGTCGGCGGAGAATGAGCCGACGATCGCGTCCGGGTCTTCCTTCGCAATGAGCATGGTGGCCAGACCGATCGCGGCAGCGGAGTCCTTCGGGGAGGGCTCGGCGAGGATGTTGTCCACCGAGATCTCGGGAAGCTGCTCGGCCACCTGGTCGCGGTGGTTCTGCCCGGTCACGACCCAGACCTTCTCGGTGCCCACGAGCGGGGCGACTCGATCCCAGGTGGACTGGATCAGACTCCGGCCCGTACCCAGGACGTCGTGGAGGAACTTCGGCGATGCCTTGCGTGAGAGCGGCCAGAGCCTGGTTCCGGATCCGCCGGCGGGGATGATGGCGTGGAAGTGTGTGTTCACATCATCAGTGTCTCAAAGTTCGGTCACGCTCTGACCGATGTTGTCCGCCGTGTCGGGGTGAGGAGAACCGGAATTCTCGATCCTGGGTTCGACATCTGATACATCAGCTGCACTTCCACGTTCAGCCCGCACCCGCCTCGGCGTGGGAACCGACTCACCAGGTCAGCCCGGCGAAGCGATTCTTTAGGGCATATGATTGTTCTGTAATTGAAAATCGTCGTATCTGGACATCGCGACTATGAGGGAACTGCCAGGAAGTTAATGTGATCCACCACGCTCAGGCGTGGCTCAACTGGCAACCAGGCGGCGTTCGGCGTAGTTTCTTGATGTACACAGTCGATTAATCCAAGATGGAGGATGCTCCGTGGCCAAAGCGTCTACGGGCACTCTGTACCGAGGAAATGAAGGAATGTGGTCCTGGGTCGCGCATCGCGTCACAGGCGTCGGAATCTTCTTCTTCCTGCTGGTCCACGTGCTCGATACTGCACTCGTCCGCGTCTCACCCGAGGCCTACAACGCCGTGATCGGAACGTATAAGACACCGTTCATGGCCATCGGCGAGATCGCACTCGTTGCCGCAATCGCATTCCATGCGTTCAACGGTCTTCGCGTCATTCTCGTCGACTTCTCGAAGAGTGGACCGAAAAATCAGAAGAAGCTGTTCTGGGGAGTCATCGTCGTATGGCTCATCATCATGATCGCCTTCATCCCCCGCCAGCTGATGCACACGTTCGGAGGATGACATGAGCACAACATCGATCCCGGCTCCGCGCACCGGCTACTCGCGCCACAAATCAACACGGTCGAAGTTCGAAATGTTCGCATGGCTGTTCATGCGCATCTCGGGCGTCGTCCTCGTCATCCTCATCTTCGGCCACCTGTTCGTGAACCTGTGGGCCGGCGAAGGCGTCCAGGCCATCGACTTCGGGTTCGTAGCCGGCAAGTGGGCCAGCCCGTTCTGGCAGATCTGGGACCTGATGATGCTGTGGCTGGCTATGCTGCACGGCACCAACGGTCTGCGCACCATCATCATGGACTATGCCGAGAAGCCCGGCACCAGGATGGCTCTCCAGGTGATCCTCTACATCGCCTCGATCATCGTCATCGTGCTCGGCACGCTCGTCATCTTCACATTCGATCCCTGCCCGGCCGGAGCCGACCCCGCATTGCTGGCGTCGTTCTGCTCGGCCGCATAGAAGGAGAAACATGCAGGTACATCAATACGACGTTGTCATCGTCGGTGCCGGTGGCGCCGGGATGCGCGCAGCGATCGAATCGGGCCAGCGTGCCCGGACCGCAGTCCTGACCAAGCTCTACCCGACCCGTTCGCACACAGGTGCCGCCCAGGGCGGCATGTGCGCCGCACTGGCGAACGTGGAAGAGGACAACTGGGAATGGCACACCTTCGACACCGTCAAGGGCGGTGACTACCTGGTCGACCAGGATGCCGCCGAGGTGATGGCGAAGGAAGCCATCGACGCCGTTCTCGATCTCGAGAAGATGGGGCTGCCCTTCAACAGGACCCCAGAAGGCAAGATCGACCAGCGTCGCTTCGGCGGTCACACCCGTGACCACGGCAAGTCCCCGGTCCGTCGCTCCTGCTACGCAGCCGACCGCACCGGCCACATGATCCTCCAGACTCTGTACCAGAACTGCGTCAAGCACGGCGTCGAGTTCTACAACGAGTTCTACGTCCTCGACCTGGCCATGACCGAGGTCGACGGAGTCCGTCGTCCGGCGGGCGTCGTCGCCTACGAACTGGCCACCGGCGAGATCCACCTGTTCCAGGCCAAGTCGGTCGTCTTCGCAACCGGCGGCGTGGGCAAGGTCTTCAAGACCACCTCGAACGCCCACACCCTGACCGGCGACGGCATGGCCGTGGCCTACAACCGGGGCATCCCGCTCGAGGACATGGAGTTCTTCCAGTTCCACCCGACCGGCCTGGCCGGCTTGGGCATCCTGCTCTCCGAGGCAGCCCGTGGTGAGGGCGCGATCCTGCGCAACTCCGACGGTGAGCGCTTCATGGAACGCTACGCCCCGACGATCAAGGACCTCGCTCCTCGTGACATCGTGGCCCGGTCCATGGCCAATGAGGTGCGCGAAGGCCGCGGCTGTGGTCCGAACAAGGACTACGTCCTGCTCGACCTCACGCACCTCGAGCCCGCACACATCGATGCGAAGCTGCCCGACATCACCGAGTTCGCCCGCACCTACCTCGGTGTGGAGCCCTACACAGAACCGGTGCCGGTCTTCCCGACCGCGCACTACGCCATGGGCGGCATTCCGACCAACATCGGCGCCGAGGTGCTCGCGGACAACGACAACGTCATTCCCGGCCTCTACGCCGCAGGTGAGGTTGCCTGCGTGTCCGTGCACGGTTCGAACCGTCTGGGCACGAACTCGCTGCTCGACATCAACGTCTTCGGCAAGCGCGCCGGCATCGCCGCCGCAGAATACTCGAAGACCGCTGACTTCGTCGAACTGCCCGAGGCTGCCGAGAACGACACCGTCGCACTGCTCGAGAAGATGCGGACCTCAGACGGCACCGAACGCATCGGCGCCATCCGCAAGGATCTGCAGGAGCTCATGGACGCCAACGTCCAGGTTTTCCGCACGGACGAGACTCTGCGTGAAGCGCTCGACGAGATCGCGAAACTGCGTGAACGTTACAACAACGTCGGCATTCAGGATCGCGGCAAGCGCTTCAACCTCGACCTCCTCGAGGCCGTCGAGCTGAACTTCCTGCTCGAACTCGCCGAGGTCATCTCCGTCGCCGCCATCCACCGCAAGGAATCACGCGGTGGGCACTTCCGCGAGGACTTCCCGGATCGTGACGACGAGAAGTTCATGCACCACACGATGACCTACCTCGATCCCGAAGCGGAGACCGACGGCATCAAGGGCATGCGTCTGGAGACGAAGCCCGTCATCGTCACCCGTTACCAGCCGATGGAGCGTAAGTACTGATGAGCACCGATACCTCAACCGAAACCCCGGAGCCGGCCTCTAAGATCGACCTGCCCGACCATGTGGCCGGCGACAGCGGTTCGATCCCGTCGTTCGACTGCACCTTCCAGATCGCACGCTTCGATCCCGAACAGGACGAAGAGGCGCACTGGGAGGAGTACAAGGTCACCATGTACGGCACCGACCGTGTCCTGGACGCCCTGCACAAGATCAAGTGGGAGGAGGACGGCTCGCTGTCCTTCCGCCGCTCCTGTGCCCACGGTGTCTGCGGCTCCGATGCCATGCGCATCAACGGCCGTAACCGTCTGGCCTGCAAGACCCTGCTGAAGGATCTTGACACCTCCAAGACGATCACTGTCGAAGCGATCAAGGGTCTGCCTCTGGAGAAGGACCTCATCGTCGACATGGAGCCCTTCTTCCAGTCCTACCGTGAGGTCATGCCGTTCCTCATCACCTCCGGTCACGAGCCGACGCGTGAACGTCTGCAGTCGGCCGAGCAGCGTGAGGCCTTCGACGACACCACCAAGTGCATCCTCTGCGCTGCGTGCACCTCGTCGTGCCCCGTGTTCTGGACCGATGGCCAGTACTTCGGACCGGCAGCCATCGTCAACGCGCACCGTTTCATCTTCGATTCGCGTGACGAGGGCGGAGACATGCGCCTGGAGATCCTCAACGACAAGGAAGGCGTGTGGCGCTGCCGCACCACCTTCAACTGCACCGAGGCCTGCCCTCGTGGCATCGAAATCACCAAGGCCATCGCCGAGGTGAAGCAGGCAGTCCTGCAGCGCGCATTCTGATCTGACGATCACCATCGCCGAGGCGGCCGTGCACTTTTCGTGCACGGCCGCCTTTCGCGTTCCCTGGGGCGGGTGGGGCGGCGCAAGCTGTGCCCAATCGCACCGAGTTTCCTGAAAGCTCCCAGTTCCCCTCGGTCGTAGACTGGTGCGATGCGTTCTCACCATCCTTCTTCTCCGACGCGTACAGCGGTCCTCCCCTGTTCACCTCTGGCAGGACTTCGTCTCCTCGTCAGCGCCGTAATCGCTCTGGTGCTGATTGGGGCTCAGCTGGTCCTCTCCCCCAGCACCTCGCACGGTCTGAGCCAACCGGAGGAGACACCGGAGAAGGTCTACGAGTCTCCGGCCGACCTCGGCGACGGATCGAAGCCACCGACACCAGTGGGAACGTCATGGCTGGTGGGAGACCTCGACACAGGTGAGCTCCAGGTCGCGCATGACATCGACAAAAAGCATGCCCCAGCATCGACGATCAAACTCCTCACCGCCCTCGCGCTCGTCGAGGTCCTCGACGATCCGAAGCAGAAGGTTGAGGCAGAGTTCGAGGACATGGAGATCGACGGCACCAAGGTCGGTCTCATGCAGAAGAACGACTACACCGTGGATCTGCTCTTCCACGCAATGCTGATGTCGAGTGCCAACGATGCTGCGAATGCGCTCGGGCGAGCCGCTGGCGGTCAGGACAAGGCTGTGGCGCTGATGAACGAGAAGGCCGAAGAGCTGGGGATGACGAACACTCACGCGGCGAACACTTCGGGCCTCGACGATAAGAATCAGTACATGACTGCCGCAGACATGATGAAACTGGCGTGGGCGGTGTGTGAGAACGACTATCTGATGAGCGTCATCGACACCGAGACCTACAAGTTCCCGGGTGGCAAGAACCCGGATACCAAGGAGAAGTTCAAGGGCTACGAGATTCAGAACCATACCAAGATCGTCGGCCAGGTCGACGGTGGGCTCGGGCTGAAGAACGGGTTCACGCGTCAGGCCAAGGGCGCGTATATCGCGGTGGCAGAACGTGATGGCCGCCGTGTCGTCTCGACGATGCTCGGAATCGACAATAACTCCCGGCAGGCAGCGGTCGACCTCCTCGAATGGGACTTCGCCCAGAAGGATCCCAAATCTCTGCAGACCGTCCCGGTCGGCCAGACAGTGACGCCCAGTGGCGACCCGAGCGCTTCGGAGAGCGGCAGCGATGCCGGCGGAGCCGACGCAGATGAAATTTCAGCAGTCGGCGCCCAGGTGGAGTCCGGCGACGGTGCAGAGACCTCTTATTCCGAGGAGTCGTCGAAGACGTTCGGCGTAGCCAATGAGTCGCTGCTCCCCGTCGGAATGCTGCTTGTTGCGGCTGCTCTGCTGCTCACCGCGCTCATCATCCTGGTGAGGCTGCGTCGAGGCAAGATTCCCCGCTGATCAATAGCCGTTTTGACTTCTCGTTTCCACTGCGGTTAAGCTGGTGTCTTGCGTTCGAAGTTGTCCGGCTTCATTGAACCATCTGATCCACTGAGCACGATGACACGTCGCCCATGAGTGAGAACTCAGATCCAGGTTCGACATTTCAAATGATTCGCCACGGACACTGTCTCACTTCGAATCGCAGATCCCCCACCGTGAAGGATCAACCCACTCCACGGTGACATTTCAGCAGGCCAGCTTCCGATTTACGCGGTTCGCGGCCGGCACCCCGGCGACTGCCCCGTCGCTACCACGAAAACAATGAGAATGACATGCGTTGATGCATGCCCTTCGACGAAGTAGCTAAGAAAGGAGGGAACGATGACTCAGTTCCCACAGTGGGTCCAGCGTGCCATTGAGCATGCAGGACTGATTGATCCGAAGATCAGCACCCGCAACGGCAAAGTCACGATCAGTGACAACACCGGCCGCGTCGTGCTGTTCACCGGCTCATCGCTGCGTGAGATCACGCCGCTGGCGGCCTGATCGCCGCCGTCTGTCAAGGTTTTCCTTCGCACTGCTGGGTTTTAAGCAGAGCGAGAACCACGACAGTCTGACCTCTGCCCGACATTTCGCAGGTTTCGCCTGCAGGAATGTCGGGCTTTCTCATTCTCCGCCCATCCCCTGTGCCCATGCCCCTCGCCTGTACCGGTCACCTGCCGTTCATGCCTTGTAGAGTGAGACCTACATGGCCTCTGTCCGAAAGTACGACCAATGCCGCAGAACTCACGAGACCAGCTACCACTGCTGGCCAGACGCCCCGACGTTGCAACGGACGTTCTCCAGATCGTCAAGACCGTCATCGCGGCCACCGGCGCGTGGTGGCTGTCGGACAATGTCCTCAACTCCCAGATGCCGTTCCTGGCTCCGTGGGCGGCGCTGCTGACAGTCCATGCCACCGTCCACCGCTCCCTGTCTCGCGGAGCACAGTCGACGATCGCCTCGACTCTCGGTGTTGCCTTGTCCTTCCTCATCGGCAACTACCTGGGGGTGAGCATCTGGACATTTGCTCTCGCGCTCCTAGTCGGTCTCGCTGCCGCGCGTCTGCCGTGGATACGTGACGAGGGCGTGGCGATCGCGACGACGGGGATATTCGTCCTCGGCAGCGGCTTCGACAGCCAACAGCCACTGCTCGGCGAACGCATTCTCGAGCTCTGCCTGGGCATTGCCGTCGGCATCATCGTCAATCTCCTGGTGATTCCGCCGCTGCGGGATCAGCAGGCCGCACGGTACGTCGACAGCATCAACCGGCGCATGGGCAACATGCTCGTCGACATGGCAGATGAACTGGACGACGGCTGGGAAACCGCGGACGCCGATGACTGGTTCAATGAGACCGAGTCGATGAGCGAAGAGATGAACTCCGCATGGCAGTCGGTCAAGTTCGCTCGTGAGAGCCAACGAGCAAATCCGCGTCATCGTCTGCGTCGGAGGCGCACGCCATCGGGCGAGGCTCGGGACACTCAGACATCGCCGAAGGAAGCCAGCTACGAGAATATCCTGTTGCGGGTGGACGAAGGCATCTCCCATCTGCGCCATCTCACGCGAACTCTGCGCGAGGGGTCCTATGAAGACGGCGAATGGGACTCTCGCTTTCGCGAGCAGTGGACGTCGATCGTCCGCGACGCAGGGCGATCGATTGCCGACCCGGATGCGGAGGTTGAGCCGATCTTCAAACGCCTCGAAGAACTGTCGGTGACCATGGCCGCCGATGACGGCCTCCCTGAGCGCTCCTGGGCCCTGTACGGGTCGCTGATCGCGAGCATGCAGCACATCGCGGCAATCGTCGACGACGTCGCCTCCGCACGTGAGGCACGCGAATCTCGCTGACAATAGTCAGTTGAGATGAGCAGCTGAGTTGAGCAGCTGAGTTGAACCGGTTTCGCCTGCAGACTCCTCAATGCAGAAAAGCGACCCACCCAAGCAGTGTGTGCTCGGATGGGCCGCTGACGCTCGGAGGACTCGGTCCCTCAAGCGCCTGAAAGATGACTCAGAAGTCCCAGTCGTCGTCTTCCGTGTTCTCGGCCTTGCCGATGACGTAGGAGGATCCGGACCCGGAGAAGAAGTCGTGGTTCTCGTCGCTGTTGGGCGAGAGCGCCGCGAGGATCGCCGGGTTGACCTCGGTGACCTCCTTCGGGAACATCGCCTCATACCCGAGGTTCATCAGAGCCTTGTTGGCGTTGTAGTGGAGGAACATCTTGCAGTCCTCGGCCAAGCCCACCGAGTCGTAGAGGTCATGGGTGTAGGCAACCTCGTTCTCGTAGAGTTCGAACATGAGGTTCATCGTGTAGTCCTTGAGCTCCTGCTTGCGCTCTTCGGACTGTGACTCCAGGCCCTTCTGGTACTTGTAGCCGATGTAGTAGCCGTGCACAGCCTCGTCGCGGATGATCAGGCGAATGAGGTCCGCCGTGTTCGTCAGCTTCGCGTGCGCAGACCAGTACATGGGCAGGTAGAAGCCGGAGTAGAAGAGGAACGATTCCAGCAGCGTGGAGGCAACCTTGCGCTTGAGCGGGTCATCGCCGCGGTAGTAGCTGAGGATGATGTCGGCCTTGGACTGCAGGTAGGTGTTCTCCCGCGACCAACGAAACGCCTCGTCGATCTCCTTCGTCGAGCACAGGGTCGAGAAGATCGACGAATAGGACTTCGCGTGCACGCTCTCCATGAACGCGATGTTCGTCATCACTGCTTCCTCGTGCGGCGTGACCGCATCCGGGATCAGAGAGATCGCACCCACGGTGCCCTGAATCGTATCGAGCAGAGTCAGACCGGTGAAGACGCGCATCGTCAGCGTCTTCTCCTCCTCGGTGAGGGTGGCCCACGAGGGAATGTCATTGCTCAGCGGCACCTTCTCAGGCAGCCAGAAGTTTCCTGTGAGGCGATCCCAGACGTCATCGTCGACGGGATCGACGACACGGTTCCAGTTGATGGCGTCGACGTGCGAGGCCAAAGTCAGATTCTCCAACGTTTCCATCTCTCTTCCAAGTTGCAGGTACGTCGTGCGTACGTATCGTCTGCTCAGCAGACTAAGAATATTGAGCACCCGGAGCCTGCACGATGGGCAGGCCCCGGGTCAAGAGGCTGTGGGCCGGTTTGCACCGGCCCACAGCGCTCAACGGTCACAGCATGCAGGAAACGCAGCCATCGACCTCGGTGCCCTCCAGCGCGAGCTGGCGCAACCGGATGTAGTAGATGGTCTTGATGCCCTTGCGCCACGCGTAGATCTGCGCTTTGTTGATGTCACGAGTCGTGGCGGTGTCCATGAAGAACAAGGTCAGCGACAGGCCTTGGTCCACGTGCTTCGTGGCCTCGGCGTAGGTGTCGATGATCTTCTCGTAGCCGATCTCGTAGGCATCCTGGTAGTACTTGAGGTTGTCGTTGTCCATGAAGGGTGCCGGGTAGTACACCCGACCGATCTTGCCCTCCTTGCGGATCTCAACCTTCGAAGCTACAGGGTGGATCGACGACGTCGAGTTGTTGATGTAGGAGATCGATCCTGTGGGCGGAACGGCCTGCAGGTTCTGGTTGTAGATGCCGTGCTCGGCAACTGCAGCCTTGAGCTCACGCCAATCATCCTGAGTGGGGATATGCACACCGGCTTCGGTGAACATCTCGGCCACCCGCCGGGTGCGTGGTTCCCACACTTCGTCGGTGTACTTGTCGAAGTATTCGCCGCTCGCGTACTTCGACCTCTCGAATCCGGCGAAGGCAGTCTTACGTTCCTTCGCGATCTCCATCGATGCCCGCACACAGTGGTAGGCGACGGTGTAGAAGTACATGTTCGTGAAGTCGAGGCCCTCATCGGAACCGTAGTAGATATGCTCGCGGGCAAGGTAGCCGTGGAGGTTCATCTGGCCGAGTCCGATGGCATGCGACATGTCATTGCCGCGGGCGATCGAGGGCACCGACTGGATGTCAGAGGTCTCAGCGACAGCGGTCAGTCCGCGGATCGCAGTCTCGATGGTCTGCCCGAAGTCAGACGAGTCCATCGTCAGAGCGATGTTGAGGGAACCGAGGTTGCAGGAGATGTCCTTGCCGACGACGTCGTATCCGAGATCGGAGTCGTACTTGCTGGGCTCGGAGACCTGCAGGATCTCGGAGCACAGGTTCGACATGATGATCTTGCCGTCGATCGGGTTCGCCTTGTTCACTGTGTCTTCGAACATGACGTAGGGGTATCCGGACTCGAACTGGATCTCTGCCAAGGTCTGGAAGAACTCGCGTGCATTGATCTTGTTCTTCTTGATGGCCGCGTTGTCGACCATCTCCTCGTACTTCTCTGTCACGTTGACGTCGGAGAAGGGCATGCCGTAGACACGTTCGACGTCATACGGGCTGAAGAGGTACATGTCCTCATTGCGCTTGGCCAGTTCAAAGGTGATGTCCGGGATGACAACGCCCAAGGACAGCGTCTTGATCCGGATCTTCTCATCGGCGTTCTCGCGCTTGGTGTCGAGGAACTTGTAGATGTCGGGGTGGTGAGCGTGGAGGTACACGGCACCGGCACCCTGACGTGCACCCAGCTGGTTGGCGTAGGAGAAGGAGTCTTCGAGCAGCTTCATGACGGGGATGACACCCGAGGACTGGTTTTCGATCTTCTTGATCGGTGCACCGGACTCGCGGATGTTGGTCAGAGCGAAGGCCACACCGCCGCCGCGCTTGGACAGCTGCAGAGCGGAGTTGATGGAACGGCCGATGGACTCCATATTGTCTTCGATGCGCAGCAGGAAGCAGGAGACAAGCTCGCCGCGCTGCTTCTTTCCCGCATTGAGGAAGGTCGGGGTGGCCGGCTGGAACCGACCATGGATGATCTCGTCGACGAGCTGCTTAGCCAGGGTCTCGTCGCCGCGAGCCAGGAACAGTGCGACCATGACGACGCGATCTTCGAAGCGTTCGAGGTAGCGCTTTCCGTCAAAGGTCTTCAGCGTGTACGAGGTGTAGAACTTGAAAGCACCGAGGAAGGTCTGGAACCGGAACTTAGCCGAATAGGCGTGCTTCGAAAGCTCCTCGATGAAGTCGAAGGAGTACTGATCGAGAACTTCGGGCTCGTAGTATTCCTTCTCGACGAGGTAGTCCAGCTTCTCCTTGAGGTCATGGAAGAAGACTGTGTTGTTGTTGACATGCTGCAGGAAGTACTGCCTGGCAGCCTGTTTGTCACGTTCGAACTGGATGCGACCATCCTGGTCGTAGAGGTTCAGCATGGCGTTGAGCGCATGGTAGTCAAGATCCGTCTCTTCGCGGATGATGTCTTCTACATTGCGGTCTTCAGCGAGCTCGCGCACAGTTTGTCCAATCCTAAATTCACTGCTTCGACGTCCTCTGGGGTTCCGAGGAGTTCGACACGGTACAGCACGGGTACATTGCATTTCGCGGCCACTTTGTGTGCCGCGCGACAGTATTCTTCGCCGAAGTTCGTATTTCCGGCGCCGATGACGCCGACGAGGTGGCGGCGATTCGATTCGATATTGAGGAACTTGATCACTTGCTTGGGGACGGCGCCTCTGTTGGGGCCGGCTCCATAGGTGGGAGTCACAAGGACGAACGGTTCGTCGATCGCCAGCGTCTCATCTTTTGTCAGCAGGGGAAGTCGGCGTGAGGGGTGCCGCAGCTTGCTGACGAATCGGTCGGTGTACTCAGAGCTGCTCGAGTAGTAGACCAGGAGCATGTCAGGCTACAACGGAGACCGAGGTCTGCTCGCCGGCCAGAGTGGCGATCTTGTCCGGACGGAAACCTGACCAGTGGTCGTTGTCGGTGACAACGACGGGAGCCTGCATGTAGCCCATGGCCTTGACGACATCCAAGGCGTTCTCATCGACACTGAGATCGACCGACTTGTACTTCAGACCCTTGGCATCGAGCGCACGGTAGGTGGCGTTGCACTGGACGCAAGATGGCTTGGTGTACACGGTGATCATCGCGACTCCTCAATTCTGCACTTCGGCTTAGATTCCACGGTATGTCCAGCTCGGGCTATGACCTTGACAATGACGAATATCACGCAGATCAGGCCCGAGTGTGACCACTAGATGTTGTGCTCGGGGTCGACTCTACCCCTATATCCAGTGTTACACCAGTGTTGTTTCGATCATCCACACCCTGTGTTCAAATCGTCCACAGTCATCCACAAGTCACGAATGACACTGATGTAGTTCGATCACCTGCGAGGACACTGGGCAGCGGGGCCGAAAACCCATTTTCGGGCGCCTCCCCCTACTGCGTTTTCCACACTTGTCCACAGATAAAAATTTCACCTGTGGGCACTTTTTCGGCGTGTCACGCTCGACTGCGCTTGCGGTCGAATATGGTCCACTTCCACGGTCACCGCCTCCCTTCTTCATCGCGTCGATTTCGTGGCGTTGTGCGCGACTTCGCGGCGCCTTCCACGGCTGTGTGTCGTTCCTTGAACTGTATGTGTCGGTACTGACACGAAAGTGCCCAGACGTGTGTCAGGGTCAGCCCATATGCTTGTTTTGTCAGCCAGTTGAGATTTGAGAGGCCCCACCATGACGGCAACGGCACCCGCCAACACTCAAGAGATCGCGCATGCTCAATCGATTCTCAAAGGCTTGGAGTCCTATTTGGACCATTTCGTCGTCGGGCAGCAGCGTTTGCGGGAGAGCCTGCTCATCGGTCTCCTCTCCGGTGGTCATCTGCTCCTGGAGAGTGTTCCTGGACTAGCCAAGACGACCGCGGCAGCGGCGTTGGCCAATGCGGTGGCCGGAAAGTTCTCCCGCATCCAATGCACTCCCGATCTGCTGCCAGCCGACATCATCGGCTCACAGATCTACAACGCTCAGGAGGGCTCGTTCAATACGGTCCTGGGCCCCGTGCACGCCAACATCGTCCTCCTCGATGAGATCAACCGGTCCTCGGCGAAGACGCAGAGCGCCATGCTCGAAGCGATGCAGGAGAAGCAGACCACGATCGGCGGCCAGCGGTTCGAACTTCCGCGTCCGTTCCTCGTCATGGCCACGCAGAACCCGATCGAGCAGGAGGGGACCTACCAGCTTCCCGAGGCTCAGCTCGACCGGTTCATGATCAAAGATCTCCTCACCCATCCGAGTCCCAACGAGGAGATGGAGATCCTCTCCCGTCTCGATTCGGGTGTCTTCGACCGCGACTCCGTGCCTAAGCCCTCGTGCAGCCTCGAGGACGTGGAGACGCTGCAGCAGTATGCACGCACCATCTACGTCGACCCATCGATCAGCTGGTACCTCGTCGAGCTCGTCCACGGGACCAGGAACACCACGAAGTATCTGGGTCGCCTGGCTCCCTTCATCGAATACGGCGCCAGTCCTCGTGCCTCGATCGCGTTCACCAACGCCGGACGGTCCCTGGCGATGATCCGGGGCCGCAACTACGTCATCCCCGAGGACATCAAGGACCTGGCCCACCGGATCCTCGCTCACCGCATCCAACTCAACTTCGAAGCCGCGGCCGAGAACATCACGAGCGCACAGGTCGTCGATGCCCTTCTCATGGCCGTCCCGACTCCCTGATCGGCTGCATCGATGACTGCTCTGCTCAATCGGATCAAGGCGCGGATGACCATCCACGCACACCGTCGGACCCGCCGGCTCCTCGATGGGGACTATTCCTCTGTCTTCCACGGACACAGCCTCGACTTCGATGACCTGCGTGACTACATCCCCGGCGACGAGATCCGCGACATCGACTGGAAGGCCACGGCTCGACATTCGAACCCACTGGTCAAACGCTACGTCGCCCACCGCAGGCACATTCTGGCACTGGTCGTCGACTCCTCCCGGAACTTCGACGCCGTCACCTCGGCGGGAGTCGACAAACGACAGCTGGCGATCCTCATGGCCGGAATGACCGGTTACCTTGCCGTACGCCACGGTGATGACGTGATGCTCGTCCATGGAAACTCAGCGCGGTCCACCGCATCGCCCCGCAAGGGCAGCGAAGCCCACTTGGAGAACCTGCTGCAGCAGATCCTCGCCGAAGCCGGCACCGACAGCGACGGTTCGATCAATGAGCAGCTGCAGTGGATCGCCACCCACATCAACCACCGGATGCTCGTCGTCGTCATCTCCGATCAAGCGCCCCTCGGCGCGAAGGAAGAGGCCACGATCAAACGTCTGCGCGCGCAGCACGAGATCCTGTGGATCACGATCACCGACGCAGACCTCGCCCAGCTGCCGACCGCCTCGGCGCCGTTCGACGTCTCACGACCGGACGTCGGCCTGCCATCATCCGTGATGGCCAATCCGAGTGTGCGCGCCGAATTCCACGCCGCCGAGGCCAGCCGCCGGCAGCACCGAAGCGACCTGCTGACCAAGCTCGGGATCTCACACACCGAACTCGCCCACCCGGACCAGGCACTGGGCAATCTCCACACTCTTCTGCTGAGGCACCGCCGTGGGCCCCGCTGAACTCGTCGCGCCGCTGCAGCTCTCGGCCTGGTGGTATGTCGCCGCCTGTGCCGTTCTGCTGGCCGCCGTCCTCAATCTGTTCGCTCCGCTGCTGCGCGCGGCTGCCGGTTCAGGTGCGAAATCCCGGCCGCGCATTCCCATTCCTGTCCGCAGCACCTACATGTCACGGATCGCCGCCGTCGAGTCGAAACTCGGTGACGGAGATGTCGGCGTCAGGGATTCCGCCCGGGACCTGGCGAAGATCGTGCGCGAGTTCGCTCGTGACGCGTGGGGCGTCAAGGCCGAGCACCTCACCTACCGAGACGCGGCTGTGGCCGGTCTCGATGACCTCGCCGAGTCCCTGTCGGGACTCTACGAGGCGGAGTTCGCTGAGGACGAAGCCCACGATCTGGGGCCCCAGATCGCCGGTGCCAGAAAGCTGGTGACGCGATGGTCCTGATGCTCTGGTGGTTGGCGATCATCCTCCTGGTGCTGGCCGCGGCCGCGGTCTTCTTCTTTCGCAGGCCCAAGGCCACCGCCTCCTCACTTGCCGTGGCACACAGCGCCCGGATAACGACCCTGCCGAGTTTCCGCAAAGCCATGCGGACTCGCCTGCTCACGACGGTCGCCTTCCTCGCGGTCATCGCCCTCACCGGACTGTCGACGCTCGCCGGGATCTCTCGGCCTGCCTGGGTCGAGACCGTCAACCCGGAGAAGAAGCTGCGTGACGTCATGCTCTGCCTCGATGTCTCCGGTTCGATGCTCGGATACGATGCCGATCTCCTCGAGGCCTATCAGGAACTCGTCGACCGGTTCGACGGCGAACGCATCGGCATGACCGTGTTCAATTCCACCGCTGTCTCCGCATTCCCACTCACCGATGACTACGAGATGGTCCAGAACTACCTTGAAGAGGCTGAGGAGGGATTCCGCACTTGGGGTTCGGAGGGCACCGACTACTCCTGGTCGACCTCACCTCCCAACATCGGCGGGTCCTCCCTCATCGGCGACGGTCTCGTCTCCTGCGTGGACAACTTCGATCGTCAGGACGAGGATCGCTCACGCTCGATCGTCTTCGCCACCGACAATATGCTCGCAGGTGACCCGCTCTTCGACCTCGACGAGGCCACGGACATCGCAGTGGAGTCGGATGTCAGGGTCTACAGCCTCTCTCCCCCATCGGTGCTCACGAACCCGCAGACCAAGGAGTTGAAGTCGGTCTCCGATCGCACAGGAGGAAAGCAGTTCGACATGGGTTCGGCGTCGACGATCGACCGCATCGTCTCAGAGATCCAGAGCCAGGAGGCCGAGAACACTCCCGGCCGCTCCTACACCGTCGTCCATGACATGCCCACCGTTCCCCTCGGGATCGCGGTCTTCGGCCTCGCCGGTGTCTTCGTTCTGGCATGGAGGACCAAATCATGATCTTCGACCCCGTCTTCACCTGGTTCGGATGGGGCTTCCTCGTCCTCGCTCTGCTGACCGTGTGCATCATTCCGGCTGTGCGCGGGGACGGTCCGCGTTGGAAATGGTTCGCACGCATGGGCATTGTCGTCGTGCTCGCACTCGCTTTGGCCCGCCCCGGCATTCCCATCAAATCCTCAACCGAGGAGTACGAGGCCGCAGCCGACGTCTACTTCCTCGTCGACACGACGACTTCGATGGCCGCTGAGGACTATGACGGTGACAAGACCCGCCTGGAAGGGGTGAAGAAGGACATGCTCGACCTGGCCAAGCAGCTCCCCGGCACCAGGCTGAGCATCATCTCCTTTGCCTCAACCGCTTCGACGGTCATGCCGCTGACGACCGACCATGCTGCGTTCGCCTCCGCCGTCGACGTCCTCAGCCCCGAGATGTCGTTGAACTCGAATGGCTCGTCCATCACCGAGGCGGGTGCTGAGTTGGACAAACGCATGAAGTCCAATCAGGAGGATCGTCCTGAGAACAAGAGCCTGGTCTTCTACTTCGGCGACGGTGAGCAGACGGCTGAGACCTCTGTCGACTCATGGTCATCCTTCGCCTCGCGCATCGATGATGGCGCGGTGTTCGGATACGGAACCGCGCAGGGCGGGAAGATGAAGGAACCCCAGCCCTTCGGCTACGGATCGTCTCCCGGAGATGATCCCGGCCTCGGCGACCCCCAAGACCCTGACGGTGCTGGCGGGTCCGGTGGATCAGCCGACGAGTACATTCGCGATGGGCAGGGCAATCCCGGGATCTCGAAGATCGATGAGACGAACCTCAAACAGTTGGCGACTGACCTCGGCGTGAAATACCACCATCGTGAGGGCGGGGCCTCGATGTCGAGCGTCTACTCGGCGCCGAAGTACGATCAGACTCTGGTGAAGAAGGATGGCCGCGTCACCGTCGACGAATACTTCTGGGTCCCCCTGATCCTCGTGTTCGCGTGGATCGCAGTCGAGATGGTGTTCGGGGTCCGCGAACTGCTGCGGCTGCGTACCATCGCCCCCACACGGCGAGGAGGTCGGCCATGAACCGGATCACACGCACCTGGTCGACGATGCGCAGGCTGTCTCGCATCAACATCATCATCGGTTCCGTCCTGCTGCTCGTCTTCGGCTATGTGGCTGCGACCCTCTATTTCGGGGCGGCCTCACAGGTACGCTATTCGTCGAATGACTTCCCCGGAGCGAAGAAGGCATCGACCGCTTTCCTCACACTCAGTCCGGTCCAACGCCACATCGGCTACTACAATCGCGGCACCGCGGAGGCAGCAGTCGGCGATTTCGAACCAGCGCGAGACGACCTCGAGTCGGCTCTCGAGATTGCTCCCGTCCGGGACGAGTGCGCCGTGCGCATCAACCTGTCCTATGTCTACGAGAAGCTCGCCGATGAGGCTGCGGGCCAGGACCCTGAGAAGACCGATGAACTCTACGAACAGTCGCTGAAGACCTTGGAGGATGCTCCGAAGGAATGCCAGCCGAAGAAGAGCGAAGAGCAGCAGAAGAGCGACGAGGCGAAGAAACGCGTCGAGGACAAGAAGGCCGGAGAGAAGTCGAAGCAGGAGGGGTCCGAAAGCGACGACTCCGAGAGTTCTGAGGGCGATGATCAGAAGAACGGCGACTCCGGAGACGACTCGAAGAAGAAGGACGAGAAAGAGGGCTCTGACGAAGGCGAAGAGAAATCTGATGACTCCGGAGAGAAGTCCGAGGAGGAGCAGAAGCGTGAGAAGCTGCGCAAGCGCGGCGAGAACTCGGACCGTGAACAGCAACAGCAGGGACCTGGCGGTGACGGAGGTCGTTCGGCCCCGGACAAACCCTGGTGAGTCTCCTGTGCGATCATGATTCCATGAGCACTCCGGACACCTCAGCTGACAGCACCTCGACCCCGCGGCTGCGGGCCTCGCTGGAGACATTCCCACCGTACGTTCCTGGGAAGGCACCCAAGGAGATCGACGGGCTCACCCCGTTCAAACTGTCATCGAATGAGAACTACCTCGAGCCGCTGCCGGCCGTCGTCGCAGCCATGGTCGCCGATGCGAAGAATCCTGCCCTGTACCCCGATGATGCGGCACTGGCTCTGCGCACAGAACTGGCCGACCGCCTCGGCGTGAGTCTCGATGAGCTCATCGTGACCACTGGCGCCAGCGAACTGCTCGTGGCGCTGACTCAGATCACCTCGGACGCCAGCACCGAAGCGATCTACCCTTGGCCCTCGTTTGAGATGTATCCCCAAACCACGGGTCTGGCCGGATCGAAACGGGTCGAGGTTCCGGTCCGTGACGACGGTCGACACGACCTCGACGCGATGGCTGCGGCGATCACCGACAAGACCAGCCTCATCATTCTCTGCTCCCCGAACAATCCGACAGGGCCGGCGCTGCGCGATGAGGAGGTGCGCCGATTCCTCGATCACGTCCCAGCGACGGTGCTGGTCGCCCTCGACGAGGCCTATTGGGAGTTCGCCACCGCCGACGGAGTCGTCGATGGGGTCGCTCTCGTGGCCGACTACCCCAATGTCGTTCTGGTCCGGACCTTCTCGAAGGCTCACGCTCTGGCCGGCCTGCGGGTCGGATACGCGCTCGCTCACGCATCGGTCATCCAGGGACTGTTCAAGGCCGTCATCCCCTTCGGAGTCACCGATGTCAGCCAGACTGCCGCACTGGAGTCCCTGCGCCACAGTGATGAGGTCGGTATCCGGGCCAAGGAGATCGCGGCCGTCCGCGATGACTTCGCCGAGGCTCTTCGCAACCAAGGATGGGATGTGCCCGAGGCGCAGGGGAACTTCGTGTGGCTGCCGCTGGGTCCGCTGTCCTCAGCCTTCGAAGATGCCTGCGTCGAACAGGCTGTCGCGGTGCGCAACCTCGGAGATGGGGTCCGCATCAGCATCGGTGAGAAGGAAGGGCTCGACCGGGTCCTCACGGTCGCATCGGCCTTTTACGCCGAGCACTTCGGCTGAGCCGACCGACTTTCAGAGTTCGGCAAGCTCCAGGGCCAAGGCCACGGCCTGGACCGATTCGGCCCGACTGAGGTCGCGGCCCAACAATGTCTCGATCTTCGCCATACGTGCTCGCACTGTGTGGCGATGAATGCCGAGCTCGGTCGCGATCGCATCCCTGACTCCCCCGGTCGCGATGAACGACCGCAGCGTCAGCAGCAGGTCCTGTTCGTCGCGTGAAGCGAGGAGCGCGCCCAGGACTCGGTCGACGAATCTCTGCGCCGCCGCCTCATCGATCGATGACAGCAGCGCCCGCACATCCGAGCTCGCGGTTTCGTGCTGCGTTCGCCACACGGTCCAGGCGTGGTGGACCTGGGCCAGTGGGATCATCTTCGTGGACAGTTCGCTGAGACCAGTGACCTCCGCGACCCGGTCGACCATGCTCACCTGATCTGCTGCGAGATCTGAGGAACCTGCGGAGTCTGCGGCATCGCGATAGATGCGATCGGTGTCTTGCCTGCCAGCCTCGATGACGCCGAGCATCGCCCCTGCACGGACCAGGAGTGTTCCGGGTCCCAGATCCCCCATCAGCGTCTCCGGGTCCTCACCGCGCACATTGCCGAAGACCGTGAACTTCACTCGCGAGACCGGAGCCAGACCGGTCTCCTGCACCCACTCGGTCCGTGCCTGAGCTGGTGTCAAGGGAGTGGTGAAGAGCGGTGACTCCGATCGCCGAGGTGGGGCCTCCGTGATGCTCAGACTCAGCAGTGCCGCTGCGGTGGAGAGAAGGAGGGCGCGGGTGCGGGTATTTCCGGTCGCCTCGGCGGGTGCGAGGATCCAGGCCCGCACCTGCTCGTCTCCGACCGGAACAGCCTCGACGATGCCCGCCTCAGTGCGCAGAAGGCGCGGGGCCATGGAGGGCTTAAGGGCCTCGAGAATGAGCTCGTGGCGCACCTGAGTCTTCGCATCAGCGCCGGTCAGTCCCCTGCCTGTGGGTGAGACGAAGTGGACAGCCGCAGCCAGCGTGCGGGCCAGATCGTCGACCAGAGCTGCGGGACCCTGATGCGCAAGGTCGGTGGCGAAGCGGCGTCCCGCGCTGCTGGCCCGGGTCAGTTCCCGGGTCGTCTCCTCCTCCCGCATTCTGGTGAAGGCATCGACGACGGCCACAAAGGGAACCGGTTCGGGCACCCCGAACAGGGCCAGCTCCTGCGCCCTCGCCTGCTCGATCAGCTTCGGTGGAAGCTCCTGCCACGGCAGGGCAGAGCCGAGACCGATGCCGAGTGCGTGGACACCCGCTCTCTTGAGGCGCCCAACATAGTCACCCACGCCGTCGCCGCTGAGGTCTTGGCCGACACCGATCGTGAGCAGGACCTCTCCCCCGGCCAGCCATTCGTCGACGGCGGGCAGCTCCGAGGAGTGCACGATCGTGACATCTTCCAGCCTGGAGTGCGGCGAATCGACGACGACATCGAGCGCGAGTTCCTGCCGCGCCCAGAGCTGACCCAAAGTGACCATGCCCCCAATACTATCCGCACTGGATACTCAATTCTCCAGATTGTCCATTGTGGATATCGGCGTGGTGTGAGCCACGTCCTAGGCTGATGGCAATCACGCACTACCGTCAGCATTCACGATTTCGAAGGAGAGCCGATGTCGACTCAACCCCTGGGACCAGCCGATTACAGCAAGACACCACGATTCGCAGGGCCACCGACCTTCGGCCTGCTCCCGCGCATCGACGAGGTCGAAGCCCAGAGGCCTGGTGAGAAGATCGACGTCAAGATCCTCGGTGTCCCCTTCGACGCCGGAGTCAGCTACCGTCCCGGTGCCCGTTTCGGTCCCGCCCACATCCGCCAGTCCTCGAAGCTGCTGCGCCCCTACAACCAGGCCACGAACGTCCACGCATTCACCTGGCAGCAGGTCGCCGACTGCGGTGACCTGGGCGTCAACCCCTTCGACATCGAAGAAGCCATCACCGAAGTCGAACGCACCGCCGATGAGATGCGCGCCGACGGGGCGAAGCTGCTCACCCTGGGCGGTGACCACACACTGGCTCTGCCGAACCTGCGTTCCCTGCACAAGACGCACGGCAAGATCGCGGTCCTGCACTTCGACGCCCACCTCGACACCTGGGACACCTACTTCGGTGCTCCATACACGCACGGCACCCCGTTCCGCCGCGCCAGCGAAGAGGGCCTGCTCGACCTCGAATCCTGCATGCATGTCGGCATCCGCGGACCCCTCTACGGCCAGAAGGATCTCGAAGACGACGCCGTGCTCGGCTTCCAGATCATCCGCAGCGACGACTACCAGTTCACCTCCGTCCAGGAAGTCGTGGCCCGCATACGCAAACGACTCGGTGACGCACCCGTCTACCTCTCCGTCGACATCGACGTCCTCGACCCGGCCGCAGCTCCGGGCACCGGCACGCCTGAGGCCGGCGGCATGACGAGTCGCGAACTGCTCAACTCGATTCGCGGACTCCAGGGACTCAATGTCGTCGGAGCCGAGATCGTCGAAGTGGCACCGGCCTACGATCACGCCGAGATCACCGGACTCGCCGCCGCCCACGTCGGCTACGAGATGCTCTCCCTGTGGGCCGCCGAGGCCAATGGTCTCACCGGTCCCTCGGGACCCAGCGGCGAAGCGCTCGGAGTCTGACCATGGCAGATGACAAGAACAGCGCCGCACCCAGCGAAGAGTTCCGCAACGGCGGTCGGGCCGTCATCGCGACTCTGGCCGCACACGGCGTCGACACGATCTTCGGGATCCCCGGCACACACAATCTCGAGTTCTACCGCCACCCGAGCGAATTCGGCATCCGGGCCATCACTCCGCGCCACGAGCAGGGTGCCGGCTACGGTGCCGACGGGTATTTCCTCGTCTCCGGCAAACCCGGGGTCGTCATCACCACCTCAGGTCCGGGACTGACGAACGTCATCACGGCTGCGGCGACCGCGTACGCGGAGTCACGACCGATGCTCATCCTCTCCCCCGGTGTCCCCACCGGCATGGAGCGCGCCGATGTCGGAATGCTGCACGAGACGAAGGACTCCTCGGGCGCACTGAACCGCCTGCTGGTCTCCTCCCAGCGCACGCGCACCGCCGAAGGTGCTGCACAGGCCGTCGCCGAGGCGTTCGCCATGTTCTCCTCGTCACGTCCCGGCCCCGTTCACATCGAGGTTCCCCTCGACGTGCTCGAGGGCGCCTGGAACGGCAGCGTGCCGACCCCGATTCCCGGACGCCGTCCCGGTCTTGATTCGCGTGTCGTCTCCCGTGCCGCCGAGGCGGTGGCCGGCGCCGCTCGCCCGCTCATCGTCGCCGGTGGTGGTGCCCGGCGGGCAAGTGCCGAGGTCAGGGCATTCGCCGAGCGACTTGACGCACCTGTGGCCACAACAGCCAACGGCAAGGGCATCATCTCTGAGACCCACCCGCTGTCGCTGGGCTCCAATGTCCGCTTCCCCAGTGTCCAGGCCGAGTCCGCTGCCGCCGACGTCCTCATCGTCCTCGGTTCCGAACTGGCTGACTCCGATCTGTGGGGCGGACTCATCGGCGCCCAGACCTCGGTCGGGATCCGCGATGAGAATTCCGCGCAGCTCGTCATCCGCTGCGATATCGACCCCGACCAGTTGGGCAAGAACCTCGGCGGGGACATCCTCGCCTGCGCAGACGCGGGCGAGTTCCTCACCACGCTGATGGCCGAGCTGGACCACGATGGGGCCACGACCACCTCGGCGAGGGATGCCGCGTCGACCGGAAGCGACCGGGTCGCGGCGATCCGAGGCTCATGGAACTCGGACTTCGATTTCGAGTCCATCGGTGCCCGCGTCACCCGCCTGGTCGAACAGGGTGCAGGACCTGCTGTCGTCGTCGCCGGGGACTCGTCCCAGGTCACCTACGACGGTTCCGTGCATGCTCTCACGGCCAGCACACCCGACCAGCTGCTCTACATGCCCGGTTTCGCGACCTTGGGCTACGGAATCCCGGCAGCCATCGGGGCGAAGCTGGCCGACAGCGCTCGACCGGTTGCCTGCATCCTCGGAGACGGGGCGGCCATGTTCTCGATCCAGGAACTGATGACGGCCAGCGAGCTGGGGTTGGGGATTCCCTTCGTCATCGTCGACAACGGCGGGTACGCCGAAATCGAGGCTCAGATGGTCGACCGGACGATCGAACCGTTCGCGGTCAAGCTCGCCCGTCCCGACTTCGCAGCCCTGGGCCAGTCCATGGGTGGGGCAGGGGTCACAATCGCTGAGTCCGACATCGACGAGATGTTGCCGGCGGCCGTCGCCGAGGCTCTGGAACGAAGTGTTCCCACCACCATTCACATCACCGTCGGGTGCTGAAGCACCCAATTAGCCGGCTGCTCACGCAGCCAATCAAGAAAGGGTCGACGTGGACTCTCTAGTCGTCATCATCTACCTCGCCGCCATGGTGGGATTCGGAATCTGGGGCCGGTACAAGGCGAAGAACCAGGACGATTTCCTCGTCGCCGGCCGCCGTCTGGGCGGGTGGCTGTACACGGGCACGATGTCCGCTGTCGTGCTCGGCGGAGCCTCGACGATCGGCGGCGTCGGACTCGGCTACACCTCGGGACTGTCGGGGATGTGGCTGGTGTTCAGCATCGGCCTGGGCATCATCCTGCTCTCGTTGTTCTTCGCCCCGAAGATTCAGAAACTGGAGATCTACACGGTCTCGCAGATGCTGGAGCTGCGCTACGGGAAGGGCTCCCGCCTGGTCTCGGGCACGATCATGACCGCCTACGGGCTGATGATCTCCACGACGTCGACGGTCGCCTATGCGACGATCTTCCATGCGCTCTTCGACCTCAATAAGTTCTGGTCGGTGCTCATCGGCGGCGGCATCGTCATCCTCTACTCGATGCTCGGGGGAATGTGGTCGATCACGCTGACCGACTTCGTGCAGTTCTTCATCCAGACCATCGGCATCTTCCTCATCATGCTCCCGGTCGTGCTGAGCAAGTCCGGCGGCATCGGAGAGCTGTTCTCCTCACTGCCGGCCGAGCAGACCAGCCCTGTGGGCATCGGCTGGCAGGCGATTCTGGGCTACATCCTCATCTACACTCTGGGGCTGCTCATCGGCCAGGACATCTGGCAGCGCGTGTTCACCGCACGCAGCCCGGGTGTGGCCAGGTGGGGCGGTCTGTCCGCTGGCGTCTACTGCCTCCTCTACGCCGTGGCCGGTGCGCTCATCGGCATGGCCGCAACGAAGATCGTTCCCGGCATCGAGGTCCAAGACGATGTGTTCGTCGCCGTCGTCGATGCTGCGATGTCACCCCTGCTGGGCGGATTCGTCCTCGCCGCGGCACTGGCAGCGATGATGTCGACGGCATCCGGCTCACTCATGGCCGCCGCGACCGTCTGCCGCCAGGACATCGTCGAACCCCTGCTGGCTCGCAAGGACATCGCTCCGGCGACGAAGGACGTGCCCGATTCGACACCAGAGGGCGCGACCCAGACCGACGGCGTACCGACCTACGGCTCGAGCAGCACGAAGTCGACGCTGGTGAAATCTTTGGTGCGTGAGACCGGCGATGAGATCCGCGATTCTCGCATCTACCTGATCGGCCTCGGCGTCGTCACCCTCATCCTCGCGATGATCATGCCCAGTGTCGTCGAGGCACTGACGGTCGCCTACAACCTGCTGGTGGCCGGACTCTTCATCCCCATTCTCGGCGGGCTGATCTTCAAGCGCGGCAACATCGTCGGTGTCATGGCGGGCATGATCCTGGGCTCGCTGACCACGATCGTCATCATGATCACGATGGGCATCTACTCCAACGAGGCCATCTACCTGGGCCTCATCGCCTCGCTGCTCGGCTACGTCATCGGTTCGCTGGTGACGAAGCCGACGCCTCCAGAGGTCATGGCCGCCTGGAAGGAACGCCTGAACCGCTAGTCAGCATCCGCACTGGCTGCCAGCGGGCCGGTCGTTCGAGTCTGCACCGAGAAGGTGCCGGCTTGGACGACCGGCCCGCTTTCATCTATATTCGAATGGTCAGGCCGGTGACAACGTCGATTCCGGTTGCTGCCGAACAGCCGGCGCTCGAAAAAGGAGCGCGAAGCCGCGGACAACGCGTGTGAGACATATATGGATCGTTCACTTCCATATCTCTCATTCGCGAAAGGCCCCGCATGGCTCACACTTCTGCCCACGTCGCTCACACCCTGGCCCACCACATCGATGAGGTCTTCGGACTCATGGGCAACGGCAACGCCTACTTCCTCGATGCTCTGCTGACCTCCACCTCGGCGACCTATACTGCCGTTCGCCACGAGGCCGGCGCGGTCGTCGCCGCCGATGCGCACTTCCGCACCTCCGGGCGAATCGCTGCGGCCACCACAACCTACGGGGCCGGGTTCACGAACACACTCACCGCACTGGCCGAGGCCGCGCAGGCCAAGGTTCCGCTCGTCCTCGTCGTCGGTGATGAGCCCACGTCCGGACCTCGCCCGTGGGATGTCGACCAGATCGCCATGGCCTCGGCCGTGGGCGTGCGCACCTACACCGTGGGGCGCGTCGATGCTGCGGCCGCGACTGTCACGGCCATCGAGCACGCGCTGACGTACCGTGTGCCCGTCGTCCTGGCGATCCCCTACGATGTCGCGACCCTCGACATCGGCGAGATTCCCTCTGTCCCGGGACCTGGTCAGCCCACTCCCCTGGCGCCGTCGTCCGAATTCGTACAGACCTCACTCGCTCGCTTGGCCTCCACCCTCGCCGAGGCGGAGCGACCAGTTCTGCTGGCCGGGCGAGGCGCGTGGTTGGCGGGGGCAGAAGAGGAACTCGGCGCCCTGGCAGAGGCCACCGGGGCATTGACTGCCACGACTGCTCTGGGCCGAAACGTCTTCCCTGATGACGAGTTCGACCTGGGTGTGGCCGGAGGCTTCGGAGCCCCGGAGGCGATGGAACGAATCCATGAAGCCGATGTCGCCGTCGTCTTCGGGGCCTCGCTCAACCAGTTCACCATGCGCTTCGGCGAACTGTTCCACCCGTCGACGACTGTCTGGCAGATCGACACCGACGATCGGGCAACGAATGCCAGGGTCGGCGGTTTCATCCGCAGCGACGTGAAACTTGCCGCGGGTGAGCTGGTTTCTCGCTTGGAAGCTGCCGGATCTCAGCCGAGCGGGTGGCGCGAAACCGTGGACACAGCTTCCGACCGGGCCTATGAGATGGGGACGGAGTTTGCTGAGGACGGTCGCCTGGACCCGCGTGCAGCCGCTGCGAGACTCGGAGAACTGATGCCCGAGGACCGCGTCGTTGTCTCCGACGGCGGTCACTTCATCGCGTGGGCGAACATGTTCTGGGAACCCAGCGCACCCGACCGGTTGGCGATGGTCGGCACCGCGTTCCAGTCGATCGGACTCGGCTGGCACAGCGTCGCCGGGGCTGCCCGGGCCAATCAGGATTCGACGATCGTTCTCACCACCGGCGACGGGGGCGGCGCCATGGCGTTGTCCGACCTCGACACCGCCATCCGTTCAGCCGGAGGCCGCGGCATGGCCGTAGTGTTCAATGATGCCGCCTATGGCGCCGAGGTGAACCTGTACGGTCTCAAAGGGCTGGATAAGTCGCCGATGCTCATCGACGAGATCGACTTCGCAGCCCTGGGCAGCGCTGCCGGAGGACAGGGTGTCGCGGTTCGCTCGCTGGCTGATCTCGAGGTCGTCAACGAGTGGAAGGCGACTCCGGTCGACGAACGGAAGTTCCTGGTCCTCGACCTGCGGATCTCGGGTGCGGTCATCGCGCCGTACCAGGAGGAAGTCATTCGTGTGAACTCGTAGGGGCGCGGGCGGCTCAGTCGCGATTCCGGACGCGAAGAAGCCCGGTGACTCAGAACTCTGAGTCACCGGGCTTCTTCCATGGGTGGAGATGGCGGGAATCGAACCCGCGTCCGTCGGCAGATTGTCAGGACTTCTCCGGGCGCAGTTCGTGAAGTAGTTTCTTAGGTTCTGGCCCTCACACGAACATGTGGACCAACGAACGGAGTTGAGTAAAAGTCCCTCAGATACCCTCAACAAATATCTGAAGCAGTGGCTCCCTAAGCGACGCCAGGACCTAGAGTGGAAGCAACTCTAGACTGACGGATTCGCAGCTCGGCCTAATCAGGCAGCGAGGGCGAAATCGGTGCGGTTATTAGACTTAGCACCTATTGTTTTGCAGAGGACATTAACGAGATGACTCTACATTCTCGGCCCGCTTCTCCCGTCGCAGTGTCCGACGTCGAAACCGATCATCCCCATATTCTTTTACCAAACCTGCCCAGCTCATTCACCTGCATAAACAGGCTCATGCGCTGACCAGAATAACCAGCATACTCGTAGAACACCAGTCGATCCAATTGCATTCCCACGAACGGAAATCCGGTTCGCCGGCGGTGTCGACTGGGTCAGCTCAGAGGAACTGCTTGGACTTGATGGCGCGCTCAGCCTCACGCTTGTCCTGTGCCTCACGCAGCGCCTGACGCTTGTCCCATTCGCGCTTGCCCTTGGCCAGAGCGATCTCGACCTTGACGCGCGATCCGTCGAAGTACAGTTCCAGCGGAATGAGTGTGCGTCCCGATTCCTTGACCTTCTGCGACAGCCGCAGAATCTCGTCACGGTGCAGCAGCAGCTTCCGCCGGCGACGAGCGGTGTGGTTCGTCCATGTCCCCTGTGCGTATTCGGGAATGTAGACGCCCTCAAGCCACGCTTCGTTCTGGAAGATCAACGCGAAACCGTCTGTCAGCGATGCCCTGCCCTCTCGCAGCGACTTCACTTCGGTTCCGCTCAGCACGAGACCGGCCTCCCACGTATCTTCGATGAGATAGTCGTGGCGTGCCTTGCGGTTCCTCGCAATGACTTTCTTACCAGTTTCCTTCGGCATGTCCGGCCTCCTTCCTGTGTCTCGGTGCAGTGTGTCCGGCCTCGATTGTCAGCCCCTGAGGAGTGCTCAATCGCGTAGACACGCAGACCAACTACTCTAGCTCAATGATGTCGCGCACGAAAGGCCAGAATCACATTCAACCGGGAGCCACCTCGGCGAGGTCAGGTTCTGAAGGACGATGACCGTCGTCAGGAGATGTAGGGCATCGGGTCGACGTAGCCGCCGTTCTTCATGATCTCGAAGTGCAGGTGGCAGCCGGTGGAGGCACCGGTCGTGCCCGAATCCGAGATGACCTGACCCTTCTTCACCTTCTGCCCGTCACGGACCTTGAGGTCCGTGTTGTGGTTGTACGTCGAGGCGATCGAGTCGCCCTTGATCTTTCCGTGGGAGATCACCACGCGGTTGCCGTAGCCGCCGGTCCAACCGGAGATCACGACGATGCCATCGCCTGCTGCACGGATCGGTGTGCCGCAGGGAACGCCGAAGTCGGTGCCCGAGTGCAGCTTCTTGGCTCCGGTGATCGGGTGGATGCGGTACCCGAATGGTGAAGTGGTGGGATAGCCCTTGGCAGGGTTGGCCAGTTCGCCGTCGCCGTAGACGAATTTGCCCTTCTTCTCCTGATCCTTCTCCCAGTCGCGGACCTTCTTCGCCAGGCGATCCTGCTCGTCCTGTTCCTTCTGCAGCTGTTCCTCGGTCTCGGCCTTGTTATCCGAGATCGTCTTCTCAGCATCGTCCTTCGTGGTGATGATGTCGTTGAGGCTGTCGGACTTCTTCTTCGCGTCGATCTGTGCGGCTTCCTTGGCCAGCACCGCCTCGGCGGCTTCGTCCTTGAGGTCCGAGATCTCATCGGTGACACCGGAGAGGCGCTCTTCGTTGTTCTTGTTCACCGCTCGCTGCTCGGAGAGGGTGTCGATCGTGCGCTGCTGCGATCGCACGGCGGAGTCCACCCGCCCGATTCCGCCGTCGGCGCTTGTGCCCTCGGCCATCTGTAGCAGCATCGCCAGGTCGGAGGTGATGCCGGAGTTCTGGTAGGCCTGTCGCCCGATGCGCGCGGCCGAGGTCTTGTGCTTGTCGATCTCCTCTGCGCCGTCCTTGATCGAGGTCTTGAGATCCTTCTGGGCATTCTGCGCCGAGGTGAGACGGGCTGCCATGGCATCATCGGTCTCGATGGCTTCGGCCAGAGCGTCATCGGCCTTCTTCGACGCGGCTTCGGCGTCGGGCAGCTTCTCCTCGGCGGCATCGCGTTCGGCGATGACTCGGGCCAGGTCCTCGTCGAGGCCCTCGAACTCCTGCTGGAGCTCCTTGACCCGCTCATCGACCTTGCTCTTGTCATCGCGAGGGTTGGCCCCCGCCGAGGTGACGGGCATGATGACGGCCAGCACTGCTGCTGTGAGAACCAAACCGAGTCTGCGCTTCATCTCAGACCTTCGTGTACTTGTTCAGGGTGATCAGGGACGATGCCCCGGCCATGATCACACCGATGGCGATGAGGATCGGTGCCACGATGAGGACGTTGACTCCCGAGATCAGGCTGAAGCCGGTCGCCTGACCCTCCAACCAGCCGCTGACGCCGAAGTGGACGAGGAGGCCCAGCGCACCGGCGGACAGGGTCGCACCGATCGCCGAGGCGATGACGCCTTCGAGCAGGAACGGGAGTTGGATGAAGGTGTTCGAGGCACCCACCAACCGCATGATTCCCGTCTCACGTCGCCTGGAGAACGCAGAGAGTCGGATGGTCGTGGCGATGAGCAGCATGGCGCACAGCAGCATGATGCCGGCGATCGCGACCGCGACGACGGTGGCGATGTTGAGCACACCGAAGAGACGGTCGAGAAGCTGGTTCTGGTCAACGACTTCTTCGACGCCCTGAGTCGAGGAGAACGATTCCTTGATGATGTCGTATTTCTCGGCGTCCTTGAGCTTGACCCTGAACGACTCGTTCATCTCGTCTTCGGGAACGGTGCCTTCGAGGCTGGTGCCCTTGAACTGGTCTTGGAAGTGCTCGAATGCCTCGCCTTTGTCCTCGAAGTAGACCTCGTCGACATAGGGGGCAAGCTCAGAGCTTTCGAGCTGGTCTTCGATGTTCTTCTTCTGCGTATCGGTGGCTTCGCCCTCGACGCAGTTCGTGGCCTCCGAATCCGGTGGGCACAGGAAGACAGAGACCTGGACACGGTCGTACCAGTAGTCCTTCATCTGCCCGACCTGCATCTGCAGCAAAATCGCGGCGCCGACGAAGAGCAGGGACACGAATGTCACGAGCACCACGGATAGGACCATGGAGACGTTCTTGCGCAGCCCCGACCAGACCTCGGAGAGGATGAATCCGGCCCTCATGAGGCGACTCCGTAGGTGCCTTCTTCGACATCGCGGACGATTGTTCCCTCGGAGAGTTCGATGACTCGCTTGCGCATCCGGTTGACGATCTCTCCGTCGTGTGTGGCCATGAGCACTGTGGTTCCGTTGCGGTTGATCTTCTCGAGCACCGACATGATGTCGGCACTGGTGGTCGGGTCGAGGTTGCCTGTGGGCTCGTCGGCGAGCAGGATGCCTGGCTTGTTGACGACGGCGCGGGCGATGGCCACGCGCTGCTGTTCACCACCGGAGAGTTCGTTGGGGTAGCGCTTCTCCTTGCCGGCCAGTCCCACTGTCTCGAGCACATCGGGGACCAGGGTCGACATGGCGGCCCGGGACTTGCCGATGACCTGGAGGGCGAAGGCGACGTTGGCGAAGACGGTCTTGTTCGGCAGCAGGCGGAAGTCCTGGAACACGGTGCCGACCCCCCGCCGCAGGTAGGGTACCTTCCAGCTGGGCATCTTGACGACCGATTTTCCGGCGATGTGGATCCGTCCGGCACTGGGGACCTCTTCGCGCAGGATGAGGCGGATGACCGTGGATTTACCCGAGCCCGAAGCGCCGACGAGGAACACGAATTCTCCACGCTCGGCCTCGAACGAAATGTCGTCGAGTGCTCGGCGGGAGCGTGCGTCGTAGGACTTCGAAACTGAGTCGAATTTGATCAAGAGGTTCTTCAATCATGTCGCGGATGGCTCGGCCGCTTCCACTGTACGTAACAGCTCCGTGATGTTCGGGGAGGCTTAAGGGCGTGTGTTGCGCATTGGAGGAAGTTCACAGCCGCCGAGGCAGTGCGTTAACGAGGTGATTCGTGAACTAGTCGAGCAGCCGAAGGTCATTCAGACTCTTCGGCCATCTCCTGCTCTTTGCGCCAGCGGATGCCAGCTTCGATGAGGCCGTCGAGGTCACCGTCGAAGACGTTCGACGGGTTGTTGACCTCGTAACCGGTGCGCAGGTCCTTGACCATCTGGTACGGGTGGGTGACGTAGGAACGCATCTGGTCACCCCAGCTGGCCTTGATGTCACCGGCCAGTTCCTTCTTCTGCGCTGCCTCTTCCTTGCGTTTGAGGTCAAGGAGGCGGGACTGGAGCACGCGCATCGCGGCTTCGCGGTTCTGGATCTGGGACTTCTCGTTCTGCATGCTCACGACGACGCCGGTGGGCTCGTGCGTGATGCGCACAGCCGAGTCGGTCGTGTTCACGGACTGACCGCCTGGGCCCGAGGACCGGTAGACGTCGATGCGCAGATCGTTCTCATCGATCTCGACATGGTCTGTGGACTCGATGAGCGGGACAACCTCGACGGCAGCGAAGGAGGTCTGACGACGCCCCTGGTTATCGAAGGGGCTGATGCGCACGAGACGGTGCGTGCCTGCCTCAACGGACAGTGTTCCGTAAGCGTAGGGGGCGTTGACCTGGATGGTTGCGGACTTGATGCCCGCACCTTCGGCGTAGGAGGTGTCAAGCTGCTGCACGTTGTATCCGCGGTTCTCGCCCCAGCGGATGTACATGCGGATGAGCATCTGCGCCCAGTCGGTGGCGTCGTCGCCGCCGGCACCGGAGCGCACGGTCACGACAGCGGAGCGCTCATCGTATTCGTGGTTGAGCAGGGTCGAGATCTCGAGCTCGGCCAGCTGGTCGTGGAGCTTCTTGAGATCGCGTTCGGCTTCGACCTTCGAGTCCTCATCGCCTTCATCCTCGGACATCTCGATGAGCAGCTCGGCATCGTCGATGCGCTCACCGAACTTCTCGAGCTTCTCCAGGGTTCCCTGCTTGTGCGAGAGGGTGGCCGAGATCTTCTGCGCGGAGTCCGGATCGTCCCAGAAGGACGGCGCCGATGCCTGCTCCGTCATTTCGGCGACCTCGGAGCGAAGGTTGTCCAGATCGGACACGTCCAGGATCGCTTTGTAGGTCTGACGGAGGTTGGCGATTTCAGCAGAATAATCAAGGGCCATAATGAGCCCAGCCTAGTACATCGCGGCCCTCAGGCTTGAATCCTCGCCCTTCAACCCCGCCGTCAACCGGCGCCGAGGTGGCACGACCGATCGTGCCACCTCGGCGTCGGAATGGGGTGTGGTCAGAACCGGAGAATCAGGCCGACACCGGCTCTGCGGCAGCACTCCAGGTATCGGGCCCGAAGACCTCGAAGTGGACGTTGCCGGCGGGGACATCGAGTTCACCGAGCCCACGTCGCACCGCGTTCATGAACGGCGGTGGACCGCACAGGTAAACCTGCGCGCGCAGGTCCACACCAACCTCGGCGAGGTTGATGAAGCCCTCGTGGACGGTGTCGGTGGCCGGGCGAGCACCGAGCTGTTCGTACCAGTGGTGCATCTGCGCGCCAGGCAGCTGGTTGACCAGTTCCGCCATCTCCTGCCTGTGCGCGTGGGAAGCCATCGACTGGTCGGCGTGGAGAACTGTGACCGGGCGGGTTGACTCGGCCTGGACCAGGTGATTGAGCGCCCCGATGATCGGCGTGCAGCCGATTCCGGCCGAAACCAAGAGCAGCGGCTCATCGGCTTCTTCGACGACGAGGTCGCCATAGGGCAGGGAGCAGCGCAGGGTGTCACCTTCGAAGACGTTGTCGTGGATGAAGTTCGAGACCTCTCCGGCAGGAACACCCGACTCGGCACGGCCTGGCTCGGCCTTGATCGTCACAGCCCACGACGTGCGGTTCGAGGTTCTGGTCAGAGAATACTGGCGAATCTGCTGTGCACCATCGGGAAGCGCCACCTGGACGGACAGGTACTGCCCCGGCTGCGCCTCGGGCAGCGCCGCTCCGTCTTCGCGGGCAAGTTCGAGACTGACGGTGGTCGGAGACTGTTGGGTCCGTGCGACCACAACCAGCTCACGCCAGACATCGCCGGGGTCGACCTGGAAGCGGGCGTAGAGCCCCTTCTCCGCTCTGATCAGCGAGTCGGCCATGTCCCAGTAGACCGCCGTCCAGGCGTCGACGACGTCGGAGGTCGCGGCGTCCCCGAGAACCTCGGCGATGGCAGCGAAGAGGTGTTCGTAGACGATGGCGTACTGATCTTCGGTGATCCCTAAGGACGCATGCTTGTTCGAGATCCGGCTCATCATGGCGTCGATGTTCGGCGCATCGTCACTGACCAGAAGCGTCGCATAGGCGGCGATCGCGCCGGCCAGCGCCTTCTGCTGCTCCCCCTGCGCCTGGTTCCCGCGATTGAAGAGGTCACGCTCCAAGTCCGGGCGGGCGGCGAACATGCGCGAATAGAAGATCGGGGTGATCTCGCCGATCGAGGCTCCTACGACCGGCAGGGTCTCGCGGATGACGGAAAGTGCGGGTTGGGAAATCACATCTGCCCCTTTCGTGATGCCAGAGCACCACGTGGCTGCAACGGCCTTTCCAGGTCGTCCGGTTGATTGGGTGCTTTCGACGTTACTACGCTCCGTAGAATATTTTCTACAAGCCGTAGAAATGAAAAATCTCAATCCAAGATGCGGACGCCAGGTGACTCTCGGCCCGGCTCCTTGACCTTGCCCTCGACTGGCCGCGGGCGCCACCCTGAGAGGAAGCGCAACTCCGCCTCAGGGTGACCCAAGCACAATTGAGCGCCACCAGCAGGAGAGCAAGTCATCCCGCCGGTGACGCGGCCCACGGTGGGCGAGGCTTGAGCAGAAAGCCACTGCAACAGTGATGAGAATCTATACCGGATCACGGGAATGTGCAATGCGGATGCAATGACGAGCCGGCGCGCAGTCCCACGCCTGAAACTACATTTATGGCATTCGGTCTTCGCACACAGAGTTATCCACAGATTCAAGAAAACGCTGGATTCTTCTTTCGACTACAGATAGGTTAAAAACAAATCCAGCTGTTAAAAATGTGATTCGTATTCTGGACGCCAGGGGTTCAACGTGGAAGCCACCGAGGTCATCAAGAGCGAAGTGCACAAGAGGATCAGAGACCTCGATGTGGACCCTCGCACCGATATGCAGCGCTCGCGAGAGGTCATTCGCACGGTCATCTCTGAGTACGACGAGCGCAGCCTGGTCGCGGATCTTCCGCCCTTGAAAGACAAAGAAGCAACGTTTCGTTCCATCGACAATCAGCTCTCGGGCTTCGGCGCACTGCAAGACTATTTCGATGATGCCCGGGTCGAAGAGATCTGGGTCAACAGCCCATACAGGTGCATCGTCGCAGGTGATACAGCTATACACTTGTCCGAGTCCGCGAGGAGTCCGCAGGAGTCCCAAATGCCTCCTCGAAGATGGACTCTACAGCCCCCCTCGTCCTCTCCTCAGAGTTCGGCCACAGGTGCGAATACGTGTCGAGAGTAACCGATGCCGACTTGTGCCCCATTGCCCGCTGCACTGCCACGACATCGACCCCCGCCGCGATCAGCCCTGATGCGAAGTAGTGCCTGAGGTCGTGAGAGGTGTAGTCGAGCCCCGCAGCCTTTGCCGCCTTGGCGAACCTGTACTCATGAAGCCTCGGCCACATCGGCCCACCGTCCCGGCCAAGTAGCAGCCATTGTTCATCGCCATAGGTGCCGAAGTCCTTCACGTGCCTCGATATCTCATGCAGTACCGACTGGGGTAGGTGCACCGTCCGGTCGGAGTTGTACTTGGGTGCTCGGATCTCGACGGGGTGCGGGGACTCTCGTTGCACTTGGCGTCGGACGTGGAGTTGCCGGCGCATGAAGTCGATGTCGCTGAGCTGTAGTCCGCAGACTTCTCCTTGCCGTAGGCCGGCGAACGCACCGACGAGAAAGGCCACCCGGAAGAACGGCTCTGAGGCGTCCATGAGCGCCCGTAGTTCCTTGGCGTTGGGAATGTTCATTGTGGATGCCTTGGAGGCTATGGTGGGCCTCCTGACGCCGGTGGATGGGTCGAATGCGAGGAGCCTGTCGCCGACTGCGGCTTTGAGTACGGCGCGCATGAGTCCGAGCCTGTTGGCGATGGTTTGGGGTGCGAGTCCGTCTGTCGACATTTTCTTGACCCATGTCTCGACGTGGGATCGCTTGATTTTGAGTAGGGGTGTGTTCCCGAAGGTCACGGTGGCGGCGACGGTTTCGTAGCTTGCTCTTGTGCCTCGGGTCCAGAGTTGCCTTTTGGCCCAGCTGGCGTAGAAGTCGGTGAACGAGATGAGGCCGGCTTTGGGGTCGATGTAGTCGCCGCGGACGACGGAGGCGGTTACGGTGTCGAGCCATTGCTGCGCGTCACGTTTGGTTTCGAAGTGGCGGGCGTGTTCCCTGCCCTCGCTGTCGCGGTAGCGGGCGCGCCACTTGCCGTTGTCACGTCTCTTGATCGAAGCCATCGCGCTGCCTCCGGTTCGCGTGTTTCTCGGTGATCTGCTCCATCATCTGCCGGTACCGTTCCTCGTTTTCAGGGTCGCGTAGTTGCCTCCAGTCGTCTCGGAGGATTCGCAGGTCGCCCCAGTCGCTAACGTCGACCGGGCTGTCATCGCCCTCGTCCAGTTCTTCGAGTCGGCTGGTATCGAGCTCGTCGGAAAGGATGTGGTCGACGACGTCTTTGAGCGTGAGGTTCGCGGCATTGATGATGTCACGCTTCACGATGGACCGCTTCGACTCGGGGATCTGCTGCATCACCTCGGGGTCGTCGATCGCCTGTCCGGTGAGGAATACCCTCTGCCGTCGCGCTGCCCACTCGATGAGTGCCTCGAGGAGCCGGTCGGAACCACGATTCGCTTCTGCGAGTTCGCGCCTGATCCAGACGTACAGATCGGAGCCGGCCTGGTCTTCGAGCAGGTCCAGGACGGATACACCGAGGATCATTGCGAGGTCTCGACCCTCTGGCAACTTCAGCGACCGTTCGCCCTTCTCGACGGCCCAGACTGTCGCCTGTGACCACTTGTGGCCCAGTTCCTTCATCTCTTTCGCGACCACAGTCTGCGCGGTGGACCCACGCGCCGACTTCACGCGTTCACCGATCGCCTGATCGTCAGGTCTCTTGCTCCCAGTTTCGGACATACACATCAGTGTACTAGAAAATCCATTAACAGGTCATTGCATTTCTCACGAAAGATGTGCATACTAGAAATGTCAGTAACGCACTAATAGAAAACGAGGTCGACATGAAGGCGGTCCCCACTGCTGAACGGTTGCTCTACATCGACGAAGTCGCAGAGATCCTGCGCCGAACCCCGGCATCTCTTCGCTTCATGATCCAGAAGGGCACAGCGCCCCCGTCCGCGAAGATTTCTGGTCGGCGAATGTTCCGTGAGTCCGAAGTCAGGGATTGGGTTGAGGCTCAGTTCGAGGGCGGTGGTCCCCATGGATGAACGATCGACCCGAGAGACGGACCAGCGGTTCGCCGAGCTCCGCGACATTGCGGACAGCCTCGGCCTCGCTGTGACTGGCCGCTGCAGGTACTGCAATCAACCAATCTGGGATCCGAAGTCCCTGACCGCCCGCGCCGGCTCAGTGTGCCGGACCCGCCATAAGAAAAACGACCTCGTCGGTGAGGACTCCGCCAAGAATCACACCGACAAGGCCGCCTGAACACCCTGGAAGGAACCAGAAATGAACACCCTGAACGATACAACCAATCCTACAGTCGACCACGGACAGGCCGAATGCCGCTGCCCCGATGACCGTTGCGCCGGCTACCACCACGAGGTCGGCGAGACCTGCTGGTGCGCCATCGTCACCGGAACACCCGCCGAGCAGGACGAGGCAGGTGACCTGTGATGAGCATGAGCATGTTTGCCGCCTATGACAGAGACGGCGTCCTCGAACCCCAGTACTTTCCGCTTGAGATTCCGACGGAATCGCTTCGGGCAATCTGGACTCGGATGAAAGCACGCGGCGTAGGCAAGGTGGTCGGAGAGTATCCGAAGAACATCATCGCCGTTGATGGAGATACTGCACTCGTCCACTTCGGTTACCTCATTCGCTTCCTCGACGGTGGCTCCACAAAGATGCTCGCCGCCTACGCCGATGAAAGCTCGGATCAGGATCAGGCCACCCTCTTAGCCCTGGGCGAGCAGGCCGTTATCAACCCAGGCTTCATGTCGCAGATGTGGGAGTATCGCCCCCCTCGGTACCTAAAGCGGGTCCAAGAGGTCTCGCCACCTCAAGAGCATCTGCACATCGCGCTCGTGACGGACATGCTCGATCTCAGCGTCTCCGCCTCCGCTGCCCTCGACTCGGAGGTGTCAGTATGAGCACTCCAACCCCACTCGACGCCCTCAAGCACGTCTCCCTCGCTGGCATCGACATTCTGGACTACGTCACCGAGGATCTGGTCATCAACTACGACGTCGACGAAGACGGGCACCTGCTCAAGATGCTCGACAACGTCCGTGAATCCATGCACCAGGCGCTGCAGTCACAGGTGCCTTATCGGCTGACCGAGCTGTCCGGCCCCGTCGTTGTGTCACAGGTTCCTCACTCGAACACCTACGAGCAGGCCCGCTTCTACTCGGACGGCACGCCAGTCTACTTCGATGAAGAGTGCACCGTCCCGATCCAGGACGAGGACGGGATGACGCACCTGACCCCATCCACGCGCCGTGTGTTCAGGCCAATGCCGAAGGGCGGTGAGTCGGCATGACTCCACAGGAAGCACTCGACAAGATACGCGCTTCACTTGAACAGCTCTCTTGGGTCGAATGGGCGCCCGAGGGCACCACCAAAGGCGAACGGCAACGATACACAGATACGGCAAGGGCGAGAACGTTGGACAGGCTCGATTCCATTGTCCGTGAGGTCGACTCGGAGGTCTCGGCATGAACTGCGATCTCCACCTAGGTTTCCGCCCACGCTGCAAACAGTGCGCCAATGACCGATTCGAGACCCTCGAGTGGTTCTACGATCTCGGCGAAACATGGTCCGACATGATCGTGCGCCGTGCCGGGTTCCCATCCCTCGCTGCCGCCAACCGTGCCGCATACCGCGCCGGCCGGGAAGACCTCATCTTCCGACTACAAGGCAACACAGGAGGGGTGGCGCTCGGTGTCTGACGTGATCAAGTGCAACGTGTGCGGTCGAGAGAACCTCGACAACGACTCGAACTGGATGATGGACCGGAAGCGCGGCCGCATCAAGTCCGCCAAGTGTCCCTCATGCTTGACGCTCAACGAGTTCGCGAGTGCAGCCTACGAGGCCGAGGCACACGGCTTCATCTACGACCCGAAGACCGATCGAACCTATGCGCGGCCCAGAGATCTCACCCTGCCAAGAGTCACCTTCCGTTGCGACTGCGGATTCATGGTCTCGGATAGCGGCAACGACGTGCAGGACACGATCGATGAGCACCGCGAAGGCTGCCCGGAAGGTGGTGGTGACCATGAGTAACGATCAGCCCAGGTCCTTCGCACATGCGCCCTCCGACTGGTACGACGTCGACTTCGCGATCGCCAGCGGTCGCCGCCAGGGATATGTCGAGGGCCACGAGGACGGCCACCGGATGGGATGGGACGCAGCCCTTGCTCGGGCCAAGACCAACGAGGCGGCATTTATTCGCGGCATCGTCGACGACTACCGACGTCGGGAACTCGAAGACGAACACATGGATACCAGCGACTACCGCGCATGGATCAAGCAGCTCATCGAGTCGGTCGATGCGAAGGCTCGCAGGGACGAGTGGGATGCACGAGTCCGCGCCGAGCGCGTCAATAACCAATCTAGGAGCAACGCAGCATGACAGACGTCTTCAACTACAGCCCAGAGGAACTGGCAAGCATGGGCCCCGAAGCCATCCCACGGGACTCATGGCCAGAGCCGACCCCCTTGCACCAGAAACCGGCAGTGCCGACGTTCCCGATCGACTCCCTGCCGCCGGTCATCGCTGACTACGTGACGACCCTCGCCGAGGCCACGCAGACCCCCATCGACATGCCCGCCTCTGTCGCACTGGGAAGCCTCGCCGCGTGCGTTGCTGGCCGTGCAACCGTGCAACCGTCCACCGGATGGACCGAACCACTCTGCCTGTACGTTGTCACCGCCATGGAGCCGGGAAACCGGAAGTCTGCCGTGTTCTCCGCGATCACATCACCCATCCGGGAAGTCGAGAAGGAGCTCATTGAGACTGCCCGTCCGATGATCGCCGAAGCCGAGGCGCTGAAAGAGATCAAGGAGGGCAACCTCGGCCGGTTCAAGAAGGCGGCGATCGGCAAGCCCAGCGCTGAGAACGAAGCTGAATACCTGCAGGCGGCACGAGAGCTTGCTGAGTTCTCCGTCCCTGTGCTTCCTCGAATCCTCGCAGACGACGCCACGCCCGAAGCTATCGGCAGCATCGCGGCGTCTCAGGGTGGCCGGCTCGCCATCGCTGCCGCTGAGGGTGGCATCTTCGACATCTTCGCTGGTCGGTACTCATCCGGTATCTCGAACCTCGAAGTGCTGCTCCGCGGTCATGCCGGCGACTCGTTCACCGTCGACCGCAAAGGCCGGGAGTCTGAGCACATCGACAGCCTCACCCTCACCTTCGTGCTCACTGTGCAGCCGTCTGTGCTCCGGCAGATTGGCCAGACGTCTGTGGAGAAGTCTCGTGGCGAGCTGGAACGCTTCCTGTACGCCGTCCCTGACTCTCTCGTGGGCTATCGGACCATTGACCCCGTACCAGTGCCCGGAGACGTTGCTGGGCGCTACCAGGACCGCATGCGGACGTTGGCGCGGACGTTCGCCCCCGACGATCACACCACGTTCCTCAGGTTCGACCAGGACGCTCGTGTCCGGTTCGCAGAGGTGCAGGCGAAGAACGAGCGCCGCCTACGTCAGGATGGCGCCCTCGGTAGTCTCCGGATCAAAGGGTGGGGGTCGAAGCTCAGTGGCGCGGTGGCACGTATCGCTGGCATCCTGCATCTCGCCGACGGCCGGGAAGGTACGGACGTGGCCGTGGATCTCGTCGACGCAGCCGATCGCATCGGTGACTACTTCGCCATCCATGCACTTGCCGCGTTCGACCTCATGGATGCCAAGGGTGAAAACGCGAAGGCCGAGGAGTTGCTGACCACGATCAGGCGGTATGGGTTGCACGAGTTCTCCGAACGGGACCTGTTCACGAAGTCGTCACGCTCACGGTTCCCGAAGATGGCGGACATGGCAGAGCCCATGGACACGCTGCTCGATCACGGATGGCTCGTTCCGCGAGATCAGGAGGCCCCTCACGGTCCCGGCCGTCGGCGGTCACCGCGATTTGTCACTCATCCGAGGGCGTTCGAGGTCTCTGCTCGGCACTCGTCTTCGAGTTCTGCGGGTTCTGCGGATTCTGCGACGACCTCCGCGCATAGGAATTACACACAGGAACTCGATGACGAGAGGAAAGCCTCATGAGCAAACCAACCACCTCATGGGTCGATGACAACGGATGCTACTGGCCGCGCACCGGGAGGTGGTGCTTCCGGTGCAACCTCCCCCTGTGGAGGACAGACGGTGCCACCGAGTACCACCCGACATGCGAACCAATCACCCTTCACTCCTCCGAGACCAGGAAAGAGATGTGACATGACCACAGACAGCCCAGCACCGTGCCCATCGTGCAGTACGCCCACGAGACCCTACGACACCGAGCCCTGGCCCGAGATGAACGAGGTCACCTACGCCTACGAATGCCAGTGCGGAAACGTCTGGACCGAAGCAATCCGGACGGGGATGTGATGAGCATGTCCATGGCTCCGGCCTTCACCTGCAATGCCTGCCACCGCGTCATCGGGCAGGACGAGGGGCACAACGTCACCGACGACCACCGCCTCATCTGCTATCCGTGCCTGACCACCACACCACTGCACTCGCGCTGGTACCCCCAGTGCCCGAACGGGTGGCACGACATGTACGACCACATCCGCTATGTGTCAGGCAACCGAACCAGCACTGCGATGCTGCTCGGCTGCTGGCATCCAGGCCACTCAATACCGGAGGCATCATGACCACTTTCGTCAGCAAAGAGATGGATAACCGTGGGGTGCGTGACTCGGTATCAGTTTCGGCGATCTCCGAAAAACTCCATATCCCGTGGTCGGACAAGCAGAGCGCACAATCTCACCGAGACTCGACCCCGTACCACGGCAATTTGGAGTCACCCCGAATCGACGTAAACGTGGGGTTCCTGATCGCAGGCGGTGAGTGCGCATGATCGTCAACTGCACAGCATGTGGAGAGCTCCTTGGCAGCGTGTTCATCTTCGTCGACCGCCACACCCGCCTCTGCCTCGACTGCGGAGAGCAGCGCACCGCAGCGATCGACCGACACCCGGCCGGCAAGCAATCGCGAGAGCCATGACCACGCCGCACAATCCGCACAAACCGCAGAACCCCACCAAACACCGGAGCCAGAAACGAACCTCATGAACCCCACCTACACCGACGACCAGAAAGCTCAGGCCCTCAAAGCCTACGAGCAGGACGGACCGAGCGCCGCCGCCCGCGACCTCGGCATCCCCAAGACCACCATCCACCGCTGGGCCAAGCGCGCCGGCCTCGACGCCCCACCCGCCGAACGCACCGCCGCGGCCACCGCTCAGGCATCCGCGACGGCACGGCAGAAGCGCGAACTGCTCGGGTCTGCAATCCTCGACGACGCCGAGGCCCTGCGTCAGAAGCTTTCGGAGCCCTACGACGTCGTCAGCGACACCGGCGAAGTCGTCACCCTGCCCCACCCCACAGCCAGGGACATGCGAGACCTCACTGTGAGCTTCGGGATCCTCGTCGACAAGCACATCGCCCTCAATGCGCTCGATGACGACAGCGGGGTCGAGCACGCCAAGAGTCTGTTGTCCTCCCTGGCTGAGCGTCTCGGAATGGAGGGAATGTGATGAGCGATTACACCACAGATCAGAAGAACCGAGCCATCGCTATCTATCGCGAGCACGGACCATCGGAAGCTTCACGCCGAACCGGCGCCGCCAAGTCCACCATCACCAGGTGGGCGCAAGCAGCCGGAGTCCGCACCACTGTCCTGTCACGCACAGCAGCCGCCACGGCCGCCGCGTCGGTCGACGCACGAGCACTCCGACTCAAGATCGCGGGCCTGACATTGCAGGGCGCAGAGAAGGTCCTCGAGATCATCTATCGCCGACTCGATGACGAGGCCGACACCATGCCACTCAAGGACCTCGCCATCATCGCCGGCGTCCTCGTCGACAAGCATGTCTCCCTGTCTCACCTGGATGGAGAGCACCCCGACACCTCCGCCGTAGATTCCTGGCTCGACTACGTCATGAGTGGCGAGACCATCGACCCACACGACCCACGACTCACCGAAAGGAGGTGAACAACTATGAGCAAGAATGTTCGCTGGAATCCCGGCAAGGACCCTATTCCGATCATCAACGACGCCGCCCAGCGCGGTGTGGGACTCGCAGCCGAGCATGTCCTCGGTGAGGCAAGGAAGCAGGTCCCACACGAGGAAGGCACCCTTGAGCGGTCAGGCCGCGCCGCCAACGAACTCAACGGCAACGTCGCACGCGCTGCGGTCGGATTTGATACCGAGTACGCGATCGACCAGCACGAGTCGATGCACTACCGGCACAAGAAGGGCCGCAAAGCCAAGTACCTCGAGGATCCCCTTAACAGCAGTAAGGGCACGATCCGCGAGATCGTCGCCGCCGCAATCCGAAAGCAACTGTAAAACCCAAAGACAGGAAACGCCCATGCCCCCGAACCCACCACCCGACCGAACAGGCACACCACTCCGAGACGGTGCCGTAGACCCCAGGCCCGACGACTACCTCGGACCATCGAACGCCGGAGAAGCGGACCCACACGGCCCCCTCGTCGTCAATCCTGGCCTACCCGACGAATGGCCCACCTACTCAGCGTGGCGTGCCCACGTCATCGGCCTCGGCCTCCCAGACCCCGGACCGCACCGGCTCGGCGAACACACCAACTGAACCACCCCACCGAAAGAGAGAACACCATGAACACCAGCAAGCAGCAGATCAGCGCCACAGCGAAGGCGTTCAAGGACGAGCTCCACAAGGCTCAGACCTACCAGAGCAAGGACCTGACCGACGAGGGGCTCGAGAAGCAGCGGAAGATGCTCGCCGACCGTGTCCGAGCCAAGTACTCGAAGGAGGTCGACGGCCACCGGAGCGCCCTCTACTACGACCGTGATCGCTCGGCCTTCGACTCGTACCGGCCTAAGCTCGACTGGAACAAACCCGCCGAGGTCGCCAAGGCACAGGCCAAGTGGACGGCTGTGCAGGGCAAGCTCGACGCCGGACTCAGCATCGGTCAGATCGTCTCCACTGCCGATAAATCGACGCTCGCCGCGATCAACGAGTTCTACCCTGACCATGCCGAGACGATGCAGGCAGGAGCAATGACCCGCGGACAGCAGTACGAGGCCCCAGACATTTCGAACGTCCACCGCGCCGTCGATGATCGTGCAGCGGAGATCGGCGGCAACACCGACAGGGCAGCACTGGCGAAGTCTCGACAGTCTGCGGGCCTGCACGCCTACGCCGACGCGACCCTCGGCCACCTCGAGCAAACGATCGCCGGCAATGTCCATGGCGCATCCGACCTTCAAGCGGCCCTCGATGCCCAGTACGCCGAGCAGCATGCCATGTCCGGTGGTGCTGGCCTCATTGCCAACCATGACGCCAACGCCTCGGCTGATACCGGACAGGAGGCAGCTGCCGTGTCAGAGTGACCCAGTAGGCTGACCAACGAAGCGCCCCCAGGATCGGACCGCCTCCAAGTGGAATGTGTGTGCAGGGGGCGCTTTCGTGTGCCCAGAGACCGGAACGCGCCACGGTTCCAAGCATAAAAACGCGCCCACACCTGCGATTGTGCATCGTCGCACACCTACTTGTGCATCTGTGCAGGTACAATGGAAGTAGACCTATCAGCTCACACTTGGGGGAAAGGAGGCGGTGACGTATCGCTCTCTCAGTTGGCGAACTCACCGCCTTCATATCCGTCGACTCCACGAAGGCCGATCGGGGCGTCTCTGGCTTCGTGAACCGCATGGCCAACGCTGCCGGCACCGCAACCTCGAAGTGGAGCTCAGTCGGCTCCACCTTCCAGAACATCGGCAGCAAGATCTCCAACGTCGGTGGAAGCCTCACCAAGGGCATCACCCTCCCCGCTGTCGGTGCCGCAGGTGCAGTCGGTGGCATCACCGCCGCACTCGGTTGGGGACGCCTCAAGTCCCTCGATACTGCGAAAGCCCAGATGCGTGGCCTCGGGTATTCGACCGACGACGTCAACCGCATCACCGGTCAACTCACGAATGACCTCGAGGGCGGCATGATGACGATGGCGGAAGGCACATTCGCCGCTGCCAACGGCATGGCAGCCGGCGTCAAGGAGGGTAAGGAGCTCACCAAGTACGTCCAGCTCATGGACTCCGCCGTCGTCTCCGGCTCTGGCTCCTTCGACGAGATGAATAAGATCTTCGGCCAGACCGCAGACCTCGGCCACCTCACCGCCACCAACTTCGACATGATGACCGAGCGGCTACCCGCCTTCTCCAAGAACGCGAAGGATCACTTCGGGGTCAGCGGGGAAGCCCTCCGCGAGATGCTGAACAGCGGCGAAGTGTCGATGGATGACTTCCTCGCGATCATCGACGACGGTTATGGCGGCATGGCCGAGGAGATCGCCGGCACCTGGGAGGGCATGGCCAAAGATGTCCAGAACTGGGTCGGCATCATCGGCGAGACCCTTCTCGGCGGAGTCTTCGAGCAGTCCAAGGACAGTATTGAGGAGTTCATCGGCTGGCTGACCTCTGACAAGGTGCAGGCGTGGGCATCCGAGGCGTCGACGGTCATCAGTGACGTGTTCGCGAAGGTCCTCAACGCCGTGAAGTCGGTCATCGAGTGGTTCGCTGGACTCCCCGCGCCCATCCAGAAGGCGATCGTTGTCATCGGTGGCATCGCTGTCGCAGCCGGGCCGGTGCTGCTGATTCTCGGTTCCTTAATCTCCACTGTTGGCACTATGATCACCGCATTCGGTGCCATCGCCGGCGTTATCGCGATGATCCCAGGGCCGCTCAATATCCTTGGTGGATTGTTCCGAATGATCAGTCCGTTGCTTGGTCTGATGAAGGCCGGGATTATGCTCGTCAGCGGTGCGCTCAAGGGCCTCTGGCTGACGATGATGGCCAACCCGATCGTGCTGATCATCGCGGCCGTCGTGGCCGTGGTCGCTGCCCTAGTGTGGTTCTTCACCCAGACCGAGACCGGCAAAGAGATCTGGTCGAACTTCATGGACTGGCTCGGTACCGCGTGGGAGTGGATCAAGACGACCGCGGTCACCGTGTTCAACGCGATCATCGACACCATCACCGGCGCCTGGACCTGGATCAAGGACAAGACCACGGAGATCTGGGACACCGTCGTCAACTGGATCAAAGACAATTGGTCCACCATCGTCGACTTCCTTGCACTCCTGAGCCCCGTCACCGCGGTCATTCGGCACTGGGACAAGATCAAGGCTGTCACTTCTGCCGTCTGGACCTGGATCGTCGAGAAGATCAAGGCCGTGTGGACCTCGATCATCACTGCGGTCACGAATGCTGTGGACAAGGTCAAGACCTGGATCTCGAACGCTTGGAACAAGATCAAGTCGACGACCTCGAACATTTGGAACGGCATCAAGACCGTCATGAAGGATGCCATCGTCAAGGCTGTGCTGACCGTGATGAACAAGGTCAATCAGATCAAGTCGAAAATGCAGAACGCCTGGAACCGCGTGAAGTCGATCACCTCAAATGCGTTCAACGGTGTGAAGAACGCAGTCTCGAATGGCATCAACGGTGCGGTGAACTTCGTCCGCAACCTGCCAGGGCGGGCGCTGTCGGCTCTCGGTAACATTGGCTCGAAGCTCTACAACTCCGGTTGGGCGATGATCCAGGGCTTCAAGGACGGCATCGTCTCGGCGTTCAACAACGCGGTCAATGCAGTGAAGAATGGTCTGAACCGGATTCGCAATTTCTTCCCGTTCTCCCCTGCGAAGGAAGGTCCCTTCTCAGGCAAGGGCTGGACTTGGTACTCCGGTCAGTCGATGTCTGAGGGCCTCGCGGACGGCATGGCATCCGGAACGTCGGATGTGGTGCGACAGAGCGAGGCACTCATGAAGGCCGCAGCGTTCGATGCACCGAGCATCCCCGGGCTGACTCGACCAGGCAGCAGCGCCTCGAGCCTGGACGAGGACACCGGGCCGACGAGCAACGTCACGTTCAACATCACGAACCCGGTTGCCGAGCCCACCTCGGAGACAGCGCGCAAGGCGAGCGCCTACATCGGTGTGAACGTCTGAGACTTCCGCGTCTGAAACGCGAATCCACCCCTCATTTCAAATGCGACTTAGCAGCTCTCTCGCCTTGCGCTTACGTTCAGCCAGCTTCCCCTGAGTCGCACCCGGCCCGCGCCGCTCAGGGGGACATGCGCGCTCCCACCGCTCTATGAGGTCAATCTCGGCCTGGTAGTCCTTCCGTCGTCGAAGGATCACCGCGGCCCGGTGAGTGTATCCAGGGGCGGGCTCTCGGCCTGAGAAGCGTGCACCACGTTCGGTAGCCGCGATGATCTCCATCAGCAGCGCCAAGGCCTCATCGTCCTGCTTCTCGGCGCGCAGCCGATCGAGCACCGGCACCCACTCAGTGAAGTGATAGCCGGCCACCTGCTCTGCCTGGTCTCGGAGGGCATCGTGCCGCTGCAGGTCCTCGAAGCCGGCGCCCGCGGTTATATCTGGCCGAGGGTAGATAGGCGGCATATCTGGCTTCGGCGGCAGGTCACTACACATGTTGAAATCATAGATGATCGAGGCTCGGTCTGCCTTGAGTCCGCAGAGAGTCCGCAGAAAGGTCATCACAACACACCAACCGACCATCAAGGACCACATGTTTATGCAGGTCAGACATAGTGAACTATAACGGACAATCAAAACCAATCAGATTACGGGAGATCTGGGTCAACAGCCCCAGCGAAGTCTTCATCGCCATCGACGGACTCCACCAGCTGACGACGACGAAACTCACTGCAGGTGAACTCGATGATCTCATTGAGAGAATGCTGCGCACCTCGGGCCGGCGGGTCGACTTGTCACAGCCTTTTGTCGACGCCATGCTTCCCGACGGCTCCCGGCTCCATGTCGTCCTGCCCGATATCACCCGTTCCTTCCCTGCGGTCAACATTCGAAAATTCATTCAGCGCCCACGGAACCTCGCCGGCCTTGTCGCCCAGGGGTCTCTGACCCCGGCGGCCGCCAGATTTCTTGACGCAGCAGTCGCCAGCGGTGCGAATATCTTAGTCTCCGGGGCAACTCAGGCCGGCAAGACCACCATGCTCAATGCTCTGGCCGGATCCATTCCCGCCCGTGAGCGCATCATTTCGTGCGAAGAGGTCTTCGAGCTCAACCTGCCCAGTCGCGACTGGGTTCCCATGCAGTGCCGCCAGCCGTCGCTGGAAGGCACCGGCGAGGTCACGCTGCGCTCACTGGTCAAGGAAGCTCTGCGTATGCGACCGACCCGAATGATCGTCGGGGAGGTCCGTGAGGCTGAGAGTCTCGACCTGCTGGTGGCCTTGAATTCGGGCCTGCCCGGGATGGGCACAATCCACGCGAACTCTGCCCGCGCCGCGATCACGAAGATCTGCACCCTGCCGCTTCTGGCTGGGGCGAACATCTCCTCCTCGTTCGTCGTCCCCACTGTGGCAGTGAGCATCGACGTCGTCGTCCACCTGCGCCGTGACCCGAACGGGACCCGCCTCGTCAGTGAGATCTGCGCCGTCCCTGGTGGCGTCGAAGGTGACGTCGTCGAACTCGACACGATCTTCCATTCGCCGCAGGGGCAGCTGGTGCGCGGACAGGGATTCGGCCACCTCGGCGATCGATTCGCCGCCATCGGCAAGGATCTCCATTCCATTCTGGAAGCGGCATGAGCTATTCCCAATACAGTCTTCTCATCGGTGCCTGCTTCGGCTCAGGCCTGTTCCTGCTGTGGATGTCGCTGTGGCAGAGACGATCGAGGAAACGGGTGCAGAGACGGTGGGTCCGCGAGCTCGATGACATGCTCACCGGGGCCGGGTTCCCACAGATGCACCTGAGCCACCTGATCCTCATCTCGATCACCGTCTTCATCCTCATCAGCGTCGTTGCCACCGTCCTGACCGGTTCGTGGGCGATTGCCCTGTGCTTCGGTGTCTTCGCCTCGTGGCTGCCGCACCGCCTGCTCCAACATCGGGCTCGAAGCAAACAGGTCATGCGTCGTGAACTGTGGCCAGAAACCCTCGACCACCTCAACTCCGGCGTTCGTGCCGGCCTGTCACTGCCGGAGGCTCTGAGTTCTCTGGCCCACCGCGGGCCTGAGCCGCTGCGACCGCTGTTTGAGGTCTTTGCTGAGGAATACCGGGCCAGCGGCTCATTCGCGATCGCCCTCGAACGCTTCCGCCAGGTCAGCGCTGACCCGGTGGCCGACCGGATCGTCGTCGCGCTCAGCGTGACCAGACAGGTCGGTGGAAGTGACCTCGGCACGATGCTGCGAGCCCTCGCCCAGTTCGTCCGCGACGATGCCCGCACCCGCAATGAACTCTCTGCCCGGCAGCAGTGGACCGTCAACGGTGCCCGACTGGCGGTGGCAGCTCCCTGGGTAGTGCTCGCGTTCCTGTCGACCCGGCCAGAGACAGCAGCTGCCTACAACTCCCAGACCGGGCTGCTTCTCCTGGCTTCCGGATTCGTCGTCTCGCTGTTGGCGTATCAGGCGATGAAGCGGATCGGCCGGCTCCCGCAAGAACCTCGTGTCATTGAAGGATCGTCCCTGTCCTCCTCGTCGTTCCACCGTTCGGACGAGGGCAGTGAGGTGCTGTGAGCGCGCTGACCGATCCGCTCACGATCCTTGCCCTCGGGGCGTTCAACGGGTTCGCACTCTGCGTCTTCGTTCTGTCCCTGCCACCTCTGCGCCGACCGGCACTGTCATCTCGCATCGCACCGTACCTGCGTGATCAGGAATCACTGGTCGACATCTACGCTCCGCCAACTCCTCGCACGGAGGGACTGTTGGGACTGCTCAAGTCCGCCACGTTCGGCGCCACCATGTGGGTGACATCCCGGATCACCACCGACGCCACATTGAACCTGCGGATCAACCGCCTCGGCGGCGGTGCGTCTCTGGAACGCTTCCGCATCAATCAGATTCTGAGCATTCTGGTTGGCATGATCGCCGCCGGATGTGCGGCCGGGCTCCTCTCGGCCCAACGCGGCTTCTCCCCCGTGGTCACCCTCGTCCTCATCATCAGCGGTGGCATCGCCGGACACATCGCCAATGACTGGCGCCTGAGCCAAGCCATCACCCGTCACGAGTCACGTGTCCTCGCAGAGTTCCCCACAGTTGCCGAACTCCTCGCTCTGTCCATCACCGCTGGCGAGGGAATCGTCGAAGCACTCGAACGGGTGTGTCGCACCTGCTCGGGCGACCTGATCGATGAGCTGCGCACGGCCCTGGCAACGACGAGAACCGGAACACCGCTCGTCGATGCGCTCGATTCGATGGCGACTCGGATCGCAATTCCCGAGATCGTGCAGTTCGTCGACGGTCTGGCCGTGTCGATGACCCGCGGAACCCCGCTGGCGGAGGTCCTCCGTGCCCAGGCCGCCGATGTGCGCGAACAGTCGCGCCGTCGTCTGCTCGAACTCTCGGGAAAGAAGGAGATCGGAATGCTGGTGCCGGTCGTCGTATTTGTACTCCCAGTGACCGTCATCTTTGCCGTCTTTCCCTCGCTCACGGTCCTTGATCTGAGCCCCTGACCTGCCACCCGATCATCAACCTGCCACCGATCACCCCGGAAGAAGGAGACACCATGTTCCACCACCTGATGAACCGATTCACCGTGTTCGTCATCGGCCTCTCAACCGATGCCCCGGATCGCCGAGGCGAGCGCCGAGAGGAGAGACCGGACCGCGGTGACGTTCCGGGTTGGGTCCTCATCACTTTCGTGAGAGTCTGCACAGACACCCAAGGATCACGCCTTACAGCAAACGTCGCCCGTACTTTGGCGCATGACTTACATAGTATTTCTGACAGCGATTTCAGACTACACTTACTGCAGATCGGTCTATTCCCACATCCGAGCCTGTTCAAAGGACGCCATGAAACTCAAACTCGCCCTGCCTGCCGTACTCCTCACCGCGATCCTTACAGGCTGCGGGACAACGCCGACCACTGTCATCGAGTCGCCCAAAGCCGCGACACCGCCTGTAAACAGCGAACTCATCAAGGCTACCGAGTTAACAGCGGAATGGAATCAGCTCGACTACTCCGAATTCGATCTACCAGACGAATCGACAGACAACTACTCCAAGGCACAGGTGAAAATGGTAGCCGAGGACGTCATCGGACTTCTGGAAAACCAGCTGAAGTTCCAGCAGGCAGAGTCTCGCGGTGAAGTCCTAGAAGACGTCGACGACTTCATCGCATCAGCACCAGGTGCTCTAGCCGCCTCCTTGCAAGACAGAAAGAATCACGGCATTAGAAATGGCAAAGATACTTGGCCCACGGTTTTCGTTCAGGAAGTCGATGCAACTTACAAACTTGAGGACGAGAGCCGATCAACTTATGCCTGGCAGATAAAAGAAAAGAGCATGTTCGACACCAAAGGGATTGCAGTTACCATCTTCCACAGGACCTTTTACCGGATCACAGAGCCAGGCCAAGAGGCGAACTTTATCACCGTGGGACGCTGGATCGAACTCAGCACGATCGACCCTGACTACGCAGCCCGGAGCAAAGACTATGCATGGCACCTCGGTTATGCCTACAACGGAGCAGAGGTGTGCAAGTTAACTCAGGCAAGCCTGCTAGCCCCCACTCCAGACAAGACCGAAAAGGACGAATCTCTTCAGCTGGCGAGCGTACCAACTACGAGCTTTGCGCCAGAGACCAAGTTCGAAGTGGACCAGGAAGCCCTCGAAGCCGCCGCAAAGAAGTGTTAACTACGCTGAGCAGCAATGGCGAGTTGTCAATTGAAGTGTGAGCCGTCAGCGCCAAGGCAGAAACGCTCGAAAGCATCCGACTAGCAACCGACGGCGTCATCGTCACCGAAGCAATGTTTGAGAAAGAACTGGAGAACAGCTAACCATGGGAACCGCAATAGGAATGCTCTTCGTCTGGGCGATCAGCCTCATCATCCTGATCCTCGTCATAGCCCAAGGCGTGCGCGTCGGCATGCGATGGTCCCGCAAAGACGAACGACACGAACGCGAAACCGCCGGCATCCCCTACCGGCCCGGCGAGTCCATGTTTGACTACCGGCCGCAGAACCCGCCCCAGTTCAAGCCACACCGCACTGACCGACGTTTCAAATAGACCACCTCCACCGCCAGGGGAACACCATGGAAGTACTCGGCCCCATCATCGGGATCGCTCTCGTCGTCTTCATCGCCCTCTTCATTTCGATCTTCGTCATCGAAGAAGGGGTACGCCGAGGCATGCGCAAAGCACGAGCAGAGGAACGAGCCGAACTCGCCGACATGGAAGCATTCGAGAACGACGAAGAACATGTCGACTAAGTTGGCTTTCCCTCCCACCACACATCACCCGGATGTAGCCACACACCAGTGAACTTGCACCGTTTATCCTGCAGCTCAACGAAGATCGCAGGCCCACCCGGATCCAGCCGGAGCGCGTTGCCACTCATCCACTCGTCCCCGTCCCGCTCCCACTCGAGGCGAGCGCGGACGGGGAGTTTTGTGCGTGTGGGTCGGTCTCTGGCGGGGAGCGCATTGAGTACTTCTTGCCATTTGGGTGCGCTGCCGGTGAAGTGGACGGGGCTGGTGGACATGTGGACTATTGTTCGCGCACGGGCTGACACGGGCCCGGGGGCTTAGTGTGGTGGGCATGAGTGTGTGCGCTGTTGTGTGGTGTGACCGTGCCGCCGCGGCGCGTGGCCTGTGCAAGCGCTGCTATGCGCGGTACAAGCGTGGCCTCGGCCCGAATGAGACGCGGCAGTACACGACACGGGAGACCAAGGAACGAGTGCGCTACGAGGCCACGGCGCGGCGTGAGGCGGGTGAGAGCATCGAGGCAATCGCCCAATCACTCGGACTGAACGAGTCCACCCTGGGTAGCTGGTTCCGGGAATGGGACGTGCAACCGTCTAATGGCAAGCATGGTCAGTCACAGGCACCGAATCAGTGGAAGCGCTGGAACCGTGAGGATGCCGTAGTGGCGTTGACGCGGACCGATCTGACGATCGGGGAGCGTGCCGAGATGCTGGGGCGGTCGTACACCTCGGTAGCAGGGTTCGTGCGTGACTACGGGCAGCGCGATGGGGACCCGTTCAGGATCGCTGATGAAGATGAGACCGAGAAACGGAGTTGTCATTGAGATTCAGTGATGATTCGTTCGCGATTGAATTCGATGAACGGGATAAGTGCGAATGGAAGTTCGTCGCGGTCCTCGTCTTGGTCGTCTCCGCGTGGGTTCTCCCCCTTGCGGCGTATGCGCATGAGTGGGTTCCCCTTCCCGATAATCCCTTTCAACCGGGAAAGATCCCATATTGGTGTGCCGTTGCAGGGACTCTTGCCGGAGCCATTGGCGCTTCGTCTCCTTCGGACATCACTCCTGATTCGAAGTGGCGTGACCGTCTATCTTTGATCGGATGGGTAGTTCTTCTCTTCGGTTCTCTCTTTGCGCTTTTTTACGGACTGCAGCTGGATAACGACAAATAGACCCCACTGCACGAATGCAGTGGGGTCCAAATCGGGATGAAACTATACCGGAGAATATACCGGCTACACGTCGAGTGCGGCCCGAACAGCAGCGTCCTTGGCTTCGAGGAGCTTCCTGAGTGCGGTCGACTTCTCTGGACCGTCCGGCAGCGTTTCGTCCACCTCGGTGGCGAGCGCGTGGAACTTCGCCGAGGTGTCGCGCAGTGCCCCTTCTCTGAGGTGCTCGAAGGCGAAGTGCCTCATGATTGGTGTGCCCATATCAGTGTCTCGGTTCGTAGTCGTCGGGGACTGGTGTGTCGTCTACTTCTTCGTCGGCGAGATCTTCGTCTTCGTGTTCGGAGTCCTCGTCGAGGGGTACATCCTCGGCATCATCTGGGTCGACCTCTTCCGCTTCATCAGAGTCGGCAGACCGGGAGACGATGGTGTTTGCTGCGGCGGTGAGTCCGAACGCACCACCAATGTAGAGGACGACGTTGGTGGTCACCGCGTGCCATTCTGGGATGTTGTCAGGCCCATAGGCTGTGGCGATTGCACCGAGAGCGACACCGACGAGAGCGTAGGCAACGTAGGTGGGTTTGCGCCAGGTGGCGGGGATGATTTCGTTGAGGGTCATGGGTTAGCCTTTCAAGCTCTTGGTCTGGACAGTGGTGATTTTCGCGGTCTTCGAGTTCGTCCACACCTGCACGCGGAGTCGGTTACTGCGACCGTTCTTCCCTTTGCTGGAACTGCCGATCTGTGTGTGGGTGATGAACGTGGACCCTGTTGATCCGGGTCGTTCATCTTTCGGGTAGTAGCCGTCGATGATTGTCTTCGATCCACGTTTGTAAGAGGCGACAACAAATCGCAGTTGGATGGTTTCAGACGGTTTGAGTCCTTCGACGGTGACCTGGACTTGTGTCATGTGCGGGTCGCCGCCGCAGGTGAGGATCGTCCACGCGTTCTTGCCTACTGCGAGGGTCTTCCACTTGTATCGTGCGAGCTTCTGCGCCGCCTTGTAGACAGGGCTGTACAAGTATTTGGACATGCCGAGAATGCCTTCCTTCTTCGGTTCTGCGGGTTCGGTGGCAGTGTTGGCTCCGCCTTGGGCGAGGCGGATGATGCTGGGCACCTGGGAGATGCGTTTACGGCCGGGGCAGACTTTGCCGGGGTATTTGGACCACTGATAGCGGGTGCCCTTGAGGCTGTTGGGGAGTCCGTTGTTGGGGACACCCATCGCGTGGTAGCCGATGCCGCGGTCGCGGACTGAGCTCATCTGCCTGATGGGAATGTTGTGGGTCTTGCACGCCCATACGATGATCTTGACGATGGAGACGATCTGCTTCGCGTTCCAGTAAGGGACGTTGTCGCCGTTGGTGTTCCAGCGTCCGAAGGAGCCGCCGTAGTCGGCGGTCTCAATCGAGATGACGTGACCGGAGCCGAGGTAGTTCGCGTCGGCAGTGTAGGCGGTGTCGACCCATTGGTAGATCTCACCGTGCTCACCGACACCGAAGTGGGATTCGGTGCCGACTGTCCCGTCCTTCTGGAACATGCCGTCAGTGCCGGCGAGACTGCCCACCATTGTGTGAAGAGATACTGCGTCGTAGGACTTCATTCGTCCTTGTCGAGCCTGGTTCGCGAGGAGCCTGTTGACGGCTCCGGGCATCATGGCCATGAGTTACCCCTTTCGAAGGGCATAAGAAAAGCCCCTCACGGGGCTGTGGTTGGTGCAGTGGTCGGTGGTGGTACTGCCTGTTGTGCTCGGCAGGGGCCGGCCACGGTGACGCTGGTGCCGTCGGTGAATTCGAACAGCCAGTCACTATCAGCGGTGCAGGTGACGTCGGAGATCCCGCGGCCGCTGCTGCCCTTCTCGCCTTTGCTCCCTGGTTCGCCCTTGGCCCCGGGCGGGCCGACAATGGATTCCCCCTTCTCCCCTCTCTCCCCCTTTGCTCCAGCAGGTCCAGGGATGGTGGAGTCCTTGCCGGGTGCTCCTGCCTGCCCTGCGGGTCCGGGAATGTCGGAGTCTTCGCCGGGTGTGCCCTGGCCGCCTTGCTCGCCCTGGCCTCCAGGTTGTCCGGCGGGCCCGGGAATGTCAGAGTCCTGACCGTCTTGGCCCGGCTTGCCTGCTGGGCCGGGGACCGTTGATCGTGAGCCAGGCATACCGCGGGGCCCGGGCGGCCCGGCGGGGCCTGCTTGTGGTTGGTCGACGTTTTTCTTCACCTGTTGCGCTTTCGTGCAGATGTCTCGACCATCAACTTTCACGGATCCTTCGTCACAAGCTTGCTCGACTTGATCTGCTAGGGCGTTCGCGCTCATGGTTGCATCGTCGGCCTCCTGCTTGGAAGTGTTGATTGACCAGATTGTCCAGGCCAGACAGGCGAGTGCGGCGAGGAGCATGAGGGCGGAGAGCCATCGGGGTGGGAACTCTCGGTCGCGGCGCTTGTCGTGCCTATTCCTCATTGCGGGTCACCTCGTTCGAGTCGCAGGAGACGGTTCTCAGCTTCGAGGTCTGCGACCTTGACGTGCAGTTCGGCGTTCTCGGCGCGAATTCGGGCATTGTCTGCTTGTTCTCGGTCGATGTCTTCGCGGAGTTCGGCGCGGCGTTCGGCACTGAATTTGCGGTCTGAGATTGTCCACCAGACTGCAGCGACCGCGAGTCCACCGGGCCCGCCGTATGTGGCGAGGAACGAGGGGATGTCCACACGTGATGTCCTCCCTGAAATTGGGTACAGAAAACCGCACCCCTTCGAGAAGGCGTGCGGTTAGTGGCTGAGGCTGTTCGGTTACCGTGTGGGGTCGTTGACGAGGAATCCGTCAACACCGAGGTCCAAATATGCGGGGTCGTTGCTTTTCAGGTTCGCGCCCCACGTCCACAGTTTCACTCCGGTGTCGGTGATGCGTTTGGCTGTGGTCGTGTTGAGCCGGTCCATGTGCATGCCGACTGCATCCACTCCGTCGACGATGGTGGGGGTGCTGGTGCCGCTGACGAGTTGGATCGTATTGAGTCCGGACCTGGCGAGGACGCTGGTGACTTTGTCTTCGAACGATTGGGCGATCACTTGGCCGCGGTAGGGCCAGAGTGTTTCGATGAACTTGTTGACGTCGGGCGCCTTGAGTTCGATCATCATCACTGTGTCGGTGTCACCGAACTCGTCGAGCATTTCGGAGAGGAATGTCGCCGGGGCTGGATCGCCTCCTGTTGGATCCTTGATACGTAGTTGTTCCCATTGGGCGACAGTCATGTCCGAGACTTTTCCGGTCTTACCACCAGCTGCGACCCTGTCGATCGCGTCGTCGTGGATGACAACGAAGGCGCCGTCCTTGAGCTGCTGGACATCGAACTCGAGGATCACGTCCGGGTCTTCGGCGTTGACTGCTTTCGCGCCTTCGAGGGTGCATTCTGCGTAGAGTGCAGCCCCACACCGGTGGGCGGCCACTGCCGGGTATTCGACCTTGCTGAGCGCGTTGACCTCTTCGCCCTTGGTGGCGACGCTGAGGACGCTTGCGAGGAGTGCCGTCACTGCGACCACAGCCAGTATGGTGACAACCACTCGTTTACGCATGATTCTGATTCTACTGTTCTCATAGTGACCTCACGACTTGTAGTAGTAGATGCCTTCGAGAGAGACCCAGCCGCCCCCTGATTGGCTGTGGTACACACGAAACATGGTGGGCGCGCTGCTAGATGAGAATTCGACACGCCTCAAGTTGGTCCCGGACGTGGAGGCGGCTGGGCAGTTGACCGCCTGGGCAGGACGCGCAATTTCGGGAACAGTGAACAGGTCGGCCGTTCCCTCGGTCATGTCGTTGTTGCTTGTGGGCGTTCCGCTCTTTCGAATCACTCCGCGCCATTCGACTTTCTCGTCCGGCCACACACGGTAAGCGGGAGCGAATCCCCACGTTTGCGGACCGTACCCGGACGCGAACGTTGTGACTGGAACCCACGCGGGAACTGCCGATGAAGACATGGTGCCGTCAGGGTTGAATGTGAGTGGCCCCCACTTTCCTGACCCGTCGCCCTTGACCTCGAACCCGCCCTGCGTGGATCGGATCAGGCCTGGTGTTGAGTTTGGGAACGTGTTCGATGTGGGAGGGTTCGCGCCAGGAGTGCCGAGGTCTTGGAGCACAAGCGAATCGCCAGACCACACCGCCGAGACCAGGCCGTAGTCTGTCCGAGCTGGTTCCGTGGACTTCCGTGCCACGTATACGCGTACCGAACTGACCCCGGCAGGCATTTCGCCGGTCGAGAGCTTGATGCCAGCACGTCGCATACACGTGAACTGTCGAGGCGTGCTGATCGTTGTCTCATTTGTACCGTCATGCCACGTGTAGACGGCCCACCAGTCGTTGGTGTCGGGGCCGTTCGTGCCGTTCGGGTATTTGGTGGTGGACATGGTGATGAGGTTTCCATTGGTGGACAAATGGTGGAAGCGCCCGTTTGCCCACACCGTGCCGCGTACCGCTTCTTTGTCTCCGGCGTACCACCCGCCGTAGTAGGTTCGTTCGCCAGTGGTGGGGTGGAAAATGTCGACGCCACCAGTTTCCTTGCTGCCAGTGAGGACCGCCGTCGATGTGCCATAGTCGAACGTGCCGATGTCGAACCCGACAATATCGACACCGATTTTTGCGACTGAATCGTAGCGCGCCTGCCCGACACCAGTTGTCTTATCGTATTTGCGCCATGACACATGCCCGTCCGCCCAGCACTGCGCAACGTACACGTAAGTGCCGTCTGTGCCGATGCCGGGCTGGTACTCCCCTGACCCATAAGCGGCGTACTCCCACTTACGGACGAGAGTCCCGTTGAAGTCGTACACGTAGATGAACCGTTTCGACTTATCCCGCAGCGGCCCTTCCTCAATACCAAGGGCGAATAGTTCCGAACCAATGACAGTGATTCCGTTGCGCACCCAAAACTCGTGCTCGAACGACGACACCAGGTTCCCCGAAGTGTCGATGCGCTCCATCCGGTCCGGTCCGCCAGTCACCGAGTTATCAACAGCACGCCAAAAATGTGTGCCGTCGAAGGCGAGGCCGACAGCGTTCTCATTGTCGGCCAGTTGCGGGAACTGGGTGCGCTTCGTGTACGAAGACACGTTCGGCGGAGTCGCCGGTGGAGTCACACCAGACTCGAGCTGCAACTGCCCACCCGACGCGACCACAGCAGGCCCCTCGATGGACATGCGGCCAGTGGCAGTCAACGACTTCGCACGCACATCACCCGCGAACGTGGCAGGAGAACCATCAGAAGGGAACGACACGTTCAGTGCACCGTCTGGCCCGAACTGGCGGATACCGTAACTCTCAGTGATTTCCACGGCTTCACCAGCAGTGAACCGGGATGCCGCAATGTCGACACCTTCGAACCGTCTGCCCTTGAACACGTCAGCGTCCACCATCTCAGCCCGCACAGTCACGAACTGGGCGAGCTTCGCCCACAGTTCCTCAGAGGCTGTGATCTTCGAGGCGGTAACGGCTCCGGTGAGAATCGCGTTCTCACCGATGAACTCCTCCGCCCCGACCATCTTGGCGACGACGACCTCGGCGAACAGTTTGGCAATAACAGCCTCGGCGAGCGCAGCTGTGCCCACTTTGAGGTTACCTACCTCGAGCACATCAGCGGCGAGGTGAGGGGTCTGGATGCCGCCAGGCTCGATGAGCGTTCCGCCGACCATTGGACGGACAGAAAGGTTCCTAAACCAAACGGTAGCAGTTGGATCACCCTCATAGGCGGGAAGGTATCGAAGCGTATGAGAATGCTCCTGTCGCTCCTCACTAACCTCGAAAACGCCAGAGTAGGTTTCCCATTCAGAGGTAAGTGATTGGTTAGAAATCCCATAGACCCACCGGGGAACAGGGCTGTAGATGCCCATGTAGGCTGTTGTGCCCTCGACCGAAGATTTCATATCAATGGTCATCTGGTATTTACCAGAGGGGAGGACAAAAGGGGATTCTGAGTAATGAGTAGCTTTTCCTGGAGCCTTCACCCCGCCTTCCACTTCATCATAATTTAGGAAGGGGAAGTCAGTAATTTTCGGGTCTGGGTTGCTTGGAATTACGTTGGCACCCGATGCAACGATTAGTTTGTCTGCGAGGATGGATCCTGCACGAATGCGGTTGACGACGTCGAGGAACCCAGTCGTGATCGTGGCTGCGTCTACGTTCGACAGGACAGCTCCGTCGACTTTATGAGTGACCCAGACATTGCCGTTCCAGCGGAACCGTCCGATCTCCCGGCCACCAGAACCGAGCGACGTGAGCTTGACCCAGGTGTCATCGACCGCGCCGTCGTAGACAGTGGGAGGATTCGACGTCGACCACTTCGTAGCGGTCTTTCCGCCGATCATCGAGGACAGCGTTCCCTCGACAGCGGTGATCTCCGCGAAGGCCGCGTCGATCGCTTCCTGTCGGGCCGTGGCAATATCGTCGGCGATCTGCTCTGGGTCCAGGCCCCCGGCAACGGCCTCCGCCAGCTTCTCATCGAGAGTCTTCTGGCCCTCGATGAGCATCTCACCAGCATTCTTGATGAGAGTCGTGGCGGCGTCGATCTCCTCGAGAACGATGTCCCCGTATCCGGGAACGTCGACAGTGACCATCTCGGATGGTTCTGACATTTTCCCGGCCTGGGACCAGGCAACAAGGCACACAGTCCACATGCCCTTCTCCACCCCGATCGTAACTTCACCACCAGAGGCAGCGACGATTGACCCGCGAGCAGTGGCACGAGACGGGGTGAACAGCTCTGTGCCAGGGTTCGCGTGGATTTCTGTCCGGGACCAGTCCGAGGTGGCCACGAGCGCATCTGTGAACCCGCCGTCCCAACCACCGATGAGCGAACCGTGATCCGTTAAGACAGATGGGACAGTCGGCGTCGGAGGAGTAGGACCGGCAACCACTTTCACCGTCGTGCCACCATCGTCCTGCGCCCCGACGATAGCTTTCAGATTCCCGTCAGCATCGTTGAAATCGATCGATCCGCCCTCGACGCTGGTGCGCTGCGCCTGCGGAGAGTTGGCGAGCGCATCGAATTTGCGCTCGAGACGTGTTTGGTCTGCAGCCAGACGGTCCAGGCGTGAATACAAGCTCATGTGATCTTCTCCGATCTGCGAATCTGCAACGTCGTAGTGTTCTTCTCTGGGTGGTGGATTATGCCGAGGATGCGTACCCACAGTTCGCCGAAGTCCGTCCAGCCCACACCGGACTGGATGAGGATTTCGTCCCCGGCACGGTAAGTTCCGACTGGTGCGTTGTCGTGGTCCCAGACGGTGATCTCGGTGATGTCGAGTTCACCGCCTAGGGCTTTCAACTCGGTTTCGGCGCGATCGCGGGCAACGGAGTCCTTGCCAATGGATTTGTCAGTGATGACTTTCCACTTCCCAAGGCGGTTGGTGTTCCGGTTAGCCTCAGCGCGCACCATCTTCCGACCCTGTCCTGCGCCGAGGACAAGGACATGCGAGGCGTATTCGTCGCCGTCATCAGTGGTGGGGATGTTGTCGGAAATGTTCTCTCCGACCACGAACCGCAAGTCACTGCGACGAGATCCCAGGCGCGGATACCCGTACTCGATTTCGTGAATGATCTCGTCATTGTCGGAACTAGCCCACCGGTGCTTCACGGTCCACTCATACCCACCGATCTCAGCAAGCTGAGTACGTTCCTTGTCGAGGTCGAGGGTCTCCCAGTACGCGAGATAGTAAAGCTCGTTCTTGCCCGTCACCGTCTCGGACAGACGAACCATCTGGGACTTGTCCGCACCGACCGGTTTGAGGCCGATGTCGAACGGTTTCTTCTGAAACTCATCGATGATGTAGCGATCAATCAGCAGCGGGTCCGCAGTGTCGTACTTGTCCTCCCCCGCCCAAGGTTGACCCTGCCAGCGTCCCGAGAACCCGATGCAGTCCAGCGACAGCGTAGGCCCGTCCGTTGGCAGTTGAGTGACGATACCGGCACCCCTAATCTGTCCCGATGCTTCCGCGTAAATCGCGGTTGATTCGGGAATGAAGATTGGTTTCCCGTCCTCATCTTTCAGTGCTGCAACCTCAGGAGTGATCTTCGCATCCAAACCGCCATGCCCCGACAACGACTCCTGCACAGACACATCGGACAACGGCAAATTGAAATCAAGGAAGGTCTCAGTGCCGTCACCATTCAACCTGCTCGCAATGTAACGCCACTCAGACATGAGGCTCCTTAGATCGTGTTGTCGTCGACGGCCTGCTGTGCATAGTCAGCACGCAAAGCAAGCCCGCCGAGGGCCTTCATCGTGATTCCGGATGTCGAGGCGCTGTCGTTGAGACCAGCCTTGAATGCGAACGTCACGATCCTTCCGCGTAGCTTCTTCGGGATGTACACCTTGTCTGAGATCGTCCAGTCCGTGGAATACGAGGATCCTGCGCCGGAAGTATCGAACCCGAACTGCTCTGTTGAGAACTCATACTGCTTACCGTCAGGCCACGTGTGTGCGCGGTACTCGTCGCCGAACTCGATCCAGCGACGCCCGTGAGCATTCTGGCCGCCGGTTGCGCTGACGTTGGACCACGTGGCGGTGATAATCATGTAGTTCGCCCAGGCGGGGATGAGCAAATCGGATCGGTTCGGAATTCCGGCGCCTCCAGGGAACAGCTCACCCCACGACATGTCCGTGCCATTCTTCAACCGTGCAGTGAGTTTCACCTGCGGTCCGTCGTCGGCCATGATGCGAGGGCGGGAGAAAAACCCGTAGTCCTTGAGTGGGTTCGCAATCGTGCGCATATCGACGATCATGCTGGGCTGAATATCAGACCTCGACGCTGGCTGATTGATTTTCGCGAGCAGCAGGTACGGCTTGAACTGCGGCAATGTCGTCGTGACGTGATACGAGTTATATGGGCCATCCGCCACCGACGCGGGAGGCTGGCCAGTGAACTGGGTATCCTCGATCAGCAGATACACGTACTTTGTTGCCGCTCCCGAGGATCCAGTCGCGGCCACTGGAACATCCGTGAAGGAGTCCTCTTGCACCACATACGACTGCCCTATCACGCCAGGGTATGTTGAACGGATGACACCAGTGCCTTTGTGGACACGAACGGCGGCACCAGGTGTCGATAGGGCTTTGACCATGAAGTCGCCGGGATCGATGATTCCTGTAGCGCCAGACGATCCAATGAAAGAGTCGGCACGGGCCAGTTCGCCGTAGTTCTCCGCACCGCCTTCGCCTTCAACACCACCAGTGGTGAACCATGGGACAGGATAGAGGGCCATAATTATGCTCCTAATGAAGTGTGGGCGGAACCCCACCGGATAGTGGCCGAAGCCGACCCGTCCGGTGAGATGCCACGGAAGGTGAACTCAGACGCCCCAGCGGGGACAATGATTTGGTCGAGACGAGACTTGCGCGTGAGCTTCCCTGCGAGGGAAACCCCGTCATCGCGGGTGACTGTACGCCTACGTGCATCAATGGTCACGGAACGGTCGTAGGCAAGACTGGTGCCTAACTCAATTTCCCACCCGTCACCGCCCACAATTGGCCGGCTGACAGTGCTATGAATCGTGATTGTCACATCACTCGTAGGCCGCAACCCTGTGTTAGTGACGATGCCCTGCCGAATGCCACCCTTGAGTGTGACAATGGGTGACCTCATCGGGGACCGAATACCAGCAGACTGCGGTGGGGTGATGGACAGTGTGACCTGTCCACCCCCACCGTTGTCAGGGTCGCCGTAGAACAATCCGTCCGTGCGATCGAAGACGGCTGTTCCATCGGCATGCTTGCGGGCGAAGATCTCCGTGTCGTCAATATCGAGGTCGCGGGGACGCCCGTAGGCGCGAACCGTGCGACCATGGATGCCGATCTCGAGGACCGACTCGTCTCCTGGCTTCCGGTCTCGGGCTGCGGCCCAGGCGTTGGCGAATTCCGCCGCGGCCTGGGCCGTTTCTACTGCCGTCTCTCCTCGTGCATAAATGCCGAGCTTGATCGGTTGGGGATCACCGAAGTCCCGTCCGACGAGGATGTTGTCACCGACCGGGTTCGGCTGATCCTGGACCCGCCACCTGATTGAGGTGGCCTGCAATTCTTTGACCTGCAGGTTGTGCCCACACCCGAAGCGATACCCATTGATCGCGAACTCACCATTAGCTAACTGCATTTAGCGTGCTCCGATCTTCTGGGATGACTTCGATAGGCGAGACCTCGACTGGTCGTACCCGTTACCGACAACCGCGGTGACGGCGCCAGTGAACTGCTGACCGTCCGCATTGAACGTGATCCGCATATTCGACAAAGCGTCAGCCAGATCGTTCGGGTGGATTCCGATCGACCGGACGGCGCCGGCGACAGCTTTGGTGAACGCTGCTTGGTCGAACGACGGGCCGCCGGTGTTGGGCAGGTAGGTGTGGTTGCCACCGAGCAGTGAGCGGGTCTGTGCGGTGTTGTCGACTCGTTCGCCACCGTTGAACCACATCAGCTCCGGGCCTTCTTCGCCGACAAGGGCGACACCCCGGCGTGCTGAGGTCGTCCCATTGGCGTACCCATGGCCTTGACCGATGACGTTGAGATGATCCCGGCCATACTTGTATTTGGCCCAGTTCATACCCGCAACGAGGTTCGCCAGCGGGTTACGGCGATCATTCGGCAAATCCTTGTCACGGTAGGCCGCGAACGTCCCAGGGATCACCTGAACAAGACCAACAGCCTCATTCCCACCAGAGTTCACATCCGACACTCCCTGAGTGACACCCGGATTGCCGCCGGATTCGGACATGATCTGCCTGAGCCAGGCTTCAACGTAAGCATCATTGGTGGGCAGGCCCACGCGCTGCAGTGCGGCCATGACAGTCGACCGCCACCGTTCAACGCCGCCAGCTTCCCCGGAACCTTCCGCGAAGGAGTCGCCAAAGTCGCGGGACTGTTTGATGAGCCCCTCGACGGCCTGCGACATGATTCCGGAACCCATGCTGTTGGCTATGGGGTTGTCGGGCAGCTGACCGGAGAACTTCTTCACCAGATCGCCTCCGACCTTCTTCGCGGCCTGCGCGTAAGCGTCACCCATGTCACCCGGCATACTGCCACCGAGTGCGCCCAACAATCCGCCCATGGCACCGCTTGCCGCTCCCCCACCACCTGTATCGACGTGGAGGTGATTCGCGTGCCCAGCTACACCCCACAGGGTGCGCAATGCTGGCCACATGGAGTTGATCATCGGAACAACCTGGTTGAACTTCGCAGTCTCAATGGCGTTTTGACCACCAGGACCGTAGTTCGCGTCGAAGGCTTGGCCGGGCGGACGGTAGTGGTAGGAACCATTCGCGTGCCCACCGACCCTCTGGCCCCATGCCCCGAACTCGGAGATGCGGACGTTCTGCCCCTGCAACCACTTCGCGGCGTTCTCGAGGTCGACCATGCCGCCAGTTGCGTAGGCCGGATAGTCGCCGGATCGCATGGCCTCCAAGATCGGGTAATAGGAGGACGTGCGATCGGCGGGCATGATGAACTCACCATTCGACACTCTTGCGAGGATCGAATCTGATGTTCCGGTGCCGGGCCCATTGATGGGTCCACCATCACGGAACGCGGGAATCTGTGGCAGGGTGACACCGATTTCCCCGAACGATTCGTTGACGGCGTCAGCGAACTTGTTGAGGATGTTCGCGGTGTCTTCCATCGCAGAGCGTGTCTCTGGCGGCAGTTCACCCATTTCACGTGCAACAGCAGTCGACAGTGCCGACATTTGCTGTTCACCACCGGACCGAATCGCATTGAACCCGGTGGAGGCGTTGGACTGCATGGCCCCGAGGTGCGAGTCCTGGGAGGTCGACATGTCGGACCAGCGGTTCGCAACGGTCTGCCCCATGAGTCCGAGGATGTCGGACATGGTGGCATGTTGCGCTGTGAACCCGGTCTTTACCTGCTGGTTCTGCAGCTGCAATGCCGTGAGGACTGAGGCGTTCATGGCCGCCCACTGGCCCTGCGCAAGCGTCAACTGAGTCGCATTATGCGCCTGCTGCATGGACAGCTGCGTGGCATAGTCTGCCTGCAGCATTGCCGCCTGCGTTGCCAGGTGTGCCTGCGCACCGAGCAGGAGTGTTTCCTGCGACAGAGTCTGCTGTGCGATCTGAGCCGCCCACCCGTCAATGGTGGTGGTCAGCATCTGATCGAACATGGCCTGCCACGCTTCAGTGACGGGGGCAGTGTCGGGAACGGGGACTCCGCCTACTGCACCTGCCTCACCTTCAGCACCGCCACCTATGCCGGTGACGCCACCGTCAGCCATTGCCCCACCGAAGCCGGGCATACGCTGAATCGCTTCCATGAGGATCGACATGGAACGCTGGGAGCCGTCGAGCGGAATGTATGCCTCATCGACGTCCATGCGATCACCCACAACACGCCAGGTGTTCGGGTTGACCATCTCAGCACCGGTGAACCCGCCAGCCGCCATGGGAGTGAGAATGTTGCCGTAATAGTTCGGTTCCCACTGATTCAGACTTCCCGGCGACTTGCTCCTATTTCTGTTCGGGTTGAGCAGGTTCTCCGGCACGTTCTTGATGCCGTTCTTCGGCTCCGTGACATTGAAGTGCACGTTGATCTGCACATCTTTGTCGATGCCATCGACGGCGGCCTTGGTCTTGTCGGCCTCCTTACGTGCGGCGTCATCCATCCAGGACTCGACCGACACGTCTTCGGGAATACCCATGATTTCTCGGGCCATATCCTTGGCCTTCTTCTCATTGAGACCGAGCTTCTGCGCGGACCCAACGAGGTCATCATAAGTGCGCTGCAGCTGCCCCTGAAGGTCTTCCTGCGATGCACCGTTTTCGGCCATAGCGGTAGCCGCGTCGCGCCCTGCGTTAGCTATGGCGAACAGCGCGTCCTGGTTCGCACGACCCTTCTCTGTGGTGATGTCGAGAGTACGACCATTCTCTTCAACCGCTGCGCTGATGCCGTCAATAGCTTCTTCGTATGAGGCCATTGATTCCATCTCGGTCTGCTGGATGATGCCCAGCGCGAGAAGGTCCTCGAGCATTCCCTGAAGACTTTGGGATGCATCCTCGGCCGCACCGCCGACACCGTCGATAGCCTCCTCGGCGGTCCCGGCTGGACCCTCGATGCCGTCCAGTGCGATCTGCGCGAGAGTTGCATTGTCAGTACCCAACTCCATGGCCTGCGCCTGCTTGATCAACTGATCCTTGAAGGCCGGCATGAGGTCAATCAGGTTGGCAATTGATTCCTTGCTGCCATCTGTGGCATCCACCATCTGGCCGAACGCCTCAGCCGCCTTCGGTGCATCATCAGCATGCATGGTGGCCAGCTGTTCGCCCAAGGACTCGAATCGTGCACGAACCTCCTCGGTGGAGGACGTCATGTCCACCATCCCGAGGCTGATCACTCGGGCTGTATCGGTTGCTACGTCGCTGAGGACTCCCCAGCCGTTCGGGTCAATGACCTGCTGCACGGCGTTACCAAAAGCTCCGACATCGTCAGTCGCGTAGACAAGGTCAGAGAACGACTCATTGAGGGAATCGACCTCGATTGAGCCTTGAGCCATCTGCCCGGCCAGCTCCTGCAGTGCGTCGGCGGTCTCACCTGTAGCGGTGACAACGCTGGTGCCCCACTTGCTGAGAGGATCACCTGCAAGAGCAACTGCGGTGAGGCCGAGGGCTGCGCCTTTGGCAAATCTGCCGACCCGCCCCAGATTCTTTCCAACTTTCCCCAGTGGCCCCGTAGACCTAAGTGATGCGGTGCGAAGGGTGCCGAACGCTGTGACTGTTTCCGCGATCCGTGGGGCAAGGATGAGTGCGGCGCCACCGGCGAGGGTAGCGGCCCCGGCGATACCGGCAACGGCGGCCCCGGCCTTGATGACCGGTTCTGGGAGCTTGCCGATGATGTCGGCGAATCCGGCGACAGCGTCAGCGGCTTCGGCCATTGCGGGCAGGAATGTGCCACCGATGGTGATGGCCGTGTCTTTGAGGCTGTTGCCTGCGATCTTGATTCGGGACTCTGCGGTCTCATACCGTTTCGCGGCTTCTTCGGCTAGAGCGGTGCCTTTGTCGAATTCCTCGTTGCCCTGTTTGAGTGCATCTGTGAGTACGTCAGATGCGCCAGCGAGACGCAGGAGAGCATCTGATTCGCGGATGCCCGTGATTCCGAGCTCGGACAGAGTGTTGTTGACGTTCTCGCCTGAAGCGTCAGCTTCGCCAAGGCCGGCCACGAACGTGCTGAGAGCGCCAGCGGCGTCCTGCTGCCAAGCCTGTGCGAACTGCTCAGATGACATGCCAGAAATGCGGGCGAACTCATCGAGTCCCTCCCCGCCTTCACCAACGGCCTTCGTGATCTTCTTCATCACCATGGTCATGGCAGTACCGCCGGCTTCAGCCCTGATGCCCACCGAAGACAGTGCGGTGGCGAGGCCGAACACTTCACCTTCAGTGAGTCCGGCCTGCTTGCCCACGGCGGCGACGCGCATCGACATGTCCACGATCTCGGATTCCGTGGTGGCGAAGTTGTTGCCGAGTCCGACGACCGCGGCACCCATTTTCCCGAAGTCCTTCTGGGAAGTGCCCATGATGTTCGCCAGCCGTGCCAGAGACGTGGCGGCCTCTTCGGCGGAGAGGTTCGTGGCTTCGCCCATGTTGATCATGGTTTTGGTGAAGGACACAACATTGTCGGTTTTGATGCCCAACTGTCCTGCAGCCTCGGCGACAGCGGCGATCTCTTCGTGGGTAGCGGGGAGCTCCTTCGCCAAACCTCTAAGCCCGTCCTCTACTGCGGCGAGCTGCTTCGGTGTCCCGTCAACCGTTTTGAGCACACCAGTCCACGCGGATTCCCACGACATGGATGCTTTGGTGGCGAGGCCGAGAGAGCCGACGACGACTGCCCCGAATCCGGCCATGGCGGTGCCTGCGGTGGTCAGCTCCGATGAGTATCGGCTAACTGTGCCCATGGCTTTGCCGACACCGGTGGAGGATTTGTCCCAGGCTGTTTCGGTTTTCTGGGCGGCATCAACAGCTGACTTTCCGGCTGCTGCCATGTCGGCCTTGTACTGATTGACCTTCGCCGACAGGGTCACTGACACTGAACGAGAAACTGCCATGACAGTGGCCTCCTATATGATGTGGGGACTACAGGGGAAATGCGAGAAAGGGCCATGACGTGCTTGCAGATATGAGTGGTGCGATAGCACTGTTTTTCATTGCGGTAGTCATAGCTGCCGTCTTCTTCGTCGTCCGCGGGATAATTCAGTACGCGAAGAGACGTGAGGCTGATCGCCAGGAAATGCTCGACCTCATGCGCGAGCGGAATCGCGGTGACGGCAGTCGATAGCTACTCGTCTCTGACGACGTAGGTCTTCTCGCCCTTCTCAGGCTCACGGGAGAGCTCTCTGAACCGCTCAAGCTCGTCGCACGCAACACATGTGACTGTCTCAACTTCGAAATCATGCTTATGCTCACCAGACGTACGTGACATCGGCTGGCCACACCCACGACACAGATCAGACTCATGCGCCGTCAGCGCAAGAGCGAATGACCGATCCTTCGCCGTCCACTTCTTGCCCGGTTTGCGCTCACCCTGAAGCACGGACACAGGAATCCCCCATGCCCGTGCCGTCCGGGTGATCGCGAGAGCGTTTAGGCCTCGTCCGTCCGCCCAGGCCTCGATGATTTTGGGAGGTAGTCCCCCGGCTCATTCGACGACAGTTCATAGAACGCTTTCTGCAGCTTCCGAACCTGCGGGGCACCGATCTTGTCCACGAACTGGCGCATCTGCTCGATAGTGAACACTGACTGACCTGTGTCGCCGACGATGACGGCCGCGAGAGTATGCACACCGGCCTCGTGCGTGACGATCGCGTTGGATGCGTTGGAGGTTGCGCGCTTGATGGCGTCCTTGATTTCCTTCGCGTCGGTGACCTCTGCACGCTTGCATTCTTCACGCGCATACCCGGCGGCCCGTTTCGCGGCAGCGTCGGCACGATCCTTGCAAGCGGCACGTGCCTCCTGTGCGATCTCGTCGACACGCTCCTGGTCAAGTGCCTGAACAGTGAACTCGACAGCGGAACCCTGGAGCTCGGTCTGCAGGCGTTCCTGCTTCTCCAGCAGTTCAGCTTTCTCGGCACCAGCGGCAAGGTCCTGTTCGCCGCCATCGTCGTCGAGGAACAGTGCCAGGTCTTCTTCGACTGCGATCAGTTCGCCTGCAATGTCGGCACGCTGGAACACGGTCACCGTCGTCTGCGCGGTACGGATGCCGGCAATGAACTCGTCGGGATTGAAACTCATGATTCTTCCTCCATGTGAAAGTTTTGGGGTCTCCATGTAGGTGTGCCTGTGGGGCAGCCATGGAGGAACTGCCCCACAGGGGTCTAGGTGATCCGAAGATCAGGGGCCAGCGGTGGCGACCGCGGCATTGAGCCACATGTCCTGGTAGGCGCCGACGACCTTGCGCTTCACGTAGCCGGTGCGGTCGACCTGCTGGGGGTTGTCGGTGATGAACTCGAATCCGTCGACCTCATCGCCCGCCTCCCACGCATCGGTGGCCTTCTTGGAGGTCTCGCGCTGGTAGAGCCAGAGGCGAGTGCCCTTCTCCTTGGTGGCCTGGAACACGGCATCACCAATTTCGCCCTCAACGCCGCCGGTTTCTGGTGCCCCGGTCTCATCGAAGTAGCGGAAGGGCGTGAACTCAACGGTTCCGTTCGAGGGGCCGAATGCGACGGCGTTGCCCTCGACACACAGCTCTTTCTCCTCGACGGTCTCGGAGGCGGCAGGAGTGACGTTGTAGTCTGCCGAGTTGATTCGGCAGGAGGCGTCAATCCCGGCCTCGAGTTCGGTGATGGTCGGTGCCATCGGATCTTCGGGCTTGGCGGACAGGAGGGCCACGCGAGTGTGGCCGTCGGCGAGTGACTTAGGCAAAGTGATCAGCCTTCTTTCTTCTGGTTGGTCTCGGTGGGCTTGGGGGCAGGCTTGGGCTGTTCGGCGACCTTGGCCTTGGGTGTTGCAGACAGGTGGGGGAAGATCTTGAGGTGAGCTCGCGGGATCTTCTCGGCGAGCTTCTTTCCTGTTCGTGTGTCGTAGGCGGTGACGAATGCGTCGTCGTTCTGGATGTGAGCCACTGGGGTCTCCTCGGTGCGTTTGGGCATGAGAAAAGCCCCGGAGGTTTCCGAGGCTTGGAGGGGTGGGACTGTTCGGTTACGGCTGGGCGAAGGTGAACGACAACGGCTGGTAGTAGCGGGCTGGCGTCACTGCCGTGTCGTATTGGATTGGCACGTGCGGTTCAGCGTGCACGTATTGGCCGCCACCAGGCACTGGGACTCGGTTGAGTGCCTGCACGACGGCTTGTGACCATGCGCGCACAGTGCCTGCCGAATGGCCGGCGGCGGTGACATTGACTCCCCCAGCTGTCTCGGGGTCGCAGTAGGCGAGCGCTTGCTCTGCGTGTTCCCGTAGTGGTTGAGCCCACACGGCCAGGTAGGGAAGTATGTATCCGCCCGTCATCGTCTCCACAGACTCGGGAACCATACCGTCGTAGACGGTGGCGCCGAGTACGCGCAGCTGGTCGAGTGTCCAGTCGTTGAGGGTGATGATGTCAGCCATCACAGCACTCCTTCGACGAGTTTTGCCATGGCCTGCTCAAAGCCGGGGATGCGGCGATCAAATGCTGGACCGACGAAGGGCTGCGGTGCCATGCGACTCGTACCCGTTTCGACGAAGAGGCCGTATTTCGCGGTCGGACCGATCTCGGCCGACGACTCACCGCCCGCATTGGACAGGTCGTGTCCGATGCTGTTTTTGAGGTTGCCGGTGTCGACGGGTGCGAATTGTTTCGCGTCCCCCGTGATGTCGGCGGCAGTCTTGGCGACCGCTTCCCTGGCCATGTTTTGGGCTTTGGCTCCGGCTTTGGTGAGGTCGTGGCCGAGGGAGTGGAGGCCTCTTGCGTCAGCAGTCATGCCGCCACCTCCTGACTGTTCACGTCCTGGCACAGATAGTCCCGTGTCCAGTTCGTGGTTCCTGACTCCGCGACAAGCACAGTGAGTTCTCGCCCGTTGAGGTCAGGGTCGTCTGGGTTGTCGAGGATGACGATCACGTCCCGGTAGTGCAGCCAGGTGGATGCGATGGGGACTGAGATGCGGTGTGAGGCGATCATCTCGACACCGTCTGCGACCGTGACGGGGCGCGTGGATTGGGTGAGGAACTGGGCCGAACATGGTGCATGTTCCCACTTGGAAATATAGGTGGGATCAGTGACGGTCTGGCCGGGAAGGATATCGCCAGGCTCACCTGGCGTGAACGCCATGCAGTCACCGGTGAGGAAACCGTAGGCGGTCGGCTGATGGTGGGCCGACCAGTTGTCGGGTAGTACCTTCAACTTGCCTCGAGCTGGGAGCGGGCTCATAGTCGCATCTCCTCACCTTCTTGCCGATCGGGCCCAGTGAGGTCGAACGCCATGAAGAATGGCTCTGCATCCTCCGCGTCCTCTTCCTCCTTGGCCCTGGCCCTGAGTGCGGCTGAGTGCTTGCGCAAAGCGTCCGCCACAGCTCTGCCGTCCGATGAACGGTCCTGCGTAGTAATGACCTTGGAGATGAGTGCCTCAGATGAAGCAATGACATCGATCGCGTCAGCGGCCGCCCTCTTGATCGACCCGTTGGAGATCGTCAGGAAACCATTGAGCTGGTCATCGTCAAAGATCTGATTCTCGCCAGTGTCCAGATCGCCCGCCAGGAGCCGCACCTGTTGCACTGGTTCGTTGTATTCGACCATTACAACTCCCTTGGTTGTGCCGTTCCCCGCCCCGCACGATGGTGGTCAATGCGGGGCGGGGACCGTGCATGAGGGGCGGGTCAGGCGCCGTTGGAGGCGTAGACGCCAACCGTGAAAGCAGGGTCGACGCCAACGACGGAGCGGCCCCGGTACCAAATCGTGTCGTCGTTGAACGAGCCGTCCTCGACGGAGATCTCGCCACCGCCAACAGACTGGCCCTGGTCGCGCTTCACACGAATGTCGACGTCGGGATGCCCGGCGAGCTTCGTGCGGATCAGGGAAGGCAAGTCAGACGACTTGCCCTGGACGAGTGCCCAACCGTCAGCGTTCGTCGACCCGAGGCGTGCACCGATGGTGCGGGACTCGAGCGGAGTGACGATGCCGCGGTAGGGGTTGTCGACCTCGGTCTCAGTGACCTTGGAACCGTTCGTGACCTTCGTGACGATGCGGGCCGCGGTGAGGATCCGACCGACCTCGCCGCGCAATGCGGGGCCGTGTACCAGGATGAGGTTCGATGTGTCGACGAGTTCCCCGCGGTGGTTCTCCTTGAGTGCGAGAGCCTTGATTGCGGTGTCCAGGGCTTCGGGTGTCAGCTTCTCGGAACCGACAGTGCCGAAGAATCCAGCATCCCAGCCGCTGTCACCGACGAGGGTGTCGGCGACAAGGTTGTTCTGGGACTTCACAGCACCGTTGCCCAGGGCGCGGGGGAAGTTCGCCATGGCGGAGAACTGACGTGCCAGGCGCAGCTCCCAGGTGAGGCCGTAGTTGCGGCCGAACTTGCCGGTGCCGTGCGACACTTCGGTCTCGTTGAGGGTTCCGCCCTTGTACTCTTCGCCCTGGTTGACGCGCTCGAACGGCTCAGCACCCCACAGGTCGACGAGCTTGCGGCGCTGGAAGTCCTCCACGGTGGTGTCGTGGAGGATCGGTTCGAACTCGAGCGGGGTGTCCTTGTAGGCCTTCAGTGCCTGCTTCTCGAACGCATCACCAAGCAGGACGGGGAAGTCCGAGGTGGAGAATGCTTCGACGAGGACAGCTTGGGCGAGTGGGGATGCGCCGGTGCGGCCCTTGGTGAAAAGGGAGGCGGCTTCGAAGACTTTCTCGTCACGGCTCGTTGCCCGACGGAAGCCCTCCTGCATGAGGTCAATGGTTTCCATAGTGTTCTCCTAAATCAGAGGGGATTGGTCAGGCTGCCGGGGGCGCAGGCTGGATCATGCCGAACGGAGCAACTTCGGCGGGACTGGTGCCGGTGGCCTTCGCGACGTTGGCGACACCCCACACGACGTTCGTTCCGACAGTCGCGGTGAGCTTCCCGCTGTTGTCGAGGTACACGACCTGGCCGACAGTGAGGGCACCGGCAACGTCGATGCTGTAGGAGCCGTTGAGCCACACAGTGACTTCGTCTCCTTCGGCGGCATCTGCGAGGACTACGCCACGGTAGGCACCAATCGCGGCAGGCTGACCGGACGCGTAGTCCTTGTCAGCGACGATCGCGATGTGCTTGTTCTCTGGGTACAGCTGGTTCTTGGCCATGATCAGGCTCCTTCCAGGACGTTGACGATGTCCTCAGCGGTTCGGGGTGTGGGCTCAGCCTCGGTGGTGTTGGCGGGCCGGGACTCTCCCAGACCACGAACCTGACCGGTACCGGCAGTTTTGGTTTTGAAGTCCTCGGCGAAAGTCCGGGCCTCCTTGATCAGGTCGTCGCCGGTGGCGTCGGTCTCGGCGAGGCGGTCGATGATGATGTCCTTGATGAGTCCTGCGTCGGTGTTCTCGAATGCTTCTTCGACAACGCCCGCGACCTCGGCGCGACGGGCTTCCTTCGCCTTCTCAGCTTCGGCCGCTTCGAGCTTCTTCTGGGCTTCGGCGAGATCGGATTCGAGCTGTTCGACCCGACCGGCCTTGGTGACGAGTGCCGTGTGGTCGGCTTCCTCGATCTGGATTGTCGCCATGGTGGCGGCCTCCTTCTGGTTGGATTCTTGCGTTTCCTTCCCGGTCGGATCCGGGTTGGCTTTTGGGACGTACACAGTGGTGGGCACGACTTCAGTTGGTTCACCGTCGAGGGTGATGGTGATGCCGTTCTGCGTGTAGGCCTGTTCGTAGGTGTTGTCACCGGTGTCCGTCTCAGCGTCGAACCAGACCGTGGAGCCGTCGTGATCACGGACCCAGGACCAGGACTCGGGATGAGCGGCGCGAACGGCTTTGCTGAGCAGGTCGCGGGTTTCGTCGTTGATGCCTTCGCGCAGGCGTGCGGATTCGAGGACTTCCATCACCTTCCCGCCACGGCCTGCTTTGGTGACGAAGTCGACTGAGCGAGCTTCAACGAGTTTGGTGATGATGCGTTGGCCGGCGTCCTCTCGGACTTCTCCAGATGCGCGAATGGAGACGCCGATGTCGTCCTTCATCTCTTCGAGGATCGGACGCCAGTGCGAGTAGATGCGTGCCTCGGCAACGAGGCCACCGCTGGCTTCATCCCAGTGGGCGTCTTCGTCGAGGACTCCCACGAGGTCACGAAGTGAACCTTCTGGCTTAGCCCAGTCCTGCGCTTCAGTAGCGTGATCCAGGTACATGTGGAGGCCTTGGCCGAATACTTTGTCGCGGCCTGCAGCTTCGATCGTCGCCTGCGGGTAAGTACCGGAGCTGCCGACGCCGGGGGTGACGATCTGGATCTTGAACCGACCGCCCTCTTTCTTGGTGAGGGTGCCGGCTTCTTTGAGGATGGTCATAGGTTCTTCGCCACCTTTCGGAGGTCTGCGAGCGAGGTTGCTTGGTAGCTGGGTCGCCAGTCGGGGTTGTCGACGCGCTTCGTGAGATCAGGGAGTGTGATCTGCCCGTCCTGCAACATGCGGTAACGATCGGGACCGAGGGCAGCCACTGCGTCTTGTGGATTGGATTGCATCCAGTCGTCCACGGACAGGGTGATGTCTGGCGGTTCCTCAATGTCGGGGAATCCGAGGTCAGCCCAGGACTTCGTTTTGGGGATGAACGTGCATCGACCGTTCTGATGGTCGAAGGGGCCCGGAGTGTCGGGCGGGTATTCGGTGCCGTGCTTGCCGAGGCAGGACGGGCATGTGCGGGAACTGAGCTCGGCGTGCCAGATGACTGCAGTGACGGACGGGTTTGCGGCATTCTGAGCAGTGTTGGCGGCACGGTGTGCGTCAAGCATTTCGGTCCTGGCCAGACGCATGGCGCGAGTGAGCCCACCATTGAAACTTGACCGGGTCCGCTTCAGCATTTCCGATGCCGCTGCTGCTGGACCCCAACCGCTGGGGACGGCACGAATCAGTGAGGACTTCAAGGCGTCGATCGCATCGTCAGCGAGCGGCAACGATGAAGCATGGATCTGGCCAAGGGACCGTTCAATGATCTGCTCGAGTGCTGCTTGGTCGACTCGGGTGAACGATGGCAGGAGCTTCGAATCAACGGGCGGCATCTGTGAGACGGCAACACCTGTGGTCAGGTCCGCAGTGCGTTCGACAACCTCGCGCACGGAGCCTTCGAGCAATGGTCCGATCTCCGATGCGAGTTCCTGCAGTCTCGTCGCCGTCATTGCCAGAGCTCGCTGGGTGCGTGCCAACTGGGTGATCTGCGCGGGGGTCAGCGGCTCCCCTGCGGCCTTGCGTGCAAGGATCACGGCAATGGTGTCCTGCCACTCCTGCGCGACCTCCTGCCAGGCTTGCGCCCACCGTGCGGTCAGTGCCCGGGTGGAGGCGTCAACGTAGTCGTCGACCACAGAACGGAGTTCGGAGGCCCGGCGTAGCGTGAGTTCGTTGATTGCCACGCCGGCACCTCCTTACTTACTTAGCACTCACTTACGTTTACTTACGCTTGAGCGCCTCGGCTGGATCCTCGCCACGCTCGAAAGCACCGATCGCGGCATCGCCTGCCGAGGTGTTCGGGTCGACGAAGTTGCCGGCATCGTCGGTCCATTGGTCGAGGATCTCGTCCACGTCCCGCACACCGAGAGCACGCAACAGGAGCCTCATCGTCTCCAGCGGTGGGAGCTTCTGAGTGGCATCCGCGTCGACGATGGCCTTCACCATGACGTCAACCGATGTCTCGTCAATCTCAGGCCATGTGATCGTCAACGTGCGGTCAGCTTCGCCCTGCAGGATCACTTCCTCCTGCTGAGTGAACTTATCGACGACCACACCACCCTTGAGTGGCCCCTGTGGAGCTATGACCGCCTGGTCGATGACGTGACCGAGGATCGCCCGGTACGTTTCAGACCACACTTCACGGCGCCCGTTCATTTCCAGGCGAGTCGGCTGGTCGAGTGTTTCGGCGACAGCTCGTGCACCCGTCTGGCCAGGATCCGCAAGGAGTGTGGTGACTGGGAGTCCGAACGCTGCCGCGATCATTGTTGCCAAGGGGCGCCCCGACTCTGCGTCGATGGTGGCACCGGTCTTCGGGACAGCCTCAAGTTGCGTGCCCGGATCCATGCCGGCAACTCCCCCAGCTTCACCGAGACCGTTGAGCTGGGATCGCATCTGCTGGGCGCCGGACTTCTTGCCTGACATTTTCCACGCGATTCGGGAGAGGGACTTCATGAGCTTCGCCCAGTCCTCTAGGAAGTCTTTGTACGCTCTAGCCCAGGGCAGTGCGGCGTAAGCATCTCCGACTCCGAAGCTGCCGATCGTGTTCACCTTCGTGTGATGAACGGGTGCTGACCAGTCGACGGGGTTGCCGTCAATGACAGGCATACGCCGGGTCGGTTTGTGTGTCAGTGCCGGGTACCAGGTGGTTTTCTGCCGGGTAGTGACGCGGGCTGTGCGTTCCCCGATAGTGGTTTCAACGTAGTCACGGCGGTAGAACCACGGGTCTGTTTTGTCCTCGGGGTTGGTGAGGATGTCGGTGACTTCGAGAGGGTCGAGGGTGCGGACGCGGGTGAAACCTGTTCGAGGGTTCGTGAACAGGACCGCGTATACGTTGCCGTCGGTGCCGAGCTGTTTCTCAAGCTCTTCGTGAGCCTGAGCGCCCGTGAACGAGCGACGGTTGCCCGGGTCGTCGATGAAGCCTTGCACGACGGTGTTGACGTCCTGGGTGCCGTTCTCTTTTCCGTCTGGGGCTTGGATGCCAACACCTTGGCCGAACACGTATCCTGCCCGGATTGTGAGTCCGCGCTTCACAAGAGGGTTGAGAGTGGCCATTGCCCGGCACAATTTGGCGCCCTGTTGGCGTCCCTCCGGGCTCATCTCCTGATCGAACGACTGCCCGATCTGCTGCCACCCAGCGTCCTCACGGTAGAGCTGTTCCATTGAGTGCGCGGCTTCTTCGAGCCGGAAAGACAATGTCTCGACTTCCGACTTGAGGTGTTTCACTTCGTGGTCGTCGGACTCTCGGAGGCCCAGCCAGTCGAACATGCCCATGTGAGCCTCCTTCAGATTTATTCAATATGGCGAAATCGACCACTCGCGTTCGTCCTGCCACTCCTCAGCCACCAGCTGCGATTGATCCAGCAATGGATGAAGCAGCAGATACGATGCCGCCTGTGTGGCGCTGTCTACGCTGTCGTCGTGACTTGCACCGGGGAAGCCCTTCGCCTCCTCGATGAATTCCTCCACGTTTGGGAGGAGCATTGAGGTGGGCAGGTGCATGTTGCCGGCATGAGCGAACGGCGAGATTGCCGATGCTCTGGCTATCTTGCTGCCTTCCGGAGTGACTGGGATAATGCCGGGAATGTCACGCGAGAGAGCCGAAATCACCGCAGGGCCGTTCGCAGCGTCCTCTATCAACACTGCCCCGGCTTCTGGGTATTTGGCTTTGAGGTACTTGATCTTGTCGAGAGTGGCGTTGAAGTTGAGGCGTTCACGCACCATATCGAGGAGGAACATGTTCACGCCCACGCGCAGCCACACTTGGCCGACCACGTAGTCCGAGGTGCCAGCGTCCTTGAACGCGAGGTCGAAGGACAGAATCAGTTCGTAGCCGTTCTCCCTAAGACCCGGGATACGGCGTGAACCATCGTCCATGTCCACCCACATGGGCTGTGAGTAGCGGGGCCATTCGGGTGGGAAGATTCCACCCTCGTCGAGTGTGGGTTTCCCTTGGTAGAGCGACGCCCAGGCTTTCGGGCCGGTGGATATCTTTCGCTTCTCCCACTCTTCACGGCTCATGTTGTGAACCGTCTCGAGATACTCGCCTGGTTCGCGTCCGAGCGGGTCGGTTTCACCCTTTGCAGGGTCGTGGTCGGCCTCGGCGGGGATGTTGAGGACTTCCCAGTCTTCACCGCCAGGAGCGTCGAGAATGCGCCCAGCGAGGTCGCCGGTCGACCAGCGGGTCATCACTAGCACTACGGGGGTGCCAGGGTGGAGGCGGGTTTGCGCAGTCTCAGTCCACCAATTCCAGGCGGTCTCTTGCTTGACCTTGGAGATGGCGTCTTCGTGGTTCTTCACGGGGTCGTCGATGATCATGAGGTTCGATGGCCGGCCAGTAAGTGCTGAGCCGATGCCGGCGGTGAACATGCCGCCAATGTGGCCTTCAAGTTGCCATTCGTGTTGCGCGCTCACGTCGTCGCGGATGGAGAGGCCGAAGGCGTCCTTGTTGGCTCGGATGTCATCTCGCACGGCACGGCCCCAGCGGCGGGCCACTGCGGTTTCGTATGAGGCGAGAGTGATGCGGGTGTCCGGCATCTCCTTTAGTGTCCACTCAGGAAATCGACGGGAGCACAACTGTGACTTTCCGAGCTGCGGCGGACACGAGATCATGATGCGGGCGTTTGGGGTGTTGGCGGCTCTCACTAGCGCGTCGTCGATGAGGGTGAGGGCGGGTGTGCGCACGACGGTGGGGTCGAGGTCTTGAGCCATGGTGAGAGGAGATGCCCAGCGGCGTGTCTCGGTCGCTTGCGCTTCCAGCTTCTCCGCGAGCGCCGTCATCCAGTCAACGGACACGACGCACCTCCATGAAGTTGATGCCGGGTTTTGACGTCGAGTGCCCGGCGAACTCGGCAACTGCAACCACCCTCGGTAGCAAATGCCCGGCAGCTGGAGTTGGCTTGATGCCCCGCTGGCGTCCGGTGGGTGGCCGTTCACTGAACAGCAGCGGGGAGTTTGTGACCTGCTCGGGTTTGAACCGAGATTTCGGCAAGAGCTGACTTCTTCCGCACGTGACGGCTGAGAGGTTCAGAGATTACGGCGCTCTAACCAATTGAGCTACAGGTGGTTTGTGTGCCCCCTGGAGCCTGCAATGGATGAGTGCGGCTGCAACAGGGGGCTGGGGACGCATCACACGGGTAGAAAAGTGACGAAACACCCCGTGAATGCGCAATGAGACCCACACCCGGAGGCACGAATCTCATTACACATCACGTTAATCCCCTACGATGCCTGTTGTCTAGTTAGACGCGCCAGCACCTCGGAGACTCTGAAAACGGGCGTGTTGCGGGCACCGTCTCTACGCACTGGGGATAGCCCTTCGTGTGGTCCGAGCGTGCCGCCTGTTCGTCGCCTCTCGTCCACTTCGTGCAGTTTGAGGATCTGTTTGGCGGTGATGTCGTGGCCGTGGAGTTTGAGTGCTTCGGCGCAGTCTTTGGCTGGCAGGTCAACGTCAAGGACGGTGATGGCGAGCGCGGCTCTGCCGTTGCGTAGTGTTTGGCCAGCTGCATCTCCTGCGGCCAGTTCGTTGCCGTTGGCGAATACGGGGCGCCCGTTGTCCCAGCCGCAGAACTTGCGTGAGCTCACTCCCCTGTTGACGATGCGGGACAGATCATAGACCGCTTCTTCGACTTCGGTGATGAAGTCGTCGAATGCGGGGTGTGTGGCCATCCAGTCGGCGTTCTGGTAGATCCATGCGGCAACGGCAGTGGTTTCGTCCCGGCCGTCGTAGCGAACGCGTTTTTCTTCGACGATGAGGAGGGCCCACGAGGTGAGGATCTGCTTGAGGTGGTCGCGGGCTTCGACGGTGTCGTGGTGCATGGGTAGTCGTGGTTCTGTGGCCGCGCCGGGTGCGTCGCTGAGTCGTTGCACTCCGGCGGTGGGGAGGCTGGCTTCCACGAGGTCGCTGATCTGGTCGCAGAGGTTGCGGATCCTCTGCGCTGGGGCTGGGTCAGGCATGTGGCCTCCATTCGGCTTTCAACGTGGCGCGGATGGTTCCGGTGGTGTGGGTGATGGTGAAGTCCGCGATCCGTCCGATGCTGATTTGCGGCGCCTCGCCGAACATGAATTGTTCTTCGACGACTTCGCGTTCGTACCGGATGCCGGTCACGTGCACGTTGGAGTAGAGGCGCTGGGACTCTTGCACGTCAACATCCTCACCCACGGTAGATAACGGCATGGTGTCGATCGGCAGCCACCGGTTATCGATCATCGCGACACCTCCACGGTTTCGGGCAACTCTCTGCGGCAGGCATCGCGCACTTTGCGGAGGAACTGCGTCGCGCTTCCAACTTCGCCCCATTCGTTCGGTGCGTCGTACTCGCGCTTGAGAGCGTCCAGGTCGTTGGATTGGATTTGCTCGATCGCCACGTCAAGCTCGTCGGCAACCTCGTATCGGCTTCGCCCCTCCCAGTCTCCCGGGTAGGCACCGAAGTCTTTGAAGAACCGATGCATGTTCGAGGTGTAGTTGAACCACTCCCCGCCTGCTGTCACGTCATAGCTCATGCGTCCTCCCCAAGGTTCGATCCGTTGATGTTCCCTGGCTTGCAGAGTTCGTCCTCGAAGGGCACGACGTAGGTGTGCTTGAGGAACCCGCTGCCCGGTGCCTGAGCGAGCACCTTGTGGCCTTCCGTGTCAACGAGCGTTGCAGTGACGCGAACACCCTCATTACCGGCTTCGAAAGAGAGGATCTGTGCCGGGTCAAGACCGAGGGTTTCCATAGCGTTCCTGATCTCAGATCGATTGATGGGAGTCCGCCGAATTCCTGGCTGGTTCAGTGTGTCGAATGTGTACTTGAAATTGTTGTCGTTGCTCATGGTTGTCCTGCTTTCTGCATGTCGTTGACGAGTCGTTCGTAGGTGTTGGCGATGAGTTCCGCGGCGTGCGTCCAGAGCATTGCCCCATTTGCGGCGGCCTGTTCGGCTTGCTCGATTCCGTCGTCGTAGATCGACTGGGCATGGCCTTTGATCGTCATGCCGCCCGGCGTGGAGCCAGCCGCGTGGTGTTCGATCGCGAGGAGTCCGGCTGCGCGGCGGATGCGTTCACGTTGGGCTTGCACTTGCTGGATCGTCACTTGGCTCCTCCAACGTTGCGGAGGATCTTCGGGATCTCGGTGGCCGCGAGTTTCATCTGTTCCGGGGTGGCACCGATGGCGGGGAGCAGTGCGGTGATGACGGCTTCGAACTGTTCGCCGGTCCTCTCTGCGATGCGGACTTGTCGTTCGTCGACGCCAGCCTTGAGTGTTTCTGTGGCGTACCGGGCCAGCTGGTCCTGGGCTTTGTGCAACAGCGTGTAGACGATGTGCTGGCGGGCCTCTGCGGTGGACTCGTCGATCATGCCGAGTGAGTTCATGCCGGTGGTGTGTTTCGTTTCGCCCCACCACAGGTCACCATCAGACTCAAGGAGCTCCACCTGATGCCGCAACCATTCGACCTCCCCAGCCTTGGAGGCAACGAGATCCAGGAGTGCTTGTGCGGGGTCGAGATCCGTGTGGGGTGTGCCGAGACGGCGAGCGACGCGGGTGAGTTTCTCCTGCTCGAGGTTGCGCTGCCCGGCTTGTTTCGCTTTCTTGCTGTTGCCGCCATGGACTCGGCAGACCTTGAGACCCTTGTTCGGGTAGTTGCCGCACTGCTCACCGGGCCGGCGTTTGGAGAGGGCCTGGCACTTCTTCGGATCCCAGCCAGTCTTGTCGACCATCACAGTCCCCGCAGCTCTACGGTGTCGAGGATGTCGATGCGAGCATTATCCGGGCTCGTATGGATGTGCTCCCCAATGACGAGGGTCGTGGTGCCTTGGCCGGTGGGTGCGATGAAGGTGAGTTCGCCACGTCGGCAGTAGCCGAGGGCAGACCAAGTGGGGAACGAAACGGTTTGGCCGATGTGGTCGGCGGTGAGGTCGGCAACAATCATGCGTGAAGCATGCGATCGGACACGAGAGAGTTACCAGAGGCGACACGCAGGGCCTGGGAGCAGTGTTCCAAGATAAGATGCCGGGATGGATGCAGTGAGCCTTACCAGCCTGATCGTTTCCGGAGTCGCCTTAATTATTTCGGGTCTCGCCCTAATTCAAGACAGGGTTCTCGCCCACAATCCTGTCGTCTACGCCGAATTCAACAAACATTCCGGAGTGACGGAATCCACGGTGAACAGCGCAACGATTGGCAGTCGTGACATGACGGTCCGATTCCGAGTTTCAGGAACCGGCGCAGCATACGAGCCTGTGGTGCATCTGACCGACGAGGCTGAAGGCGCCACTAGGAAAATCAAGTGGGCAGTAGTTGAACTAGATCGCATACTAAGCGCTGACAAAGGGGCCATCGAACTGTTCATCGAGGCGATAGTTTCCGAGCCTGGTGTTTACGTTGTTTTCACTTTTGACAGTCCGCGGTGGATCTTCCGAGGCACTAGACCAGTTCATTTTCGCTTCCCCGTTCCGCTTCACGTTGGTCCTGAAGTTTCGGCTGTGCAGGCCGAAGAGTTCAAGCGAGGCAAGTGGAGAGAAGTAAAGGGCAAGAGCCCGCGAACCCCTGAGTTCAATCCCATCAATGTTGATCGGAAGCTTCAGAAAGAATTCGACGCCTAGGCTTATGCCTCAACCCTCCCTTGGTTTACTGTTTCTTGTGGTGCCGACTGCCATACTTAGCGATAGCTACTCCTTGCGCGTCGCCCGCTTTGCTTGTGCAGCTTCGAGCTTGGCTGGTTGAACATACAGAGTGTCGATAAGTGCGTCCATGAACTCGACGATGTGTTCCACCTCTTCTCTATCTGGCAACATATCGAAGTCACCGTGAGCCATATCGTTACCGACAAGGCGGATGGAGTGGGCTTGGTCAGTGAGAAGTTTCGTGATGCTTCCCGTCTCCTGCATTTTCCCGATCTTCTGCGCCAACCTCATATTGTCGACGATACCCTGATCTTTAATTATCGCTTCAAGGGTCGCACGGGCAGTGATTGCCGCCGCGATTATCTGGCCATTTCCTAGGCTGATATGCACCTCAGATGCAGCAATCTCAATGTTTGGTGGCAAGCCTATAAATTCTGGAGCGAATGCATTTGCGGGATGCCAGGCGAACTTGCCTATCCGTTCAGCCATCTCAAGACCCGCAAAAATCTCGCGAGGACGGCCGTGGTTGCTGATCTGGCTAGGAGAGAGGTACCCGTAAGCAATCATGTAGCCGTCACAATGGTGACACGAGAACACTCCGAGCCATGCGGCACCGATTTTCCGATCGAGTTCCTTTCCGATCTCTGGCTCCATCACCGATACGGACTCGCAGAACGCGCACGTCGTCTTCATTAGTTAACTTTCATTAGGCATGTGTTCCTCCTACTCTTCCACCATGCACGATCGCGTGAGGTCCAGGTACATAACAAGTCCACAACGTGTGCTCTCAGTGTTCACTGCGTCACTGGCCTTCGCCACCGACGAGGACCTTGATCAGCTCCGGCCCCGCCTCCCCGACGACTCGCCCATTGAGCCTCCGCAGCGCACTAAGGGCCCTGTCGATGAGGTCCTGGTCTCGCTCGTTGGCCTCGGCGTGCTGGCTGGAGCGCAGTATTCTTGTCGTCTTGTGCGTTAGCTTCGCTTACGCATCTCGTGCAGTATCCCCTCGAGGACTGACACAACGAACCCGGAACACAAGATGATCGTTCCGATGAGGACGGTCATCGACACTGGCGTTCCGTAGCTGCTGTATGAAATGAATCCGCCGATCATGAGAACGAGTGCCCCTATCGTGAACAGGGTGAGGCTCATACCCATTGGTCTGTGATTCTTTTCCACTTCGTTCCTTCCATTGCTTGTGTGGGGTCCGTGGGAATCATACATGCACGTCAGGCCTGTTGAGCAGTGCGCCAATCGCGGCGCGGGGTGTCATGGATGCGGCGGCGTTCCTTCAACCATTCCTGCATGTCATTCATGCTTCCCCCTCGATCCGTGTGGCGCGATTATGCATGAACATCAGCACTGTGGTGACTCCGTGTGTCTGTTCACGGCCACTGTCGGCATACTCGTTAGCCGCTTCCCTCAGCGCATCGGCCTTGACCTTCGCGATGAAGCGGTCGAACTCGGCGTCAGGATTTCGGTTGCATCCTGAGTAGTCGCCGTTGAAGTAACGGGCACAGACCGCCTCAACGCTTGGCGTGTATGGTTCAGTGCTCATTTCGTGTCTCCGTTCAGCCCGAGACGAGTGTTGATTTCCTTGAGGATGGGCAGACCGTGCTCACGGTGCCCGTCGTTGCCGTAGAACTCGGCGAGTGCGATCAGATTCGCTGTCCGCTGCTCAAACCCGAGGGCGAGGGTGGCCTCGGTGTTCGCATCAATAGCGACTGCAATGCAGGTTGCGTCGGTTGCGCCTTCCTCGGCTTGCCATTCGTGGAGGCCTTCGGTGCGGAACTTCGAGATCGCCGCATGATCGTTTCCAGGTAGTGAGTTCATGCTCATAGCTTCCTTTCGCTCACGGGACTTTTCCCAGCCCTGACACGCGGTTGGTGAGGTTCGGTTTCAGCCTCAACGTTTGGTGAGGTTGCGGCCCTGTGCGCCCGTTGTAGGCGTTTCCGTGTCGCTCGTGACTCCATGTGTGGTTCGAGGATGATTGCGGCCCAGACAGCGGCAGGGATGAGCGCGGCGGTGATAATGAGCGGAATCATGCTGCACCCCGCAGTGCGAGGATCCCGCGTCGGTAGTCCGCCCAGGGTGTTTCGCCCCGCTGGTAGTCCTCGTACTGCTCCAGGGTGAGTTCCCCTGATGCGACGGCCTTCGACAATTCCTTCGTTGTGCGCAGCTCGGCGCCGGCATCGACCATGTCGGCACGGCCAGGAGCGATCGTCCCGACACGAGCCAGCCGTGCTTTGCGTTCGGTCTTGATGATCTTCACGATGTGGGCGGGCATCAGGTAGTCGGTGGATTCGTAGAAGTGTTTCTTCACCGCGTGCTTGGCTTCGGCGAGCGTGTACGGGTTCAGGAGGTCGTACCATGCGGTCGAGACTTCGGCTGTCACTCGTCGGTTGTCGTAGGTGCTGATGAGTTCGAGGACTTCCCCGGCTTCAGTGAGTCTCACAGCAGCTCTCCTTGGATGGTGGTGTCGTGGTTTTCGTCTAGGCCTTCTTCGATGCGGCGTAGTTGCTCGATGACGGCTTTGTTGTTGTCGATGCGTTCTCGTGCTGGGTCGCGGGGTTGGTCCCGCCCCGTTGGTCGTTCTGCTTCGGATTTGACGCGGGCGACGAGTTGTGGGAACTTTTCGCGCAGCTTCTTCGGGGAGAGGATGTTGGCTTTCCAGAAGTTGTCCTGCTGGCACCAGCTGATGACGTAGCGGATCTGATCGAGCGTGTATCCGTCGCGGTCGATGAGTAGTCGGATCGAGTCGTGGTTGGTCTTCGTCCGGTTCGGGGTCTTGTTGCCGTTGGCTTCGATCTCTGCGTCGAGGAGGTCGAGGAGTTCATCCACATCTGGGCGAGGTTCGGGTGCGGACTCATCGGGTCGGGAGTCGCTTGCGACTTGCGACGAAGAGAACTGTTCCCCTGTTCCTCTGTTCCTCTGTTCCTCTGTTCCAGGCGCGGGGATGTCGCGAGTGTCTCGCGAGGATTCCACGAGGGTCTCGCGAATCTGTGCATCGTCGCAGGTGGGAGAGGGATAGCGGGGCTTGTTTGGCTTGTCGATGCGCTGATGTTTCGCCCAGTTGTCAATCGCCAGGTAGTCGCGTTTCTCGACGGTGTAGCGAACGATTCGGCCAGCTTCGGACAGCCTCTGGAGACCTTCGGACACCCTCGCGAGTGTCTCGCGAGGATCTCGCGAAAGGTCATCGGCGAACAGGTCCGCACAGATGGTCGAGACCCGATCCTGGCCCACACCGTTGTCGTCAACGTAGGACCAGAGGCCGATGAACAGGAGTCGATCTTCGATCACCAAATCGCTGACGTCAGGGCTGCGCCAGAACTCGGGTTTGATCGACCGGATTCGCATGGTTATTCCCTCCCTGGTCGTGGTGGTTCGATCCCGAGCATTGCGCACAGATCCTCGTGAGCTTCTGCTGGTGCATGGATTTCAATGAGCCGTCTCGCGGCTGCCTCGTCGTCTCTGGTGGTGCGGAGTTTTTCGAGTGTCAGTGCCCCGAAGTTGATGGCGGCGGGGTTCGCGTACCCGATGGAATTGGTCATGGGTTCTCCTTAGAACGGAATGTCGGGTGAGTAGTCGGTGAGGATGACCGTGAACCGGGTGGCGTCGACCAGTTCCTTGTCGGTGCCCTTGTGGTAGAGCCAGGGCCCGAATACGTGTCGGTGGTCGTCCTCGTCGAGCACGCCGGCCTTCACTAGCTGGTCGACCATTGGCTTAGCCGTGTCCGTGAGGTTTACCGGGTCGTAGCGGTTGTTCGTGCGCTTCGTGACGCCGACGTGGATCGTGGCCTTTCCCATCGGGTCGAGCGGACGCGCCAGGTACGGGACGCTTTGCGCGCAGTAGTCCTTGAGCTTCTTCCGCTTCCAAATGTCGGCCTGCCGGTTCGAGCTGATGACGAGCTGGTTCGGGATCGTGATGGCGAGCGTCTGCATCATGGGCCCACCGCCAATGCCCGGGCTGCGTTCATGGCGTCAGAGTGGGTGCTGTGCTGGTCGTAGACGCGGCTGTTCGGTGCGAAGGATCCGTAGTCCGATTCGATGACCGCCACTCGCGGCACCGGGTGGTCGGCGCAGTCCCACAGCCCCCGGCATTCGCCCCTGTGCTGGTCGCGTTCGATCAACAGGCGCATCTTTTCCGAATGCCTCCACTCGATGTGCTTCCAGGGGTCACCGTCGTCGTCCGGGGCTGGCGCGGCCCAGGAATCCGTTTCGACTATGTGCTCCCACCTCCGCCCTCGCCTGTCCGTGTACCGGCCAGCTGCGAGGATTTCGTCGATGGTGCTCACGCCGCCACCTTCCGAGCCACCGGGCGCCGACACTTGACGATGAACTCCCGGCCAACGTCGGTCAACGCGAATGCGGCAACGTCGGCACCCGTGACCGGCTCGATGCTGGCGGCGGGCTCGAATACCTCCCCGGCAATGAACCGGATGGATTCAGCAAGGGTGCGCTCGATCTTCACGTTCGCGGGTGCCGCTGCCCTGGCGACAGTCCTGGAACTCACGCCGAGCAGTCGCCCCAGTTTCATCATGGAGTGCTTAGTCTTGAGCTCAAGGAGCAGGTCGCGGGTGTCGTGTGAGTCGACGAGACGGCTGGGGGCCTGGTTGGGCATGTAGCCCTTGGCGATCTGATCGCGGTGCTTGCCGCAGTACGATCTACCATGCGTTTTGCCGGTGCAGTCCTTGACTGTGCAGTCGGTGGTGGTCATGCGGCTACTCCAAGCGATTCTGCGCAGGCGGCGACGAGGTCGCGTGCTGCGGGCGGGGTGACGGCATTGCCAGCGAGACGCACTTGGTCTCGTTTCGTGCCGAGCATCTGATACTCGGCGGGGAATGCCATGGCGCGGGATATTTCGTTCGGGCTGAGCATCCGGAATGAGCAGTCGTCGATCTTCGGGATCTCCGAGGTGACGAGCGCGTGATGGTTTCCGGAGGCTGTGGCCGTCGACAGGGATTCGGAGACCGGGCGTGCGTCCGATGATCCGCCGCGCAACTCCGCGATGAACGGCGGGAACGCGAGGCCCTTAGTTGCCGAGGTGTGCATCGTCTTCGTCACCTGCGTGTCTGGCCAGACGCGGTAGTAGCCGTCCTTCCGTCCGTAGGCGCGATGCTTCGGGTCCGTTGCGTCGTAGGTGTTCCCTGCCGCCTCGATCTGCAGTGAGGTTGGGAACGCGATTCCGGTCTCATTGCGGGTGGTCTGCGTGCGCAGCGCTTCGGAGACCGATCGCGATTCCTTGCCTGTTCGTCCCTCGACAGGAACGAGCAGTGAAGCGTGCAGGCCGCCGGCAACCATCGTTGGTGCGACCTCACGCACTGAGGTCGAGCGGGTCGAGTCCGAGCCGGACACGTTGTTGACCATGAGCGGGTCGAGCTCGAGACCGGACCAGTACCGGTCGATTCCTGCCTGGATCCGCTTCATCGTCTTCTCGGCCAATGGTTTCGGACGGTCGCCGATGCGGGTGCCGAGGTCGTTCCAGTCGATGATGGATGAGGCAGGCATCCAGTTCGGAACCACTTCGCGGCCACGGCAGGACGTGTGCGGGCATCGGAACACGTACTGACTTCTGTACCTCCCCCACCTCTTGGCGCCCTTGAACATCTTGATCGCCTCGACGCGGCCATGATCTGGGCAGAAGGCTGGTGGGCACTGGATGCGGTGCAGGTCCGGCTTCTTGTTGCCCTTCCGGTAGAAGACGGCATAGAACCGATCCCGCGACTGTGGTGCCGCGTCACCATTGGCCCAGGCGTGCATGCTGTTCATGTACACGACCTCATGGGCGTATCCGAGTGAGTCCATGGCTTCGAGCCATGCGCCGTAGGGGGCCCAGCGTGCGACGTCGACGACGTTCTCGACGATGACGATCGAGTACCGGTGCGCTTCGGTGAACCTGGGGACGTCCCACATGGTTGCTCGGGATCGTTCTGCTGCGGCGTTGGGCATCTGGTTGAACAGGTCGGGTGCAATGTCGCGGGCCCCGCCCTTGGCGATGCTGTGGTTCGTGCATTCCGGTGACGCCCAGAGAATGTCGGTCTTCGGGTAGTAGCGGGGGTCAATCTGCGACAGGTCCGCGCACACATGCCCGGTGTCTGGGTGGTTCGCTTCGTGGGTGTCCACGGCCAGCTGCCAGTGGTTGGACGCTACTCGGACTTGGACACCTGGGACTTGCACGGCGCCTGTCGAGGATCCGCCCGCTCCGCAGAATAGGTCGGTGAGTGTAATCATGCTGCGTTCTCTTTTCTGAGTTCTTGTTCGTATTCGCGACGATGCTTCAATCGATGCACTTCACGGTCGTCGTCGCAGTGGGGTGATCGTGTGACGATCGGTGATCCGCAGTCGCGGCAGATTCGGTGCGGTTGCAGCTGGACGCGCTGTTCAGGTGTCAGTCCTCCGCGGATGCCGAATCGCATGTCGAGTGGTGTGGCGGCTTCTTCTTCGAGTGCTGCGCGTGCACACATTGCGCGCAGTGGACAGTCCCAACAGAGTGCAATCGCTTGGGCTACCCGATCGCGGGCGGTGGCGAAGAACATGTCGTCTGCCACCACCGCCCCGATCTGAGCGCACACGGCACCCTCCCAGTCGTCGCCGTAGCGTGCTTCAGAAAGGTGGCTCATCTGCCGCTCCTGGGTTCTGTCCCCATCCGCTCGACTGCTGGGCCTGCTGCTGTCCGCCCTGCTGGAAGTTGCCCTGCTGGGTGTTCTGTTGGGACTGCTGGCCGCCGAAGTTCCCGCCACCCTGCTGTTGGTCACGCTTCGGGTACACGCGGAGCCCGTCGCCATTGACCTTGACCGATAAGCTCTCGCCGTTCTGCCCGTCATACTTCTCGACGCCGGTAATGGTTCCAGTGACGGTCACTTTGGATCCGCGCTCAGGGTTGAGTGCCGACGCGAGGTCGGCGTGCTCGGCCCAGAAGCTCACGTCATAGGCGGTGGTCGACAATTGCTCCCAACCACCGTTGCCGTCAGGCTTGGACCGTCCTGCGAGGACTCGAATGTTCGCGACCCGCTTGCCACTGTTCGTGGTGTTGAAACGCGGGTCTGAGGCGATTCCGCCGTCGATTGTTACTCGTGCGTCTGCCATGGTTATGCTGCTCCCTGCTCGTTGTGGATTTCGCCCTGCTCGTCGATGAGGACCCCATCGACAACTTCTGTTTCAGGCTGGTTCTGTGCCGCTGTGAGTGCCGTGCCTGCTGATGTAAAGGCGGCCTTCAGGTCGTCGGTGAGTTCACCAGCGTCGGCACACGCCTTCCAGAGGTTCCGGATGTCCTGCGCAGTCGCGCACTGGTCGAGCTCGCCGAGCCAGTCACGTCCGGACGGTTCACGCGGGGCTTCCGGTGCGGATTCCGGTTCGGCCTTCGCCTTCCGTGTGGTAGTTGCCTTCGGCGCCGGACCAGACGATGAGGGTCCGGTGCTGGTGAACTCGATGACTTCTTCGACGGTGTATTTGAGCCCGCCGAGGACTTCGGGACACGCGAGGCGCACACACTCACTGATTGCACGCCAGCGGAGCATCGTTGCCGGATCCTTGGCCCAGTGGCCTTTACCCCACAGCCCGGCACCCTGGGCCTTCTTCTGGTCCCAGGTGGACGTGTGTGTGAACTCCGGGTCGTCGGCGCGGATGATTTCGCACACCGCGGATCCGTCGTCCTCGTTGCGGGTCCGAACTCGGTGGCCGGCGGATCGGGCGAGGGATGCCATCATGGATGCCGAGAGTGACGGGGTGCCGTTGATGACGTTGATCTCATTGAGTGCGACGATGGGTGCGATGCCCAGGGCGTTGCCGTATTCGATGGCGACGAAGATGTTTGCCGGGTTCTTCTGGAACGCCTTCGGGATCATGTTCGCGTCGGCGAGGACGGATGCGTACTGCTGCCGTTCCCCGACGCTCATCTCCGCGGCGGGACTGTGTACTGCAATGTCGGTGGACATTATGCTGCCTTCTTTCTGTTCTTGTATTTGCTGGTGCCCTGATTCGCTCTGCATGTGCGGCATTGACGGGCGCCGTTGGGCCTGCGATACGTGTTCTCGATCGTGTATTCGTGCCCCCACTTGCAATGAGTCCTTGATGCCATCGGGTGGAGTCCGTTGCGCACCTTGTCGTAGGTGTTTTCCGAGATGGTGCCCCATCGGAGGTTCGACGGGGTGTTGTTGGTTTTCACGTCGTCGATGTGACAGGCGACGAGGCCGACGGGCCTGGGGCCATGCCACGATTCGCAAATGAGAACGTGGACCGTTTTCTGCACCCTCTTGTTATTTCTGGTTAGCCACACCAGCGGGTACCCGTCTACCGTCATGCCGCCATTGATGATCGCGGCCTTCTTGTGGGCGATCACGCCCGGACGGGTCTCGTAGGTCCGATCGACTCCGCGCACGCGACCCAAGCTGCTCACTTCGTAGTAGCCCTCGTACCCAAGGACTGGACGCCACTCTTCGTTCATGCCGCGTCCTGGACGAGGGTGAACCGTCGAGTCGGATCCCCCTGTGTCGTGAATTCCTGCTTGATGTCGTCGAGAGCCTTCTTCGAGGGCTCGATGCCTCGGTCGGCGCAGATCTTCTCGATGACCGCGGCCTGGTTGAACGTGCGACGGCCAGCAACGTTCGACCACTTGGCTACCGGGCGACCGTCGAGGGTGAGGAACTCTTTATCGCCGATCGCAGCCTTAAGCTTCTTCTCCGCGTCGGCCTTGCGAGCCTTGATGTCGGCCTCAATGCTCTTGACCTCGGCGAGAACTTCGACCGCTTCCTCCACGTCAGGGTCGATGATCTCGTTGGCTGATTCGGGATCAATGACCTGCGGGTAACGGTCAGATAGCTCCCCAGCGGTCGCAGTATCGAGCTCGACGGGCGGAGGAGTGTTTGCCTCGACGTACTGCCAGAATTCCCGCGCCTTCCTGAACAGATCGGTCGCCCAGTCCGCGTCGTACTCGAGTTCGAGGATGATCGGCTTCCGGTCGACGAGGGCAATGACGTAACCCTTGTGGCGACCGGTGACGAACATGTACCAGAGCAGTTGGACGGCGTGGGATTCCGGGATGATTCCGGCCAGGTAGTTCTTCCCGTTGTCGGTGAAGTTGCTGGTCGTTTTGATTTCCAGGATCCCGCCATCAGCAGTGAGCCGGTCAGGGTTGGCCAGTGCCCAGCTGTTTGCTTTCTCCTGGTACGTTCCGCACTGCCGGGTTGCGATGCCCGTGTCAGCGGTGAACCGGCGGGAGAGCATGTCTTCGGACTCTTGGCCGAACCAGAAGATATCGCGATCTTTGTCGACGGGCGGTTCGGGATCGGTCTTGGACTGCCAGATGGTGAACGGGTTGGTGCCGACGTATCGAGCGCCGCCTGCAACGACCGCGACGTCGGATCCGCCGAGGCCCATGGTGCGCGTGGTGAGCCAGTCTTGGTGGCTTGCATCGACGCGGAGGATCAGTTTCGCGTTCGGGACGCGGTAGTCGGGTTTCGTGGTCATGATTCGTCCTGTTCTTCATGCCCGCATCGCGTGCAAGCAATGTGTTCTTTGGTGTGCCAGCCGTCGAATATGCCGGCGTAGACGTGGAGGCAGGCTTGGCATTCGTAGGTGCAGCGCATGCCGTCGTCAGGGTCACGGCTGACTGGTCGTGAGCTGAGGAGCTCCATCAGTGCCTCGCTTCTTTGATGACGGCGGCTGTTCCGATGCTGAAGACTGTGAGGCCGAGGATGGATAGTGCGTTCGGCAGGAGCGTGAGGCCGAGTGAGTAGATGTAGATTGCGGATCCGAGCGCGGCCAGTGGCATCCACATGGCCCAGCAGCGCCGTTTGCGGTACTTCTCTGCCGTGCTCATCAGGCAGCACCCCGATCCATCGGGAAAGCCGCGCCACGGTCGTTGAAGTGCGTCTGTTCGAGCACTGCGTCTTCGACGTCGTTGAGGAACTGCTCCCCCGCACCGTCGGCGAGGACTCCGATGACCTGCTTGCCTTTGACGGTCATGAACTCGACATGGAGCTCCCCATCAATGTGGATCACGGTCGCGGTCTTGGCGTTGAAGTGCATCATGCTGCCGCCCGACCTTCGGTCAAGGTGCTCCGGAATCGGATGATCCGGGCCTCGAGTTCATCAATGCCTGGTCCACCGGGGGTGTAGGCCCGTTCCGCGGCTTCGCGAGGCGTGCCTTCTTGCATGCGGCGGATCCCTTCGGCGAGGGTGCGGCCTGCTCGGTTGATTGCTTCTTCGCGGGTGGTCACTGGTCTGCTCCTTCCTGCGTGTTGCGGTGGAGGTCGCGGTCGAGTTCGTATTGGGCCCAGCCGACGAGGGCGACGAACACGACGCCGGTGGTGATGATGACGGCGAGACTGACGCCGAGGATCACGTAGTTCATGACGCGGCCTTTCTGAGTCGTGCCAGTGCGTCACCGCATCCTTCGACGGGATAGTTCGGCTCTGATTCCGTGTTGAGCCAGCGAGCGTTGAGATCCCAACAGGTGGCCATGTCCCGATACATTTCGTCCCGGTGCCCAGCGATAAAGTTGAGGCGCTCTCGCTCTTCGCATTGCATGGTGTGGATGTCGATGACGTCCTGGACTGACTGGCCGGGGCCGAGCGGGACGCACCCACCGCAGCAGTCAAAGCTGACGGCGTTCATGACGCCACCTCAAGTTCATGCTGGAGGTGTGGAACACCGAGCTTGCGGCGGATGAACTCCACGCCCGAGGGCTGCACGGTCGTCGTGTACGAGCATCCGATCGTGTCGTCCTTGCGCTCGTAGGAGTACGGGGTGACTTTGAAGTGGTGCATGTACCGCTGGTACGGGGTGTTGTGCATGTGGCCCTTGGCGATGAGCACGCCGGCGTTTCGGAGCTCGGCGAACAATTTGTTCTGTGAACGTCCGAGCATCTTCGCGACTCTGCCGACTGAGTAGGTGCCGTCAGCGTTCATGAACGCCTCGTATGCGTCTGCCTTGGGTTCGAGGACTGCGATCTCCTCGTCCTTGGATTCGAGCATCCCTTGGGCTTCGACGAGGGCAAGGGCGAATAGTTCCTTACCGGTCGGTGCCGGCGTGGGAGTCGCCGCGTATCCACCAGTCATTCGGATCGACGGGAGAACGTCGCGGTATACCCACGACTGGAATCGTTCGACTTGCCTGCGAACAATCTCGTCCTTGATGCGTGAGGCCTGGCGCTGACCGAGCGCCCGATAGAAGCCGGCCTCTGTCAAGTAGCCGACATCCTGGTTACCACCAGGGGTACACGACAGCGTGTATCCCTTTTCGTCCTCGGGGATAGTTTCGAGGAGACGGTATGCATCACGCATTCCAAGAGCTCTTGCGAGCCCAGGCGCCTGGATGTGGAATCCGTCGACGGGGTGTGGTTCCACCGAGAGACGAAACTCTCCGTTGGCGAAGGTGTTGATATCCTGGCTTGTAGACATTGGTTTCACCTTTCTGGTGTCTTTGCCCTCGCCCTGTCCGGCGGGGGCTTCTTCTTTGTCGTGGTGCATGTCGGCCCCTATGCCACGTTGCGCGTAACTGCTACGGGCAACACCTGAACCAAAAAAATAGTGTTTGGGTCGGCGTCTAGAGCCTTCTCGATTGCCGTTGCAGTCTCGGGATTGCAGGTGGCTCGTCGCCCAGAGGCGAGATCACCGACGATGCCATGGGAAACATCAGCCCGCTTCGCCAGTGACCGGATCGTGAGTCGGTTGTACTTGCGGAGCATGTTGAACGCCTGCCGGTTGACCACCGTGTGGAACCTACGCTGCGTATCTTCGTATCGCACTTTCACCTCCTCATTGCTTTCGTTGCCTGTGGTTGCAACACTACACATTGCGGACACGGATGTCCATCTCCTATCTGAAAGTTTCTTTCGAACCCTAGTGCCCAGGCGAAACTACACCGTTGTTCTTTGCGGACAAGGTGCACGCGCTTAGGCTTGTCATTGCCTACTGTCTGCCCGAAGGTTGAAGCCGTGACCGCATTATCCGATCTACTCAACAATCTGAACCGTCGAGAATTCTCGTCGAGGCAGATCGCCACCGAGGCCGAGAAGCGCGGGCACAAGCTCAACTTCGCCACGGCGTCCCGCTATCTCCGAGGGGACCACCCAGCGAAACCGTCAGCTCCTGTACTCGCTGCATTCGCGGCAGTATTCGGAACCGACGTGAACAAGATCCGCGAAGCAGCCGGACAGGCTGTGGCGCACGATCGGTTCGAGCTTCCAGCAGAAGCAGACACGCTGGATCCCGACGAGCGGCGAGCAATTACCGAACTCGTCCGGGTGATGGCCAGGCAGAAGAAAGCAGGTGAGGGAAATGCAGGCAGTCCCACCCCCATGAACGACGCCGGCGGGAAGCCGGCAACCGGCGAGGATGATGGTCTCGGTGCATTCGGGCACCGGGACCGCGGAAACCTCGACCACGAAGACCTAAACGACGGCAACGGCGACAACGTCTACTCGCTCGTCCCGCCACCGCCGGCAAAAGACACCGCTGCCTACCGTGCACCCAACCGGGGCAAGAAACAGAAGGACAAGCAGGACGAGGACGCCGAAGGATCACAGGATCCAGGGGACGACGACGAGTGAACGGCGACACGATCTACATCTACGTTGATGAGTCCGGCGACTTTGAATTCTCCAGCAAAGGTTCAGACCACTTCCTGCTCGCCGCGTACCTCACAACCACTCCCACGCATTCCGCAATGAAGGCGCTGGATCTAAAGTACGAACTAATGCAGCACGACATGGAGCGACCCTACTTCCATGCAACAGAAGATTCCAAGGGTGTGCGAAGACGTGTTATGGGGATGATCGGAGGATTGGGCGCCGGGCAATTTCATGTCATCTGGGCTGACAAGCATCTAGCCTCACCGAAGATCCACTCGCAGTCGAGGTTCTACGAACTGTTCGCCAGCGCCTTGACGAAGTTCCTGTGCGCAGCACTAGTTCCACAAATCGTTTCAATCGTTCTGATCTATGACAACGCGATCCCGAAGAAGCAGCAGAAGGAGTTTCTGAAGAAAATCAAGCCCGCAATCAAGGCTCAGGGGCGGCAGGTGAGAATCCACTTCGATTCAATCAAGCACGACCCGAATGGGCAGATTGCGGACTACGCGGCATGGGCATATTTCCGAAAGAAGGAGTCTGGAGATATGGAGCATTGGAAAACGATCGAAGAAAACTTCAAGGTCGGAGAGTTCGACATCTTCCGGAGAAGCAACGGGAATCGCTACTGGTAAAAAATGACCTCCCCAGCTATCCGAAGAAGAGCCCAGGGGCCCTTATCGCCGGGGAGGAACCTTTCACCTTGAGTCTCGCACGGCCGACCATCAGGAAACAAGCGGAACCACTGAACTATGTGCAACTTCATGCAACTATCAGCAACCACGTCCGTCGTGTCAGCGGGTCCCAATAGAGTCGTTGACCATGCATCATCCATGGAGAGAACTACGTGACCGCGGGGACGGCGTTATCCTGCACCGCACCAAGTTCAACGACACTCGAGTGGCCGCCACCAACGGCAACAACGCCATCTGGCTCGACGCCGACCTCCTACAGGTCGAGAGACGTTGCGCCATCCAACACGAACAAGCACACATCGACCTCGGGCATGCGAACTGTGACGATCCAAAAGAGGAGTCTGCAGCGCGACGGCTGACGGCCAGGAAGCTTATCGACTGGGACGACCTGGTCGACACGTTCCGTTGGGCACACACAGCCGTAGAGGCAGCTGACGAGCTCAACGTGATCCCCGAAGTTCTCGAGGACCGCCTGTGGTTCCTCCACCCACACGAGAGGGCACTCCTGCGTCTCATCGGCGGCGCCAGGCACGCATAGGAACAAACAATGACCATCAGAGCAGCACTGTACCTACGTCAGTCGACCCATCGAGAAGAGTCCATCAGCCTCGAGCTCCAAGAGGCCGCGTGCCGGCGCCACTGTGAAGAGCGCGGATACCAGGTTGTGATGGTTGAGTCCGACCCGGGTATTAGTGGTCGGACGTTCAACCGCCCCGCAGTGAAGCGCGTCATGGAAGCCGTCGAAGCACGCGAGGTCGACGCGGTGATCTTGTGGAAATGGAGCAGGCTTTCGAGGTCACGTCGTGACTGGGCGATCGCTGCCGACCGAGTCGACGTCGCCGGTGGTCGGATCGAGTCCGCGACTGAGGACATTGACGTCTCCACCTCCCACGGTCGCCTGGCACGCGGCATGATGGTTGAGTTCGCGGCGTTCGAATCCGAGCGGATCGGGGACCAGTGGAAGGAAGCCCACCAGCGCCGAGTGAGTATGGGCCTGCCGGCGAATGGGAAGCCGCGGTTCGGATACCGGCGGTTGGATGAGGGGTTCGAACCGGATCCGGAGACTGGGCCGGTGCTCGCCGATATGTACCGGCGCTACATCAGTGGGGAATCGTTCTACGCGCTCGTGAAGACGCTCAACGACAACAGCATCGACACGGTACCCGGCTACGGCACATCGGGCGGCGCATGGTCGCAAAGGAGCCTGCAGAGGGTCTTAGACTCCGGATTTGGCGCCGGCCTTATCCGTTCGCATGAGGAGTACTTCCCGGGAGCTCACGAGCCCATCATCGACGAAGATGAATGGAAGGACTACCGAGCCGCCCGCGACCGGCGTCGGGTCCATCGAGGTTCCGAACGGTCGACCTACCTACTGTCCGGGATGGTGCGCTGCCATTGCGGGTCCTCGATGGTTGCCGGCCAGTTTGGGTGGAAGCGTGTGCCGAAGTTCCGGTGCAAAGCCGCGGCCGAAAAGCGGGCCCATGACGGCGGCTACGTGTCGGCGCACGTCCTCGACGACGAGGTGAAGGCATGGCTGCGGGGCATCGTCTCCGACCTGTCCGAAGTGGCCACAGCCGAGGCGGGTCTGCAATCGAAACGATCACAGGCATCGTCGAACCTGTCCAAGCTCGGTTCCACGTTGACTCGCACCGAGCAGGCGATCACACGACTGACCGTGTCCTACGCCGAAGGGATCCTCGACCTCGAGGCGTACCGGTCAGCGACCAAGGAGCTCGAGCAGAAACGCGATGGCCTCATGTCGACGATCAACTCTGCAGAATCTGAGCGGCGGGCGATTCCGGTGTCTCTTGAAGTTGTGCAATCGCTGCTGGATGATTGGGACATCATCGGCATCGAACAACGGCGCGAGATGCTCCGGGGCCTCGTGAGGCATGTGGTGGTGAAACCGCAACGACCGAAGTCGAACGTCACAGTTGTTCCCATCTGGGATGCGGGTGTGTAAGCGGACAGTCACGCTCGTGAGCGTCCGGTAAATCACCCAACGTTGAGCCTCGGGTGCCTGCACCGACCGTCACGTTGATGACGGCAGGGTTGGTCGTCGCGCTGTGGGCATTGGCCGGAGAGGCCTTCACCTCGATGTTCCAGGACGCGATGAACAAGGTTCGGGGCGCCGGGTGAGCCATCGGAGGTGTGGTGTCGACGCGGACGCGGAGGCCGAGGACTACGATGTTGACCGCGAAGCCGGGGCCGACTCCGGTTCTGCGATCGCCGAGTTCGCGCTCATCGGGTCACTCCTGGCCCTCGTCTTGGCCGGGACTCTGCAGATCGGTCTGGTCATCCACGTCCGCAACACTGTCATCGATTCGGCCGTCGCCGGTGCCCGCCAAGCCAGCCTCGCCGATCAGTCGAATGCTGACGGGAAACGTCTCACCTCCGAACTCATCACCGTGTCCGTGGGCGAGCGCTATGCCCAGTCGATCACCGTCACCACAGCCCGGCACGGCCAAGACGATGTCGTCGAGGTTCGTGTCCGGACTCCATTGCCTGTCCTCGGGCTGTGGGGCCCCGCCGAGGTGTGGGATCTGAGCGGACGGTCGATCGTTGAGGATGTCGATCGTGACTGACCCTGACCTTGCGGTGCCCGAGGAGCGTTCCGACTCGCTGTCGGAGGAACGCGCCGATCCAGTATCGGAGGAACGCGCCGATTCGGGCACGGCCGTCATCGAGTTCATGTTCGCGTCCATCGTTCTGCTCATCCCGGTCGTCTATCTCATGCTCGCCATCTCTCAGCTGCAGGCTGCCAGCTATGCGACCACGTCGACCGCGATCTCGGCCTCCCGGATCGCGGCCCGCGATGCCGACCCCTCCGAACGCCGAGCCCACCAGGTCGCCGACATGCATTTCACCGATTTCGGACTCACCGGGGTTCCCATCACTATTGACTACTCATGTTCCGGACCCTGTGGACAAGCAGGATCCCTCATCACCGCGCGGGTCGAGACGAAGGTGTCGCTGCCCGGGTTCCCGCTCCTCTTCGGCACCAAACATTCCCCACACATCACTCTTCGTGCTTCCCACACCGACGTCGTGGCCACAGCGGGTGGAGACTGAGATGCCGCGCAGACACCGGTCCCGCGTCGACGACGGGTCCATCACCCCATTGGCCATCGGCTTCGTCGTCATCGCCTTGCTCTTGGCCTTCCTCATCGCGGCTCTGACGGACCTGCATATGACTCGCCGCGAGCTGCAGAGTGTGGCGGACTCTGCAGCGCTGGCGGCCTCCGACTCATTCGAACCGGCTCCCGGTGGCGAACCCGGGCTCGTGTTCTCACCCTCTGCGGCGAAACGGGCCGCCAGCCGCTACATTGATGCCGTTCCCACCCCGCAGGGACTGCACAATGTGGAGCTCAGCGCCGATGCAGACGGGCAGCATTCGGTCGTCATCCGCCTGCGCGCCGACTACACACCCGCATTGCTGTCACGGTTCGTTCCCGATCTCATCGAACTCCAAGCCACCGCCTATGCTCGCGGTTCGCTGCGCATATCGTGATGGTCGCTCAACGACTCTGATGCGGACACCCCGGCGACTCTGCCGTATTCTCCTGTGGGCACATCCCCCACTTGTGAGCGAAGAACCTGTGGGCACAGAACCGCCGTCCACAGGGAGATGAGGCGCACTTGGCCCGCCCGTTGAACCACGTGATCCTGAAACCATGAACACGCTCGGTCTGATTCATCGCATCGATGCCAACGCCAACATTCGCACCGATGTGATCGAAGCAGACTCTGAGCAGCCCGTCCTCGAGGTGCTTCGCTCCGTCATCGGTCCCGTCCTGACCTTGACTGACCTGCTCGCGGGCAACCGACTGCCCGCAGAATCCGACAACCCAGATGACTTGGTGAAGACCATGGCCTGGGGGCGGTGGCAGTCGCTGAACCCGGTCACCGTCCTCGGAACCTCGTCCCTCGATCGAGGATCCGGATCTGCCCTGGTCTCGGTGCTCGCCGGACCCGATTCGGGCTTTACGATCGGAATCGATCCCCGGACTCCCCTGCTCAGCCGCATCTCCCACCCCGAGAGCCTGACCATCGTCGACCCGTGTCTGTCCCGCCAACCGGCACGACTCGAGTTGGGGCCGGCCAGGGAGCAGACGTTCTCAGCTCTGGGCACCACTATCTTCTCGCCCATCTCCCCCACTATCTCCCATTCCCGCAGACCTCCCCCGGATACTAGCCGGACCCGAATGTTCGCCGGCTCTGGGCGTGAACCCACGCATGTGGCACCTGAGTCAGTTGATGACCCACGCCCAGCGAAGCCTCCCCAGTGGTGGGCATTCCTCATTCCCATCGCCATCGGAGGTGTGCTCGCAGTCGTCACCGGAATGTGGTGGTTCCTCCTCTTCAGCGTGTCCGCACCCATCTCCGGCTATGTCGCCTATGTCATGGAGAAGCGTCGATATGCACGCGACTGCGCCCAATGCGTCCTCGACAGGCGGGCGGCGCTCGAGACGGCTCGGCGCAGGCTGTCCACAGTGGTCGACGACCACAGGCGCCTCCTGCAGACCGGTTCGGGACTATGCCTCGGCTTCGGGGCTGCCCGCAGCCCCATCACGATCGCCGATGAACTCCGCGAGGGCACCGAACATCTCGATGGGACGGTCATCATCGACGAGGTGCCGCTTCGCATCGACCCCACCACCACCTCGGTGACGGTTACCGGCGATAGCGAACAGCTGCGTCGCATGGCTCTGTCCTGGCTGAGCGAGCCCACCTATGACTGGCTGCCGTGTCCCGATCTGCTTCGGCTGCCCGAGCTGCAGGGCAGCGGCTTCGACCACGGCGACGGCACCGAGTCGAGGATCGGCGTGGTCCTGTCCGAACAGGCCACGTCGGCGAGACTTCTGCTGCAAGCACCGTCTCCCATCGCATCGATCTCTCTGTCACTGGGCAGCCTGGCACAGGCACGCACCGACGATTCCTCGGCTGCAGATGGTCCAGCGCCGGGCAGAACCCTCGTTGCCTCCCTCATGCCACCTGGGCGGTTCCTCGCTCTCGGGCACCGGCAGGCGACGGACGGCAACGTCGAACGGCTGCCGAATCATGGCCTCGGCGATCTCTACGACGATGCACCGCAGGTCATTCGTCAGCGCTGGGCGCACACTGCACCTGGTCCCGTGCGGATTGGGCGCGGACGAGATGGGGACATCGCTCTCGACCTCTTCAACGACGGACCTCACGCGCTCGTGGCTGGAACGACAGGCAGCGGGAAGTCGATTCTGCTTCAGACCTGGCTGCTGGCAATGGCTCTGGAACACCCACCGTCGCGGCTGGTGTTCGTTCTCATCGATTTCAAGGGCGGTGCGACTTTCGCCCCGTTGGAGGAGCTGCCGCATACCGACAGCGTCCTCGACGACTTCGATTCCGCGGCTGCCTTCCGCGCATTGGTCTCCGTCCGTGCTGAGATCACCCGCCGCGAGCGGCTCCTGGCCGACCACGGGTGTTCCGATGTCCTCGAACTCGACGATCCTCCGTCGAGGTTGGTCGTCGTCATTGATGAGTTCCACGCCCTCATGGCGACCCACCCGAAGGCGGCAGATCTGCTGGAGCACCTGACAGCCCTGGGACGGTCGCTGGGAGTGCATCTCATCCTCGCGACTCAACGGCCGCTCGGCGTCGTCACCGGACAGATGAAGGCCAACATCAACATTCGGATGTGCCTGCGCGTGCGAGAGGATGCGGACTCCTTCGACGTCATCGGCGTCAACGACGCTGCCCTTCTGCCACCGGACACCCCAGGCGCAGCATGCCTCGATACGGGTTCGTCGATCGTGGAGTTTCGGGTCGCCGTTCCCACCTCCGCTTCCTCTGCTGCCGGTGTTCGTCAGCGGCCCCGACTCCGCCCGTGGGAACCCGGCCGAGGCCTTCCCACCCAGCACAGCGTCAACGGCATCCATATCGGCAACCTTGAGCAGGCATATCGTAAGTCACCTGCCGAGACACAGCCATCGCCTCAACGGCATCGTTCGGTCGTCCTGCCGCCCCTGCCCGATGCTGAGGATATCCCTGTGCTGCTCTCAGCGTGGACCGATGGGTCCGGCTCAACTGAGAGCGATCCAGAGGTGAATGGGACAGGGTCCGAGACAGTGACTGGAACGGTAACCGGGATCGTTGATATTCCCAGTCACCAGAAGCAGAGCGCCTGGTCGTATTCCCCTGCCGTTGATGGTTCGACCATCGTCGTCGGCACCGACGCGGACGTCGTCTCAACAGTGCTGAGGCGCATGGCAGCCAGTGCCGCCCTGACTCACCGGGTCGTGGCTTTGGGGCGCATCGCGAAGTCCTTGGACTGGGCCGAGATCGCCTGTGGGATGGACACCGGTTGGCGCTTTCACGCGATCCTCGACCATCTGCACCGAGGCTCTGCCGACGAACGCGTGCCGGCAACGATCGTGGTGTGCAGCAATTGGAACGAGTTCATCGACTCTCTGGACCATCAGATGGCTGCCGAGACGGAGCGACTGCTCAAGCATGGCTCCGGGTTGGGGCTGACGTTTCTGTTGGGCGGGTGCCGAACGTCGACGAACACGAGCGCCGCCTTCACCTCTCAGGTGATCTTCCCACCCAGTGCAGGAGGTGATGGGCTCAGCGTCGGACTGTCCAGACAGCGATTCGTCGGGACATGGCCGGAATACAGGGCAGTCCTCGTCGGCCCCAGCGCGCACGAAGCAGGTGGTGACGGTGCCGATGTGCAGTTGGTGCCTGACCTTGCAGCTGTAGGCGACGACAGATGTGGCAGCGTCGAACCCCGTTGGCGTGGACTCACGGCAGCACCAGAGCACGCAACTGCGCCGATGGATCCAACGGGGACCTGGATTCCGCTCGGACTCGACCCCTTCGGGAAACTCGTCGCGTGGAAGCCAGCGCGTGACGGAGAGGTTCTCAGCGTCCGCGGATCACCGCAGAGCGGGAAGAGCGAGACCGCGGCCATGGTGCAGGAGACATGCTCAGACTCAGCAGCGGCCAACATACAGTTGCTCACGGTCCATGACGATGCGCATTTGGAAGCCAACCCGGACGCCTTCGATCTCCTTGACGGCGGACTGCATGTGGTCACGATGCCGGTGCGGTTCACCCCCGGCTACGGTTCCCCGTTGGCCAAGGCACAAGGACTGGGGCCGACGCTGATCATCGGCGTCCACAGTCGGCAGGACCTCAGCAATCTGGGCCTGCTCAGACTGCCACCACTCGACGGAGATCCCGGGACCGCGTGGTACGTCACCGAAGGCAGGGCGCAGGCCGTGAGGCTCTTCTCAGCGGAGGGATCCGCCGATGTCACGGTGAGGTCTGCCTGACCGATCGCGTTTCGAGCTGACATCAGTCAGTAATCTCGTTGTGCCTGCCCGCGGCCAGTGGCTCGGTGTGGTCGATGAGCTGGTAGGGTCGGCGCCCCTCACCCCGAACGAAGGCGAAGTAGCACAGCCACAGCGCCCCGACCCAGAGCAGACCTACCCACAGCGCCGGACGGGAATCGGGCACGATTCCGACCATGACGATGACGAAGAGGATGAATGCCACCGTCGCCCAGGACCCCACAGGCCACAGCGGCATCGGGAACTCACTGCGCAGTCGGTTCTCCTGCACCAGCACCCGCTTCATCCGAAGATGAGCTGCGAGGATGACCAGCCACACCAGCACCGTGGCGAACGTCGCCAATGCGCCGAGCAGGAACAGGGCCTGGTCGGGGTAGAGGTAGTTGAGGAGCACGCCGACCAGCAGGGCCGCAATCATCGTGATCACAGTCATCACCGGCACTCCGTTGCGGGTGGTGTGGGCAAAGGAACGCGGCGCCTGCCCCTGCTCCGCCAGACCATGGAGCATCCGACCGGCCCCGAAGATATCGGCATTGATGGCCGAGAGCGCGGCTGTGATGAGCACAACCTGGAGGATTGCAGCTGCTGCGTTGAAACCGACGGAGTCGAAGATCGCGACGAAGGGGCTGATCTCCGAGGTGATCTGGTTCCAGGGCAGGATGCACATGATCACCCCGAGGGTGAGCACGTAGAAGAGCAGGATGCGCACCGGCACCGAGTTGATGGCGGCCGGCAGCACCTTCTTCGGGTTCTGCGCCTCGCCGGCGGTGACTCCGATGATCTCGATGCCGCCGAAAGCGAACATCACGATCGTGAATGATGACAGGAACCCCCAAAGTCCGTGCGGGAACGCTCCCCCGTGGTCGAACAATGCACGCGGACCCATCTGATCGTGGTCGGCGATGCCGAAGCCGAAAATGATGATGGCCACACCAGCCGCAATGAGGGCGATGATCGCGACGATTTTGATGAGCGCGAACCAGAACTCCAGCTCACCGAAGACCTTGACGCCGATCATGTTGATTGCGGCGATGAAGGCCACGACGGCCAGCACCCAGATCCAGCGCGGTACTCCAGGGAACCAGAAGCCCATGTACACGCCGACGGCGGTGGCGTCGAAGACGGCGACAAGAATCATCTCGAAGACGAAGGTCCAGCCGACGAGGAAACCGGCGAATGGATGGAGATAGTGCGATGCGAACTGGCCGAAGGATCCCGAGACGGGATGACGGACCAGCATTTCGCCCAGCGCACGCATCACCATGAAGACGGCGGCACCGCCGATGATGTAGGCCAGCAGCACGGACGGACCTGCGGCTTGGATCGACTCCGAGGACCCCATGAACAACCCCGTGCCGATGGCCGAGCCCAAGGCCATGAAGCGGATGTGCCGAGCGGTCAGTCCCCTGCGCAGACCTGCGTTCTCTGTGTGATTGCCATGGGTGGTCGACTCTCTGCTCCCACGGTCAGCAGAAGACACAGGTGTCCTACTTTCTCTCAGATTCTCCCGCCAAGCCTGGCCCCGACATTGTGCACCCTCAGGGCAACGTCGGCTCAGCGAGCGTCCGCAGGAGGTCCCGTGAGAGTTTCGTAGCGGTAGAGTTCGGTTGCCTGTCCCAGTTCCAGGAGTCGATCGGCGAGTGCTGCGACCACCGGCATGCCGCTCGTGACCTCGAGAACGACATCGGCATCGACGGAAAGTCGGGCAAGGAGAAGCTCGGCGTCGGCGATTGCGGCCCTGAACAGGTCACTTGAGGTATCGGCGGCCTCCTCGCGGGTTTCGAACATCGACCCGATGATGAGTTCGGTTGGTGCCTCCTCATCATCACCTGGGGCCGGCATTGCATCGGTGATCTCGACGCCTGACTGATCTGCTTCCCGTGCGTAGGAGACGGCGAAGGCGCTGAGTCCTGCGTCTTCGGCAGCACCGGCGTCACCGTTGAGCAGAGCGGCACCATGGGCACCTGCTGCTTCGGAGAGGAACGCATTGTTGACCTGACCGATCGTCAGTGGACCGACGGCGTCGTCCTTATTCACGGCCGTGTACCAGGCGAGGAAGGCCTTCGTGAGCTTGACCGATCCGGTGGCCACGATCTCGAGGTCCTCGGCGCGTCCACCACCGCTGGGCGGCAGTGCACCGGCGGCGACCTTGATCACTCGTGTCGTTGTCAGTGGTGTGAAGCCCAAGGCCTTGGCGAAGCCTTCTCCCGGGCTGCCGGCTTGCACTCGTGCACGCAGGTCAAGGCCTTCCAGAGCAGTGCCGACGGTTTCAGCGCAGGCTGCTTCGAAGAGTTCTCGACCCTGACCGTGGCCCTGTTCCTCGCTCGCGACCTCGACATTGACCCACGCCCGGTAGGGGTGAAGGGGGGACTCGGCGATCGCTGCGGCCCCGACGGGAACCTCAGGGACCACCTCGGCGATGACAGATCGCAGCAAGGGAGAATCCGAGGAGGGACGGAACAGGGACCTGGCCATATGAGCGGCCGGCGTATCGGCGTCGGCGAACACCTCGTTCAACCGCAGGTCGTCACCATCGGTCAGGTCTCTGATCGGCATTGTGTGCGCTCCTTGAACGGGTCGATAACTTGATAATCTTGGCGTCATGACTGACTTAAGCGATCCTACCGCCGCCGCCCGCGCCGCGGCCACGACCATCAACTCCAAAGCCGGCATCGAGGCCCATGACATTGCTCTCGTTCTCGGCTCGGGTTGGGGCGGAGCAGCGGAGCTCCTCGGCGAGACGATCAGCGAAATCTCGGCCGCAGAAGTCCCCGGCTTCCACGCACCCGCTGTCGAAGGCCACGGCGCCACCCTGCGCACGATTCGGATCGAAGCCAGCGGCAAGCACGCACTCGTCCTCGGTTCCCGCACCCACTACTACGAAGGCAAGGGCGTGCGCGCCGTCGCCCACGGAGTCCGCACCGCCGCTGCCGCCGGGTGCGAGAGCCTCGTCCTCACCAACGGCTGCGGAGGCCTCAACCGCAATTGGGCTGCCGGCACCCCGGTCCTCATCTCCGACCACCTCAACCTCACCGGCACCTCACCCATCGAAGGTGCGAACTTCGTCGACCTCACCGACCTGTACTCCCCGCGCATGCGCGCCATCGCCAAGGAGATCGACCCCAGCCTCGACGAAGGCGTCTACGCCCAGTTCCGCGGACCTCACTACGAAACTCCCGCCGAGGTGCGCATGGCCGGAGTCCTCGGCGCCGACCTCGTCGGAATGTCCACCTCGTTGGAGGCAATCGCCGCACGTCAGGCAGGTCTGGAACTCATGGGCATCTCCCTGGTGACGAACCTGGCCGCCGGCATCCAGGAGACTCCGCTCTCCCACGCCGAGGTCATCGAGGCCGGGGTCGCCGCCGCCCCGCGCATCTCGCAGCTGCTCGCCGATATCGTCGCAAAGCTCTGAACGACTCGATGAGCCGTGGGCGACTAGTCGGTGCCAAGCACTCGAACCGACCGGTCACCATGTCTCACGGAGGCGGTGCCCCCTTCCACCGGCATTCCGCTTCCTCCGGCCTTCCCCACTTCGACAACATTGAACAAGGACAGATATGACTCGCGTAGCCGATCGCTTCACCTCCGGATTCGACGCCGATATCGTCGAGGCGTGGATCGCCGATGACCCCGACACTCAGACGGCCACGGCCCTCAGCACCATCCTCGCCGCCGCGAGGGAGGGCGATGAGGCCGCGCTGGCCGACCTCGAGGATCGTTTTGCAGGTCCCCTGGCATTCGGCACTGCCGGGCTGCGCGGAGAGATCGCCGCCGGACCCAACCGGATGAACCGCGCCGTCGTCATCCGTGCCGCTGCAGGGCTCTCCCGTTTCCTCCTGAACACTGTCGGTGAGGGCTTCACCGTCGTCATCGGCTGCGACGCCCGCTACAAGTCCGCGGACTTTGCGACCGATACCGCAGCAGTCATCACTGCGGCCGGCGGTACTGCCATCCAGCTGCCCGATCAGCTCCCGACTCCGCTTCTCGCCTTCGCCCTGTCTCACCTGCAGGCCGATGCCGGCGTCATGGTCACCGCGTCCCACAATCCGCCCGACGACAACGGCTACAAGGTCTACCTCGGCAAGCGTCCGCTGCAGGCGATCGAGTCCGACCCTGCTGCCGCTGAGTCGGGTGCCGGTGCGCAGATCGTCAGCCCTGCCGATGCGCTCATCGCCGCACAGATCTCCGCGATCGAGTCCGTGGCGTCCGTACCGCGTGCCGAATCCGGGTGGGAACGCCTCGATGAGTCGATCGTCGAGTCCTATCTGGAACGCATCGATGCGCTCAACGTGTCCTCGGGCACCGACCTGAACATTGTCCTCACCTCCCTGCACGGGGTCGGGGCCTCCGTCGCCGAGGCGGCTCTGGCCCGCACCGGGTTCGGCAATGTCCACCCGGTCGCCTCTCAACAGGCTCCCGATCCGGACTTCCCGACCGTGGCGTTCCCGAACCCGGAGGAGGCCGGTGCCCTCGACGAGTCCTATGCGCTGGCCCGTGAAGTCGGTGCCGAACTCATCATCGCCAATGACCCCGATGCCGACCGCTTCTCTGCCGCCATCCCGGACACCTCGACAGCGGCCGGGTACCGACAGCTGTCCGGCGACGAGGTGGGACTTGTCCTCGGTGAGGACATCGCGGCTCGTTTGGCTCAGGGCACACATCATTCGGTTGAGACGATCGAAGCGCACCTGTCCGACGACCAGAGTGCCGTACCCGCAGAAGCGGCGGCAGCACCGGTATTCGCGAACTCGATCGTCTCCTCCCGCGGTTTGGCCGCCGCAGCGTGCAGCCATGGGTTCGCCGCGATAAGCACCCTCACCGGGTTCAAGTGGATCTCGCGTGTCCCCGGGCTGGTCTTCGGCTACGAGGAGGCCCTGGGCTACTGCGTCGACCCCACAGCAGTCAGAGACAAAGACGGCATCTCCACGGCCGTGACCTTCGCGGCCCTGGCCTCGCGTCTCAAGGAATCGGGCTCAGACATCGAGACCGAGCTCGACCGGATCCGCAACCGCGACGGGTACTTTGCCACCGCGCCGCTGAGCTTCCGCTTCGACGATGTCTCCCTCATCGCCACTGCCATGGCGAAGCTGCGGGAGAACCCGCCGACGTCCCTGGCCGGGTCTCGTGTCGTCGAGGTCCACGACCTCTCTGCCGGCTACGAAGCGCTTCCTCCCACCGATGGGATTCTGCTCCTCTCGGAATCGAACTCCCGCGTCATCGTCCGGCCTTCGGGCACGGAGCCGAAGCTCAAGTGCTACCTCGAGGTCGTCGCCGAACCCTCCGAGTTGGAGGCCGCGACCGAGGCCGACACCCGAGCCGCGGCCAGGGCAGGATTACGGCTGCCGGCCACCTCGGCGAGCGCCTCCCTCAGACCGGCCCTGACTCAGCGTCTGACCTCCATCAGCACCGAGCTCAAGGCCTTCTTCGGTCTCTGATCCAAGAGTCGGCGCAGAGGACACCTCACGCCGGCACGACGCTGCCTCACCTACGAGGAGCAGCACAGCCAGTTCTGGGTCACCACGGCAGATAGAGCCAACCAGGGGCTTGCGCCGTGAACTCGCCGGGCCCGAGGCGGTGACCGGCTCCAGCCGGAACCGCACCGAGGATGGGGGCGATAGCCGATAGAGCGCAGCGATTGTCACGGTCGACCGGCGGCGCAGGCTCAGGCCACGAGCCCATGATGATGCCGGTGACCGATATGTGCCGATTCCCCAGTGCCTCGGCCGTCAGAGCGGCGTGGTTCAGTGTGCCCAGGCGCGAGCGGGAGACGATGACGGCACCGACGGAGTCTGGGTCGGGCGAAAGGCAGGCGAGGATGTCGGCAGCGGTGTGGCCTCCGAAGTCGACGAGCACTCCCCCGGAGCCTTCGATGAGGACGTGGTCAGCACGGGTGCGTTCGGCAACTGTGGCGATGAGCTGCGCATGCTCGGCCGCGCTGGGCAGGATCGAGGCTGCTCCGGCAGTCGCAGACACGGACCCTGTCGCCTCTAGGCGCGCCGCTGGAAGCGGAGCCATCGGCAGACGCAGCGTGATATTCGTGAACGTATGGATTCCGGTCAGCCGAGCGACGATCTGGGCGTCGGATTCGGTGACGACATCGCTGTAATCGGCTTCAAGATGCTCGCGCTGTGGATCGTCAGGACTGATGTGCCCCGTCTGGATCGGCTTGCACATGATGACCCGCCTCCCGGCCGCCCTCAGCGTCGCGGCCAGCGCCGCCGTCGCAATCGTCTTGCCGACGCCGGTGTCCGTTCCCGTGACGAGCAGGAAGCGCGGAATCACCCCGCCTCCGCGACGCAGGCCTCGGTGATCGCCCGGATCCGCTCACAGGCATGGGCCAGCTCATCGGTGCTCAGACCAGCACGCGCGGTCGGCCGCACCCGCGTAATGCCATCAGGAACCGAGGGCGGGCGGAAGCAGCCGACAAGGATCCCCTCCTGACGCAGCAGAGCGCGGGCTCGCACCCCGGATTCGGGCGTCGGCATCGGCACCGAGAGCACAGCGCCGGCAGGAACCGGCACCTCAAGTGCAGTTGCGAGTGCATTCCGCGCGCCCGCCATGGATGCCACCCTGTCGGAAGTGATGAGGCCAAGCGCCGCATGGGCGGCTGCCGCGTTGGCCGGGGCGAGACCGGTGTCGAAGATGAAGGAGCGGGCAGTGTTCACGGCGGCATCGCGGATGAGCTCGGAGCCCAGCAGCGCTCCTCCTTGGGAGCCGAGCGCCTTCGATAGGGTCGCGGTGACGACGAGCCGCTCGCGGAGTTCACTCAGGCCCGCGGCTGCGCCCATTCCGCAGTGTTCGTCGATACCGGCCACACCGATCCCGTGAGCCTCGTCGACAAGGAGGAGAGCATCGTAGCGCTCACAGAGTTGAAGCAGTCGCGGCAGATCGGCTGCGTCGCCGAGGACGGAGTAGACCGATTCGACGATCACGAGCGCCTCGGTCTGCGCCCGGTCGGCCAAGGCCGTTTCGACGGCGCTCGGATCATTGTGGGCAACGACGGTGATCGAGGCCTTCGTCAGACGACAGGCGTCGATGAGTGAGGCGTGATTGTGGGCGTCCGAGACGATGAGGGTATCTGGCCCAGCCAAGGTCGTGACGGCGGCGATATTGGCCAGATAACCGCTTGAGAACGTCACACACGCCGGGTGACTCAGCCGTTCGGTGAGCGCGGATTCGAGCAGGTGATGGGCGCGTGTGGTCCCGGTGACGAGGCGCGAGGCCCTAGCTGAGGTGCCATAGTCATCGATCGCCTCGATCGCCGCCGTACGCACAACCGGATGCTGAGAGAGACCGAGGTAGTCGTTGGAGGCGAGGTCGAGTCCGTTGAGCACCGGATCATTGCGGTCCATATCGGCGGCCCTGCGGCGTTCGGCTGCCATGGTCAGGCGGGAGGCGATGGCGTTCATCGCAGATCTCCTTCGGAGTGCGCCGCGGCGGCAGCGACCATTGCCGCAGTGATCGTCGCCATCGTCTCCGGTGTCGAAATGTAGGGCGGCATGGTGTAGATGTGTCGCCGGAACGGCCGCAGCCACACGCCGTGCTCGGCGGCGATGCGTGTGGTGAGTCCGACATCGACCGGACGGTCGAGTTCGATGACGCCGATGCCACCGGTGACACGCACTTCGGCGACGTGCGCCAGCTCTCGAGCCGGCGCGAGACCGGTTTCGAGTGCGGGAGAGATGCGGGCGATGGCCGGCTTCCAGCCGCTCGTGTCATCGGCGAAGAGCAACCCGACCGAGGCTGTGGCTGCCGCACAGGCCAGCGGGTTGGCCATGAAGGTCGGTCCGTGCATGAGCGCCCGGTGGGAGGAAGCGGTGATGACCTCGGCAACCGGCCCGCTGCACATGAGGGCCGCCAAGGTCAGATACCCCCCGGTCAGCGCCTTGCCCAGGCACATGACATCCGGGGTGATGCCGGCCGAACGGCAGGCGAAATCAGTACCGGTGCGGCCGAAGCCGGTGGCGATCTCATCGGCGATGAACACGGCGTCGATCTCGGTGGCCAGCCGCCGCAGCGTCCTCAAGGCAGCCGGGTGATAGGGACGCATACCGCCAGCGCCCTGGAAGAGAGGCTCGACGATGATGCCGGCAAGTTCTGACCCATGCGCGTCGACGAGGTTCTCCGCCCGGACCACCCAGGCATCGACCTCGGAGGTGGAAGCCTCCGGCAGCGGAGGACGCGGCAGAAACAACTGTGGGGACAGCAGTCCCGCGAAGTCGGCGTGCATTCCCCCGACCGGGTCGCACACGCTCATCGCACCGGTCGTGTCACCGTGATAGGCGCCTTCGAGGGCGAGGAAGCGACTGCGGTCGCGTCCGCGAGCCTGTTGGTACTGGATGGCGAGCTTGAGCGCGACCTCGACCGAGACCGAGCCCGAGTCGGCCAGATAGACATGGTCGAGTCCGGCCGGGGTGACCGCGACGAGGTGCTCGGCCAGGTCGACGGCCGGGCCGTGGGTCAGACCGCCGAACATGACATGCGAGAACGAGCGGATCTGGTGCGTCAGCGCCGCGTCCATGACCGGGTGTCGGTAGCCGTGGACAACCGCCCACCACGAGCTCATCCCGTCCAGGAGCCGATGTGGCGAGCCGGAAGCGTCACACAGTTCCACATAGGCACCGGCTGCACCGGTGACCGAAAAGTGCGCCCCAGCATCGAGGGGACCATAGGGGTGCCAGAGAAGACCGGCATCCCTGTCCAGCGTGCTCTGGGGACCTGACCGTGCCGGCTCAGGCATTGGGAGAGATCTCTGTGCCAGCACCGCGGCGGCGGATCGTCGGAATCGTCACGCCCGAGTTGCCTGCCTCGTGACCGACAGGCGGCAGCGGTTTGCCACACGGCAGTGCGCCACCTGCGACTGGTGCTGGTGCAGTCTCGCTCGATGCGCCAGTGCCGGCAGCGGACGCACCGTCGCCGCTCGCGGGGCCGGTTGCTTCGCCGTCGAAGGCAGCCTGATGGGCTGCCCTGTGGGCCTTGAGCTCGTCGCGCAGCTGCTGGGCGCTCTCCGCGCCGACGATCTCGAACCCGCCATCGACGATCATGTCGAGATCCTCTTCGGCTGCCTGACCCTCCGAAGTGAGGTAGTCGCCGAGGAACAGCGAATTGGCCACATTCAGCGACAGCGACTGCAGCGAACGCAGGTGCATTTCACGGCCGCCGGCAATGCGCAGTTCGCGATCCGGGCACAGGAAGCGCACAGCGCACAGAATCCTCACGCAGTGCTGCGGGGTCAGCGTGTTGGTGCCCTCCAACGGGGTGCCGTCGAAGGGGATGAGGAAGTTGACCGGGATCGAGTCGGAGTCGACGGCCTTGAGCGATTCGATCGCCTCGATGATCTGGTCGTTCGTCTCGCCCACGCCGACGAGGAGTCCCGAGCACGGGGAGAGTCCGGCGCCGCGAGCCTTGTCGACGGTGTCGACCCGGTCGGCAAAGGTGTGTGTCGAGCAGATGTCGGCGTAGAGGGACTCAGAGGTGTTGAGGTTGTGGTTATAAGCATCGACCCCGGCCTCCTTGAGGCGATGCGCCTGGCCATCCTTGAGGAATCCGAGACAAGCGCAGACCTCGACGCCGGGAGTGGCAGACTTGATCTCCTCGACCATTCCCGAGACACGCTCGACATCCCGGTTCGACGGACCGCGACCGGAGGCGACGAGACAGACGCGCGAGGCACCTCCGGCCAGACCGAACTCCGCCTGGCGCTTGGCCTCCTCCTTGGGCAGCCAGGAATACTTGAGGATCTCCGCTTCGGAGCCTAGGCGCTGTGAGCAGTAGCTGCAGTCCTCCGGGCACAGACCGGACTTGAGATTGACGAGGTAGTTGATCTTGATGCGCTTGCCGAAGTGCTCGCGTCGCAGCCGGGCTGCGGCTGCGACGAGGTCGAGCAGATCCTCATTCGGGGACGACAGAATCGCGCGGGCATCGGAGGCGGTGGCCGGGGTACCGGAGAGCACACGCTCGGCGAGTGACAAATAGTTAACCATCATCCAATTATTGAACACTGTTCAGGAGAGAGCAAAATCGCCCTCCGCAGACGCAACGTCGGCTCACCTCCTGTGGGGATAGTCTCCATCCGTCTGATGACGTGGCAGCTCGCCACGAGGGCATATCGATCGGGAACACTTGTGATTCACACTTCGTCGTGAGCGAAAACGGGTTGATTCATCGAGTCCCAGACCGTCCAGACCACATGTATCGATGGGCGGACATCGAGGCGCTGGAACTCTATCTGCCTATCGGCCGTTGGTTACGACCGGCGCTCGCCGATATTCTCGTCGGTGCGCTTCGCATGGCCCTGACGCTCGGCTCGTGGACAGACGATGCACCGATCGGTTCACTGGCTGTAGATGCCATCGGCGAAACCCCGGCGCAACTCGATGTCACTCGCCATTGCATCGTTGGATATGACTCCGGGTCTGCCAGGACGGCGACGAATCTTCTTCGCGAAATTCATTGCGGTCCCAAGTTGAGAGGGATCTTGCGCGACCCCGAAGCTGTGTCGGCCACGCTCAGGCGGCTCTTCTAGCCAGCAGGGCCCAAAAGGCCTTACGGCAGGAAACCACCTCCGTTCTCCGCTGAGCCCTTGTGTCACATCTGCGAGGGGCGTGTTGTTCGTTCCACGAACAGTTGCCTTCTGCAGGGTTCACCACGACCGTTGCTGACGCACTCGCACGGTGGTGTACGTGGCCTCATGCAGTCGAAGTCAGGCTGAGCTGGTTGTACACAGCTCAGCCTGACTTCGACTGTAGGCAACTTCGGTTAGGAGAGCTCGGCGAGGATCCCGGCGGACCCGGAGAGCCCGAGGCGTGAGGCTCCCGCAGCAATCATCTCTTCCGCGGCATCGACGGTGCGGATGCCGCCGGAGGCCTTGACGCCGAGGCGATCGCCCACAGTTTCGCGCATGAGTGCCACCGCGTGTGCACTGGCTCCACCTGCAGGGTGGAACCCGGTGGAGGTCTTGACGAAGCCTGCCCCAGCAGTCTCGGCGCGAGCGCAGGCGTCGACGATCTGCTCGTCGCTCAGCGCCGCAGATTCGATGATGACCTTGACCAGTGCGCTGCCGCTGGCGTCGACGACACCACGGATGTCGGCCTCGACAGCGTCGAAGTCACCGGCGATGGCCTGGCCGATGTTGATGACCATGTCGACCTCGGCGGCACCGTCGGATACCGCACGGGCAGCCTCGGCGGCCTTGATCTCTGGCTTGACCTGACCGCTGGGGAAGCCGACGACGGTTGCGACGACCAGTTCGCCGGGCTCGGTGACGGGAAGCATCGACGGGGAGACGCAGATCGCGAGAACGCCGAGCTCCTTCGCCTCTGACACGAGGGCTTCGACGTCGGCAGGGGTGGCCTCGGGTTTGAGCAGGGTGTGGTCGATGATGGCTGCGACATCTGAGCGGCTGGTCATGGTGATCCTCCAAGGTGGTGCGGGTTCGGCTTCGTCGGTGGCGAAGCTGTCTGGGCGGTGAAGTTGTGTGGTGTGAGGGTGGCCTGGTTCAGGCTGTCGAGACCGGTCGGCGCGACCCCCTCAGGTGATCTTCTCGAGCACGATCGAGTCGGAGACCTGACTGAGGTCGCCGCCGATCTCGACGGCATTCTCCAACGATTCCATGGCCCGGGAGAAGCGTTCCGGTGTGGCCGTGTGCAGGGTCATCAGCGGCTGACCGGCGGTGACGGTATCGCCCGGTTTGGCGTGGAGTTCGATACCGGCCACGTCCTGGACCGGATCTTCCTTGCGCGCCCGTCCGGCGCCCAAGCGCCAGGAGGAGACTCCGACCGACAGGGCATCAAGTTTGCTCAGGACGCCTGACTGCGGGGCTGTGACAACCTCGGTGTGTTCGGCGACAGGCAGCGCGGCCTCGGGGTCACCGTTCTGCGCCCGGATCATCTTCTTCCACACGTCCATGGCCCGACCGTCACCCAGGGCCGCACGCACATCGATGTCGGTCTTGCCTGCCAGACGCAGCATCTCCTCGGCCAGCGCCACGGTCAGGTCAACGACGTCGGAGGGGCCGCCGCCGGCGAGGACCTCGACGGACTCACGGACCTCGAGTGCGTTGCCGACTGTGAGCCCCAGCGGGGTGGACATGTCGGTCAGCAGCGCCGAGGTCTTGACCCCGGCCGACTGGCCCAGGTCGACCATGGTCCGCGCCAGCTTCTGCGCCTTGGGCAGGTCCTTCATGAAGGCACCCGATCCGACCTTGACGTCGAGGACGAGTCCTTCGGTGCCTTCGGCGATCTTCTTCGACATGATCGAGGAGGCGATGAGCGGAATGCAGTCGACCGTCGAGGTGGTGTCGCGCAGTGCGTAGAGCTTCTTGTCCGCCGGTGCCAAGCCGGAGTCCGCGGCGCAGATGACAGCGCCCAGGTCCTCGAGCTGGTCGAGGATGGCCTCATTGCTCAGGCCCGCCTGCCAGCCGGGAATGGACTCAAGCTTGTCCAGGGTTCCGCCGGTGTGGCCGAGGCCGCGGCCGGAGAGCTGCGGGACGGCGACATCGAAGACCGCGACGAGTGGGGCCAGCGGCAGGGTGATCTTGTCCCCGACTCCCCCGGTCGAATGCTTGTCCGAGGTGGGACGGGTCAGGGAGGAGAAGTCCATCCGCTCGCCCGAGGCGATCATCGCCTGAGTCCAGTCCGCGATCTCGCGCGGTTCCATGTCGTTGATGAAGATCGCCATGGCCAGGGCGGCCATCTGCTCATCGGCGACGACACCTCGAGTGTAGGCATCGATCACCCAGTCGATCTGCTCTCTGCTCAGGGTGCGGCCATCGCGTTTGGCGGCGATGACGTCGACGGCATCGAATGCCTCTACGCTCACAGTGTCAGTCCTTCATTCTCGGGGTGTTGCCGTTCTCAGGATTCGGCCATCGTCGGGAAGTGACCGTTCTGATGGTCACAACTGATCGCCGAGGTGGCGCTGGGCCGGCGGGGCCACCTCGGCGATATCGGGGTCAGTGCTTGGCGGAGCCGGTGCCCTGCGCATCGGGATTCAGATGGTCTGGGCCGAATGCTTCGGGCAGCACCGCCGACATGGGTGCTCTGCCGCTGGGCATGTTGAGCACCATCTCGGTGCCGCCGTGTTCGAACAGGAGTTGGCGGCAGCGTCCGCATGGGGCCAGGGTCGCCCCCGCTCCGTCGACGCAGTCGAATGCCACGATTCGGCCGCCGCCGGACATGAACAGGTCGGAGACGAGTGAGCATTCGGCGCACAGCGTCACCCCGAACGAGGCATTCTCGATATTCGCGCCGCTGACGATGCGGCCGTCATCGACGAGGGCGGCCGCACCCACGGGGTAGGACGAATACGGGACGTAGGCGAAACGCATCGCCCGCATCGCCTCATCGCGCAGCAGCGACCAGGTGTCCTCGCTCAGGTCGGCGACCGAGGCGGGTGTGGGTTCCACGCTCCACACGTGTTCAGAGGCTTCGACATCTGCAGAAGTCATAGGGGGATACCTCTCTCTTGGGGTTGGATTATTTCACGTACGGCACGCCTTCGGCCGCCGGTGGGCGGACCCGGCCGACGAAACCGGCGACGGCGAGAACCGTGACGATATAGGGAAGCATGAGCAGCAGCTCGTTGGCTACCGGTGTTCCGATGGACTGCAGGGTGTTGCCCAGGCTCTTGGAGAAACCGAACAGCAGGGCGGCCAGCAGAGCGCCCTTCGGGTTCCATTTGCCCAGGATCATCGCGGCCAGCGCAATGTATCCCTGGCCGGCCGACATCTCCTTACCGAAGGCCAGGCCCGATCCGACGGTGAAGAAGGCACCGCCGAGTCCTGCGATGGCACCGGCCATGAGGGTGTTGCGTACGCGGGTGAAGTTGACCTTGATGCCCACGGTGTCGGCTGCCTTCGGGTGCTCACCCACGGCCCGCATCCGCAGGCCCCACTTCGAGCGGAACACGAAGATCTGGAGGGCGATGACGACGACGTACATGATGTAGACGAGGATGTTCTGGTCAAAGAGCACCCGCCCCAGGACGGGGATGTCTGAGAGCAGCGGGACCGGCAGGTTGGGCAGCTGCTGCCGCGCGTTCCACAGACCGGGGTTCTCCGACAGCACCGTCGAGTAGAGGAAGCTGGTCACACCGACGACGAGCACGTTGAGGACGACGCCGATGATGATCTGGTTGACCCAGTACTTCACTGCGAAGAATGTCAGGACAACGGCCACGAGAGCACCGGCGATCGGTGCCGCCAGGAGTCCCGCGTAGGGGTTCTTGGCCACTGATGCGACGACCGCGGCGAGGAAGGCACCCGCCAGGAGCTGACCTTCGATGGCGATGTTGATGATGCCGGAGCGTTCACCGACGAGACCGCACATGGCGCCGAAGATCAGCGGCACCGACAGTGCCAGGGCACCGGCCAGCAGCGTCGTCAGCGGGATCACTCCGCCGCTGCCGCCACCGGCCCACGCGAGGAAGGACACGACGAAGAGGATGCCGAAGACCATCGGGAACCACGAGTCGAGGGCGACTCGCTTCGTCGCGAAGTAGATCGAGGCTGCGGCCATCACGACGAGGATCAGTGACAGCACGAGTCCGGCGACGGTTGAGGAGACGACCACATCGGGGATCGCGAACAGGTCTCCGCTCGTAGCGATTCTGAACGTCGTCTCTCCGTCTCGGCCGATGATGCCGAAGAAGACGAGGGACACGACGGCCAGGATCGTATAGACGATCGGGAACTTCCACGAGATCGGGGTCAGTGACTTGGACTGGGACGCGGGCTGTGCCGCAACGGTCTGAGCAGTCATGTCAGGCCTCCTTCCGCTTGAGCACCGGTGTGGGCAACCGGAAGATCGACCTCACCAGCGGTGGGGCCGCAATGAGCAGAACAATGACGGACTGGACGACCAGAACGATGTCGATGGGCGTACCGGTCTGTGACTGCATGAGATAGCCGCCGGCCTTGAATGCGCCGAAGAGCAGTCCGGCCATGAAGGTGCCCCAGGGTTTCGATCGGCCCAGCAGAGCCACCGTGATGGCGTCGAAGCCGATGGATCCGCTGATGCCGCCGGTCAGTTTGCCCTCTGTGCCAAGCACTTGGGCGGCTCCGCCGAGACCGGCCAGAGCACCGGCGACGACCATGACGAGGATCGTCACCTTCGACACGGAGATGCCGGCGGTGCGGGCCGCGTGCGGGTTGGCGCCGACGGCCTTGAATTCGAACCCGATCGTTGACCGTTCGAGCAGCCACCATACGAAGATCGTCGCCAGGATGGCCAGAATGAACCCGAAGTGCAGCCGGAACGGCGGCGGCAACATGAGGAACATCTCCGAGGTGTCGTCGATCGCTCGGGACTGCGGGTTCGCCGAGGTGGTGTGCGTGAACCAGCTCTGCTTGAGCAGGTAGCCCAGCAGATAGCCCGCGATGGAGTTGAGCATGATCGTCACGATCACCTCGTTGGCTCCGGTACGTGCCTTGAGCACACCGGCGATGCCTGCCCAGATTGCTCCGCCGATGATGCCGCCGATGGCTGCGATGAGCATGTGCACGATGGGCGGGAGGTGGAGGGCGTAGCCGAGGAATCCGGCGATGGTGGCGCCGAGGATGACCTGGCCCTGACCGCCGATGTTGAATAGACCGCAGCGGAAGGCCATGGCGATGCCGAGTCCGGTGAGGATGAGCGGGGTTCCGCTGACCAGGGATTCGGTCAGGGGGCGAATAGCGCGTTCGGGAGTGCGGGCGTTCCAGTCGAAGATCGATCCGCGAAACAGCGCCGAATAGGCTTCGCCGACGGTGGAGAACAGGGTGGAGAAGAAGGCTCCTGGCGCGCCGAGGAAGTTCTGTGCCGCTGCGACGACTTCGGCGTTGGACACGGCGATGAGCACACCGCCGAGGAGGAGGGCGACCACGATGGACAGCACCGAGACCAGCCATGACCCGGACAGGATCTCCTGCAGCAGGTTCTGTTCCTTGCCCGGCTCTGCCTCGGCGGTCGGTGGTGGTGCCGGCGATGGCGCTGCCGGTGATATGTCAGTCGTCATTTGTTCTCCTCCGCCGAGGTGGTGGCCGAGTTCTCGTCAGTTGCCGCGGTGGCGGCAGGGTCGTCAGCCGCCGAGGTGGTGGCCGAATCGTTCTCTGGTGTCGCGGTGGCGGCAAATGCTTCGTCGGCCGGGACTCCGGCCATCATCAGGCCCAGGGCCTCGCGGGAGGTGTTCGCGCCGACGATTCCGACGATGCGACCCGAATACATGACGGCGATCCGATCGGCGAGACCATAGACCTCGTCGAGTTCGGTCGAGACGATGAGGCACGGGGTGCCGGCATCGCGTTCTGCGATGACACGTTTGTGGACGAACTCGATCGAACCGACGTCGAGGCCGCGGGTGGGTTGGCTGGCGATGAACAGGCGCAGCTCGCGGCCGAGTTCGCGGGAGAGCACGACCTTCTGCTGGTTGCCTCCGGAGAGCGTGGCGATCGGGTCGACGACGCTGCCGAGACGGATGTCGAATTCCTCGACCTTCTGCTTCGCGGCTTCCGTGATGACCGAGGTTTTGAGGTTGAGCCCCTTCGCGTACGGCGGACGGTCGTAGACGTCGAGGATCATGTTCTCGCGGATCGCGAACTCGGCGATGATTCCATCGGTCGAACGATCCTCGGGAACGAAGCCGATACCCGCGCCGAGGCGGTCCTTCACCGATTGCCCGACCAGGTTCTTCCCGTCGAGAGTCACCGTGCCCAGACGCGGTTCGCTCAGGCCGATGATGGTTTCGGCCAGCTCTGTCTGTCCGTTGCCCTGGACACCGGCGACTGCGAGGATCTCGCCGCGGCGGACGTCGAAGCTGACGTCGTCGACGACGACATTGTCTGCCTTGTCGACGACGGTGAGGTTGCGGACCTGGAAGGTCGCGTCACCGGGATCGGCTGCGTCCTTCTCTGTCGTCAGCGACACGGCACGGCCGACCATCTGGCTGGCCAGCTCCGCCTCGGTGGATTCTGGGGAGGCAACGCCTGTGATCTTGCCGCGGCGGATGACCGTAATGGAGTCGGCGATCGCGCGGACCTCACGGAGTTTGTGGGTGATGAAGACGATCGAGGTGCCCTGCTCCTTGAGCTGGCGCATGATCGAGATCAGCTCGTCGGTCTCCTGCGGGGTGAGCACCGCAGTGGGCTCGTCGAGGATGAGGATCTTCGCGTCCCGAGACAGAGCCTTGATGATCTCGACTCGCTGCTGGGCACCGACGGGGAGATCTTCGATGAGAGCATCAGGGTCGATGTTGAAGTTGAAGCGAGAGGAGATCTCGGTGACCTTCTTGCGCGCTTCGGCGAGGTCGATGAGTCCCAGGGACTTCGTCGGCTCATAGCCCAACGCCACGGATTCGGCGACGGTGAACACGGGCACGAGCATGAAATGCTGGTGGACCATGCCGATACCGGCGGCCACTGCGTCCCCCGGCCCGGCGAAGGTCACAGGCTTGTCGTCGAGGAGGATCTCTCCCCCGTCGGCGTCGTAGAGTCCGTAGAGGACGTTCATCATGGTGGATTTTCCAGCGCCGTTCTCACCCAACAGAGCATGGATCTCGCCCGGTTCGATGGTGAGATCGATGTGGTCGTTGGCCACGAACGATCCGAACACCTTGGTCATCCCGCGAAGCTCGAGTTTCACTGCTTCCGGTACTCCTCACAAATTCGAAAACTGCAGGGCCGAGAATTCTCGACCCTGCAGTTTAACCTGTTCGCTTATTTCGGCGAGTTCTCGGAATCCACGGTCAGAGAACCGTCGATGATCTGCTTCTTGAGCGTCTCGACGTCCTTCTTCACGTCTTCGGGGACCTTGTCGTCGAAGTCGTGGTAAGGAGCAAGTCCGACGCCTTCATTTTCGAGAGTGCCGACGTAGGGCTCAGAGCTGAAGTTGTCCTTCTGTGCCTCAGACACGGTGTCCTCGACAGCGTTCGCGATCTGCTTGACCACCGAGGTGAGGATGATGTCACCGTATTCGGTGGACTCGTAGCCGTCGGAGTCGACCCAGACCAGTTTGACGTCCTTGGCTTCCTTCGCAGCCGCTGCGGCGCCGAGGCCCACAGGTCCGGCGACGGGCATGATGACGTCGGCGCCCTGGGAGATCAGCTGCTTAGTCAGAGCCTGACCCTGTCCCTGGTTCTCGAAGTCACCGGAGAAGGAGCCGTCCTGCTTCTTCTTGTTCCAGCCGAGGAGTTTGACGTCCTTCTTGTTGTCTTCGTTGAACTTCTCCACACCGTCGGCGAAACCGTCCATGAACACGGTCACGGAAGGAATCTGGATTCCTCCGAAGGTGCCGACCTTTCCGGACTCGGAGGATGCGGCGGCAACATAACCAGCGAGGTAGGCGGCCTCTGCGGTGTTGAAGACGAGTGGCTTCGCGTTGTCGATGGTGACTGGCTTGCCGTCAGCATCGGAGAACGTCGAGTCGATGAGGGCGAAGTTGAGGTCGGGGTTGGCCTCGGCGGCTTCCTGGATCGAGTCTTCGAGGAGGAACCCGACGCCGAAGGTCAGATTGCAGCCCTGCTGGACCATGTTGTCGACGTTGGGTCCGAAGTCGGCGTCGCCCTGCGACTCGGCCAGCTTCTCCTGTATGCCGAGGTTGTCCACCGCTGCCTGCAGGCCCTCACGTCCGGACTGGTTGAATGACTGGTCATCCCAGCCGCCGGAGTCCGAGACCATGCAGCCGAGGAAGTCCTCGGCATTGGTCTCGCCGCCGCTTCCTGATCCACAGGCGGAGAGCACGAGGGCAGATGCGGCGGCAATCGACACCGCAGATACGAGCTTCTTCACGTTTACTCTTTTCTCAAGTTACTCAGGACCAGCCCTGGCGTCGATCGAGGCACAGAGTCCTCCGCCGAATTTGTGAAACCACTGGATGATCACTCATATTTCAATGAATTTTCCGTCAGTCTAATGCAACACAGGCCCATATCAGGGGCCTCTAGCATCTGATTCGACGACACCGATATGAAAACGCAACATAACTTCATGTTGGCGTCTCCCCCACCTGCCCGCGGAGACTGTTCGTCACCAGCCCGGAGACTACGTGCACATGCTGGTCCCAGGCCGCTCGTGCCCTAAGCTAGAGGGCGATATGGCACATCTTCTTGGGGCTGAAGCCCTGCACCTCGAATACCCCACCCGCATCGTCTTCGACTCCGTCACGCTCGGCGTCGACGCCGGAGACATGATCGGCATCGTCGGCCGCAACGGCGACGGCAAGTCCAGCCTGCTGGGCATGCTCGCCGGCACCATCGAACCCGATTCCGGCCGCGTGACCTACCGCGGCGGAATGCGCCTGGGGATGCTCAGCCAGCGCGACACCATGGACTCCGAGGCGACCGTCGGCTATTCCGTCGTCGGCGACATGGACGACCACGAATGGGCTCGCGACGCGAAGGCCCGCGACATCATCGCAGGCCTCATCGCCGACCTCGATTGGCATGCCACCATCGGCAGCCTCTCCGGAGGTCAGCGCCGCCGTGTGGCTCTGGCCGCGCTGCTCATCGGGGACTGGGATCTGCTCATCCTCGATGAGCCCACCAACCACCTCGACGTCGACGGCATCTCGTGGTTGGCCAAACACATCAAGAACCGGTGGTCGAAGAACTCCGGGGCTCTGCTGCTCGTGACTCACGACCGGTGGTTCCTCGACGAGGTCTGCACGAAGACGTGGGAGGTCCACGACCAGATCGTCGAACCCTTCGAAGGCGGATACGCCGCCTACATCCTCCAACGCGTCGAACGCGACCGCATCAACGCCGCCACAGAGCAGAAGCGCCAGAACCTCATGCGCAAGGAACTGGCATGGCTGCGCCGAGGTGCTCCTGCCCGAACCTCGAAACCGAAGTTCCGGATCGAGGCGGCAAACCAGCTCATCGCCGATGTGCCAGAGGTCCGCAACCCGATCGAGCTGAAGAAGATGGCGACCGCCCGCTTGGGCAAGGACGTCGTCGACCTCCTCGATGTGTCCTTGAGCTTCGGTGACCAGCAGATCCTCGACAATGTCACCTGGCGCATCGGTCCCGGCGAGCGCACCGGAATCCTGGGGCCCAATGGTGCCGGCAAGTCGACACTGCTCAGTCTCATCTCCGGGGATCTCGAACCGGACGAGGGCAGAGTCAAGCGCGGGAAGACCGTGAAGGTCGGTGTCCTCGATCAGCAGTTCAAGGAACTCGACGCCATCGGCGGACAGAAGGTGCGCGAAGTTCTCTCGGAGTCGAAGACGAGCTTCAACATCGAAGGCAAGGACTTCACTCCGGCACAGCTGTTGGAGCGCCTCGGCTTCGCCAAGGAGCACCTCTCGGCCCGAGTCAAGGAACTCTCCGGAGGACAGAAGCGCCGCCTGCAGCTGCTGCTCCTCCTCATGTCCGAGCCCAATGTCATCATCCTCGATGAGCCGACCAACGACGTCGACTCCGATATGTTGGCCGCAATGGAGGATCTCCTCGACTCCTGGCCGGCCACCCTGATCGTGGTCTCCCACGATAGGTACCTGCTCGAGCGCGTCACCGATCAGCAGTACGCGATCCTCGATCACGGCTTGCGGCACGTCCCCGGTGGTGTCGACGAGTATCTGAAGCTGCGTGCCGAGGGCGCCAAGTCCGGTGGGTCCGGGAAGTCGGGCGGAGCCAGCAAATCGGGTGGGAGTTCGTCGAACTCCGGCTCGGCCGGCGCGAACTCCCCCGCTGATTCGGGCGCCGACGCGCTTTCTGGGGCCGAGGCCCGAGCGGCGAAGAAGGAAGTCTCCTCGATCGAGCGTCGCATGGACAAGCTCAGCAAGCGCATCGCCCGTGCCCACGATGAGATGGCCGACCACGACCAGACCGACTTCGAAGGGCTGCAGAAGCTCACCTCTTCCCTGCAGGAGCTCAAGGACGAAATGACCGAGCTGGAAGAGCGCTGGCTCGAAGCCAGCGAGGCTCTGGACGTCTGATCATGATCGGCGAGGAGGGCTGATGGTCGACTCGGATCGGGTGCGGGAGCTCCTGCGCAGCGAAGAATCTGAGACCCGGAGGCTCATCGCGTCTCTGTCATCGGACATCAAGGATCTCGCGGCGGCACGCGAGGGCGACAACAGCGACGACGAACATGACCCTGAGGGGTCGACGCTGGCCTTCGAACGCTCGCAGGCAGAAACTCTGCTGCGTCAGTCTCAGGAACGTCTGACCTCCATCGCCGAGGCGGAGCAGAGACTCGATGACGGCACCTTCGGAATCTGCACCAACTGCGGAAATCCCATCCCCGAGGTCCGGCTCGAGATCCGTCCCTACGCACCGACCTGCGTGGCGTGCGCGAGCTGAACGAACGGCTGCTTCCACACCGCACAAAGGACTCAGTCCGGGCCGAACACACCCTCCATTCCGCCTGACTCCGGCGCGTGACCTTTATGCTTCGGGCTCCAGCGAGCTATCGTGGCTGGGTGCCCACACGAGATCACAGACTGGACCGCGCCAAAGGCATCCTCATCTTCACCGTCGTCCTCGGCCACCTGCTGGCCCGGACTTCACCATGGGATGACGATGTCCTCCGTGCGCCGATGTACCTCATCTATTCGTTCCACATGCCGGCCTTCGTCTTCCTGGCCGGCATCACAGCGAAGTCGACGAGGCTGCCCGAACGCGTCCTGACATTCCTGGTGCTGCTGTTCACCGTCCTGCCTCTGCTGTGGGGATGGATGTGGGTCTTCGACCTCAATCCCGACTACGATCTCCTCACCCCGTTCTGGTACACGTGGTTTCTGCTCTCGATGGCCTGCTGGATCATCACTGTGCCCTTCATCGAACGATTCCCACGCACACTCCTCGTCACCTCGGTGGTGGTGGGGCTCTTCGGCGGCATTCTGCCGGTACTCGATATGGAGCTCTCGGCCTCACGATCGATGATCTTCTGGCCCTTCTTCGTCATCGGCAAGCTCTACGGCAAGCAGATTCTGGACTGGGCCGGGAGCCTGCACATCTGGCAGAAGCTGTTCTTCACGGCGGCCGCCTTCGGCGCGGTCGGCTACTTCTACCTCGATGAGGTCTACTACAAGTGGTTCTACGGCAGCCTCAACTTCGCCCACTTCGACGTCAGCATTCCCGAGGGCATCGGCATCCGCCTCATCGTCGACATCGGGGCCCTGCTCATGCCGTTGATGCTTCTCATGTGGGTCGGTGACAAGGACACGATCATTGCCAAGATCGGTCGAAACAGCCTCGCGGTCTACGTCCTCCACGGATTCGTCGTCCGCGGTCTCCAGCCCTGGCTCAGGGACATCGAGGACGTGCTCAACGCTCCGATGATCTTCCTCCTGTGTCTCGTCCTGGCGCTGCTCGCCACCTACCTGCTGTCCTGGGGCCCGTTCGAGAGAGGCCTGCGCTGGTACTCCTCGACCGTGACCCGCCTGCTGCTCACACCGTTTACGTCGTTGCGCGCGAAGCCGGGAAAGCACTCGGACAAGGCCTCCTCGTAACCCGTTGCCTCGGTGGCTGGTGTCGGCTGCAGACATCGGTGGCAGACCTCGGCAGCGAGCCTTGGAGTCGCTGACGGTGACTCCGATCGTCATATGACTTCTTTATGTCATTGTGACGTCGACCACATCGACGCGAGTGACTATTATGCGGGGAGCTTGGGTGCTCAACCTGAGCGCGTTCAATCGCCTGTCCTCTATCTTCATTACGGAGAGCGCCCATGACTACCAATGCTCTGACCCAACGCCTCGACGCCGGTCCTGTGATCTGCGCCGAAGGATTCCTGTTCGAACTCGAAAAACGCGGCTACCTGTCTGCTGGGGAGTTCGTGCCCGAGGTCGCGCTCGAATTCCCCGACGCCCTTCGTTCTCTGCACGTGGACTTCCAGCGTGCCGGCTCGGATATCGTCGAGGCCTTCACCTACAACGGACACCGCGAGAAGATGCGGGTCATCGGCAAAGAGGATCTGCTCGAACCGCTCAACCGCTCCGCACTACAGATCGCCCGCGGCGTCGCCGACGCCAAGCCCGGAAACTTCATGGCCGGAAACATCTCGAACTCAAACATCTGGGATCCCGAGAATCCGGACCGTCAGGCCGAGGTGCGGTCGATGTTCACCGAGATGGTGGGCTGGGCCGTCGACGAGGGTGCTGATCTCATCATCGGTGAGACCTTCTACTTCGCCGGCGAGGCCATCGCCGCGGCCGAGATCGCCAAGGCCAGCGGGCTGCCTGTCGTCCTCACCCTCGCCCCCATGGCCTTCCAGGAGATGGCCGATGGCGTCGGCATCGTCGAGACCGCGCAGAAGCTCGAACAGCTGGGCGTCGACGTCGTCGGCCTCAACTGCTTCCGCGGGCCCGCCACGATGCTGCCGTGGCTGAAGGAGATCCGCTCGGCCGTGTCCTGCCACGTCGGTGCCCTGCCCATCCCCTACCGCACGACCAAGGATGAGCCCACGTTCTTCAACCTCTCAGACCCCCGCGCCGAGGTGGCTTCCCCTCACGGTCGCACCTTCCCCACGGCTCTCGATCCGCTGCAGACGAATCGCTACGAGATCGGTGCCTTCGCGAAGGAAGTCCACGACCTGGGCGTCAACTACATCGGCGTGTGCTGCGGCGCGACTCCGATGCACATCCGTGAGGTCGCCGAGGCGGTCGGACTGACCACCGATGCCAGCCGGTTCTCGGAGAATATGAAGAACCACTTCATGTACGGAGACAACGAACGCCTCGCCGACAACGTCGTCGCGCTCGGCTCCACCGCCTGAGGTAGGCAATCAGCGGCGGTCGCCGGCCATCGCCTAGCTGGGCTGCGTCTCGAGATCTTCGAGGGAAACCGTGCCCTTGCGCAATGCTCGAAGCACACGATAGGTCCGAACCACCCGGGGCAGAGTGATGAGCAGCAGCCCGCCGAGCATGTTGAACGGGATGACGATTCCAAACCATTTCAGCAGATCCAGCATCGAGATATCCGCCCCGGCCAACATGGCCGCGAAGATGACGATCGCGTTGAGGGCACCGTGGAGCATGCCGAGGCCGATGAGCAGCAGACCCGATGCCATGCTGACGATGGCGAGGACGACGTCGTTCGAGGTGCCCTGTGACATCCGGGTGGACAAGGTGACGGTGGCACCGGCCAAGAGCGACAGCGCGATCATCACCACCAAGGATGGTTGGTCGATGTACTTCATGGCCGTGTCGATCATCGTCGAGTGGTAGTCAGGAAGCGCCAGAACCATCAGCCCGGCAAAGGCGAGACCCCCGACGAGGTTGGTCACCAGGGTCACCGCCCACAGGCGGACTACCTGAAGAACATTGGCCTGACCCGCGATCACGGCATTGATGGGCAGCAGAAACTCTTCGGTGAACAGCTCTGAGTGGGCAAGCCTCAGCGCCAGCAGACCAATGCCGAAGGCAAGACCGGCCAGCACGTCTGACCCCGTCGCCTGCTTGACCAGAATCATCGCCAGGATACCCAGGCCCACGTCGACACCGCCGAAGAACCCGGTCACAACGAGCTCCGGCCACTTCCGGTTCAGGCGCTTTGCCCCTGTGACCACGGTCGCTGTTGCCTCATCGACCAATTCGTCTTCGAGGTCGAAGTCATTCGTCCCTAGTCGCTGACGCTGCTCTCTCTGAGTCATTGCCACAGTCTATTTGTGAGACCTGTGCGTTTGTGGGCCCGCTGCGCACTGGGAACGATTCGCCCCCTCATTGCACACCAGGAGCGCTGAAACACCCCGTTGCAACGAGATGTTTCAGCGCTCCTGGTGCGTGGTGCAGCCAAGTGGCTACCTCAGAAGGACCGCCAACGCGGCGATACGCTGTTCAGGTGTCTGCCTTGTGCAGCAGACTGTCCTCGTCCGCAGGGACTGTCTGAACTTGCTCAGCCTTTTCGAAGTCTTCCTGCCGCAGGACCAAAAGCGCGATCAGCGAAATTAGGCCGGTCGCAACAAAGAAGTACCAAGGTGCTGTGATATCTCCAGTTGTGGAGATGAACCATGCAGCAATCAGGGGAGCACTTCCGCCGAAGAGAGCTACCGGCAAATTGTACGCAACAGCAATCCCTGTCGACCGGATCCTCGTTGGCAGCAACTCCGTCATCGTTGCATAGGTGGACGACGCATAGAATCCGAATGAAAGAGCGCAGGCCATGAGCGGGAAGAAGAAGCTCACTGGCGTGGCTCCAGGAGCCGCCAGGAAGAACCACAGCATCGACCCAGTAGCGGCGACTCCCGAAGTCAGCAGTATCGGCTTCCGTCCCCACCGATCTGACATCACTCCGCCGATCGGCATGACGGCTGCTGACAGCAGACATGCAACGATGACGAACCAGAAGCGCACGGACCCCGAGAACTGCAGAATCTCGCTGATGAAGGTCGATGCATATGTGAGCACGAGGTAGAAAATCGACGCATGGACTGTAATGATGCAGAACACCAGCATGATTGCGCGCATCCAGGACAGTGTTTCGCGCAAAGGCGCCTTTGAGCTCTCCCCTGCGGCTACTATCGCTTGGAACTCAGGGCTGTCTTCGAGCTTCAGCCGAATGTAGATCGCGACCAGCCCCAGCACACCTGCAAACAGGAACGGAAGCCTCCACGCCCATGCGAGCATCGACTCCGTACCGATGATGGCTGATAGCCCGTTCGCAACGAGGCTCCCCAGAAGGAGCCCCAGGACGGCTGTTGTCATGAGCCAACTTGTCGAATGACCTCGCTTGCCCGACCCGGCGTATTCGGCGATAAAGCTGGTCACAGTCCCGATCTCCCCTCCTGCCGAAAAGCCTTGGATGCAACGGAGGAGAATCAGAAGGATCGGTGCTGCGACACCGATAGTGCTATAAGTCGGCAGGAGCCCGATACAACAGGTGGATCCGGCCATGAGTATCAGGACGATCAGCAGAGTCTGCTTCCGGCCAATCTTGTCCGCCATGGGCCCGAAGAACAACCCGCCGAGGGGTCGGATGAAGAAACTCAGGGCAAATACGGCAAAGCTGCTCAGCAGGGACACCGTCGGGTTCTCGGAGGCAAAGAATAACTGCCCCATGTACACGGCCAAGAACCCGTATATTCCATAGTCGTACCACTCGATGACGTGCCCGGTCACGGCACCGGCGAACGCTCTCTTTCGGCGTTGGCCGCTGACTTCCTGTATCTCGATTTCGCGCATGGTTCTACCTTTCTCAGACGCGTCGCTGCGTCAACGAGGAACGTCATGACATTGGGCCATAACGCGGAATTGCTGCAATCATCTGCTGGGACGAGTCGGAGCCGAGCTCGGCTCGACAAGCCCGTGACTCTCAGGACTCGGAGGCGCCGATCTTGAACCGGCGGATCTTGCCCACGCTTGTGCGTGGGAGTTCATCAATAATGTGCCATTCCCGAGGACGAGCCGAGGGCGCTAGATTCTGCTCAGCCCAGGTCGACAAACTGTCGATGTCGAGTTCTTTCGCACCACTCCGCGCGACAACATAAGCGTGCGGAACGAAATCTCGTATCGGATCCGGAGCGGCGATGACAGCGGCTTCCAAGACACCTGGCGCCTGAGCAATCACGGCTTCCACTTCGGTCAGGCTCACGTTCTCCCCCGAAACCTTGACTACGTCGTCGACCCTGCCGACGAATGACAGATCCCCGATCTCGTCCGATTTCGCCAGATCACCGGTCAACAGCCATTCGATGCCTGAGTCGTCAGTCAGAAAACTCCGAGACGTCGTGACCGTATCGTCAAGGTATTCGAGAAACAGGTCCTTGCCGCGGGTACCTGCCACAGCAATCATTCCGGGCGCTTCCCCTGTGACCTCGTCCCGAGTCACAGGGTCAAGCAACTTCACATCTCGACCTGGCAGAGGACGACCGATCCGGTCTGGCCGGGGAGGCTGCGAACGATCGTATGAGACTATCGCGATCGTCTCTGTCATGCCATATAGCTGTCTGGGCAGCACCCCTGTCAGTTGACCGAATTCCTGATGATGAGCAGGTGCAAGATTCTGCGCGTACCAGACATGTTCGAGTTTGAGAGGCTCCATGGCACCTGGCGTGCGCGCCAGAATCATCCGAATCGGAGCAGCAAACAGACTGGCGTGAGTGACCTCAAGTTCTCTGGCCTGCTCAACCCAACGACTGGCAGAAAAGCTCGCCGTCATGGCGACCGATGCCCCCACCCTGATCGCCGAGGCGAAACAATAGTACTGCGCATTCGCATGGAAGAGCGGCAGGGTCACGAACCACCGATGATGTGGCTCCAGCGCAGCAGCCTCGGCCATCACCGTCGCGACATTGAGATAGTTTCCCTGAGTCAGCACCACACCTTTAGGCTGTGAAGTCGTGCCTGAGGTGAACATGACTGCCAAGCGATCTATGGGATCATGCGTCAGTTCAAGCGCCGAGGCCGAAGTGTTGCCTATCAGTGCACCTCCTGCGGAAAAGTCTGCCGAGGACTCGCCAAGTTCGATGATTGGCATCGTGACCTGCGATTGCGCGCCGGCTCGATAGTCGGCGGCTCTTTCACTGCTGCAGATGCCGAGGGCTGGCGTGACGCGACCGACCTGCGAGGCGATGTCTCGTGACGATGCGGCGGGGTCGGATGGAACCATCCACGCACCGATCTTCGCGATGGCCAACCAGAGTGCGACGAATGCTGGACAATTCTTCAGACACAGATGCACCGAATCTCCAGCATCAACGCCGTATTCATCGAGTGTGCCTGTGACCCTGTCGACGATGCTGGAGAATTCGCCATAAGTCCATTCGGAGATAGCTCCGTCGTCGTCACGAAACCTGAGGAACAGCCGTGCACTGTGCTGCGCCACGGTGTTGTCCCAGAGCAGTGAGAAGGTGTCTGCGGATAGGTACGGACTCTGCGAAATCGCGGTCATTCTGTGGCTCCACTGTCATCGTTGACGTCTTGTGAACTTGTTGATGGTCACAATCATTGCAGGTACCCCATTGAGCTGATACGTCGAAGTCTCCGAAGTTTCACGGTCAGAGTTAGAGAAAACTCTATAAATCAATCAGTGGGGTCCGTGTTTGCAGCGAATCCGCTGTCGTATGCCTCCAACGCCCACCGCAATCCGAATAGCTCATCGATTCCGTGCTCGAAGCCTCCAGTCAGATCGCTGAACTTCTGCAGACGGTATCTGACAGTGTTCTCATGCACGTTCAGTTCTTTCGAAGTCTGCCTCACAGACGACGATGCTCTCAGCCATGTACGAAGTGTTTCCAGCATGTCTCGGCCAGCGGCTGTGGCCGGACGGAGAGGACTTATGTACCGGTGGATCAGATATTCATTGATATCCGTGGAGTCCGGTACGGCCAGCTTCCAGGCATACGATTCCATACTGTGAATCCCTGACGGCTCTTTGCGTGCCAGCTTCCAGACCTGCTCACAGATTCGCGCCGACCTGACAAGGTGCACCAGTGGTCCGAACGGGCCGATCGCTAAGGGCACGTCCGAAACTGTCACGGTCGGGGTTCGAGCAACGATGGCGACAACTCGAAGGTCGATCTGCGCAACCAGAGCCTGGGCTCGAGCTGTCGAACCCGACGACTTCACATCACGGATGATCTTCTCTACGTCATGGCCAGCGGCCGGGATGGCCGCAACAGCATAGACTCCATCGATGTCCACATCGTATTTCTTCGCCCGCTGCCTGGTGTCGTCGTCAATGACGGAATCTGTCGTCAACTTACGCACCAATGAACCGATTTCAAATGACTGCTTCATCGCTTCAGTGCCCGCTCGGTAGCGGTACTCTGCCGCGGCGCCGGCGGTGAACCAATCACCGAGACGCCACAGCAGTGTGGCCCCATCCAGCGTGTTCTGGGGATCAAGACCGGCAGCTGTGGCCTTTGAGATAAACGACTCGTGCGTGGCGCTCAAGCTGATTCGGTAAGCCCGTATTATGTCCTCAATGGGCACGTTCTCGTCAATCCGCGCACGTGTAGTCGCCCTGTGCTCGGCATTCTCTGAGACTGCGGGAATCTGCCGAGAGATCAAGACGTCTACGGCGCGGCGGGCATTTGTCCTCACCGAGGCAAGCAGTTCATCTCGTGGTACCCCCACGTAGGTTGCCAGCTCGCCGTAGATCCGAGAGGCTGCAAGATCAGCAATGCTGTCTTCATCCTCTCGGATTCTGAGGGCGACTTCCGGCAGCGCCGAGCTCACGCCAGCTCTTTAGAATTCACCACGACAGTCCTGCGCGGTCGGTGTTCGATCACGACTGCGGCGTCACGCCGATCGAATCGAGCGCGGTTTCGAGACGGGTGATCGTGCCGTCGATGTCGCCGAGCTTGTCGAGACCGAAGAGACCGATGCGGAAGGTCGAGAAGTCCTCGGGCTCGTCGCACTGCAGGGGAACACCGGCAGCGATCTGCACGCCGGCTTCCTTGAACTGTGCGCCGGTGGCCAGCTTCGGGTTGTCCGTGTGGACGACGACCACGCTGGGCGAGGCGAACTCCGGTGTCGCGACAGAGGGCAGCCCGCGCTCGGCGAAGACCTTGCGGACCCGGTCGCCGAGTTCGAACTGTGCCGCCGAGAGCTTATCGAAGCCGAGCTGCTCGGTCTCCAGCATGATGGCGGCATTGTGTGCCAGCGAATCGGTGGGCATCGTCGCGTGGTACGGCGCCCGACCCTCTTCGTACTCGTCGGCGATGAACAGCCACTTCTTGAGGTCCATCGCGAAGCTCGTCGACGTGGAATCCTGAACGGCGGCGCGGCCTGCTTCGCTGAGCATGACGTATCCTGCGCAGGGTGAACCGCTCCACCCCTTCTGCGGAGCGCTGATGAGGACGTCGACACCCAGATCCGTCTGCGAGGCCCACACTGCACCGGAGGCGATGCAGTCGAGGACGAAGACACCGCCCACGCTGTGGACCGCGTCGCTGATCTGGCGCACGTAGTCGTCGGGCAGCAGCATTCCGGAGGCGGTTTCGACGTGGGGTGCGAACACGACTGCTGGGCGTTCGGACTCGATGGCGGAGACCACCTCGGCGATGGGTGCCGGCGACCAGGCCGACTGGTGCTCGTCGCTGCTCGGGGACGCCTTGAGCACCGTCGTCTCGCTGGCAATGGATCCGGCGTCGAGGATCTGTGACCAGCGGAAGGAGAAGAGCCCGTTGCGGACCACGAGGCATTTCTTGCCGGTCGCGAGCTGCCTGGCCACGGATTCCATGGCGTAGCTGCCACCACCGGGTACGATGGCCACGCTGTGCGCGTCATAGGCTTCGCGCAGGACGCGGTTGATGTCCTGCATGACGGATACAAATCGACCCGACATGTGGTTCAGTGATCGGTCGGTGAAGACCACCGAGTATTCGAGCAGGCCGTCTGGGTCAACATCTTCGTGTGGCAAAGTCATGCCTCCCACATTGCCATGTTCACGTGGTTTGGGCCACTACCGCGCAATTGCAGAGACGTCGCCCTTCACAGCTGCACTTCGCTGCGGTCACCCGACCACAGGGTGTGGAAGGTTCCCGCTCGATCTGCGCGCCCGTAGGTGTGGGACCCGAAGAAGTCTCGCTGCCCCTGCACCAGCGCTGCCGAGGACCGGGAGGTGCGGATGCCGTCGAAGTACGACAGCGCCGAGGCCAGGGCCGGAATCGGCACGCCGGCCGAGGCCGCGTCGGCGACCGTATCCCGCAGAGCCTGCTGCCCGGCATTGAGGGAATCCTGGAAATACGGATCGGCCAGCAGTGAGCTCAGATTCGGATCGGCGTCGAAGGCTTCCGTGATCCGGTCGAGGAATCTGGCGCGGATGATGCAGCCCGCCCTCCAGATTCTGGCGACTTCTCCGAGTTCAGTCTTCCAGCCGTACTCCTGTGCTCCTGCGGCGATCTCGTGGAAGCCCTGCACATAGGCGAGGATCTTTCCCGTGAACAGCGCTTGTCGCACGGTTTCGATGACCGTGTCACGGTCGACCGGCGCCGAGGTGGCGGCAGCGTCGTCATCCGCCGAGGTGGTGCTCGATGGACCGTCCAACGCCGTCCCGGAGGAACGCAGTACGGATACCGAGGACAGGGACCTGGCCGAGACCGCCTCGGCGATGGTGGCCACAGGCACACCCAGATCGAGGCCGGTCTTCACGGTCCACCCGCCGGTCCCCTTCGCCCCGGCAGAGTCGGCGATGACGTCGACGAACGGCTTTCCTGTGGCCGCATCGGTGTGATCGAGGACCTCGGCGGTGATTTCGATGAGGTAGGACTCGAGTTCTCCGCGGTTCCATTCCCTGAAGACCTCGGCGATCTCGGACGGAGTAAGGCCGAGCCTGCTTCTCAGCAGCGCGAAGGCCTCGGCGATGAGCTGCATGTCGGCGTATTCGATCCCGTTGTGGATCATCTTGACGAAGTGACCGGCCCCATCGGTGCCCACATGGGCGATGCACGATTCCTGGTCAATTTGTGCGCGATCCGCCGGTGCGCCGTTTCCGTCGCTGGACTCGGCACGTGCGTCACCGGTTGCGGCGCGTGCGGCGATGGGTTCGAGGATCGGTCGCAGCCTCGACCACGCGGATTCGGTGCCGCCGACCATCATCGACGGCCCTTCGAGGGCACCGACCTCTCCCCCGGAGATGCCGACCCCGACGAACTCGATTCCGGCCTGCCTCACGGCCTCACCACGAGCAATCGTGTCGGTGAACAGCGAGTTTCCGCCGTCGACGATGACGTCGCCAGGCTCGAAGACCTCGACCAGATCGCTGATCGCCGAGTCCGTTGCCGCGCCCGCATTGACCATGAGGATCGCCACGCGTGGGCCTGAGAGCTTGCTGGCCAGATCCGCCGGCGAGGAGGCGACGAGGAATTCCGCGTCGGGATGTTCGACTGCCAGTGCCTGAGCGCGGTCGACATCGCGGTCGTAGACAGCGACTCGTGCGCCGGACCGAGCGGCCAGGTTTCGTGCGAGGTTTCGTGCGAGGTTCGAGCCCATCACTCCGGTGCCGATCACGCCCACTTCTGCGGTCATACCCAATCCTCTTCCTCGTGGCTGCTGGTCATGGCTGCCAGCGTCGGTTGCCAGCAATAGCCGCCAGCAGTGGCTGCCAGTGACGGTGAAATGTCGCAGCTGCCAAGTTCTCGCAGCAGTTGACAGTTCCACATGTCTCATTTAGATTTCTATAAATCTGATTTAATGAGTGCAGTTTAGCAATGTCATCATATTTTTACGAGAGGCCGGTTGATATGGACCTTCCCCCGCTTGTCATCATGGGGGTGTCCGGCACGGGAAAGACCCTGATCGGCCGTCGCTTGGCTGCAGAGCTCGGAGCCGTCTTCGTCGACGCCGATGATCTCCACAGCCAGGACAACAAAGACAAGATGCGTTCCGGAGTCCCCCTCGACGATGAGGATCGTTGGCCGTGGCTGAAGTCGGTGGCGAGCGAGCTGATCGCGACTCCGCCGCCTGTCGTCGCCTGTTCCGCGCTGCGGCGCAGCTATCGGGACTATCTGCGAGCGCAGGCACCTGCCACCTTCTTCGTCCATCTCACCGGGGACCGCGAGATCATCGTCGAACATCTCGCGCGGCGTTCACACGAGTTCATGTCGCCGACGCTCGTCGACTCGCAGCTGGAGACTCTGGAACCACTCGCCGTCGAGGAAGCACATTTCCTCGCGCCCATCGACCTGTCCCCCGACGAGGTGAGTCGATACATCATCGAACGCCTCCCCCAGGGCAGCTGACCCGAGCCTCATGCCACCCGACCACCGCCCACTCCAATCTGACCGCCATCGGCTGCCACCTGAGCGCTGTCGAACCTCAAGGAAGAGGAAATTGTGACCGAGATCGAACTCAACTGGACGCTGTCAGCCCCGGCGCTGCTCGGCATCGCCGCAGCAGCCATCGCGGTGCTGCTCATCCTCATCATCCGTTTCAGACTTCACGCCTTCATCGCGCTTGTCGTGGTCAGCGTGCTCACCGCCCTGGCCGCAGGGATCAGCCCCGGCGATCTGGTGCCGGTCATGTACGACGGATTCGGATCCACATTGGCCAGCGTCGCACTCCTCGTGGGGCTCGGCGCCATGCTCGGCAGGATGCTTGAACTCTCCGGTGGGGCGCAGGTGCTCACGGACGCACTCATCAGAGCCTTCGGAGAGAAGCGTGCGCCATTGGCCTTGGGGCTGACCTCGCTGCTGTTCGGGTTCCCGATCTTCTTCGATGCCGGCCTGGTCGTCATGCTGCCGATCATCTTCACCGTGGCCAAGCGCCTCGGCGGCTCTCTGCTTCTCTACGCCATGCCCTCGGCAATCGCTTTCTCGGCCATGCACATCTTCGTCCCGCCGCACCCTGGTCCCGTGGCCGCATCCGGACTTCTGGGCGCGAATGTCGGACTCGTCCTCATCTGCGGTCTCATCATCGCCGTGCCGACCTGGTACCTGTGTGGGTATCTGTTCGGGCTCTTCATCGGCAAACGCGTCAATGTCCCCGTCCCGTCGCTCCTGGCCCATGACCCGGCCGAGGAGTTCGCCGACTTCAGGTCCTCACCCAAGCTCTCAACGGTCCTCGTCCTGCTTGCCCTGCCGCTCGTGCTCATCTTCCTCAACACCGGCCTGAACTTCGCCGGTGAGGCCGGCTGGGTCGACGCCGAATCCACTCTCATCACCTCGCTGCGGATGCTCGGGGAAACTCCGATCGCCCTGCTCATCACCGTGCTGGCGGCCATGTGGCTGCTGGGATGGCGCAAGAAGAAGGGCAGCAGCATGGTCGAGAACATCGTCGACTCGGCACTGGGCCCTGTCTGCTCGATCATCCTCATCACCGGAGCCGGCGGCATGTTCGGCGGTGTGCTGCGAGCCAGCGGGATCGGTGATTCCATCGCCGACTCCCTGGCGACTCTGGGACTACCAGTCATCGTGGCCGGATTCGTCATCGCAGCGATCGTGCGCATCGTCCAAGGCTCGGCCACGGTCGCGCTCACAACTGCTGCGGCTCTCATGCAGCCGGTCGTCGTCGGCAACCCGGACTTCTCGAGCCTGCAGGTCGTCGCCATCGTCCTGTCCCTGGCCGCAGGCTCCGTGGTGGCCAGCCATGTCAACGATTCAGGCTTCTGGCTGGTCTCCAGGTTCTTCGGCATGGACACGAAGACCACGCTGAAGACCTGGACCGTGGCTCAGACCATTCAGGGCCTCGTCGGCTTCGCCCTCAGCCTCGCCCTCTACGGAGTTGTCAGCGCGTTCTGATCAGTGCGTCTCACGTTCTGATCAGTACGTCTTCAGGCGGGGTTGGCCCTCCCAGGCGTCTTCCATCTCGGTGAATGCTCGATCCATCATTTTCGTCATCGCAGCATGAGCGCGCTCGGGGTCGCCGTTGCCGATGGCGTCGGCAACATCGAAGTGCCATTGCAGCGCATCCGGATGAGGGAATTTCGGCATCAGTCCGGCGTGCGTGCGACCTCGCAGGATCTCGGCGACGACTGTGTCGAAAGAGGCGAAGAGCTCATTGCCGCCGGCTCTCAGGACTGCACGGTGGTAGGCGATGTCGACCTCCAGCACCGCTTCGACATCGCCTTTGCTTCCGCTGGCGCGCATTCTGGCGGCCAACCGCATGATCTCCTCGGCCACATCGGCTGAGGCATGGATGGCCGCGAGGTATGCTGCCTGCGGTTCGATGGCGACTCGCAGCTCCGTCAGCGAGCGCAGCTGCAGTGCCGGGGTTGCCGCCATTCGCCACCGCACGATCAGTGGGTCGAGGATGGTCCATTCCTCCATGGACAGAATCACCAGACCCAGGCGACGAATCGGCTTGACCATCCCCAGGGATTCCAGGACCCGCACGACTTCGCGCACCACCGACAGTGAGACCTCGTAGCGCACGCGCAGCTCTTCGGCCCTGATGACCGTTCCCGGTGCCAGGTCACCGGTGACGATGTCCGTGCCCACCGAGTTGAGCAGGCTCTCGTGGAGGTTGCCGCCGGCAGCTCCCGTGCTCGGACCCTTCGCTCCAGCCATCAGTGCGATTCGATGACGTGGGCGCCGGGGGCGGGTCCCGTGGTTCGCAGCGCTTCCTTGACTCCTCGCGTGGCTTGGAGCAGGACGGCGAGGTCGAGGGCGTGGTGGGCGTCGCGGGCGAGGAAGCCGATCGTCGGACCGGAACCGCTGAGCAGGGGCAGGAGTGCACCGGCGTCGCGGCCGGCTTCCATCACCTCGGCGAGTTCGGGCATGGCCGATATTGCGGCATCGGTGAGGTCGTTCGCGGCGGCCGTGGCCAGGGTGTCCGGGTCACCGGCGGCGAGCGCCGTGAGCACCTCGGCGGGCACGACGGCAGGCTCGGGGTCGGGCGTGAGTTCGTCGAACCGTGCGTACATCGCCGGGGTCGACAGCTGCCCCGCCGAGGTGGCCATGACCCAGTGGAATGATCCGCGGGTGAGGACGGGGCTGAGCTTCTCCCCGCGTCCGTGACCGATCGCAGTTCCGCCGTGGAGGAGGAACGCGACATCGGCGCCGACGGCGACCGCGCACTCCTGAAGGATCGACTCTTCCACTCCCCCGATGAGGTGGGCCGCTCCGACCAGTGCCGCGGCTGCGTCGGCCGATCCGCCTCCCATGCCGCCGGCGACGGGCACCTGTTTGTCGATGACGATGTCGAGGTCACGCAGCACGTCGACGTCACGGTCATCTTCGAGGGCTGCGATGAGCAGGTTGATGGCTTTGCGAGCGAAGTTCGACTCGTCCTGAGGAACCTCGGCGTCTACGTACCGGCCGCCGACGACGATCGAGGAGCTGCCCCCGGGAATGAGGGTCAGGGTCTCGTTGAGGTTGAGTGCCTGGAAGACCGTCGCGAGTTCGTGATATCCGTCCGCGCCTGCTCCACCGACACCGAGGTGAACGTTGATCTTCCCCGGTGCCTGCACCTTCACCGGTGTCTGGGTTCTCGGGCACGAGTGCAGCTGTGCGCTCATGGCTGTGGACTTTCGTGTGTGTCCGGGCTTTCGTGAGCGTCCGGGCTGCCTGGTGCGGCCCCGGCTGCGGCGAGGCGCTCGAAATCGGCGACGCCGAGGGCCTCACCTCGTGTTTTGGGATCGATTCCGGCGGCGCGCAGGTACTCTTCAGCCTGCTGGGGGCTGCCGGCCCAAGTGGCCAGTGCCGCACGGAGAGTCTTGCGACGTTGGGCGAAGGCCGCGTCGACGACGCTGAATAGGCGACGGCGCTGCTGCAGGTCCCGCTGAGTGCGGGTCACGTCGATGTGGACGAGTCCGGAGTCGATGTTCGGGGCCGGCCAGAACACGTTCTTGCCGATGCGTCCGGCCAGAGTGACGTCGCCGTACCACTGGGCCTTGACGCTGGGCACACCGTAGGTGCGGGAGCCGGGGCCGGCGGCGAGTCGTTCGGCGACCTCGAGCTGGACCATGACGAGCACTGACTTCAGGCTCGGGAAGATCTCGAGGAAATGCAGCAGCACCGGGACCGCAACGTTGTAGGGCAGGTTCGCGACCAGTGCCTCGGGGGCGGTCGGCAGTTCGGTGACTCTGAGGGCATCGGCATTGACGAGCTCGAAGTTCGCGGCTCCCTCGGCAGCGTCGTCCGTGTGTCCGTACTTCTTCACCGTTGCGGGCAGTCGCTGCGCCAGGACCTCGTCGATTTCGACGGCGGTGACATCGTGCCCGGCCTCCAGCAGACCCAGGGTCAGCGACCCCAGACCGGGTCCGATCTCGACGACACTGCTGTGTCCCTGCAGCTTCGCGGACGCGACGATCGAGCGCACGGTATTGGGGTCGATGACGAAGTTCTGCCCCTTCTGCTTAGTCGGGCGCAGACCGATGTCGGCGGCGATTTCGCGAATGTCGCGTGCGGTCAATAACGTCACAGCCAACAACTTACCGCACTCATTCGCAGGCACAATCACCGAACACTCCTGTCGCCTATTCCTTATAGTCCTGCAACATCGCACGGCAGCTGCCTGAGCATGACAGGCACTCGACGAGGCAACACAGACACTCGACGTGCCATTGCAGTCACCCGACGAACCAGCGCAGTCAGAGCACCGACGCCAGGACGATAGGGTGAACGGTATGGATCCGCAGACTCTCACCGAACTCCTCGACGTCTCCGTCCTCGACCGGCTCGACCGGATCGAGGACCTGCCTGCGGATGAGCTTGCCCGCTCCTCGGCACTGCGCAAGGAAGGCTACTCCGCCGAGGTTACGGCCGGCCTGCTCACCCAGGCACAGCTGCGTAAGGACGCCGTGAAGAAACTCGGCCCATTCGCCGAGGACATGCTGTTCACCCGCGATGGGCTCGCCCAAGCCACACGACTGCCCGTCGCCGCTCACCATGCCCGCCGCCTCCTCGGCGAGGGCAAGGACACCGGCGGCGACGCCGACGACACCGGCGAATCGGCAGATTCAGCGCCCACGATCGCGGATCTGGGTTGTGGGATCGGCGCCGATTCCTTCGCCTTCGCTGGAATGGGCGCCCAGGTCACGGCCGTCGACGCGGACGAGGTTACGGCCGCCATCGCCAGCTTCAACCTCCGCCACCTGGCCAATGCCAGCGTCGAGCATGCCCGGGCCGAAGACATCGACACCACCGATTTCGACGCCCTGTGGTTCGACCCGGCCCGCCGCACGGTCGGGAAGGGATCCAAGAGCGGGTCCACCGCACGCATCTTCGACCCCGAGGACTTCTCCCCTTCTCTGTCCTGGGTCATCGACAAGGCGATCGCGGCGAAGGCTGCAGGGGTCAAACTCGGACCCGCACTCGACCACTCCCTCATCCCCGACGAAGCAGAGGCGCAGTGGGTCTCCCACGCAGGCGAGGTCGTCGAGGTCTGCCTCTATTTCGGAACCGCCCGGCAGCGCCCCGGCCGCAGCGCCCTCGTGATGGGTGACCGCACCCTTCTCGTCCACGAAGATGATCTGCCTGCCGAGGATGAGGAGGGTGTCGGCGAACTCGGCCAGTACCTCCTCGAACCCGACGGGGCGATCGTGCGCGCCGGACTCGTCACTGCACTGTGCGGACCGCTGCAGGCTCGCCGAGTCCACCCGAAGATCGCCTACCTGACCACCGATGTCGAACCCACAGGCCCTGCTTCGGCCGGGGTCACATCCTATGAGGTCACCGATGTGCTGCCGGCGAAGATTCCCAGCCTGCGCAAGGCCCTCATCAGCCGCGGCATCGGCAAGGTCGTGATCAAGAAGCGTGGAGCTGATATTGTTCCTGACCAGGTCAGGCGTCAGCTCAAGCTGCCGGCAGGAGACAAGGCGACACTGGTCTTCACCCGCCTCGGCGACCGCCATGTCGTCCTCCTGACTCAGCCCTGCTGAACCGTCCCAACCCTGCTGAATTCCCTTCACCCGACCCCACTAGGAGAATCCCCATGAACCGCTCCGACGTTCTCATCACCGCCGACGAACTTCTCGCTCGCCTCGCCGATGACGGATCCACACCCAGGCTGCTCGACGTGCGCTGGAGGCTGCAGAAGCCCGATGGTCGCGATGACTTCGCCGCCGGTCACATTCCCGGAGCCGTCTACGTCGACCTCGACACGGAACTCGCCGCACACTCCGAGACTGGCCCCACCGCAGGCCGGCACCCGCTGCCGTCTGCCGAGGCATTCCAGGAGCAGGTGCGGGCGTGGGGCATCGACCAGCTCACCGAGGTCGTCGTCTATGACGACAACTCCGGTCAGGGAGCCGCCCGTGCCTGGTGGCTGCTGCAATGGGCGGGGATGACGGCACGCGTCCTCGACGGAGGACTGAACGCCTTCGTCGCTGCCGGCGGCGAGCTGGCAACTGGTCCCAGCGAGCCCGTGCAGCCGAGCACTGTGACGATCACTCCAGACTCGATGCCCGTCATCGACGCCGACGCCGCGTCCGCGTGGACAGGTGTTCTGCTTGACGCTCGGGCCGGCGAACGCTTCCGCGGAGAGACCGAACCGCTCGACGCCAAGGCCGGCCACATTCCCGGGGCCAAGAGCGCGCCTGCCAGCGAGAACACTGCAGATGGCAAGTTCCTCGATGAGGAAGCCCTGCGCTCGCGCTTCTCATCCCTCGGCGCACTCGACCAGCCTGTGGGCGTCTACTGCGGCTCGGGCGTCAGCGCCTGCCACAATGCTCTGGTGCTGGCGAGCCTCGGCGTCGAGTCGAGCCTCTACCCGGCCAGCTGGTCCGGCTGGTCCTCCGACCCCGCCCGCCCGGTCGCAACCGGAGCCTGACAACCGCAGCAGCTGCAAGCAGCGTTCGCGATTAGCAGTTCATCACCAACGGTCGGCAAGTTCACCTCGATCTCAGCAGAAATTTCGAGGCGAACTTGCCGACCGTTCGTCGTTCGCAGTTCCTCCCGGGTACGTGCGAGATCCCTGGTCACGAAGCTGCTGACATGATCCGCAGGGCTAGCCGAAGACGCCGCGAATCACGTAGCAAAACTGTCATTTTTGACCTGCCTTTCATCTCGATTCGTTATATAAGCCCGTCGAGCATGACGAGAGATGAGTCATAGTACTGCGGGAAATCGACCCGAAAGAGCGCAACTGTTACAAAAACTTTGACCTTGAACAGGCTTCTGACCTGCACGTTTATAAACTGTCACAACAAATTCTCCACAAATGTAACGAAAACGTGACATTAGATCACTGATTGGTTACAGTTGTGAAGGTCGGTCACGAGAGTGCCGACTTCACACCGAGAACCGCACGCCACACTCGATGTGAAATCACTACGGACCACAGTGGCGGTTGGGATCCTTCCAATAGGTGACGAGAGGAAAACGTGGCAACTAAGAAGCATGGCCGCCGCGCCGCAGAAGCCAAGGTCAAGACACCACTGACCGAACTGACCGACATCCTGAACGCCAACTCCGCCGTCTTCGGACGCCGTGCAGCCGTTGTCGCTGCCAGCGGTGGACTGCTGACAGCAGCCGTTCTTCCGGCAGCAGGACAGGAAGCCGACGACAAGGCCTCAGTCTCCGCCGAAGCCGAGAACCACAAGCAGGTTGAGTTCAAGAACCAGACTGCGACAGTCGATGCCGGCGCAGAATCGTCATCCAAGGACGGAAAGAAGGGCGCATCATTCGGCGCCGATGTCGAGACCGTCACCGCTGAGGCCGCTCCCAAACCGAAGCCGAAGCCAGAGCCCAAGCCTGTTGAGACCGTCGAAGAAGAGGCTCCGGCCCCTGAACCGGACACAGAGCCGGTTGCCGACGACTCCGACGATGATGCGAACACCAGCTCCTCGGATTCCGGTGACAAGGACAAGAGCGAGGGCGGCGACAAGGGCGAGAGCAAGGACTCCGGGTCCGGCGATGCCGGTTCGATCGACGGCTCGAAGGCCGAGCAGGTCATGGGCTGGGCTGCCAAGGGCGTCGGCACTCCATATGTTTACGGTGGAACTTCGCAGAGCGGCTGGGACTGCTCCGGTTACACCTCGTGGGTCTACAGCAAGGTCGGCGTGAACCTGCCTCGCAGCTCGGGCGCTCAGAAGGCCGCTGGCAAGGTCGTCTCCCAGTCGGAGGCCAAGCCCGGTGACCTCATCTGGCACCCAGGCCACGTCGGCATCTACGCCGGTGACGGACAGATGTACGATGCCGGTTCACCAGGTTCAGGCACCTCGAAGCGCAGCTACAGCTGGATGGGCAACGTCACCTTCATCCGCGTTCTCTGATCTAGTTCACACAGAAACTCCCCGCCTGACTCGACGGTCCTCGAGCCAGACGGGGAGTTTTTGCATGCCCTCTGCTACCTGTCAGCTGCAGTCAGGCGCCGCGTCGCTGCCCTCGTATTCGACGGGCAGTGAGCCCGAGGCGCTGAGATCGCCCTTCAGCCATTTCGCCACGGCCTGCAGAGCATTGGGGTTGCTGTCATAGGCGGTGACCGCAGATTTTGCCGAGGTATTGCGCATCGTCCACGGAGCAGCGGTGCCCACCGCCACCTCGGCGGAGGTGCTCGGGCTCAGACTCACGCTCGTACCACCTGAGCCGACCTTGAGTCCCGCATCCTTCGCCGCCTTCGTCAGCGCGGTCTTCTCCTTCTCGCCACCGCCGACGATCGAGATCGAGTCGGTGCCTTCGAACGAGCATTCGCCCTTCAGCACCGTCAGCGATTTCTCGGCTACCTCGGTGAGCACCTTCTGCGGGTCCTCGGAGTCGTCGCCGTCGATCGCCTTCTGCGTCTCGGCCGTGGCCAGCTGCATCGCGACCACGCGTTCGGCCTTCTCCTTCAGCTCATCCTTCTTCAGCTCACCGTCGCCCAAAGCTGTGACCACGGCCTGCTGGGCGGCGGCGGAATCGGGCGGCATCAGTGCCAAGTCGGCACCGGCGGACAGTGCCTTGACGGTCTCTTTGCCGCTCTGGTTCTGGTCGACGGCCTTCATGTTGAGGGCGTCGGTGATGATGACTCCGTCGAAGTCGAGCGTGTCACGCAGTGCCTGGTAGGCCTTCTTGTTCAGTGTCGCAGGAGTCGTCTTCGCGTCCGGCAGGCCGATGTGTCCCATCATCACCATCGGGATGCCGGCTTCGACGGCTGATTTGAACGGCAGCAGATCCGTGTCCTCGAGTTCCTTGATGCTCTTCTTCGACACCGGAAGGCTCTCGTGCGAATCGACGTGCAGACGACCGTGTCCGGGGAAGTGCTTCGCTGAACTGGCAACACCGCCGAGGTGGTACCCGGTCGCGGCGTCAGCGACGACCTCGGCGACCTCCTTGTGATCATCACCGGCCGAGCGCACGTTGATGGCCACGTCCTTGGCTCCGGTGGTGACATCGGCATCGGGGGCGAAATCGATCGTGAAGCCCAGGTCGGTGAGATTCTGGCCCTGCACCTTCGTCGCGGTCTGTGTCAGCTCCGGATCCCCGGCGGCCGAGAGTGCCATGAGCGGAGGGAACGGCAGTGCCCCGGTGCTCAGCCGCGAGACCGGGCCGCCCTCCTGATCGACGCCGATCGACACGGGCTGCCCCTTCGAGCGGGCCCCGTTGATCGCCTCGGTGACGCCCTTGACCTGGTCAGGCGTCGGATTCTCGGGCAGATTGTCGGCCATGACGATGACCCCGCCGAGGTTGTTGTTCTCAAGCAGATTGACACCGGTCTGCGTGTCGGTGCCCGACCAGGTGCCGATGATGAGGGACCCAGCGAGTTCATCGTCGGAGAACGAGTCAACGATCTTCTTGGCCTCGTCCGCGAAGTCCTCGGGGCTGATATCGGCTGGATCGGCGGCCTGGGCAGATTCAGCCTTCTGCGCCGATTGCGGCGCACCTGCTCCCCCGGTCTTCTCCGATTGAGGGTCTGACGTTCCGCCGGAGCAGCCGGTCAGAACGAGCACAGCGGTGGCAGCGATGATGGAAAGTCTGGGTCGCATAGCCCCATGCTAATCGCCGAAGCTGAACCAGCGGACGAGAACGCGGCATCTCAGCCGCAGGTGCAGCTCCCGGTCACAGTGCAGCCATCGGTTCAGAGAGCAGTCATCGGTTCACAGTGCCTCGTGGGCTGCGAGTCGTCGCACGGTCTCTCTTGCGCCGCGTTCGTGCAGGGACTTCAGCGCTGCGAGGTAGTGCCTCGTGAAGCGGGAGTCCGTGGCCACAGTTCCGAAGAACTGCTCCTGCCTCACGAAGGCCAAGGGATCGGTCGCGTGTGAGCTCGCGACCTGCTGCAGCTCCGTGGCATAACGGTCGACGATGGCGAAAGGAGCCCCCTGCTCATCGCTGCCTTCGGCATACCTGGCCCAGGATGCGCAGATCGCGGCCGAGACCTCCACCGGTGCACCCGAGACAAGGTTGTCACCGATGACGGGAACGAGCCATTTGGGGATCCGGTCAGAAGATTCGGCGCCGAGGCGGGCCAGTGTGTCGCGAATCTCAGGATTGCTGAATCGCTCGATGAGTGAGTCCTTGTAGGCGTCGAGATCGATTCCGGGCAGCGGCTCAAGGCTGGGTGTGCCCTCCTCATCCATGTACCTGCGCAGGTAGACGGCGATATCGGGGTTCTCCATCGCTTCGTGGGCGTAGGTGTAGCCGGCCAGGAGTCCGAAGTAGGCCAGCCCCTGATGCCCGGAGTTGAGCAGGCGCAGCTTCATATGTTCGTAGGGTCGGACATCGTCAACAACCTGGACGCCTGCCAGTTCGTATGGAGGTCTGCCCGAGGTGAAGCTGTCCTCGAGCACCCATTGGAAGAAAGGTTCAGCGACCACGGGCCAGGCGTCGAGCAGCCCGACCGATTCTCTCACCTCGGCCCGGTCCTCGTCGGTGGTGGCAGGGGTGATGCGGTCGACCATCGCGTTCGGAAACGCCACGTGGGTGTCGATCCAGTCAGCGAGTTCGGGGTCGACGAGGCGGGCGAAGGCACCGAACATCTTCTTCGCCACGTGACCGTTCTCCGAGATGTTGTCACATGACTGCACTGTGAAGGGGTCCACGCCGTCGTCTCGGCGGCGGCGCAGGGCCTCGATCACGTACCCGAAGACCGTGCTCGGCAGTCTCCCCGCTTTCAGTGCTGCCACGTCTGCGACGATCATCGCGTCCTCGGAGACGAACTCCCCGGTCACCGGGTTGACGTTGTACCCGCCCTCGGTGACGGTGAGTGAGACGATGCGGATCGTCTCCTCGCAGAGGAGGTCGATGAGTCCCTGCGGATCATCGGGTCCGTAGCGGTAGTCGATGATGGATCCGATGACACGTCGTTCGCGGGTTCCGTCGGGATGTTTCAGCGTCAGTGAGTAGAGGTGGTCCTGCCCGGCCAGCGCGTCACGCATGTGCACATCGTGGGGCAGGACGCCGGCGCCCACGATTCCCCAGTCTGCGGCTCTGCCCGCGTTCATGAGGTCATCGACGACCATGGCCATGTGCGCCCGGTGGAAGCCACCGACGCCGAAGTGCACGATGCCGGGAGTCACTGCGTTCCGGTCGTAGTCGGGGACGGTGACTCCGCGTGCCGCAATCCGGTCAAGGTTCGATCCGAGCAGAGGCAGAGTCTGCGCGTCCGTGGAATTCATCATCGTCTTTCCCCTGCTGGTCGGTGAGGTCGGGTGAGCCGGCCCAGAGCTCGGTCAATCTGATTGGGCATTCGGTTGAGCCTCATTTCACCGCACCCATCGACAGGCCCTGGACGAGTTTGTCCTGGGCTGCGATGCCGGCGACAAGCACCGGCACTGAGATGATCAGCGAAGCAGCGCACACCTGGGACAGGAACAGACCCTGGGAGGTGACGAAGCTGGTGAGGAATACAGGTGCCGTCGAGGCTGCGGTCGAGGTCAGGACGTTGGCGAAGAGCAATTCGTTCCACGAGAAGATGAAGCAGATCAGAGCCGTGGCCGCCAGGCCGGGTGCGGTCAGGGGCAGCAGAATCTGCATGAAGACACGGGGAAGCCGGGCACCGTCGAGCTCAGCGGCCTCGAGCACCTCAATGGGCACCTCGGCGAGGAATGATCGCATCATCCACACGGCGATGGGCATGTTCATCGCCGAGTAGATGATGATGAGCAGCAGCCAGGTGTCGAGGATCCCGAACGCCTGTGCGACCAGATAGATGGGCAGCAGCCCCGCAACCATCGGCAGCATCTTGGTCGAGAGCAGGAAGAACAGCACGTCTGACCAGCGTTGGATCCGACGGATGGCCAGGGAGTACGCGGCCATGGTCGACAGGACCAGGACGATGAGGGTCGAGACGATTGCGGCGACCGCCGAGTTGATGAGGGCGGGCCAGGGACTGACACCGCTGCCTCCGCCGAAGAAGTTGGAATAGGACTCCAAAGTCAACGGGGCGAAGAAGCTGGGCGGATTCGTCGACGCATCGGTTTCGGCGTGCAGACTCGTCAGCAGCATCCACAGCAGCGGGGACACGAAGAGGAGCCCGACGAGCCAGGCCAGAAGACCCAGGAGGATCTTCCCGATCCTGCGCTGCCCCGGACGCCGCGGTGCGCTCGCCTTCTGCCGGGATGGCTCGGCCCCTGGGTGTTCTGTGGCCCCCAATTGGCCGGTGGTGCCCGATGGACCCGTGATATCTGGGGTGCTCATGAGTTCTCCTCCTTGAGCAGGGTGGACGCGGTTCGCAGTGCGAAGGTCGCGATGACGAGCGAGGCGATGACGACGATGACGCCGACTGCGGAGGCGACTCCGTAGTCCTGGGCCACGAAGAACTCCTGGTAGATGACATACGGCAGGTTCGCGGTTCCGAGTCCGCCGGAGGTCATCGTGAAGACGGTGTCGAAGTTCTGGACGATGTAGATCGTGCCGAGCAGTGCCGCAAGTTCGATGTAACGGCGCAGGTGCGGCAGCGTGATGAACCGGAATGTCTGCCCGGGTCCTGCACCGTCGACCAAGGCCGCCTCGTAGACGTCCATAGGCCGCGACTGCAGACCCGCCAGCATGATGAGCATCATGAACGGGGTCCACTGCCAGACGAGCACGATTCCGATGCCCAGCAGCGGAGAGGTGCTCATCAGGTCCGGTTGGGGCGCGTTCTCACCGAAGACGGTGGTCAGGAGACCGTTGACCAGCCCGTAGGACGGGTTGAAGATCGCATGCTTGAACAGCAGCGCCGCGGCCACGGGCACGATCAGGAACGGGGTGATCATCAGCGTGCGCACGAATCCGCGCCCGATGAATTTGCGATCGAGGAGGAGCGCGATGGCCAGCCCCAGCACGGCCGAGACCAGCACCACCGAGACCGTGAGCCCGACGGTGACGAACACTGCACGCAGCAGGTCCGCATTCGTGAAGACCGTGATGTAGTTGCGCAGGGTCCCGAAGCTGATGTCATCGGGATAGGCCGCGTTCCACTTCATGAACGAGATGACGATGGTGATCGCGAACGGAATCTGCGTGACGAGGATGACGAAGATCAGTGCCGGCAGCATCGGGGCTCGCCGCGACCACCGCTCACGAGCACTCGAGGATGCGGGTCTGGGCGATGTGGGCGCGGGTGCCGCCTGAGTTCGGCGATCTTGCGCAGGAGCTGACATGGACAACCTCCGGTGATGGACGCAGCGTGCGGCAGTGGGGCAGCAGTGGACTGCGGTGGGAGTGCGGGTGCTGGGGCGCCGACGCGAAAGCCTGCGCCCCAGCCCGCCTAGATCACTTCTTGTACTTGTCTCCGACCTTCTCTGCTTCCTTCTGTCCCTTCTGCAGAGCCTTGTCGACTGTGGTGCGTCCGGCGATCGCAGAGCTGATGTCTTCAGAGATGCCCGTCGCCAAGTCGGCGAACTCGGGAATCGTCACGAACTGCACTCCCAGCGTCGGGCGCGGCTGCACACCGGGATTCTTCGGATCGGCGGAGTTGATGGCCTCCTCGGTCTGCTTGTAGAACGGCGCGGCGGCCTTCTGGTAGTCGGCGTTCTCGTAGGTCGAGGTGCGCTTGCCGGCTGGCACGTGCTGCCAGCCCAGTTCCTCGGCGACGGTCTCCTCGTAGTCCTGTGAGGAGGCCCAGGCCACGAACTGCTTGGCCGCATCCTGGTTCTTCCCTGCCTTCTGGATGCCCCAGGCCCAGGTGTAGAGCCAGGAACTCGACTCGGTGTCCTTCACCGGGGCTGCGACATAGCCGATCTTGTCCTTGACCGGTGAGTCATCGGCTTCGAGCGTGCCCGTCGCCGCCGTCGAGTCGTACCACATCGCAACATTGCCCTGCTGCAGGTTGGTCAGGCATTCGGTGTATCCGGCCTGCGGTGCTCCCGATTCACCGTGGTCCTTGATGAGGTCGACGTAGAAGTTCGCTGCTTCCTTGAACTCCTTGGAGTCGACCTGGGCCTCCCAGTTCTCATCGAACCAGGTTCCGCCGAAGGTGTTGACCACGGTCGTCAGCGGAGCGAACATCTCTCCCCAGCCGGGCAAGCCGCGCAGGCAGATGCCCTTGGTTCCCTTCTCGGCACCGTCGACCTTCTTCGCCAGATCGGCCACTTCATCCCAGGTGGGATCGTCCGGCATCGTCGCATCGGCCTTTTCGAAGATGTCCTTCCGGTACATCAGGAAGGAGCCCTCGCCGTAGAACGGCTCTCCGTAGATCTGGTCCTCAAAGGTCATCGATTCGGCCATCGGGGCGAGGATGTCGCCCTGGTTGAACCCCTCGGCGTCGACGACGCCCTCGTCCATCGAGGTCAGCCACCCGTTCTTTGCGTAGGTCGGCACTTCGTAGTTCGACATCGAGGCCACATCGTAGTTGCCTGCCTGTGCGGAGAACTCCTGACCGATCTTGGCGCGCACCTCATTCTCCGGCAGCACCGTGTAGTTGACCTTGATGCCGGTGTCCTTGGTGAAATGCTCCGCGGTGAGCTTCTGCAGGTCCTGCATCTGCGGGTTGTTGACCATGAGAACGTTGACTTCTTCATTGCCTCCGCCGCTCGAACTGCCCCCGGCGCCACCACACCCTGCGAGTGTGAGTGCTCCGACCACTCCGATGGCCGCCGCTGTGACAGCCCGGCTCGTGATCTTCTGCTTCATCGTAATTGCCTTCCCTCGTCATTGCGGGATCGCTGCCCGCCGTCGGGTGTGCTTGACGAAAAACATATGAGCATCGGTGCTCATATGTGCAATACTGTGTCATGATTTAATCAGATGTGCAATAGATCACAGATGAGCAGCGGCGTGATCGCTGTCGATCCTGAAGGGAGAGCCATGAGCGCAGCACCCACCGCCAGACACCGCCGGTTCCTGGCTCAGCTGGCCAGAGAGCACTATGTCCAGGGCAGTTCGAAGGTCGAGCTCGGCAAGGCCCACGGGCTCAGCCGCTTCCAGATCGCCCGTCTGCTCCAGGAAGCGGTCGACAGCGGGGTCGTCACGATCTCCATCGAAGCCGATGCCACCGACGAAGATGGGATGGCCGAGCAGCTCGCGGCGGCGCTCGGGTTGAGCTCGGCGATCGTCGTCGAAGACGACAACGAGTCAGATGCCGCTCAGCGAATGGGTCGGGCCGCACTCTCCTACGTCGATCGTCGTGCCCGACCGGGAATGCGCATCGGGCTGGCCTGGTCACGCACACTCGACGCGGCCGCAGAATTCGCTCCCGCACTCCCCCGCTGCACGGTCGTCCAACTCGCCGGTGCGCTCCAGCTCGGTTCGCATCGACCCAGTTCCGGGATCTTTGCCCGACTGGGCCAGGACGCCGCCGTGACCATGGTCCGACTTCCGGCTCCGCTGCTGGTCACCGAGGCCGAAACCGCCGCAGATCTCAGTGCCCTGCCGGAGATCTCCGGCGCCCTGGCGGCAGCCGACGATCTCGACCTCGCGGTCATCTCCGTGGCTGCTTGGGCGGAGGAACAGTCCTCGGTGTGGGAGAAGTGCAGCCCTGAGCAGCGAGCGGCAGGCGTGGCCGACGGTGCCGTCGCCGAGGCGTCCGGACGTCTCTTCAACGCTGCCGGAGCCGATGTCGACACCATCGACGATCGCGTCATCGCCGTCACCCTCGACCAGCTGAGAAACGCGGCGACCACTGTCGGAGTGGCTCGCGGGGCTCAGCGCGCCGAGGCGGTTCGAGCGGCGTGCGCCGCCGGAATCCTCGATGTCGCCATCGTCGATGAAGCGCTGGCCCGAGAGATCCTCGACCCTGCTGGATCACAGTCGCAGACCGCCGCGCAGATCACCGCGCAGACCGAGGAGTCCCCATGAGCGTCGATCGCAGATTGGTTGCCGGCGTCGACTCCTCGACGCAGAGCTGCAAGGTCGTCATCGTCGACCCTTCCACAGGCGGGATCCTGCGCAGCGGCTCGGCCCCGCACCCGGCCGGAACCGAAGTCGACCCCGAAGCCTGGTGGTCGGCACTGCAGCAGGCGGTCTCCGAGGCAGGAGGATTCGCCGACGTCGCAGCTGTGAGCATCAGCGGACAGCAGCACGGCCTCATCGCTCTCGATCGACACGGACAGGTCATCCGCGATGCTCTGCTCTGGAACGATCTGCGCAGCGACGGGGCAGCACGAGCACTCATCGCTGAGATCGGTGCCGATGAGTTCGTCGACCGGGCCGGAGTGGTTCCTGTCGCGTCCTTCACCGGAGCCAAGCTGCGGTGGCTGCGCGATCATGAACCCGACAATGCCTCCCGGGTGGCGGCCGTGGCTCTGCCCCATGATTGGCTGACCTGGCGGCTCCTGGGCCACGGGCCAAGCAGCTCGTCTGCACTGCGCGGACCTGACCTTGAAGCACTCGTCACCGATGCCTCCGACGCCAGCGGCACCGCGTACTTCTCGGCCGTGACCGGACGCTACGACCTCGACCTCTTCCGCGCGGCCTTCGGTGCCCCGGCGCGGGAGGCGACCGGTTCCACCACTACCGGTTCCACCACGGACGGCTCGCCAGCGACCGATGAGCTCGGCCCCACCACCGCCCCCATCGTTCTCCCCCGCGTCCTGGCTCCCCATGAGAGCGCCGGTCACACACCCGAGGGCATCCTCGTGGGTCCCGGGGCCGGCGACAACGCGGCCGCGGCGCTCGGGCTGGGAGCCGCCGCCGGTGATGTCATCATCTCGATCGGCACCTCGGGGACGGTCTTCAGCCCGACCCGGCTGGAGATCAACGACTCGTCGGGAATGGTCGCGGGATTCGCCTCGGCCGACGGCGGGCGACTCCCCCTCGTCGCCACCCTCAACGCCGCCCGCGTCCTCGACTCTGCGGCCGCGCTGCTGCGCGCCAGCCACACCGACGTGGCCGCCCTGGCACTTGCCTCGAGTCCGGGGGCCAACGGCCTCACTCTCGTCCCCTATTTCGAAGGCGAGCGCACCCCCAATCTTCCGAGCGCGACGGCTCGTTTGGAGGGCATGACCTTGGCGAATTCGACCCCGGAGAACGTGGCCCGAGCCTTCGTCGAAGGCATGCTGTGCGGGTTGGCGGACGGACTCGACGCGGTGCTGCGTCAGGGCGTCAAAGTCCAACGCCTCTTCCTCATCGGCGGAGCCGCCCGCAACCCAGCAGTGCGAGAGGTCGCCAGAGACATCTTCACCGTCCCCATCGACGTGCCCGAACAGGCCGAATATGTGGCCATCGGAGCCGCCCGGCAGGCGGCCTGGACACTGACCGGAACCTCGCCGAGGTGGCAGGTCGAGCTCGTCGCGACGCTCCACCCGCGACCGTCGCAGGTGCGACAGCAGTACCACTCGTACACGAACACAAACGTCATTGACGCAACACGTCCCGCCCACGAGAACTCAGACAATGATCACCGCAGATCGTCGGGTGCCCAGGCACCCGTGGAAGGTTGAGATTCACCATGGCAACAGTCACTTTCGATAAGGCAATGCGTCAGTACCCAGAGGCCCTGACGCCCTCGGTCAACGAGATCAGCCTCGACATCGCCGATGGCGAGTTCCTCGTCCTAGTCGGCCCCTCCGGCTGCGGGAAGTCCACGACGCTGCGCATGCTCGCGGGCCTCGAACCCGTCGACGGCGGACACATCAGAATCGGTGATGACGATGTCACCGGGGTCTCTCCGCGCGAACGGGACATCGCCATGGTGTTCCAGAACTATGCGCTCTACCCGCATATGAGCGTCGGCGAGAACATGGCATTCGCGCTCAAGATCGCCGGAGTCTCCAAAGCAGAGCGCAATGAACGCGTTCGTGAGGCGGCCCAGCTGCTCGATCTGGAGCCCTATCTCGATCGCAAGCCCAAGGCACTCTCCGGCGGACAGCGACAGCGTGTGGCCATGGGGCGGGCCATCGTGCGCTCTCCTCAGGTGTTCCTCATGGACGAACCGCTGTCCAACCTCGATGCCAAGCTGCGGGTCCAGACCCGTGCACAGATCGCCTCACTCACGCGCCGCCTCGGCGTCACCACGGTCTATGTCACTCACGATCAGGTCGAGGCGATGACGATGGGAGATCGCGTCGCGGTCCTGGCCGAGGGACGACTGCAGCAGGTCGACACCCCGCGGGCGCTCTACGACCGTCCCGCCAACCTCTTCGTCGCCGGCTTCATGGGCTCACCTGCGATGAACCTCATCGACCTGCCGCTGCAAGACGGAATGCTGCGCATCGGTGAGTCCGAGATCCGGCTCTCTGAGACTCAACGCTCGGAGCTCACGGATTCTCGTGTCACGGCCGGAATCCGCCCGGAGGACTTCCGAGTCGAATCTCACGGCGGCCTCGAGGTCAACGTGGAGCTGGTCGAGGAGCTCGGCGCCGACGCCTATGTGCACGGTCGGGCGACGTCGGCCACCGGCGACATCCCGATCGTGGCCAGGGTCAGCGGAAGAACCCGGGTGGCCAGGGGCGACACGATCCGGGTAGTCCCCGAGCTCTCACGCCTGCATCTCTTCGACTCACAGTCCGGTGCTCGACTGCCCGATGAGACCGCACGCGCGGCCTGAATGTGACGCCCGATAAACGGGCGGAGACCAGAAAAACGGGCGCGGAATACTATGATCGATCCATGGTCGATTTCGCACGCTCACCCCGCTCCACCCTTGGAGTCGAATGGGAACTGGCTCTGTTGGACGGAGACAGCCTTGATCTGACATCCGCCGCCGAGGTTCTCCTCGCCGATGTCGCTCAGCGTGCGCCCGAATTCGAGAAGCGGATCGTGGGCGAGATGCTCACGAACACGATCGAACTCGTCACGGGCGTCCACAAGCAGGTATCGGGAATCGCCGAGGACCTCGCCGCGTCCATGGGCGCCCTACGTGCGCTGACCGAGGACCGTGGGATCGAACTCATGTCCGCGGGCACGCACCCGTTCGCTCAGTGGCAGTCTCAGGAGGTCCGCGCCAAGGACCGCTACCTCGAGCTCGTCGACCGCACCCAGTGGTGGGGTCGGAACATGCTCATCTTCGGCGTGCACGTCCACGTCGGCATCGACTCCCGCGACAAAGTGCTGCCGATCGTCAACGCACTCCTCGCCTACGTACCCCACCTGCAGGCACTGAGCGCATCATCCCCGTTCTGGGGCGGGACCGACACCGGTTACGCCTCGAACCGGGCGATGATGTTCCAGCAGCTGCCGACCGCAGGACTGCCGTTCCAGTTCGATGCTTGGTCCGACTACGAGAAGTACGTGGCCGATATGCTCACCACCGGCATCATCGACAACATCAATGAGATCCGTTGGGACATTCGTCCCGCCCCGAATTGGGGAACCGTCGAGGTCAGGGTCTGCGACGGGCTGCCCACTCTCGAGGAGATCACTGCGATCACGGCCCTCATCCAATGCCTCGTCGACGACTTCTCTGCCCGCCTTGATGCCGGTGAGACATTGCCGACCATGCCGGACTGGTTCCATGACGAGAACAAGTGGCGTGCCGCCCGCTACGGCATGGACGCCATCATCATCGAGAACGCCGAGGCTGATGAGCGTCTGGTCACCGAGTGCCTGGCCGATGAGGTGGCACGTCTGGCCCCTGTGGCCGAACGCCTGGGCTGCAGCGATGAGCTGAACTCCATCACCTCGATCATCGACCGCGGTGTGCCCTACCAGCGCCTGCAGAACGTGTTCAAGGACAGCGAATCGCTGACCGAGGTGACCCGGTCGCTGATCAACGACCTGCGCACCTCATACACCTAAGCGTTCACGCCAGCTTGAGCTGCGCAAGGGCCTGGATAGCCGGCTGCACTGCTCGCAGCCAGCCACACTGCTCACAGGTGTGGTCGAAGCATCTCCAACAGTTCCGGCAGTGCTGCTGCGACACCGGAGTGCAGGTTGTAGTCGGTGAGTTCATCGATGGGCACCCACGCGAGTTCGATGCTCTCCGGGTCGCTGATGACCGGTTCGAAGTGACGTCTCACCCGAGCGATGACCGTCGTGTACGACCAGTCGCCGAGGTCGAGGACATGAGTGTCGAGCACGTCGATGTCCTCACCCGCGAGGTCGGGCACACCGGCCTCTTCCCATGATTCGCGCACGGCCGCCTCGATAGCGGATTCGCCCAGGTCACGGGCTCCACCGGGGAAGCCCCAGGTTCCACCTTCGACCGACCACAGGGCACGGTGCTGCATGAGGATTCCCTGCTCGGGATCAAGCAGCATCAGTCCCGCAGCCCCGTTGAGGCCCCAGTGCTTCTGCCCGTCCGAACCGACAGTCCAGCCGTCACCTGATCGCCGAGGCGGCAGGTAGTCGGGCAGGTCCTTCGAGTTCGGGCCGTAGGCGGTCTCATCGCGTGAGGCGCCGCTTCTGTCGTGGGTGTAGGCGTTCTGGTCGCCGGCGTTCGGGTCAGACGAGGACATGATCGACATCCAATGAAGAGACTGCAGCAAATGACAGGTCGCTGGGTCCGATGCCGCGACGGACGAGTTCGGCTCCGAGGGCTGCGACCATGGCCCCGTTGTCCGTGCACAGGTTCAGCGGCGGCACCCGCAGCCTTACCCCCGCCTCGGCGCATCTGGCTCCGAGGACTTCGCGCAGGTGGGAGTTCGCGGCGACTCCCCCACCGAGGACAACATGATTGATTCCGGTGTCGGCGGCGGCCAGCAGCGTCTTGGTCACGAGCACGTCGACGACGGCGTCCTCGAATCCCGCGGCGATATCGGCCACCCGCAGGTCCGTTCCCAGCGTCTCGGCCTTCGTGACCTCCCGCAGCGCGGCGGTCTTGAGTCCGGAGAAGGAGAAGTTGAAACGACGTTCTGGATCCCGCAGGTCCTGCTTCTTCGCCAGCCCGCGAGGGAACTTCACGGCCTTGCGATCCCCCGGGATGCCGGTGCCGTCGAGCTGCCCGAGGGCGGCCTTGGAGATGTTCGGCCCGCCGGGGTAGTTCAGTCCCAGCAGCCGCGCGGTCTTGTCGAAGGCCTCGCCGGCGGCATCGTCGATGGTGGCACCGATGAGTTCGATGTCGTCGACGACATCGCCGATGCGCAGAATTTCCGTGTGTCCGCCGGAGACCAACAGCGCGATGGTCGGTGTGGTGAGACCGTCGATGTCCTCGGCGATGAGGTCCACTGCCACGTGCGCGGCCAGGTGGTTGACCCCGTAGAGAGGCAGGTTGAGAGCTGCGGCCAGGCCCTTGGCGGCGCCGACTCCGACCATGAGCGCGCCGCTGAGGCCCGGGCCTGCGGTCACGGAGATCGCGTCGAGGTCACTGAGCTCAATACCTGCCTGATCGCAGGCCGATGCGATGGCCGGTCCGATGGCCTGAACGTGTGCGCGGGAGGCGACCTCGGGGACCACGCCGCCGAAGCGAACGTGTTCATCCATCGACGAAGAGACCGTGTTGGTCAGCAGCGTCCGCCCCCGCACGATCCCGACTCCGGTTTCGTCACACGAGGATTCGATGCCCAGCACCAGCGGTTCGCTCATTCTTCGTTCGCCCCGCCGTCCTCGGATGCGCTGGCGTCTGATGCGCCGTTCTCAGCCTCACTGTCCTCGAGTTCGAGATCAGCGTAGAGGGCGAGCAGCTCCTCTTCACCGGCCTCGACGACATCGAGCCCCAGGGTCCGAGCGAACAGCCGCAGGTGAGTGTCCCACATCGGTCCGAAGTCTGCGGCCTTGAGCCGGGCACTTTCAACGTCGGGAGCCGATTGCGTGAAGATCAGGAGGGTCGCGTCCCCATCCGTGAGTTCAAGGGCGAGCAGCTGAATTCCGAGCACGCCGAAATCTTCGAGCTCGATGAGGACGTGGTCCTCGACCTCGCAGCTGAGGATCTCCCCATGCAGCTGGGTCTCACCGAGATCGAAGGTGATCGCGGGATTGGTCTCCTCGCTCGCACCGTCCGCGTCGTCGCCATCGTCGTCGACGGTGAAGGACGCGAACCACGTACGGGCGGTCTCTGCGTCGACGAGCTTGGACCAGACGGTCGCGACATCGAGGGCCAGCGGCAGCTCGATGACCAGATCGGTGCCGTTCTCCCAATTCACAAGACGTGGGCTGGTAGTCGTCATGCTTCCGCCCACGCATCATTGAGGGCCGTGATCTCATCATCGGCCAGCTGCAGTTCGGTTCCCGCGAGCAGTTCCGTCAACTGCTCCGGCACCCGCGCCGAGGCGATGGTGGAAGGAATGAAATCGTGCGTCAGCTGCCAGGCGAGGGTCGTGGCGGTCATGCTGGCGTTGTGTGCCGAGGCCACGTCGTGGAGGACCTCGAGAGCGCGAAGCGCCTCTTGGTTCTCCAGGAAATCCGCGACGCGTTCACCGCGCACGCTCCCAGTGGCGTCTCCCCCGGTGTGCTTACCGGTGAGGAATCCCGAGGCCAGGGAGTGGAAGGGAAGTTCGGCGATGCCGTTTGCCCGCAGATACGCCTGCTTCTGAGGGTCCACCGCGCTGCGGGACACGAGGTTGTACCGGTCCTGGACGACGCGATAGCAGGCCAGCGAATACTTCGCGCTGATCTTCATGGCCGACTGCAGCCGGTCCAGAGTGAAGTTCGAGGCGCCGAGGTAGCTGACCTTGCCGGTGCGCACCAAGGCATCGAAGGTCTCCGCGACTGCCACCTGATCGACATTCTCATCGTCTGTGTGGGCGTAGTAGACGTCGACATGGTCCGTGCCGAGACGACGCAGAGACGCGTCGATGCACTTGCGGATATTGGCAGGGTCAAGGCCCTTGTGCTTCGGATGCATGCCGACCTTGGTGGCGATGACCATGTCGTCGCGGTTGCCGCGCGAGGCCATCCATTCGCCGATGATGGTCTCCGATTCGCCACCGGAGTTGCCGTCGACCCACACGGAGTAGGCATCCGCGGTGTCGATGAAGTTTCCGCCCGCCTCGGCGTAGGCGTCGAGGACTGCGAAGCTCTGATCGCGGTCGGCGCCCCAGCCGAAGGGATTGCCTCCCAGGTGCAGGGGGTGGACCATCAGATTCGTGTCAGCCAGTTGCACTCTTTCCATGGCTCCAGCCTACCCTTTGGCCGTCGGTGCACAGGCTCAGGCTTCAGGTAAGGGCAGGCTCGGCTAAGATGAAAACAAGCACTGTAGTTGCACCGGCTATCGAGACACCTGCGGATCATCGATCTCTCAATGAGGAAACATCATGACTGAACCATTCTCAGCTCGGCTCAAGGCCAGCACAGCCACAATCCACGACGAGGTCGAGCACACCAGTTTCATGGTCGACCTCATGGAGGGCCGTCTCGATGTGAGCGCCTATTCGCTCCTGCTCCGGCAGTACGCGCTCATCTATGCGGCGCTGGAGACGAAGACTCAGGAGTTCGCCGACGATCCGATCGTCGCTCCGTTCTACGATTCGGCGCTCTTCCGAACCCAGCGTATCCACTCCGACCTGGAGAAATTGGGATCCACCATTGCAGGCCAGCGCCCCGATGCCACTTCGCCCAACCTCGGCGAATCCGGTTCCATGGTGATGGCCAGTGCCGAGGACTATGCCGACCACCTCAACCGGCTCACACGACCCGAGCAGCTCATCGCTCATCACTACACGCGCTACCTCGGCGACCTGTCCGGCGGTCAGGCCATCGGTGCCCTCATGGGACGCCACTATTCGGTGCCGGCAGAGGCGCTGACCATGTGGGACTTCGCCGAGGTGGGCAAGACGAAGCCGTACAAGGATGCCTACCGCGGTCGCCTCGATGAGATCGCGGCCACCGGTGGTGACGAACAGCTCGTCATCGATGAGACGATGACCGCGTTCGTCCTCAACGGCAGGCTTCTGGCCGAGCTCAGCTCCGCAGTCGAGGCTCCCGCGGTCACGACCGTGAACAGCTAACGGGGCGAGGCCGGCTGAGGGAGTACGCTGTTGCGATCACCCTCATTCGATGACGAACAGCTCGAGAGACAGACATGGATTCGCACCAGCTATTGGCATGGGCCCTCGTGGCAGTGATCGGGGCAGCCACGCCCGGCATTGATCTGATGATCGTGCTCCGATCGACTATCCTGCAGGGACGACGCGCGGGCTTCGCCGCGGTCATCGGCGTCGAACTGGGTCATGCGGTCTGGGCCGTTGCCAGTCTGCTCGGCCTCACAGCCCTGCTTGCCGCCTCCACCCTCGCCTACGACGTGGTCCGGATTGCGGGAGCCTGCTATCTGGTCTGGCTCGGCTGCACCGCGATCTGGAAGTCACTGCCTCGCAACCGCTCGACGGCGGCCGAACCTGAGGCACTTCCTGCGCAGAGCGCCGGCAGTGCGGTCCGCAATGGGATGACCAGCAACCTCCTCAACCCGAAGGTCGGGGTCTTCTACATCAGCATCTTGCCCCAGTTCCTGCCGACGGTGCCGTCGGCCGCTGGGTGGGGCGTGCTGCTCGTGGCCATTGCGCTGACCATCGGCACCGTGTGGCATGCCGCAGTCGTTCTCCTTGCCACCCGAGCCCGTGGCATCCTCACCCGCGAACGGGTCAAGATCTGGCTTGATCGCACGAGCGCTGCGGTGATGATCGCCCTCGGCGTGCGACTGGCAACCGAAGCCCGAGCCTAGACCTCTCGAGCGGAGACCGCACGGGCGCAGACCGATCGCTCCGGTGCCTCTGTGCATCCCAGCTCTCAGGGGCGAAAGCGCATGAGGATCGCGTCGGCACCCGGGTAGTAGTCGGGGCGTCTGCCCCATTCTGAGAACCCGAACGAGCGGTAGAGACCCAGTGCGGGTTCGTTGTGCTCATCGACCTCGAGGTGCACAGCCTCGGCGCCTGTCTTCGCTGCCCAGTCGACCCCGGCTTGGAGCAGCCGGCGGGCGATGCCCTGGCCTCGTCCCTCCTCGGTGGTGGCGATGGTCATCACGTCGGCTTCACCGCCGGCGGCGGACATGACGATCCACCCGGCCAGCGCCGAGGTGGGGGTTCGGGCCGCGAACATCACCGTTCCAGCCTGGGCCCTGACAGCCCAGTAATAGCTCAGAGTCCAGGCGGTGGGGCCGAAGATTGCGGAGTCGTTGTCCGCGACCTCCGCGAGGTCCCACCAGTGCAGTTCGTCGATGTCTGCCTGTTCGTCCACCGCGTTCGTGCTCATGTCACTGCGGCCATTTCAGTGCACTCATTTCAGTGTGCTCTCGCGCACCGATGTTGCTTTGGCGTCGGGTTCGCGCAGGTATTCGGGAACCGGTTCGACCAGCTCACGACCGGCCGCGATCTCTCTGGCTGCGGCGAAGGCAAGGTATTCGGCGCGCGGGTCGACGATGCTGGGGACGCTGGAATCCCCCAGGACCTCGGGATAGAGGAGGAACCCGCGACCGAGACGAGCATTGATCGTCGTTTGGCCGGCTGCGCCCAGGACATCGTCGACCTCGGCGGGCTTGGCAACGAAGGGTCCGGCCTGCAGCGAAGCATCCGAGCTGTCGTAGACGCTGAAATAGACTTCCTTGCGTCGGGCGTCCGCGGCGATGAGCACCGGTCCACTGGGGCGGGCGTCACTTTGTCGCAGCTCCTCGGCGAGCGCGGCCTGCGACAGGAGTCCCTTGACCGGGATGCCCCGGGCCTGACCGACGGCGATTCCCGCGGCGATGCCCACCCGTAGTCCGGTGAATGGGCCGGGGCCGATTCCGGTGACGACGAGTTCAGGCTGCACCGAATGTGCGAGCACGCTGGCCAGTGCCGGGCCGATGAACTCGACGTGTCTGCGCTGGTCATCGGCTTGTTCTGCCGCCAGAACGGTTCCCGAGTCGGTGTCGACCAGGGCCACCGATGCGGCCTGGGAGGTATCGATGCTGAGTATGATCACTGGTTGTCCTCCTGATCGAGGGATCCGTCTGACCCGTCGAATTCGCTGATCTCAACCGCACCGCCCAGGGCACGAAGCGAGTCACCCACCTGCTGCAGCCGAGCATCCCACGTGCTGCCGTGGCCGTGAAGTTCAACGAGGCGTCGTTCGTCCTCATCGTCTTCGTCGGCGTCTGCCGCGTCCGCTTCGTCTGCCACGTCAGCTGCGAGGTCGAACATCGGGGTGATCGTCACACCGAGGTAGTCGGAGCTCAGCTGTTCGGCGAGACCGGCGCCCCATTCGACGACGGTGATCGATTCCTCGAGCTCCGAGTCCAGATCAAGGTCTCCCAGCTCCTCGGCGTCGGAGAGCCGGTAGGCATCGACGTGGACGAGGGCGGGGCCGTCCCCGCTCGAGGGATGCTCACGGGCGATGACGAAGGTGGGCGAGGTGATACGCCCGGTGACCCCCAGGGCCCGCCCCAGCGACTGAGTGAACGTCGTCTTCCCCGCGCCGAGGTTGCCGCTGAGGATGAGGAGATCACCTGCCCGCAGGTGCCCGGCGAGCGCCTCGGCGAAGGTCCTCATCTGGTCAAGTGACGTCACCTGAAGCTTCATCACAGGCCTGCACCGTCAGCGGGCCGCGGTTCGATTTCCACGCGGTCGACGCGTTCGCTGATGCGGGTGACGATCTCGTAGTTGATCGTCTCGGCCCACTCGCCCCATTCGGCTGCGCTGGGACCATCAGGGCCGAAGATGACGACCTCATCGCCGATGGCGACTTCACCAGCACCGACCTCGACGATCATCTGATCCATCGCGATGCGCCCGACGACGGGATACCGAGTGCCGCGGATGGAGACCTCGGCCTTGTTCGATGCCGACCGCGCGATCCCATCGCCGTAGCCGCCGGGCACGAGGGCGAAGCGGGTGTCGGCCGCGGCCGTGAACGTGAGCCCATACGATGCGCCGTGACCGGTGGGGATGTCCTTGAGGTTGATGACCTGAGAGACCAGCCGCATCGCCGGCACCAGACCCAGATCCTTCGAGGTCTGATCGCCCAGCGGGGAGAGCCCGTAGAGGGACAGACCCACCCGCGCCGAGGTGCCCGGGAACGGTGAGAGCGTCAGCGCAGCGGGCGAGTTCGCAATGTGGACCTCGAGCCGCTCCGATTCGCCGAGGCGGCCCTGGGCGCCGTCGAGTACCGCCGAGAGTTCCCGGTGGGCTGAGTCGAAGACCTGCGTCTGCTGAGCGGTCTCGACGCGTTCGGGTTCGTCGGCGACGGCGTAGTGGCTCATGATGCCCACTATTTCAAGCTCCGGGGTGGTCGCACTCGCGTCGGCGCCGTCCGATTCGGTCCGGGCATCCAGCGTCTTCAGCTTCACCAGTGCACGCTTCCAGTCCGCGGGAGCCAGGCCGTTGCGGCCGAGGCCCGTGTCGACCTTGAGGTGGAGGCGGGCCGTGGTGTTCGTGCGACGAGCGGCATCTCGCAGTCGCTCGAGGCTGTCAACGGTTGACACGCCCAGTTCGATTCCGGCGGCGACGGCCGCGTCGAGGTCGGTGGTGGGTCCGTACAGCCAGGCCGTGATGGTGACGTCATCGCCGAGCAGTTCGCGCAGGTGCAGCGCCTCATTGATGGTTGCCACGCAGAAGTCGCGCCACCCTGCAGCGAAGAGCGCCGGGGCGACGATGTCGATGCCGTGCCCGTAGGCGTTGGCCTTGACGACGCATTTGAGGCGGGCAGGCGCGAGCCGCTTCGCGAGGACCGCGGCGTTGGCCTGCAGTGCGGCCACATCGATCTCGGCCCTGACCAGTACCCCTGAGGAATCGGTTGATGTCACTGGATAAGAATACCGTGGACCGTCATCGTTCATTCCGATTGGGACCCATTCACTCGATCAGGGATCCGGCGAGGATAAGCTCTCCTGCCACCTCGGCGACGGCATCGACCAGAGCTCCGGCGTTGACGGCCCGTCGGCCCGCAGCATTGTGCACCAGAACGCCGAGTCCGACGACGTGGGTCAGTTCGCGTTCCGGCAGCGGTGACTCATGCTGGCTCTTGGCGTGGAAGGTCGCGACCAGGGCGCCGATGATCCCGGCCAGCACGTCCCCGGACCCGGCGGTGGCCAGGCTGGCCGGACCGGTCGCCGGGAGCACGAAGAACCCGTCTGGGGCGGCGATGACGGTCTGGTGGCCCTTGAGTAAGACGATGCAGCCGCTGGACTGCGCGGCACGCTGCGCCCAGCCGATGGGGTCGGCGGTGATCCGGCTCGAGGTGATGATCTCGCCGAGGAGGCGGCTGAGCAGTCGTGCCAGTTCACCCGCGTGCGGGGTGAGGACGACAGGCCGTTCGGCCAGCCATGTGCCCTTGACCGACTCTGCGCGGCCGACCATGTCCAGTGCCCCGGCGTCGAGGACAACGGGAACGCTGGTGTTCGCCAACTCGTCGACGCAGTCGTGGATGTATTCGTCTTCCGGGTCGCCTGGGCCCATGACCACGGCGTTCATCCTGCCTGAGGCGGTGACGACCTCGGCGTGGAGACCGATGACGTATTCGGCGACCATCTGAGATCCCAGGGACCGAACCATTCCGACGCCGCAGTTGACCGCCGAGGTGGTCGTCAGCACTCCCGCCCCCGGGTACTCCTCGGAGCCGGCGAGGATGCCGACGACTCCGCGGGAGTATTTGTGGCCCTCGGGCTGTGGGCGGGGGAAGTCCGCGTTGAGGTCATCGATGTCGACGACTGCGGCGGTGGCCTGGTTCTCATCGAGGTCGAGTCCGATGTCGACGAGGTGGACTGTGCCGGTGAATGCGGCGACGCGGGGGTCGATCAGATCGGTTTTGAGGCCGCCGAAGGTCACGGTGTGATCGGCGTGGATCCTGTCCGGGGCACCGGATTCGACCGGTGACAGGTCGGAGGGAACGTCGACGGCGATGACCGTCTGCGTGGATCGCGTGCCGGCGCTTGCGGCCTGGCGCGTGCCGGCGGAGTGCCGCCAGTCGCGAACGAGGGAAGCGATGTGCTCGGGCAGTCCGGGACGGCCCCCGATGCCGAGGATGCCGTCGAGAACGAGATCGGACCGATTCAGCTCCCGCAGCGCATCGGCACGGAGTTCATCGACGCGAAGTTCGCTGTCGCGCACTCCCTCGGCCACCTCGGCGTGCGGGTCTGTGGTCTCGTCCGGTTTCGGGAAGTCGATGACTCCGGCGCCGGCGCGCCGGGCCGCGGCCAGCCCCACATCATGGGTGCGGTCGAAGAGTGTGACCACGGTGATGTGAGCCCCGCGCCTGGCCAGTGCTGCGGCGGCGAAAAGTGCGTCGCCGGCGTTGTTGCCCGGGCCGACGAGCACGCACACTCGGGAGCCGAAGAGCTGGCCCCGCGACTCTCGCAACACATCGGCCAAGAAGTGGGCCAGAGCTCGAGATGCGCGGGCCATGAGGTCGACGCCTGCATCGAGAAGAGGTCGTTCGGCCTCACGGATGACAGTGCTGGGGTAGGCGAAGACTGACATCAGCGCTTCCTCATTCCTGGGCCAGGCGGGCGAGTTTCCGGCCTGCCAGGTGAGCCAGGAACAATGCCTGATCAGCCAGGCCCTCGTCGCTGTGACGGGCCCGGGGCGAATGGTTGGCTTCGCGCTCCTCGACGGGCAGGTTCGGCAGTGCCACACCGAAGTGACCATATGCGCCGGGGACCTGTTCGAGCACGCGGGAGAAGTCCTCGGACCCGGGGATCGGGTTCGGACGGACCACGGCGCGGTCGGCACCGAAGAGATCGGCGAAGGTCTCGAGGAAGAAGTCGGCCTCGTCGTCATTGTTGATCGTCGGCGGCAGCACTCGCTCGTAGTCGACCTCGGCCTCGAGCCCGTGGGCGGCGACCAGTTCGGTGACCAGCTGTGGGAGCTCCGCCTCGGCGCGGGTGGTGACCTCGTCGGAGAAGGTGCGGACGCTGACTACGAGATGCGCGAAGTCGGGGATGACGTTTGGGGCGGTGCCGCCGTTGAACTGGCCGACGGTGATGACCAGGGGGTCGAAGATGTCGAAGCGGCGCGTCACGTATTCCTGCAGCTGGCCCACCAGCATCGCGCCGACCTGGATCGGATCGCGGCCGGTCGCTGGGCGGGAGGCGTGGGTGCCTTTGCCGCGGACGGTGATGGACATCTTCGAAAACGCGGCCATGTAGGATCCGCGGCGGCAGTCGGCGACGCCGAGGTCCTGGTCTGCGGAGACGTGGATGCCGAAGGCGGCCTTCACCCTGGGTCCCGCGGCGTCGAGGACGCCCGCCTCGATCATCTTCCCGGCCCCGTCGTAGCCCTCTTCGCCGGGCTGGAACATGAACACGACGTCTCCTGGCAAGGAGTCCCGGTCACGATGGAGGAGTTTGAGGGCACCGACCAGGCCGGTCGTGTGCAGGTCGTGTCCGCAGGCGTGCATCCGCCCGGTCGTGGCTGCGAAGTCGAAGCCTGTCGCCTCGGGCACGGGCAGGCCGTCCATGTCTCCGCGCAGCAGCACGGCGGGGACGACGCCGGTCGAATCCTCAGTGCGCTGGCCACCGCGGAGGACGACGACGAGGGAGGAGAGTCCATTGCCCTTCGTCACCTCGATGTCGAGGCCTTCGATGGCGTCGAGGACGAGTTTCTGGGTGATGGGCAGATCAAGCCCCACCTCGGCGTTCTCATGCAGTGCCCGACGCAGAGTCACAAGTCCGTCTGCGATGTCTGCGGCATCCTCGGTGGTGGGGAGGTGGATGTCGAGGGCGGTCGACTCCTCGACCGAGGAAACGTCGGTAATAGCAGCGTCGGTGTGGGAAGTGTCGGTGTCGGAAGGAGAGCTCATGGTCTGAGTCTATTGCCGACCGCGCCGAGGTGGTGCCCAAGTCCGGAAGCCATCGACTTACCCGAAGTGCTCCGCATCCCATTCCACGCCGGGGCTCAGCGATGGACCTTCGCCTTCGACGATGACGAAGGTCATTGTGAGGTTCGCGTCATGGGTGATGGAGAGGTGGATGTTCGTGGCGCCGATGCGGTGGAAGTGTTCGAGCACGAGACCCCGCAGGCGGAATGAGGGGGCACCGGATCTGGCGGGGACCACCTCGGCGGATTGCCAGGGCAGCCATCCGGGGAAGCCGATGGCCTTCTTCAGGGCCTCCTTGGCGGAGAATCTCGCCGCCAAGGAGGCCTCCGTCCGACGTTTGCCGTTGCGTTTGAGCTGTTCGGCAGGGGTGAGCAGACGGTCGAGGAGTTCGGGGACCCGCTCGATGTGCTCGGCGAAGCGCGGCACATCGGCGATGTCGGTTCCGATTCCCAGAATCGCCATGGCTCTCCCCTTACTCCACGGTCACGGACTTGGCGAGGTTGCGTGGCTGATCCACGTCGAGGCCCTTGGCCGCGGCCAGTTCCATCGCGAAGATCTGCAGCGGAACCGTCGTCAGCAGCGGCGCCATGAGCGTCGTCGTCTGGGGAACGTAGATGACCTCTGAGGCGAACTCGCGGACCTCTTCATCCCCTTCCTCGGCGATGACCACGGTGTTCGCACCGCGGGCCCGGACTTCCTGGATGTTCGAGATGACCTTGGCATGCAGCGAATCGCGGCCGCGCTTGGAGGGCACGACGATGATGACGAGCTGACCGTCGTCGATGAGCGCGATCGGACCGTGCTTGAGCTCGCCAGCGGCGAAGCCCTCGGCGTGGATGTAGGCGAGCTCCTTGAGTTTGAGCGCACCCTCCATGGCCACTGGGAAGCCCACGTGGCGGCCCAGGAACAGCACCGAGCCGACGTCCTGGTTGCGACGGGCGAGCTCGAGCACCTGCTCCTTGTCATTGTCGAGGACGCTCTGGACCTTCTCCGGGATGGTCTGCAGCTCTTCGAGGATGGTGGTGATCTCGTCGCGGAACTTGTTGCCGCGCAGCTGTGCCAGGTAGAGGCCCAGCAGGTAGCAGGCCACGACCTGGGACAGGAATGCCTTCGTCGAGGCGACGGCGATCTCCGGCCCCGCGTGCGTGTACAGGGCAGCATCCGATTCGCGGGGAATGGTCGAGCCGAAGGTATTGCAGATCGCGATGACCTTCGCACCCTGCTGACGAGCGTGGCGCACCGCCATGATCGTGTCCATGGTCTCACCCGACTGGGAGATCGCGACGACGAGGGTCTTCTCGGTGACGACAGGATCGCGGTAGCGGAACTCGTGGGCGAGTTCGACCTCCACGGGCACGCGGCACCAGTGTTCGATGGCGTACTTGGCGACTTGGCCGGCGTAGGCCGCCGTGCCGCAGGCGATGACGATGATCTTGTCGATGGTCTTGAGCACAGTCTCGTCGATGCGCATTTCGTCGAGGGTGAGCTTGCCGTCGATGTCGAGCCGGCCCAGCAGGGTATCCGCGACTGCCTGCGGCTGGTCGTGGATCTCCTTATCCATGAAGGAGGCGAACCCGCCCTTCTCTGCAGCAGCGGTGTCCCAGCTGACTTCGTACTGCTCGCCTTGGACCTCGTTGCCGTCGGTGTCCGTGATGACCACGGTCTCCGGGGTGATCGTCACAACCTGATCCTGACCGATCTCCACCGCGGTGCGAGTGTAGTCGATGAAGGCGGCGACGTCCGAGCCGAGGAAGTTCTCACCCTCACCCAGGCCGATGACCAGGGGCGAGTTGCGGCGGGCGGCGACGACCTGTCCGGGAGCGTCGGCGTGGACGGCCAGGAGGGTGAAGGCGCCTTCGAGCTGGGTGGCGGTCACACGCATGGCCTGTGTCAGGTCACCGGTGGACTGGAAGTTCTTGGCCAGCTGAGCCGCAGCCACCTCGGTGTCGGTCTCGGACTGGAACTCGACACCATCGGCGGTGAGGTCGCGCTTGAGCTGAGCGAAGTTCTCGATGATGCCGTTGTGGATCAGAGCGAGCTTTCCGCCGTCGGCAACGTGCGGGTGGGCGTTGAGGTCCGTCGGTCCACCGTGGGTGGCCCACCGGGTGTGGCCGATCCCGGTCTGGGCATTCGGCAGCGGGTTGGCCGCGAGCTCATCGGTCAGCGCCGAGAGCTTGCCTGCCTTCTTCGCGGTCTCCAGATCACCGGCAGGAGTGACAAGGGCGACTCCGGCAGAGTCATAGCCCCGATATTCGAGCCGCTTCAGGCCGCTGAGCACAACATCGAGCGCCGAGTGATCAGCATTGTCAACGTCTGCTTTGGATACATAACCAACGATTCCACACATGAGTGGAATTTTACGCAGTCGAGTCAAGAAACGTGGAATCGACTCACTCGAAGGCCACCTCGGCGAGCCCAATGTCACCTCGACGTTCGGCAGGGACATGACGCATGACACAATTGTGCCCATGTCTCATGTCGACCCACTTCTTGACCGCGCGCGACGCCTGGCCGGCCTCAAACCAGGACGCAAGCCCGAGGTCGAACCGACTTCCCCGTTCTGGGAGTTCGATCGGGACGTCTGGGGCACCCTGGCCCAAGCCACTCCCCTGCCGCTGAAGCAGCGCGACATCGAACGTCTGCGCGGGCTGGGCGATCGGATCAACCTCGACGAGGTGGCTCAGGTCTACCTGCCCCTGTCGCGCCTGCTCAACCTCTACGTCTCCGCTCGCCGCGCCAAACACGACATGACGCGGGAGTTCTTCTCCCCGCTGCACGAAATCGGCCTCGAGCCGCAGGAGGCCAAGCGGACCCCCTTCGTCATCGGTGTGGCCGGGTCCGTCGCCGTCGGCAAGTCGACGACTGCTCGTGTTCTGCGCGAACTGCTGGCCAGATGGCCCGACACCCCTCGCGTCGAGCTCATCACCACCGACGGCTTCCTCTACCCCAATGCCGAGCTCGAGCGCAGGCGACTGGGTGGACGCAAGGGCTTCCCGGAATCCTATGACCGGCGCAAACTGCTGCGGTTCATCTCCGCCGTGAAGTCCGGCTCCCCCGAGGTCCGTGCCCCCGTTTACTCGCACCACACCTACGACATCGTCCCCGGCGCCGAGGTGGTTGTCCGCTCCCCCGATGTCCTCATCGTCGAAGGCCTCAACGTCCTCCAGCCCGCCCGGCCCCGCAGCGACGGCACCTTGGGCCTGTCGATCAGCGACTACTTCGACTTCTCCGTCTACGTCGACGCCCGCTCACGCGACATCCGCCAGTGGTACATCTCCCGCTTCCTCAAGCTCAAGCATGGCGCCTTCCAGGACACGGACTCCTACTTCCACCGCTATTCGAAGCTCGATGACGAAGAAGCGGTCACCTTGGCCACGGAGATCTGGGATTCGATCAACTTCCCCAATCTGCGTGAGAACGTTCAGCCCAGCCGCGGTCGCGCGGACCTCGTGCTGCACAAGTCAGATGACCACACGATCCGCAAGGTCCAGCTGCGCAAGCTGTGAGTACTGAGCTCTGAGATCAGAGCGTGCGTGGTTCAGTGGCCAGGCGTGCGTGAGGTCTCTCACTTGCTGCGTGCATCTGTGTCGCTGAGGAAATAGATTCCGTCTCGCGATAGTTGCACTCAGTGCATGGTTTGACGGCTGCGCAGATTCTGCACTCTGATTTCAAACCGAAGGAGTACTGTGTCCACGTGCGTCTCCTCGACCCAGACGCGCGGGACGCCATAAGGAAATGAGGCCGAGATGAGTCTGCAGTCAGCACACAGGGTGATGTGGAGCTCCGTGTCGAGCAAGAAGACCCCGAAGACCTCGATCAAGCCGGGCACCTACCGCCGCATCGGGTCGTTTGCGACCCGGCACAAGGCGAAGCTCATCGTCTTCCTCACCCTCTCCGTCGGCACTGCCGTCATCGGCGTGCTCAACCCGGTGTTGGCCGGTGACGTCGTCAACGCGATCACCGGCGGCGGCCCAGTCGCGACCGTCGTCTGGTTGGCCGTGGCGATCGGCGGCCTGGCGATCGCGGACGCTGCGATCTCGATCTTCAATCGGTACCTGTCCTCACAGATCGGTGAGGGTCTCATCTTCGATCTGCGCAACGCGGTCTATGACCATGTGCAGAGAATGCCCATCGCCTTCTTCAATCGCACCCGCACGGGCGCTCTGGTCTCGCGCCTGAACACCGACGTCATCGGCGCCCAGCGCGCGTTCTCCAACACCCTGTCGGGCATCGTGTCGAACTTCGTCTCTCTGGTCCTGACCGTAGGCGTGATGGTCACGATCTCCTGGCAGGTCACACTGCTCTCCATCCTGCTCCTGCCCCTCTTCATCATCCCCACCCGACTGCTCAGCGGGAAGCTGGCCTCTCTGCAGTTCCAGGCGGCGGAGAACAGTGCTGATATGTCGACGCGGATGACGGAGCGGTTCTCCGCCGGTGGCGCGACGCTGGTCAAGCTCTTCGGCAATCCGAAGACCGAGTCCGAGGAGTTCTCCGACCGTGCCGGTCAGGTCAGGGACATCGGCATCAAGGTCGCCATGCTGCAGTCGACGTTCGTGTCCTCGCTGACACTGGTCTCGGCCCTGGCGCTGGCTCTTGTCTACGGCATCGGCGGTGCTCAAGCCGTCCTCGGTCACCTCAACGCCGGCCAGGTCGTCACCCTCGCGCTGCTGCTGACCAGGCTCTACACACCCCTGACCATGCTCGCGAACGCACGTCTGGACATCATGAGCGCCGTCGTCAGCTTCCAGCGTGTCTTCGAGATCCTCGACCTCGTGCCTCTGATCAAGGAACCCGAATCCCCGAAGGCACTGCCGAAGGGGGGCCTTGACGTGACGTTCTCCGATGTCGACTTCGCCTACCCCAGTGCGGACCAGGTCAGCCTCGCCAGCCTCGAAGACGTCTCCGTGCTCGATGCCCGAGGCGGGGACGAGGTACTGCACTCACTCGACTTCACGATCCCGGCCGGTCACACCGTCGCCCTGGTCGGTTCTTCGGGTGCCGGAAAATCCACGATCGCCTCACTCCTGCCCCGCCTCTACGACGTGACCTCCGGGTCGATCACCATCGGCGGTGTTGATGTGCGCGAGCTGTCCTACGAATCGCTGCGCAAGTCCGTTGGGGTGGTGACTCAGGACGGTCACGTCTTCCACGAATCGATCCGTTCGAACCTGGCCCTGGTCAAACCAGAGGCCACCGAGGCTGAACTGCATCAGGCCATCGACAGGGCTCAGCTGCACAATGTCATCGCGACCCTGCCCGATGGTTTGGACACGGTCATCGGTGAACGCGGCTACCGGCTCTCCGGTGGAGAGCGTCAGCGGCTGACGATCGCGCGCATGCTCCTCGCGGCCCCAGAGGTCGTCGTCCTCGATGAGGCGACCTCGGCCCTGGACTCGACGAACGAGGCAGCCGTGCAGCAGGCGCTGGCGCAGGCCATGCACGGTCGCACCGCGCTGGTCATCGCCCACAGGCTGTCCACGATCCGCCAGGCCGATACGATCCTCGTCGTCGAAGCCGGTCGCATCGTCGAATCCGGTTCTCACGAGGAGCTGCTGGCCCGCAGCGGCCGCTATGCCCAGCTCTACGAAACGCAGTTCGCCACGAACTGAGGCATGACAGAGGCCGCAGCGCTGAATGCGTCTGCGGCCTCTGGTGTGTCTGACGAGTTGTCTCCCCCGCGAAGAGTGGTGCTCACCCTGGAGTGGCGCTCACCGGACAGGAGAACTTACAGGCCCAGGTGTTCCTTCACGTTGGCGGCCAAGCGCTCGGCCTGAGCCTGGGCGATGTCCTCGGTTTCAGCTTCGACCATGACGCGGATCAGCGGCTCGGTGCCCGAGGCCCGCAGCAGCACGCGGCCTGAACCTTCGAGTTCGGCTTCGACGGCGTCGACTTCGGCGGCGACCTGCGGGTGATCGACTCCGTGCTTGTCGACGCCCTTGACGTTGACGAGCGCCTGCGGCAGCTGCGGGATCTCTGCGGCGAGGTCGGCCAGGGTGCGCTTCGAATCGGCCATGCGCTTCATCAGGTGCAGGGCCGTCTGCACACCGTCACCGGTCGTGCCGTGGTCGAGCATGAGCACGTGCCCGGACTGCTCGCCGCCGAGGACGTAGCCGTCGGCCAGCATGCGTTCGAGGACGTAGCGGTCACCGACTGCGGTCTGGACCGTCTCAATGGAGTACTTGTCCATCGCGTGCTTGAGGCCGATGTTCGACATCACGGTGGTGACGAGGGTGTTGCCCTTCAGCTCGCCGAGTTCCTTGAGCCCGATCGCGAGGATGCCCATGAGCTGGTCACCGTTGATGACACGACCCAGGGAGTCCACGGCCAGGCAGCGGTCGGCGTCACCGTCGAAGGCCACACCCAGATCGGACTGGGTTTCCACGACGAGGCGCTGGAGCGGTTCGAGGTGCGTGGAACCGACACCGTCGTTGATGTTGAAGCCATCGGGTTCGGCAGCGGAGACGATGACCTCGGCACCGGCCTGACGCAGGGCGGCGGGTCCGACGATGGACGCGGCACCGTGGGCGCAGTCGACGACGACCTTGAGGCCGGACAGGGGACGTGTGCCCTCAGCATCGAGGGAGCGCACGAGCTTCTCCGTGTACTCGTCGGCCGCGGCGGGATAACGGGAGATCCGACCCACCTCGGCGCCGGTGGGACGAACCCAGTCCTCATCGAGGATTGCGAGGATCTCGTCCTCAACGGAATCGTCGAGCTTCGTTCCGCCCGCGGCGAAGAACTTGATGCCGTTGTCGGGCATGGGATTGTGCGAGGCGGAGATGACGACGCCGAAGGCTGCACCCGTGTCAGCGACGACGCTGGCGATGCCGGGGGTGGGCAGCATTCCCGCGTCGAGGACGTCCACGCCGGCGGAGGCGATGCCCGCGGAGATCGCAGCGGAGAGGAACTCACCGGAGACACGCGTGTCACGCCCGACGACGGCGAAGGGACGCTTGCCTTCTGGCCAACCGCGGGTGAGAACCCGCGAGCCTGCTACGGAGAGCTGGAGCGCCAGTCGGGCGGAGATGTCGCGATTGGCGAGGCCTCGTACGCCGTCTGTGCCGAAGAGTCGTGTCATGGAAAGTCCTTTCCTCAATTTCCCGTCGATATTAGTCCATTGCATCGCCGAGGCGGTGGTGCCGGACCGTTCGACGGTCGAAATCGGTGAGAGATGATGCTGCCTGGGTCAAGGCGAGGGGTGTCTGAAAGTTAAGTGAATGCACGAAATGCGGCCCCGAATCCGGTTCGGGGCCGCATTGCGGTGTTCATCGAGCTGAACTGTTGAGGACTGCGCTTCAGCGGCAGACCAGGCGCAGTCCTGACAGCAGAATCAGCGCTTCGAGAACTGAGGTGCCTTACGGGCCTTCTTGAGACCGGCCTTCTTGCGCTCGGGGACGCGTGCGTCGCGGCGCAGGTAGCCTGCCTTCTTCAGCTCAGCACGGTTCGACTCTTCGTCGATCTGGTTGAGCGAACGGGCGATTCCCAGACGAACGGCTCCGGCCTGACCGGAAGGCCCGCCACCGGAGATGCGCACGACGACGTCGAAACGTCCTTCGAGGTCCAGGAGACGGAAGGGCTCGTTGACGAGCTGCTGGTGCAGCTTGTTCGGGAAGTACTCTTCGAGAGTGCGACCGTTGATGGTCCATTCACCGGATCCGGGGATCAGGCGGACGCGAGCAATTGCCTGCTTGCGACGGCCGACTCCGTTGCCGGGAGCGGTCAGGGACTGTCCGCGTCCGCCGGCGGTCTGTTCGCCCAGGCCTGCGGATTCGGGGGTCTCCGACGTGTATTCGGTTGCAGTTGGTTCTTCGACAGATTCTGTCGCAGTGGTGGTTTCTTCAGCCACGGTTCTCCTCGGTATGTCTAGAGCTCAAGCGCGCTTACTGCGCGACCTGGCTGAGTTCGTACGGCTGCGGATTCTGAGCGGCGTGTGGGTGCTCTCCACCCTGGTACACCTTCAGCTTCTGCATCTGGGCACGTCCGAGACGAGTCTTCGGAACCATACCGCCGACAGCCTTTTCGACTGCGCGCTCGGGATTGGTGGCGAGAAGCTCGGCGTAGTTGACGCTCTTCAGACCGCCCGGGTAACCCGAGTGGTGGTAAGCGCGCTTCTGATCGAGCTTCGCACCGGTCAATGCGACCTTGTCTGCATTGATGATGATGACGAAGTCACCGGTATCGATATGAGGAGCAAAGGTGGTCTTGTGCTTGCCGCGCAACAGGCGTGCAACCTGGGCAGCAAGACGACCGAGCACCTGGTCAGTGGCGTCAATGACGTGCCACTGGCGCTCAATATCGCCGGGCTTGGGTGTGAACGTACGCAAAAGTAGCCTTCTTTTCGTATCTCTTGGTGTAGTGCTGATGACTCATCGGGTCGTGAGTCTGATGAGTCAAGGCACTCGTTGTCTTGAATCGGGTCTGCCCATCGAAATCGTCCCCTCACCTACGGGCCTGCAACGCATGAGGCTATGTAAGGGAGCACGACGGACACACACAACGACAATCAAATATACATGCATTCTCACCCGCGGAGCAAACGCTCAGGCCAGTGCCAGAGCGGGTGGAAAGCTGAGCCGATACTATTGACCTGTGCCGCCTTCATCCCTCCTGCCCACGCGCCTTCCCGCATTCAGACTCCTGGTGCTGGGAATAGTTCTCGGGCTCGTGGTCCTCATCCTCGGACCGGCACAGTCACCAGCCGCTGCCGCGGACGAGTCCCCTGCTGCAGGGTCGGCCCCAGCAGCTGCGGCGAGCAGCACCGCGGCATCGACGACCTCGGCGTCTGCTGGCACAGGGTCAGCGGGCGAGGATTCGGATGCCTCTCGGCCTCCCGACGGCAAGACCATCGTCTACGGCATACCCGGTCTGACCATCAATGATATCGATCCTGTGCGCACTCCGAACCTCTATGAGCTGTTCTCCAACGGCTCTGCCGCCAACCTCAATGTGCGCACCATCGGGTCGGCGACCTGCCCCGGTTCCGGCTGGCTGTCCATGGGGGCCGGCGCCCGTGCCCAGGCGGGCCCGCCCACTGACCCAGAACTCGAAGGCAGCAAGGCCACCTGTCCTGCTCTGAGTGCGCCGTCGACCAGCGACGAGGCTGCAGAGAAGGCACTCGACGGTGCCGACGAGGCCGCGAACTCCGCGGCCGGGACCAGCTCCTCGAGTGATGAAGATCTCCCCGGGCAGGCTGCGAAGGGCACCACCACCGCGACGATCGATGACTTCGAGGCCATCAAGGAACCGAACGTCGACTCCGGCTACTCGGTGGACTACGGAATGCTCGCCCGGCTCGTCCGCGAACAGGGAAAGACCGTCCCACAGGGCACAGAAGCCTCGTCAGCCGCGTCGCAGCTTGAACCCTGCGTCGCCGCCGAGGGTCCGGGCGCGGCCTACGCGGCGGCCGACCAGAACGGCGTTGTGGCCAACTACACAGACGATGCCGCCGCCACCGACTGTCGACTCGGCCTCGTCGACTTAGGCTCGATCGGCTCCTCCGCCTGGCTCTATGATCCGATCCCCAACTACTCCTATACCGTTCCTGTCTTCTTCGACCGTGAGGAACGCGTCGCCGAGGCCGACGAACGCTTGGGCGACAAGCTTGAGGAAGTCCGTGATTCTGCGGCCCCGGGAAGTGAAGAGCCGACGATCATCGTGGCCGGCCTCGGGGACAGTTCGGGTCTGCCGCAGCTGCGCGCTTTCATCGCCTCCGGCCCCGGCTACGAACCCGGAAACCTGTCCTCGGCCAGCACCCGCACCCCCGGCCTCCTCCAGCTCACGGACATCGCCCCGGGCATCCTCGACCAGTTCGGCATCTCCTCCCCCAACGGCATCTCCTTCGACGTCACACCCACCGAAGACGAACCGGACGAACGCATCGACGACCTCGTGTCCGAGGCTCAGAAGGCGACGTCGATCTACCAGCACCTGTCGACGTTCTCCCTGCTCCTCGACATCATCTTCTACGTCCTGTTCATCCTGTGCGGTGTCCTCTTGGCCCGGAACCTCATCGGTCGCCGAGGTGGTGCGAGGACCGTTCCCACCGTGCACCGGTTCCTCGCCTGGGTCTCTTTTGCCGCAGCGACGCTGCCGATGAGCGCATTCGTGGCAGGCCTATTCCCGTGGGCCAGACTGCCCCACCCCGGTTTCGGCCTCAGTGTGTCGATCGCGGTCTCGGCAGCGCTGCTCTTCTGCGTCTCTCTGCTTCCGCCCTGGGGTCGGACCTGGCGTGGTCGCGTGGCTGCTCTGTCGCTGCTGAGCTTCCTCATCCTCTCCGCGGACCTCATCACCGGCTCGCACCTGCAGGGCAACTCGCTGCTGGGCTACAACCCGATCGTCGGCGGCAGGTACTACGGACTGGGCAATCAAGGTGCGGCGATCTTCATCGTCAGCCTCTTCATCTTCCTCGGCATTGCGATCTCCTGGCTGCGGGCGCGAGGGCATCGCAGACTCGTCTTCCTCCTCCCGCTTGTGCTCGGACTGTTCGCAGTCTTCGTCTCCGGCAACCCGTCCTGGGGAGCGAAGTTCGGCGGTACGATCGCCACCTTGGCCGGTCTCCTCGTGCTGTTGGCACTGGTCAGCCGGATCCGTCTGTCCATCTTCCGGCTCGTGCTCATCGGCCTCGCGTCCCTGGCTGTGCTGCTGGGCATCGCGTTCCTCGACTGGCTGCGGGAGCCGGGATCACGCTCGCACTTCGGAACCTTCTTCGACCAGATCGTCACAGGTGAGGCGCTGCAGGTCATCGGTCGCAAGCTCGGTGCGAATCTTCACATCGTGGCGATCAATCCTGCCTTGGCGATCGTCACTCCCCTGGCGATCATCGCAATCCTGTTCTTCCTGCGCTATCTGCTCCACTTCCCGAGCATCACCCCTGCCACCCGAGCCGGTCGTCTGGCGAACAAGTGGCGGGGTCGCCTGCCGCAGGTGTTCGAGGACCAGGACATCCACTTCGGGTTCCTCGCCGCGGTCACCGGCATGGCGGTGGGGCTGGTCATCACCGACTCCGGCATCGCCGTGCCCTCGACCGGTGCCATGGTGCTCCTGCCCTACCTGCTGGCACTGAGCGCCGAGCATGCGCAGGAGACGATCGCCGACACCAAGCCCCGTCGGGGCAGTACGCGGACCATCCTCATGTCTGCTGAAGATGCGTCTGAACCTCAGGGTGCACCTAAGTCCGGGACGGATCGAGCATGAGAACATCCTCGCTGCCCGTGCGCATGCTGCTCGGTCTCTTCGTCATCACCCTGCTCATCCTCGGACTGCCGCAGGGCGCTCAGGCCGCGCCAACCCGGGGCATGGATGGAAACAGTGAATCGGAAGCGGAAGCCGCCTCGGCGGGCAAGGGTCCGATCTTCATCGGTGTCTCCGGGTTCAGCTTCGAGGACCTCGATCCGCGTACGACACCGAATCTGTGGAGGATGATGCAGACCGCGCAGATCGGCACCATCACTCCCCGCAGCGTGCGGACGACCAGCTGCCCCGTCGACGGCTGGCTCGGCGTGGGCGCGGGACGGCGGGCCGCCGACGAACCCCGCGAGGAGTGCCGCCAGCCGGCCGCGCCCCTCGACGGCTGGGTCGCTGACTGGGACGTCTATGCGCAGGTCGCCAGAAGCGACAACTACGACGCCAACCTCGGCGCTCTTACGGAGTCGGTGCCCGACATCGCTGCCTTCGGACCAGGCGCCGCGATCGCGGCGGCCGATCACAGGGGCAAAGTCGACAACTGGTCACCGGTCGGCGACGATTTGGCCCAGAAGGCGGCTCGGGCCTCACAGAACGGTGAGCTCACACTCGTCGACCTCGGCGACACCACCTCGGACGGATATTCACTCAAGGCCCTCGACTCACACGTCGGGAAAATTCTGGCAGCCGCCGGCTGGGTCGACCCCGACGACCCCGAACATCTGACTGTGGGCACCTCGCCGATCATCTTCTCCTCGATCGCCGACGGTTCAGTCAAGAGCTCGTCGATGCAGTCGACGATGATGCTGCGCCCCGGCGGGACTGTTGGTCTGCTGAGCTCGTCATCGACTCGCCAACCCGGCCTCATCCAGGTGCCCGACCTCGCCCCGACACTCGTCGAACTCAGCGACGGCGAGCCCATGCAGAACGCTGCCGGCGCCCCGATGAACAACCAGGACCCGGACAGCGGCTGGGAGTCGCGTTTCCAGACAGTTCTCGACCGTCAGGTTGCGGTGAAGACGCAGAACGAGCTCTCGACATGGTTCTTCCCCGTCGTCGCCACACTCATGGTCGGTCTGCTGGTCCTCGCGTGGTTACTGCGCAAGAATCATCGCGAGCTCGTCCACTCCGGGGCCTACCGGCTGGGCATCGTCTTCGCAGCCATGCCGGTCTCGACCTATCTGGTCAACACCGTGCCATGGGAGAGGGCGACCAACCCTGATATTGCGATGCTGGGCGCCTTGGCCGGGTGGTCTCTGGCCCTCGGGGTCATCGCCCTGCTGGGGCCGTGGCGTGGGTTCAAGCTGGGACCGGTGCTCTTCGTCAGCGTCGTCACGGTCCTCGTCTTAGCCTATGACGTGATGACCGGCTCGCAGCTGCAGATGTCGACCCTGCTGGGCGAGCCGCTGCTCATCGCCTCACGGTTCTACGGCATCGGCAACTCCGCCCTCGCGCTCTACTGCTGCGCCCTGATTCTGGCCGTCGCCGGGTTCGCATCGCTGACGAAGCGACCGCTCATGCGCATCCTCATCGTCACCGTGCCGATCCTCATCTCGAGCGTCATCTTGGCCGCCCCGGGACTGGGCACGAAGTTCGGGTCCGTGCCGACGCTGATCATCGGCGTCGCCTACCTGGTCCTCGCGGCCGCGGGCATCAGATTCTCACTCAAGCGCATGGGGCTGACGGTGGGAATCGCCGGCTTCGTAATGCTCGCGGTCCTCTTCCTCGACTGGCTGCGTCCCGCCGATCAGCGCACCCACTTCGGTCGCTTCTTCGACTCCATCATCAGCGGCGAGGCCCTGGGCGTGCTCGCGCGCAAGATCGGCATGAACATCGACATCCTCACCCAGTCGTGGATGACGCTGCTCCTTCCGCTCATCATCATCGGCGTCTTCTGGCTGGCATTGGAACCCCAGCGCTTCTCCCTGCAGGGAATGATCAACGCCTACGATCGGATCCCCCTGCTGCGGGCGGGCATGATCAGCCTCGCCATCCTGTTGGGCGTCGGCACGATCATCAACGACTCGGGAATCGTCGTCCCCGCCGTCGGCATCCTCTTCCTCGTCCCCGTTCTGGTCCACCTTGAGACCTTCGAGACGAAGCAGACAGCAGACAGCGGCGGCCAGGCGAAACTCTCCAGTTCCGTCTGACCGCCGCCTGCCTGGCCGAGCCCTAGGGTCTCAGCCGCGCCTCAGTGTCCGTGTCACACGGTGGCCTTGCGTCGGCGCACCATGCTCACGGCCATGCTGCCTGCGACGATGAGCGCGAGTGCCGCCGCCACCAGATTCATGGCCTCGAAACCGGTGCGAGGCAGATCCCCACCGTCCTTCGAACCGTTGGCGTTGGATCCGCTGCCATCGGCATTCGCCGAGGTGGCTCCCGATGCGTTGGCATTCGCCGAGGTGGCCCCGGAGTCATCCGCATTCGCACCGGTGCCGTTGGAGCCGGCATTCGATCCCGAGGCGTTCGCACTGCCGTTGTCACCGCCGGTGGCATCGGCATCCGAGCCTGCACCGTCGGAGGTGCCGTCGGCGCCGCCGTCATCACCGGCAGCGGCGTTCGCCTCGTCACCGACCTGTGCCGTGGCTTCGAAAGCGTGATTGACCGGCAGCGGGTTGTCATCCCACCACTGTGCGTCCCCGGCCTTCAGTCCCACCTCGAGGGTGACTTCACCGCTCGCGTCCTCGGGCGCAGTGACGTTGATGGCGACGTCGCTCTCACCGGCGGGAATCGATTCCAAGGTCATGGTCTTCGTCGCGGCGTCCACCGTGACCTCCGGTGCCTTCGCGGTCTCCGACTGCCCGCCCTGCTGGGCTCCGGCCGATGCCGAGTCAGCGGCGCTGACGGTGTAGCCCTCGGGCAGATCGACGGTCACGTCCACGGGTCCTGGGACCTCCGCCTCGGCGGTGGTGTTGAGGACGAAGTCCCGGTTCTCACCTGGCTCGATGCCATCCTCGGGGGCGGCGAGATCGACCGTGAGCTCACCGTTGTCGATGACGTCCTTGCTCATGTCGGCCTGGCGTTCGTCCTTGTCCGGTGAGACCTTCTCGCCAGCCTCGGTGCGGTTCTCGAAGTAGTCGACCCAGGTCTCGAAGTCCGTGCGCCCGGAGAGTTCGAAGTCACCCTCAGCGAAGGAGGAGAAGTTGTCTCCCCCGGCGGCGAGGAAGCTCAGCGTCGCAACCCTGTACTCCTTGTTCGGATCGAGCTTCTTGCCGTTGACCTCGACCGATTTCACGTGCTTGCCCTTCGCAGCATCGGAGTCGTAGACGACTTCGAGCTCCTCCGAGATACCGAGGTGGAGGAACGGACGCGAGGCGTCGGCTGGCTGCCACTGCTCTTCGAACAGTCCGATGACGTCCGAACCCTGCATCGTCACGACACCGTGGTCATTGGCGAAGGGCAGGACCGAGCTGAGTTCAGCGGCCGTGACTTCGCACGTGTCCTCTTTGTTGTAGATGTCATCGCATTTCAGGTCGGTGCGCAGCCCGCCCGGGTTGGTGATGCCGAAGTCGGCGTCGTCAAGCTGTGTGCCCTCGACTCCGTCCTTGAGTGCATCGGCGACGAGGTTGCCCAGGGTGCTCTCCGCACCGCGGTCTTCCTTGCCGTCCTTCGTGGCGCGGGTGATGTCCTCACTGATCTCGCCGGCGACGACGGAGCCTGGAACCTTCGCTTTTGCATCGGCATCGGCGATGATCTGGCTGACCTCATCGACGACGGGCGAGTCATAGCTCTTCTTCTCCGTCTCGATGAGTTCGGTGTTCTCGGTCGTCCAGTTGCCCTCGGCATCGGCTTCGAGCTGGACCTGACCGACGTATTCGCCGTAGCTGCCGGCCTCCAGCACGGGCCGTGTCCGGTCCGGCTCGCCGGGGACAGGGGCCTCGAAGGAGTAGGGCAGGTGGGTATGGCCGGTGAAGAGGACGTCAACGGAGGCGTCTGCCTCGGTCACGAGCTTGTTGAACTCGGCGTTCGAGGCCTTCGCCTCGTCGAGGCTCTCCGTGCTTGAGGCGCCGAGGTGGGCCTCGACGACCGTCATATCCGGCTGTTCGTCCTCGGGCAGGTTCTCGATCTCGCCGGCGACTCGGTTGACTGCGTCGGTGGGGTCACCGAATTCGAGGCCGGCGATGCCGTCGGGTGAGACCAGTGACTGTGTGTCCTTGGTGACGACGCCGATGACGGCGACCTTCACGCCACCCACATCGACCGTGGTGTAGCCCTCAAGGCCGTCGACGACGTCGGTGGTGCCCTCGCTGTAGACATTGGCCGCCAGGTAGGGGAAGTCTGCTTCGGACGAGACCCGGCCGGCCAGATCTTCCATGCCCTGGTCGAATTCGTGGTTGCCGACTGCTGAAGCCTGGACGCCGATGGCGTTGAGGACATCCAGCGTCGGGGTGTCCTGCTGTGAGGAGGAGACGTAGGTGGAGGCTCCGATGTTGTCGCCTGCGGAGAGGACCCCGGTTCCGGCGGTGCCGTCTTCGGCGGCGTACGTCGCGCGCTGTTCCTCAACGACCGAGGCGACCTGCGTGCCCGCCTCGGCGATGCGTCCGTGGAAGTCGGTGATGTTGAGCAGCTGAACCTTGGTGCCCTCGGCTGCCGCCTGTGTCGAGGTATCCTTGTCCTCACCCTCGGCTGCATCTGCACTGGCATCTGCAGGTGAGTCTGTGGACGATGAGCCACCAGCTGATGACTCGCTCGGGGATGATTCCGAGGGGCCGGTCGTCGAGGGTGCTTCCTCGGCGGAGCCGTTTCCGAGGGATGCGGCAAGTGAGGGGGCGGCGCCCGGCAGCGTCAACATTGACACTGCCGCTCCCGTTGCCAGCATCTTGGTCACTAGTCTTTTGGTCACTAGCTTCGTCATGTATGTGGTTTCCTTTGGTCATTGCATCCGCCGCACAACAGCTGTGCCTGGTGAGGATCAAGCAGACTCATTCTGCAGTGCCTAAGCGAACGATGAGTTACCTACATGTGAATGTACACAGGATTCTCACATCTGGAAAGAGGGATTCTCTCAAAAAGACGATACAAACCCTCGCTGTCAGGGTCGCCGTCGAGCTGTTGTCAGGGTCGCCGTCGAGCTGCTGTCAGGGTCGCCGTCGCGTTGCCGGGATCGGCCCAGGAGTCGGCAACTGAGCCTGTGTGGCGCTGAAGCCGGTGCCGCAATCGAGCTTGTTCTGGCTAAGCCTGTGTCCGACTAAGCCTGTGTCCGGCGGGCCATGGTCTGAGCTGCGCGGGAGGCATAGAACTCGGCCTCGGGGTATCCCACCCCGGTGAGGACGAGCCCGTGTGCGGGAGAGACGAACATCGGAACGTCGGGGTCGACTCCTGTGTCCGCCTCGGCGAGGAGCTCCGCGGGCCGAGTCACCGGCCAGGTGCCGGATCCGACCTTGATCAGCCCGCCCACCAGGGCACGGACCATGTGGTGGCAGAACGCATCGGCACGCAGGTCGATGGTGATCACCGCTTCCTGATCCCGGGTGACCTCGAGTTCGTGCAGTGTGCGGATGGTCGTCGCGCCCTCGCGTGGTTTGCAGAAGGGAATGAAGTCGTGGAGGCCCTGGGCCTCCCGTGCGGCCTCGGCCATCGCCTCGGCGTCGAGTTCGCCCTTGTGCCGCGGTGTCACGGGTGTCAGCAGCGGATCGATGAAGGATCGGCGGTCGGCGAGCCTGTACTGGTAGGTCCGCCACAGTGCGGAGAACCGAGCGTCGAAGTCTTCGGGAACCTCGGACACGGCATGGATGACGATGTCATCGGTGTCATCGACGGTGAGGACTCCACGCAGACGCGACAGCAGCGCCGCCTCGGCTGGTCGGGAGGACTTGCCGATGAGCTTCTCGATGCCCTCTTCGGCGAGGTCGATGTGAACGACCTGCCGTCTCGCGTGGACGCCGGCGTCGGTGCGCCCGGCAACGATGGTGGCCACCTCGGCGCCGGTGATCCGGGACAGCCCGGCCTCCAGTGAGTCCTGCACGGTGCGCAGCCCGGGCTGCTTGGCCCAGCCGTGGAAGTCGGTGCCGCGGTAGCCGAGGTCGATACGGAACCGCGTCATGATCCGGCCGATCCGGTTCGGTTCGAAGCTCCAAACTGGTCCTGGGGTTCCGCTTCTGCCGAGGACCGTTCCTGGTCCGTTTCGGTGAAGGGTTCGCGGGCCTTGAACACGTTCTTGAACAGCCGCGACACGGCACGTTCGCGTTGCCGGTGGTAGAGATCGACGTTCGTGTTGTAGATGCGGGCGCCTGCCAGGATGCGTTCGGCCAGCACATTGAGCTGACCGTGCAGAAGCGCGATGGTGGTGTCGAGTTCTTCGCGGGGCCCCGTCTGCATCGCGAGAGACGAGTCGGCGGCAATCGCCCTGTCGCTGATCTGACTGGGGATCTGTGCCGCCTCGTCGATCGTCCGGGTCAGCGCGTTCTCCGCCGCAGCCCCGCGGGGGCCGAAGGGAGCCCTCTGGGCCGAGGCGAGCGCGAGTTCGACAGAGCTGAGGTCTCGGGTGGTGATCTGCTGCAGGGTTCCGATGTAGGCGGGCACGAGGGCGTGCCGACCGCGGAGTTCGACGAGCAGCTGGCGTTTGGCCTCATCGCAGAGCGAACGCGCCATCGACAGCTGGTTGAAGCGCAGGATCGTCACGGTCAGGGCGAGGATGACAAGGGCAAGCACACATGCTCCGACGATGAACCAGACCACTGCCGCCTCCCCTTCTCATTCGCTTGACCGACACTTCAGTTTACGCGGGGTTCAGACTCCTCGCGAATGGGACCAGAGCCTCGTCACCGTCGGCACTGCGGAGCGTGCGACGGATCGGGCGAGTGCGTGCGTGCGATCGGGCTAGAGCGCTCAAGCGCGGCGATTTCGGCCTATCGTCGCCGAAGGGTCGCCTCGATGTTGCCCGTCCTTCACCCTGGGGGCGTGAACTGAGTTCTGTGAGAGTAGCGATCATTGCAGAGTCCTTCCTCCCCAATATGAATGGGGTCACCCACTCACTCCTCCGCGTCCTCGACCACCTGGCCGACCGCGGCGACGAAGTCCTCATCATCGCACCAGGCACGCGCCGCGACGGTCCCAAGGAGGTCGCCGGAGCCCGCATCGTGCGGGTCCCCTCGATCGCCTTGCCGAAGTATCGGCGGGTTCGCGTCGCTCCCGGTGGAGTCAGCCGCATCAAACGACTGCTGGAGAACTTCAACCCCGATGTCGTCCACCTGGCCAGCCCCTTCGTGCTCGGCTGGCGCGGTGTCCTGGCTGCGCAGAGCCTCGACCTGCCGACAGTGGCGATCTATCAGACCGAGGTTCCTGCCTACGCTGCCCGGTACGGCATGCACGGCATCGAGGCGATGCTGTGGTCACATGTGCGCAACATCCACCAGCACGCCTCCCTGACCTTGGCCCCATCGAGCTACACCCTTGATCAGCTCTCCGAACTCGGTGTCGCCGAGGTGGACCTGTGGGCCCGTGGAGTCGATTCCTCCCGCTTCGACCCGAGTCACCGATCAGAGGCCTGGCGCCGATCAGTGGCACCGAATGGTGAGAAGATCATCGGCTACGTCGGCCGCCTCGCCGCCGAGAAGCAGGTGGAGGACCTGGCCGTCTTGGACGACGTGCCCGGATCGAGACTCGTCATCGTCGGCGACGGACCGTGGCGGGCAAAGCTCGAACGGGTGCTGCCGAATGCTCATTTCGCTGGATTCCTCGGCGGCGATGCTCTGTCTCAGGCCGTCGCGAGCTTCGACCTCATGGTCGCCCCCGGTGAGCTCGAGACCTTCTGCCAGACGATCCAGGAGGCCATGGCCTCCGAAGTGCCTGTCATCGCTCCGGCTCGTGGCGGACCGCTGGACCTCGTCGACTCCTCCCACACCGGGTGGCTCTACACGCCCAAGGATCTGGCGGCGATGCGCGGACACGTCATGGACCTCCTCGGCGATGAGGCAAAGCGCCGAGCCTTCGGCCTCGCCAGCCGCCAGCAGGTGCTCAGCCGCAGCTGGAAGAGCGTGTGCTCGCAGCTCATCGGCCACTATTCGCGGGCGATCGAGAATCCGCACCCACAGGTTCTGGGCCGCGGCTTCACCGTGGCCACACCCACCACCTCCGAAGACTCCTCAACCCTCTAGGCGAGCCCTGCCCTGCGGTCTGCTTTCGGTACTCGCGGTGCCCGGGCGCCAGGACGACGCGGCCGCGCCTCAGGCTTGCGCGGCCCACTCGGCGACGGTGAGCACGGTGGCCTGCTTGGGGAAGACCTTCTCGGTGAGCACCCGGTGGACCTCCTCATCCCGGTCGGCGCAGGCGTCGGAGAGCACCGTCAGGCGGAAGTCGAGGTCGGCAGCCTGTCGGATGGTCGACAGGACCACTCCGCTGGTGGCGACGCCTGCCAGGATCAGGGTGTCGGCATCGTAGCCGCGCAGCAATACCTCGAGATCGCTGCCGGCGAAGGAGCTGATGCGACGCTTCGTTACGATCGGTTCGCCCTCGTGCCGTCCCAGTGTCTCGTGGATGCTCGTCGAGGCGTGTGCCTCATCGAGGTCGCCGTGAGCGGCGATCTGCCGAAACGATGCGGTTTCGGGGAGCGCGGGGTGACCATCGCGCAGGGCAACGCGCACCCAGATGACAGGGATTCCCTTATCCCTTGCCGCGGCGACAGCATCGCGGGCCCGTTCGAGGACACCGGTCTTGGTGAAGGCCTCATCACCGGCTATGCCGTTCTGGAAGTCCATGGCGAGCAGGACTGGGCGCTGGTTTGCAGCCATTGTTTGTCTCCTTCGCGGATCTGCGCGGCAGTCGAAATGCGAGCCGACTGCCTTCCTTCGCTGAGGATACTCTTCGTCAGGTCAGCTGGCCGCGGATGCTCGGCGCATGACCTTCGGGCGCCCCGCTTCGGTGGCGCTCAGTCCACGATCCCGCGGGCGTCGAGTGCCCGTCCGGTGTCCTGGGCGTACTTCACCGAGCGAAGGATCGCGGGGACCACCCTAGCCTTGATGCTGGAGTCGAGACCACGTGCTCGAGCGGCACGGTCGGCCTCTCCCAGCAGTCCGGAGATGTGGGAGATGGCGCGCACCATAAGGCTCGCTGTCAGCGCGATCGTGTCCGGGCTGGCACCGAAGAAGCGCAGTGGTGAGACGATCACGGTGAAGGTGTCGAGCAGCTGTGCCACGGTCGTGGTCAGGGTCAGCAGCATCGCAGCCTGGACACAGGCGAACACAGTGCCACCGACCGTGAGGCCGGAGTGCAGAGATCCGAAGAAGTACTGCATGGCTATGACGATGAGGATCAGCACCGCCGCATAGAGCCAGGTCTTGAGGAAGTGACGCAGCCGCAACTTGGCGGTGAAGCCGAGAACGACGAGGACGGCGAACATCGACCAGTTGATGATCGGGTCGCGGAAGATCAGAGCCACAACGCCGATCAGGGCAATGACGACCAGCTTCACCCCGGTCGGCGTTCTGTGCAGCCAACCAGGCGTGTGCGCCACCTTCCCGAACAGCTGCGGCCTGGGTCGAATACCAGCGCGGGACGTCCGGCTCACGAAGAGTCGCTCATGATCAGCTCGCGGTACATTCGCGTCGCCTCGTCGGGAGTCGAGTCGTGGACGATGCGTCCGGAGTCGACGACGAGGGCGCGGTCGGCCATCCCGGCGAAGTCGAGGTCGTGGGTGGAGAAGATCACGCGCACACCTCGGCGGGCGACAAGGTCGGCCAGGAGTTTCCGCAACTTCTCCTTGTTGCGCAGATCAAGCAGCGTGGTGGGTTCGTCGAGGACGAGGATCTGCGGATCGACTGCCAGAACGGCAGCCAATGCGACCAGCTGACGTTGGCCGCCGGAGAGCTCGTAGACGCTGCGCTCGGCCAGATCGGCGATGCCCAGTTCCTCCAGCACGGCCAAGGCCGCGGCGCGGCGCTCCGCCTTCGGAACACGTTTGCGCAGGGAGAGCTCGATGTCTTCGAGCGGGGTCGGCATCACCAGCTGCGCCGCCGGATCGGTGAAGACGAAACCGACCCGCGAGCGGACCTGCTTCGCCTCCTCGATTGGGTCGAGACCGTCGATGAGCACCCGACCGGAGTTGGCCGTGACCAGGCCGTTGAACAGCTGCAGCAGAGTGGACTTCCCGGAGCCGTTGGCCCCGATGATCGCAATCGTCGATTCATCGAGCGTGACGTTGACGTCGGTGAGGATCGGGCGATAGACATCACCGGCAGGGGTGTCATCGAGGACTCCCACGGAGACCTCGGAGAAGCTGATCTCCCGCACCCGCTCCCCCATGCTCTCAGGCTCCGGCTTCCGACCGAAGATCACTGTGCCGCAGTGCCTTCAGAACGAGTGCCTTCCGAGCCAGCACCTTCAGACCCAGCACCAGCGGTCTGAGCATTCGGACCTGGCGTCGGGACACCTCGGCGACGGAGGACATCGGGGAATGCCCGGTGGATGAGCAGTGCGACGGAGACGGCGAGGACGTTCTTGATGATGTCACCGGGCCAGTACGCGAGGTCGGCGACGGCGGCCACACCCAGGGGCAGGTCGGCGTTGATCGACATTCCGAGGATCCCCAGCGGGTGGTTGAGCAGCAGGCTGGAGCCCAGTCCGCCGATGAAGAGCGCGATCCACAGCTTCGATCCGCGGAAGCGGCGAATGGCCCAGCGGGCGACGAAGCCGGTGGCGAGTGCGTAGAGCGTGAACGACAGGATGTAGCCGGCGCTGGGACCGGCCAGGACGCCGATGCCGCCGCTCATGCCGGAGAAGATCGGCAGGCCCAGGAGGCCGAGCACGACGTAGAGCAGGACCGCCGCTCCCCCGCGCCACGGGCCCAGCACCAGACCGCAGAGCGCGATGGCGAAGGTCTGCAGGGTGATCGGCACACCGGCCGGCCCGACGGGGATCGGCGGCATGATCGCGAATGCTGCGAGCAGTGCGGCGAAGACCGCGATCAGGGCGATGTCGCCGGCTCTGCCAGCTGTGGCTTTCTGCCCGGCCCTCGCCGAGGTGGTGCTGCCGGTGTGTGCGTATGACATGAGTTCTCCGATGGTGAGGTGGCACCCGAGACCTACTCGGGCACCACCCACCTTAACTGAACACTGTTCAGGAGTTGTAGTCGGGGAACAGAATCATTCCCATTCGATGGTGCCCGGAGGCTTGGAGGTGACGTCGAGGACGACTCTGTTGATGTCGTCGACCTCGTTGGTGATGCGGTTGGAGATGACCGAGAGAACGTCGTAGGGAACGCGGGTCCAATCGGCGGTCATGGCGTCTTCGCTGGAGACCGGGCGCAGCACGACCGGGTGGCCGTAGGTGCGTCCGTCACCCTGGACACCCACGGAGCGCACGTCGGCCAGGAGGACGACCGGGCACTGCCAGATCTCTCCGTCGAGGCCGGCCTTCGTCAGCTCCTCACGGGCGATGGCGTCGGCCCTGCGCAGGATCGACAGACGATCCTCCGTGACCTCGCCGATGATGCGAATGCCGAGTCCGGGACCGGGGAAGGGCTGGCGGGAGACGATCGCCTCGGGGACGCCGAGCTCACGGCCGATGGCGCGCACCTCGTCCTTGAACAGGGCACGCAGGGGTTCGATGAGTTCGAAGGTGATGTCATCGGGGAGACCGCCCACATTGTGGTGGCTCTTGATGTTCGCGGTGCCCGAGCCGCCGCCGGATTCGACGACGTCGGGGTAGAGCGTGCCCTGGACGAGGAAGCCGATCTCTTCGCCCTCATCTTTGGCCTCGGCGACGAGGTCGGCGGAGGCGGACTCGAAGGTGCGGATGAATTCGCGGCCGATGATCTTGCGCTTCGTCTCCGGATCGGTGACGCCGGCGAGTTCGGACAGGAAGCGCTCACGGGCATCGATGGTGACCAGGCGGACGCCGATCGAGTCCACATAGTCGTTCTCGACCTGTTCGCGTTCGTTTTCGCGCAGGAGGCCGTGGTCGACGAAGACGCAGGTGAGCTGGTCACCGATCGCCTTGTGGACCAGTGCTGCGGCCACGGAGGAGTCGACTCCGCCGGAGAGGCCGCAGATGACGTTCTTCGATCCCACACGGTCGCGGATGAGTTCGACCTGCTCGTCGATGACGTTGGTATTGGTCCAGTCGGCGCTCAGGCCGGCGACGTTGAACAGGAAGTTCTCGAGGATCTGCTGCCCGTATTCGGAGTGGAGGACCTCTGGGTGCCACTGCACTCCGGCGAACTTGCGTGCCGCGCATTCGAAGGCCGCGACTGGGGTGTCCGCGGTCGATGCGAGGACATCGAAGTCAGCGGGCGCCTCGGCGACGGAATCTCCGTGAGACATCCAGACCTTGTAGCTGTTCGGGGTCTGGGCCAGAAGCGAACCGGTGCTGGAGACCGTGACCGGGGTCGAACCGTACTCGCGCTTGTCGGTCTTGGCCACCCGTCCGCCGAGGGTGGTCGACATCAGCTGGAAGCCGTAGCAGATGCCCATGGTGGGCACGCCGAGGTCGAAGACGGCGGTGTCGAATCCGGGGGCGCCTTCATCGTTGACGCTCGAGGGTCCACCCGAGAGCACGATGGCGACTGGCTTCTTGGCTGCGAACTCCGCTGCCGGTGCGTCATGGGCGATGATCTCGGAATACAGTCCGGCCTCGCGGATCCGTCGGGCGATGAGCTGCGCGTACTGCGCACCGAAATCGACCACGAGGACAGGAGGCACCTGTGTGCTCTGGGTTTGCGTCATGCCCCAATTCTAAACACCGGGCACCCAGCTCCCAACCCGAGGTTCAGCGGGCGGACGAACCGCACCGTGGCAACCTCGCCGAGGTGGTCCTCAGCTCTTGGGTGCGACCACCACGGCCGCGGCCAGTTCAGCTTCGACCTGGCGATGGATCTTGCGTTCGAGGATGAACGACATCACCGGGACCACTCCGGCTAGGGCCAAGACGATGTAGCGGCCCAAGGTCCAGCGCATCTGCTGGTTGAGCCAGAAGCAGCCGATGAGGTAGACGACGTAGCACCAGCCGTGGCAGATCGCGATCGCGGCCGCGAGGTTGAATCCGCCGAAGTTGAGTGCCGTCGCGGAGTCAGCGGCGATGAGGTACTTGTAGATCATTTCGACGGTGAGGATGAGAAGCATCGTTCCGGTGATGATGGCCATCACCCGATAGAACTTCAGGGCGTTGCGCGCCGAGGTGAAGCGTTTGACGCTCCACACATCGTTGTCATCGAAGTCGGGGCGGGAATCCAGGGACTCGGGTTCTTCGCTCACGCTCAGTTTCCTCCGGTCGGGGTGGTGTTGGTCGAGTTGTCATCGGTGGAGCTCTTCGAGGCAGAGCCGCGGCTCCTGCGAGGCTTCTTCGCTCCATGTCTGTGGGCGGGAAGCCCGGTCAGTCCCGACATCACCTTGGGGTCGATCGAGGACTGGCCGGCGGACTTCACGACAACGTACTCGACGCGGTTCGCAGGATCCTGAGAATCGGAGCCCTCACCGAGTCGGCGGCGCATGAAGTCATCGCGCAGCAGCTGCCACCACATGTACAGGGCCATGCCGGCGAAGATCAGCCATTCGATTGCGTAGCCGGCGGACTGCAGGTCGAATCCGCCCTCGTCCCGAGTTGTCGTCGGCGGCACGAATGCCAGTCCGTCTGTTGCGACGGATGCGGCATCACCGGTCGCCGATTCGGGGATGAGGAACCCTGAGTAGGTCAGCAGGTCGGGGAACAGGTTGATCAGCTGCGAGGTCGAGACGCTGCGCACCTGGCCCTCGGGCAGCGAGTTTCCGGGCATCGGACCCTCAACGGGACCGATCTGCGCCGTCATCTTGACGGGGCCCTCTGCCGCACGGGATTCCATGGCGGTCTTCTCATCGGTGGTGAAACCACGCAGAACCGGAATCGCGATGGTCTTGTCTTCGGCGTCGGCACCGACAGAGGCACCGAGGCGGGCGTCATCGGGGGCGAACATCGTGACCACCCAGAAGCCCTTGTCTCCGTCGAGGACGCGGCCGGGAACGACGACCTGAGCATCGGGAAGCCAGTGCCCGGACAGACTGACCCGCTGATCGGCAAGGATGCCGGGCATCGGGGCCTGCGCCTCCATCACCTCGTTGAACGGCTCGACCTCCTCGACATCGGCCGATTCCACAGCATCATTCTTATGCTGAGCACGGTCGACCTGCCACGCCGAGAGTCCGACGAAGCAGGTGACGAGAACGAGAACGAACAGCAGGGACCCCAACCATTTGGGGGTCAGCGCCAGGCGGAACAGATCAAACCACCGATCCAGGCTGATAGGGCGAGACGGTGACGTCGACGCGCTGGAATTCCTTCAGATCGACATAGCCGGTGGTGGCGAGGGCACGACGCAGGGCACCGGCGAGGTTGAGTTCGCCGATGGCGGTGCGGCCGGGCCCGAAGAGGACCTGTTCGAGACTGCCCACTGTTCCCAGCTCCACACGGTGTCCGCGGGGAAGCTCGGGGTGGTGTGCTTCTGCACCCCAATGCATCCCGCGGCCCGGAGCCTCGGTCGAACGGGCCAGGGCGGTGCCGAGCATGACGGCATCGGCGCCGACGCCGAAGGCCTTGACGATCTCGCCGCTGGAGCCCAGTCCGCCATCGGCGATGACGTGGACGTAGCGGCCGCCGGATTCGTCCATGTAGTCACGCCGTGCGGCGTGGACATCGGCGATCGCGGTGGCCATCGGAGCATGGAGGCCCAGGGTCTTGCGGGTTGTCGCGGCCGCTCCCCCGCCGAAGCCGACGAGCACGCCGGCAGCGCCGGTGCGCATGAGGTGCAGGGCTGCGGTGTAGGTGGCGGCACCGCCGACGATGACGGGGACGTCGAGTTCGTAGATGAACTGTTTGAGGTTGAGCGGTTCCGTGTGCGAAGACACATGCTCGGCCGAGACCGTGGTGCCGCGGATGACGAAGATGTCGACTCCGGCATCGATGACGGTCTTGTAGAACTGCTGGGTCCGCTGCGGTGTCAGAGCACCGGCGACGGTGACTCCTGCTTCGCGGATCTGTTCGAGCCGGGCCGTGATGAGTTCGGCCTGGATGGGTGCTGAGTAGAGCTCCTGCATCCGTGAGGTCGCCATCTCCGCAGGCAGCTGAGCGATTTCGGCCAGCAGCGGAGTGGGGTCCTCATAGCGGGTCCACAGGCCCTCGAGGTCGAGTACGCCCAGGCCACCGTGCTTGCCCAGAGCAATCACGGTCTCCGGTGACATGGCGGAGTCCATCGGGGCGCCGATGAAGGGGAGATCGAACTTGTAGGCATCGATCTGCCAGTCCAGCGACACATCCTCGGGATCTCTCGTACGCCGAGCAGGGATGACGGCGATGTCATCGAGGGAATAGCCGCGACGACCGCGCTTGCCTTTGCCGATTTCGATTTCAGAACTCACCCGAACAGCCTATCCCACAGCCCTGACGCCGGGGACTCAGCTCACTATGAGGAACACCGCGTCTCCCCTGTCAGAACCAGCTGGAGATCGCTTGGAACCAGCTGACGATCGCTTGGGATCAGACGAAGATTGCTTGGGATCGGTCGCAGCCGACGGCCACTCAGCGGGACAGGTAGTCGGCCACCACCGCCTCGGCGGCGGTGACGAAGGAGCGCACGTGCGGCAGATGCGCCTCGCGCTCACGCACGTGCATGACGACGCGGCGCACAGGTGTGGGGTCGGTGAGGCCGACAGCGGTCAGTCCAGGGCGCAGCTGAGCCGACGACAGACGCGGCAGAACGGTGATGGCCAGGTTCGAGGCGACGAGGGCGAGGGCGGCGAACTCGTCTTCGGAGGCCGCGAAGGTCCGTGGCTCGAAACCGGCGGCGGCGCAGGCGAGGTCGACGACCTTGCTGGTCGGGCCCGCCCACAGGTCGTAGTCGACCCACCGCTGGTCTGCGAGGTCCTTGAAGGGGACGGACTCGAGGCTGGCGAATTGGTGCCTGTCCGAGACCACGACTCTGTAGTCATCGTCGAAGAGGACAGTGCGCGTCATTCCGGGCAGGTGGACCTCATCGTCCTGGGGCACTTCGCTGCGGATCTCGATCGTGCAGTGGCTGCGGCGAACCTTGGCCGGCTCATTGAGTTGGATGTCGAAGCGCATATCCGGGTGTTCGAGTGCGACCGGCTCGATGATCCCTGGCAGCAGCCCCGCATTGAACGAGGTGAAAGCCGCGATGCGCATCCGGGGTCGGTTCACGGTGCGGAAGCTCTCCACAAGGGTGTCGAGCCTGCTCAGGCCGGTGAAGACATCGGAGGATTCCTCGGCCAGGCGTTTGCCCAGGTCGGTGATCTCGATGCCGCGCCCTGATCTGCGGTAGAGGGGGACACCGACGGCCTTCTGCAGGTTCGTGATGTGCTGGCTGACCGTGGCCGATGTGTAGTTGAGGCTCTTGGCGGCGTCGACGACGGAGCCGGTGGCGACGACGGCCCGCCAGATGCGCAGTCGGTTGAGATCCCACATGTGCTCAGGTTAGCCGATGATCGTTCGGTGATGCCGAATGGTCGTTAGCAAATGATTGCTTTTCCCAATGTGTTATCTCGGGCTGTCCTGCGGCAGACTTGAGTCAGAGCCCTTCGCGCCCGACTCAGAGTGATTCGCGGCGACCATCCCGGGCCGTCATCGTGCAGCGTCGCATTTGCCACTCCGACCAGGCCACCCGCCTGGTCGCTGTCCTTGAAGGAGCACCATGACCGGAGCCGAGCTCATCACCATCGCCGGAGCCGCGACCGTCCTTGCCGTCACGCCCGGCCCCGAGACGATCCTCACCGTTCGCCTCTCGGCCCTGCGCCGCAAGGCCGGGCTGATCTATTCACTCGGCTCGGCCACCGGAATGACGGTGTGGATGATCGCGGCGCTGACCGGAATCTCCGCACTGCTCACCACGTTCCCTTCGGCTCTGCTCGTCCTCAAGGTCGTCGGTGGACTCTACCTGTGCTTCCTCGGCGTCCTGGCTGCTCGGCAGGCTCTGCGGATCCGGGCCGAACTGCGTGGGACTCCCCCGCGCGGACAGGTCAGTGAGATCGCGGCAGCCACCGATGATCTCGTCGTCAGCGAGGCAGTCGATACCGGCGCCGAGGTGGGTGCCGGCGACGTGGTGAGTGACGGTGCCGTGGTGGGTACCGGCACCGGAATCGACACCGGATCCGAGGTCAACGCTGCACCCGGTGGGAAGAAATCCTGGGGTCAGCTGCGCTCGGTCATCTCGTATCGTCGGGGTCTGATCTCGTCGTTGAGCAACCCGAAGGCGGGGCTGTTCTTCCTCGCCGTCATGCCGACTCTGGTGCCGTCCTCAGCCGCTGGCGCCGACTACCTGCTGCTGGTATCGGTCGTGATCGGGCTGATGCTGGCCTACCAGATCCTTCTCGCCTTCATCGCCGGCATGGCAGCTGCCGCCCTGCAGAGGAGAAGCACCGACTTCTACATCGAGGCCGTCTCCGCCGTGGTCCTCGTGGTCATGGGCATCGCCGTCATCGCCATCCCGGTGTAACAGCAGGTCTGGATAAAAGCAGCTCTGCAGAGAAGCTGTTCTGTAGAGAAGCTGTTCTGTCGAGAAGCGCAGCCAGAAGCTGCCGAAACATGAAGGTGCGGGCCGGGGTAAGTTACCCCGGCCCGCACCTTCTTCATGTCGCCTGGTCAGCTGGCAGGCGGTACGGGACCGCTGCCTCCTGAACCACCGCCTGCAGGACCACTGCCTGCGGGACCACCGAGCGGACCGTCGTCCCCGGTGCTGGCGCCACCGTGTCCGGTGCTGCCGACTCCGCCGGTTCCGATTCCGCTGTTTCCACTACCTGCAGTATTGGTGCTGCCTGCGGTGTTGGCGTTGCCTGCAGTGTTGGTGCTGCCAGCCGGACTGCCGGCTCCACTGTCGTTGTCGACTGCGGTTTCGACCTCGGCTTCAACCTTGTTGAGCATATTGGCGGCGGCATCGCGTCCACCGAGACCGAAGGCCAGCGCAGCTGCTGCGGCTCCGCCGATGACCACTGCACCGAAGGCCAGGTTGATGATCGAATCAGCCAGTCCCATGTAGCGCAGGCCCATCGCGATGAAGAGTGCGATGGCCGAGTAGCGCAGCACCTTGCTCGCCACATTGTTCGTGATGAACTTGCCGATCAGTACCGCAATGAGGAATCCAGCGGCGATGATGGCGGCGCCGAAGAGGACGCTGCCGCCGAGGTCGAGGATCTCGTTGAGTATGTTCGTAATCTCGGGGAAGCCGAGCATACGAGTGGCCATGATGGCGAAGAAGATCATGATCGCAACCTGCACGATCTTGGTGATCACGCTCGAGGCACTGGTGCCCTCAGGAACGATTCCGATCGAATCGACTGCCCGATCCGTACCGACTCCGCGCAGAACCTCTTCGAGGAGGTTGCCGAGGAACTTCGCGATGACCCCGCCGATGGCCAGCAGGATGCCGGCCGCGATGATGGCAGGAATGGCGCTGAGGAAGAGCTCCAGCATCTGCTGTGCCGGCTGCGAGATGGCCGCAATGCCCAGAACCTGGAGTGCAGAGATCGAGACCACGATGATGATGATTCCGAAGACGAGGTTGCCGGCAAGAGACGAGACCTTGGCGTTCGCCTCAGCGTTGGGATTCCCGGCGCCGGGGTGACCCTGCTGTCCGGGGTGACCCTGCTGTGGCTGTCCCGGGTGGCCCTGCTGACCCGGATGTCCGGGCTGCTGTCCTGGGTGACCCTGCTGGGGCTGTCCATAGGCTGCCTGCTGGGAGTTGATGTTGTTCTGCTGCGGGCCGGTGCCGGTAGCCGACTCTGCCAGGCCCGTGGCGCGGTCACCGAGGGAGCTGAACTTCGACGTCAGCTTTGTCAGATCGACGGCGTTGAGTGCGGTCTGAACCAGCTGCTTGGCGATCTTGGCGAAGATGAAGCCGATGAAGAAGATGAAGCCTGCGCCGATGATGTTGGGCAGGAACCCGAAGATTCCGTCGAGCAGTCCCTGCAGCGGGCTGAGGACCTGGTCGAGGTTGAACAGCTGCAGTACGGCGATGAGCCCGAGCAGCCAGATGATCAGGCTGCCGATCTGACCGATCGACTTCCCGATCTGGCGTCCGTCGCTTCCGTCACGCTGCAGTGCCGGTATCTTCGTCACCAATTTCCCGATCGCCCATTTGACGATCGAGGCAAGTATCCATGTGACGATAAGTATGAGAATTGCCAGTCCCACTTTCGCAAGAACTGACCACAAGTCCGACATTTGCATTTCCGTCATCTCCTTCATCTGCAGCGAATGAACACTCGAATTCGTAGCGAATGAACACTCCTATTTTCGCTGTTGCTGATTTGGAGTCTATTCACAACGGACACTCAGAACAAGGCTTTTTGACAGGTGAGAATCGAATGATGGCGCAAATGAAGATGTCTGCAGAAACCCGTCCATAGACGTATTTCAGTGACTTAACATTTCTTTCATAAACTGGTCACGATTCGGTGTCGAAGGAGAAATATCGGCGGCATTCTTCAATACCGCCAGCGGAATTTCGCTGCCTTATCCGACCAGCAATTCAACTCGAATTTCACACAGAGCGGTGGAATTCCAGTGGCACATTGTCGATGAGATGAGTCCCTCCGACGGTGGCAGAGACGAGCAGCAGACCCTGCCCTTCGAAGTCCTGTGCGCACGGCCGGAAGGTCGTCGCATCAACGAGGCCGAGGTAGCCCAATTCGAGATCCCCTCGCTCAGCGGCGGCCTGAAGAACCGCTTCCGCTGCGGCTTCGACACCCACTGGCGATCCGTCGGAGGCTGCCTGCGCTCCCGCATCCAAAGCACGAGGTATGGCCAATGCGGCGACACGATCGGCAGGTGCGAGATATTCATTGCGACTCGACATGGCAAGACCGTCGTCGTCGCGGACGACAGGCAGGCCGATCAGCTCGATATCGAAGTTGAGGTCGGAGATCAGGCGCTTGACCAGGCAGAACTGCTGAATGTCCTTGAGTCCGAACACCGCGGAGTCCGGTGCCGTCAGGGTGAAGAGCTTAGCCACGACAGTGAGAACCCCGTCGAAATGTCCGGGCCTGGCAGCGCCTTCGTATACTGCTCCCATCCGTCCGGATGACACGGTGACCTCGGGTGCAGACGGGTACATCTCCCCCAGCGCCGGGGCGAAGACGAAGTCCACTCCGGCGGCCTCGCAGACTTCCAAGTCAGCCTCGAACGGCCGCGGGTATTGGAAGAAGTCCTCGTCGGTGCCGAACTGCAGCGGGTTCACGAAGATGCTCGTCACGACCGAATCTCCCGATTCCCGGGCCCGGTCCATCAGTGCCTGATGCCCAGAGTGCAGGGCACCCATCGTCGGTACGAGTGACACGGTGCCCGACTGCCGCTTCCGCCAGGCGCGCAGGGCCTGGATTCCACCGACCTCCATCACTCGAAACTCCGCTCCGGCTCGGGGAATGCGCCGCTCTTAACCTCATCGACGTAGCGACCGACAGCGTCGCTGAGCACCGAATGCAGGTCGGCATACCGTTTGACGAACCGTGGCGCTTTGCCGGTCCGCAGACCGGCCATGTCCTGCCAGACGAGCACCTGGGCGTCGCAGTCGGCACCGGCACCGATCCCCACAGTCGGGATCGTCATCTCCGCCGTCACCTGCCCAGCCAACCCGGCTGGAACCATCTCCATGACCACAGAGAATGCCCCCGCCTCGGCGACGGCACGAGCATCGGCCAGCAGCGCATCACCGGCATCCCCACGACCCTGAACCTTGTACCCGCCGAGGTTGTGCTCGGCCTGGGGCGTGAACCCGATGTGGGCCATCACCGGAATGCCTGCCGTCGTGATCGCCTTGATCCTCGAGGCCACGGCCACTCCCCCTTCGAGCTTGACCGCGTGGACGCCGGCTTCCTTCATGAAGCGCACGGCCGTCGCGACCGCCTGCTCATCGGAGATCTCATAGCTGCCGAAGGGAAGGTCTGCGACGATCAGCGCCCGAGAGGTGGCACTGGAGACCGCTCGCGCCAGCGGGATGAGCTCATCGACGGTGACGGGCAGTGTGGTCTCGTGGCCGTAGACATTGTTCGCCGCGGAATCGCCGACCAGCAGCACCTCGACGCCGGCCTGCTCGAACAGTGCGGCCGTGTACTGGTCGTAGCTGGTCAGCATCGCCCAGCGCCGGCCCTGTGTCTTGGCTTTGATGAGGTCCAGAGTCCGCACCCGCCGAGGTGGTGCCGCAGCCGCACCGGCAGCAGCAGTGGATGCGGGGCCGCTCCCATAGGGCGGAGTCATCTCGGGCTGGTCGGATGTGGAGTTCTCAGGCTGTGCAGGTGCGGGTCGATCTGGTGTCGGACTATCGGGCAGGGGCATGGGCATCCTCTTCGGTCGGCCTTCGTCTGGTTGGCAACGCTGCGACAGCGCCGCATATGCGCAAGTCGGCGGCAGGCTGTGGTGCCGGCCGAATCGCGCGAGTTCACGTTCGGGTCGACTCGGATTGCGAGCCAGTTTCCAGACTAGATCATCGACCCTGGTCCGCCGCACGGTGGTGTTTTACATTACGAGCAATGATGATTAAGCTCAAATCTGCGCAAAACTTTTCCGGGAGCTTACCGCTCTGCTCCGGGAGCGCGCTGACCTGTTCCACGGGCGCGCCGCTCCACTCTGCGAAGGACGATGATGACCACAACAGCCTCGATCGAGCTCACCCTCAAGGACATCTCCGCGAAGGGCAAGAACGACGAAATGTGTTCGACCGACCTCATCGATGCCCCGTGGGACGTCGACGCCAAGCCTGGCTATGGGCCCGGCGCTTCGATGGACGATTCGATTCCCGTCTCAGCCCCACGCCAGGGTGAGATCCCCGCTGAGTACCGGGATGCCTCGGCGGACGAGCTCAATGACCGGATCATCCGCGCCAAGGAGAAGCTCGGCGACCGGGTCGTCATCCTCGGCCACCACTATCAGCGCGTCGAGGTCGTCGAGCACGCGGATTACATCGGCGACTCGTTCATGCTCGCCAAGGCTGCCCAGAATCATCCCGAGGCCGAGGCGATCGTCTTCTGCGGCGTCCATTTCATGGCCGAGACCGCTGACCTGCTCTCCACACCCGAACAGTCGGTCATCCTGCCCAACCTCGCGGCCGGTTGCTCGATGGCTGATATGGCCGACATCGACCAGGTCGAGGACTGCTGGGAACAGCTGACCGATCTGTTGGGTGACGAGCCTGATGCTGACGGCAAGGTGCCCGTCATCCCGGTGACCTACATGAATTCCTCGGCCGCGATCAAGGGATTCTGCGGCCGCAACGGCGGCATCGTGTGCACCTCCTCCAACGCCGAGGTGGTCCTTGAGTGGGCCTTCGAGCGCGGTCAGCGTGTGCTCTTCTTCCCCGACCAGCACCTGGGCCGCAACACCGCTCTGAACATGGGCATCGACATCGAGGCCATGCCACTGTGGAACCCGGCTCGACCCCTGGGCAACAACTCCCCCAGCACCATCGAGGACTCGAAGGTCATCCTGTGGCAGGGATTCTGCTCGGTGCACAAGCGCTTCACCCCCGCACAGATCGACAAGGCACGCGTCGATCACCCCGATGTGCGCGTCATCGTCCACCCCGAGTGCCCACAGGAAACCGTGGCCGCCGCCGATGAGTCCGGGTCGACGGCCTACATCACGAAGGCCATCGCCGAGGCGACCGAACCGACCACGTTCGCCATCGGCACCGAGATCAACCTCGTTCAGCGGCTGGCGGCCGAGCATCCCGAGCACACCATCTTCTGCCTCGATCCCGTCGTGTGCCCGTGCTCGACGATGTACCGGATCCACCCCGGCTACATCGCCTGGGTCCTCGAATCGCTGCTCGACGGCACCGTGATCAATCAGATCTCCGTCGACGCCGAGGTGGCCGATCCGGCCCGTGTATCCCTGGAGCGGATGCTCGCCGCGAAGCCGCGGATCTGAGCGGCTCGTGAGTCACGTACTCATCATCGGCTCCGGCATCGCCGGGCTGACCACCGCTCTGCGGCTGGCCGGCAGACACGAGGTCACCGTGGTGACCAAAGACGGTGTGGGCGAGTCGAATACGGCCATGGCCCAGGGCGGAATCGCCGGAGTGCTCGCAGCCGATGACACCGTCGAAGCCCACGTCGCCGACACCCTGGTCGCCGGTACCGGGCTCGGCGATGAGGCCGCCGTCCGCGTGCTGTGTACCGAGGGCCCTGACCGAATCCTCGAGCTTGCGGCCGCAGGTGTCGACTTCGACTGCGACAGGACCGGTGAATGGTCGCGCGGCCTGGAGGGCGCGCATTCGATTCCGCGCATCCTCCATGCCGGAGGCGACGCCACCGGCAAAGCGATCATCGAGGCGCTGACGAACGCACTTCGTGCCGCAGTCGCTGCCGGCAGGGTCCGATTGCTCGAGCACACGATGCTTCTCGACCTGGTCACCGCACCTACGGGGCCTTCGGAGGCTACGGGTCCTGCAGGTTCTGCGGTTCCTACGGGGCCGGCGGGGTCTGTGGTTCCTACGGGGCCGGCGGGGTCTCCAGCGAGACACACGAGCAGGTGCACCGGAGTGTCGCTGCTGCGCAACGGAGTCCACGAATTCCTCGCGGCCGATGCAGTGATCCTGGCGACAGGTGGGGCGGGTCAGCTCTACGCCCACACGACGAATCCTGAAGGCGCAACCGGCGATGGACTGGCCGCCGCGATCCGTGCAGGCGCCGCCGTGTCCGACATGGAGTTCTACCAATTCCATCCCACCGCGTTGGCCGGATCCGGGTTCCTCATCTCCGAGGCGGTCCGTGGCGCCGGAGCTCTCCTCCTCGACGCGAACGGTCACCGGTTCATGCCAGACATCGATCGCCGAGGTGAGCTGGCGCCCCGTGATGTCGTGGCCTTGGCGATCCACCGGAGAATGGCCGAACAGAATGGTCTCCCCTGCTATCTCGATGCCCGATCTGTTCCCGAAGTCGTGACTCACTTTCCCAGCATCGCCCGCGGCCTGGCTGCTCATGGTTTCGATCTGGCCGCCGATCTCATCCCGGTCACACCGGCCGCCCACTACTTCATGGGCGGCATCAACACTGACCTGGACGGACGCACCAACATCGCAGGACTCTTCGCCGTCGGCGAGGTCGCCTGCAGCGGTGTGCACGGTGCCAACCGTCTGGCCTCGAACTCCCTGCTCGAGGGAGCCGTCTTCGGAGCCCGCGCGGCCGAGGCGATTGCGACGGAGTTCGAAACGCGAACGGGGCCGATACCGGAACCGAGCCGAGCATCGCATTCGGCGACGGCAGCGTCGTTGTCGTTGTCGACGAAACTCGGTTCGTCCTCCAACCGGATCTCCCGTGAGGAACTCCAAGAACTCGCGTGGACCCACCTCGGCGTGGAACGAGAGGGACACGGACTGCGCACCGTGCTCGACCGCCTCGGCGAGGGTAGGCTGCTCGTCGCTGATGTTGAACCTGCCGAACTCCGCGAAGGATTCGAGACTGCGAATCTTGCGCATATTGCGCGATACATCGCGGCTCAGGCCCTCGCCAGGCAGGAGAGTCGAGGTGCCCACACCCGCACCGACTTCCCCACGTCCGGCGCACTGTCGACGCGACGGCCCGAATCCGTCGACCTCATGTCCACCTCTTCCCTGCTTCAGGAGGCCGCCTCATGCTGAGCGCCACGACCATCAACTCCGCTCTCCGTCTCGCTCTCGACGAGGACGCACCGTGGGGCGACATCACCGGTGAGACGTTCATCCCGGCCACCGCCTCGGCGACGGCGAAGCTGAGCGCACGCGAGGCCGGAGTCCTTGCTGGAATCGATGTGTTCGCTCGTGCCTTCACCCTTGTCGACCCGAGCGTCGATGTGGATCTGACCAGCGCCGATGGCAATGCCTTCGCAGCTGGTGACACGTTGGCGACAGTGTCGGGCCCCGCCCGAGCAGTCCTGCGAGCCGAGCGGATCGCACTGAACTTCTGCCAGCGGATGAGCGGAATCGCGACTCAGACCAGAGCCTTCGTCGATGCAGCATCGTCGAATTCCGCAGGCACGAACACGGACGGTCGTGGTGTGCGCATCGTCGACACCCGGAAAACCACACCAGGCCTGCGGGCCTTTGAGAAGCACGCGGTGGTCTGCGGCGGTGGGCACAACCACCGGTTCGGACTCTCGGACGCGGTCATGGTCAAGGACAATCACCTGGCCGTCCTCGCAGATGAGGGGGCAGATGTAGCGGCCGCGATCCGCTCGGCTCGGGACCGACTGTCGCATACGACGACGATTGAGGTTGAGGTCGATCGCCTCGCGCAGATCCAGGCGGTACTCGACGGCGGCGCCGACATCATCATGCTCGACAATTTCTCCCTGGCAGATCTGCGTGCCGGCGTGGAGCTCATCGCCGGACGAGCGATCGTCGAGGCCAGCGGAAATGTCTCTCTCGAGACCGTCGGTGATATCGCCGCCACCGGAGTCGACGTCATCTCCTCCGGGGCACTGACTCACAGTGTCCGCGCGATCGACCTGGGACTCGACCTGGACCTGACAGCCGAGGTCGGCGGAGTTGAGTCCGACAGCAGTGTGGGGCTGAGCTGAGATGGGACTCGAACAGGAGCCAGAGGCGAAGGCACCGCTCTACCTCGACACTGCTTCGGCGGCACCCGTGCGCAGGGAGGCACTCGAGGCGGCCTGGCCATATCTGACTGGTGCGTTCGGCAATCCTTCGAGCCATCATGAGGTCGGCCGCACCTCGGCAGACGCGCTCAAGGACGCGCGTAGACGAGTGGCGAAGGTACTCGGCATGCGCAGCACCGACATCGTCTTCACCAGCGGCGGTACCGAATCCGACAATCTTGCGATCATCGGTATCGCTCTCGGGGCTCTAGCCGATGGCGATGCTGACCCCGGTGCAGGACCGGACGCTCCGCCACCTCGGCGACATATCGTGACCTCTGCTCTGGAACATGAGGCGGTACTTGCTGCGACGGATTTCCTGGCTCGTCGGCACGGGTTCGAGATCACAGTGGTGCCCGTCGGACCCGATGGCACGATCGCGGTTGAGGCACTCCGTTCGGCACTGCGCGAGGACACGCTCCTGGTCAGCCTGGGGTATGTGAACAACGAGATCGGCACGGTCGCCGATATCGCAGCCCTGGCCAAGGTTGCTCACGATGCTGGCGCACTGTTCCACACCGATGCCGTGCAGGCTGCGGGTTGGCTCCCGCTGAGCGGACTCGGCGTCGATGCCATGAGCCTGGCCGGGCACAAGGTCGGTGCGCCGAAAGGTATCGGAGTCGCTGCAATTCGCGCACGGATCCCGCTTGAACCGCTTATCCACGGTGGCGGTCAGGAGTCTGGGCGTCGATCGGGGACGGAGAACGTTGCCCTTGCCGTCGCGTTTGCCACCGCGTTGGAACTCGCCGAGGCGGAGCGAGTTGAGATCGCTGACCGTGTCCTGGCCATCCGGGATGATTTCATCGCAGAGGTGCTGACCACGGTCTCCGGAGCGTTCCTCACAGGCAGTGACTGCTCGCGAACTCCGAATCATGCTTCGTTCTGTTTCTCAGGGACCAGTGGTGAGGCCGTACTGCTCGAACTTGAACGCCTGGGCGTCACTGCTTCGAGTGGTTCCGCCTGCGCCGTCGGGTCAGATGAACCATCGCATGTGCTCACCGCGCTAGGTATTGCTGATGATGTCGCGAAGACGAGTGTGCGCTTTACTTTCCCAGCAAGCTTCACCGCCGAGGAGGGGCGTCGGGCAGCGCATTCCGTATCTGCTGCGGTGAAGAATTTGGCTCTCAGTTACACCTGAGCGTCCTGAGCGTCCCCAGCGGTCTGAGCAGACTGAGCGGCCTGAGCGGTCATTCGTCGAAGAGTGTGTCGATGACTTCTTGAGCCACGAACCTCGCATGCAATATCGGCCGCCTCGCCGGATCAATCGATGCCGGAGGTACCCACGCGGGTCTACCGTCTTTGAGCATCACTGTCTCCCAGTCCGATCTGTCCAGAAGGTGGTGATGGGCAGAACAACTCAACGTCATATTATTGACATCCGTTCGACCTTCTTGTGCCCACTCAACAATATGGTGGGCATCGCACCATCCCGGCGGTGCATCACATCCCGGGAACGTACATCCTTGATCACGTGCTGTCAGGACCGCGATCTGTTTCGCATTCGCGAACCGATTCTCCGTGACCACCTGCATCGTCTTCGCCTTCTCCGAAATGAGTTCGAAGAACACCGCCCCGTTGAGGCCATTGCGAGCCAGTTCGCTGATCGGGACCGGGTTCTCAGTACCTGTGGTGCCGGTACCGGTTCCGTTCGCGAGGTCTTCGGCCTTCGCGGTGACGACTAACGCGTATTGTGCGCCTTGGCCGGTACGAGTCATGTCGATCCTGGAGATGAGAGTCGCGAAGCGTTCGTAAATCCACTCCTGAGCACTCAACCTCTGCCCGGTCATGTCGACGAGGGTGCCGTCTTCTAAGACACCCGACTCGCTCACATCCGATGCGCTGTTGTCGCTGCTGTTGCTGGTGTTGTTTGCGATTTTGGTTCGCGCTGTCAGCAGCCCGTTGAGTTGCCCGCCCGTGACGGGGTCAAGGAGACCGGCAAGTTCCCAGTCACCGTTGTCACGGGCATGCATGGTGACCTTGTACATGGACCGGTCTGTGGCATCGATGGGTTCTTGCCCATCGGGATCAATATGGGCCAGGATCCGAGCGAAGATCGCACGCAGGTCATGGACCCGCACACTGGGTGCCTTCTCCACGAGTGTTGTTTCGGCATAGTCGCGATTGGCTTGGGTGGTCCAGGTGGGTAGTTTCTTCAAGCAGTCCTTGATGACCGTGGCCTGATCAGCCGAAAGCCTGCCTTCGTTGAAGGCATCAGCGACCGTGGGAAACAGCGGTGCTTGTGGCTGCCCTGTCAGAGTCACCCGTCCGCCGAGGTTTTTGGCCATGTCGGTGCGGCGGTTGGCTTCGCGGCTGGTGATGTTCAACCTGTCCTGGATAAGTGCCTTCGTTGTTTTAGCACCATAATCAGTCGGTGTTCCCACTCGTTCACACACAGCCAACGCCAGAGTCGACAGGGCTTCATTGACTCGGTTCAGGGCTTCGAGTCCGTCGATGAGTGTGATCGCATCATCAGGACCCATCAACCGATCAAAGGTCCGCAGCCCGTCCTTGAGCCCGCTGAGTGCGGTGAGGCTGGTCGTGACTTCGGGAGCGAAGCGTGAGAGGTCTGTCCATTCCTCGCTCGAGAGAAGCGGGTGAGGACTCGGAGTACTCGAACCAGTTTCGGTCGGGCCAGGCTTACCTGAACCATCGGCTGCCGGTGCGGTGCTGGCCACGGCGGAGTCATCGCCGGGCGCTGCTTCATGAGCGTCTTCGGGCACCGCTTCATGAACGTCGCCGGTCGCGCCATCATCGGTGGATTCCGCACCCTCGGCTGTTGGCTCTACGGCCTCGTTCGCCGTATCGGGTTCACCGGTGGGTACGGCGGCAAGTGCTTCGAAGGTTTTGGCGAGGGGGTGACCGGTGAGGTCGAGGTTGGAGTCTTTGAGCTGGTCGAACAACGTCAGCTCATCATCAGAAGACACATCAGCTGCGTCTGGACCCGTGGCGGCATCACTGGAATCGGAGCGTGGGTCACGCTTTTCCGGGTTTCCTGGGGTGCGGTCGGGGGTGAGAGTCATGGTACTGAAGTCCATTCGCCAACATCGTCGTTGCTCTTCTTTCAATTATACATTTATTTTGACTATTTGCACCTTCTTTTTCGAATCTTGTTCGATCATGATTTGATTCTTGTACCTATTGATGGCCCATAAATCTTGGGATGTTTGCAACGCCCCAGGTCAGCATCCCTCCCATCGAACGCGGCACTACCAATACCCCAAGGTCGCCTCCGGCATAGTCGGGCAGAGATAGTTGCGGCTCCGTCCCCTCACAGGCATTCACTCGCGAGCATTCACACGCGCGGAAGCGTAAATGGCATGCAGGCCACTTGTTGCCAGGTGGCCCTATCTTTCTTTTCGAGCCGGGAGGAAAATGGAGACATGCATTCGATACGGGTGTGAGGAGGCCGTCATGGATCTGCTGATTCTATTCATCATGGGTACGTGTTTCGCTACCGTCGTGTTCTTCGTCGGACGTTTTGCCTGTCCGCGACACGACCGAGTCCCCCTGATGGAAGTCGACCATGTGCTCCTGTGGACCACCCTGCGTCGCGGTTGGCATGCGATGGGCTCATTGGGACCCACACCTCCGGGCAGAAGCGGTCCATCAGGAAGCCATCCGGCCTGATCTCTCCCGACACCTGACACCCGGAAACGGGTGCCCTGCACTAGGCACCGGGCACCGGATAGCCTGGCAGTGTGCCTTCCTCAACGAGACCGAATCCGAGCCGGCGCCCTGGAACCGCTGCGTTGATCTTCGCAGCGGCGTCCCTGGCGGTGCTCATCTCTACCGCGTTCTGGGTTTGGTTCAATGCACCCGACCAGGTGCCGAGCCATTTCGGGGCAAACGGTCAACCTGACGACTGGGCGTCGAAGGGTGAGGTATTCGCGTGGCTCGTTCCTTTGGGAGTGGGACTCTCGGTGCTGCTCTCAATTCGCTCGATCTTTGAGAAGATGCCGCTCAGCCTCGTCAACATTCCGCACAAGGAGTACTGGATACAACGCGGCGAACGCGTCTATCTCTTCGACTGTCTGATGGAGTTCATGCGAATCACCGCTGGTGCCTGCGCTCTGCTGTTCGCCTTGTCTCTTGTGCAGACGCTCAGCGTCGGGTTAGGCAGATCGTGGCCGGAATCCCTTGTCTTCCTCCCGACCGGCATCTTCCTTGCCATCGTCGCAATCGCACTGTGGAATCTCTTCCGCCGTCTCAAACCAGACGTCACCAAAGACTAGTGCTCAGCTCTGCGGCACGAACACTCCTGCATCCCAGCCTTGGAGCGCATGGGCAGAGGCCCAGAAGTGGAGTTCGTACACACAGGCCTGCTCGAACGTGGCACGCATTCTTGCGGCCACCTCGGCGGGGGCATTGGTGAGTTCCTGTTCAAGCAGCTGTACGGCCTGCCGGGTCGACTCATCGAATTCAGGTGAGTCGTAGGTCTGGACCCAGGTGCGGTAGGGGTGGTCAGCACTCATCTGGCCGGCCCGTTCGACGAGGACCTTGCCCATGTGTGCGTAGACCCAGAAGCACGGCAGCACTCCGGCCACGCCTTCGCCATAGGAGCGGCTGGCAGCGGTGGCCACGAGGTAGGACACGTAGCCCAAGGTGGTGGGTGAGGCCTTGAAACCGGCTCCGCTGCTGACGAGTTCATCGTGGGACGCGGCCAGGCGAGAATCGGCGAGCAGCTCACCGTGCATCTCCTCTTCCACACTGATGGCCTCGGCTGCCGAACTGGCCCAGAATCGTGCTTCGTCCCGGTCGTTGGCTCCGGCGGCGAGGAAGGACATCGCCTTCGCGTAACCGGTGAGGTAGATGCCGTCTTGGATGATGTAGTTCGTGAAGGCCTTCACATCGAGGCTGCCCTCGGCGAGCTGGCCGAGGAAGGGCAGGCGCTCGATCTGTTCGACGATCGGGCGGACACGGTCCCACAGCTGAGTGGTCTGGGGGCCTGCGGAAAAGTCTGTCGTCATTGATATCTCCCTTGTTCAGGGGACCTCGGCGGTCCCACAGCGTCTTTGAGCGGTATTCGGATGGCAAGCCCATCCGGGTGTGTGACTGGTTGTTCTAACGGCGGACGATGTCGACCTGGTGGTCGACGGGTCCGTGAGCGCCCTTCGGATCGAAGCTGACCTGCCAGTTCGCGGCGGACTTCAGCGCCCGAGCCAGATAGTTCAGGGCATTGTCGACGGCTTCGTGGAGGAGATCCGAGCTCACATCGTCAACTGCACGTGCACGCTTGAGCACGGCCACCTCGGCGGTGATCGCGGCCGACAATGTGCACCCGGTTCCGTGCGTATTCGGTGTCTCCACTCGTGGGTGGGTGAACTCAGTGACCGTGCCTTCTGCGGTGACGAGAACGTCGGCGACATCGCCCTCGATCGCGTGCCCACCCTTGAGCAGCACCGCGCGCGGTCCGCGGTGGACGAGCTGTCTGGCCTGGACCAACATCTCCTGCGGGTTCTTCGCCACGGGCTCGTCGTCGCCGATCAGCAGCGCAGCTTCGGGCAGGTTCGGGGTGATGAGGTCGGAAACCGGGAGCAGGTGATCGCGGACGGCGGTCACGGCATCGACCTCGAGGAGGCGGTGCCCGGACGTCGCGACCATGACCGGGTCCACGGTGTAGAAGCCCAGCTGGCCCTGGGCCGCTCGTGCGACGACGAGTTCGACGAGGGAGCGTGAGCCGAGCATCCCCGATTTCGTGGCATCGACGGGCATATCGTTGAGCACACTGTCGAGCTGGTCGGAGACGAAGTCATCGTCGATTCCATAGACCCGCGAAACGCCGTGCGTGTTCTGCGCGACCAGAGCGGTGATGGCCGTGGTGCCCAGCACCCCGCGGGCCGTGAAGGTCTTGAGGTCGGCGTGGATGCCGGCTCCCCCACTGGGGTCGGTGCCTGCGATGGACAGTGCGATGGGTGGCCGTGTGGTCACTGAGCTGCCTCCACATGTCCGTCAACCGATGCCGCGAGTCCGTCGCCGAATTCCGCGAGCAGTTCTTCGGCTGCGGCACGCGGATCCTCGGCGCGGCAGATGGCAGAGACCACACAGATCCCGAGCAGACCGCGGCCCCTCAGTTCGGCGGCACGATCGGTGCTGATCCCTCCGATGGCAACCGCGGGAAGTCCCGCTTCACCCACAAGCTCGCCGAGGCGGTCGGGCCCGATCCCGTCGGGTGCGTCGGTTTTCGTCGTGGTGTCGTAGACGGGCCCGATGCCGACGAGGTCGACGACGCCGGATTCCCGGGCGGCTGCGAATTCGGTGCTGTTGGCCGCCGACAGCCCGAGCAGCGGTTCTGGGCCGATGAGTTCGCGTACTTCTTCGACCGGGGTGTCGGACTGTCCGACGTGAATGTGGACTTCTACTCCCTCGGCGAGGAGTCGCTGGGCGACCGCGACTCGGTCGTTGAGGACGATGGGGACACGACGGTTCGTGTCGACCAGAACGCTGTCGACGGCTGCGATGACCTCACGAGTCAACGTGTAGAACGCATCGTCGTCGATGTCCTTGTCGCGGACTTGCACGATCCCCACTCCCCCGCCCACAGCCTCGCGGACGGTATCGGCGACGCTGCGTCCAGCTTCGCGGCACTGTGCCGAATCGGTGACGAGGTAGAGCCGAGCGTCGATTCCGGCCAGGCGGGTGTTCGCCTCGGGAGACGAGGCGCTCATGACTGTGCTCCGTCGATCGCCTCGGCGTCGATCGCACTTGATTCGACCCTGTCTGATTCGACGTGGACCCCGGCCAGATCATCACCCGTGATCGTGTGCAGCGCATCGAGGAAGTTCACGGAGAAGCTGCCGGGTCCGCGTGCACCCTCGGCGGCGGTCTCACCGGCGACCTTGAAGTGAGCGTGGGCTGCGACCACGGCCTCGAACCTCGCCGAGGCGGTCGTTGCGCCCACGAGATACGCGGCGGTGACTGCGCCGAGAGAGCATCCGGTGCCGATGACCAGCGGCATAAAGGAGTGTCCCCCATCGAGGCGGGCGACATGGTCGGCCCCGTCGAAGTGAGCGACGATCGCGTCCTTGGGACCTGAGACGGCAACGATTGCTCCGGTGGACTTGGCCAGTTCGGCCGCGGCCGGAATCACCGCATCAACCTCGTCGGTGGAGTCCACTCCCCGACCACCCAGGCCCACTCCGGCCAGTGCCGCGATCTCGGAGGCGTTGCCACGGATGGCAGTGGGTGAAGAGTTCGCCGCGCGACGGATTCGTGTGGTCCGGAAGTCGACCGCCCCAATGCTCACCGGGTCGAGGACCCACGGCTTGGAGTCTGCATTGGCTGCGTCGATGGCGGCGTCAGCGGCAAGGAACTGCTGATTCGTGGCGGTGCCGAAGTTGACCAGCAGTCCGCTGGAGATGCGCGTGAACTGTGCGGCATCGGCCTCGTGGTCGAGCATCGCCGGGGCGGCACCGACGGCCAGGAGCACGTTGGCGCTGAATTGCTGCACAACGGTGTTCGTGATGCATTGGATGAGTGGATTGCTCGCACGCAGTCGTGCATTGGCAGAACGCAGGTCGAAGTCAACCATGACGATCCCTTCGCTAGTATGGCCCAGATCAGGTTCGATGGGTGTTCTCTCAGCCTCACGCGATCAACGTCAGGCACCCCATGTCATTGCCCACGACTGTATCAGCACGTCTGAAGTTGGGCGAAGCGGCAACGCTGAGGAGCGCGAGCGGAAACCTGAGAAGGGCAAACCGGAACCCGGGCCCACCTCGGCGCCTATATGCCAACACATCGAGCGGACCACTGATCATCGAGGGCACCAGTTGCAACTGGTACTTTCGACGCTCAGTGGTCCGCTCGATGAGCTTGCTTGGCGAGAGGGCGACCGGCGCTAACCGTGACCCTCGCTAACCCCGACGTTCGCTAACCCCGTCCGACGTACCTTTGTCCGCGGCGGCTCAGTGCGTCGATGACGACGGCCGTGAGCAGGACGAGCGCGGTGATGATCTGCTGTGCATCGGAGTTGAAGCCGATGAGGTAGAGACCGTTGTTGATCGCACCGACGACCAGGGCACCGAGTACGGCTGCCCAGGCTGTACCGCGACCACCGAAGAGCGAGGTGCCCCCGATGACCGCTGCGGCGATCGCGTTGAGCAGGTCCTGTGTGCTCACCAGCGTCGATCCCGCGTTGGTCGTCACACCGGTCTTGATGAAGCCGAACAATGCGGCCAGCACACCGGCGGCCATGAACACGCTGATGCGCACCCAAGTCACCCGAATGCCCGCACGTCTGGCGGCTTCGACCTTGCCGCCGACCGCGTAGATCGAGCGCCCGTACTTGGTCTTGCGCAGCACCAGATCGATGACGATCGCGATGACGATCATGAGGAAGAACGGCATCGCCAGACCGAAGTCCTGGTTGACCAGGATGAGGAACCCGAACACGACGACGGTGAGGATGGCAATGCGCACGATCACCGAGGTCCAGCTGGGACTGTCGAGTCCCTCGTTGTGACGGCGCAGCTTCGAGTAGATGATCCCCGCACCGAAGCCGATGACGGCGACTGCCCCGAATACGTAGGCCCAGATCGCCGGGAAGTAGAAGCTCGCAAAGTCGAAGGCGAAGGTGTCGGCCATCGACAGGTTCTTCTGCACGCCCAGAGTGGTCAACGTCAGCCCAGTGAACGCCAGCAACCCTGCCAAAGTGACCACGAAGGCCGGTATCCCGACCACCGCGAAGAACCAGCCCTGGATCGCGCCGACGACGAGACCCAATACCAGCATGATGACCAGTGCGATCAGAGGCGGAACCCCTTGCCTGACCACCAACACACCCAGCAGTGAGGCGGAGAGCCCACCCAATTGCGCCAGCGACAGGTCGATCTCGCCGAGGAGCAGGATCAGGTTGATGCCCAACGCCAGGATCGCGAGGAACGCGACCTGCGTGGACAGGTTGACCAGGTTGGCCGGTGAGATGAACTTGCTGTTCGCCGATTGGAAGACGATGACGATGACGATGAGCGCCAGAATCACCGGAAATGAGCCGAGCTGGCCCTCCTTGACTCGACGCACGAATGTCGCGAAGAACCCCTCGCTCGAAATGCGTTCGTCGGTGATGAACGAGTTGCGGGTCATCGGCGCTCACCCCTCCGGGTCGCTCGCTGAGTCACGACATTGTCGTTGGCTCCCGTGATCGCGGCGACCAGCACGTCCGTGCGCTCGTCACCGGGGAAGTCACCGGCATCCTTGCCCAAGCGCAGAACGTGGACGCGGTCGCACACGGCCTGCACATCGGCCATGTTGTGGCTGACCAAAAGCACTCCGAGGTCGCGTTCTCGCAGGCGCTCGATGAGGTTGAGCACCTCGGCGGTCTGTGCCACACCGAGCGCCGCCGTCGGCTCGTCCAACATCACGATCGATGGTTCGCCGAGGAGGGACCTGGCAATCGCGACCGTCTGACGTTGTCCGCCGGAGAGAGCCGCGATCGGCACCCTCACGCTGGGGATCTTGGCCGAGAGGCTGCGCAGCAGCTCCCAGGATTTGGCCTCCATGGTGACCTCGTCGAGAACACCGCCGCGGGTCTTCTCGTGGCCGAGGAACAGGTTGGCGACGACGTCGAGGTTCTCGCACAGCGAGAGGTCCTGGAAGACTGTCGCGACTCCCGCCTTCTGCGCGTCCTTCGGCGCCGCGAATTTCTGGGACCGCCCGCCCAGGATGATCTCACCTTCGTCGGCGCCGTGGACTCCGGCGATGACCTTGACCAGGGTGGATTTGCCCGCGCCGTTGTCGCCGACGAGTCCGACGACTTCGCCGCGGCCGATGGTCAGGTTGATATCGGTCAGTGCCTGGACCGCACCGAATCGTTTGTTGATCCCGCGCAGCTCGAGGACTGGTTCGGCTCCGGTCTCCGGCACCCGCGAGTTCGCGGGCGCCGGATCAGTGGGTTGAGAATTCATATGTTCCTACTCGCCGATTTCTACTTGACGCCGGCGTCTTCGCAGAGCTTCTTCACGTCTTTGGTGCAGATGTCTTCCGCCTTGATCTGATCACCGACGATGTCCTTGACGGTGTCCGTTGTGACGACCTTGGCTTCGACGAAGTCCGTCGGAGTGTCCTTGTAGGTTGTTCCAGCCTTCGGCTCCTCGCCTCCGGCCAGGGCGACGGCTGCCTTCGCAGCGAACTCCGCCTGTGGTGGGATCGACTTGTAGATCGTGGCGTACTGGTCACCCCTGAGGATGTTCTGCAGTCCGTCGACCTCAGCGTCCTGTCCGGTGACGACCGGCTTCACCTTGGCCTTCTTGGTGGCGGCGAGGACACCACCGGCAGTTCCATCATTGGCTGAGTAGATGGCGATCGGCTCTTTGTCCGCACTCTGCAGCTGGCCTTCGACCCACTGACGGGCATCGTCCGGGTTCCAATCGAGGGTGTCATGGCTTTCGGTGATGTCGACGCCGGCCTTCTTCAGGGTCTCCTCGGCGCCGGCCTTGAAGTCAGCGGCGTTCGGGTCCTTCGGATCTCCGTTGACCATCCACACCGGTCCCGACTTCGGGTCTTTGTCCTCGGCCTTGAGCCCGTCGAGGACGGCCTGGCCCTGCAGGTTGCCGATCTTCTTGTTGTCGAACGAGGTGTAGTAGTCCGCACCTTCGAAGAAGCGGTCATAGGCGATGACCGGGATCTTCTTGGCTTGAGCCTTCGACAGGGCCGAAGACACTGCCGAGGCATCGACCGGGTCGAGCACGATGGCGTCGACGCCTTCGGTCACCGCAGCCTCAAACTGCTGTTGCTGCTGCGTCGCGTCCTGGTTGGCGTTGCGGTATTCGACCTTCGCATCAGGGTTGGCTTCGGCGACGTACTTCTCGAAGTTCGGCTTGTCCAGCGATTCGTAGCGGGTGGTCTTGGACTCCGGGAGGAGCAGGGCGATGGTGACTTCACCGTCTCCACCCGAACCGCCACCGGATTCCTCATTGCCTTGGCCCTTCTGACTCCCACAGCCGCTGAGCGCAAGAGCGCCGATAGCAACCGAGGCGCCGAGGACGGCGAGCTTCTTCCGGGACTGCAGGTTGTGCCTCATTGTGAACCTTTCAATTTTTCTGACAACGTTGTCAGGCTGTTCAAAATAATGCGCCGATCCGGGGCCGGTGTCAACTGTTTCGGCGAAAAATTGTGATCGGAGTCTCTCTCCGAACAGCGTCACTTGTCCGGAGATTCCTCACCGCTTCCACGGGCGATCACATGGACTGGAACCCGAGCCGAACCTCGGCGAGGACCCCCTCCCGCCCCGGAACCGGGCGGATCCTGCAGACGTCGGACCGCCTCGGCGGCCATGGACTGCACATCACGGTCGATGACGGTCACGTCCAAGAGCTCCGCGGCGGGAAAATCGTCAATGCCCACCAGCGCCGGCCACTCATCGAGCCGGCGACAGGCATCGATGGCCCCCTGCGTCAGGGTCGCGGACAGGGTGATGAGCGCGCTGGGGGCGCTGCGCGATCCGAGCCAGGCGGCGACGACGTTCTTCGCGCTGGCCAGGTCGTGGGCGTCTTCGCGCATGTAAGCTCGCCATCCGACGTCCGAGCGCCCGGCGAAGGCCGATTGGATTCCGGCGAGTCTGGCGGTGGTGATGGGGCTCGTCGAGTGATCGCCGATGACGCCGAGGCTGATGTGCCCGTGGTTGAGGAGTTGAGTCGCGGCCAGTCGCCCGGCAAGCTCCTCATCACCGGCGATGAGGTCGACTCCGGGTCCTGCCGTCGACGGATCGAAGGACACGATCTGCACGTCAGCGCTTGCCGCATCAGCGTAGAACCGAGCGGCGTCCGGGTGCGATCGGATGACGCAGATGCCGGTCATGTCATTGGCCAGGCATTCGTCGAGGAAGCCGCGTTCACGGTCGGGGTCGTCGGCGGTGACCGTCACGACCGGGCGCAGTCCGATCCTGCTCAGCTCGGCCTCCAACAGGGTGAAGAGACGAGCCTGGAACGGGTCGTCCCCGTCGCTCATGACCACGCCGATGTAGGGAGATCTGCCACCGGCGCGCAGGCGCCTGGCCGTGGAATTGAGGCGGAATCCGAGCTCGGCGGCGGCGTCTTCGACCTTCTCGGCGGTCCGCGCGGCCACATGCTTTTCGCCGTTGAGCACCCGGGATGCGGTCTTGATGCTGACTCCTGCGCGCGAAGCGACCGTGGCCAGAGTCGGCCGATCGTTCTGCTTCGCCATGACCACACCTTTGAGTCGGGAATCCTACGGACCGCTTGCGGTCAGCGCGCAGGCGACCGATAGGAATGATGATAGCCGCTGGTGCTCACATGATCGCAGACCATCCGGCGATTCCGCCTTCACCCCACACCCGCGCCGAGGTGGCCGCTGGGTTCCAGCGGCCACCTCGGTAGATGCTGTGCACTTCGCAATCGGGCGGTGCACGGTGCGATCGGGCGATGAGCTGCGCGATCGGTCGGTGGGGTCAGCGCGGTCGGTCGATCAGATCAACGCGCCACGGGGTTCCTCATCGTTCCGGCGTAGAGCAGCGATTCGGCCTGGTTGCCGATGTCGACCATCTGCACGGTGTTGCGCAGCTGCAGCCGGTTGAGGCAGGAATGGGCGAAACGTTCTGCCCGCAGATCCACGTCGCCTGCGAGCCCACGGGCGAGTTCGGGATGCTCGGTTTCGTAACGATCGAGCACCTCGGCGACCAGGGCCCAGAATTTCTGTGCACCCAGCACACCATCGGAATCGAGGATCCCGCCGAGGTGGCGCAGCACCCCGTCGAACATGTCCGTGAACACAGACAGGGCCTTCTCGTCACCGGGAACCAACGCCCGGATCCGCTCGACATCGTCAGGCAGTTCACGGTGACCGAGGACGGCGACTTCTTCGCCGATGTCCTTCATGAAGGCACCGGTCACGACGTGGTTATCCAGGATGAGGATGAGGTTCTCACCGTGCGGCATGAACACGAGATCGTGGGCCAACAATGCGTGGACGAGCGGTTGCAGATAGGCCCGCAGATAGGAGCGCACCCAGTCCTCAGGACTGAGACCCGAGGCGCGGATGAGTTCGCTGGCGAAGGCGACTCCCCTATGATCGCGGTGCAGCAGTGCCGCCATGGTGACGACCTTCTGACCAGGTTCGATGACGCTCAGCGGGTTCTCGCGCCAGAGTGCGGCGAGCATCTTCCGGTGCGGATTCGTTTCCTGGGTGCGGTGGTAGACGTCTCCCGTGTAGCCCAACGCGGTGCGTTCCCGCAGGACTCGGAATCCGGCATCCCCGAAGGCGGGATCGGTTCCGACGAGCTCCGCGATCCAGTCGTTGATGGCCGGTGTATCGCGCATGTACTTCGGGGACAGTCCGCGCAGGAAGCCCATGTTCTGCACGGCGAGCGCGACCTTCACATACGGGGCGTCTGCCCGTGAGTGATTGAAGAAGGTGCGCAGCGACTGCTGCGGCTGATGCTCGTCGAGGCCGGCACCCAAGGGCAGCAAGTCGCCGCGTGCGATGTCGGCGGCGAAGGTGATCGCGAGCCGGTGGTCGGCCTGCCACGGGTGGATCGGGAGGAGATGGAAGTCCTCCGGATTGCGGCCGGCTGACCGGATTCGCGAGTCGAAGAGTTCACGCTCCTCGGCACTCAGCGCCCACTCGCAGTGTGCGGCTTCATCGAGTCCGACGCCGACCGAGAGGTGGCTGTGCTTGCGGCTCGCTGCCACCCATTCGATCCGAGTGGTCTGACCGTTCTCCGGTGCCCATTTCCGGTAGTCGGAGAGGGAGAATCCGATGCGTCCGTTGTTCGCGATGAACCCGGGGTGGCCCTCGGTCATGGCCGCCTCGGTGGTCTGGAAGTCGGCAGTCAGGAGATCGGTGGAGTCCGGACGGTGGCCCTTGACCGCCCCGGCGAGTTTGAAGGCACTGCTGGCCAGGGTCGACGCGAGTTCCTCGAGGTAGGTCGACATGAGGTTCTCCGGGATGCCGAGGGCATCCTGAAGCTCGACGACGAGTTCCTGCGCGTCGAGGTCCAACTGCGTGTCACCTCGGCGGCGGGTGATGCTGGCCTCGTCGATGACCCAGTGCTCGAGCGGCAGGACTCGGGCGGAGAACGTGTAAGTGACAGTGTCGGCAGCGTCCTTCGAAGCAACCTCGCCGACCTTCAGCTCCCAATCATCGGACCCGGCATTCGGGCCGGTGGCGCGGACCGGGGCGATGAGTCGTTCGTGGGCGAATTCGGACAGCGCCTTGGCCACGAGGTGGCGTTGGGCGACCGCGAAGGTGTCGGGGTTGAGATGGGAGTAGGTTTCGGGAACCGCGAGGTCTGGCGATGGTCGTTCGTCAGCAGCGATCGGCACTCCCCCTGTGGCGGGAACGCCGGCTTCGACATCCTCGCGGTTGAGAAGTCCAACAAGCTCACTGGATTCGAAGTCCTCGTGAGTGCAGATGCTGATCAGGGCCCGCTTCCGCTCCTCCCCCATCATGATGGTCGCCTCACTCACCGGATTGAAACCTGCTGCCCGGTTCTTCTCGAGGATGGCGGTGTTGCGCACGTCGGGTTCGACGATGACTCGGCGCCCGCCTCGGCCACCGTGTTCGATCGGGCGGAGGCAGAAGTCGATGACCTCGGCCATGATCCGGTTCGTGAGTCCGCGCACCCCGTCACCGTCGGGTGGGGCGACGAGCAGGTGCATTCCGATGTCCTCGGGTCCGGTGGGGACGACGTCGCCTGGAATCAGAGTGGAGGGCAGGTACGTTTCGACGTAGAAGCAGTCGATGCCGTCGACCGAGCCCACCCATCCGTTATCATCGGCGGAGTTCTGCACGCCGCCGAGGTAGTCGCAGACTCCGGACTCGTCGAGTCCGGTCATCTGCCAGTAGTGGGCGCGCGGGTGGGTCAGCCACACGTGGATGTTCTTGGCATCCCGGTCGAGATCCAAGGCTCGGATGTCGACGGTGCGAGATTCTGCTGATACTGCGGTCGTTGTTGATGCCGCGGTGGCGGCTGCGTCTGTCATGAGTTCGGTGGTCATACGTGTGTCATCTCCCTGTCTTCTGCGGCCCGGGAATCGGAATCAGAATGAGGCTCGGAATCGGCGTCGGAGTCGGCGAAGTCGAAGTGCGATTCGAAGTCGTCCCGAGTGCTCAAAGGTGCGGTGCCTTCTTCAGCGGCACTCTCGAGTGCCCCATCGTCGAGCACCCCGTCATCGTCTGCCCCGTCGTCCGGAATGCCGAAGGTCTGGAACGCGATGGTCTTTTCGATCGGGTACGGTTCGCGTCCGGTCACATGTGAGAGCACGACCGATGCGCGCCAGGGCCCGAAGCCGAGGTCGGGTGCGGTGACGCCGTGGGTGTGCTCTTCGCCGTTGAGGACGTGGATGGTGCCCGCGTCGTTGACCGTGTAGAGGCGGCTGACGTCGAGGCGGCCCTTGGCATCCAGCCGGATCTCGTCGCCCAGCGGGGCGAGGAAGTCCGGGACCTGGGACTTGTAGCCGGTAGCAGAGACGACCGATCCGCTGCGCCGGTCGAAGCACTTGTCCAGTGCCGTGTTGCGGAAGCGCAGGGCGTAGTCGCCGGTGTTCACATCCCGTCCGGCGGAGATCAGTTCGGATTCGGCCAGCAGGTTGGTGCGCAGCTTCCGACCGCAGCGGCTGAGACGGTAGAGCGTGTCGTGGATGTCATCGACGAGCTCGGCGCTGATGCCCTTGTATAGGGTTCGCTGCTCGCGGCCCAGCTGTTCGCGCAGGTCATCGGGCAGGGCACGGAAGTGATCTGTGTACTCCGGGGATGTCATCTCCAGGGTCAGCTTCGTGTACTCCATCGGGAAGAAGCGCGGCGAGCGCGTCACCCAGTCGAGTCGTACCTTGCGAGCTTCGGCCTCGTCGAGGAGATCGCGGTAGATCTCGGCCGCGGACTGTCCGCTGCCGACGATCGTGATCGATCCGCTCTCCAGCAGAGCCTCTCGGTGGTCGAGGTACTGAGAGGTGTGGATGACCGGGCCGCCGCCCTGCGCAACCGGGCCACCGACGCCCTCGGCACTCTCAGCCTCCAAACCCTGCAGAGCGGGAGGCAGGACCGGTGAGGTGCCGACGCCGAGGACCAGGTGGCGGGCGCGGTAGGACTCGGTCCTCAGCGTCTGACCGGACTGATCGGCCACCTCGGCGGTGACGGTATAGATGTCATTGTCCCTGGTCACCGAGGTGACTGTGCGGTTCCAGCGCAGGGTGTCTAACTGCGCGGCGACCCAGCGGCAGTACTCGTCGAATTCGGCGCGCAGGGGGTAGAAGGATTCGCGGATGTAGAAGGGATAGAGGCGGCCGCTGTCCTTGAGGAACTGGAGGAAGGAGAAGCGGGAGGTGGGGTCGGCCATGGTCACGAGGTCGGCGAGGAACGGAACCTGGACCGTCGCGCCTTCGATCATCATGCCCGGGTGCCAGCGGAATTCCTTGCGCTGGTCGAGGAATACCCCGTCGACGTCGGGCAGCGGATCGGATAGGGCCGCAAGCCCTAGGCCGAAGGGTCCGATGCCGATGCCGACGATGTCGTGGATGTGTGTCTCGGGTGTGCTCATGCCGCACCTCCTTCGATCGTGGCGAATGTCTGCCCTTGGCCCAGCGTCGACTTCTGTTCCTGGTCAGGCGTCGTGCTCTCCAGGTGCCGGCCGGCGAGGATGCCGTGGCCGGTGGCGCGGACGAGGTCGAGTACGGCGGTGATGTCAGCGACCGTGGTGTCGGGGTTGAGCAGGGTGAGTTTGAGCCAGGGTGTGCCGTCGATGGTGGTGCGGGCGATGGCTGCGCGTCCGGAGCGGAAGAGGACGCGACGGATCATCGGCACCAGCTCATCGGCGGTGCTCGTATCGGCAGCAACCGGCGAGAACCGGAAGAGGACCGTGCTGAGATCGGAGGCGCCCAGCACTTCGAAGTCAGGCTGGTCTTCGAGGAGTTCACGGACCTCGGCGGCCAGATCGCACACGACATCGAGCAGGTCACCGATCTCACCGGCGCCGCGGGCGCGCAGTGTCGTCCAGAGTTTCAGGGCGTCGAAGCGGCGGGTGGTCTGCAGTGATTTGTCGACCTGGTTCGGTTCTGCCTCGGCGCTCAAAGCTTCGGCTTCCGGGTTGAGGTAGTCGTTGTGGTGCAGCGTCGGGTCGAACAATCTGATGTCGCGCACGAGCAGTGCGCTCGAGGACACGGGCTGGAAGAAGGTCTTGTGGAAGTCGATCGTCACCGAGGTGGCCCGGCCGATTCCTGCAAGCAGGTGTTTGCGGCGTGGTGCCCACAGCAGTCCCCCGCCGTATGCGGCGTCGACGTGCATCCACACGTTCGCGTTCTCGCAGATCTCGGCGATGGCGGCCAGCGGATCGATGACGCCGAGGTCGGTGGTGCCGGCCGTGGCGACGACGGCCATGACGATGCCGCCAGTGTCGTTGATGTCTCGCATCAGCTCGGCCAGAGCCTCGGCGTCCATGCGGCCGGCGGCGTCGGTGTCCACGCACACGACCGCCTCGGCGTCGAGTCCGAGGAGGTGCGCTGCGCGGGAGATCGAGAAGTGAGTCTGGCTCGTCGTGAGGATCCGCAGCCGGGACATGATTTCGCGGCGTGATGCCTCACCACGTCCAGCCTCGGCCTTGCCGACCGTCTGTGCCTGCTGGTCGCGCAGCACGTTCTCCCTGGCCAGGAACAGTGCCTGGAGGTTGGACTGGGTGCCGCCCGAGGTGAAGATTCCGTCACCGGAGTCGAACCCGACGTGCCGGCTGGCCCACTGCACCAGACGGCGCTCCATGAGCGTGGCGACCTCGGATTGATCGTAGGTGTCGACGGATGTGTTGATCGCTGCGAGCATCGCCTCGGCCGCGACGGCGGGAACGGCGACAGGGCAGTTGAGATGGGCGACGTAGCTGGGGTGGTGGAACCAGACGGCGTTGCGGGCGTAGAGGTCATCGGCCTCACGCAGGGCGGCGAGGTTGCCGATGCCCTGACCGTCGAGGTCGAAGCCTGCGACCCGTGCCTCGAGGCTGGTGCGGTCATTCGCCGAGGTGGGTGCGTCGACATCGGTGAAGCGCTGGGCGAGTGCGTCGACGACCTCGTGCATGAGCTCGGCGTAGGCATCGGCACTGTGGGCCCCCAGCAGTGCGTCACCAGTGCGCACAGAGGCCGCGTCGGTCAGCGGAGTTGGGGTGTCAGAGAGCAGTGAAGTCATAGCGGTACGGTTGCCTCCTTCGGTTCACGGTCCGGCAAGGCCGGACTACATTAGGGAAACCTACCCTAAGTAAACGTAGAAGCAAGGCGAGTGGTGCCACCGATCGTCGACTACATGAGTAACCTCGGCCGCGACCCAGAGTCTCCCTCGTCAGCTCTCGCGCGGCCAAGCCCACGATCAACGACAGGCGTATACCGCCCAGGAAACTCGCACGTGGCCTTCGTCACATACGGGCGATTCGTCTGACATCCTGAGACAGCGAAAACGGCCGTAGTCCCTGCACAGGAGGCAGGAACCACGGCCGTTGACGGTCACGCGGCACCGTCCGAGACGGTCGGTCGAGAACTCTTACTTCACGACGTAGTTCGGGGCTTCGACGGTCATCTGAATGTCGTGCGGGTGGCTCTCCTTGAGGCCCGCAGTGGTCAGGCGGACGAACTTGCCCTTGGCCTTGAGGTCCTCGATGGTCGGTGCGCCGACGTAGAACATCGACTGGCGCAGGCCACCGGTGAGCTGGTGCGCGACCTGGCGGAGAGGTCCGCGGTAGGCCACGCGGCCTTCGATGCCCTCCGGGATGAGTTCAGTATCGGTCTCGATATCGTCCTGGAAGTAGCGGTCCTTCGAATACGACTTGCCCTGGCGCGGAGCCATGGCACCCAGTGAGCCCATGCCGCGGTAGGCCTTGTACTGCTTGCCGTTGACGAAGATGAGCTCGCCGGGCGATTCGCTGCAGCCTGCCAGCAGGGAGCCGAGCATCACTGTGTCAGCACCGGCAACCATAGCCTTGGCGATGTCGCCGGAGTACTGGAGTCCGCCATCGGCGATGACCGGCACACCGGCCGCACGTGCGGCCTGGGCAGCAAGGTAGACGGCGGTGACCTGCGGGACACCGACTCCTGCGACCACACGGGTGGTGCAGATCGAACCTGGACCGACACCGACCTTGATGGCGTCGGCACCGGCGTCGATGAGGGCCTGAGCGCCCTCCTTAGTGGCCACGTTTCCGCCGATGATCTGGACGTTGTCGAACGTCGAATCGGCCTTGATCTTGCGGATCATGTCGGTCACGCCGCGAGCGTGGCCATTGGCGGTGTCGACGACGAGGACGTCGACGCCTGCCTCGGCGAGGAGGGTTGCGCGTTCATAGGCGTCGCCGTGGAATCCGACGGCAGCACCCACACGCAAGCGTCCCTCGTCGTCCTTCGTCGCCAGCGGGTATTCTTCGGTCTTGACGAAGTCCTTGACGGTGATGAGGCCCTTGATGACGTTGTTCTCGTCGACCAGGGGCAGCTTCTCGACCTTGTGCTCGGCGAGCAGTTCGAACGCCTTCTCCGGGGAGACGCCGTCCGGGGCGGTGATCAGCGGCATCCGTGTCATGGTGTCGGCCACGGTGCGGGTCGGGAATTCGCTGCGGGTGACGAAGCGCAGGTCGCGGTTGGTCACGATGCCCAGCAGCACATTGTTCTCATCGACGACGGGCAGACCGGAGATCCGGTACTTACCACAGATCTCGTCGAGTTCTTCCAGCGTCTTCTCTGGGGTGATCGTAAGCGGGTCGTTGATCATGCCGGATTCGGAGCGCTTGACGTAGTCGACCTGGGCAGCCTGGTCTTCCATCGACAGGTTGCGGTGGATGATGCCCAGACCGCCGATGCGGGCCATGGCAATGGCCATGCGCGACTCGGTCACGGTGTCCATGGCGGCCGAGACCAGCGGGATGTTGAGCTCGATCTCTTTGGTCAGACGGGTCGTGGTGGAGGCATCTGAGGGGATGACATCGGTGTCACCGGGCAGGAGAAGGACATCGTCATACGTGAGTCCCGTCAGCGAGAACGGATCGTTTGCGGCCTGTGTTTCCTGCTCGGGAATCCCCATGGGTACAGCCTTTCGACGCGGTGAGTACGGTGGCTCAATGCTATCGAAGTCATACAGCGCTTATCTAGCGTTTCAAGTACCGAGCACTGTGAGACTGCCGACACCAATACTCAGGAATGCTCGCCGAGGTGGTCCTGCCGTTTCATCGACCGTCCCGTCGCCGAGGTGGTCCCACTGTTCCGTGGTCAGCGGCCTTCGCCGACCGAGCGTGCCAGGTCGAGTGTCGAGGCCTCGGAGTCATCGAGGTGGATGCGCAGCAGGCCTTCGGCTCCGTGTCGGTCCCCCGAGCGCATCTTCTCTAAGATGTCGCGGTGCGGGTTCGCCCAGTGGGAGTGGTATTTGCCTGGTTCCTGCGAGCGCGCGAATGTCGTTGAGAGGCGGGCCATGAGGTTGAGGTAGAACTCATCGAGCATCGGCGAGCCGAGCAGGCCGACGATGGCCCGGTGGAAGGATGCGGAGTGCTCCTGCGCGTCGGTCCAGCTCTCGTTGTTCGGAGCGGTCTCGGCACGGACGACGGACGCTTCGACGCGTTTCATCGCCTCCTCGGTGGCGTCCTGTGATTCCTGGACGGCACGGATCTCGAAGACACGTCTGGCCTGGTAGAGGTCCTTGAGCTCGTCGAGGTCGAAGGTGCGCACGAAGAAGCCGCGGTTGGTCTCCTGAGTCAGCAGACCGGCGTGGCGGAGCAGGCTCAGAGACTCGCGTGCGGTGTTGCGCGAGACGTTGAATTCCTTCGCCAGCGCACCATCTCGGACCGGGGATCCGGCAGGGTATTCGCCGGTCGTGATTCGGGACCGGACCAAGGCGACGATCGCCTCTGACGTACATCCGGGTGCGTGTGGGCTCATATCACCAGGCTACCGTGTAGTCACCGTTCGTGGGCAAAGCCGCGGCCCAGCCGTCGATGATGATACCGACTCGAGACACGAAGCGCTGCTGCACGTGATCCGGGGCTGGCGCTGCTAGAGCGTCTCGCCGAGACTGAGGCCGGACTCGAATCGTCGCGGTCGCCCGGTCAGCGGATCGTCGAACCCGATCGATGCCGCCAGCAGCTGCAGCGGTGCGCTGAAATCGTAGGGGTCCGGAGCGCGATCGACGGGGTAGACCGGGTCACCGAGGATGGGCAGCCCGAGCGAGTTCATATGCACTCGCAGCTGGTGAGTCTTCCCCGTCAACGGTTCGAGCTGGTACTCCCCGATCGACGGGCACTCCCCCACCGATCGCCGAGGTGAGGGCTCGGTTGCGTCGGACCACCTCGGCGAGGGTGGGGTGCGTTCGCCCAGCAGGCTGATCTTGGAGAAGGCGTTGGGTTCACCCTCGACTTCGAGGACCTGTCTGCCGCCGCGCGGCTTGACCAGTCTGGATTCCTTGACGAGCGGGAGTTCCAGATCCGCAGGCGGCATCGCAGCGAGGGCACGGTAGGTCTTGGTCACCAGCCGGTCCTGAAACAGGCGCTGATAGCGGCCGCGAGTTTCGGGGCGCTTCGACAGGATGAGCAGTCCCGCCGTGACGCGGTCGAGACGGTGGATGGCCACCAGATCGGGTTGGTCGAAGTCCAGGCGGGCCCGGGTCACGACGCATTCGCGGACGAAACGGCCGTTGGGGGTGCTCGCGAGGAAGTGGGGCTTGTCGACGACGAGCAGATCGTCGTCCTCGAAGACCACGGAGATCTCGAAGGGAATCCGCTCCTCGGCCGGGACAGGCCGGTGGAAGAAATAGAAGCCGCCGGGGACCACGGCATCGTCCCAGCGAATCGGTTCGCCCACCTCATCGCGCATATCGCCCGAGGTGAGCAGGCTGCGCCGCGCCTCGTCGTCGGCCTCGGGGAACTCTGCCTCCAGCCACTCGCCGATCGTGTCCGGGACCGGAAGATGGTTCTTGTCGTGCGTCTCCTTCCCACCGGGGGCGCGCAGCGAGGTCGCAGAGATGCCTTCTCGGGGTGGGAGCGGGCTGCGTGGCATCGGATCAGTCTAACTGTCGACGCGATGCCCAACGCGGCGTCGACGCGGTGCCGCACTCGGCGCTGAGCCTGCACAACGTGCCGTGGGCCAACGAAACGTTCCGTGGGCCTGCGAGAATTCTGGGGCGCGGAGTCCTATGGTGGGAGGTATGGACAACACCGAACTGACGGAAGAGTTCCTTCTCAACGAAGTCATCGCTCCGGTTGTTCTCAGACTGTTCTCCGATGATGAATGGGACAGCTTCGGGGTGAACCACCCCACGGCCGATGAGGAGACCTGGGTCGTCAGCGTTGTCGCTGACCAGGAAGCTGTCGACATCCCCCTCGAATTCGCAGAGGGATCCGAGTCGGTCGAGGACCTCCAGCTCAAGCTCATTGGCGAGCTCAGAGCATTCATCGACCGGTCGGAGTTCGGGCAGCGCCACGATGAGGACGAGCCGGCCGAGGAACACATCGCTGCTCACCTGAACGCGAGCCGGCGCCCCCTCCCGAACATCACCGGACGGCCGGAGTGTGTGATGCGGACGCTGAGGATCCGCTCGCGCAACCTCCGACTCGACCGGCGTCGCTGCCGCTCGGCCCACCGCAGAGACTGACTCGGGGTCCGCCCGCTGATGAGAACCCAACGGCCACCTCGGCGGAGGCAGTCGTTCAAGAGGGGTGGGAATTCAGCGGTTCCCGAACCGGGAGGCGCTGCGGGCTGCTCCTCGCAGCCTGACGTTGAGTTTCTGCATCTGCCGCATCGCCCGCACCGCAGGCTTCCTCTCGCGCAGCTCCTTCGCACGGTCGGTCCGGCTGAGCCTCGCCTCTGCGCGTTCGACCTTGTCCTCTGCACGTCTGAGCTTGGCCTTCAACCGGTTGACCTCGGTGCGAGCTAAGGCCGCGCGGCGATCCTTCACCGCCATCACGAGACCGTAGTCCTGGACGGAGTTGAGTCGTTCACGGACCAACTCGACATTGGCGACGTAGTCGTTCGGCACTTCGTCCGCATGAAAGAAGCCCGGCGCTTCCGTAAGCTCACCTGCACGCTCATCGCCCGGCACTCGGGCTTCCTCAGAACCGATGGTGGTCTCGACGAGGAAGTCCCACCACTTCCGGTGTTCCTCCCGCCGCGCGACCGAACGTTGGCGCAGGGTCGTCTGCAGCGAATCTCGGTTTCGGGCCACACCGACTGCCGTGTCGACGATGTCGTCGATCGAGTCGAGAGGGAGCACGAAGTCGCGCATGCCCACGTTCTCTGCAGCACCCCTCATCCGGATCGAAGAGTAGAGGTTGGGAGCCAGTGAGATGAACGGAACCGCGGCCGCTCCGGCGAAGATCCCAGCGTGGTACCGGGTGCCGATGACGAATTCGGCGCGTTCGGTCAGGGCGACGAGCTGACGGGCCGTGAGCATCCGGGTCGGCTGCACCAAATCGTTGTCAGCAGAGTCCGCGATCTGGGCGTCGGTGAGCTGGTCCCGCGTCTGCGGAGCGGGCGCGAACGCACCGCCATGGGGCACCAGCAGCAGCCGCAGACCGGTCTCCTCTGCGATTCTCCTGACGATCTCGATCACGCGCAGCCTGTAGTCGGAGTCGGAGATCATCGGCGAGGATGCCTTCTCAGCGAAGCTGGCCACAATGAACGGCTTGTCTGTCAGATCCGCGACCGCTTCCCTGTCCGCGTCACCGGCAGTGAGTGAGAACGCATCGTCGACCTGGCGACGGATCTTCGCGTCTCCTGCACCCAGCTCGCCGGCAAGCTGGGTGGTGTAGCTTTCGCGGGTGCCGACGAACTCGGCCTCTGCCAGCAGATCGTAGACGATGCCCCGATCCTCGTCGTAGATCAGCGGACCCAGCGTCTGACTCGTCAGCGCATAGGGCTTGTCGAATATCCGAGCAAGCTTGGCCAGGGTCGCCCGCTCGAAGATGTGCTGAGCGAACATCGAGTTGAGGTTTCCTCCGCCGGCGATGAGAACGGCATCGGAGTTCCGCACGGTTTCGATCACGCGGATCGCGGGGTCATCGGCAGCGAGTCCGCCCTTCTCCCCGCCGGATTCCGCATAGTCGAGGATCGTGCGCATCCGTGTGATGTTCGGCGGCCGGTCCCGCTTGAAGCCGATCCGGGAAACGGCATCGACCCCGTACATCTTCGCCGCGTATTCGGGTTCACCGGCAATGAGCGTGATTTCGACATCGGCTCGGGCACGGAGCGCATCGAGTGCGAACTCGGTCATCGCTTCGTCGCCGAGGTGGTAGAAGCGGCTCCACCCGATGTCGCCGATCATCGTCATTCGTTTCATATTGATGTTGAGTGCCCTTTGCGCGGTTTCCGGAATGTCGCCGTCAGGCTAACGAGCGATGAACGCCGGAAAGTGAACGGCTCGGTACCTGGAGGTGAACTCGTCCATGGATTCCGTGACAACGCGCTCTGGTGAAGACCACCTTCCTGTGATGCACTGGGTGCATGAGCTTCGACGCGCACCACATTTCGCAGACGATCCGCCGAGACCCCTCCGACATCGCTGTCTTCGCCGGCAATCCGGCAAACCTCCCGCAGTGGGCCGCGGGCCTGAGTGAGGGCATACGCAATGAGGCAGGAAGGTGGATCACCGATTCGCCGATGGGTGAGGTCGAGGTCAAGTTCCGTCCTGGCATCGAATTCGGGATCCTCGACCACGACGTGATCTTCCCGGACGGCACCAGCATGCACAATCCGCTGCGGGTACTTCACAACGATGACGTCAGCGAGGTCGTCTTCACCGTCTACCGCCTGCCGAATGTCAGTGACGAGGAATTCGCCCGGGATATCGCGGCAGTGGAGAAGGATTTGGAACGTCTGCGCGATGTCCTCGAAGGCTGAGCAGACAGCGGCTTCCCTGGGTTGGGGGCACCGGTTCATCAACGCCGCCATGCGCACCGTGTACTTCGGTCGCATCCCTGTCCTCGACGTCGGTGCCGATCCCGCTGCCAGGAGCGAGTCCGCAGACCGGAGCAAAACCTTCGTCCGCGACGAATCCTCGAGCGACTCCACTACACGATCACCCCCGCGCCCGCGCCTCATCATCTCCAGTCACCGCAATGGAGCCATCGACGGTCATCAGGTTCTCGCCGCATTCCCGCGCGTCCAGTTCCTCATCTCGATCCAGCTCATCCGCAGCTGGTTCCTGCGTCTCTTCATCGCCGGCATTCCCGTCGTCCGCCCCAAGGACGTCGAACGCTACAACCTCGACCCAGCATCGGTGGCCAGCCCGGTCGAAGCCGGTACTGCACACCTGCGCCGAGGTGGTGATCTGGGCATCTTCCCCGAAGCCAGCAGCGAGTGGGGCCACCGACCCCAGCACTACAAGTCGGGTGCCGCCCGCATCGCCTGCACCCTGATCGAGGAGGGCATCGATCTCGAGGTCATCCCGGTCGGTCTCTTCTATTCGACTCCTGACCGATTCCGTTCCCGCGCCGAGGTGGTCCGCGGGAAGTCGATCACGATTCCTGACCGCAATGGCCAGGATCGATCTGTGTGGGAGGATCAGGTCGCCTCGGCGATGGGATCGGCCCTCGACGAGGTCTCGGTGAACTGTCCCGATGAGGAGACCTTCGAACGGATCCAGGCGAACGCGCTCGACGTCGCCCGCAGTACCTCGGGCGGAGCGGCCACGTTCGCGAAGGCCTTCCTGGACCTGCAGCGTGAATCGACCACGGCCGCAGCTGATGGCGCACCCGCGGCTGCGAGTCTCGCGGTCACCGTGCTGCGCTGGGTGGGGCTCGCACTCATGTGGCTCTTCGCTCCCGTACTCGGAGCAGCTGCCTTTGCCGGCTCGCGCGCAGACGGTCGCAATACTGTCACATTCTTCCGACTCCTCGGGAGCTTCGCAGCGGTTATGGTCTGGGTACCGGTACTCATCGTTGCCGCATTCTTCTGGCCCTTGGTCATCGGAATCGGCATCGTCAGTGCGGTCTGCGGCTGGCTGCTGTTGGGCCTGCGTCGCTTGCGTCTGTGACCCGATCGACCTCTGACCCTTCGACATTTGCACCCACCTGCGACATCTCAAGGAGCACTCGTGACACTCACCCTCGGCTTCACCGATCCTCTCGCCACAGAACTGGCGACCAGCGGCGGCAAGGGCGCCAGCCTCGCGAAGTCCGCGCAGAATCTGCCCGTTCCCGGCGGCTTCATCGTCACCGCCGAGGCCTACACTCAGTTCGTCACACCCCTGCAGTCACAGATCACCGAGCTCATGGACACAGAGCACCCCGCCGAGGCGATCGGTGACCTCATCCGCAGCACCCCGGTCCCCGATTCCTGGCTCGCTGACTTCGAGGCGGCGGCTCAGGCTGCTGGCCTGAGAGATGAGGCCGTGGCGGTGCGTTCCTCGGGGACCATGGAAGATCTGCCCGGAGCGGCCTTCGCCGGTCAGCACGACACCTACCTCGGTGTTCGCGGAACACACGCCATCGCCGAGGCGGTGCGCGACTGCTATGCCTCACTATGGAACCCGCACGCCTTCCGTTACCGCCAGCAGCTCGGGGTTGACCAGCTGGAGGCGAAGATGGCCGTCGTCGTCCAGCTCATGGTCGCAGTCGGCGCCGAGGAGGCTGCCGGGGTCGCGTTCTCCGTCGATCCGGTGCGCGGCAACACGGACGAGGTCCTCATCAATGCGGCGTTCGGTCTCGGCGAGACCGTCGTCGGCGGCGAGGAACCAGTCGACGAATTCCGCATCGCTCGCGCCGACGGCACCCAGGTCGCAGCAGAGATCGCGGACAAACCCAAGGCACTCGTCATGGATGGGCACGGCGATGCGCGCACGAGGGAGGTCCACCTCGGCGAGGATCAGCAGACTCGTCCGGCGCTGACTGCTGAACAGGCTCGAGCGGTGGCCGAACTCTCCGTCCGCGCGGAGGACCATTTCGGTTTCCCGCAGGACATCGAATGGGCCTTCAGCGGTGATGACCTCTTCCTCCTGCAGTCGCGACCGATCACTCGCGTCGCACCTCGGTGGACCCGGGACGAATCCGCTGAACGATTCCCCACTCCTGTGACGCCTCTGACCTGGGATCTCGTCGAGGCAGGGTTCCACTACTCACTCAACCACAGCTTCGACCTCATGGGCCTGCCGCCCTTTGACGACAAATGGTTCGTGATGCGCGACTTCTACATCTACGGCAACCAGACGGCCGTCGACCTCTACGCCGGGAGACTGCCGACGAAGATGCTCTCCAGCGTCGAGACCATCACCGAATCTCTGCCGGAGATCGCTTCTCAGTTCGGCTGGGTGCAGGAGCTGCCGGTGCGGTGGATGCGTGATCTCGACACATATCTCATGGGCATCGGCAAGCTGTCCCACGAACCTTTGGAGGACAAGTCGCTGGCCGAGGTGTGGGATCACGTGATCGCCATCAGCGACCTCGGCACCGAGTACTTCCGCCCCAATATCGCGATCTCCCTGACGCAGCAGACCCTCTACGGAGCGCTCTCGCACATGCTCGAGATGGCGCTGGACAAGGAGACTGCGCAAGTCGTATTCGAACGGCTGCTGGCATCGACAGAGACGAAGACCTCGCAGGTCAACGCAGAACTCTGGGAGCTTTCACGCACGGTGCGCAGCAACCCCGAGTTGTTGTCGACGTTGCGCAGCCACACCGGAGAGGCGGGGCTGGCGGTTCTCGATGATTTCCCCGCCTTCTTCGACGAATTCGCGACCTTCCTCGCCAAGCATGGCCACCGTGAACTCGACTTCGACGCCTACCATCCGACCTGGGTCGAGGCCCCGCACATCGTCCTCGATCAGGTCCGCCTGCTGGCCGACCGGGAGACGAACGCCGCAGCGGACTCCGACTTAGAACGCAAGGTCCTGCAGGCCGAGACCGAGCGTGAAGTGATCAATGCCGCCCCGGAGAAGCTGCGCTATCTGGTCCAGGAGGTCATCCGTCTGGCACGGGCGTACACGGCGCTCGATGACCTGGAGCACTACCAGACCACGCGACTGACGCTGCCGATGCGCCGAGCTCTGCGCGAGCTGGGTCGCCGGCTCGTCGACCAGGGCGTTCTCACCGACCCCATGGACGTCTACTTCATCAACTTCGAACCCCTCGACGCAGCGATCCGTGCCGGTGATTCAGCCGGCACAGACGCTTCTATGGGTGATTCCGCCGGCGCAGACGGTTCTGCGGACTCGGGCAACGGGCAGCACTCCCCCGCCGAGGCGTTGGCTGGCCTGAGCGCGATCGCAGAGAAGAACAGGGCCGGGTACCAGGACGCGGTCGCGCGGACTCCCGAATGGGAGCACGGTCGTGCCCCGGAGGTCGGTGATGACACGGACGGTGACTTCATTAAGGGAACTGCCGGCAGTCCCGGCGAGGTCACCGGCGAGGTCTTCGTCGTCCACAGCCCCGAGGACTTCTCATCCTTCCCGGACGGGGCAATCCTCGTCGCCCGGACCACAAATCCGGCGTGGACGGCTCTGTTCTACCAGGCCAGCGGCGTCATCACAGAAAGCGGCGGAGCACTCTCCCACGGCGCGGTCACAGCTCGTGAACTCGGCCTGCCCGCAGTCATGGCCGTCCGAGACGCCACCAGCCGCTTCACCTCGGGCCAGACTGTGAGCGTCAACGGCAGCAACGGCACGGTGACACCGGACTGAGACCCACCTCGGCGAGGGCCAGGGCTCATACCGCCTGAAGAGCGTCCACGGGACTGATCGACGTGGCCGCGCGTGCCGGGGCACGGCTGGCGGCGAGCACGGCCAGAAGTGAACCGGCGACGACGGAGATGATCACCCACCAGGGCACGGACGGAGCGAAGAATCCAGTCAGCGGTGACAGCAGCACCAGGGCACCGATCCAACCGAAAGCGATGCCGAGTGGCACCGCGACCAGGCAGGCGGTCACGCTCAGCTGCATCCCCTCGGCGACGATCATGCGTCGCACCCGTCGTGGCGTCTGGCCGAGGGCCATGAGCAGACCGATCTCCTGAGTGCGCTGTCGCACGGAGAGGGTGAGTGCGTTCGCGACTCCGATGACGGCGATGATGACGGAGAAGAGGACCATGCCGAGGAAGAACATCATCGTCTGATCGATGATGGTCTTCAGCACATCCTCGAAGCCGCCCCACCCGTCGTCGCCGAGCGATTCGGCGTAGTCGAGGAGCTGCTCTCTGAAGGTCGTCATGGCCGTGGCGAACATGACGATGAGCGTGATGCCGATGACGAGTCCGATCACCGTGCGCGCATTGCGGGTGGGATGGCGAGCGATCGTCGACGCAGCCAGACGCGCGGTTGCCGTTCGGCCGAGCAGCCACCCGGTCAGTGTCTGCAGCGGCGGAAGAATCCACGGGTTGCCGACGATGACGCCGACGAAGGTCAGTGCGGCACCGACGGCAACGAGAAGCACGCCCAGGACACTCACCGTGTTCCCGCTGGCACCGACGACGCCGCTGATGAGGAGGGTGATCCCCATGGACAGCAGGATGAGTGCACCTGCCAAGGCTCCCATCGAAGCGCGCGCGTCCTCGGGGCGACGCTCGACAGCCTGAGAGGTGGCCTCGATCGGCGAGATGCCGCTGATGCGTTGGGCGCCCAGATACGCGGAGAACCAAGTCACGACGATGGTCGCCGCGCCGGGGAGGAACATCATCGGACTGAGCAGTTCGGGTTCCACGGTGATCTGTTCGCCGAGGTAGGCCGTCGTTGCCTTCGCAAGTGCGGTGGAAACGAGGAACGCGGCGATGGCACTGGGTATCGAAACGAGCAGTCCCTCCACCGAGGCGGCCCGACGCAGCCGTCGGGAGGAAGCTCCGATGAGCCGCAGCAGTGCCAGTTGACGGCTGCGACCGGCGATGATGATGGAGAACGTATTCGCGATGACGATGCTCGAGACGAACAGTGCGATGACGAAGAAGACCAGCCCCACCGTTGTGAGCAGGCCCTGCGCTGTGTCGGACTCGGAGACGATCTTCGCCGATGACATCCAGGCCGTGAGAATCTCGATGCCCTGCATGATGACTGTGCCGAAGAGTGCGGCGATGAAGACGACGAGGAAGCTGGGTGCGAACTGGCGCGGGTTGGTCCGGATCTCCCGCATCGGGTTCATCGGCGCCCTCCAGCCTCGACAGCCTCGGCCTGCGCGTCGAGGTCGAGCATCTTCTGTGCAATCACCTCGGCGCTGATCGAGTCGTTGAGCTCTGAGACGGGCGTACCGTCGGCAATGAACACGACGCGGTCGGCATAGGCGGCCACGATCGGATCATGCGTCACGAGCACGATCGACTGGCCGAGCTCGCGCACGGCCTCGGACATGATGGCCATGACCTCGCGGCCCGACCGTCCATCGAGGTTGCCGGTCGGTTCGTCGGCGAAGAGGATATCCGGTCGGGTGGCCAAGGCACGGGCGATGGCCGTGCGCTGCTGCTGTCCGCCCGAGATCTCGCTGGGCCTATGCTTCAGCCGCCCGTCGAGGCCGAGGCGCTTGACGATGCTGGAGATCCAGGCGCGCTCATCGGCATTGGGCTTGCGATCATCGAGTTCGAAGGGCAGCACGATGTTCTCCCTGACGGTGAGGGTCGGCACCAGGTTGAACGCCTGGAACACGAAGCCGATCCGCCGCCGACGCAGGGCGGTGAGCTCATCCTCACGCAATGCGGTGATCTCACGTTCGCCGATGTGCACAGTCCCCGAGCTCGGCCGGTCGAGTCCGGCGAGGATGTGCATGAGGGTGGATTTGCCCGACCCCGAAGGACCCATCACGGCCGTCAGACGTGCGGGAGCGATATCGAGAGAGACCTGGTAGAGAGCGACCAGCGCTGCCCCGTTCGGATCAAAGATCTTCGAAACATCACGAAGTTGAGCGATGGGCATCGGTGAGGCGGTCGTCATAGGGTCCCTACATTGTTGCGTCAAACTGTCTTGTCCAGACTAACGACCCTTGGCGGCGAGGAACATAGGATCTGACTGATCAGTAGGTGTGAGCCGCCTGTACAGCACTGGGACGACGGCACGGGGGCGACGACACGGCGAACAACCTCGGCGGGCGAATACACAGCGGGTGAATACACGTGTGGCCCGGAACAAAGTTCCGGGCCACACAGGTATCAGATGAGGATCAGTCCTCGTCCTCTTCTTCCTTCTTCTCGACGACCAGTGTCTCAGTGGTGAGAACCAGTGCGGCGATTGAAGCGGCGTTGCGCAGTGCCGAGCGGGTGACCTTGACCGGGTCGATGATTCCGGCGCCGATGAGGTCGCCATAGGAATCGGTGGCGGCGTTGTATCCCTGGCCGGAAGCAAGTTCCTTGACCTTGGACACGACGACGTAGCCGTCCTGGCCAGCGTTGGCAGCAATCCAGCGCAGCGGCTGAACGACTCCGCGCTTGACGATGTCAGCACCGGTGGCTGCGTCGCCGGTCAGGCTCAGGTCGTTTCCGTCCAGAACCTTGGCTGCGTGGATCAGAGCCGATCCACCGCCGGCGACGACGCCCTCTTCAATGGCTGCACGGGTAGCAGACACAGCGTCTTCGACGCGGTGCTTGCGTTCCTTGAGCTCCACCTCGGTGGCGGCGCCGACCTTGATGACTGCGACTCCGCCGGAGAGCTTAGCCAAGCGCTCCTGCAGCTTCTCGCGGTCCCAATCGGAGTCGGTGTTCTCGACCTCGCTGCGGATCTGGGCGACCCGACCATTGACGTCCTCGTCGGAGCCAGCACCATCGATGATGGTGGTGTTGTCCTTGGTGACGGTGATGGTGCGGGCGTTGCCGAGCTCTTCCAGGGTGACCTGGTCGAGCTTCATGCCCATATCAGCGGTGACGACCTGGCCGCCGGTGAGGACGGCGAGGTCTTCGAGGATCGCCTTGCGGCGGTCGCCGAAGCCGGGAGCCTTGACGGCGGCAACGTTGATGATGCCGCGCAGCTTGTTGACGACTAGCGTCGACAGAGCTTCGCCTTCGATGTCCTCGGCCACGATGAACAGAGGCTTTCCGGCCTGCTGCACCTTCTCCAGCACAGGGAGGAGCTCCTGGATGTTGGAGATCTTGCCCTGGTTGATGAGGATGAGCGCGTCGGAGAGCACAGCTTCCTGGCGATCAGCATCGGTCACGAAGTGCGGCGAGAGGTAACCCTTGTCGAACTGCATTCCCTCGGTGATTTCGAGTTCCACAGATGCGGCCTGGGATTCGTCGATCGTGATGACGCCGTCCTTGCCCACCTTGTCGAAGGCATCGGCAATGAGCTTGCCGATCTCTTCGGACTGAGCGGACAGACCGGCGACGTGTGCGATCTCCGAGGAGTCGAGAACATCGCGAGCGATGGTTCCAAGCTCGGTGGAGACAGCCTCGACGGCGGCTTCGATTCCGCGCTTGAGGGCACCTGGTGCGGCGCCGGCAGCGACGTTGCGCAGACCTTCGTTGACGAAGGCCTGTGCCAGGACGGTCGCGGTGGTGGTTCCGTCACCGGCGATGTCGTTGGTCTTGGTGGCAACTTCCTTGGCCAGCTGAGCGCCAAGGTTTTCGTATGGGTCGTCGACCTCGACCTCACGAGCGATGGTCACACCGTCGTTCGTGATGGTGGGTGCGCCCCACTTCTTGTCGAGAACAACGTTGCGGCCCTTGGGTCCCAGCGTCACCTTGACGGTGTCCGCGAGGATGTTCACACCCTTTTCGAGTGCACGACGAGCCTCGTCGTTGAATTCAAGATTCTTAGGCATTCGTCCTCCTGTCAGTGAAGTAGTTGGTCAGGGGATTCAGCCGATGACGGCGAGCACGTCACGAGCCGAGAGCACGAGGAACTCTTCTCCTGCGTACTTGACTTCGGTGCCGCCGAACTTGGAGTAGATGACCTTGTCGCCGATGGCCACGTCAACTGGGACGCGGTTTCCATTGTCAGCAACGCGGCCTGGGCCCACTGCGACAACTTCGCCTTCCTGAGGCTTTTCCTTGGCGGTTTCGGGAATGACCAGACCACTGGCGGTAGTCTGCTCTGCTTCGACCTGACGGATGACAATCCGATCTTCGAGTGGCTTGATGGAGACCGACATATCGGGCCCTCTCCCTTCGCTGGGTTCAATTCTTCTTTGAGTCAGACGGCGGCTGCTGCCATGAATCTCTCGTCGTCGCGGGTGCCGAGCGATTCGACCGTCTCATGAAACTGGCACTCACTGAGTGCTAGTGCTAATTCGACTTTAGAACGCTCTTAGCACTCGGTCAACTCGAGTGCCAAGGATTGTCCACGCTCTGGGCGAAACCCCAGGAAAGGTGCCCGAAACCCCAGGAAAGGTGTTCGAAGGCGACCCTGCCGGCGGCAAAGTTAGGGCACCTTCCGCTGCAAGGTGCCCCTCTCGTGAATGCAGGTACGGACCCGGAAGATGATCTTCCGGGTCCGTACCTGTGGCTGTCGTCTGTGACCTTATCGCTTCAGTTCAGCATGTCGCTTACTGCAGGTCAGCAGTCGCGCTCTGCGATCAGGCGCAGGCCCACTGGCTCCAGCCGGCTTCACGCTGCAGCTTCTTGGCACGATCGAACTGCTCCTGCGGGCTGGCATCGACCGGATTGCCGCTGCCTCCCATGTTCTGCCATGTCTGGAGCTTGAACTGGAACAGACCGAAGTGTGCATGGTTCGACTGGTTCACAGCCTTCGGGTTGAACTCAGACTCGCACTTGGCAACCTGGTACCACTTGGATCCTGGTCCGCCGAGCATGTCCTTGATCTCCTGGGTGCTCATGTCGCCACCACCGGAGCCGGAGCCGCCGCCACCGGTGCTCTTGTCACCGTCGTCGGAGCCGCCCGAACCTTCGTCAGAGCCGCCGTCGCCTGTTCCGGCGTCCGAACCGTTGTCGGAGTCGTCAGGCTTCTCTGCGGGGGCTTCGGGGGCTTCCTTCTTCTTGGTGCCCTCGATGACAACCTTGGCCTTGGGCTCGGAGAGGACCTTCTCGTCCTTCTTCTCCTTCTTCACCTGTTCGCCATTGACGGTCTTGACCTTGTAAGAGACCTGCTTCTGGCCGTCCTTACCCTCTTCTTCGACCTTGGTCTCACCCTGGTACAGGGAGTCAGACTTCTTGGTCTCGGTCTTGGCCTTGATGGCTTCCTTCTCCTTGACCGTGTCGTTCTTCACACGGTTCACGGTGAGGACCTGGCCGTCGGAGACCTTCGAGCTGAGGGGAACGGACATGAAGTCGTCCTTGTCGAGCTTCAACTTGGTCTCGCCGAGGGCTTCCTTGGCGGTTTCCGCTGCGGCTGAGACCTTGTGGTCCTTGCCATCGGCGACAATCGTGATGTCCTTAGCGGTCGTCACGTCAATGTCATTGCCTTGTTCCTTGAGCTTCTGGTTCGGCTTAGCGTTGAGGTCGGCGCCCTTCGCGTCCACACCGAGGTCGGCCAGCGCCTGACCGACGGTGTTCGCGTTGGTCCACTCGTCGCTTTCCTTGCCGTCGACGGACAGCGAAAGCTTCTTCGCGGTATTGACGGTGATCGTCATATCCCGCGAGATCTTCTTGTCTACGCCTGGCTTGACCTTGTCGCGCTTCTCGATGTCGAGGTCGCGGCTGTCGAGGACGTCCCCCACGGTTCCACCGAAGGTCCGAACCTCTTCGGCCTGACCATTGACATCCAATGTCACTGGCTTGTTCATGGTCACCACGGCACCCGTGCCACCCACGAGTCCGGTAATCACTACCGCCTGTGCAGCAATTTGCACTTTGCGGTTCTTGAGAAAATCAATCACAAAAATATCCCTGGGGCAGAGGTCATCAACTCATCCACTGTAACCGATTCGTTACAAGATACGCAAAACATTACGAACATGTAACAACGAGGGTGCCTGAGCTGGCGCTCTCACCAGGACTTCCCCGTGTTTCCGGGCTTCGTCACAATCGTGACATTTACCCGCCGAGGTGGCTGATCGAGCGTTATCCTCACCCTCACCGAGGTGGCTGGTCAGTCCCAGCCTCCCAGCGCGGTCTCCGCGTTCTTCCACACCGCAGAGCACAGTTCCTCTTCGCTCATCCCCCGCACCTCGGCGAGCATGCGTGCCGTAACCGCGGTCAGGTACGGGCCTCCCGGTTTGCCACGGTGCGGATGCGGGGTGAGGAATGGGGCGTCTGTCTCGGTCAGCAGCCGATCCAGCGGGGCAGCGGCTGCCGCACGGCGGAGCTCGTCCGCGTTCTTGAACGTGAGGTTCCCGGCGAACGACATGTAGTACCCGGCCTCCGCGCACTCGCGGGCCATCGCCTCGTCGCCGGAATAGCAGTGGAAGATCGTGACCTCGGGAGCGCCTTCCTCCTTGAGGATGCGCAGCACGTCGGCGTGTGCCTCACGGTCGTGGATCTGCAGGGCCTTGCCCGTGCGTTTGGCGATCTCGATGTGGGCGCGGAAGGAGCGCTGCTGTTCGGCGACACCGTCTTCGCCGGTGCGGAAGTAGTCGAGGCCTGTCTCCCCCACCACGCGCATGCGATCGTTGGAGGCCACGAGCGACTCGATCTCTGTGAGCGCATCGTCGAGCATGCCTCGTTCGGCCAGCCTCGGCGCTTCGTTCGGGTGCAGTGCCGCACCGCCGAGCATCCACGAACGGCCCTGCTCGGACTGCTCGGCGACAAGCTCGGTCGTCCAGCGAGCTGCCGGCAGATCGCAGCCGATCTGCACGATGCGCTGGACTCCAGCCGACTGCGCGGTGTCGAAGAAGAAGTCGAGGCTCGGGAACTCCTCGTCCTCGTCGGGACGCACCTCTGGTTCGGGTTCGCCAGCGCCCAAGGGCAGTCGCACACCCGTGCAGATATCGAGATGTGTGTGGGTGTCGACTACCGGGTGGGCAAGCGGCTCAGGCACCGGAGGATAGGTTCCGGCGGCGCGAGAGGCCATTATTCGGTCTCCTCCACGAACTTGGGGAACACGGGTTCGGGCTTAGGCAGCGGTGTGCCGGGTTCGAGCGGATACTCGATGGCGGCGAACGACCGGGGATCCACCTCGGCGGCGGAGATTCCACCCGCGGTGGTTTCGGCAACCGAAGGTGCCAGGCCAGCGGAGGCATAGGCTGCTCCGGCGGCGACACCGATGCCGGCGTTCGCGGTGACCGTCTCCATCGCCTCGGCGCCGGTTCCGCTGTCGGTCGCTGTCGCTGTCGGCAGAACTTTGGCACCGGCCTCACCGGCACCCGCCTCGACTCCGAGGAGGTCGAGGATTTTGCCGGCGGACTCGGGCATGACGGGCTGGATGAGGATCGAGATGATGCGTACGACCTCGATCGTCACCCACAGCACGGTGGCCATGCGATCGGGATCGGTCTTCTTCAGCTTCCAGGGCTCCTGTGCGGAGAAGTAGCGGTTGGCCTCGGAGAGGACCTTCCAGCAGGCCTCGACGTAGAGGTGGAGAGCCTGGGTGTCGACATGGCGACGGGCGTTGTCGGGGACCGCGCGGGCCAACGCCAACAGGGCTTCATCGTCGTCGGTGAGCTCACCGGGCTGGGGAACCTGGGCGTCACAGTTCTTCGCGATCATCGACAGCGAGCGCTGGGCGAGGTTGCCGTACTCGTTGGCGAGGTCGGAGTTCTTGCGGGTGATGATCGAGTCCTTGGTGTAGGACCCGTCGTTGCCGTAGGAGAACTCGCGGAAGAGGAAGAAGCGGAGGGTGTCGAGGCCGAACGCGTCGACGAGGTCGATGGGATCGACGACGTTGCCGACGGACTTCGACATCTTCTCACCGGCGTTGAAGAGGAAGCCGTGGGCGTGGACGCGCTTGGGCAGCTCGATGCCGGCACTCATGAGGAACGCAGGCCAGTAGACGCTGTGGAAGCGGATGATGTCCTTGCCGATGATGTGGACGTCGGCGGGCCACCACTTGTCGAGGCGTTCCTGGTCATCGGGGTATCCGGCGGCGGTGAGGTAGTTGGTCAGAGCGTCGATCCACACGTACATCACGTGCTTCTCGTTGCCGGGCACCGGCACACCCCAGTCGAAGGTGGTGCGCGAGACCGAAAGGTCCTTCAACCCCGAGGCGACGAAGGAGGCGACCTCGTTGCGACGCGAATCGGGGCCGATGAACTCGGGGTGGTTCTTGTACAGCTCGAGCAGCTTGTCCTGGTAATTGGACAGACGGAAGAAGTAGGACTCCTCTTCCGTCCAAGTCACCTCGGTGCGGGTCTCAGTCGACAGGCGGACACCGTCGACGACCTCAGTCTCGTCCTGGGTGTAGAAGGCCTCATCGCGGACGGAGTACCAGCCGGCGTAGGTGTCGAGGTAGATGTCACCGGCCTCTTCGAGCTTGCGCCAGATCGCCTTGGACGCCTCGTAGTGGTCCTCATCGGTGGTGCGGATGAACCGGTCGAACGTGGACCCGAGCGCGAGCTGCGTGTCGCGGAAGTTCTTCGCGTTGTCGTCGGCGAGCTCCTTGGGCGAAATGCCCAGTTTGTTCGCCGCCTGCAGCATCTTCAGACCATGCTCATCGGTGCCGGTTGCGAAGAACACCTCGTGGTTGTCGAGGCGCTTGAACCGCGCGATCGTATCGGCCGCAATGTACTCATATGCGTGCCCGATGTGGATGGCCCCATTGGGGTAAGCGATAGCTGTCGTCAAGTAATAACCCATAGGTCACACAGTCTAAGGGAAGCCGAGCCGCCGTCGCGCAGGGGTCCGCAGGGGAGTGGGTGTGCCCCCTATTGGAAATAGCCCCGTCTGAGTTCTATAGCTCGACTTTGAACGTGAGCCCTCAAACTTCGATCGATCCCTAACTCTGCTTCCAGCGAGAAAAGGTCGCTTCACGCCCACACTTTGCGGCAGTTGACCTCAGTTCACCGCAAGCTCGGGGTGCTTCACAGCGCCAGCTTCTTTTTGCAGTGCTGCCTCAGCTCGGGTGCCTGGTCGAACAGCTTCCGCGAGAAAGTCGCTACATTCAAAATCTCGTTGAACTTGAAGCGGATCACTTTGTACCCCATCGACAGCAGACGGTTCTGCTGCCAGCTCTCCTTGTTCATGACGGCGAACCCTCCGTCCACATACTTTTGAGTTCCGTCGATGTACAAGGCAACTCCGGACTCTTCGAAAAGGTGATCCAGTCGCGTTATAGTCCGATACCCGTCTTTGACGTCGAACTGCTGCACGAAGTCATGCAGGCCGAGCAGGTGCAAATTGAACGAAGCCCGGCTCTCGGCATAGCTCTCCGAGAGCGGAGTGACCAATGAAGCAAGCTTCCTCGCACTCTGATTCCCCCTAGCCATCCGAGCTATTGGTGGGCCGAACAACCCGTCGACTGCATCGGGAACCCGAGACATGATGTGAGGCGGATAGCCCGTCTTGAAGATGGCCTCTTCATCGAAGCCGATCATGGACCATCGGAGAACTTGCTCCATGGCGGCGAATGCGGCCGCTGGCCCGAGCGCCATTCTCAGGTCCAGCGCGGTCTTCGCTTGCGTAGTGACCCTGATCCCTTCGACTTCGCAGATGTCCTCGGCATGCACCGAAATTCGCCGCCTGGTCAACGAGCCGGTGCGGGAACTGGACACAGCATGCGCGACATTTACTGGCTGAGTCGGCACGTCGAACAGCCCCAATTTGTGGAGCTTCGCAGCTGATGGTCCCCAGACCACGTCACCCGACCGGTACCTGGGATAGTGGAGAATCCGAAGTCGATCGAGATGTTCCAGATACTTCCTCCGCTGGGAGCGCTCGCGGTGGCGACCGGTCTCGTGATAGACCAACCACGCTTCGTCGATTGCAAATCTGACGAATCGCCGATGTGAGGAATCCTTGCACCGGCGTATGACCGAGTAGACACCGCGATCGAGCTTCAAAAGGCAGCACCCCAGCGCGCTTTTGATGTCGGTGGTGGCCGCGCCCGTTGCCCTGAGGTCCTGGAAGTAGACGACGTTGTACATGCCACCACACTGATCTGCCGATAGTGCTGGTAACCAGCCGAGACGAATCGTGTGTGGATCACACGATTCTGTCCCCAAGCACAGTGCACGCGAGTCAATGGAGATCTCACAGCCAGTCGTGGCCAAGTGAACCGCGGTTTCAGACAAATGCACCAAGCTCACTCAGTGCAGCAGAAACGCTCCGCTTAGCTGATCGTGCGCGCACCACCACACAGCGTCCGGCACACACGGCAAGGGATCGATCGAAGTTTCAGAGCTCCGCTTTAAAGGAGAGCTCTGAAACTTCGATCGATCCCTAACCTATCCACACCCTCAAACGCGCAAGTCGGAGACGCCGAGCACCTTACTACCGGTGCAGCCAGGCCTCGTAGATCTCACGCTTAGACAGTCCGTACTGCTTGGCGATCTGCCCTGCTGCATCTTTCGCACGAACGCCGGACTCCACGAGTTCACCGACGGCGTCGAGGTGGTCCTCCGGGGCGGTCTCAACCGCGGTGGCTCCGGCGAGGACGAGCGTCAGCTCCCCGCGCAGTCCGTCGGCCGCGAGGTCGCGCAGCGAAGATACGGTCCCGCGCAGAGTCTCCTCATAGGTCTTCGTCAGCTCGCGGCTGATGCTCATGGGCCGGTCTGGTCCCATGACGGTGAGGAAATCGTCCATGGTGTCGGCGATGCGGTGGGGGCTTTCAAAGAACACCATGGTCCGCTTCTCGCCGCGCAGCTCTTCAAGCAGGGTCTTGCGTGCCCCGGATTTGCGCGGCAGGAAACCTTCGAAGCTGAACCGGTCGCTGGGCAGCCCAGAGACTGCGAGCGCCATGAGAACGGCAGACGGTCCCGGTGTGGAGGTGATCGGAAGTCCGGCCTCGGCACACGCCTTGACGACGCGGTATCCGGGGTCGGAGACCGCAGGCATACCCGCATCACTCAGTAGGACAACGGTCTGACCGGAGCGGATGAGTTCGACGAGCTCGGGAGCTCGAGACTGCTCATTGTGGTCGAAGACGCTGATGACACGCTTGGTGTGCGTGAGTTCCAATCGCTGCGTCAGCGACAGGAAACGACGAGTGTCCTCAGCTGCAATGACATCGGCGGTGGCGATGGCACGCTGCATGCGTTCGCTCGCATCGCCGAGGTTGCCGATCGGAGTGCCGACCAGGACCAGCTTGCCCCCGGCTGAGGCAGAGGTTGAGGCAGAGGCTGGATCGGAATCCGTCGAGCCGAAGTCGTCCTGCGCCATATCCACATCGTCATGCGCAACCGAAGACGAGTCCGCCTCATCAGCGACTCCGTCAAAGTCACCTGCGCCGTCAAAGTCTCCAGCGTCTTCCGGTCTCCCGGACATCAACTGTATGACCCTGCACCGACCATGGCGACTCCGAACACAAGGACCATGATGCCGACGTAGACGACCCAGAACAGCACCCACCATGCGGTGCTGATGTAGCCGACCCACAGTGCGGCGACAGCCAATCCGTCTCCGCGTTCGCCTGACTGCCGAATCTGCTTGCGGGCCATATGCCCCATGATGATTCCGGCGATGCCAGCGAGGAAGATGCTGCTCATAAAGCAGAAGATCGAGGCCACGAGACCAATGATCGCCAGCGTGTTCGTGGGCGGAAGCGGCTGGTAGACATAGGTGGGTGCGCCACCGGCGTACTGGGCGTTGGCGCCATAAGCGGCGTTCGGGTTATAGCTCGCAGCGCCGTAGTTGGCATTGGCGTTGTTGTAGCCGCTGCCCGCTGCGGGACCTGACTGCGGCTGCTGGTAATACATGTCTGGATTGTTCCAGTTGTTCTGACTGCTCATGGCGCGATCTCCTTGCGTATGCCTACAACGGTACCGAGTCGTACTCCGCGACAAAAGGTGAGGTTGTCACAGATGGGTCTCAGTTCGCTCAGTAGGTAGCTTCTTCGGCGGCGACGCCCGCCATGATTGCAAGCACCATGAATCCGATATAGAGGCCCCAGACGATCACCCAGAACGCCGTACCGAGGTAGCCAGCCCAGAGCGCTGTCAGTGCCATTGCGTCTCCGCGCTCACCCCGCTGGCGTATCTGCTTGCGAGCGATGTGACCCATGATGATCCCGACGATGCCAGCGGGGATAAAGGATGTCATGACCCCGGCAAGTGCCAACACCATGCCGACGATCGCGACGGAGTTGGTGGGAGCAATCGGCTGATAGATGTACGTCACCGGGCCGACGAACCCCGGGTTTGCCCCGTACGCGGCAGGATTCGGCTGAGCAGAATAGCCTGGGTAGCCACCGTAGTTCGAGTGGGCTGATGCCGCGTTGCCGCCGCTGGCGGGCAGTTGCCGAGTGTACATATCTGGTTCGCTCCTGTTGCTGTGGCTGCTCACGGGATGATCCCTGCTGAAGGAATGTTCCCCTTGCGTCTGAATACAACGCTATCGAGCCGAACAGTCCGCGAAGAGCAAAACGTGTTGCAGTCCTGCACCACCGGTGTCAGGGCAGAAAACGGACCCTCGTGAGCTGGTCCGTCCGAAGACAGTCGCTCACCGGTCTATGCCGACCCCTCAGTAGCCCATGGCTGCAGCGAAGACTCCCAGTCCCACAACGCCGACGATGATGATGAGTCCCAGCAGGCCCAAGCCGATGCCGACATAGCCCATGACCAGACCCGCAGTGGCCTGACCTCGGCCATCTTCGCCGGACTTCTTGATCTGTCCACGAGACACATGACCGAAGATGACAGCGAGGATGGGCGCGATCCACAGGAACATCGCCAAAAACATGAAGAAGTAGCCGAGGATAGGAATCAGGGAGAGGAAGCTGCAGACGAAACCGCCGCCGAGTCCGATGATGCCCATCCACATCGCCCAGCTAGACAGTCTATTCACCGCTGGCCGCACCATCATCGGCGCCCCGTAGGTCATCGGCTGACTGTAAGAATTCGGCTGGCTGTAGCCGTATGCGCCGGGCTGGCCGTAATCGTTCGGCTGGTTGTAGACCGCAGGGCCGGATTGGTTCTGCTGATACGCGTTCGGATTCGAATACTGCCCCGAGCCGTACCCCTGATTCTGGCCTGAGCCGTACCCGGGCTGCGATGTCCCGTAGGAGTTGTTGAACTGTTGGGATCCGACCTGTGGTGGATCGCTCGGGCGATAGTTCGGATTGTAGGACACGCTCTTCACCGTTTCGTTCGTTTGCCGCCTGTTGAGGACTACCTTAGTCGTGGTCAGTGGCCGAAGGACAATGCGCACACGACTCACCCTGGGGACCAGATGGGAGCTGGCGCCTTCTCGGACCTTAAACTTGACGACGATGACTCATTCCGAAGATCCCCAGGCGCCGAGGTGGTCGACCGACCCCACGGATGAGTCCGCTGACCCCGCACACTCCCACACCGACCCCGTAGACTCCCACACCGACTCCGAACGCCCCCGCACATACTTCCCCGCAGCATCCGCAACGCCTGCAATGCCCACATCATCTGCAGCCCCTGCTACAACCCCTGCAACCACCTCGGCTCCCACCACTCTCATGGCCCGGGAACGTCGTGCTGACCGGCGCGAATCGATCCGCGCTAATGCTGCCGCCATCCGTAGGCGCTCCTTCACCGCCGGCATGTGGGCGACTCGGGCCCCGATCTGGATGTGGCCGGTCCTGCTGATCATCACAGCGATCGGCGGAGTCCTCCGGCTCTTCAACCTCGACTTCCCTCACCGACTGATCTTCGACGAAACCTACTACGTCAAGGACGGCTACTCCGTCTTCAAATACGGCTACGAACGTTCCTGGCCGGAGAATGCCGACGACTCGTTCAATGCCGGTGACCCGAGCGTCATCGAGTCCACCCCCGAATATGTCGTCCACCCGCCGTTGGGCAAATGGATCATCGGCGCAGGCATCCACCTCTTCGGCGCCGATAACTCCTTCGGATGGCGCTTCTCCGTCGCTATCGTGGGAACACTGACGATCTTCCTCATGGGCTTCATCGCCTGGAAGCTCTTCCGTTCGGCGCTCTTCGCCTGTGTCGCGGCCGGGCTGCTCTCCATCGACGGCGAGCACTTCGTGCATTCGCGCACGAGCCTGCTCGACATCATCCTCATGGCCTTCATCCTCCTGGCCTTCGCATTCATCGTCGTCGACCGAGAGTTCGTCACCAAGAAGCTCGCCCGGTACGCGGCCTCGACCAGTCCCCCGGACGGAGGACGTGACCTTCAGCCTTCCAGACGCAAGGATCTGATCAATTTCGGGCACCACCTCGGCGTGCGTCCCTGGCTCATCGCCGCGGGCATCAGCCTCGGTCTGGCGATGGGTGTGAAGTGGTCGGGACTCTATGCTCTCGCCGCGTTCGGGATCCTCGTCGTCGCCTGGGACGTGCACTCACGTCACCGTGCAGGCGTAGTCCACCCCTGGCTGGGGATGCTCATCCGCGACAGCGTTCCGGCATTTCTCAAACTGGTGCCGGTGGCGCTGCTGACCTACATCGTCACCTGGACCGGGTGGATCCGCTCCGATGATGCCTGGGATCGGCAGTGGGCGTTCGAGAACAGCGGCTGGTGGAGCGCACTGCCTGACTGGCTGCTGTGGCTGCCGTCTCTGGCCCACTATCACTACACGGCGTACTCGTTCCATGTCGGCCTCGACTCCGAACACCCCTATATGTCGAATCCGTGGGGGTGGATCGTGCAATGGCGGCCGACCTCCTTCTACTACGAGTCTCCGGACCAGGGAAGCATGGGCTGCGCCGTTGAGCACTGCTCCTCGGCGATCACCTCGGTGGGCAATCCGGTCATCTGGGGGTTGGCACCCATCGCCATCCTCGTCGCTTTGGTCGCCTGGATCGTCCGCCGCGACGTTCGCGCCGGCGTCATCCTGGCCGGACTCGCCGCCACCTGGCTGCCGTGGTTCACCTACCAGGACCGCACCATCTTCACCTTCTACACAATCGTCATGGTGCCTTTCGTCGTCCTCGCGTTCACCTACTGCCTCACCCTCATATGGGGCCGGGTGCCCACGCCAGCGACTGCGACCGCTATTTCATCGACCGCAACCTCAGCGACATCCACTCCCGACGCCGTCCCCTCCTTCGCCCCCAAACCACGTGGCCTCCTCTTCGCCGGCCGTGGCACTCGAATCCCCTGGCCGCTGTTCGGACGCCGCATGGCCGTCGGGCTGATCCTCGTGGCCGCAATCATGGCCTTCGCCTACTTCTGGCCGGTCTACACCGGCGAGGTCATCCCGTTCGAAGCGTGGAACAACCGCATGTGGAACGTCACCTGGCGCTAGTACCTCAACCCCGCCACGGGTGACAAAGCCCGCCACAGACCACCTCGACACACACCTGCCACGAAGCCGTCGCCTCGGCGACATTGCTCGTTCACCTCAGGGCCACATGCCGTCGCTAGCGTCGAATCATTGTGAATTACCAATCGACTCTGACTCCCCCAGCGCCCACCGATCGCGTGGCCACAGCGCCCGCTGATGATGAGAGCGCAGCACGGCAGCATCGGGCCGTGGCCATCATTCCCGCTCGTGGCGGATCCAAGGGAATCCCGCTGAAGAACCTGCAGAAGGTCGCCGGCGTCTCGCTTCTTGCGCGCGCGATCAATGCGGCGAAATCAACGCCGAGCATCGACCGGGTGGTCGTCTCGACCGACCATGACGGCATCGCCGCGGAGGCGATCCGGGCCGGCGCCGAGGTGTCCCACCGTCCCGCAGACATCGCCGGTGACTCCGCGACCAGTGAGTCGGCACTCATCTACACGCTGGCCAACCTCGGCGAGGAATTCGACACCACGGTCTTCATGCAGTGCACCTCCCCGTTCATCGACTCGGCCTCGATCGACAACGCGGTCGCCGCTGTTCGTGATGGTAAGGCCGACGTCGTGTTCTCCGCCGTTGAGGATCATTCGTTCCTGTGGCGCCTCGATGATGGCGAATCGGCAGTTGCCGTCGGGCACGAAGCCAGCTTCCGCCCCCGCCGTCAGGACCGGGCCAAGCACTACAACGAGACCGGCGCGTTCTACGTCATGCGCACCGACGGCCTCCTCGAGAATGAACACCGCTTCTTCGGTCGCGTCACGATCGAAGAGGTCCCGCCCGAGCACGCCCGCGAAATCGACGACATGTCCGACCTGTCACTGGTCCGTGCGATCGCCTCGACGCAGGAGACAGCGCAGGTCATCGACGTCGACGCCCTCGTCACCGACTTCGACGGCGTCCACACCGACGACGGCGCCTATGTCGACGAGGACGGCAACGAACAGGTACGCGTCCACCGCGGCGACGGCATGGGAGTCTCACGCCTCGTGAAGTCAGGGCTGCCTGTCATGATCCTGTCGAAGGAACGCAATCCAGTTGTCACCCGCAGGGCAGAGAAACTTCACGTGGATGTCACTCAGGGCATCGACAATAAAGCGCAGGTCCTGACGTCGTGGATCGAAGAACAGGGCCTCGACGCGGCCCGAGTGGCCTACGTCGGAAACGACATCAACGACCTCGAGGCCTTCGACGTCGTCGGCTGGCCAATCGCAGTCGCGGACGCCCACCCCAAGGTGCTCGCAGCGGCTCGTGTGGTCCTCGATCGGCCCGGCGGCAAGGGAGCGGTTCGCGAAGTCTGCGACCTCATCCCCGTCCCCGACCAGGCCACGCAGCAGCTCCCGACGCGAGGACTGACATCGGTTCTCGCCTCAGACTCACACAACAAGCAACCATCCATCCCGCAGCAACAGCCGTTGCTCACGAATCACGCAGAAGGTTTGCGTACCAATCGAAAGCAGGTTTCATGACTGATCAACTCGCCCCCGTGGCCTTCGGAGATCACCTCGTCGGCCCGAATCAGCCCGTGTACATGATCGGCGAAATCGGCATCAACCACAACGGCGACGTCGAGATCGCGAAGCAGCTCATGGATGCCGCCGTCACCGCAGGTGCCCAGGCCGTGAAGTTCCAGAAGCGCAACCCCGATGTGGCTGTGCCCGAACACCAGAAGTCGAAGATGCGCTCCACCCCGTGGGGCGAGATGACCTACCTCGACTACAAGTGGCGCGTCGAGTTCGGCCAGGAAGAATACGCCGAGATCGACCGCTACGCCAAGGAAGTCGGCCTGCAGTGGTTCGCCTCCCCCTGGGACACTGACTCCGTGGACTTCCTCGAGAACGAGTTCGACGCCGTGACATACAAGGTCGCTTCGGCCTCGCTGACGGACTTCGAACTTCTCCGTGCGATCGACGCCACCGGCAAGCCGGTCCTGTGCTCCTCGGGCATGTCCGACTGGGCCACCCTGGACAAGGCCGTCGAGGTCTTCGACCGCGACAAGCTGGTCCTCATGCACGCCACCTCGACCTACCCGCTGCCTCCCGAAGAGGTCAACCTCAAGGCCATCCCGGCAATGCGTGAGCGTTACGGTGTGCCCGTGGGCTACTCCGGCCACGAACTGGGCCTCGAGATCTCCTTCGCCGCCGCAGCGCTGGGTGCCGTGACCATCGAACGCCACATCACCCTCGACTCCTCGATGTGGGGCTCCGACCAGTCCGCATCGATGGAACCGCGCGAGTTCACCTCGCTCACCAAAGGCGTGCGCGTTCTCGAAACTGCCTTCGGCGACGGCGACAAACGCGTCATGCCGGGCGAGGAATCCAAGATCGATTCGCTGCGCAAGGTCAGCGTCTGACCCGCTCTTGGTCTGGCCTGATCGTGTTCTGGCCTGATCGTCTGACAACGGTCCCATCACCTCGCCGAGGTGGTGGGGCCGTTGCCGTGTTCCCTCGCCGAGGTGGTGGGGCCGTTCCGAGATGATCGTGCCGTAGGTCAGCGCCCGAGTTTGCGCTTGATCCTCCGTACCCTCCACGCCAGCCCATGCGCCGTCTTGTCGAATAGGACCTTCGCTTCGGCGGTGGCTGTACGGTCGTTGACCGACCTGAGCTGGGCATCGGATTCGTCGAGCTGCTTCCGCAGGCCGGCGGCATCGACGGCGTGCCGATTCTTCTCCGCAGTCTGAGCGTCGAGTTCCGTGGTCTGCACGTCAAGCTCTGCGGACTGCCACTCGAGCTGAGTCTCCTTCTGCTTCAACTCCGCACGGAGGCTCTCCCGTTCCGCTTCGCGGTCCTTGCGCTGTGCGTTGGCGCTCTCGAGTTGCTGCTTGTGCTCACGGCGCAGCTTCGTGCGATCTCGCATGTGAGCGGCGCTGAATTCCTCGGCCTCGGACACTGCCGCGAGGTGGAATTCCTCGGCTCGGATATCGGCCTGGGTTCGAGGAACTAGGTCGGTTTGAGGAACTAGGTCGGCTCGGGGAACAACTTCTGCTGGGAGCCTCCGGACGACTGCAACCAACCGCTCAGTGCCCGCACCGGAATTCCCCGTGCCCGACGAAGGCCGCAGCGCATCGCGTATGTCGGCGTGGTTGTCCGCCGTGATGTCGAAAAGTTTCTGCCAGGTAGCTGCGAGGTCGTCCTGCAGGTCATTTCCGCGCGCATAGGCCTGCTCGATCGTGTCGACGATCCGCTGGGCAAGAGCGTGGGCTCGCTGAACCACATCCGCGGTGATGCCAGGACCGTCGCCCGTATTGTCCGCCGCCATACCCTCAGGCCCAACAGGCACGATGAATTCGGGATGTCCGATGTCCTCGGCGAAGTAGCCCAGCTTGGCGTGCAGATCCAGGGAGATCGGAATCGAGCCGACGCCGAAGGGGATCATCTGCGCATGCCCGCGACCACCCAGCACATAGGGAATGGAGACGAACAGATCGAGACCGGCGAAGAACCCGATGTCGGAGCCATACAACCCGATCTCTTTGACCTCGGGCACCTCAGCGACCAACTGCCGCGACACCTCGGCGCCATCGGGGTGGAAGGGAACGCTGAGGATAGTCCATCCGCCAGCCAAGAGCATTCGGGCGGCATCGATCGTTGCCCGGTGAATCACCTCGGCGTCAAAGCCGGCGGCCTGCTGACGTGGGTGAACGAGCATCTGGATCGCCAGGACCTTCTGACTCGGATCGGGGCGACGGCCGATCAAGGGCTCGTAGAGCAGGCCCGCGATGGTCGTCGGGCACGGCTGGAATCGGATTGGTCCTGACCGCGAGATCGTCCCCGGCTGCGACTGCAGAGGCGGCGCCGCCTGCGAGTTCGCGGATGCTCGTGATCGCTCGACGTCTCCCCCGTCGACACCGAGGAATGACGTCATCGTCTCAATGCTGCCGGTGTTGCGCAGGCCGAAGAACACAGACTGGTCGAGGACCTGGCTGACATGGGTGTGCATCAGCTCGTCGAACTCGGGCTGGCCGGGGAACCGGTTGTCCCCGAGCGCATAGATGATAAGCGGGACTTCGATGGCGGCGAGCGCTTCGGCGGAGATCTTCCACTGCCATCCCGACAGCCGATTCGGGTTCGTGTCCTGCAGGAACAGCCCGCCTCCGCCGACGACAACAGCATCTGCCGATGAATTTATCCGCTCGACGAGGGCCAAATCCACTTCGCGCCGCAGGGCCGCCGCCGATGTGAAATCGACCTCACCGCCCGACCGAGCCGAAGCGGTCGAGCCACCAGAACCCATCACTCGGAAGACGTCCCTGACCACGGGGAACAGCGCCTTGTCGCCGTAGTTTCCCCAGGTCGGGATGTCGAAGTGGAACAGCTTCAGGTGCGGCATTGCACAAGGCTATGGGCGATGGGCAAACACTTGGTGAACTTCACCTGTCCGAGGCGTCAACCTCGGCGCAACCCACCGTTCGCTTAGGAATTCTAAGATCAATCGAATGCAAACAACACCGCCCGTCCCACCAGGAGAACGCGTGCACGCACCAGCGCACGCCACGAGCTCCACGAGACCTGAGCACCCCTGCGAAAGGACCCAATGACAGCGCCAGTCGTCAGTGTCATCATCGCCGCGAAGAACGCCGCGGAAACGATCGGCGGGAGCCTGAAGAGCCTGGTCAACCAGCGCTTCGGACGTGACGAACTGGAAGTCATCGTCGTCAACGACGGGTCCACCGATGACACGGCGGGAGTCATTGCCGAATTCGCCGACCGGCTCAACCTGGTGACCATCCACAACGCGGAATCGCGCGGCGTCTCCACGGCACGCAACACCGCGCTGGAAGCTGCCACCGGTGACACGATCACCTACCTCGACGGTGACGACTGGTACGCGCCTGGCCATCTGCGGTCCCTGACGGACTCGATCACCGGTCTGGGCGTGGACTTCGTCAAGACCAACTACCTCATCGTCAACGGCTTCAACCGCAAACTGCGCAACGCCCCCTGCTTCACCCACAACACGGCGCTCAACCCCCGCGACTACATCCTCCCCCACGACGCCTCGACCATGGTCGACTTCCCCGAGTGCTGGACCGGCATCTACTCCCGGTCCATGGCTCAGCGTGGCCTGCTCGAGTTCAACCCGGAACTGCGCACCTGTGAGGATCGTCCCTGGACGTGGCGCCACCACTTTGAGACCGACAGCTTCGCCGTCGTCGACACCGCTGGCCTCTGCTATCGCAAGGGCAGCGCCACCTCGTTGACGGCGATCTTCGACGAACGCCAGCTCGACTTCATCCCCGCGTTCAGGTCCGTGTTCGCCATGCTCGAGGCCAACCCGGAGTTTCGCCGCTTCGAGCAGAAGGCCGTGCGCAACTTCCTCTCCATCCTCTACTTCCAGATCCACAACCGCGGCGCCTCAATGAACCACCAGGTCAGGTCGCAGCTCAACCTGGGAGCGGTGAACACGCTCAAGGGCGTCGATGACGACATCATCGACGCTGCCCTGCACAACTTCGGGGAGCACCGGCTGCCCGTGATCGAGTCGATCGTCAGGAGGGCACGCTGATGACCCAGATCATCCAGGTCTCCACCCAGTACCAGCTCGCGAACATCGTCGCCCTGATCCGCGCCGGACACCTCGGTGGCACCGAGATGCGCCGGATCCTCGTCATCGCCAACAACTCCTTCGCTCCAGAGCTGACTCCCGCCGCGGATGACATGCCCGGATCGGCCAGCCTGCTGACCTGCTTCGATCTCATCGTCGACTGGAATGCCACCATCTGGCCTAACCACCCGAAGACCTTCGGGATCTCCGGCGAACGTGCCCCCATCATGGCGAGATCGCTGCGCTCGGAATGGGCGATCGCGGAGAACGAGCCCATCGATCTCATCGTCGAGTCCCTGCCCGGTCATCCGGCCGGTGTGCTCACCCAGATCTTCACCACCGCGAAAATTGCGGTGCACTCCGATGGGCTGATGAGCTACGGCCCGATCCGCAATCCGCTGTCCCTGCCGCAGTACCAGCGCCTGCAGGCGATCTACTACACCGACCTCCTGCCGGGCATCACCCCACGTCAGCTAGCCGAACACTCCCCCGACCGGGTCACCCTGCCGGCCGCGGACCTGAAGTCGGTCATCGAGGATATGGCCGCCGAGGTGGCCCCGGAGTTGGCGGCGGCCGAACTCTGCGATCCGATCCCCGAGGCTGGAATGGTCCTGGGCCAGTACCTCGCCCAGATCGACCTCATCACTGCCGAGGAGGAGCTGGATCTGCACCTGCAGATGATCGATGAGGTCAAGGCTCGCGGACTGTCGGCTGTCATCTTCAAACCACACCCCACCTCGGCGCGGACGACGACCGAACCATTGCGTCAGCGCAGCCTGGAACTGGGACTGGAATTCGTGCTCGCCGATGTGCCGCTGCTGGCCGAGATCGTCATCGCCACCACCCGACCACGCCTCGTCGTGTCCTGCTATTCCACCGGGCTCGCGACCGCTCGTGCCCTGTTCGGAACCGCCACGGCCGCGATCGGCACCTCGATGCTGCTGCAGGTCCTAGCGCCGTACCAGAACAGCAACCGGATCCCGCTGACCATCGTCGATGCCCTGCATACGGACGGATATGCCCTGCCCGGCGACCTCGACGAGGTGGCACCTGGGCCGTCAGCGACCACCCCCGTGAACGCGAAGGCCGCCACAAAGCCCGCCCGCACAAAGCCCACCGGCACGAAGGACCTGGGACCCCTCATCGACGCCGTCACCTACTGCATGCAGTCCGAGACCGCCTCCTACCTGCGCGAGGACGCGATCGAGTTCCTCGAATCCGCCGTCGGCGGTCAGGACATGAAGTACTTCAAACGCAAGCGTCTGACGAAGCTGGATCTGCCCGGACGCCTGGAGATTCCATCGCATCGCAAGGGGCTCAGCTCAGCCAAGCGACGTCTGCGCACGCAGGCGAAGCACGCTCAGCACACCCTGAAGACCTACGGAATCTCCATCGACGCCCCGAAACTCGTCCCGAAGATGAAATCAACACTGAGCTCACGATTTGGAGGTGGCCGAAAGCAATGATGGCCAAGAAGACTCAACTCACCTCGATCGCCTTCGTCGAGTCGCCCCTGCAGTTCCTCTCCGCACTCGAAGCCCACGAACCTGCTGAAGACCTGCTGATACGGGCGCGTGCCAATGCGAAGGGCATGACGTCGTTCCTCGACGCCTTCGACTCCGCCTGGCTGCCCAAGAACATCTCTCTCGAACGCGTCGGGGCCAAGCCCGGAGTCCTGCGCAAACAGAACTTCGATCGCATCTACATCGGCGATGCCTGCTCCGGGCAGGTCCACAAGGCACTCGCACTGGCCTACCTGGAGCGTCGCATGCCGGAGGTCGTGATCCTCGACGACGGTCTGGCCACCTATTCGACCATCGAGACTCTCACCGCCGCGCGCGGACCCCTCGTGCGTCCGCGGCAGAAGCTCAAGGCTTCACGTGCGGTCATGTCCGCACACGTCGCAGACCGTCTGCGTGGGCTGGCACCGGCAGGGAGGCTGCGCTGGCACACCGCGCTGCCGGTGTCGAAGACCATGCGCAAGGCCTTCCTCAAAACAGGCGCGGAGATCACCCGCCATAAGTTCGAACACCTGCAGACCCTGCCCACCGGCGGCAGCCACCCAAGAGACAACCCGGTCATCGGCTCGGCCCTCGTCGCCGACGGGCTCATCCACGCAGACTCCTACCGCACCTGGCTCGAGGAACTCATGGCCGACGGTCCGATCACCTACTACCCGCACCGCCGAGAGACCGACGAGTTCCTCGCCGAGCTCAGCCGTGACGAGCGAGTGCGCATCAAACACGTCGGTCTGCCGATCGAACTGCGCCTGGTCAATCTGCCGCCGAATTCCACCATCCGCAGCCTGCCCAGCACCGCAGCGATCTCCTTGGCAACACTGAACCCGGACGTGACGATCGCCGTCACCAAGATTCCGGCGGAATGGTGGACCGGTGCCTCAGCCGATAGTCTGCGTAAGTCCCTCAATACCCAATCGGTCAAGGCAGATGTCGATACCTGATGCACATTCGGACGAGTCCATCCGGATCGTCTCCGTCTCCGACTCCGAGTCCTACCTCAAATGGGCGACCCAGCTGCTGAGTTCCCTGCCCGGCGTCGAAGCCCACGTCTACCTCATCGACAGCCCGATTCTGCCCACCGCAGAGCAGATCACCCACGCTATCGCCGGCACCGCCTGGGCCGGCCGCACCATCCCCGTTGTCACCCGCACCGACCTGGCCCACATCATCACCGACCATCACGCCGACATTGTGCTCGGGGCCGCCACCGGGCCGATCGTCGCCCAGCTCTTCCTCACCGCGCACCTGCTCGATCACCGCCCAGCCCTGGTCTCCGGCCTACCCGGAACGGGGCTGCCCGCCAGCAAGAAGGGCATGAACTATCGCCGCCTGATGGATGCGTTCATCACCCATTCCTTCGCCGAGGTGGCCCAGTACACCGAGGTCAGTGCACTCACGCAGGTGCCCTGTGAGATCTACCTGACCCGCCTGCCCATGCTGCGCTCGACGGGGATCCCCCAGCTTGTCACTCCTGCGAGTGCATCCCAGCCCGACGCTGGTGAAGCATCCAAGCCTATGCAGACCGAAGTCCCCCGAACACTTGTGTTCGCTCCGCAGGCCAAGGTGCCCGAGGCGCTCGGTGATCGAGAAGCAATCGTGGCCGCGCTCGCCGAGTTCGCCTCACGTCACGCAGACTCGAACGCGGTCATCAAGATGCGTTCGCGGCCCGGTGAGCACGAAACGCATCACGAACAGCACTCGTACGTCGATATCCGCAAAGGCCTGCGTGATCTGGGTGTTCCTGGTACTGAGCGTATCGAGCTCGGCTATGGTCCACTGGACGACTTCCTCGTGCCCGGTGCCGCGCTGGTGACTGTGTCATCGACGGCGGCGTTGGAGGCCTTCGACCGCGGCATCCCCACCCTGCTGATCTCGGACTTCGGCTTCGACAGGAACCTGCTCAATGAGGCCTTCGCCGATTCCGGTGCCACCGGCAGCCTCGCCGAGGTGACGGCCGGGACCATCGGATTTCCCACCTCGGCGTGGCTGGCCGAGAATTACTTCCACTCCGACGACGGCAGACTTCGTCACCATCTGGAGCTCCTGGCCACACGTGCCAGGGCAGGTCAGCTGCCGAACCGGCGCAGCGCCGTGTGGAAGCAGAAGCGTCTGCTCATCCGCGCCGAGCTGCGCACCATGGCCCCGGCTCCGGTCGTTCGCGCCTACCGAAAACTGCGCTACGCGAGGTAAATGAGGCTGGCCCGCCGGCTGCCTTTTTCAGTTCCGGTCGTCGGGAACCCTGCGGGGCTCGTCCATCTCGACAACGACCTCGGCGGCCGGTGATGCTTCCTTGAATACCCACGTCCGGTAGGCGTAGAAGCGGAAGAACATCGCCAGTCCGACGCCGATGATGTTCGTCGAGATGTTGTAGGTCAGCTGGTCACGCATATCGAGCAGGTACCAGGTCACGCCCAGCGGGATGACGGAGATGACCATTCCGGCCATGTTGACGGCGACGAAGAGCAGGATGCCGCGCAGGTTCGAATCGGTCGTCCGATCCCCGTAGGTCCAGAGCTTATTGCCGATCCACACAACGACCATGGCGATGATGGTGGAGACGATCTTGGCTTTGATCGGACTGCCCTCGAGCAGCGGAGGGATCGAGCCCAAGCCGTAGGCGAGGACGTTGGAAAGCCCCACGTCGACGATGTATCCCAGACCACCGACAGTGAGGAATTTGAACGCTTCCGCCGCGAGGCGCCGCAACCGGGCCGACAATGACTCTTCCATTACAGGCATCGAGTCTAATCGGCCAGGTTTCGGACTCGCTGAATGCCCCCGAACGCGGCGTGCCCGGCGATCACGAGGTCTCTCAGGGCCCCGGCTCCGAAACATCCATGGCTGTCGGGGCTCGCTGGGTGTGCCGCATTGCCAGGACGAACAGCAGTGCGGTGGTGACGGCGAGCGCTGGCCAGAACGTGTACCGGAAATGGTTCGACGGGACGATGGGTAAGTATCCGAACACATAGAACAGCGCCGAGGTGGCCAGCATCGTGATCTCGGGCCAGAAGGTTCTCGCAGTCGCCGTCCGTTCAGCAGCGCTCGTGTCGCGATGTCGCGCGCGGTATCCGAAGGCCAGAAGGACACCTGCCAGAAGGGTCCAGAACCACGGTTTGAAGAGCATCGGGAACGTGTCGAGCGCGAAGTCCTCAACATAGGGCTTGACGATGTAGTCGGCCTTGTCATTGCCCTGCTCGAAGCCGACCCGTGCAGCGGCATGGTGCCAACCAGCCGGCCAGTACTCCACGGCCGAGGTGAAGAAGTAGAAGGAGAACACTGCCGCCCGGTACTCTGCATAGCGGAGCGGATGGGTGATCACCTCGCTCAGCCACAGGTCCTTCAGCGCCTCCTGCTGGGCCATCGGCGAGAACGGCTCCCCAGTCGCGCCCTTGCCGTAGCAGTTCCAGTAGGCGTCCCAGATCTCGCCTTTCTCCAGGCATTTGTCGCGAGCTGTGCTGATCTTGTCCTTGAGCTCGGCCGGGGCATCCGAGGCCTGGAGAGCGCCGTTGGGCACGGAGAACATGACGTCGTCGAGGAAGATCTGCGAGATCTGACCGGTGGCCGCCACGTCCTCCTGCGATTCGATGGCCGCATCCGTGGCTTTGAGGCCCGCACCCAGGACGACGAGAACGAGCAGAGAGGCCATAGCCGTCGCAATCGCTTGCCGAGCGGCGAACCGAGCGCCCACCCGCGTGCCGAACCGTCCCGCGATCGTGGAGAAGCGTCGACTGCTGCGCAGCCGTTTGACCAACAAGTATCCGATATAGACCGCGATCGGGACGATGGCGAAGATGGCGTTCTTCCGCAGCCCGAACGCATACACGAGCAGCCCCAGGGCCGGGATCCAGAGCGGCCACGTCTTCGGGACGAAGCGGGTGATGATGAGGAGGACCACGGCCAGCAGGGGGACGGCCGCCTTGAGGTCGCCGACCACCGTCGCCACCGTGATCTCCTCGTTGTGGCAGGGAACGATCGCAGCGATCCGAATGGTGTCCTCGAACATGCGGTGTTCCCATCGTCGTTCTCGCCCGACCACCGGGCCGAAATCACGAATGGTCAGGACCTTAGCTACTCAGTGATACGGGTGCGACGTGACAACGAAGTGGCGAGAATGCGAACTGCGATGCTCCGACCCCACGGCTTCTGACAGAGTTCGCCCGTTCGTCACCTTTTCAACGAGGTGGTGCGTTCGTCGGCAGCTCCGAGTTGCGGAAACTTCGGTCCGCTTCAGGACACGAGAATCGGCCCAAAACTTCCTCAACTCGACGGACGACTCGAGCACCGCTTCCGCAACGAGGTAGATGACGTTCGCAGCGAACCCTCGTGTCCTTGGTCACGAACGCCCAGTTGTGCGTCCCTTTATGACACCCGCATAAAGTCAGGCGCCGCCATATTGGGATGCTGAATCGTCGGCTTGCTGCTCTGTGGTCTCATGCCGTCCGTCCCCATCCCACCCACACGAGGAGGCGCTTGTGATCGAACTGCGCAGTCTGCGGAAGGTGTTCTCAGGCACCGTCGCTCTGGAGGAGATCGACCTGTCGGTCCCTGCCGGAGAGATCCACGGCATCGTCGGCCGCTCCGGCGCCGGCAAGTCCACACTCATCCGCTGCCTGACCGGACTCGATTCGCCGACGTCGGGCACGGTCGCCATCGACGGCGTCGACCTCACAGATCAGTCCGGCTCCGGTCTGCGTCAGGCCCGTCGCAGCATCGGCATGGTCTTCCAGCACGTGAATCTCCTCGATTCCCGTACCGCCCTGCACAACGTGGCCCACCCGCTGCAAATCGCTGGGGTCTCCAAGTCCGAACGCCTGGCCAAGGCGCGCGAGCTGCTGGAGATAGTCGGCCTCGGTGATCGTGTCGACAACTATCCCGCCCAGCTATCCGGCGGTCAGAAACAACGCGTGGGCATTGCCCGGGCGCTGGCCGCCGAACCCAAGGTGCTGCTGTGTGATGAGCCCACCTCGGCGCTGGATGCCACCACCACGGACCAGATCCTGGGCCTCATCCGCTCCCTTCGTGATCGCCTGGGCATCACCGTCCTCATCATCACCCACGAGATGTCCGTCATCCGCGAGATCTGCGATTCGGTGACCCTGTTGGCCGATGGTCGGGTGGCCAAGACAGGCACCCTCGCCGAGGTCATCTCCGAGCCCGGATCGGACCTGTCCAAGGATCTCGTGCCCCTTCCACCCATCACTTTGGACGAGGCGGACACCGCCCTCGTCGAGGTGTCGCTGGCCGGTACCAGCCTGCCCAAGGTCCTGACCAGTGCACAGTCGGTTGGGGTCGGCGCCGAGGCGATCCTCGCCGGTGCCGTCGAAACCATAGAGGGCAGGCAGGTCGGTCGGATCCGCTTCACGGTCGCAGGGCCGGCCCAGTCGCAGGAGCTCATCGCCGCACTGGACGCGGACGGAATCTACGCGGAGGAGGCGGCCTGATGAACGACCCCACATGGTTCGACAACCCGGCGATCACGCAGCAGATGCTGCCCGCCACTATCGAGACCCTGCTGATGACCCTGTGGTCGACCGGCCTGGCCGTCCTCATCGGGCTGCCCCTGGGGATCTGGCTGTTCACCACATCGAAGGGCGGGCTCAAGGCTCGGCCCGCGCTCCACCGGATGCTCTCGCTCATCGTCGACATCACGCGCTCGATCCCGTTCATCATCCTCATCATCGCCCTCATCCCCTTCGCCCGTTTCGTGGTCGGTTCGGCCCTGGGCTGGCAGGCGACCGTGGTCTCACTGACCATCGGTGCGATCCCCTTCTACGCCCGCCTCGTCGAGAACTCGCTGCGTGAGGTCTCCGAAGGCAAGGTCGAAGCTGCCCTGATGATGGGCGCCTCGAACGGTCAGGTGATCCGGCAGGTCTTAGTCCCCGAAGCGAAGCCCGGGCTCATCGGGGCCGCAACGGTGACCTCGGTGACCTTGGTGTCCTACACGGCCATGGCAGGCGCCGTGGGCGGCGGCGGTCTGGGAGCGCTGGCGATCTCGTACGGCTACCAGCGGTATCAGGCAGACACGATGCTCGCGTGCATCATCGTCCTCGTCATCATCGTCGCGCTCATCCAGTTCATCGGCGACCGGCTCGCTCGCGTCGTCGACCACCGCTGAGGCCGGCCCGACAGCACACGGCCTCATCGATGAAGACTCACCGCATCGAAATTCTCGTCACACCAACGACACACATCACACAAGGAGAACCATGAAGATCAAGCTCACCGCCCTCGCCGCGAGCGCGACCCTGCTGCTCACAGGCTGCGGCCTCGTCGGCGGCGACACCGATTCCGTGGGCGAGGAGGACGGCGGCATCACCAAGCTCACCGTCGGCGCGACCCCGGTGCCCCAGGGCGATGTCCTGCGCTTCGTCGACGAGAATCTCGCTGAGGATGCCGGTCTCGATCTCGAAGTCACCGAGTACACGGATTACACCCTGCCGAACAAGGCCCTGTCCGACGGTGACATCGACGCCAACTACTTCCAGCACAAGCCCTACCTCGACTCAGAGGTCGAGGGCCAAGGCTACGAACTCACCGCGTTCGACCCGATCAACCTCGAACCCTTCGCACTGTTCTCGAAGTCCATCAAGGACGTGGACGACCTGCCCAAGGGCGCAAAGGTCGGCATCAACAACGATCCTGCCAACCAGGGTCGTGCGCTGAAGATGCTCGAAGAGGCCAAGGTCATCACCCTCAAAGATGGCGTCGCCGCGGTCGATGCGAAGCTCTCCGACGTCGAGGACAACCCGAAGGACGTCGAGTTCGTCGAGGCCGATGCCGCACAGCTGGCTCGCACCCTCGATGACGTCGACGCCTCGGTCATCAACGGCAACAACGCTCTGGAAGCCGGACTCAGCCCTGCCAAGGACGGAATCGTCCTCGAGGACGCCAAGGACAACCCCTACGGCAACTTCCTCGCCGCGCGCACCGCGAACAAGGACGATGAGAACATCAAGAAGCTCGACGAGCTGCTCCACTCCCCCGAGGTGAAGAAGTTCATCGAAGACAAGTGGTCAGACGGATCGGTGCTGCCTTCGTTCTGAGTTCCCGGTGAGCGTTTCACGCCCCTGAAGCCCGTCAATGTGGACCCGCGTGCGATTTCTGCGTCAGAATCGCACGCGGGCCCACATTCATGGGTGCCGCTGTTGAGCTTTCTGAGGCGGTGAGGCCACGACGTTCCGATCCCCTCGCTATTCCGAGTTCCGATGGCACAATGCTGAAAGGGGGATTTCCCTCATTCGCGAACGCATCAGTGTCGTTGGGAGCGCAGCATGAGCAGAACAATCGGAATCATCGGAGTCGGAGAGATCGCCTCGGCGATTGTGGAAGGATCGTGTGCCGGTGCCGACCACCCGGACTTCCTCCTCTCTCCGCGCAATGCCGAACGCTCGGCCCGACTGGCGAGTGACTTCGACCGGGTCGAGGTCTGCGAGAGCAATCAGGACGTCATTGATCGCAGTGAACACATCATCCTCTCCGTCCTCCCCCAGCAGACCGAGGCTGTGCTCGCCGAACTCGACATTCCCTCTGATCGCACAGTGATCAGCGCGATCGCGGGAGTCTCAACTCAGACGCTGTCCCCACTCCTGCCCCAGAACCCGACCATCGTTCGGATCATCCCGCTGCCGCCAGTGCGCGAGCGCCGCGGCGTCACCGCGGTCTTCCCCGCCCACGCCGAGGTCGAAGACTTCTTCGATACCCTCGGCGGGAGCGTGGTCGCAGAGACCGAGGAGCTCTTCAGCACCCTCTCGGCCACGACCGCGACGATGTCGGCCTACTATGCCTATCTCCAGACGATCGCCGATTGGCTCGTGGGACAGGGATGGGACCGGAACGACGCCGAGCGCATCGTCCGCGGACAGTTCGCCGGGCTGGGCAACACCCTGGCAACCACCGACGCCTCGTTCTCCGCCCTGGTCGCCGGCCACGAAACTCCGGGCGGCCTCAACGAGATGCTCCACCGCGAGTGGCTGGATGAGGACAATCGTGATGCGCTGGCGGCATCACTCGACCGCGTCTTCGCGCGGGTGACCGGCGCCGAGTGACGCAGTCCGACTGCCCGAGGCTCTCGAGACCACACCCGCCCCCAGCACATAGACGGTCGTGGGATTCGTTAGGATCGCACCTATGCCTCAGCACTCTCCGATCACCGTGTCGATCTCTCGCACCGTCCTGCCCGAGCACCACCGCCGGTTCAATGCGTGGGTGCAGGCGGGACAGGAACTGGCCCGCGAGCGCGACGGATATCTGGGATCCGGGTGGGTGAGAACATCCCCTGATTCGGACGAATGGCACGTGCTCTATCGGTTCGCCGATGCGAAATCGCTGCGCTCCTGGGACGAGTCCGAGGACAGGCGGTGGTGGATCGAGAGCGCATCCGAAATCGTCGAAACCACCCGGGTCGAACATCGCACGGGCATCGAGGGCTGGTTCGAACCGCAGGGTGAGGAGAGTCTGACGATCCCCGAAACGGTCGTGCCTCCGCGGTGGAAGCAGGCGGTGAGCATCTTCCTGCCGTTCTTCCCACTGAGTCTGCTCTCGACGCTCCTCCTCATGCCGCAGCTGGAGAGCTGGCCGACGGTGCTGGCCGTCCTGCTCAACATCTGCATCCTCACACCCCTGATGACCTACATCTTCCTGCCGGCGAGCACCCGATTGCTGCGACCCTGGCTGAACCGGCCCCGCCGGTGAAGCAGCTGCCCATCGCCGAGGTTGCCCGCGCTCAGCGTCGAACGCTCAGTCCCGGTCGCAGGCTCAGAACAGTCCGGTGATGTTGCCGTCCTCGGTGACGTCGATTGTCAGCGCCGAAGGCACCTTGGGCAGTCCGGGCATTGTCATGATGTCACCGGCGATGACGACCACGAAGCCGGCACCGGCAGAGAGCCGCACGTCTTTGACCGCGATGATGTGATCCTTCGGTGCTCCCCGCAGGCTGGCATCGGTGCTCAGTGAGTACTGGGTCTTGGCGATGCAGATCGGCGCATCGCCATAGCCTTCGTCCGTGAACTGCTTGAGCTTACGTTTGACCTTGGTCGGCAGGTCGACGTCGGCGGCACCGTAGATTCGCTGTGCGATCGTGCGGATCTTCTCCTCCAGCGGCCGGTCCAATTCGTAGCTGTACTGCCCCTGTGGTCCTGGTGCCGAGGAACCCGCCGCGGGGGCCTCGGCGTCGCCGGATGCAACGCCTCCGACGAAGAACGAACCGTCATCGACAGCCGCACCTGCATTTCCCGCACCTCCGGCAGCTTCGACGACCGCGGCGGCCAGTGCCAACGCGCCCTTGCCGCCATCGGCCCAGTGGGTCGACTCGACGGCTGAGATGCCCTTCGAGCGCAGATGGCTGATCGCAGCGGCCATCTCCTCGTCGGTGTCTGTGGGGAACCGGTTGAAGCACACGACCGGGGTCAGCCCATAGATATTGAGCAGATTGCCGCAGTGGTGCTCGAGGTTGACCATACCGCCGAGGACCGCCTCGGTGTTAGGCGTCTGCACGTCCTTGACCTCGACACCACCGTGGTACTTCAGCGCACGCAAGGTGGCCACGACGACCACGGCCGAGGGCCAGATACCTGCGGTGCGGCACTTGATGTCGAGGAATTTCTCGGCACCCAGGTCGGCACCGAAGCCGGCCTCGGTCACGGTCCAGTCGCCCAAAGTCATCGCCGCCCTCGTCGCCAGCAGGCTGTTGCAGCCGTGAGCGATGTTGGCGAAGGGACCGCCGTGGATGAACGCCGGCGAATGCTCGAGGCTCTGGACCAGGTTGGGCGAGAGCGCATTGCGCAACAGTGCGGTCATTGCCCCGGCAGCACCGATGTCGGAGACCGTGATGGGTTCACGTGTTCGGCTGTGGGCGAGGACGATTCGACCCAGGCGCTCCTTGAGGTCGGTCAACGAGGTGGACAGGCAGAAGACCGCCATCACCTCGCTGGCGACGACGATGTCGAAGGCATCCTCGCGGGGCACTCCCCCGTTGATTCCACCGAGTCCGACCACGACTCCGCGCAGTTCCCGATCATTGAGGTCGACGACGCGGCGGATGTGGATGCGCCTGACGTCGACGTCGAGTTCGTTGCCGTGGTGGATGTGGTTGTCGAGCATGGTCACGGCCAGGTTGTTCGCCGCGGCGATGGCCGCGAAGTCGCCGGTGAAGTGGAGGTTGATGTCCTCCATCGGCACCACCTGGGCGTATCCGCCGCCGGCTGCTCCGCCCTTCATCCCGAAGACCGGACCCATGCTGGGCTCACGCAGGGCGAGGATGGCCTTGCCGACTTCCGGTTTCGAGCGTGCGAGTTCGTTGAGCCCATCGGCCAGTCCGATGCTCGTCGTGGTCTTGCCCTCGCCCGCCGGTGTTGGGCTCATGGCGGTGACGAGGATGAGTTTGCCGTCGGTGTTGGATTCGGCTGCTTTGTCGAGAACGTCGATGGGGACCTTGGCCTTGGACCATCCGTAGGGGACGATGTCCTCTTGTGCCAAGCCCAGTCCAGCGGCGACATCGACGATGGGATCGAGCTCGGCGTTGAGCGCAATATCGAGATCTATGGTCATAGTGCCATCATGCCGCTTCCCAGCCGGTTTGTGACCAATCGGGAGCTATGAATCTGCGCAATGAGCACCCAGTTCCGCCGACCGCAACAACGCCGTCTAAGAAAGCTCCGCGCATTCGTTCGCCGAGTGCGCGGCCAGAGTCACTAAGGTGCAGTGTCGCTAAACTCTCGTCACCCTGCGGCTCGCTGAGAACCACTCCCATTGGGTGTCGACGCCTGGGGCCGAAGTCTTCACCTCAGGAACGATAGAAGTTCCACGCATCGGTCACGATCTGTTCAAGGCCGATTTCCGGCATCCAGCCCAGCTGTTCTCGCGCTCTCTCATTCGAAGCGACGAGGGACGTGGGGTCCCCGGCGCGGCGCGGGCACTCCTCGGCGGGAATCGGGTGACCAGTGACGGCTCGGCACGCCTCGAGCACCTGCCAGACCGTATACCCAGTACCGGACCCGAGATTGATGATGCGGTGACTGCCGGCTTCGGAGTGCTCCAATGCCAGGAGATGGGCTCTGCCGAGATCGACGACGTGGAGATAGTCGCGCAACGCCGTACCGTCGGTCGTGTCGTAATCGGTGCCGAAGATCTTGCCGGATTCCGTCTCACCTGCAGCGACCTTCAGGAGGTTTGGAATCAGATGCGTTTCGGGGTTATGCCTCTCACCGAATCTTCCACGCGCACCGCCAACGTTGAAGTAGCGCAGCGACGTCGCGCTGATTCCGTATGCCCTGCAGTACGAACTCAGCATGAGGTCGACGGCCAGCTTCGAGGACCCGTAGGCGTTCATCGGGCTCGTGGGAGTGACCTCGGTGATAGGAGAATCATCCGGCTGACCATAGGTCGCCGCAGTCGACGAGAAGACGATCGTGGGGATCTGTGCCATGCGCATAGCCTCGAGCAGTGCGAAGCTTCCGACGACGTTGTTCTCCCAATACAGTTCGGGCTTTTCGACAGATTCACCAACAAGCGACTTCGCTGCAAAATGGAGCAGACCGTCGAACCGCCCTTCGATCAGGACTTCCCGACAGTCGTGAATCCGCATCTCGACGAAGTCTGCAGCTTCGGGGACGGCGTCACGGTGCCCGGTTGAGAGATCGTCGATGACGGTGACGTCGTGCCCGGCGACCACAAGCTGGGAGGTGACTACTGATCCGATGTATCCCGCACCACCGGTGACGACCAACTTCACAGCCTGCTCCTTCGGATACAATCGCTCAACCACTAAATACTACGACGCGCGGTGCAGCGACCGCGAATCCGACGTCGACTTGCAGCCTGGAGGAACGGTGCCCGCAACATGAAGACCATCATAGTCAGCCTACGAGATCAGTTCGTGTGGCAGGGGCGCGCGCACCGTTCGTTCATGGTGGCCATCCTTGGTCTGGTGGCCGGCACTCTGCCGATGATCTCCTGGCTTCCCCGCTACCTGATCTTCGCGATCAGCTTGCTGGGGGTGATCATCGGCATCATCTCACTCTACTGGGAAGGCTCGAGCCTCAACCGTCGATACCGGTCCTTCGAACTGGTCGAACGCAATCCCGTATTCGGCAGGAAGCTGCCACATGATGATGACCTGCCGGACTGCTATCAGTCGTCACGAGGGACGATCCTCTTCGACAGAAAACTCAACGACGATCTTCGAACACAGTCCGATTGGTGTGTCGGAATCCGCTCCCGATACCGCCTTCCCGAAGAGTTGGAGGAAATTGCTCCCTATGTTCTCAGACGGACCAGTGGCGGCAAATGGCATTTCAACGGCCCCTGTGTTCGCATGGCCGGCGACTGCCGCCTGGACGGAAGTCGGATCATTCCCTTTCAGGAGGCCTGCTTCTTTGACCACCTCTGTTCCAATGAGCTGATGAGATGGCAGCCGCATCTAGGCGCAGAAGTCTGGGACCTGCGCCGGAAGTACCTCTACGACACCGACCGCAGGCTCATCCCCCTGGCCAGCAGCGAACTTGCCAACATCGTCGGAGTCTCGACGCTCGCAATCAGCGCAGACCGACAGGTCCTGATCGTCGACCAGAGCTCTCGCAACCATTCCAGTCAGGGATTGAAGGCACCGTCAGGCTCAGGAAGCCTCGAGATGCGTGATCAAAGTGACGATCTCGCGGCTTTTGTTCTCAATGGCGCGAACAGAGAGCTGGAGGAGGAAACCGGTGTCACCGAGGACATGATCGCCTCGTCCCATCTCCTCGGATTCGGCCGATGGTTGGAGCGCGGGGCGAAGCCCGAATTCTTCGGGGTCACACTCCTCACGGGCACTGCGGAGTCGGTCGATCGCGCTCGGAGACAGGTTGCTCGCAGCGAGACTCAGTACACCCGCGATTCGGTCTGGATGGATCTGCAGAACATGATCGAGGCAGATGAAGACTTCACAGCGGTAATGAGCGTTCCACTGGGCTACGGAATTCGGGCCCTGAACGATGCTTTGGAGCAGGACCCATCCCTGCTCGATTTGAGTTCTACGAAGGAATGACGCCGAGGACGGCGCAGACAACAGCGGCCCTGCCAACCGGTCGAACTCGAACTGTGCAGCGAGATCTTCCGTGTGCAGCCGGACCATCAGTTGGACATGATGACACTCGATGACCTCGGCGTAGGTGGCGACGTTCGCAGCCGAGTCCGACGCGGGTAAAGCGGTCATGGGTGAGCTCTCCAAAGTCGCCGCCGCTGCAACAATCCAGCGGTTCCCGATGCACACTGTCTGACCCGGCCCCCTCGCTGCACGCCGTCTACTCGGCCGCGAAGAAATCGACGAGGTACTCCGCGATCGCCAGCGCCGAGGTGGCCCCGGGCGAGGGCGCATTCCGGACGAACATCGTGGCTCCCGCGCGATCGATGACGAAGTCATCGACCAGGGTTCCATCCCGGTTCATCGCCTGAGCCCGGATTCCGCGGGTGGCTCGGTGCCCGCCGGCTCCGTCGAGTGCGGGCACGTAGCGAGCGGCTTCGGCGACGAATTTTTCGATCGAGAACACACCGCCTATCTCGCGGGCGGCCGTTGCCATGTTGCCGGCTGCGAATTTCCAGAATCCCGGGTCAGTCGCGACGGCGAGGGAGTCGGGCACGTTGAGACCAAGTCCCTTGTATCCTTCCCTGGAGAAGGACAGGAAAGCACTGGGGCCGATCATCAGGCCGCCATCGATGCGGCGAGTCACGTGGACGCCGAGGAAGGGGTATTTCGGATCTGGGACGGGGTAGATGAGGCCGTTGACGACGTCGCTGAAGCTCGGCTCGAGGATGAAGTATTGGCCGAAGAACGGCACGACACTTGGGTTCCTGCCCTCGCCTGAGCGTGCGGCCAGTCGGTCCGCTTGCAGTCCGGCGCAGGTGATGACCTGGTCGTATTCCTGAGAGTCGAAATTCGAATGGACGATCGCAGTGCTGCCGGCGCTCCCACTGCGCGCCTCGATCCTCTTCACCTCTGTGGAGAATCGGACCCGGCCACCGCCGCGGCGGAAGTCTGCGACGAGGGCTTCGGTCAGGCCCTGGTAGTCGATGATTCCGGTGTGTGGTGAGTGCAGTGCTGCCACGCCTTCGGCATTCGGCTCCACCTCGAGCAGTCCGTCGCGGTCCAGAAGTTCGACATCGGGGACACCGTTCGCTCGTGCGCGAGCATGGATCCCGTCTAGCCGCTCCACTTCGACATCATTGGTCGCGACGACGACCTTTCCACACTCTTCGAACGCGACATCGTGTTCGCGCGCGAAGTCAAGCAGCAAAGAGACACCACGGCGGCAGAGCAGTGCTTTGAGACTTCCGGGCTCATAGTAGAGACCTGCATGAACGACCCCAGAATTGTGGCCGGTCTGATGCGCTGCGGGCCGGTCCTCCTTCTCATACAAAGTCACGTCTGCACCGTCGTGCTTCTGGATCAGCCCTCGAGCCACGGCGGATCCGATAATTCCCGCGCCGATGACGGCGAAACGCTTCTTCACGCCCACACTTCAACCCCTTAGTCTGCTGCTGCGGATGGTCCGAGACTATTGCACTTTTGCACAACCTGCATAAAGGTCTCGTTGGCAGCAGTCAGCGGGCAGCCATCCTGTCGGGGACTGTCCGCCTGTTCACACGGTCACAGTCCCCGTCCGGCCTCCCAAGGTTCTTCCGAGGCCCCAGTGATCAGTGCGTTGACGGACATGGCCTGCGCATCGGTGAACGAGGCGATGTAGTCGACGACCGCGCGGGCCCGCCCCAGTCGGACGATGGCACTGGCTCCCTCTTCACCGAGGCTGGCCGGATCCCTGTCGTAGAGTTCCTGGTACTCCTCGGTGGCGGCCTCGACCGAATCGAGCAGGCGGCGAGGGATCGTGGTCGCCTCGTCGGGGTCTCGCAGCCATTCGTGGAAGCCCTCCACCAGCGAGGCGATGATCCTCGTCTGCCCACGCTGGTAGACGGCGAGGTCAGAGCGTTCGAGCACGAACCTCGAGTGGACGAACTTCAGCACCACCACGTCGTGCCAGGCGGTGTCTGACAGACGCACATGCCCGCTGCGGATATGCGGTTCGGAGTCGACGACGATGGAGGCCTTGAGCCGATCGATCCACCGCCTGGTGAACGCGGTCACGGCCCGGTCCGCCTCCAGTCCCCCGTCATAAGGTACGGCCAGCAGACCCTCGACAAGATCCCGATTGATCCGCTGCACCGACTGCCGGAACGCATCTTCGTCGGCAATCCACGGGTCCTTCTCCTGTACGTGGCGCCACATCGACTCGAGCGCATGGCCCGGCCTGCGACGGTCCAACTCCGTGTCGTGCAGCCCGGCAAGCTCGCGGCAATCGCTGAGCCACCGGCCCATCTCCGCGGAGACGCTGGTGTACTGAAGAATGTTCGACCGGTAGAAGTCGTCGAGGTCATGGACCGCATAGGCGATGTCATCAGCGACGTCCATCACCGCGCACTCCAGCGTCTGCTGGTGCCGGCCCATGCGCGGGAACACCGACAGTGCATCGTGCATCTCGGCGGTCTCGGTCATGTAGGCAGAGAACTTCATCGCCCCCTGCGACACCTCGTCACCGACTCCCCTGGGCATCTCGGCCGAGCTCAGTCGCTGATGCTGGGTCCAATCGCTGCGCGCCCACGGGTATTTCAGCACCGCGGCCTTGACCGCCCGAGTGAGATTGAGCCCCCGCGCCGTGGCGTCACAGCTGTCCAGAGCAGTGAGGATGCGAAACGTCTGCGCATTTCCCTCGAAGCCGTCGGGCAGGCGCAGCACCGACCGCGAGACACGATCGAGTTCCTTCTCGCCGAGGTGGCCGAACGGAGGATGGCCCATATCGTGGGCTGCGGCGGCCGCCTGGACCACCACAGGATCGCACCCTCCGAGTTCCCCAAGCAGTGAACGGGTGTGTTCGTCGGAGTTGTTCAAGGTGATGGCGATCGAACGGGCCACGGCCGAGACCTTGAGCGAATGCGTCAGCCGGTTATGGATGACGGTGCCCGAACCCACCTGCGGGATGACCTGGGTGACGGCGGCCAGCCGTGAGAAGAAGGGGGAGAATCGGATCCGCTCGATATCGACACGGAACTCGTCCTCGCCGGGTTGACCCGCCTCGGCGACGTCACGGGTGCGTCCACCGTCGTTGTGAAGTTTCAGTCTCTCCGTCATGATGGCCTCCAGCCTACAGAATCGCCGACCCTAGGCGGCATGACAAGTGGCCTTTGGCTATCATGGAGTGTTCCGCCTTCTCTGGCACCACTGACTATTCAGGAGACCCACACCGCATGGCCACACCGAAAAAGGACGTCGACGAATGGGCAGCAACCCTCGCCCAGGGACAGTCCGTTCCCTTCTTGTTCTCCCGCGGCAAGACAGTGGGGCTCATCATCGTCTCCCTGGTCTTCGTGTTCATCGGCCTCCTCATGGCGCTCGGCGGCAGCTTACTGTGGACGATCATCGGCTGGGTCGCCGTCGTCTTCTTCCTGCTCGGGTGCGTCGTTCAGGTTCGCAGGCTCTTCACCCGCGTTCCCGGTTTGACAGTCTCCCCCGAGGGAATCGCCATGAAGACCGCCAAGGCCGGGGTCGTCCCCTGGTCGGAGATCCTCGAGATCCATCCGGTGAAACAGGCCTCGAATGTGTACATCCAGATGGTCATCACCACCGAAGAGGCTGACCGGCAGGCGGCTGCGGGGCTCGGCGTCGGAAAGCTCGCGACCGAGGACGGCGATTTGAAATTGGTGCTGTGGGCCCCCAACGGCTTGGCTGTGCGCAAACCCGAGCTGTGCTTTTGGCTCGAACAGGAACGCGAAGCACGTGCCACCGTGTGAGTGACCACCGAATGACATGACAGAACGGCCCGCACGATGACGTCAGTCCACGCGCTTGAAGGTATTGCGGCCGGTGAACGCCAACCACAGTCCGCCTGCGATCATGACCACGCTGGCGACCGCCATGACGACATCGCTGACACTGGTGATCCCGTCTTCCTTCAGCACAAGACCAACGGCGAGCGCACCGGCAATTCCGAACACGGTCACAGCGGCTCCTATGACCTTCAGTGTGAAGGCGCTTCGCCCCCGCACGATGAGGAGCAGGTATGCGCCGAGAAGGCCCAGCGACCCGATGCCCGCTAAGACCTTGAAGGTCTCTTTGCCTGGATCGCTGGGCGCGGTGACCAGACAGAAGACGCCCAGACCTCCGAGCATCGTCACTGGAATACCGATGAGGAACGTCAGATTTTCGACGGTGGCGACGAATGTATGCAGCGGGTCGCGGACGGTGACCTCCTCGACGGGGGCCCCTACCTGGGTGATGCTCACGGGTTCTGAGTCCCGCTGCCGCTCGGCCCGCTTGAGTCTGCGTTCGTGTCTGATGTGGACGGTGATCGTGAAGATCGGCCACGCAATGAGAAGCAGGAATCCGACGCTGCCCAGAGCAACGCCGAAACCGTGGAGATAGTCGATCATTGCTCCGCCGATGATGACCAGCAGCCCACCGGGGAAGAACATGCACACCAGTTGTCCCCTGAACGTCACTCGTCCACCACGATCCCTTCAGTACTGTGTCCCTCTGTCGAGCGACCTCGCACAATGCTAACCGCACTGCCCACCTGACCGTGGAACTGGAGCACTACAGGCAGAGCGCCGGCCCGCATCCTTGAGACTTGCATCACAGTGGCGTACGGTCATAAGCACTACAGGAGGTGAGACCGATGACTGGAGTCAACGACGATTTCTATCAGCCCGGGACCCATCCAGGCGACATCATCGACGTCTGGGATGAGGAAGCCGGCGAGATGGTCAAGCACATGATCGTCCTCGACGAGTTCGGAAACGGCACCAAGACTCGTCCCCTCTACGAGGACGAGAAAGAGGAAGTCACGGAGTAACCGGGACCTTCACCACCACGCACGCACGGTCTCGGTGGGACCGTCGACTTCGGTGAAACCCGCGTCTACGACGCTCACGGGTCGATCCGTCTTCGCCCACGCTACCTTCGTCGGTGTGACCACGCGCAGATTGAAACCTGCTTCGCGCCACCGTTGACGAACCTCGGCGGGCATCTGCTCGTAGGCCAACTGTGCACCGTGATCGCACTGTGCCGCAGCCTTCCCCGTCGTCAGCGTCACCAGCGGTGAGAGCTCGATCGTCACAATGGCCTGATCGGCGGTGACTGACGTGCCGCCCTCATCGGGGAACTCGGTGCCGCCCACCTGCAGCTTCTTCAGCTCCTTCGGCAGGGGGTCGACCGGTCCGGGAGGCAACACGAGCGCCTCCGCCGGACCGAATTCCTCTGTGCCTCCGAAAGTCACCGACACGCAGCCAAGAGCCCGTGCATCCTCGAGCTTCTGACCGTCTCCGCGGCGAACGACCTTGCGGATCGCTCCGTCGCGCCAGTACTCGACCGCCTCATACCACTGGCCCTCCGGCTGCGAGCGAGGGTCGTCGAGGAAGGCGACAACGGCGCGGGCTGTGGCCTCGAGGACATCGATGTGACGAGCAATGTTCGTCTTCGACCGCCGAACCACGATCGGCAGGGACCACGGAACCTCATGGTCGTATTCGTGTCTGCGCATGTGGACGGTCATGGCGACAATCCTAGCCACCGCTCCCGTGCCTTCAGATCAGTTCTTCCTGCTCGTCGACGATGAACCGTGAAACCAGTTCCCGAGGACCGCCCTCAACAGATCATCCACCGTACTGAATCGATCAACACGGAGCTCAAACTTGAGCGTGCTGGCGTTGAGAGTCTTCCGACTGGATCGTGTCGGCGCATTCAGTCTCCTTCGGTCTGGAGTTGTAGCGCACAATCATGTTGTTCAAAGTCGACGCAATATCATCTCTGCTTTGCTCCCGTGCAAAGTTCAGGTTCTCAGTCGCAAATACGAGGTCACTTTGGGATTTGATTCCAAGTGCGTCAAGACGTTCCAGGTCAATGGTGTTGTCGAGCGTCTCGAACTTATTCAGCACACCAGATAGTTCCAAAGCAATCTTGGTGCGGATGCATTTGCTGCACTCGCCGCAGTTGTAGTCGCCCTTTTTTTGAAAGCAGATTCGCAAGTGCTGTTGGGCCGATGCATTGTCGGAGATCTTCTGCGTCTTTTCCACGCGCGTGGCTTCGGCGCCATCGTGGATGACTTTCAAATACTCTGTCGACCACAGCGGGTCAATCAGAGGATGGCTCCCCCACGGATACTGATCGGCGTAGGAGTAGGACGCTGGAAAATAGAACCGATTGTGGTGTGAGCTGAGCAGCATCACCACTCCTGAGATGGCCGCCCCGTGAGACATCTTTGACCAGACAAGGTGAGGATTGAGGAAGCGTCTGATGTTCGACGCGCCTTCGATGAGCGTCTTACCAGCAGTGTTAGCGGCTGCTTTCAGATGGGCGCTCATCCTCGATCGAAGTTCAGTATCCTTCAGCCGGACGTCGAAGCCGTGGACGAAGAGAATGCTTGAAACTTTGTCGGCATGTTTGTCCAACGTGTAGAAGGAGTCAACACCGCCGGTGAACGTCGACAGAGCCCGTTGCGCAACTTGTATTGGCTCGCTTTCACGGGTTGTGGCAATGATCTGAGCACGCTTCATCTTCTTTGGATGCCACGAAAGGTAGACGTCCTGAACTACTGTGCTGTTCTCCAACAGTTGCTTGGAAACTGGCGCCTCCAACTCAAGAGACTGCCCGTTGGCCATTGCTAAGAGCAGGCCCACAGGCAGCATTGCATCGGCCATAGCTTCCGGCGATGGAGCATAGGTCTTCGGGAGACGATACCGGAGTATCCCCGACGGGGTGATTCCGGACAGGCGGGCTGTCACGACAACCTCGTCGCCCTCATGCTTGAGCTCTGGAGTATGAATCTTAACCATAGAAGCACTTTACAGAATGGCGAGCACGGCTGTTCGCGCCAGCTGCCTTACACCAGCCAGGACCAGCTGTTCGCAGTCCATGGAAACCCACGCCAGAAACGAGACAGACCAGCAAGATTCCTTGACTATCCGATGAGCGCATCCATCTATAAACTTGGTCCGACGGTAGGCTTGGACTGCGAATATCCGCCGATGAAAGCAGCGCATCATTCCTCACATTCCTGCCGACGATGACCTCACTGCGGCCCTCATGGCCACGATCCCTGATGACATCGTCGATGCGATGTCTGCCCAGATGAAAGATGTGCTCGCAGTCCAAGCCGCGCGTGTCGACTCTTGCCGACAGGCCGGGGAAGATGCCGCACAAACAAGCACAAGCCAGTCCAAAACGCCAATCAACTTCGTGGAGACTCGTGCGGAGTACCGCGCCGAACGCTCGTACTGGAACGAGGGCGGGCCGACGATGACCCGCACCGTCGATGACACCATCTCCGCTGCCGGAGTCGACGTGCCCGTTCGGATCCACTATCCCAACGCCGAGGCGGTCCTGCCGGGCATCGTGTTCCTCCACGGTGGCGGATTCACCGTTGGCGACCTCGACACCCACGACCGAATCATGCGCGTACTCGCAGATGCCAGCGGAGCAGCCGTCATCGGCGTCGACTATTCGCTCTCCCCCGAGGCGAAGTTCCCACAGGCGCTGCACGAAAGCGCAGGCGTCGTCGACTGGCTTGTTCGCCGCGGCAAGGAATACGACTTAGACGGTTCTCGCCTTGCGATCGCTGGGGACTCCGCGGGGGCAATGCTTACGGTGGGCGCAGCCCTCCTGCTGCGCGATGTGCCTGAGCGAATCGGGGCGTTGCCCGAAAGCTTCTCAGCGGCGAAGGCCCTGATGTCGTTCTACGGAGGTCATGGGCTCACCGATTCGGCCAGCCGGAGGATGTTCGGTGGAAGCTGGGACGGCATGGGCACCGACGACCTCGACAGCATCATGTCCGACTATTTCGCATCAACTGGAGCCGCCAGGTCGCCCGCCTATGACCGTCTCGGCGCTGACCTCGCGGGCCTGCCGCCGGTCTTCGTCGCTGCGGCAGGTCTCGATCCGCTGCGTGATGACAGTCGTTCATTGGCGGTGAGACTCAGGCGTGCAGGCAATGACACCGTCTTCGAAGAGTACCCACATGTGCTGCACTCATTCCTTCATTTCGGCCGCATCCTCGACGACACCACCGACTCGCTGACCAAGGCTGCAGCCTTCGTCGCCGCACAGCTGCAACCAAAACGGTAACGCATCCTAACCGGTCGACCCCCGCTCAAGCCGAGCCGCTCGGAGCCTCAAGCAGTGATCGAACTTCCGCTTCATTCGCACTGTGACGGACCGTTGACTCCGCGACCACGTATTCATCGTCCCCTGCGAATGTTCGATGAAGTCGTGCAACTGCAGCAATTCAGAGGCGATGAACTCTGATCAAAGAAATTCGGGTCCGGCCCTTGCCGAAAAACCAGGGTCGCACCCACCTGAAGCAAAAGGAGCCATCAACTCCTGGTGAACTGCTTGTATTCTTCTCCCGCGTTCAGCTGTTCTCTGAAGCAAAGTGATCGCTGGAGAACAGTCGCTCTCGTCCTCTGACGCTGACGAACAGATCCGGTTCCATCGGCGGATCCTCGGGGGCCTTCAGGAGCACCGATACGTCACCCGTCACCTCCAGGATCACCGCTCCGACTTGGTCATAGCGGGTCACACCAGCTAGTCGAAGTTTCGACCGTAGGTCGCTGCGCGTCATCTGAGCGATTGTCAGATGCTCCGACAGCACGTCGCTGCCACTCATCAGTACCAGTGGGCTGTTGTCCACGAGCCGCCCTGGCCTGCGATAACGCCGCAACGTTGCCAACACCCATTGGATGGCGAACAGGACTGCGAGACCGACGACTCCGGCTAGGAGTGGAGTGCTGCTGCTCAGCGCTGTGGTGGCCAGTATGGAGCCGATGGCCACAGTTGCGGCCATATCGAAGTTCGTCATCTGCGAGAAGGACCGCAGACCGGCGATCCTGGAGAATAAGATCAGCGCCAGATAGATACCGACCGTAGAAATCGCAACAACGACGAGCGCCTGCCACGTCGTACCAAGGTCGCTGATAATAATTGGAAACACTTACTCTTAGCTGGAACGAACCAAGGCGAAATCTGCGCCCTGGATGATGCTGCTTGACGGGATCCTGGCGGTTGCGACCGGTAGGAGCACCGCGTCACTGCTGGATAGCGAGCAATAGCGTGTTGGCGGGGGCTTCGACGATGTGACGTGGTGTCCATCTATGAGGGATGCACCCACGATGACCGACTTTACGTGGCGAACTCCGGCGTACGCCAACGCTCGTGCCTACGGTCATCAACGTCATCGCGACGTTCCTCATCATCGTCTCGATCATGCTGGCGGGCCGCATCGGAGGCACAGCCGCAACAGGGGTCATATGACAGGTGCCGCGCAGCAGAAGCTCAGTGGCATTGGCCGCATAACCGAGCTGGGCTACGAGGATCGACTGCCGTCGGGCGCCACGGCTGGCCGCCTCATATAGTCGATCCCGACTCCAGGCCCGGGAGGGCTCGGACCTCAGACCGCTTCGGACCCCACAGGCCTGCGACAGACCACCGACGTCGAACCGACACCGCTGAGGCATGTATGCTGGTAGTACCTGCGAACCCGTCCTCGGGTTCCCTGCGTCGACAGTACGCCTCGTCTCTGCAGCCGTGAATGATTTCCGGCGCATGATTCTGAAGCCGTTTCCTCTCGGCGATCGAGAGCGCCAAACGGCGTTCCCACACCTTGACCGGAAGCGGCTCCCGTCACCATTTGGTGGCATCGATGAGTTCTCCGGCATGTCGAAGGGCTATTCCATTACTCCCCCACATGACTCCAGCACCAATCACGTCTCCTCCTCCACGAGGCAGAGACGACCATCCACGCCGAAGGCCACGAGCCCCGAGCCGAGGAATGCCGTCGCGGACAAGACAGATGCCGCTCCCGTCACCTTCACCGAGCTCGGTGTTCCCTCTGCTTTGACCGATCGCCTTCGTGCGGAGGGCAAGACCGAGGCCTTCCCCATCCAGCAGGACACTCTTCCGGACACACTTTCCGGCCGGGACGTGCTGGGCAGAGGCAAGACCGGCTCCGGCAAAACACTCGCCTTCGCCATTCCTATGGTGACGCGTCTGTCAGAGTCCGAATCTGCCGGCCGGAAGAAGGGCCGCCTACCACGGGGCCTCATCCTGGCACCCACACGTGAACTCGCAACTCAGATCACCAACGTGGTCGAACCGCTGGCCCAGGCCTACGGAATGTCGACCACAACCATCTTCGGCGGAGTGAAGCAGAAGCGCCAGGAGATCGCCCTCAATGCAGGCGTCGACATCGTCGTCGCCTGCCCGGGACGGCTAGAGGACCTGCTCCAGCAGGGCCTGGTCTCCCTGGACAACATCGAAGTCACAGTCCTCGACGAGGCCGACCACATGGCCGACCTGGGTTTCCTGCCCGGTGTCACCCGCATCCTGGCACGGACTCCGGAAAACGGCCAGCGGATGTTCTTCTCCGCCACCTTGGACAACGGCGTGGACAAACTGGTGCGCCGGTTCCTCCACAACGAGGTCCACCACTCCGTGGACGATCCCAATTCCCACGTCTCGGCCATGACGCACCACGTCTTCGAGGCTGCCGATGAGGACAAGAACGATCTCATCCAGCGACTGGCCTCCGGCACCGGGCGCCGCATCCTCTTCACCCGCACCAAGCACCGAGCGAAGAAATTCGCCCGGCAGCTCACCGCTCAGGGCATTCCCGCCGTGGATCTTCACGGCAACCTGTCCCAGGGGGCACGAGATCGCAACCTCGCAGCATTCAGCGAAGGGAACGTGCGCGTGCTCGTCGCCACAGACGTCGCCGCCCGAGGAGTGCACGTCGACTCCGTCGAACTCGTGGTCCACGTGGATCCGCCCACCGAGCACAAGGCCTACCTGCACCGCTCGGGCCGCACAGCACGCGCCGGCAGCTCCGGCGACGTGGTGACGATCATGCTGCCGAGCGAGAGCAAGGACACGAGGGTGCTGCTGCGCAAGGCCGCCATCAAGGTGACTCCGCAGAAGGTCACGGCCGATTCCCCCGCAGTGGCCGAACTTGTCGGCGAGATCGCTGACTACGTGGCCCCGCAGCCCAAAGAAACGACAGAGCCGGCACAGGGACAGAAACGCTCATCTGCCGGGCGACGCAGCGGAGGACGCCGGGGAGGCCGCGGCGGAGAGAACCGACGCGGTGGTGAAAGCAGCCGCAGTGGAGACAACAGCCGCGGCGGAGAGAAGACCCGGTCCGGCCAATCAGGCAGCCGCACCGCCAGGAGCGCTCCGGGCGGTCGCTCGGCCGGGAACGGCCAAGAGGGACGCCCGTCCGCGAACGGCCGAGGCGGCCGTTCAGGTGCGGGCGCTGGCGGCAACCGCCGCAGCGAAGGCACTCGCGTCAGCAGTGGCAGCCGACGCGGATCCGACGGACGGGGCACGAGCGCCGAGACTCGCAATCGCCGCCGCAGCCAAGGCAGTTCGGCCGGTTCGCGTACGGTCTACTCAAGCAACAGCTGATCTGACCGAGCTCGGCAGGCGAGGAACAGACCGCACCGACGGTTTGGCCTCGCCTGCCGGGAACTCATAGAGCCTGGGCGTGCTTCAGCGCCAACGCTGCCAGGCAGCCTGCCGGCTGACATCGGCGATCTCGGCCACTCGTGCCCAGGAATTGTGCTCGGCGAGTATCCGTGCGCTTGTGCCGAGTGCCTCTCCGACCTCGGTGGAGAGTCCGATGAGCGCCGAGAATGCGGCCGGGTCGTGCGAGTGGGCAAGATCGTGGATCGCCTGGCTTGCGGTGGCGCTGAGTTCCGCCACGGTGCCGGCGACGGCTTCGATCGGGTCGGACCCCGTGCCATCTGCGTCGGAGGCCGAGCCTTCGGGCCTGCTCACGCCGATGGGGTCCGGGGTGCCTTCGTCGAGTGCCACGATGATCATCTCCTCTGTAGAGGTGAGGCTGCGGGTCCAGCTTCGGGAGTGCCAGCGGTATTCGACCTCGCCGCGCAGGGGCCGATACACGGCAGTGTACAGGGTTCCGAATGCGTTGTCGTAGTCGCTGCTGAAGACTCCCGGACCGAGCATCGCGTCGGCCATCTCCTCGACGTCGCACCCGTCCTCTACTGCCTCGGTGAGTATATTCTTGCGCTCGACGCTGCGGAAGCGACGTGCGTGCTCGGGATATTCCGGACTGTGCCCTCGATGGTTCGTCGCGACTGGATCCTGGGTGACTTCCGGGGCCATCCCGGGACCGACGTAGGCCGTCACAGCATTCCCCTTGGTGTCGAGCAGGGTGAGGTTGTAGTACATCGAAACCGGTATGCCTTCGAGCCGGCGGAGTGCTTCGGGCACGTCACCTGCGACTTCGAGGAGGAAGCGCACGACCAAGGGAGCGGCGAATCCGTCGCCGTCGCCCGGACGCCCGCCGAAGGCCAGTGAGACGGCCAAACCGTCCTCATTCATCCCGTCGAGCAGTCCCCAGAGACAGTCCGAGGTCCCGATCACCCGGCGCGAGCCGTAGCGGGTTGAACTGTGGACCTGTTCGAACAGTTCGAGCCCATAGTCGTAGTTGCGCAGAAGCGCCGGCTCCGGCGAGCGCAGAGCAACCTGGGAACAACCAGGCAGAAACTTGGGTGGGTTCCACAGGGTGAGCATTCTGGCGGCAGTCTCATCGCCATCAGCGAGTTCGACCAGCCGCCGCCAGGTGGGGACGAGCTCGGGCATGTAGTGGCACAGCTTGCCCTCCGCGGTCGCAAGGTCCGGACGGGCCCAATCACCGTCGCGCAGATACCACGCGCGGTAGCCCGGCCAAACGGTGTCGAACAGTTCCTTCCAACGAGTCGAGGGACGGTCTTCAGTGATTGCGTAGAAATTGAATGAAGTCATGCGTCAAGGCTACGTTGACACTTTTTCATTTGTCAATGAAACCTTGACACAGACTTCAATTCGCCTGGGCGCCGGGGCGCCAGTCCGGCTACGTCGAGTTGCTCTTGAGCCGGTTCGACGCCCGCCGAGAACGAACGAGCCGACCTCAGAACTTCGGCACGTCCGCGATCAGCGTGCGCGTGTACTCGTGCTGCGGGTTCTCCAAAACCTGGGCAGTCGGCCCGTAGTCGACGATCTTGCCCTTGTTGAGCACAGCGAGGTTGTCCGCGATATGGCGTGAGAGCGCAATGTTGTGGGTGACGAACAGCATTGCCAGCTGATGTTCCTTTCGCAGCGCGCGCAGCAACCCGATGATCGAGGCCTGCACACTCACGTCGAGCGCTGAGGTGATCTCATCGCAGACCAGCACCGAAGGCTCGTTCACCAACGCTCTGGCGATCGCGGCCCTCTGCCGCTCACCACCGGAGAGGTCACCGGGCCGACGGTGATAGAAGCTGCGGCCCAAACGCACAGAGTCCAAGGCTTCTTCAACCTTCGCCTTCCGGCTCGCAGCAGTGCCCTCGCCGCTCATCTCCAGGGGAACGGTCAGCGACTGACCGATCGACCGTCGGGGGTTGAGCGAGGAGAACGGGGACTGAAACACGTACTGAATGCCGACTCGCTGCCCGTTCGTCCGCTTCCGCGTCGACTTGGCCAGCTCCGTGCCGCGCAGTGCCACGGCACCGGAATAGTCATCGTTGAGGCCGGCCACGCACCGGGACAGCGTCGTCTTGCCCGAACCCGATTCGCCCAGCAGCAGCGTGCAGTCGCCTGGTTCCAGGGTGAGGTTGATGCCGTCGAGGATCTGCGCCTTCCCGTAGGCCAGTGCCACATCCGTGACCTGCAGCAACGGTGCAGTCGCCGAGGTGGCTGAATCGTTTGCTGAATCGGCCGGACCCTGCGCTGCCGCAGATTCGGCCGACCCCTCAGACCGTGACTCCCCTGCCGATACGAGAATGTGTGTGGCTTTGGGCTCGGGTATTGGCTCCGCCACCGCGCCTTCGCCGATGGTCTTGCGACCGGCGAGGTCCGGGACGGCGGACATGAGCAGCTTCGTGTACTCGTGCTGAGGGTCCTGGAGTACAGCGGCCACCGGGCCCTCTTCGACCAGGTCGCCGCGCAGCATCACGGCCACCCTGTCGGAGATATCCTTGATCACCGCGAGGTCGTGGGTGATGTAGAGACCGGCGACATTGTTCGCGACCGTCATCTGCCGGATGGTGTCGAGGACGACCGCCTGGGTGGACACGTCGAGGCCGGTGGTGGGTTCGTCGAGGATGAGCACATCCGGGTACATCGCAAAGGCCATGGCGATGCCGATGCGCTGCTGCTGACCGCCGGAGAGCTGATGCGGCCAGCGTTTCTGGTAGGCCTTGTCACCGGGCAGGCCGACGTCGACGAGCACCGCTGCCACACGCTCGACGCGTTCGGCATCGGAGCTGCCGAAGCCGTGGATGTCGAGGACCTCGCTGATCTGCTCGCCCACCCGCATCGCCGGGTTGAGCGAGAGCGCAGGGTCCTGGGGAATGTAGGCGATCCGGGATCCCCGCAATGACCGCACAGCCACCTCGTCGAGTTCGACCACCTCGACGGCGGTGTCAGCACCACGCGGCCACAGGCTCACAGATCCTGACGCGAACTTCAGTCCTTCCCGGAAGTGGCCCATGCAGGCCAGGCCTGCCGTGGTCTTACCCGAACCCGACTCCCCCACGAGTCCGAGGATCTCACCTCGGCTCAGGGCGAAGTTCACTCCGTGGAGGATCTCATGGCCAGCGTTCGTGGCGATGCGCAGGTCGCTGACCCGCAGCACGATCGACTCGTTGGGGACACCGTGGGCATCATGGTGGTAGGCGTTGTCGTTCGGCGTGGTCATCATGCCTCCACTGAAGTCGATGCGGTGGCCCTGGCGAAGGAGTCCGCAAGCAGGTTGGTTCCGATGGTGAGCAGTGCAATGGTGATCACCGGCAGCAGCACACCCCAGGGTTGGATGCTCAACGCGATCCGGTTCTCATTGATCATCAGGCCCCAGTCAGCCGCGGGCGGCTGCAGGCCGAGTCCCAGGAACGACAGTGAGGCGATGTAGCCGATCGAGTAGGTCAGACGCAGTCCCGCCTCGACGCTCAGCGGACCGGTGATATTGGGCAGCAGCTCCCGAGCAAGGACCTTCCACCGCGGCATCGCATACATCTCCGCGGCGAGGATGTAGTCCTCGGTGATGACACCCAAGGTCGCCGACCGGGCGACTCGTGCGATGCGCGGGGCGTGGGTGATGCCGATGACGGTCACGAGTACCCACCCCTGCGGTCCCAGCACTGTGATCGCCAGCAGCGCGAACACCAGCTGCGGGATGGCCAGAAGCACATCGTTGAGGCGCATGATGATCGCGTCGAAGGTTCCACCGACATAGGCGGCGAGCATCCCGACGATCGCGCCCACGATCATGCCCAGGGCTGTGGCCAGCACCGAGTACACGACGAGCGTGAGGCCACCGGCCAGGAATCGGGAGAGCACATCGCGGCCCAGGTTGTCGGAGCCGAAGAGCCCGTAGGCGCTGAATGGCTTCGCGACGAACTCGGTCGCGGTGTTGCCGGTTGCCCAGGGCAGCAGCAGGGGTCCGCAGAAGGCCAGCAGCAACACGATGATCGTGATCGTCAGCCCGATCTTGCCCTGTTTCTGCGCGAGCACACGTTTGACGAACGGGGTGTACGTGGTCTGCGACTCCTGTGGGATCTCTCCCCCGTCGACAGCGGTGGACTTGAGGTCGTCGAGTCTGTTCGCGTCCGTGCTCATGCTGCACTCCTCAGCTTCGGGTTGGTGAGAATGCCGACGACATCGGCCGCCAGGTTCACCACGACGTAGACAGCGGCGACGAGCATGGAGATCGCCTGCACGACCTGCACGTCCCGGTAGGTCACCGCATCGATGAGGGCTTGGCCCAGACCGGGATAGCGGAACAGGAACTCGACGACGACCACGCCGCCGGCCAGCCAGGCCAACTGGATCGCCACGACCTGAGCAACTGGACCCAGAGCGTGTGGCACCGCGTGGCGGAAGATCACCCGAGTCTCGGGAACACCTTTGAGTCGGGCCATTTCGACAAAGCCGGAGTCGAGGACTTCGATCATCGTCGCCCGCATCATCCGCACAATGTAGGGGGTGACGACGAGGACGAGGGTGAGAATCGGCAGGATGAGCTGCTCAGGTCGCTTCCACACAGGGTCTCCCGGCGGCGCCAGGGTCACCGCGGGCAGGATCTGGAACACCGAGGTGGCGAAGATGGCGATGAGCGCGATGCCGATGACGAACTCGGGCATCGCCGCCAGGACGAGGGTGAATCCGGTCATCGTCTGGTCGCGCCTGCCGCCGCGGTGCAGTGCAGAGTAGACACCGAGGCCGATGCCCAGCGGCACAGAGATGATTGCCGCCACGCCCATGAGGATGAAGGAGGCCCAGACCCGGTCACCGAGGAGTGCTGCCACAGACGTGCCACTGGCCGTCGAGGTGCCGAAGTCGCCGACGAAGAGCCCTCCCAGCCACGTGAAGTAGCGCTGCCAGGCGGGCTGATTGAGACCCAACTGCTCATTGAGTGCCGCGATGCGCTCCGGGGTGGCCTGCTGGCCGAGGATGGCACGTGCCGCGTCTCCGGGCAGAAGGAGGGTGGCGCCGAAGACGAGGAGTGAAACGGCGAGGAGGATGAAGGCTGAGAAGATCAGCCTGCGTCCGATGACTTTTCCGAACATGTCAGACCTTTCCAATCCATACGCGGTCGAATCGCCATCCGCTCAGCGGCCGGCCCGTGGAGTTCTTGACCAGACCACCCACGTACTTCTGGAAGGCGTCGACCTGGTTGGCGAATCCCCAGACGATGTAGCCGCCCTCGTCGTAGAGCATCTTCTGCAGCTCATGTTCGAGGTCACGTCTCTTGTCCGGCGAGGGGATGGCCCGCGCCTTGTCGAAGACCTTGTTGAATGCCGGGTCGTCCCAATGGGTTTCATTGAACGGCGATTCGGAGATACAGGAGGAGATCACCTGCGGCATGAAGTCACGGGTGTACCAGAAGTCCTGTGCGAAATCCCATTTGAGGTATTCGTCTCCGAAGAACGTCGTGGAGTCGATCCGTCGGATCTTCACTCGAATTCCGGCCTCGGCGGCCTGCTGGGCGAAGACCTGCGCGGATTCGACGGCACCGGACTGGATGGGCGCGGTGACCAACTCGACGTCGATGCCATCGGGGTACCCCGCCTCGGCGAGGAGCTTCTTGGCCTTGTCGATGTCCTGCTTGCGCTGTGGGAAGTCGGGGTAGTTCTCGCTCAGCGGACCGAACATGTCGTTGCCGACGGTGCCGAATCCGGAGAGGACCTGCTCGATCATCTGCTCGCGGTCCACGACGAGTCGGAATGCCTGTCGCACCTTGACGTCGTCGAAGGGCTTCTTGTCCACGCGCATTGTGAAGGGCAGCCACATGCCGGTTTCAGAGTTGAGAATCGCCATGCGCTCATCGGCGGCGATGACCTCGACCAACGCGAGGGGAATGCCGGCGATCGCGTCGACCTGCGTCGACAGCAGAGCGTTGATGAGGGCATCTGAGTCGTTGAAGTTCAGCAGCTGAACCTCGTCGAGGTAGGACTTGTCGAAGTAGTATTCGTTGGGCTCCAACACCGTTGACTGGGCTGGGGTGAAGGACTTGAGTTTGAACGGGCCCGAACATACCGGATCCTCGGGGTCGTAGTCGGCTGGGACGATTCCGGCGGTGTATTCGGCCACGGCATCGTTGAACAGGCCATTGGGTTCGGACAGCCGGAACTCCATGGACCTCTTGCCCGTGGGTACGACCTTGTCAAGCATGGTGAAGTTCGCGGCAGCGGTCTTCGGGTCGTCGGGGTCGGTGATCCTCTCGAAGGAGAACTTCACGTCCTCCGGTGTGATGTCTCTGCCGTCGGAGAACTTCACGCCCTCCTTCAGGGTGCAGGTCCACACGGTCGCGTCGGCATTGGACTCAAACGACTCGGCGAGCAGCGGCACGACCTTTGAGTCATCGTCCCAGCCGTAGAGTGCGTTGTAGAGATTCACTGACCGGCAGACGTCGCCGTTGTTGACGGGAATATGGGCGTCGACGGTATCGGCCGCGTTGCCGCCCGTGATCCCCACACGCAGGCTGCCGCCTTTGACAGGGTCACCCGCGTCTATGGCAGTCACAGCGCCTCCCCCGCAGGCGCTCAGGCCCGCGAGCGCGGAGATCGAGAGCCCAGCCCCCAGCGCTTGTCTTCGATTCGGTGTGTTCATGTGCCTTCTTCCTGCGGGTGCGTACTGGTGAGGATATGGGCGTCGAGGTACTCCTCGAGCATGCTCAGAGCCTCCTCGTCGGTGACGGTCATCTGCTGAGTGCTGCGGGCGACACCGAGACCGTCAATGAAGATGCTCAGGGCCTTGACCATGAGCACGGTATTGCCGGTGCGGATGGTTCCCGCGCGCTGACCGGCGAGGATGACACCGGTGATCATGTCAAGCCATTCGGTGTAGACGGCGGTGAGGTTGAGCCGAGTGTGCTCATCAGCGGCGGCGTGGGCCCAGCTTTGGATCCAGATCGACCACACTCGCCGGACCTTGACGTCGACGCCGGCGTGGATCCGAGCGAAGTGCCGCAATGTGGCGACGGGATCAGCGGGCTCGGTGAGGTCTCGGGCGCTGGCGATGATGTCGAGTGAGTACCGCAGGGCTGCCTGCAGCAGCTGGGTCTTCGTCCGAAAATGATAGTTGATCGCCGAGGCGCTGAGCCCGCATGCGTTCGCCACGTCTTCGGTGCGCACGTTGTCGATGCCCAGATCAGCGTAGAGCTCCCATGCCGCGGCGATGATCTTCTGACGGTTGCGTGTGCCCTTCGACATCCATGCGCCGGCGCCAGCCCGCGCCGGATCTGGCAACGAACTTGAGTAATCCAACGTCGCGGCACCGCCGCCAGCCTTCACCCGCTCAAGCGATCCCGACTGACTCACAGCTGGCACTCCCCCAGGCTCAAGGTGGAAGTGTTCAACAGCCCGTCGCCGAGGTGGTCGGGACGGCCGTCCTGTTGTGAGCCAGTCCGTGCTGACGTTGGTCAGGGAGGCGATCCCTGAGATCTCCTCAACCCGGAAGTTCCGTATTCCAGCCAGAGATTTGGAGAGTTTGCTCGGTTCGATACCGATGCTTCGAGCAACTTCACTGTGATTGATCCCGGCGGTTTTGATCGCGTCACGAACACGACTCACCAGAGAATCCTGGCTGCTGCCTGCACCTTCGCTCGTCTTGACCACTTCTACATTCTGCACACGTCTTGCGATTTTGGCAATAGTTACTAGGTGGTTTGTTAGTTTTTTGTGACCTGGGATCCACTTCGTTCGTCGTCTTCGCAGGCATCTTCGTTCAGGTTCGTCGGTGCGTTGCCTGAGCCTGGCACACCTCACAGGCTAGAATTCCTCTCAATAGTCCGGCATTCGCAAGGATGCTCTGACCGGTCTATTCGCACATTGAAGAGGAGCTCATCTTGTGGTTCTCACCAAAGACGGTGCGATCTGCACTGACGAAGCGCTTGACTCCAGCGCGAAAACTCTGGATCTCCCAGTTGCGCCACGGTGAGCACGCTTGGCAACAAGTCTTCAGCAATCCACCGAAGCATCCAGCCTCCCAGATCAGCGAGGTCTACGATGCGCGTTCGGCACAGGCGTCGAGCCTGGCAGACGTCCGCCGAGCACTTGGGCTGGCCGATGTCGACTTCGTTGAGCTACCCAGTCCCACCCCTTTCCACCCGACACTCGTCGTCGCTGCCTGTCACGCCTCGGCAGCGCGGACGGCAATTTCGCAGCGACTCTCAAGCGCCCGGAAGGACGAGTCGTGGAGCATTCGTCTATTGGATAGCAGAGGACGAACGATCAGTACCCCACCAGCAGAGAAGAACCTGGACCGTCTCGCTGCGATCCGCTGCCTCCGCCACTGTATTGCTCCCAACGGCAGGGAGCTGAGCACCTCGAAGGAAACTGTCACGGTCGAGATCTGGGAGACTCTGGGAACAGGCGTCACTCGCGCCGACGGTGCCGTGCACCTGCCGGGAACCCTAAGGCGGAAACGGCCGCAACATGACTTGGTGGTCGAATACATTACCCCGAGCGTATGGCAGCACGCGCTGACGAACGGCTCGATCCTTCGGCTGCCTGCTCCGCATCTCAAGGTGCTGCAAGAACCCGTCGACATCGTCTACACCTGGGTCGACGGCGATGATCCTATGTGGAAACGCCGTATGCAGAATGCGCGCGATGACGTCGATCTCAATTTCACGGAACCGAGTGCACTGGCAGATGCGCGGTTCACCTCAAGAGACGAGCTGCGGTATTCACTGAGATCTCTGGAGTACTACGCATCCTGGGCACGGCGCATTTTCATCGTCACTGACAATCAGGTACCGGCGTGGCTGAACACCGAACACCCACAGATCACCGTCGTCGACCATCGTGACATCTTCACCGACCCCGGAATGCTTCCCGTCTTCAACTCACACGCGATCGAGTCCCAACTTCACCACATCCCGGGCTTGAGCGACCGGTACCTGTATCTCAACGACGACTGCTTCTTCCTCCGTCCCACCGAGCCCGAACTCTTCTACACCGGCAACGGGTTGGCCAAGCATTTTCCCTCCATTGTTCCAATCGATGTGGACGGCTGGTCACCACGAGATCTGCCGATCATTTCTGCTGCGAAACAAGGACGCGACTACCTTCTGGAAAAATACGGTCAGACCGTGACACACCGGTTTCAACACACTCCGCATGCTCAGCTCCGACCGCTTCTGGAGAAGATGGAACGCGATGAGCCCGACATGTTCGCTCAAGTCGCCGCCTCCCGGTTCCGGGCACCCGATGACTTCTCCATCCCCGCGTCCCTGCACCATTTCGCTGCCTATGCACAGGGCAAATCGGTCGAGGGGGACGTCGGATATCAGTTCGTGGATCTGTCGCGTGAGGATTTGGCGCTTCAGATGATTGACAGATGCTTCGAATCAATCGTCCTGGCTGACGCGGTAAGAGGATCCATCCAGTGCCATGATTTCGGGGTACCCGAGCATTCTTCGAGTTCATCTTCGTGTTTGGCAACGCAGTCAGGCACCTGGACATCGTCCCCTCCTGGATAGGGAGTGTCTCTGATGACAACAACGTCCAGCTTCGCGTCAACCCAGCTGTTGAGTATGTCCGTATGTCCCTCTGGGGCCTTCTTCTCAGTCTCCTCCCACGACATTCCATCCAGCGGCGTCGACTGACGTTCTGATGTGATCACTGCGTCGAATCCGCCCGATGTTGTGCGATCGACGACCCAGTCAGAATAGTCTTGGCACCCTTTGACTCCCTCTGGTGTGCTCAGGTCCTGCGGAAGAGTGGAGATGCTGCAGTTCGAGGCCAGGAAGGTGGTGATCGTCCAGTCATTTTTCTCAGCCAGTCGCTCAAGGGCCGGCAGCCAGTGGCCTGCATGGGAATTGCCGACTAGCGCGACTTGCTTCTCCCCATCGCCATACGTGCATTCGGGTCGATCCGTGTAGGGTTCGCTCGACCAGCATCCATCTGCGTACGCCTTTGATTTGTCGTTCTTAGCCGCCGCCGGCTCCATCAGCAGAGAATCCGTACTAGCGCATTTCGGGTTGTTCTTCGCGCTGGGCAGCAATGCTGCTGCCCCCAGGCAGGAGTCGGGGTCAGATAGTGCGATTTCGAGATTGTCCTTATTCTGCTCGACGATCCGGTCCGAGACCCACATCTGGCTCAGACCAAGCGCGCTGACAAGAGCCATGACCACGATCGCAAACCCGAAGGCCCGTTTCGGGCTGCGCAGGAGCGAGGTTTTTCGGAAACGGTTCTCAACCCAGGTCGTGGATGCCCACGCGACAAAGAGCGAAATGAGGATGATCACTGCTTTGTCCAAACGGCCAAGGTTTTCCGTGGTTCCCAACTTCTCTGACAGGTAGGGAACGAGGACGATGAGTGGCCAGTGCCAGAGATAGACCGAGTAGGAAATATCGCCCAGGAACTGTGCCGGCCGCAGCGACAGCAGCGGGAGCACGGAGAAACGTCCACGGGAGTCTGCCAGGATAACAAGCGCTGTTGAGAGTACTGGAACGAGGGCGATGTATCCAGGAAAAGGCATGTCTGCACGGATAAGGAATGTGCCTGCGACTATTCCTGCCAATCCGAGCCACCCGAGCAGAGAGCTGAAAGGGAGCCGTTTCGGCCGAATATAGCCGACGAATACCGCGACGAGCCCGCCGGTGGCCATCTCCCACATTCGAGTGGGAGTGATGAAGTAGGCCATGGCCGGCTGTACGACTGTGAACCAAACCGAGAAGGTGAGCGAAGCAACGAAGATGCCGACAATGGTGAAGCCCACGACCTGTTTGGGGCGTTTCACCGTCGTACCGATCAGGAACGCAAGGCCGATGATCACAGGCCAGACGAAGTAGAACTGTTCTTCGATCGACAGCGACCAGAAGTGCTGTATTGGAGACGGAGCATTGTCCGCCGCGAGATAGTCAATGCTTGAACTCGCGAAGTCCCAGTTGACCACGTACAGCGCGGCGGCGAGGATCTGTCGTCCGGTATCGACCCAGATCGACTGTGGAGCCACTAAGTAGGTAGACACTCCGGCAACGAAGAGCACGAGCAGAGAAGCCGGAAGCAGCCGCCGGATCCGTCGAGCCCAGAAGTCTGTGACATCTCGCCAATTCTTCGGCGGAGATTTGATCAGGTGGCTGGTGATGAGGAAACCGGAGATGACGAAGAAGACGTCGACGCCGATGAATCCGCCGACGAAGCGATTCGGCCACAGATGGTAAAGCAGGACGACACCGACGGCCAAAGCCCGCAGCCCTTGAATATCGGCGCGGAATCCTGACCTGCTCGGCTTAGTGTGCGAGCTCGGCGGTCTTGCCGCGTCTGTAGATGTCAACTGCATGTATCGCTTCCAAAACAATTCTCAGTCGGTTGGATCGGGCCCGGCTGCGCTCGCTGTCACTCCCTGTGCCCGCAGAGCGTTATACGGCGCTGCGTACCGATTCTGATCGAGCGAGATGAAAATTTCTGCAGAACCCCGTGCGGGGCAACTCAATGCGCGTGCGTGATCGGCTCAGATGATGGGAGGGCGTCCGTGCCGAGACATTCTCAACACGCCCCGTTTCGAGAGTTTCCGGCGGTCCTCGTCTTCTGCCCACGGGTCGAGCTTCCAACCCGCACGCCACCCTTCCATCCAGGCCCGGAGCTGGTGGGGCTTGTTCGCCCATTTCAGACACTGCATCAGCGTCCACGAACCGACGTAGGCCCAGCTGAAGGGCCATGGCAGGTTACGGCGAGCCAGCCAGACGCGGTTCCTGGCATTCATGTAGAAGTACTCATCATGGCGTCTGGGATCGATCACAGGGTGAGCGACAGCCAGGTCACCCATGTACCAGACCGTGTACCCCGAGTCCCACACTCTCCAGGCGAGCTCGATGCCCTCGTGTGCGTACCAGAATGGTCCGGGCCACCCGCCGCACTCGTCGAATGCCTTCCGCTGCAGGCAGACGGCACCTTCCCACACTGAGAAGACGTTGGAGGAGTGCTCGGCTTCGCCCTTCTTCAAACGCGGGATCCATCGTTTCGGAGCATCCGGCCCGCCGGGCTCTTCGACACGGGGTTGAATCAGGCCAATTTTCGGCTTCGTGCGCATCAGTTGAGCCATGCGCATCAGGGTGGTATCGTCCGGCAACCATGCATCGTCGTCGAGGAAGAACAGGAATTCGCCTTTGACGTGTGGAACTCCGGCGTTTCGCCCTGCGGGGATCCCCAAATTCTCCGGTAGTCCCAAGGTTTTGACCTCAGCCGGAATCCCCTCGGGGTCCCAGCCATTGCCCACGCAGACAACGTCAAGCTCAACGCCCTTCTGCGCCAGCAGTGTTTCGAATCCGCGGTTGAGGTCGTCCAGTCGCTTCCCCTGAGAGAGGACGACAACACCGAACGAGTATTTGCGACTCTCTTCGAAACGCTGGGACAGAATGCGGGAAGTATCGGTCATGACAATCGCCTCGAGGCCATAATCGACATGAAGTGTCCGATGACCGACAGGAGGCACAAAGGCGCCAGAATCACGACAAGCCAACGTTCACCGAACAGAGGAGCTGCACCAGCCGACGTCGCAATGGCGGTCACGATGCTCGCGGCCAAGGCGAGGAGCGACATCTCCACGGAATGGTAGATGCGATGGAACGGTACGAAACGAGCTGCTCTTTTGAGCTTCGCAACAAAACCAGGGTTCAGAGCGGTTGCCGCTTGTGAGTCGGCGAGTTTGTCCAGTCCGTTGAACGCTCTCGAGACATGCACCATGTCGTTGAGCGCCTTGTTCAGGAGAACGAAACCAGCCAGAACCGTTCCGGCCAGCAGATAGGGGTAAGTTCCGGCGGGGTCGTCACTGAGGTTCTTCCACTCCCCCACAGCCCGAACGCCCAGAGCCACGGCGACCAGGCCTTCGGTGGTGTAATGCCCGACCTTGTCGAGGAAGACGCCCTTGGCTCCGCTGGTCCCACGCCACCTGGCCACTTCGCCGTCGCAGCAGTCGATATACATCTGGACCTGGGAGAAGATTACTGCCAGGATTGCTCCCCAGATCCCAGGGATCAGCAGGCTGGCGGCGATGCACCAGCCGGCCAGGATCATCAGACCAGTGACCCCGTTTGCGCTGATCCTCGTTCGCACAAGGAGCATGGTGAAGTAGATCGAAAAGTGTCTGAGATAGAGCTGAGCGCTCCAGTGCTCGGCGTTCTTCCGACTGCGGACCTCGATTGGCTGAGCCTTAGCTCGAAGCTCAGACAAGGTAGGGTGGCTCTGCGGTTCCCGTGTAGACACACCCGCTCCTCTCTGCTTCAAGGCAAGTGTTTGGTGTTGTGGCGCATTCTACTTTCACCACATCGGGTGCCCCTGAGAACGCGCAGAGATAAAACGAGGATCGATGATAATCGGGTAGTCAGGGCTTGCCGAGTTCCGTCTTGATCCGCGTCGTCGAGATCTCGGGAGTACGAGGCAGATACACGACCTCGCATTTGTCTTTGAGGAAGTCGAACTCGCCTTCCCAGTCATCGCCCATCACGAAGGTGTCGATATGGTACTTCTCGACGTCCGTGACCTTCTGTTCCCAGTTGTCTTCCGGGATGACAAGATCAACGTAGCGAATCGCCTCGAGCATGTGCTTGCGCTCGGCATAGGAGAAGTATGACTTCTTGTCCTTACCAGCGTTGAACTCGTCGCTGGAAAGCGCCACGACCAAGTAGTCACCCTGTTCCTTGCACCGTTGCAGCAAACGGATGTGACCGTAGTGGAGCAGGTCGAAGGTGCCGTAGGTAATGACTCGGCGCATCAGTCCTCATTTCACATGTTCAGGGGAGCTTGGTCCAGGCGTGTCTGGACACAAGCATCCATAGAATTTCATCGCCACTTTACCATTTTGTTACTTTGGATCACACAAATGTTAGTCGGCTCACGAATCAGCTTTCTGCCGGCGTTCCTCACTACGTCGCTCGATGACGAACTTGCCAGCATCGATGAACCGCTCGATCTGTGCACCCGGCGAAGTTTCGCCCAGATAATGCTGACTCAATCCCGTGTAGGCGGCTTCGTCCGATTCCGCTTGTGCAATGAGGTCGACGATATCAAGGTTGCCATCTGTCCGAAGGACCGGGCAGCGGTCGAATAATCCTCCAGGGAGCACCTCGGCGCCAGAACTAGGTGGTTCGATCATGACGAAAGGCTTCTTTGACGAGAGCCAGTCGTATGCCACCGATGACATCTCTGCTACTGCAACTTCAGCAACGTCAAACTGCCACGAAACGTCGGGAGTCTCGTCCATGAAGGCGCGTGGATCAGAGTCGATGATGTCCTTGACGTCTTCCAACGCCTTGGCGAAATCTCTTCTCATCACCCCAATACGGGGATGAGGTCGAAAGATAACTCGATATCCTGCATCGAGCAGGCCAGTGACAATGGACTCACCGTTGTATGCAATTGCTCCATAGGCCATCGACTGCGAGTCGCCTTCCCATGTTGGCGCATAGAACACCACTCTCCCATCCGACTCGGCTGATACGAAGTCACGCCAGATGTCAGGAATCGAGCGTGGCCGATCCAACTGCGGCCGACCGACATCAACCATATGTTCGTCGCTCATCCCATATAGTGTCCGATTGATGCGGCCCCGTGCAGCTTCGCCCGCGGTGAATACGTAGTCATAGGCTTTGAGCTGGTTGGAGATCATCGAGATCTTTTCGCTCTCCCCGTGGCTGAGATGCACATGGGCCGGGTGCGGATACCGCAATGCTTGAAAGTTCGGGGTCGCCTGATTGACATAGAAGACTGCTCTCATGTGCGTCGATGTCATGAACGCATCCAGGCCCCTTGTCAGGCGGGAGAACCTCACCGGGAGCTTGGTGACCGTCCTCAAATGTTCCGCAACTATCGGACTGCGAACAATGATCCCAAATGGGTGCTCGCCATAACCTTGCCTTTTCAGCTCTGCGTCCAGCTGCTCGAACGGCCAGACCCACTGCTCAAGCTGATAGACCGAGTCCATTCCAACACCGAAGTACGCAGCGGCCACGAACGCGTCGGTGGCTTGGGGATAGTAGTCAGCTGAGAGCCGCGACTCGTGAATGCGGTCACGGAACTTTCTCACTCCAAGATTGGCGGCTGACTGGGCGAAATTGGCGCCTTTGACCGCTTGGTGCGACAGGTCTTCCGGAAGATTGGTCATAGGACTATTCTGCATGTGCAGATTCGAGGAACCTGAGCCCCCTCTTCTCTGACAAACAACATGACCTGGCATTCTGATCTGTCGAACCGAGCAATGGGTTGTGCTCACGGCGTCTTCCTCGGCTACCTTTGAGCATAGGCCCCAGTTCACCATTAGCAGTGGATCAGGACCGAGAGATTCAGCCGAATATTACCTGTGTGAATTCGTCGACGACTTCTTTGTTGTAGGCGTCACCATCGAATGGTGAGGCATGAATCTTCCCATCGAGATATGCCTGCATCCCCTCTGCTAGTGCAGCCACATCTGTATCGACGATGAGTCCCCCGCTGCCTTCCATCGCGCTGTGCACCGATCCGAACCTAGTCGTCACGATGGGCAGCCCGAGGACTCTTGCCTCTAGGATTACGATCGGCTGCCCTTCGTAATCGCTGGACATGACAAAGCAATCGCACGCTGACATTACCGAGTAAGGATTCCGCAGTCGACCGGTGAACTCCACTGATCCAGCTATGCCCAGGGAGACTGTCAGCTGTTTCAGCTCCTGTTCCAATGGGCCTTCGCCGATGACAACGAGCTTGGCTCCTGGAGTCTCCTGGGCGACCAGAGCAAATGCGCGAATCAGCCGAGCATGGTTCTTTTCAGGCGACAGCCTGCCCACTGTGACAAATGTTGCTCCAGCTCCACTACCGACAAAACTTGACAGGCTCTGCTGGCGATTAGCCTCGGAGATAAGATCTTCGAAAGAGTAGAATTTTCCGAGAGCCTTGACTGCATCTCCCAGATTTCTCAACGAATAGTCTCCGGCAGCAGGGTTCTCGACCAGAGTTCCACCACTGCCAGACCGGATCCGTTCAACGTTGATCGTGTTGCGGGCACTGGTGAATTTATCACTGGGCGCATACATGCTGAGGTTGTTCCGGTTGATCTCGTTGAGGTCCGGCGAAACTGATACCAGGGCATCGAAATCACAGTACAGTTTGAAAACTCCAGTCAGGTTCTGGAAATGAGGACGAACCCCGTTCACTTCTCTTTCGGCATCAGCTTCGAGGTCGTTGTGCAGCCAGATTGCTTTCTTTGCTGCCGTTGCATGCGCCACGATTCGAGTCCAGTACGAGGAATAGCCGCTGAAATCTACTGCTGCATCGAACTCAGCATGACCGAAGATCCGTCGCCATTCCCAGTCCCACACTGCTGAGTCTTTGTCGCTGTCTGGCATGTCGCCTATCGAGGCTTTGTCCAGCTCTTGCATACTGCCCAACAGAGGCAGCTGGAGAATGCTCGGATCTCGAATCACCTGTCTGACGTGATTCGGAATCATTGCAGCATTTTCTTTTCGGTCCCTTTGATTGGAGCGATAGAAGAACGCTGTGATGTCGTATTCGCTGCTGTCGATGCTATTGAGAAGATTCAACGCGGATGATGTGATCCCATTCGTGATCATCCCACCAAGATAAATTACGATCTTCTTTCGGCCGTCGCTGAAACCTCGTTTGACGTTGTAGCCGGACTCGTGACCACCGAAGACGATATCGAGAACTCGTTTTCCCGCTTCCCCGTCGTCGTGGGGGGTCAGTTCTGCTGACAGTTTCGCATATCGTTCGCACTCGTCTGTGAACGCGGTTTCGAAACTGCTCCGGTCGCGCAATTTCGCGATATTGTCATTGAGTTCTTCCACTGACCGAGAGACAGGACCCGGAAGCTCTGAGGTCTCGAGATATACTCCACGGTCGCTCGCATAGCTATCTGAATCCGGAATGTGGAACGCGATTGGTCGTCCTGTAGCCAGATAGTCAACAAAGATGCTCGAGTAGTCTGTGATCAACAGGTCGGTGATGGCGAGTGCTTCATTGGCTGGCACGTCGTTGTGGATCAGGAAATCGGCGAATTCAGGGTCCTCGACCAGCTGATCGAAGATAACTTGGTGCGCTTTGAGGAGTATGACCCAGCCGTCGAGTTCAGGGTTCGCACGCAGCGCTGCCAGAGTGGCCTTCAAGCGGCTGGCGTCAGCGGTCGGTTTGTAGAAAGATTCCCCTCGCCATGTGGGGGCGTAGAGCAGAACCTTCTTCTCTTCCGTCTCGACTCCTCGGTCCCTCAAGGACTGTCTAGCGACAGCCCCTGCGTCTGCCCTGAACATGCAGTCAGATCGAGGATACCCCTCTTCGATGATTGCACCTTTATATACGTTCTTCAGCTTGTATGCGTTCAGGTACATCTGATTGGTCATGAAGGCATTCTGGGACAGAAGATAGTCCGCTGACATGAAGTTCCGAAGGACGTTCCTAGCACCGTCTGCACCGCCTTCGATGTCGTAGCCCATCTTCTTCAGCGGAGTGCCGTGCCACATATTGAGGTAGGTCTGGTCAGGACGTTTGACGAACTCGGCTGGGAAAGTTGCGTTATTGACCAGGTACTGGCTGCTCTCGAGCTTCTCGAAGTAGGACGTTGACTTGTATTTGACGAAGTTTACCCGCGGATGTCTCGCGAACTTTGTGCGGAACTGTGACGACCACGCCTTGTCGGATAGCACCCACGTATGGTGGAAATTGCCGAAACGCGGATCCTCAAGCATCTGTTGAAAAAGCCCCTCTGGATTGCACAGAGCCCCGTTGCCTGAAAATGATTCCCAGACAACGGTGTCTCGCTTCAGTGGTCCGGTTAGGGCCTTGGAGAACGCCCTGGACCGCACCGCGCTCGAAACTGATTGCTTATTCTGACGTAGCTGATGTGACCATTGGACTCGCTCTTTGCGCAAATAGGCAGACATTGCAGACGGAAAAAGGTTCAGAAGAACGCGCTTGGTCCGGGGTCCTATTTGCACTTTGCTCCACTCGATAGATGTGACTGCGGTCATGGCCTTGGGCTCGAATACCGAAGTTTCGGTATTCGGAAGACGCCAAGTATTGTATCTGTAGAGCATTTGTACATTCGCCAGACACTCCATGGACACTCCGGATTGTCCGACTTTATGCGTTTGCTCCTTCACCTGGGCACGGCTCTTCATGTCCATGTCCGAAGCGTTGACCAAGGGAACTAGCCGTGTCAAGAGAAGAAACACAAGCACCAGAGCGTCTTCTGAAACACCGCAAAAAAACGGGTCGCGAGTTCTGGAAGGACAAGATTCGGGACTCAGAGGAACTGAAGACTCGACAGGCTGAGTACGTCACCTCGGTGCCGACACATTCCAATGTGGTGTTCTATGAAAGCATGTCGGGAGCAAGAATGATGGACTCTCCATATGCGCTCTTCCTCCATCTCTATAATGATCTTGATTTCAAGAAGCTCCATCACGTCTGGTCGGTGAGGTCTGCAGACCTGATACCTGATGAGTTCAGGGACGATCCCCGCGTCACGTTCGTTACACGGGGCACTGATGCCCACCTCTACTTCCTCGCTCTTGCTGGCTACATCATCGGCAACTCGCTCTTGCCCGAGTACTTCGTTCGCAAGCCTGACCAGAAATACCTCAACACGTGGCACGGAATCGCCTATAAGGCTTTAGGCAGGACGGATGCGTCCCCCTTGGGCGCGGCTGGCAGCGTCTACAACCTACTTCAGGCGACACATGTTCTCACTCCTTGCCCGTTTATGACTGAGGAGGAGCTGACTCGGTTCTCACTTCGAGGAGTATTTTCGGGTTCCATGGCCGAAATCGGCTACCCTCGTCAGGACTTGACGCTGAATATGTCAGAGTCCAGCGCAATACGGCTTCGTGAGACGTTGGTCTTGGATCCGACAAAGAAGACTGTTCTCTACGCACCAACCTGGCGTGGAAACAAGGGCTCAGCACGATTCGATGGGGAACAGCTTCAAAGAGATCTTGAGGCCCTCGCGAAGCTTGACGCGAATGTCATCTTCCAGGCTCATCACATCATGCTTCGCCACATCAAACACGTGGACTATGGAAACATCATCGTGCCACCGGCCAACACCACTGCGAACGAACTTCTCGCAGTGACCGATTTGTTGATATCTGACTATTCGAGCATCTTCTTCGACTTCTTAGCGACGGACAACCCCGTCGTTCACTACCTCTACGATTACGAGGACTATACCGAAGACCGAGGACTCCTGCTCGACCAAAACGATCTGCCGGGCCCGATCGCATCAACCGCGGACGAACTGATTTCCATGGTCTCCAGTCTGATTTCGGAACCATATCAACCAACGGTTCAATATCAGCAAGCCCGGGAACGGTTCTGTCCTCATGACGATGGGCAGGCCAGCCTTCGCACGATTCGCTGGTTCATGCGTGGCGACGAGTCAGGCATCAAGCAGGTTGAAGCACGCACTCGGCCTACAACCATCTTCTGGGGTGGACGACTTGACAAGACGAGAAAGACAGAAGTCTTCCTTGACACCTTGGATGCTGTTGCAAAAGTCGGTGACAAGGACGTCACACTTTTAGTGGCGCATTCGGTGAAGTCGAATGCTGTCGCAATGGAACGGATCAGGCAGTTGGATGCTTCTATTTCGATCGTCGCACGCGATGATTTTGAAATGATCATGACAGCCGCGGAAAAGCAGGCTCGGCATGGCTCTGACAATCCCCAGGCGACTGAGAAACACGTGGAGAAGAGCTCCGTATGGAACCGTCTGAAGGATGCCCTCGTCCGGAATGAAAAGGCGACCGAGCCTGACGAGGAGCTTCTGGAGGCAATGTACCGGCGCGAGTATCGCCGAGTGTTCGGAGACGCCCAATTCGATGAGTTGGTCGAATTCGATGAGTTGTCCGGTTTCTGGAGGAAGCTGGCTCAACACGCTCTCAAATAGAACCGACTCAAAGCAAACCAGTCGACCTCCCCTGGGAACGCGCTGGAACGAACAGTCTCAAAAATCGAGTCTGGTATGGTTCTCCGGTGATCCAGAACATTCTGTGGCTGACCCTTGACTCGAGCCCCGACGATATCGCTGCAATGGTTGCTGACAACGAGGGATTGCCTCGGTACTTTCGCGTAGACACGTCTTTGGCTGCCAACCCTGACCAAGATCTCATGAAGCTGGCGCTGAAGAACAGGACTGCGAAAGATCTACTGGTTCAGCTCACTAATCTGGGTTTCTCCCTGTATTACAACGCTGCGGACGAGAGTCGATTCATTCGGCACGACCGCATTATCCACCACTGGCCTGCTGTCAAAGATGGAACGTTCAAGGTCTCAGACGATGGAATCGTACACCAGTTTGAACTACCCGAATCAGGCAGAATAGACCAACTCGTCGTCATCCTTTCGCCGATCAATTCCAAACCACGTCTGATTCGCTACTTCCGCCCGTCCTTCGCCACATTGATGAAGTACATTCCTCGCAACACAGCCATCCTTCGAATCGCTGATGTAGGCGGAGTCAAAGGAGCTTTCTACCTAGACACAAGGTTCATGCCTGACAACAGTTCCAAAATCCGACGACTCATCCAAAGTACGGTCAACGAGCAGAGCATCGATGCCGACAATGTTGTCCTCTTTGGCGCTTCCAAAGGCGGGACAGGAGCTCTGTACCACGGGTTGACTGGCGGCTGGAAGTTCGTCGCTGTCGACCCGATCATCTCAGACAGCTGGTATGAGCAGTACGAGAACGACTACCATTTCACTGCCGATGGTGTGTTTCTCCGGTCGAAGCAAGAAATATTCGCTGAACTCATCGGCCAGGTCGCAGCGGAGCCGCGCGGAGATTCACTGAATTCGGTGATCGTGACGTCGTCAAGGTCACCCCAGTATCCAATTACATCTGAAATTATCTATCCGCTACGCAATGATTTGAGCGTGCTCGACAGCGGCAACCCGAATATTCTGAAGCACCCAGATGTCGCGCCCAGCACTATCTATGCCCAAGTGATGGCCATCAATACACTGTTACTCGGGTTTGGGTTCCCGCTCGGAGAATCAGCAATTCCCTGATTAGCACAGCTTGATGTGGCACCTTTTCGTTCAAGGAGCGACTCCACATGCTCCGTACAATCGACTCATACCCGCACCTCGGCTAGGTTTGAGTCCTAGTCGAACGAAAGAATCACGATGGCACGAGTACGCAGGCACAAATCCGAGCCGATCCCCAAACGCAAGCGCAGCACCGGGGCCCTGCCAGAACTCGCGCGGCCGATTCTGCTCAGTCGCCAGATCGTCGACAGTGAGCCGCGTGACCTCTCTGTCTCTTCAACATTCGCCGCGGCTCTGGCTCGCCAACCGATGAATGATGCCCCCAGCTCGGGATCGTTCACCCAGGTCGTCATCCCACAGTCCACGCCCGAGCTTCTGGCTGAGATCGCCTCGGCGTGGGAGCTGCACCCTGTTCTCGTCGAGGATCTGTTCCACGCGCAGCAACGCCCCAAGATCGACCGCTACGACGATGTGCTGTTCGTCGTTTTGAAATCGGCGGTCTACATCGACTCTGCAGAAGAGGTCGAATTCAAGGAATTCCATCTTCTGATGAAGAACGACGTTCTCGTCATCATCTGCCAGGACGATCGGTTCATCGACGGGACGCCGATTCCCCAACGCGCTGAGGACATGGATGCCTACTTCAGCGATGAGGAGCGACTCGGGACCTCTGACCGGGAATTGCTCTCTTTGGGCCCCGAGGCGCTCATCTACCGGCTCCTCGACACTGCGGTCGACACCTATTTCCCCGTCCTGGACGGTCTGCAAGATGACAAGGACGGCATCGAACGACAGGTCTTCAGCGGAGATACTGCGGCCGCAGAGCGGATCTACCTGCTCAGTCAGGAGGTCATCGATGTTCTCCACACGACCACTCATCTCAACCGACTCACCCAGAGACTGGGCAATGGCGCCGCGAAGTATTCTATTCCGACCGAGCTGCAGGCCTATCTCGACGATGTCACCGACCACCTGACCCGGGTTCTCGCCGAGGCCGCCGAGCTGCGCGAAGCCCTGTCACAGATCCTCAACGTCAACTCCACTTTGGTCGCCCAACGCCAGAACGAGGACATGAAGAAGATCTCCGGCTGGGCCGCAATCCTCTTCGCACCCACCCTCATCGGAGCGATCTACGGCATGAACTTCGATGACATGCCCGAACTGCACTGGGCCCTCGGCTATCCGATGGCCCTCGGGCTGATGGCGGGACTCGGTGTGGTCCTCTACACCGTGTTCAAGGTGAAGAAGTGGATGTGAGGGTACGCAGGCCAACTGTGATCCAGATCATGTAGGATCAGAATCGGATACGGACGCCACGAGAGCCGCCCTAGGAGGTCCTGCTCATGACTGCCAATCCCCAAGGAACAGTAGATTCCCTCGATTTCACCGACGTACTCGAACGCGGAGATACGAGCGGACCGAAGGCCAGCCTTTACGTCCCCACCGATGTGACCGGGACACAGGCCGACAGATCCGCGAAGATCCTGAAGAATCAGGTCAAGCATGCGACGGCACGATTCGAAGAACTCGGGATGAGCAGCTCAGCTGCCGAATCAGCATTCGCCCCGATCGCCGAACTGATAGCGGATTCCTCTTACTGGCGACTCCAGAGTCGAGGACTCGTCGTCTTCGTCGAACCCGGCTACCATCGGGCCGTGAGGGTCCCGATCGACGTCATCGAATCGGTCACTGTCGACGAGCAGTTCGACGTTCTGCCACTTGCCCCAGTCCTGGAGACCAGCGGCAGGTGCTACATCCTCGCCTTGGCCAAGAACTCACTGCGCCTGTTCGAGGCGGCCCGCAACTCCATCGAAGAGCTTCCGCTCGGGACCATCCCCGGATCCTTCGACGAGGTCATCGGCGACCTTCCCGAGCAATCACTGCAGTTTCGAGCCACAGGCGGTGGCGAGGCAGCCTACTATGGCCAAGGCGGAACCGGTGAGACCGAGACCATGCTGACTGAGAAGTTCATTCGCGCCGTGGGCAAGGCTGTCGGGGATGAGCTGGGCACGGCTCGATCGCAACCACTGGTGCTCGCCTCGGTGGCGGAGTACCTGCCGATCTTCCGCAAGGCCAGCGCCTACCCGGTGATCCACGACCGGGTCATCCCCGGAAGCCCTGAACATTCACAGCCGGATGATCTGCGCTCGGCCGCTTGGAAGCTCCTCCACGACAGCGAGGCCGCGCGTGAGTCCGCGGAACGCGAGCGGGCGCTGTCTCTGGTCCACAACGGCAAGGGTGCTGTCGACGTCGGCGAGATCGCCCACGCAGCCGAACAGGGCCGCGTCGACACACTCTATCTGCCGCGCGACGGAGAGCAGCTGCTTGCCTCAGATGCCCGCCGACAGGTCAACCTCGCCGCTCTCGCCACCATCCGAATCTCCGGCACTCTGCGCACACTCGGTGGTGGGGGCGCCGAAGTGATCGCAACGTTCAGGTACTGATTCACTGACACGACCCGTCGGAGAACAACCTGTGCTCATTGAGCACGAGTACCTCGAGGATGCCCATCGAAGTGAGGAGTTCCAATGTCTGCCAATCCCGCCGATGCCACACGATCTCTCCTGACGAACCTCGGCAAGGGTGTGTTCTGGGTCGTCATTCTCCGCGGTGTCCTCGCCATCCTCTTCGGCATCCTCATCCTCGCAGCACCTGCCGCCGTGGCGATCGCATTAGGCATCTATGTCGGTGCATGGCTGCTTGTCGATGGTGTGCTGACGATCATCAACGCGATGAACGCGCGTAAGGCGAATCAAGCATGGGGGTGGGAGCTGGCCGCGGGCATCGCCTACATCGTCGCAGGACTCGTCATCGCCGTCATACCCCTGTCGTTTGCTGTCATCACCGGAGGATTCATTCTATGGATGCTGGCCGGCGGGATGCTCGTCCGCGGTATCCTCACTCTTGCCTCCAAGTCGTTCCAAGGCTGGTCGAAGCTGCTCGGCGTCCTCGACATCGTCTTCGCAATCATCGTGGTCATTGTTCTGTTCACCAATCCCGGAGCGGCTCTTGCCGCCCTGGTGTGGATCGTTGCCGTCTACACCATCATGCTCGGAATCCTCCTCATCACCATGGCGTTCCTGGCACGTTCGCAGACGAAGAAGACCATCACCCACGGTAAGGAACACAAACTATGAGCACCCCCATCAAGGTCGCAGTGACCGGCGCGGCCGGCCAGATCGGCTACAGTCTCCTCTTCCGCATCGCCAGCGGTGCCCTCTTCGGCCCCGAAACCCCGGTCCAACTGCGACTTCTCGAAATCACACCTGCGTTGGACGCCCTCGAGGGGGTCGTCATGGAACTTGAGGACTGTGCGTTTCCCACCCTCGACTCGGTCGAGATAGGCGATGAGGCCGAGCACATCTTCGACGGCGCCAACCTCGCCCTCCTCATCGGGGCTCGGCCCAGGTCTCAGGGAATGGAGCGCAGCGATCTCCTCGAAGCAAATGGAGCGATCTTCACCGCCCAGGGCAAGGCGCTGGGCAAAGTCGCCGCCGACGACGTCCGCATCGGCGTCACCGGGAATCCGGCCAACACCAATGCGCTCATCGCCATGAGCAATGCCCCCGACATCCCTGCCGAACGCTTCAGCGCTCTGACCCGCTTGGACCACAACCGCGCCTTGGCGCAACTTGCTAAGAAGGCCGAAGTTTCGGTCAGCGACATCTCCAGGATGACGATCTGGGGCAACCACTCGGCCACGCAGTATCCTGACATCTATCACGCCGAAATCGGCGGGAGGAACGCCGCCGAGGTCATCGACGACCAGGCCTGGATCGAGAACGATCTGATCCCAACAGTTTCTCAGCGCGGTGGCGCAATCATCGAAGCACGAGGCTCCTCTTCAGCTGCCTCAGCCGCGTCGGCAACGGTCGATGCCGCCCGTGACTGGCTGCACGGCACACCCGAGGGCGATTGGGCCTCGATGGCCGTCGTCTCCGATGGCTCCTACGGGGTGCCCGAGGGGCTTGTCTGCTCCTACCCCGTGACAACTACACGAGGAAGTTGGGAGATCGTTCAGGGCTTGGAGATCAACGATTTCAGCCGCCGGATGATCGATGCCACCACCGCCGAGCTTGCCGAGGAGCGAGAGGCCGTGACCAGCCTCGGCCTGATCTGAGATCGTGCCCGCGGCCTCACAGTGGTGAGACCGCACCGGCATCGGCCTTCTCCTCAGGCGTCCTCGGGCTGTGGATCAGCACTTCCGAGGACCCCGACGATCGCGTGGGCGGCTCGATCCCCAGACACCAGCGCACCCTGAATCGATCCGGTGTCACGATGGTCCCCGCACACGAAGACACGATCCGAGATCCGCTGTGGAGACCGGTCGACCAGTGGCGGTGGAGTTGCGGGCAGGGTGTGGGCGATGACGTGGTGGGCAAGCACCTGCCAACGACTCGTCGAGGTTCCATAGATCTGCTCCAGGTGACGACGCACTGCGGTCTCGTCTGCTCGTCCGTCGGGTCGATCCAACAGTGTTGTCGCTTCGATGAGGTGTCCACCAGCGGGGGCATACGATGGCGCAATGTTCGAGATCACTGCTGTGTTCCACACCGGTCCTGCCGGACCGCCGCCGGGTTTCGAGGCATCCACGACCAGGTAGGGCTCACGCAGCGGCGGTTCCGGGGCGCTGAACCACCACGTCGTCAGTCCGTGGGTGGCGGGGTTCGGCTCCTCGGTGAAGTCGTTGAGACTTTCGGGTCCGACGGCGACGACAGCAGTCCGTGCGAGCAGTCGACCGTGATCGGTGTCGATTTCCACGCCGGAGGTGGTCTCTCGCAGGTTCTGCGCGGGAGTCTCAAGTTGTGGGGGCTGCTCGAGGCTCGCAGCCATCTGCGTGGGAAGTGCGCCCATTCCTGCCTGCGGCAGACCGGGAATCGCCAGGGCGAACGATCGGACTAAGAGCCGGGCGTAGTTCGCTGAACTCTGTCCCGAGCTGTCGGCGAGGACTCCGGCCAGGAACGTGTCAATCACCTCGCGTCGCAGTCGACCAGTGGCGCCCGCCTCATCGAGAGATGCTGCCAGCGTCGTATCCCGTGTCGCTCGTGAGGCCGATGTTGCCCGCAGGAGGGTCGGGCCCAACCACCGCGCAAGCGCGCGCAGATCACGAAGATCTAACAGTCCGTTGCGCACGGCAGTGACATTGGCACTGGGACGTCGCAGAGGCTGGGTCAGGCTCATCAGACCCTCAGAGTTCCGAACCACGACGCCGGCACCGAACCTCTGCAGTCCCAGAGCAGCCACGTCGATGAACTTGCGTACCGCTGGATAGGAGGGATTGAGCACCTGGAAGCCTCGATCGCAGAGGAACCCGTCGATGCGATCGGTGCGCACGCGCCCGCCGACTGCATCGTTCTTCTCCAACACCTGCACCGTCAGTCCGCTGCGCTGCAGGCGCCGGGCACACTGCAGGCCGGCCAGCCCGGCCCCGATCACCACGACATCGGTGTCCATGACTCTCCGATCTTCAGTCGTCGAGGGATCCCTGGGATCGCCCCTCGGCGAGGGTGTGGTCGTCAGTCGACGGCCATCTTCTTGGATTCTACGTTGACGGTGACCCTCGTTTCGGGCCCGTTGTCGCTGTCACAGTCGAGTTCGATCGTGTGCAGAAGACTCCCTTTCACCCTGACCCTATCCTGCGACATCTTCAAAGACTTCTTGACAGAGCTCGCGGGAATCTCCCTGCTCGGGTCACCGTTCTTCACAGGTCGGGAATCAGAATCTGACTCGTGCTCAGGCGTTCTTCTTCGTCACCCGGTTGCTTTCTCGCTCCAGGGCATCGACGAGTTCGTTCTTGTTCATCGACGAACGTCCGGGAATCTGCAACCGAGCCGCCTGCTTGTACAGGTGGTCCTTCGTCGCGTTGGCGTCCACGCCACCCGCGGTCCTGCGAGCGGTGCTCTTCCCTCCCTCTGACTGCGCATCGGAAGGCCCCGGGGAGGACTTCGGCTCCCACCGGTCGCCGACTTTCTCAAAGGTGTGTTTCAGCGCGTCATAGGCCACCCGGTGGGCGCGCTCTTCGTCGTCGTATTCGCTCATCGCGGAGTCATAGGCCTTGGCGAAGGTTCGCTGCGCCTTCCCATTGGACCGTTTCAAAGTCGCGGGGAGCTCCGACTTCTTCGGCTTGCCCGAACTGCTGAGTTTCGGCATGTTGACCACTTCTCCTCGAGTGTCGAAGTCACGGTTATCTTGACGGTAACGCAGATCACCACACCATGTCAGGAGCAGCACCGGTCTCACTCGGTCCCCGCATAGGCTGTTGCACCTAGCTCACACCCTCACATCACCGGGGTCGGTATCATCCCCCAAGCCACGCCACACCGGATGGCGTAGGCACCCCGCGTCAGTGAGCCCGGCGACTCGGGTCCCACCGACGAAGAACACTTTCGTGCCGGTATCGACCGCAAAACGAGCATGGTCTGATAGCTCCTTGCCCCGGTCCCACGTGATCGTCTTCCGCAACTGCTGCGGCAGGCACGTCATCGACTTCGTCAACGCTGTCGCCATCGCTTGGGCCCCATACCCGGCTAGTGCCGGCCCGTTCTTGATCTGTGGTTGCTGTCCGTACCCGTCGAGCCTAGGTAGGTGCACCAGCAGCGTCGAGCGCGACTTGCACTCGACGGGCGTACCGATGGCCGAACGGTTCGAGATCACCCTCCCAATGTCCAGGCACAGCCCTGTCAGCGGCCTCGGCCGGCCGCTGGGAAATGACCACAACAGCTTGAAACCGCCGCCAGCAAAGTGAAATTTTCATGCCAGTTGTTGCAGGTAACCGCTGAAGCCTCCCTGGGTGCGCCCGGTCAGACGCGCTGAGGTCAAAACCCTGCATGAATCGGTGCGTCTTAGCTGTCCCCCGACGGTGCGAACTGCAGCGACAATTGCGGCGTCCTCACCGCACGTCAACCGAGGTACCCCTCCTATGGCAGCGAGGCAGGACCCGCGCAGTCCAAGGTTCGCCCCAAACACATACGAATGGTTCTCGCCTAGTTCATGATTGGCATGCCATTTGGCGATCAGTTCCGCGGATCCTGATTCGGGCCGTGGTGCAACGGTTCCTACCAAACAGTCCACTCCTTCAGCCGCAACCTCAAGATGCGAGGAGATCCAATGCAGGGGCACCCGACTGTCGGCGTCTGTGAACGCGACCCAGGCAGTGTCGAAGTCAGCACCGCTGACTCCACCAACGGAACGCATAAAATAGCTGCACCCGACATCTCGCGCGCTGCCGACACTATTTGAACTCGTGGTCAGCACCTTAGCCAGTCGACAATGCCTGGCGAACTCCAGGACGAGGCCCAAGGTGGCGTCAGTACAGGCATCGACGACGACAACAATCTGGAAGCCGCCGGGTACCGACGCCTCGGGGACATGAGCAAACGACTGCAACACTGAGTCGAGACATCCCAGGATCTCGTCTTCTTCGTTATGGGCTGGAATAATGACACCCAGATGCGTGATCACCCGAGACCTCTCGCAGAGTCCGGATCGATGTTCTTCTCCACAGTCACGATATCCAACCGGTAGCTGCCCGCGTCGGTATGAAACTCAAGCTCCTTTCGAGGCCAGAAGCGGAGACAAGTGTCGTGGACTTCATCGGCGTCAAGAGGCCAGTCGCTGATCTCCCCCTTCCAATGGCAGAGGACGAGCACGAATCGCGAAGAAGTGGTCTCATCGATCCTCTCCATTGTGCGTAGGAGTTGTGAACGAGTGAGGTAGAAGCCGGTCTCAGACAGTACAACACAGTCAAAGCGCCCTTCAGGCCAGTCGAAGGGGACAGTGGCATAAGCAAAGTCGATCTTCTCAGAGGCTCTCAGCCGCAGGCGCTCTGCCTTCTTCAAGGCTTCACGACTGGCATCAATGGCTGTCACTTTGGCGCTACACTCGGCGAGATCGTGGCTCAATGCGCCGATCGAACATCCGATCTCAAGGATATGATCGAACGAGTGAGATGGAAGGTGGCCGAGCAGATTCTCACGCTTGGCAAGCTCGTATTCGGAGTTCCACACGGACCAAGGGTCCGCGCGGGCCTCATGTACTCCATCGAACACTGCAGAAGCTGTGTGCGCGTCGTACAAATGTCGGCGTTCTTCGAACGCAGACTCATCTGCCTTCGTTGCTGTTCTTGGGCGAAAATCTGAAATCGCGAAAGTGTCTCCGCCACGGTCAAAATGCTTCAGGTGCGATGTGCCAAGAACTGCCTCGTCTCCAGGGCGATCGGATAACGAAGCTATCTGTGATTGATAGCAGGCGAATAACGCCTGTCTGTCAAAGCACACCGGATCGGGGAGAAATCTCCAAGAGCGCCATCGAGGATCGGTGGAAGCGGCCCAGTGCCAGAACCAGATCGGATATTCCAGCACCACTGTGCGACTTCTTCGCCCGGCTTCCAGGGCGGCCGACCCCACAGCCTCGTGATCACCATGCCCATCCTGACTGTAGGGCGCAACGAGAGTGACAGGTCCGGCAGACCGGGCAACCTCTCTCATGATTTCGTCCACGATCTGATCTCTGAACTCGGGCAGAGCCCCGTCAGGCAATGCGAGGAATCGACTCGACAGCTCACCACCCAATGTGGCGAGCGCGAGTTCGAACTCCCGCAGTCGACTTTGTCCCAGTTGCAGTGGAGAATGTGTGCGAGAGTACGGATGGGAGTTCTCACCCGCGGTGAAAAGCAAGATAGTCACCTGGCAATTCCACTCGCCTGCACGGGCTAGCAGTGACGCTGCACCGAGAGCTTCGTCGTCAGGGTGCGCGGCCAGAACAATGAGGGGCCGATGCTTGGCGATGACATCGTCTGGAATGATCGGCAGGTCCAGAGCACCAGCCTGCATCCACGCATCTTCGGCAGTGCTCTGATCTCGATGGCTAAAGCTCATCGCCGTGGGATCGCTTGTAGAGGTCCCCACCCAGAGCTGCTTCATCACGAAGCCCGTGATGTTGACTCAGGTACACGGTGAGGTCGGCATCGGCCTTGGCAAAGCCTGCGTCGCCCGTCAAAGCTGCGGGCCCGGCGAGTTCCCTACTCAGATGCTGAACTCGTTGGACGCTACGATATACGATGTTGCGAACTCGCAGCGCCAATGTCCAGGCTTCAGCGCGCGAGAATTCGTCGTCTCCGTCCGCCGCTGCGGCGGCCTGAGCCATAACTGCACGGACCGCGGAGATCTCAGCATCGAGCTGACCGAGCTGAAGCTCACCCATCGGAGACGGGGTCGGCCTTCTGAGATGGCGGTGGGCGGCATTTCTTGCCATCCCCACGGCTCCCCCGAACCAACATGCTGCGACCCGGATACCGCCCCAAGCGAACGACGGCCGGTCGAGGTACCAGTTCGGAGGACCAACGGTTGTGGCGGGCGCATGATCGAACATCACAGATCCGCTCGGAATCTCCTTGAGTCCTAGACTGGGCCATGAGACTGTCTGTGCCTGCACGCGCGAATTTGTCAGATCCACCGCACATGCGCGACTGCCGTCGATGCCCTCGACGATGACGATTGCGTGAGTCAGCTCAGCGGCCAGCGAGCACCATGCTTTCTCCCCCGTGAGAAGAGTCTGGCCGCCTTCATCGTTGGCAGCGACCGCGAATTCGGGAACATCGGCCGCGTACACACCCCAAGTCGAGTGTGCATCGGGTGATTCGTGACCAGCTTCAGCGAGAATGCCGAGCGCATCGACGTGCGGTTCGAGCATGCGAGCCACTGCGACGTCGATGGCCGCAATCTCGACCAGCGCCTCCCATTGGTCGGTCTGCGTTGATTGTCCTGACAGATGGAGAAACCGGGCAAGTCCGGTGATCTTCTGAGCAGTGGGCGCGTTGCTCGTGACGAGCTTGGCGAGATCGTCATGGAAGGCAGCTTCGGCATACCAAGGTTCTCGGGGCGATGTGATGATGCCTGCTAGAGGTCTGTCGAATTGTGCAATCATTGTGCATCCTTCTGAGGGTATCTGTCTGAGCCACTGCGAGTGTCGCGGGCAAAGGTGCTCATCAGCTAGCTCGTCTTGTCGACATCCTCGGACTTTTCAGAGTTGTCAGTGTAGACTCGTTGCCTCATTCTCTGACCGTGGGTCAGCCGCTGGACGTCGACGTCAGAGTCAAAGCTGGCGCCAATTCCACCGGCGACGACTCCCATTGCTGCGCTGAGCCACGCGATGTCGAGATAGTTGGTAAATGCGGCCTTTTGCTGAATCTGGTGGCCCATGAATTCTGGATCGATCACAACGAGGCTGCCGAAGAGAATAAGGACGACCAGGATGGCGTAGAGAGCGACGACACTGACGAGCAGTGTCAACACCGTGGAGAGGTTGTAGTACATGACAACTGTCGCAAGTCTCTCTTTGCGTGGTGAGTCCCAGAGTTTGTGGCTGACGAGTAACCAGGAGACCATGACGATGATGGCGACAGCGCCGATCGACAGTAACCGAAGTGTTGACAGATAGGTGGACATCTGCCAAATCGAGCTGTAAAAGATGCCGAACGCTCCTGTGGCTGAGGCTGCCGCGAGCGCACCAGAGAGCTTCGGTGCCGTGCGCCATGGCTCGTTAGCCATCGTCATTCCCAAAATCAGTCGCGGGCCACCTGTGACGGTGTGGGCATGGAGAGACTGATGGTCAGAGTTTTCGTTGTTCGACCAATTGCTCCACCGGAGCAGGAATCGTCGGGTGTACTCGTCGGGGTCCCAGGGGATGAGTTTGTTGACAGAACTCATCATTACCTTGATGATCCGGCGTTTTGTCGCCCAGGCACCTAGTGTGGGGCACGAGACTACTGCAAGATTGCGATCGGAATGAACTTCTGCCACCAGAGGATCCCCCTGGGTGTGCCGGGGAATCTCCGTCAGGATGAGGACGACGTTGACGTCGGGATAATCGGAGCGAAGATCGTCCACAGCGTCGAGAGCCAATTCGCGCTCGGGGGTCAGACGAATAGTGTCGGTCACCGTGTGGAGTGTGGTGGTGACCCCATACGCCTCTTGAAGAAGCTTCTCGAGGCGTTTGTGGATGGAGGCAGCTCGTCGGCTGGGCAGTCCAGGATCGGCGACGAGCAGGATCTTTAGCGCCTTCGAAGTCGTGTCAAGCATAGGCAGCGGTCTTTCTGGTCTCGTGGGTGGCGCCGGCACGTTGTCTAGCTAGTTGGTTAAAGTGGTGCGGATTCGCTCGATGATCTCATCGAGGGCATCGTCGAACTCGCGCTGTCGATGATCTTGGCTCAGAAGCGCACTGAGTCTGTCAACAGTGGGATAGCCAGACAGAGCTGATTTTTCGCCCGAGGTATCGCCGTCCTGTCTTCCAATAATGGCGTCGAAGGAATTGGAATGGACGTGCAGGAGCAAATCGCCGATGAGGAAGCTTGTGAAGGCCTTGTAAGCGCTGACCGCGGCTATGTCGGAGAAACCGAATCCTTGCAGTGTGGAAAGGAAGTCTTCGACCCACCGCAAGCTGCGCAGTGGAGGTCGTAGCCACGGTGCTTCCGAGGGTTGAGTGGCAATTAGAGGGAAGATTTCCGGGTGGTCGCTGGCCAAGTCGCGCGTGGCGTTGGCAACACGTTGGAGATAGTCTTCCCACGATGTCGGAGTCTCGGTCATGAGTTCGTTCTGGAAGAGCCCGGCGATGAGGTCCGTGACCATGGCTTCGAGAAGATCTCCTCGCCCGGAGACGTGTCGGTACAGTGCCATTGCCTCTACTTCGAGGGCGTCGCCGAGGCGACGCATGGTGAGTGACTCGAGACCGTGTGCGTCGACGAATGCAATAGCCGCACGCACAGTGTCGTCTCTGGAAAGGCGCTGCCGAGCCAAAAATTCCTCCTCAACCGAATCAACCGAAATAAGGACGGTACCACTACCCCCGCACCCAAGAGCTGGACAGATGCCCACAGTCTATCCCCTCTAACGTCTAACAGCGAAGGGTTCCCCCAAAGAGTTTAACCTGTAAACATGCCATGATTATGTAGAATATCACCAAGAGTCCCGTGTCGAAAGCCGACAACGAATGGATACCACTTTGCATGCTCGACTCCGAAGCGATAATCTGCTAGCGTGATTACAGCGTAAACACGAAAGGCACACTATGAAACCCGAAATTAAAGAATTTCAGGATGACACCGAACTCATGGCCGAGGTGACACGTCAAGCATCGAACGGGATATCCAAAAACAATCTCTATGTCCTCTCGCATGACGATGACCGCACCGATCGTGTGGCAGACGAAGTCAACGCGAATGAGCCCGACGACCTCAGCGAATTAGTGGGGACACGCTACGACAAGAAGGGCGACGAACTCCGAGCGATTTTCGAAGAGTTCGACTTCACCCCCAGTGAGTCCAACGACCTCGAAGAGAAGCTCGACCACGGAAAAATCCTGCTCCTCATCAATAGCTAATGGGCGACCAGCGGTGGCTAAGCGTGATACCTGACTAGGAAGAATTGCATGGGCTTTATATTGCTTATCTGGTACTCGGTCTGATAGCCGGTGCTATCGCCAAAGCGATCCTGCCCCGTCGGCAGGGCGGTGGTTTGATCGCGACATTAATCCTCGGCGTCATCGGTGCTCTTGTTGGCGGCTGGCTGGGAGGACTGCTCTTCGGCGTAGAAGTCGGATCATTCTTCTCGCCCTCGACATGGCTGTGTGCCATCGGCGGATCCGTCGTCGTCCTCTTTGCGTGGGGCCTGCTGGCAGGCCGTCACCGTACCGCGAAACCATAGCCAATAGTTGGCAGCAGCGTCCGAGCTGCGTCATTCGGCGCTGCAAGATCGAAAGGAAGCACAATGAACGAAAATTCCCACAAAGGCGAAGAGCTCAAGGGCAAAGCGAAGACAGTGGCCGGTAAGGCCACTGGAGACACGGGCCTAGAAGCCGAAGGCAAGGCCGATCAGGTCCAAGCTGAAGGCAAACAAGCCGGCGACAAGGTAAAAGACACCGTCCACGGCATCAAGGACTCCGTCAAGGATTCGTCCGACGACTGAGTAGTCGCGCGTGAGGATGGGAGCAACGTCTTCGTTGCTCCCATCCTGCTATCTACTTCGCCCGCATCGCGGGATGCTCACGATCCAATGCCAACGGAGGCGGAACAAATATGGAAGAGCCCGGGCGTCATTCCTTTATCGTGATGGCCAATCGTCTGCCCGTTGATCGACGCGAGGGCAGTTGGGAGCCCTCCCCAGGTGGTCTCGTCTCGGCCTTAGCACCAGTGGTCTCGGCTCACCGCGGAGCCTGGATAGGGTGGGCCGGAATACACGATGAGGACGTCGAACCTTTCGAATTCGAAGGTATGAGTCTACTCCCCGTCGCTCTCAGCCACGACGAGCACCACCAATATTACGAGGGGTTTTCCAACGCCACACTCTGGCCCCTCTACCACGATCTCATCGTCGCACCTCAATATCACCGCCCGTGGTGGAAGGCCTACTACGCTATCAACTCCAGGTTCGCCGAGGCCGCAATCGCCGTCGCAGCCCACGGAGCCACGGTGTGGGTTCATGATTACCATCTTCAGCTCGTCCCCGACATGATCCGCGCCCAACGCCCCGACGTGCAGATCGGATTCTTCAATCACATTCCGTTCCCTCCGGTCGAACAATTTGCACAGTTGCCATGGCGAGATTCGATCCTCAATGGATTGTTGTCCGCCGATGTCATCGGTTTCCAACGTGAGTCCGATGCCACCAACTTCCAACAGTCCTGCCGCAGACTGTTGGGTACAAGCGGCGAACACAGACAGACCAAGATCGGCGTCTACCCGATATCGATTGATGTCGACGAGGTCCTTAGGGCCACCGAATCCGAGGCAGTCAACGAGGTGGCGCGAAGGTTCCGGAGTGATTTGGGTGATCCCGCTACGCTCATTCTCGGAGTTGACCGTCTCGACTACACGAAGGGCATTCTCCATCGCCTCCACGCTTTTGAGGAGCTCCTCGAAGACGGGCTCCTCGACCCCAAGGAAACGTGCTTCGTCCAGATCGCGGTTCCTTCGCGTGAGGGGATCGACGCGTATCAGGATCTGCGTGATGAAGTCGAACGATTGGTCGGCCATATCAATGGTCGCTTCGGCACCTTAGACCGCAGCGTTGTCCACTATTTCCATCGGTCCTATTCCGCCGATTCCACCATCGCCTTGTACCTGGCCGCTGACGTTCTCCTCGTCACTTCCCTGCGCGACGGGATGAATCTCGTGGCCAAGGAATTCGTCACCGCACGCCAGGGACGTGCTGGCGCTCTGGTTCTGTCCGAGTTCGCCGGCGCGGCCGATGAGCTTCGTCAGGCCGTGCTGGTCAACCCCCATGACATCACTGGTCTCAAACACGCCATTCATCAGGCAGCGATTATAAGGCCGGAGGACGCCCGAGAACGTATCGCTGCGATGGCGGCCACTGTGGGGGATTATGACGTCCACGAGTGGGCACGAGATTTTCTCGACGACCTGCAGGCAGCCACAGCTCCAGCAGATTGCTGACGAGAACTCAGCGCGACGTGAACTGCAGGAAATCTGGGTGAAGAGTGACCAAGTGAGCAACAATAGGCGCGATCGTGATGAGTCAACACCGCAGGACGATATCCCTACACCGCATGGCATCGACCTGAAGTCGTTGCCCCCAGAGGATAAACTGACGCTCAAACGAGCAATCTCAGAATCCGCCCTCCGCAATGCTGTGGAATGGTTCGACTACGGGGTCTAATCCTACGTGTCCGTCTATATCGCCCACTCGTTCTTCCCCCGGCGAATGGGAGACCGCGCTCACCTTCGCATTCCTAGCCCTGTCCTTCGTTTTTCGACCTTTGGGCGGATTCGTCCTCGGCCCCCTGGGAGACAAGGTCGGCCGCCATCGGCACAGGACAAACGTCGGGGTTACTGAGGCTCGTTCCTCGAGGTGGGTACCCTGGCGGGTACCGCCTCGGCGACTAGATTGCACAATTTTGCTAGTCACGGTGGGCACGGACGGAGTGGATGCCAGTCGGTGGCGCCGGCCGTTCCTCCGCACACTTGCACTGGGAGGCGTTGCCCTGCGGCTGCGGATGAAACTCGATGAACCAGAGGCCTTTTCCAAGGCGACCACACAACAGCAGAAGAATCGTCAACCATTCAGTGAGCTGTTCACCGAGTTCAAGAGGCAGATCGTCATGCTTATGGCCTTCGTCGTCCTGCTCAATATCGGTCAGCACATGGCCCTGACCTATATGCCGACCGACTTTGCCGAAACGTTGGGCCATTCCCAGATCGAGAGCAAATTGATGCTCGCCGCCCTGCTTCTGGCGATGATCATCGTCGTCAGCCCCTTGGACTGGTTGACAGATACGATCGGGCGCAAACCATTCCTCTACGCCTCGACGACCGGCTTCGCAGTGTTGTCTGTCCCTGTCTTCATGCTCATGCAGGCAGTGGCCCGTGGTCTGCAGTTTCTGGGTCTGGGGATCATCGCTTTGTTGCAGGTGATGATGCAATCGTGTGTCTCGGCGACTCTGCCGGCGATCGCACCGAGGTCCATTTCTCAGGATTCGCCATCGGCTACAATGCTTCGACCGCAGTCGTCGGTGAAACCACGGCTGCGGTCAACACTTTTGTCGTCAAGTCCACCGACTTCGAGTTCTCCCCAGCTGTCTACCTCGTGGGTGCGAGGATCGCTGGGCTCGTCGGAATCCATTTCTTCAACGAGACCGCTGAACGTCCGATGTCTCATTGAGAGAGTCGCGGTCCCAGTGGCCTCGCCGGGATAGGTAATCACTCGACGCCATTAGGCGATGGGCTCGCGAAGTGGGATACGAAGTCTCTGACCATAGACGTATCCCACAAGCTACCAAGGATGCCTACTGCCAAGCCGGCTGAGTATCGAAGGATCTCGATACGCAACTGGTAGGTAGACTCGACACTCTTTTAGGTCCAAGAAAAAGGGTGATGACATCCTGTCTAGAGTAGAGTAGATTCTCTGCCCGGGCTGCTTCGCAGCACTGAGGGATCACCGGATCCCTCCCCGGGCCACAGCTCTGTGGGCGTGACACCAACAGTGAAAATGATAAGGAATAGGTAAGACTATGGCTATAGTTCTCTGGATCATTGCAGCACTGCTCGTCATTTCGGGCATCTTCGCGATCTTACGCAAGCAGATTCTCTGGGGAGTTGTCCTCATCGTCGTCGGTTGCCTAGTTGGCCCAGGTGGGGTGAGCATCTTCACCTGACCTGCTCAGACTCTATTGCGGCGCCCTCACCCACTCTGGGTTGGGGCGCCGCAGTACGTTATCTCTGCGTGGTTCAAGAATGTTTCGAGTCTTCCTCTGCTTTGTCAGCTACAGCAACGGGCAGAATCCAGTCACATCAGCATGGGATGTTTAGCCTTGCTGACTGCGAGGAGACTGGGGTGTCGCGGTCAACTTACGCTCCTCAACGAGAGCCCGACCGCGAAGAGTCGGAAAGACTTCGAATGGTGTCACCTCCGCAACGTCTATCGCGGGGAATCGGGGTCATTAGGGGCCCCGCGCCTACTCTCGACAATCAGATCCTTGTTGCGCAGCAGACGTAAGGCGGTCACCAGAAGCAGGCCGCCGAGAATATTGAATAGCACCGTGTAGCCAAACCACCCCAGCCAATCGCCGTAAGTGACGGCAACACCCGCGTGGATGGCACCAAAGATGATCAACGAGTCGAGAATGGAATGGAACATCTGCAACCCGGCCAGTAGGAAGCCACCGGCGACTGCGGCCACGATTTTGGCCATATCTGATCGGGTCCCGTGCTGCATGCGAGTCATCAAAGTGATGGTGCTACCACCTAGAATAGCCAGGCATATCGATTGCCATCCGAATCCGGCGTCGACAAAGTGGTGGGCCGCTGTCTCGAGTTCGGGACGGAATTCAGGGAAGGCCCGGGCTACCAGCCACATGAAGACCCATCCGCCCACGAGGTTCATCACCAATGTCCCCGACCAGAGTTTCAGCAGGCTTGCGAAGATGGCCTGCTTTGCGGCGAAGGCAGTAATAGGTACGAGGAAGCCTTCGGTGAACAATTCGCTTTTTGCCAACAGCAATGCCACTAAGCCGATACCAAATGCCACTCCCGCCAGCAGATGGCTCTGCGTGGCGTGCATCACCGCCAGATAGGCCATGACCCCCGTGGCGACTTCGAATCCTCCGAAGGTTCCGGTGATTAAGATGATCGTCCAAGAGCGAGCTAAACGGCCTGCCCCTTCGGCGACGATTCGATCATAAGATGCGGCAATTTCATCGTCGACTGGGGCATTGCTTTCACCCAGTTGTCGTCGGCGTTGGTCGGCATTCATAGGCGTTCACTCTCGAATTGCCGCGGCGGTTGTCGCGATCTAGCACCATCGTAATGCGTGCGGCAAGAAGATCCCGACCGGTTGCAGAGCGATTGGCCGGGCAGTTGGTAGGAACAACGACGACGGACTAGCCAGCGATCAGGCCAACCACTCACGACGGTGTACCCGGTTGAAATCTGCGCTTCCCGACTCAGCTACCTGTACAGCGCATGCTCAGTCCGGTGGTTCCAACGCGGTGTCCTGTTCCTGCTTCCTATCTCCCCCGCGGAAGTCGCGCTCGCTGTCGGGCGAGGAGGCTTCGGCTGCAGCTCAGGCAGCCTTCAGGTCTTCTCTATCGAAACATCATGCTTTGCGGCAATGCGCTCGAGTTACCCCTCAGCTCCATGCTCCTGTCCTACTGCACCGTTTGGCAGGTTCTTCTTCTCGTTGTCGATTTCAACGCAATCAAGGTGCTCGATGGTTACGAAGGTGTGAAGGGCCACAAACACCGTTCGACAGGCACCCCGACGCGCGAGTTCAGGTGCCGAAGCAGGCGAAGGCAATGACGGCGTAACGCGACAGTCTCAACCCGGCGAAAATCGTTGCTGAGATGGCCAAGGACCAGGGCCGGTCGCTGGTTCTATCGAGCAGGAAGACCGAGCAACTCTACCTAGCATCGTTTCTGTTGGCGCCGCGAGGTCTTGGGTCTTCAGCTCCCGCGACGACGTCGTCTGGATCCACGTCGTCGCGCAGTCCACGCCACACCGGATGACGCAGGCGCCCCGCGTCAGTGAACCCGGCGAATCGGACCTCACCGACGAGGCGGGGTCGCACCCAGTTCGCATCACGTGACTCAGCGGCAGGCACTTCCAACGGCGCTGTCTTCCTGGCCAGCCTATCGAGCTTGCTGCGCAGCGCTTGCAGCTGAGTCTCATCGAAACCGGTACCGACGCGACCCAGGTAGACCAGATCGTCCTTGCCATGAGCGGCAAGCAACAGGGAGGCAAAAGTCTCGGAACGCTCGCCTTGACCGGTGCGCCAGCCGACGATGATCACATCGCGAGTCGAGACATATTTGAGCTTGACCCAGGTATGGGTTCGTCGGCACGGCAGGTAGGTGCTGCCGGTTCGCTTCGCCATGACTCCTTCGAGCTTGAGCTCTCGGCTGGCATCCATCGCCTCATCAACGCTTCCCTCGAAGGCAATCGGCACATGAACGGACTCACCTTCGGTGACCATTTTCGTCAGTTGTTCACGTCGTGTCAGATAAGGGGTCTTCAGCAGGGAATCACCATCGGCACTGAGCACATCGAAGATCATCACGTGCACCGGAGTCCGGCCCCGCTCATGGTCGATGTCGCGGTCGTGACTCAGACCCATCCTGCGCTGGAGTCGACCGAAGTCCGGACGGCCGCCGGGGCCCAGGGCCACGATCTCCCCGTCCAGGATGCAGTCGACGTCGACGCACGTGGCGAGTTCAGCAAGTTCAGGGTAGATATTCGTCAAATCGTGGCCGTTTCGACTGCTCAGCCTCACCTCTCCGGCAGAAGCTTCAGTCGCGGCCCGGACAGTGGCGAGCGCACGGATTCCGTCCCACTTCATCTCGAACGCCCACTCCCCTGCCTCACGTCGAATCGAGGGGAGATCACCGATGCTGGCCAGCATCGGTGATAAGTGGGTGGGTTCGACATCTGCGAGCCTACGACCCACCGGGCCGGGCGCCTCGGATGGGGCGGGCGAGTCTTTGGTCAGGTGGATCATCCAGTTCTTCTCGGGCTCCTTGTTCGGCCCGTGGTCACCGGTGTTGAACAGTGCGAACCGGCGAACTCCGCCCAGGCCGCCGTCGTCACCTCCGTGGAGGACTGCGATGATCTCTCTGCCTTCCCGCCACTTCTCGAGTTCAAAAGTCCCCGAGTCCCAAATCGTGACCTCACCGGCACCGTACTGGCCCTTCGGGATGGTGCCTTCGAAGCTTGCGTATTCCAGTGGGTGGTCTTCGGTCTGGACAGCAAGATGGTTCTTCTTCGGATCCGTCGGCGGTCCCTTCGGCAGCGCCCAGGAGACCAGCACACCATCGTGCTCGAGTCGAAAGTCCCAGTGCAGGGAGCTGGCATGGTGCTCTTGGATGACGAATGAGAGCTCATTCCCGCTGACCCCGTGGCTCTCGGGGACCGGCTCGCCGGTGTGTTTCGCATCGCGCTTGGATCGGTAGACGTCCAATCGATCACGAGGGACTGTCGCCGAGGCCGAGGTGCCTGCTGCTTTCACGCGATCACCGGGGCTGGTTTCACCAAGCGAATTGTCGGTGCGAGTGTTACCGGCGGACTTCGCCAGCGGTTCGAGCAGATCCCCGAGGTCCTCGATCCGGTCGAGGACTTCTTCGAATCTCAGCTGTCCAACGGCTGCAGGGGCCTCGAGTTCCTGCCACGTACGTGGTGCGGCCACGGTCGGCGTGAACTTTCCCCGCAGCGAATAGGGCGCGACAGTTGTCTTCGCCGCCGAGTTCTGCGACCAGTCGATGAGCACCTTGTTCTCCCGCAGTTTCTTCTTCATCGCCGAGACAATCAACCTTTTGTGATCGGCCTCGAGGCTGCGCGCCAACTCGTGGGCGACGTCAGAGATCTGCTGACAGGTGGCCGATCCGTCGAGAGGGGCGTAGAGATGAATTCCCTTGGAGCCGCTGGTCACCGGGTAGGAGTCGAGTCCCATTCCGCTAAGCAGCTCTCGCACCAACTGGGCAACCTCAACACAGTCGGACAGTCCGCGTCCTGGACCGGGGTCTAAGTCGAAGACCATCCGGTCCGGTTTCCGGGTCCTCGATTCGATGGTGCGGGGGTCCAACGATCCTGGACCGACCTGCCATTGCGGAACGTGCAGCTCGAGTGAGGCCATCTGAGCGAGATAGGTCAATGTCGCCCGGTCCTGCACCAGGGGGTATCTTTTCGAACCGGTCGAGTGACGGATGGACCGGGAGAGAATCCAGGAGGGGGCGGATGCGGGCAGGTCCTTCTCAAAGAACACGTCCCCAGGGTCCTGCGGAGTGCCGACACCGTCGACCCACCGTTTGCGAGTCGCGATGCGATCACGGGAATGCCTGATCAGGTGAGGGCTGATGCGAGCAAAGTAGTCGAGCACCTCACGCTTGGTCGTGCCCGACTCGGGGTAGTAGACCTTGTCGAGGTTGGTCAGGGTCAACCGATGCCCCTCGACGGTGACCTTTTGCTCATGGCGTGACATAGGCGCCTCCTGTTCTGTGCACGTTACTCGACTGCAGCGTCGGGGACGAGAGCAATGGGAGAACAACCTCGGCGGGCATACTTCATCGGCCAGGCCGCTACGCCGGCCAAGTTCCGGGGGTAGCCAAGGTTGCGGGACTGGGCTTCAATGGGAGGATGAGAGCTATCTGGACCGGATCGATTGCATTTGGTCTCGTCAACGTGCCGGTGAAGCTGTACTCGGCCACCGAGAACCATGACGTCAGCATGCACCAAGTACATGAGAAGGACGGCGGACGTATCCGCAATCAGCACCGGTGCCAGGAATGCGGGAAAGTCATCGAGTATGACGACATCGTCAAAGCCTATGATGATGGCGACCATCGGGTGATTCTCACCGACGAGGACTTCGAGGCTCTGCCTGCGGGCGAGAATGATGACCTTGACGTTCTGCAGTTCGTTCCAAATGATCAGATCGACCCGATCATGTTGGAGAAGTCATATTTTCTCGAACCCACGTCGAAGACTCCCAAGGCCTACCTGCTGCTGCGCCAGACACTCGAGGACACGGACCGCACTGCCATCGTCAAACTGACTCTGCGCACTCGAACGCGACTGGCTGTTCTGCGAGTCAGCGGAAAGGTCCTGATGATCCAGACGCTGCGCTGGGCCGACGAGATCAGGGATGTGGACTTCAAAGGTGTGAGTTCCCGTGCAAAGATCTCCGACAAGGAACTGGAGATGTCGGCCAAGCTCGTCGAGTCCTACTCGGAGGACTTCACCCCTGAGGAATTCACCGACGACTACCAGGAAGAGTTGGCCAAGCTCATCGATGCGAAGATCGAATCGGGCGAGACCCTCGACGTGGCGAAAGCTTTCGGAGACGAAGAAGACGAGGAAGACGAGGAAGAGCCAAGCGGTGATGTCATAGACCTGATGGAAGCACTGCAGAAGTCGGTTGATCGCTCACGGTCGTCGAAGAAGAAGGCCGCGAAGAAGACTGGCAAGAAGGCCACGTCGAAGAAGACGAACACTGGATGACCCCCTCACCAGAACATGAAAGAATCATGCCTCAGCCGTGTGGCTTTGACTCACCGGCTTCCTGCTTCGCCGAGTTCATTCCGGCAACTAGATCAATCTGCAGCGGGTTGACCTCAGCAGAGGCAATGAGGAGCCGACCGAGGGCCTCTGCTGCCTGAACGGCGATGGCACGCCGGAGCCGCAAAGCATCGTCTCGGCACCAGATTCGGCCAGGCTAGGAGGCCGGACTGCCCTCGATCTTCGAGAGTGCTCGCTTCCGGCTGAACCGCTTCTCGCTCTTGTCGATCAGATGGGTGCCGACGAGGTCGCCGGTGATATTGAGCCCCGTCGCTCCCATTCCCAGTATCACGTCGACGCCGGCAACCAAGGCCACAGTTTCCATCGGCAACCCAGCTTGCTTCAGCAGGATCGTCAATCCGATGAGTCCGGCGCCGGGAACTCCCGCTGTGCCGATTGAGACAAATGTGGCGGTGAGGACAATGACACCAAGTTCAAGCATGGACATGTCGCGTCCAACGATATTGGCCGCCAGCACCACCGAAGCTCCCAGGCGGATGACTGCACCATCCATGTTGATGGTCGCTCCCAGTGGGACCACGAAACTCGCGACCTCGTCCAGGATGCCTGCACTCTTCGTCGCCTTCAGCGATACCGGGATAGTGCCCGAACTGCTCTGAGTGGTGAAGGCAGTGACCATTGGCTCACGGGCGGTGCGGAAGAAACCGCCGATCGGAACTCGATAGATGAGCAGCAAGGGAATGTAGATCAGGAGAATCTGTGCAGCCAGGCCTGCATAGACGACCCCGGTCAGTTTTCCCAGCGCGGCAAGTGCATCAAAACCTTGGTTGCCGATATCGCTTGCAACAAGAGCAAAGACACCGACCGGCGCGTACTGGAGTATTCCGCCGAGGATGCGGAAGGTCATTTCCTTGCCGCCCAGCACGATTTTGTACAGCAGAGTTCCGAAGCCCGAGATCGTCGAATCGGAGGAGCGGCGCATCCCCGCCAACGTGAGGCCAACAACCATTGACACGAAGATCAGCGCGAGAATATTGCCGTCGGCCAAGGCCTGGAAGATGTTCTCAGGAAATATTCCGACGAGCTGGTCGATGAACGACGGCGGGTCGGGCGTCTCGCCACCGCTCTCGGGGCTTTGCAGTCCAGTCCCAGGGTTCACCAGGAGCGCGAGAGCCAAGCTGATGACGACGGCGGCAATGGTGGTCACCAGATAGAAGACGAAGGTTTTGGAGGCGACCCTGACAAGCCTTCCCGACTGTGTGCTGTTGACCGCGTCGATCAGCGTCAACATGATGATGGGGATGACGACCAGCTGCAGGAGGTTCAGCAGGATGTCACCAATTGGTGAGAGCACTTGCGCCTGCTGCCCGAACAGCAGCGCAACGATCAGCCCAAGGACGAAGCCGATCGTCATCTTCACAAAGAGTGATGTATCCCGGTAACGGTGCCAGATGCGCTTGAGGATCTGTGACATATTCTAAAGCTCCGTACTCGGAGTTCCAGCACCGAGGTGTCGCACAGCTTCGCAGCAGAATCGTGAAACGCTCGGCACCGAAAGGGACGTCGGTGCCGCTTCTGCAGTCACGCCCATTCGATGCTCCTTCGAAGATGAGTGCTCACCTCGCAGCTGGAGATGGTGGCATTGCGGCCCGCACTGATACTGGTCGGCGCTCACTCTAACGCACATGTATCGGACTCCTGTTCCGTCTCAACGGTCTCCTGCTTCGCTGAGTCGCTTGCCTCAGCCAGATAACCCTGCGGCGAGTCGGCCTCTGCCAGGGCCGTGAGAAACCGGATGACGGTCTCTCGTTCGACACCGTCAAGTGCGGCGGCGGCATCGAACCTGCGGGAGTGCTGGCGACCGATCGTCTCACGGGCAACGCGGGCTGTCGCCGCTGTCACCTCGAGGCATATTGTGCGCCGGTCGCTGGGGTGCGCCACGCGGACCAGGTGGCCGTTGACTTCGAGGCGTCGGACCAGCTTCGTCGTGGAGGCACTGGAGATCCCGACCTCGCGGGCAATGTCCTTCGGTGTGACGACACGACCCCTTTGCTGGGCGCGGATGAGCATCCTAATCGTGCGCATGTCACTTTCATTGAGCCGCACGTAGCGGCGGGAGACCTCGGAGAGTGCACGGTCCGCCTCACGCCATCGACGCAAAGACTCCATGACCTTCTGACACTGATCGATCTCAGCCTGCGACAGATGAGAACGCTCAGAGAATTCCGAATCGTTCACAACATGCTCGATATCTGAATCAGATGCGATTCCTGTCTTGATGGTCGCCACAAAAAACAGCATAGCGTTGCTATGCTGGGTTTAACGCTCGCCTGGCTAACGAAAGTGAGTTCCAACAGTGGAAATGGTTGTTCTCGTCGACCACCTCGGAGATCCCATCGGTGTCCAGAGCAAGGCAGACGTCCATGGTCAGTCCACCCCTCGGCACCTGGCTTTCTCTTGCCATGTCGTCGACGAGCGCGGTCGCCTCCTGGTCACCCGGCGTGCGCTTACGAAGAAGACGTGGCCGGGAGTCTGGACGAACTCATTCTGCGGCCATCCCGGACCCGGTGAGAGCCTCGAAGACGCGGTCCGTCGTCGCGCCGGCTTCGAACTCGGACTGACTGTCGATGACATCACCTGCGCGATTGCCGACTTCGGCTACGTTGCCCGTGATGCTACGGGAATCCAGGAGAACGAGCACTGTCCTGTCTTCATCGCCCGAGCCGTATCGGACTTGACGCCGAACCCCGCCGAGGTGGCCCAGACTCAGTGGACGAGCGCCTCAGAGCTGCGGTCAGCGATCGACGCGGCCCCCTGGGCATTCAGCCCCTGGCTGGTCGAGCACTTCCCCCAGCTGGCGCCGCACCTCGCCGGCCACATCGTCGAAGCAGGAGACGATGACTGACTCGGCCAACCCCATCGATGACATCGCCTTCTCATTCGAGGACAGGCTCACCCAGGTCCTGGCGGACGGGCAGAGGCGCTCTCGCGCCTTCTCCTCACAATACGCCCAGCTCTGGGAGTCACTGGCGCACATGACCACGGGCGGAAAGTTGATCCGCCCGCGACTGCTCATCGAAGCACACCGCGCGCTGGGCGGCACCGACGAGCGGGCAGCCGTTGACGCGGCCTGCGCCATGCAGATGCTCCACATCGCCCTGGTCATCCACGATGATGTGATCGACAACGACACCATCCGTCGCGGCGAGGCCAACATCTCCGGAGAGTTCGCCTCCGAGGCCCTGGCCCGCGGGGCTGTGGCCAGTGAGGCCGATGCCTGGGGAGACACAACATCGATTCTCGCCGGTGACCTCATGCTCACTCTCGCCCACTCCCTCCTCGCCCGACTCGATGTCGACGAGACCAAACGCCGAGCCGTCCTCGACATCTTCGACGACACGGTGTTCGAAAGCGCGGCTGGCGAACACGCAGACGTGTGGCTGAGCATGCATCTCGAAGAAGCGAGATCACATGATGTTCTGGCCATGATCGACCAGAAGACCGCCGTGTATTCGTTTCAGGCACCACTGCTCATCGCCGCTGTTCTGGCCGGAGCCGACAGGAGCCTCATCGACGAACTGGCCGCCATCTCCAGGCAGATCGGTGTGATCTACCAGCTGCGCGACGACGTCCTCGGCCTCTTCGGCGACGAACGAAAGACGGGAAAGTCCAATCTCAGCGACCTCCGTGAAGGCAAGGAGACTCTTCTGGTCACGTTTGCTCGCTCCGATCCGGCCTGGGCCGAGGTCCGCTCCCTCTTCGGAGACGCGATGTTGAGCATTGCCGACGGCAATCGGCTGCGCAGTGTCATCGAGGAATCAGGCGCACTCATGCTCGTGGAGTCGATGATCACACAACGCATTGAGAACCTGCACCGACTCATTCGCGAGGCTGCTCTGCCGACAGCATTGAGCAATCACCTCACCCAGCTCACCGCCGAGTGCAACTCCCGAAGTGCATGAAGCCATTGTCCAAGCGCAGAGCAATCAGAGATGACGAGAACACCGGACCACCTGTCGACTATGACGGACAGATGTGGAGAATCCGATCCTTTGATGCGGCCAGGGCAGTGTTGCGCGCACGCGATCAGACCACCCAAGCCGGATTCACCGCCGAGAAGATTCCACGAGGCTACTTTCGCCATCACCCGATCCTGATCTCTGACGGTGAAGATCACGATGCCCAGCGCCGAGAAGTCGCTCGGTTCTTCGCCCCTTCGGTGGTCGCGGAAAAGTATGGAGATTTCATCAACGACCGCGCTCAAGCGGTCGTTGACAACGCGGTCATGGACGGCAGATGCCGCCTTGACGAGGTGGCACTGCACTATTCGGTCGACGTCACAGCCACGGTGGTGGGTCTGACCGAATCCTCCATCGAGGGCATGGCCAAACGTCTGGTCGGGTTCTTCAGACAGCCCCCTGTCGACCTTGCCGCCCCGGCGATGGGACGCACGCGCCGACAATGGATGCAGGCGGCGATCAACGGCCTCATTCCCATCGTCTCCTTCTACTGCGCAGATGTGCGGCCGGCGATTCGGTCCCGCCGCAGACGAGAACGCAATGACGTCCTGTCCCATCTGCTGACGGCCGGTTACGGCACCGCCGACATCCTCGTCGAATGCGTCACCTATGGCACAGCGGGCATGGTCACCACCCGCGAATTCATCACCATGGCATGTTGGCATCTGCTGACGAACGCCGAGTTGGGTCGCGAGTACGTCGAGGCCGCACTGCCGGCCAGGCTGGAGATACTCGAGGAGATCATCCGACTCGACCCGGTCGTCGGCCATCTCTACCGTCGGGCCCAAGCCGATATCGACATCTCGGACAACAGCGGCTCGTTCACCATCTCCGACGGTGACTTGATCGACGTCTGCGTCCGGCAGACCAATACTGACCCTCAGGTGATGGGGCCTGACCCGGAGACGATCTGCCCCGGTCGCGGCCTGAACCGGGCAACGCCTGCAGCAGGAATGAGCTTCAGCGACGGAGCACACAAATGCCCCGGCCAGGCATTGGCTCTCTACGAGACCGATGCCCTGGTGCACAAGCTCCTTGCCCATCGACCTCGCATCCTCAAAGAGCCCACCATCAGCTGGGACAACGTCATCGAAGGCTACCGGCTGCGCGGCCTGGACCTGAGCCTGATGGCCCCATCACGGCCAGCGAGCGTCAGCAGGCAGAATCCCTCACCCACCCGATCACGGCTGCAGACTGCCGATTCGCACCCATCGATGAGAATGACGATATGAGCTCCTTCGAATACCTTCTGCTGATGGGCGCGTGTCTGCTGATCACGCTTCCCCTCGAACTGCTGTTCTCCGCCCGGATCTATCGTCGCCCGAAGCTCCTCCTCGGATCTCTCATCCCAGTCGTCATCGTCTTCTCGCTCTGGGACATCGTCGCCATCGGCCGGGACCACTGGACATACAATCCTCAGTTCGTCACCGGCATCCACCTCGGCAACCTGCCGCTGGAGGAGCTCGTCTTCTTCATCGTCATCCCGGTCTGCGCCCTGCTCAGCTACGAGGCAGTGGGCACCGTGCTCAGGTTCTTTGCCAAAAAGAGCAGAAAGGCTGCAGCAGATGATGCCTGAGTACACAATCATGACGATCCTCGGAATGATCGTCGTCATCGGTCTCGAGGTGTTCGTCTTCCGCAGCGGCATCTTCCGACGGACGCAGTACTGGGCCGCGCTGGCCATCTGTCTGGCCTTCCAGTGCCTGGTCGATGGGTGGCTGACCAAACTCAGTGACCCCATCGTCAGGTACAACCCGTCGCAGTTCCTGAACCTGCGTTTCCCCTGGGACATCCCGATCGAAGACTTCGGTTTCGGGTTCGCCATGATCACATCCGTGCTCATGCTGTGGCAGTGGCAACTCAACCGATCGCGCAAGGACACCCCATGACACCGAAACACCGGCCCAGAGATCGCTTCGCCGAGAGAATCCAGGGCCCGCAGGGACGGCCGCGCCTGCTGCGACCCAAACGGGTCACCATCATCGGCGCCGGCATCGCCGGACTGGCTGCAGCCGCGATCCTGGCCGAACACGGCGCCGAGGTCACGGTCATCGAGAAGAACGACTACCTCGGCGGCCGCGTGGGTGCCTGGCCGGTCGACGACGAACGGACCATGAGCCGAGGATTCCACGCCTTCTTCCGGCAGTACTACAACCTGCGCGACCTGCTCAGCCGGGCGGACCCAGACCTTGAGCGCCTGCGACCCGTCGACGACTACCCGCTCATCCATCGCCGAGGCTCGATGGACACGTTCGCCTCAATCCCCCGCACCCCGCCGTTCAATCTCCTCGGTTTCGTCTGGCAGAGCCCCACATTCCCGATCAGACGACTCCGTGATGTCGATATCGCTGCCGCAGTCGAACTCATCGATGTCGAGTTCCCCGCAACGTACAGCTACTATGACGGCGAATCTGCCGCCGACTTCCTCGACCGGCTGCGCTTTCCCGACGAAGCCCGCCATCTGGCGCTCGAAGTCTTCGCCCGCTCCTTCTTCGCCGACCCGACAGAGTTCTCTGCGGGTGAGCTCGTGGCCATGTTCCATACCTACTTCACCGGTTCAGCGGAAGGGCTGCTCTTCGACGTCCCTGTCGATGACTACGACACAGCGCTCTGGGCACCGTTGGGCGACTACCTAAGGTCGCTGGGGGTCACGATCGAGACGGGGACAACCGTGACCTCGATCGAACCCGCCGAGTCCGGATGGACGACCACGACAGGGGAAGCGAACCTGGAAAGTGATGCCGTCGTGCTCGCAGTCGATCCCGCCGCGGCCCGTAATCTGCTCAGCGCAAGCCACGACTCGCTCGTGGACAGCGCGCCTGCGGCCCAACCGTGGATGGAGACGATCGGCTCACAGACCAACGCTCCCGCGTTCGCAGTGCTGCGACTGTGGCTCGGCGCGCCCGTGGCCGACCACCGACCGGCCTTCCTGGGGACAAGCGGGTACGACCTCCTCGACAACGTGTCCGTGCTTGAGCGCTTCGAGGCCGGAGCCACAGCGTGGTCCGAATCCCACCACGGCTCGGTCCTCGAACTCCACGCTTATGCCCTCGAAGGCGAATCACACGAGACCGAGAGCGGGAGGGCGGACATCGTTGCGCGACTGCTGTCAGATCTGCATCACGTCTACCCCGAGACCGCAGCCCTGACCATCGTGGACCAGGAGCTGCTCATCGAAGCAGACTGCGGGCTCACTGACACCCGCCCGTGGGAGGACAGGCCCGAGCCGTCCACCCCGATCCCCGGGCTGGTGGTCGCCGGAGACTATGTGCGCTGCAACACCCCTGTGGCCTTGATGGAGCGTGCCGCCACGACCGGCTATCTGGCGGCCAACCACCTGCTCTCGACCTGGAGGGTCGAGGGGACGGACCTGTGGTCACCACCGACTCGAGGCCTGCTTCGGCGTGGAGTGCTCGGGCGCATCAGGAGTCGTCGATGACCATGTCCCGTCGAAGACCATCACTGCGAATCATCGAGAGGATCTCATGAAAGCTCCGTGGAAACGCTATCTCCTTCCGGCCGCCATGTGCGCTGCAGCAGCAGGAATCGGGGCATTCGGGACGAAAGTCGACTCCGACTGGTACAAAAATGTCACCAAACCAGCATGGCAGCCCCCGGGCTGGGTCTTCGGACCCGCATGGTCGACCCTGTACACGTTGACGGCAGTCGCCTCCGGGCGGGTGCTCACACGCCTGCCCGACAGCCGGGACCGCCGCGCCTACCTGGGTGAGTTGGGCGCGAACATGGCGGTCAATGTCGCATGGAGCTGGCTGTTCTTCTCCGCCCGTCGCCCGGATGCGTCGCTGGTCGACTCCCTGATCCTAGAGGCCTCGACGCTGAGGCTGCTGAGGAAGGCGGCTGCCGTCGACAAGGCTGCAGCGCTCATGCTCACCCCCTATGCAGCCTGGGTGGGGTTCGCGACTGTCCTCAATGGAGAGATCCTCAGACTCAATCCCGATGAGATGCCTCGATCTCTGAGTTGCACCCGGACAGAAGGTCGCTGATGAGCACAAGCCGTGAGGACCTCACTCTGGTGTGGTTTCGTGACGACCTGCGCGTGGCCGACCATGAGGCCCTCACCGCGGCGCGTGCCGATGGACGTGTCATCGCCGTCTGGATCCGTGAGACCCGCGACGAGGAGGGTCTGGGGCCCAGGCCCTTGGGCGGGGCTTGCCGGTGGTGGGCACACGAATCGCTGACCGTGCTCCACGAGGAGCTCGCCGACCTCGGCATTCCTCTGCTCTTCGCCGCGGGCCGGGCGGAAGCGATCATTGTGCAGCTGGCCAGCAGCCTCGGCGTCACCGCTGTTCGCTGGACGCGCCGCTACGCATCCGCTTCCCGGGCTCTCGACGGCCAGATCAAGACCGTGCTGAGCGATCAGGGGTTCGCGGTCCATTCCCACACCGGGTCCCTCCTCGTCGAACCGTGGACGGCTGCCCCTCAGAGCAGTGACCATTACAAGGTCTTCACCCCGTTCTGGAAGGCCGTTGCCGGACGCGATGTCGGTGACGTGCTGCCGAAGCCGCACGGGCAATCACCGCTGAGCCAGACACTGCTCAGCAGGGCACGTGAGTGCCCGGCGGTGATGGAACTCGACGGGCTGGGGCTCCTCGACGGCACAGAGACAGGAGCGGGTGAAGCCGCCGCAGCCCCAGGCCCCCGGTGGTGGCAGGACACCATCGCCGGCCACTGGTCGCCGGGCCTGCGCGCCGCCGCAGGCCAGCTCGATGACCTGTCCGCGAGCATCGACGGCTACACCACCAGCAAGGATGTGCCCTCTGACGCGGCGAGTACCTCGCGGCTCTCGCCCAGGCTGCGGCACGGAGAACTGTCCCCGCGACAGCTGCTCCAGGCCGCTCGGACGACCAGCTCGCTCACCCAGGACGACCGCGCGGCATGGATCCGTCAGCTCTACTGGCGAGAGTTCTCCTGGCACCTGACCTACCACTATCCCCAGATCGACTCTGCGCCGATCAGACCCGAGTTCCAGAACTTTCCCTACGAAGATGATGACGATGCTCTCTCCCACTGGAGATCAGGGACCACCGGGTACCCGCTCATCGATGCGGGAATGGCACAGCTGTGGCAGACCGGGTGGATGCACAACCGGATCCGCATGGTCACGGCAAGCTTCCTGACCAAGAACCTCCTTCAGCACTGGTGGCACGGAGAGCAGTGGTTCTGGGACACCCTCGTCGACGCCGATGAAGCCAACAACCCAGTCTCATGGCAGTGGGTCGCCGGAAGCGGTGCCGATGCCGCGCCGTATTTCCGAGTCTTCAACCCGGAGCGACAACGCGAACGCTTCGACCCCGACGACGCCTACATCGACGACTGGCTTCCCTACACTTCGGAGGCAGCTCCGCCTCCCCTCGTCGATCTCAGGCAATCACGGCAGGCAGCTCTGAGCGCCTACGACCACATGAAGAACAGGTCCACAACCCGCGACAACTCCGGCGGGTCCTGACATGGTGGACCACACGACACAGGATCCCCGGCTCACAGACGACGAATACAGGATGGCAGGTCGAGCATGAGAGTACTACTGGCAGGATGCGGAGATCTCGGAACCCGTTTGGGCCTGAATCTGGTGCGCAAGGGCCATGAGGTCATCGGACTGCGGCGACACACTGAATCACTTCCCGCCTCGTTCGCTCCCTTCGCAGTCGATCTCACCAGTCCCGGCACGGCCAAAATCGATGACATCGATGCAGTGGTGATCACTCTCACCCCCGATGAGTACACCGATGACGGTTATGAACAGACGTATCTGCGCGGGGTTCAGGGCCTGATCGGTGTCCTGGAATCCACGCCTGAGCGTGTGATCCTCCTGTCCTCGACTCGAGTCCTCGGGAGTTCATCGCCGGGTGCTGTTGCGAATGAAGACTCCCAACCCCACCCTGACTCGAGTCCCGCCCGGACTCTCTGGGAGACCGAGAATCTCATCAGGAACACTTTCGCTTCCGCGTCGATCATTCGGGCAGCAGGCATCTACGGGCGGGAGAATTCTCGACTCATCGAGGGGGTCCGTTCGGGTCGGCCCGTGAACTACCGACGGTGGACCAACCGCATCCATCATGCTGATCTGGTCCGGGCGCTCGAGGCTCTTCTCTTCAGCTCTGATGCTCCACGGCTGATGCACGCAGTGGACTCGTGCCCCGTGCAGCTGGGGGAGGTCGTCGAATTTCTGGCATCCGAGCTCAACGTCTCGCCTCCGCCAGACCTCTCTGCGGAACCTGCAGAGGGAAAGAGACTCGACAACACCCGATTCCACGAGTTCCTCGGGTCCTTGGAATTTCCGACGTACCGAGAGGGATACTCTCATCAGCTGCGCACCGGAGCATAAGCCGGTCACCGACCGACAGTAGGTCTTTACCCCTGTGTGTCGGCGACGGGCAGCGGTCCCGGACTCGAATCCCCACGAATGTGTTTGAGGACGAGCTCAGCGCTGATCAGACACATCGGCACACCCACCCCTGGCGCCGTCGTCGCACCTGCGTAGTAGAGTCCATCCACCTTCTTGGAGGCATTCTGCTGCCGGAACATTGCGCTCTGGCGCAACGTGTGAGCTGGCCCGAGCATCCCTCCCAGCCACGAATTGTAGTTGCTGGAGAAATCCGTCGGCCCCAATGTCCGGCGAAAACTGATCCGATCTCTCAGATCGGGGATGTCGGCCCATTCAGCGATCTGGTCGATGGCCCGGTCGGCTGCACGCTCGATTCGCGGATCTCCCCGCCCGTCGTCTCCCCCCGCCCCGAGTCCTGCATCTGCTGGCACCGGGATGAGGATGAAGAGATTCTCGCAGTCGAAGGGTGCCACGTTCGGATCGGTGTGACTGGGTTTGCACACATATGCCGACGCCGGAGAGGAGATCTTCTGCTGCGGCCCGAAGATGTCGTCGAAGTTCGTCGACCAGTCCTCGGTGAAGAACAGTGAGTGGTGGGGAAGCTGTGGGACTTCGCCTTCGACTCCGAGAAAGACCAGGACGGCGCCTGGCCCGCTTGTCACCTTCTGCCACCAGCTCTCAGGGTAGCTGCGATCACCCTCGTCCAAGAGCTGTGTCTCTGTGTGGTGGAGGTCAGCGGCGGAGACGACGATGTCACAGTCGTGCTCGTGTTCGCGACCGTCTTGATCCTTCCATGCGATGCTGTTGGCAGACCGTCGGCGGCCACTTTCTGACACGGTGGATATGTGTGTGACGGTGGAATCGGTGTGCACTCGCACCCCTGATTCCTCGACAAGTCGGGTCAGAGCATCGACGATGGTTCTGAACCCTCCCATCGGGTACAGCACTCCGTCGCTGAGGTCGAGGGCACTCATCAAGTGATAGAGGGCCGGCGCCTTCCTCGGGTCGGTGCCAAGGAAGATGGCCGGGTACTGGAGGATCTGTCGCAGCACCGGATGGTGGAACGATCGAGAGGCGTGGCGTTCCAGAGAGGTGGTCAACAGCCGAGCCAGCGCGGGGAGCGCGGTGAGCAGCTCTGCCCTGAGAATCGATTTCGGGGAGGTGAAGGGGTTGTACAGGAAGTAGTCGATCGCTAAGTCTTTGGTGGCCTTGGCAGAGTCCAGATATTTGGCCAAGGTGGCCCCGCTGCCGCGTTCGATTCGCTCGAAGGTGTCGATGACCTCGGCCGTGCCGTGAGGAATCGTGACCGACTGTTCCCGCCGAGCCTGCGAAGCGGGACTGAACACGGTGTAGGCAGGATCGAGTGTGCGCAGGTCGAGTTCGTTGGCCGCCGTCGTACCGAGAAGGTTGAAGAAGTGTTCGTAGACCTCTGGCATCAGATACCACGATGGCCCTGTGTCGAATCGATAGCCGTCTTCTTCGATCGAACCGATCCGCCCGCCCAGAGTTGAGTTCTGTTCAAAGAGATCGACGCTGTAGCCCTCACGTGCCAACAGTGCTGCCGTGGCCAGTCCTGCCGCACCTCCACCGATGACGCCGATGCGCTCAGTCATGCCCTGTTCTCCTTTGCCGTGGCCAGCAGCGCTTTCGCCGTGAGTTGAGCTTTGAGGGCGTTGGGGATGCGCACACGCTCCCGATAGAGACGATCGACGGGGATGTCTGCGATCTTGTCGTTGAGGGCGGTGAAGAGCGCCGCAGCACTTCTCACCGCGGCTCTGGCATCTTTTGGCAGCAGTGCAATCGTGTCGTCGGCGTTGGTCAGCTGCTGGCGAATCGTTGTCACCCATGCGCTTTTCTCGGTCTGGGTGAGTCGGGTTTCAGCGGTGAGGTAGCTGCGGCCAAGTCGCAGACTGTCGTCGGCAAGGTCGCGGAGGAAGTTGATGTTCTGGAATGCGGCTCCAAGCTGACGGGCACCGTATTCGAGCTTCTCGGTCTGGGCCGGGGTTCGGGATTGACCACACAGGAAGACCTTGAGGCACATGAGACCGACAACCTCGGCGGAGCCGTAGACGTAGGCCCGGTGTTCGTCCTGATCGAACCCGCGGACCGGGGCGAAAGGCTCACTGGGTGTTTCCAGATCCGCTCTCATCGAGGCGAAGAACGGTTCGATGAGATCGACGGTGATTCCCGTCGCGTTCGCAGTCTGAGCGAAGGCGTGGATGATGAGGTTGTCGCTGACGCCATGTCTGAGTCCAGCGCGACTCGCGGCGACGAAGTTCTCCAGCATCTCATGCTGCTCACTCGAGTCGAGGCCCGCATCGGAGGCAAGACCGTCAACGATCTCATCGGCGATTCGGACGAGAGCATAGATGTTGCGGATGTGATGACGGTGAGCAGGTCCGAGCAGCCGGGTAGCCAGTCCGAACGATGTCGAATAGTTCGAGATGACGGCTTTGGCTGCCTGTTGCGCCGTACGGCTGAATACGTCGTAGGTAGGTGAGCTGCTCACCGTGCAGCACCTCCGACCGTCACGGGTCCTGCCATGGCGGCGTTGAGGCGAATGTGGGCACTGCGAGTCGAGACATCATTGACACCACTGGCACTGCAGCGTCTGTGTGTGAAGAACATAACTGCTAGCTTAGCTAACGAAACAGCTTGCGACCTTGATTGGTCAGGGCTTTTCTGCCGCGCGAGCGATGTTCTTCGCCATGGCTGGAAAGATGAACCGGTGGAAGGGCGAGACAAATGCCCAGTACAGCTGGCCGCGGATGCCCTTGGGGATGAAGATCGCCCTTTGCCTCAAGTCGCTGCCACGGCCGGCCTTGCTGGTGGTGAATTCGAGCCATGCCCTTCCAGATACCCGCATTTCTGCTCTCAGCAGCAGCCGATGCCCCGACTCAAGCTCTTCGACTCGCCACCAGTCAACGGGGTCGCCGACTCGAAGACGGTCCGGTAGTCGCCGTCCACGGTTGAGGCCGGCACCGCCGACGATCTTGTCCCATACTCCCCGTACCCGCCATGCCAACGGCCACGAGTACCAACCATTTTTCCCACCAATGCCTTCAATGACCGGCCAGAGCTGTCCGGGAGTCAGATCAGGAAAATGCAGTGTCCGATCATCGGTGAAAACGCGTGCTCCTGCCCAATCGGGATCATTGGGCAAGGGCTTCGCCGCCTGGTCGAGTCCTCCAGCCACGGCGGCCCAATTGGTGTCGACAGCACCCTCGGCTTCACGCTGGAGGGCCAGGCGCACGGACTGTTCGTAGCCGAGCAGACCATCGGGGGGAGGGGGAATGACCTCGTCGATGTCGCTGTCCTTGGTCACAGCGTTCTCCTGCAGCGATTGGACGAGCGGCAGGGTCAACGTGAATGGCAACGGGGTGACGAGACCGACCCAGATGCCCGACAAGGTCGGAGCAGGCAACGGCAGGACGAGGACATGCCGGGGTTTGAGGCCAGCAATTGCACCGAACCTCTTCATGATGTCCGCGTATTTGTGGACATCATGTGATCCGATATCGAAGGCGCGGTTGACGTCTTCATCGAGGTCGACGGCCTTGAGTAGGTAGTAGAGGACATCACGCACGGCCAGGGGTTCGACACGGTTGTTGACCCAATTCGGTGCAGGCATCAGCCTCAGCGTCATGGCGAGGTGACGAACCATTTCAAAGGAAGCCGATCCCGACCCGATGATGATGCCCGCCTGAAACGCAATCGTCGGCACTGGCGAGTCGAGGAGAATACGTCCGACATGAGCCCGAGATCTCATGTGCATGGACAGGTCCGCCTTGTCGGGATGGAGCCCGCCGAGGTAGACGATGCGTCGAACCCCGGCAGCCTCGGCCGCCTCGGCGACCCGACGGGCCGTCGCCGCCTCCTTCTTCTCGAAGTCGTGCCCCGAGCCCATCGAATGCACGAGATGATGGATGACGTCGACCCCGGTGGCGGCCTCGACGAGACCGTCCCCATCGTCAAGATCAACACGATGGACCTCGACCTGATCCACCCATGGCACCTGCTCGAGCTTCTGCGGTGTCCTCACGGCAACACGAACTCGGTGACCGGCCTGGAGCAGACGAGGGACGAGCCGTCCCCCGATGTAACCGGTAGCCCCCAGCACGAGCACGGTTCGAGGATGTGGGGAGGGGACGATGGTTTCGGGATGAGATTGTGCCATGCGCGAATCCTTAGGAGTCATCATGCTCGGAACTGCAGTGATGCAAGACTAACCCACTGCGGCACTGCACACGTGAACTAGGGCATGTCTCCTTTATTGGCGGAGCCATGTCAGGATCGCGCTGATCACGACGGCCGCTCGATAGGTGATGGCGAGCTTGTCGTATCTCGTCGCTAACCCCCGCCATTGCTTGACGTAGGCAAACGAACGCTCCACCACGTTGCGGTTCCGGTAGACACCGGCGTCGAACGCCGGCGGCCGCCCACCTTTGCTACCGCGCTTCTTACGAGTCGCGATCTGGTCTTTCTTCTCCGGGATCACCGCCCGAATACCACGCGAACGCAGATAGTCGCGGTTGGCTCTGGACCCATACGCTCGATCCGCCAGAACAGCGTCCGGACACGTGCGAGGACGACCACCGCCGACCCGCGGTACTCGAATGTCAGCCAGCACCTGCGGCAGGATCACCCCGTCGTGGCGCTGTCCGCCGGTGACCACGACAGCCAAAGGCCGGCCTTTGCCGTCGACGGCATGATGGATCTTCGTCGTCAGCCCACCACGTGAGCGACCGATGCCGTGCCCGGCGGGTTCACATTCCGAATCAGGCAGATTTTTGTAATTCGACGTAGCCCCCTGTGTCCTGATCGAGGCGTGTCGTGTTCGTCGCGTGCTGGTGAGCACGATTGATGGTGCCATCGACGGAGATGTTCCAATCGATGTCACCGGCAGCATCAGCATCGGAAAGCACCCGAGCTAAGACTCGGTCCCAGGTGCCGTCGGCGGCGTAGCGGCGGTGACGTTTCCATACTGTCTGCCACGGCCCGAAATGCTCGCGCGGCAGGTCACGCCAGGCGATGCCAGCGCGGTAGCGGTAGACGATTCCTTCGACGATTCGCCGGTTGTTCTCAAACGGTCGGGCTCTTTTGCCGACGTTTGAGGGCAGGAGTGGTTCGATCTTCTCCCACTGCTCATCAGTGAAGACTCGGTGTCGTTGCTGTGTAGTCACGTCTCCACCGTGCCAGTCCTGGAATGGTCAATAAAGGAGACACGCCCTAGAATCCCGGTCACCTGAGGTCAACAGAGTCCTCGACGAGAAAGGCAAGTGCGCAAGCGTCACCACGGGTTCGCAAGCTGCCATTTCTCGAACCAGTACCGGTCCCCTTGGTAGTGCGACTCGGAGGGCTTGAAGCCCTTGAGATCCGAATGCTCGACCAGCCAGGCCCGCACCAGCTCGGGCACTTCATCCATCCGCTCCCGCCAATCGTCGAGCGGGAGCAGGAGCACCGCGCCGTCGTCAGATGAGAGCCGGCACGAATACGTCGGCAGCCCCTCAGTGTTCTGCGAATGCGTATAGCTGATCTGGTCGCAGCCTGTCGTGAGGTAGAAGCGAATGAACTCACCGCAGACGTCTGAGCACAGCGACTTGAAGTCCTGATACCGGGAGAGCCATTCCGGCCGGCTGTATTCGGTCATACGTTCTATTATGCATCTGTGGTGAGGTGATTGTGAATCTGCCCGCGAACTGCTCGCTGCCGGTCATGTCAATCTTCTCGCGGCCTTTGCGATGTTCTGCGCCAGATGGGGAAAGATCTTCCTGCGAAGCGGCGTAACAGCTGCCCAGTAGATTCTGCTTCGCACCCCTGACGGGTTGAACATGGCTCGCTGCCGAAACGAGCAACCCGTTGCTTGGTCCGTCATAGTGAATTCAAGCCAGATATCCCCCGCGTGTTCAATTTCTGCACGCAGCAGCACCCGAGACGTCGGTTCCATCTCCACAATCGTCCAACAGGCGATGGGGTCGCCTTCCCTCACACCAGTGAGAAAGCGAGGACCACGGCGGGGACCGGCACTCCCGAAGATACGGTCCTGCAGTCTTCTCAGCTTTGATGCCGGAGGCTGTGAATTCCACCAGCGCTCCCAACCGATGCTGGCAACGATAGTCCACAGCTGATCGGCACGAAGATCGGGAAAGACAAAGGCTCGGTCATCTTCGATCAGCTGACTCCCTGCCCAGTGCGGATCAATAGGCAGCGAGTCAGCGGCTTCGCTCAGTTCATCGATATCAGCCTCCCAGTCCGTACCGATTGCCCCTTCCGTCTCCGCTGCCCGGAAGAGCGCCAGCTCGACTGCCTGCTCGTAGGTGAGGAGCCCAGCGGCAGGAGGAGGTATGAGGGAGTCTATGGCGTGTTCGTCGGCAACCGCGTCTTCCTGCAAAGACTGCACAAGCGGCAGAGTGAGCGTCAAGGGCAGAGGAGTGACCAGCCCCACCCACAGCCCCGACAGAAGGGGTGCAGGAATCGGCAGATTGAACACGTGCCTTGGCTTGAGACCCGCGATTCGGCTGAAGGACTTCACGACCTCGGCGTAGGTCAGAACGTCACCTGATCCGATATCGAAGGACCTATTCACGCGACCCAGGACTTCAACAGCTGACACCAGGTAGTAGAGGACATCACGGATCGCCAGAGGCTCAACCCGATTCGACACCCAGTTCGGTGCAGGTATCCAACGCAATTCTGTTGCCAAATGTCGAATCATCTCGAATGATGCCGATCCCGCCCCTATGATGATCCCGGCTTGGAACACGATCGCGTCGACGGGAGCCTCGATGAATATCTGCCCAACATGCGCTCGTGAGCGCATATGCGCTGAGAGTTCACCAGAGTCAGGGTGAAGTCCCCCGAGATAGATGATCCGATTGACGTGAGCGAATTCTGCAGCGGAAGCGACACGAGAGGCGGAGCGCGTTTCACGAGACTCGAAGACGATTCCAGAATTCATCGAATGAACCAAGTAGAAGACGACGTCGACACCTGACATCGCTTCGACCAGACCGTCACCATCGTCGAGATCGACCGTGAAGATCGTCACGTCGGTCGACCACGGCATCTCGGCGAGCTTCTCGGGCGAGCGCACGGCAACACTGACTGCATGACCGGCCCGCAGGAGCCTTGGGACCAAGCGTGCGCCAACATACCCGGTTGCCCCAAGAACCAGTACTCGTCGTGGGTGCTGCACTTTTGGGATGCCGCCTTCCGGCTGAGATTCTCCAGTCACTCCGGCACGCACCGATCATGGTGAAATGGATTCACGGCATCCTCAGCAATCATATTGAGAGTGTAAGCCTCTACGTCCAATGATTCCGTTTGACTGCGCATTGAACTAGCATCAGTAGACGATCAGCTGAAATCAAAAACTGTCCTCGGCGTGACGCGACGAAACTGCCCCGTGAGATACTTGCCATCATGCAACGTGCGACTTTGAAACGCCGAGCGGCGATGTGGCCGGCAGAGATTCTCGACCGCATCGCCGACGAGGGAACGTGGCGCACAGACGGAGCAACTTTAACGGTCCACTCCCACCGAGTTGAGGGGCTCGATCTGACTGCATCAACGCCTCTGTCCGACAACGGAGTGCCGACTGCAGCACAGCGATTTCTGGGTACTGATCCTAAACTCATCCAGCGCCTGCGTTCCGCCCCTGTTGCAGACACGGCCGCAGTTGCCAGTCTCAACATCGACGCTGAGATCCCTGGCGCACCCCTCGAGGTCCACGTGGAAATCACCATGCTCCGTCAGGACGACAATTTCACCGATGTTCTCGCAGTGATCGAGACGGTTTGTTCCCTGCCGCTCGTGGGCAAAGCGATCGAATCCGGGGCTCAGCCCCATATCAAAGACATGATCTCCGTCAGCCTCGACAGACTTTCGGATCTCTAGACCACCCCTCAAAGCACCTGCCGTCAGAATGGGGCGATCCTCCTATAAACCAGGCGGGAAGTCCTGACGGTGGAGTTCAGCACTGGAATTCGACTTACGGAGCCCCTTTCCTGCCATTCGCCTGATGCCACTGAAACCCAGCGACTAGACTGAATGAGTACGTTTCCCGGCGAGCGTCCGCGAGCTGTTCGGCAATGTCTCTCCGGCCGGGTACACCTCGGGCACGGGCTGGGCGGCAGACAACCCGATTCTCTACGCGGTGATCAGCTGCGTGGCAGTGATTGCGATCTTCTCCACCCTTGCCGTATCCCAGTACCGGAGAATCAGCAGGAGATGACCCGGGACACTATCGAATACCTGCTCTGCGATGTCAGCTCGGTGGGCCGTGCGCGTGAGGAACACCGCTGGCTGGACTCCGTTCTCTCGCCTGACGAAGTGGCGCAAGAGAGCCGTCTTCGACAGACGACGAACAAGGTTGCCTATCGGAGCGCGCATATCCTGTTCCGGCTCATGGCTGCCCGACGGCTGGGCATCGAGCCGCGAGACGCAGCAGGTCTGAGGTTCACTCGCACCTGCCGCAGCTGCGGCGGCCCCCACGGAAAACCGCAGATCGCGGGGGCGGAGCTCAGTCTGTCACGTTCGGGTGACATGGTGGCGGTCGCCTCGGCGCCTTCGCCGTCTCATATCGGCGTCGATATCGAATGCATTCCGAGCGAAGTCTTCGCGGGATTCGACGATTATGCGCTGGCACCAGGCGAATCCCTGTCCCCCGGTGCGAACACCACCCGCAGACGCATCGAGCTCTGGGCAGCCAAGGAAGCTGCTCTGAAGGCAACCGGTGACGGTCTGAGTGTGGAACCCAGCGATCTCGAGGTCGTTCGAACCGACTGTGCTCCCAGCTCGGAGTACTGGGCGGCATCGATCAGAGCTGCCGTACATCCCGAACTCAACCGGCTGAGTCTGGCGATCATCCCCTGTCCACCATCTCATGCAGCCGCGTTGAGCTGTGCCGACCATCTGCCTCTCATCTCAACAGATCTGTCGGAACTTCTCATCGGCTGACGACGATGTGTGCCACCCTGCTTTCCGACTGCACGGAAGACTACAGCGAAATCGTGCGTTCGTGCTCCCATGAATCACTTCTCACAGTGTGCTTGCGACTGTGTCCGAGACTGTGACCGTGTGCGCTATGGAGTGCCGCTGAGCATAGCGGCGACTAGGCCGAGCACCGCGATGACGGCCAAAGCAATGACGAGGACGCGTTTGAGCATACTCCCCATTCTACGTGGGATGTCTGGGTCGTGTCTTCGTCTCGGATCACCGGTCGGTCGACTCCAGTGTGCCGCGGCGATTGCGTTTGATGTGTCCCAGCCGAATGGCTTCGCGCACCGACGAGCGGAAACGTCCGGGGCCCCACTGACGGGCACCGATAGCGCGATAGAGCTTAGTCTCGGAGACCGGCTGCAAGTCGCGGACATAGTCGATGATGCCCTGCACCTCATTGGCCGAGACTTCCGATGGGACGTCGCGCGAGGAGACTGAAGGCCACGGGGCATAACCTCCGGCCGATCCCGGCCCCGGGCGCAGCCGGTCGCGTTTCCTCGTCTGCCGATCCCCTACCGCTGTCGTCGGCTCCACGCTGCCGTCGGCACCCATGCCTTGGCTGGCACCCGCCTCGGCGGTCTTCTTCGCTTCGACCGCCCCTTTGGTCTCATCGGCATCATCGGCGGTGAGGGGGCGGGCGATGTCCTCGAGGTTGGCACCTTCGGCCCTGACGCCGAGGAAGATCTCCGCGATGCCACCCAATGCCATGACTCCGGCACCGATGCAGAAGGCCATGGCGACCAGGGAGCGGTTGCCGGATTCGATCATCTCGCCGAAGAGCAACGGTCCGGCGATGCCGCCGACGGCGGTGCCGATGGCGTAGAAGAATGCGATCGCCAGTGCCCGGGTCTCCATCGGGAAGATCTCACTAACCGTGAGATATGCAGCGCTGGCACCCGATGAGGCAAGGAAGAAGCAGGCGGCGAGGATGATCAGGAAGAGCCAGGCGTTGCCGATGCCAGCGTTGAAGACGAACGCAAGGACGACTGCTACGACAGCCGAACCTATGTAGCTGAACGAGATCATCGGCTTGCGACCGATCGTATCGAAGAGCCTGCCGAGGACGACCGGTCCGGCGAAGTTGCTCAGCGACCACAGGATGATGAAGATCGGCACAGTCCCGGCAGCTACGCCGTAGAACCCGTGAAAGATCGTACCCAGGTTAAAGGTGATTCCGTTGTAGAGGAACGCCTGGCCGACGAAGAGCACGAGACAGAGGACCGCACGCTTCGGGTAGACCTTGAAAGCGACCTTCGCGAGTTCGGCGAAGGAGATCGTCTTGCGCTGTCGGATCGTGATGGTCCGATCCGGTTCGGGCAACTTCTGACGTGTCGTCTCCTCGATGTCGGACTCGATGCCTTCGACGATGCGTTCGGCTTCGTCCTGCTGCCCGTGGATGAACAGCCAGCGCGGGCTTTCGGGCACGTTCTTGCGGACGACGAAGACGAAGATCGACAGCAGCGCACCGACAGCGAAAGCCAGTCGCCAACCGATCATCTGCGGCAGGATGTCAGTGTTGAGGAAGAACAGCGTCGTCGCCGCCCCTCCCGCAGCACCGAGCCAGTAGGAGCCGTTGATGATGAGGTCGATACGACCGCGCACTCGTGCGGGGATGAGTTCATCGATCGCCGAATTCACGGCCGCGTATTCGCCGCCAATTCCGGCTCCAGTGAGGAAACGGACCAGGAAGAAGTACCAGGGCGAGAAGGAGAACGCGGTGGCCACAGTGGCGACGAGATAGAGGATGAGGGTAATGAGAAAGAGCTTTCGACGCCCGAACCTGTCGGTGAGCTGGCCGAAGACAATCGCACCGACACAGGCTCCGAGGACATAGATCGCTCCCGCGGTGCCGATCTGACCGGCAGTCATTGAGATTCCGCTGCCGTCCTCGGTCATCCGGGCGGCGACATTGCCGACCATGGTGACTTCGAGACCGTCTAGGATCCACACGCTGCCCAGGCCGACAACGACCATCCAGTGGAATTGCGCCCACGGGAGTCGGTCAATGCGTGCCGGAACGTCTGTGGTGATGGTTCCGAGTTCGATATCTCTGTTCACCAGACACCTCGCTGTATCGCCTCGACGACTTGCTGCTGGAAGTCTATGCACGTCAGTGTGCCAGCTACAAGAGCAAAAAGTATTGACATGGTACCCCTTCAAGGGGAGGCCGTTCAGCCAACAGCACTGTCGGCATGGCTGCGGCCGGCATCCGCGCGGCGTCGCCAGCTGAGATCTGTGTTCCTATGCAGATCGCGATTGTCCGCGCACCCTCTGAATGAGGATCGCAGCCAGAACGGCACAGAGCAGATACACCACCGCGACGGCGATCCAGCCCGCACGGAATCCACCGGCCGAGCCGATGAGCAGTCCCATGCCCAACGGTCCCAGGGCGAATCCGGTGAACATGCCTGCCGTGACCATTCCGCTGGCCGAGGCCATCGATGCCGAAGGGATCGATCGCATGAGCGCGCTCATGAGCACCACGGAGACGCCGAGCGCCGAGATTCCGTGCAAGGCGACTGCAACCCACAGAGGCCAGACCCGACCGCTGACATCGGCAATGAAGAACAGCACTCCCCCTGCCAGTGCGATGAGCGCGAGGACGAGCAGCAGTCGCAGCCCAGAAGCACCACGGGCCATGAGCCTCGCCCAGCTCACTCGGGCGATGACGCCGATGATTCCGGCCAGGGCAGCAGTGGCACCGCCGAGCACGAGTGAGAAGTGGAGCTCACGCACGGCGAAGAGCGGCATGTAGACGTTCGTGGCCTGGACGCTGATGCCGTTGAGCAGACCGAACGCCGCCATGGCCCACACCATGCCCGGATGGCGCGGAGGTTTCGATGGGTGTGAGGGGCGCGAGGATTCCGGATCTTGCGCACCAGTGCCAGCAGCAGACTCGGCGCTATCGGTCGTCGGCGAAGCCGCCACCGCCAACAGCGGGGTCGAGCGCAGTGAGCGCCAGGTCATCACCAGGAGGAAGATCGGGATGACGGTGATGGCCAGGGCCGCGCCCCTCCACCCCATGACTAACGCCAACGCGGGGAAGGCGAGGCTCGAGACCAGCTGGCTGACCTGGACCCCAGACTGTTTGATGCCGACCCAGCCGATCCGGCGGGAGCCGGGAACACGCTCGAGGAGAATCCGATTCGTCACACCGTTCGGGAAGGACTGGGCGACTCCGGCAAGGCCTGCGGCGACCAGCAGCAGCCCGAACCCCGCTGGCAGCGCCGCCAACACGAAGCTCGCGGCTGCGAGCAGGAAGATCGACGACATCAGCAGCAGGTCGGACCGATTGTCGGCGAGGCGGGCCAAGGTCGCACTGCCGATCGCGGCACACCCGAAGCAGACGGTGGCCAGCAGGCCGAAGTGCGCCTCAGTGATGCCCAGGTCGGAGATGATCCGATCACTCGTCGCGCTCAGCCCGTAGAGCAGCAGCGGTCCGGCACCGACGGCACCGGTGAGGACGGTCAGAAGCCCGAGACCCGGTCCCCGTTGCTCGCTCGCGTTCACCTGCCACCCTCCTCGCATCCCACTCCAGCATGTTAGGCCCTGGCGAGGTTGAAGTGGGATGAGTCCGACTGGTGGCCACGAACCATTCGAGCAAAAGGTCCGGCTGGAGCAAGTCAGACCGAGAGCTCAGACTCCACCTCGGCGGCGTCCGGATGCCGATAAGTGCCAAGAGTGCGGACTCCTGGGATCGCCAACCCATATCGGAGCCCGAGGAACTCGAACGTCCACTCGGTCACCTGCCTCGCGCTGATCGCCTCAAGCGGAACAGAATAAAAGCGGCGTCGGGTCATCAGCCGTTCCCACCCGGGAAAGATGATTGTCAGATGCCTGTTGTTGACGGTGACTGCGGTCATGCTGATTCCTTCGCTCAAGGAGGGCAGGAGGCCCTTGTCTCAGCGTATTCGCGACCAGTCTTCGTCCGCGTCCCCCTGAGGATCGACTTCCCGGTCCGCCGTGCGGCGGAGTCAGCCTTCGGCTTTTCACACGCCCCTCGGGCTGAGGCGATGGGCTCCGGGCTCAGGCGATGCGCTCTGGGCTTAGGCCACCCGTTCTGGGTACGAGTAGACATTGAAGCGGCCCCTGCGGTTGAAGCCGATGACGCTCACACCCAGGCTCTTGCCATGGTCGACAGCGAGCGCCGAGGGTGCACTGACGGCCGACATCATCGGGATGCCTGCCATCGCTGACTTCTGCACGAGTTCGAATGAGGCCCGGGCGGAGACCTGGAGGACTGTGCGGTTCAGCGGCAGCCCCCGATTAGCCATGGCCCAACCGATGACCTTGTCCACGGCGTTGTGGCGGCCGACGTCTTCGCGTCCGATGAGGAGTTCGGGTTCAGCAGCAGGGTCGTCGCCGACGGCGAAGAGCGCGGCGGCGTGGACTCCCCCGGTCTTGTCGAAGACTTCCTGCTGGGTGCGCAGACGATCCGGCAGCTCACCGATCCGGGCGGCCGAGAGCAGCTGCGGGAATCGGAACTCCTCGTCGAGGTCGACCGGGAACGACGCCGGGATCAGAGGATAGGCGGAGGTCTTCGTCACCGCGTCGATCGCCGCGGTTCCACATATCCCACACGAGGACGAGGTGTAGACGGATCGGGCGGGGGCCGCCTCGGCGCTCCAGATTCCGGGTCGCAGGCGCACTTTGGCGACGTTGTAGTTCCGCGACCCGTCGGGGGCGAGCCCGGCGGAGAAGTCGATCTCTTCGATGTCGTCCATCGAGGTGATGACCGCCTCGGACAGCAGATAGCCGGCGATGAGCTCGACGTCATTGCCGGGTGTGCGCATCGTGACGGAGAACTGCTCGCCGTTGAGTTGAATCTCCAGCGGCTCCTCGCCGGCTAAGGAGTCCGGCCCCGCGGAGATCTCACCGGTGGCGTCGAATTTATGGACCCGGGCACGGACGGCTCTGCGCTGCACCATGCCGATCAGACCCGTGGTCCGTGGTCGGTGGTGTCCTCGATCGAGGTCTGGATGTGTTCGAGGAGGTCGTCGATGACGGTGATGCCGTCCTTGACCCCGCCCTTCGACCCGGGGAAGTTGATGACGAAGCTGCGGCCACGTACCCCGGCGACCCCACGGCTCATCACCGCCGAGGTGGTCGATTCGAGCCCCTTGCGCCACATCGCGTACACGAGCCCCGGGGATTGCCGTTCGAGGAGTTCGGCGGTGAACTCCGGGGTCCGATCATCCGGGGCCAAGCCGGTGCCGCCGCTGGTGACGATGATGCGCGGGCGTTCGCTCTCCGGGGTGTCGATGAGGAGGGACCGCAGCGCCTGGCCGACGGGTTCGCCGTCGCGGACGACGATGGCATCGGGCGTCTCATAGCCGCGCGTGCGCAGCCAGTCGACGAGGATCGGGCCGGTCGTATCGGCCGCCTCTCCCCTGGCCGCCGAGGTGGAGGCGATGATGACGGCAGCAGACCGACCCGCGCCGAGGAGGTCATCGGCCTGGGATGTCGCCTGGGCTTGTGCTGCCCCATTCGTTTCACTGCTCACGATGCCATCGTACGTCGGACAGGAAGGTAGCTGCATAGCGGTGACTTAGGTCAACGGTCTTTAACTGGCCCTTGAATTGCTCAGCGACTTGATGTCAGTCATCGTGCATATGATCTGCGTATGCCATCAGACTCTAATGAAGCATTCGGTGATGAAGACGATCACCTCCTAGCCGGCACGAACTTCCTCAGACGAATTGGTCACAATATTGACAAGACCTTGACCGCCTCAGCAGGACTGGACGAGGACGGCCACCCACAGGTGCTTGTGATCGGGTTCAACAATATCCAGCTAGTCAACGAGAAGGGGAAAGTTGTCCTGGACGTGGGAAGCCGAAATATCCGTGCGCTACGGTCGGTAAACACGGGCGGTCTTCAACTGTGCACCACAACCAATGTCGCAACGGAGAACTTCCGGACCAGGTGGCCCCACTACATATCCGTGGAAGATGCGCAGTACCTCGAAAACCTCTGGCTCGACCTCTTCCCCCTCAATCATGCTGGACCACAACTGAACTCACTTCCATGGCGAGAAGAGGAGTACGCATACTATGTGGGCCGCGTCGTAACGGAGGCCGCCAAGTGCGACGTCGCACTCGCTGGGTTGGCGACGACGGCGTACCTCATCCTCGGCCGTTCGCCGGAAAAGATACACGGGCAAAGCGGAAAGGCACTAAAGGATAAGCTCACCGAGATCGGCGAGCACTGCAAGAGCCCGATTTTCAGCAAGCTCGGGGAAAGATACTACGCTTGGTACGACAAGCGGAATTTTGCCACTCATGGCATCAGAGGCACTGGAGCCGACGGCCATCCGACCGGTCAGGTCTTCAAACACAAAAAAGGAACGCAGCCCTCGGAGGTGTACACCGAGGTCGACGACCAAGATTTTCAGCAGCTCGCATTGATATGGCGGGCCTTCTACGACCTCAATCACGACGCGTTCGAAATCAGCTTTCACCTTGGCTTCTACAACTCGCATACTGAATCAGGAACGCCAGAAGAGTTCATTGGACGGACTCCCTTGTCCTCCACAGGAACTCCTGACAGCCAGATGCCATGGCAATGATATTCACGTCTGCGACTGCCTCGTTCTTACAACTCTTTCCTATCGGTGGCTAGGTGATGACCTCAGCACATACCCAGTAAAGTAGAGACACCCCGCAGGGAGGAGGCGCGATGGAGGATCTGTCGCTGAGCACGCTGGTCTGGCTGCGCATGGTGCGCTTCGTCGAGAACAGCAATCAGCTGTCCAATGACCATCTGCGGCAGTTCGATCTCACCCTGGCCCAATTCGAAGCGCTGGCCCATATCCGCAATTTTCAGCCGATCACGCAGACCGACCTGGCCCGTGGTCTCACCGTCACGGGAGGTGGCATCTCCAGAATGCTCTCCCGTCTCGAATCCGAGGGGCTCATCTCGAGGCAGCAGGATTGGAAGACCAAGCACATCTCGCTGACCGACAAGGGCACCGAGCTCCTCGAGCGGGCCTATCCTTCCCAGCTTGAGCAGCAGGCTTCACTCTTCGACGAGGTCCTCGATGAGGACGAGAAGACGCAGCTGCATGCGCTGATGAAGAAGCTCTACGAGCACAGCATCACCCGTCGCGAGGACGATTCGCAGTCCTAGGGAATATTTCTCCGGCACTATCAGTTGACATGGCAAATGACATTTCACTGAGGAGAGAAATTGAGCGAAACCACCGGCCAGACTGCACCTCCTGAGCAGACAGCGCCCACTGAGCAGGCCCAAGCCACGAACATGATGGATCACCTCGGATTCACCTCCGGTCAGGGACTGCAGTTCGGGATGTACAGCCTCGGCGATCATCTGCCGAATCCGGCCGACGGGTCCAGGGTGGACGCCGGCGAGCGCATCCGCGAATTCATCGGCTACGCCCAGGCGGCCGAGGATGCCGGCTTCGATTTCTTCAGCGTCGGTGAGAGCCATCAGGAGTACTTCGCCTCGCAGGCCCATGCCGTCATCCTCGGCGCGATCGCGCAGGCCACAAGCACGATTCGCATCGGCAGTACCTCGACGATCCTGAGCACCTCGGATCCGGTGCGCGTGTTCGAGAACTTCTCCACCATCGATCACATCTCAAACGGTCGCGCCGAACTCGTCGCCGGCCGCGCCTCCCGGATCGGCCTGTTCGAACTCCTCGGCTACGACCTGCGTGACTACGAAGAGCTGTTCGAGGAGAAGTTCGAGCTGCTGGGCCGGATCAATCGGGAGCAGCGGGTGACCTGGAGCGGGAAGTTCCGCGCCCCGCTCAACAGCGCCGAGGTGCTCCCCCGTCCCGCACAGGACCCGCTGCCGATCTGGCGGGCCGTGGGCGGCGCCCCGACAAGTGCGATCAAGGCGGGCCTGGCCGGAGTGCCCATGGTCATGGCCCACCTGGGCGGGACCACCTCGTCGTTCAAGCCGACGGTCGATGCCTACCGGGAAGCGGCACGTCACCGGGGCTTCGATCCCGCCACCCTGCCGATCGCGAACGCCGGATTCCTCCATGTCGCCGAAACCTCGCAGGAGGCGCTGCGCGGGCTCTACCCGCACATCAATGAGGGGATGAAGCGCTCGAATGGGCAGGGCATGCCCAAACAGCTCTTCGCCCAGGCCGTTGACCCGCACAGCATCGTCAACCTCGGCAGCCCGCAGCAGATCGTGGAGAAGGTCCTGCACCAGCACGAGGTCTTCGGTCATCAGCGCTACCTCGGTCAGATCGACTTCGGCGGCATGCCCTACGAGAAGGTGATGAAGCAGATCGAGATCCTCGGCTCTGAGGTCATTCCCGCCGTGAAGAAGTACACGGTCTCGTCGACTCCCCAGGCCACCTCGGCGATGAATGCGAACACAGCCGAGGAGGTTGCCCGATGAAGCTCGTCGCTCTATCCGGTTCGAACGTAGGCACGAAGACGCGCACGGTCATGGAACACCTCACCCAGACGGTGATGGTCCAGGACCCAAACGTCGAGGCCACACTCATCGACCTCGCCGAGGTCGACATGGTCTTCAGCGACGGCCGCAACTTCACCGAATACACCGGCGATACCGGTCGCGTGACCCGGGCCCTCATGGACGCTGATGTGATCATCATCGGCACCCCGATCTTCCAAGCCTCGATACCGGCGACTTTGAAGAACATCTTCGACCTGCTGCCGGTCAATGCCTTCCGGGACAAGGTCGTGGCCATGGTCGCGACCGCGGGTTCGGCCAAGCACTATATGGTTCCCCAACAGCAGCTGCAGCCGATCTTGACCTATATGAAGGCGCAGGTCGTCCAGCCCTATGTGTTCATCGAGGAGAAGGACCTGCTGCGGGGCCAGATCGTCAACAACGATGTCATCGCGCGCCTCGACCGGCTCGTCGAGGACACTCTCGTGCTCACGCAGACCTATGCCTCGATCCGGGAGGCCAAGGACGCCGCCTACGGGTTCTGAGCGCTCGCGATTGTCCCAGACGACAAGTGAGGCTGTTGCCAGGGTTCTGCCAAACGCGGCGAATACTCTGTAGTTGCAATTTCAACCAACTTTGGAGATCGCTGTGTACGCCACGACTGGATTCCCGACCATCGCCCGCGACATCATCACCGTCTTCGCCCGGATCACCCTCGGCGTCATCTTCATCGCCCACGGCTGGCAGAAGTTCAATGAGTGGACCGTCTCGGGTACCTCGCAGTCCTTCGCTCAGATGGGTGTGCCGCTGCCAGACATTGCGGCACCGTTCGCGACCTTCGTCGAGCTCATCGGCGGAGCGCTGCTCATCCTCGGCGCTCTGACTCCCATCGTCGGCATCCTGCTGGCCGCCAACCTCATCGGCGCATTGGTCATCGTCCACCTCACCCCTGTGCCGTTCGTCGATCAGGGCGGCTGGGAACTTGTCGCCGCTCTGGCCGCAGGCGCTCTGCTGCTGGCTGCCACGGGTCCGGGCCGCTTCAGCGTCGACCGGTTCCTATTCAAGGGGAAGACGGCTGCGCTTCGAAGCGACGTCGATACTCCGACGGCGTGACATTGAACGCGGCAGCGAAGTTCTGCCGCAGCGTGACCACGCTGCCGAAGCCGCAATTCACGGCGATCTGATCGATCGACAGGCTCGTAGCCTCCAGTGCCCGCCTGGCCTCATCGAGGCGGCGCATCCGCACCCATGAAGCAGGTGTCGCCCCAGTCGATGCCCGAAAGGTGCGGATGAAGGTCCGCAGGCTCATATGTGCGACCTCGGCCAATCTCTCGACCGACAGGTCTTCGTCCAGGTGGTGCGCCGCCCAATCGAGCACCGCCGAGATCGAATCATCATCGGCACGCTCAGGCAATGGTCGCTGGATGTACTGCGCCTGCCCACCGTCGCGATGCGGAGCAATGACCAGACTGCGCGCCACCTGGTTGGCCGCGGCGGCACCCAGTCGAGTCCGGACCATGTGCAAACAGGCATCCAGCGCCGAGGCGGTGCCAGCCGAGGTGATGACATCGCCGTGATCGATGTAGAGAACCGAATCATCGATCTCCAGATCCGGATGCCGAGCCGTGAGCTGGTCGAACCCTTGCCAGTGCGTCACCGCCTTGCGGCCGGCGAGCAGACCAGCATCCGCGATGGGGAACGTGCCCAGGCACAGTCCGGCAATGGAAGCACCCCGGTCATGGCTGGCAACCAGCAGCTCTCGCAGGGGTTGCCCAGCCGGGCGACCATCGTCGTACCAGGACGGGACCACGACCACCTCGGCGCCGGATGCCGCTTCCGGCCCACTCACCCCGGTGATCTGGTATCCCTCCGCCGTCGTGATCGGCTCGGCGTCGTCGGAGAACAGAATCGTCTCCCACGTGGCGAGGCCTTGGCGGGCAACCTCATCGAAGACCATCTGCGGCACGGACAGGTGGAACATGGTGATGCCGGTGAAGGCGTAGATGGCGATGCGCACGGCAGGCTCCTCCCGATGACTGCTTACTGATTGGCTGGAATCAGTTTGGCGTAATTCCATCGTAGATGAGCATTTATGCTGCTGGCAGCCCTCGGTCGGCTCTTGCACACTGGAGATGTGCCGCGGATTCGCGCCACTTCTTCACTCATCACAACTTTGGAGCTTCGCTATGCCTACCGCGCGCCGTGCCCTTGTCCTCGTCGATGTGCAGCAGCAGTACTTCGACGGCCCGCTGGAGATCCAGTACCCGAGCCATGACCAGTCACTGCCGAAGATCACTGCGGCCATCGACGCCGCGGTTGCCGCGGACATCCCCGTCGCCGTCATTCAGCACACCATGGGCACTGAGGCGCCCGTGTTCAATCCGAACGAGCCCGGTTTCGCACTCCACCCCGAGGTCGCACAGCGCCAGACTGATTCCTGGAAGTCAGTGGTCAAGGAGTACGGCTCCGTCTATGCCGACACCGACCTGGAATCATGGCTGCGCGAGAAAGACGTCGACACCGTGACGCTGGTCGGGTACATGACGAACAACTGCATCCTCTCCTCAGCGGCGAGTGCCGAGGTGCTTGGCTTCACCACGGAAGTGCTCTCGGACGCGACCGGTGCTATCAACATCGCCAATGATGCCGGCTTCGCCGATGCCAAGACCGTGCATACAACCCTGATGGCGGTTCTGCATTCGAACTGGGCCGCCGTGGCGACGACTGATGCCTGGAGCCAAGCGCTCAGTGCTCAGGAGCCTCTGCCGAAGGGAGACCTGGGCAGCTCGGCCGTCACCGGTGCGCAGAAGGCAGGGCAGAGCTGAGCTATGACTGCAGGCGGCTCAGCAGGTCCTTGACGCGTTCGCTGATGTCATCGCGGACCAAACGCATGCGCTCGATTCCGTCAATGCCGCGCTCAGAAGGTTCGTCGGTGTCCCAGGTCTCGAGCCTGGTTCCGTCGGGCGCATGCACTTTCGCTTCTCGCCCCAAGGTGACGACGACATCGGCTGCTTCCAGATCGGCTGGGGTGACCGGCTTCGGGCTTCCTTCGCTGATGTCGATGCCCAATTCGGCCAGAGAATCCACCGAAAGCTGATTGAGCGAGGTGCCGGGCTTGGTGCCGCCGGAGGCGACATCGACCGAGTCGCCGGCGATGTTGTTCATGAGGCCGGCGGCCATCTGTGATTTTCCGCCGTTCTTCACACAGACGAAGAGGACGTGAGGTGGTGTTTTCATCGTGTCTCCCGGTGAGTTCATCGTGCATCCTGGTGTGCGCCGCGACCGTGTTCCAGCCCGGTGGGAATGCCCAGTGTGACCGGTTGCGGGGTCGAGCCGCAGCAGCCGGAGCCTTCAGCCGCAGGTTCAGCCTCGCCCACCGGCGCTGGTCCGCAGCATCCGCCATCATCGTCAGCCACAGAGGCAGCCGATGGAACGTCGCACGAGGAACCGATGTCAGCCGAGCAGACTCCGGTCTCCGGAAGCACGAGCTCGACCTTATCGGCGGCCGCCTGGTCGCCGGCGATGGCGGCGACGATCGAACGAACCTGCTCGTAGCCGGTAGCCATGAGGAATGTGGGCGCTCGCCCGTAGGACTTCATCCCTGCGATGTAGAAATCCTTCTCTGGGTGGGACAGGAGGCGAGCGCCGTGTGGTGCGACGGTTCCGCAGCTGTGGTGCTCCGGGTCGATCAGTGGCCCAAGACCCGTAGGCGCCTCGACGATCGAGTCGAGATCGAGTCGAATCTCGCGCAGGAAGCTGAGGTCTGGCCGGAAACCTGTGGTCGGAACGACCAGGTCCGCGTCGAGCGAGGCAGCGCCCGCCGAGGTGGTCCCGGTGATCGTGAGTGCGCTTGGGATATCCGTCGCCGAGGTGGTGCTGAAGTCAGAGTTCGTCTGCGCCGCGATGCGCAGTTCCGTAATGGTCGTCGAGGTGTGAACCTCGATGGCTCCGGCCTCAACGAGGTTGCGCAGTCGCGTGCCCAGCGCCCCACGTGCGGGCAACCCGTCTTGGTCGCCACCGCCGTAGACACTGGCAGGATCAGTTCCGCGAATGGCCCAGCTGATGCGAGTGGACGGTTCAGCCTCGCGGAGCTCCCCCAGTGCCAGCAGAGTATTGGCTGCCGAGTGGCCGGCCCCGACGACAAGTGCGTGCCGGCCAGCGAACTGTGCTCGATCTCGGCCGAGGACGTCGGGCAACGGCGAGGTGACGAGCCCAGCTTCTCGGGCCGCTGGTTCCCCGATGGCTGGCAGTCCTGCTTGGCCGAGAGGGTTCGGGCTTTCCCAGGTGCCGGAGGTGTCGATGACGGCGCGTGCGAGGTGGTCTTCGATCTCCCCCTGTGCGTTCTGGGTGCGGACGAGGAACGGAGTGTCAGCGCGGCCCGGGGTACTCGTGCGGTCTTTGCCGACGCGACTGACTGCGATGACTCGTGTCTGAGTGCGAATCGTGTTGCTCAGTTGTGGCGTTGCGGCCAAGGGTGCGAGGTACTCGGCGACGAGTTCAGCCCCGGTCGGCAGGTAGTCGCCGTTGGGCTCGACCCATCCTGTCGGTTCGAGCAGAGCGCGGGCGGCCTGGTCGATGTTGTATTTCCATGGTGAGAAGAGACCGATGTGGCCCCACTGACTCACCGCCGCGGCAGGCCTCGAACCAGCTTCGAAGATGAGCGGCTCCATATCGCGAGCGACGACGTGCGCTGCGGCGGCAAGCCCGACAGGGCCAGCACCGATGATGACAACCGGAAGTTCAGCCAGCGGCGTGGACTCAGTCATGATGCATCCTCCAGGCTGTTCAGCAGAGCCTTAATTCGAGCGCGAATGTCGTCGCGGATGATGCGCACGGTCTCGATTCCCTGACCTGCCGGGTCGTCGAGTTCCCAGTCTTCGTAGCGTTTGCCGGGGAAGATGGGGCAGGCATCGCCGCAGCCCATGGTGATCACCACATCCGAGGTCTTCACCGTGTCCGGGGTGAGAATCTTCGGCTGCTGGTCGGTGATGTCGATGCCGACCTCAGCCATCGCCTCGGCGGCGGTCGGGTTGATCATGTCCCTCGGCTCGCTGCCAGCGGAGCGGACCTCAACTCGATCGGCCCCGAGCTCGCGGAGGAAACCGGCAGCCATCTGTGACCGGCCGGCGTTGTGCACGCAGACGAAGAGGACGGTGGGTTTCATTTCGGTTGAGGTCATGAGTGCGACTCCTGTCGGTTCGGGGCCATCTGGCCTCCGGCGAATTCGGGGAAGAAGCGGCGTCGTGACCACAGGGCCACGTAGACGAGTGCGACGAGGATGGGGACCTCGATGAGGGGGCCGACGACACCTGCAAGAGCCTGCCCGGAGGCGACTCCGTAGGTGCCGATGGCCACGGCGATGGCGAGTTCGAAGTTGTTTCCGGCAGCGGTGAAGGCCAGCGTGGTCGTCTTCGCGTATCCGAGGTGCAGGGCACGTCCCACGATCATGCCGAAGGCGAAGACGACGATGAAATAGATGAGCAGTGGCAGCGCGATGCGGGCGACGTTCAACGGATTAGAAGTGATCTCGTCACCTTGGAGAGCGAAGAGCAGGACGATGGTGAACAGCAGTCCGTAGAGCGCGAAGGGCCCGATCTTGGGCAGGAATCGGTCTTCGTACCAGGTTCGGCCCTTAGTCTTCTCACCGATGGTGCGGGTGAGGAAGCCGGCCAAGAGCGGTATGCCGAGGAAGACGAGGACGCTGAGGGTGATCGCCCAGAAGGAGAATTCGCCGCTGGTCGTCGGCAGTCCCAGCAGGTTCGGCAGCCACTGCAGGTAGAACCAGCCGAGGAGACCGAAGGCGAGGACCTGGAATACCGAATTGATCGCGACGAGGACAGCTGCGGCTTCGCGGTCACCGCAGGCGAGGTCGTTCCAGATGAGGACCATGGCGATGCAGCGGGCGAGGCCGACGATGATCAGTCCCGTCCGATATTCGGGAAGGTCGGGCAGGAAGATCCAGGCAAGGGCGAACATGAATGCCGGTGCAGCCAGCCAGTTGATGAGCAGGGAGGTGATCATCAGCTTCTTATCGGCGAGCACCCGGCCCGTCTCGTTGTAGCGGACCTTGGCCAGCACCGGGTACATCATCACCAGCAGCCCCAGAGCAATCGGCAACGACACGTCGGCGATCTTGATCGAGTCCAACGCCGCACCAAGTCCCGGCACGAGGCGGCCAAGCAGCAGGCCGAGCACCATCGCTGCGATGATCCACACCGGCAGGAAACGGTCGAGGGTCGACAGTTTGGCCTGGGCCGGTTCGTTGGTGGTGGCGGTGACGGGGGTGTTCATCGGACTCCTGAGACATCGATAGGTATCGATATGAATCCAACCACTACGTATCGACATCTGTCAATATGTGGGCATAATGGAGAGGTGACTGCTGAACAGACATTGCCCGCACCCGCCTCGGCGGCCTGCTGCACTCCTCTGACCGCTGAGCCTTTGGGCTTGGACGAGGCACAGGACTTCGCGCGGATACTCAAGGCACTCGCCGATCCGACTCGTCTGCGCTTGGTCTCGCTGGTTGCCGCGCACGAGGACAATGAGGCCTGCGCGTGCGATCTCATCGATCCGGTCGGACTGGGCCAGCCCACGGTCTCACATCACCTCAAGATCCTCGTCGACGCCGGAGTCCTCCACCGGGAGAAGCGCGGCATCTGGTCGTATTACTCAATGGCAGAAGAGACCTTGGAGCGCATCGCGGCGTTCCTGTCTCCCGCGTAGTTCCACCGTCTGCGGCCGTGCACACTGCGACCGCACCTCGAGAGGCTTCGCACCGCCGGACAGGATCGGGGTACGCTCCGAAATGAGACCGCCCCACTCCCCCGACGAAAGCAATGAGGTCAATGACTGCGACTGGCAAGACTGTCCTGCAGGCCAGCCTGGATGTCTTCCGCACCCATGGAATGACGACGATCTTCGGCAATCCGGGCTCGAACGAGTTGCCGTTCCTGGCAGGACTCGGCGATGACTTCCGCTTCGTGCTCGGCCTGCACGAGCAGGTCGTCGTCGGCATGGCTGAAGGCTTTGCTCGCGCCACCGGACGTCCGGTCCTGGTCAACCTGCATGCCGCTTCCGGGTCCGGCAACGGGATGGGAGCGCTGACCAACGCTCACTACGGCCACGTTCCCCTGGTTGTCCTCGCCGGGCAGCAGGTCCGTCGGACGGTGGGTCAGGAGACCATGCTGGCCAGCGCCGATGCTGCCACCCTGCCGACACCGTTGGTGAAGTACTCCCACGAGCCCTTGTCTGCCACGGACGTCCCGCGAACTCTGTCCCAAGCCGCCTTCGAAGCGACCACTCAGCCCAGCGGACCTGTCTATGTCTCCGTTCCCTTGGATGATTGGGATGAGGAGGCGCTCGATGACGATGACCTGCTGACGACTCGGACAGTGTCGACCGGGCGTGGTCTCGACCCGCAGCTGCAGGAAGAGCTCCTCGCGTCTCTTGATGGGGCGAAGCGTCCCGCGCTCGTGGTCGGACCCCAGGTGGATGCCGCCGCTGTATCTGATCCCGAGGTCTTAGAAGCAGTGCAGGCATTGGCGGAGAAGCTCGATGCCTCTGTCTATGTCGCACCGTCTCCGACTCGCTGCCCCTTCCCCACGACCCACCCGAATTTCGAGGGTGTGATGGTCCCTGGGATCGGGTCGGTGCGTGACCGGTTGGCCGACCATGATGTCGTCCTCGTGTTGGGTGCTGCCGTGTTCAGGTATCACCGGTGGGAGCCTTCGAACTATCTGAGCCCCGGCACTGAAGTCGTTCAGATCACCCAGGATCCGCGCGAGGCCACTCGGGCGCCGTTCGGCAGGGCCGTCATCACCGATGTCGCCAGCACCGCTGCGACTCTCGCTGATGGGGTCACCGATCGTGGCACCCGGCGCGGCGAGCGCGGTTCACGGATCATGAGCCCAGCGGCCACCTCGGCGGAAGGGATGACAGGTGGCGAAATTCTCGAGGTGCTCAATGAGCACGTCAACGACTCGGTGTCCTACGTCAACGAGACCACCACATTGGACCTTGACTACCTCGAACGGGTCGCGATCGACCGGCCTGGAATGTACAGCTTCCCAGCCTCTGGCGGCCTGGGCTTCGGGCTGCCTGTCGCCGTGGGAATGTCGATCGGTGCGCCAGAGAAGACGGTCGTGGCGACCGTCGGCGACGGCTCGGCCAACTACGGCATCACCGCACTGTACACGGCCGCTCAGCTGCAGACGCGGACCGTATTCGTCATCGTCAACAACTCCGGCTACGGTGCCCTGGCAGGCTTTGCCCAGCGCATGGGCGTGCCCAAAGTTCCCGGGCTGGCACTGGGCGGCATCGACTTCGTCTCCCTGGCCAAGGGGTACGGGGTCCCCGCAAAGCAGACGTCCACCCGTGCCGAGTTTGCGGCCGCCTATCGGGAGGCACTCGACGCGACCGGACCGGTGCTCATTGATGCTTCGATCGTCTCGTGATCACTGTCGTCTCGTGACTGTGGTTGAGGCATGACCGTTTGCACTGAGGTCGTGTCAAGGTCAATAACGACTCGCTTCGACCTGGCACGTATGCCGATGCACCCTCTTGCACGCACACATAAGGACATCGCCTACGCTGACACTCATGGGATTCGGGGCTTTGGAACACTACGCAGAAACCGTGGGCTTGACTGTGGCAGCGGTGGTCCCCGAGGAACAGAACAGCGACTATGAGTCGGGATGCGCCAAGCTCGAGGGAACCTGGTGGCGAGTCCGGACAGCACGCATCACACCGACCAAACCAGGTGCCTTCGTAGCCGTCTGGGAACGCACCCCAGAGGGGAGTACTGCGCCATTCTCCGGTGACGATACCTGTGCGGGGCTTCTCGTGTTCGTCTCAGACGAAGGGTTCTTCGGCCTCTTCAAGTTTCCCACCGCGGACCTGATCAAGTTGGGAATCTACTCGTCACAACGCTCGACAGGGAAGCGAGGCTTCCGTCTCTACCCGCCTTGGTCCACGTCGCTGAATCCCCAAGCGACTCGCACGCAGCGCAAGCAGACTCCGTTCTTCGAACAATTTCGTTGAGTCATTCGGACAAGCCGGGCCACTGTTTGTCCCCCATGAGCTCGGCCCGATATCCTGGGAAGTAAGCAACAGTAGCAAGAAACGCTCGGGACGACCCGAACGCAATCAGTCACGATGAGGACGGCCTCGAAGAACAGGAATTCCCGTCATGACTGCCGCCGTTCGCAGCATTCCCACTCCCACTGCCATCATTCGCCTGGTCCTCGGGTGGGGTGCCTTCGCAGCACTCCTCTTAGCAGGCTCTCTGCTGGCTCCGCCCGTTGCAGGCCCACTCCTCGTCACTGCCCTGATCGCCATCGTCGGCGTCATCCTCATCTGCGCCTTCGGAGTCGTCCACGAGGCCGAGCATCTGGCCCGCCGCCTCGGCGATCCCTATGGTTCGCTGGTGCTCACCCTCTCGATCGTGCTCATCGAGGTGGTGCTCATCGCCGCCGTCCTCTTAGGCCCGGGCGAGCACGCGACGATCGCCCGCGACTCGGTCATGGCCGTGTCGATGATCATCCTGGGCGCCGTCATCGGACTGTGCCTGCTGGTCGCGGGGCTGCGGCACGGGAGTCTCGCCCATAATCGCACGGGCGTCTCAACGTATCTGTCACTCATCATCGTCCTCGCCGCCCTCGCCTTCGCCCTGCCGGCACTCATCGGCACGAATGGCAGCTACCAAACGTGGCAGGAGATCCCGATCATCGTGCTGACGATCGGCATCTATGCCTTCTTCCTCTACCGTCAGATGGGTGCTCAGGCCGCCGATTTCCACGAGGTCGATCCGCGTCTGACCAAGCCCGCCGAGGTGGCTCCGGAGTCCGCTTCGACCACAGTCGCGACCACGCAGAAGCAGGGCATCGTTGCGATCATCTCCGCCCACCGCGCCGAGATCATCGTGCGTCTGGCTCTGCTCATCACCACGGTCACCCCGATCGTGCTGCTCAGCCACGATATGGCGTCGCTGCTCGATGACGGATTGGGCCGCCTCGGCGCTCCTGTGGCTCTGTCCGGTGTCGTCATCGCGCTCATCGTCTTCCTCCCGGAGACGATCACCTCGATCAGGGCCGCATGGCAGGGTGAGATCCAGCGGGTGAGCAACCTGTGTCACGGGGCGCAGGTGTCAACGGTGGGGCTGACGATTCCGACCGTGCTGCTCATCGGGCTGCTCACCGATCAGCCGATCGTGCTCGCGGAATCCCCAGCCAATCTGCTTCTGTTCGCGGTCACGCTGCTGCTGTCGGTGACGACGTTCGCGGCGAAGAAGGTCACAGCCGTCCACGGTGCGGCCCACCTCGTCGTGTTCGCGATCTTCGGGATCACGCTCTTCTCGTGAGGAGGGAGGGCGCTTCGGTGCCCTGACTCTTTCTCGGCCTTTTATGGTGGCGACTACCTCAGTCTCCGCGCGTCTTGGCTGAGGTATTTGCACGGGTCAGACTCTCCCGCGGTGAGGAGATGGCGTGGCCCGCGGCGCATTCGACGACAGCCTTGACCGGTTCGCCGCAGTCACGGTGCAGCACTTCGAGCGGCGGGCCGCTTGAGCCTAAGTCGTGGCCACCCGAACCGCCATCGGGGCCAGTGCCGCCGTCGGGGCCGGCGCCGTGCTTGTCGCCCCAGCGCAGCAGAGAGATCATCACCGGGTAGAGGTCGATCCCCTTGCCCGTGAGTCGATATTCCTTGCGTGCTCGCCGGCCGGGTTCGCGGTAGGGCGTGGCCTCAAGGACACCAGCGGCGACGAGCTTGCGCAGCCGGTCGGAGAGCACTGGGTCCGAGACTCCGACATGGTCACGGATCTGGTCGAACCGGCGCACTCCGTTGAACGCCTCTCGGAGGATGAGCACGGTCCACTTCTCCCCGATGACATCCATGGTCTTCTGGATCGAGCATTCGGCAGTGTCGAATCCCAACCAGTCCATATGCGCTCCTTCGTTTGACCGCCTGATCCATTGTAGGCTAACTTCAAATTATTCAGCCAGCTCGAAGGGGAACTCATGAATCCGCAGTCGGACGCACTTCCAGATGTCTCACTTGCCTCAGCCAGCAACTTCGTCGCCGCCTCGGGACTCGTCATCGACGAGGTCACGAACACAAGCGTCCGCGGCCATGCCGATCTGGGCAGCGACCACCACACGCCTTGGGGCGTCGTCCACGGCGGCGTGTACACAACGCTCGTGGAGAGCACGGGAAGCATTGGTGCCAGCCACGCTGTGGGCGAGCGCGGCGAGTTCGCCGTCGGCATCCACAACGCCACCGACTTTCTGCGCCCGACCGCCGGCGCCCGCGTTGCAGTCGAGGGCACCGCCCTGCATCAGGGCCGGACCCAGCAGCTGTGGGAGGTCATCATCACCGACACCTCATCGGACAAGGTCCTGGCCCGCGGCCAGCTGCGCCTGCAGAACGTCCCCATGCCGAAGGAGGCCAACTGAGATGGGCACTGATTCGAGCACTCGCGAAACCACGGTGACCTGGAGCGACCCTTCAGAGGGGCTGGCGCTCCTGCCGACGTTGGACGGCATCGACTACCTGCGCAAGATCGCCGCCGGCGACATCCCCGGAGCACCCATCGGATCTCATATGGGTATGGAGATCGCCGAGGTGGGTGAGGGGACGGTCACGTTCCACTGCCATCCCGATGAGTCCCACTACAACCCGATCGGCATGGTCCACGGAGGGTTGGTCTGCACCCTCCTCGACTCGGTGCTCGGGTGCGCCGCACAGACCACCTTACCGAAGGGCACCGGCTATACCTCGATTGAGATCAAGGTCAATTACCTGCGCCCCGTCACCAAGGACAGCGGACCCCTTGTCGCCACAGGAAGAGTCGTCAAGCCTGGTCGCCGAGTGATCTTCTCCGAAGGCGAAGTCGTCGACAACAAGGGCAAGACGGTCGCCACCGCATCGGGCAGCCTGCTCGCCTTCCCATTGGAGACTAAGTAGGCGAGGCCCTGCGGCTGTGATCGACGACGTGATCGTCGGCTGCCCGGCGACCACCTCGGCGATTGTTCGCGGACTATTCCGTCGGTTCAGGCGACGATGAGTCGCCGGTCGAGCCATCCTCGTCGCCGTCCGCCGAGTTGGTGTCGCCGTCCGCCGAGGTGGCGCCACCGTCAGTCGGGCTCGTGTCGCCGTCGTTCGGGCTCGTTGGGGTTTCTGATGAGTTGGTCTCCGAAGGTTCACCCGACGACTCCGTCGAGTTCTTCTCGGTGGCCGATTCGGCCCTGGCGGTCTCGCCCTCACCCGGTTCCGGCCAGGCGACATCCTCGGTGAAGGCTGGCTAATCCGCACACGTGCCGAGCACGGCCTCCATCGCGTCCTTCTCCGCGGAGGCCACCGCCAGCCCGTACTTGTGCTTGACGGCAATCTGCCTGGAGACGTATTCGCACTGGAAGGCTTCATTCGGCGGCAGCCATGCGGCCGCGTCACCGCCGCCCTTCTGCCGCATGACATTCGCACTCACGGTCAGCAGGTTGAGAGGGTCGTTTCCGAACTCGCGGAGTTCATCGACGGACATGTCTGAGGCCCCGGTCTGCCAGGCATTTGAGCTGGAGACGATCTGATCGACATCGACATTGGCGGATCCGCGCTCGAAGGCATACGACTCGCCAAGGTAGTCGTCATCGAGCTCCCCCGCGATGGCTACACACCCGTTGGTCTCCGCCTCGATCTCAAGGTCCTTGAGGTCACGCCTGAGCGCATCGTTGCGTGTATCGCAGCCGTTGTCATCGACATCGGCGCTCCAGTCGAAGAGTTCCGGGTCGTAACCGGTCCTGTGCTCTTTGACCTTGACCTCGAGTTCGTCGAGCATCGACCGTGCCGCGCCCAATTCCGCGCCGTCTGCGCCGCGCTGTGGAGAACCGCTGCCGTCTTCACCGTCTGCTGCGGGCTTCGACTCGTTCTGCGTGGAGACATCAGGACCGGAATTTGCGGGCGCCTCCGAGTCGTTGTGCGATCGCGGTCCCGGGGCAGGTGCCGCCGAGGCTGACGGTCGTGAGGGTACCGGGTCGGAGTCCGCGGTTCCGCCTCCGCCGGTCGACCATGCCACATCGTTTCCGTTGATCTGGCTCGTGCCGTCGCTTCCACATCCGGAGAGCAATGCGAAGACGATTATGGCGAGAAGGGACACTGCCCGAATTCGAGTGCTGCGAGTAGCGACTGCGGAGTTCATCGAATTGGGCACGCTTGAAATGTTAGGGCAGGTTGTCACTATAGGGAACGGGGCTGACCAATCGGTAATCGATTCGTTATAAGTTGAAAACGAAACTGTCATAAACCGTGGACGCTGAGCCACCTCGGCGACTATTCGCAGCCGATTCCGTCACCATCACGGTCGAGGTGAGACGCATACCCCGGGTCACCTCGGCGAACGGGTGCGGCTCCGGCGTCACGGACGGCGGTGCAGTTCTTGTAGTAGACCGAACCCGAGGACCCTGAGCCGGAAGACGTCGACTTCTGGCCCGAATCGCTCGTCGAACCGGAGCCCGACTTCGACCCCGACGACGACTCCGAACCGGAGCTCGACTTCTTCTTCATTGAGGTGTCCTCTGCCGTCTTCGCATTGTCGCCCTCACCGGGATCGGGCCATGCGACGTTCTTCGTGAACGCGGGCTGGTCATCGCACGCGCCGAGGATTCGCTTCATCGCGGACTTCTCCGCTGCCACGACCCACAGGTCGTACTTGTGCTTGATCGCGATCTGGCGGGAGACGTATTCGCAGCGGTAGCTCTTGGCCGGCGGCAGCCAGGTCGCGGCATCTCCGTCGCCCTTCTGCCGGTTGAGGCTCGAACTCACGGCAAGCAGGTTGAGCGGGTCGTTGCCGAATTCCTTGAGAGTGTCCTCGTCGAACTTCGCGGCACCGGTCTGCCAGGCGTTGGAGCGGGCAACGATGTGGTCGATGTCGATGTTGTTCGGGTCCCGGTCGAAGGCGTAGGTCTCGCCCTTGTATCTGTCGTCCAGGTCGCCGGCGATGACGGCGCAGCCCTTCGTCCCTGCCTTGAGGGTGATGTCGTTCAGGTCCCGGCGCAGCACGTCGTTGCGGGTGTCGCAGCCGTTGTGGTCGGCATCGGATCGCCATTTGAACAGGTCCGCGTCGTAGCCGGTCTTGGGTGCGCGCCCCTTGACCTCCAACTCCTCAAGCATCGCCAGAGCTGTACCGGCAGTCGCACCGCCAGCCCTGCCCTGCTCGGTTTCCCCCGACTCATTCTGGCCTTCGCTGCTCTCGGCATCCTCGCTCGGGGCCGTGGTCTTGGGCTCGGCTTCGGGTTGCGCAGTCTTTTCGGTTGCCGCCTTTGTCTCTGAGCTCCAGGAAGCATCGTCAGCACTGGCTTCGACATCTCCGCCGTCGGCGCAGGCAGAGAGGAGAGCGAGGCTGAGGAAGGCGATGAGGACGAAGACCATGCCTGCACGGAAACGTGTCGTGGCATGGTTGAGGAAGGCGGAATGAGTCATGGGTGTCCAGTCGTGCAAAAAGGGTGAGAACGTGGTCGTGGACCGTGCGCGGCCAAGATGCCGCGTCGCGATCCACTACAGTCATAATATGGTGGCGCCGCACCGAAAGCACGCTGGCTGGGGACAATGAGACGGATTCGTTATTGGCCCACGTCACTCAGCATTGACTCGTGCCATGGTGGAATAGAACGAATTCGTCGGTGACGAAGGAAGGGAGTTGATCGTGCGACACGATGCAGAACGTCCTGAGTCGAATCGTCTGATCACCGGTGCCCCAATCCCAGGTCTCTGGATCCAGGTATTGGCGACGATGCGCGCAAATGCCTTCACCTGCCTCAGTCTTGCCGAGGTCCGGGCCGAAGCGCCTCACATCCTCATAGTCTCCCCCACCGCCGAGGTGGCCCGCACCTGCTTCGCCGATCTCCTTGACAGCGCTGACCCAGTCACCGGCACCCGTGCCACGGACGAGTTCATCACGATCATGACCGCGGAGGAGGTTGTGCCTGCCGACGTCGCCGCGGGGACGTGGGTCTTCCTCCCGCACCGACAGGACGGGTGGACGGAACTCGAGACCACCTCGGCGAGGGTGCGTGCGGCATTGGTCAAAGAGAACACGGTCCGGGAACGGGCTGAGAAGCTCACCCTCATCGAGTACGGGATCAACCTCTGGCTATGGGCCGAGCCTCCCTCGAGCGGCGGCGATCCCGTCTGCCACGCCGGCGAGCTCATCAGCTGGGAAAGCGCATGGGCACTCAGCGACACCTCTGACAACCTGAGCAAGACTGAAGCTCCACGCGATTCGGACAGTGCAGCAACCCGCCCGCCGATCTACTTCGGACTTCCAGACGTACTGCGCAGCCGTCGCCGGGACGCGTAAGACTCCGCAACCTGGTTAAGACGGCGGCCTAGTCAAGACGGCAACTGATCACGACACCGCGACGACGACTCCGGCGATGATGAGCAGGATGAAGTAGCCCCAGGCGTGGATGATCTCCGGGATCTTCGGCACTCGGCGACGCAGCAGCACGATCAGCGGGATCGCGCTGATGAGCAGGGCGAACGCCGAACGCAGGTCCACCGAGCCGACCATCCCCGGAACCGCAGTGGAGGCATGGGTCGTGATCGTGACGAGGACCGCTGGCAGCATGATCACCAAGGTCAGCGGGTTGGCCAGGGTGGTCGCCACGGTCATCGTCGACCCGGATCGGCGCATCATCGGCACCGTCATGACGCTGCCGCCGACGCCGAGGAATGACGCCAGGCCACCGATCGGGAATCCGAACAGGGCGGCGATGCCGCGACCGCCGTCGCTCAGGTTCTCATCGCGGACCTTCGCACCACCTCGGCGGAAGAAACCGGGACGGGCGAGCAGGTCGATGGCGGTCACTGCGATGTAGATGACGAAGCCCCACTTCAGCAGGGGCTCGGGAGCGAATTTGGCGCAGAATGCCCCGAAGGCCCCACCGGCGGCAAGGAGGATGAACAGCCACCACTCCCCTTTGATGTGGGCCAGGGTTTCGCGCTTCGTGGAGAGCGTGGAGACGACGGCGTTGACGAGCATGACCAGCGCCGAGGTGGCTGCGGCCACCCGTGCCGTGTCACTGCCGAGGTCGGCGTGGACGAGGGTGATGATCGGGACGGTGACGAAGCCGCCGCCGAATCCGAACAGCACAGTGGTCAATCCGACCAGAACGCCGACGAGCACCAACCCCAGAAAGTCCACTCGCCTATCTCACCCCACCGTCACCTCGGCGGGCAACCCCTGGGGCCTCGTCGGTCAGTCGTTCTTCCGGGCGAAGGCGAGCGCGAACTCCTTGCGACTGTCGGCGAGCGCCTCGCGTTCGAAGCTGTTCTTCCACGTCCGGTGCAGGCGCTTCTGCTGGGCGATGACCGCGCGGTCGGCCTTCATCGTCTCGTGCAGGTACTCCAGCGCTCGGGTCTCGACCGCATTGTCCTCGACGACTGTGTTGAGGAAGCCGCATCGATCCATGTCAGCCGCGGTGAAACGGCTGCCGGTGAGGATGAGCTCGGTGGCCTTCGTCCACCCCATGAGTCGGTGCAGATTGACAGATTCGAGGACCGAGGGGATGCCGATGCGCACCTCGGGCATCGAGTACCAGGAGTTGGTGCCGCCGACCCGGAAGTCGGCTGCTGCAGCGATCTCGGCCGCTCCCCCGATGCGGTAGCCTTCGATGGCGACGGCCACGGGCAGATCGCAGTTCTTGATCGCCTCGCACACCTGCCCCAGCCGAGTGATCGTCACGTGGGCAAGAGAGGCATTCGCATGCTTGAACTGCGAGGTGTCCATTCCCGCGGAGAAGCCCTTGTGACCCGCCGAGGTGAGCAGAACTCCGCGCAGCTCCTGATTGTCCGATGCCGCTTCGAAGGCGTAGATGAGCGCGTCGAGCATGCCCGGGCGCAGCGCATTCGCACTGGTGGTGTTGTCGATCGTGATCGTGAGGATCCCATCGTCGCTGCGGGTGCGTCGGATCATCAAGGGCTCACTTTCTGCGCCGAGGTGGCGCGAAGGATGTCGAGGAAGGCCAGCGCCGCTGCACTCGGGTTGAATTCACTCCAAGCGAGATATTCTATCCGCGTCGGACCATCGGTGATCGGCACAGTCGAAAGCCCGCTGTCTTCGGGCACGACGTCCGGTGCCAGCAGGGCCACGGCCAGGTTCTGGGCCACGAGATCGAGCATCACCTCGGTCGACATGACATCGAAGGCCACGGATCGGCTCAGTCCGGCAGCGGCGAAGGCTCGATCGGATTGGTACCGGCCCGGACTGCTTGACGGGAAGTCGACGAAGGTCTCGGCAGCCAGGTCCTCCAAGCGAAGTCCGCGACGCGAGGCCAGCCGGTGTTCGGGTGACATCACTGCGCTGAGGCGCTCGTGCGCGAGCACCTCGGTCGACACCCCCGTCGGGGCTGTGGCATCGGGGAGTCCGAGCACCGCCACGTCCATGGATGACTCTCGGATCGCGGTGACGAAGTCGAGGCTGCCACCGGCCGTCAGTCCAATCTCCACGTTCGGGTGGGCGCGATGGAAGACCCCGAGCGCGGCGGTGACGTCCACGGTCGTCACGGTCGGGATGGCCCCGATGAGCAGCCGACCGCGGAGGTCGCCCATGGTCGAGGTCGCCTCGGCGATGGCACGCTGGGCCGCGTCGAGAGTGGCCCGGGCTGCGGGCAGGAAGGCCGCACCGGCTTCGGTGAGTTCGACGCGTCTGCTGGTTCGGGCGAAGAGCTGGACGCCGAGTTCGTGTTCGAGGGTCTTGATCTGGTGGCTGAGCGCGGACTGCACGACATGCGATTTCGCGGCCGCGCGGGTGAAGTTGCGTTCCTCGGCGACGGCGAGAACATAGCGCAGCTGCTGCAATTCCATTCATCTATCGTGACAGATGATCGTTGGGATGAAAACTATGTGTTGGACTCATAGACCTGCCGCGTTCGATGCTGGAGTCATGACAACGACACGCTCTCCTGCTCCGGTCACCGGCCAGGCCACAGGTGGGGCGGCCCTGGTGACTGCGGTGACGGCACTGGCCCCGGCCGTCTGGGGCACGACCTACTTTGTGACCACAGCGTTCCTGCCCGCCGATCATCCTCTGTTCGCAGCGCTCATGCGCGCCCTCCCCGCAGGGCTCCTGGGTCTGCTCATCGCCCGTCGACTGCCCCACGGAGATTGGTGGTGGAAGACCCTCGTGTTGGGCACCTTGAACATCGGGATCTTCTTCCCACTGCTCTTCGTCGCCGCCGAGCGTCTGCCCGGTGGGGTCGCCGCCACCCTGGGCGCCACGCAGCCGATCCTCGTCACCTTCCTCGCAGTCATCGTCCTCGGCGAGGCCCTCTCTCGGTGGCGCCTGGTCTGGGGACTCGTCGGTGCGGTAGGCGTGGGCATGGTAGTGCTGGGTCCGGGTGCCGGCTTCGCCCCGGTCGGGATCTTCGCAGGCATCGGCGGGGCGGCATCAATGGGCATCGGGGTCATCCTCATCAAACGCTGGGGTCGACCAGCCGGGGTCAGCGCGGTGGGCTTCGCCGGCTGGCAGCTGAGCGCCGGCGGTCTCGTCCTGCTGGTCCCGACCCTGCTTATCGAGGGAGTTCCCGAGACCATCGACGGCGCCGGCCTCCTCGGCTACCTGTGGCTGGGCCTCATCGGCGGACTCCTGGCCTACACCCTGTGGTTTCGGGGGCTGGGCAGACTCCGCGTCACGGCAACGGCCCTGCTCGGCCTGCTCTCGCCCTTGGTCGCAGCCACCGTGGGCGTCGCCTTCGTTGGGGAGTCGCTCAACCTCGTCCAGCTCGCCGGATTCGCCCTCGCCCTGGCCGCCTTGTTCTGCGGTCAGCTGAGCCCACGCACTGAGAATGGAGAACGAAAATGAGAATCGCTGTCATCGGAGCCACCGGAATGGTCGGGTCTCGCATCGTCACCGAGGCGGCCGACCGTGACCATCACGTAATCGCAGCCTCACGCACAGCCCTTCACCAACCCCGAAGCGGGGTGACGTCGACGCAGGCAGATGCGAGCAATGCCACCGACCTCGACTCTGTGCTCGAGCGGGCCGATGCTGTCGTGCTCACCGTCCGCGTCGTGCCCGGTGAGGAGGATGCTTTCATCACCATCACCGAGGCGGTCCTTGCCGCCAGCGCTAGCGCCGACACCCCCCTCTTCGTCGTCGGAGGCGCCGGGCCGCTGCACTCACCCAAGGATCCTGATCGGCTCGTTGTCGACGACCCCGCCTTCGTTCCCGCAAGGTGGCGGACCACTGCCGCCGCCAGCGTCGCCCAACTTACGGCCTGCCGCGAACACTCGAATGAGAACTGGACCTATCTCAGTCCTCCAGCCGTTCTCGAACCCGGAGTTCGCACCGGCTCCTACCGACGCGGCACGACGACGCTGCTGACCGATCACGAGGGGCGATCGCACATCAGCGCCGAGGACCTCGCAGTGGCAGTCATCGACGAACTCGAGTCCCCGGGCACGGACCGCCACATCACGATCGCCTCGGAGCCACCTCGGCGGCCCTGAGATCATCTTGTATCCAAGATGGGTCCAAGATACGTTGTGTGGGTACACGACTGAGATAACGGAAGGCGTCGATGAAGACCCGCACGCGTGCACAGGCCAAGCTGATCACCGCACAGCTGCTCTCCGGTGCCGGAATCGCCTCCGGCTACGCGGTCGGCGGTCTGCTGGCCGAGGAGATCACCGGCAAGACCTCGATGGCGGGCATCGCGCAGATGAGCGTCATCCTCGGCGCCGGTTTCATCGCCTATCCCCTCGCGGTGCTGGCGGGCAGGGCCGGTCGGCGAACCGCTCTGACCTTGGGATTCGGCATCGGCACAATCGGTGCGACGGTCGTCCTCCTCGGCGTCGCCCTGCAGTTCCTGCCGCTGTTCATGCTGGGCATGATGCTGTGTGGCTCCGCGACGGCCTCTGGCCTGCAGGCCCGCTATGCCGCGGTCGATCTCGTCGATCCCGCGAATGCCGGGCGGGCCATGTCGCTGGTCGTGTGGGCGACGACGGTCGGCTCCGTGCTCGGGCCCAGCTTCACGGCACCGGGCGCGCACCTCGGCGCGGCACTGGGCATGAACGAACTGGCCGGGCCATACCTGATCTCGATGACCGCCTTCGGGCTGGCGACCTTGGTCGCGTCGACGCTGGCCAAGAAGATCAAGCCGGGATCAGCTCCGACTGCGGCGGATTCCGACCACAGCCCCCTCGCCGAGGCGGCCGCTGAGGATTCGACGAGCGAACCGCCGACGATGAAGCTGGGTCCGGCACTGCGCTTCGCGTCAGCGCGGCCGGTGCCGCTGTTCGCGATGATCACGATCATCGCCGGTCAGATGATGATGACCAACGTCATGGTCATGACCCCGGTGCACATGGACCACCAGGAATTCTCGCTCGGCGCGATCGGCATCGTCGTCAGCGTGCACATCGCCGGCATGTACGCCCTCTCCCCCGTATTCGGGTGGATGGCCGACCGTTTCGGTCCAGGAACGGTGATCGCCAGCGGCGTCGTCGTCTTCGCCACAGCTATCACCCTCGGCGTCATCGATGCCGCGGCCGAGGTCTCGTCAATGGTCCTGTTGAGCACGGCTCTGATATTCCTCGGCGTGGGCTGGTCGATGTTCCTCATCGGCGGATCCGCGCTGCTCACAGCCTCAGTGCCGCAGCATGCGAAGGTCACGCTGCAGGGTGCCTCTGATGCGGCGATGAACCTCGGCGGCGCTCTCATGGCCGGCATGGCCGGCACGGTGCTCCAGGCGGGGGGATTCCTGTGGATCAATATGATGGCCACGATCGTCCTCCTCATCGCCCTGGCGTTCTCGATCAGGGCGGTGCCTCTGATGCGCTGGCCCGGGCGAGAGCAACCTCTCGGCTCAGCCGACAGCACCGCAGAGGCGTCATATGCAGACTGAAGGGACCTCTCGGGTAGTTTGAGGGGAAGGATTCCGGCCGAAGCGATCGATGATCATCAGGTCCGGATATGACGTTTTCTGCAACACACGAGGAGAATCCGGTGGCGACGACCAGCAGCGGCGAGACCCCCAGCGCAGCCGAGCGCGCCTATCAGCTCATCCGCGCTCAGATCCTCAACAGCACCCATCAGCCGGGGACCATGCTGGGCGAGGCCGGTCTGGCATCCGAGCTCGAAGTCAGCCGCACACCGGTGCGGGTCGCTCTCGCCAGGCTGCAGGACGAGGGATGGATCGTCATCTACCCCAAGCGCGGAGCCATCGTCCAGGGAGTCGATCAGCGCACCATCGCCGAGCTCGCCGATGCCCGCTTCGTGCTGGAGACGACGGCCGTCGATCGGGCTCCGGATGCCCTGCGACAGAAACTCGCCGATGCCCTCGAAGCCTCGATCCAGGCTCAGCGTGATGCTTTCGATGCAGGTGACGTCGCCGCGTTCATCGACCTGACGCTTGAGTTCCATCGCGGCTTCGTCGAGGCCGGGGACAATCAGGTGATGCTCGAACTCTATTCCCAGCTTTCCGACCGGCACCGTTTCATCCTCTTCGCCTCGGGCGAGCGGCTCCTCGACCGGTGCGAGGCGATCATCGACGAACACGTCGCTCTGACCAAACACCTGAGCTCGGGCGACTCAGCGGCGTTTGCAAACGTTCTACGCGGGCACCTCGCAGAGAATGCACCGCCCACGGCCACCTCGGTGAGGTCATCGTCAGCCTTCGATTCGACGATGCTTCGGCGAGGGGTGTCCACTCCGCCCATACAGCAGTAGGCTGAAATCATGGAGCACAGATATCTTGGAAACAGCGGCCTGAAGATCTCGGAAATCACCTACGGAAACTGGCTCACGCACGGCTCCCAGGTGGAGAACGACACCGCGACGAAGTGCGTTCATGCCGCTCTCGATGCCGGCATCTCGACCTTCGACACCGCGGACGTGTACGCGAACACCGTGGCCGAGCAGGTCCTCGGCGATGCCCTCAAGGGACAACGTCGCGAATCCCTGGAGATCTTCACCAAGGTGTACTTCCCGACCGGCCCCAAGGGCCACAACGACACCGGGCTCTCCCGCAAACACATCATGGAGTCCATCAACGGCTCCCTGTCACGCCTGGGCACCGACTACGTCGACCTCTACCAGGCCCACCGCTACGACTACGAGACCCCATTGGAAGAGACCATGCAGGCGTTCGCGGATCTTGTCCGCGCGGGCAAGGCCCTCTACATCGGCGTGAGCGAGTGGAATGCCGATCAGCTGCGTGCCGCGCACTATCTGGCCCGTGACCTGGGCATTCAGCTCGTGTCGAACCAGCCGCAGTACAACATGCTCTGGCGCGTCATCGAGTCCGAGGTCGTCCCGGCCTCGAAGGAACTCGGGATCTCACAGGTCGTTTGGTCACCGATCGCCCAGGGTGTGCTCACCGGCAAGTACAAGCCGGGCCAGCCTGCCCCTGCCGGCTCGCGTGCCACCGACGAGAAGGGCGGCAAGGACATGATCACCGACCGCTACCTCGACGACGACACGCTCAATGCGGTGGCCAAACTCGAACCGATCGCAGCCGACCTGGAGCTGACAATGGCCCAGCTCGCCATCGCCTGGGTGCTTGCCAACGACAATGTGGCGACCGCGCTCGTCGGTGCCTCGCGTCCCGAGCAGGTGAAGTCGAATGTTTCCGCAGCCGGCGTGAAACTCGACGCCGAGGTGCTCGCGCGCATCGATGATGCCCTCGGTGATCGGCCTGTCACGGATCCATCGAAGACGAAGTCGCCGCCGACCCGGATCGTGTGACTGTTTCTTTGAGTTGAGTCAGTTGGGCAGCGGGGCCGGCCGTGCTTCGTTGCCTGCTGGCTCAACTATGAGGAATGAGGCAGCAGCGGTGAGAATTCCAGCCGTCAAGGCCGGCCACCCGAGTGCCGCCACCAGATCCCCCACCGATGTATAGGTATACGTTGACGGGCCTCCCGTCAGGACGAGGACCACGACGAAGGCGGTCAGCGCCGAAAAGATGCCAAGAGCGAAGAAAAAGGCGAGAGCCGACTTCCGACCGGGCAACGCATGAAGACAGAGACGAAGCGCCCCATAGGCCGGTACTCCGACAACCAGCCCCAGCCCGGCACCCGGCACGAGGAAGAACAGACTAAACGCCGCACCCTCCAACACCTCGAAGAAGCTTGCGGGAGGCGAACTGAATACATACATCCCCAGTGCGGATACGGCACCGACACCTGTCGTCAACAACACGAATCGTCCGAACGAACCCCATTTGCCGAGAACCATCCTGCACACCCTTTCTGCACCTGTGATCTAGCTTGTCAATTTTCATCAGCACCAGCAGCCCCACATCCAGCAACTCCACTTCCAGCGGGCCGCGGAGAATCCGCCTCTCGCAGCGAATCTGGCATGGGCCGGAGCACGAGCGGAGCGCAAACAGCGGCGAACACACCCGCCGAAAGTGCGATCCCGGGTAGGCCCATCAGATCTCCTGCACCACGGATGACGAAGAATGATGCGATTTCACCGACGTCGCCTCCAGCCACTATGACCACCACAACGACTTCCACCATCACCGAGGCGACGGCAAGCAGGAAGAAGAAGAGCACAGTTCCTGCCCGCGAGGTCATCCAGCGCACGAATAGCCGCACCACCCAATAGGAGGGGAATCCCATGACGAGGCCGAGCCCCGCGCCGATGGCAGCGATCAATGAAAAGGTTGTCACGTCGTCGCCACTCCGGTCCCACCCGCCGATTGCGAGGGTGAACAGAGACCACGTCAGACTGGTGGCCAAACCGATACCGGTCGTGAGCATAACGAACCGAGCGAACGTCCCCCATCTGCCGAAGATCATCTGGCGCCCCTTTCTACGATTGCAACCTACCGTGTCAGCCATTGCTGAGGATTTCAGGAATCGCCCCGGAGGCGAGACTGATGATCTCAGGGGTCGGCTCGGCGGTGGATGAACCGTCGACTCAAGGACACCTCTGCGCCACTCCCCGCTTGCCACGTGCCGATACCCTGTTCACACAGCGCGAGTCCTTGAGAGTAGACTCGCACGGCGCGGTAGGCACACAGACAGTGCGAGCGGACAGATTCGCTTTGCCTTCCGACCGCGCCGGTGCACACAGGCGGTTGAGGGAAAGCAGGAATCTCGGTGACAGACGAGGACAAGGGCCATTACACAACTGCCGATGGCACACCGATCAACCGGAATGTAGTCCTCGCGGTTCTCGTCTCCGGGGCCTTCGTCATCATCCTCAACCAGACCCTGCTCAACACTGCACTGCCTGCGTTCATGCAGTCATTCGACATCACGGCCAGCGCCGCGCAGTGGGTGACGACGAGCTTCATGCTCGTCAATGGCATCATGATTCCGATCACGGCCTTCCTGATCCAGAAATTCACCACCCGAGGGCTCTTCCTCACCGCGATGCTGCTGTTCATCGTCGGCACTTTGGTCTGCGCGTTGGCACCGACCTATCCCGTCCTTCTTCTCGGACGCGTCATCCAGGCGTCGAGCGGTGGCATCATCATGCCGCTGATGCAGACCATCCTCTTCGCCATCTTCCCGGTGGAGAAGCGCGGCACGGCAATGGGCACCTTCGGTCTCGTCATCGCCTTCGCCCCGGCTATCGGGCCAAGCCTTTCGGGTTGGATCGTCGACCACCTCCCCTGGGAGGTTCTCTTCTATATGATGCTGCCGATTGCGATCATCGACATCATCGTCGCCTACTTCATCCTCAAGAACGTCACCGAGCGCACGTATCCCAAGCTGGATGTCGCCTCGATCATCCTCTCAACGTTCGGCTTCGGCGGACTGCTCTTCGGCTTCGGAACTGCCGGAGACGCGGGATGGCTGAGCCTCGAAGTCATCATCCCCCTCGCCATCGGCGTGATCGCCTTGGCCATCTTCATTCCACGCCAGCTCAAGTTGGACCAGCCGATGCTCGAGTTCCGGGTGCTGCGCTACCGCATGTTCACTCTCAACACCGCCCTGGGCATGTGCGTGTTCATCGTCATGATCGGCGGCATGATGATCCTGCCGCTCTACATGCAGAACATGAACGACTTCACCGCCATGGAATCAGGCCTGGTCCTTCTGCCGGGTGCAGCGGTGATGGGGCTGATGTCGCCGGTCACCGGACACATCTTCGACGCCATCGGTGCCAAGTGGCTGGCCGTCGCTGGGTTCACACTGCTCACCGTCACCACGTTCATGTTCGCCGACCTCTCGGCCGACACCTCGTTCACCTACCTCGCCGTGGTCAACACGATTCGCATGTTCGGGGTGGCCATGGTGATGATGCCGGTGACGACGGCCGCACTCAATCAGCTGCCGCAGAGCCTCATCCCACACGGGACGGCACTGAACAACACCTTCCGCCAGATCGCGGCCTCGGTGGGTACCGCAGTCCTGGTCACCATCATGGTCTCCACGACGCGCGATCCCGAAGTCTACGGAGTCGAGGGGCTGGTTCACGGCGCCGACGTCGCGTTCTTCGTTGCCGCGGTCGTCGGCATCTTCGGCATCGTCGGTTCCTTCTTCATCAAGAACTCGCACGGGCAGAATACGCCGGGCTGATTACTTGTAGAAGCCTTCGCGAAGGTCGATGCCGTATTCGATCCAGGCCTTCAGCGCGGCCAGCATGCCGGTCCAGCCCATGCAGTTTCCGAAAGCGCCCTCGGCTCCCCCGACGGTTGTCTTCCACGACTGCTCGGTCACGGTCACAAGCGTCCGGGTCCCATCGTCGACGGGCGAGAACTCAAAGGTCGTCGTCGTGTTCTCGGCTGTGGCGTGCTCAGTTCCGGCCCACGCGACGACGATCTTCTCATCCTGAACCGAATCGATGACCTCGACCGGGAACCGGCCCGGGAAATCCGCGAAGTCCCACGTCACCTCGGCGCCGGGTGCCAGTCGTCCGTGCGCACCTCCCGTGGTGAAGTACTTCGAGAGCTGCTTGGGCTCGGCCACGGCTTCAAAGGTCTCATGTGGAGACTTCGAAATGTAGCCCATGACCGTGAAGGACAACTCGTCCAGTGGCGCATTCTTCGTGCTCTGTTCATCGCTCATGTGGCATTCCTACCACCTGCGGGGGACGAAAGGAACAGACCCTGCGCTCACCGTGAGCGTCGCAGAGCACGCAATATCAAGGAGAGGACACCAGTGAGCAGCAGCAATGCGGCACAGACGAGGAACGTCGCAGAGTCGCCGAGGTAGGTGAAGCCGAGCCCGCCGAGAACTCCGGCGATGGCCAAACCGATATCGAAATTCATGTTCCAAGCAACGCTGGCCTTCGCGGGTGTGCTGACATTGGAAAACGCCATCACCAAGCTCGCTGACTGCAGAGTGCCCAATCCCAGTCCGATGATCATCATGGCCAGGAAGAGCATGCCGCCGGACACGATGACGGTGACGACCAGTCCGATGATCGCCAGGGCCAAACCCAGAAGATTGAGGGCGAATGGGGAGAAACGGTCAGCGATGGCCCCGGCCGCGAACCGTCCGACCACGGCCGACATCTGCATCGCACCGATGTACAGGGCGGCACCAGCGACATCTTCGCCCGGCCCGAACCCGATGATGACGCCGAAGACGATCATGCCGATGAGAAACGGGGAGAGCATGATGACTAAATACAGGACCTCGCCGAGGCTGCGCCCGCCTCGGCGCTGTGTCTGGCGTGGAGGTGTTCCCTCCGTTCGCCCTCGGTCCTCCGTGCGGCCGTGGACTGTGGCCCCGGAGTCACCATCGGACAGCTTCTCTGCTTTGGGTTCACGACCCGGCAGATACTTGATGACAGTCGGTACGGCGAGAAGAAGTGAGAGACACACAATCACCCGGAAGGTCCATACGGGAACCGCTCCGACCAGCCATAGTCCGAGTGGAGCTCCGATCGCCGCGGCCAAGGAGGTGATGCCGCCGAAGAATCCCAAGGCCTTGCCGATGCGGCCCGGCGTTGTCGTGGACGGCACGGCGGCATTGGCCAAGACGACGAAGAGCCCGAAGCCCACTCCCCCGCACAGCCCCGCCAACACCAGACCAAGCAGCGGCGCAGGCACCGTCAGCCCGAGGATCTGGCCCAACAGCTGCAGCCCGAGAGCGAAGAACAAAGCGCCTTTGAGTCCCATAGCCCGCCCCACCCACGGGGCGAAAGGCTGAGCTGCGATGACACCGATCATCATCGTCGTCAGCACCGTACCACCGGTGACTGTGGAGAGCCCGTCGACGGCAGCGATCGAGACCATCGTCGAATAGCTGAAGAAGAAGGCCGAGAATCCGAACATGGCCGTCCACACCAGCCCCAACAGGGCCGGCGTGAACGTCGAAGCAGCAGACCGGTCAGAACTCATGCTGTGACCATACGGCACGCGGCACCGGGGGCCGAAGTCCGGTCCTCTCGGGCGTCGCAGTCTTGTCGGTGCCGTTGGTGCTGTTGGTGCTGTTGGTGCTGTCAGTCAGACGGCTGGGATCTTTCGATCTCAGCATCAAGCTCGACGCCGAAGATGAGGGCAAGGTTCACCATCCAGAGCCAGACGAATCCGACGATCACACCTCCGATGGCACCGTAGGTGGCGTTGTAGTTGTCGAAATTGTTGATATAGATGACGAAACCCACGGATACGAGGGCCAGCGCGATGAGCGCGATCAGTGCTCCCAGGCTCGACCAGCGGAACCGCGACTTCGTCACGTTCGGGGTCGCATAGTAGAGGATGGCGATCACGAGCATGACGAAGACGATCACCACCGGCCACCTGGCGATACTCCAGATCATCACCGCCACAGGCCCCAGATCGACGAGCTTGCCGATATATTCAGCTATGGGGCCCGAAACCACCAGCAGCAGTCCCAGTCCGACCATCAGCAGCAGCAATCCCAGGGTGATGAGCAGAATCGTCGGCTTGAGCTTCCACAGTGGCCGGCTCTCCTGAACCGAGTAGGCCTTGTTCGCTGCTCGGCCGAAGGCACCGACGTATTTCGAGGAAGACCAGATCGCCACGATAAGGCTGACGACGAGGGTGAAACCTGCCGCCGGTGTCGACACCAGGTCGGTGACGATCGGACGGATCGCCTCGGCGACCTCAGACGACAGATCCGAGACCAGGGCCAGGACTGCCTCGGTGGTGGACTTCGCCTCACCCAGCACACCAAGCACCGATACAAGAGCGAGGGCCGCGGGCGCGATCGACAGGAGTGCGTAGAACGCCAGTCCCGCTGCCAGGTCAAGGCCTTCGTCGTTGACCACGTGACGGATCGTGTTGGTGAGAATGTGCCGCTTGCCTCGCTCCGGCGTCCGCAGGCGGTGACTCAGTGCCCGATCGCGCCTGGCAGAGGCACCGGCTGGGGCCGACGACCCGTCTTCAGCTGCGAATGACTCGGCGCGAGTGGGGATATTCTCTGCCATGACAATCTCCTGGATTCTCGAATCACCCATTGGGGATCTGCTGCTGGGAAACGGTGCTAGGAACTGCTGCTGGGGAACTCTGCTGGGGACAGTGCGATACGAAGACATCGTAACTGCTCGGAGTCACTGCCCGGCGCTGCCACAACACCACGCGAGACTCACATTCAATCCCGGCGAGAGGTGATCCGACGGTTGCACTCTGAGGCCATGGTCTCAACGATGGAAGCCATGCTCATCGCCGGGGTGCTGGGCGACGCTGCGGCCTCAAGTATTCATCTTCAAGTCAGGCCTCCTCTGTACAATCACGACATGACCTCCTCTCACGAAAACAATTCCAGCGGCGTCATCGACACGGCATTCGTGTTGCGATTCGAGCCTCAGTACACGGTCACGGACACCGAAGCAGAGATCTTTGATTCCATCGGGCCCAAGGTCGTCAAACGTGAGTCATACAAACACAAGCAATTCCTCAAAGTTGCCGAGTGGAAGGCTATCGCGGCGCAGGCGACATTCGAAAACATCAACTCCGATGACATCGAGTATGTGACCGCTGTGGCCCTCGACGAGGACACACCCAATCACCTGCGACTGCCGTTCCTCAAAGTACTTCCCGGGGTCGGCGGGCCACTGGCCAGCACCCTGCTGACAGTGTTCAACCCGAAAAAGTACTCCATCATGGATTCTCGCGCCACCGGTGTCCTCCACGAGTACAACCTGCTCGACTCGGCCAACCCGAACCAGACGGACTACCAGTCCTATCGGAAACTCGTGAAATCACTGGCGAAGGGCGCCAATTGCGCACCACTCGATCTGTATCGGGCTCTCATCGCCTATTCACGCCAGCCAAATACCTGACATGAAAGAGGGAGCGGGTGGGCAATCTCAGGTGAGGCGGTTGGGCGTTGATGCCCGTCTATCCCAAGGCGCATCGCACCGTCGGCGTGCCTGCTTTTCAGCCCGTCTGACTTTCAACGTGCCCGTTTTTCCGCTCCCCATTTCTTCAGCGGTGTTGCCGATCAGCGGGCATGTTCCATTCGGCCAAGTGCCATAGTCGTGAGACAGCGCGGTAGATCAGATAGAGCACCAGAAGCGGCCAGACTGGGACGAAGAATCCCATGCGCGCAGCGTCTCTGCGATCACGCCATGATCGCCCGTAATCGGCTTTCGACAACAGCAAGATGATGATGAACATGGCGATCCCTGCATAGGCGATCAGGGAAATTGCAATGATCTGAATCATGAGCGCTCCCAGCGGCCGCGCCGCAGGGCACTTCCGCTTGCCCTCACCAGTCAGTCTCTTCCATCAGTGCGCACAGTTCCATATCCATCCCCCAAGATGCTGTTCTGACGTTCCAGTTCTTCCGGTGCTTGAGGATGGCCTGGCTGCACACCGACACCCTCAGCGATGGTGGTCGTCTCCAACCCCGGTGAATCCCCACTGAAGTACCACTCCACACACGTGCGAATGCGTCTCAGGCGTGGGGCGACACATATCGTTGTGTCGTAGCTCAGAAGGTTCGTCAGATCACAATCGGTACTCACTGTACCTGGAAGTTACGCGAATGTAACCCCCAGAGAATCTCCCGTCTCGGAGTTCGATCAAGGGTGGATTTATAGCAGGCACCCCTGCTAAAGTTGAAATTTTTACAATCGCCTGTGGGGTGCCCGTCGAGCCACCCTGCGGGCTGTCGACCGTCAGTCCAACCCATTACGCCGAGGTCACACTCAGAGCGCCGAAATCGACTTGAGCCGTTCCTGCCAATGGCCGATCTCAGACGTAAGTTGAGCAGGGTCGAGGCTGTTGCGGTACGTGATCAGCTCTGACTCCTGGCTGGGTGACATCACACCCGCTTCACTCAGACGATCCAAGGGTGTGGCCGGTTCGTCATAGATCCGTTTGCGCTGGCCTGAAGAGTCCTTGACCCAGGTGACCGGCTTCCGCGTCGGCGTGAAGAAGTTCAATCGATCATCGACAGCTCTCCACAGATGGTTGAGCGCGATCCGTGCTTCTTCCGAATCGTAACGATCAACAAGTCCGTATTCGTGGACCAGGTGTTGATACTTCGATGCCTCCGGCAAGCAGTCACGCCGATGGTCCTTGAAAACGGGACTGTAATGGATGTCCAGCACCCTCGCCCAGGAACCGACCGCCTCATGCACTTGAGGACCGGTGTGGGACTGAGCTTGCTCGCGCTTGTCGTCATTGCAGCAGCAACAGCCGTCGTGAAGCAGAAGCCACGGAAGTTGAATCCCGATGACGGACAGTAAGGACAGCCAAGGCAAGACTCTGCCCGAACAGATGATCCGAGCTATGACTTCATGGCGCTGCTGGTCCTCCTGCTTGCCGCAGTGCTGCTGGCCTTTGCCGCCGTCGGAAAAATCTCGACAAGCGGTCTGACTACGATCCTCATGGCAGCCACCGTCGTCGGATCCACACTGCTGCAGTCACCTGGTCATGTCGATCCTCCGCCCTACAAGGACGTCGGGGTATTCGATATCGTGCTCAGCTTCCTCACGGCAGGGTTGGCCCTCGGGCATGGAGTCCACCTGTTCATCATGGAACTGGCATTCCAGCGCCGAGGCGTCTGATCGTCACCCCATGAGAACACCACGTTCGTTCACTCAGTGAGCAGACCGTGCTTTGCAAGTGCCGGTATGACCTGCAGCCGCGTCAGTGGAGCAAACTGTCTAGAATCAGTGTCTGCAGGCAGAGGCGCATACGGGAACCACGCAGCCTCAGAGATCTCGGCCTGATGATTGATGCGATCCACGTTGAGTTCGGCGGGCAGCCCGTCATAGCGGAACACGTCCCCGATCACCTGGTGGTCTGCTTCGTTAGCTGCATCTGCAGCGAAGGTTCCCAATGGGGACAGACGATTGGTCTCGAGGCTGAGCCCGAGCTCTTCGCTGATCTCCCGGACGATCGTCTCTTCGGCGGTCTCCCCAGCTTCGGGCTTACCACCGGGAAGCATGAACGACGTCGTGCCCTCCTTGCGCACCATGAGCAAAAGCGGTTCAAACGGGTGCAGCAGGGCGAGTGCACTGACTCGAATATCGTTCATTTCAGCCTCTCATCGGCGTGGTCATTGCGCGCAGACGGTGAACTCGGTCCGTCATCACGGCAGTCGTCGGAAGGGTCAGTCGTGCCAGACTCCGGACGCACCTCGGCGATGGGATCCGAGGACGTGCGTGTCAACCATACCGACCGCCTCCATGAGCGCGTACATGGTGGTCGGCCCAACGAACCGAAACCCCTTCTTCTTCAACACCTTCGACAGTGCCGTCGACTCAGGCCCTGTTGTGGGCGCCTCACTCAGCGTGCGAGGTCGAGGCGTATCTTCGGGCTGGAAGCTCCAGATGAAGTCGACCAAACCGCCCTCGTCACGCAGGGCCAATGTTGCTCGGGCATTGCCGATACAGGCTTCGATCTTTCCTCGGTGCCGGATGATTCCCGGATCATCGAGCAGCGATTCGATCTCGGGCTCGCCGAACTCAGCGACCGCCTCGGCGTCGAACTGTTTGAACTTCACGAAAACGCTCGCGTTTCTTCAGGATCGTCAACCATGACAGACCCGCCTGGAAGCCTTCGAGGCTCAGGCGTTCGAACATCCCGGATTCGTCGCGAACAGGCATACCCCATTCGGTGTCGTAGTAGCTGAGAAGCAGTGGATCGCCATAGGCCCACGGGGTCCGCGCGATCCCGTCCTCACCCACCACCGCACCATCGCCATCGGGGCTTTCGCCTACTTTGGTCTCGGTCATCTGTGCTGCTCCCCTGCTCCGGTCGTCCACATGGTCACAGTACCTCGGCGGGCTGACATGGCATGACCGTGTCGATGTGTACCCTGATCTCATGAGGCCAGTTGATGAAGTGAAATCAGTCCTGATGATCGGGTTCGGGGCGATCGGTCGTCATGTTGCCGCGCTGCTGCACCCCGAGATCTCGAGTGGTCGGCTGAGACTCACCGCCTTAGTCCGGGACCTCGACAAACATGCTGGTCACCGGAATCTGGGGGCCGAGCTGGTCCAGGCTGAGGGACCGCAGGACCCGAACTGGGCCCAGCTCATGGCCGGGTCCGTCATCGATGTCGTAGTCGAATGCGCTGGGGTTTCAGCCGCCAAGAGCTACGGCCCCGCAGCCACAGCCGCTGGCATTCCACTTGTCCTCACCAGCGTCGGGGCTCTCGCCGATCGTCCGACCCGACGAGCGCTCCTTGACCGGCCCGGAGACCTCCACGTGACGAACGGGGCTATCGGCGGGCTTGACGTCCTCGAAGCTGCCGCTCAGGCACACGCCCTTGACTCTGTGTCCATCACGACTGCGAAGGCACCCGGTGGCCTCGTGCAACCGTGGATGGACGCCGAGGAGGTCCGTCGCCTGAATCAGCTGAGCGCTGCCGATGAACCACTGACGATTTTCACTGGGACCCCGGCCGAAGCCATCGTGAAGTTCCCCGCCAACGTCAACATCACGGTGGCGTTGGCATGGGCGACTCGGGGGCTCGGAGTCGACGCGGCAGCAGATGACGAACTCATGGAGACAGCTCTCGAACGCACTCGAGTCGAGATCCGGGCTGACCTGAGCCAAGAGGATTCCCACCATCACATCACGGCCGCAGGATCAGCGGGAGTCTTTGAGTTCTCAATCTCATCGACGCCAAGTCCTGAGAATCCTGCCACCAGCGGCCTCACTGCACTGTCAGTCACGCGAACTTTGCGGACATGTCTGGCAGGTCTCAAACGCAACTGAGTCCGGTGCCTGCCCTATGTGGGGCAAGCGCCGGACTCAGCAAATCGGATATCTGGCTCAGAGAACCCTTCGGCATGGACTGGCCTCAGCCGTGAGGTACCAGGCCTCAGACTTGAGGTGCCGGGCCTCAGTCTCCAGGTGCCGTCAGTCAGTCGTCGGGGTTGGCGATGTTCTCCTGCAGCTGCAGGAACTCAAGGTGACGACTGTACTTGTCGAGGACATCATCGATGAGCTGCTCCTTGGTGTAGCCCATGACGTCGTAGCCCTGCCCGGCACCGCCGTCGAGGTAAACCTCCATGCGGAAGTAGTCCTCCGTTCCACGCGGCACACGTCCGCCGAACGAAGGCACGTTCACCTTGTGCGGCCAGACCTGATAACGGAAGGGGAACTGTCCCTCCCCGTCGACTTCGAGTTGGATGAGCTCCCCGTCTTCGACGGATTGCCCCTCTGCGTCCACTCGACCGCAGTGTGCCGACACGCCTTTCTCAACCAACTCCGCCGCGACTTCGTTCAAAGTGGGCACCAGGACATCGGTTTCGAAGTCTCGCGCTTTACTGCCGCTGGGGAAGGACAGAACTCGCGCCAACTGACGCTGCCAGGTTTCGTGTCCGGTATCTGTGTGGGAGCGCCGCGCCAGCGACGCCGGCAGGCTCTGATCGATGCTGTCGACTCGATGTGCTTCGACGCGCAGTGCCTTGTAGAGCCCGATCATCACGAGAATAACGACAAAGGCGAACGGCAGCCCCATGATGATCGTGGCACTCTGCAACGCCCCAATCCCACCGACGATGAGCATGGCTACGGTCAATGCACCGGTGAGCGCTGCCCAGAAGATACGAAGACCTGGTCGACCATCGTCCTGGGGTGTCGGCAGACGAGAGGACAAGTTTGCCATCACCAGAGCCGCGGAGTCAGCTGTCGTCACGTAGAACAGCAGCGCGGTGAGTGTGGCCAAGGCAGCAATCACGAAGAATCCCGGATAGTTCGACAGCAGGTCGTAGAATCCACCTTCGGGGCTGAGCATTGTCGCTTCGCCGAATTTCTTGTCTCCGCTGCGAATGAGGTCGAGTGCGGAGTTTCCATAGATCGAGATCCACATGAAGATGTAGATGAACGGGATCGTCAGGGTCCCGAGCACGAACTGACGGATTGTGCGTCCACGAGAGATGCGGGCAAGGAAGAGACCGACAAATGAGGCGAAAGCGATCCACCACGCCCAGAAGAACAGGGTCCAGTCAGTCATCCATGTGCCGGTGTCTTCAAAGGCGAAGGTCTGACCAGCCATATTGGGGAAGAGCCTGACGAAGTCGGTCACATTGAGGACCATGGCGTTGAGGAGGAACTCCGTCTTGCCGACGATGAGAACCCACAGGCTCAATGCGATCGCAAGGAAGACGTTGAGCATCGACAGGAACTTGATCCCTTTGTCGACACCGGATACCGCGGACAATGTCGCCACGACGACTCCGATGACGACAATGCCGATCTGCGAGACCTCATTGACCGGCAGTCCGAAGACAGTGTTGAGACCAACATTGACCATGACTACGCCGATGCCCAAGGAGGTGGCGACGCCGAAGACCGTACCCACCAATGCGGCGAAGTCCACACCATCGCCGAGAGTTCCTTGCACCCGCTTTCCGAAGATAGGAGCAAGCGCTGACCGGATCGCCAGAGGCATATTCATCCGGTAGGCGAAATACGCCAGGGCCATGCCCATCAGTGCATACAGCCCCCAACCACTGATTCCGTAGTGGAACAGCGTCCACGCGGTAGCTTCGCGGGCCGCGTCCACTGTCTCTGGCTGCGTACTGGGCGGATCAAGATACATGGTGACCGGTTCAGCCACGGCAAAGAACATGAGGTCGGTGCTGATTCCGGCGGCGAAGAGCATGGAAGCCCAAGCAAGGAGACCGAATTCCGGCTTCGAATGTTCGGGACCAAGTTTCGTGTTCCCGTACTTCGAGGCGGCCAGGTAGATAACGAAAACCAGGACGGCGGCGACAAGTAGGACGTAGAACCATCCGAACCAGGTCGAGATCCACCCCACGACACTGCCGAGAACCTCTTGGGCATTAGTGGGCGCGAAGAATGCCCACATCGTAACGGCTAATGTCACGATTGCTGCAGATATGAATACTGGTTTGTTCAACTGCGGGAGGACCTTCTTCACTCCCTTCTCCGGCTTATCTGTGGTTTTGTCTATTGCGGCTGACATCTGCTCTCTCCTTCAACGGACAAATCTGCGCCCGACTCGAATTGACTGTTTCCCCGCACCCGGCCTCACCGGATGCAACCAACCAAGGAGGCTACCATAACGTAACCATCGTTAACTGCCCCGGGTGCCTGGCTCAGATCTGCCTCCTCGTCTCGGATCGATTCTCGTACCTGCACCTCACAATGAGACGAAGATCAACGCGGCGGCCATCACCACACCAGCACCAAGGAAAATCACCGAGGTATAGCCGAGGATGTCGCGCATTTTGAGTCCCGCAATGGCCAGGACAGGCAGGGCCCAGAACGGCTGCAGCATGTTCGTCCACTGATCTCCATAAGAGACTGCCATGATGGCAACTGAAGGATCGACTCCCAGCTGGTTGGCGGCATCGAGCATGATCGGACCCTGAACCGCGAACTGTCCGCCACCGGAGGGGACAAAGAAGTTGACCAGGCCTGCCGAAATCAGAGCGAGGACACCGAACGTCGTGGGATTCGCAATGGACACAAGCGCATCGGAGAAGACCGCGATCAGACCGGTGGTGCTCATCATCCCAAGGATTCCCGCATACAGAGGGAACTGGAGCAGGATCTCGCCGACATTGGAGGCGGCTTCCTTCGTCAAGTGGATGAGCTCGAAAGGGTTCTTCACCAGCAGGAAGATGAGTGCGAGGAAGGACCAGTTGACGATGTCGAGGGTCAGTCCCCCGCCCTGGGCGAAGTGGACGGCGAGGTAGATGACGAGTGCCAGACCGACGATGAGGGTCAGGACCCGTGATGCGTCGATGCGGTCGGCAGGTGTGACGATCTCTTCGTCGACGGTGCTTCTCGATTCGGAAGCGATCGACTCGGGCAGTTCGTAGACTGGGGCATCCTTCTTCGGTGCGACGAGGAAGAACAAGACGGCGCAGACGACGATGACTGCGAGGATGGCCAGCAGGTTCCAGGTTGAGAAGATGGTCTCACTGACAGGAATGATCTCTCCCCCGAGGGACTCAGCCAGGAAGGAATCGGGAGTGGCTGCCGTCAACGGTCCAGAACCGGAATATCCCATGTGCCAGACAATGAAACCAGAGTAACCGGCGGCGACAAGCAACGGGAAGTGCACCTTAAGGCCGCGGCTGCGTGCCTGCACTGCGATCTCACGTGCCAGAAGAGCACCGACGACGAGACCCAGGCCCCAAGTGATGAGGCTGGCAAGAGCGGCGACGACGAAGACGAAGACATAGGCGAATGCCGGGCTGCCTGGAACGCTGGCCAATCTGGTCAGCAGTTTCCGTACCGGGCCTGTGTTCGCAAGCATGTGTCCCAGCAGAAGAATGAGACACATCTGCGTCATGAACGCTAGCAGCCCGGCCAGCCCTTCGCCCCAGCCGGTGACGACCTCGGTGGGACTGGCATCGGTGAGAATGAATGCCAGAACGGCGACGATGAGTGTGAGAACAATGGCGAACGTCAGCGCTGACGGAATCCACTGTTCGAGGAAGCGGTTGACCGGACGCATGAGACCTTTTGATGCGGCGGCGTTTACCTGGGTCGACGGCTTCTGTGCCGACATGAGATCCTCCTGCTGAGAAATAGCTGTGTATGGGTTCAGCATACAATCAGGGCGCTGACCGCTACTGCGGACAGCGCCCTGAAGGCCAGCGACTGTTGACCAGTCAGTGTGTGTGGATCAGTTCTTCGTGAACACCATCTGCTTGTTGACGAACTCATCCATGGCCAGCGGTCCCAGTTCACGACCAACGCCGGAGCGCTTGACTCCACCGAAGGGCAGGTACTCACGAGTGCCTTCGGGGGCGTTGAGGAAGACCATGCCGGAGTCGATCTGGGACCCGACGCGCTCTGCCCGCTCCAGGTCGTTGGAGAACACAGCGGCACCGAGGCCGAAAGGGGTGTCATTGGCCATCTCGACGGCCTCTTCCTCGCTGCTCACCTTGTAGACGATGACGGCGGGGCCGAAGAGCTCTTCGTAGTAGCCGCGCATGCCCTTCTCCACATCGGCGAGGACGACTGGCTCGACGTAGGCGCCGCCACCGTCGTAGCGCTTGCCGCCGGCAAGCAGGGTGGCACCGTCCTTGACGGTGTCCTGGACCTGCTCGATGAAGCGGTCAGCGGCCGCCGTCGATGACAGCGGGGACAGGCGGGAACCTTCGGTATCGGGGGCCTCTGGTGTGAACTTCTTCGCCGCCTCGGTGATGGACGTCAGGAACTCGTCGTAGACGTCGTCCATGACGATCATGCGCTTGGGCGAGTTGCAGGCCTGGCCGGTGTTGCCCATGCGGGTCTTGAAGAAGGTGTTCGCGCTCTTCGCCACATCGGGGGTGTCGAGGAGAACATAGGGGTCGGATCCGCCGAGCTCGAGGACGACCTTCTTGAGGTTCTTACCGGCTTCGGCGGCCACGGCCGAACCTGCGCGTTCGGAACCGGTCAGGGACACTCCATGGTTGCGTGGGTCGGGCAGGATGAGGTCCGCGACCTGCTCGTTGCTGGCATAGATGTTGATGTAGGCTCCCTCGGGCAGCCCGGCTTCGATGAAGATCTCTTCCATGATCTGAGCCGAGCGAGGGCACTGCGGAGCATGCTTGAGCAGGATGGTGTTGCCCAATGCCAGGTTGGGGGCTGCGAAGCGTGCGACCTGGTAGTAGGGGAAGTTCCAGGGCATGATGCCCAGCAGGGATCCGACTGGCTTACGACGAATCAGCGCGGTTCCGTCGTCGGGCCCGCGCAGTGGCTCGTCGGCCATGAATGCTTCGGCGTTGTCTGCGAAGTAACGGTAGATGGCGGAGCTCAGTCCGACCTCGCCCTTGCCTTCGGGGACGGCCTTGCCCATCTCCATCTGGATGACCTTCGCCAGCTCTTCGGCCCGCTCCGCGTAGATCTCGGAGACACGGACGAGGATCGCGGCGCGATCGGCCACACTCGTCTGGCTCCATTCGGTGAAGGCCGTTGCTGATCGGTCAAGGGCGGCCAAGATCTCTGAGTCGGTGGCGGTGGCGAACTCTTCGGCAACTTCACCGGTTGCCGGGTTGGTCACGCGATACATGGTGGACATGTCGAGCCTCATTTCTGCTGGGGTTGTTGACCTCAATCCAACGGCCCGGAACCGTGGATTCGGCACCAGACGACGAAAGGATTCATCTCCCACGCTATGGCCCAATCACCTCGGCGGCAATTCCCTGTCCCACCCCTTGAGCGCAAGCGTGAGTGTGATCGCTGTTACTGTGTTGGCATGGAGAGTGTAACTGAACTTGTGAAGCGCTACTACACCACCGTCGATGCTGGGGATGCGGGCGCCACCTCGGCGCTGTTCGCAGCAGAGGGACGCTACGACCGCCCCGGATATCCGACCATGATCGGAACTCAGATCACCGATTTCTATCACGGTGAGCGCGTCATCGAAGCTGGTGCGCATTCGCTGACGGAGATCCTCGTCGACGGTGACCGTGCGTCCAGTCGCGGCGTCTTCACCGGTCGACTCAAGGACGGCAGCGAAACCTCCGTGGGCTTCGCCGATTTCTTCCTCTTCGACACCGATGGCCTCATCGCCGAACGCACCACCTACTTCTACCAAGCCGCGGTGTGAGCGTCCGGAGTCTCAGTCAGGGTCCGGCTTCACTGCGGGGTGTGCCTGTCACGCTGCCTGCGCGCCTCGAGCACAGCCTGCTGGGCACGGTCCCGAGTCTGGGCACCCGCTCGGCTCGGCGTCTGACCGTAGGCCTGCTCCACCTGAGCATAGACATCGGCCATTCCCGCCTCGCTGAGATCGAGGGGAAGCTCGCCGATCTCAGCGAACGAGGTCCCGATGTGGTCCATGAAACCGCGGATGCCTTTGTCTCCCCCGCCGAGGTGCATCGCCTCGAACTGGCCCACCGCGGACCATCGCAGGCCCAGGGAATTCTTCATCACCGAATCGAGGTCGGGTGCCGAGATGACGCCGTTTTCGACCAGTGAGATCGCTTCCTTCATCAATGCGTTCTGCAGGCGGTTGCCGACGAAGCCGCGGACTTCACGATTGAGCGCCACGGGTTCACGTCCGCAGCTGCGGTAGAACTCGAGGGCGCGCTCAACGGTGTCCGAACTCGTCGCCGGGGCCGGAACCACCTCTACCAGGGGCATCAGGTGAGGTGGGTTGAACGGGTGTCCGACGATGACGCGGGCCGCGACTTCCGGCGGCAGATGCCGTGCGATCAATGAAGCGGGGATGGTCGACGACGAGGTCGCGAAGATGGCATCCTTCGGGGCCGCCGCAGCGATCTGGGCGAACAGCTTCGGCTTGGCCTGCGGATCCTCGGGCCCTGACTCCTGCACGAAGGAGGCTCCGGCCACGGCGGTCTCGACGGACTCGGCGAGGCTGATGGTTCCAAGCTCGGAGGCGAGCATGTCGTGGGCGGCAGCATCGGCACTGACCTCGGCCTGCAGCTCGGTGACCACCTCGGCAAGGTCGGGTCTGGGGTCGAAGACCTGGACCGGGTAGCCCGATCGGGCGAACAGCCAAGCGAATGAACGGCCGATCGTCCCGGCCCCGATGACAGCAACGCAGAAGCTCATATTCTTAAGGCTATACCTGCCGATCGCTCCTCGATGCCGCACGCCGACACCAGCACTGATGCTCCAGATATCCACGTTCGGCCACGTCCAGACGCTCGGTTCGGTGGCACAATGTCACCATGACACCGCGAGAAGGATTGACCACAGTGGACTCGGAGATCATCGCCCTGGCCGAGGATGAGTACGCGGCCGCGGCCGAGTCAGCGCGGATCGAGGTGCGGGAGATCCACACCGCCGCCGAGGCCGCCGAAGCCGCCCTTCTGCTCGACGAGGTGTGGAGCGTCGACGAGACGGGCACCAATGTGCTCGAACCCGGACTCATCGTCGCCTTCGCCCACGCGGGCAACTACGTCTCGGCCGCCTACAGCCTCGACGAACCCGACGAGATGATCGGAGTGACGATCGGCTTCTTCGGACAGCCCCTGGGCACGGTCATGCACTCTCACATCGCCGGCGTGCGCCATCAGGTCATCGGTCGCGGAGCTGGGTCGGCGATGAAGCTGCACCAGCGCCTGTGGTGCCTCAACCTCGGCATCACGGAGATGACCTGGACCTTCGACCCGCTGGTGGCACGCAACGCCTACTTCAACTTCCAGCGCCTGGGCGTCGGAATGGTCGAATACCTCGAGGACTTCTACGGACAGATGCGCGACGGCGTCAACGCTGGTCAGGCCAGTGACCGTATGGTCGTCTCCTGGCCGCTCGACAAGCCGGCCCGGGCCACCCTCGCCGAGGCGGACGATGCCTTCGAATGTCTGCGCAGTGACGACAACGGTGAACCGCTGGTCGCCGAGGTGCCCAAGGAAGCCAGTCTGGTCTCCCTCGACTTTCCCTCCGACATCGAGGCGCTGCGCGGCCACGATGCCGATCTCGCCTCACGGTGGCGGACGGCACTGCGTGACTCGCTGACCGCACTGGTCGCCGACGGCTGGGTCCTCGACACCTGCCTCAAGGGCGGAACGTACCTGCTCCACCACCCCTGAAGCCGGCGGCATCACTTTCTGGCTTCGAATCAACCACCCGCAAGGTCGGCGGCTCCTGCTTGGCAGGCAGAACTCAACGCCGATCGGATTCTCTCCGAGCCGAGGGCCTCATCCCGTGGGCTGGGAACCGACACACTGATCGCGGCCACCATCGGACCTTCGGGTCCCCGCACCGGCATCCCCAGAGCGGAGACTCCACGTTCGGTGCGTTCCCGGTTGAGCGCCGAGCCCACCTTGCGAATGTGGTCGAGCTGGCGGCGAAAGCGAGCGAACGCCTCGGCGTCGAGGAATTCACCCGAGGTGCGGGCTGCGTTCGAGGTGTAGAGACCGGCAAGAACCTGCGGCGAGAGGTCGGCCAGCAGCACCTGCCCACCCGAGGTCAGGCGCGCAGGCAGGATCTCCCCTGCTCTGCTGCCGATCCGCAATCGATCGGAGCCCTCAGCACTGGCCAGGAAGCGCGTTGTGGTGCCGACGCGGACCAGGAGATTGCAGGTCTCTCCCGTCGTCTCTGACAGCGAGTCGAGATGCGGGCGCAGAATCTGCAGCAGACTGCGATGGGCCGATTGGGCCTCGACATTGGCCACGATCCCCGGCCCAGGGTGATAGATACGCGACTCGTCTTGGACGGCGAAGCCACGGTAGACGAGCATGCTCAGCAGTCGATGCGCGGTCGAGGGACTGACCTGCAGATCGGCTGCGGCATCGGTGATCGAGACGGCCCCTGTGTCTCGCAGCGTCTGCAGCAGACGCAGCGCGTTGTCGACCGAGCCGAGCAGATGAGCCGGCGCCTGGGCCACCACACGACGTTCCATTCCCTCATCGTAATGCCCCACCACGGCAGCTTTTCCACATAGCAGAATCTTTTTGCTCCTTGATGGTGACGGCGACCACAGTGGAAGCAGACACGTCACTGATCGATGACGATTCTGCAGACGACAGGAGCATCATGCAGTTCTACCTCAATGGATTCCAGCCCGGCGACCCGGAGAAGTCTTCATCACACACCCCGGCACAGACGCCTGAGCTCCCCGAGGAAGTCGACGTCCTCGTCGTCGGCTCGGGGCCGGCCGGAACCGTTCTCGCCGCACAGCTGGCTGAGTTCCCCGACATCACCACTCGCGTCATCGAGCGCCGTGCGGGACCACTCGAGCTGGGTCATGCCGACGGGGTCGCCTGCCGGACGGTAGAGATGTTCGGCGCGTTCGGCCTGGCCGAACGCCTCGTGCGCGAAGCCTATTGGGTCAACGAGACGACCTTCTGGGGGCCGGCAGAGGCTGACCGGGCACAGATCACTCGCACCGGGCGCATGGACGACGTCGGCGATCCAGTCCGCGTCCGGCGGCAGCGTTCTGCTCATCCCGCGCGAGGGCGGCTACATGGTCCGCCTCTACGTCGACCTCGGCGATCTCGATCCCAACGACTCCGGTGCCCGCAGTCGGTTCACCTCGGACATGATCATCGAAGCCGCGCAGCGGATCTTCCATCCCTACTCGCTCGAGGTCAAGGACATCGCCTGGTGGTCGGTCTACGAGGTGGGCCAGCGCATCGCTGACCGTTTCGATGACGTCGCCGAGGCGGAGCGCGGCACCCGTTCACCGCATGTGTTCATCGCCGGCGATGCCTGCCACACCCATTCGGCGAAGGCCGGCCAGGGGATGAACGTGTCCATGCAGGACGGGTTCAACCTGGGATGGAAGCTCGCCGCAGTGCTGCAGGGCCGCAGCCCGAGCACGCTCCTCGGCACCTACGCCCAGGAGCGTCAGGCCATTGCCCAGGAGCTCATCGACTTCGATCTCACCTGGTCAGAGGCTATGGCCGCGAAGCCAGCCGATCCGAATGATCCCGAGGCGGGTGGCATGAGCGCTGCCGAGCGGCAGGAGATCTTCACCGCGGGTGGACGGTTCACTGCCGGCTTCGCCACCGACTATCCGCCGAACCTGATCACCGGTGACGACGCCCACGAACACCTGGCCACTGGCTTCCCGATCGGCGAGCGCTTCCATTCGGCCCCCACCATCCGCCTCGCCGACGCCAAGCCCCTCGAAATCGGGCATCAGGCGCAGGCCGATGGTCGCTGGCGACTCTATGCCTTCGCCGACGACGCAGATCCGGCCTCGACGGATTCGGCGATCCGCCGACTCTGCGACTTCCTCGCTGAGTCACCCGAGTCCCCGGTTCGCCGCTACACGCCTGCCGGGGCAGACCCCGACGCGGTCTTCGACGTCCGCGCGATCTTCCAACAGGGCCATCGCGAATTGTCTGTCGATGCGATGCCGCAGTTCCTGCTGCCGCGCAAGGGACGCTTCGGCCTCATCGACTACGAGAAGATGTTCTGCGCGGACCTGCGGACAGGTCCGGACATCTTCGACGTCCGCGGCATCGACCGCAGTGCGGGTGCCCTGGTCATCGTCCGCCCGGATCAGTATGTTGCCCAGGTGCTGCCGCTCGATGCCCATGCCGAGCTCGTCGACTTCTTTTCCGGGATCATGGTGCCCTCGGCCTGACCCGATCAGCGGCAGCCGAGGGCAACCACTGACGACAGCCGCTCAGCGTTCGAGCAGGACAGAACCTGGCTAGAACCTGGGCCGAGGTCTCCCATATCCTTCATCTGTCGAGACAACGCTGGAGCGCCGGAGCCACCGTGCACACCAAGTGGTCTCGACGCTCCACCGTTGCCGCGGACGAACTGCTGGCCCGCAAAAGTGAGGCTGGACAGGACACCAACCTCCGTCGCCTGACAGCAGCGCTTCCACACGGGCAGTTACTCTCAAAAGCTGCGTCAGCCAAAGTGTCCAGTACTCCACCTTCAGCACTCAGGGCTCAGCACTCAGGGCTCAGGGCTCATCTCACAGCATCCAGCCGTGTCACCCATTCTCCAGTTATGTGCTTTGATGTAGTTTGATTGCGTTTGGATTCATATGATTGCATAATAGTCGCATGTTTCGGATCGTGACGAGAAGCGACCTCGCCGAACTCGATATGCCTCGCGCCGATCTCGCTGCGGCTCTGAAATGCTGCTTGCGCAGAGTACGCCGCGGCAAATACATCATTATGGCGGACTGCACCCACTCGCACTTTGAACTCATCCGGGCCCTGGCACACGAACCCGGAATCACGTTTCCGCAGTTCCACGGCGACATCAGGGACGAGGTCGAGGAGCTGCGGATTCGCATCGCATCACGGAGAGACTCGGTGCTACCGAGCGATGTCTTCTCACATATTTCCGCCGCACTGATCCATGGACTCGATCCTGTTGTCGCAGGGACGAAAAAGGTCGAGGTCTCAAGGAGCGCATACTCTCGCAGTTACCCGGACCTGACTCTCTATGACCGCACAATCGCCGGCGAAGATGTCGACCGCAGCCTCAGCTACCCCGTGACTAGTCTGCCCAGAACGCTTGCGGACATCGCGCATGACCATTCGCTCGAGGTATCGGTTCCGCTGATATCGGAGGCAATGCGGGAGGGCCGCGCAACCAGAGAGATGATCAAGCTCCACTTCGCCGCAGGATCACGGGGTCTCAAGCGCGCTCAATTGGCGCTGACCTTGTCCAATGCAGCCTACGAGTCCAATGCGGAGGCATTCTGCGCGGTCAAATTCCGTCGCCACGGTGTCACTGGAATGACGCCCCAGGTCAATACCTATTCGCCGACAGGCAACTTCATCGGCAGGAATGACTTTCGACACGAAACGGCGCAGGTCATCGTCGAAGTTCATGGGGTGGGCAAGTACTACATGCATCCGAATGGCCCCAATGCCGCCGCCCGTGAGAATCACCAACGCAATATGAACCTCGTCAATGCAGGATTCAAGGTGTTCAACCTGACGTTTGGCGACCTCTTCCGGCCAAACATCTTCGCCCAGATCAAGTGGGCCATCGACTCAGCGATCAATGACTCATAGGAGATCCCGGCGAGACAACGCTGGAGCGCCGTGGCCACTGTGCGTGCACAGCCGCCTCGGCGCTCCAGCGTTGTTTCGATCTCGCAGCCAGCTCGAGCCAGGCCGCGCGGGCTTAAGCCCAACTTCTGGACTTGATTCTTACTTCTCTTCCCAGTTCTTGCGCAGCAGCTTCTTGTCGAGCTTGCCCACCGAGGTGCGAGGCATCTCGTCCACGACATAGACCTCATCTGGCATCTGCCACTTGGCGAAGCGCTCACTGAGCGTTTCGACGATGGACTCGCGGGTCACCTCGGCGCCGTCATTGGCCACGACATAGGCCACGGGACGCTCGTCCCACTTCTCGTCGGGGACACCGATGACCGCGGCCTCCTTGACGTTGGGGCTGTCGAGGATCGCGTTCTCCATGTCGATCGAGGAGATCCATTCGCCGCCGGACTTGATGACGTCCTTCAGACGGTCGGTGATCTTGAGATAGCCGTGGGCATCGATGACGCCGACGTCACCCGAGCGCCACCAGCCGTCGAGGAAACGGTCGGCGTTGTCGGGCAGCTGGTAGTAGGACTCGGTGATCCAGGGACCGCGCATGACGATCTCGCCGACCGACTTGCCGTCGCGAGGCATCTCCTCACCGGTGGGGTCGACGATCTTGACCTCGACGCCGATAATCGGCAGGCCCTGGTAGCGCTTGAGGTCCCACTTCTCTTCATCACTGAGGTTCATGCCCGACTTGATGCGCCAGTTCGTCGTCGCCAGCGGGGTGGTCTCGGTGGCACCGTAGCCGTGGATCACCTCGGCGCCGGTGACCTCCTTGAAGCCGCGCATCATCGACAGCGGCGGCTCCGAAGAACCGGAGACCAGACGGACTCCGGTGAGGTCCGGCGGGGTCGGCATGCTCTTCATCATCGCCAGCATCGGGGTGAAGATCGCGGGCGCACCGTTGGCCAGCGTCACCTTCTCCTCGATGAAGGCCTGACCGATGGCGCCGAACTCCTCGGCGGCGAACTTGCCGGGCAGGACGAGTTTGGCGCCGGCTGCGACCGCGTTCTGCGGGAAGCCCCAGGACAGCACGTGGAACATCGGAGTGATGGGCATGACGCAGTCATCGAAGGTCGCCTGCAGTGCTGCCAGTCCGCCCATTGTGTGCAGGTAGATCGAGCGGTGGGAGTAGTAGACGCCTTTGGGCCGGCCTGTGGTTCCGGTCGTGTATCCGGCGTAGGCAGCGGTCTTCTCGTCAACGACGGGCCAGTCGTAGGTGTCGGGCTTGTCGGCGATGAGGTCTTCGTAGAAGACGACGTTGTTCAGGCTCGTCTCGATCTCGGATGCCGGCTTGTCGGTCATGACGACCCAGCCCTTGACGTCGAGTTTCGGGGCAAGTGCCTCGGCGACGTGGAGGAGGGACTCGTCGACGAAGATCCAGTCGGACTTCGAGTGGCTGACGACGTAGGCGAGGTCTTCAGGTGCCAGGCGCAGATTGAGCTGGAGCATGGTCGCGGCCACGCCGGGAACCGAGAAGTAGAGCTCGAGGTGGCGACGGGAGTTCCAGTCGATGACGCCGACCATGGATCCCGCGCCCACACCGAGTTCGTCGAGCCCGTGTGCCAACTGAGCCATCCGCTTGTACTCGTCGGCATAGTTCGATCGACCCCAGGAGCCATCGGACCGGCGGTAGACAACCTCTGATTCGCCGAAGACCGTCGCGGCATGGCGGATCAGACTTGTGGTGTTGAGCTGGTAGCTGTCACCGAGGGTGGATGGAATGCCTGTAAGCATGAGACTCCTTTGGTCATGATGGTCGTGCTGGGTGTATTCGTGCTGGGATGTGTTCGTGTTGCTGTATCAGAGGGGGTTTGCAGATATCCGGACTATTTTCATCGTCAGACTATCCCGGCAAGTGATGCCGCTCACAACTTTTGCCGCAACGTTACCAATTAGAAACACGTGGGCGCCGAGGTGAGGGTGGGCCGTGCGCTCACCGGCCATCGGTTATTCGCCGGTGAAGTTCGGGCCGCGCTTTTCCATGAACGCCGCAACGCCTTCGGCGAAGTCCTTGCTGGCTCGCAAGTCCGTCTGCCCCTTGAGTTCCCGATCGAATGCATCGTCGAGCTCGGTCAGCGTCGCGGTATTGATGGCTTCCTTCGAAGCAGCGAAGGCCAGAGGTGCACCCTGCGCCCATTGCGCCGCAATCTCCTGCGCCCGGTTCAGGTGCTCGCCCGCCGGCGTGACCAGGCTCGCCAGGCCCCAATCCGCAGCCTCCTTCGCCCAGACCTTCTGTGCCGTCAGCGCCATCTTCATGGCTCGATGCCGCCCCGCCGAGGCTGCGACGAGTGCCGTTGCTCCGCCGTCGGGCATGAGGCCGATCTTGGTGAAGGCCAGCATCAGGTAGGACTCTTCGCTCATCACGGTGTAGTCACAGGCCAGAGCCAGAGAGCAGCCGATGCCGGCGGCCGGCCCGGAGACCGCGGCGATGGTCGGAATCGGCAGGTCGATGATCGACCGGATGATCTCATTGGCCCGGTCAAGGCCGAGGCCCCCGTTCTGCACCGAGCCCTGCAGATCGGCTCCCGAGCTGAAGGAGCGATCATTGCCGGTGAGAATGAGCGCACGGGCCGTGGAAACCGCCTCGGCGACGGATTCCCCGACCGCTTCGATGGCCTCCCTGGTCAGCGCGTTGAGGCTTTCGGGGCGATTGATCGTGATGGTCACGACCCCGTCTTGCAGATCGGTGAGAACACTCGAGGTCAAAGCGACTCCTCATAGTTGGCGCTGGGTGACTGATGTTTCACCCCAACCTTAACGCACGATAAGTTGATCTGGGTCACACGTCTCACCGGGCGCACGCAGCCGCTGAAGCGCCTCGTTCAACCCAGCCGTCTCACACTCAGGCCAACCGTCTCCCGCTCAGATCAGGGCGGCCGCCAGCTGCGTCCCGGTCAGGGTGCGGTCAGCGAAGACCAGGCGCATGGCCTGCGGATCGGGGTTGCCGGCATCGGGAGCGCGATACTGCAGGCTCAGGCCGACTTTCTCGGCCACCTTTCGGGAGGCCTCATTGTGTTCGAGCAGATAGGCGATGACCGGCAGTTCGGGATTGACCGCCTGGGCTCGAGCGATGGCCAAGCGAGAGATCTCACTGGCATAGCCGCGACCCTGGACCTCGGGACGGAAGCGATAGCCTAAGTTCCAGTAGGCCTCGATCCGATCCGGGCTCCATTCATCAGCCAAGGGCATGCGTCTGACACCGCAGCCGCACATTCCCAAGACCGGGCCGCCCTCGGATTCGCGGACGATCCATGATCCGAGCCCGTCGATCTCCCAATCAGCGATGCGCGTCAGCAGGTAGGCCTCGGCCTCTTCCCGCTTGACCATCCTGCCGCTGGGAAAGTGCGTCCACACGCGGGGGTCGCCGTAGATCTCGAAGATCTCATCCAGGTCCTCAAGACCCGGACGGTCAAGCACGAACGGCTCAGCCATCAGGCGCTGTGAGCGGCCTTGATAGCCGCGTCGAGATCGGCCCACAGATCCTCGGCATGCTCGATGCCCACGCTCAGACGCAGCAGCCCGTCGGGAACCGACTCCGGTTCCGAGGCATTACGCCGACGACGTTCGATGAGGGATTCCACCCCACCCAGGGACGTGGCCGGAGTCCACACCCGGACCGCCTCGGCGACGGCTGTAGCCTGTTCCGCTGTCTTCGTGCAGAAGGCAACGACCGCACCGAATCCCGAGAGCTGGGCTGCCGCACGCTTGTGGCCGGGGTCGGTGGGCAGCCCCGGGTAGCGGGTCTCGACGACGTTGGGGTGCGCATTCAGTCGTTCGGCGATCAGCGCGGCATTGGCCTGGGCTCGTTCCATGCGCACCGACAGTGTCCGCAGGCCCCGCAGGGCCAACCAGACTTCGAAGGGTCCGGCGATCGCTCCCCGCAGTGAGCGTTCGCTGTGCAGCCGCTTGTGCAGATCTTCGCTGCTGGTCAGGGCAGCACCGAGTACGACGTCCGAGTGACCGGCGAGGTATTTGGTGACGGAGTGGACGACGACGTCGGCGCCCAGATCCAGCGGCGTCTGCAGGAGTGGGGTTGCGAAGGTGTTGTCGACGACGGTGAGGATGCCGCGATCGCGTGCGGCGGAGATGAGCGCGGGGGTGTCCGCGACTTCGAGCATCGGGTTCGTCGGAGATTCGATCCACAGCACCGCCGAGGTGGCGCTCACGTCATCGAGTGCGCTGACGACGGCTTCTGTGTCGGCGATGTCGACGGTGGTGAGGGTGAATCCGCTGCGTTCGGCGACCTCAGCCGCGGATTCCAGGGATCCCTGGTAGCAGTGCCGGGGCATGATCAGTGTGCCCTCGCGAGGGACCAGGCTGAGGGCCGCGGCGATCGCGGCCAGTCCCGAGCCGAAGACCAGTCCGGGCAGTTCGGCATGTTCGAGTTCAGCCAGCGCCTCTTCGAACGGAGTCCACGCCGGAGTCGAGAACCGACCGTAGACATAGTCGGAATGATCGATCTCGCCGCTGCCGACGAAGGTCGAGGACAGTTCGATGGGAGGGTTGACCGAGGACCCGTTCGAGCGTTGCGGACGACCCGCTTCGACGACGACGGTCTCTGGCTCGTGGGAGGAATCTCGTGTGGTCATTTGCCCAATATATGTCGTGCGCAGGCGGCGGTGCATCGATGTCTCAGTCGTGCACGTTGACCATGTGCTCCAACAATGCTGTGGCTCCGACTGAAAGCCGACGCCCGGGCGACCACACCGCGTGCAGTTCGCGGTCGAGGGCGACTCCGGACTCCACCGGCAGCGGCACCAGGCGGCGAGCGCTGAAGTCATCGCGCAGGGCCAGCTCCGAGAGAACGACCGGCGCGAGTCCGGTGGCCGCGGCGATCTTCAGCGCCGAGTTCGACCCGTACTCCCCCGCCACGCGCGCCCCTCCGACCTGTGCCAACGCGGCGTCGAGGACCTCCCGCGTTCCCGAACCGACCTCTCTGACCAGAAGCGGCACCGTCGCCAACTCCTCGGCGCTGATCGGGTGGGTCCAAGCCTCGGCGAAGGTGGGTGCGGAGGCGATCATGAGGCGATCATGACCGACCACCTCGGCGGGAAAGCCCTCCGGCAGGGACACGGATTCGATGAGCCCGAGGTCGCAGCGCTGCTCGCGCACGGCCGCGATCACTGCCGAGGAGTTCTCGACGGCCAGGCCCACATCGATGTCGGGATGCGTCGAGGTGAACGTCGTCAGATAACGCGGCAGCAGGTATTCGGCCACGGTCAGGGAGGCGGACACGCGCACGGTGCCGGCCCGGGCATCCTGGATGGCGCGGGTGCCCGCATTGAGATCGGCATAGGCGTCGATGACCTTCGAAGCCCATTGCGCAACCGCGTGGCCTTCGGCCGTGAGCTGAGTCCCTCGAGGCGAGCGCCGCAGCAGCGGCACCTTGAGATCCCGCTCGAGGTTGCGCAGACTGCGCGAGGCATTCGGCTGGGCAAGTCCCATCGCCTCGGCGGCCTGCCCGATGGATTGAGCGCTCGCGCTCAGCGTCACCAGCAGCCCGAGAGCCGGCAACTCGGGCCAATCCTGCATCCTGCTGAGCTCCTGCATGGCCCGATTATGCCATATCATCCCGATATGGGTTGTTCGACTTTTAGCGGCTACCGCTTCCCGCGCCTGCTTGACAGACTGATTCCATGAAGCACATTGTCCGTCTCCTCCCCGGCCTGGGGGTTGCCGCAGCCGCCACCGCGATCGCGTGGCCCATCTCCCTGCTGGCACCCGTCCTCTCCCCACTCCTCATCGCCATCGTCCTGGGGATCGTCGTGGGCAACGTCTTCCCCGAGCTGCCGCCGACCTTCCGACCCGGCCTCGACTTCGCAGCCAAGCCTCTCCTGCGTCTGGGCATCGTGGCCCTCGGCGCGCAGGTGGTTCTCGGTGACATCCTCGAACTCGGTTGGCTGGTTCTCGTCCTCGCCGCCGTGGTCGTCGGCGTCGGCATCGTCTCCGGACTGCTCCTGGCACGTCCGTTCCGTGTCGAGTCGAATCTGGCGCTGCTCATCGGGTGCGGGTTCGGCATCTGCGGTGCCGCCGCTGTCGCCGGGGTCGAATCGACGCTGAAGGCGAAGAAGGAGGACGTGGCAGCGGCGATCGGCCTTGTGGTCCTCTTCGGCACGCTGATGATCGCCGTGATCCCGTCGCTGAGCATCGCCTTCGGGCTGGCCCCGGACACCGCCGGAATGTGGGGTGGGGCCTCGACGCACGAGGTCGCCCAGGTCGTCGCGATCGGCGGCATCATCGGCCCCGCCGCCCTGCAGGTCGCCGTCCTCGTCAAGCTCTCCCGCGTCATCATGCTCGCCCCGACCGTCGCCGTCCTCAGCATGGTGATGCGCCGCCGGGAGAGCCGGGCTCAGACCTCGGTGACGTCTCCCGCCGAGGTGGCCCCGCAGTCCTCGTCAACGGCTGAGTCAGCGTCGACTGCCCAGTCCTCCTCCGGGGAGTCAGTTTCGGGTGGGAAGCCACCGGCGCCAGCGACGAAACGTCCGCCCATCGTGCCGCTCTTCGTCGTGGGGTTCCTTCTCATGGCGGGCCTGCGCACCTTCGGCCTGTTGCCCGATTTCGCAGTCTCCGGTCTGGGCTGGCTGCAGACCGTGTGCCTGGCCATGGCCATGTTCGCCCTGGGACGCGGCGTCCAATGGCGTTCGCTGCGCAACCTCGGCGCCGGTCCCATCGGGCTGGCCGCGACGACGACTCTCATCGTTGCCGTGATCGGACTTGGCGGAGCCCTTCTGCTGACCTGAGCGAGCACTGACCTGAGCACACATGCTGGAAGCCTGCCCTGCCGACAGCCCGATCTCGATACGATGTGCAGAAGTCGGATCGGGAGACGATCCCGCGGACGGCTGAGATCAAAAGGTCGGCCGAGATCACGATCGACGCCTAGGTGAGCGAAGGATGCAGCAATGAGCGCAGACGCGGTAGTCATCGGCAGCGGCGTGATGGGGGCTTCGATCGCCTATTCACTGGCCAGACGCGGATACGCGGTCACCGTCGTCGACAAGAAATCGGGACCGGCCCAGGGATCGACCGGGGCCACGAGTGCGATCGTTCGCTTCACCTATTCACTGCGAGACTCCATCGCCATGGCCTGGGAGTCCAAGCATCTGTGGGAGAACCTCCGAGACCACCTCCAGGCACCGGAAGCGGAGCCGGTGGCGGACTTCATCCGCACCGGCATGGCCGTCATCGACATTCCCGGACTGCTTCCACCCACCCTCCGGTCCCACTTCGACGATCTCGCAATCCCCTACGCCGAATGGGACGCAGTCGAGCTCTCGCGGGAGCTGCCCGGAATCGACGTCTCGAACTACCACCCGCCCGTGCGTCCCGATGATCCGGCGTTCCTCGACGACAGTGCTGAGGAGGCGAATGCCCTGTACACACCGGACGGCGGGTACATCTCCGACCCCGTCCTGGCCACGGAGAATTTCGTCCGCGCCGCCCAACGACACGGCGCACAGTTCCTCTACAACGCCGAAGTCATCGCCCTAGACCACCGAGTCCTCGACCGACAGCAGACTGTCGGCAGCGCGCCCGAAGACGTGACCGAGGGCGTACCTAGCAAAGCAGGCGCACCTGACGAAGGAGGCGATTCCAGCGAGGGACGCGCCGCTTGGAGCATCGACCTTGCCGACGGCCGGGTCCTCGATGCCGCTGTGGTGGTGAACGCAGCCGGTCCTTGGTCCTCGAGACTCAACGAGCTCGCCGGCGTCGGATCGGACCACGGGGTCTCGCTGACTCCGCTGCGCCAGGAGGTCCACACTCTGCCGGCTGAATCGACCGTCATCCGCGCCGATGGCTCCCGCATCCCTGCACTCCTCGATGCCGGCATCGGCACCTATATGCGCGCCGAGGTAGGAGGGCAGCTGCTCATCGGAGGCTCAGAACCCGAGTGCGACGAACTCGAATGGGTGGATGACCCCGACGAGGTGTCGATGAGTGTTCGACCCGAGCAGTTCGAGACGCAGTCCCTGCGCGCAGCCAAACGATTCAACGACATCACGATCCCGAACCGAGCGCGCGGAGTTGTCGGCGTCTACGACGTCGCCGCGGACTGGACGCCCATCTACGATCAGTCAGAGGCAGATGGCTTCTATCAGGCCGTCGGCACCAGCGGCAATCAGTTCAAGAACGCACCGATGGTCGGTGAGCTCATGGCAGGCCTCATCGACGCCGTCGAAGCCGGCCACGATCACGACAATGATCCTGTCCGGATACCACTCAATCTCACGGGCGAAGAGTTGGACCTGGGCACCTTCTCCCGCCTGCGCACACCAGCAGGAACCAGCGGCAATGTGATGGGCTGATCTCGACTGAACACATGCGAGTGCCGGTAGATGAGAAATACTGAACATTCGGGCTGCGGCAACCGTTACTGACCCTGCCGAACTGGTAGTGTCACTCAGCGAGTCAACCAGTTTCGCTCAGCGAAATTTCAGCCTGAATGGGAAATTATGCTCGTACAAATCATTGCGTTGTTGATCTTCGTCGCCCTGTTCGCAATCGGCGCGATCCGGGGTGTGCAGATCGGCGTGCTCATGCTCGTCGGCGCCGCCGGAACCGGCCTGTTCCTGACAGATATGACCGTCGAAAAGATCATTGCGGAGTTCCCGCTGTCCATCATGATCCTGCTGGCCGGGGTCACCTACTTCTTCGCCATTGCGCAGGAGAACGGGACCGTCGACAAGATCATCGACTGGGCGCTGGAGAAGGTCGGATCCTCTGCTGTCCTCCTGCCGATCGTCTTCTTCGTCATCACGGCAGGCATCGCCTCCATGGGTGCACCCCTGGCCGGCCTCGTCATGATGCCGGTCGGCATGCAGGTGGCCCGCAAGTACGGAGTCGACTACGCACTGATGGGTCTCGCGATCTGCTTCGCCATCGGCGCCGGCGGGTTCGCCCCGACCAGCCTCTACGGCATCGTCACCTACAGCACCGCCCATGATGCGGGAATCGATCTGTCTCCCTTCCTGCTCTTCGGCATCGCGGTCGTCGTCTACCTCGTGATGCTCGCCGTCGCCTACTTCATGTTCGGCCGCAAACTCTTCGGCCGGAAGTCCGCCATGGCCGCTGCAGGATCAGTGAACTCAGGTACACACGCCACTGCGACGAACGAATTCGGAACCACCGGCGACGCTGCCGGTTCGACGATCTCCCGCGGATCCGCCTCGGCGACGAATGTGGCCTTCGGTGAGGATGACGAGGACGAAGCCCTGTTCGACTCCTCAAACTCCTCGGCAAGTGCCGAGTCGGGGCCCTTCACCTTCGTGCAGATCCTCACAGTGGTCCTCATGGTCGGCCTCATCGGTTCGGTCGTGGTTCTGGCCGCGTTCGGCAAAGAACCCGACATCGGTCTGCTCTGCTTCCTCTTCGGTGCGATCCTCTCGCTCGCCGATCCCAAGACAGGCAAGGCCGCGCTGCCCAAGATCGACTGGTCGACGGTTCTGCTCGTCGGCGGCATCATCACCTTCGTCGGTGTTCTGCAGAACATGGGCGCCGTCGACCTCCTCGGCGAGGGTGCCGAAGCGATCGGTTCGCCGCTCATCGCAGCCTTGGTTCTGTGCATCGTCGGCGGACTCGTCTCAGCCTTCGCCTCGACGACAGGCATCCTCGCGGCACTCGTGCCCTTGGCGCTGCCTCTCATCGCCGCCGGCGGAGTCCCCGGTTGGGCGCTCATCGCGGCACTCGGTGTGTGCTCGGCCGTCGTCGACGTCTCACCGTTCTCGACACTGGGTGCCACTGTCGTGGCCACCGCCCCGCAGGATCACAAGGCCAGGCTCACGCGCATCCTCGTGAAGTTCGGTATGTCGATGGTCATCATCGGACCCATCGTCCTCGTCGGCGGCCTCGTCGTCCCGGCCATGTTCTTCTGAGTGTTCTGTGGTCCGGGCCCGTTGAGGCGCTCGAACCACAGAGTTCTCATCACGTCAGCGCAGCAGCCGCCGACCGACATACGAATGGTGCCCAGCGAAATTCGCTGGGCACCATTTGTGTGTCACTTCATTCAGGTCAGCGCAGTTCCTTGACCAGGACGACGAACTCGAGATCATCAACCAGCGGCACCCCGAACCGGTCGTCACCGTAGGGGAAGGGTTCGACCTCGCCGGTGCGCTCGTAGCCGCGGCGCTCATAGTAGGCGATGAGTTCGGCGCGCTTGTTGATGACGCTCATCCGCAGCCAGCGCGCGTTCCAGCGTTCGGCCACCCATGCCTCGGCGAGGTTCATCAGGGCCGATCCCACACCTTGTCCCTGACCTTCCGGGGACACTGCGAGCACGCCGAGGTAGGCGGTACCGTCAACGGGTTCGCGCAGGTAGACGCTGCCGACGGCCAAGCCCTCCGCCGAGCGCACCAAGATCATCGAGGAGTCGGATTCGGCGAGCATTTCGCGGGCCATATCGGCATCGAGTCGCTGACCGCTGAGCAGATCCGCTTCGGTCGTCCACCCCTGTTTCGAGGGTTCGCCACGGTACGCGGAGGCGACCAACGCGACATAGTCGTCGATATCGTCTGGGCCGAGTTCGCTGACATCGAAGCCTGTTTCGTTCAATATCAGAGTGTGAGCATCGACCATGGTGGCGGGGGCATGGGTGGACATAGGTCGGCTCCTTGAGGATGATTGACCGTCGCCGGGAACGGCCGAAAGAACGGGTTGCTCAACAGGTTAGTCGCTCGGGCGCGAACACAACTATAGTTTCACGTATCAGGACTGACACATTCGCCTGCCGGTATGAAATGACCGGCAGCTTCGCCTTTGAGGAGCGTGCATGGACCTCGTGATCTCGGATCAGACGTACACTTTCGCCCAGGATGAGGCGGCTGCCCGCTTCACGGTGAGCCACAACGGCAAGTCCATCGGTCACGTCGACTACATCGACCGCGAGGCCGGCCCGGACGACACGTCCGAATCCGCGGTGCGCACCTTCACCCACACCGAGGTGTCCCCCGCCTATGGTGGCCGCGGCATCGCCGCCCACCTGGTGCGTTATGCCCTGGAGACCAGCGCCGAGGCGGATCTGGCCTTCCGTACGACTTGTTCCTATGTCATGGACTTCTTCCGCAAGAACCCCGAGTTCGACGAGATGCGGGCCTGAGCAGGCACGAACCTGAGGACGTAGCCCACCCAGAGCGTCGCGGCGATGACGACGAAGGCGACGGCGCCCCACAGCAGACCGGGCTCGGCCACCGCCAGCTGCGGAATGTCGCGGCTGGGGATGATCGCAGCGAAGGTGCCCGCCGCCAACGCCCCAAGCCACGATCCGACCATCATCGACACGTGCCTGCGGACCTTGCCGAGGCGAATCGAGATGACGCCGATGGTCGTGGTTGCGAAGGTGAAGATCGCGAGCGCATGGAAGACCGTGAAGCTTCCGCTGAGGGTGTAGATGAACATGCCGCTTATGCATACGAAGTACATGAGGATGACCCATGACCGTCCGATCCATCTGTGTTTGCGGTCCTTGGTTCGTCGGATGAGCTGAACCGGCGCCAGAAGCACAACACCCGAGGCGGCCAGCGCGTGGATTGCTATGAACATCGTTGTCATAGACTTAAGATAGTTCCACTAACCAAGGTCGGCAACGTAGATAGCAGAGTCGGATCTGCTATCCGATTGAGTCGCCGAACCACTGGCGTTCCAACCCGTTCGAGGATGTGGGGATTCGCATGAAACTCAGCGCTCTGGCCGCAGAGTCCGGGGTCTCGACCGCCAGCATCAAGTACTACATCCACGTCGGCATCCTTCCCCCCGGCCGGAAGCGGAATGCGACCACGGCCGTCTACTCCCAGGCCCATCTCGATCGCCTTGCCCTCATCACCTGGCTGCGACGAGAGCTCGGGTCCCCGATCGAGTCCATCGCCGCACTGACTCGGTCCATCGATGACGAGTCCTTGGAGAACATCGAACTGATGGGCATCTGTCAGAGGCTGGCTCTGGAGGCGAGCAACGTCCTGAAGTCTGCTGACCCGGCTTCACCTCCCGCCCCTGAATCCTCATCCGTCGAAAACGATATTCGTGGGGTACTTCACGAACTGGGATGGCCGGACATCTCGCCGACCGCAGTGGCTTCGATGGCCGGTGTTCTCGATGAACTCAGCGCCTCGGGATACCAGGTGGGACCGGATACGATTCGTCGCCATATTCAATCCCTGGCCGAGGTCGCCAGCAAGAACACCAGCCCGATCACCGATGATCTGAGCAGAGATCGCATCTGCATCGAGGTGATGCGCGGCATTACGATGCACAACAGACTGCTCATCACGACCAGCGCACTCGTCCACGCCTCCCTGTCCGCCATGCCACGAAGCCCGCAGAATAGCGCACCTGAGACAACGAAATTCGAATGACTTGCAGCGGTTATCACCACTACACTGTGTGAAGACTGCTGACTGCCGTGCCCATCGGCCACTCCGCAGTCATATCTTTTCAATAACCGAACGACAACCAAGGGAGGATCTGTCGTGGACATCGCCCCGATCATCGACAAGCTCAACACCGGACTGTTCATCAATGGCCAGTGGCGTGAGGCCGAGGGCGGAAAGACCATCGACGTCCTGAACCCCGCGACCGGTGACCTCATCACCACGGTCGCCGACGGATCCGCCGCCGATGCCGCCGAAGCCATCAAGGTCGCCGGCGACACCCAGGAATCCTGGGCCGCCACCCCACCACGCGAACGCGCCGAGATCCTGCGCCGCGCGTTCGAGCTCCTCATCGAACGTGCCGATGACATCGCTGCGGTCATGACCGCCGAGATGGGCAAACCCTTCGCCGAGTCCAAGGGTGAGGTCACCTACGGTGCCGAATTCTTCCGCTGGTTCTCCGAGGAGGCCGTGCGCGTGGGCGGCGAATACACTCAGTCCACCGACGGCAAGACCCGCGTCATGGTCTCTCGCGAACCGGTCGGGCCCTGCATCCTCATCACCCCCTGGAACTTCCCGCTGGCCATGGGCACCCGCAAGATCGGTCCCGCCATCGCCGCCGGATGCACCATGGTGTTCAAACCTGCGAAGCTGACGCCGCTGACCTCGCTCATGCTCGTCGACGTGCTCGTCGAGGCCGGCCTGCCCGCCGGTGTCCTCAACGTCGTCACCTCCGAATCCGCGCGCCGCGTGGTCACCCCGTGGATGGAGTCCGGAATCGCCCGCAAGGTCACCTTCACCGGCTCCACCGAGGTGGGCATCGGTCTGCTCAAGCAGGCTGCCGACAATGTCATGAAGACGTCGATGGAGCTCGGCGGCAACGCCCCGTTCGTCGTCTGCGATGATGCCGACATCGACAAGGCCGTCACCGGTGCGGTCCAGGCGAAGATGCGCAACGGCGGCGAGGCCTGCACCTCGGCGAACCGCCTGTTCGTCCATTCCTCGATCGCCGAGGAATTCTCAACGAAGCTGACCGAGCGCATCGGCTCGATGACCGTCGGCAACGGTCTCGACGAGGGCACCGAGGTGGGCCCGCTGGTCGATCAGGATTCTCTGGACAAGGTCGCCAGTCTCGTTGACGACGCCGTGTCCAAGGGTGCGAAGGTCCTCACCGGCGGGTCGAAGATCGAGGGCAAGGGCTTCTTCTACTCCCCGACCGTCATGACCGATGTGCCACTGGACTCCGAGATCCGCACCACCGAGATCTTCGGGCCCGTGGCCCCCATCGTCACCTTCGACACCGACGAAGAGGGCATCGCCTTAGCCAATGAGACCGAATTCGGCCTGGCCGGCTACCTGTTCAGCGAGAACGTCGAGCGGGCGCTGAACCTGGCCGACAAGATGCAGGTCGGCATGGTCGGCCTCAACACCGGCCTGGTCTCCAATCCTGCCGCGCCCTTCGGCGGCGTGAAGAAGTCCGGCCTGGGGCGCGAGGGCGGAAGCGTGGGCATCGAGGAGTTCCTCGAGGTCAAGTACGTGGCCCTGCCCCGCGCCTGAGACAACACCTCTACCAGGGCCGTCGGTGCTGTCGGCGGCTCACAGCCGCATATCGACCCACTGCTTGACGCCGGCCCGCGGCCGGGTGCCTGCGGTGAAGACCGTGGGCACCTCGTCGAGTGCCATCGCCGGACCCATGATCGCCTCCGTGGGCATCTCCTCAAGGAGATGCACGGCCGCTGCCATGTCCTGCGGGTGCTCGTAGATGAATGAGCCCTTGATGCGCAGCTGCCGCTGCACAATGCTGAAGCTGGAGGCGCCGAGGTGGTGGTGGTCCTCCCCCACCAGGGTCACGGCTGCGAATGGAGCCAGATGGTCAACGACGGCACCGAGTGCCTCCGGCACTCCGGCCGCGTCGATGACGACCTCGGGCGCAGGGCTCTGCCCCGGAGTGAAGACCTGCGCACCGAGTTCGACGGCTAACTGGCGACGCTCATCGTCGGGTTCGCTGACATACGGGTGATGTCCCTGCGCGACGAGGGTGAGGATCGACAGCAGCCCTTGGGCACCGGCCCCGAGCACGAGCACGGTCTCCGACCCTTGGAGGTCCGTGCGGCGAATCGCCGAGGCAGCGACGGCCAACGGTTCTGCGCACACCGCACGCTCGAGACTCATATGGGCATCGAGCCGGTGGCAGAACTCGCTGGGATGGTCGACCACCTCGGCGAGGAAGCCGGGCTGCGTCAGGACTCCCGCGCTCAATCGTGAGGTGCAGGCGGAGGTCATGCCGCGCCGGCAGTATTCGCACCGGCCGCAGGTGATGTTCGGCTCGAGGGCCACCCGGTCGCCGACGGCGAATCCGCAGGCACCGGGGCCCACCTCGGCGATTTCACCGATGCCTTCGTGGCCCAGCCGCCACGGAAGCTGCGGCGGTGTGCGCCGGCCGGTGGCCAGGGTCTGATCGGTCCCGCAGATGCCCACGGCGAGCATGCGGATGCGGAGATCGCCCCTGCCGACCAGGCCCTGCGGCAGGCTGCGGTCGACGATCTCGACGCGGCCGGGTGCTGTGATCTCCGCCGAGCGCATCAGAGCTGGGCTGCCGTCTTGGTGCTCGTCGCCGCGCGCTCGGCATCGCGCTCCACCCGCCACTGGTGGACGAGGTACATGGCGATGGCGATCGAGATGAGGCAGCCGCCGGCCAGGTAGGCGGCCACGAGGTACCAGGAGCCTCCGCCGACGCCGACGAGGAAGGTGGCGATGAACGGGGTGAAGCCGCCGGCGATGGCGCTGGCCAGCTGGTATCCGACTCCGGCACCGCTGTAGCGGAATTCGGGGCTGAACATCTCGGCGAACAGCGGCTGCTGCACGCTGACGACGGCATCGTGGGCGATGTTGATCAGCAGCACCGCGAAGATGACGATGGCCACGATATTGCCGCTCTCGAGGGCGAAGAAGAACGGGATTGCGCACACGAGGCCGACGATTCCGCCGGTGAGGTAGACGCGCAGGCGCCCGAACCGGTCGGAGAGGTAGGCGAACATGGGGATCGTGATGATGCCGAGCCCGCCGACGAGGAGGGTGATGTTGAGCATGATCTGGCGATCGAAGCCGAGCTCGTCGGTGGAGTAGGCCAGGGCGAAGGTCGTCACAATGTACATCGTCAGCAGCTCGATGAACCGCATGCCGATGATCTGGAAGATCTGTGCCGGGTAGCGCTTGAAAGCTTCGAGGATCGGCAGCTTCGCAACCTTGTCCTCCTTGGCGTTCTTGACGCGTTCAAGGTATTCCTCTGACTCTTCAACTCCCGAACGAATCCACAGCCCGACGAGAACGAGGACGGCGCTGAAGATGAAAGGGATTCGCCAGCCCCAGGCGAGGAAGGCCTCCTGTGAGAAGTTTCCGCTCAGAAAGGCCACGAGTCCGGTGGCCAGCAGAAGACCCACGGAGTATCCGATCTGGACGCCGCTGGAGAAGAAGGCCTTCAGCTTCGAGGGAGCGCTTTCGACGGCCATCAGTGCAGCTCCGCCCCATTCGCCGCCCACGGCGACTCCCTGGATGCAGCGCAGGAGCACGAGCAGGGCCGGAGCCCACCAGCCGATCGTTTCGTAGGTGGGGAGGATGCCGATGACGGCAGTGGCGACGCCCATGATCATCATGGTCCAGATGAGCATGGCCTTGCGTCCGAGCTTGTCGCCGAAGTGTCCGAAGATGATTCCGCCCAGGGGCCGGAAGATGAAGCCGACTCCGAATGTGGCGAAGGCGGCCAAGGTGCCGGCGTGGGCGCTGTAGCCGGGGAAGAAGAGTTCACCGAAGACTAAAGCGGCAATGATTCCGTAGAGCAGGAAGTCGTACCATTCGACCACGGCTCCGACGAATGATCCCGCCGCTGCCCGGCGGGCGCGTTTCATGGCCTCGGGGCTCGCTGTCGTCTGGGGCTGTCCTGTGGACATGTCATTCTCCTTCGAATGGTGGAGCTGTCGGTCGTCGGCAGTGCTGTCGGTTCGGGTTAACGCAGATCACATTATCACGCTGTACGCTTATCGCACAGATGTGCACTATGCGCACACGAATATGATCGCTCGGACGTTGTCTGAGTCGTCGCTGTCGTCTTCCATGGAGGATGCGCGTGGCTGCGACCGTTACCCTGGAGAGGTGAAGTCAGAGATGAGTCCCGCCGAAGAGCCGTCGCAGGGCGCCCACTATGTGAAGTCTGCGGAGAAGACCTTGGCCGTTCTCCTCGCCTTCACCGCCGAGACCCCCTATCGCACCGTCACCGAGGTGGCCGCCGCCACCCAGCTGACCCGGGCCGCGGCTCGACGCTTCCTCCTGACACTCGTCGATTTGGGCTACCTGTCGACGGAGGGCTCGCACTTCGCACTCACTCCTCGTGTACTCGACATCGGAGCGGGCTTCCTCGCTGGCCTCGATCTGCCCAAGGTCGCCCAACCGCACCTCAACGACCTGGCTCATGACCTCGACGAATCTGCGACGCTGAGCATCCTCGACGCCGACGACGTCGTCTATATCGCGCGGGCCGCAGCGCCCCGACTTCATGCGGTCACCGTCAATCTGGGAAACCGGCTCCCTGCCTGGGCCACGTCCATGGGGAGGATGCTCATCGCCGAGCTGCCCGAGTCCTTCCAGGAGCAGTTCCTCGCCCGCGTCGAGATCTCGCCGTTCACCGATCACACCGTGTCATCGGCTCACGAACTCGGCCAGGAACTCAACCGAATCCGCAAGCAGGGCTGGTGCTTGGTGTCCCAGGAACTCGATGACGGCCTCCGCGGCCTAGCGGTTCCTATTCGCCGAGGTGGCAACACCCTTGCCGCGCTCAATGTCTCCCTGCATACGTCTCATCTGCGCGGGCTCTCCGTCGAAGACGACCTTGTCCCCCGTCTGCAGCGCGTTGCGGCCTCGATTGCGGAGGACTTCGGTGGCCGCGCCGACTGACGGCGTCAAAGGCACAGTGCTCGAGCCAGCCGGAGCCGGCACGACGCCTGAGCCGTTCGGGCTGTTCGAGCCGCTTGGGAAGCGACCATGATTCTGCCCGAGGTTCGCGACCCGGCGATGGTCACCGTGCGACGGGGTGGAACTCTCAGCGATGACGATCACCGACTGCTGGCGCTGTGGGCAGCCGGCTGCGCCGAGCACGTCATGCATCTCTTCGAATCCGAGGTCCCCGGGGATACACGTGTCCGCGATGCCCTCGCTGCCACACGTGCATGGGCGGGCGGCACCATGCCGATGATGCAGGCGCGCGCCGCCGGTGGGCATGCCATGGGTGCTGCCCGGCCTCTGCGAGGGGCTGCACGGTTCGCCGCCTATTCGGCAGGGCAGGCGGCATGCGTCGGACACGTTGCCGAACACGATCTCGGCGCGGCTGCCTACGCCATCAAGGCCGCCAGCAGTGCGAGTCCCGAGGACCCCGCTGCGGGAAACAAGGAACGTGGTTGGCAGAGAGCGCAGCTGCCCGATCAGGTCCGCAGCCTCGTGCTTGCCGATCAGCGCCGACACAATTCCATCTGCTGGTTCGTCTTCGACACTGACTGAGTCTGGTGAGCGGCGAAGGACAGTTGTCGCTGCTCAGGCGCGGCGGCGAGCGAGAACGTCGTCGACGGCGCCCAGCTCGGGAGCCTTGTTGGTCCGGATCGCCTTGCGGCCATGTTCCAGCGGGCTGTCCTCGCGGGCGGAGTCGCTGAGCTCAGCACGGTAGCCGAGTTCGGCGGCGAACTGCGCGGCGATGTCCTCGCGGCTGCGGGCCTCGGTCTCGTAGGAGGACGCATCGGCGGCCTTCGCTTCGGGGACCGGGTGCTCAGCCTCTGGGGCGGCCACGTAGCTGGGGATCGGCAGGGGTGTCGGCGACCATGCGCCGCGTGCCTGCAGCCGCTGCATGAACGGATCGTTGACCTTGACGATGTCGACATTCGACGCGGCCGCCACAACCTCGGCGGTGGTGTCTGTGTCCTTGTCTGCGGAGTCGTCTTTGTCCGCAGACTCAGCCTCGGTCGCGGTTGCAGAGTCATCATCGGTCGCGGCTGAAGTCTCTGGTGCCGACTCGGCTGCCGATGCTGTTTCGGCAGAGTCGGTCTTGGCTGCGACTGCTTCCTCATCGCCAGTGGCTGTGCCCTCGGGTGAGGCCTCTTCGACGATGGGGATCGGTCCGGTGAGCAGCACCTGCCGGGTGGTGTGGCCCTCAGCGGCTTCGTTGCGGATGCGCACGACCGGGATCTCGCCGGTGTCGGCTTCTTCCCTGCTCTGCTTCACGCTCGCGTTGCGCTCCATGACCGCACGCGCCCGGGCCGCCTTGGTCGAGCTTGCCGACCGTGCCTCAGCAGTCCCGGATCCTGCGGTCTTCGAGGCCGTAGTCGCCGAGGTGGTGGCCGGCTTCGCAGCAGCCTTCGCCTGAGGCGCGTTGCTGGTCCGAGGCACGTTGCTGGTCCGAGGTGCAGCCTTCGTCCGTGGTACGGCCTTGGTCTGTGGTGCAGCTGTCTTGGTCTTCGCGGTCCGGCCCTCGATCTTCCGGAGGCGGGTCTTGAGTTCACGCCTGCGCAGGTTGAGGGTGCGCACGATGACCAGGGAGACGATTGCGAGCCCGAGGAAGACTCCGGCCAGGGCGATGTGGACGACGGAGAACATCGCGAGCACACTCGTCACCAGCACGCCGAAGACAGACGCGAGGAAGAGCAGGCCAAATCCTCGCGTCATTGTGCCCAGCGATTTCATCGACTCGCGCAGTGTCGTTGCTTTCTCAGTCATCGAATGGTCCTCATCGGCTCCGAAAGTCGGATTGGGAATCTGTGTACCTCGTTTGTCTGTCTCTGCTGTGCCTGTGGTGACGGCCTCGCCGGATCGGCGCTGCGGTGACCGGGGCTGGGTGCGTCCCGGCCGGATCGGAACCGTCCCGGAATCCCCGCCGAGGTGGCTGGAAATTCCGGTACCGCGTCCTGTCGAACCGTGGCCGCCCGATCCCTGCTGGGACTGGTTGAACACGGCGTGGACTGCCGGGTGGAGCATCCGAACGTTGTCGGCCATCGCCGAGGTGGATGCCTCGTGACGACTGTGACTGTCGAGATACGTGGAGCGGGTCTCACCGACGGCCACGGGAAGGGTGGCGCGCTGGTGGGTCTCGTCCACCTCGGCGCTGGCGGAATCTGTGGTCGTCGAACTGGAGTTCGCGTGTCCGTCGATGACGGCGAATTCGGGGGCCTTGGCGGAGAGGCTGAGCTTCGGTGCCTCGGTCATCGGTGCGATAGCGGGTCGGGGAACGCTCGCTTCGATGGTGGCCGAGGAGTGGAAGACTCTCGCTCGTTCGGTGTGGTCGTGGCCGGGGATCTGGGGGTCGGCGGCGATGACCTGTGCCCGATCCGGGACGGTGTCGATCTCGACTCGGGAGAGCTCCGTCGCTGATTTGCGGATCATTGTGGGCACGACAACGACGAAGACCACGATGATGGCGATAACGACGATGATGCTGGTGTCCACACTGCAACCCTAGAGTGCCCGGATCAGCAACGACGTGAAGGACGGTGGTGTGTCGGTCAAACAGGTGTCAAGTTCACGACTTTCTCAGGCTGTGTCGATAGGCGGCGAGGATTCCCTGTGGGACCTCCTCGGCGACCAGGGCGAACGTGCGGTGATCACACCACCTGCCGTCGATGTGCATGTACTTCTCACGCAGACCCTCGTCCCGGAACCCGAGCTTCTCGACGATCCGCAGGCTTGCCGTGTTCTCGGGGCGAATGTTGATCTCGATGCGGTGCAGGCCCAGGGCGAAGAGACTGTGGTCAACAGCCATGGCCACGGCGATGGGGGTGATGCCGCGGCCAGCAACGCGCGAATCGATCCAGTAGCCGATCTGGCCGCTGAGGATGGACCCCCAGCTGATGCTGGAGACGGTGAGTTGGCCGCGGAAGGCACCGCCGACCTCGATCGCCAACGGCACGGACTGTCCCCGCTTGGCCTGCTTGTCATACATGCGGACCATGGTGCGGAAGCCCGGCAGCTGCTGGCCGGGAATCGGCAGCGTCGCATCCCAGGGGCGCAGCCAATCACGGTTGTGCCTGCGGACTTCTCGCCACTGATTCTCGTCGCGCCGGTGGAGCGGGCGCAGCACGATGTCGGACTGCTGATCAGTCAGGATGACTGGCCACAAACGGCTGCCTCCGCTCTTGGGTGCTCCATCAGGGAAGCGTCGCCACGTATTCCTTGAGCCAGCTGTTGAGGTCAGCCCCCAGATCTTCACGAGAGCTGGCGATCTGCACGACGGCCTTGAGGTAGTCGAGCTTGTCGCCCGTATCGTAGCGGGCGCCCTTGAAGATAACGCCGTAGACGCCGTTTCCGCCCTCTTGCTCGGCGAGGACCTGGAGGGCGTCGGTGAGCTGGATTTCATTGCCGCGGCCAGGTTCGGTCGTCTCCAGGACATCGAAGATCTCCGGGGCCAGGACGTAGCGGCCGATGATCGCCAGATTCGACGGGGCCTCCCCCGTCTCAGGCTTCTCGACCAGGCCGGTGACCTTGACGACCTCGTCATCGTCGGTCGCTTCGACGGCGGCGCAGCCGTAGAGGTGGATCGCCTCCGGTGGGACTTCCATGAGTGCGACGACGCTGCCGCCGGTCTCCTCGGCAACTTCGATCATCTTCGGCAGGATCGGGCTGCGTTCGTCGATGAGGTCGTCGCCGAGCAGCACCGCGAACGGCTCCTTACCCACATGCTGGCGGCCCTTGAGCACGGCGTGGCCCAGACCCTTGGGGTCTCCCTGGCGGACGTAGTGGATATCGGCGAGTTCGGAAGCGTGACGAACGGCGGCAAGCTTCTTGTCATCGCCCTTCTTGGCCAGTGCGGCTTCGAGCCCGTCGACCCGGTCGAAGTGATCCTCCAAGGGTCGCTTGTTGCGACCGGTGATCATGAGGAGGTCCTGCAGTCCCGCGTCGGCCGCCTCTTCGACGACGTACTGGATGGCAGGCTTGTCGACGACTGGCAACATCTCCTTTGGAGTCGCCTTGGTGGCTGGGAGGAAACGGGTACCCAGGCCGGCCACGGGGATCACGGCCTTGCGCACTGTGCGCTGCGATTCATCACTCATGTCGTTCATCTTAACCATGGAAGGTGGCCCCGATTAAGCTTATGCGTGTGGATGCAGAAACTTCAAAGGCGCAATTGCGGAAGCGCATACGTTCCGAACGTGCGGCCCGAGCTGCGGCGGAGGCCGAATCGTCGGGCGCCGAGTACGTCTCGTCGATCGCCGAATCCGCGTGGCAGGTGGTCAAGAGCCTGCGACCGGACCTCGATCTCACAGGCTGTTCGATGCTCGCCTACGCCGCCCTGGCGGGCGAGCCCGATCTTGATCCGACCATCGACCGGTTCCTCGCCCACGGCGGCACCGTCTACCTACCCGTGGTCACGAGTGTCGGTCACGCACTCATGTTCGGTGCTGTCACCGGCTCCATGTCCACCCTCGAACCTCGCGGTAAGTGGGGCATCCGTGAACCGTCCCCTTCCCTGACCGCGTCTGCTCTTCTGGCCGCCGAGGTGGCCCCCGACCTGATATTCGTCCCCGCCCTCGGGTTCGGGCCCGGTGGTGCCCGACTGGGCAACGGCGGCGGATTCTACGACCGTACGTTCGGCCCCCAGGGCGAGGTGCCGCTGTCCGGAGCGGAGGACGAGGAGCCGCTGGCAGACGGCGCTCGCACTGATGGTGAACGCACTGAGCCTGCCTCTATCTACGGTGTCTGCTTCTCTTCCGAGCTCAACCTCCCGGGCCTCACCATTGAGCCGTGGGATCTGCAGATCTCCCAAGCCGTCACCGATCACGGCGTCCACACTCTCGACTGAACCGAGTTCCTTGGAGTCACTGGCGCGTACGCACTTGTGGATGGGACGACAGCGTTGCGGGCACCTGACCCCGTGCGTTATCAGTGTGCGAGGCCAGTGGACTATAATCTTCTCGTCGAAGAAAGGTCTCGAATGCCCGTTTACTCCTACGCCTGCAAGAGCTGTGGTCATGCTTTTGATATTCACCAGGATTTCAGCGATGACTCGCTCACGGTCTGCCCCGAATGTCAGGGACGCCTGAAGAAGGTCTTCGGCACGGTGGGCATCAGCTTCAAAGGCTCAGGCTTCTACGCCACTGACTCCCGCGCGAGCAATTCGAGCACAGTGCCCTCCTCTTCGAGCTCGTCGAATTCCGACTCGTCATCGAGTTCTTCGAAGGAATCCTCGAGTTCATCGGATTCGTCCTCAAAGACTTCCAGCTCCCCGGCCAAGAGCGCCGCGGCAAGCAGCAGCGCCTCTTCCGACTGACTTCACCGCACTTCCCTGTGAACTCTGCGTTCACTCGTGTGCGATTCCCCTGTGGACACACACCGGCTATCCACATGCCAAATCCGTGCCCTTGGCCTAGGACTGTGAGCACAGCAAAGCTCTGGGCATGGGAATCATTCACCGCATCAGAGCCGGCATCTCAACCTGGTCGAAGTCCTCACGGATCAAACCACAGCGCATCATCGCCGCTGTCTGCTTCGCGTGTGCATGCGCGCTCGCGGTGTGGGTGCTCACCCCTGATCCGGGTGGAACACCCATCGTCGTCGCCAACCGGAATCTGCCGCCGGGATCGCAGCTGCGAACTCAGGACCTGACCCTTGTCGAATTTCCGGCGCGGCTCGTCCCGGACAAGGCCTTCACCTCGGTCTCGGATGCCGATCACAAACGCACTTCGGCGGGCCTGTCCAAAGGTTCGCCGCTGACACAGTCGGCAGTTCTTGATCAGCAGGCGCTGCCCGACGGCAGTACGGATCTCCTGATGCCGGTACGTCTGGCTGACGATGCGTCGGCGGCACTGCTGCAGCCGGGGCAGAGAATCCGCCTGTTCAGCTCCCTGCCCGATGGAGGTTCTGACATCGTCGTGAAGGAAGTGACAATAGCCCGGCTGGTCGACAAAGGCGAAGGCATTTCAGCAGAATCAGGGCAGCTTGTTTCGGTGATATTGTCTTCGGGTGATGCAGCTCGGATCGCAGAATTCGCCGGGATGCCGATCAGCTTTGCGATTCTTCCGGACTGATTCTCTGGTGGGTCCCTGATGGCCCATCAATGACTTCTCGATGACGCGGGACTGACGTCGCAATGCCGGTTAGAGCCGTATTCGCCGGGATCTTTCGCGTCAGAATAGCGTGCATGTCTTCGGCGTGTAGACGAGTTACCTGTGTGTATCATGTAGCGGTAATAGAAGATTTTCACATCGCATTATTGTTTACAAATACGCCGAAAGGGTGCCTCTAATGCTTAAAGGATTCAGAGACTTCATTCTCCAGGGGAATGTCGTCGAACTCGCAACTGCGGTGATCATCGGCGGCGCCTTCACAGCAATCGTGACGGCCTTCTCCGACAAGATCATCAACCCGCTCATCGCTGCCGTCGGCGGCGCGGAAGGACCTGCTCTGTCCTTCCAGATCAAGGAGAACGTCCCCGAAACGACCATTGATCTGGGCGCCGTGATCACAGCAGCGATCAACTTCCTGATCGTCGCCGCCATCGTCTACTTCATCATCATCGTCCCAATGAACAAGCTCAACGAACTGCGCAAGCGCGGAGCACCCGAGGAAGAAGTTCCTCCGACCACCGAGGACCTCCTCGGCGACATCCGCGAAATCCTCCGGACTCAGGCGGCCACCACCGCCGGTGGCCCGGGCGAAGGCCCTGCCAGCACGGCCGGCCCGTTCGACGACACCGAGTCGACCGAGCCCCCGCGCCACTGATTCGCACAAGCGTCACGAAGGCCCGTTTCCCCCGTGGGGAAGCGGGCCTTCGTCATGGTCGGGCGCAGTAATTCAGGTCCCTCAGCCGCTCACTTCTCGAAGTGGGCACGCCTCAAGGTGGGCGCACACTGCCGCCGGATCACCAGTGCGGAGGTTTCTGCGATCTGTAGTAGTCGGCGCTGAAGCCTCCGGCCTCGGTCTCGGCTTCATTGCGCAGCGTGGCCCGGTACTTGCGCAGCACTGCCTCAAGACGGGCTTCCTTCTGCTCAGCGGTTTCGTGCTCGCCCTCGGATGGTGTCTCGAGGTCGTCGTCACTCATCTCGCAGTGAGTCATCCTCGCGCGGCTCGACATCGGCCGCACGCGGACGCTTCCTCTCCGCATCCTGGTCACGAGTCGGCGTCGTGTGCGCATCGGCGGTGGGCTCGGAAGATTCCAGCGGGCTTGCCGTCGTGTCTGCGGACGCATGCTCGGTGTCTGCGGACGCCTGGGTCCTGTCTCCGAGGGCATCCCGTTCGACGGGGCCGGGCACCTGATCGTTGCTTGCGGTCTCGATCAGACCGGCCTGACGCAGCTCATCGGCCCGGATCTTTCCCGTGTCGAAGGTGGGCACGACCTCGTCCTCCATGGGACTGTGCTGCTGAGATTCGGGCACCAACACCTCGGCGCCGGTGACTCGCTTGGCCTGTGTATGCCGTTGACGGTAACGGTCAACGGCGGCCTGGAGCTGGGAGTCACCGCGGGTGGAGCTGCCCTTCTGCGCCAGTGCCGTGCGGAGCAGATCCTTGATCTCCCCGTCACCGCGGACGACGGAATCGGACTGAACCCAGTCGATCATTGCGTCAAGGCCGGAGTCCGAATACTTGTGCATGGGCAGGCCCGGCACCAGTTTGGGTCGGCTGCCGGTACGGCCGACGACCACGGAGGCCGCACGTGCCGCGTTGAGGACGGCCTGCGGGCTCATCTTCTCCACCGTGGACTTCCACGCACCGAAGATCTTCTCAGTCTCCGTCTGCGGATCGACGAAGGCATCGGTGGACCACACGCGCATGAACTTCCACCCGCGACGGGCCAGCTGCTCGGGCACGACGCGATCGCGCTGGCGCAGGCTTCGGACCGAAGCGTATTCGGGCCCGTCTCCGGCGACGGCGATGATCATGCCGTGTTCGTCCTCGGTCGAGTTCGCCACGGCCAGATCGATGCCGTTGTAATGTTCGTGAGCGACCACGCCGAGCTGCAGCAGACGGTCGGCGATGTCGTTGAAGAGAGGGTCGTAGATCTCACCGTGTGGCCCCGGCTGCCTCATGCCTCCGGCGGCGACCTCGTCGAGGATCCGTGGGAGCAGGACCGCTCCCCCGGTGAGCCGGTGCGTCTCGAAGTCATCGGATTCGATGCTCGAGACCACGGTGAGACGTTTGCGTGCCCGGGTCATCGTCGCTGCGAGGATCCGTTCGCCGTCGGGACCCGAGAGTGCCCCGAAGTCATGGATGACTCGGCCGTGGACGGTCCGTCCGTAGCCGAAGGTGAAGATCACGGCGTCGCGGGACATGCCCTGGACTCGCTCGGCATCGGTGACGACGAAGGGCTCTTTGCTCGAATCGTTGAAGAATGCCGCCACGTAGGGCAGGTCCTTCATGGCCCGGGAGATCGCGGTGGCCACGCGCTGGGCGTGATGTGCGGTGAGCGCGACGACGGCCAAGGACTCGCGGGATCGGTTGCGTGCGTGTCTGAGCACGAGCTCGACGACCCGTTTGACCTCGGCATCGGGGCTCTCGACACGGCCGGTGCCGATATCGGTTGGGCCTCTGCCGTCGGCGACATAGGAGAATTCGAGCCCGGTGCCCTCGCCTGTGTGGGCGGTCGGCATCGTCGTGATCGTCGAATCGTAGAAGTGCCGGTTCGCCAGATCGATGAGTCCGACCGGTGACTGCCGGTAGGAGTTCGACAGTTCCATACGAGGCAGGAACTCGCCGAGGCGCTCCTGGACTGAGCTCGGATGATTCCCATCGTCCATGCCCCAGCGATCGACCGCGATTGAGAACGGGCGCGGTCCGAGCAGGCGGGAGTCGCCCAGGGATATGACCTGTCGGGCGCGGGTGATGGCCGGGACCACGTCGGGGACCGACAGACGTCCGGCATCGGCGATGACCACGGCATCGAAGAGCGGCAGTGCGGAGAAGAGCTCAGGCACGGTGTAGGGGCTGGCCATCCAGACCGGTGCCAGAGTGGTGAGCAGTTCTGGGGCCCGCGTCGACATGGTCTGCACCGAGGTGTGCGGGGACAGCAGCTCCTGCTTGATGACACCAGCGGAGATCGGGTCGTTGTCGATTCCCCGCTTCCATGCCTGTGCATGGTTGTAACGCAGGCGACCAGCGCCCGCTGCGACGAAGGCACGGTCGTTCTCACGGAAGCCTTCGGCCACCTGATGCAGTTCGGCACCGTCGTGGCGGCCCACCTGTGGATCTTCACTGGCCATCCGCTGCAGAACCGATGCCCAGTAGGCTAGGTCGAACTCAGGTCCGACCAAGGTGGTGTCGACCTTGCGACGACGCAGATCCGTGAGCAGATCAGACAGTCCCTCGTCGGTCAGCTCACGCTGGAGTCGGGACCGCTCCGGCAGTTCGGCCAGATTCTCCGAGTCACGACCCATGGCTTCGGTGCGTGCCTGCAGCTCCTCGATGAGCATGAGGCCCAGGTCGCCGCCGTCGGGGGTGGTCTCCAAAATCGGTGCGATCTTGGCAACGTCGGCCTCAACGGTCTGCAGGATCGCATCGGCCTCGAGGACGCCGCGCGGGATCTGCGGACGACCGTCGTGGCCAGCCAGATCCTCAAGCACGATGCGCTGGGAACGGACGTCGATCAGCGCCGCGTGCAGGTCGGAGACGTCAGCGCCTGGACGGAGGAACTCGTTCGCGGCCTTCTTCTGACGCTTGCGCTGGAGCATGCCCATCTCCACGCCGGCCTCGGCGCGGTATTCTGAGCTGCCTGTTGCTGCGATGAGATCATCGAGGCGGTGGTCGTAGATGTCGGGGGCGAAGTTGTCGAGGGTCGTGCGCACCCGCAGCAGCACCTTGATGGCGCGTGACCAGTCATTGAGGTTGCGGCGCGGGTTCAGTTTGGCCTTGGACAGGACCGGTTCGACGGACTTGACCAGGTCGGGAATGGTCCGACCGAGACGTTCGGCAACAGTGCGCGCAGCTTCGGCCTCTTCGACAGATTTGAGGTCGGCACCGAACCAGACGGTGTCCTCGACGTCGAGGGTGAAGGCACCCAGTGACGCCAGTTCGCTGAGCTTTCCGCGCAGCGCATCGCGACGGTCATCGCTGGCGCCGAGAAGGTCCTCACCGAACCGGACAGGAGTCTGAGGAGAATCCTCGCCGGAGGTCAGTTCCGCCAGATGCTGCATCGTCTCGTAGACGGACACGTCCCAGGGCTCACGACGACGGTGCAGTGAGGACACGTGCTCGTTGAGCGTCTCGCGCTGTTCGTTGAGTTCGTTGAGCAGGCCGGACAGGTCGGGGCGCTCGGCCTTCTCGGCCGAACCGATGAGGCCGACGAGCTGCTTCCTGATCGCACCGGTGCCCTGACGGGTGTCGACGGCGAATTCAGAGAGCCCGACCTCGCCGAGGCGGGAGGAGAAGTCGTCGAGAGCATCGGCGGTCTGCGCCAGGAAGAGCACGCTCTTGCCGGTGTGGGCCAGGGTTGTGGCGACCGCGACGGCGACCTGTGTGGCACCGGTCCCGGGAGGGGTGTCAACGACGACGGACTGTCCGGAGACTGCGGCGTCGACCACGGCCTGCTGATCTCCGTCGACGTCGATGACGAGGAACTCTTCCTGAGGTTTGCGATCAGGAAGTGGCGTGACGGGTTCCTTGAGTGCGGCCGGAACGACCTCGTCCTCGTCGGAGTCAGGTGTCTCTGCGCTTGCGGGTGCGTCCTTGTCCAGGCCGGATGCAGTGTCTGCGACCGGCGGCTTGGTGCCTGACTTCTCGGCACCTGCAGTGTCGGCATCGACGGTCGGTTCGGACTTCGCAGTTCCGGTTTTGGCGACATCCTCACGTCCGGAAGCTGCAGGCCCGTGAGCGGTCGCAGAGGCAGCTTCTTTGCCCTGTGCTGCGGCAGACTCAGGTTTCTTGGCCGTGCCTTTGTTCTCGGCCGTGCTCTTGCTTGTGCCCAGGTCTGAGGGGGTGCCGGAATCGCTCTCAGCAGCCTTCGCCGAAGCCTGTTCGTTCGCAGTCTTCTCAGCAGTTGAGCTGGTGGAGGCCGACGGTGTTTTGTCGGATTCGGTGCGGCTCGTTTCGGAGCCGACGACGGCCGACGTGCCATCGGCGATTGCCACAGTATCGTCAGCAGGTGTGGCGCCAGCAGACGTGGTGTCGGCAGGTGTCGCGCTGGCAGATTTAGTGTCGCCCGAGGCAACGTCGTCAGCGGAGGTGGTGTCTTCCGGCTTAGCGTCGCCCGACTTGGTATCGACTGGCTGAGTGACGCCAGGCTTGGCGTCCTTCGGTGCCGCAGCCGCAGATGCGGAGGAGCCTGAAGTCTCACCCGCAGTCGCGGTTCCGGTTCGATCCGCTGCAGCCCCTGGCAGGGAGCCGTCCGTGATCGGAACCGTGGGTTGTGAGAACTCATCGTCGTCGGCAGTCGCCGGATCATGCTCAGATGAAGCCTGAGTGTTTCGACTACCCTGCTCGTCGGAGACGGCAGCGTCGCTCTGACGGGTGCCATGCTGGCGTGGGGTCGGTGAGTAGGAAGGGCCGCCCAGTGCGCCGCGCACCTCTTCGTCCCCGGCGAGGGCGCGGAGGATCGGGTGCTGAGTGGGCAGATAGTCGGTGGTGAATGGGCTCGCAATGTTGGCGAACGTCGACACCACGAAGCGGTGGTTGATGCGCAGACCGGGCACGGACTGCGCAAGGTCACGGAGGCGATCAAGCGCAGGACCCGGATCGAAGCCGTGTGGTCCGCCCGTGGCATCGACCCATTCGTCAACGGGTACCTCGAGGTCGTAGACCTCAGACAGGTGCTGGACCAAGGCGGGGTTGATCATGATCCCGTCGCCGAGCACGATTTCGAAGTCCTCGACGCGGGAACCGCGGGGAACGAGCGTGACATGACGCATCACGATCGGTGCGTTGAACTTGTACGTGGAGTCCTTCTCCGTCCACGAGGCGAAGCCGATCGCCAGGTGTGCGGCCTGAATTCCGCGTTCGTTATCGAGCTGCTCGGCCTTCGATCGGATCGATTTCGCACGGCGGCGTGCGTCGGCGAGGACTTCGTGGTCACGAACCAGGCTGGAGAGTCGAGTGGCGCGACCGGCCAGGAGCTGGGCTAGCCCAGAGGGATGTGCTCCGGAGAGATCGATGCTGCCATCACGCGAGTCCCGGAAATGGAGCATGGTGTCGCGACCGCCCAGATGGGCAGCCTGCTGTTTCCACTCGGCGTAGACATCGTCGAGTCCTGGGAACTGATCGTCAACAACGGAATCTGGCACACTTCGACCCTAACGAGAAACTACACATAATAGGTGCTGGCACACCGTGAAACATCCAGGTTTCTTCTACGCTACACTTGGTGGTCGTGGTTGAAGAAGGCCACATCGCCCCCGTAGCTCAGGGGATAGAGCACCGCTCTCCTAAAGCGGGTGCCGGCAGTTCGAATCTGCCCGGGGGCGCCATCACCACTGCGGATCAGGCCGATTCTCGGCCGCATACCCGCCTTCGATCGCCGCACATTGCGCACCTGCACTCAGGCCCATCGCATGGCATGGTCAATCTGCTTCATCGCATCGCATTCCCGGACCCGCCGCGGCAATCACCCTCACTCATCTGCGCCTGGTAATCGACGATACAGCGATGCCCGCGTGCGCCGTCGCATGTCCGAGTACACCCCTGAACTGCAACGACAATGGCCACCGGCACCCGAATGCCGAGAACATCGTCAACTCAACAAGACAATAATCCTTGCTGCGTCTATGCTATCCGGGTGGGAGCGAGCTACGGCAAACTGCCTTGTGCCAAACCACGCGTACCACGTGGCGCACCCCAGGAAGGACCAGAACATGCGGCAACTCCGCAGACGACTCCCCGTAGTCGGCACAACGATTGCACTGATCGCCGGGAGCACTCTCCTTTCGTCTCCGGCAATGGCTGCGCCCGAACTCGGCCCCCAGCTCAGCGCATACGAGGGCGAACCAGACTTCACCGGCGTCACCACAAACCCTGAGACTGACAACCAGGGCGGCGTCGACAATGCCACCATGTACGGTGCCTACATTCCATCGTCGGGTGTCCTCTCCGGCAACCGTGTCTGGTGCATCGACCGGGGCCTGAACCAGCCCATGGGCAACGGCTACGACGAAAGTGGAAGATCATCGGTCGAAGCCCCCGAGCTGGCCTATATCCTCGCGAAGTGGGACGAGCCCCGCGACGACCAGGCCGATCAGATGGCTCATGACATGGCAATCGGCGAGCACGTACACAGCTCTGATGAAATAGACCACCGCGATATTCTCGAGGACCGCAGTCTGCAAGAGGTCACCGATGGCATCGGGTGGAACGAGGACTCTCAGAATCTCAAGGACATCGGCGCGGACGCGTTCTACGATGACGTACTTCCCGACGCATACGACCTCTCGGCACTCATGGGCGACGAAGCCGCGAAATATGCCGGAGACGGCACCTATAAGGCCGAAGTCACCATTGACGACGACTCATCGGCTGCGGTTGTCTCGCTGGTCAACTCCGAGGGCGTCAGCGTTCCCGGATTCCACGGTGAGCTCACTGTCGACGGCGCCAAGCCTGAGACGACGGAAATCACATCCGACACATCGTCGGTCGAGGTGCCCCTCGATTTCACCGACGACGTTCCCGATGTCTCTGTATCAGTGACCTTCTCGGGAATGCCGACTGGTTCGGTCACCCAGTGGAACCCCAAGGACTTCGACGCTGATGGATATGATCGCGCGAGCCTGCAAGCTGTCGTTGAGGGGCAGGAGACAACGGTCCAGGCATCGGATTCCTACCAGGGCCTCTACACCCCGAAGGTATCTTCGCAGGTCTCGGTCGAAGAGATCACTGAGCTCCCGGCCAAGGTCACTGACAAGGTTCGCCTGGACCACTGTGCACCGGGTGAAACCATCGAAGATGCCAAGGTCGAGGTGTATGCCGAAGACGGAACCATCTCTCAGTCCAAGACTGCCCCCGAGGATGCGGAGCTGATTGAAACCTTCACTCCCGATGTCACCTGCGAGGAAGACGGCACCGTCGACTTCAAGACCGACGAGCTCACACTCGATGCCGACTTCGTGAAGCCCGGCGAAGAGAAGTCTGTGACATTCGTGGCCTCGGCTCCTGCCTCCGAATCGAACGAAGCCTTCTCTCATGATTACGGTGTGCCCTCGGAGACCGTGGAAATCGCCATTCCCGAGGCCGATAAGCCAGACGACAACCCGGTAGTGAAAACCGGTGCGTACGTTGACTCGGCCGACGCCGGACCCAATTGGAACCTCCTCGGCGGCATCGGCCTTCTGACCGTGGCCGGAGGACTCATCATCGGTGCACTTCGGCGTCGCATGACGGGCAACTGACGATTCAGTCATGACTCGGTGGCGGCCACTGCTTCGGTGGCCGCCACCGACATATGAAAGGAACCCATGACGGCACGAATATTTCGTGACTGGTGGTCCGTCCCCGCCGCAGTTGTCATCATTGCGCTCATCTGCTCAGGTGCATGGATGCTCACCCATGGCCTCACCGACGAACAGAGCACCGCCGGGAGTCAGGCCGATGTTCAGCTCGAAGAGCCCCCAAGCGAAACCGACGTCGAGGAGATGCAGATCGAAGCCCTCGACGGAGAATTCCAGATCCCTTCTGTCGGACTTGATACCGGGCTGGAGACAATGTCCGAGGTCAACGGTGCGATCAATCCCCCCGGGCTGCGCAATGGCTACGTTGTGCGTAATCACGGCACTCCCGACCACCCCGAACGCGGCACGACCTATGTCGCCATCCACTCCGTACAAGGAGCCGAGCTGCCCGGAAACACACTCATCGATGTCGATGCAGGAGAGCCGACTGTCGAAAAGGGTGAGTCGATCACTCTCCAGGACCGCGACTACACGGTGACCGAGGCCTACACTGTGCCCAAGACTGACATCTCCGGTGATGATCGTGTGTGGGCCGATGAACCCGGCCGCCTCGTCATTCTCACGTGCCTGCAGCGCAGATCCGGTCGATCAGCCGACAACGTCGTCATCGAGGCGATCGCGGACCGGCGATGACCAACCGAGCCGAAAGGCGAGGCAGCGGTCCCAGAATCACAGCCCCGGCTCAGGAACCTCGCCATCGTGTCGACGCTTGTTATGGTCGCGGGTGACACGCACGACCATCGTCGGGCACTGCGAATACGGCAGAACCGACTGCGAGGTCGAACCCAGGAGCAGTCCCGCAAAGCCGCCGCGTCCGCGAGAACCGATGACAAGCACCTCGGCGGTGTCAGAGGCCCGGACGAGCACCTCGGCGGGCTGACCGTCGAAGAGGGTCCAGGTGACGTCTAGGTCTGCGAACTCCTCCTGCAGGCGTTGCTTGGCCACGACGAGCTTGTCGGCTCCTTCATTGACCAGTCGCTCGAGGTCCGCTGTGCTGGGCAGCCATTCCGGGCCGATCACTGTCGTGGTGATGACAGCGACGATGTGCAGCGGCGATCCACGGCGCACAGCCAGTCGAGCAGCCTTCCACAGCGCGGGAGACTCAGCCCCTAGGGAATCGACCCCGACCACGACCTTGCCATCGAAACGCAGCCCTTCGATGGCGTCGACATTGGGGTCGGGTTCTTCGACGACGATGCCGTCCTGGCGGATAGGCCGGGAGGATGTGGGGTGAGCGGTCCTTTCCACATCTGGCTGCCACGAGGCTGGAACGACCACGGTCGCGCAGGCGGAGTGGGCAGGCAGTGCGCTGGAGACGGTGCCGAGCAGGCGTCCGGCGAATCCCCCGCGTCCGCGTGAGCCGACGACGGCCAGGCTCCCCGATTTCGATTCGTCGATGAGGACACCGGCGGCGTCGCCGATCTCAATGACGGCTTCGACGGGCACACCGGCGGCCTTCACCTCGGCGGCGGCTTCTTTGAGTGTGTTGGTCACTGCCGCACGGATTGAGGTGTCATCGATCGGGACGTAGGAGACGTCGATCGCAGCCGCAGCCACGCTGGGGATCGTGTAGGCACCGACGAGGCGGATCGGCTTGTCCAGATATTTCGCTTCGCGGATCGCCCATGCCAGCGCATTGCGGCTGGGTGGCGAACCGTCGATGCCGACGATGACGGCGTCGGGTTCCCCTGGGGGTGTTGTTTCGGCGTTCTGGGGTCGGTCCTGCTCGTTCATAGCAAGCTCCTCATCTTGAAGTGAACTTCTCTCGCTTCCACCCTAAATCAGAATCGATCGCAGGCCTGGGCCTATGTCACATCGTTATCCGAATTGCGTCTCAGTGCGGACACCACGACGACCAGCTGGAACGATGCCTGTCTCAGGCGGCTTTGGAGAGCTCCAGGAACGGTCGCCACTGCTCGACCGGTTTGTCGATCCCGCGCATCCAGAATTGACCTGTTCGCGGCTCCTGGGGGTGGAAGCTGAGCTTCCACCCGATCTCCGCCAGTGACCTGTTGCCTTTGCGGTTGTTGCATTCGCGGCAGCAGGCGACGAGGTTCTCCCAGCTGTTGACTCCGCCGCGGGAGCGGGGAACGACATGGTCGACGGTCGTCGCAGGCTTCGCGCAGTAGGCACAGCGGTGATTGTCGCGCCGGAGCACTCCCCGTCGGGAGAGTGAGACTCGACGGTCATGGGGCGGCCGCACATACCGTGTGAGCAGAATGACCGATGGCTGGTCGAGGTTCAGGTGCTCGGATCTCACTGGAACGTCCTCGGCGGCCAGAACCGTCGCCTTGCCCGTCAGCACCAGGACTACGGCCCTGGTGAACGGAACGATCGACAGTGGTTCGTACCCGGCATTCAGCACAAGAGTCTTCATATCCCGCCCCTCATCTTCGTGTGAGTGTGGTTCCGGTCGATCGACACGGGCCCTGGGAACGCAAAAGGCGCTGTGCCGCAGCACAACGCCTTGAAAGAAGGGACAGACACAGATATGTACTCCGCGCCAGAAACTGGAGCGGCTATTCGTACTATTCGGCTGTGGCCCATCTGATTCCCCATCACTTACGCCAAACTCAATCTTATTAAGACTAACGCCGACTCTCCCCTGTGACCGAATTCATACCGCTCGCGTCACGGATTCTTTCACTGTCGTTCACTTTTCAGGGCCGTGAGGACCGGTGTCGAGGCTGGCACCACAGGTGCGTTGCGGGAAGTTGATGCAATCGGGTACGCAAAAACTCCCCGTCTGGCTCGAGGACCGTCGAGTCAGGCGGGGAGTTTCTGTGTGAACTAGATCAGAGAACGCGGATGAAGGTGACGTTGCCCATCCAGCTGTAGCTGCGCTTCGAGGTGCCTGAACCTGGTGAACCGGCATCGTACATCTGTCCGCCACCGGCGTAGATGCCGACGTGGCCTGGGTGCCAGATGAGGTCACCGGGCTTGGCCTCCGACTGGGAGACGACCTGGCCAGCGGCCTTCTGTGCGCCCGAGCTGCGAGGCAGGTTCACGCCGACCTTGCTATAGACCCACGAGGTGTAACCGGAGCAGTCCCAGCCGCTCTGCGAAGTTCCACCGTAAACATATGGAGTGCCGACGCCCTTGGCAGCCCAGCCCATGACCTGCTCGGCCTTGGAGCCGTCGATCGAGCCGGCATCGTCGGACCCGGAGTCCTTGCTCTCGCTCTTGTCCTTGTCACCGGAATCCGAGGAACCGGCGGTCGGAGCATCAGCGGAGTCATCGTCTGAAGTGTCTTCAGCGGTCTCAACGGGCTTTGGTTCTGGTTTTGGTGCAGCTTTGGCGGTGACGGTCTGGACGTCGGCGCTGAAGGATGAATCCTGCTTCTTGTCCTTGTCCTGGTCTTCGTCGCCAGCAGTGACGGTCGCCGTCTGGTTCTTGTACTCAACCTGGGTGTGAGCCTCTGACTCGGCGGAGACTGCGACGTTCTCGTCGGCTCCCTGTCCTGCTGCCGGAAGGACGGCTGCGGTGAGCAGTCCACCGCTGGCAGCAACGACGGCTGCACGGCGTCCGAAGACGGCGGAGTTGGCATTCAGGATTTCGGTCAGTTCGGTCAATGGTGTCTTGACCTTGGCTTCAGCGGCGCGGCGGCCATGCTGCTTAGTTGCCACGTTTCCCTCTCGTCACCTATTGGAAGAAACCCAACCGCCACTCTCGGTCCTCAGAGATATCACATCGAGCGTGGCGTGCGGCTCTCGATGCAAAGTCGCCACTTTCGTGAACGACCTCCACAACTGTAACTAATCAGTGACCGATTGTCACGTTTCTGTCACGAACCACGGGGGAAACACCTGAGGTTTTCCATAAAGGTGCAGGTCAGAGGCGTGAATTCCCGATAAATCTTCGTAACATTTGCTCGTTATACGACACGGCCCAGGGAGCGATCTGACGCTCTCTGGGCCGTGTTCGGCGATGCTTTGTAACAAACTGGCCCGAGTCGAGACCTTTGACCGTAACCGGCAACGTTTCGTGACCGTGACCGCGCAGTCTCGTGACCGTGACACCGCAATGCCTCGGCAGCCGGGCTCACATCTCGGCCGGGCTCACTCCCTGGCCAGGTTTACTTCTTATAGGCGAATACGTGCGAGGCGGTATCCAGCGGCAGATCGAGCACGTCCTGCGCACCGGGGACCTGAACAGTGATGTACTCACCGTTGCGTGAGATCTCGACATCACTCTCGGGCAGGACGCCTGCGACCTGGAACTGCTGCAGCAGATGGATGTCGACCTGGAGTGGTTCTGCCAACCAGGCGATCCGAAGCTCCTTCGCTCCGTCGCGAGCCACTGCGGTCGCCAGATCGACGACCTCCGTGCCGTTGTTCAGCTTTCCACCGATCACGTCGAGACCGGGGATCGGATTGCCGTACGGGCCCGAGGCGATCTCGGGGAGCAGGGTGACGAGCTTACGTTCGACCTGCTCGCTCATCACGTGTTCCCACCGGCATGCCTCGTCGTGGACGAGTTCCCACTCGAGTCCGACGACGTCGGCGAGGAGTCGTTCTGCCAGCCTGTGCTTGCGCATCACCTCGGTGGCGATACGACGCCCCTCTGCCGTCAGCTCCAGGTGTCGGTCATTGCTCACATGCAGCAGACCGTCGCGCTCCATGCGCGCCACAGTCTGTGAAACGGTGGGACCGGAGTGATCCAAACGTTCAGCAATGCGAGCTCGCAACGGCACGATCGACTGCTCCTCAAGCTCGATGATCGACTTGAGGTACATCTCAGTTGTATCAATGAGGTCGTTCACTTCAGACCAGCCACTCCACTCTTCGTCTTCAGGCCCATTCGACCATTTCAGGCGTTCTCAGCCTCAATCCTATCCCGCGTACACATGATCACGTGCCTTCAAGCAGAGTTGAAGTCCACCGGCTCGTGTGATCCGAGGCCTTCATTCAATGCGTTGCCGCCGGCCTCGCCTGTCGTAGTCGCCCTGTCTTCCGGATAACGCTGGCGGCACGACGAATATTTCAGCAAGACCCCACTCGAGACGGAGCCCGGATCAGGGGTAGAGGCGAACCGGACTCCACTCTTCCGCCCGGGAGAGATCTGCAGGTTCGTGGCTGCCGTCGGCACGGCGGAAGACCCACCTGTCATGGAACCGGTTCTTCTGCCCCTGCCAGAACTCGATCTCGAAGACACGGACCCTGAACCCGCCCCAGTGCTCTGGTCGGGGCACGTCCTTGTCCTCATACTCCGCCAGGGCGGCATCGTATTCTGCCTGCATCTGCTCCCGACCGCTGACCGGCTGGGACTGCTTCGAGACGGAGGCTGCGATCTGTGATCCGCGGGGGCGCACGGCGAAGTAGGCGTCGGAGTCCTCGGGGGCGGCCACCTCGGCGAGGCCCCTGATCCTGACCTGCCGTTCCATATCCTGCCAGGGGAAGTTCACGGCCACCCTGGGATCGGCGCGCAGCTGCCGGCCCTTGGCAGAGTCATAGTCGGTGAAGAACATGAAACCGGTTTCGTCGATGCCCTTGAGCAGGACGATCCGCGAGGAAGGACCCCACTCGTCGAGGGTCGAGACCGTCATCGCGTTCGGTTCCCGCACGTGGCCGGCGGCCTCGTCGTACCACTGTCTGAACAGCTCCAGCGGCGAGACCTGGGGATGGTCGAAGGTCGGTGACTCGTAGGACTTCCGCGTCTGCGGCAATCGGTCGACTGGCTCACTCATACCTTCACTCTACGGCGACCCAGTGACACAACGCTCGCGCAGATACAGACATGGCGATGCCGACTCGCCGAGGCCGACATGACTCAAGATGACGGTGCCGGCCATCGGGCACAGGTAGGTGCGTCGTAGACTGTCGTGCGTGACTGCCACGAATATAGAGATCCCAGACGAACTCCTGCCCGCCGACGGACGCTTCGGCGCCGGTCCGGCCCGCATCCGCAAAGCCCAGATCGAGGCGCTGAATTCTGCCGCCGCCGATGTGCTGGGCACCAGCCACCGCCAGGCACCCGTGAAGAACCTGGTCGGGCGCATCCGCACCGGCCTGGCCGAACTCTTCAACCTGCCCTCCGGCTACGAGGTTGTCCTGGGCAACGGCGGCTCCACCGCCTTCTGGGACGTCGCCGCCTTCGGGCTGGTGCGCGAACGCGCCGCCCACGCGACCTTCGGCGAATTCGGTCAGAAGTTCGCCAAGGCCACTGACGAGGCCCCGCATCTGCAGGATTCCCTCATCCTCAAGGCCGAGCCCGGCACCTCCGCCGTCCCCTCCCCTGCTGCCCTCGCCGAGGCGACAGGCAATTCCGATGTCACGGCCGACGTCTATGCTTGGCCGCACAACGAGACCTCGACCGGTGTGGCCACCACGATCACGCGTCCCGAGGGCATCGACGAGGATTCGCTTGTCGTCATCGACGCCACCTCGGGTGCCGGCGGTCTGCCCGTCGACATCACCGCGACCGACGTCTACTACTTCGCGCCGCAGAAGAACATGGGCTCCGACGGCGGCCTGTGGGTGGCGATCATGTCGCCGAAGGCCATCGCCCGTGCCCAGGAGATCAAGGACTCGGGGCGGTGGATTCCCGCATCGCTGGATCTCGTGACCGCGATCGAGAACTCGCGCAAGGACCAGACCTACAACACTCCTGCTGTGACGACCCTGGTGCTCCTGGCTGAGCAGATCGATTGGATCAACGGCAACGGCGGCCTCGAGTGGGCCACCGCTCGCACCCGTGAGACCTCCGGTTTCGTCTACGACTGGGCCGATGCCGCCGAGGTGGCTCATCCCTTCGTGGAGAACCCTGAGGATCGCTCGTCGGTCGTGACAACCATCGACTTCGACGATTCGGTCGATGCGGCCCTCGTCGCCTCGGTGCTGCGCAACAACGGCATCGTCGACGTCGAGCCCTATCGCAAGCTGGGCCGCAACCAGCTGCGCATCGCGACCTTCGTCTCCGTCGATCCCGAGGACGTCAAGGCGCTGTTGGCCAGCATCGACTTCGTCATCGACGCCCTGGCCTGATACCTCGGGCGGCTTAGGCGCCAGCTAGGTGAGCACCAAGTGGTTCGGCGCCAGCTGCTTCGGCGCCCAATGGTTAGGTGCCGTTCCCGGCAATAGCTTTCAGCACCCCGCACCCGCAGTGTCTCAACACCCCGTTGCAACGAGGCGTTTTAGAGCTGCGAGGGCGGGGTGCTGAACTATCTGTAGGCGAAGCAGCTCACGGGAGGACGTGCGACGACCGGTGCGTGATGCGGTGGAAAGAACCCGCACGAGGCCCCCGTCCCCCGCTCCTCAGCCGAGGAAGTGGATGAGGTTTCCGATGCCGAAGGTGATGGCTGCCAGCAGCGCAAGCAGGAATTCGAGGGCGGTGCCGATGCCGATCGCCTTGAGTGATTCCCAGCTGGAGTCCCGGGCCTCTTTCGCCTCTTTGAGCCGCAGGTATTCGGCGAGGTAGAGCCCGGCGATGAAGCCGATCGGCAGACCGACGACGGGGATCACGAAGAATCCGATGATGCCGAGGAGACCTGCCAGCAGCACGGACTTGTTCGGGACCTTCATCGCCTTGAGCTTCCTGCCCGTGAGCACCAACGAGGCGCTCATACCGGCGGCGACGAAGACAGCGACGATGGCGAAGATGATCCAGGCCATCGGCCCACCGATGACGATGGCCCACACCAGCACGGCGATCGCGATGAGGATGGAACCCGGCAGCACGGGCAAGATGATGCCGAGGCAGCCGACGAGGATCGCCAATCCGACCAGCACCGAGGTGAGAATGTCCGCGTTCACTGTGTGTCCGATCTGTTGCTCATGGGGTTTTTCATATTAAGGGACCAAGTTCTGCGCAGCACTCAGGATGGCAGACGCCTGCCGACCTGCCCCTCACGAGGGTCCGGCCCGACCTTCATGAGCGTCCGGCCCGACTCTCATGGCCGTCCGTGATAGCTCACGTGGAGACGGATGCGTGATTTGGGGTCGTAGTGCAGCCGCAGGTTCTTCGCCACGATCATCCACACCAGCCCGACGGCGAAGGCGATGATCCCCGAGGCGGCCCCGACGACCATCGCCATCCGCGGTCCGTACAGGTCGGCGACCCACCCGGCCAGCGGCGCACCGATGGGGGTGCCGCCCATGACGACGGCGGCATAGATCGCCATGACCCGACCACGGTAGTGCGGTGGGGTCGTCGTCTGCACATAGGCGTTGGCTGAGGTCATCATCGTCAGCGATGCGAAGCCGACCAGCATAAGTGAGGCTGCGAAGACGTAGTAGTTGGGGATCAGGGACGCCGTCCCGACTGCGAGACCGAAGCCGCCTGCCGCACCGAAGATGAAGCGCAGCCTCGGCTTCTCCCGCTTCGCCGAGGCCAGCGCCCCGGTCACCGATCCGATCGCCATGACGGAGTTGAGCAGTCCGAAGCCGGAGGCGTCCTTGCCGAACTCGATCCGGGCCATCGTGGCGGTGTAGATGTTGAAGTTGAACCCGAAGGTCGCAACGATGAACAGCACCACAAGCACGATCGTCACATCGGGACGTTGGCGCAGGTATTTGAATCCGCCCAGGATTCCACCCGTGCCACGGCGACTCGATGGGTGAAGTCGGGTCTGATCCAGCCGGATGAGCACCGTCAGGGTCGCGGCGAACCCGAGCCCGCTGATGAGGAACACCGGCCCGGCGCCGATGAGTGCGGTGAGGACACCGGCGACGGCGGGACCGATCATGCGGGCACCGTTGAATGATGCGGAGTTGAGGCTCACCGCGTTGGGGAGCAGCTTCTCACCGACGAGTTCGGAGACGAATGCCTGCCGGGCGGGGTTGTCGAGGGTGGCCAGGATGCCCAGGGCCAGAGCCGTCAGGTAGACGTGCCAGAGTTCGATGGCGTCGGTGATGACGAGCACGAACAGCAACAGGCCCACGGCCCCCAACAGTGTCTGGGTGACCATGAGAAGTCTGCGCTTGGAGAACCTGTCGGCGATCGCTCCCGCGAAGGGGAACATGATGAGCTGTGGGCCCATCTGCAATGCCATGGTGATGCCTAGGGCGGAGGCACTGTTGTTCGTCAGGTAGGTGAGGACGATCCAGTCCTGGGCCGTCCTCTGCATCCACGTTCCGGTGTTCGAGATCAGGGCACCGGCGAACCAATGTCGGTAGTTCGGTTCTGCCAGTGACCGGAACGTGTGGGCCATCGAGTGTGTCAGCCCTCCTGGAACTCGAGTTCGCCGACGGAGTAGTCATCGACAACGGCCTCGGCAGGTTCTGTGCTCTGCTTGCTGACGTCGGTCTCAGAATGTGCTCCGCACCCGAAGTCGAGTGCGACGACCTTGCCGTCGGCCGGGGACCAGCCGTTGGCGCAGACGCCGAACTTCTGCCGCAGCGATCCCGCCAATGGCATCAGGTAACCGCAGCTGGAGCAGTGCGCCGAGGCCTTCGCCGCGAACTCGGACTCCGCGCCGGTCTCCGACTCGGCCCACCTGGTGGCCGCCGATGAGATGCCCTCGGTTGAGAGGACCCGACGACGGCCGAGCCCGAACTCAAAATTCGGAATCTCGTCCAGATTGCCGTCAGAGGTCTCTTCGACCTGCTCGAACCCCTGCTGGAGGTTCGGATCGTCTTCAACCTTCGGCAGGGTGTCCCGAGGAGTCAGATCGTCGGGTTCGAGCCGCTGTTCCCAGGGGACCCATTCCGGTGCGACGAGTGAGTCAGGACCGGGCAGCAGTGCGGTCTCGCAGACCGTGACCTTCTTGGCCCGGGGTGCGCGTGCGAGCACTGCGATCCAGCGCCAACCACGGTAGGTCGGGTCGGTGCATGCGAAGTAATGGGTGACCAGGCGAGTGCCCTCGGCCAATGTCCCCAGGTGGTCTCCGACCACGGAGCTGCCGGCCACCTCGGTGATGGCGGAACGAGCGGTATCGATCGCGGCGGCCAGCTGGGTGTCGAGGACGATCTTCTCCGACGTCGCCCGCGGGGCCTTGGCCGGCTTCACCGGCGCAGACGCCTCAGCCTGGGCCGTCGTTTCGGCAACCGACGTCGCCTCTGTGGGCGCAGGGTCGTTCGTCGGCTCGGCACTCTGGCCGGCCATCCAATCACTGAAGAGTGATGACATCAGGACTCCAAATCGTCGGCAATTGCCCGCAGCAGCGAGGCTACCTTGTTCCCGTGGGAAGGATCGGGGTAGCGGCCGTGCTGCAGTCCGTTGTTGAGGTCATCGAGTACTTTGATGACATCTTCAACCATAACCGCCATGTCTTCGGCCGGACGTCGGCGGACCTTCGCAACCTTGGTCGGGCCCGACAGCAGTCTGGCCTTAAGCACCTGGGCTCCGCGGCGGGAATCGACCACATCGTAGTCGAGGCGGGTGCCCTTGGTGACCTCGGCGTCCTCGGGCAGGACCGAGGAGTGGAGGAAGGCCTGGGAGCCGTCCTCGGCGATGACGAAGCCGAAGCCCTTGTCGACGTCGAACCATTTCACGCGTCCGGTTGGCATGATGTCCTTTCCTGTTGCTGCTCGTCGTTGGTGTTGCTCGTCGGTGTTGCTGTTCGTACTGGTCAAGCTCGTATTCGGTGATGCTCAGTGGTGCGGCGGCCTCGCTCGACCGTGTCTGTGGCTAAGTCTGCGTCTGCGTCTGCGTCTGCGTCTGTGTCTGTGGCTAAGTCTGCGTCTGTGCCGACGCCTGTATCGGCGCCTGTACCAGTGATCGCGCCAAGACCTGCATCTGACCCAGAGTCCGCGTCGCCGTCTGCGACCGCTCCTGCACTGACGCGATCCGGCATCCGATCCGGGTCAAGCTCCGGAACCTGCTCCGCGCCCGTCCTCGTGCGTGCCATCTCAGTGGTTCAACGTCACGATACTGTGCGAGATTCCGGCCGTGGCCACTCGATTCGCCCGGGACACGAACGCTGACTGCGGCCAACCTCGGCGTGGGTGCCGTCATGGTGGGAAAGTGCCCGACGCTGACTCAACGGCCACCCCGTCTCAGGCGTTCGCCTCAGCGGATGTGCGTGTGCCGTCGGCTGCGCCCGCGGCCGAGTTTCAGCTCTGGCCCACCTCGGTCTGTCTGCGTCTCAGTGCCGCTCTGACCAGGGCCACAGCGACCAAGGCGAAGGCGATCGGGAGGAGGATCATCGGCAGGTATGTCAGCAGGTGCGAGGGGGCGTAGCCCATCCAGGCCTGCCCCAGTACGCCGAGCAGCGCGACCGCTCCGACAATGGCGGCGGCAACGGCCACGACGACGATGGTCGAGTCGACACGCTTGGCTGACAATGCTCGTCCTTTCCGAGATCTGCGAACCTGTTCTGCCCACCTATTGTACCCCTCACGCTAAACTGAACAGCGATGTCAATGACCTTCAGCCAGTGGCTGTCCCACAGTGCCGATACCGACTTCGAGTCCCTCGTCCGGACCCGTCGCGATCTCCTCCAACCAGAGTCCCCGACGATTCCCTCGCTGGCCGCGGCCGCGTCCTCGCGCATCGGCGTCTCCCGGGGCATCGAAGCCCTCAGCGCCACCGAGCTCGACGTCTTCATCGACCTGGCCAAGGCCGCACGCACCACCACGGACATCAACGTGGGTGAGAATCGTCATATCGACGATGCCCTCGCCGAGGTTGTCCTCCCCCGACTGCGCGACCTGGGCCTGGCCTGGCCCTCGGCCGCCCCCAGCGAGACGGCATCGTCGCCGAAGTCCACCTGGCGGATCCAGTCCGAGGCCATCACACTCCTGCCCACCTCGGCGGCCGAATCCGCTCGGGCACTTCCGTGGCAGGCGGGATCGGCCGAGCTCGATTCGAGCACCGAGACCATCCCCACGTCGCTCATCCACAACAGCGAACGAGCCGCCGTGGCAGAGGCCATCTCCTCCCTGCGCGGGCTCGTCGATGAGTTGGCCAGCTCCCCCATCTCCCGTCTGACCAGCGGCGGAATTTCCAAACGCGATGTCACGCGGATCGGGAAGACCATCGATCTGGGACTCGAACAGACGATCACCCTGCTGCTCGCGGCGAAATCGCTCAACCTCATCGGCGTCCTCGATGACCCGCTGGATCCGCAGTGGACGGCCAGCGATGACGCCGCCGATGTCCTCGAAGGAGACAGGGCGCAGCTGTGGGCAGCACTGGTGTCCTCCTGGCTGCGTGAACCTCTCGATGTCACCCAACTGGCGGCAGGGGCCAGCGCCAACGAACGCCTCACCGTCCTCGCCTCGCCCAAGAAGTCCCTGTTCAAGGGGTTCAGCCAGTCGCAGCCGACGATGCCGCTGCTGCGCTTCACCATCCTGGAGATACTCCACGACATCGGGCAGGGATCCTCGCGCTCGGCGCAGTGGATCCACGCGCAGGTCCTGGCCAGGCGACCGCTCATTCCCGCCCATGACTTCGCAATGACGGAGGCGATCCTGCACACCGCCGGCGCCTTCGGTCTGGCGACGACGCCGCTGCAGAACTCTGAGCATTTCGGCCCCAGCAGGTTCGGCGTCCTCCTCGCCGCAGGCCTGGCTTCGGCGATGCGTGCCCAGGCTGCGCAGGATCCTTCGATCGCCCCTGTGAACTTCAGCCTCGAGAGTCTCGAGGTGCCCGGCGATGTCGTCGACGAGGTTCGGGGCGGGCTCGTCGACGAGGTCGACACCGTCCTCATCCAGTCCGATCTCACCGCCGTGGCGACCGGGCCCATCGAACCCAGGGTCCACCATATTCTGCGTAAGTTCGCCGTCGTCGAGGCACGTGGGCAGGGCACCGTGTACCGCATCGACGCCGACACGATCGAGGCGAGCATGCAGACCGGCATCAATGCCGAGGATGCCCTGGCCCAACTCGCAGAGATCAGCGCCGAGGCTCTGCCCTCGACCCTGAACTTCCTCGTCGAGAACACGGCGTCGAAGCTGCGCCGGGTCCAGGTCGCAGGTGCCCGCGCCGTCCTCGTCGTCGATGACCCCGTCGACCTCGACGTCATCCTCTCCGACCAGGCCATGCTGCCGGCCGGTCTGGAACGATTGGCCCCGACCGTGGCGATCGGGCAGCTGGGCCCCGAACGCACCATGCATCTCTTAGAGTCCGCCGAGCACCACGCCATGCTGCACTCGCCCTCGGGTCCGGTGCGCAAACGCAGGGTCATCACGCAGGCCGAGCCGGAGGTGCATCTGCGCAAGCGTGCCCGGGTCACAGATAACCACCTCGACGACTACATCCGCATCCTCCGCTCCCCCGGGGCCCGCGCGGCCCCGGTGAGAAGCACCGACGAACCCCTGGGACACATGGATCGTCTCCGGGAAGCCGCCAGTGCGGGCCAGCAGGTCACGATCACGCTCGCCGACTCCCACGGGAAGGAACGCGTCATCGAGATGCTCCCTGCCACCGTCAACGGCGGCCGCGTGCGGGGCACGGTCAAGACCACCGGCGCCGAGGCGTCCCTGTCGATCTCGCGCATCGTCAGTGTCGATGTGGCCGGTGCTCAATCCGATGGTGCGGAGGAACAATCCTGAGGACACATGCGTTGTGCCCTCGGAAGTCACCTCGGCGTGGGAAGAAGCAGGAACACATATGAACGGTCCGTTGATCGTGCAGTCCGACCGGACTGTGCTGTTGGAGTCGGGGCATCCCCTGGCCGTCGAGGCGGCTGTGGCGATCGCACCCTTCGCGCAGCTGTCGCGGACCCCGGAATACATCCACACGTACACGATCACCCCGCTGGGGCTGTGGAACGCCCGGGCCAGCGGCCATGACGCGGAGTCCGTCGTCGACGTCCTCCTCGAGTTCGCGAAGTACCCGGTGCCTCATGAGCTGCTCGTCGACATCGTCGACATCATGGACCGCTTCGGCGTGCTCACCCTCGTCGACAATCCGATCCACGGACTGACCCTGACCTCGGCAGACACGGATCTGCTCGCCTCGCTCATCAGCCAGCCGGATCTTGTGGGCAAGTTCGGCAAATCCCTCGATGCCGAATCTGTCCTCGTCCATCCTTCGGAGCGCGGTGAGCTCAAGCATGCGCTGCTGCAGCTGGGTCATCCCGTCTCCGACCATGCCGGCTATGTCGACGGTGAGGCCCACGAGATCGCCCTGTCCGATGATGCCCATGGCGGGCAGTGGCATCTGCGCGACTATCAGAAGGAGGCGATCGACCACTCCCTCAGCGGCGAGTCCGGCGTCGTCGTTCTGCCCTGCGGTGCTGGCAAGACCATCGTCGGAGTGGCCACGATGTCGCGGGTGCAGACGACGACGCTGATCCTCGTGACGAACTCCGTGGCCGCTCGGCAGTGGAAGGACGAAATCCTCGCGCGCACCTCGCTGACCGAGGACGAGGTCGGTGAGTACTCGGGGTCGACGAAGGAGATCCGGCCGATCACCATCGCTACCTATCAGGTGCTGACCACGCGCCGCAAAGGCTCCTACCTGCATCTCGAGCTCCTTGATGCCAAGGATTGGGGTCTGGTCATCTATGACGAGGTCCACCTGCTGCCGGCACCGATCTTCCGTCTGACCGCGAGCCTGCAGGCCAGGCGGCGGCTCGGGCTTACGGCCACCCTGGTCCGTGAGGACGGACGTGAGGACGAGGTGTTCTCCCTCATCGGGCCCAAGCAGTACGAGGTGCCGTGGAAGGAACTCGAGCGCATGGGCTACATCGCCACCGCCTCCTGCCACGAAGTCCGGGTCCGCCTCGACGGAGGAACCCGCACCGCCTATGCCCGTGCCGATGGTGAGGATCGGTACCGGCTGGCTGCGACGTCGGATGCGAAGCTGCCGATCGTGCGTGAGCTCGTCGCCGACCACCCGAAGGCGCAGATCCTCGTCATCGGCCAGTACCTCGATCAGCTCGAAGAGGTCGGGCGCGAACTCGACGCTCCTGTGCTGACCGGTCAGACGCCGGAATCGCAGCGCCAGGAGCTCTTCCGCGACTTCCGGTCCGGCGCGATCCCGGTTCTCGTGGTGTCGAAGGTCGCGAACTTCTCCGTCGACCTGCCGGCGGCATCCGTGGCGATCCAGGTCTCAGGTGCCTTCGGCTCCCGGCAGGAGGAGGCCCAGCGCCTGGGGCGGATTCTGCGGCCGAAGGAAGACTCCGGATCCGCGACGTTCTACACCGTCGTCGCCGCCGACACCGTCGACGAGCACTTCGCCGCCCAGCGTCGTCGCTTCCTCACCGAGCAGGGCTACAGCTACGACATCGAGGTCCGCTGAGTCAGCCTGCGCCACGTGGCTCAGCACCTGAGCGCCAGGTTGCTGCGGCTCAGACCGAGACGAGCTCCTCGGACGTGACGACGACCTCGCGGGAAGCGACCCGGCGGGCCAGACGCGCCTCGCCCCATTTGATGAACCCGACGCCGGCGACGATGAAGACACCGCCGAAGAGCTGGATGGGTGCGGGCATCTCGAACAGGATCAGCCAGGCGACGATGACGGAGAAGGGCACCTCGATGAGGTTGACGAAGGAGCCGACCGTGGCACCGATGTAGCGCAGGCCGAGGATGCCGGTGATGTAGGCGCCGACGGTGAAGACGACGATCATCGCCATAGGCAGGATCCACGAAACTTTGTAGCCGCCGAAATCGACATCGGCAGCGACCGCACCGGCCGGCATGACTCCCGTGAAGACGATGAGCGACATCGCCAGGGCCCCGACGCCCATGCCCAACCCGGTCAGTGCAACCGGTGGGACGTTGATGGAGTCCTTCGCCGAGACGAGGAAGTAGCTGGCCAGGCAGACCGCAGCTGCAAGAGCCATGACGACACCGAAGATGCTGATATCGGAGTTACGGAGATTGAGGATGAGGACGAGCCCGATCATCGAGACCACCACACCGATGAAGGTCACCGTCGCCGGACGAGTCCGCGTCCGCGCCCAGATCCAGAAGACGATGAGCATCGGTGCGGTCATCTCGAGCAGCAGCGCCACCGCCACGGTGAGATGCTCGACGGCGACGAAGTAGAAGCCCTGGACACCGGCCATCGACACGAGGCCGTAGGTGAGCACAGTCTTCCAATGCCTGCGCACCTCGTCCCAGCGTCCGCGCAGGGCAATGATGCTGGGCACGAGCAGCAGAACGGCCGATCCGGCCAGTCGGATGAGCACGACCGAGCCCGGGGTCCACCCGATCTCATACATCGTCTTCGCGATCGGTCCCGAGACCGCGAAGAAGAATGCCGAGGCAAGCGTGAGGAGAAACCCCATGACGACGGTACGACTCATTCTTGACCTCCTGAAGTGCATGACTGCTGAAACGATGATGGACGCGCTGGTGGAAATGTGATCCGAGTGCGGTGGGAGTGGGGCACATGCCGGCACCCTCGCCGAGGTGGGGCCCAGTCCCGGAGGACTCTGACGTTGGTCTGCCGCCTGAATCCAGTATTGAACACGCCCGTGAAATGAGTCAAGTGCATTTTGGTCCTTACATCGCTGTGGCAGAATGTGCCCACCATGCCTTTTGCCTATGACATTCGCTCGAATCTCACGATGCTCGTCGACCTCCTCAATACCTCCGGAGCACTCGCCGAGGACGGAGACGAGCTGACGACAACCGCCGGACTCCGCGGATTCGCGGCCCGGCACGACTTCTCGGGCCCCATTCGGGCCACGAAATCCGATGTCGATGAGACGCGTCGCCTGCGGGAGAGATTCGCTCTTGCGCTCGACGCGACCCTCGACGCTGTGACACCTGCCGAGGTCGCGGCGGGCGAAGAGAGCGTCGTCAATGAGGTCAATCTCACACTCCGCGAGGCCAATGCACTGCCCCTGCTCGTCAAGCACGGGGAATGGGACTGGCACCTGCACGGGGTGGGCGAGTCGGCGAGCCTGGCCGATCGCGTCGCCGCCGACGTCGCACTCGTCCTCATCGACCTCATCCGCAGCGGAGACCTCGACCGTCTCGGCCGCTGCGCCGCCGAGGACTGCGACGCCTACCTGGCCGACTTCAGCCGCAACCGCTCGAAGCGCTTCTGCGATACCGGCAACTGCGCGAACCGCACGCACGTGGCCGCATTCCGCGCCCGGCAGGCAGACTCCTGAGAGATCAGCCCCCTGGAACAACGACCGGAGTCCTAATACGACAGCCGGAGCCCCGCCTCGGCGATGGCCAGCGAGCACGCATCGACATTTCTGTGCAATAGACGTGCGCGAGCACATATAACCCTCAATTTGTGGTGGCGTTCCTGTGAACGCATGCGGCACTTCGGTCCCCACGGGACTTTTCTGAGAGTTTTTTAGTGACTCACGTCACATTCGCATTCAGGGAACTGTCAAGCCACTCTCAGAATTGAGCTTCAGACTGGATGCATGACTACAGCAAACGATACCGACATCGAAGCCACACTCCTCGTTGTCGACGATGAGCCCAATATCCGCGAACTCCTCTCGACCAGCCTGCGCTTCGCAGGATTCGACGTCGTCTCGGCTGCCAACGGCGCCGAAGCTCTTCGTCTGGCCGAGCAGACCAACCCCGATCTCCTCGTCCTCGACGTGATGCTGCCGGACATGGACGGCTTCACCGTCACGCGTCGCCTCCGCCAGATCGGCATGAACGCTCCGGTCGTGTTCCTCACCGCCCGTGATGACACCTCGGACAAGATCACCGGCCTGACCGTCGGCGGCGATGACTACGTCACGAAGCCCTTCAGCCTCGAAGAGGTCGTCGCCCGCATCCGCGCCGTGCTGCGTCGGACCCGCAGCCTCGAGGACGAAGAGAACGCCGTCATCATGGCCGGCGATCTCGAACTCGATGACGACACCCACGAGGTGCGTCGCTCGGGAATCCTCATCGATCTCTCCCCCACCGAGTTCAAACTGCTGCGTTACCTCATGCTCAACACCAACCGTGTGCTCTCGAAGTCCCAGATCCTCGACCATGTCTGGGAATACGACTTCGGCGGCGACACCGGAATCGTCGAGTCCTACATCTCCTACCTGCGTCGCAAGATCGATGTCACACCGGAGACTGACGCCGCCGGACACCCTGTCGAGATGGAATGGACGCCGATGATCCAGACCAAGCGCGGTGTGGGTTACATGCTGCGCACACCGGAATCCAAGTAGTCGGACAAGCTCAGGCGCTAGATTACTTACGTGGCAAAAGAATCCCGTCCCACCCGACCCGGCTTCTGGGAAGAATGGTCGCTGACCACCAAGCTGCTGGCCATCATGATGCTGCTCATGCTGCTCGTTCTCTCCGGAACGAGCGCCTGGGTACTCGAGAACCTTCGAGACAGTCTCGTCGAACGCACGGATGAGAGACTCATCAATGCTTCGGAGACGCTTGCCAAGCAGGCCTACCAGGATGTGTTCCAGCCTGCCCAGCTGCAGTCGTCTTCGTCGTCGGACAAGAACGAGTCAGCGGACTCGGACGGCAGCGACGGGTCGGATTCCTCCACCGAGACTCCCACCACCATCGATTCGAGTTCCTGGGACGAGCTCAAGACTCTGATGCCTGGTGGCTTCTACGTCCAGTTCTATGACACGGACGGCAAGCCGCTCAGCGATCCTGTGGCTCCGGAGCCTGGTAACAGCCCGGTTCTGCCGAAGATCAACGAGTCGAAGGTCTATGCGCAGGGCGGAGAGCCATTCACCGTCCCCGGGACCACCTCGCAGTGGCGCGCTCGGGCGATGAAAGTTCAGAACACGGACGTGCTCGTTTCGATCGCTGTGCCCTTCGACCGCGAGATCGACAACATCAATGAGCGTGCTCGCAATACGATGATCGGCATCGGACTGCTGGCGCTGGCCATGGTGGCAGGAGTCGGATACTGGGCGATCAACAACACCTTCCGGCCGCTGCGCGACATCGAGACGACCGCCTCACGGATCGCCGCCGGTGACCTGAGTCAGAGGGTGCCGACATTCCCCCGCAACACCGAACTCGGTCGTCTGTCGGGCGCACTGAACACGATGTTGGGGCGAATCGAGGACTCCTTCGACGGACAGACGCGGTCGGAGAAGCGCATCCGCCAGTTCGTCTCCGATGCCTCGCACGAACTGCGCACACCACTGGTCACGATCCGCGGCTATGCCGAGCTCTACCGGCAGGGCGCGATCACGAAATCCGATGACATCGGAAATGCCATGGAGCGGATGGAGTCTGAGGCCAAACGTATGGGCGTCCTGGTCGACGACCTCGTAGTGCTGGCCCGTCTCGATGAGCAGCGACCCGCTGAGATCGGTCCAGTCGACCTCCACCGGATCGCCCGCGACGCCGCCGCCGACGCAGCCGCTCAGGCCCCCGACCGTGACATCAGCTTCATCGGACTCGATGGGGAAGACGCCCAGCCGGTGCCGATGATCAGGGGCTCGGAATCGAAGATCCGCCAGGTCGTCGTCAACCTCGCCGGCAACGCTGTCCGCCACACCCCCGAGCACACCGCCATCGAGTTCGCCGTCGGCGTCGTCGGCGGCCGCGCCGAGGCGAGCGCGGAGTCAGCAGAGGCGTCGAACGGTCAGGACACCGAGTCCAAGACCGGTGCCAACAAGACCGGGGCGAACAAGGCTGCGGCCAAGGACAAGTCCCGCGAGCGCGGATTCGTCACCGGCGGCGTACGCATCTTCCGCCGAGGCGACTCGAACGGCAACGATCAGAACGACGCCCAGGCGCCTGCAGGAATCGTGCCGGATATGACAGCGGCCGGGTCGATCACGGTCGACGATTCGCTGCGCGGATTCCCCAACGGACGAGTCAGGATCGAAGTTCGCGATCACGGCGATGGAATCGACCCCGAGGTTGTACCCCGGATCTTCGAGAGGTTCTACCGCCTCGACGTGTCCAGGACTCGCGATACCGGCGGGTCGGGTCTCGGGCTGTCCATCGTCAAGGCGATCGTAGAGAACCACCACGGTGCGATATCAGTGCACCAGACCCCGGGCGGCGGTGCAACGTTCCGCATCGATCTGCCCATCTCAGAAACTGAAGACAGCGCTCCGGACGCACGAAAGGACGAGCGATGAGCAGCAACGACCCTAACAATCAGGGCAACAACTCCGACTACAGGGGCCGGCACGGGGATCAGGATCACCGTACGTTCCCCACCGATGGCTCACGCGAATCCTCAGACAACCCCCGCAGCTCGGCAGCAGGATCCCAAAGCCCTGCAGACAAGTCCCGCCGTTCTGCCGAGGTCCCCCGTACCTTCCCGAACAACACGACTGGCTCGAGTGGTCCTGCGCGGGTCAGTCCTCCGGTCGCGCCATCGTCCCGTTCGAACAGTTCTGAGCAGGGCCAGACACCGTGGCAGGGTCAGGATCCCAGACAACGTCAGGCTCCGTGGCAAGGCCAGGACCCGAGGCGCAGCCAAGAGTCGGATCCCTCCCAGGTGCAGCCGACTCGTGCTCAACCCCCTGTGAACGCGTCGACCGACCACACCGCGCAATCCGGAATTCCCACCCAATCAGGGGCAGCTGGCTATCAAGGCCAACAGGGTTATCAGAATCCTCAGGGGCAGCCAGGCCAGCAGAGTCAGTCGGGACAGCAGGGCCAGCCTCCACAGGGTCCCGGCGCTGGTGCGAACCAGTCGTACGACGGCACCCAGCCCTATGGTGACACTCAGCGCTACGGCAGCACCCAGCGTTATGATCGCGGCCCAGACAACGGCGTCGGCGGTCACTCCGGCTATCCCTATCCCGGAACCGATACAACCCACGGCGCATCACAGGCTGACCCCAATTCCTCCACTGCCACGAATCCCTACGGCACGCCGTATGCGCAGGGAGCCGGGCAGCCCGGGACAGGGTCTGGCCCAGGCGCAGGTACAGCTGCGGTGGGAGCCGGTGCCGGAGCCGCAGCGGGTGCGGGTGCGGGTGCCGCGGGCGCAGCCGCCTACGGTCACATGGGCAGCCAGCAGAATCACGGCGGCTACCCCCAGACCGGTTCCGCAGGCTTCTACTCCGGCCCCGGCGGCCAAGGAGCCCCCGGCGACCCCAACGGACCCAACGGACCCGGTGGCCCCAATGGACCCGGTGGTCCCAATGGACCCGGTGGTCCAGGCGGTCCTTACGGTCCAAGACCGTACGGAGTCGAAGCACCACCTCGGCGAGAGAAGCGAGGGCCGGGCTGGATCGCCACCATCGCGATCGCCGCGGTCGCAGCGCTTCTGGGCGGAGGTGCAGCCTTCGGCGGTAGCTACGCCGTCAACGCTCTCGGCGGCGAGGACTCACGCAAGGTCGCTGATCAGACCATCGAAACCCCGGATTGGACCGAGGTCGCCAAGGACACTTCCCAGAGTGTCGTCTCGATCCAGGTCGGCACAAGTGGACAGGTGCAGGGACTGGGCTCAGGCTCGATCTACGACGACCAGGGTCACGTCATCACGAACAACCACGTGGTGGCTCCTGCCGACACACCCTCCGGCGAGATCGCTGTGACGATGAAGAACGGGGGGACGGTGAAAGCAGAGATCGTCGGCCGCGATCCCTCGACGGATATCGCCGTCATCAAACTCGACCAAGTTCCCAAGGACGCAGGTCCACTCCCCGTCGGTGACTCGAAGAAGATGAAGGTCGGAGATCCGGTGATGGCACTGGGCAATCCGCTGGGTCTTGCGGATTCGGTCACCACCGGCATCGTCTCGGCCCTCGACCGGCCGGTCTCTACGGAGAACATCGGCGAGGACGCGACCTCGCAGGAGAAGGAGATGACGATCACGAACGCCATCCAGACGGATGCGGCGATCAACCCCGGCAACTCCGGCGGTCCGCTGGTCGACGGTGATGGCAACTTCATCGGTGTGAATTCCGCTGCGGCTTCGCTGAGCCAAGCCGGCGAAGGAGGCCAGTCAGGATCGATCGGCATCGGGTTCGCCATCCCCTCCTCGCAGGCCGTGATGATTGCCGACCAGCTCATCTCCAGCGGCAAGGCACTGCATCCGTTCCTCGGGATCACGCTGACGGACGGACAGATCAACAGCGGCGGAGCTACCCAGGGCAGCGCGAAAGTGCAGTCTGTGCAGTCCGGGTCACCGGCAGACAAGGCGGGTTTCAAGGACGGCGATGACATCGTGGCCGTGGGCGGAACCAAGGTCAACAATGCCATCGCTCTGCGTGCACTCGTCCGTGCGCAGCCGACGAACACCCCCGTCGACTTCACGGTCGTGCGCGGCGGTCAGGAACAGACGCTGAAGACGACATTGGTCCTGAAGTGATGACATTGATCCCGCAGTAGAGAATCCGTCGGACTTGAGTGCAGAACGCTGTGGATGACGATCTCACTCGGGTGCGTTGAGGGTGTGGACAGCCAAGCGCTATCCACACCCTCTTTCTCTGGGCTTCTGCCTGCGCAGGGCAACCGCGATGCTTAAGTGCCTATCCCGGCGCTTCGTCCCGAGCTCCGGTGTCCCATCGTTAGGAGAAGTCATGAGTTTCGAAGTCGATGCCGAGCGCGTATCGTCCGCTGCCACCGCCACAGCAGGCACCTCCCGCACCCTTGTCGCGGAATCAAACACGATGCTGAGGAATCTTTTGGCCTTGCAGGAGTGTTGGAAGGGTAGTGCGGCACAGAATTTTCAGACGGTCATCAATGAGTGGGAAGGCGCACAGAAGCAGCTGCTCGAATCGTTGACCTCGATCCACGGAGCCCTGAACACCGCAGCTGCGCAGTACTCGGAGGTGGAGGCAGCGAATTCTCGGCTCTTCGCTCCGTGAGCGTCGAGTCATCGACATCAGCCGGCGGCACAGGTCACCGGCACCCGTCGGCGGCTCGAGTCACAGGCACACTGTGACTGCCGAATCCCACCCGGATCGTCTGTTCGAGTTCTCTGTCCGCGTCTGGCAAATTGTCAGCCTTTGTTAGTAGGCTGATAGCGATAGTTCGCGGCGGTGCTGGACGGGTTTCTCCAGGTTCGGAGACGATCGGTCTGCAGCGTCGGGTCAAGACCAATGCAGGAGTCGACTACGGATGAGCATCTTCCAAAGGATCGCGGCGATCTTTGGCGCCAAGGCCAACAAGGCACTGGACAAAGCCGAGAACCCCAATGAAACCCTCGATTATTCATATCAGAAGCAGCTTGAGCTGCTGCAGAAGGTACGCCGCGGTGTTGCCGATGTCGCCACCAGCCGCAAGCGCCTCGAACTGCAGATGACCCAGCTCGAACAGCAGCAGACCAAGCTCAGCGGTCAGGCCCAGAAAGCCATGGAGGTCGGCCGCGAGGACCTCGCACGTGAGGCCCTGACCCGGAAGTCGGGCCTGGACCAGCAGATCACCGATCTGCAGGGACAGCACGAAGGGCTGCAGGGCGAAGAGCAGAAGCTGACTCTGGCATCACAGCGGCTGCAGGCCAAGGTCGATGCCTTCCGCACACGGAAGGAAACGATCAAGGCCACGTACAACGCGGCAGAGGCACAGTCGAAGATCGGCGAAGCCTTCTCGGGCATTTCCGAAGAACTCGGCGACGTCGGACTCGCCGTGCAGCGTGCCGAGGACAAGACCGCTTCGCTCCAGGCACGTGCCGGTGCCGTCGATGAACTGATCGCTTCGGGTGCCCTCGAAGATGTCACCGGTTCCTCGAAGGACGACATCAGCTCGCAGCTCGATGCGCTCTCGAGCGAGAACGACGTCGAGATGGAGCTCAACCGGATGCGTGAGTCCCTGCCGGCTTCGTCGAACAAGCAGCAGCAGTCGCTTGAAGGCGAGGACAAGCAATGATCATCCGCATCATGGGCGAGGGCCAGTACGACGTCGCAGACGTCGACCAGGACCTGTTGCAGAAGTATGACAACCAGGTCGAAGACGCCGTCAACGTCGGCAATGAAGAAGCCGCCAAGAACGCTCTGCAGTCCCTCCACGACTACGTCGTCGGTCACGGCAAGCCCGTCTCCGATGACTATTTGGGTTCGAGCGAGGCCGTCGTACCGTTCGTTGATGCGACCTTGCAGGAGATCACGGAGCTCCTCACCGGTGAAGGCTTCATCCCGGATCCGACCTGATCCGCACTGCTCGATCCACATAGTTTGATATCGCTGACTCCGGCCCGCTGCCTTCACCCGAGGTTGTGGGCCGGAGCTGACTTACCCAGAGAGGACCCACGATGAAGAATCGCTTCGTCAAGGACAACGGACTCACCATGCGCATGGGGTGGACGATATTCCTCAATGGACTCATCTATGTGATCCTCATCCTCGCCATCTGGTGGATGCTCGGCGGCAGCACCGGTGGCGTGATCATTGCGGTCCTCATCAGCGCCGGCGCGTTCTTCTTCCAGTGGTATTTCTCCGACAAGATCGCGATGAAGGCGATGGGTGCACGGGAGGTCTCCCCAGAGGAGGCCCCAGAGCTGCACACCATGGTCGACCGGCTCTGTCAGCTCGCCGATTCGACCAAACCGCGCGTCGCGGTGTCGAACTCAGCCATTCCCAATGCTTTCGCCACCGGCCGTTCGCCGGAGCGCTCGGTTGTGTGTGTGACACGCGGCCTGCTCGAAAAACTCGACCGTGATGAGGTCGAGGTCGTCCTCGCTCACGAACTCTCCCACGTCGCCCACCGCGATGTCACCGTCATGACCGTCGCGGGAGTCACCGGTGTCGTGGCCGCGCTGATGATGCGCGCCGGCTACTACATGAGCTTCGGTCGCTCGAACAACAACAACGGCGGCGTTCCCGTCCAGCTGCTGTTCGTCCTTGTCGGAGCCGTCGTCTACGGCCTCTCATTCCTCCTCATCCGCAGCCTCTCGCGTTACCGCGAACTGGCCGCAGACAGAGCAGCCGCGATCCTCACCGGTGCGCCCTCGACCTTGGCCTCTGCACTGACCAAGCTCAGCGGAGATATGAGCAAGATCCCCGAGAAGGATCTGCGGGCTTCCTCTTCCGCCAATCACTTGGCGCTCATTCCCGCTGCCAGCGGCAAGGCCGCCGTCACGCAGCTCTTCTCCACTCACCCTTCCCTCGACAAGCGCCTGGAACAGCTCGCAAAGATCTCCGGGCAGCTCTCACAGCAGCAGTGACGATCACTGTGCTGACCTCAACCGCACCGACCGACATCCACTAGGAGTTTCATGGGTTTCTTCGACGCGCTGTTGGGCCGTTCCAAACCGAAGCGGGCCAACCTCGACGACCTCTTCGCACTTCCTCCCGCCGCTCTGACGCTCGAAGCCGCGACCGGCTTCAAACCCACCGGCGTCGGGGCCGTGGCGTTCCGACAGGTCGAGGGTGCGGCATTTCAGACCGCTGAGTCCGAGAGCATCGCCCTCATCAGCTCCGACCCGGCCGCGAACGTGTCACAGCGCAACGACGGTTTCGGCTACACCTGGCAGGTCGTCTCCGACACCGACGCCGAGGTGGTCAACCTCGTGACCAATCTGCACGCCGTGAACTCGGCTCTGGTCAGCCAGGGCTTCGACACGATGCTGTTGTGCTCAACCGTCTACTTCGCCAACCCGGATGGGCGCCGCCTGGCGCTTGTCTACCAGTACAAGCGCGGCACGTTCTATCCGTTCGCGCAGTCGGGCCCCAAGCAGCGCGACAACCCTCTGGAGATTCAGATCCGCGGTGTGCTGGCCAACGAACTCCCGTTCGAAGAAGACACGTCGCGGTGGTCGGCGCTGTGGGACGCACCGGGCCTCAACGACTCACCTGAGTCGAACGCACAGCGCTGAGCCCCGAGCGCCCTCGAGATCAGCCAATAGGAATCAGACAAGGCAGAAGGGACGTCCCCGCGGGGACGTCCCTTCTGCCTTGTCAGTACCAGTTCAGAGACCGCTGAAACGCTGGTCCCTGTGTCCTAGTCGGTTGCAGTGACCTCTTCGGTTGAGACCTGGATGACTTCGCCCAGGGCTTCGACCGTGTCTCCGGGACGGATCGTGGCACCTCGGCGAGTTTCGACCTCACCGTTGACCACAACTTCACCGTCGGCGATCATGTCTTTGGCCATCGCGCCGTGTTCGGCGACACCGTGGAGTTTGAGCAGCTGACCGAGTTTGATCGAATCGCCGCGAATCTCGATCGTCTCCATCAGAAGATATCTCCCAGATCGAATCCGTCGCCGCCGAAGAGACCGCCGCCATCGCCGCCGTCGCCTCCACCGAAGAATCCGCCGCCGTCTCCGCCAGCATCGCCGCCTCCGGCGTCACCACCGGTCGCGTCACCGCCGACGTTGCCGTCCCAGCCACCGCCGCCCATGCCACCGAACATCATCGACCCCATGAGCACACCGGGCAGAAGTCCGGAGCCTGCATAGGAGTTGAAGTATCCACGGTTGTATTCGGCGTAGGCCGGGCCTGCTTCCCAATAGGCACGGCGAGTGTGTCCGTCACCGGTCACGACCTTGCGCACCGCAGGTTCGGCACCCACGGCCACGCGCTCGGCGTCGGCTGCACAGACGGGAACTGGTCGCAGCTGTCCACCGGCTGGTGCCCAGTCGATGTCCTCGACCGAGGGGCCGTGCTGCGGGTTGAAGAAGCATGGTGGGCGGCGTACGGGAAGCGGCTTTCCGTCAACGCGGGCCCGCAAGCACTTGGCGGCGTAGCGACCGTCTTCGAGAGCCTCGGTGACATGGCGGATGTCAGAGGGCTCGTCGACGTTGTCGAGCGTCTCCTTCGCCACATCGTAGGAATCCAGTGCCTGTTTGTAATCCTGCGAACCGCCGGTGTCGAGTTCGACTCCGGCAGTGAGGATATCGAGTTCGGCGACTTCCTCGCCGAAGGACGTGACGTCTTCTTCAGCGGTCTTCGTCACCTGACGGAGCTCAGCGTCGGCGAGCTCCTTCTTTCGGTGCTTTTCCTTGCGGTAGCTCACGAAGAAAATGGTGCCGAGCACCACGAGTATTATCAGGAATACTGCTCCCACGATCTATGCCTCCCAGCAAAACGAGTCACTCCACAGTATGCCGGATGAGTCTGACAAGGGACTGAGCCGAAACCTTGTATCCGCTCAGTTGGCAGGCCCAAATCCTGGGTCCTTGACCGGCATCCCTCGCGGCGTCCATCTCACTCATGCCAGGTGGCTGAGACCTTTGACGAGGGTCGCAGTTCCACCGCCGAGGGCGAGGATGATCATAGCGATTCGCGCAGTCGAGGATTCGATCTTCTTCGACAGCCAGTCACCGCCGACCAGCCCGGCGACGAGCACCGCTGCGATCCCGATCCAGGTCGGTGCCGCCAACTGCGGCCAGGAGCCGTGATCGAACACGGCCTTGAAGATGACCGCCGAGGTGGTCCCCACGACGAGGAACGGCTGCAGAGTGGCGGCGAACTTCCGCTGTTCCCATCTCGTCAGCACAGCATAGGCACTGACGGCCGGCCCGCCTGCCCCGGCAGCGGCCGACATCGTTCCGGAGAGGAATCCGGTAGTGAATTTGGTGCCGAAGTTCGCCGGCATCGTCTTACCGATCCGGCCGATGATCATGGAGCTGATGAGGGAGACGATGATGAGCAGTCCGATGAGAATCTGCAGAGGTGGGGCCGGAAGAGCCGCAGCCAGGAGAGCGCCCGGGACCGTGCCGACCACGGCACCCAGCGACAGCTTCCAGAACGAGCCCCACTCAACCTCGCGGAAAGTGCGAACGAAGACGGTGCCGCTGGCGACGATGCCGCAGATGTTGACGAGCACGACACCGGAGAACGGGTCGAGCAGAAGCACGAGGAACGGCCCACTGACCAGGCCGAATCCCATACCCGTGACCCGCTGAGATACTGCCCCGAGGAACACCGCGAACAGGATGAGCACAATGACGGGTTCCATTTGCTCAATTCTAGTTCAAGGCTCATATCTGGGCGGGGTTACAGTAAGAGTCATGAATGCCTCGCCCCTGTGGTCCCGATTCAGCGCTGATCCCCGCGCTTACCGACAGGTGCGCGCTTCTGACGCTGATCGCGCTGTCGTGACCGATGTGCTGTCCGAGGCGTATGCGCTGGGTCAGATCGATGCGGAGGAATTCGATGAACGCAGTGAGGCAGCCAACCGTCTGAAGACTTTGGGAGAGGTGCCCGAGCTCGTGCAGGACCTCATCATCGCCGAGGCGGGCGAGGTCGAACCCGGAGAACTCGACGATTCCGCTCGCGCCCAGGCTCTGGCCCGGTTGGATGGCGATCGTGTCCCGATCACTCCTGAGCAGATCGATGCCGCCGCGCAGAAGTACTACCGGGACCGAGTCCGGAACGCACTGTTGGGCATGTTCGCCGGTCCTGCCGGCATCACTCTCGCAATCTGGGCCTTCACCTCATTTGCGTCGGGCGGGCTCATCTTCTTCTGGCCGATCTTCATCATCCTGCCGATGCTCTTCGGCGCGATCTCACAGATCTCCAACAAGGAGAGCCTCATCCGCAACCGGAAGCGCGAGCTGACGAAGCGGGCCAGAGCGCACCTCGGCGATGCTGAAGCCAAACGCGAGCTCGAAGAGCGCAGGAACGACGGTGACGATGACGAGGACCCCGAGGACACGTTCGGCCACGGGCTGCAGCCACCTCACCCTCTGGCTCCGCCCTTCTCACCGGGACGAGACTCACCACATGATGAGATGCGCCGACGACGCGAAGAGCGTCGCCGCAGACGCCGAAACCCCTGGGACTGAAGCACAAACAAACGTCCGCTGGCAGGGCAGCGCACCCGTCAGGACAGCACTCCCGTCAGGGCTGGAAGACCCGGATCTGAGCGAATTCCTCGGCCTTGTTGGTGCGGAACCAGAAGGTGTGTGAGAAGTGCAGGATGTCCTCACCATCGCTCGATTTCTCCCACTGCCCCCATGCCGCGGCGGCCTTGCCGTGGGTGATGGCGGCCTCGAGATGACCGGCCACGGGATTCGAGGCTGCCAGCCCCAGCAGAGCGGCGAGGACCTCATCACGACCAGTGCTGGTCGCGACTCCCCCGCTGCCCACGATCTGGAGGATGCAGTCCTCATCGACCACCTCGGCGAGGGCTTCTCTGTCACCGTTGATCAGATTCTCCTCGAACCTGGCTACGAACATGTTCTTCGGGCTGTTTCCGCAGGAATCTGTGCCTGTGAAGTTCATACCGTCCAGGCTACTGCACGTCTCTCGAACCGAAAAGAGCCGTGCCGGCACCCTTTCGGGTACCGGCACGGCTCTTCGAGCGAGAAGGGCTGATCAGAAGCCCATGCCGCCCATTCCGTCCATACCGGCAGCAGCTGCGTCAGCACCTGGTGCAGCCTTCTCAGGCTTGTCGGCGACAACCGACTCGGTGGTCAGGAACAGACCGGCGATCGAGGCGGCGTTCTGCAGAGCAGAGCGGGTCACCTTGACCGGGTCGTTGATGCCAGCGGCCAACAGGTCCTCGTACTCACCGGTTGCGGCGTTGAGGCCGAATCCGGGCTCGAGGTTGGCGACCTTATCGGCAACCACACCGGCTTCGAGGCCGGCGTTGGTGGCGATCTGCTTCAGCGGAGCTTCGATGGCAACCTTGACGATGTTGGCACCGGTTGCTTCGTCACCCTCGAGTGCGAGGTTGGCGAAGGCAGTCTTGCCCGCCTGGATGAGCGAGACGCCGCCACCGGCGACGATTCCCTCTTCCACAGCAGCCTTGGCGTTGCGCACTGCATCTTCGATGCGGTGCTTGGTTTCCTTGAGCTCGACCTCGGTCGCGGCTCCGGCCTTGATGACTGCAACGCCGCCGGCCAGCTTGGCCAGACGTTCCTGCAGCTTCTCGCGGTCGTAGTCCGAATCCGAGTTCTCGATCTCGGCACGGATCTGTGCGACCCGGCCTGCGATCTCCTCGGCGTCTCCGGCACCTTCGACGATGGTGGTCTCGTCCTTGGTGATGACAACCTTGCGGGCGGTGCCCAGCAGTTCGGTGGTCACGTTGTCGAGCTTGAGCCCGACTTCCTCGGACACGACCTGACCACCGGTGAGGATGGCGATGTCGGCCAACTGAGCCTTGCGGCGGTCTCCGAAGCCAGGAGCCTTGACGGCCACGGACTTGAAGGTGCCACGGATCTTGTTCAACACGAGAACCGCAAGAGCTTCGCCCTCGACGTCTTCAGCGATGATGAACAGCGGCTTGTTGGACTGCTGAACCTTCTCAAGGACGGGCAGCAGATCCTTCACGTTCGAGATCTTGGAGTTGACGATGAGGATGTAGGGATCCTCGAGGACAGCTTCCTGGCGATCTGTGTCGGTCACGAAGTAACCGGAGATGTAGCCCTTGTCGAAGCGCATACCCTCGGTCAGTTCGAGCTCGAGTCCGAATGTGTTGGACTCTTCGACGGTGACGACGCCTTCCTTGCCGACCTTGTCGATGGCCTCGGCGATCAGTTCACCGATAGCAGGATCTCCAGCGGAGATACCGGCGGTAGCGGCGATCTGTTCCTTGGTCTCGATGTCGATGGCGTTCTCAAGCAGCACACCGGTGACGGCTTCAACAGCCTTCTCGATGCCGCGCTTGAGGCTGAGTGGGTCAGCACCGGCTGCCACGTTGCGCAGGCCTTCGCGGACGAGAGCCTGAGCAAGAACTGTAGCTGTGGTGGTGCCGTCGCCTGCGACGTCGTCAGTCTTCTTGGCGACTTCCTTGACGAGCTCAGCGCCGATCTTCTCGTAGGGATCCTCGAGTTCGATCTCCTTGGCAATGGAGACACCATCGTTGGTGATGGTGGGAGCGCCCCACTGCTTTTCGAGCACGACATTGCGGCCACGGGGTCCAAGGGTTACCTTGACCGCGTCCGCAAGCTGGTTGAGACCTGCTTCGAGTCCCCGACGAGCTTCTTCGTCGAATGCAATCATCTTTGCCATAGTGGCTTAGATCCTCCCTGATGGAGTGGAGTGGGATTCCAGAGCAGTCGTCAACGCCCGCGACGGCAGAGAGTGGGTCCGCATGTTCCATTCCACATATGGACCACGCTCTCGAGACAACTGATGAGAAACCCAGTGGTTTTCACCAGTACTAGATTTAGCACTCTCCCCATGCGAGTGCAAATATTGCGCGTTCCCGGGGCCTTCGAATCGGGTGGATTCCGCGGGATTGTGCGGTTCGGCCCAGCGCGAAACTTCAGTGCCGTCCACTGCGTGGACCGCTGTGCGCCAGACAACTGAAAAGCGCCAAGCAGTTGCCTGCTTGGCGCTTTCCCCGCTCGGAGGGATTCGGGCTCTCACCGTCTTCCCGCCGCAGCGGATCAAAAGACTTTACGTACGTGAGTCTCAGAGGAGGGTGACGGATTCCGCCTGAGGACCCTTTTGTCCTTCTCCAACTTCGAACTCAACCTGCTGGCCCTCTTCGAGAGCGCGGTAGCCGTCCATCTGGATTGCGCTCCAGTGAACGAACACGTCCTGGTTGTTGCCTTCCAGGGTGATGAATCCGTAGCCCTTTTCGGCGTTGAACCATTTGACGGTACCTTGTGCCATTACTTCTCCATACAGTGCAGTGTCATTGACATTCCGTCACCCCATTGCGACCGGTCTGGCCGCGCCGCGGACAACGGAAGCTAGTAAAACTCAACCGACCCCGCGATTTCTCTCATTGACCTCTAGAGAATGATCTCGGTGAAGCACGAATAGAACACAAGGGCAGTGCTTGCCTAGCTGATGCAACTCTACCCCAGCGCCGCACGGGTCCTCCGGCCGCTCAACACTGTTACCAATTCGTTATCAAGGTGTTTTCGACGGCGTCATTTCCGGTACGAAACCTTCGTCGATCACCGACTTCACCGGCGTGAATGAGAAATGCGCTGCTGGAAACAACAACGAGCTGGCGCGTGGGCCTCAGCCGTTGTTGTCGGTAGCCCCGGCCGAGCCGGAATCTGCGCCGCCTTCGGCCGAATCTCCCTCGCCGGAGCCGCCTTCGCTGGGCTCGGGTCCGCGCTCGGCGATGTCGGAGCAGATGACGACGGTGATGTCGGCGTCGAAGTCCGTCGAGGCTTCCGTGGCCTCGATTCCGAGTGCGTCGGCGACCATCTTCGCCTGAGATTTATTCGACTCGTCCGAGTAGTAGACCGTGGAGACGCTCAGCCCGGTCGAATAGTTGCCGACCTGGCCGATGCCCCAGCCCTTCTCCTCCACTGCTTCGGAGAACTTCTTCGCAACTCCGGAGACTCCCGAACCATTGAGTACGTCAACTTTGAGGTCCGAATCGGCGACGCTGACTTCGCTTTCACTCGGCGATGGGCTCGCCGAGGCGGTCTTATCGGATCCGGAGTCGGCAACGTTGTCCTCGGGGTCCTTCATCGAAGACGTGATGATGTTGATGGCCGCGACGACGAGCAGAACGGCAACGAGTGCGAGGATGATGACCAGCGCGATGGCACCGACGTTCGATTGCGCCGAGGAGTCCTGTCGATGGGCTCCACTGCGTCGTCCGGGTTCGATCTCGTCGAATTCGTCAGTCATGTCTACCTCGAGACGCGGGCTTGTGCACGTTCGCTCTGCCGCGTAGTGCGGATGCGACGCAGGCGTTTGACCAGCATAGGGTCACTGGCAAGTGCGGCAGGGTTGTCGAGCAGGGAATTGAGGATCTGGAAGTAGCTGGTGGCAGACATGTCGAACCGCTCACGGATCGCGTGATCCTTGGCTCCACCGTACTTCCACCACCGCCGCTCGAACTCCAAAACGGACACCTCGAGCTCACTCAGTTCGGGGGCGCCTTGGTTCTGCGGCATAGAGGTTGTGCTCCTTCGAGAAGAATCGTTGCTTCTATATTATCGCCCGGAGGACAGGACTGAAATTCCCGGCGCGCCGTCGCTGCCCTGCGGGCGCGGATTCATGCGTCTCTCGGCGCCTTCTTCCGGCACCTTCCACCTCCGGGGGATCTCCTGGTTACCCCGTGGGAAGCAGCCGACCCACCCTGCTGCAGGCGGCTCACCACAGTGGGTGAACCGGCCGCAGCCGAGTGGGTCGACAGTGCTGCTGCGACGGTCCTTGGCGGATCGCCGGTCAGATTCGGGCTGCTCAGATATGTGCTGGTCAGCGGATGCGGATGTTGACCTGCTTGATCTGGGTGAAGCCTTCGAGCATGCCCTCGAGCGAGGCCTCGCGGCCGAAGCCTGAGGTCTTCATGCCGCCGTAGGACTGTCCGGCGAGCTGTCCGCCGCCCTGGTTGACCTGGACCCAGCCGGACTCGATCCGGTTGGCCATGGTCAGTGCGGCATCGACGTTCCTTGTGAAGACGAAGGCAGCGAGACCGAACTCACTGTCATTGGCCATGTCGATGACCTCGTCGACGTCCTTCCAGGGAATGACCGAGAGGACGGGTCCGAAGATCTCCTCCTGGCTGGTCTGCCATTCGTTCTTGGCCTTGGAGAAGATGACCGGTGCGTGGTAGAAACCGGGTTCGCCGACCTCGAGTGAGTCCGAACCGTCGTAGGCGATCTCGACGCCGTCCATCGACTTGCCCATCTCGATGTAGTCCGAGACCTGGTTGTACTGCTTCTCGTTGATGATGCAGCCGATGTCTGAATCCTCGTTGCGAGGGTCACCGACCTTCATCTTCGACACAGCGTCGACGAGCTTGCCCAGGAAGTCGTCGTAGATGTCCTCGTGCAGGAACAGGCGTGAACCCATCGTGCAGGACTGGCCCTGACGTGCGAAGCGGGTCGAGAGCAGCACCTGCTGGAGGGTGTCGTCATCGTTGGAGTCGGGGAAGACGATGTTGGGGCTCTTGCCGCCGAGTTCCATCGAGGAGTGGGCGAGGCGTCCGCCTGCCAGCTCGGCGACGTGACGGCCGACGTTCGTCGAACCGGTGAACGAGACCTTGTCGACGTCGGGGTGGACGTTGAGCGCCTCGCCGATGACCGAACCCTTGCCGGTGACGACGTTGAGGACGCCTGCCGGCAGAATGTCGGCCAGCAGCTCAGCCATCTTCAGAATCGTCAGCGGCGCATCCTCGGCGCACTTGAGGACGATCGTGTTGCCTGCGGCCAGTGCGGCCGGTGTCTTGAAGGCCGCGATCATCAGCGGCGAGTTCCAGGGCAGGATTCCGGCGACGACACCCAGCGGCACGCGCTTCGTGTACTGCAGCTGTCCGTCACCAGCAGGCAGGGTGTTGCCCTTGACCTCACCTGCGACACCGCCCATGTAGCGGAACAGGTCGGCCAGGATGATCGTCTCCGGGCGTGCCTGGGTGCGGATGGCGTTGCCGGTGTCTATCGCTGTCAGCTGGGCCAGCTCCTCGGAGCCGGCTTCGAGTGCGTCCGCGCAGCGGATGAGCATCTTCTGGCGTTCCTTGAACGGCAGCGCGGCCCATTCGGGGAAGGCCTTCCGGGCGGCCTTGACGGCGCGGTCGGCGTCTTCTTCCTTGCCATTGGCCACAGTGGCGATCACGACGTTGCGATCGATGGGGGTGATGACGTCTTTCCTGTCACCGTCGGCAGCTTCGACCCATTCTCCGCCGATGAACATCTTCCAGTTCGTGGCCTCGGGAAATTGCGACATTGTGATCCTTTCACCTACATAGCTCTCCGCTGAACTCTCTCCGACGAGCATATCGCCTGCCCCCATCCGAAAAGAATGGCGGAGCAGTAGGCGATGATGCACACCTCGTCTGCGTTGCGTGCACATCGGCACCCACCTTCGCACCATCGGTAGAATCGCGGCCATGACGTCCACCGCTGAGCTCACGAACATCATGTCCCCCGACTGGGCCGCCGCACTGTCCGACCAGGCCGAACGCATCCACGCCATGGGCGATTTCCTGCGTGAGGAGATCGCCGCCGGGCGCAGCTACCTGCCCAGCGGTGACAAGGTGTTCCGTGCCTTTGCCGATCCCCTCGCCGAGGTGAAGGTGCTCATCGTCGGACAGGATCCCTATCCGACGCCCGGACATGCGATCGGTCTGTCCTTCGCCGTCGATCCCGATGTGCGCCCACTCCCCCGGTCACTGAAGAACATCTACAAGGAGATCGAGGCGGACCTGGGCATCGAACCAGCCGCCCATGGTGATCTGCAGGCCTGGTCGCGGCAGGGGGTCATGCTGCTCAACAGGGTGCTCACGGTGTCCACGGGCGAACCTGCATCCCACCGCAGACGCGGCTGGGAGGCCATCACCGAAGCCGCGATCGCGACACTCGTCGACCGAGATCAGCCGCTTGTGGCAATACTGTGGGGCCGGGATGCGAGGAACCTCGCCCCCATGCTGCAATCGGGTCGCTCCGAGGTCGCCATCATCGAATCCGCGCACCCCTCACCATTGTCTGCCAGCAGGGGCTTCTTCGGTTCCCAGCCGTTCTCCCGTACGAATGAGCTGCTCGAGCAGAAGGGCCTCGCGCCCATCGACTGGGGCCTCCCGGCCCAGAACTGATTCCGCAGCCCCAGGTTTGCGTCCTCAGTCTCGGGGCTCGACCGTGTCCAGGGTGATCGTCGATTCGTTCGATCGCGCGGATTCGGCGGTCTTCTCCACGGCATCGGCCTTGAGGTTCTTCAGCGGCCTGGCCAGGTAGCTGCCGAGCACGGCGCCGACAGCCAGTGCCGCATTGGCCAGGATCGCGGTGAACAGCGAGGACAGTCCCACCGCGAAGGACGTCGTCTCCGATTCGGCAACGATCTGATAGACGGCGGTGAAGATCGACAGGCCCTGCAGCAGTGTGTAGATCGCGGGAATCATCAGCACGATGGCGGGTGCGCCCAGACGCAGGGACAGCGGTCGCGCCAGGAATCCTGTCACGGTCGCCGCCAACAGACTGGCCAGGACATTGTCGATGGCCAGTATCGTCAGCGCCGTCATCGTGATGTAGGAGGCGAGGCCGACGAACGCGGCGGGCAGGATGAACCGCCTCGTGGACTGCATGCCGATGACGCCGGCCATGGCCACGACAGCCGCGGCCACCATCGACACGATTGCTGAGATGACGTGGACACTGGTCTTCGGGACTAAGACTTCGATCGCATCGAGTCCGATCGCTTCGCCCGTGACGACCCCCAGGGCAATGCCCGAGACGATGCCAGCCAGGGTCAGGACCACCCCCACCATGCGCCCGGCGGCGGTCAGCGGAAAGTTCGTCAGGGCATCTTGGACCGAGGAATACAGTGATTGTGTGGGCAGCAGCAGGACGATGCCGGCGGCTACCAGGTATTGCGGCGATTCGATGATGCCGAAGTTGCCGGCCACCATCGCCACCAGGGTCGCGATCGCCGCCTGCAGTGCGGTGATGAAGAAGCTCGGCAGGGCGGTGCGGCCGATCATCCTGCCGACCTGACTGATCATGATCGACATGACGATGCCGAGACCGGCAGCAATCGCTCCGCCGCCCAACAGCACGACCAGGCTGCCGACCATCATTCCCCAGGCACCGGTGACGAACCATTCCTGATAGGGACGGCGCTGGTACCGGATGGCGTCGAGGCGACTCCGGGCATCGTTGAATCCCAGATTGCCCGCGACCAGATCGGTGACGAGCTTATGCACGGAGCCGAGCTTCGCGAAGTGGATGGATTCGCCCCGGTTGACGCGCATGACGGTCATGAGACGACCGTCGGACGTCGAATAGTGCACGGTGAGGGTGTTCGAAGTCAGATCCACTTGGGCAGTCGTGAGTCCGAAGGCGGCGCAGGCCGCGATGACGGAGACCTCGATGTCGGAGGTTCCGGCCCCGGCGCGCATCATGATCGCCGCAATGTCGGCGGCGAGGTCGAGGACCATTCTGGCCTCGTCCTCGTTGGGCTCGCTGGCCTGCACCGGAGCCTTGTACGGACTGCCTTTGAGGGCGGTGACGATGGGCACCGGTTGGGTGTTGACCGAGGTGCCGGACACGAGCCTGCCCACGGTGCGCCTGGCCACGCGCTGAGCAATCCGCTGGGAGGCGCCCTTGTGTTCGGCCTTGGGTTTGGATTTGGCCGTCGTCGTCTTCGGTGAACTCGCACCCGCGGGGCTGTCCTCATCGGACTTCAGTTGACCGGTCGGTGCCTCGCGCAGCTCCTGGAGCCGCTGCTGACGGGAGAGTTCGAGCAGTTCCTGCAGTGCCGAGGATCCGGCTTCGGCCTTATTCGTCCCGTGTTCAGGTCCGGACGACGACTGTGCGTCGACCGGTACCTCGGCGGTGGGTGCTTCTTCAGTGTTGTCGTTCGTCACGGCTCACTGATGAGAGTCGGGCCGAATGGGTCCGCAACATCGGCGGTGCCTGCGGCGGCGTCGAATTCGTAGACCTTGCGGCCGGTCACGAACACCTGATCGGCGCGGGAGTTCAGGTCCAGCGGGTCACCGGACCAGATGACGAGGTCGGCGTCGCGGCCGGGAGCCAGCGAACCCAGACGATCCTCGAGGCCGAAGATCGCGGCGGGGTTGATGGTCAGCGCTTCGAGCGCGACGACGGGATCGAGGCCTTCCTTGACTGCCAGGGAGGCTTCGTGGATGAGGAAGTTGATCGGGATGACCGGATGGTCGGTGGTCAGTGCGATGCGCACCCCGGCCTTGGCCAGTGCGCCCGCGGTTGCCAGGGACCTGTCGCGCAGCTCGACCTTCGACCGGCTGGTCATCAGCGGTCCGAGGATGACGTCGATGCCCTTGTCGGCGATGTAGTCAGCGATCTTGTGGCCCTCGGTGCCGTGGTTGATGACGAGACGGTAGCCGAACTCCTCCGACAGGCGGATGGCCGTGGCGATGTCATCGGCGCGGTGGCAGTGCTGGTCGAAGGCGAGCTTGCCCTCGAGGACATCCGCCAAGGTCTCCTTGACGAGATCACGTTCGAAGGGAGTGCCCTCCGACCCGGCGTGGGCGCGCTTGGCCAGGTAGTTCTGGGCATCGACGAAGGCATCTCGGAGGATCTTCGCGGTTCCCATGCGGGTCGATGGGGTGACGTTCTTCTCGCCGTAGACGCGCTTCGGGTTCTCTCCCAGGGCCGACTTCACGGACAGGTCCTGGGTCACGAGCATCTCGTCGACGATCCGTCCCCAAGTCTTCACGAAGGCGGTGCGCCCGCCGATCGGATTGCCGGATCCGGGCTTGATCAGCGCCGAGGTGACGCCTCCTCGCAGGGCGTCCTTGAATCCGATCTCGGACGGGTCGATGCCGTCGAGGGCACGCACGCCGGCACCGTTGGGGTCGGTCATCTCGTTCGTATCGTCACCGGACCAGCCTTCACCATCCTCATGGACGCCGAGGTGGCCGTGGGCTTCGATGAATCCCGGCAGCACCCAGCGTTGCCCGGCATCGATGAGCTCAGTGTCGGCCGGCAGATCCGCAGCGGTGACGGTGCCGGATTCCACTGAGGTGATCGTGCCGTTGGAGACCCGGATCGTGCCGGAATCGATTGGTTCGACACGTTGCCCCTTGGCATCTGCGATGGGCAGAATCCGAGCATTCGTGATGGCGAAATCAGTGATCTCGGGAACCGGAATCGAACGATACATTGTGCTCCTCTTGCAGTTGCCGTCAACGATGAGATCCGTCTCGAATCGAGTCTACGCCAGGCGATCAGCACAGGTCATGACGCGGGGCCACCAGAATCTGTCGCAGTCCCGGCTGATTCCGGCAAGGCCGATTCAGTATAGTTCGGAGTCAGAGAATCAATGAGAGAAGGACCCCAATGCTCCAGACCATCACCTCGTATGTCGCCATCGGCGATTCGTTCAGTGAAGGGCTCATGGACCACAATCCGAGCGCAGACGATCGCTACCTGGGGTGGGCCGACCGCCTTGCTGACAAGCTCGTCGACTCCCCCGCAGGCAGCCCCGAACTCACCTACGCCAACCTCGCCATCCGTGGGCGTCTCATTGACCGGATCATAGAAGAGCAGGTGCCCAAGGCACTTGACCTCAAACCCGACCTGGTCAGTTTCTGCGCCGGGGGCAATGACTGTCTGCGCCCGAAAGCCGATATCGATGACCTGGCCGACCAGTTCGAACGTGCCGTCATCGCCTTTCGCGAGGCCGGCATCGAGGTGCTCATGTGCAACGGCTTCGACACCGAGATCGCCTCACCCCTGATCCGCGCCGTGCGCCCGCGCGTGGGCATCTACAACGCGCACCTGTGGTCGATTGCGCAGCGACATGGCTGCCATATGACTGACGTCTGGGGGCTGCGGCAGCTCTACGCTGGCGACATGTGGGCCGATGACAGAATTCACCTCTCACCCAAGGGCCATGAGCTCGTGGCCAGTCAGGCCCTGGCCACGCTGGAAAGCGGGCATTCCCTGCCGGTGACCGGCTTCGCTATGCCGGCTCGACCGACGCGTCCGATTCGGGCGGCCATGAGCGAAGAGTCCAAGTGGGCACGCGAATACCTCGGCCCCTGGGTCGGCCGACGCCTGCGCGGGCAGTCCTCCGGCGACAAGCTGGATGCGAAGATTCCTGAACTCACCCGAGTGCGCAAACCAGAATGAGCCAGAGCGATCGTTTCGCGGCACTAGGTGCCGCCGGTTCGGCGCTGGACTCGCAGCGGGACTTCTTCCGATGTGATTACGGGCCTGAGGCCGATCAGTTCCTCGAGGTCCACGGCGACCCGAGCACCGCCTCGGCGACGGTGTTCTTCGTCCACGGCGGCTACTTCCGTGAGCGCACGGACCTCGCCCATGCCAGGCCCATGGCCGCGGCCCTCGCCGAGGCGGGGGTGCTGTGCGTACTCATCGAATACCGGCGCGTAGGCGGGCAGCCCAACTGCTCCGCCGACGTCACCGCCGCCCTCACCTTTGCATACGACTCGTTGTCGGACTGGGGCGTCAATGATCGGGCACGGCGCAGTCTCACTGTGACCGGTCATTCGGCCGGAGGGTGCCTGGTGCTGGCGTGGGCGAGCCACCTCCGTACGGACGGGCCCGAGTTCCGACTGCGGCCCTTGGCCCCGGTCACGGACCTGTTCCGGGAGGTCGAGGACGGTTTGGGTGAGGGGGCTGTGCTCGACTACATGGGCGCGAGACCGGAGCAGGATCTGGCACCGTACCTGCGGGAGGATCCGCGCTCGAGGGCGGTACTCATTCCCGCGCGGGCGGATCTGCTCATCGTCCACGGGGACCGTGATGAGACGGTCGACGTCGCATTCTCTCGGACGTTCCCGGCACGGCTGTCCGTCGCCGAGGGCGCCGATCACGCCGATCTCGTCGACCCCGATTCGCCCTATTTCCCGCTTGTGCTTAAGACCCTGCTGAACTGATCTCACGACTCTGCTGAGCTGATCTCCCGGACGTGGGCACGGGCAGGCTCCGCCTGGGTGCGGCGCAGCTGTGCGAAGAGTTCCACGCTTCTCATCCCGGGCCAGTCCGAGGGCAGGGCGCTGGGTGGAAGGCCCGGATCGACGTAGGGGATCGCCTTCCACTCGTCGACGCAGTGCAGCCACAGAACGAACGCCTCACGCGGTTCGAGAGACGACTTCGGCGCTGAGTTCTCTGGCAGTGGGGCTGAGTTCTCCGACAGTGGCGCAGCGTGTTCGTACCGGTCAAGGAATTCGGTGTGCCTGGCAGCCAGGGTGTCCAGCTCCCACCATTTCGCCGCCGCTTGAGCGAAGGGTTCAGCGGTCAGGGGTGTCTGCGTGATGAAGATCGTCGCCCGGTCTCGCACGTCAAGGCCCTCCAGGGCGTCCTCGACTTCGGCGCGCAGATGCCCGGGCGCAATCCACAGCCCGTCGGTGACCGCTCCGAATCCCAACCCCATCAGTGTTCGACGCAGCTGCACCCGCTTCGACCGGTCCACCTCGGGCAGGGAGTAGGACACCAGGCACCAGGGCTCGTCATCTCTCTGACCACGGTAGGTAAAGATCCTCCGATCCCCGCGTTCAAGTCCGGACACGGCCGCCGAGTCCAAACGATATCCGGCTACTGCCTCCCGCTTGTCCGGAATGAGCAGTCCCTTGCCCTTGAGTCTCGACACGGCGCTGCGAGTTGAGGAGTTCGAGACCCCGGCGGTGGCGAGAAGATCGAGCAGGGCAGCGACTCGGATCCAACCGCCCAGGTCACGCAGGTGAAGACCGACGAAGGTCCGCAGCAAAGAGGTGGGGCTGCCGGAGGTGTGATCGAGATCGACGATCGGTCTCAGAGCCCCGGACAGCCTGAAGCGGAACCATGACCGCCCGTAGAGTTCTTCGCGCGCGCCGTGCCCGGACCCGTCGCTGTGCCGGGTCCGTTATCGATGCCGGTGCGGATGTCGAAGAGCTCCGGGAAGAAGGTGAGATCGAGTGCCTTCTGCAGGAAGCCAACACCGCTCGAACCGCCTGTTCCTCGCTTCATGCCGATGATGCGCAGCACCGTGCGCATGTGGCGGTAGCGCCAGAACTGGAAGTTCTCCTCGAGGTCGACGAGCTCCTCGCAGCTTTCGTACTCCTGCCAGTACTTTTCGGGGTTCTCGTAGATGATCCGGAAAGTGTCGAGAAGTTCCTCATCGAAGGTGTGCGCCACGGACACGTCTCTGTCCAGCAGTCGTTGCGGCACCGGGAGTCCGCGGCGGGCAAGGGCACGGAGGAATTCGTCGTAGACGCTGGGCTCGTTGAGGTACTTCTCGAGCTGTGCGCGGGCCTCGGGTTCACCGTCGAAGACCTGCAGCATGCCGGCGTTCTTGTTCCCGAGCAGGAACTCCACGGCCCGGTACTGCCAGGACTGGAATCCCGAAGACTTGCCGAGTTCGTCGCGGAACCCGACGTATTCGCTCGGCGTCAGGGTTGCGAGGACCGACCACTGCTCGGTCAGGGTCTTCTGAATGTGCTTGACGCGGGCAATGCGCTTGAGTGCCAGCGGGAGCTGGTCATCGGCGATGAGACGTCGGGCATCGACGAGCTCATGGATGACCAGCTTGAACCACAGCTCCGTGGTCTGGTGCTGGATGATGAACAGCAGCTCGTCGTGATGAACCGGGTCGCTGACAGGATGTTGGGCGTCGAGCAGTCGGTCGAGGTGAAGATAGGAACCGTAGGTCATCGTCGACCTCAGATCCGTGTGGATTCCGTCTTCAAGATCCCGCTCGTTGTTCTCCGCCGTGGAGTCGTCATGAGTCATGACAGCCAGTGTATTGCAGTTATCGACCGAGAGGATCAGATACGCAACATCATTCCGTTCCCGGCCTGCGCCGTTCAGGGGCTGCAATCTCCCGGACCTGCTCGACGAGGCTCTTCCACTCCCCCGGCATCTCGGTCTCACCGAAACGCACCAGACCGAAGCGACTCTCGATCGCATAGACGTAACAGTCAGCACCAGCACCAGGTCCAGCACCAATGCCCGCCGCCCCACCATTGGCCTTCACCCCGGCACCGCCATCGACGTGCCCTGCCGAGTCATTCGGCCATGGGAGCTCTGCCACCTTCGGTCCGATGCTCGCCCGGTGCTCGCTCGAATCGATGTCGAGGTCCCAGACCAGCAGAAGCCCGGCGATTCCACCGCTGCGCTCGACTATGAGATGGCCGAATTCGCCGGACGCAGGAGACGAACCTTCCTCACTCACCAGCTGCTCCCGACATTTCCCCGCCCTGCACCGCGAGTCACGCCCACGGCATCCCAGCTCTGGACGAGCGCATCGTGGACGTCGGATCCCTCACCGAACTGGGCGACCGCCTCGGCGATGGTCAGGGCTGCGAAGCCCGCGAAATCGGTGCGAGTGGTGATGTCGTCACCGGTCAGCACGGAGTACCAGACCTGCCCCACGGTCTCCCAGGCCTGGCCGCCGAGGCGGGTGGCAGCGAGCGCAAACGCGCGGTTGGGGATTCCGGAGTTGAGGTGGACCCCGCCGTTGTCCGAATCCGTGGTGACGTAGCGGTCCATATGATCAGGCTGGGGATCCTTGCCGAGGACATCGTCGTCGTAGGCGGTGCCCGGCGCAAGCATGGAGCGCAGGGCCTGGCCTGTGACCTCGGGCGTGAAGATGCCGGCTCCGATGAGCCAGGTGGCGTCCCCGGCTTCCTGACCGGAGTCATGCTGTTCAGTCAGGGCACCGAAGACGTCGGCGCAGTGCTCGTTGAGGGCACCGGGCTGCCCGAGGTACTCGAGGTCGGCGGTGTGGCTGATGACGCCGTGGCTGAGTTCGTGGCCGATGATCGACAGCGACCCGGTGAAGCCGGTGAAGACCTCGTCGTCACCGTCGCCGAAGACCATGAGCCGTCCGTCGAAGAAGGCGTTGTCGTAGTCCTGGCCGTAGTGGACGCTGGCGATGAGCGGCATCCCTTTGCCGTCAAGCGAATTGCGCTCGAAGGCCTCGGCGAAGAGCGAATAGGAGGCACCGAGCCCGTCGTAGGCCTCGTTGACCGCCTCGTCGGACACTGCGTCCTCGCCTTCGCTGCGCACGAGGGATCCCGGCAGGGTTTCGGTGCCCTGCGCGTCGTGGATGAGGCGGTTCACCCCGGCGCTGGCGCCGGTGACCTGCGAGTGCATCGCGGCCTCGGAGTCCTGCGCTCCCCCAGCGGACGTGGCCACCGGCGTATAGCGCAGCCCCTCGGCCCGCAGGTTGCGACAGGACTCATCGGAGACCTGACAGCTGCGCGCGGCGCGGGCGGCTCGGGGGAACTTCTCGCCTCCGCGTTCGGCGATCGCATCGAGCAGGTACGGCGGAATGACGTGTCGAAGACTCATATGTCCAGGGTGCCACCTCTGCCCATGCATCGAATAGGAAAATTCGTGCAAACTTTTCCTTGCAAAGACTTCTTTGCAAGCGTATCTTTGCATTATGGCTGACACACCAGATTCCCCGACACCGATCCGAACCCTTGGCCCCGAAGCACTCAAGGGGCTCGCCCATCCGCTGCGCGTCGAGATCTACGACGCGCTGTCCAAGTTCGGACCGCAGACGGCGACCAGCCTGGCCAGCCGGCTCGGCGAATCGACCGGATCAACGAGCTACCACCTGCGTCAGCTCGCCCGCCACAACTTCATCCACCAGGTCGATGGCCCTTCCGGAGGACGAGCGAAGTGGTGGGATCGCTCCCCGGGGGCCATCGATGTCAGTCGGCACACCGCCAAGGAGGATCCCTCCGCTGGTGCCTCGGCCGGCTTCATTCTGCGCGAATGGACCAGAAACGGCACCCGGGCGCTTGAGGACTTCGTCGATGTCCTCAACTCGGATGATCTGCTGCCCGATGTGTGGGCCGATGCCGCGGCGGTCGACACGAGCAACGTGCACGTGACGCCTGCCCAACTGCGGGAGATCAACGATCGGGTTCACAACACGATCGACGCAATCGTCACGGAGTTCCGGGGCCGCAACGACCCCGGCTCCCGTCCCGTGCAGATCCAGTTCAATGCCTTCCCCTTGACCGATGGAGAGGAAACACCATCATGAGCACCCTCATCAGCCCGATCAGACCACCGACCTTCCCACGAGGTCCCGGCAGGATCGTCGAGCGCACGACCACCACCACTCGCGAGATCTTCCTCGACGACCTGCCAGCTACGAAGTCCCGTGCTAATTCAGCCTCCCCGCACAGCTCCGAGACGGCAGCCGAGCTGCTGACTACCTCATCGGATATGCGACTTCACGGGCTCAATCGGGCCATGGTCCGCCTCGGCGTGTGGCTGATCGAAGCAGGCCGCAGGCACGCGCTTCGCCCGGCAGTTGGCCCAGCAGCCCGCGCGGACGAGATCGCACGCCGGGTCGATGCCGCGAAGGCCCACGATATGAGGCACTTCATCGGCCTCCCGAACTGACCCCGTCCTCAAGGCGAGCCCTCATACGTGACTCACGCTTCCACCTCGGCGCCGATGGACGATTCGATCCCATTCGAGTTCGCCGAGATGGCCCGCAGTGACCGTGTCATGCACCTTGGCCCGGGGAACAGAGGTTTCTACACTGAGATCATGACTGATGCGCCAGGAGACCCCGACCTCAGAGACCGCAGGCTCCTCCTCGTCGAGGACGATCCGACTGTCGCCGAGGTTGCGCGCAATTATCTGCGCAACGCGGGCTTCCTCGTCGATGAGGTCGCCGACGGCTTCCAGGCGCTCGAATCCGTCGCCGAGCTGGTCCCCGACCTCGTCATTCTCGATCGGAAGCTGCCGGGCATCGACGGCACCGAAGTGTGTCGCCGTCTGCGCTCGTTCACTGCGGTCCCGGTGCTCATGCTCACGGCGCTGTCCGCGACGGAGGACCGCATCGATGGTCTCGAGTCCGGCGCCGACGACTATCTCACGAAACCGTTCTCTCCTCGGGAACTCGTCCTGCGAGTCCAGTCGATCCTCAAGCGCACCGTGGACGAGTCGACACCGGAAGCACCGTTTCGCTTGGGCCCCTTCCACCTCGACGTATCCGGACGCCGGGTCAGCCGGAACGGGATCCCACTCGAGGTCTCTGCTCGCGAATTCGACCTGCTCGCATTCTTCCTCAAACACCCTCACCAGGTCTTCGACCGGGAGACCCTGCTGCGCTCCGTCTGGGGGTGGGAGATCGGCGACCCGTCGACGATCACCGTGACCGTGCGCAGGCTGCGGGAGAAGATCGAGGACGATCCCTCCCATGCACAGTTTCTGTCCACGGTCTGGGGCGCCGGCTACCGATTCGATGTCGAGGAGGAGCTACGATGATGCTTCCGCTGCCGGAGATGGCCGCCATCTTCCTCGTCGCGATTGTCTGTTCCGCCGGGATCGGGATCATCGGCGTCGGTGCGCTGTGGCTCAGCCGCCGCCGATCGCTGAGAGCGCGCCTGTCCATCATCGTCGCCACGACCCTGGTCTCAGTCCTCACCGGGATGGTCGCAATCTCCGCGGCGATGTACCTGTCCGAGCACGACCTCTATGTGTTCCTCACCGTGGCCCTCGCCTCCCTGCTCTCGACCATGGTCGTGACCTGGTTCCTCGGTCGGCTCATCGCCCGCGAGTACGAGGACCTGCGGAGTCTCACCGCCGAAATGGGTGAGGGCCATCGCCTCGGTGATCTCAGTGACCCGAAGGATGTCTCGGAGACGGCGCTGCTGCGCGCCGAGCTCGTCGCCACCAGCCGCAAGCTCGCGGACTCCCGCGATGAGGTGGCCGCGCTCGATCGCTCACGACGCGAGCTCATCGCCTGGATCGCCCATGATCTGCGAACTCCGATGGCCGGGCTCAAGGCCATGGCCGAGGCTCTCGAGGACGGGATGATCGAGGATCGGCAGCGCTACTATGCCAAGATCCGAATCCAGATCGATCGACTCTCACGCATGGTCGATGACCTCTTCGCCCTGTCACGGATCCAGTCGGGTGCCCTCGAGCTGGAAACCATCGACGTCAGCCTCTACGACCTCGTCTCGGATGCGGTGTCCGATCTGCGACCGGTCGCCGCGGCCAAGGGCATCGCGGTCCATGAGCGCGGACTCACCGACGTCATCGTGGCCGGTGACCCCCGTGAGCTGACTCGGGTGGTCGAGAATCTGCTCATGAATGCCCTGCAGCATTCGTCCCAGGACACCGAGGTCGTGCTCGAGACGAGCCGAAATGGTGAGGGACAAGCTGTGCTCACCGTCAGCGACACCGGCGGTGGGGTCCCGGCCGAGGCTCTCACCGAGGTCTTCACCACCGGGTGGCGAGGCTCTCCGGCGCGCACTCCCGACGACGATTTGATCACCGGGGACCCGACAGTCAATGGCGGTGGGGTCCTCACCGGCAATGCCGGGCTGGGTCTGGCCATCGTCCGCGGCATCGTCGAGGCGCATTCTGGCACCGTCGGGGTCTCCAACACCGAATCAGGTGCCCGGTTCGAGGTGTGTCTGCCCGCAATCGCCCCTGCCGTCTGAGCGACGGTTCTCCGCCGGTGCGGTCGAGGAAGACGGACACAGCGCCGGACTAGACTGGCCTGGTGCTCAAACCCATTCTGTGGCCGGTCCTCGCGCCGTCGCTTCTCTTCGCCGTCGGCATAGGAGCGATACTTCCGGTCATGGTCCTGGGTGCGCTTCAGCTCGGCTCGAGCGCTTCCTTCGCGGCCGCCATCGTCGGCATCATGGGTGCGGTCTCCCTGGCAGCGACGGTGCCGGCCGGGATGCTCATCGACCGCCTCGGCGATTTCCGGGCGATGCTCGTGGCCACGGCCACCGCGGTTGTGGTCCTCGGCGGGATCGTCGCCGCCTTCATCTGGGACTCCCCCGCCTCGCTGATCCTCTACACGGTGGGGCTCATGCTCTTCGCTCCCGTCTCCGATGTGTGGAACCTGGCCCGTCAGGCCGTTGTGGCCGAGGTGATGCCTCCGCAGGATCTGGCGAAGGCGATGACCGCGCTGGGCGGGACTCAGCGGGTGGGCAACCTCGTGGGCCCGATCGTCGGTGCCGGGCTCATGCTCATCTTCCCGCTCTGGTCGGTCTTCGTGCTCTCAGCCCTCGCCGCCGTCGCCGCGATCATCATCATGGCCCTGCCGATCGCCCGCATCCCCGGCTACCCCGACCGCGGATCGGCTGGCACCGAGGCGAGCGCCCATGCGGGTGACGGTGCCGATATTTCGAAGGACCCCACCCTCGCCGAGGAGGTGGCCGGCCATCCGCACAAGCCACCTCGGCCGCGCCTGGAGGTGAGGTGGAAGGCCGTGGTCCTCGTCGGGATCTCGATCATCGCCCTGACCGTGGCCCGATCGGCTCAACCTGTGGTGATCCAGCTCTGGGGCATCGACATCGGCCTCCGAGAATCATCGATCTCCCTGCTCATCGCCTTCGGCGCGGGCCTCGAACTCGTCTTCATGTTCCTCGGCGCATACATCAAGGACCACCTCGGGCGGGTGGCGACCCTGGTGGCCTGCCTGACGATCTTCGGATCCGGATTCGTCGTCATGGTGCTTGTGCCCAGCCTGAGTGGCATGGTCATCGCCGTGGCCATCATGGCCGTGGGCAACGGCCTCGGTGCCGGGGTGAACATGACGATCGGAGCCGACCTGTCACCGGCGATCGGGCGGGCCCGGTTCCTCGGCATCTGGGCGATCTTCTCCAACGGCGGCAAGCTGGGCGGCCCGGCCCTCATCTCACTGGTCATCACCCTCGCCTCACTGCGCTTCGGAATCCTGTTCCCCGGACTCTTCGCCATCCTCGGCGCGGTGTGGGTGCTCATCTGGGCCAAGCAGATCGGCCTGCCCGGTCGAATGCGCCGAGGATAAGCCGAGTCCCGATCCACCCTGAGAATCGGCGAACACCGATTAGGCTGGTGACGACCGGGCACTGAAGAACTCGCTCTCGGAGGCCGGAGTCACCTTCGTCAAGCTCGGACAGATGCTCTCCACCCGTCGTGATGTGCTGCCTCCCGCCTACGTCCACGAACTGGAGTTGCTGCAGACGCAGGTCTCCCCCGAGCCCTGGTCGGTCATCGAACCGGCGATCATCGAGCGCATGGGCAGGCCCTTGAGCGACGTGTTCTCCCGCATCGATGCCACACCCCTGGCCGCAGCCTCGGTGGCGCAGGTCCATGAAGCCACACTGCTCGACGGCACCGATGTCATCGTCAAGGTCCAACGGCCCAAGGCCCTCAACCAGGTCAATCAGGATCTCGACATCATCCTGCGTCTGGCCAGCTGGCTGAACAAGACCACTGTGTGGGGTCAGGATCTGGGGATCGAGAAGCTGGCGAAAGGGTTCGCCAATTCCCTCGAGGAGGAGCTGGACTATCGGATCGAGCTCGGCAATATGCGTGCCATCGAGGACAGCCTCCGGCGATCGGGCAAGTTCTCCGTGACCGTGCCCCACAGCTACCCGGAGTTCTCGAGCGAGAGGCTCCTCATCATGGACAAACTGCCCGGGCGACCGGTGTCCTCGGCGGGGAAGATCCTGGCTGAACTCTCCGATAAGGAGCGAAAAGGGCTGGCCACCACTTTGCTGGGAGCCACACTCGAGCAGATCATCACCGACGGCGTCTTCCACGCGGACCTGCATTCGGGCAACATCTTCATCATGCCCGACGGCGGGTTGGGGCTCCTGGACTTCGGGGCCGTCGGCAGGCTCGACCCGGGAACGCAGACGGCCCTGGGCCTCATGCTCTACTCGATCGACCAGAACGACAGCGCCGGTGCCACGGACTCCATCATCGAACTCCTCGGCCGCCCGGAGAATCTCGACGATCGGGCCGTGGAACGTGCCGTCGGCGAACTGCTCACCCGCTACGGCGGCGGAAGCCAGTCCTATGACGGGCAGAAGCTCTTCGACGACCTGTTCAACCTGGTTCTGGCCCATCGCTTCTCGGTCCCGGCCCCGATCAGCGCTGCTTTCCGGGCACTGGCCTCGGTCGAGGGAGCACTGCTGGTCATCGATCCCACCTTTGACGTGGTCGCCGTTGCCCGCAACGAAGGCAACCGCCTCATGCGCAGCAAGCTGAAGTCGACGAAGATCACCGATGAGCTCCAGCGTCGTGCGATGCAGATCCTGCCGATGATCGACCGCATGCCTCGGCGGATCAACAAGATCACCGAGGACCTCGAGCAGGGCCGTTTCTCGATGAACATGCGCGTGTTGGAGAACCCTTCGGATCGACGGTTCCTCACGAGCCTGTTCCAGCAGCTCATCGTCGCCGTCCTCGCCGGCGCCGCCGTCCTGGGTTCGATCATGCTCATCACCAGCGAGGAGGGACCACTGCTGACCGAAGGCATCCACCTGTACGCATTCTTCGGATTCGTCCTGCTCTTCGGCGGCTTCGTGCTGAGCATGCGCTCCCTCATGCTCGTGTTCAAACGCGGCGTCGACGGTTAGGGCCGCACGCGGCCAACCTCGTCGACTCACACCCTCTCCAGGGCACCTGGTTCTGTATTCTCGCTGGACACAGACGGTATGTTATCGTTTTTCGATACATCGATTAACGATATGAAGCCATTGATTGACGGCACCGAGCTGAGAAGGAGCGCAATGCTCACACAGCACCGGAAGAAGCAGATCAGCACATTCACTGGAGGGATTTTCGCCGCAGGTGTCGCTGTCGCCGGAGTCGACATCTTCCGACCGCTGTTCACCCTCCTCAAGGACAAGCAGATCACCATGCGTCTGCAGGACAGCGAGGCTCATGAGCCGATATCGGAGTCGGTGCATGTCGCCGACACCAACCTGACCGTCCTCATCGACGCATCAGCGGTCTCGACCTGGCCCATCATCACCTATGGAATTGCGGTCGCATTGACGATCATCGGCTTCATCGCCCTCATCATCGGATACGCCGCGTTCATCGCCTCATCCGGCGCAGACGCAGTCGCCTCGAACCGCTGGCCGTTGACGATCCTGATCTCAGGATTGGTCTCTCTCGTCGGCGGGCTCGGAGGCGGCTGGCTGACCGGCTGGATGCAGAGCTATATCGCCTCCGGTCAGGGTCTGACGTATTACGGATATGCACTCAACGAGCAGTCGACGCTCTTCATCACCGTCCTCGCAAGTGCCGTGCTCACGCTCCTCGGGCTCACAGTCTCACACACCCGCGAACTCGAAGAGGAGACGTCGGGCCTGGTCTGAGCACGGCTGCCTTGACGATAGTCAGAGCACATGAGAAGACCCCGCGTTCTGCACTGCTGTGGAGAACGCGGGGTCTTCTCAATGAGCGCCCTGCTGCTTTCTGGTCAGGTGGCGGGGACCTCGAACTCAGAGCTGAATTCGGGGACCTTCTTGTCCTCGCCGAGCACCTTCGCCTCGGGACGAAGGTAGGTCCCTTTGAGCACGTCGGCTGTTTCACTCACGTAGATCGGAACGTAGCCCGTGTGCTCTCCATCGCGGCGCGGCGCGAGGTCGAAATACTCAAAACCGGCATCCTTGAGTTCGTCTTTGGCACTCGATGCGTAGTTGGCCTCTTCGCCGGCGCTGTCGAGGTAGAAGTCCGATGCGCTGATGGTGCCGCCGTAGCTGTCGCCCGGTTCCACCTTCACCTCGATGTAGACCATCTCCCCATCTGGGTTGTCGGCGGCTTCGTAGTACTCCGTGGGGTTGTTGCGGACTGCGGACACGAAGGTGATGACGTCCCCGGTCTCCTCATCGGTGAACTCTGTGCCGATCTCCACCTCGGTGCCCTCGGCCTTGTCGCTCATGCCTTCGGCCTCGTCCGTCTCTGTGGTCTCAGCCGCTGTCTCGTCCGTGGTCTCCTCTGCGGGCTCTTCGGCTTCGAGGGCTTCGCCCTGCGATTGGCTGGGTGCTGCGTCTTCGGGGGCTTCATCCGCCGCTGTGTCATTGCTGCCGCAGGCTGACAGTGCCAATACGGCGGCAAAGGCCAAGGCGGAGGTCTGGGTGAGGATTCGGGCTGAGTGGCGTCCGGTGCGGTTCATCGGTTTCCCTTTCGACATGATGGGCGCTGCATGAGCTGCGTGATTGACGACTCATTGGCCCTGACAAGAAGAGACTCTATGGCACACGGCCTGGGGAGCAGGTGATGATCACAGCACACTGCGTGGCAGATCTGACACAACTGGCCGTCGCACATGTGTGGCGCACCTGTGACGGGCGGAGGCGCATGCGTGACGCACCCTCACCGGGGCAGAAAAGAACCGGGCCAGACAGTGAACTGTCTGGCCCGGTTACGTGGAGCCCCCCATCGGACTCGAACCGATGACCTTCGCTTTACAAGAGCGGTGCTCTACCAACTGAGCTAGGGAGGCGTGGCGGCGAAACGATGCCGTCTGCGCCTACACGATAGTAGTCCATTCACCTTCGCGGCGACAAAACGGACGCGAGGGTAACTTCACCGTACGGACTTCACGTCCGGGCATCGGCCGACTGCCACCTCGGCGGCGGTCGACCGATGCTGATGGACGAAGTCAGCCCTTGAACTCGCCGGTGGCCTTGAGGATCTCCAAGGTCAGCGCCTGCGGGTCGCTGGTCTTGTCGGTCTGCTTGCCGTTGATGAGCACCCACGGAGTGGCTTCCACTCCGCTGTCGAGGGCCTCCTTCGACGACTTCTCAACGAAGTCCTTGAACGACTGGTCCGTGACGCAGCTCTCGACGGTCTGCTCAGGGTCGGAGGTGAGCTTCTTCGAGGTGTCGACACCGGCTTCTTCGGCGACTTTGAGCAGTTCCTCATCGGTGCGGCCATTGCCCTGCTCTTCGGGCTGCTGAGCATACATCGCGGGGAAGAAGTCCCTGACGGTTTCAGGCTGGGAGTCGACGACGCAGGCCGCGAGGTTGGCGGCACGGGTCGAATACTCATTGCCGCTGGACATCCGGTCGAGGATCGACACCGGCTTGTAGTCAAGCACGATCGAACCTTCGTCGGCCAGCTTCTCCAGAGTCGGAGTGTTGGCTTCTTCGAACGCCTTGCAGCCTGGGCACTGGAAGTCGAAGTAGACGGTCACGGTCGCGGCGTTTTTCTTGGCACCGGCTTCGGCAGGGGTCGGCAGATCTGACTCTTCACCGTCGGGCAGCTGCTTCGGCTGCACCACTTCGCCGTCCTTGGCCATGCTGACACCGTTGGCGACGTAGTTGGCCGGGGTGATGCCCGGTTTGCTCTGCTGGAAGATGAGAACACCGACGACCGCGGCCACAACGACCACGACGACGCCGATCCCCACGTAGAGGATGGTCTTGGCGGTCTTCTCCTTCTTGGCCTGAGCCGCTGCGATCTGACGCGCGTTCTCACGTGCTTGGTTCCGCCGATTGTCACCGGAATTGTTCTTCGCCATTGTTCCTCACGTTGCGATCGTCTGACGTCGGCCCGGCCTCGGACCGTGGGGAATCGGGTCGATATACGAGTCCCGACCGTCCCACCTTACCCAAACAGGTGGTGGCCCGACTCCCAGTGAAATTCAAGAATCAACTACACCGGGTCCGGAAGATAGGTGAAAGGGTTCGACGTCAGCGGCCACCAGGACATCCCGGATCCGGACTGAACAGCCATGATGCCGATGATGATGAGAAGCGCGATCGCCGACAGTGCGATGAGCCTGCCCAGGTGGTTGCGTGTCACCCCGGAGACCATGAGCCGTGATCCGTAGCGCAGGCTGCCCGCGCCCGGACCCAGCCACAGCACGAGGGCACCCGCGGCACCGGCGGCCCACACCGACCACTGCTCCGAGTATCCGCTGGGCACGATTCCCGCGATGTCGAGTCGGGTCAGCACGAGCATCGCGATACCCGCGATCGCCGGCAGGATGAGAGTCGCGATCGAGGTCAGCACCGAAGCGAGGATCGCGGCCGGCGCCGAGGCGAGTGAGCGCAGAACTCCTCCGCCGTCGGTTCCGCGTTCGAACCGGTGCTTCTGGGCCTTGCGATCCAGTCGTGTGCCGGTCCGCGCCAGGATCGACCACAGGAACACGAGGAGTGTCACGAGCAGCGGGCCCAGCGGCATGATCGCGATGGCCAGCAGGATGAGGCCGAAGACCACCCACCCGCCGGTCCGGACCGTCCGATAGGTCATCGGTGCCCAGCCATAGCCGGGCTGGCCCGGCTGGACAGGTCGGCTCTGCTGTCCGCCTTGGACTCCGGTGCCGTTGGAATCGGGTCGGGCAGTCCCCTGACCAGCTGGTGGTCCGCCGCGAGCAGCAGGTGGTCCGGCGAGTCCATACCCTGCCCCGCCGAGGTTGGTCCCGGCCATCGCTGAACCGGGAGCGGCTTGGATGCCGCCGTTGGGGTTGCGCACGGGAGGTGCCGTGCCCCGGTTCATCGGGCCTGGGGCCATTGTGGGCGGACTCCCCTGCCCACCGGGCATCATCCCGGAGCGGGCCTGCGGCTGCTGACCTTGCACCGGTTGGCCCTGCACTGGCTGGCCCTGCAACGGTTGGGCCTGCGGACGCTGGCCTTGCCCTGGCTGGCCGTGTGGGGAGTAACCCGGCTGTGGGTATCCCTGCGGGTTCGTCCCGCCGGGACCCGACCCCGGGTAGCCGCCACGGGGTGAGCCATGGCCGGTTGCACCATAGCCTGAACCGTCAAATCCGGCAGCACCGTAGCCCGCGGCTGCGCCCGCTGCGGCACCACCGGCGGCAGCACCTGCAGCACCAAAAGCGGCAGCTCCGCCATAGCCTGACCCATTGCCTCCACCGCCGTCGACTGCAGGCATCCGCGCCGTGCCCGTCGGGGATGCCTGGTTCGAGGCCCCGGCTGCGGGTCCGGATCCCAGCTGCGGTTCGCGTCCGGATTCGATGTCGACGAGGGCATCGAGGATCATCTGGCCGCTCGGCCTGCGTTCGGGCTTCGGGTCGAGGCAGGCCGCGATGAGGGGAACGAAGTTGCGGGGCGCATTGTCGAGGTCGAATTTGCCCATGGCCACTCGCCCCAGCACCGCCTCGAGAGGCCCCGAACCGTAGGGATTGCGGCCGGTGGCGGCGTAGGCCATGGTCGCGGCCCACCCCCACCAGTCGGTCTTCTCACTTGAGGTCTTGCCATCGGCGATCTCCGGTGACAGGTAGCCGGGTGTTCCCATCACGAGGCCGGTCGCGGTCACTCGCACTTCGTCGGCGACCTGGGCGATGCCGAAGTCGATGACCATCGGTTCGCCGTCCATGATCATGACGTTCGCTGGTTTGAGGTCGCGGTGGATGACACCGGATTCGTGCACGGCGTTGAGGGCATCGAGGAGGGCGTGGCCGAAATGGACGAGCTCATCCTCGGCGAAGGGACCGTGGTCCCTGACATCATCGGACAGCGTCTGCCCATCAACGAACTCGGTGATGATGAAGGGCTGAGAGGATTCGAGCTCCGCGTCGAGCACCTCGGCGATTCGGGGATGTTTGATCCTCCGCAACGTCCTGACCTCGCGTCCGAGGCGTTTGCGAGCGGTCTCATCATTGGCGATGTGAGGGTGGAGAACCTTGACGGCGACAGGGTTGTTTCCGCCGTCGACACCGAGGTAGACGACACCCATGCCGCCCGAGCCGAGCTCCTCGATGAGGCGGTAGCCTCCCAGATCCTGATCCATCACCCTCCCAAGCGTAGTCGAGCGAGTACAGTTCGTTCCAAGGACCGACACAGGAGGAGGCGCAGATGAACACCGTCAACTCTGCCGAAACCACTACCGCATCTCCGTATGGCGACAGCGATTTCGTTGTTGTCGCAAACCGACTGCCCGTGGACCGGGACCCAGCCGAGACAAGCCAAGGATGGCGTACCTCACCTGGGGGTTTGGTCACTGCCGTGGCTCCGGTGATGAAGTCTCAGGAGGGTGCGTGGATCGGCTGGACCGGGGTGCCCGATGTTGATTTCGACCCGTTCACCATCGACGGCATGCATCTGGTTCCCGTCACCCTCACGAGTGAGGATGTCCTCAAATATTATGAAGGATTCTCCAATGCAACTCTCTGGCCTCTCTATCACGATGTGATCGTTCCTCCCGAGTTCCACCGCACCTGGTGGGACTCGTATGTGCGAGTCAATGAGCGCTTCGCGGCCAAGGTCGCCGAGGTGGCTGCTGAGGGTGCAACCGTCTGGGTCCATGACTATCAGCTCCAGCTGGTTCCGCAGCTGGTGCGACGGATGCGACCGGACCTGGCGATCGGGTTCTTCAACCACATTCCCTTCCCGCCGTTCGAGCTCTTCGCCCAGCTGCCCTGGCGCGACGAGATCCTGCGCGGCCTCCTCGGCGCGGACCTCGTGGGATTCCAGCGTCCGGCCGATGCCGCGAACTTCCGACGTGCTGTGCGTGGGCGTCTCAACTTCACGACGAAGGGCTCAACCGTCAACGTCCCGGCAGGTGATTTCCTGCCGGAGCACATCGTGCGCGCCGAGGCCTTCCCCATCTCCATCGACACCCCGTACCTCGAGGAGCTGGCGCGTGATCCGAAGATCATCGAGCGAGCCCGGCAGATCCGCGAAGAGGTCGGCAATCCGAAGGTCATCATGCTCGGCGTCGACCGGATGGACTACACGAAGGGCATCCGGCACCGTCTCAAGGCGTTCGGGGAGCTGCTGGCCGAGGGCAAGCTCGACGTCGAGGATGTCGTCCTGATCCAGATCGCGACCCCGTCGCGGGAGCGGCTCGAACAGTACAAGATCATCCGTCACGACGTGGAGCTGGCGGTCGGGCGGATCAACGGCGAGCAGGCCGAAGTCGGGTCCATCGCCGTCCACTACCTCCACCATTCCTATCCGCGCGATGAGATGACGGCGTTCTTCCTCGCCGCCGACGTCATGCTCGTGACCGCCCTGCGCGACGGGATGAACCTCGTGGCCAAAGAGTATGTGGCCTGCCGCAGGCGTGATGACGGAGCCCTCGTGCTCTCCGAATTCACCGGGGCCGCCGACCAGCTCAAGAGCGCCGTGATGGTCAACCCGCACGACATCGGCGACCTCAAGGCCGGCATCCTCGACGCCGTGCAGATGGATGAGAAGACGCGTTCACGGCGGATGAGGCAGATGCGCAAGAAGATCGCTACGGACACCGTGAGCATCTGGTCGAAGAAGTTCCTCGCCGAACTCGAGGCCATTCACACGAACCCGGAGGCGATCATCCCCGCCCGTCCCGCCGCCCTGCCCGAGCGGTCGACGACGGCCTCGGATCGCGTCACCTCCACCGTTACACATGCACCTGGTGAGGATCGTCAGTGACAGCGGATTCGTCACCACAGTCGACTCCCGAATACACTCCCTCGGACGCCCTCGACCTTGGGCAGCTCACCGGCGCCGATTCGGCTCTCATCGCTCTCGACTTCGACGGTGTCCTCGCCCCGCTGCAGGACAATCCCGAGCTGTCCCGGATGCTCCCGGAGTCGGCGCAGGCGATCGCTGGCCTCAGCATCCTGCCCGCGACCCGGGTGGCTCTGGTCTCTGGACGCGACGTCACCACCCTGCGTCGGCTTGCCGACCCGCCTGTCGGCGTGTGGCTGGTGGGTTCGCACGGCGCCGAGGTGGAGCTGGGCTCCTCGTCTGTCCCCGAGGTGTCGATGACGTCACCTGAGGTCAGCACCGAGGAACAGCAGATGCTCACCGCCATCGACGCCCACATCGAGTCCTTCGAACTCGACCTGTCCGCGGGGTCAGGCTCGGAGGTACGGTCGGGCTCGGACATACAGACTGGGTCGGACATGCGGACAGGTTCAGACACCGAGGTGAGGGTGGAGCGGAAGCCGTTCTCACGCACGGTGCACACGCGCGGCCTCGACGAGGAATTCGCCTCCGCACTGCACGCCCATGTCATCGCCGTGCAGGCCGAATATCCTGGGATCCGCGTTATCGAGGGTCACGACATCACCGAGCTTGCGGTGAAGACTGCGACGAAGGGTGATGGACTGCGATCCCTCATCGCCGCCGGGTCACCCTCGGCGGTCCTCTACCTCGGCGATGATGTGACCGACGAGGATGCCTTCGCCGAGCTCGAGAACCTGACCACGAGCCTGAGCATCAAGGTCGGACCCGCCCCGACTCGCGCACCCTGGCGAATCACGGACCCCGACGCGGTCGCCGAGCTTCTCACCCGTCTGGCGAACGAGCGCCGCGCGCAGGTGGCACACCTGCCACGGGCCTGACGAAGCCTGGGCTCAGGCTCCATCTCATCTGCGAAGCACACGCTGTCAGCGTCGTTGCGGGGGCACTGCACTGGCGCGCAGGACAAGGTCCGGGGTCACCGAATAGTCGATGGCCACCTCGGCGCCGGGATCGGCCATCATCGCTCTGACCTCGTTGAGCGCGGACACCGCGATCGCCTCCCAGTCGTAGCTGACCTGCGACAGCGGCGGGGCGATGACATCGGCATCGGGCATGTCCCCGACCGTGAGCAGGGACAGATCGCGGGGGACGTCGAGGCGAGCGCGGCCGGCAGCCTCGAGAATGCCGAAGGACAGCGAGGGTGCACAGGCGATGACGGCCGAACACTGCTGGCCCAGCAGCTCCTCGGCTGCGGCGACGCCGGCCATGGTGCCGCCGGCAGCTTCGACGACGGGGGCCTGATCACGGGTGGCGGGAATGTGGAGGACCTGGGCGATGGACTTGCGGAACCCGGCGATGCGCACGGCTGCGGCGGAGTCACGCAGCACGACGAGCCCGATCCGACGGTGGCCCAGGTGGACTAGGTGCTGCACGGCGGTCGCGATTCCGTCCGTGGCGTCGAGGACGATGCGGGAGATGCCGTCCGAGTGTCGGGCGTTGGAGACTCTGATCTGCGGCAGGTCACGCTCGGCCAGTTTCGCCGCCAGCTCACCGGCCGCTCCCCCGCCGAGGACGATCGCACCCTGCACATGCGGCTTGCTCCCGTGCGGGCCCAGCAGCGATTCGGCCAGGGCATCGGCGCGTTCAACGGCAGCCTCCACGTGTACGGCCGCGATTCCTTGTGCGAAGACTTTGCTGGTCAGAAGCTCGAAGAGGCGTGCGTAGGGGTCAACGTTTCCGGGCGCCACGGTGGGTCTGACCAGGGCGATCATCTGCCTGGGCGGTGTCTCCCGGGTGCCCGAATCCACGCCGAGGATGGCCAAGGCCCGCCTGACCTTGGCCAGGGAACCGGCGGAGACCGAGTCGGGGTTGCGCAGTGCTCGCGAGGCCGTCGCCTTCGACACTCCTGCCGCGTCGGCGATGGTGTCGAGCCCGACGTGTTTGTGTTCAGCAGGCTCGGGTGTGCTGCACGGTGGGTTGGCTGCCGAGTTCACTGTCGCGCCGCCGTCGTTGAGGCTCGGGCCAAGAGCCGGGGCCGGAACACCGGTGGGACCGATTGGAGGTCATCGCCGGAGATCTTCAGCGTCGACAGTGTCGCGGTGACGAGTGCCTGCGAGAGTCCCTCGACGTCGATGCCCAGGACTGTGGCCGGCGGACCGGTGAACTTCATCGTCGGCGAGTCACCGAAGCCCACGATCGACATGTCGCGTGGGACCTGCAGGTGCCGGTTGCGCAGACCATGCAGAGCCCCGTGCAGCTGCAGTGCCGACTGCACGATCACGGCGGTGCAGGTCGCATCCTTGAGATCGAGGACGGCACGCGAACCACCGGAGAAGGACTTCGGAACCTGTGCGATCCAGTCATCGAGCCTGACCCCGAAATTGCGTGCGGGATGTTCGGCCCGGAAGCGTCTGATCAGCTGGACCGCCAGTTCACCGCTGTCGTTGCAGATGAGACCGATGCGGCGGTGACCGATGGCTTGGAGATGTTCGAAGGCCGTCGTCATTCCCCCGCCGAGGTCGAGGCGGGCGGCGATGATGTCGCCGCTGACATCATCGGAGTCCACCGCCGACTGTTCGTCGACGCGGATGCAGGGGATATCGGTGTGCAGGCTCGTCAGGGTCGGCGTCACGAGAGCAACGGCACCGGCATCGACGGCGACCTCAAGCGGGGTCGTCTCGGTTTCGACGGGAGGTCGGGTGATGAGCAGGCCGTGTTCCTGCAGTGCTGTGGCCACGCGGGTGCAGACCTGAACCTGCCAGTATTCGGGGTTCCCGGGTGCGCTGACGGCGACCAAGCGCCTCGGCGCCTCGTGCAGGAGGGTGGAGCGGGAGTATCCCAGCGCATCCATGGCCTCAAGCACTCTGGCTCGGGTCTCCTCGGCGACGGCACCGCGCTTGCCGAGGACACGGGAGACGGTCGCCAAGGACACGCCTGCCCGGGCGGCGACGTCGTCAAGCTTGACCTTCATACCGGGAAGTCTATCGGGGTCAGCCTGCCCGGCGACCACCTCGGCGATCTGGGCCGCATCGAGCTCCGCCGGCTCAGAATTCGCGTCTCCCACCCATGCGACACGCCGTTCTCACAAACTATCTTGTCACTCTGAGGGCCTGCCCGTCGGGCTGTCAGGATGTGTTGAGCAATCGTGAGATCCGCGGTTTCTCACCCAGCTTTCGCCCAGTTGTGCGCCCGCGCGCTGGCACAGTGCTGAGAATCACTCTACGCATTGTCGAATTGACTGTCACCGGGCGCAGTCGACGGCTTAGGATGAGGATGACTGAGCATCCCCGCCAGGTCACCGACGACCAGCTGCTCACGAGTTTTTTAGGAGGAAACATGTCAACAGTGTCGTTGAATGGCCTCAGTCACGCCTACGAGAACACGGTGTCCCCTTCGGTTCACCCCTTCAACCTCTTCATCGACGACGGAGAGTTCCTCGTCCTCTACGGACCGTCCGGGTCCGGCAAGTCAACTATCCTGCGCATGCTCCACGGCCTCGAAGCCCCCAAGACCGGCACGATCCTCATTGACGGAAACGATGTCACCCATGCCGCGGTCAACGATCGCGATGTCACCCTCGCTCTTGAGAGCTACGCCCTCTACCCGCACATGAGCGTGCGCGACAACCTCGGATTCGCCCTCCGCGTCGATGGTCTCCCAGCCGAGGAGATCCGGGACCGTGTGGAGTCCGTGACCTCGAAGATCGGGCTGCGCGACATCCTCGACGATGTGCCCGGCGACCTCTCCGCCCTGCAGCGCCAGACGATCGCCCTGGCCCGGGCCGTGGTCCGTCAGCCCAAGGTCCTCATCATGGACGAACCGGTCGTCAACCTCGTCCCCGAGCACCAGGCCGACACCCTGCGCCTGGTCAAGGACCTGCAGCAGGAGTTCGGGCTGACCACCCTCTATGCCACAGCGAATCTCGAGGACGCAAAGGTCCTCGGCGACCGCATCGCCTTCCTCGACCATGGGCGTCTGATCGGGGTGGAGAAACCTGAAGTCGCCGAGGCGCTCGTCGCCTCGATCTCGGACGTGGACTCCTGATCGGTGCCCGAGACCACAGCACCGCAGATCCATGCGGTCCACAGTGCCGATCATGATGCGATAGCACAGCTGCCCTGGCATCTTCCGCTCGGTGACTGGCCCCATGACTTCCTCGGCGGGCTGCCCCGTGGAATCTCCCGCCACGTCGTGCGCTTCGTCGAAATCGGCGAGGAGGTCCTCGCGATCAAGGAGACCGACGACCGTCGGGCGCTGCGCGAATTCGACATCCTCGGCGTGCTCGGGAATCTGGCCGTGCCCACGGTCGAACCGCGCGCCTATGTGACCAACCGCAGCACCACCTCGGCGAAGGAGCTGCCCGGAGCGCTGCTGACGGCCTATCTGGACTTCTCACTGCCCTACCGCGCCCTGTTCTCGCGGTCCCTGGCCGAGGACACGACCGGGCGCCTCGTCGACGCCCTGGCCGTCCTCCTCGCCCGGCTCCACCTCGTGGGCTTCTACTGGGGCGATGTGTCGCTGTCGAACACCCTGTTCCGGCGCGACGCCGACGCCTATGCCGCCTACGTCGTCGATGCGGAGACCGGTGAGCTCCACGATCAGCTCTCCGATGGTCAGCGGCAGATGGATCTGCGGATCGCCAAGACGAACATCGCCGGTGACTTCCTCGACCTGCAGGCCGCTGGTCTCATCGATCCCGAGGTCGACCCCCTGGCCGCCGGGGAGCGCCTGCTCGAGGCCTACAACGGGCTGTGGGCCGAGCTGACCCGGGTCGAGGAGTTCTCCGTCAACGAACGCTGGCGCATCGACGAACGCATCCGCCGCCTCAACGACCTGGGCTTCGACCTGGGTGAGCTCACCGTGACCACCGACCTCGACGGCGTCAGCCTGCTGGTCGAGCCGAAGGTCGTCGAACCCAACCACCACTCGCGCAGGCTCCTGCGCCTGACCGGCATCGGCGCCAACGAGAACCAGGCGCGGACCATGCTCAACGACCTCGACTCCCATCGCAGCGCCCCCGGCTTCACCGGCGGAGCCCATGGCTCGGGAGAACTGCCCGTCGAACTCGGCGAGGAAGAGGCCGCCCGACATTGGCTCAACGAGGTCTACAAACCCCTCATCGCCGCCATCCCGGAGAACCTCACGCACAAGTTAGAACCGGGACAGATCTTCTACGAGTTCGTCGAACACCGGCGTGTGATGTCCCGGGCCAGGCAACGCGACATCCCGACGATGGAGGCGATCGCCTACTTCATCGTCGACTACCTCTCCAACCTCCCCGACGAAGCGCTCTACGTCGACAGCCAGAAGTTCTGAGCCTCCGGCTGCACAGATTCGGGCAAGGTAGGCCGTGGTCGGGATTCCATTACGTGGAACGTGGACCCGACAGCCGCCTCGGCGGGCATATCTTTGAGATCACCAGGATCGCCGTCCACGATGACCACCATCATGGCCGTCCACTCGATCAGAACCCCGGAAGGACCTCCGATGTCGCAAGTCCCACAAGATTCAGCACCGGCGAAGCAGAACTCCATGCCGAATAATGAGAACAACCCCTCGATTCCCGCGCTCTTCGACCTCAGCGGCCGCACCGCCGTCGTCGTCGGTGCCGGATCCGGACTGGGTCAGGCGAGTGCGATCGGACTCGCCGATGCCGGTGCTCATGTCGTCGTCGCCGACCTCAACCTCGACGGCGCCGAGGAGACAGTGCGCATCATCAGCCAACGCCAGGGAGATGCGGGCAGCACAGGCAAGGGCGGGCACAGCGTCGCCGCCTCGCCGGGAGCCGAAGCCGCCCGCGTGGACATCACCGACACCGAGTCGGTCAACGCCCTCGTCGCAGCTCACCCGGAAGCGCAGGTCCTCGTCATCACCCCGGGCGCGAACGTGCGCAAACGACTGCTGTCGACGACCGATGAGGAGTTCGACCGGGTCATCGACATCAATCTCAAGGGCACCTACCGTCTCATGCGCGGGTTCGGTGCCGAGATGGCCGAGCGCGGACGCGGCTCCATCGTCACCTATTCCTCGTTCCGTGCGCTGGCGATCGAACCAGGCCAGGGTCTCTACGCCGCAGCCAAGGCCGGGGTCGTGCAGCTGACGAAGACGTTGGCCAGCGAGCTGGGCCCCAAGGGTGTGCGCGTCAACGCGATCCTGCCAGGGCCCTTCGACACTCCCCTGACTCAGCAGATCAAGGCCGATGAGGAATGGTGGAACGCCTACGCGGAGAAGACAGCTCTGGGCCGGTGGGGCCAGCTGCACGAGATCGCCGGGCCGGTGCTCTTCCTCGCTTCCGACGCCTCGACCTACGTCACGGGACATTCGCAGCTCGTCGACGGCGGCTGGATGGCTCAGGACGGTCGCTTCTCCCCGCGGCTGTAAGTCTCCGGTCGTACGCAGTCGCGTGCGACCGCCGTGACTGCACGTGCAAGAATATTCGCATGACCGCTCGAGACAACGTGCCCTCCCCTGCAGCGACCGAACGAACTCGGCTGAGCACTCAGCTGGTGCGTCGCAAGTCGATCACCAGCATGATCGAGGACACCCAGGACGCGTCCACCGGCGGTCTGCGCAGAACCTTCGGCGTCTTCCAGCTGACGATGATCAGCGTCGGCGCCACCTTGGGCACGGGCATCCTCGTCATCCTCGGTGAGGCTGTTCCGATCGCCGGTCCCGCCGTCTGGTTGGCCTTCATCCTGGCCGGAATCACGGCCCTGCTCTCCGCTGTCAGCTATGCGGAGATGGCGGGTATGGTTCCGGTGTCAGGGTCGAGCTATTCGTATTCCTATGCGACCCTCGGCGAGGGTGTGGCCTGGGTCTGCGGGTGGTGCCTGGTCCTCGAATATGCGGTCTCCGTCGCCGCCGTGGCCGTCGGTGCCGCCGACTACGTCAATGAGACGCTGCGGATCTTCGGCCTGGAGCTGCCCGCGTCATTGTCGGCCGGCCCCGGCATCGCCGAGAGCCCCGGCGGAGTCATCAACCTCTCGGCCCTCATCGTCGTCCTCCTCGCCACGGTCCTGCTCATGCGCGGGGCCAAGGAGTCCGGCATCGTCAACACGATCATCGTGTTCGTCAAGCTCGGCATCCTCGTGTTCTTCGCCGTCGTCGCCTTCACCGCGTTCAAGGCCGGCAACTTCGAACCGCTGCTGCCCATGGGTGCTGCCGGTGTCACCGCCGCGGCATCGAGTGTGTTCTTCTCCTACATCGGCTTCGACGCGGCCTCGACCGCCGGTGAAGAGGCGAAGAACCCGAAACGGGACCTGCCGCGGGCGATCATCCTCTCGATGGTCATCGTCACCACCATGTACGTGCTCGTCGCCGTGGCTGCGATCGGTGCACGGCAGTGGCAGTGGTTCGAGACCGCGAAGGCTCCCCTGGTCCAGATCGTCCACGAGCTCACGCAGTCCAACCTTGCGGTCTTCATCTTCGCGGCCTCCGCAGTCCTCGCGATCCTCTCGGTCGTCATCACCGTCCTCTACGGACAGTCACGGATCCTGCTCACCATGTCCCGCGACGGTATGGTCCCGCGTGTCTTCGGCATCGTCTCCCCGCGGACCGGCACTCCCCTGGTGGGCACGCTCGTCACCGGTGTCCTGGTGGCGATCACTGCGGCGCTGATTCCGCTTGGCGAGCTGGCGAATGCCACGAGCATCGGCACGCTCTTCGCCTTCTGCCTCGTCAACATCGCCGTCATCTACCTGCGTGTGAAGCGTCCGGACCTGCCGCGCTCATTCAAGGTGCCCTTCGGCCCGGTCATTCCGATCCTCGGCTCGCTGGCGTGTGCGTTCCTCATGGTCAACCTCGGCGGAACCACCTGGATCGTCTTCGGCCTGTGGATGGTCGTCGGGTTCGTCGTCTACCTCACCTACAGCCGCCGCCACTCCCGCGTCGGCGCCCTCAGCGACAGCGACTACCGCGCGAGCATGGACGCCTGAGCCGCGATACGGTTCGCTCAACCTCCCGATGTCACAAAACCTCCCCGGCGCCGGGCACTTTTAGTGACGTCGGGGAGGTTCAGTTCGGGCTGGTCGCTGTCAGCCGCGGCGGGTGCGGGCGACTTCGTAGAGGGAGACGGCCGCTGCGATTCCCGCGTTGAGGGACTCCGTGGTCGCAGCGATCGGGATCGAGACGATCTGGTCGCACTTGTCGGCGATGAGACGCGAGATGCCCTTGCCCTCGGAGCCGACGACGATGCACAGCGGGTCGCGGCTGAAGGTCAGCTCCGGCAGCTCGACCTCACCGTCCATGTCGAGTCCGACGACGAAGACGTTCTGTTTCTTGAGCTCGTCGATGGCGCGCGCCAGGTTGACGACCTGGGCGACCTTGATGCGGGCGGCCGCACCGGCGGAGGTCTTCCACGCGGCGGCGGTCATCGAAGCGGCACGACGTTCGGGGATGATGACCCCGTGCCCGCCGAAGGCAGCCGCCGAGCGCACGATGGCGCCGAGGTTCCTCGGGTCCGTGATGCCGTCGAGGGCAACGAGCAGCGGAGCCTCGGCCCGGTCGGCTGCGACCTCGAGCAGGTCACGGGGCTCGGCGTAGTCATACGGCGGGATCTGTAGGGCGATGCCCTGGTGGATCGCGTCATCGGTGAGCCGGTCGAGGTCGGGCTTGCTCGCCTCGAGCATCGAGATGCCGCGCTTGGTGGCCAGGGTGATGGCCTCACGGACACGGTCATCGGAGTCGATGCGACCGGCGACGTACATCGCGGTTGCCGGAACGTCCTCGCGCAGAGCCTCGAGCACCGAGTTGCGCCCGGCGACCATGTTCGGACCGTTCTCCTTCTTGCGGCGCCTGGCCTGGTTGGCGCTGGAGGCCTTCTTGGCCGCTGCCGTCTTGTGCGCCTTGTGATAGACGCGGTCCTCGGCCTTGGGCGTGGGGCCGCGGCCCTGCAGGCTGCGCTTGTTCTTGCCGCCGGAGCCCTTGGTCGGGCCCTTCTTCGAGCCGCCGGAGCGTGGGTTGGAAGCCATGTGATTCCTTAAGAGTCGTAGGTGGTGGCGAACCGGAGTCCGTCACCGGGAGAGATTTTCTGAGCGAAGTGCGGTGGGTCAGCTGTCTTTGACGTGGTAGCGGTAGCCGTCGGCCGTGTCCTCGATGACGATTCCGGCAGATGCCAGACTGTCCCGGATCGCATCGGCGGTGGCGAAGTCCTTCTCCGCCTTCGCCGCAGCCCTCTGTGAGGCGAGCGCATCGACGAGGGAATCCAGCGCCGTTTCCACCGTCGCATTCGTTCCTGACTTAGCCCATGCCTCGGCGCTGGGATTGACTCCCAGGATATCGAGCATGAGCTCCACCTCGGCGACGATCTGCGTGAGCTGGCTCCGATCCTGACCGGAGTCGAGGAGCTTCGCACCCTCGGTGACCGTCGCGAAGACCACGGACAGCGCACGGGGCACGCCGAGGTCGTCGTCGAGCGCCGCTGCGAACTCCGCGGGCACGTCGACGCCGCGACCGCGGTAGGAGTCGCTGACATCGGGCAGTGCGGGTGCGCCGTCTCCGAGCGTCTGCCGGGCCCGCTGGAGGAAATTCGCCAGGCGGTCCAGCGAGGCCGTCTGCCGGTCCATGGCCTCGGGTGAGAACTCGAGGATCGACCGGTAGCTGGCACCGGTGAGGAAGAAGCGCACGGCCAGCGGGCTGTAGCGGTGGAAGAGTTCGGAGGCGAAGACCGAGTTGCCGAGCGACTTCGACATCTTGTCCCCGCCCACGTTGAGCAGGCCCGAATGCATCCAGATGTTGGCGAACCGGTCGCCAGCCGCGCGCGACTGGGCCAACTCGTTCTCGTGATGAGGGAAGCGCAGGTCGAGCCCACCGCCGTGGATGTCGAAATTCTCGCCGAGGTACTTCGTCGACATGGCCGAGCACTCGATGTGCCAGCCCGGTCGGCCCCGACCCCAAGGAGCCGGCCACGAGGCGGTGCCGGGCTCGCCGGGTTTGTGCGCCTTCCACAAAGCGAAGTCCCGGGCGTCCTTCTTGCCCCGCATGTCCGCATCGTTCGCGGGTTCCATGTCCTCGAGGCGCTGGTTGGTCAGTTCCCCATAGTCCGCCCACGAGGTGGCCGCGAAGTAGACATCGCCGCTGTCATCGAGTGCCGGGTAGGCATACCCCGCGTCGATGAGTCGATCGATGAGTTCGATCATCTCGGTGATGTGCCCGGTGGCGCGGGGTTCGTAGCTGGGTGGCAGCACGTCGAGGGCGGCATAGGCCTGGGTGAAGGCCCGCTCGTATTTGAAGGCGTGGGCGAACCAGGGTCGCCCCTCCTCGGCGGATTTCGACAGGATCTTGTCGTCGATGTCCGTGACGTTGCGGACTAAGGTGACGCTGTAGCCGCGGTACATCAGCCAACGACGAAGCTGGTCGAAGACCGAGGCCGAGCGCAGGTGGCCGATATGTGGCTCGCCCTGCACCGTGGCACCACAGACGTAGATGCCCACGTGCCCGGCATTGACGGGGCGCAGTTCGTCGGTGGTGCGGCTGGCGGTGTTGTACAGAGCGATAGTCACGCACACAAGTCTACCGGGGACGGGCGGTGTGTTGCCGCCTGTGCGAACATCAGGGTGTAAGGACGACTATGAGGTGTCCAACATTTGATACGCGACTGTTACTCAGCTCACGTGACTTACGGCACGTTTCACAGGTCCTTCCCATTATGCTGGTGGACGGTCAACGAAACCGCTCCAGATCCACCACGAGGCGAACTCTCAGAAGCGGTACGCTAGCTTGCCGACGGCACGGTCACAGCAGACTGCCCCATCGGCATCAGCCTCACAACAATGCGGTTGGACAGAAAGGACATCATGTCTTCCACCAAAGCACCCCAGAGGGAGGTCTTCGCCACCCGCGGCGCGTTCATCTTCGCAGCCATCGGATCGGCAGTCGGCCTCGGCAATATCTGGCGCTTCCCGTACATCACGTACGACAACGGCGGCGGCGCCTTCATCATCCCCTATCTCGTCGCTCTTCTGACAGCTGGCATTCCGCTGCTGTTCTTCGACTACGCAATGGGCCACCGGTCCCGCGGCTCAGCGCCGCTGGCGTTCAGGATGGCGTCGAAGGTCGCCGAGCCCATCGGCTGGTTCCAGACCGGTGTGGCCTTCTTCATCGGCATCTACTACGCAGCCATCATCGGCTGGGCCGGCTGCTACATGTTCTTCTCGCTCAACCAGGCCTGGGGCGATGACGCGACCGGCTTCTTCACCGAGACGTTCCTTCACGCCAGCGACCCGGGCATCTCGTTCGAGTTCGTCCCCGGCATCCTGATTCCGATCATCCTCGTGTGGATCGCCACGCTGGGAATCCTCCTGGCCGGTGTGCAGAACGGCATCGCGCGATTCTCGAAGATCTTCATCCCGCTGCTGGTCGTCCTGTTCCTCGCGCTCGTCGTCCGGGCCCTGTTCCTGCCGGGCGCCTTCGACGGCATCAACGCACTGTTCACCCCGGACTTCGCTGCGCTGGCAGATCCGGCAGTATGGATCGCGGCCTATGGGCAGATCTTCTTCTCACTGTCGATCGCCTTCGGCATCATGATCACCTACGCCTCTTACCTGAAGCGGAAGACGAACCTGACCGGTGCCGGACTCGTCGTCGGCTTCTCGAACTCCGCGTTCGAGATCCTCGCCGGAATCGGCGTCTTCGCAGCTCTCGGCTTCATGGCTGCGGCGCAGGGCACGCAGGTCTCCGAGGTTGCCGAGAGCGGCATCGGACTCGCGTTCATGGCGTTCCCGACACTGATTTCGGAGATGCCGGGAGGCGCGCTGTTCGGCTTCGCCTTCTTCGCCTGCCTCGTGTTCGCCGGGCTGACGTCGATCATCTCGATCGTGCAAGTCCCGATCCAGGCCGTGCGTGAGAAGTTCGGCCTCGGCGACAGGGCGTCGACCTTGCTCGTCGGCGGAATCATGGCGGTCATCTCGATCCTGCTCATGCCCACCGTCACCGGCCTCTACGTCCTCGACACGATCGATGCCTGGGCCAACAACATCGGCATCGTCGGCGGTGCCGTCGTCGCGCTCATCACCATCGGCTGGATCGCCCGCAGACTTCCTGTCCTGCGTGATCACCTCAACGCGATCTCGAGCTTCAAGGTGGGCTGGCTCTGGATGATCATCCTCGGCGGTCTCACGACCATCGTGCTCATCTACATGCTCATCACCCAGATCATGACCTACTCGACCGAAGGCTACGAAGAGTATCCAGCCGTCCTCACGGGCACCTTCGGCTGGGGCATGATCGGACTGCTCATCATCGCCTCGATCGTCCTGACCCTGATCAAATGGCCCCAGAAGACACTCGACGCGGCCGAAGCGGCCGTCGCCGATTCTGTGGCCGAAAAGAATCGCACAAACACCACTCACGGAGGAGCACACTGATGGGTACCTCAGCAATCGTCATGATGGTCATCGCCATGGTCACCGTCTGGGGCGGCCTCATCGCCGCAATCATGCACCTGCGTAAGCACCCGGACCAGGAGTGATCACCGCCGAAAGGCAGTGATCTCACACTGACGATCCGATAGCTCGGAGGCGGTTCGACACCTGGTGAAAGGAGTCGAGCCGCCTCCTTTGCTCTGCCTGCCTGCTGACCTGAATTCTCATTCGGTGAGCACACTGGTCGTGAGCGCCATGCCTGGTTAGGGTGGGGGCTGTACGAACTCATCGTCGGGCGAACTCAGCCGTTGACAACGCATTGAGCACACCGCCCAGAGCACTAGGAGACGCAATGCCACAGACTGTCAAAGGTGTCATCTCCCGCAGCAAGGGGGCGCCGGTCGAACTCACAGACATCGTCATCCCCGACCCGGGACCCGGCGAGGTCGTCGTCGACGTGAAGTCGTGCGGCGTCTGCCACACGGACTTCCACTACCGCGAGGGCGGAATCAGCGACGACTATCCGTTCCTGCTCGGCCACGAATCGGCCGGCACGGTCTCAGAGATCGGCGAAGGCGTCACCGACGTCGAGGTGGGCGACTTCGTCATCCTCAACTGGCGCGCCATCTGCGGTGAGTGCCGGGCCTGCAAGCGCGGCGAACCCTGGTACTGCTTCGACACCCATAACGCTTCGCAGAAGATGACCCTGCCCGACGGCACCGAGCTCGAAGCCGCACTGGGCATCGGGTCCTTCGCAGAGAAGACCCTGGTCGCGGCCGGACAGTGCACCAAGGTCCCCGAGGCTGATCCCGCTGTCGTGGGTCTGCTGGGCTGCGGTGTCATGGCCGGAATCGGTGCCGCCATCAACACCGGCGAGGTCACCCGCGGCAAGACCGTGGCCGTCATCGGCTGCGGCGGCGTCGGCTGCTCGGCTATCGCCGGTTCTGCGCTGGCCGGTGCCGGCACGATCATCGCCCTCGATCTCGATGACAAGAAGCTCGACTGGGCGAAGGATCTCGGAGCCACCCACACGGTCAATACCCGCGGCAAGAGCGAGGACGAAGTCGTCGAGGCCATCCAGGAACTCACCGGAGGCTTCGGCGCCGACGTCGTCATCGACGCGGTCGGCCGACCTGAAACCTGGCGACAGGCCTTCTACGGCCGTGACCTCGCGGGCACCGTGGTGCTCGTGGGCGTGCCGACCCCGGAGATGGAGCTGAGTGTTCCGCTGCTCGACGTCTTCGGCCGCGGCGGTCGCCTCAAGTCCTCCTGGTACGGTGATTGCCTGCCCGAACGGGACTTCCCAATGCTCGTCGACCTGTATCAGCAGGGACGCGTGCCTTTGGAGAAGTTCGTGTCTGAGCGCATCGGGCTCGGCGACGTCGAGGAGGCATTCGAGAAGATGAGTCAAGGCAAGGTACTGCGATCGGTGGTGGAGCTCTGATGACGGCAATCGAACATCTGGTCACGTCTGGAACGTTCTCGCTCGACGGCGGAACCTGGGATGTCGACAACAACGTCTGGATCATCGGCGACGACTCCGAAGTCATCGTCATCGACCCCGCGCATGACGTCAATGCCATCGCGGAGAAGGTCGGGGCGCGTGAGGTCAAAGCGATCCTGCTGACCCACGGTCACGACGACCATGTGGGAGTCGTGCGCGACTTCGCACATCGCGTGGGCAACCCGCCCGTCCACCTCAATCCCGAGGACCATATCCTCTGGGACATGACCTACGAGGGCTACCGGCCCGATGCGGAGATCTCCGACGGCGACACCTGGCACGTCGCCGGGGTCAGGATCAAGGCACTGCACACGCCGGGCCACTCCCCCGGTTCGACCTGCTTCTTCATCGAAACAGGACTGCCGATCCCAGCCTCGGCCGGTGCCGGCAGTGCCGTCGGGCCTGTCCTCTTCTCCGGGGACACACTGTTCAACGGCGGTCCGGGAGCCACCGGACGTTCCCATTCGAGCTTCGACACGATCATCGCCTCGATCAGGGACGTCCTGTTCAAGCTCCCCGACGCCACCATCGTCCTCACCGGACATGGTGAGCCGACCTCGATCGGCGCCGAAGCGCCGTCGTTGGACGATTGGATCAAACGCGGAGAGTGAGAGCCGCACACCAGTGAGAGTCGGAAACCTCTGACTCGCCGAGGTGGCGCCTGAGTTTCCCGGTTGAAGATGCCGTGGTCGCAGATCTGCGACCACGGCATCTCTTCGTTTGGGGTCGGAGGTTAGAATCATCTGGTGCCTGAATCTCAATCACCGCTGCCGCCCGAACCCGCAGACGCATCATCAGCTGCACCGACGCCTGATGTTGCGGGAGGCGGAGCCGGCCTCAAAGTCGGAATGAAGCCGCGCCACCTTGTCATGATGAGCCTCGGATCAGCGATCGGAGCTGGCCTCTTCGTCGGCTCCGGTGCCGGCGTCCAGGCCGCAGGACCCGCCGTTCTCATCTCCTATGTGGTTGCCGGGCTCATCGTCGTCTTCGTCATGCGAGCACTCGGGGAGCTCGTGGCTGCCGACCCGAATCCCGGCGCCTTCTCCCACTACGCCGGCCGAGCGATGGGTCCTGCCGCCGCATTCGCCGTCGGCGCCCTGTGGTGGGTCCAGCTCTGCCTCGTCGTCGCCGCCGAGGCCACTGCCGCTGCACAGATCGCGGCCAGCTACGTGCCGTCGGTCCCACAATGGGTCATCGCTCTGGCCATCATGGTCATCTTCACCGCGATCAACCTCACCACCTCGGGCAGCTTCGGTGAGTTCGAGTTCTGGTTCTCCCTCATCAAGGTCGCCTTCGTGACCCTGTTCCTCGTCCTCGGCGCCGCATTCCTGTTCGGCTGGACCCCGGCACAACCGCCCGAGACCATCTTCGCCGATGGATTCATGCCCACAGGTCTCCCCGGTGTTGCGGCCGGTCTCCTCGTCGTCGCGTTCGCTTTCGGCGGGATCGAGATCGTGGCGGTCGCCGCCGCCGAGACCGCGAACCCGAGTCGCAGCGTGACACAGGCGATCAAGACCATTGTGTGGCGAATCCTGTTCCTCTACATCGGCTCCGTGGCGATCATCGTGCTCGTGCTCGACTGGAAGGACGAACGGCTGGCCGAGTCACCCTTCGTCGCGGTCCTCGACACCGCTGGTCTCCCCGTCATCGCCTCTCTCCTGGCCGCGGTCATCGTCATCGCACTGCTGTCATCGATGAACGCGAACATCTATGGTGCTTCCCGAATGGCGTTCTCCATGTCCGAGCGGAAGATGCTTCCGCCAGGACTGAGCCGCACGACCAGACGCGGCGTCCCGATGATCGCGGTGCTGGCCACCTCGGCGTTCGGATTCGTGGCAGTGGCCCTGAACTACTTCTGGGCCGCCAAAGTGCTCGGTGTGCTGCTCAACATCGTCGGGTCCACGCTCATCGTCACCTGGGTCGTGACACTGATCTCCCAGATCATCATCCGCCGCCGTACCGAGGCCGCCGGCGAAGAACTGCCGCTGAAGATGTGGCTCTTCCCCTGGCTGTCCTATGCGACGCTGGCGGGCATCGCCATGATCATCATCCTCGGTCTGACCGTGGAGTCCGTGCGCATCCAGATCATCGGCACCCTGGTCTTCACCGCAGCGCTCTACGGCATCGGCTACCTGGTCACGCGCAAGCGCAGAGCCTGAGCCAGTTCGCCCAGAGCGGGAGCCAGTTCAGCCAGAGCGGGAGCTGCGTTTCGCTTGGGGTTTCGCTGCGAGTCCCGTCGTGCCGCACGTCGAGCCATCTGTCCGGCCCACCCGTTGAGCATGTCGAGGGTCTGCCCCTCATGGCGGGCGAAATGTCGGCCCGCATACTCGCCGACGTCGATGGGTACGAACAGCTCCAGTGCGTCGAGGACGAGCCCGGCTCCTCGTGCCGACATCGGTATCCGCACACCGGTGACGGCATGTACGGCCTCGGCGGATGCCTGAGTGGGCCTCCGCAGGTGCGTTCTCAGCGCGGTCCAACTGCCCTCGCGCACACTCAGTTCCGCGACGTAGGGAATGAATACTGCCGGTGGAGCGGAGAGCAGAGCGGCCGGAACAGCCACGATGAGGCCACCACCGAGTCCACGCCGTAGCCCTCGCACGGTCTCCCGACGGCCGCTGGCCATGAACACGGGCATCGCGGGCGGCTGCCAGTAGCGGGCGTTGCGGCCAGTTGTCCTCTCCGACAGGAGTGCTGGCGAGAAGACGAGGATCTCGGACTCCGGGAACATCGATACTGCGATATCTCGGTCCCCGTCGACCTGGCTGGTGATCGCAATGATGCTCGGCCGAATCCCGGAAATAGAGGCTGCAACCGGCTCGTCGAGGTCCCCTGGCCGTGTGGTCAGCACGACAAGATCCCACGAGCTTGAACTCACGGTGGCCCAATCGACAACGGGCACCCGTCGCACAGTCTCTCGCCCAGTCGAGCCCACTCGTCGTGGGTATGCCGCGTCGCGCGGGCGCGCGGTGTCTCGCGTTGGTGCTGAACTTTGCGGGCGCACAGTGTCTTGCAGGCGCACAGTGTCTGGCGAGTTCAGAGCCTCAGAACCCGGGTTCGCCGAACGTGAGACCACAACCGTCTCGTGGCGTCTGCCGAACAGTGCTGCGGCTGCGGCGCCGATCGCCCCGGCACCCTGGAACACGACCTTCATGCCGTGCTCACCGCTGAGTCGGTGCCGATGCTGGTTCCGCGGCCGGTGCCGGCTCGGATGCCGCAGCCTCGCCGCTTGCAGCTGGGTAGACGAGAGCGTTCGCGATCGCCGCGACTCCTTCGCCCCTGCCGGTCAGTCCGAGCGCATCGGTCGTTGTTCCTGACACTGACACCTCGGCGCCGGCTGCCGCAGATAGTGCTCGTTGAGCGTCGTCGCGCCTGGTGCCGATCTTCGGGCGGTTGCCGATGACTTGGACTGAGATATTGCCGATCTCGAAGCCCGCCGCGCGGACCTGGCGTGCAGCCTCGGCGAGGAGGGTGGCCCCGGAAGCGCCGGCGAATTCGGGTCGATCGACACCGAAATGCAGTCCCAGATCACCGATCCCCGCAGCGGAGAACAGAGCATCACAGCACGCATGAGCGGCGACATCGGAATCGGAGTGCCCCTCGAGCCCGCGTTCTCCGGGCCAATGCAGCCCCGCGACCCAGAGTTCACGCGCGGGATCCTCGGAGTAGGCGTGCACGTCCACACCGATACCGGTACGCGGAATCACCACTGTCATCGTCGCTCTCCTTGTTCGCTCTCTGCCTTGTCCGATGCCTCGCTCGCCGCGCTCATCGTGTCGTCTCGACCTGCCACCTCGGCACTCCGCTTGGTTTCCTCAGCGTCTCGCATCGTCGCGATGTGCTCACCAAGTACAAGATCGAGCGGATATGTGATCTTCAAGGCCTCTTCGTCTCCGTCAACAGCAACGACATCGACGCCGAGGCGCTCGACGAGTCCCGCATCATCGGTCGCGGCGACAGCCCCGGGCCCCGAGGAGGCGAGATCCTCTTCGTATTTGTCATGTGCACGGCGCAGGGTGCTTGCAGTGAAACCCTGCGGCGTTTGGACCCGGCGCAAGCGCGAACGATCAAGATCGCCGTGGAGGACCTCAACAGTCGGTAACTCCTGGTCGCTCTCGGCACTGGATTCGACCACAAGTTGCCGACCGTTTGCCTCTGGCCGCGGTTCAGGCGCCGAGGGTCCGTCGTTCACGGCGGTACCGCGATCCGACTTCACCGCGGGTCGAGTCTCGGCGCGGCGAACGGTGTCGGTCATCGGCAGGACCGGGACGACCGCCTCGGCGCCGGCACGGACTGCTGCGACCACGCGTCGGAAGACCTCAGGCGGGGTCAACGCGCGGGCTGCATCGTGGACGAGAACGACGTCTGCGGCACCAGCGGATTTCAAGGCTAATTGCACAGATTCGATTCGATCATTTCCACCTGCTACAACTGTGATTGAAATGTCGGAATGATCAGTTCCGGAATCCGTCAGCGTCGATTCTGCAATTGAATCGATTTCACTGCGAGCACGCATTAAAAACTCCTCGGGAGCAGCGACCACAATTGCGGAAGCAACTCCCGAGGAGATGATCGTCTCAAGACTGCGAGCCAGAAGGCTCTTCCCGTTCAGCCGAACGAGGGCCTTCGGGTCTGCACTGCCCAAGCGCGATCCCGACCCTGCGGCCGGAACGATGACGCAGGTACTCAGGACGCGAGCACTTCGTCCAGAATGGCCTCGGCCTCGGATTCCTCTTTCTTCTCGGCCAATGCGAGTTCGGAAACGAGGATCTGCCGAGCCTTGGACAACATGCGCTTCTCACCAGTCGACAGGCCGCGGTCCTGCTCGCGACGCCACAGGTCACGAACGACTTCGGCAACCTTGATCACGTCACCGGACTGCAGCTTCTCAAGATTCGCCTTGTAGCGACGAGACCAGTTGGTGGGCTCCTCAACGAATTCGGCGCGGAGGACGTTGAAGACCTTCTCGACACCTTCTTCACCGACGACATCTCGCACGCCGACGAGATCGCAGTTTTCCGCGGGAACCTCGATGACTAGATCACCATGGGCGACCTGGAGCTTGAGGTACAGTTTCTCCTCACCTTTGATGGTTCGTTTTTTGATATCTTGGATTGTCGCTGCACCGTGATGTGGATAGACAACTGTGTCGCCGACCTCGAAACTCATATTCTCTTCAAACCCCTTTCGCGGACCTCCAGTTTACCATGAGGCGCGCCACAGAAATCGTTCAGGGTAGGGAATCTTCATGCTAGGCTCCGCTGCGCGTCGTCACGTCCAGCACCTCATCACGGGCAATGCTGAGAACTCAGGGCTGAAACTATTTCACCTGGGCTGGGCACTGTCATCCTCCGGGTCCGCACTCCCCCACTCGATCTCACCCGCTCGATCTCCGTTGTCTCCCGCTCGATCTCGCTCGGAGGCATTCCGGGTTCTACGGCCGGTCAAAAACCGGGTAGTATACAGATTGATCTTGTATTGCCACTTCAAGGAGCAAAATGAAACGGCACAACCGCGCGGCACTCGCAGTTGCCGCACTCGCTCTCATCATTCCCGTCAGCGGATGTGCAAGCATGCTGTCACCTCACCAGACTGCCGAGTATCACTACAACGCCGGTGACGGTGCGTGGGGTTCGGTCGGAGACGTCGAGGTGCGCGGAATGATGCTCATCATGGACGAGTCCGGCGAGGGCCCGGCCCAGCTGTTCTACACGCTCATCAACAAGGGCGATTCGACTGCTTCGGTGTCCCTGGAAGTCGGCGAGAAGACGCAGAAGGAGTCGGTCAAGGCCGGCGAGACCTACGTTCAGGACCCAGAGAGCTCGGCGGCGACGTCAACGAAGCCGGTCATTGTGGACGGCCTCAAGGCCAAGCCCGGCGATCTGGCCGATGTCACCGTCAAGGTCGGCGACGATGAGAAGACGATCCGGACCCAGGTCCTGTCGAACTCCTTGCCGCAGTACGAAGAGTACGTTCCCAGCGAAAAGCCCTCGGAATCACCCAGCGAGGATGCGTCCCAGCCCAGTGGCGATGCATCTCAGTCCGGTGAACAGGGCGAGTCTGCAGTTGGAGTCAACGGCTGAGCACAGCCGCACGAGAGCTGAGTACAAGAAAAGGAGCCGCCCATGTGGGCGGCTCCTTTCTTGTCTGTCGGGTGGAGTCTGCGGGTGATCAGGCTTCGAACTTGTAGCCGAGCCCACGCACCGTGGTGAGCAGGCGCGGTTCCGAAGGGTTCTGCTCGACCTTGGCGCGCAGGCGCTTGACGTGAACATCGAGGGTCTTCGTGTCCCCCACGTAGTCCTCTCCCCAGATCCGATCGATGAGCTGACCACGCGTCATCACTCGACCCGAGTTGCGGATGAGGATCTCGAGGAGTTCGAACTCCTTGAGCGGCATCGAGAGCTCTTCGCCGCGAACGCTCACGACGTGGCGTTCGACGTCGATGCGGACTCCCCCGGCCTCGAGCACCGACTCGTCGTCGAAGCCCTCCGACTCGACATTGCGTCGCAGCACCGCACGGACCCTGGCCAGCAGTTCACGTGAGGAGTACGGCTTGGTCACGTAGTCGTCGGCGCCGAGCTCGAGTCCCACCACCTTGTCGATCTCCGAGTCTTTGGCGGTGAGCATGATGATCGGCACACTGGACTTCACGCGCAGTTCTCGGCACACCTCGGTGCCGGAGACTCCCGGCAGCATGAGGTCGAGCAGGACGAGGTCGGCACCGTTGCGGTCGAACTCTGCAAGAGCCTTCAAACCGTCATCGGCAACAGTCACCTCATAACCTTCTTTACCGAGCAGGTACGAGAGTGGGTCCGAGAACGAATCTTCGTCCTCGACAAGCAGAATTCGAGTCACGTCTTGAGCTTCCTTTGTTCGCTTCCGGTTTTCAGAACCTGGGTTGTCTCATTCTCCACTGTGCTGACACCCTTGTCACCGTCAACGTCATTGTCACCGTCTTTTTCAGCGTCTTCGTCAACGTCTCTGTTGCCGTGAGCGTCGTGTTCGGTGACGTCATCGGCTCCAGCAGCGCTGCCAGCTCCGGCTTCCGCCTGTGCCGAGTGTTCGAGGAGGACCCCATCCGGCGCCGAGGAGGATGCTTCGTCGTCGGTGACCGTCCCTGCCAGCGGCAGCACGATCGTAAACGTCGAGCCCTTGCCGAGTCGGCTCCAGACCTTCACCTCGCCGCCGTGAGTGGCGATGATGTGCTTGACGATGCTCAGCCCCAAACCGGTGCCGCCGGTGATGCGCGAACGTGCCGGATCGACGCGGTAGAACCGTTCGAAGACTCGCTCCGTGTCCTGGGTGGAGAGCCCGATGCCCTGGTCGGTCACGGAGATCTCAACGCGTTCGTCGACGAGTTCGACCCCGACTCCGATGCGGGTCCCGTCGGGTGAGTAGTTGATGGCATTGTCGATGAGGTTGCGCACCGCATTGACGAGAAGTTCGTAGTTGCCTTCGATGAGCATCCGGCCAGGAGGCGAGACCTCGATGTGGATGTTCTTGCCTTCGGCGCGCGTGCGGGCACGGTCAGCGGCATCATCGACCACCTCGGCGGCGGAGATCTTCTCCGTCGCAGACGGGGCCGTGTGGTCCTGCACCCGGGAGAGGTCGATGATCTCCTGCACCAGCTGGGTCAGGCGCTTCGACTCGCGCTGCATGCGTCCGCCGAAGCGTTCGACAGCCTGCGGGTCATCGGAGAAGTCGGTGACCGCCTCGGCCAGGAGCGCCATAGCACCGATGGGGGTCTTGAGCTCGTGGGAGACGTTGGCGACGAAGTCACGGCGAACGGCATCGACGCGCTTGGACTCGGTCTGGTCGTCGCAGAGGACGAGTACGAAGTTCGTGCCCAAGGGGGCCACTCGAGCGTGGAGGAAGCGCAGGACCGAGTCCGTCTGCTCACGTTTCTGTTCGAGTTCGATCTCTTCGATGAGGCCACGGGAGCGCACACGTTCAACCATCCGCAGCATCTCAGGGGAGGCGAGGGAATGCCCTCTGACCAGACCGAAAGTATAGGCGGCCGGGGAGGCTTTGACGACGTCGTCTCCGGCGTCGAGGACGATCGCGGCCGAGGGAAGCACGGCCAGAACCTCGGCGATGCCCTCCGGCAGGTCATCCTCTGAATGCAGATCGGCAGCATCACGGGAGCGTTCGCTGAAACGAAACGCCAGAATTCCCGCTATGCCAAGTCCCAGACCGACGATGCCGGTCAGGACCGCTACGATCAAGAGGTCCACGTCATCAAGCTTATGCGCAGTCTGCTTCACGGGTGCACCGAATCGGCCCCAGAGCGCCGCTTTTGCCGTGGAATTCACCTACACGCCAGACAACGTTCACCCAATCGTGTCAAGCTGGCACAGTGTGCCTGTCCTGACCGGACAGCTGTCCGCCCCGGGACACCATGAGGCACGTCAGCCTCACCAGAGATCCACGAGATTAAGGAACCGTTGTCAATGCGCGAAGTCTTCAGAAATGAGCTGGACGACCTGGCCACGCAGCTGGTCGACATGTCCATCAAGGTACACGAGGCGATGCGCCTGGCGAACCAGGCCCTGCGCAGCAACGACCTGGAGCTGGCCGAAAAGGTCATCGAAGCCGACGCCGTCATCGACCACATGCAGTACGCCCTCGACCAGCAGGCCGCTGAGATGCTGGCCCTGCAGGCACCCGTCGCCGCTGACCTGCGCGCGGTCATCGGCTCCCTGCGGATGTCCGCCTCCCTCGAGCGCATGGGCGACCTGGCTCGCCACATCGCCCAGCAGGTGCGCATCCGCTACCCCGAGTCCGCGATCCCCGATCACTTCTCCGACACGTTCACCCGGATGGGCGAATCAGGAGAGAAGATCGCCGAGGCGACCGAGAACCTGCTGTCGAACCCCGGCCTGACAGCCGTGCCCACGATCAACGCGATCGACGAAGAGCTCGACGAACTGCACCTGAGCATCTTCGCCAAGCTCGCCGAGGCACCTGCCGGTTCGCTGGCGCCTCGTCACATCGCCGACGTGACCCTGCTCTCGCGCTACTACGAGCGCTTCGGTGACCACGCGGTGTCCGTGTCCCAGAAGGTCGAATACCTGCTCACCGGCAACTGGGAACCGTACCTGTCGAAGAAGTGACATACGCCTGAAACAGGTGTGAGACAGCTGAACCTGATGTGAGACTCTGCATCAGGTGTGAGACCTCGAATCAGCCCGAGGCCGACGAATGTTCGGCCTCGGGCTTTTCGCTCGCGATGACCTTCCGTGATCGCTGCTTCGATCCCGTGATGCTGCGCGCAATCGTCTTGAGCACTCCGGTTGTGACCGCGACGCCGAGGAGCAGGAGCACACCCCCGATGAGCTCGGGCACTGTGGGACGGTCGCCGAGGACGAGCCAGGCAGAGAGCACACCGACCAGCGGGACGAGCAGCGAGAACGGTGCGACCTGCGATGCCGGGAAGCGGGCGAGCAACGAATTCCAGATGACATAGCCGATGAGAGATGCGCACCCGGCGGTGTAGACGATCGAGGCCACGACACCCCAGGTCGGGTGCGCGAGGGCATGGGCCACCTCGGCGGGGCCATCGACGAGAAGCGAGAGCACGAACAGCGGAACCGGCACGACAAGTGCCGACCACACGGTCATCTGCACGCCGTTGGTCCCTTCCTTCACACCGCGGGCGATGACATTGCCGATCGCCCACGACAGGGAGGCGCCGAGGGCGACGAGGAAGGCTGCGATCGGGACCGAGGCCTGCAGGCTCAGCCCGATGACGCCCAGCCCTGAGAGGCCGATGAGGATGCCGATGATCTGACGCCGATTCGGGAACTCGCGCAGTGCGAGCGCGGCGACGAGGACGGTGAATGCCGCCTGGATCTGGATGACGATCGAGGTCAGACCGGCCGGGAGACCGAGGAACATCGATGTGTAGAGCAGACCGAACTGGCCCGCGGACATGAACACCCCGATGAGCAGGATGCGGCGGAAGTCCCCGTGTGGGAACTTCACGAAGAAGATCGCCGGGAACACCACGAGGGTGAAGCGAGCGGCGACGAGGAGCAGCGGCGGCCAGTCCCGCAGCCCGAAGTCGATGAAGATGAAGTTGACGCCCCAGAGGACGACGACGAGCAGGGCGAGCATGTAGTGGACGGGACGCATGCTTCAAGGATCCCAGCCACTGCATCAAATTTCCATTGAATATAAATGCGCGGTTTCGTTAAAATAATTTGATGATCGACACTCTCGCTCTGCGCACGCTCGTTGCTCTCGACTCGGCCGGATCCGTCACGGCGACTGCCGACGCGCTCGGCTACACCTCGGCGGCCATCAGCCATCAGCTGCAGAAGCTCTCGCGCTACCTCGGGGCACCGGTGACCGAGCGCACCGGACGTGGGATCGCACTGACCCCGATGGGTCGTGAGCTCAGCCGTCGCGGTGCCGAGCTGCTCCAGGATCTCGAAAGCCTCGAGACCGACGCCAGGGCACGGTCGGGCGAACCTCGGGGTCGAATCACGGTGGGCGGATTCTCGACCGGCATCCGCGGGGTGCTGGTGCCGTCCCTGCCGCTGCTCAAGGACACCGCGCCGGAGCTGACGATCACCAACATCGAGGAAGAGCCCGATGAGCTCATCGACATGGTCACGGCCGGTCGGATCGACGCCTCACTCATCTTCGACTGGCGGGAGGCGCCTCCCCAGCTGCCCTCGACGCTCAAATCCGAGCTCATCACGGTCGACCGGGCCGACATCGTCATGCACCGCGACCACCACCTGGCCGCGCGTGGTCGGGTGAGTCGCCAGGACCTCCTCGGCGAGGTCTTCGTCTCGGCACCGCGCAACGGCGTGTGCCACCGCTGGCTCACCGCACTCTTCGACCCGCTCAACACCGAACCGCGGATCGAGTACTGGGCGATGGAGTACGACACCCAGATCGAGTTCGTCCGGGCCGTCGGGGCGCTTGCGCTGGTGCCGCGGCTGGGTCGACCGCATCTGCCCGACGACGTCACCGTCGTCGAGCTCGATGATCCGAGCATCGCCCGTTGGATCTACCTCGTCTGGCGGGCCTCGATGAGCGCCTCCCCGGCGATCACCCTCCTCCTTGAGCAGATGAGGGCGGTCGCCGAGGTGGCGGCCGGCGAAGTGACGGCCAGTGAAGTTGCGGACGCGAGCCCGAGTAAGTGACAGCCTGAGCCTCAGCGGCCCTGGTTGGCGACCTGACCGATCGCGGCCTCGGCGGCAGCGGGATCGAGGTAGGTGCCGCCGGGCTTGACCGGGGTGAAGTCCTCAGTCAGCTCGTAGTGCAGCGGGATTCCGGTGGGAATGTTGAGGCCGGTGATATCGGCATCGGAGATCCCGTCGAGGTGCTTGACGAGGGCACGCAGCGAATTGCCGTGGGCGACGACGAGCACAGTGCGTCCGACGGTGAGTTCGGGGACGAGCCGGTCGTACCAGTAGGGCAGGAGCCGGTCGATGACATCGGCCAGGCATTCCGTACGAGGCAGGGAATCGCCGAGGTTGGCGTAGCGGGGATCTCCGGCCTGTGAGAATTCGGAAGCATCACCAAGAGCCGGCGGCGGGGTGTCGAAGGAGCGGCGCCAGGTCATGAACTGCTCCTCGCCGAACTCCTCGCGGATCTCCTTCTTGTTCTTGCCCTGCAGCGCACCGTAGTGGCGTTCGTTGAGTCGCCAGCTGCGATGGACGTCGAGCCAGGAGAGGTCGGCGGCCTCGAGCGCCAGGTTCGAGGTGAGGATGGCCCGCTTGAGACGGGAGGTGTACACGACGTCAGGGATGAGCTCGGCCTCGCGCAGGAGCTCTCCGGCGCGCTGGCCCTCTGCGCGGCCCTTGTCGGTCAGGGTCACATCGACCCAACCGGTGAACAGATTCTTCTGGTTCCATTCGCTCTCGCCGTGGCGCAGCAGGATGAGGTTATGCGTCATGGCACCATTTTTGCACGACCGCACACGCGAGCACAGACGCGCCCACGGAATGAGCCTGCGGACGGGTCCTTGGGTGAGCCTGCGGGTGAGTCCTTGGGTGAGCCCGCATCAGCCCTCGAGACGTTTCTCACTATTCGGCACACCGTCTTGCATCCCGAAATGCACGGCTAGCCTGAGCTCATGTCCGACTCATCCACGCCTCCAGCGGGGTCACCGCAGACCCCGAACCCTCACTCACACTCCGGGCAGACATCGCCGTCTCCCGCCCAGCAGCCGAAAGCTGATCGCAGTTCGATCATCGCCGTCACAGCGCTGCCGGTCCTCGTCGTCATCGCGGGAGTCCTCGGATTCCTCACCCCCGACACGTTCACGCCGCTGGCACCCACAATCACGTGGAGCCTCGGCGTCGTCATGTTCTTCATGGGGCTGACCCTGACCTTGCCGGACTTCGCCCGCATCGCCAAGAAACCGTGGATCGCCGCACTCGGCGTCGTCACGCAGTTCATCGCCATGCCGCTGCTCGGCCTCCTCGTCGTCACCCTGTTCAACCTTCCGGCCGAGATCGCCGTCGGCGTCATCCTCGTCGGCTGTGCACCCGGCGGCACTGCCTCGAATGTGGTGACCTATCTGGCCAAGGGCGACACCGCGCTGTCCGTGTCGATCACGACGCTCTCAACCCTGCTCGCTCCGGTACTGACTCCCCTGCTGACCCTATGGCTGGCTGGCTCCTATATGGATGTGCCGTTCTGGTCGATGTTCGTCTCGATCTGCCAGACGGTTCTCGTGCCCGTCATCGTCGGTGTCCTGGTGCGGGTCGTGGCCTCGAAGCTCGTCGATGCGATCTCACCCGTGCTGCCGTGGCTGGCATCGGTCGCCATCGCCTACATCGTTGCCATCGTCGTCGCCGGCTCCGCCGATTCCATCGCCTCGGCCGGACTCCTCGTCCTCCTGGCCGTCATCACCCACAACGTACTGGGCCTGGGCATCGGCTACGGTGTCGCGGCCGCCTGCCGCCTCGATACACCAACCAGACGCGCGCTCTCCTTCGAGGTCGGCCTGCAGAACTCCGGTCTCGCCTCGACCCTGGCCACCACGTACTTCTCCCCCTTGGCCGCACTCCCCGGAGCCGTGTTCAGCGTCTGGCACAACGTCTCCGGCGCACTCCTGGCCTCGCTGTTCGCACGTCGGCCCTACTCCAAACCGCCGCGTGAGCAGCTCGCTCAGGACGCTCGCGCACAAGAGTCAGTGCGATGACCGAGTCTGCGACTCCGGCGGGCTTCTCCGCTTTCGTCGAGGAGACGATCTCCCTCGCGGACAGGAAGTTCCTGGTTCGTCGCGCGACCGAAACAGACGTGCCACAGTTGGTGTCTCTGCTTCGCGATGACGCTCTCGGAGCCGGTCGCGAGGGGTCGGGGTCCAATGAGGCTGCCAGCTACCAGCACGCCTTCGGTCTCATCGACTCCGACCCCAATCAGCTTCTGGTCGCAGTCGACGAGGTCACCGACAGTTCCGAGGTCACCGACAGCGCCGACAGTGCCGCGGAACCTCGCGCGGACGGACAGTCACAGCCTTCGCGAACGGCGTCGACTGCTCTCGTGGGCACTCTGCAGCTGACCTTGATCCCGAGCCTGTCACGGCGAGGTTCGACACGGCTGCAGATCGAAGCAGTGAGGATCGGCCCGGCCGCGCAGGGGCTTGGTCTGGGCACTGCCGTCTTCGACTGGGCCCATGACTGCGGACGTCGATTCGGGGCCTCGCTGGCTCAGCTGACGACCGACAAATCGCGTGCGGATGCGCAGCGGTTCTATGCTCGTCTCGGCTACGAAGCCAGTCACGAAGGACTCAAACTGGATCTGAGCTGAGGCTCACATCCACTTCACGCCGTCGACCTCGGCCTCGTGGATGCGGTGAGCGATCATCTGCGACAACAGGTCGGTGGGGATCTCACGATCGTAATAGAGCTTGATCGACCCTTTTCCGGTGTCGAAGTCGCCGAGCTGATCGGCGAAGGCCTCTTTGGTGCTGGGGGTGAACACGAAGTTCGCGTGTTTGGCATAGCCGGCGAATGCGAAGAGGATCGTGTCCAGCGAATAGGCAGGGTTCCCCCATTTGATGCCCTCCTCCGCGGTGGGCGCAGCACTGCGGCTGAGGTCACGGAGGCGGGCCAGAAAGCCTCTCTTGTACTCATCGTCGCACCCGGCGATGTAGTCGTCGACGTTCATGTCTGCTCCAGGAATTCATTGTCGTCCCCGCTGAGGACGTCTGCGAAGGCAGCGAGATTGCGCGTCGACTCCCCGCGACTGATCCGCCATGCCCATTCCTTCTTCATTCCGGTGCGGAAGCCGATGAGCAGGAGCTCGTTGAATGAGGAGTCGGCGGTCGCCAGGATCGCTCCGAGCAGCGAGTCGAGCTCCCCCAGCAGTCGGTCCCGGGGGACACTGGCTCCCAGGTAGACGTCGCCGAGAGCATCGATGCCGAAGGACACGGGCCCCGGCTTCAGGTTCTTCATCAGCAGCCACCGGTTGAACTCCTCGGAGTTCTCGTCCGGATGACGAATGACGAACGCCTGCAGCTGCACCGTTCGCGCTGCGATCGTGATCGACACGGTCGTCTTCAGCTTCTTCTCCCCGGGCAGGACCACGGCGATCTGTGAGTCTTCAACGGCGTCGACCTCGACCTCGTTCTCGTGGGCCCATTGCCTCACCCCGGCCAAGATCGTCTCGGTGTCGTTCGTCGATTCAGTGTCGCTCGTCATCTCGTGTCCTTCCGTCTGCGACTCAACGACCGGCTCAGCAAGTGCGCCCGACGAGACTCGCCGGGGCCGGCTCTTCAACGGTCGTCATGGTTGTGTGCAGCACCTGGTCCGGCACCTCGAGTGCTCCGAGCACCGCCGCTGCCGTGGCAGCCCAGTCGAATCGAGCCGAGCGCTCGGCGGCGTGGGCGGCGAGCTCGCTGCGCACATCGTCATCGAGGAGCATCCGCTCAAGCGCCATCGCCCAGTGCCTGGGGTTGTGGTCGGCGATGAGGACACCGGAGTATTCGTGTTCGACGATGTCGGGCAGACCTCCCACCGCCGAGGCGATGGCGGGCAGTCCCGATGCTGAGGCCTCGGCGGCGACCAGTCCGAATGATTCGCTGCGCGAGGGGACGAGGAGAACGTCCGCGGCACGGTAGTAGGTGACGAGCTCGTGTGCCGGAACAGGGCGTCGCACCTCGACGCTGGGTTCGGCGGCGATCGCGTTATTCAGCGTGCGCAGGTAGGGCGTGGATCCGGTCGGAGCCTCCTGGCCCGAGACTGCGCCGAGGAGGATCCCTCGTGTCCGCGCGGCCAGGTGCGGGTTGTTCTCGCGCAGCCCCGAGATCGCGTCGACGACGATATCGGTGCCCTTGATGAACTGCATGCGCCCCACATAGAGGACGATGAATTCGTCCGGGTCGAGGCCCAGGTGGGTTCTGGCTTCGGCACGATCTCCGGGGGAGAACAGTTCGTGATCGACGCCAGGTCTGGCCACCACGACGGACTCCGCATCGGCGCCGAGTTCGTGGATGAGGTCGCGACGCTCTGCCGGAGTGTTGGCCACAAGCAGGTCCACCGCCGAGGCGATCCTCTCCTCTGCCTCAAGACGTTGAGGTCGCTCGTGGCTGGTTTCAGAGTCGCGGTTCTTGACCGCGCCGATCGTGTGCATGCTCACGACGATCCGCGGACGCTCACCGGAGCCGAGGTCCTTGGCATGCAGGTCTTGGGCGCGCAGTTCCTGGGCGCGCAGGGCTGCCTCGGCGGAGATCCAATAGTGGGCCCAGATCAGATCCGCCGAGGTGAAGGTCGGCTGAGCGAGGAGGAGCAGCGAAAGTTCGTCGATGGCGTCGGCAAGCTCGTCCTTGCTCGCAGCCTCGATCGGCAGCTGATGAAGACGGACGTTCTCAGCGATCTGGAGTGTGTCGAGGCAACCGTCGATATCCTCGACCTCGTCGAAGCTGTCCTGGTTCCCGCTGTTCCCCAGCCCATCGATGCCGCTCGGGTCAGCAGTGAAGACGTCGACGATGTGGCCGGCGGCCGCCAGGGCGCGCACCGACTGGTCGACGTAGACGTTCATGCCACCGGCATCGCCCTGGCCCGGCTGAGCCGCGGGCGAGGTGTGGAGGGAGAGAACGGAGATGCGCACGGTGCCAGTTTAGCCAAAGAACTCGCCGAGGATCCGGCGAACTTCGTGGCGACCACGCCACAGGATCGAACCCGCCGGCAGGACTTCCAGACGGGAGTCGGGAATCGCGGCAACAACCGCCTCGGCGACCTCGACCGGATGTGCAGGGTCATCGTCGTGGGTGAGCACGAGCACCTCCCCGGGGAAACGCGCCAGAGTGCCCAGCGGATTGTCGCCCGAGCTCGCGTCGACGGCGATCTCGAGCGCCAGGCCGAGCCCGTCCGACATGTCTGTGTTCACGAGGTTCTCGGCCTTCGTCTTTGTCCAGGCGCGGGCCGGCAGGAGCTCGGCCACCTCGGCGGGCTCTCGCGAGAGCATGAGGTCGGTGATGGATTCGACGTCACCGGCGGCGGACAGCTCGCGCAGTTTCTCCAGGTGAGCACGGTTGGTCTCGGCCACCTCGGCGGAGAATCCGGTGAATGAGGCCGGGAGCACGAGGGCGACCTTCTCCAGGTTCTGGGTCACCGGATGGCCCGTGCTCAGCAGCCGGAGAAGCCCACCGGCGGACATCGAGACCCCGAGGGCCTGAGTCGCCGAGGTGGATGTCAGTGCCTGCGCCAGCACCTCGGCGATTTGGCCGTAGTTCCACCCTGGACCCGGTGATGGGCGGCCGCCGTGGCCGGGGAGGTGAAGGAAGTGCTTGGTTCCGGTGATGCCGGTGCCGAATGGTCGGGTGTCGCGGATCGCGCCGGCGAATCCGTGGCCGAACAGTGTGTGGGGCTCACCGTTGCCGAAGGTGGCGATGAAGTCGGTTTCGGGGCCCGGGAGGTTGAGGTCCTGTGTCATCGATGCGTGCTCGTCGCCGGCTCAGCGCCAGTTCTTCCGAGTCTGTTTGCGATTGCGCGGGTCGATGGCCTTGATCTTCGGGCGGACGTCGGTGAGGTAGACGATGCCTGCGACGAGAGCGATGAGGTTGAGGAAGATGATGCGCATTCCCATCGGCGGCAGTGCGATGAGCGCGAGCGCGAGACCAACGCCGAGGAGGATGACCCAGAACTTCTTGCTCTGCTTGTCGACGGCGCGGTAGTTCTCGTCCTTGTAGCGGAGGCAGTCGATGAACGCCCACAGCTGGAGGCCGAAGGCGGCGACAGACAAGGCGAGAAAGATGATCTGCTGAAAGCCAGCAATTATTTCCATGCATCCACCCTAGCAATCACAGTCGTCGCCGGCACTGCGTCGGCATGGATCCTGGGCGAATCCCCACCGACGAGTCACCCTCCGCACATGAACCGGGCCACCTCCGGCACTGGGTTGGACTCGGCTGCGCTGGACAGGGACTCACAGGATTCCGGTCAGGCGGATGCCCGCGCACACCGCCATGCCCACCAGCACGCAGATGAGCATCGGCACCCGCAGGATCGAGGCGAGGACTCCCACCCCGACGCCGATGAGCCGTGCGGGATCCGCGAGGTCCTGGCCATCGAAGATCGCCGTCGTGGCGAAGACAGCACCGATGAGAACGACCGTCGCCCGATCCATCCACTTCGTCACCGTCGCCGTCGAGTCGCCCTCCTGCTCTGTCGCAGCGTCACCCGGGCCCTCCCCCGCAGGGCCATCCGGCGCTGAGGTGTCCGGTCCGGTGTCACCCGCCCCCGCCGAGGTGGTCGTGAGCTGTCGACGCCTGCCCTTGGTGGCGATGGCCGCACCGAGCTTCACACCGGCGAAGCGCATTGCGTAGGTTCCGATGCTCAGCGCGGCGAGCGCAATGAGGAAGCTGACCGGGCTCATCGACGCCCCTCCCGAGAGTTGGGCCCAGCGACACCGTCGCGATCAACCTGGGGTGGTTCTTGACCTGCAGGGCTTGGGGCTGGTTCTTCACCTGCGGCGCTCGGGGAGGAGTCACCTCGGCGCTTCCTGATGGCGGTTCGGATCAGCCACCCGGCGGCCACGAACACGAATACAGACAGAGAAGTCACGGCCCCGAGCCCGAGCGGCAGGATCGGCGTCAGGAGGACGGCGACGAGGATGCCTGCGACCGTCAGCGTCAGTGTCGACTTGTTCTTCAGATCGCCGCGGATGAGGCAGAAGAGGATGATCGGGAAGGCCGCGTCGAGGCCGAGGAGATCGGCATCGATGACATTGCCGAGCCACTGCCCGACCATGGCCCCGCTCGGCCACATCAGCGCGATGGCAGCCCCCATGAGCAGGAAGGCGTGCCACCGAGCTCGGTCGGAGTTGACCGTTCGCGATACGGCGATCGATTCGTCATTGATCCAGTGCGCGGCGATGAGCGCGCGCCAGTCCTGCGGAAAGAACGGTCCGACTGCCACGCCGAATGCGAAGTTCCGTGAGTTGACCAGCAGCCCTGCCAGCACCGCCAGTATCGGGGCGCCGCCTGCAGCGATCACTCCGACGAAGGTGAACTCGGCGGCGCCACCGAGAGCGAACATTGCCAGCAGCAGCGTCTGCCACCAGGGGAATCCGGATACCGCGGAGATGGCCCCGTAGGACAGGGCGACGGCGGTGATCGTGATCGTGACGATCGCGACATCACGATAGGTCGAGCCCGGAAGTACCCGATCGATCGTGCGAAATACAGAACTCATGTTCTATATACTGCACATTGGCTTCTCGTTCGTCAACCAGAACGCCCTGTCGCTATAGTGAACCCATGAGCTCTCAACCACGCGAACAGATCGCAGCCGCCATCAAGCGCGAGCGACTGCGGGCCGACCTCTCACTCTCCGAAGTCGCGCGCCGGGCGGGGATCGGGAAGTCGACCATGTCCGGGCTCGAGGCGGGCACCGGCAACCCCAGCGTCGAGACGATGTGGGCCCTGGCGGCAGCGCTCGACATCCCCTTGGCCAGACTGCTCGATCCTCCGCAGCATGAGGTTGCCCTCGTCCATGCCAAGGACCTGCCCAGCCTGCCGTCGAACACTGCGAACTACGCGGCGACTCTGCTCTCGGCATCTCCGGCCAACGCCCGACGCGATGTCTATTTCATTCAGGCCGAACCGGGCCAGCCTCGAGACTCACAGCCCCACCCGATCGGCACCGTGGAGCATGTGATCCTCGGGCAGGGCGCGGCTCGCATCGAGGTGCTCGGGAACTCCTACGAGCTGCACGTCGGCGACTATCTCACCTACCCCGGCGACCAGCCGCACAAGTTCACGGCACTCAAGCCTGAGACCACTGTGGTGTTCATCGTCGAGAGCCGCTGAGAGAGCCGCTGAGCTCTGGAATCACTCCAGTCGTTCGAGGCTCACTCCGCAGGCGGTTCGTCCGTGTCTCGCGTGTCTTCGCTCAATGATGGGAGGCGACTCTGGGCGGCGTCGTTGGTCAGCCCGCAGGCTTCGAGGAGGTCGACAGCGACCGGGCGCAGCAGCAGCACAAGGGACTCGTCGTGGATGTCCCAGCTCGCCTCTGCGCGTGGGTCCAGACTGGAGGCAGCCTCGGCCAGCGCCGCTTCCGCCAGAGCCCGATCAGTGCCTCGGCGCAGTGCGACCTCGAGCTTCTTCGATCCTTCCGACAGCGAGCCCACATAGCCGGCGATGATCGGCTTCTCGATTCCGAATTCGGTGATGCCCACGACTCGGCGCGCGATGACTCGAATGGTCCTCATGGCACGATCGGCATGGGTGTGAGCACGGGACAGCCTGGTCACCTCGGCGGCATGACGCCTGCCTCTGGCGTTGATCTTCGCCGCTTCCTTCGAGATCTTGAGCGACGAGCCCCAGGAGTCGATGATGTCCTGAGTCTCACGGGCCCGGGTCAGCGCCCGCTTGGCCAGCGCGACGTCGGAGTCCTGCAGTGCCCTAGACATCATCTGGAGGATTGCACTGATCTCGTCGAGCATGCTCGCGGCCAGACCGCGCGGGACCTTGCGGGCATCGCGCGGGAGGATCAGGGCAAGGAGGATTGCGCACACCGAGCCGGTGAGGGCATCGAGGGTGCGCGGGAACGGCAGGGTCGCGGCTGTGGCGGGAACCACGACGACGTAGACGGACTGAACGGCGATCTGAGTGATGAAGATGCCGCCGGAATTGAGCATCGTGCCGATGAAGAGACCGATGGCCAGGGTCACCGTGAGCTGCCAGACCCCGGTGCCGTAGACGTTGACGAGGAGCTCACCGACGAGCACGCCGAAGGTCGCACCGAAGCCGATCTCCATGGCCCGCCGCAGACGACGATCCGCGACTGGACCGATGCCGACGGCAGAGGCGACGGCCGCCAGGAACGGATAGGGGTGGCCGAGCACATAGACACAGAATGCGTAGGCGGCGGTGGCTGCGATCGGGATCTGGATCAGCTGCCCTGCGTTGGCCTGTACACGCTTGAGACCCATCCGAGAGCGATGCACCACTGTGTTGAAGGCACGCTGCGGCAACTCGCTGACCTCGGATTTCACCTGCAGTCCCCCTTCGTACTCGCCATCGCTGTACCCAGCGTACCGGAATTGTGACATGCTAAAGTCTGTGCGCCGAGGAGGCTATGAATGACAACCAACCTGACCCGAGATGAAGCGCAGAGCCGCACTCAAGTGCTCGATGTCTCGACTTACACCGTCGATATCGACGTCAGCAATGCCGAGACCGGAGCTCCGACGTATCTGTCCCGGACCGTCGTCGAGTTCACTGCTCGAACCGAGTGCCGCACATTCATCGACCTGATCGCAGACTCGGTCACATTCGCTGAGATCAATGATGAGATTCTCGACCCCGCCGAGGTGTTCGACGGCGCGCGCGTGGGAGTGCCCATCCGCACGGGGAAGAACATCCTGACGATCGAGGCGAAGGCCTACTACTCCACCTCGGGCGAGGGGCTGCACCGCTTCACCGACCCTGCCGACGGCAAGGTCTATCTCTACACCCAGTACGAACCGACCGATGCCCGCCGCGTGTTCGCGAACTTCGACCAGCCGGACCTCAAGGCCGAGTTCATCTTCAATGTGACGGCTCCCGAGCACTTCCAGGTTCTCTCGAACCGGCCCGAGACGAGTCGCGGGCCGAGCCAGGAGAAGAGCCAGGAGCCGGTCGACTCGGACTCCCCCGCGATCACTCACCATTTCGCTCCGACGCTGCGGCAGTCGAGTTACATCACCTGCATCACGGCGGGCCCCTATGAAGGTGCGACGGATGAGTGGACGGACCCCACGACGGGCGAGACCATCGCGCTGGGTGCATGGACGCGCGCCAGCCTCGTCGACCATCTCGATGCCTCCGACATCTTCTCGATCACGAAGGCCGGGCTGGACTTCTTCAGTTCCGAATTCGACTACCCCTACCCGTGGGGCAAGTACGACCAGATCTTCGTTCCGGAGTACAACCTCGGCGCCATGGAGAATCCGGGCCTGGTCACGTTCACCGACAGCCTGATCTTCCGGGACAAGGTCACCGACGCGAACTACGAGTCGCGGGCCAACGTCATCCTCCACGAGATGGCGCACATGTGGTTCGGCGACCTGGTGACCATGAAGTGGTGGGACGATCTGTGGCTCAAGGAGTCCTTCGCCGACTACATGGGCGGGCTGGCGCTGGCCGAGGCGACCCGCTTCACCGACGGCTGGGTGACCTTCGCGCTGCGTCGGAAGGCGTGGGCGTACACACAGGATCTGTACCCGACCACGCACCCGATCGTCGCCGACATTCCCGACGTCGAGGCCGCAAAGCTCAACTTCGACGGCATCACGTATGCCAAGGGCGCCTCCGTCCTCAAGCAGCTCGTCGCCTTCGTCGGTCGGGAGGCGTTCTTCGCCGGTTCGCGTCTCTACTTCAAGCGCTTCGACTTCCGCAATACCGAGCTTGCCGACTTCCTCGAATGCCTCGCCGAGGCGGCCCCTGACCGGGACATCGCCACCTGGGCCAGCGCATGGTTGGGTACCTCAGGAGTATCAGAGCTGTCCCTGGAGCTGACGACTGGGAGCTCCGAAGCGGTGCGGAGCAAAGCGAGCACCGGTACGTATGTGAGCGGCAGCGCCAGTGGCAGTGGCAGTGGCAACGCCGGTGGCACTGGCAGTGCCGGTGGTGCTGGCAGTCCCGGTGGTGCTGGCAGTGCCGGTGGTGCTGGCAGTCCCGGCGGTGCCGCGGCATCCGCAAAGCGCTCCGGACGGGAGAACATCACCAGTGCGAAGATCACACAGGCCGATTCGGCTCGTGGGGCCGAACTGCTGCGCCCGCACACGCTCGAAATCGCCACGCTGGGGCGCTCGGGACGCAAGCTGGTCCCCCTTGACACCTTCTCCTTCGACTTCTCCACTGAATCCGCCGAGGTGGAGCAGCTCGTTGGGCGCACCCTCGGCGATATCACGCTGGTGAACTATGCCGATCACGACTATGCGCGCGTGCGCTTGGATCAGGCCTCGACGGAGGCCGCGATCAGGTCGGTGTCCCGGATCGCCGATCCGCTTTCGCGGGCGCTGGTCTGGTCGGCCTTGGACAACGCCGTTCGCGACGGCCTCCTCCCCGTGCAGCGATACCTCACGGCCTATGCCCGAAGCCTGGGCAAGGAGAGCCATGCCGGCATCATGGCTGGGTTGAGCCAGACGGCCCTGACCTGTCTGGATCAGTGGGTTTCGGAGAGGAACTTCGAGACCGCAATCTCAGGCTTGCTGGGTGCTGCACTCGACGCGTTGGCCACGGCACGCGCCGGCTCGGATGCTCAGCTGCATCTGGCGAATCTGGTTCTCGCTCTCACGTCTCGCACTGCGCGCTGCTTCGAGGGGAGTGCCGCGATCGCGATGGGCCGCAGCTTCGCGTCGCAGATCCTCGCAGTGCCCGTCGGCGAGGAGATCGATCGCCTCACCCCGGGTGCACCCGCTGAGCAGAGAACCACTCCCAACGGCACGAGCCAGAGTGAGGCTGGAACTGCTGGAGCTGAGTCTGCCGATGCTGGATCTGGTGGTGCTGGATCTGCTGCTCCGGACCACGCGGCGGCGTCAATGCCGTTCAAGGGCCTGATCAACGATCATGCCCTGCGCTGGAATGCACTGACTGCACTCGTGTGTCTGGGATGGGCTGACCAGACCGACATCGCCCGAGAGAACCAGTCTGATCCCAGCTCATCGGGTCGCCTCCATGCGGAGACCGCCAGCGCCGCCATGCCTTTGCCGATCGTGAAGATCCGCGCCTGGGAGGTCATCAACGAAGCGGCCGCGCTGAGCAACGACGTGCTCTCAGCAATCATCTCCGGCTTCGTGGCACCCACATCGATGCCGCTCATTGAAAACTACGTCGATGAGTACTTCTCGCTGCTTGCGACGTTCTGGTCCGATAATTCGATCGAGATCGCCCGGCGCCTCGTGCTTGGCCTCTACCCTCGCTGGTCTATTGACGAAGAGAGGGTGGTCGAGAAGACCGATGCCTGGCTGGCAGAACACGGCGACGCCCCAGCAGCGCTTCGTCGCCTGCTCATCGAACGACGCGACGATCTCGCTCGGGCGATCTACCTCAAGTCGACCCAGAGTTCACGCCACTGACAGTGCTCTGACCTGGTCTGATTCAGGACAACAAGCGCGAAGGCCGATTCCCCGAATGAAACGGGGAATCGGCCTTCGCTTTGTGTTCATAGCTCAGCTTCAGGCTCAGATGATTCGGCGAGCTCCGGAGAACTCATTGCCGGTGTCCCACGACTTCCAGTCGGTGACGTAGACGTCTTTCGACGCGTTGGGCGAATGAATCATCTTGCCGTCGCCGACGTACATTCCGACGTGGTGGACGGTTCCCGAGCTGGTCGAGAAGAACAGCAGGTCGCCGGCCTTGAGGTCACCCTCGGCGACCTTCTTTCCGGTTGTCGCCTGCTCACCCGAGTCGCGGGGGATGTCGATGCCGTGTGCTCGGTAGATGCTGTACGTGAAGCCTGAGCAGTCGAAGCCATAGGGTGAGACGCCGGCCCACAGGTAGCGCAGCCCGTCGAACTTCTTCGCGGTCTCGACGAGGTCATCGCCGCTGGGCTTCTCCGGTTTGCCGTCGGTGTCGTAGACGTCAACATCGCTGACGTCGATCCACGCTGCGCCGCCGCCTGGGAGCGCCACGCGCACATCGTCGACGTCTTGAGCGATGAGAGGAAGGTCGACGTTGAAGGTGATCTCTGCACCGGTGTCCTTGGTGAACTCGATGCCTTCGAGTTCACTCTTCTTCTTGGTGACGACCGCACGAGGCTGGTCGTCCTTCAAATCGCCGAACCGATCGTTTTCCACCAGCTGCTTCTTCGGCACCCAGCCGGGGTACCCCTTCTTGTTCTTGGAGGTCGACTGGTCTTTGACCGCGACCTGGGCCCAAGCACCCTTGGTTTTGAGGACAGTGACTTCGGAACCGTAGGCGGCCTGGGTCTCGACTTTGCCGGTCAAGCCGCGCCGCACCTCGGCGTCCTTGAGATTCTTGTTCCACTTGTCGAGGTCGACAGGATGTCCCAGGGCAGGCTTGTCGACCTTACGGGGTGCTTTCGCATCGGTCCACAGAGTTGCGACAGTGACATCGACGTAGGCTGTTTCGCCCTTTTCGATCTTGCCGTCAGTGACCCGCTCAAGCTCTTGGCCCGGGACGACTGCAGCTTCCAAATCGGTCGCGGATTCTTCATCGGTCGACGTCAGGTTGCTCGACAGCGCAGGAGCTCCTGCGCCAAATACCAGTCCGAGCCCAAGTGCCGCCGAAACAGCAATTTTGGTACGCATTATTTCTCTTTCGGTCTGCGGGTGTCACTCCCGCGTGGGGGAAGTCTCCGAAGGTCATTCGGTATGCGTGCTCCGCAGCCCATGGCACCGACCGGTATCGAAATCTGTGGTCGACATCGATCGAACCCATGCGCATCGAAGCGCCGCACAGTGCCAATATTACTGCCCGCTCGGAAGCGAACGGCAACGTCGACACTGTGGCAGGATATCGCGATGCCAGCTTGAAAAGAAGTGCACTTGTCCGAATCGATACAGAGATGAGACTTCCAACAAGCACAATGAGCTGAAGGCGGCGTCCTCAGATCGAGTCGCTGCCTTCAGCTCATCATGATGGTGTTGAGCTCAGCTCACTTTGCTGTCTCTCAGTTGAGGAACTCGGCCGCCAACAGCTCGAGCGATTGAATTCGAGCGGCGTCTTGACGGAGGTCTTCGCCTTCCATCGCTCCTGCAACGGGCTGGATCATGATCTCGTCGACCTCGAACCGGCTGGCAAGTTCTTCAAGCTGGGCCTTGGCAGATGCAGCGTCGCCGATGATCCAGTTCTCGGACATATCTTCGCCGACCATGCGCTCCTGTTCGGTCCTGACCGAGCGCACGTCGTCGCCGGCCAGCCGCAAGGGCTCCATTCGCCCACCGGTCCGCAGGCGAGACATCTGCAGCAGGAAAGGCTCCGAACGCAGCTGTGCCTCTTCCTCGGTCGGCGAGACCACGGCGTTGACGGTGACGAACGTCTGCGGTTTGTCGCCGTATGCACCTGGAGTGAAGTTGTCACGGTAGATCTTCATCCCGGTGGTGGCACCTGCGGCGAAGTGATTGGCGAAGACGTAGGGCATGCCGAGCTGTGCGGCCAGTCGGGCCGAGTAGCCGGATGACCCGAGCAGCCATGGCAGCGGCTGTGTTCCCGGTACCGCAGCGGGTGTCGCGTGTAGGACGTGCTCGCGGCCACCGTGGAGTGGAATGCGCAGCCCTTCGGGTTTCATCAGGCTCAGTGTGTCGATGACGTGCTGGGGGAATTGTTCGACGGGGTCGACCGTGTTTCCTTCCCGATCAACCATGCGTCCTTCGCCGAGGTGGCCCCTCATCGCTGCGGAGGTGATCGGGTCTGTGCCTGGGGCCCGACCTATGCCCAGATCGATGCGGTCACCGTAGACCGCAGAGAGGAGCGAGAAGAGTTCAGCGACTGCCAGCGGAGCGTGGTTGGGCAGCATCACACCGCCGGATCCGAGGCGGATGCGTTCGGTTCCCTGCCCGAGGTACATGAGCTCGGCGCCCGGCATCGTTGAGGCGATCGATGGCATGTTGTGGTGTTCGGCAACCCAATAGCGGGTGAAGCCCAGTTTGTCCGCGGACTGAACCAGCTCGTGGGAGGCGGCAAAAGAATCTGAGGTGCTCTGTCCGACACGGACCGGCACGAGGTCAAGAATAGAAAGCTCCATGCTGATGGCAACAGCCACCTCATCGGGTTCATTCCGCTTTGCCCGCAGGACCTACGGCACACCGCTCCCCTGCATCAAGCAAACCGCACTAATCGAAGAGAGTATCTGTGATCTCTTTCGCGATGAACCGTGCGTGCAGAATCGGGGTTCTGGCTGGATCAATCGATGCTGGTGGCACCCATGCAGGGCGTCCGTCCTTCAGCATTATGGTGTGCCAGTCCGATTCGTCGATCAGATGGTGGTGCGACCCGCATGCCAGTGTCAGATTATTGACATCGGTCTTACCCTCTTGCGACCACGGAACTATATGGTGAGCGTCGCACCACCCAGGTGGAGTGTCGCAACCGGGAAATGTACAGCCCTGGTCTCTGCTGGAAATGATTGCCAACTGCTTCGAGGTGGCGAATCGTCGTTCTGTCGCAAGTTCCATGCTCTTCGTCTTCTCACTCATGAGGTGGAAGAACACCGAACCGTTCAGCCCTTCATAGGAGGCCGTCTGCATCGGAAAGGGTGCTTCTGCGTCGGTGGCTGCGCGACCGGACTGCTTTGCGAGGTCCTCGGCTTTCGCTGTGACCACGAGCGCGAAGGGCGCACCCGCCATCACTCGTTTCATTTCGATTCGGCCGATCATTGTCGCGAATCGTTCGTAGATCCTGTTCTTCACGCTCGGCTGTCGGCCGGCCATCGCCACAGTGGAGCCGTCTTCTCTCACGCCATATCCACGCGGTACGTCACCGGAGCCGGCGCCGCCTGCTGTCTCTGAATCTCCCAGCCCGTCAGCGGTTTGGTTGTCGAAACCGAATTCCAGAGAAGGGTCAAGCGCGTCCGCACGATCACCGTGCAGCACTTGAGCGTATACGTCGACCACTTCCTGATCTGCTGCCGAAATGGCTTCCGCTGAGGTAGTGGCGTCCGCTGCGGCTGCGTCCGTATCCGCGTCCGCACCTGTGCCAGCTTCGCTCTGCTGAGCCGTTGCTGAGGTCGCTTCGCCGTCGACTTTGATGCGCGAGGTGAGGTGTCCGCTCATGATTCCGCCAGTGACTGCGTCCAGGACTCCTTTGAGGGCCCAAGTTCCGTCTTTTCGCTGGCGCAGGCTGACTGAGAAGTCATCACGTCTCGGCGCTTCGTCAGGCAGTTCACCATCGGGGTCGAGCCATCCGAGAATTTCGTTGAATAGCTGCTGTATGTCCTTCACACGCACCGAGTGTGCCTTTTCGACCAAGATTCGTTCCGCTTCCAGACGGTCTTCCTGACCGATCCGAAGCGGAAGGTGCCTCAGGCACCCGATGATCGCGCTGGCCTGGGTCGCTGAGAGCAACCCCTTCTGCAGTGCTTCAGAAACTATGGGAAACACCGGTGCGATCGGATCGCCGCTGAAACTGACCTGGTCTCCCAGTTTTTCTGCCAACTCTGATCTCCGGTAGGCCTCTCGTTCCGAGAGGTTGAGACGATTCTGAACCAGCGCCTTCGTCGTCTTTGCACCGTAGTCTCGGGGAGTTCCCACTCGCTCGAACACGGAAAGTGTCACGACTGAGAGTGATTCGACCAGTCGGTTGACGGTCTCCAACCCGTCCATCACTGTGATCGCTTCGTCAGGGCCCAATGGTCGGTTGCACGAATGGAGATCGCCGACGAGTGTTTGCAGACCTTGGATGCTGCTGACGACTTCGGGAGCGATGCGCGCCAAGTCCGACCAGGCGTGCTTATCCAGAAGAGGATGCTCCGATTCGAGACCAGTGTCGGATGCGTGCACACTCTCGGTGCCGATGGCACCGGCTTGTCCTGTACGGTCTCGGACGTCCTGAGGTTTTGGCTCACCGTGGGTTTCTTCGCCATCCAGGGATGTTGCCCAGTCGTCGTCTTCGCTGGTGCCTGTTCCGCCGTCGCCGTCACTGCGCTCGGCTTCGGCCCCCTCGTCCTTCCTGTGCATCCACGCTTCTTTTTCGGCGTCGATCTCTGCCGCACGCCGCTTGAGTTCGGCTCTCGCGTCCGGATCGTCAGCACTCGCCTGCCACGGGTTCCGACCAACCCACCGCTCCCGCAACTCATCCTCTGATGACTCGACAGAGCTGGTGGGAGCACCGGGCTCAACTGACTCCGTGGAGTCCGCGGATGCACCGGGCTCGTCAGGCGCGGCGGGTTCTGTGAGTGTGTCGTTCTCTGTCGGCTCGGAGGATTCGAGTGGATGCTCGGCATCGGCAAACTCGAAATCATCTGGGGGTGGAGTGGCCACTTCGTCGAAGCGATCAGCCAGTGGGTGACCATCGAGGTCAAAACCTGCTTCGCGCAGAAGTTCTCGATACGTGCGAGTCTCGTGGCTCTCTTCGGCCGTGCTCTCGCCAACGGGCGCAGCAGATGAGGCGGGGTCGTCACGCCTGTTCTGCTTATCGCGCTTGCGGTCGGGGGTGAGAGTCATGATCTCGAAATCCGTTCGTCAACTGCCTTGTTGTCCGCTTGATTCCAATTTTACGCGCATCATTAGCATAGTGTCTATAGTTTTGTTCTATTTTTTAAAGCTTTTTATTTCGATGTTCGATCTAGTTCTAACTTTAAATCTCATCAGATATCGAATCGGCCCAGTTCAGGCCACTCGTCGTTTCCTGTGTCGCTCAGCGGAACAACCCCACACCTCGGCGCATTCACCCTGCACCACGCTCTAGTTCAGAGGCAGCGATCGGTCCTATTTTGCCAATCCGGCAAAATTGCTTGCGCCACTGACGCACTTCAGATCAGACTTCTGAGGTACCCGAATCCTTGCCCCACAGCAGAAGGACCGCCATGTCAGACCCTCTCGTCACTGATACTCCCCAAAACCAACAGCACCTCCAGAATCTAAAGGGCCCCCAGAATCAACAGCACCCACAAGTCCAACAGAATCCCCATGACCGTCAGGACCCGAATACTCTCATCGCCGAGGTGGCCGTGATCGGTGGTGGCGCCGGTGGTCTGGCCGCGTCGATCGTTTTGGCTCGGTCATTGCGCAGTGTCGTCGTCATCGACGCAGGCTCGCCACGCAATGCGCCGAGCGCGCACGCGCACAACGTCCTCGGCCAAGAAGGAATCAATCCCCTCGAGCTCGTGGCCAAGGGACGTCGAGAGGCTGAGGAATATGGCGTCCGGTTCGTCGACGCCACAGTCGTCAGTGCTGAGCACACGCAGCAAGTGCCCCAGGAATCCGAGGCAGTGGGCTTCATCCTCGAGACTTCGTTCGGTGTCTCCATCGAGGCGAAGCGAGTCGTCATCGCGACCGGCCTCACCGATGTGCTTCCCGATATCCCCGGGCTCTCGGACGGGTGGGGCGAAACCGTCATTCACTGTCCCTATTGCCACGGCTATGAGGTGCGTGGGGAGCGTATCGGCGTCATCGGCACAACCGCCATGTCCTATCACCAGGCCATGCTGTTCTCCCAGCTCAGCGACCGCGTCACCTTCATACGCCACGATGCTCCGGAACCCGATGAGGCACAGACGAGAATGCTCGAATCGCTCGGCATCACCTACGTCGATGCGGCCGTCGAAGCGGTAGTACGCACCGACAGCGGAACCGACGTCACGCTACGCAGCCACACCTCGAGCGCCGCACCGCGAGGCAATGAGGCTGGGGCGACTGCAGAGAACGAGACCATGACCGTCGGGGCGTTAGCCGTAGGCCCCTACTTCCGCGCGAACAGCGAAATCTACGAACAGCTCGGCGGAACCGTCGCCGACCATCCGTCGGGCATGGGCTCATCCATTCCCGCCGAGGCGACCGGAGCCACCGATGTGCCCGGCGTCTGGGCGGTGGGAAACAGCGCCGACATCTCGGCCATGGTGGTGGCGAGCGCGACCAGCGGTGTCCTGGTCGGTGCGCAGATCAACGCCGAGTTCATCATGAGTTCAGTCCCCTCATGAGACCACCATCATGACGCGTTCAGCGACTAGCCTTTACACAGAGGACGGGGCACACGGCTTCGAGGATGACTCGTTGGATCGTTGATCCCAGGAGGAATTTCCCAACTGGGGTCCGCTTTCTGGTCCCGAGCACGATCAGCTCAGCCCCCACCTCGGCGGCAGCATCGAGAATCTGTTCCGCGGGATCGTACTCACTGCCCCGCGTCAGCACTCGTCCCTGCACACCGGAGCGCGACAGATAGTCCTGGACCGACCTGATCTCACCCTCGCCGAGGCGGTAGGCATCGCTGCGATCTGATGATCGGGAAGCGTTGACGACGACCAGTTCCAGGCCGTCCTTCTTCGCCTCTGAGATCCCCTTGTCGAGTGCGGCATGGCCTGCTGGATTGTTGACGTATCCCACGATGATGGTCATTTTTCACCTTCACTTGTTGAGACTGACTGAATCTTGGAGCATCCCGCGATCATGTGAGCTCCTCGGGATTGCGGAACTTGGTGCTCGCACCCTTGACTGACCGGTTCCAGAACCAGGTGACCGCCCACAGGACGACGCCGATGCCGATCAGCGCCACCGCGATCTGGTACTGGATGAGGTCATCGAGTCGGGCCCACGGCCCGACGAGGAACAAGCAGGTGAAGACGCCCAGCCACGGCAGGAAGGTGGGGGCGCGGAAGTGCTTGTGCTCGACCGTCTTCTTGCGCAGCACGAGGACCGCGCAATTGACGACTGCGAAGACGGCCAGAAGCAGCAGCGACGTGGTTCCGCCCAGGGAGGCGATCACGGTCTCCGGCAGGAAGGTGGAGACGGCGATGATGAGAACGAAGGCGATGAGGGTGGTGAAGAGGATCGACACCCAGGGCGAGCGGCGCCCCTTGAGAACCTTGGCGAACACCGGTGGCAGCACGTTCTGCTTCGACATCCCGTACAGCAGGCGGCTGGCCATGAGCATGTTGATCAGTGCCGTGTTCGCGACCGCGAACATGGTCAGGAACGGGAAGATCTCGTCGATCGGCAGGCCCGGAGCACCGGCTTCGAAGACTTCGAGCAACGGCGTCTTGCTCTCCTTGAGCACACCGATAGGTACGGCGGCGACGGCCACGATCGACACCAGCACGTAGATGATGCCGGTGATCGTCAGACCACTGAGCATGATCTTCGGGAAGACCTGTGGGTCCTTGGTCTCCTCGACCATGTTCACAGAGTCTTCGAATCCGACCATCGAGAAGAACGCCAGCGAGGTGGCCGCGGTGACCGCCAGGAAGATGCTCTTGTCGTCGGCGGTCTCGAAGATCATCACCCGTGAGAAGTCGGCGCTGCCCGAACCGAGGGCGAAGAACCCGACGAGAATGACCAACAGCAGGCCGGTGAGCTCGATCGTGGTCAGGACCACGTTGAACCACACGCTCTCACTCACTCCGCGGAGGTTGATCGCCGCGACAAGCGCGAGGAACCCGACTGCGATCCACATCGTGGCCGTGACAGGGAGGTCCCAGCCGAAGCCGGCAGCCATGTTCTCCGCAAACACCGTCGACGCAGTTGACGCCGAGGTGATTCCGGAGCTGAGGACGGCGAAGGCGACGAGGAAGGTGACGAAGTGAACCCCGAATGCCTTGTGCGTGTAGAGCGCGGCACCAGCGGCGTGCGGGTACTTGGTGACGAGCTCCATGTAGGAGAATGCCGTGATCGCGGCGATGCTGAAGGCGAGGATGACCGGTACCCAGCCGGCGCCTCCCACCTGCCCGGCGACCTTGCCTGTCAGCGCGTAGACGCCGGTGCCCAGGATGTCTCCGACGATGAAGAGAAGCAGAAGCTTGGGGCCCATGACCCGCTTCAGGGTCTCCGGCTGCTGCTCTGCCCCCGGGCCTGTCTTGGTTGTGTTCTCGCTGTGACTCACGATGGTGCCTCCGTGTTCGCCCGCAATCGCCGCCTCGCGATCACGTGTCTCGGTTGCGGACCACGTCGAAGAATGCCGTCAGGAGCGCCTTCGCGTCCCGCTGACTGTCCTCGCTGCGTTCCTCTGCCTGTTCCAACAGGGTCTCCTTATTAAAACCCAATTCTTGCAGTTTTTGCGCGTCCCATTTGCGAATGTTCTGTCCCGACGATTCCGGATGGAACTGTGTGCCCCACGCATTGCCGAACCGAAACGCCTGAAACCGGCAGGCGGTGCTGGTCGCCAACAGGGTTGCTTCCGGCGGCAGATCGACGATCCGGTCGACGTGGCTCTCAACGAAGGAAGCAGACCTCCCGATCGCGGAGAACACTGGGTCCTGGCTCGCGTCCTCGGTCATATCGATCCAGGTGTACCCCTTCTCGGGCGCGCCGGTCCGTGCCCGCACATCGCCGCCGATGACGTGTGCGATGAGCTGCCCGCCCAGGCAGATGCCGAACTGCGGCAGGTCCGTTTCCAACGCATGCCGTGACAGTCGCGCCTCGGCGTCCAGCCACGGCGCGCGATCGGTCTCATCGGGCATGTACCCACCGCCGAGCATGATGAGTCCGTCATAGTCACTCAGCGCGCTCGGCTCTGGAAGTCGGGACACCCCGCCGATGCGCAGGTCGAACTCGATGTTCTCGCTGATCATCCACTGCGTGAGCAGCCCGGGCTGGGATTCGATGTGATTGACGATGACGAGGAGACGAGTCATGCGCGCTCCCCCGCCGAGGTGGTTGTGCCCAGGAACCGCACGTATGCCTCCTCGTGTGCTTCCAGAACCCGCATCGCGTTGTCGAAGCCGAGCTTGCGCAGATCAGTCTCCGACCACCCGCGACCGGCCAGCTCCTCGAACAGCACTGGATACTGTCCCGCGTCGCCGAGGCCGGTCGGCAGCTCATCGACACCGCAGATGTCGCCGCCGAGGCCGATGTGGTCGATTCCGATCCTCTCGCGTACGTAATCGCAGTGGTCGGCGACATCGGCAACAGTCACCTCGGGGGCGGTGCCGTTCTCTCCGGCGTCCACCCATTCACGACGTGCGTTCGAGACGAAGGAGGGCACGAAGGTCATCATCGCCACTCCCCCGTTGCCGGGCACCCGGTCGAGGACGTCGTCGGGGATGTTGCGCGGATGCGGGTTGAGTCCGAAGGCGCAGGAGTGGCTGAAGATCACCGGCAGAGTGGAGATGTCCAGGGACTGGTGCATGACGCTCGGCGCGACGTGTGAGAGATCGACGATCATGCCGATCCGGTTCATCTCCGCCACAACCACTCGCCCGAAAACGCTTAAGCCCCCATGCTGCGCATCGTCGGTGGCCGAGTCCGCCCAGGAGTGCGTCGTCGACCAGGTCAGGGTCATGTACCGAGACCCGGCGCGCGCATAGGAGCGGAGCACGGCCAACGATTCGTCGATCTGCTGCCCGCCTTCGACGCCCATCAGGGAGGCCACCTTTCCGGCGTCTCGGGCGGCGACCACCTCGGCGGCGGTGCGGGCGAACTGGAGCCGTTCGGGATAACTCGTGACGACGCGCTGCACGGCGTCGATCTGTTCCCAGGTGGCCTTGATCGCCTCGGCGCCGGTGATCGAGGAGTGGACGTAGACCGACCAGTACTGCGCGGCGACATGCCCGGCGCGCAGCTGATCCATCGTGGTGAAGGGCGAGACGCTCGGGTCGTTGAGACCCTCTGTGCTGTAGTCGCGTTCCTCCCGCAGGTACCAGGCGAGGTCGTTGTGTCCGTCGAAGACGTCGTATGTCATGAGTGTGCTCCTTCAGTTCGGATGATCGTCGGTGAGTTCATTGAGTTCGAGCGGTCGTCGGTGAGTTCGGTGGAAGTCTGTGGCCTCTGGTGCCGGATCACGCTCATCAGCCGATCCCCGACATCATCTGCGCGCCCAACAGCCCCAGGAAGGTTCCAGAGAACGTTCCGATGAGCGCGAAGAGCACGCCCACCGGCACCAGCGCACGGTTGAAGGCACCCGCGACCACCGGCGCCGAGGCGATTCCCCCGATGTTCGCAGTGCTGGCCACAGCGATGCTGAACAGCTCGGTCTTCGTCAGCTTCGCATAGACAAGCATGATGACGATGTGGACGAGGAGCACGATCACTCCGGCGACCAGGTAGATCGGGGCTTCGGCCAGGGAGGTGAAGTCGGATCCGGAAGCGATGATGCCGATGATGAGGTAGAGCATGATGGTCGCGAGCTGGCTCGAGCCTGCGGCCCGCCCCCACCGCGTCGACCCGATGACCAGGCCGAGGATGCTCACGATGAGGATCGTCCAAGCCGAGGCGTTGATCACCGTGCCCACTTCCGGCAGCATCTCGCCCGCTTTGGCGGCCAGAGCGGAGACGAGCAGGGCGAAACCCAGAAGACCGATGATCGAGGACAGGGTCATCGGCTTCTCCTCCTCGCCGGTGACTCGACCGCCGAAGTCGAACTTCGAGGTGTCTGCCTTCGTCCATCTGTTGAACTTATCGGAGACCGCGACCGAAGAGAAGATGAGGAGCAGCCAGAAGGAGTAGAGGACGGTGTCGACGATGAGCACATAGCCGAAGACGTCCTCCGGTGCTTCGAGGATGTCCTGGACCGCGACCATGTTCGCCGAGCCGCCGGTCCATGAAGCATTGAGAGCGCCGAGGGCCTTCCAGGATTCGGGGGCCAGCGCCGAGTGCACGATCAGGTAGGCGACGATGAAGCCGAGCATGATGCTCGCGGCCGTGACCACGAAGGTCAGCAGCAGCTTCGGCCCGAGCCGGATGATCTGCCGGACATCGCATTTGAACAGCAGAAGCAGGATCATCGCCGGCAGCAGCGCATCCTGCAGCCCGTCGCCGACGCCGTCGATCGAGTCGTGGTCGAACAGGCCGACGGTGTTGAGCAGGGCCGCCACGATGTAGAGGAAGACGAACCCGGGGACATACTTGAATACTCTGAACTTCCCGCTGTGGCCGGCGACGACGAGAACCGCCGAAATCGCCAGCAGCAGGCTGATGAATAGAAAACCGTTCGTGATCACAAACGACACTCCTTCAGGTGGATTGGACCGCGTCGCGCCGCCCTCGGTCCGTTCCGAGACGGACAGCTCCGAGACGAACCGTTCCGAGACGGACAGCTCCGTCCGGAGCCCCGAAAGGTGGGTGCAGCGCAGTGCGCGGCGAAGCCATGTGTGGTTGTCGATTGGATCCGGTCCGGTGGGGACCCGGGCAATCTTGGTGGTCGAGGAGTCGTCTCAGCTAGAGGTTGGGAGCTCGTGGTACTTCTTCGCCGCGTTGTTCACCGCGACGATGAGCGCCTTCTGGGAGGACCCGTGGTATCTGGCTGTGATCGACTCCGTGAGTCGACCGGTGTCCGTGATGTCTGCGTCGATGAACAGGCTCCTGATGAACTTCCTTGTCAGTGCCAACGTCGCCGAGCAGTCGACATCGAGGACTCGGTGGGTGTCTGCCTCGATCTCGAAGGCGATGTAGAACAACCCGTACTGTGCCATGATCGGGTTGTTCGATGGCGCCTTCGCTTCACCGGTGAGGTAGATCGAGGAAGTCATAGGACATCAACCATACTCGAGGAACGGCGTGTGGATGTGCGTATTCTTGAGCCGATTGAATGCCGATCGGTGTCCGAATCCTCAGAGGAATCGGTGAATCACCTCCCCGGCTTCGCGCATGATGGGCATGACGTCGACGACGCGGTCTGTGCCGGGTTCCCAGTTCGCAAACACCGCATAGGCGACGCGGCGAGTGGGCGTCATCGCGATCCCGGCGTCGGCCCTGATCGTCCCGTTCGTGCCTGTCTTGTTCCAGACCCACACGTCACGTTGGTAGTTGTAGTGAGCGAGAGGATCGAGATCGAACGCCGAGGCGACCATCGAGGTGTCCGCGCCGGCTCCCAACCAGCGGCGGAAGATCTCGTTCGTCGACTCGTCCCAGAACTCGTCCTTCGCGTGCCGGGCCATAAAATTGCTGATCTCGGCAGCGGTGCCCGTCGACAGGGTGCGCGGCGCCTTCGCCGGACGGGGCCAGCGAAGGAAGTCATGCAGGCCAGAGTTCCGATACCCCAGGTCCTCGACCTGGCGAGCAACGTTCTCAAGCCCGACTCGGCGGATGAGCACATTCGTCGCGAAGTTGTCGCTGAAGGCTCCGACGAGCACGGCCACGTCGTAGATGCTCAGGTCATTTTGCTCCATGAGGTACCAGATGCCGGATTCGTCGACCCGTTCCGAGGGCCGCCGTGAGAGTCGCTCCTGCAGATTGAGGGTGCCGCCCACGTGCATCTGCAGCGCCGTGTGCAGGAGGAACACCTTGCCCATGCTGGCGGTGTCGAGCTCCTCATTCTCATTGTGCGCGAATACGCGTTCGCCGCTGTCGATGTCGTGGGCCAGTGCGCTGAATCGCACCCCCGGCAGTCGTTCGAAGTCCACCTCGCCCGCATTCGACACCTCGCAGGTGTTCGACACGTCGCTCATGTTCGTATCCTCAATCATCGTAGGAATTCCTCTCCTTCTTCGACCGTTCCAAGCGTCACAGCCCACTCACGCTCCGTCCACCAGCTCACGCCTCGTCACCCGCTCACGCTCCATCCACCCACATCCGGGGTCTGCCCTGGGCCGGAGCCTCGAGCGTGACGGCCGCTCCCAGCGGAGTGCTCGGCGCATCGGGATCGTGGCCGAAGCCCATCTCGCTCACGACCGGGATGCCCGCCTCGCCGAGGTAGTCCATGAACAGCTCCTCCACCTCGACGATCTCGGCGCAGTCCTGCCAGGACCCCAGCACCACAGCGTCCGCTGAGTCGAACCAGCCGCCGCGGACCAGTTGCAGGAGCAGATTGTCGAGGCGGTAGAGCTCCTCATCGACGTCCTCGAGCAGAAGGATCGAAGGTCCGTATCGCTCACGGGCCTCCCGCACCCCGGCCAGCTCCGGACTCCCGATCCCGGCCGCCACCAGACTGAGATTTCCCCCGCCGAGGCGGCCCTTCGCCATCCCCGGCACCAGAGTCCGCGCCCGGCTGAGCGGGCCGGATTCAGCATCCTGCTGCGCGGCTTGAGTGGTCGTTTTGGTCCGGTCGCCGGGCGAATCTTCGGACCATTTCGACCACTCAAGCCCATCGCTCGCAGCAGCGCCGCTCGCAGCTCTGGGAAGGCTGGAGCTTGTGGGGTGCGCGGATTCGGCCGGGAACCCCAGTTCGCGGCCGCCCCAGGGTTCGAACAGCCAGCCGGCCACCTCCGCGGGGACAACTCTCGAGTTCTTGAATGGGTCGTTGCCGACCATCGGGCAGAACAGCGTCGCCACCGACAGATGGTGGTCCCATGCCTGGTGCAGCGCTGTGATGTCCGAGGAGCCGGTGAGCAGCTTGGGCCGCCCGTCGGCGCGCAGGGCATGGGCGCGCATGAGATCGAAGTCGATTCCGTCGAGGAGGCGCATCGCCCCGAATCCGCCGCGCAGCGCGATGACCGCCGAGGTGTCCGGATCGCACCAGGCCTCGACGAGGTCGCGTCGGCGCTGTTCGTCGGTTCCCGCCAGGTACTTCACGCGCGGGTGGCGAGCGCGGACGTTGTCGCCGACCACCACCTTCAGCCCCCAGGATTCGAGCTGTGCGATCGCCCGCTGCAGGGACTCCTCGTCCGTCGGTCCCGAGGGCGCGATGAGACGAACGGTGTCGCCGACCTGCAGCGGCGCTGTGTCGAGGTATGGGCTATCCATTATTGACCAGACTCTGACTTCCCATTCGGGGAACTGCGGCGAGGAGTTCCTGCGTGTAGGCGTGGCGTGGATTCGCAAGGACAGTGTCGACGTCGTCGTATTCGACGATCTCGCCCTGCTTCATCACGGCCACGGTGTCGGCGATGTTCCAGGCCAGGCCGAGGTCGTGGGTGACGACCCCGGCCCCGGCCTTAGGGCGGCCTCGGGGTTCAGGCCTTCTGCTCCACGAGTTCTTTCGCGATCTGATCGGAGGTGGTCGCCTTGCGCAGCTTCTGCTCGGCCGCGATGATGACCAGCGCACCCAGGCCCACCGCCGAGACCCACAGGTTCGGGTAGACCAAGGCTATGCCGCCGGCGACGAGCAGCAGCCGTTCGACGACGTTAGCCGAACCGAAGAAGTAGCCGGCCAGACCCGCTGAGACTCCGACCATGCCCAGAATCAGTGTGACCAGGGCAATCAGCATCTCCGACACGGTTCCCTGCAGCAGAAGTGCCGGCTCCAGGATGAAGACATACGGGATGAGGAAGCCCGCGATGGCGATACGCAGTGCAGTGACACCTGCGCGCATCGGATTGGCCGCCGCGATGCCCGCACCGGCATAGGCCGCCAGACACACAGGAGGTGTGATGTCGGCGAGGATGCCGAAGAAGAACACGAACATGTGTGCCGCGATGAGCGGAACGTCGAAGTTGTTATACAGGATCGGCGCGGCGATGGTGGCCGTCACGACGTAGTTCGCCGTAGTCGGAAGTCCCATGCCGAGCACCAGGCAGGCGATCATCACCATGAACAGCACGACGAAGAAGTTGCCTCCCGCGAGATCGACGAGCCCCTTGCCCAGCTGACCGCCGAGTCCTGTCACCGTGACGGTGCCGGCGACGATCCCAGCTGTCGCACAGGCCGCGATGACCGGCAGGGCCGTTCGTGCGCCCGAGACGAGCAACTCGACGAACCCCCGCGGAGTGAGACGGGTGATCTTGCGCAGGAAGCTGAGGATGAACCCTGTGCCGATGCCGAACAGTGCCGCACGGATCGGCGACATGCCGGACAGCAGAGTGAGGACGATGACGACGAGGGGCAGGAGCAGGTCGAGGCGTTTGAGCAGCTCGATGCTGTTGGGCAGGCTGCTCTTCGCCATGCCCAGGATTCCGGTGGTCTTCGCCTCGAAGTGGATGGAGAGGAACGCTCCGAGGAAGTAGAGGAGAGCGGGAATGATGGCGATGACGATGAGCCCGTTGTATTCGAGGTCGGGCACATTCTGAGCCATGATGAATGCCGCTGCGCCCATGATCGGCGGCATGAGCTGCCCGCCGGTCGATGCTGTGGCCTCGGTCGCGGCAGCGAAGTGGGGTTTGAACCCGGCCCGCTTCATCAGCGGGATGGTGAACGATCCCGAGGCGACCGTGTTCGCAACCGAAGAGCCCGAGACCATTCCCTGCAGACCCGAGGCCACCACGGCCGCCTTTGCCGGGCCGCCGGTGTACCGTCCGGTCAGCCGGAAGGCGAGGTCGTTGAAGAACTGTCCGATGTTCGTGTGGACGAGCATCACCGCGAAGAAGAGGAAGAGGAAGATGAAATTTGCCGACACCTGGATCGGCGTGCCGAATATGCCCCCGCCGCTGGACAGGAACATGCCTGTGGCGAGGTCTTCGACGCTCAGCCCCGAATGCCTGAACACCGGCAGGTAGTTGCCGAAGAGACCATAGAGCAGAGCGACTCCGGCGATGATGACGATCGGCAGGCCGACGCATCGACGTGTCGCTTCGAGAATGAGGAGCACTCCCAGGACGGCGACGAAGAAGTCGAGTTCGGAGTATCCGAGGATCTGCACCGAGTTGCTCACCAGGCGCGTGTAGTCGAAGAACACATAGAGATTGCAGCCGAGTCCGGCCAATCCGAGCAGGACGTCGTACCAGGGGATCCCTTTGCCCCGGCCGATGAGGATATCGGCCACCCGGTTTCCAGTGGCCGGCGCGTCGAGCAGCCGCCTACTGGCCGGGTAGAGGAAGAAGATCAGGGCTGTCGCCCCCGCAAGATGCAGGGACGAGTGCATCCACGTGTTGAACGGACGCTCCAGTGCCGCATAGAGGTGGTAGAGGGTGAAGACGATCGAGATACCGCCGATCACCCACGCCCACCACCCGAGGTCGGTGCGGAATCGACTCGAGGTGTCGACTTTGCGCAGCACCTCGGCGGAGTCCTGCTTCGCTTCCGCGGTCTGCTCGGCGACCGCCCCGGCCGCGTTGTCAGATGGCCGGGGCGGTGTCGGGTGATCACTCACGGCAGGTCAATGCCTTCTTCGTCGTAGTACTTCTGGGCTCCGGGGTGCAGCGGCACATCGCCGATGCCCAGCATGGCGGAGTCCTTGGTGATCAACTTCCCGACATCCAGCGTGATCTCATCGCTGTGCTCGAACAGCGCCTTGGTCATTCCGTAGGCGGTGTCCTCGCTGACCTGATCCGTGGAGGCCACCAGGGAGGCGAAGACGGACACCGTGGGCACGTCCTCCTCGAGGAAGTCGTAGGCATCGGCAGGGATGTCGTAGGATTCGGCACCACTGTTCTCTTCGATCGCCGAGGTCGTCTTCTCGTCGAGGCCGAGGAGTTTGACGTCGGTCGTCGCCGCCAGCTGCGTCAGTCCGGCCACCGGGGTGCCGACGACGAAGATCGTCGCATCGATCTGCTTGTCGGCGAGCATATCGGTCGAGGCCCCGAAGTCAGTGATCTCCGGCGTGTAGTCCGACTCGCCGATGTTCGCCGCGTCGAGTACGGCGTCCGAGATCGCGCGGGTACCGGAACCGGCATCACCGACGGCGATCTTCTTGCCCTTGAGATCCTGAACGGATTCGATCCCGGAATCTTCTCGCACGATGATGTGTGCGGCTTCAGGGTAGAGCGAGGCGATCCACCCGACATTGTCGATCTTCGTGCCGTCGAGGTCCTCGAGCTCACCCTGGACAGCGTTGTTCGCGGTGTCGCTCTGGGTGAAGCCCAGCTGCCACTCACCCTGGTAGATCTTGCCGAGGTTCTCCGCCGAGGCTCCGGACTCCACATAGTTGACGGACGTGCCGTCGACATTCTCTTCGAAGATCGTGGCGAGCTCGCCGCCGAGGGGATAGTAGGTTCCGGAGGTGCCTCCGGTTCCGAAGGTGAGGTCATTCGTGGTCTCACCTCCATCACCCGAACCACCGCCGGACCCGCAGGCGGAGAGACTGAGTGCGAGAGCGGCGATGGCCGCTACGGTCATGCGTCTGATATTCATCGTTTCCTCTTCGTCGTCAAAGTACTGTCACCAGCTGCCGTGCTGGTCACTCGGGTGCTTCCCTCCGAGACTATGCGGATGTTGTCATCATTCATGCTCTCAAACTGAATGTTTGCTGAATCGTTAACTGTCTCCTTCGCTCTGAACCGGACGATACGGTGCGATCTCGGGTTCGCCAGCCTCGGCGAGAATCTCTTCCCTGCTCTGACCGCGGCGGATGACGGAGAACTCGACTCCCTCCTGCTTGGCCCTGTACCCGAACACGGGCACCCGCGGGAGCAGGTTGTAGGAGAACGGATTGGAGAAGTAGTAGGCGCCGGTGTCGGGCACGGCCACGATGTCGCCGGCGTCAAGGCGCGGCAGCATTCGGTCGCGGGCCAGGAGGTCTCCGGCGAAGCAGGCGGGGCCGGCAACATCGGTGGGAACCGCCTCGGCGGATTTGGGACTGCCGTCTGGGTTGAACGGGAGGATACGCAGCGGCCAGTCGGTGGGGGCATAGGCCGTGCGGGTCGCGACCTGGACGCCGGCGTGGGTCATGGCGATGCGGCGGCCGCCGGTGGTCTTGGCATATTCGACGTGGGTCAGGATGGTGCCGGCCTTGGCCAGCAGTGCGCGCCCGAATTCGGTGATGATGTCGAAGTCGAACAGGCCGGGGACCTGCGTTTCGAGCACAGCCCGGTATTCGGCGAAGGTCGGGGTGATGTCCTCGCCGGCGAAGTTCACCGGCAGCCCCCCGCCGATGTCGATGCGGGTGATCTGGCGGTCGTCGCTGCGGTTCTCCGCCTGAGATGACGCCCGGAAGGGTCCTCCCTCACGTTCTGCGGCGCGCGCATTGATTTCCTGCGCCAGCTCGACGACCGCTTCGACACCTGCGGCGGCCTGGTCGAGGCTGATGCCCTGGGAACCCGAATGGACGTGGATCTGGTTGAGCCAGGGACGCGCCAGGTAAGCCTCAATGAGTGTTTCGCGAGCTCCCGGGTCGGCCAGTCCGATGCCGAATTTCGATGTCTGTGTGGCAGTCGACAGCGCACCGATCGTGCCCGTGCCCGACTGTGGGTTGATTCGGATCCCCACCCTCGCCGAGGCGGTCCCGGGTCCGGGCTCATCCGCCCGGTTCGCGTCGGCGGAGGGTGTGCCTGCCCGGTTCGCGTCTGCATTGAGCGGTGCCTCGGCTGCGAGAATCGCATCGAGTCGTTCGAGTTCTGCATAGTTGTCGATGTTCATCGACACACCCAGCGACACTGCACGTGTAAGTTCGGACAGGGTCTTCGCCGGAGAGTCGAAGACGATGCTCTCAGGTGCGAAGCCTGCGGCCAGGGCAAGGTCGAGCTCGCCGGGACTGGCGACCTCGCATCCCGCGCCGACATCTGCGTAGTAGCGCAACAGGGCTCGCAGCGGCACGGCTTTGCAGGCCACGGCGTGGAGGACTTCGGTGTCCCCCGCGAATGCCGAAACCAGGTGCTCGTACGCGCCCGCGATCTGGTCGAGGTCGATGAGTCCGAGCACCGGAGTCGCATCATCGAGTATCGGCGACGGAGCGTCAACACCGTTGGCCTCGGCACCGGTTCCTACGACACCGCCTTCACGGGTTGAGCTCTTCGCCACGGCCTTGATGACCCGATCCCGGCTGGCCTGGACCGCCGGCCCCGACTGGTTTCTGTGCATAGCGTCCTTCGTTCGTGATGTGCTGTCACTCTAGAACGCCGCGACCAGGGCAAACGAACAATTATCTGCCAAACTTTCCCTCACTGCCTTGTGAGAACCACACAGCCGACGTCGATGGCGATTCGAAACCGCCTACACGTAGAGCCCCTCAGCCAGGTCTGTGCCGGATCAGTGGCTTTCCCTGTCGAAGACGAGCACAGCGAACTCCAGCCACAGCCGCCCCGCACGATCCGCCGTCGACAGGCCCGTGATCTCCTCGATCCGTGACAGACGGTGACGCAGGGAATTCGTGTGCACATGCAGACGTCGGGACGCCTCGGCGGAGTTTCCAACTGTTGCGAAGTACACCCGAAGAGTCTCGAGGAGCTGCCCCTGAAGCTTCGCATCGTGTGCTGCGAGCAGCCGGGCAGGCTCCGTGATGCGAGGACCCACCGAGCGCAGAGCATCGGCGACTTCGAGGCCCACGAGTTCGGCCGCAACATCCTCGGCCGTCGCCCCACGCACCACGTCCTGAGCGTCGACAGATCCGCTTCCCGCAGGCGTGGAAGCACCGCCGGCCAGCAGGGCGTCGACGACGTACACGGCTTCGGTCCACGAACGTGCCACATGGTCGAGGCGTTCGACCGCAGTGCCCACCCCGAAGTGAAACGGCTCGCTCGGAGGCAGGGACCGCTGCAACGTCGAGACGACATGAGACTTGATCTCAATCGCCGACATGCCCTCACTCATGTGCACGAGCACCGCCAGGTGACCATGAGTCCCCACATGGGCGAGCACGGCATCGGCGAAGGCGGCCCGCAGATGGAACCTCAGCACGGGCTCTCGGTCGGGGGCCACCTCGGCGAAGGCCAGGGTTGCGTAATGCCCGGAGAAGGGCAGCGCGAGCAAAGTTGCGGCCGGGCCCAGGTCCGGCGAGCCGCCGAGGATGGAGCCGAGGGCCTCGCGGCGGATGCGCTTCTCGAACGGGGACCGGCGCAGGGTCCGCAGCATCACCGGGACTGCAGCTCGGGCGGCATCCCGGAGTACCTCGCGCAGGGACGCCGGATCCACCGCGTCGGGGTAGGCGGCCCAGATCGTACCGAGCAGCTCGCCTTCGCTGCGCAGGGCGATGACCGACCGGGCAGGAGTGGTCCCGGCAGCTGGTCGCTCGACCACGTCGGTCGAACGGCGCACCACGTCGAGGAATCCGGATTCCTCGAGCTCGGCGATACGCCAGTCGGGGATTGCGCCGGAGAGGATGGTCTCGCGTCGAATGTCATCGATCTCATCGCCGAGGTTGGAGTGCGCAAGCACGCGCGACGCCGGGTCCTCGATCGTGATCGACGCACCCGTCATCTCCGCGATGACCGCGGCCAGCGCACTTAGATCATCGACATCTGGCCAGGCCAGGGCACTCGAGGCACCCTCGTTGAGCTGCCGCAGATGAACCAGCACCTCGGACCAGGTCACGCCGGTGGATCGTTCCAGCAGAATGGGCGCCGCTGACGTGTCTGTCCCCTCGCCGAGGTGAGCGTGCGTTCCCGGCGAAACGACGAGTGCCGCGGCACCCGAGTACCGCGCGCGAATCGTGTTGAGCCCGCCCGGACCGTCCACAGTTTCGGTGACGAGGACAACGGCCCCCGCGAGTCCAGCCGGAGAACCAAGAACACCGGCCGAGGCTCTGAGATCAAGGTCGAACTCGATGCGAGTGACTTCGACGTCGGTTTCGGTCTGGGTCAGGGGAAGCAGAAACCCCGCGGTCTCTCGCAACAGGCGGGAGACGCGCAGGGCATTCGTTTCACTCATATACCCACTGTAGTCAACGGCGCACCCACGCACCTCGTGACCCCGTCAACTACCGAACTTGTTTGTGCTTCAGACATTCCGCAATTGGACGGGGATCGAACGCCACCGCCAACCAGTCGATGGATCGTTCTCACCGTGCCTGCTCAGGTACGCTTCCACTTTCTGTCGCGTCTCGTGACTTCCATACTGCACTTCGATGATCGCCCCGGAACACAGTTCCACAGCAACGGCATCTGAATCATCGAACGTTGGAAAGTCGGCAAGCGAGTCCTCGACGACTCCCCGCGCGGGCACTTCATCGCAGTCGACATGCGAATCTTGGTTGTCATAGAGGACGTCTTGTGCGAGGTCGGACCGGATGAAGAGGACAGCGACGAGAACCAACACTGAGCAACCGACGCCGACGGACATGAGAACCCACAGTGCCTTTCGAATGAACTCCGTCATTCCGGAACGTAGAACTTATGTTGGATGGCACGGATGACGAGCTGCGCCAGATTCTTCGCATCCAGCTTGATCCGCAGATTCCTGGCGTGGGACTTCACCGTATAGACGGTGACAACTTGTCGTTCGGCGATCTCCGAGTAGTCCATCCCCTCACAGATCTGACGCAGCAGGAGCTTCTCGCTCGGAGTCAGAGTCGGCACCGTGCTCGGACTGTCCGCGGAGATATCGCCGCTGATCATGATGTCCTCCGCCAAGGAACGCAGCAGGGCCGGAGACTCTCCAGCGACTGCCGCTCGCGCGACGCGAACGAGTTCGGCATCTGTGGCGGACTTGTTCACCGCCGCTATCGCTCCAGCCTCGAGAGCTCGTGTGATGCCCGGCCCGGGCGAAACAGTGGTCAGCACAACGATCGTCGCCTCCGGGTTGAGACACATGATCTTCCTGGCCGCATCCACTCCGCTCATACCCGGATGCATGTTGACATCCATGAGGACAAGATCCGGGCGATGACGATCGAACGCTTCGATTGCGTCCTCACCGGAGTGCTGAGGTTCTAGAACTGTGAACCCTCCGTCGTCGACAAGAGCTGCAGCCACGGCTCTCGTCGTCCACGAATCGTCGTCGACGATGAGCACGACTATGCGCTCGTCTGCTGGCGAGCTGTCGTTCTCTAACCCGACCGAGCCGCTCATACCCTCTCGCTCTTCGTCGCCGATTCGTCACGGTCGGCACTCGTTTCGAGAGGCGCTGCGGAGGGCTCCGCCGCGGTGAAATCGTCGCGGGCACAGACTGCGTCGACCTCGTCTCCGTCACCCGAGGCGTGAAACCTGAGTGGCTGAACGACTTCGACGACGACGCGCCCCTGGTGAGTCGATCCCGTGGTGCAAGACCCGCCCAAGGCCTGAGCGCGCCGACTGAGAGATCGAGGCGGACGCGTCAGCGAGGTCGCAGCCTCATTCTCCGTACGGAATCGCAGGACAGCCGAGTCGTGTTCGCCACGATCCACGTCCACGGTCAGACTCGATTCGGTTCCCGGCAGGGAGTGTCGGATGACGTTCGTCGCCAGCTCCCGCATAATTGCGGTGAAATGTGCGCCGAGCACCGGGGAGGCAAATCGGGGCAGGGTGCCGACATTGAGCGTCAACGACACACCGCCGGCGGCGCAGCCGTTCTCAATGGACGTGGCCAGTGCTTTCGCCTCGGCCTGCAGTCGAATCCTGATCTGTCGCTCGTCTCCGTCACTGAGTTGTGTGACGAGCTGACGCAGGCGCTTCGACGCCTCGGTGTTGACCAGGGCGAGCTCGGCGAGCTGACGGTTTGTGCCGAGATCCCGCGACCCCCTGGCCAATGCCTTGATGATTGCGCCCTCTGTTGCGAGTGAGTTCGAGATTGTGTCGTGCATATCGCTGGTGAAGCGTGCACGCAATGACTCCACCGCCTGCTGGTGTTCCACGGCGGCGCGCTCCCGGCGTTGGATCTCACGTTGGATCCTCAGTTCGACGAATCCGGCGGCCAGGCCGATCAGTGAGTACGTGAGCCACCCATATCCGAAGTCGATGAACCCCGCAATGCCGCCGTCGTAGGCCGCCAGCTCGGTGCACGAGATGAGATAGGCGACCAGTCCCACTGTGCCGACAGCAGAGCCGACCCAACGCCGGTGGCTGAGCAGTACAGCAATGGCGAAGATGAGCGCCTCGGGGAACATGTTCGGCTCTTCGCAGTTGAGGGTGTAGAACCGGTGCGCGTCGCTACACAGAAATAGGTCGAGGCCTTTCGAAGATGGAAGTTCCTACACAAACCATCCGAAAGACCTCGACGTGCACCACCTTACGTTCTCCACCCCTGACCTCACCACGTTCTGCCACCTCGACACACTCGGCCTGCACTGCACGGGCCAACACGTCACCGATTCAGAAACAGTTCTCCTGTGCACCCCAACCACTGACGATGAGTGGTGCCACCGATGCGGCGGACATGGCCGGCCCCGCGATACTGTGACCCGGAAATTGGCTCACGAACCCTTCGGGCACCGTCCCACCACCCTGCTCATCCGACTCCGTCGCTACAAGTGCGAACTCTGTGGGCGCGTGTGGCGCCATGACACCGACCAAGCAGCCCCAGCCAGGGCCAAGATCTCGCGCACCGGACTCGCATGGGCTTTGAAAGCACTCGTTGTCGATCACGCCACGATCTCCGTCATCGCGGCCAAGCTCGCTGTATCCTGGCACACCGCTAATGACGCGATCCTGGCCGAAGGACATCGGGCTCTCATCGACGATCCTTCCCGGTTCGATAACGTGAGCGTCATCGGCGTCGACGAACATGTCTGGCGGCACACCAGACGGGGTGACAAGTACGTGACCGTGATCATCGATCTCACCCCGATCCGCGATCAGACAGGACCAGCGAGATTGCTGGACATGGTTGAGGGACGATCGAAGGCCGTGTTCAAATCGTGGCTGGCCCGGCAGTCGAAGGCCTTCCGCGATGGAATCGAGGTCGTGGCGATGGATGGGTTCACCGGGTTCAAGACCGCTGCTGTCGAAGAGCTGCCGGCCGCGGTGGAAGTGATGGATCCCTTCCATGTCGTCAAGCTCGCCGGGGACAGTCTGGACGAGGTCCGCAGGCGTGTTCAGCAGGAAACGACCGGGCACCGCGGGAAGAAGGGCGACCCGTTGTATCAGGCCCGGCGGACTCTGCACACCGGGTGTCAGTTACTCACCGAGCGGCAGCAGCAACGGATCGTCGCTCTCTTTGCTGATGAGAATCATGCTGATGTGGAGGTGACCTGGAGCGTGTTCCAAGACATCATCACCGCCTACCGCAACCCGGACCGAACCGCGGGGAAGAAGTCGCTGCAGTCGATCATCGACTCCATCTCGTCCGGGGTGCCTGCTGGTCTTGTTGAGCTGCGCCGGCTGGGGCGGACGTTGAAGAAGCGGGCTATGGATGTGTTGGCGTATTTCGATCGGCCGGGGACGTCGAACGGTCCGACGGAAGCATTGAACGGCAGGCTGGAACACCTACGTGGATCGGCGCTGGGGTTCCGGAACCTCACCCACTACATCGCCCGAAGCTTGCTCGAGACGGGAGGATTCAGACCCCGATTACACCCCTAACTGCGACACTCCTATAGTGTTTCGTCAAGCGACGGCCACCTCTTTTCTGGGATGAAGAGTCTCGACGATGAGGGGATAGAGCTGGCGGACGAGGTAACGCTTCAGGCAGCGGATGATTTCCATCTTGGTCTTGCCTTCAGCAGTTCGCCGCGCCACGTAGTCGCGGGTCTCCTGGTTGTAACGCAGCCGCACCATCACGATGTGATAAAGCGCGGAGTTTGCCTGCCGGTCCCCAGCGCGGTTGAGTCGGTGGCGTTTAGTCTTACCCGACGATGCCGGGATTGGGCAGACCCCGGCCAGTGCTGCGAACGCGGCTTCTGAACGTAGCCGATCAGGGTTGTCCCCGGCGGTGATCAACAGTTGCGCGACGGTGTCTCGGCCGCAGCCGAAGACCCTCATCAGGTCGGGAGCGTGGTCGTCCAGTAGTCGCTGCAGGTGCCCAGCCAAGTCCTCTATCTGCCCGGTCAGTGCTTGCCAGCGCCTTGCCAGCAGCCGCAGGCTGTAGGCCGTGGCCTCGGCGGCGGTGACCGGTGTCGCTGTTGGTCGCGATGCCGCCAGTGCTGCAATCAGTTTGGGAGTTGACAGGCCCTTGTAACGTGTACGCAGATCCTCTGGGGCTGTGATCAGCATCCCCTTAATCTGATTGATCGTCGCAGTCCGAGCCTGCAGCGCCGAGGACCTTGAGGTCCGCAGTACTCGCAGCGACTCCACGAGCCCGTCCCCGCCCTTGGGCGCCGCGCTGGCTCTGCCACCCAGCACAGCCTCAGCGGCGGAATAAGCATCGAAGGGATCGCTCTTGCCGTGGAGTCGCCGGTCGAACCGGTTGGGTCGATTCACCTCGAACACCGTGATGCCTGCCTCCCGCACAGCTCGGGTGACCGCGGCTCCATAGGAGCCGGTGCACTCGATGCCCACGCTGACCAATCCAGGCCAGGAACCCAAAAACCGCAATGCTGCCTGGTACCCAGTCGCGGTAGTCGGTATTTGAGCATCAGCCAGTCGGCGCCCGGCTTGGTCGATCACCGCGAGGTGATGTGTGTCCGCGTGCGTGTCGATCCCGCCGTAGACCTTAACCTGCTTATCGTTCATCATGGGAACTGCGCCCCTTCTTTTCGAGTTCTCGGGTGCGCAGCTCAGCCGGCGTCAGTCAGTTCACTATCGGGGACACGCCAGACTCCTATCAGGACATGACGGCCTGCTGGGCTGCACTTATTACAGTGAGCCGAGCCAGTCGACACGTCGTAAACAGGACAACCCCCAGACAGCGGGGTGTCAGAAGAGCCATGAGTCAGACCCGACCACAAGACCATCATCGATCCGTTTGGTAGAGACCGCCACATCCTTCGAGAAGTCAGACTAACTAGTCCACAAGATCTATAGTGAAGAGCCACATGTTCTCCAGGTCGGGATAGAGCACGACGAAGACGAGGCTCAGCCCTGTCGAGACGAACACCGTCGCCAAAGGGAAGAACGGGGAGAGAACGATGAGAGCATAGGCGCAGACGAGGAGGAGCATGTATCGAGGTTCATCGATCTCGAACGACCCCGGAATCAGCACAGTCAGCCCCATGATGAGGGCGAGAAGCCGCATAGGCAGATCCACGAAGCGCGGCCCACGGAATACGAGCCACAATCTGTTGGGCGTACTCATGGTGCCGTCGTCTGTCGCTGATGTCATGGAGCCTATTGTGCTATGCCCTCGTTCCCGCCGAAGCAGGCGGATCTCATACTTACGTGCGATGCCCGTTCGCGACAAGCAGGCTAGCGTTGTAAAGGCACTCCCCACAGCAGCACGCCCCTCGTGAACAACCCGGACCGTCCCCCTTTGGAACCGGTGATATCACCTCGTCCCCTTGACCTGGTGATATCACCGATATCCGACAGTGTGCTGGCCCCTGCCGCCACTGCCCGAGTTGGTGCCAGCATGACAGTTCTGAGAGAGAAAATAGCTAGCTACGAGCCTAAATTCTGCCTTTCCAGACTGCTTCTCGCTATATAGAGGCACAGCTCGTTTATGCCGATAAGAAATACGCCGGACCCAAGCAGAACGGCGCCTGGGACATTCATTGCGGTGAAGAGGAGGACGATTCCAGCAATGAAGAGCGGGTAGCTCAACCCGGTGAGGAGAACGGAACGGCGGGCCTGCCCACGCATGTCACTCATCACCGACCTGGATTGTGTATTTGGTGTTTTTGTAGGTCACGACTCCGGTGACCAGTTGTTTCACGTGGACGATAGCTCCCTTGAACGAGATTCCGCTGTTGACGTTGTGGATGCACGTCTTTTTGCCAGGCTTCTTCTTCGTCGCACCTCCGCTGACTGACCCACTGCTGCCAACTTGGAGCGGTTGAGCACCACTCCCGTCCCACTCCACACCATGCTGACGGCGGCCCAGCTACCAAGTACAAGGTAGCTGGACCGCCGTCAGGTGGTTCTAGAGCGAGTTTGGGCGCTCTGGGTCAGATCGAGCCGGGGACTTCTGCTCAGCCGAGGATCTCGCCGAGGCCTGCTTCGATGACGTCGAATGCTTCATTGAGCAGTTCGTCTGAGATCGCCAGCGGCGGCAGGAAGCGCAGGATGTTGCCGAAGGTTCCCGTGGTGAGCACGAGGACGCCGTTGTTCGCACAGTAGTCGGCGATCTTCTTGACCAGGTCCGGGTTCGGATCGATCGAGTCGTGCTGGACGAACTCGGCGGCGATCATGGCACCGCGGCCACGGATGTCACCGACCTCTGGGTACGTGCTCTGGAGCTTGGTGAGACGTTCGGTGATGATCTCGCCGATGTGAGTGGCGTTCTCGACGAGTCCGTCGTTCTCATAGGAGGCGATGGCGCCCAGGGCAGCCGCACAGGCGACGGGGTTGCCGCCGTAGGTGCCGCCGAGGCGACCCGGTCCGACCGAGTCCATGATCTCCGCGCGACCGGTCACGGCCGAGAGCGGCAGACCGCCGGCGATGCCCTTCGCCGTCGTGATGAGGTCGGGGACGATGCCCTCCCATTCGGAGGCGAACATCTTGCCCGTGCGGGCGAAGCCGGCCTGAACCTCGTCAGCGACGAAGACGATGCCCTTCTCGCGGGCGTACTCGACCAGCGTCGGCAGGAAGCCTTCGGCCGGGACGATGAAGCCGCCCTCACCCTGGATGGGCTCGATGACGATCGCGGCGACGTATTCGGAGCCGATCTGCTTCTCGATCATGGTGATGACGCGCTTGGCCGCATCCTCGCCGCTGACCTTGGTGCCGGCCGCGTCGTTGTCGCGGAACGGGTAGGACATGGGGGCGCGGTAGACCTCACCGGCGAACGGACCGAAGCCGGCCTTGTAGGGAGCGGCCTTCGCGGTCATCGACATGGTCAGGTTGGTGCGACCGTGGTAGGCATGGTCGAACACGACGACCGCATCGCGACCGGTGTGGGCACGGGCGATCTTGACGGCGTTCTCGACAGCCTCGGCGCCGGAGTTGAGCAGGATCGAACGCTTCTCGTGATCGCCGGGTGTCAGGCGGTTGAGCGCCTCAGCGACCTCGACATAGCCCTCGTACGGGTTGACCATGAAGCAGGTGTGGGTGAACGCTTCGAGCTGTTCGGTAGCGCCCTTGACCACGCGGGGGTTCGAGTTTCCGGCGGTCGTCACGGCGATGCCTGCACCCAGGTCAATGATCTGATTGCCGTCGACGTCCTTGAGGATTCCGCCGCCGGCGGCGACGATATAGGCGGGCAGGCTCGAGCCGACTCCCGGTGCTACTGCCGACTTGCGTCGTTCCTCGATCTCACGGGACTTCGGCCCGGGGATCTCGGTGACGATCTTACGTTCCTGCGGCAGAGCTTCGCCGCCAATTTCCAAAGCTGTCATAACGAGAAGATTAGAGCCTATCGACGGTTCTTGTCACTTACCGTCCGCAGGCTGGTCAGATCACGCGAAACTCGGAACCAGACGATGCGAATTCAGTTGCCGTCGGCGCAGCTGTCAGAGCATGCGAAACGTGCTCACAGAACGGTTCCAGACCGCTGAGCGAACCGAGGATGCAGTTTCTACCCGCGGTTTTCGTCGAGGTCGAAATTCAGCGGTTCTGATTCCGCATGTCGACGTCTCTGTTGCGGCTGGGCAGGTCGAGATCGTGTTCGCGCACGGGCGCGACGATCGTCTCCTGGGCCCCGACCACACGGGCCGCGTCCTCGCCGAGATCGAAGCTGAGCTGCGCTTCAGCGGAGAGATTGCGCTTGACCACGGCCAGGCCGATCGGACCCAGCTCCCAGTGCAGGGCGACCGACGACAGCTGCCCCACGGAACGCTCGGCTCCGCGGACCTCAGCGAGCACCTCGGCGCCGGCTTCGGGCTGGATGTGCCCGGATCCGTCGAGATGGACGAAGACGAGTCGACGAGGCGGCTGGCCCAGGTTGTGCACGCGCGCCACAGCCTCCTGGCCGCGGTAGCAGCCCTTGGCCAGGTGCACCGAGGTGCGCAGAAGGTCGAGTTCGCCGACGAGCGACTTGTGGTCGATTTCGTTCACACCGGGACGCCAGGCGGCGATCCGCAGGGCTTCCCAGGCGTCGAAGCCGGCCATCGTGAAGTCATTCGCCGAGGTGGCCCGCAGGTCAGCGCGGGCGATGATGCCGATGACGAACTGGGTCTCGAGTCCGGGGTGATCCTCCCCTGCCACCCCGAGGCCGAGATCAACCTGAGCGTACGAGGCCGAGCCGGTCCCGATGTGCGGCCAGGGGTCGGTCCACAGCTGGGTCACCGGCAGGCTGTCCGGCAGGGCGACGAGTGCGCCGATGCATTGGAACTCGTCGCTGACGTCCTCGATCGTCACCCGCATCATGAAGACCATCTTGCGCAGGAATTCGAGGGTGTCGTCGGTGCGCAGCTCGCTGATCGCCCACAGCGTTTCACCGTCGTCGACGAGCTTCAGCCAGCCTTCGATGCGGCCGTTCGGGTCCAAGACCAGAGTCTCTGTGGCCACGCCCGGGGCAAGGGTGTCGAGCTTCTGCGTGGTGATGGAGTTCAGCCAGGTGAGACGATCTGCTCCACTCAGACGCAGGATGCGCAGGTGGGCCAGATCGACGATCGCGCCCTTTTCGAGCAGTGCCCGCTGTTCACGCAGCGGTGAACCGTAGTGCAGGGGCGTGTGTGCCAGTTCGCCTTCGCCGAGGACCGCGGTGGAGCTCAGCGGGCGGCTCAGCGATGAGGGACGCGACTGCGCCGCCTGCGTCTCCGCAGCGTCGGCTTCGCCGTCATGTGCGTTCGAGTCGGGGTCGACCATCTCAGGCAATCTTCTTCAGTCGGGCCGAGGAGTGGGTGGCGAGCTCGTGGCCCAGTGCGGCCATGTCCCAGGCCCACATCAGTTCTCCGCCGACGAGGCCGTACATGCGGGTCGAGGCCGTGTACTCCTTCGCGGTCTTGGTCCGGGCGACGACATCGGTGCTGAGATCGATGCGCGGTCCCTTCACGTGACCTGCGTAGAGTTCCATCACTCCGTGGGGGTGGACGATCTCGGCTTCGATCTCGAATCCGTCGTCATTGGTGCGCAGGGTCTCCACGGCCGCAGCCGTGGTGAAGCTCGGGTCCTCGGTCGGAATGAGCATTCCCGGGCCCACGTCACCGGCATCGCGCGGACGCACGAGCTGCCAGATTCCTGTCTCCAGGGTCAGGGTCGACTCCAGTTCCCCGTCCTCACTCAGCAGCCACGCATGCGCGGTGTACTGCAGGAACGGTGTTCCGGGGTGGGCGGTGAATTCGACGCGCTGCCCGAACTGCTTCTCCGGGGTGTCTGCGTAGCCGACGACTCCGACGCCTTCCCACGAACCGATCAGCCAGGACAGGGGAACGAGCTCGGGATGTACCGAGGAATCAAGTTCGATCATTGAGTTCAGCGATTGTCTTTGAACAGCGCCGTGACGACCTTGACTCCGACGCCCAGGGCGCCGAGTGCGGCAATGCCGACGAGACTGGAGAAGACGATTTCGAGAGCGACGAGGTTATCCATGCTCCCAGTCTACATTTCCATTCCGTGGTGCGCGCACCCAGGCCGAGGTCAGAAGGCGATGCGCTCGAGGGAGTAGACGACGACACCGCCGAGTGCGATGGGAGTCGCGCCGAGCGCGAGCTGGACGGCGAAGCTGCGGGCCTTCTCCACGTTCTTCTTCAGCTCGAGGTTCTGGGACAGCTCAAGGCTCACGGCCTGATATTTGCTGTGGGCGATGAGTCCGAGCATGCGGTCGACTCCGGCGACCAGGAGACCCATGATGGCGCCGAGGATCAGCGAGACGGGCAGGCTGAGAGAGCTCTCGAAGATGAGGACCGAAAGGATTCCGGCGACCGCTGTCGACATCGTAATCGCCAGCGGTGAGGTGTAGATCGCGGGCCAGGGCAAGGCCGTCATGCAGCCTGCGACGATGAGCGAGACGAGGCCCACGACGATGGACTCTTTGTCTCCGGGAACGGTGATCGCGGCAACCCACGTACTCGCGGACAAGGCGATGACCACGCCAGCAACCTGCGCCGAGACGTTGGCCACGGCGTCCGAAGCACCCATCCCGCGAGTGAGATTCTGCACGAAGGTCCACAGCAGACCGAGACCCGCCAGGACCGGGAGCCAGTCCAGATAGGGTGCCGTGTCATCGCGGTACGCCGCGAGCAGTCCGGCCGCACCGAAGAGGAAGAGCATGATCGAGGTCGCGCGGGGCTGCGGTGAGTCCGTGAGCCGGGGCCAACCGTAGGCCACGCCGAAGACGATGAGTCCCGTGGCGAGCAGGAACAAGGTGTAGCCCCAGTACACGGAGGCACTGAGGGCCAGGGCCAGCACCAGGGCAACAGCTACTCGAATCCATCTGATCACAGGACTATCGTGCCTTACTCGGCCGCGAGGACGCGATTTGAGCCGGTATCGGCGATCCCCCGCCGATGCTCGGGTCGCCCGCGATCACCGACTTTCACGGCCAGCAAGCCGCCTTTTACAGACAACAGGCAGCCTTCCACAGGCATCAGACCTCCGCTCGCGGGCATCGGACATGAGTCACGTCCGAACCTGGTCACACCTTTGCGCACCAACCTACGCTGATGCGCACCAGTTCAAACGGATCGCATCAATTCATCCCGATCGGTCAGCACCCAGGCCCGGACAGGCCATACGGAGGACACCATGACAACGATGAAGCCGATTTCACCCAACGACCACTACTTCGACCACTACCTCTTCGACAACGGTTCGGTGGCCCGAATGATCGCAGAGCAGACCGACGGACAGGTTCTGGCGGTCGACCTCGACACGACACATCTGCCGCGCACGCCCGGAGTCGAGCCGCGTCGTCACGACATCCGCGAGGGAGTCCCCGCCGGTCCCTTCGACCTCATCCATGCACGACTCGTCCTCACCCGCCTGCCCGCGCGCAGGGAGATATTCGCCCAGCTCATCGATGAGTTGGCCCCCGGAGGTTGGCTCGTTCTCGCAGATGTGGGCCTTGCCGACGAGCTGCTGGTGGCGCCGGAGGAATCCGATCATGATGTCTGGCGCAAGTACAACGATGCGGCGTACCGGCAGGTCGGTCCGGCCGCCGGACACGACTATCTGTGGGCCGAGCAGACCGAGGCAGCCATGTTCGATGCCGGGCTCAGCGAGGTTTCCGCAGAGCACCTCGTCCCGCTTGCCCGCGGCGGCGGCCCCTGGGCCGTCTACCAATCCAATCTCAGCAAGCAGGCCGAGACGCCGCTTCTGGCCGCGGGGCTGAGCATGACGGACATGGAGCGCTACCGCGCCATGCTCATAGACCCCGAGTTCCGTGCGCGTTTCTTCTCACTGGCCTACACAGCAGGACGCAAGCCGACCTCATAACCGGCCTCCCCTCCTTTCACCGGCGCCCCGGCAACCCCCTCCCCAGGCTTCGGGGAGGCACACCTTCGCACCCTCGGTATACTTTCCCCAGGCCGCATCTTCTGCGGTCGCACCGAGTCAGAGGAGGTGGGACGAGTACATGCGAATCCTGCACATCTGCCCCACCGCCCGGATCGAATCCCCACTGGCACCGGAATCCCTGCAGTACCTCGGCCATCAGATCGAACGCCTCGGCCTCGAGCAGCTGAACTCGGCGGCCTCCGATCTGAGCGCTGCCGACGTCATCGTCGCCGATGCCTGCCTTGATCTGTCCTTGGCCCCTGCCATCGCCGAGGCGGTGGCGCGGGCTCGCATCAGTGCTCCGATTCTCGTCGTGCTCAGTGAAGGCGGCCTGGCGACCGCCTCGGCGAAGTGGAATGTGTCCGATATCGTCCTCACCACCGCCGGCCCCGCCGAGGTGGAGGCCCGCCTGCGTCTGGCCCGTGACCACCACCTGTCGACGGCGTCATATGACACCCCCTCGCGAGGAGGCGGCGGCACGAGCACAGCCTCAGCGCCGTCCATGTCCGGAGGCTCACGTACCGAGAGCGCATACGGCAATGGGTCGTGGGGCAGCGAGAGTGACCCCATGATCGTCGTCAGCGGGGCCCTGCGTATCGACGAAACCGCATTCACCGCGCACCTCGGCAAACGCAGCCTCGATCTGACCTACCGCGAATTCGCCCTGCTGAAGTTCTTCGCCATGCATCCCGAGCGCGTCTTCACCCGTGATGAGATCCTGCTCGAAGTATGGGGAGACGACTACTACGGCGGCACCCGCACCGTCGATGTGCATGTCCGACGTGTGCGTGCGAAACTCGGCAAAGACTTTGAGAACGCCATCCACACCGTGCGCTACGTCGGCTACCGTTTCAGCCCCGACTCAGCAGCAGCCCGCGGGGACTCCGCGAACGTACACGATGACCCCGCGGCTGCCCACAACGGTGGAGCAGTCTCAAACACAGACGACAAGTCGGAACCCGACAAGGTGCCGGAAAATGACAAGATGTCGGCGCATGACAAGGTGTCGGCACCCGACGAAGAATCAGCACCTGAAGCACAGCCGGAGTCGAACGAGGAGGACGTGAAGGTATGAGAATCGAAGCCAGCGGAGCCGTGACCGGGACCCCGATCGCCACCCTCGCCGAGGCGGAAGTGGCCTTCCTCGACAGTGTGGCAGCAACCGATGGGTCCGCCGAGATCTCCGGTGGGCTCCTGGCCATCGCCACCGGCGAGGACGAATCGCATTCCGCGCAGACGGCATCGAGCGTGTGGCGGGTCTACGCCGACGACGCGGCAGGCTCGAGCACCGCCGACGAGACTCTCATCGGATACGGCATCCGCGCCCTGCAGGGCGATCGCCATGCGGCCGAATTCCTCATCGCTCCTGACCATCGCGGCCAGGGCCTCGGCGAGGAGCTGCTGTCGACGATCATGCAGGAGGAGCCTTCCTCCTGGTGCTGGTCACACGGTGACCACCCCGCAGCCCAGAGGCTCGCGGACAAGCACGGCCTCGGCCGCGACCGAGTGCTCTATCAGATGCGCACCGAATCCGGCCTCAGCCTGGCAGACCTGCCGCAGACCTCGGCTCCTGAGGGCGTCACGATCCGGTCCTTTGCCCCTGGCGATGAGGAGGGCTGGCGACGAGTCAACAATGCGGCATTCGACTGGCACCCTGAGCAGGGGTCGCAGACAGCAGAAGACTTCGCCGAGGTCATCGAAGCACCCGACTTCGAACCGGATTCGGTGATCCTCGCCACCCGAGATGATCAGGTCATCGGATTCCACCAGACCAAGCTCACGGACACCGACGATGAGGGCCGCCTCGGCGAGGTCTATGTTGTCGGGGTCGATCCGAGCATTCATGCCAAGGGCGTGGGCAAGGCGCTGACGATCGAGGGCATGCGGCGGATGGTGACAGCCGGAGCGACAGCGATCGAACTCTACGTCGAGTCCGACAATGCACCGGCGCTAGGCTTGTACGAGCGGCTGGGATTCCATGTCGCGGTGGCGCATGTGTCCTATGCGCCGGCTTCCTCGACCGAACGCAATCAGGAGTAGAGCGATGTACGACATCAGCGCAGTCGGAGCGGAACTGGGTCTGCCGGATCCGGAGGACCGATTCCTCGACCGAGAACTCAGCTGGTTGGCGTTCAACGAGCGTGTCCTCGACCTCGCCTCAGACCCTGACATGCCGCTGCTGGAGAGGGTCCGCTTCCTCTCGATCTTCGCCACCAACCTCGACGAATTCTTCATGGTGCGCGTCGCCGGCCTCAAACGCCGCATCAACACCGGCCTGGCCGTGCCCAGCGTCACCGGGCGGATGCCGCTGCAGGTGATGCACGCGATCGGCGTCCGGGCCCACGAACTCATGACCCGCCATGCCGCCCTGCTCAAGGACGACATCGGGCCCCGCCTCGACGCGGAGTCGATCACGAAGGTCCAAGTGGACGAGCTGACCGAGGACGAACGTGCCCGGGTCGACGAATTCTTCGCCGGCCATGTCTTCCCGGTCCTCACCCCACTCGCTGTGGACCCGGCCCACCCGTTCCCCTACATCTCGGGACTCTCGCTCAACCTCGGCGTCCTCCTGCGCTACCCGGACTCCGGCAAGGTACTCTTCGCCCGGGTCAAGGTGCCCCCGCGCCTGCCCCGGTTCTTCAATGTCGCCACGGCCACGGACCGCCCCGTCGGCCGCGATGTCCCCGCCCGCTTCGTTGCGCTCGAGGACATCATCGCCGAACACCTCGACACTCTCTTCGAGGGGATGGAGATCATCCACCACTCGACCTTCCGCGTCACTCGCAATGAGGACGTCGAGGTCGAAGAGGACGATGCGGAGAACCTCCTCAAGGCTCTGGAGAAGGAGCTCCTGCGACGTCGCTTCGGCCCCGCCGTGAGGTTGGAGATCACGGAGAACATTCACCCCCGGGTCCGCGAGATGCTCAAGGACGAACTCGGCATCGACGAGAACGAGATCTACCAGCTGCCGACCCCGCTCGACCTCTCCGGCATGTCGGATATCGCCGATGTTCCCCGCGATGACCTGCACTTCCGCAAGATGGTCCCGCAGATGAACAAGGACCTGTCGCTGCGCGAATCCAGCGACCAGGTCGACGTCTTCGCAGCGGTGAGCAATCGCGACATCCTCCTCCACCACCCCTACGACTCGTTCTCCACCAGCGTGCAGGCGTTCCTCGAGCAGGCGGCTGCGGACAAGAACGTGCTCGCCATCAAGCAGACGCTCTACCGCACCTCGGGTGACTCCCCGATCATCGACGCCCTCGTCGACGCCGCACAGGCCGGCATCCAGGTCCTCGCCGTCGTCGAGATCAAGGCCCGCTTCGACGAGGAGGCCAACATCACCTGGGCGCGCAAGCTCGAACGCGCCGGTGTCCACGTCGTCTACGGAATCGTCGGCCTCAAGACCCACGCGAAGCTCTCCCTCGTCGTCCGCCAAGAGGCCGAGGGGCTGACCCGCTACTGCCACGTCGGCACCGGAAACTACCACCCGAAGACCGCACGCGGGTACGAGGACTTCGGGCTGCTGACCAAGGACAAGAACGTCGCCGATGACCTGACGAAGCTGTTCAACCAGCTCTCCGGCTACGCCCCCTTGGCCGAGTATTCGCGTCTGCTCGTCGCACCCACCCGGGTCCGGTCGGGACTGACCGAGCTCATCGACAAGGAGATCGCCATCGCCGAGGCGGGCGGTGAGGGCATGATCCGAATCAAGGTCAACTCCATCGTCGACGAGGCGATCATCGATGCCCTCTATATGGCCTCCCGGGCCGGGGTCAAGGTCGAGGTCTTCGTCCGCGGCATCTGCGCCCTGCGACCGGGCATCCCCGGGGTGAGCGAGAACATCACCGTGCGCTCCGTCCTCGGCCGGTTCCTCGAACATTCGCGGACCTTCGTCTTCGGCAACGGCGGCGATCCGCTCGTCTACATCGGGTCGGCGGACATGATGCACCGCAACCTCGATCGTCGCGTCGAAACCCTCGTCGAACTCGTCGCCCCGAATCACAAGGCCGAGATCATCGAACTCTTCGACCTCGCCTTCGCGGACACCACCTCGGCGTTCGACCTTGCCGCCGACGGCAAGTGGACGCGCAGCACCCACGATGATGAAGGCAACCGTCTCACCGAGTATCAGACGGAGCTCATCCGCCGACATCGCAAGCGTCGACAGATCGGGGAAGAGGCTTGAGCGCGAAATCGGTCGGTTCCGCGCAGGCCTCCTCGCGCGTCACCGCAGATATCCTCGCCGCCGGGGCCCTGTGCTGGCGCCAGGGCAGCGAGGGCATCGAGGTCGCCCTCATCCACCGCCCCCGCTACAACGACTGGTCCTGGCCCAAGGGCAAGGTGGAGTCGAGAGAGACCCTCCCTGAGACTGCCGTTCGTGAGGTCAAGGAGGAGACGGGGCTCGACATCACCCTCGGCATTCCTCTGCCCTCGGCCGAATACATGGTCGGTGGAAAGAACCTCAAGAAGGTCTTCTACTGGTCGGCACAGGTCAAGAGCGAGAACACCTTCGCGCCGATGAACAAAGCCGAGGTCGATGAGGTGAGATGGCTTCCCGTCGGCGAGGCCCGCACGAAGCTGACGTCCTACGCCGATCGCGACCAACTCGATGCCCTGGAGAAGTACGATGCGACCGACGCCCTTCGCGCCTGGCCGCTGATCCTCGTCCGGCACGGCAAGGCCTTTCCCCGCGCGAAGTGGCATGAGACGGAGCACGTGCGCCCGCTGCTGGCGCTGGGCACCCGCCAGGCCATGGCCCTGACCGGGCTGCTCTCGGCATGGGGCACGAAGAAACTGATCTCGAGTCCTTGGAAGCGGTGTGTGGCCACGCTGGCTCCCCTGTCTGCGGCGACAGGCAAGTCGATCAGGAAGGTCTCGTGCCTGAGCGAGAAGGCAAGTTCAGCGAACCCCGACAAGACCTCGCGGTACATCGAGAAGCTGCTGGAAAAAGGCAAGCCGGTCATCTACTGCACCCACCGGCCGGTCCTGCCGCTGATCCTCTCGGTCTATGCCAAGCACGCCCCGCAGCGCATCGCGGAGAAGCTGCCGAAGGAGGACCCCTACCTCAAACCCGGTGAGATCATCGTCGCGTATGTGCGTCCGGGGGCTGTGCCTCGCATCGTCGAGTTCGAACGGATCCGCCCGATCGACGCCTGAGGCTCGGCGTGTCTTTGCCTCGGCGCGTCTTTGCCTCGGCGTGTCTGCACCCGGGTTTCGGCGTGTCTGCACCCGGGTTTCGGCGTGTCCGTCACTGCGCCTAGGCGTGTTCGCCTCAAGATTTCAGCGTGCCCGTGACTGGACTTCACCCGTAATGACTGGTCACAGCGTCACCCGAAATGCCGGGCTTCAGCCCTCCGACGTGTCGTCCCGACAACGATCCTTTCATGAATTCACCCCGGCCTGTGATGGAGCACTCACTCGGACTTGAAGCCTTCAGGGTTCATTCATCTTCCATTCACTTAGCCACTCCCCGAGCTTTACACACGATCCTTAGCGTGTAACACGAAAGATCGAGCAATCTCGAACAGTGTTCTCATATTCGAAAGGCATCTTCGTGAAGCTGAAGCACCTGGCACCCTCCGCTGCAATCCTCGCAGTCGGCGCACTCACCCTGTCGGCATGCGGCGGAACCTCCGCCACCGGAGAGGAAGCAAGCAGCGGTGGCGACAGCGACCTGCAGGGCACCCTCACCGGCATCGGCGCTTCATCGCAGAAGGCTGCGATGGACGCATGGACCGCCGACTTCGCCTCGGAGAACTCCGGCGTGACCGTCAACTACTCCCCCGATGGCTCGGGTGCAGGCCGCGAGCAGTTCCTGGCTGGCAACGCTCAGTTCGCCGGCTCTGACGCTCACCTCGACGATGACGAAGTCGAGCAGGGCAAAGAAGCTTGCGGCGCCGATGGAGCCTACGAGTTCCCCGTCTACATCTCCCCGATCGCGGTGGCGTTCAACGTCGAGGGTGTCGACGAACTCAACCTCTCCCCTGCAACGATCGCCAAGATCTTCAAGGGCGAAATCAGCACGTGGAACGACGAGGCAATCAAGGCCGATAACCCGGATGCTGATCTGCCTGACACGAAGATCACCGCCGTGCACCGTTCCGATGACTCCGGCACCACGGAGAACTTCGCCGAGTACCTCAAGGCCACAGCCGAGAAGGACTGGGACGCTGAGGTCAGCGGAGACTTCCCGAAGGACTTCGGTGGCGAAGCTGCACAGGGCACCGATGGTGTCGTGCAGACCGTTTCCGACACCGATGGAGCCATCGGCTACGCCGACGCTTCCGCTGTCGGTTCACTGGGCAAGGCCAAGGTGAAGGTCGGCGAGGAATTCGTCGAGCTCTCCGCCGATGCCGCCTCGAAGGTCGTCGACGCTTCCGAGAAGGTCGAAGGCCGCAGCGAAGGCGACCTCGCCTTCGATCTGGCTCGCGACACCACCGAGTCGGGCGCCTACCCGATCGTCCTCGTGTCCTACCACGTCGTCTGCTCGTCCTACAAGGACCAGGAGACCGTGGACATGGTCAAGGCCTGGGAGAAGTTCGTCGTCTCCGAAGAAGGACAGAAGTCGGCAGCGGATTCCGCTGGCTCGGCTCCACTGTCTGACGACCTGCGTTCGCAGATCGAAACAGTCATCGATTCGATCAAGGTTGAAGGCTGAGACTTGGCCACTGACCTGCAGAATTGATCAGTCGAGAAGCGGCGCAGCGACCCTGCGCCGCTTCTCGGTGCCTAGGGATCCGTGAACCGGATCCACCACAAGTTTCATGAGGAGCACTTGTGCCGACCAGCACACAGACCACAGAGTCCGGCCCTGCCGGAGCACCTGAACCGGGCTCACGCGGTGAGTCCGGGGCGGGCCAGAAGCCCAAAGCCGTCGTTCGTCCCGGAGACCGGATCTTCTCGGCCGCGACGCTCATCGCCGGCATCCTGATCCTGCTCATCCTGGCAGGAGTCGCCCTGTTCCTTCTGGCGCAGTCCAAGGACACCATCGAAGCCCAGATCACCGATCCGAGCTCGATCACCGGCGGCAAGGGATTCTTCTCCTACGTCTGGCCACTTATCATCGGCACACTGATCTCCTCCGCCATCGCCCTGCTCGTGGCGACTCCGTTCGCACTGGGCATCGCATTGTTCACCACGCACATGTCGCCTCGGAAGCTCGCGCCGCTCCTCGGCTACGTCATCGACCTGCTCGCCGCGATCCCCTCCGTCGTCTACGGACTGTGGGGAATCGCCCTGGCCGGCAACCTCACCGCGTTCTACCTGTGGCTGTCGAAGTGGTTCGGCTGGATTCCGATCTTCGCCCCAGACGCGAACGGCGATGTGTCGAACACCGGGCGTACCCTGCTGACGGCTTCCCTCGTGCTCGCCATCATGATCCTGCCGATCATCACCTCCCTGACCCGCGAGGTCTTCCTGCAGACTCCCCGCCTGCAGGAGGAAGCTGCTCTCGCTCTCGGCGCCACGCGCTGGGAGATGATCCGCATGTCGGTGCTGCCGTTCGGAAAGTCCGGCATCGCCTCGGCGACCATGCTCGGCCTCGGCCGCGCGCTCGGCGAAACCATGGCTGTGGCCATGATCCTCTCCCCTGGACTGCTCACCGCATCCCTGGTGGTCAGCGGCAATCAGACCATCGCCTCTGAGATCGCTCAGAACTTCCCCGAAGCCGCCGGACTGCGACTGTCCGAGCTGATCACAGTCGGCCTCGTCCTGTTCGCCATCACCCTGCTGGTGAACATGGGCGCACGTGCAATTGTTGCCAAGACCTCGGTGAAGGGCAGTTGAGAATGTTGACTACTACGAACAATTCGACGACCACGTCTCGCGCCCTCACCTCCAAGCAGCTGCCCAAAATCACACCATGGGTGATTGCGGCCGCCTCGATCATCGTCGCGACCATCATCAGCTTCATCGCCTTCGGCGGCTTCAACATCCCTGTCGTCGCAGTCCTCGCCGGGCTCATCAACGTCGTGGCCGTCTTCACGCTCTCCGGAGCCTACGAAGGCCGCCGCAAGGCCACCGACCGGGTGGCGACCACCGTCGTCACCTCTTCGTTCATCCTCGCCTGTGTTCCCCTCATCTCTCTGCTCTGGATGACCATCGCCAAGGGCGGAGCCGCTATCAGCTTCGACCTCCTCACCCGCACGATGCTCGGCATGAAGGGCGTCCTCGACCAGCAGTACGTCGCCGGCGAAGCAACAATCGCAGGCGGCTTCTACCACGCGATCGTCGGCACCGTCCTGATCACGGCCATGGCATGCGTCATCTCGATCCCCATCGGTGTGCTGACGGCCATCTACCTCGTCGAATACTCCGGCAAGAACAAGCTGGGCAAGGCCATCACCTTCCTCGTCGACGTGATGACCGGCATCCCCTCGATCGTCGCCGGACTCTTCGCCTTCGCCCTGTTCTCCACCATCGTGGGCTTCATCATGCCGGATGCGGCAGGCATTGCGAAGACAGGCTTCACAGCCGCCGTAGCACTGTCGGTGCTCATGATTCCGATCGTCGTGCGCAACACGGAGGAGATCCTGCGTCTGGTCCCCATGGACCTGCGCGAGGCGTCCTACGCTCTGGGCGTGCCGAAGTGGAAGACGATCGTCAAGATCGTTCTGCCCACCTCGGTGTCGGGCATCCTCTCCGGCATCACCATTGCGATCGCCCGTGTCATCGGCGAAACCGCACCGATCATGGTCACCGCCGGATTCGCCAAGGCACTCAACTGGAACCTGTTCTCCGGCTGGATGTCGACCCTGCCCACCTACATCTACGACTCGCAGCTGCGTCCCGTCTCCCCCGGTGACGCGGCCCTGGCCAGCTCGGAGCGAGCCTGGGCAGCAGCCCTCGTCCTCGTCACCTTGGTCATGGTCCTCAACCTCCTCGCCCGCGTCATCGCGAGGGTGCTCGCCCCGAAGACAGGGCGCTGATGAAGCGCTGAGACCCTGACGCACCCCATACTTGTTACAGACATTCCACAGATAGGGAAACACATGTCCAAGCAGATCGACATCAAGGATCTCGACATCTTCTACGGGGACTTCCGCGCCGTCGACGGTGTGCAGATGCAGATCAAGCCCCGCTCGGTCACGGCCCTCATCGGCCCTTCCGGCTGCGGCAAGTCAACCGTGCTGCGCACCCTCAACCGGATGCACGAAGTCATTCCGGGCGCCAGCGTCTCGGGCGAAGTGCTCATGGACGGCAACGACATCTACGGTGCCGGCGTCGACCCGGTCAACGTGCGTCGCGAGGTCGGCATGGTCTTCCAGCGCGCGAACCCGTTCCCCACGATGAGCATCAAGGAGAACGTGCTGGCCGGCGTGCGCCTCAACAGCAAGCGCATGTCGAAGTCCGAGGCCGATGACCTCACCGAGCGTGCACTGCGCGGCGCCAACCTCTGGAACGAGGTCAAGGACCGCCTCAACCTGCCCGGCTCCGGACTCTCCGGTGGTCAGCAGCAGCGCCTGTGCATCGCCCGCGCGATCGCCGTCGAGCCCGAGGTCCTGCTCATGGACGAACCATGCTCCGCACTCGACCCGATCTCCACCCTGGCCATCGAGGACCTCATCAACGACCTCAAGGACCAGTACACGGTCGTCATCGTCACTCACAACATGCAGCAGGCCGCTCGCGTGTCCGACAAGACCGCGTTCTTCAACATCGCCGGCACCGGCAAGCCGGGCAAGCTCATCGAGTTCAACGAGACCTCGACGATCTTCTCCAACCCGGAGAAGGAAGAGACCGAGAACTACATCTCCGGCCGCTTCGGATGATCTGAGGCGGCTGCAGGAGCAGCCGTGACTACGGCTCGCCGAGGTTGGCTGCAGTTCTCATCGAGAATTTCCAACGGGTGGTAACTTCGTCTCGATCCAAGCGCCTGGGTCGAGACGAAGTTACCACCCGTTGCCTGCATTCACGGACTGCAGTCACGGCAGATTGTGGGCGACCTCATCGAGGGGTGTGCTGAAGGCACGGGTGAACTCTTTCAGCAGCGTCGCCGGGCCTTTGGCTGTGACTGCTCCCGAAGAGATCGCGGCGTCGATGTCGCCATCTGCGAGCAACCTGCGCAGACTCGAACCTCCGAGACGCAGATCCGCGTCGGGAAAGGGCCCCGTTGCGACCGAGACCGCGGTGGCAGACACATCTGCGTGGGCGGTGGCCGGACCTGCAGTCACTTCGACGCTGAAGGCCTGGACCTTTTCGTCTGTGCGCGCAGTCAGCAGGGCGGCTGCGAGCGAATTGTCGGTCGGCACCTCATTCTCACGCGGGACGTCCATCTGGCGTGCGCCCCAACGGCCCAGACCGACCACAATGGGCTCAAGGCCCTGGCCGTATTCGCTGAGTCGGTAGACGACGTTCCGGCCGTCCAAGACCCTCTCGACGACTGACGCATCTTCGAAGTCGCGCAGTCTGCTGGTCAACAGGTTCGACGGAATACCGGGGATCCCCTGCCGGAGTTCATTGAAGCGCTTCGGGCCCACAAGCAGATCACGCAGGATCACCAGAGACCACCGCTCCCCCACAAGCTCTGCGGCTCGAGCCAGACCACAGTACTGTCCATATGACTTCATGGTTGACACCCTAGCAACAGAAGTTCATCATGAGAACTGCAGTTTATTTTTTAAAGTTCACTATCGCCTTGCCGCACAGATCGCTCAATGAGGAGAATCCCATGACCCGCAAACTCATCACCAGCCTCTTCCATTCGCTCGACGGCGTCGCCTCCGCCCCCAACCTGTTCCAGTTCGACTCATTCGATGATGACCTGGGTCAGTGGATGACCGGAGCCATCAACAGTGTCGACGACTGCGTTCTGGGCCGAACCTCCTACGAGGAGTGGGCAGGCTACTGGCCGAACATCACGTCGGGCGAAGACACCATATTCGCCGACTTCATCAACTCCACACCGAAGCATGTCGCCTCACGGAGCCTGTCTCCCGAAGATCTCACCTGGTCCAATTCGACGCTCATCAACGGAGATCTCATTGAGTACGTCAGGGCGTTGAAGGAAGGCCCTGGCGCAAACATCGCGGTGCAGGGCTCGCTGTCCGTTGTCAGCCAGCTCCTCGACGCAGAGCTCATCGACGAACTGACTCTGGCCATCCATCCCGTTGTCGCCGGCAGCGGCCGCGCGATCTTCGACGGCAATGCACCCAAGCGCCTGTCTCTGACCGACGTGCAGAGAACCTCCAAGGGCAATCTGCTTGTCACCTACGCGCCGCGGCAGGCCTGACAGCGGCCTGGGCCACGGCACGACTGGCAGCAGCCCGAACACCAGGTCCAGCGCCGGGCCAAATCTCGGCAGCGAGTCCCCCTGAACATGGTCTGGGAGTTGCCTCCTCAATCAAACGAATGACCTTCCCAGCAACACATCGCCGATATATCGTTATATATCGTCAGAGCGATACATTCAGACCTGGAGGTCATCATGAACGAGCCATTCAATCACGGAGGTTTCTCTCGCCGAGGCGGCGATTGGGGCGGTTCCAACATCTGGGAGGCGATGGAGCAGCTGCGCTCTTCCTTCAACCCCAAACAGCCTTTCCGCATGAACCGTGGAGACGTCCGCGCCGGGATCCTCACATTGCTGGCCGAGGCCCCGATGCACGGCTACCAGATCATCCAAGAGATCGAAGAACGCAGCGGCGGCAGTTGGAAGCCCAGCCCGGGGTCGGTCTACCCGACGCTGCAGCTGCTCACCGATGAGGGACTCATCAGCGCGGAGTCCTCCAGCGGGCGCAAGACCTATTCGCTCACCGAGGCCGGACGCGAACAGGTCGAATCCGAACCGGAGTCCAGTGCTCCGTGGGAGACGACGAAGAAGCCCGACGCACCAAGAGCCGCAAACCTGGCCAAGGCCGGCGTCGAGTTGGCCCAGGCAGCGGCTCAGGTCGGTCGTACCGGCAGCAAAGAACAGGTCGCTGAGGCGGTCACTGCTCTCGAGGAGACCAAGCGCAGGCTGTATTCGATCCTCGCCGAGGACTGACACGTGAAGGAGAGGACCCTTCGGGCTCGCTACAGTCGCATCCTCCGATTCGCTGCGATCCAGATGATCGTGGCCTGGTGGTTCGAGTTGACGCTGCCGCGAATCGGCCTGGGTCGGTTCGCGGCCCGGGGCCGGATAGACCGGTGGCGTTCGAGCGCCAAACGGTTCCGCGCCCTGGCCGTCGAGCTCGGCGGGCTGATGATCAAAGTCGGTCAGTTCCTCTCCTCGCGTATGGATGTGCTCCCACCTGAGATCACCAAGGAACTGGAGGAGCTGCAGGACGAGGCCGCCCCTGTTCCGTTCGAGCAGATCCGCACCCTCGCCGAGGCGCAGCTGGGGATGGATCTCAACGACGCTTTCGTCTCCTTCGATCCGCGCCCGCTGGCTGCCGCGTCCTTGGGTCAGGCGCATTCGGCGACTCTGACCTCGGACAATGCCGAGGAGCTCGGATTCGCCGAGGTGGTCGTCAAGGTCCAGCGTCCAGGCATCGCCGCTGTCATCGCCGTCGATCTGCGCGCCCTGCGCCGGATCGCCGGCTGGCTCTCCCGAGTCCGGTTGATCTCCCGACGGGTCGATATGCCGGCACTGGCCGAAGAGTTCGCCCATGTCAGTCTCGAGGAGATCGACTATCTCCATGAAGCCGCGAATGCGGAGGCCTTCGCCATGGACGCGGCAGCATCGGCAACCGGGTCGGCGACACCGTCGGCGGCACGGTCGGCGGACGCGTCAGATGCTGCTCCTGCGGTCGAGTCAGCCCGGGCGCAGGCCCCGCGGATCGTCTGGGAACAGACCACACCACAGGTCCTGACCATGGAAGATGTCACAGCAATCAAGGCCAACGACATCACCAATCTGCGCCGAGCCGGGATCGACCCCCACAAGGTTGCAACAACTTTCGCGCACACGATGTTCGACCAGCTCTTCCGCACCGGCTTCTTCCATGCCGATCCCCATCCCGGCAATATCTTCGTGACACCTTCTCACCCGGGCACAACCTCGGCGGGGCCGAACTGGCACCTGACCTTCGTTGACTTCGGAATGATGGGGCACGTGCCCGAGAACCTGCGCGCGGGCCTGCGGGAACTCATCATCGCTGTGGCGCTGCGAGATTCCCGCCGCCTCGTCGCCAGCGTCGAACTCATCGGGGTTCTGCTCGACGGCGCGGACACGGAGGAACTCGAGCGCTCCCTCACGGGACTCTTCGCACGATTCGGAGGCATGGGGTTCGCGCAGCTGCGCGACGTCGATGAGAAGGAGCTGCGGGCCTTCTCCACGGATTTCGAATCAGTGGTGCGGGATCTGCCTGTGCAGCTGCCGGAGAACCTCTTCCTCATCATCCGCTCGCTGTCCATGGTCTCGGGCCTGTGCAGTTCGCTCAATCCTTCATTCAACATCTGGGAGGTCGTCGAACCCTATGCCAGGGAGCTGATCGAGGAGGAGAAGGGCGGCGTCGCCGGCACTGCGGCCAAGGAAGCCCTCAACTTCGTGCGCCTGACGCTGGGTCTGCCGGGACGACTCGACAGCCTGGTGCAGAGGCTCGAGAACGGCGAACTATCGGTAGCCACTCCTAAACTGGACCGCCGGGTCGCCGGCCTCGAACTCCTGGCCAGCGGGGTGATCTCGGCGGTGCTGTTCACCGGCTTCGTCATCGCCGGTGCTGTGTTGCTGCCGACGACGAGGTTGGGTGGCATACTGCTGCTCATCGCTTCGGCGCCGGCGCTCATCCACAGTCTGACCACCCTGCTGCGGCACAGGAGGCTCACACTCCGACAACGGAGTCGGTGAGTGTCGGGGCGCCGGACAGCAGCGTCAATCAGCTCAAGCCGATGCCTCCAGGGAGTTGCATACTCTATTCCCAAGCATCCATTCGCAGGGGCGAAGCCCAACGATTGGTAAGTTTTAGTCGATTCAAGCACGCGGGTCGACAAGGACTTACCAACCGTTGTCTGCGTTCAGGCTGTCTGCCCAAAGTTGGACCACAACATGGTCGAGAACCGCTCCGTACGCGCGAGTGAATTCAGTCAACAGCTCTGCCGGACCATCGGAGATTACCAGTGCATGCCGTCATGTCTTCGACAGCGGAACCGGCAGACAACTGACACTGATCGTGGCTGAGCTCCGCGACACTCGCCCTCCACTCCGACTGGAATTCTGCCGGCCCACCCATCCACGACTCAATCCGCTCCGAATCAGCTGATGTACGACGAGAGTCTTCGAAAGGATCGTCATGACAACTCATACAGTTTCATCATCAGCTCACACCACCCGCACCAGCGTCCAACTCGTCTCTGGTCTCTTCGGCGCAGTGTTCCTCCTCGTGGGCATCCTGGGCTTCGTTCCAGGTATCACCCAGGACCTGGACACGATCATGTTCGCCGGACATCATTCACAAGCCGCGCTGCTGGGGATCTTCCAAGTCTCGGTGCTGCACAACATCGTCCACCTGCTCTTCGGCATCGTCGGACTGCTCGGGCTCAGGTCACGCGGACTGGCCAAGACATACCTCATCGTCGGAGGCATCGTCTACGCGGTGCTGTGGATCTACGGCCTCGTCGTTCCGATGGAGTCGATGGGCAACTTCGTTCCGCTCAACACCGCTGACAACTGGCTGCACTTCGTGCTCGCCGTGGCCATGATAGCGACCGGCATCGTCTTCGGCCGGAAGGCTCGCACCTCCGTGACCCGGCGACGCAGCGACGCCGTGTCGCGGTGACGCGGTGTCGCCGTGTCGCGGTGTCGCGGTGACGCCTCAGCCGACCAGCGGTCTGGCCACCAGACCGATGCAGATCGCCAGTGCCGCGGCCGCAGGAATGGTCAGCAGCCATCCCCCGATGATGGGGACGATGAAACGGGCTCGGGGCCTGCCCCTGCGGCCGGCGTACTGCGTGCCCAGGATCGCCGATCCGAGAATGAAGGTCAGCGACACAGGGACTCGCATGATGAGTGCCGCCGTGTACATGAGCAACGTGGAGGTGGCATCGGCCGTCGCGGACTTCAGCGGGTCGAGGCCGGCCATACGCACCGACAGAGTCCGTACAACCCGCCATCCACTCAACCCCGTGCCGATCGCCAGGGCTGCGGCGATGATCAGCCGCACCGGCCAGGAGATCTCCACGACGGCCAGCTCCGTATGCGGATTGGTATCGACAGCGAGCATACCGACCATGACCAGGGCCGCGATCTTCTGTGCGTCCTGGATGCCGTGGACCAGCGACAACGAGGCGGTGAGGACCGAGTCGACCATGCGGGCACCGCGGAAGAGCGGCTTCGGCGGAGAAGCCGCGAAGGTCTTCGACAGCAGAGCCGTCAGACCCCATGAGAGCAGGAAGCCGAGAATCGGCGAGAGCACCAGCGGCAGGATCACCGAGTCGAGGGCTTCCGCGGAGTTGACCGAGAAGCCCAGCACGATGCCGGCACCCAGGAGTCCGCCGATGAGACAGTGCGTGGAAGACACCGGCAACGCGAGATAGTACGTGAACAGACTCCACGCCGTTGCTGCGACGAAGGCGATGATCAGGGACGTGAGGATGACTTCGGGGTCGCCGTCGAAGTGGACGATCTGGTTGGCCACGACGGAGGCGATTCCCTCGCCCAGCAGTGCCCCGATGAAGTTGAAGACCACGGCCAGGCCCAGGGCCCACCGTGCATTGATGGACCGTCCGACGACAGCGTTTCCGATGGTCAGCGCTGCATCATGGAAACCGTTCGAACCGGCGAAGATCACCGCGGTCACGATGACTCCCGCCAAGAGCAGATCCACGGACTACGACTCCTTGATCGCTATGGCGGCGACGACCTTGCCCAGCTCGGTGAAGCCGTATGCGGCGCGAACGAAGGCCTGTCCCAGCTGCGAGACGGCGGCCATGTAGGTCAGGCCCCGCTTCGAGTTCGGAACAGCATCGGACATTCGCCACTGCAGAGCCTCGACCTGGTAGGTGAGGCGATTGATGGAGTCGACGTAGTCCCACTGATCCAATTTGCCCGGCAGTCGGGTAACCATGCGGGAAGTGTGGTCCGTCTGGTTAGACAGGACGGCCAGGGTTTCGAGGACGCCTGAGGGCAGCTGATCGAATGCTTCAGAGGCGAGGACGAAACCAGCACCGTGGAGAAGATGGCAGATATCGCGCATGTGATGACCGAGCAGGTACAGGTCATTGCGATCGAAGGGGGTGATGTAGTTCTCGCGCAGCGCACGAAGCACGGCTCCCATGTCTTCATCGGCCTGATCGCCGATCTCGCGGAGGCGGTCTGCGACCTGCCGGCGTTCGCTGACTTCGATGCCGGAGAGTTCGGCAAGCACCAGGTTGCATTGCCTCATCTGTCCGACCAGGTCGGAGAGACGTTCGTAGAAGACAGTGTCCTGCGGTACTCGCTTGAGCCGCATGCGCTCCTCCTGCCCGGGGCCCGGTCGAGCCGGACGAATGTGCATGTTGCTTCAATTGTATGTGCCGGACGCTGAACCGAGAGCGCCTCTCGGCGGTAGGCCGCTCGAAGCGGCTGAATTTGGAGCCCGGGGCTTCAGATCCAGCGTCCGGTGGCCACGAGGGCCACCCACAACGATACTCGCTCACACTCATGAGTCCACCGCCGAGGCGGGTGAACGAGAGTTGACAATCTCACAGTCGCGCACCGGGTCAGGTGCTCCGCATACGGTCAGGTCGCCTGCTCAGTCCAGTCCGCCGTGGCGGTGGGAGATGGCGGCATCCTTGAGGTCCTTCGCGAACTGCCGCAGCCGCGTGGCCGCCTCGACGTCGTCGGTGCCTTCGGCGCACATGCCGACAAACGCGGCAGCCCGAAGGAGGGCGATGACGACATCCCCACGGAAAGCGCCGGCAAGGATCTCATCGATGGCACGGGCCACCTCGTCGGGACCTGCGGGCAGCTCCACCCCGGCGAGGATGTCGTCGAGGCCGAGCCCGTCGGTCACCCTGCGCTGCCCAGCTGAGAACATGTCGGCGAGCTCACGCGGAGCCGTCAGTATCCATTCCCGCAGCGCATACAGGCGCCAGAGCGCTCCCGGCGCGGAGACAGCGGGAGCCGCAGACCACATTTCGGCGATGACCTCGAGGCCGATGTCGTCGGCCAGCTCCACAAATCGCTTCGTTGCGGCCTCATCGCGCTGTCCGCGCGAGTCTCCGAGGAGGAGCGCCGCGGTGGCATGAGAGGTCTCTGATCTGGTCACCGGGTCACTCGTATCGCTGATGGAATCGAGGTCGGCCAGAGGAATCGGGCGGTGAAAGCGTGGCTGTGTCATCGTCAGAGCAGTCTAGTCCCCCACTCTGACCCGCGCGCCAACCTGAGCCGACGTTCGCCTCCCGGTCAGGATTCATTCGTCGCGTTCACAGTGGCCACTACTAAACTGGTGACAAATTCGTGCCTGCGACCAGCAGGTCACGAGTGCAGACAACGAGGAGGAACTCCCGTGGCAAAACCATCAGTGGCGAAGAAGGGCCTGGACAAGGCAGCGAAGTTCGCTGTCAACGAGGACGGGTCCCTCAATCCCCGCGCCCAGTCGATGCTGTCGAGGCTTCTGTCGGTCCAGCGCCCCGTGGCTCTCGCCTATGTGCGCAGCCTGCGTCGCCGGAACCCGGATGCGACTCCGGAAGAGCTCATCAAGATCATCCGTCGCCATTACCTCGCCCTGACCACCTCGGGCGGAGTAGCTGTCGGCGCCACCGCCGCCGTTCCAGGACTGGGTACGACCGCAGCATTGGGTGTGGCCACAGCAGAGACTGCCGGCTTCCTCGAAGGGACCGCGCTGTTTGCTCAGGCGATCTCTGAGATCCACGGACTTCCGGTCCAGGACTCCAAGCGCGCGAATGCGCTGGTGCTGGGACTGATGCTCGGCAAGGACGGAAAGAATCTCGTCCAGAAGTTCAGCAAGCAGTCCGGCGGTTCGGAGTCGATGTTCGGCAACTGGGGTTCGACAGTGACCAAGCAGCTGCCTGCCCCAGTCGTCGATCTGCTGGTACGGAAACTGCGCAAGACCTTCATCCGCAAATTCGCCGCACGTGCCGGTGGCTCACTGGTCGGTCGTCTGCTGCCCTTCGGCATCGGCGCGATCATCGGCGGTGTGGTCAACGCTCAGATGGCCCGCAAGGTTGCCGAAGAGTCATCCGAGGCCTTCGGTGACGCGCCCACGATCTTCCCGCTGGAGACCGATCCCGAGTACGTCGCACCGAAGAAGGATCGCAAGCTGCTGGCCGGGCTGAAGAACGTTGCGGCGCTGCGCGGCAAGATCAAGAAGAACAAGGCCATCGAGTCCGATGTCATCGACGAGGCTGCCGAGGAGTATCCCACTGCACCGGATGCCCTCCCTCGCACCTACACCGGTGACGAGCATCCTGAACTCGGAAAATGATCAGTGAGTGAATCCTGCTGGTCCCCACTGAGAACCGGTTTGAGTATTCGGGCCCCTTACCTCTAATATTATTGAGTCTCCGACAACACTTCCGTGGCGCTTGTCCACGCGGTCTCGTTGGGGCGGGGCCTCTAGCTCAGTTGGTAGAGCAACGGACTTTTAATCCGTGGGTCGTGGGTTCGATCCCCACGGGGCCCACCCGAAAGTAAGACCCCGCGATCCCTGTGAAGACAAGGGATCGCGGGGTCTTTGCATCTCTCAGTCGGATGAGATCTTCTGCGAACCGACGACGCCGAGCAGCTGCAGCTGTTCTGCCGCGTTGGTGCCCTCCATCGGGAAGAACACAAGCAGAGAGATGTCGTCGTCGGGCGTCAGCAGGACTTCGCATCGAAGCTCGAGCAATCCGACCTCCGGGTGGACGAAGACCTTGGTGTCCGAGTGGTGGACTGCCACATCGTGACGCTCCCAGAGCTCCTTGAACTCGTCGCTGACAGCAATGAGATCCTGGACGAATTTCCTTACGTGAGCTTCGCCTGACCTGCGGGCGTAGGTGGCCCGCAAGTCGCTGACGTGGGCTGCGGAGATGCGATCCCAGTGCTCCGGGGGCATCGCCCGAGTGTCGGGGTCGGCGAACCACTCCCAGATGAGATTCCTGCCGCGTCCAGGCTCTCCTGCCAGGCCGTCGAGAAGTATGCGACCCAGAGAGTTCTCCCAGACGATTTCGCCGAGGTCGGTGACGATCACCGCGGGAAGATCCACGAGCCGGTTGGCAACAGCGATGAGACCGGGACGCACGTGACCGTCTGAGCTGCGCGGCGGCACCGGGTGGCCGGCGAGGTGCAGCATGTGGTCGCGCTGATCGCGGTCGCACTGCAGCGCACGAGCCACCGCCGAAACCACTCCGATCGACGGGGTCGATCCCCGCCCTTGTTCGAGGCGAGCGTAGTAGTCGACCGATACTCCAGCGAGCATGGCAACCTCTTCGCGCCGCAGTCCAGGAGTGCGGCGACGATGCGTGTGGCCGGTCCCCACATCTTCTGGCCGCAGCTGCTCCCGTCGACGGCGGATGAAGTCAGCGAACCCAGAACGATCAGTCATCTCCTGATTGTCCATCCGATCGGCCGATGTAACCAGGGACAGTCTGTCCCTGGATCGACAGGGCCTCGTGCCATCGACACCGTCCTGCCAGGCTTGAGGTCATGAGCACATACACAGAGAATCCAACCGTCAACACTCGCCGACTCGGAACGCAGGGACCTCGCGTCACATCTCCCGGACTGGGTGCCATGAGCATGTCCGGAGCCTATGGACCGACACGGTACGAGGAGAGCATCGCCGCCATCCACTCGTATGTGGATGCCGGGGGAACACTCATCGACACCGGAGACTTCTACGGTGCCGGTCACAATGAAATGCTCATCGGCGCCGCACTGCGTGAGCGCAACCGTGAGGACGTCGTGATCTCACTGAAATTCGGCGCCGTCCTTGCACCCGATGGTTCGTTCATCGGATTCGACACTCGTCCAGACGCGATCCGAAACTCTCTGGCCTATTCGCTGAAGCGCTTGGGCACGGACCACGTCGACATCTACCGGCCGGCTCGGCTCGACCCGAGTGTGCCCATCGAGGAGACTGTGGGCGCCATCAGCGACCTCGTCGATGCCGGATACGTCCGCCACATCGGGCTCAGCGAGGTCGGATCAGAGACTATTCGTCGGGCGGCGGCGACAGCGCCCATCAGCGACCTGCAGATCGAATACTCACTGCTCAGCCGCGGCATCGAAGAGAATGGGATTCTGGCTGCATGCCGTGAACTCGGCATCGGAGTCACGGCATACGGGGCTTTGGCCAAGGGTCTGTTTGCAGGTTCCGTGGGAGGGACTCGCGCGATGTTCCCGCGCTTCCAGGGGGACAACCTAGTCCACAATCAGCGGATCGCCTCCACCCTCGCGGAAATCGCTGCAGCGCGGGACGTGACGCTTCCTCAGCTGGCGATCGCATGGGTGGCCGCTCAAGGTGAGGACATCGTGCCGGTCGTCGGGTCTCGCACTGCTGAGCAGGTGGCCGCCACCGTTTCCAGCAATGGAGTGCGCCTGAGCGCCGATGATCTGGCGGTCATCGACTCAGCTCTGGCCGACAGCGAAGTCCGGGGCGATCGCTATCCGTCCGAACAGATGATGCTCTTGGACAGCGAACGCTGAGGACACGGCCGGTCGGCCGCACGACACCGAATGTTCACTCAGCGTTCAAGGCGGCCGCCGAAGGCCTGCTCAAGGGGAATGCTTCCGTCCTGCCAAGGAGTGAGCGCCCAGGCCACCACATATGCGCCGACGCCCAGAACTGGAAGCAGGAACGAGATGAGGACGAGCAGGCGCATCAGCCACACGTTCATTCCAGTGGCCTCGGCGAGACCGCCTGCAATACCGCCGAGAACCCGGTCGGGCCCGCGACGGAAACCAACTTTGCGAATGGAATCAAATAGTTTTCTCATGCCTTCAACAGTACGCAGATTCCGCTGTCTGCACAGGGGTGCTGACCGTCGAACCGGGATGAGGGAAACCGGAATGGCACCCTTTGGGGGCGCTGGCAAGGGAAGGGCCACCTCGGCGGCCATCTGCTTTCAATTCTCGCTGTATGAGACGACGATCACAGGTTTTGGGCGCGCCTTCTCGGGGGCCGACAGCAAGGGCGGTTACGATTAACGGGTTGTGCAACCAATTGTCCGCATCTGCCATCCCAGCAACGCGGCAAAGAGGAGTCCGTTGTGAAGTGGTTGAAAAAGGCCGTCCTCACGCTCGTCGTCATTTTTGTGGCGTTCTATCTGTTCAGTCGGCCAGAAGATTCAGCCGAGGCAGTGCGGAACGCTTTCGAAGCAGTGGGTACCGGTGTCGGCTCACTGGTCACTTTCTTCACTTCCCTGTCCGCGTAGCCGCGCAGGAAGCAGCCTGACGTGTTCGGGGCACTGACCGACCCGAGAGTCGAAGATCATCTCATCGCTGAAGAGGGCGAAATCGTCGTCGACGAAGTTCGCCGCCATTTCCTTGCCTTCGTCTCCCCCACGCTCATCATTCTGCTGGGCCTGGCCGTTGCCGCCCTGAGCTTCACAGTCCCGATCGATTTCGCGTCGATCCCATTGGGAATCGGTGCCGCCATTGCCCTGTTCGGCGTCTACCGTGCACTGTTCGTGCACATGGACCGGTTCGTCATCACGAACATGCGCGTGTTCCGCATCCATGGGATCTTCACTCAGCACAAGGCCACGATGCCGATGGCACGTATCCTCGATATCTCGGTCCATAAGCCCCTGATGGGCCGGATCTTCAGATACGGTCACTTCGTCTTCGAATCCGCTGCCCAGGACCAGGGCCTGCGCGACATCCGCTACGTCGGCCGGCCAGACGAACGAGACCTCACCATCCAAACGGTGATTCAGCGTTCCGGACTGCGCTCGGCCATCACCTCGCTCAACACCAGGGACGAAGACGACGACGAGGAGCTCCCGGACGGTGACGACCTCGTCACCGGCGCCTCGGCCGACATCGACGCCGACACGGACTTCGATTCCGACGCCGACCAGGAATTCGATTCGGATGAGGAGCTCAGGGCCGAACACCAGCCACGCTTCAGCGCCGGCACGCGGACCGGTCAGTACCCGGCAGTGCGCACCGGAGTCGGCCCCAATGTGGACACCGAAGAGTGGAACACGATGGAGTTCAACACCGATCACGGCTTCCGGGACTCGGAGGAGTTCAGGATCGGCAACGCCTCACCGGCCTTGAACGATCCGGTCTCAATGGCCGCGAGCGCGTGGGAGATGCGATGGCCCGAACGCGACCGGATGCAGACTGCCACCGAACTGATGCGGGCCCACCGCTTCCTCATCGACAGTCTCGATGAGAAGCTGCGCCCGCTGGGACTCACCTACGCACGCTATGAAGCCCTGCTCCTCCTGTTCTTCGATCAGAGAGGCGCTCTCCCCCTCGTCGAACTCACCGATCAGCTGCAGGTCGACACCAGCTCATCCTTCTCCACAGTGCGGTGGCTGGAGGACAACGATCTGCTCGAAAGGGCGCTGGAACCCGGTGACGACGGAGAGGTCTTCGCTGAGATCACGCCCAAGGGACGTGCGCTGACCGACAGGGCCAGTCAGATCGTCGCCGATGCCCGCTTCGGCCTGGACACGATGTCAGATGCCGAATGCCGTCAGCTCACCAACCTGCTGGCGAGGCAACGCCGCATCCGGGACTGAAGGCAGACGCTCGGAGTTCCGCGGCAGCGAATGTCAGACTGTCTCCGGTTGCCGACGGGCGAAGTCCGGAGCATGCTCGGGAGTGATACCGATTCCGAGGATGCGCGCCGGAATCACGGTCAGTGCCGGGAACGTCTTCAGCAGCCAGAGGACCGGCGCCGGCGGGCGGATGACTCCGCCGTTGTGGACGACCGGCTCGACCATCGCGTGGATGCCTCCCTGCAGCAGCTCAACCGCTTTCGTCGTCAGCAGCCGTCTGCGCTGCACACGCCTGAGGTCGCTGGTGGACACGCTTCCCGTCCGCAGCGCCTCCGCCAGCAGACGAGCCGTGGCCACACCGTCTTGGACTGCCAGATTGACGCCGACTCCGCCCAGCGGGCTCATGGCATGGGCCGCATCACCGATGCACAGCACCCCGTCGACGAACCAGCGCTTGGCCTCATTGCGCCTGACATCAAGGAGCTTCACATCCTCAAGCCGCAGCGCTGCAACATCGCCTGCCAGCACGGGGAAGGTCTCGGCGACCGCGCGGCGAAGAGACTCGATCCCCTGCTCACGGAAGCGTGTGTCCTCGCCCTTCGGGATGAGGCGGGCCATCTGGACGTGACCGTCGCGCGGAATCGCGACGAACACGTTGCCGCCCTTGGCGCGAGGAGCGATGGATTCGGCCAGCTGCGCCTGGGTGTCGATCCGGAACCACCACACGTCGATCGTGGACCGCAGCTCCCGCATCGACAGCTGCGCCTCGTCCCGAGCCTTCGACCAGCGACCGTCAGCGGCGACGACGAGTGGTGCCCGCAGCTCGGTCTCACCGTCGGGAGCCTGTACCTGAACACCGACGACTCGGTCGCCGTCCCAGATCAGCGAGGTCATCTCGGCCCCCATGCGCAGATCGAACCCGGGTTCGTCCTCCCCTGCCTTGGCCAGCAGATTGAGGAAGTCCCACTGAGGTGCGATCGTCATGAACGGATGCGGCGTGTTCAACCTGGACAGGTCGCCGAGGATGTAGTCCCGACCGTCGTCACCCGCGAGACTGATGTTGGTCACCCTGCGGTGGGTGATGCGAGCGAATTCGTTGTAGAGTCCCAGCTCGTCCAGAAGCCGCAGTGTTGATGGGTGGATCGTGTCACCGCGGAAATCGCGGAAGAAGTCGATGTGCTTCTCCAGCACCACAACCTTGACACCACCGCGGGCCAGGAGCAGCCCGGCAACGATTCCGGCGGGCCCGCCTCCGGAGATGATGCAGTCACAGTCGGCATCGAGTTGGTCGTGCGCAGCGTCTGTCATGACACGCTCCTCAGCATTGTGTTCCTCAGCATTGCGGGCACAGAATCGATGCTAGACCACGAGGAGACCGATTGACATGGGGCGGCGAACTCACACAGTCCTGCGTCCCACCCCGGAGACCTTCTCAGTGACGTCGAAGCGCTCACGGTAGCGACCGGTGAGCAGTCGCCACTGCGAATGCAGCGCGGTCGAGGAGTTGAACACGAGCAGGGTCAGCGGATACAGCACCCACTGCAGCCACATGGTCACCCGACGCACCGGTGGAACGTGGACCGGCCGGGGCGGCAGCAGCGAGTTGAAGACGATGACGGAAGCAATGAGACCGACCATGCCGATCTGCTGGATCAGACCGACCGTCATCGGCATCCGCTCGATGAGGTCCGTAACCTCTCCTGTCTGCGTTGCCACAGCGAAGGGAATCCACCCGCCGACTGCGATGATCACAGAGATCGAGGCCAGGCTGACATGACCTTCGATGAGTGAGAGGAAGCGGAGGAAACCGGGCCAGAAGGGTGTTCGAGCAGTCCCGGAGAAGACCCTCACCCCTACATAGGGCACATCGCTGGCACCGTATGACCAACGGCTGAGCTGCTTGAACTGAGCCACCATCGTGTCCCTGAATCCGCCGGCGAGGACAGCATCCTGGTAGATCGGAACGTGGATGGGCACGACACGGTAGTCACCGTCGAAGTGGAACCAGCTCCTCCAGTACTGGTGGCCGTCTTCGACGATCGTCTTCTTCGACCAGAACCCCATGTCGACGAGCGCGGTCAGTGGCTGAGAGTGGGAGGCGAAGTTGCGCAGCGAGAGAGGGCGGACCGTGGTCGTGAGATTCCAGAAGCAGTTCGCGCTCGCGACGACACGAGAGGGCGCGGGCGCCTCCCAGATGTTCGTGAGGTAGAGGCTGATGGGTTGGAACGAGAGGTGGGCGCGATCGGGCGCGAGCACATATTCGTAGGCGACATAGTCGAAATACGCCTCGTGGGGTGTGTTGTCGCAGTCGAGGCTGGTCACGAGCACCGACTCGGGATCGATCCCGTTCGCCTCCACCCAATGAGCCAGCCGCTGACCGGCGTAGGTGATGTTCGCGCCCTTTCCCGCAATCTCTCCCGGGATTCCGGCCGGATGCTCGACGAGGACGAAGGCCGCAAAACCGTCACCGTACTCGGCCGCCAGGCGACGTGCCGTCTCAGCCATCCGAGGCCCGCCGCGTTCCTCATAGGCGAAGAAGACGACGATCTTAGAGGGCGAGGTCGAGGTGTGCAGGAGGGAGCGGATTCCGTCGGCGACCACATCGTAGGGCTCGTTTGTAGGCAGCGACCACGACAGCATGGAGCACGGACGAGGGACGCATCACTGCACCTGGGTTCTCGCGCACTCGGGCAATCGTCGCGGCGTGCTGCTGCGCCCGGAACCCAGACCAGGGATAGGGACGTGAGGGCTGTCCGTCCAGCGCCCGTTCGACATCGAGCAGCCTGGCGCCCCAGTCCACTCGGGAGCTGCGCCGGAAGCGCACAAATCCTCGTGAAACGTCGACGGCTCCACGCATCGCCCGAAACAGAGTGAGTCCGACAACGGTGAAGACGTAGATCGCCCCGGCAGTCGCGTCGATGAACGGCAGGACGAACACCAATCCGATGGCGGAGAAGCTCACGATCGCCGGCAGTGCTTCGAAGCACCTGTAGGCCCTCGTGCGCGGCCCCGTGGGAAGTTCGAGCTCATCGGCAGGACGGTGGACCGCGGAATTCAGTTCACGAATCGTTCTCACACTGTCGATCCTGTGTGAAGATCCTGACCGACTGTTGGTCCGCAGATGCAGGCCAGGTGAATACTGGACATGCATTTGCCGTCGCCGGCGCGACTAACTCAGACCCACAGCACTCCCGGCTGCGGCCGCAATCGCCTCTGCCCCACCAGATTCGCCAAGGTCAGCGCCCCGCTGAGCGGATCGCCGGCGGGTTCGACAACGGCCGCCCCTGGCCTCAGGCGCAGAGCCTCAGCACGAAACGCCTCGACGAGAGACTCACCTGCCCGGCGCAGACCACCGCTGAGCGTGACTCGGGATGCGGCGTCGACTCCTTGGCCTCCGGCTGCGATCGCACTGCGCGCGGCCTCGCGTCCAGCCTCGGCCAACAGTGCGCTGGCCACGGGATCACCCGCACCGGCGCGGCCAGCCACGTCGACGGCGAACTCGGCGAGGAGTCCTGCTCGATCGCTGCGCGTGTAGAACTGTGCAGGCCACGTGCCCGGTTCGCCGAATATCTGTCGTGCCGCCTCAAGCAGACCGGCGCCTCGATCATCGACTCCGTCGTGGCACTTCAGCGCTGCCTCGAGTGCCTGTCTGCCCACCCAGGCACCGCCCCCGCGGTCACCGAAGAGATGCCCCCAACCGTCGACTCTCCTCCACTTCGGCAACAGCATTCCCTGCGGGTCGGGCCCGGGATGGGCGATGGCGATTGCTCCCGTGCCCAGGACCGTCACCGCTCCCCCACAACCCGATAGGGCGCCGAGGTGGGCCGTCAACGCATCGATCGCCACCGCCGCTTCTGCTTTCGCCTCCACCACCAGTGATCGCGCAAGCTCCCCGACGTCGGCGCTCAGTGAGGCGATGCCGGTGGCACCGATGCCGACTCCGCGGATCGACTCGACATGGTCCGGCCATGCTTCCTTGGCCGCGACGACGAGCCGCCGGATCTGCTGTGGGGCGTTGCTGCCCTCGGCTCCGATGGAGACCCCGGGGCCGGTAAGGACCCCCAGCGGCTCGGCCGCGACACCGTCGGCCGTGGCGCCGTCAGCAGTCGTGCTCGCAGCATTCGCGTCGAAGGGTGCGATCGCGACGCGACTGCCGGTGCCACCGATGTCGATGCCGAGGACGAAACCGCTCATGAGGTCTCGCGTCCCGATTCAGCAGACACTGCCGCAATCGCAGCCTTGACTGAGCCGTCGGAGTCCGCGAGATGCTTCGCCGCGGCCTGGGGCGTCACCGAGGTGAAGGAGACGACCAACGCCGTTTTGAGTTCGCCGTCGCAGTCCTCCAGCAGCTCACGGGCAGCAGCATCAGACAGGTCGGCTGCTTCGCAGAGGATCCGCACGGTCCGTTCCCGCAGTTTGTCATTCGTGGCGACCACGGAGACCATGAGGTTTCGCCAGGTGCGACCCAGCGCGATCATCAGCGCCGTCGAGAACCCATTGAGCGTCAGCTTCTGCGCCGTTCCGGCCTTGAGCCGGGTCGAACCCGTCACCACTTCGGGTCCGGTGTCGAGCAGAATATGGTCAGCCGCCGCCTCGGCGACGGGGGCAGCGGGGTTGTTCGAGATGAGCACGGTGTGCGCGCCCACCTCACCGGCGGCTTCCAATGCCCCGCGAACATAGGGTGTCGAACCGCTCGCGGCGATTCCGATCGCCACGTCGTCGGGACCGAGCTTTCCCGCAGCTCTGCGACCGTCGCCGGTGGAGTCCTCGGCGTTCTCCACCGCGTTGACCAGCGCCGCCTGGCCACCGGCGATGTGCCCGACCACGCGCCCAGGTTCGAGGTTGAATGTCGGCAGAAGTTCGCTGGCGTCGAGTACTCCCAACCGGCCCGAGGTGCCGGCACCGAAGTAGTGGACGGTACCGCCTCGGCGCATTCGCTCGGCCGCGATGTCGACGAGTTCTGCCAGCTGCGGCAGGGCCGCCCGCACCGCGGCCAGGACGGCGTGGTCCTCATCATTCATCACCTGCAGGACACCCAGGGTGTCGAGGTCGTCGAGTCCCGCGCTGCGGGGGTTGCGCTGTTCGGTCGGCGACAGCGGGCCCGGGGACGGTGGCTGCTGGGACTGGGTCATCAGCGGTTGCTGCCTTCCACCTCGGCGACGGTGCTGCGGGTCTGAGCCTTGGGGTGGCGCAGGGACAGGAGCCCGCCGATCACGACCATGACGATGACGCCGAGGAGCGGGTACCACTGCCAGGCGACCCACACCTCGCCGGTGATGTACTTCTCCATGACGAAGAAGAAGGCGTTGACCGCGACTGCCAGGGCGAAGGTGATGTTCGCGTCCACGGCGGTGGCGCGCTTGTTGACCATGCCGAACACGAACGCCCCGAGCAGCCCGCCGTAGGTGATGCCCGCGACGCCCAAGGCCAGGATGACGATGTTGCCCTCATCGGATTGGAAGACGGTGGCGGGGAGGATGAAGGCGATGCCCCAGCCGATCGTCGCCCAGCGCCCGACCTTGAAGCCCTCGGCGTCGGTCATCGGCGTCTTCTTCAACCGTGCATAGACGTCGTTGACCGTCGAGGAGGACAGTGCGGACAGAGACGAGGACAGGGTCGACATGGCCGCAGCGAGGATGCCGGCCAGCAGCAGACCCGAGACGCCGGGTGGCAGACCCTCGATGATGAAGAGCGGGAAGATCTCGTCGTCACGGCTCAGACCCAGATCGGCCGGCAGCGCGTGATCGTAGTAGGCCCACAGCGCCAGGCCGACCGCGAGGAAGATCGCGAACTGGACGAAGACGACGACGCCGGAGACGATGAGCGCCTTCTGCGCCTCGATCTTCGAGCGGCAGGACAGGAGACGCTGGACGATGAGCTGGTCGGAGCCGTGGGAGGCCATGGCGAAGACCGCGCCGCCGAGCAGCGAGGGGATGAACGAGTCGGGAGCCGAGATCGGATTGCCTTCGAAGATGAACATGTTCAGCTTGTCGGCCGACGCCGCCTCGCTCAACCAGCCACCGCCGAGGGCAGCGGTGATGACGATGATCGCCAGCAGACCGCCCACGACGTAGAGGCACATCTGAGCCACATCGACCCAGACCACGGCCTTGATGCCGCCGATGAAGGTGTAGGCGATCGTGACGAGTGAGAGGACGACGATGATGACGAAGTAGTTCGTGTGGATGCCCAGGCCGTCGAGGATGACTTTGACCGGGATGGCGGCGGCCAGCACGCGGATGCCGTCTGCCAGCAGGCGCGTGAACAGGAAGGTCACACCCGCGGTTGTCTGGGTCGAGGTGCCGAAGCGTTTGCCCAGGTAGGCGTACGCGGTGAGCATCTCACCGTCGTAGTAGCGCGGGAGCATGAAGAAGGCGACGACGACTCGGCCGAGGATGTAGCCCAGGCCCAGCTGCAGGTAGTTGATGTCGCCGAGGTAGCTCATGACCGGAATGCCGATCACGGTCAGGGCGCTGGTCTCCGTGGCGACCACGGACAGACACACCGCCCACCACGGGATGTTCCGACCACCCAGGAAGTAGCCTTGGAGGTCCTTCTGCTTTCCGCTGAGCTTCAGGCCCAACCACGCCGTGGCGACGAGGTAGACGATGATCACCAGAAGGTCGATGATCTGCATGGTGCTTCTCCTTCATACAAGGGGTGTGCGTTTCTTCGCGAGGCCTGCATCGGTGCAGGGCCTCATCAGTTCAGTGGTCTCATCGGTCCGCCGGTCTCATCGGTCCAGGATTCTCAGGCGTGTGGGTCTGGCTTCCAGAGGCTCGGGCAGGTTCAGCGGGCCGCGTCCCGGACTCAGCCGTCCGGCGATGCTCGAATGCGCGGCACCGGTGAGGTTCGGCTCGGTGCCTGCGAGTCCGTTCCAGCTCAGCCATCCGAGCAGCGCCATGAGGAGGGCTTCTTTGGCACCTTCGGGCAGCCCGAAGGCCTGATCCGTGCTGGTCAGGGTGATGCCGGGGCCGAGTTCCGAGGCCATTCGCCCCAGCAGCGTCGGGTTCCGGGTGCCCCCGCCGGAGGCGATGACCGTGGTGACTCCGTGTGCGTGGCAGGCATCGGCGACCGTGCGCGCGGTCAGCGCCGTGACCGTCGCGATGGCATCATGCTCGCCGAGGTGGGTCCTGGGTTCGAGGAATCCATCGAGGTAGTCCGCGTGGAAGAGTTCCTTGCCCGTCGACTTCGGTGCCGGAAGTTGGTAGTACGGATCGGCCAGCAGCTGCTCGAGCAGCTCCTCATCGACCCGACCGCGTGCGGCCAGCTCCCCGTCACGGTCGAAGCCCGCCTCCCCTTTGGTGATCCTGCGGGCGAGGATGTCGATGAGTGCATTGGCGGGGCCGGTGTCGAAGGCCAGCGGTGCGCGCTCGGGCGCGAGGACCGTGATGTTGGCGATGCCGCCGAGGTTGAGCACCGCAATCGGAGCCTCGACGTCACCGACAAGGAGGCTGTCGAGGATTCCGACGAGCGGGGCGCCCTGCCCACCGGCGGCAACGTCGCGGGCACGGACGTCGGAGAGTACGGGAGCTCCGGTCGCCTCGGCGATCCATGCCGGTTGGCCGATCTGCAGTGTGGAGGTGACGGCACCCTCGGTGATGTCGTGGCGCACGGTCTGCCCGTGGGAGACGATGAGCTCGGCCTCGACTCCGGTTTCGGTGCAGAGGTCGCTGACGGCCTGGGCGCAGAAGCGGCCCAAGCGGGCATCGACACTGGAGACCAAGGACAGGGGGACGTCGGCAGGCTCGAGCAGACGCAGGATGTCGCGGCGCAGCTGCTGGTCGAATTCGACCTCTCGGCTGGCGAGGATGCGGACACCAAGTTCGGAGAGACCAGCCGCCTGGCGGACACTCAGCTCGTCACCGTCATCGTGGATGAAATCAGCGAGGACGACGTCGAGGGCATCGGCGGACGTTCCTGTCATCAGGCCGGCGATGATCATGGGCGGCCTCCTCCGTGGGTGTCGGGCAGGGTGAGTTCGCTGCGGATCTTGTAGCGATCTCCGCGATAGACCGAGCGAACGAATTCGAAGGGCACGCCGTCGGCTCCTCGGGAGGTGCGTTCGAAGAGCAGTGCCGTTGACTGTTCGGGAACTCCGAGGATCTTCGCCTCGCCCGCGTCGAGGAGGGTCGGTTCGATCGTCTGCACACTGTGGTTGAGAGAGATGGAGAAGCGCGAGGCCAGCAGTTCGTAGAACGAACTGTTCTCCAGGTCCGCAGGCATCAGACCGGGGACGAGGGCGGCGGGGATGTGCAGTTCCTCAAGTGCGAGTGGTTCGTCATCGGCCAGGCGCAGACGCAGAATTGCGATGACCTCGGCATCATCGTCGATGTGGAGCCTGCGCCCGATGTGGGCGCCGGCCTTGGTCACGTCGAAGGAGACCACGCGCGACCCCGGGCGCATACCGCGGGCGACCATGTCTTCTGTGAAGGAGCTCGCTGCCAGTGGCTGGTCGAGTTTCGGGCCGAGGGCGAAGACGCCTGCGCCATGGCGACGGCGGACGACGCCCTTGGAGACCAGTTCGTCGATGGCGCGGCGCAGGGTCATCCGCGAGATGCCCAGTGCTTCGGCGAGCTGGCGTTCGGGCGGGAACTGCTCGCCGGCGGCCATCGTCTCAAGGCGGTCGAGGAGCTGATCCCGAATCGAGTGGAATTTGGTCACGTGACTATTGAGGCATAGGACACACCTGGAAATCAAGACCACTGGTCTGACTTTTACGATTTGAGGACAGATGAGAGGGCATCAGCCGTGTCCGCGGGTACGACTAAGCTGAGGGTCAGCACTCGAGTCTTTTCCCGCCGCAGGAGGCACCGTGTATCAAGCAGCCGATGACCGCTACGAATCGATGAGCTATCGCCCGGTCGGTCGCTCCGGACTCGTCCTCCCCGCTCTGTCGTTGGGGCTGTGGCACAACTTCGGCGATGATGTTGCCTTCCAGAATCAGCGTGACATCGTGCGCCGGGCCTTCGACTTAGGCATCACCCACTTCGACCTCGCGAACAACTACGGTCCACCTCCCGGCTCGGCCGAGACCAACTTCGGGCGACTGCTGCGCGAAGATCTCCATCCCTACCGCGACGAGCTCATCATCTCGACCAAGGCCGGGTGGGCGATGCATCCCGGCCCTTACGGCGGACCGGGCGGCAGCCGCAAATACCTGTTGGCCAGTCTCGACGCCTCGCTGAAGCGGCTCGGCCTCGACTATGTCGACATCTTCTACTCTCACCGCCCCGATGCCTCGACTCCCCTCGAGGAGACCATCGGCGCCCTCGACACCGCGGTGCGTTCGGGCCGTGCCCTCTACGCCGGCATCTCCTCATATTCGGCCGCCGACACAGCCCGCGCCTCGGCGCTGGCGAAGGAGCTGGGCACTCCGCTGCTCATCCACCAACCCTCGTATTCGATGTTCAACCGGTGGATCGAATCCGATGGCCTCCTCGATACGACCGATTCCGAGGGGCTGGGCGTCATCGCGTTCTCCCCACTCGCACAGGGTCTGCTCACCGACAAATACCTCGGCGGAGTTCCCGAAGAGTCACGGGCAGGAAAGTCCACTCCTTCGTTCAAGGATGGCTTCCTCTCCGAGGACAACCTCGAGCGCATTCGCGGGCTGAATGATCTCGCCGAAGCTCGCGGTCAGTCACTGGCACAGATGGCGCTGAGCTGGGCGCTGCGCGATGATCGTGTGTCCTCTCTTGTCATCGGTTCCAGCCGGGTCGCCCAGCTCGAACACAATGTCGCGGCGCTGAATTCGGAACCATTCAGCGCCGAGGAACTGGCCGCCATCGATACGTTCGCCGTCGATTCCGGCGTCGACATCTGGGGAGATGCCCGCCGCAGCACTCAGGAGTGAAACTCGACGAGAGCCGAGCACGGGGCGAGAAACGCCTGCAGTCGCGTCATTCGTGGGCGGCTTCGAGCAGGACCCCGGTGTGTGGGGCCCAGCGCGGTCGGAATGCATAGACGCAGACCAGCCGCACGAGTGCTGAGCGCTCATAGGTGCGGACCCGGTCTGGATCCAGTCCGCTCGCCGAGGTGATCCGAGAGATCTCCCCGATCACCACCTCGGCGTCGTCCTGGGTCCAGATCCCCTGGTGACTGCGCCACTGCGCGTGCGCGCGCAGGTTGCCCAGGTCGAGTTCGCGTTCGCCGAGGCAGGCCGTGTCGACGTCGAGCAGTCCGGGTCCGGCCACCGGATCCCACATGACCTGCTTGTCATGGAGGTCGCGGTGGATCGGACCCCAGTTCCGCTCCCCCGCCGAGGAATTGTTCCCGTCTGCCAAGGACGCGCCGTCGCTGAGCAGGTCGGCGCTGACCTGCGTGATCAGAGCATCAACCTCGGCGAGCTTCTCTCCGAGGTGGACGCGGGCACGATCGCGCCACTCGTTGAGCACCTGCACTTCCGAGCTCGCCGAATGGACCGGCATCGACGGCATCGCCGCAGCAATCGTGTTCGTCGCGGCACTCGTGTCCGCTCCAGCAGTCATGTCCGTCTCAGTGGTCGTGTCGGTCGTGGATGCGGCGAGCGCCCAAGCGTCGAGAGCTTCCGCCCAGGCACGCGACCAATCAGCACCCAAGCGCTGTGGATCATGGAGTTCGACGCCCGGCAGTGCACTGAGGACGACGGTCGAATCATCCGCGGTGAGCACGGTCGGCAATGCGAAGCCGTTCCGGAACGCTTCGGCCCGGTCCTGTCCGGCGACGATTCCATCCGCTTTGGACGAGCGCACGCATTTGGCGAAGCGTCCATCGGCCAGGCGGATCACGGCTCTCTTCCCCGGCCGATGCGAGACCACGCGGTTCCCAGCGGTGCCGAGCAGTCGCTCGAGTCCCGGCAGCTTCGAGTCTCTGCCTTCCTCGAGCATGTCCACTCGACCGTTGCTGAGGAACCCTGACCTGATCGCAGACCCGTGCTGAGCTTCGAGCGCGATCCGACCTCGGCTGGCGGGCCAGGCACGGCACACAGTCCACTTCTGGCCTTCGATCGTGACGAATTCGGGGATGTCAGACACTGTTTGTGCCGCAGGTCCTGGCGTCATTTCGACACCCGGCTCGCGTTCGCGGACAGAGCCTGCTGAGCTGCATTGATGGTCTGCATTGTGGCCTGCTGCCAATCCGGTCGGCATGTGCGCCACGGTTCGACGGCCGTGACGAGCATGGCCCAGGCGGCCCATGCCTCCACATCGACATCGACTCCGCCTGCTGCTCGGTAGCCGTCGAGGAACCCGGCCTCGAGTGACGTGCCTTCCTCGTCGGTGCGTCGCCGACAGGCGGCCACCCAGCGGCCAAGGTCCATCCCGACAGGGCCGACACCGGCCCGGTCGAGATCGATGATGCGGCATTCCGAATGACCGACAAGCACCTGGTCGGGGCTGAGGTCCCCATGAATCGCACGGGCGCCGCCATCGGCTGCAGCACCGGTGAGGGGTTCGTTCCCGATCCGCTGTCGAAGCTCCCGGACGATGTCCTGGACGGACCTGCCCACTTCGGGCAGCAGCTGCGCCAGCAGCGTCGCGGTTTCCTCGGCTTGATCAAACGGCGATGGAGAGGAACCGGAGACCACCTCGGCGGGGGTGTGGCGGTGAAGTTCTGCGATGATGACTCCCACTTCCTCGGCCACAGCGAGGTCGGGAGACGTCTCCAGGTCACCCGTCCCCCACCAGGGAGAGCCCACAGCCGTTCCTTTGCTGCCGATGGGTTCGACAGGGAGGGTCGGCAGACCCCAATCGGTCCACTGTTTGGCGGTCTCGACCAGGTGCTGCTGGGAGCGGGTGCCGATGCGAATGAACTCGGGAGCCCCCGCGTGCTCTGGCGAATGTTTGAGCAGAACTCTCCGTCCGGGGTTGTAGCCGATGACATCGATCTCACCGTTCAACCGCGCAATCGCGCGAGCAGTCTCCTTCCCCAGCTTCGAATCCGCCGCCACCGATCCACTCAGCAGCACACTGCCGGTGGCACCGGCGGATCGTGGTTCGCTGCATTCGTGCACAGTGATCGTCTCATCGTGCCGGGCAGCCCGCCTGCGAATATTGACGAGCTTGTCAGCGCTGGTCACAACCGCAGTCCACCCCCAGTCCTCAAGCCCGCCGAGGCGGCTCCCGGCTTCCCGCGACCAGGACACGATGGCATTGCGACCGGGTTTGACGCGGATGCGGTTGGGCACGACGGGAAAGCCTAAGCGCTGCGAGAGTGCCTCGGCTGATCTGAGCTCGGTCACGTACGGCAGGTTCGCGAACTCCGCCGTTGCCTCATCGAGTTCTGCCGTTGCCTCATCATCGATTCCATGAAGGTCCGTCATGGTCACGCCCTTACCTCCTGAGGAATATTTCCCATCTGGGAATCTTCGGCCTGTGTGCGCATCCACTCGGCGACGCGTGTGCCGGGATTGCCCGCCAGCTCGCTCGGCGATCCGTCTTCGACGATCTGTCCGTCTTCGAGCCACAGCACCCGGTCGAGGCCGCGGATCATGGCCAGATCGTGAGTGATGACGATGCTGGTGCGCCCTTCGGTCAGCATGGAGACCGAGTCTGTGACCTGTCCCCGGGTCGCCGGGTCGAGGCCCGAGGTCGCTTCGTCGAAGACGACGACGGGGGCGTCGCGCACCAATGCCCTGGCGATGGCCAGGCGCTGGCGCTGCCCACCGGAGAGGGTGTCGCCGCGGTTGCCCAACACGGTGTCGTAACCGTCGGGCAGTCCTTGGATGAAATCATCGGCTGAGGCGGCACGGGCCGCGGCCTCCACCTCGGCGTCGGTGGCATCCAAGCGACCGTAGCGGATGTTCTCCCGCACGGTCGCGGCGAACAGCACCGATTCCTGCAGAAGCACGGACATGCTCGACCGCAGGGAGGCTCTGGTGACGTTGTGGGTGTCGTAGCCGTCGATGAAGATCGATCCCGATTCCGGCTGCGAGAGCCTCAGCAGGTAGCTCATCAGTGTGGATTTCCCGGCCCCTGAGGCGCCGAGGATTCCGACCTTCTGACCCGCGGGAATGAGCAGATCGAGATCATCGAACAACGGGTTTCCATGACCATCGGTCGAGGTGATGCGGTCGAAGACGACATCACCGGCAACGGGTCCCATGGTGAGCGCACCGGGGGCGTCGGCAATCTCGATCGGTTCGTCGAGGAGGTCCGCGATCCGCTCCCCCGATGCGGTGGCGCGGGCGATCCGGCCGGTGTATTTGGCCATATCGCGCAGCGGCTTCATCGCGATCTTGAGGTACATGAGGAACAGCACCAGATCGCCCGGGGACATGGCCCCACGCAGCACCTGATAGCTGCCGAAGATGAGCACGAGAGCCTGGGAGATGCCGACGAGCACATCGGTCGAGCGCTCGAGGCCGGCGGCGAGGCGACGTGCCCGCACTCCCGCCTTGAGTGCGCGTTCGTTGCCGTTGGCGAATTCGCGTGCCACTGTGCCTTCGAGACCGTAGGCCTGGACGACGCGGATGGCGCCGAGGGCCTCAGCAGCGGAGCCGACGAGCCTGCCTTCGCCCTTACGGGTCGAACGCGAAGCCGTCGTGATCTTCGGGGTCGCGATCTTCGAGAGCACCCCGTAGATCGCGGCCGTGATGAGCACGATGGCGCTGAGGATCGGGTCGAGGATGACCATGACGACGAGGAGGACGGCCAGGGTGATGACGTTGCCCACCAGCGGAAGACCGGCCGTCACCGCCACTTCCTGGAGGCGTCCGATATCGCCGACGAGGCGCTGAGAGGTGTCTCCGATCGAGGCCCGCGAGTGGTACTTCAGCGACAGGGCCTGCACATGTTCGAAGACCCGTGAGCGCAGCTGGGTCGCAACCCGGGCGCCGACGAGTGCGAAGCAGATGGTCGAGGCATAGTTCGCCACGGCCCTGCCCGCCACGATGACCGCCAGACCGATCGCGGCGGCGGCCAGGGTCATCCCGACGTTGGATCCGACGCCGATGGTCGGCCCGATCTCTGCGCCCAGGGCAGAGGTCACCGCATCAATGGCGATCTTGAGCGGCCAGGGTTCGAGGATGCGGAAGATGACGTCGCAGAACAGTGCGGCCAGTCCGCCGAGGATGAGCCACTTGTGCTGGCCCAGGTGCGGGGTGAGGATTCGCAGGGTTCGCTTCAGTGCCCCGGGCGAGATCTTCGTCCGGGACTTCTTCGACTGCGAAGCCTGCTGCGACTTCTGCTCTGGTTGCGGGGTCTGACTCATACCGGCTCCATGACGAACGGTTCCAGGATCTCCTGGCACCGGCTGGTCCACGAATGATGGGCCAGGGCTTCGGATCGGGCGGCAGCACCCATACGATGACGCACTTCGGCGTCGTCGATGAGGTTCTGCAGGGCAGCACTCAGGGCACCGGTGTCATCGGCGGGCACCAGTGTCGCGGCATCTGTGCCTTCGAGAACTGCGGGAATCGATCCCACGGCTGAAGCGACGATGGGCAGCCCTGCGGCGAGGTACTCGTAGATCTTCAGCGGTGAGAAGTAGTTCTCCCCCGCCGGGTACGGGGCCACGGCGATATCGAAGGTGCGCAGGTGCGCCGGGATCTCTTCGGGGGCCAGCGCACCGTGGAAGGTCACGCGACCGCCGAGGCGACGGGCCTTCGCCTGCTGTTGCAGAGCCTCCGATTCCGGCCCATGCCCGAGGATGTCGAGATGGAAGTTTCCCTGCAGCCCCGCGCAGGCCTCGATCAGTCGATCAGTGCCGTGCCAGGGTTTGAGGGTTCCCACGAATCCGATCCGCACCGCACGGCTGCCTGATGCGTCCCGGGCGGTCGCGGTGGGGGTGATCCGGTCCGTGTTCACACCGTTGGGGACGACCGAGACATCGCTCAGACCCGGGTAGTCCCGGTTCACCCAGCCGGCGACCGCATCACTGACGCAGACGATCCGCTCGGCTCCGACGAAGCTGTGGGCCGTGGTCCGAGCCGCGTGCTCGTCGTGGACGAGCCCACGATGCTGCTTCTGCTCAGCGAGCAGCGGTGCGTTGACCTCAAGGACCAATGGCGCGCCGAGGCGGCTGCTGATTTCGGCTCCGGCCGTGGAGAACAGCGAATACCGTTCATAGACGAGGTCAAAGCCCTGGTCGGCTCCCGCATCCGGATCGGAAACGGTGTCGACGACCATATCGGCGAGCATGTCGGACAGGCGCATGAGGGCGATCTCGCGTTGGCTTCGGTCCAGTCCGCGTGGCACCTCGAGCCGGGTGATGTCGACGTCGGCGAGGTCGGCTGGGATGTCGTCATCGGTGCGGGTGCAGAAGATGCTGACCTCGTGGCCGAGGCTCCTGAAGGTGCGGACGACTTCCTGCACGTGGACGCTCGCGCCCTTGGTGCCGAAGACTCCGATGCCCGGGTCGAGCAGAATGTAGGCGATTCTCATGACACGTACTCCAGTTCGCGGTCAGCATTCGGTGCGGCTTGGTCGGTGTTCGACGCGGCCTGATCAGCGTTTGGTGCGGCGCGGCCGGCGTTCGGTAGGGCGCGGCCGGCCTGGTCGACCAGTCCGGACAGTTCGCGGGCCTGGGCCGCCGAGTCGTGCAGCCGGCACACCAGATCTCTCGCGGCGTCGGTGATCTCTCGCACGGAATCCGGGGCTTCTCGCAGACGGCGGACCACCTCGGCGATGGCGGTGGTGATCTGTTCGGGATCGCTCCCGTCGTCGACGAGCCAGCCGGTCTCACCATCGATGATGACCTCGGGCACCGCCGTGACATTGCCGGCCACACAGGGAATTCCAGTGGCCATGCCTTCGAGCAGCACGGTCGGCAGGCCATCGGCGTTGCCGTCGGTGCCGATGACGAAGGGGGCGACGAGGAGGTCGTGGCTGACGAACATCTCGCGGACCTCGGACTGGGTCAGAGCACCGTGCATGTCGACGAGCTCGGTGAGATGCAGAGTGTCGATGAGCTCACGCAGCTCGTCCTCGAGCGGACCTGTGCCGACGAGGTCGAGGTGGCAGGGCAGGCCGCGATCGCGCAGCCGCGCAAGTGCAGTGAGCAGATGCCCGAAGCCCTTCTTCTCGACGAGGCGACCGACTGCCAGCAGCGAGGGAATCGCCTGCTCCGCGCCACTTGGCTGCTCGGCGATGGTGGGACGGTAGGGGAAACGCTCAAGTTCGAGACCGTTGCGCACGACGACGATCCGTTCGCTGAGTTCGGGTCCCAGGATGCGGTGCAGATAGCTGTGGTTGTAGTCGCTGATGGCGATGACGTGGTCGGCGCCTGCGACCTTCCGGCTCAGATCCTCGAGTTCGACGCTCTCATGGAAGATGTCCTTCGCATGTGTGGTGAACGAGTACGGAATAGCGGTCAGGGCTGAGGCGGCTCTGGCCACGGTCGTCGCCACCGAGGCGAAGTGGGCGTGGAGGTGGGTGACCTCGTGTTCGAGTGCCAAGCGGGCCACGGCCACTGCCTGGACGGCATCGTCGTGGCCGAGTTCGGCAAGGTCGCCGAGGTGGGTCTGCAGACCGGAGGCGATCTTCGGATCCTGCAGGCTGTCCTGCCAGGTCTGCCAGTAGCTACGGGCGCTCGAGGGCCGTTCGACGTGGATGACGGGCGCCTTGACCCTGGCCAGCTCCGGGTGGAAGCGGGTGTCGGTCGTGGGACGGAGGGAGAAGATGACGAGCTCTTCACCGGCGGCTTCCCTGGCGAGGATTTCGGAGACGATGAAGGTCTCAGAGAACCGGGGATACATCTTCAGCACGTAGGCCCGGCGGACGGAAGGCTTGGTGGGAGTGTGATCAGCCTGCATAGCGAATCTCCTTGATCGAAGTGATGCTGCCACGGCTTGCTGCAGCTGAGTCTGTGCCGATTGTCTCGGCGTCTGTGCCGATGAGTTCGGCTGCGAGATGTGCGATGGTCTGGAGCCCGGCGAGGTCGACATTCGAACGGTCGATCGAGTGGCCCACCCGATCTCCGAACCAGTCGTTGAGCGCGGCGACGCTCACCTCGGAGAAGGCGCAGGTGTCGACGGCTCCGACGGCAGCGAGCGCTTCTGCCCGCCGAGGCTGTTCCGCGCGATGGCTGTTGCGGGGGACGACGAGAGCTGGGGTCGCAGTCGCCATCACCTCGCTCAGAGTGTTGTAGCCGCCCATGCAGACAACGGCGCTGGCCGAGGCGATGAGACCGGGAATGTCATCGCTGTGTCGAATGACCGTCGTCTCTTTCGCTGCGGTGCGTTTGAGTGCTTCGAAGTCTGCGAAGTCCATCTGCGGGCCGGTCACGACCAGGTGGTTGTACCCTGCCGGTGGCTGTGAGCGCACGGCGATCGAGGCGAGTTCGGCGCCGTCGGAGCCGCCGCCCAGACAGGTGAGCACGAACCTTCCCGGCGTGGTTGTGGCCCGGTCATCGGGGCGTTCCATGGCCAGGTACCCGGTGCATTCGGCGATGCGGGCGAGTTCCGTCGGCACCTCGCCGGTCGTGCGAGGGTCGTAGACGTCAGGATCGCCGTAGATCCAGACCGCGTCGAAGGAGTCCGCAACAGCACCGGGGCCGCCCACGCGATTCCATTCCCGCTCGATCACCTTGGGTGAGTCGAGGACCTCGCGCAGGCCGAGGACCGTCCGGCATCCACGGGCACGAACGTGGCGAAGTGCTTCTCTGAGTTCGCCGTCGATGCCGAAGGGGTGCCGGTCAACGATGAAGAGCTCCGGGTCCTGCTGGTCGAGGATCGCCTTGATGGCGGCCTTCCGAAGCGAGCTGAGTCCCTCCATCGACGAGGCGAGCGCCCGCGGCTGGTATCCACCGGCTGCAGGAGTCACACCTGGAAGAATCACCCAGTCCCACCCTGCCGGCAGGTCGAAGCGGGTGGCTTCGGGATTGCCTGCGATCAGCAGTCCGCTCACTCGTCGACCGGTCAGTGCGGGAAGTGACTTGGCCATGGCGAAGGCCAGTGCACGGTTGCGGCGGATGTGCCCCAGGCCCAGCGAGTCGTGGGAGAACAGTGCGATTCTCAAAGTGGAATTCATAGTTCTCATCTTGTCGCGCGCAATTAAGGTGGAATTAAGATTCAGATGAGAAGACTCTTAGGGTCGAATTCGGTCGACATCGAACTCAGTCGACGCGGTAGCCGAATCCTCGCACCGTGGTGACGAAGTCGCTGCCGAGCTTCTTGCGCAGATACCCCACGTAGACATCGACGACGTTGGAGCCGGGATCGAAGTCGAATCCCCACACGTGGGACAGCAGCTGTTCTCGTGAGAGCACATTGCCGCGGTTCTGCAGCAGGATCTCTGCCAAGGACAGCTCCCGGGCGGAGAGGTCGATGATCTTGTCTGCCACCCAGACCTGGCGCTTGAGCAGGTCGATGCGCACGTCGCCGCGGACGAGTTCCGTCTGCGGTGCTTCGGTGGCGGTCTCTTTGAGCCGCAGTCTGATGCGGGCCAGCAGCTCGCCGAATCTGAACGGTTTGATCATGTAGTCCGCCGCACCGGACTCGAGCGCGAAGATCGTGTCATCGGCGTTGTCGCGTGCGGTGAGAACGAGGACCGGAAGATCGGGTCTGTCTTTGCGCAGCTGGCTGAGCACGCTGAATCCGTCGAGGCCCGGCAGGCCGATGTCGAGGACGAGCAGGTCGAAGTCTCCTGTCAGCGCCAGATCACGGCCGGTGATCCCATCGGCGGCGATCTCCGTGACGAAGCCTGCGGCTTTGAGCCCTTTGGCGATGAAGGCGGAGATCCGCGCCTCATCTTCGACAACGAGAATTCTGTTCACTGCGGTCCTTTCGGCAGGATCATTCGGAACTGGGCGCCCCTGGAGACGTGGTCGAGGACTACGGTGCCTCCGTGCGCCTCGGCGATGGCCCTGATGATGGACAGTCCGAGTCCGAAGCCGTGTCCTTCTGTCGACCCTCGACTGAATCGTTCGAAGACGTCGGCAGCGATCTCATCCGGGACTCCGCTTCCTTCATCGCGGACCCAGATGTGGACGTTGTCATCGACTACGCGGGCGCCGAAGGTGATCGACTGGTCCTCCTCGGTGTGTTCGACGGCGTTTGAGGCCAACTGAAGCAGAGCCTGCGTCAGCCGCTGTCGATCACCGGTGAGGACGATTGCCGGTGGAGTCTCGATCCGCCAATCACGCTGCCCCAGCCCTTTGGCCTTGGCCAGGGACTCGTTGAGCAGGGACGGTACGTCGACCTGTTCCGGTCGGACGAAGTCGGGGCGCCGAGATCGCGCCAGAATCAGCAGCTCCTCGACGAGTCGGGCCATCCGATCGGTTTCGTCGAGCAGCATCGTCCGGGTCTCATCGACGTCATCGACGTCGCTGGAGTCCATGGTCTCAAGATGGCCGCTGAGGATGGTCAGGGGTGTGCGGAGCTCATGGCCGACGTCGTCGAGGAAGCGCCGCTGTGTTTCGAAGGAGGCTTCGAGGCGGTCGAGCATGTCGTTGAATGTGCGTCCGAGCTCGGCGATGTCGTCATGGCCTCGTGTGGTGATTCGGCTGCTGAGATCGCCGCCGGAGATCGACTGTGCGGTCTGTCGCAACTCGGTGACCGGGGCCAGAAGCTTCCTGGCCAGCACCAACGAGATTCCCGAGATGAGCAGTGCGGCGGCCAGTGCGACGATGATGTAGATCTGCATGACGTGTGTGAGATCGGTGTGGCTGGCGGTGACGTTGTGGACGACGACGAACGACCCCGGGCCGTTGGCAGTACCCGAGTTGGTTCCGCCAGCCGAGTCGCCAGCGGATGCATTCCCAGCGGGCGCGTTTCCACCGGGCCCGGAAGTGATCGGCAGTACGTAGCCCTCGTATTCATCGCCGTCGATCGTCAGTTTGATCTCCCCGCCGTCAGCGGACACTCCGGCCACGGCCTCCTCGAACTCCTGGGAACGATTCACCGCGGAGTTCGGGTCTCCTTGGTAGAGGACGCGACCATCGGTGAGGAAGGCGAAGAGGGTTTCGTCCTCGTCCGGCCGATTCTGGGCGAGGAACTGGGTGAGGATCTGATCGACGGAGGTGAAGCGCTCCCCTGTTTCGGGATCGACACCGTTCTGGGCGAAGGAGCGCATCTCTGCGATCTCCTGAGTCATGGAGGCAGAGTTCCGCCCCTCGACGTTGTTCGCTTCGACGGTATAGAGGACGAGTCCGACAACGGTGAGTGCGAGTACGGAGAGAATGGCGACCGCGATCGTCAGTCGGTTCTGAACGGTCATCCTGATGCGACGCTCAGTCGTCGTCATCATCGCCATCATCATCGTCGTCGCCGTCGTCGCCGTCGTCGTCGCCGTCATCATCGTCGTCGTCATCGCCGCCGGAGCCGCCGCCGTCGGAGTTGGCGGAGGCAGCGGGCACTTCGCGCGGCGGGTTGGGCACCGGCTCATAGGAATGTTCGAGTTCCTCGGGCCCGGACGAGTCGTCGGAAGAATTCGAGGACTGACTCGAGTCGGTGGGCTGATCGGCAGAGCCGTCTGCTGACTCGGTTGCGTCGGCCGATTCGGTCGCACCTGCGGATTCGGATCCATCGGCGCTCGCGGGCGCCGAGGTCTCTGGGGTGACTTCGACCGGGGTGAGATCTGGTGGCTCCGGCTGAGCAGAGGTCCTGACGATGATGACTGCAACCAAAGCGAGCACGACAACCAGACCAGCGATCACGCCGCCCAGAATCTTCGATCGTCCTTCCACGCTCTCAACACTGCCCAAGGCCGGAAGGTTTGTCGAGCGATCCGCGATGAGAGTCTTCTTAGACCAGGTCAACCGCGCACTGCCAGGGATCGTCGGAGTCCCTGTGATACCGTGAGCGCCGACCGCACAGCCCCAGGCAGGAGCCCCTGATGAGTGAGAACCGTCTGCCCGATGACGAGGCCCGGTTCGAGGAATCCGAAAGCAGTGACTCTCATCACGACGGCCCGACCGAGGCCCCCAAAGAGAGCACTGACTCCTCCGACGAGAGCCCCTGGGCCGCGATCAAACCGTGGAAGGGTAAGGCCGCGCGTCTGGACAAGGTGCTGCTCTTCCTCATCATCGGCGTCCCACTCGTCTACCTGGGACTCATGCCGCTGCGTCCTTGGATGCTGGTCAACGCCCCGGTCCTGCAGGAATTCATCAACGGCGCCAAGACCGCTGTCGTTGCCGCAGGTGCCTACGCCCGCGTCGGTGAGATTCCGCTGTGGCTCGTCATCGTTGCCGGATTCATCGGAATGGCGAAACTCGACTGGGCCTTCTGGTTGGCCGGCCGACGCTGGGGCGACGGAATTCTACGGCTCTTCGCCCAAAACGAGCGACAGATCAAACGCATCGAATCCCTCAAGCGGATCCCGAACTGGGCGCTCTTCCTCATGACCATCGTCTCGCGCTGCCCGGGAGTACCGGGAACTCTCGTCTACCTCGTCGCCGGCTGGACACGGATGCGGTTATCGCTGTTCCTCATCGCCGACCTCCTGGGCTGCCTGATCTTCACTCTCATCTGGACGACCTTGGGCTATCAGCTGGGCGAAGCCGCCGTCGATATCCTCAAGGTCGTCGACAAGTACGCGCTGTGGCTGACCTTGGCGATCATCGTCGGCATCTTCGTCATCACCTATATCCGGGAGTACCGGAAGCAGAAGAACGCTCAGTGAGCTCCCACTTCACACGTCGGTGAGCTCAGGCTCCGAAGGACAGGAAGGTCTCGCGCATTCGAGTCGGATCGGCCTTGCGTCCGCTGAAGAGTTCGAAGGCGTCGATTGCCTGATTGACGGCCATCCCTGAACCGTCGAGGGTCCGGCACCCTTTGGCCTTGGCCTCCCTGAGCAGCTGCGTTTCGAGTGGGAAGTACACGACGTCGGCGACCCAGGTCTGCGAATCCAGCAGGTCCGTGTCGAAGGGCGTCCCCGGAAAGGCCGCCATTCCGACCGGGGTGGCGTTGACGATTCCGTCCGCCGAGGTGATGGCCGGTTCCAGCTCCGACATCGAGATTGCGCGGACGTCGTCCCCGATCTCGGCGGCCAGGTCCTGTGCCCGCTCGGCGCTGATGTCGGCGATGACGAGGTCCTTGACACCCGACTCAGACAGGGCGAAGGCGACGGCACGGCCCGCTCCGCCGGCACCGATCTGCACCACGCGGTCCCGTGCCGCACCCTCGAGCCCGGCTTCGAAACCTCGCGCAAACCCGGTGACATCGGTGTTGTGACCCGTCGTGCGCCCGGCTTCGTCGATGACGACCGTGTTGACCGAGCCGATGCGGCGAGCGCCGGGGTCGACCTCGTCGAGTAGCTCGATGACCTGCTGCTTGAAGGGGTGGGTGATGTTGAGGCCGTCGAAGCCGAGGTGCACGGCCGATGTCAGCAGCTCAGCCAACGGCACAGAGGTCAGTCGCTCCTCGGCGATGTCGATCGTGCGGTAGATCGTGGTCAGATCGTGCGCGATGCCTTCGTTCTCGTGCATGCGCGGGGTGCGGGAGGCGGAAATGCCTTCGCCGATGAGTCCCAGGAGCAGTGACCGGGTCATAGTCTCACTTTCGTGTGGTGCGTGTTCACGTGGTGCGTGCGGTGTTTCAGGTGTCGAGCTTGTCGGCCAGGATTTCCATCGCGTGCACATACCCCTTGGCTCCGGCACCGGCGATCACCGCTGCGGCAACGGGTGAGAGGTAGGAGTGGTGACGGAATGATTCGCGGGCATGCGGGTTGCTCAGGTGCACTTCGATGATCGGATGGTCATAGGATTTGAGCGCATCGTGGAGTGCCAGAGACGTGTGCGTATAGGCGCCGGCGTTGATGATGGCACCCACTGTGGTCTCTCGGGCCTCGTGCACGGCATCGATGAGGTCGCCCTCGTGGTTGCTCTGGATGCAACGGACGCTCAGTCCAGCCTCGGCGGCGCTTGCGGTGCACATGTCCTCGATGTCGGCCAGTGTGGTGTGGCCATAGATTTCGGGTTCGCGGACGCCGAGGAGGTTGAGGTTGGGTCCGTTGAGGACGATAACGGTCTGCATGGTCACCTGGGCAATCTGGCGGCGATCGCGGCCGCCGTCTCGGTCAGCTGGGGAACGAATTCGATGAGTTCGTCAAGGGTTCGGCGGAACACCGGTGCGGCCAATGCGAGGGCGGCCAGCAGCCGTCCGTCGAGGTCGAAGACGGGGACTGCCAGGGCGTTCATGCCGATGTCGTTTTCCTCGGACTGTCCCGCCCAGCCGGTGGTGCGGATCTGTTCGAGCTTGGTTCGCAGCTGTGCGGGATCGGTGATGGAGTTCGGGGTCCGCGGCTCCAATTCGAGCTTGCCGATCGTGTCATCGCTGTTCGGGTCGTGGGCGAGCAGCGCCTGCCCCAGCGCCGAGGTGTGCAGCGGAGAGTCGTCACCGGGATCCGTCGTGGTCCGAAACTGCGGACCGTCGACCGTGATCACCGTGAGCGCAGCATTGCCACGACGGACGGAAAGGATGCTTGACTCCCCCGTGGACGCCGTCAGCGCCTGGAGCAGGTCCTTGGAGGATCCGGCGAAACCACGACGATGAGCCACCTTCTGCCCGAGACGGAAGACTTCCAGTCCCAGGGTGTAGGCCTTGGTGGAGGGATCGTAGTCGGCGTATCCGGATTCGACGAGGCCGCCGAGCAGCCTATAGGCGGTGCTGAAGGGATGGCCGGTGAGCTCCGCGGCCCTGGCGGCACTGATGCCCTCCGCGTGATCGCCGAGGAGCTCGAGCATATCGAAGGCCTTGGTCACGGAGTTGGATCCCTTTGCCGGCATTCTTCGCCTCCTTGCTTCGACTGCTTGGTTCGACTGAGTGAACTGAACGTGGCTCGTTTACGTGAACTGAACGTTGACAGACTATGTCATCTCGATCGCACTGTAAACCACACTGTAACAACGACTTCCATATTATGGCAATAGAGAGATGCGAGGAAGCATGATCAACGCGACCGAAGACGCTCGTCCCGCCAAGACCCCGTTCCGGGCGGCGCTGTCGAGCTGGACGGGTTCGGCTCTCGAGTACTACGACTTCGCGGTCTACGGAACCGCCGCGGCACTGGTGCTCAATTTCCTGTTCTTCCCGGACACAACCGCTCCGGGCATGGCCATCCTTCTGGCGATGGGCACAGTCGGCGTCGCATATGTGGTTCGTCCGCTGGGCGCGCTGATCATGGGACCCCTGGGCGATCGCTACGGACGGAAGTTCGTCCTCATGCTCACCCTGTTCCTCATGGGGTTCTCGACCTTCGTCGTCGGCTGCCTGCCCACCTTCGACCAGGTCGGATACCTCGCGCCGGCACTTCTGGTGCTGTGTCGCGTGATCCAGGGACTCTCCGCTGCCGGTGAACAGGCGAGCGCGATCAGCGTCTCCCTCGAACACTCCCAGGAGACTAAGCGCGCCTGGACGACGAGCTGGACGCTGCACGGCACGCAGTTCGGCACCCTCCTGGCCACCGCGGTCTTCATCCCCTTCACTGCATTCCTCCCAGAGGAGGCGCTATTCAGCTGGGGCTGGCGCGTACCCTTCTGGCTCTCGGCACTTGTGGTGCTCACCGCTTGGCTGATTCGCCGGGGCCTCGACGAGCCACCTGCGTTCAAGGAGGCCCGCAATCAGAATCCTCCGCTGCTGGCCGTCTTCCGCTGGCACAAGGCCGCAGTCCTACGTGTTGCCTCGTGCGCCATGGTCAACACCGTGAACATGGTCTTCACCGTCTGGTCGCTGTCGTTCGCCACCTCGATCGTCGGCCTCGAACGATCGACCATGCTGCTGGTGTCGGTCATCGCCAACGGCGTGGCTCTGTTCGCCATCCCTCTGGCCGCGATCCTCTCCGACCGCATCGGCCGCAAGCCCGTCTTCATCACCGGAGCCCTGGGTGCCGGACTGATGATGTTCCCCTACCTGGCAGCGGTCTCGAGCGGAAACTGGACCCTCATCTTCATCTGCGGTGCGATCATGTCCGGTTGCGCCTATTCGATGGCCAACTCGATCTGGCCCTCGTTCTACGCGGAGATGTTCCCCACCACGGTGCGCGTCACCGGGCTGGCCCTGGGCACGCAGATCGGCTTCGCCGTCTCCGGCGGACTCGCTCCGGTGCTGGCTTCGGCCGTTGCCGGTGCCTCGGGAGAGAATTGGATCTCGGTCGCCGGGTTCACCGCCGGTGTCTGTGTCTTCACGGCGCTAGCCGCCATGACGGCGAAGGAGACCAAGGCGCTCAGCCTCGAAGAGATCGACACAGTGCACGAGGCACGCTCACGCTGAGGAGCATGCCGGTGACGAAGAATTGCCCGTGACGAGAAGTAAGGAAGGACGTCCATGCGAACGTCGATAGCAACAGTGTGCCTGTCAGGAACCCTGGAGGAGAAGCTTCGGGCCGCAGCACGGGCCGGCTTCGACGGAGTCGAGATCTTCGAACAGGACCTCGTCGTCTCCCCCGACTCCCCTGAGGCCATCGCGAAGCTGGCTGGCGAGCTGGGCATCAGCCTCGATCTGTATCAGCCCTTCCGGGATCTCGAGGGCGTCGAGGAAGCACAGTTTCAGAAGAACCTGAAGCGTGCGGAGACGAAATTCCAGCTCATGGCTCGACTCGGGATCGACACCATTCTGCTGTGTTCGAACGTCGGGACAGCCACCATCTCCGATGACGGCGTGGTCGTCGAACAGCTGCGTCGCCTCGGCGATCTTGCTGACTCCTACGGGGTCAACGTCGCCTATGAGGCCCTGGCGTGGGGTCGGTTCGTCTCCGAATACGACCATGCCTGGGATCTGGTGAAGGCCGCCGACCACCCACGGATCGGCACCTGCCTCGACAGCTTCCACATCCTCTCGCGCAACACAGATCTGAGCCGCATCGCGGAGATCCCAGGCGAGAAGATCTTCTTCCTCCAGCTCGCCGATGCACCCGCACTGACCATGGATGTCCTCAGCTGGTCCCGCCACCACCGGGTCTTCCCCGGCGAGGGCGCCTGGGATCTCAGCGACTTCCTGACCAGGATCGCGGCCACGGGCTACGCCGGACCAGTGTCGCTTGAGGTCTTCAACGACTCGTTCCGCCAGAGCGACACCAACCGCACCGCCGTCGACGGCCTGCGCTCCCTGCGCTGGCTCGAGGCCAGCATCGCCGATACACCCGGGAAGGCGGCTGAGTCTCAGCAGTCTGCTGGATCTGCCGGCCCGGGATCGGCACTGGATCTGCAGCCCCTGCCAGAGGTGGAGGAGCCGCGGGGCATCAACTATGTCGAGCTGAGCACCGACGACCTCGGCACCCTGACTCGCCAGATGCACCAGCTCGGGTTCCAGTTCATCGGCTACCACCGCAGCAAACCCCACGTGCAGCTGTGGCTGCGGGGGCAGGCCCGGATCATCGTCAGCGAGGTGACCGAGGAAGCGGGCACCACCTCGGCGCCGGTGAACGGCACGTTCCTGCGCGGAATCGGATTCGAAGTCACCGACTCTCAGTCGGCCATGGACCGCGCCGCGCTCCTGCACGCTGAGGAAGTGCCGCGCGATCAGGCGCACGACGACGAGGTGCTGCGCGGAGTCTTCGCCCCCGACGGCTCCGAGGTCTTCTTCCACCAGTTCGACGCGGCGACGCCGGCGTGGATCAAGGAGTTCGGGCACGATCACGACGAACAGGTCTCCCACATCGACCATGTGAACCTGGCCCAGCCGTCGAACCACTACGACGAGGCTGTCCTGTTCTACACCTCGCTGCTGGCGCTTCACGCCCAGTCCTCACAGGACGTGCCGAGCCCATCAGGCCTGGTCAGGTCGCAGGTCATGTCGAGCACCGACGGTTCGGTTCGGATGCCGCTCAACGTCTCACCGCAGCCGAATGCCGAAGCCGTCGCGGGTCGTGGAATCGGCTCGGTCGTCGAGGCCTACCCGGAGCACGTGGCCGTGGCCTGCGAGGACATCTTCCAGGCCGCCGCGACTGCGCTCTCCCGCGGACTCGACTTCCTCCCTGTGCCCCAGAACTACTATGAGGACCTCGACTCCCGGTTCGATCTCGACCTGGAATTCCTGCAGCGGCTGCAGGAGAACCACGTCCTCTACGATTGGGACGAACACGGTGAGTTCCCGCACTTCTACACGTCGACGATCGGTTCCGTGTTCTTCGAGATGATCGAACGCCGAGGTGACTACCTCGGATTCGGCGCTCCCGACGCTCCGGTCCGGTTGGCCGCACAGCATCGGAAGAACTCACAGCGGGGCGCATGACAGCGGTGACGATCAGCGCAGCCAACGTTGAAGTCAGTGCAGAAGAGGTGGAATCTGGCAGGTTCCGGAATCTTCTGGCAAGGTATTGCTCATGAGCAATGAACAGATCTTCGACGGGCCGTTGGCTCGTGCCGCCCGCGCCCTGGTTCGCGTGTCCGTGAAGGACGTTGCGTCCAAAGCTGATGTGAAGAAGTCCGAACTCAGAGACTTCGAAAAGGGACGCGATGACCTCACCGAACTCCAGGAGCACCGCATTCGCGAAGCCCTCGAAGAATTCGGAGCCAAGTTCGTCCACGATGAATCACAAGGCGGCTACGGCGTCCGCTTGAAGTTCAATCGCGCCAAGGTTCGCGCCATCGAACGCTGGGAAGACGAAGGCGGAACCGCCGCCGAAGACGACGTCTGAGACCACCCAAGCAGACGAGAAGCTGCCCCGACCGTGCGATGTGCGCGGTCGGGGCAGCTTCTCGTCTCACTGGACACTCAGCTGATGAGTCAGCCTGGAGAGTCGCTTGGAGGGTCAGCCTTCGGCGATGAGCTCCAGGTTGTCGACGACACGGTTGGAGAAGCCCCATTCGTTGTCGTACCAGGCGACGACCTTGACCATCTTGCCCTCGACGCGAGTCAGCGCGGAATCGAAGATCGAGGATGCGGCCTGGCCGACGATGTCGCTGGAAACAATAGGTTCGGTCTCGTACTCGAGGATGCCCTTGAGCTCTCCGTCGGCAGCCGTGCGGTAGGCCTCAAGCACCTCGTCGCGGGTGACCTCACGGGACACGATGGTGTTGATCTCGACGATGGAGCCGACCGGCACGGGCACGCGCAAGGCATCGCCGCTGAGCTTGCCGTCAAGCTGCGGAAGCACCAGGCCGATGGCCTTGGCGGCCCCTGTCGATGTCGGGATGATGTTCTCTGCTGCGGCTCGGGCACGACGGGGATCCTTGTGCGGTCCGTCCTGGACCATCTGGTCGCCGGTGTAGGCGTGGACCGTGGTCATGAAGCCCTGTTCGATGCCGGCCAGGTCGTCGAGGACCTTCGCCAGCGGAGCCAGAGCATTCGTGGTGCATGAGGCGTTGGAGATGATGGTGTGTTCGGGCTTGTAGGCCTCGGTGTTCACGCCATAGGCCAGCGTGACGTCTGCACCCTTCGAAGGGGCACTGACGAGGACCTTCTTCGCACCGGCAGTGATGTGAGCCTGTGCCTTCTCAGCCTTGGTGAAGCGGCCCGTGGATTCGAGGACCACGTCGACGTCCAATTCTTTCCAAGGGAGATTTTCCGGGTTCTTCTCGGCGAGGATTGCGATCGACTTTCCGTCGATGATGAGCTTGTCGTCGGCGACCTCGACAGGGAATCCGAAGCGACCGAGCGTAGTGTCGAACTTGAGCAGCCTCGCCAGGTCCTCGATGGGGCCGAGGTCATTGATGGCGACGACCTCCAAGTCACTGCCGCGTTCAAACAGCGCGCGCAGGGTGCTGCGTCCGATACGACCGAAACCGTTGATGGCGATGCGAGTCAATGTCACTCCTTGCGAGGGGTTCTCCTTGTGGGTACATCTCAATAGTCTCGCGTTCAGACGAACCGCAACAGTGGCCAGCGAGACATTCTACGCAAGGTTCTAGCCAGATGTATTGCCAGATGTCGCAAGTTTCTGGCCAACGGTTTCACAGTGTTTCTGCAACGCCTCCGCAAGGGTGAAAACGGGGTGAGGATTCGCGTGAAAGTGCGTGGTGAATCGCGGGTGAGAGTGCAGGTGGGAACGGGGAACTTCTCAGCCGGAGAACGTGTGCCGGTATTCGTTGGGAGACGTCGAGAGGATGCGCTGGAAGTGCATGCGCAGGTTCGCACCGGTACCGAGTCCTACCTGGTCAGCGATCTGCTCGATGCCGAGATCACTGTTCTCGAGGAGTTCCCTGGCCAGGTCGACGCGGGCCCGCAGCACCCACTGCATCGGGGTGTAGCCGGTGTCATCGACGAAGCGCCGTGAGAATGTACGCACGGAGACCCCTGCATTGGCCGCGAGATCTGTCAGCGTCAGTGATTCACCGAGGTGCTGCAGCGCCCATTCGCGGGTGTCCGCGAAGACCTCACCAAGAGGGTCCGGCACGCTGCGCGGCACATACTGGGCCTGGCCTGCACTGCGGTAGGCAGCTGCGACGAGCCTGCGTGCGACCTGGTTGGACAGGCCAACGCCATGGTCGCGGCGGATGAGGTGGAGACAGAGATCAATCGCCGAGGCTGCACCTGCCGAGGTCAGCAGCTCACCTTCATCGATGAACAGAACATTCTCGTCGACCTCGATCGAGGGATAGCGTCGGGCGAGTTCCTTCGCAGTCGACCAGTGGGTCGTGGCTCGTCTGCCGGCGAGCAGACCGGTGCGCGCGAGGACGAAGGTGCCCGTCGAGATCGCGGCGATTCGGGAGCCGCGTTCGAACGCCGATAGCAGAGCCCCGACGACGGCAGCCGATGGTTCGTCGTCGACGACCGAGGTGGCTCCGGGGATGATGATCGTCTCTGCCGACTCCAAGGCGTCCAGGCCGACATCGACGCTGTAGGAGAGTCCGTCGGCCCCGGTGATCACCCCGGCTGCGGCCCCGCAGACCTCGACCGAGTACGGCCAGGTTCCGCCCGGAAGGATGCCGCCCGGGTGGACCGAGTCGGTGGCGCTGACCGCATTGGAGCCGCGGCCGAAGACCTGGACTGGGACGCCGAGGTCGATGGCAGACACCCCGTCCAGAGCCAGCACGAGAATGCGGTGCGGCTGCGAACGGGGTGTTCTGCGCAGAGGTGTTCGGGAGTCATCAGTCATGATTGCTCTTCAGTCTAGGCAATCAGACCGCCCGGATCAGCTGTGGTCGTGGACTCCGGTGAGTTTGAAGCCGAGGCGTCCGTGGGCGAATGCTCCACCGGCCCGAATCGCCGAGGCGGTCCAGGCGGTCTCTGCCAGCTCGGTCTCCGAAGCGCCGGCTTTGACCGCGGCGTTCGAGTGCGCATCGATGCAGTAGGCGCACTGGGTCGTCAGTCCGACGGCATAGGCGATGAGTTCGCGGTACTTCAGCGGGATCTCGCGTCCGTCCTCGGCGAAGACTGCATTGTTGAAATCACCGAAGGCCTTGAGGATATCCGGAGTGGTCTCCTTGTAGGCCTTGTCGTACTTTCCGTCGCCCTCGCGATCGAAGAAATCAGTCATGGTGCGCTACCTCCTGGGATCGAAAACGTTCCAGATAGCCATGCTACCGCCGGTGGCAAGAGGGTGCGTCCGTTTCGTCACACAGCGACGGAATCCAGCACTGGAGCCTCAGTCAGATGATGCCGGGCTGAGCCACGTACGGCTGCGGAGCGATGCTGGGTGCAGCAGCGGCTGGCGCGGCAGCGCTAGGTGCGGAATCGTTCGGAGCGGCTGCGTTCGGTGCGGCGGCACCTGGTGCAGGAGTGCTCGCCGCCACTGCAGAAGTGTTCGGCACTGGTGCGGAGGGAGCGGCGGTGCCGACGTCGTTCACGGGTTCGGCAGCGGACGCCACCGGCGACGTAGCGGCGGATTCGGACTTCGGGGGAACCGCCTCGGCGATGGCCTCGAACATGGCCAGGGTCCCGTGCTGCTGGGCCAGGCTCACCGGCTGGGGGTCGCTGGAGAGCTTGACGCCCACGGTCTGGGTGGCGCGGTCGATGTAGAGCATCTGGCCGTGGATGCCGATGCCGATGACCACGTCGCGGCTGGCCGAGGGCACCCAGAACTGGCTGCGGTACATGCCACCGGGGTAGGACTGACCGGACGGGGAATCGGCGAAGACCTGGGCGGAGTCGGCCGCTCCGGTGAAGATGTCGTCGATCCACTGGCCGGAGAGGACACGCACTCCCTCGGCGGTGGTGCCGCCGCGGGCGATCATCTCACCGAACCTGGTCAGGTCGCGCAGGGTGGTGCTGATGGCGCCGTCGGCGATGGAACCGCCCCACCGGTCCTGGCAGACCTGGGCCGCGTGGGCCGCACCGATCTTCGACCATACGTATTCGCTGGCGATGACGGAGAAGGGCTGCCCGACGACGGCTTCGCAGATCCAGGCCAGGACGTCGGTCTCGCAGCTGCGGTAGACGTAGGCCCCGCCGTGCTCGCGGTCGCTGGTCAGGCCCTTGAGGAAGTCCTTGATTCCGTTCGCCGAGGTGGCTGTCCGCGGCGCGAAGTCGACCGCCTCGAACAGGGCCCGGATCTCGGAGCCTTCCTTGAGGTATTCCTCGGAGAACTTGATGCCCGATCGCATGTCGAGAAGATCGCGGATGGTCGCTCCGGCATATCCGCTCTCGGCCAGTGCCGGCACGCGGGTGGTGACCAGGTCGTCTGGTGAGAGAAGGCCCGCGTCGGTGAGTGCGCCGATGACGGCGGAGACGATGGACTTGCTGATCGAGAACAGCATGTGCTGGCGGGCCGGCTTCATCGGCCAGGCGTATTCCTCTTCCAGCGCGATGCCGTCGCGGGAGACCATCCACGCATCGGTGAATGTGTTGGCCAGAACGTCACCGACGGTCGACCATTTCTCGTCGGCACCGGACCACTTCTCGCGGTCGATGGGCAGGGGACGGAAGTCGTTCTCTTCGGTCACAAGATCGCGGACCGGGCCGATGCCACGCGGGATGCCGCCGACAGGGAAGATCTCCTCCATCCGAGTCAGTGAGAACGCGAAGTACTCCGGCCACTTCCAGGAATCGAGGTCGATGCGTTCGAGGATCGCCTCGGACGGGTCGACGATGGCGTCTTCGCTCGCCGAGGTGAGGTCGCCGGCGCGCGGCAGTGGGGGCAGTCCTGCTATGTCCTGCGGTTCAGCTGTCGGGTCGACGGCGCTTGGCGGCTCGGTTGTTCCGCGTCCATTCTCGGCACCCGCTGGGCCAGCAGGAACGTCACCGGCCTCCGGTGGGAGCTGTGCAGGGTCGGCTGGTGGTTCGGTCGGATCCGCCTGGAGCTCAACCGCGGGAACGTGGTCGGCCGATCCGGCAGGAGGTACGGGTGCGGCAGGAGGTACGGGTGAGGCGGCGTTGTCGCCGGTCTGCTCTGTCTGCGCTGCCGCTGGCTTGATGCCTTTGGTGTTTCCCGAAAGAGCACCGAAGCGACGTTTGCCTGGTTCGTCGGGGGAACCGGGCAGGGTCTTGTCCCCATCTGCCATAGTTCGCCTCCACCTGTCTCGACCGGCACGGACTGCCGATCTGCATGGATGAGCCTACCTGCAGGAGAAGAACCATCACAGTTGAGTTCGAGGTTCAGGCAACATTTCGAGCCACATCGCGTGGGACGACAGGCGTTCTACCAGGCACGTCACCCCAATCGGTTACTTATCAGTTATTCAACTTACAGTTCGGTGTTCTCGGCGCGTTCTGCGCTGATCGCACCCTAGTCGTACTCCCCACCTCGACACAACGCCGCCGTGTTGAGACTCCTGTGCACACGTAGGGGTAGCGACTCTCCACATGCGTCTCGGCACGTGGTCTCCGCGACCTGTCAGAGGAACACGAAACCGATCAGGCCAGCGGCGATGACTGCGGCCCAGGCAGGCAGCTTCCATTTCACCTGGGCGATGAAGACGCCCACGGCGAGCGCCAAAGTGGCAGGTGAGGTGATGCCCTGGGTGAATACCGGATCGTAGAGGGCTGCAGCGAGGATGCCGACCACGGCGGCGTTGACTCCCAGCAGGGCCCGGCGCACGGCCTTCGCGCTGCGAAGTCGCTCCCAGAAGGGCAAGGCCGCGATGACGAGGAGGGCTGCAGGCAGAAAGATCGCCAGCAACGCGATGGCCGCACCGATCAATCCTGTCGGCCCCGTTGTTGTGGAGGCGCCGAGGAATGCGGCGAATGTGAATAGGGGTCCTGGGACTGCCTGTGCGGCGCCGTACCCGGCGAGGAAGGAATCGTGGCCCACAAGACCGGTCGCGACGGTCTCCGCTTCAAGCAGCGGAAGCACCACATGCCCTCCGCCGAAGACGAGCGCACCGGCTCGGTAGAACACATCGACCAGGCGCAGACTCGCATCACCGGTGAATGCGGTCAGGATCGGCAGTGCCACGAGCAGCACCACGAAGGTCGTCAGCGCAATGATGCCGACCTTTCGAGAGGTGCGCACCCCGAAGTCTGGTCGCGCACTGCCTCCATCGGACTGCTCATCCGCATCCGGGCCCTTCGACGCACCGCCTTGAGCGGCTTTGTCTCGTGCCGCTTCGTCTTGAGCGGCTTCTCGGCGCAGCCAGGCAAGTCCGACGACACCGCCGAGGACGATCGCCGCCACCTGGACGAGCGGGCTCGGGATGAGCAGGATGATGATCATCGCGGCCCCGGCGATGGTGGCACGTTTGGCGTCCGGCGTCAGGCTCTTCGCCATCCCGAGCACCGCCTGCGCGACCACGGCCACGGCGGCGGCCTTCAGTCCGGCCAGCCACCCCATGCCCGTATCCCCACCGAATGCTGCGACGCCGAGGGCGAAGGCGACGAGCACGATGGCCGAGGGCATGGTGAAGGCGAACCAGGCAGCCACCAGTCCGCCGAGGCCCGCCCGCTGCAGTCCGATCGCCATGCCCACCTGGCTGGAGGCAGGTCCGGGCAGGAACTGACACAGTGCCACCAGGTCCGCGTAGGCGCCGTCGGAGAGCCACTTACGACGGGCGACGAAGGTCTCACGAAAGAACCCGAGATGGGCGACCGGTCCACCGAACGAGGTCACACCGAGACGCAGGAACGCCCAGAACACTTCACCGATCGTGCCGGGATTCCTGCGCTCATTCCCCACGTCTGCCATCGCTTCGCCCATTCTCACTATTCTGGCCGGGCCGGCTCAGGCGAACCGTCATATCGGTCGAATACGTCGATGAACTTCAGGACAACTTTTCTGCCCTGTCCGCGCGGGTACGACGCCGGGCACGACACATTGACCTTTTACCGTTACACCAGTCCCTGGTCTTCAGCCACGCGGATTGCCCGTGACCGAGATTCGACGCCGAGCTTCGTGAACACATTGACCAGATGGCTCTTCACGGTCGCCTCGGTGACGAAGAGCTCCTGCGCGATCTGCGCATTTGAGGCACCGGTGGCCAGCAGCTTCACCACGTCGCGTTCGCGGCGAGTCAGCTTCGGGCCCGGGTTGCGCATCGCAGCGACGACCTTCGATGAGATCTCGGGAGGCAGGTAGGTCTCCCCGCGCGAAGCCTTCTCGATCGCAGTCGAGATGTCTTCAGGGTTGATGTCCTTGAGCAGGTATCCGGCCGCTCCGGCATTGAGAGCGGCGACGATCTCCGAGTCGTTGTCGAAGGTCGTGAGGATGAGGACCGCGGGTTTGCTCGGCCGCGCGTTCAGCCGCTTCGTCACCTCGATGCCGTCGATGCCCTCTCCCAGACGCAGATCGCAGAGCACCACATCGGGCGCGAGCTCATCGACCAGCTCCAGCGCCTCCTCACCGGTGCTGGCCTCCCCGATGACGGCGATGTGGTCAGGTGCGTCGATGACGGACCGCAGGCCGGCCCGCACCACGGGATGGTCATCGACGAGGATCACTCGAATCGTCATGCGCTGTCTCCTTGTGTGCGTTGTCCTTCGACGTCCCCACCTTCGCCGAGGTGGTTCTGTCGGGAAGTCAGGGTCGGGTTGTTGGGCAGCGTGGCTGAGATCGCGAAGCCCGAACCGGGCGTCGTCTCGATGACGAGTTCGCCTCCCAGTTCGCGCATTCGTGACCCGATGAAGTCGAGTCCGAACCCGGAATCCGATTCGCGCTTTCGCGCCTCGGGTTCGGACATGCCGACACCGTCGTCGACGATGTCCATGCGGATCGACCCGTCGAGATCCATCAGGCTGACCATGACTCGTGAGGCGTGGGAGTGCTGTCGGACGTTGGCGAGCGCGGACTGCGCGGTCCGCAGCAGCGCCACCTCCACCTCGGCAGGCAGAGAGGGCACGGTCTCATCGACTTCGACACGACCGCGGATGGAGGTGTCGTCCTCCAAGCGGGTGAGCAGACGCCGGATGGCGGCGGTCAGGGCACCGTCCTCGAGCTCGGCCGGGGCGAGGGCGGCGATGATGCGGCGGACGTCTCGCGAACTCTGCGCGGCGAGGTCTTCGACCTGGCGCAGGACCTGGGCAGCATGGGCATCACTGGTCCTGTCCACCTCGGCGTGGGCGATGAGACGGATTGAGGAGATCTCCTGAGCGATCGTGTCGTGGATGTCGCGGGAGACCCGAGTGCGTTCCTGGATCTCGCCGGCGTGACGCTGGGTCAGGGCCAGTTCGTCCTGGAGGTCGAGCAGGTTCTGGTGGGCCAGTTCCAAGGACTGCAGCAGCTCTTCGCGCCGGCGCCCCTCGCGCAGGAGTTCGATGTAGCCGCGGGAGAGTCCGAGCGCGAAGACCGCACCGATGAGTGATCCGATGATGCTGGCGGTGCCGACCGCACCGTAGTGGGCCAGGGGCGCCACGACCGTCGCGATGTAGGTCAGCGCGGTGAAGACGACTGCGATGCGCAGGGAGAACAGGTGACCGGCGAGCAGCCACAGGACGAAGGCGATCCAGATGAACTCGGCGGACACCAGCAGGGTGCACAGCCAGGCGACGGCCAGGACCAGCAGCCACCATTTGGCCAGGACGATGGCGCCGCTGCGGGCGGCTCTCACAGCCCCGAGCGCGTACCAGCCGAGGAAGACGATGCTCACGGCGAATGCGGCCAGGGGTGCGGCTCCGGCATCGATGGCGCGGATGCACGAGATCACGGTGAGAGCCAGGGCCATTGCGTGCTGGCCGATCTCCATCGTTCGCTCTGTCCACCCGCGTAATTCCACGGTCCCACCTTCCTGCAAGTCGTTCCTCGCGTTTGTCGTCATTCCTGCCAACTCAACCACATCTGCGGCACCCGCGTGCGCTTTTCGACGGAGCCGGGGCCTGGTCATCGAGATGTCTCGATGACCAGGCCCCGCTTGTGCCAACTGACTGCGTCAGCTTTCAGCAGCTCTGATCAGTGCCTACCGTGGCCCGCCGAGGTTGTGGCCTCGTCCCGGTCGGACTCGACCAGGAGGCGGGTTCCCTCTGTCGAAGCGCCGTCAGCCTGTGCCTCGTCGGTCTGCATGCTGCTGGCCTGCGAGGAGTGGGCGGAGTTTGCTGGCTGATCGTCCCGAATATCGGCGTCACCGGCCGCCGCGGCATCCGCGCCGGAGTACTTGTACTTCGAGTGCGTGATCGCCTTGTTGGGCCACCACATCTTGTTGCCGACCAGGCTGATGATGGCCGGGACGATGACCGTGCGCACGAGGATGGTGTCGACGAGGACGCCGACGCCGACGATGAGTCCCAGCTGCCCCAGGACCATCAGCGGCAGCATGCCCAGCGCCGCGAACACTCCGGCCAGAACGATGCCGGCACTGGTGATCACGCCGCCGGTGTGGCTGATGGCTTCGATCATTCCCTGGCGAGCACCGTGGACGACCGATTCCTTCTTCGCCCGGTGGGAGAGGAAGATCGAGTAGTCGATGCCCAGTGCCACGAGGAACAGGAACGCGAGGATCGGAACCTGAGCATCGAGGACTGCCTGGCCGAACATCGCTCGGCTGAGGAAAGCGCCGAGGCCGATCGCCGCGGCCGAGGATGCCACGTTGACCACGAGCAGCGTTCCGGCCACAAGCGGTGCACGGAGGATGCCGAGCAGGATGATGAAGCTGATGGCCAGGATCATCGGCGCGATCGTCAGGAAGTCCTGAGCGTTGCCGTCACGGACATCGAGTTCGGTGGCCGCCGCGCCGCCGACCTGTGCGTTCGCACCGTCGATCGCGTGGACGTCGGAGCGGATGTCCGTGATCAGGTCGAGGCCTGCGGGGCTGTCCGGTTCGTATTCGCCGGTGACCATGACCTTCGAGATCGAGGACCCCTCGGTCGTCGTCTCATCGATGACGTTGGCGCGCACGACCCCATCGATGTCGGCCACGGAGTCTGCAACCTGATCGGCATGGGATGAGTCGGCCACGATCCAGATCGGCTGCGATTCGCCGGGTGGGAAGTGCTCGGACAGGACGTCGAGACCCTGCGCCGATTCGGACTGCACGCGGAACTTCTCGGACTGGTCCAGTCCCACCGAGGTGCCGATGAGTCCCGTGGCCATGACACCGAGGATGACGATTCCGGCGTCGAGGTGGATGCCCGGCTTCTTGACCACGCGAGTCGCGATGGTCCTCCAGATTGAGGGCTTGGCCGCTGGCGTGGCTGCGGACGCTTCATCAGCAGCCGTCTCATCGGTGGCAGCCGTTTCATCGGTGGCGTCTTGGACCTTGGGGACGAAGGGCCAGAACACGCCCTTGCCGCAGATCGCGAGAACCGGTGGCAGTGCGAAGAGCACGGCGGCTGCGGCGATGAGGAGTCCGACCGCTGCGGCGATGCCCAGTCCGCGGGTTCCCGGGATGACGGCGAAGACGAGGCTGAGCAGGGACAGGACGACCGTCAGGTTCGAGGCGAGGATCGTCGAGGCGGTGTGGGTCCAGGCCGATCCCAGTGCCAGACGGTGGTCGGATTCGCGGCCCAGCTCCTCGCGGTAGCGGGAGATGAACAGGAGCGCGTAGTTGGCTCCGGCGCCGAAGACGAGGACGCTGATGATGCCCGTGTCGAACTGCAGGTCAAGTGCGTCACCGATGGCCCCGGTCACCGTGGAGGCGAGCCCGTCGGCGGTGCCGATGACGATCAGGGGCAGCAGCCACAGGATCGGCGAGCGGTAGGTGATGATGAGCAGCAGGGCGACGATGACGATGGTCACGATGAGGAGCGTGAAGTCCGCGCCGCCGAAGGCAGAGGCGATGTCGGCGCCGATCGCGGGTCCACCGGTGACCAGAAGGGACATTCCGGAATCCTCGAGCGCACCGGCCTGCGAGTCATCGGCGATGAAGTCGCGGAGCCCGTCGACGGTCTCAGCGGTGTCGGAGTTGGTCAGTCCGACCTCGATGGGGACCATGAGCAGCGCGGCCTTGCCGTCCTCGCTCATGATCGGTCGGCTGGCCTGGGACGCATCGTCACCGGCCGCGGAGTCCGCTGCATCGGATGACTCGCCGTTCTGGCTCGAATCTCCGTTCTGGGTCGAGTCGATGTAGTCCCCGAGCGTGCCGCCGAGCTTGCCCAGTTCGGCCTGTTCGTCCGAGCTCAGTGTCGAACCGTCTTCGTGAGAGGCGACGACCATGACCGACTGCTTGTCGGCGTCCGGGAACTTCTGCAGGAGCTGGGCGGCCTGGGTGGATTCGGAGTCGGCCGGAGCTGATTCGTTGGCCCGGTCCTCGCCTGGTCCGGACAGGAGCCCGAAGAGGAGGGTGACAAGGATGACGATCCCGCCGAGGACGAACCACGAACCGCGCTTCGACACGAGTGTGTGCGCGCTTTTCGTCAGTGTTGTGTTCATGTCTCAAGCTCATCAATTTTCTGAGCTGGAAACATCGCCTAGGAGTTCAGACTAAATCTGCAACTTTCGATGGAGTAAACGCAGCAGACGCGGTTTCGTGCCGTGTGACCTGCACAGTTACGTCAGGCGATCGTGGCGCCCGCCGCATCCATCTCGGACAGGGCCACAGTGGATGAGTCCGGGCCGACGCCCGCGATGAGGTCCTGCAGAACGTGCACGGACCAACCGCCTTTGAGCGCGTCGAGGACCGTGGCGCGTACGCAATGATCGGTCGCGATTCCGACGACGTCCACCTCGGCGATGGTGAGCCTCGTCAGCAGATCGCCGAGGTGCTCCCCCGCTTCCGTCGTCCCCTGGAAGGCGGAGTAGTCAGGGGTGCCCTGGCCCTTGCGCACGTGGTCGGTGATGGCATCGACGGAGAGCAGCGGGTCATACGCTGCGCCCTCTGTGTCCGCGACGCAGTGGACTGGCCAGGTGTCGACGAAGTCGGGATCCTGGCTGAAGTGGCCGCCGTTGTCGCTGTCGGCATCGTGCCAGTCGCGAGAGGCGATGATCGCGTCGTATTCGTCAGCGTGGGTGTCGACGTAGCGCGTCACCTCTTCGGCAACACGGTCACCGCCGTTGACGCCGAGCGCCCCGCCCTCGGTGAAGTCGTTCTGGATGTCCACGATGAGAAGTGCCTTGCCCATACCTCGAGCATAGGCGCTTGCTTGGAGTTTTCCAGGGACCGCGGCGAAGCCGCTCAATTCCATCCTGCGGAGCGGAAGATGCTGCGGTAGATGTCCCTGATCACGTCATGTTTGCGGGCGTTGTACTCCATGACCGTCTCACCGGCGGCGTTGGCCTTGGCAACGGAGCGCAGCTTCGCCTCTTGATAGCGGTCCCGATCATCGGGATGGCTGCGCAGTCGGTCCCGAAACATTCGCATGCGGGCGACTTCCGGGCACCGCGGGCCGAAGACGTGGAGATTGCACAGTGGGGTGAGCAAAGTTCCGGTTCCAGCGTCGATGTGCTTGAACATTCGGTGCTGATACCAGGCAGGTTCGCGGATCACGAGTTCGAAGTCGATCGAGTGCAGATGAGGTCGGTATGCAATCTCTTCACCTGGGCTGGGGACGACGAGCGCGATGTCGATGATGGGCTTCGCCGCCAGTCCCGGCACCGAGGTGGAGCCCACGTGTTCGATGCCCAATGCCAGAGGCCCGAGCGCGGACAGGATCAGCTCCGACAGATGTGAATACTGCTCGTTCCAGGAAGAATCATGGTCGACGAGTGCGATCGGTGCGCGCGGCAGACCGGACCGAACCCACATGTCGGAGTCATCGACATCGTGAAAGGTGATGATCTCGTCCAACTCGGAACTAAGAGACTCCGTCTCAGCACCCTGAGACTCAGCGGTGCCGTCATTCTTTTCGGGCATGTTCGTCACACTACCCATAACATTGGTTGGAACCGAGCCCCCTTGGACCCGGCTCTGCCGCTGATCAGCTGCCAGAGTTGCTCAGCCCTGCTTCAGTGCCTTCTTCTGAGCCTTCTTCGCGGCTTTCTGTGCCGCCTTCTTAGCTGCCTGCTTGGTCGTTTGAGCGCCTGCAACCAGGAGGAGCCCGCCCAATGCCGCGACGTTCTTTGAAAAGTGGGTCTTGTGTGCGGCAGCGTCGGCGCCGTCCATGTCCCAGAAGGCGTGACCGGCCAGCGTGGTCGGCACCAGAGATCCGGCCAGGGCGAGCGCGGAGAGGCGCGGCTTGAAGCCCAACGCCATGGTGGTCCCGGCGAGGAGCTGAAGTCCGCCGTTGGCACGGACCAGGAGTTCATCGTCTTCGGGCAGGACCGGCACGTATTCGCGGATCGCATCGAGCGTCGGAGCGGCAGCAGCAACTCGCCCGCCGGGACTCGTCAGTGCCGAGTAGCCGCCGGTGATGAAGATCGGTGCGGTGAGTACGCGTCCTGCCGTCTGCAGCAACGATGATCCGAATGCCATGGAATTCTCCTTGAGGTTGGGGGTTTTGAGCCTAACGGATGCCCGACCTCAGCCTCAAAGCACTTCGCCATCAGGCGTCACTGTCGGACTCGCTGTAGGCGCCTCTGTCGGACTCACTGCAGGCACGGGCGCTTTCGGCGCCTTGATACCCAGTTCGGGCTGTTTGCGGAACTGGCCGGTGACGACGAGAACGGCGATGACGATCGCCGAGACGATCCAACCGGATACTCCCAAGAACGAGACCAAAGCCATGTCCGGCGCCTCGGCGGATCCATCGATGAAGAGTCCGAGAAGCATCCCCGCCGAACCGTTGAGGGCGGCATGCGCGGCGACGGCCGGCCAGACCGAACCGGTGCGCAGCCGCAGCCAGCCGAACAGGATGCCAAGCATGATGCACCCGCCGACCATGAACGCCAGGCCGGTGATGTCGGGGCGAGCGAAGTTGTATCCGAGCAGGATCAGCGGTGCGTGCCACAGACCCCAGATGACTCCGACGATGATGAGTGCGGGCCAGGTGCCGAGGGGACGCAGGCTCGTCAGCAGCCAGCCTCTCCAGCCGACTTCCTCACCGAAGGCGACGAGCACGTTGAGCACCGACCCCAGAACCATGAGCCCCAGATAGCCGATCACAGCCACGACCACCGGGATGTCTTCCAACCCGGGCAGCTGCGCCAACTGCGCCTTGAAGCCAGAGAGACCGAGCAGATCAACCTGCATCCATCCGAAGGCCGCACCCAACAGGTAGGCCACAGCAACCAGCACGAAGACACCGAAGAAGGCGAGCGCGGTCATCCCGAGAACCCGGCCGAAGGGACGCAGCGGCCAGATGCCGAGGTACCTGACAATGCTGGCCCGGGGTTCGCCGGTGCGTCGGCGCTGGATGAGCATCGCCACAACCACAGCGATCAGCGGGGTGAACATCATGGCCATCCCCGTGACCTGTACGAGCATCACGTTTCCGATGCCCTCGCCGCTCAGCCACAGCGGCAGGCACACGACCCAGGCGAGGATCACCGCGACAGCGACGAAGACTGCGAACTCGAGCCACGGCACCTTGGCAGGCGCAATCGCCAACGGTCGCCCCTTGGCGTCGACTTCTTCCCCCGCCGAGGCAGCTGTCGGCTCTGCGTCCACGATGACCTTATCGTTGCGATCCGTTCCCATGCTCACGGCTCCTCCTCATATCCTGCACAGTCTCTACGATCCAACCTACGTTGTCGCAGAACCGGGCACCTCCGCCTCGTGGGTGAAATCGCTCTCGTCCGCATGGGCGAGCGGCCCTGACCTTCCACCCGGCCCGTTGCATCCAGACGCTCCACCCCATCCACATTCTGAGATACGATGAGCACCGTTGTATCACCGTCGATTCGTGCAAAGGCGCAATCCCATGACTGAACCAACCCCGAAACCCCATCTCTCGGACGCAGATCATCTCTCCGTCCTCGGCTACAACGACTCTTTCGAGCGGTCGATGAGCCCGTGGGCGAACTTCGCCCTCGGTTTCACCTACCTCTCGCCGCTCGTCGGCGTCTACTCGCTCATGGCCGTCGCGCTCTCCACCGGCGGACCGCCGTCGATCTGGTGGATCGTCATCGTCGCCTGCGGTCAGATGCTCGTGGCCCTGGTCTTCGGCGAGGTCGTCTCCCAGTTCCCCATCGCCGGCGGAATCTACCCGTGGGCTCGCAGACTCTGGGGCAAGCGCTACGCCTGGATGGCAGCCTGGGTCTACATCTGCGCGCTCATCGTCACCATCACCTCGGTGTCGGAGTTCGGCTCCGGATTCGCCGCCAGCCTGCTCGGCTTCGAACTCAACCGCAACACCACGCTCGCCGTGAGCCTGGCGCTTCTGGTCCTGGCTCTGGCCATCAACTTCAGCGGCACCAAATGGCTGGCGCGCATCGCCCGGATCGGACTCTTCGCCGAGCTCATCGGCGTCATCGGCCTCGGACTCTTCCTCCTCATCTTTGAGCGCAAACACAGCTTCTCCGTCTTCTTCGACACCATGGGCACCGCCGGTGACGGCAGCTACGTCGGGACGTTCCTGGGCGCCGCGGTCGCCGGCCTATTCCTCTTCTACGGCTTCGAGGCCTGCGGCGACGTCGCCGAGGAAGTCTCCAATCCCGCTCGCGGCATCCCCAAGGCCATGCTCATGACGATCGTCGTCGGCGCGGTCTCGGCACTGTTCTCCTTCGGCGGATACGTCCTCGCGGCCCCGAACCTCGAGGAGATCGTCGCCGGCGAGGTTGCGGATCCGATTCCCTCGATCCTCGAGGGCAGCCTCGGCGCAGTCGGTGCGAAGATCTTCCTCCTCGTCGCGATCCTCGCGTTCATCTCCTGTGTCCTCAGCCTCCAGGCCGCAGCGTCGAGGCTGATCTTCAGCTTCGCCCGTGACGGCATGATGCCCGGCCACCGTTGGCTGTCCAAGGTCACCGAGGGCACAAAGGTTCCGCGCAACGCACTCATCGTCGCCTGCATCGCCCCGGCCCTCATCTGCGTGCTCATCTGGTTCAACGACGGGATCCTCGTCGCGGTCACCTCATTCGCGATCCTCGGCATCTATCTGGCCTTCCAGATGGTCGTTCTCGGCGCACTGCGCCAGCGAGTCAAGGGATGGAAGCCGGCTGGTCCATGGTCGCTGCGCGGGTGGGGCTTCCTCGTCAACGTCGCGGCGTTGGCCTACGGTCTCTTCGCCATGGTCCTGCTCTCACTGCCCGGCGACTCGGGTTCGTTCTTCACCGACTGGATCGTTCTCATCGGTCTGGTCGTGGTGTTGGCTGCTGGCTTCGCCTACCTCGTCATCGCTCGCCCCGATCGTCAGTCCAACGCGCCAGAAGGCGATGCGATCGCCGTCGCCGAGGCGATCCGTTCCCACCGCTCGAATCGCTGAGATCCAGCACGCCACCACCTCGGCGAGGGTCCAACCGTTCCGCTCATTCACATAAAAATACAGATCTATGCATAACAATTCGACATGGGTTGTTCTGGCCGCTAAGCTGGACGGCATGTCGAAAGTATTGTCTTCGCTCCCTGTCGGTGAGCACGTTGGAATCGCCTTCTCCGGCGGACTGGATACGTCCTGCGCGGTCGCATGGATGCGCCACAAGGGCGCCATCCCCTGCACCTACACGGCCGATATCGGTCAGTATGACGAGCCCGACCTTGAATCGGTGACCGAACGTGCCAAGGAGTACGGCGCGGAGATCGCCCGCTTCGTCGATGCCAAGCGTCTCCTCGTCGAGGAGGGCTTCGTCGCTCTGCAGTGCGGTGCCTTCAACGTCCGCTCCGGCGGTAAGACCTACTTCAACACGACTCCCCTGGGCCGTGCGGTCACCGGCACGATGCTCGTGCGCGCCATGAAGGAAGACGGCGTCGACATCTGGGGCGACGGCTCGACCTACAAGGGCAACGACATCGAGCGCTTCTACCGCTACGGCCTCATGGCCAACCCGAAGCTGCGCATCTACAAGCCCTGGCTCGACGCGGACTTCGTCGAGGAACTCGGCGGGCGCCAGGAGATGAGCGAATGGCTCGTCGAGCACGGCTACCCCTACCGCGACTCCGCCGATAAGGCGTACTCCACCGATGCCAACATCTGGGGTGCGACCCACGAGGCGAAGAGCCTTGAGTTCCTCGATAACGGACTCGACATCGTCAATCCGATCATGGGTGTCGCCGCCTGGCGCGATGACGTCGAGGTCGCCACCGAAGAGGTCACCGTCGGCTTCGAGGCCGGCCGTCCCGTGTCGATCAATGGTGAGAAGTTCGACGATCCCGTGGCCCTGGTCTTCAAGGCCAACGAGGTCGGTGGCCGGCACGGACTCGGCGTCTCCGACCAGATCGAGAACCGCATCATCGAGGCCAAGTCGCGCGGCATCTACGAGGCTCCCGGCATGGCGCTGTTCCACATCACCTACGAGCGCCTGCTCAATGCCATCCACAACGAAGACACCATCGCCCTCTACCACGAAGAGGGTCGCCGTCTGGGTCGCCGCATGTACGAGGGACGCTGGTTGGACCCGCAGTCACTCATGCTGCGCGAATCGATGCAGCGCTGGGTCGCCTCGGCGATCACCGGTGAGGTCACCCTGCGCCTGCGCCGCGGTGACGACTACACGATCGTCAACACCCAGGGCCCCAACCTGTCCTACCACCCGGAGAAGCTGTCGATGGAGCGCGTGGGCGATGCCGCCTTCGGCCCCGAGGACCGGATCGGTCAGATGACCATGCGCAACCTCGACATCGCCGATTCGCGCGCCCGCCTCGAGCAGTACGCGGCCATGGGCATCGTCTCGGGCCCGACCTCGGAGCTCGTCGGCTCACTCGAAGCCGGTGGCGCCGAGGAGATCGCAAACTCGGGTGCCGATGTCGATGCAGCCAGTGACCTCGCAGGTCTCTCCGCAGCCTTCGACGCCGGCACGGACTGAGCAGGACCCACCTGACTGACTGAGCCATTCCAGGAGCCCACGCACACAGTGACATCGCTGTGTGCGTGGGTTTTTCTATGTGCTGCCCTTCTTCGTCGTGCGGTGAGATGATCGTGCCATGTCATCAGCTGCATCCACTGCGCATTCCCTCGCCGAGGTGATCGAGCGCGAACTGCGTGCTCGTGGCTCTTCCGTACGCGCCGCCAAAGACCAGGCCTACCTCAAGAGCGAGCTCGTCCACTACGGCGTCGGCGTGCCCGATACTCGGGCTGTGGTGCGCTCGGCTCTGCACACTGCGGAACTGGATCACGAAGTGCTCGTCGAACTTGCCGAGGCGCTGTGGAACCCGGCGCCCATCGGAATCGACGCTCCTGTCTTTGATCTCCGCAGCGCGGCCACGATGGTGATCACCCAAGCGCAGGACCACCTCGGCGCCGGTGACAGTGACTTCCTGGAACGACTGCTGCGACAGGCCCGTACCTGGGCCCTTGTCGATCCCCTCGCTGGGGATGTTGTCGGTCCTCTGGCCGAATACGATCTGGAATTCGATCCGGTGCTGGAACGCTGGTCTGGGGACGAAGATTTCTGGATCCGACGGTCTGCACTGCTGGCCCACCTCAAACCGCTGCAGGAGGGACGCGGAGACTTTGAGCGATTCACGCGATTTGCCGACGCCATGCTCGAGGAGAAGGAGTTCTTCATCCGCAAGGCCATCGGGTGGGTGCTGCGCGAAACGGCCCGCACACGTCCGGACATGGTCTTCGAGTGGATGTTGCCCCGCGCCCATCGCGCCTCGGGTGTGACGATGCGCGAAGTGGTCAAGCATCTGTCCCCTGAACAGCGAGATGCACTGCTTGCCGCTAAAGGGACTTCGCGAAGTCGAGCAGGATCTCGTTGAACGCTTCGGGCTGTTCGATGTTGGCCGCATGCCCGTCGTCAGGGATGATCACCGACGTACCGATCGGAGCAAGTCCTGCCGATGCGGCCGCGTGCGATGCTGGCCAGTGCTCGCTCTCGGCTCCGGCGACGAAGAGCACGGGTACATCCGTCCCTTCGATCACGGGGCGCCAATCGGCCTTGGCATGGTCATTCAGCAATGCGAGCTCTCCGCGGGTGAGTGTCCTGTCCACATCCTTCATCGCCTTGAGCAGACGCAGCAGGCGCCTGCCCCTCTTCCAGATGGGTGTGCCGTGTCCGGTGGGAGGGATCTCCTCGGCGAAGTAGGTATCGGCGTTGGATTCGTCGAAGCCGTAGTAGCCGTGAGGCCAGTCTGCAGTATTGAGCATCTTCGGAGTCTGGTCGACGATGGCGATTCCGGCAATGCGGTCGGCGCTGAATTGGGACAGGTAGGACCAGATGGTGTTGCCGCCCATGGACCCGCCCACGAGGAGAACATCGGTGAGGTCCAAGGCTTCCAGGACCTGTGCCATGTCTTGGCCGCGGCGTTCCATGGTCACTCCGGCATTGGGATGCTCGGCGCTTCCGTGGCCGCGCAGATCGACGCTGAACACCTGAAAGCCTGCCTGCGTCAGCGCTCCGACCTGGTAGCGCCAGCTGGTCGCCGGCGCCTTGAACCCGGCCAGCAGCACTACCGGGCGGCCGGAGGGGTCTCCGGCTTGGGTGTACTCGAGACGGACACCGTCATCGGCAGTGATTGCGGCCATGGGTCAATCCTAGCGCCGAGCTGGCTTCTCTGTGGGCAGGGATCGAAAAAGCCCCTCACCTTGCGTTTCCGCTGGTGAGGGGCTTTCTAACTGTGCGCCACGAGGGATTCGAACCCCCAACCTTCTGATCCGTAGTCAGATGCTCTATCCGTTGAGCTAGTGGCGCATGTCGCTCGGACTCACGCCCTGCAACTCGAACAACTATACACACCGAATTCACTCAAGCTCAAATTCGGGCCGAGTGCGCTTCGCCACATTTGCGACTTCGGTTGAGTGGAGCCGCGCCCGCCTCGATGGCAGTCGGCGGCCCCACTCGACAACAGCGCGCAGACTATCGTTGCGCGGACTCCGTCTGTGCCGAATTCTTCCACCGACGGGCGGCGATGAAGGACCGCACGCCCATGACGACGTAGATGATGAGCAGCACGAAGGTGATGATGCTGGTGATCACTGCGGCGGGCCGTTCAGCCTCACCGGCGATGAGTGCGCCGATCTGCATGACGTTCATCGCGGTGCCGAAGATACCCAAGATCGCAACGACAAGGGCGATATGGATTCCGAGCTTCTGCTTCTTCAGAGCAATGAGGCCGCAGATCAGAAGGACTGCACCCAGAATGGCTGGGATCAGCGCGGTCCAGCTGGCAAAGGCGGTGGCGACATAGGCAATAACACCGACGGCGATGAGGACGACGCCGAGTCCGATGGTGGTGCGGGGCATGATGCTCCTTAGGGGTTTCAAATGAAGTCGAAGGCGCCAATACTGCCGACGACTGCCCCTAATTCTACAAGAGGTAGAAGTTAGGTCCACCTCTCACGGGAGCCGAGAACCACCTCGGCGAGGGAGCGAGGACTGCGATTTTCACGCTGGAACAACTTCTGCAAGAAACGATCATCACTATGCAAATACACGTCACCTAAATGACTCATTTGCGTCTTTCGTGATGCCGTTGTGATCGAATGCACATCTTCGCGTGACTCAAAACCAGGATTTTCCGGGTCACCCGCGTCCTACGGTGGAGATGTACCAGCCGCCAGGCAGAACCCCGTAATCCCGATTGACCAGGAGACCACTCATGACTGTCCTCGACCATGACGTCGTCGCTGACCAGCTGAAGAACGCACCGACCGATAACGAGTCGGTGCTGTCGTTCGTCAGCCGGGTCGCCACCCTCACCACCCCCGACGACATCGTCTGGGTCGATGGTTCGGAAGAGCAGAAGGCCACTATCGCCGACCAGCTCGTCGAAGCCGGCACGATCGTTCGCCTGACCGGCACCAAGGACTCATTCTACGCGGCCTCCGACCCCGAGGACGTCGCCCGTGTGGAAGGCCGCACCTACATCTGCTCCGAAGAGGAGAAGGACGCCGGCGCGCTCAACAACTGGATGGCTCCAGCCGAGATGAAGAAGACCCTCGAGCCTCTCTTCACCGGTTCGATGCGCGGACGCACCATGTACGTCATCCCCTTCGTCATGGGACATGCTGAGGCAGACCAGCCGATGTTCGGCATCGAGGTCACCGACTCCCCCTACGTCGTGCTCTCCATGCTCGTCATGGCTCGCTCGGGCAAGAACGCCCTCGACGCGATCGTGGCCAACGGCGGCACCTTCGTCGAGTGCGTGCACTCCGTCGGCGCTCCGCTCGAGCCCGGTCAGGAAGATGTCGCCTGGCCCTGCAACTCCACCAAGTACATCACCCACTTCCCCGAAGACCGCTCCATCTGGTCATTCGGATCCGGCTACGGCGGCAACGCCCTGCTGGGCAAGAAGTGCTACGCGCTGCGCATCGCCTCGTCGATCGCCCGCGATGAGGGCTGGCTGGCCGAGCACATGCTCATCCTCAAGCTCACGAGCCCGGAGGGCGAGGTCAAGTACATCGCCGCCGCGTTCCCCTCGGCTTGTGGCAAGACCAACCTCGCCATGATCGAGCCCACCATTCCCGGCTGGAAGGCCGAGACCCTGGGCGACGACATCGCATGGATGCGCTTCGGCGACGACGGCCAGCTCTACGCCGTCAACCCCGAGTTCGGCCTCTTCGGCGTCGCACCGGGCACCGGCTACACCACCAATCCGACCGCGATGCGCGCCATCGAAGCCGGCGGCAACATCTTCACCAACGTCGCACTGACCGACGACGGCGACGTGTGGTGGGAAGGCAAGACCGACGAGAAGCCAGCGCACCTCACCGACTGGCGCGGCAACGACTGGACCCCGGACTCGGAGACTCCAGCCGCTCACCCGAACTCGCGTTTCTGCACCCCGATCGCCAACGTCCCGACCCTGGCTCCCGAGTGGACCAACCCGAACGGTGTGCCGATCTCGGCCATCCTCTTCGGCGGTCGCCGCAAGACCACAATGCCGCTGGTGACCGAGACCAAGAGCTGGAACCACGGTGTGTTCATGGGCTCGGTGCTCTCCTCGGAGACCACCGCAGCCGCCACCGGAGCCGTCGGCGTCGTTCGCCGCGACCCCATGGCCATGCGTCCGTTCATCGGCTACAACGTCGGTGACTACCTGCAGCACTGGCTCGACATCGGCAACACCGAGGGTGCCCAGCTGCCGAAGATCTTCTACGTCAACTGGTTCCGTCGCGATGACGACAACTCGTTCCTGTGGCCAGGATTCTCCGAGAACTCGCGCGTTCTCAAGTGGGTCTTCGAGCGTGTGACCGGCACCGCCGACGCAGCCGAATCCCCGCTGGGCCTGACCCCCGTTGAGGGCGGTCTGGACACCGAGGGCCTCGACTTCACCGACGAGCAGCTGCGCAAGGCTCTCGCGATCAAGCCCGAGGAGTGGGAGACCGAGCTCGGACTCATCGAAGAATGGTACGAGCAGCTCGGAGATTCGGTTCCTGCCGAACTCCGCGCCGAGGTCGACAACCTGCGTGACCGTCTGGGCCTCGCCTGAGTCACTGAGGCTCTGAGACTCTTCTGAACGACAGAGAATCCCCCAACCATCGCCGAGGTGGTTGGGGGATTTTCGTGTGCCGGGACGCGGGGTCCGTGTGGTTCAGTCCCTGAGGTGGGCAGTCAGCCGGAAACCGTTCGAAGTGGTGGGCAGAGGCCTGGACGAGGCTCCGGGCTGGTTGCCAATGCCAGAAATCTCATCACGTACCGGGAGCACTAATGCGCACCGCAGGAACTGTAGGACGAGAGGGTCCGGGGAGGACGTGCAGAACTAACGGTTGTGTAAGCGACGGACTGTAGTGAATGCGACGACCGGTGCTGCTTGCCGCTGGCAGCGAGGAAGTGAAGCAGTGACGGTCCGGGACGCGCTCGATTACGAGACGTGCAGTTAGAAGCTTTCGAGGGCTAGACGCCGTGGGGCGCCGGAGCGATAAGGCTCTGCATCAAGCGCCACGCGATCAGTCGCCGCTTGGAATCAGCCGCCGGGTCTTAGCCGCCGGGCCTGACGCCCCAGGCCCTACGCTCCGTGGAGGGCCGGGACGATGAGGTAGACGCCGACGAGCACGACGATGCTGCACACACCGAACACAGCCCAATAACCGACCCTGAGCAGTGGCTTACTCTGCCCCGCGGCGGCCAGGTCGACGTGCACGGCCCTCATTCGCACTGCGGTGGAGAAGAGCGTGATGACGACGATCGCCGACACCCAGGTCGCGACCGCAACGATGAGGAATGAGCTCCACTCGATCATTTCGTATCTCCCTTGTCCGCGCGGGCCCCGTCGACTTCGGTCTCCGCCGTATCGGAGGTGGAAGCAACCCCGGAGCCGGAAGCAGGTTCTGAATCCGTATCGACAGTGACGCCGGCATCGGACTTCGCGTCCGCCCTGTCTGAAATTCGCTGGTCGCGGGCATCGATGCGAGCGGCACGTTTCATAGCGGCGCGTTTGCGGTTGCGGTCCTTGCGCAGCTTGCGCTTACGACCGCGAATTCCCACAGCCTCGCCGACGGTGTCGAAGTTCGAGATCTCCGGATCGGCGACTTTGCGTGAGCTGAGGAAGATCCAGAGGACCGCAATGACGGCGACGATGGTGTCGAGGATGACTCCGATGGTGCCCAAGTGTGCGACACCGGCTGCGATAGCACCGACGATTCCTGCCGCCGGGATGGTCAGCAGCCAACCGGAGGCGATGCGTCCAGCGGTGGACCACTGAACGTCTGCGCCCTTGCGTCCCAGTCCCGAGCCGAGCACCGATCCCGAGGCGACCTGCGTCGTCGACAGGGCGAAGCCCAGGTGGGACGAGGCGAGGATGGCGGCTGCGGTCGAAGTCTCGGCGGCCAGACCCTGAGCGGGCTTGACGGTTGTGAGCTTCGTACCGAGGGTGTCGATGATTCGCCATCCGCCGACGTAGGTGCCCAAGGCGATCGCCAGCGCGCAGGCGGTGATGACCCAGATGTGCGGGCCGGTTCCGTGATCCTGCAGGTTCGCGGACACGAGCACGAGGGTGATGACGCCCATGGTCTTCTGAGCGTCATTGGTCCCGTGTGCCAGTGCCACGAGCGAGGAGCTGAAGATCTGACCGTATTTGAACGGCGCCCGGTGAGCGGTCTTGCCCTCGCCGTTGCGACGCGTGATGGAGTAGGCCAGTCGGGTGCACAGATAGGCACCCACGCCGGCGATGATCGGAGCCGCGAGTGCGGGCAGGACCACCTTGGACAAGAACACGCCGAAGTCCACGGAGTTGAGACCGGCGCCGACGATTGCGGCACCGATGAGTCCACCGAACAGTGCGTGCGAGGACGATGACGGCAGGCCGAAGCGCCAGGTCGCCATGTTCCAGATGATCGCACCGATGAGGCCGGCGAGGATGAAGTCCGGAGTGATCTGGACTCCCCCACCACCTTCTTTGATGATGCCCCCGGAGATGGTCTTGGCCACCTCGGTGGAGAGGAAGGCTCCGACAAGGTTGAGCAGCGCTGCCAGGGTGACCGCCGTCTTCGGCTTGATCGCTCCCGTGGCTATCGGTGTCGCCATGGCATTGGCTGTGTCGTGAAAGCCATTGGTGAAGTCAAAGAACAGTGCCAGTACGATGACCAGCACGACGACGAAGATGATTTCCACTAAGCGACCTTGAACGTAGACACAATTCGGACCGTGGATGATTTAGCTGGCGGGCAGCGACCTCAATCTGCGAAAAGTCTACCGCCTAATTCCCTGAGTCTTCACCCACTGTTCGACAGAACTCCACTCACGACACTCTGCGTTCATCTCTGAGCTGGCCGAACGTGCCCTCACCAGGTGCGGAATGTATTGCTGTTCACAGTCCACCCGGCGAGGGCCGAAAAGGTCAGTTGACGTATCCGTCGGCGATGCTCAGCGCCTGGTCGAGCACCTCGAGGCCGAAGCACACGTCGTCGTCGGGCGTGTTCAGCGGCGGTACGACGTGGATCCGGTTGAAGTTCGCGAACGGCAGCACCCCGCCTGACTTCATCGCAGCGATCACCCGGTTCATCTCCGGTGAGCTGCCGCCGTAGGCCGCCATCGGCTCACTGGTGGTTCGGTCCTTGACCAGTTCGACGGCCCAGAAGCATCCCATTCCGCGAATGTCGCCGATCGAGGGGTGGCGCTGCGCCATCTCGTGCAGTGCGGGTCCGATGATGTCGCGACCCAGGCGTTCGGCGTTGCCGATCATGCCTTCCTCGCGCATGGCGGTGATCGTCGCCACCGCGGCCGCGCAGGCCAGAGGATGGCCCGAGTAGGTAAGTCCGCCCGGGTAGACGCGGTCGCGGAAGGTCTCGAAGATGTCATCGGAGATCGCGACTCCGCCGAGGGGCACATAGCCCGAGTTCACGCCTTTGGCGAAGGTCAGCAGGTCCGGTGTCACTCCCCAATGGTCCACGGCGAACCAGGCTCCGGTCCGCCCGAAGCCGGCCATCACCTCGTCGGCGATGAAGACGATGCCGTGACGCGATGTCAGTTCCCGCACCCCTTCGAGGTACCCGGCCGGCGGCCCGTAGATTCCGGCCGTTCCGGGCACGGTCTCGAGGATGAGCGCGGCGATGTTGGACGGCCCTTCCAAGGTGATCATGTCCTCGAGGTGCTGCAGCGCCCGCTGCGTCTCCTCTGCCTCGGTCGTCGCCCCGAAGTAGGAGCGGTACTGGTAGGCGGGCATGAAGTGGACGATGCCTTCTGCCGAGTAGTCGTTGGCGAAGCGCCGCGGGTCACCGGTGACATTGACGGCCAGCTGAGTGCCTCCGTGATAGCTGCGGTAGGCGGAGAGCACCTTGGTCCGTCCGGTGTGCAGGCGCGCCATCCGGATTGCGTGCTCGTTGGCATCGGCACCACCGTTGGTGAAGAACACATGGTCGAGGTCGCCGGGGGTGACTTCGGTGATGAGCCGGGCGGCTTCGGACCGAGCATCGTTGACGTGCTGAGGCGCAATGGTGCACAGCTTCGCCGCCTGTTCCTGGATCGCGGCGACGACCTTCGGGTGTTGGTGCCCGATGTTCGTGTTCACCAGCTGCGAGGACATGTCGAGCAGCTTCCGCCCCTCCCCGTCCCAGACATAGGGCCCTTCGGCTGCCAGCACGGTCATCGGGGTGAACGGACCCTGCGCCTGCCAGGAATGGAAGACGTGTGCCCGGTCCAGATCATGAGCTTGCTGACCGGCACTCAGCTCTTCCGCGGTGAACGTTCGAGAGTCGTGGCTCTGGGTCTCAACAGGCTCCGTACCCGCATCGCTTGTGCCCACGACCTCGCGGTCGACGTCTTCGTTCGCGTTCATCACAGTCATGCTGTGCCGTCCTTTCGCAGTTCATCCCATATCGCCGAGGTGGGTCTGACCGTTGAGGTGACCCTGATCCTTCAATGGTGGGTCAGTCGAACCCGATTCACTATGGACACCCTGTCAACGTTTCCCTGGCTCGATTTACACTGTGTAAACACCATGATTTCGAGAACACACAAAGGAGTGACGTAATGGAGGCTTGGTCGCAGCCAGCACCGGATCTGACCTTCGCGAGCCTGCTCGACGTTGAGGAGATTCGCCTTGGCGAGCCCGAGCTCGTGTCCGGTGGCGACCAGGTGGGACGAGTCGTGAGATGGGTCCACATCGCCGATTCGGAGAATGTCGCCCAGTTCCTCGAGGGCGGCGAACTCGTCCTCAGCACGGGAATGTCCTACCGGTCCTCATTGGAGTCGACGGCAACCTTCTTCGATCAGCTCGAATCAGCCTCGGCCGCCGGCGCGGTCATCGAACTCATCCATGACGACGGCAGGCCCGATGAGGCCGCGATCGAGAACGTGCGAAGGGCAGCTCAGGGTCGAGAGCTTCCGATCGTGGTCCTGCGCCGCCGCATCAAATTCGTCCGCGTCACGGAGCTGGCTCACCAGGAGCTGCTCAAGCGGCAGCTCGCTCGCGTCGAACATGCGCGCACGGTCCACGAGGTGTTCACGCAGCTGAGCCTCGAGAGCGCTGGAGCCCAGGACATCGTCAATCGAACTGCGGAGCTGCTGGGCACCCCTGTGCTGCTAGAAGATGTCGGGCATCGTGTGCTCGCCCAGGCCGGTGGCCCTGGACGTGAACGCGAACAGGGGCAGCGGTGGCTGCAGACCCCGGTGGGGCTGCGGGATCGCAGGTGGGGGCGTCTGCTGGCGCCCAGTCGCCTGAGGTCAGATGAGGAGGCTGCGCAGGTCATCGAGCGTGCTGCGCAGACTCTGACACTGGCACGAATGGCTGAGCGTGATGAACAGGACCTCCTCGTCCAGGCCCAGGGCGGGCTGGTGCGCGAGATCATCGAATCGACAGACCTCAACGAAAAGCAGGTCCGGGCCAGGGCAGCAGATCTAGGATTCGCTCCGCGAGGGCGCATGATTCCTCTGGTCGTGCGCATCGATCGGGGCCCGAGCACCGATCCGACGACCCTCCAGCTGCGCGAGCGGTCACTGCATCGTGATTTCGTGTCTGCCGCGAGCGCCCATCGCTGCTCGACGCTCTCGGCCGGACTCCAGTCGGGATCGTTCGGGGTTGTGCTGGCACTGCCTGCCGGTGTCGATGTCGATACGACCCTGCAGCGGCTCATCGCTGAGATTCCCGCTGACGGCACCACCGTCGGCGTCGGACGCATGAGCGAGTCGCTCATCGACTCCGCTGCCGGGCTCGAGCCCGCGACCCAGGTGGCCGAGATCGCCTCGACTCTCGAGCTGAGGGAACGCCAGTACTACCGCTTCTCCGACGTGAGGCTGCGTGGACTGCTCTCGTCTCTGCACGATGATCCGAGTGTTCGAGCCTTCGCAGAGGCAGAACTTGCTCCCTTGCTCGAAGCCCCCAGTGGGCGAGGGGATCGGCCTGGGAACCAGTCCGGAAGTCAGCCCGGAGGTCAGTCCGATGGCGAGGAGATGCTCGGTCTTCTCGAACAGTTCCTCGCACACGGCGGGAACAAGTCAGCACTGGCCCGCAGCGGCTTCCTGTCCCGGCCGGCGCTCTATGCGCGGTTGGACAGATTGCAGCGCAGGCTTGGCGTCTCGCTGGAGGACGCAGAATCGCGCACCGCGCTCCACGTCGCCATTCTGTGGCTGCGCACAAACCGGTAAGGCGCTGAGGCCAGCGAGTCCGCAAAACGTCTCACCGTGCCGACGCGGCACACTGAATCAGCCTGAAATTGTCTGACAACCCAAAACTTTGACTTTTGCGGATCACCGCACTCATCAGTGATTCGGTAACACTTGCGGGTCCAGTTTGCGCTCTACTCTCGATATTGCGCAGAAGTCGCTATATGGTCGATTGTATGACACACCGGCGGGAGGATTGTGTCTGTCCGTCACCCTGATGGGCCCCGCCATACCGTGCAGGGTCGACCCGGAGCAGGGTCGGCATTTTGACGAAGAGAGACAAAGATGTCCAAGACAAGTCAAATCATCATTGCAATCGTCGCCGTCATCGTACTCGCGCTGGCGGGCGGCTATTTCGGAGCTGGACTCCGGTCCGGAGGCAGTGCCGGGGGCACCGAGAACGGCGCATGGATCCAGAAGATCAAGGACCAAGGCGAGCTCCGAGTCGGAATCGCGTCGGCTCCCCCGATGACCGGAGAGCAGAAGGACGGGAAGATGGGCGGGCCGAATGTGCTGCCGCTGCAGAACCTCGCCGATGAGATGGGAGTGAAGTTCACTCCCGTCGCAGCGGAATGGTCAAAGATGGTCTCCGGCCTGCAGGCCGACAGGTTCGACGTCGGTGCCTACCTCGACGCCACCTCGGAGCGCTCCCTGGCCATTCAGTTCACCGACCCTGTCTACACCTATGAAGGTGTCTGGATCGTCAAGGCTGAGTCCGGGCTGAAGTCCACCGAGGACATCCTCAAAAAGAAGAAGCCGGTCGCCGTGGCAACGGGCACCTCGTACGAACGACGGGTCGTCGACCTCGGCGTCGACATCGTCAACGCCGAGGCGATCCCGCAGTCGGTCACCGCGATGGAATCGGGCCGCGCCATCGCCGCGCTCGGCGATCTGCCGACTCTGGCTGACGCCGCGCAGAAGAACAAGTCACTGAAGATCGTGCGCCCCAAGCCCGTCATCTTCAAGAGCGACTCGAACTACGGAGTCAGCGCGGACATCGATCCTCGCTCCCTGCAGGTCATCAACATCGCAATCCAGAACGCGAAGAACGACGGATCCTTCGATGCCGCGCTGGAAAAGGCGGGAGTCGTGAGTGCCGACGACCTCGGCGATCTCGCAATGAAGTGATCGACCTCGCCCCCGGTAGAAGGGAATTCCCATGAATTACACGTTCGACTGGAGCGTGGTCTCGAACAACTTCCCACGGTTGCTCGAAGGCCTGCTCCTGACCGTGGAGATCGCGGTCATCGTCATCGTGCTCAGTATGATCATCGCCATCCCGCTGGCTCTGCTGCGCATGTCCAATATCGAGGTAGTGCGTTGGCTCGCCCAGCTCTACATCGAGATCTTCCGCTGCACGCCGCTGCTGGTGCAGCTGTTCTGGGTCTACTACGCATTGCCGACCCTGACAGGGATCACCATCCCCGGCACGATCTCGGCGATCATCGCGCTCACCCTCAACCTCACAGCCTTCATGGCAGAGGCCTACCGCAGCGGATTCCAATCGGTCCCACCCGAACAGGTGGAGGCCGGGAAGATGCTGCGGCTGACTCGGTTCCAGCAGATTCGCCACATCATCGTCCCGCAGGCGCTCAAACAGCAGCTGCCGGTGATCATGTCTCTGAATATCTCGATATTCAAAGACACCGCACTGGTCTCGACGATCGCTGTGGCAGACCTGATGTTCACCGCGAACAAGATCTCCACCGAGTCCTACCGGGCACTGGAGATCCTCACCGTCGCCGCGCTCATGTACTTCATCATCGCGTTCCCGGCCTCGCTCATCCTGAGCAAGATCGAGCGCAACCTCATGGCCACAGGCAATGTGAGAGGCACTCGCAAGAGGAGCTTGGCCGCACAGATGGCACCCGGAACGAAAGTCGAGGTCAAACCATGAGCGAGAACACGACTGCCCACACCGGGATGCACAGGGACATCACCGCAAAGTCCGGCGATGTGCTCGTCTCCTGCCGCGGACTGCAGAAGAGCTTCGGAGACCGTGAGGTCATGAAGAGCATCGACTTCGACATGCTGGCCGGTGACATCACCGTCATCATCGGCAGGTCGGGATCGGGCAAGTCCACGCTTCTGCGGGCCATCGCCGGACTCACCGACCCCGACGCCGGCACGATGACATTCGACGGCGAGGTCGTATTCGAGGACGCCAAACGCACTCCGGCATGGAAGCAGGTCGACTCCCACGTCGGCATGATCTTCCAGAGCTACACCCTGTGGCCGCACATGGATGTGCTCAAGAACCTCACGTTGGCCCCGCGCAAACGGCTGGGCATGTCGGAGTCAGCAGCGCTGGAGCGAGCAGAGCAGGCCCTCGCCGAGGTGGGGATGTCCGACCACATCCACTCCCGCCCCAGCGAGCTCTCCGGTGGTGAACGGCAGCGAGTGGCGATCGCCCGTGCACTGATGATGCGCCCGAAGCTTCTGCTCTGCGACGAAATCACGAGTGCCCTCGATCCGCCGGTGGCGGCCGAGGTTCTCGACGTCCTGCGCAGGCTCAAAGAAGAGGAGGGCATCGCCGTTGCCCTGGTCACGCACGATATGGCGTTCGCTTCGAAGGCCGCTGACCGGGTCGTCTTCTTCCATCAGGGGGAGATCGCGGTGAATGCGACTCCAGACGACGCGTTCAACAAGACAGAGGACCCGGAGCTGAAGAAGTTCATCGACGCCGTGCGGTTCTGAAGCGCCGTTCGGTTCTGAAGCGGTGCTGCCTGCGTGCGCTGAGTTCGGACCTCAGCGCACGTAGTCGGCTCCGGTGATGTCGAGAGTCGCACCGGTCAGATGCCGGGACCGTCCGGAGACGAGGAATGCCACGAGTTCGGCGACGTCTTCTGGCGGGGTGACTTCACGCAGCGGCAATTCGGCGATCGCCTCGTCGTCGATCTCCCCGGCTGCAAGTCCGGTGTCCACCCATCCCGGAGCGATCGCATAGGCGAGGACACCGGCATGACCGAAGCTCCGGGCGATGCCCTTGGTCAGGCTCAGCAGTCCCCCTTTGGCAGCACCATAGGCGAGATGCTCTGCATCGTCACCGCGATGAGCCGAACGGCTCGTGACGTTGACGATCGCGCCACCGCCGAGGTTGGGGAAATCAAGGAGCGCGCACCTGCACAGGTCCGCCGCAGCGATGAGGTTGAGCTGCAGGTTCACCTCCCACCCCTGTTCCCATTCGTCTGCGTCGGCGAGCGGTGAGGGGATCCAGGCGCCAGCATTGTTGACGAGGGTGTCAACGCCGCCGAGAGTCTCGCCCGCCGCGGCCCACAGACCATTGGCAGCCCCGGGGCGTGCCAGGTCAGCAAGGACTGGGTATGCCCGGTCACCGAGTTCGGCAGCGAGGTCACGGGCACCGGCTTCGTCGGAGTTGAAGTGGATCGCCACCGTCGCCCCGTCTCTGTGGACGGCTCTGGCAATTGCTGCCCCGATGCCCTTCGATCCTCCCGTGACGAGGACTCGCCTTCCTGCCAGTGGGCGAGCTGCTTCGACGCTCATGCTGTCCTCCTTTATCAGTGAGCCCGACGAATCACCGTCGCGCCCGATGTGGCCTATCAGCCGACACGTTGGGCTCCGGTGATCTCGATCGCGGCGCCGGAGATGAACGATGCTCGATCGCTGAGCAGGAACGTCGTCAGCTCCGCAACGTCAGCGGGGCGTCCCAGCCGGCCCAAGGGGATGGACTCGGCGAGTTCCGCCTCGGCGATATTCGAAGTATCGAGCTTCTGCTGCAGCATCGGAGTGAGGATCTCACCAGGGCACACGGCGTTGACCCGCACCCCCTCGCCACCGTAGTCACGCGCCAGGCTCTGGCTGAACGAGACGACCGCGGCCTTGGAGCTGTTGTAGGCGATGTGCCCGCCCGCCGGGTGCAGACCCCATTGGGAGGCGATGTTGACGATGGAGCCGGCCTGCGCCGCGATCATCATCGGCAGGATCCCGCGACACAGACGCATGACGGCGTCGACGTTGACGAAGTAGCTCGCCGCCCAATCGTCCTCACCGATGTCGAGGAGGGAACCTCTGCGCATCACTCCGGCACAGTTGACCAGGCCGTCGATGGAGTCAAAGCGCTCCTGCACCCGGGTCACGAGGTCGGTGCAGCCGTCCGCAGTCGAGATATCGGCCGGATATGACGTGACCCGAGCTGCCACCTCGGCGGTCAGAGATGGATCGTGAGGCACCTCCACTCGATCCACGGCGATGACGATTCCGCCCAGTCGCGCGCAAGCTGCGGTGATCGCCGAGCCGATGCCACCGGCGGCCCCGGTGACGAGGATGGTGCGGCCGTCGAGATCCATGCTGTTATTCCTTTGCAGTCGAGCGGTCTGTGGCGGCGGTTTCGGCCGTCATTCGACCCATGCCCTGTCCCCAGATGTCGCCGACGGTGTAGCCGACGGGGAACGGGTCGTCACTTTCGAGAACGAGTTGGTGGAATCCGGTGATCCATCCGCGGCCCCTGATCGTCGGGATGATCCCGGGGAGGTCTCCGACGGTTGCTGTCTCCTTCACCTCGGCGGTGAAGGTGGTGCCCATCATCGACTCGTGGACGAACTTCTCCCCGATGGCCAGCTCTCCCCTGGCGAATTTCGCCGCCACGCGTGCGCTCGTCCCGGTTCCACACGGTGATCGGTCAAAGGTGCCCGACCAGGTGCTCGGGTCATCCAGGTCGACCTCGCCGTTGGGCAGGACGACTGCATTGCGGCCGTGCGTGCCCTCGCTGCGTGCCGGCCCGTGGATCATCGGCAGATCGATCGAGTCGATCTCGGGAATGAGCGGGTGGACGACGTCGAAGGCATCATCGGCGGCCTTCCTCATCGCTGCTGCGGCTCTGAGTATCTCCTTGGCGTTGGCTGGTTCGAGCTCGACGCCGAGGTGCTCGGCAGAGGTCTGGACGTAGAACTGTCCCCCGAAGACGACGTCAACGGGAATCGTGCCGTAGCCGGGGACGTCCAAGGGCAGGTCAAGGCCATGGACGAAGGACGGCACATTGTCGAAGGTGATCAGTGCGGCCCGACCATCTTCGACCTGTGCCCGCACCGTGACGACTCCGACTGCCGTGTCCACGCGCAGTGTGGTGACAGGTTCGCTGACGTCGATCGCGCCCGTTTCGATGAGTGCCGTGACTGCACAGATGAGATTCGAACCCGACATGGGTCGAAACCCACCCTGCTCCATGACGATCATGCCGAAGTCGCAGCTGGGATCTGCTGCGGGAACGATGAGCGGTGAGCAGAGCCCGGGATATCCGCGCGGCTCCTGGAGGATCAGGGTGCGCAGGTCGTCGAGGTGGTCCCGACAGTAGCGAAGACGTTCGACCATGGTCTCGCCCTTGACGCGCAGGCCAGAACCCATGAGGACCCGACCCGGCTCTCCCGCCGCGTGAACGTCCACTGTTTGGATGAGCTGCCTGTTGGTCATTGTGTCCCTCCCCTATTCAGACCGCGTTAGACGATCAGGCGACGGTGTCGAGGCCTGCTGCGGTGAGGAGACCTCGGAGCTCCTCACGATGCTCCGAGGCCAGCGGCAGAATCGGTCCACGTGTCGGTCCTGCCGGCAGCCCGACGAGCTCGACCCCGGTCTTCACCCCGCAGGCGTAGCTGTGGGATTCGAGGAAGACGCAGATCGGATGGATCTTCTTCCACAGGTCCCGCGCCCGGGGCATGTCGACGTCGACAGCCAGCGCAGAGTACAGATCGGTGCACAGGCGGGGAATGAAGCTGGCGGCTCCCCACACTCCGGCACCGGTTCCGAGTGCCAGTGCGGCGAAGGTCAACGTGTCGCAGCCGTTGATGGGCTGGATGTCGTCGGAGTGGTTCAGGTAGACCGAGGTGAACTTGGAGAAGTCGCCGCTGGTGTCCTTGAAGTTCGCGACTCTTCCTTCCCGACCAAGACGTCCGAACTCTTCGGCGCTGAGCTCAAGGCCTGTGGCATCCGGGATGTTGTAGAACATGATCGGGATGTCGACGACGTCCGAGATCGCCCGATAGTGCACGAGGATCTCTTCGAATGAAGGAGTGTCGTAGAAGGGAGGCACGATCATCAGAGCATCGGCTCCGGCTTCCTCGGCATCTCGGCTGAGCTCGATGGTCTCTGCTGTCGACAGTGCCCCCGTGCCGGCGACCACGGGCACGCGCCCGGCGGCGGCTTCGATGTACGCACGGTTGCAGGCCTTGCGCTCTGCGACCGTGAGAGCCGTGAACTCTCCGGTCGAGCCGCCCGGAACCAGACCGTGGACACCGTTGGAGATCATGTGCTCGACCTGAGCTGAGATACCGGCGATATCGATCTCGGCACCATCAGAGCTGAATGGGGTGATGCACGCGGCGTAGATGCCGGTGAAGGTGGTCGTCATGGTGGTGGCCTTTCAACTGGTGTTCGTCGTTCGGCGTCGAACGGCGGGGTGAGGCGATCAGAATCGCTGCGGCGATATCCGCGCGAGGAGATCGGTGCTGAGGCTGGAGGAGCGGTCGAGCATGATGTCGGTAAGCACTTTCGCCGAGGCTGGGGCCAGGGTCAGCCCCAACATCGAGTGCCCGGAATTGATGTAGGCGTTCTTCGCGGTTCCCAGACCGCCGATCACCGGAAGCCCATCCGGTGTCATCGGCCGTGAGCCCGCCCATGGGGCTCGCTCGCGGGTCGGGTTCTCGCCCCAGTCCCGGAATGACTGGCGGGCGGCTTGGCGAATGGCTTCGACGCGGATGTCGTTGACATCGTCATTGCGGCTGCCGAACTCCATCGTTCCCGCCAGACGCAGCATGCCGTTGAGCGGAGTGACTGCGACTCTCGTGTCTTCGAGAGTCAGGGAGGTTCTGAGCTCTATCGGCGCCGGAGAGTAGTCGATGCTGTACCCCTTGCCGGAGTAGATGGGCAGCCTGCCTCCGAGCTCAGACGCGAGTGCGCCGGTCGGGACACCCGCAGCCACGACGACGGCATCGGCTGCGATGACTTCCGCATCAGTGGTGACGACCGCAGTCACTGTGTCACCGGTGCGCACGAAGCTGCGCACACTGACTCCTTCGCACACCTTCACTCCGAGCTCGCTCAACTTCCCCAGCAGTCCGCGGGTCAGGGAGTCGGGCTCTATCTGGCGATCGGAGGGAAAGTAGATTCCATGGCGAATGCGGTCGCTCAGGGCCGGCTCTGCTGCCAGCAGGTCATCACCGTGAAGCTCTTCGCCGATATGTCCGGCCGAGGCGAAGGCTGGCAACGTCTGCCTGTGCTCGTCGAATCGAGCGGTGGTCTCAAAGGCGAGGAGAACTCCTCGAGCATGCATCTCGAAATCGATGCCCTGGCGCTGGTAGTCGTCGAAGAGCGCATTCGCGTCTTCTCCCAGCCGCAGGTGCACGTCGAGTCCGGCCTCGAAGTCCCGGGCATTGCAGTGCCGGGCCATGCGGAGCAGGAAGCTCAGATAGCCGGGGGCCACGGACGGTTTGATCGACAGGGGGCTGTCGGGTCTGAGCATCCATCTGATGCCTTGCAGCAAGACACCAGGCCCTGGCACCGGAGTGCTTTCCGCCAGCGCCACTTTTGCGGCATTGCCGTGGGATGCACCGGCGCCGCACTTTCCTGCTTCGAGGAGGGTGACCTCACAGCCGGCACTCGCCAATTCATAGGCGCTGGTCAGCCCGACCACTCCACCACCGACAACGACTACCTTCATGCAGGTCTCCCTCAGTGTCGACTGCGACCGCCGCTGGCCGCAGCCTCAGGCCGCAGGGATTGTATGACAATCCCTCTGAGGTTTACGCTACGCACTCGATCTGACCGCGTCAATGCTCTTCGGCACAGAGTTTCCTGACGGCCTCCACCACGGGTGGAGCGACTCCCCCGATCACGCCTCGGGACCGGTCATTCAGCCGAGCCGGGAGCCAGCAGTGCCAGCTCCTGCGCACTGTCCATGGTGTGTACGTCGAGAGCAGTGCGGATCTGCGCCGGATCGCCGGTGCGAATCGCGCGCATCAGTGCCGCATGGATGGCATGAGCCCGTGCGGGATTCGTCCGGGTGAACTGGTCATAGGCCAAGACGATGGTCATCTGGGCCTCCATCACCGGCCAGATGCGCATGAGCAGATAGTTGTCCGCCGCTTCCCAGATGCCCCGGTGGAATTCCACGTGCGCCTCGTGAAGAGCCAGCGGATCCGATCCCGCTGTCGCCTTCTCGAACTTCCGCCATGCCGCCTCCAGCACGGCCATGCGCTGCCCAGACTGGTCGGCGAGAATCTCGCTGATCGCCTCCGTGTCGAGGGCGACCCTGACTCGAGCGATCTCCAGAAGGGAATCGGCCTCAATATCGGCCACGCGAAGGCCCCGATAGGCCTCCTGAATGAGAAAGCCGTCCCTGGCCATCTGATTGAGCGCCTCGCGAGCGGTGGGGCGACTCACGTCGAGAGAAGAGGTGATTTCTGCTTCGATGATGCGTTGGCCCGGGCGGATCTCGCCGAGGATGATCCGCCTTTTGATTGCATCGACGACGCGCTGCCTGCGTTCCGTGTTGGACGCAGGAGTCCGTGCCGCGCTCGAGGAAGAGTCCAGCGGGGCCTGCGATGCCGACGTGCCTGCCGTTGGGCGTCCCACGGTATTCTTCGTTGATTTCGATGAGTCCACTCCGACGCCTCCTGATCGGTATCGATTGTTGAGTTCGGTCGAATCACGGACTGGGTCAGACAGATAGAACCCTGCCGGTGACGTTTCCTTCGACGGAGCGCACGAAGGCCGCAGCAACCTGTTCGTCAGTAACCGGGACCATTCCCGCGAATGCGTCGTGGAAGTGCGGGGAGTTCGCCAGCACATTGGGGCTGACCGCGTTGATCCGGATGCCGCGCGGAAGCTCAGGTGCTGCGGAGATGACGAACGATTCGACGGCGCCGTTGACCAATGCTGCCGCAGCGGCAGTCGGCACAGGCTCCCGGCTGAGCACACCGGTGGTGACAGTGATCGAACCACCGTCATTAAGGTAGTCGAGGCCCTGCGTGACGAATTCGACCTGCCCCAGGGCCTTTGATGTGAAGGCCTCCAGATAGTCTTCACGCGAAAGTTCGGTGACCGGCTTGAATGCCGCGGCACCGACCGCGACGACGATGGCATCGACTCGCCCGACGGCCTTGAGCAGCGCAGCGATCGATTCAGGGTCCGAGGTATCAACTCCGGGATCTGTCGACCGCGAGGCTGCGATGACCTGGTGCCCTCGGGTTTCCAGTTCGGCTCGAGCAACTCCTCCGACGTGCCCTGCTGCTCCGACCACCAAGATCTTCATGACACTGCCCTCTCGTAGACGCAAATGTCAGCCAACACAGGATTGACTGACAATCCTGAGCCTAAAGGATCGGGGCCGATCACACCAGAGTCTGGATGCCAGTGTGAGTGGGAGTCTGGCGTGAGCCTAGGCACGCGGCGGGAGCGAGCGCACGAAAAACCCCCGCCTGCCCAGTGTTCACCTGGTCAGACGGGGGTTTCGAACAACGCGGAGTCGGAGGGATTTGAACCCTCGGTCCCCAGTTCAAGGGACTTCACCTTAGCAGGGTGACGCTTTCGGCCGCTCAGCCACGACTCCAAATACTGACTCGATGCCACTCTGCGAAGAGAGCGTCGAATCTGCAGTTTGCACTACGGGGAACAGCCTATGCGAAACCAATGGCGAAGAGCAAAATGTGCGGGCAAAGAGTGGCCTTGATCATAAACATCTCAGGGGTGGATCGCCGAATAGAAGGGGATGGCGACCAGACTCCCATGCTCACGTACACGCGAATTCCAGCATTCATCAATGTACAAGCGTAAAATCGATCTGAAGTGCTCTGCGGTTTGCTCTCTGACGGGTTCGGGAACGATGCTACGGAGGTGCCCCCTGCGCTGACATCGTCCACGATGCGCGCCGATGGCCTGCATCGTGAGCAACGCATATAGCACGAGACGTAATTTATGAGGAGTTAAGAACTTGCCAGAGATTCCCCCTGACAAGCACGGGCCGAATGGGAACGACCCCAATTCACGCCCTGCTGGTCATCGGCTCCGCGCTTCTTCTCGTCCTCGATTCCGCGGTGATGCCACAGCCAGTGACGATGGATCCAATTCGCTCCGCCCGACATCGCAGCCACAGACGCCGTCACAGTCGCAGTCGCAGTCACGAGCTCAGTCACAGTCCGGCCGGAGGCCCGCACAGTCTCAGAACTCGTCCTCAGCACAGAACCAGTCGAACTCTCAGCAGAACCAGTCGAAGGCACCGACACCTCGCCCGGTAGCGCCACGGACCCGCCGCGAAGCACGGATGCTTCGCGCAGCAGGAGCCAGCGGCGCCTCAGCAGCAGGTGTGGCATCGGCCGCCCAAGCACACGATGACAAGGCCCGGGACCACAGCGCCTCCACAACGGAGCATTCCCCCGGCGCGCCAGCGACATTCGCTGCCGAGTCCAGCAGGCCCACCGGCGCACGGAACAACCGCCCCACCTCGGCGAGGGAATCAGCACATGATTTCGCCGACGAAGCGGAAGCACCTCAACGGCGCAGGGACCGCCGCGAGGCCGAGGCAGCGTCCGCGGACGAGGCTCCGCGCGCACGTCGCCACTCCTCACGAGTCGGGGAAGCCTTCCCCAGCCTTGTCGGCTGGACCTCGCTGAGCACGCTGCTCCCGGGCATCGGGCTGCTGCGCACACGTTTCCGTCCCCTGGGCTTCATCCTGCTCGGCGGATTCGTCCTCACCTTCCTCGTCGCTCTCGTCTACGTCCTCATCAAGGGACCGATCCGCGCGTTCGGCACCGTCGTCTCAAGTCCGACGATGTTGACCTTCCTCGCGATCGTCCTCGCCGTCATCGGCGTGATCTGGATCCTCGTGATCGTGATCTCCCACTTCGGGCTGCGCAAAGGGCACCGCTATACCTCGTGGCAGAACAAGTTGGCCGGCGTGCTCGTCGTCTCTCTGGCGCTCATCATCGGCATTCCCTTCGGCGTCGGCTCGGTCTATTCCCGGGTCCAGGGCGATACGGTCTCGAGCCTGTTCGGCGACAGCACAGGACATTCCAAGAGCGCCGAGGACCTCTGGGCCGACAAGCCCTACATCAACGTCTTCCTCATGGGCCGCGACAACGGCGATGACCGCGAGGGCACACGTCCCGACACCATGCTCGTCGCCTCCATCGACACGAAGACAGGCAACACCGCCCTGATCTCAGTGCCGCGTAACCTCGCGTTCCCGATCTTCCCCGAAGGCAGCGAACTGGAGAAGGCTTGGCCCGACGGCTTTCGGCCCACGGGCCAACCCTCGGTCGACCTCATCAACTCCGTCTGGCAGTGGGGCGAGGAGAACAAGGACAAGATCGGCGACACCCATGGCCTGGAGCCGGGTATGTTCACCACGATGCAGGCAGTCGAGGGTTCACTCGGCCTCAATCTCGATTACTGGGCTGCGGTCGACATGGCCGGGTTCGAAGACGTCGTCGATGCCATCGGCGGTGTGAAGATCGACGTCGAACGTCCCATCCCGATGGGCGGCGGCAAATCGATGTCTGGAGTCGCCAACGAGGTCTACGGCTGGGTCGACCCGGGCCCGCAGACACTCAAAGGCAAGGACGCACTCTGGTACGTCCGGTCGCGTGAAGGCAGCGACAACTACGACCGCATGTGCCGTCAGCAGCGCATGATCAAAACAACCCTCGACCAGATCGATCCGCGCGAACTCGCGACGGCGTATCCGAAGCTCGCGAACTCAGCGACTCAGAACATCGCCACCTCGATCCCGCAGAACGAGGTCCCGGCCTTCATCGAACTCGCTGTCGCCATGCAGAAGGGCGACGTGACAACGGTGCAGATCAACAACGACGTCACCCCGACCTACGACCCCGACTTCGACGTCCTCCACAAGTGGATCCTCGGCGAGGTCAAGGGCGCGTCCGATGGCGAAGAGACCGCGAAACCGACGAACAAGCCGACCACGGATGAGGAGAAGGACACCGCCGAGGAGGCACCTTCGGAGGAGTCTCCCTCGGAGGAGGCATCTGCCGAGGACCAGCCCGCCGAAGAAGAGGGCGGCGAGCCCACCGAGACCACGAAGCCCGGCGAGCCCAACGCCGAAGGCAAGTGCTACCCGAAGGGCTTCAAGCCCGGCGACGACTTCCCCGGCTATCCAGGCCCGGGAGCCGGAGATGAAGGGTGACGACTTCTTCACCATGGTCAGGAACCAGCAGCTCAGCTGAGACGAGCGCTTCGAGCGCCGAAAGCCTGGACTCGCAGGCCCACTCGGTCGCGATCATCGGCGCCGGACCGCGAGGACTCTCGGTCCTCGAGAGGCTCGTCGCCCTCGCCGCCGAACGGTTCTCGAGCGCCGACGGCGACGGTGCTGGTACTGGTGTGGGTGCTGACACCCCGCCCGCGATCGTCATCCACCTCATCGACCCCTACCCTCCGGGTGCGGGCATCGTCTGGCGCACGGATCAGCCCGAGACGCTGCTGATGAACACGACGATTGCCGAACAGACGATCTTCCCCGACTCCAGCTGCTCCTTCGTCTCCCCCGAAACTGCTGCGGACTCCGGCGCCGCGTCCGATCGCTTCGGCCCCGATATGGCGCAGTGGTATCGCGACATGGGTGGAACGGATCCCGTCGACGCGACGTTCCCCAGCCGGACTCTCTACGGCCGCTATCTGCGTGATGCCTACGCTCGCATCCGCGACATGGCACCCGACTTCATCGAGATCGTCGAGCACCCCACGAAGGTCGAATCGGTCATCGATCTCCCGCCGGTCGAACCTTTCGGCCACACGTCCGCGGATCCCGAGACCGTGCCGCCGCAGCTGGTTCGCTGTGAGGATGGCACCGCCATCATCGCCTCCGCCGTCGTCCTCGCCGTCGGCCATATTCCCAGTGCGCAGACCGATGAGCGTGCCCGGCTCGCGGCCTTCGCGCAGCGCTCCGGCGGGCTCTACATCCCGCAGGGCCTGCCTGCCGAAGCTCCCGTCGCCGAGGTGGCCCCTGGCAACCGTGTCATCGTCCGTGGCATGGGCCTGAACTACTTCGATCTGCAGACCCTGTTCACGCACGAACGTGGCGGCCGATTCGACCCGGGTCCCGACATCGCGGGCGAGCTCCGCTATGTGCGCAGCGGTGAGGAACCTCGTCTGCTGCTCGGCTCCCGTCGCGGCGTCCCCTACCGCAGCAAACCCATCTGCCAGGCCCACCCGCGCTCACCGTGGCCGCTGCGCTACTTCACGCGGGAGAACATCGCATTGCTGGCCGGTCTCGATGACCTCGACGGCGACCGCAAAGCCGGTGCGCGCTTCAACGACCAGCTGTGGCCGCTGATCCTCGCCGATCTCCGTCTCGCCTACTACAGCACCCTGTCCCGGATCCGTCCCGGAGCATTCGCCGGTGATCCCGGTCAGCTGCGTGAGGCCATCGCCGAGGCGGTGTCCCGACACCTGACCAGGCGCACCTGGCAGGAGACCCACCCCGAGACGCGCGAGACCAGTGCTGGCAGCGGGGACTCCGCAGCCACGGGCGCGGCCGAGTCCCGAGAGCACGAAGGCGCCGAGGCTGCGCGGCAGGGTCGTGTCACCCGTGAGGCCTTCGCATGGTCGGAGATCGAGGAGAGCCTCGTCCCCGATCCGGCCCACCGCATGTCACTGCACGAGCTGCTCAATCCTCTCGAAGGTCGAGAGTTCGACAGTCGTGGCCCCCGGGAGACCAATTCTCTGCACGAGTGGATGCTCGACTTCCTCCGCAACGACCTTCATGATTCTCTGTCCGGGCCAGAGGGCAGCGCTGAGAAATCGCTGTTCACCGTGCTCTGGCAGTCTCGACTGCTGCTCAAAGAGCTCATCGTGGCCGGCCACATCGACCGAGTCAGCATCGACATGGAGATCTGCGGCTGGTTCGAAAGCTTCGTCTCCGGCATCTGCGACGGTCCTCCCCCGCAGCGCATCGCCGAGCTTCTCGCACTGGCCGAAGCCGGCCTCGTCGAGTTCATCGGCCCCGATATGCGCATCGAAGCGAGTCCCGAGGTCGCTGCACCTGCGGACGTGGGTGCAACACCTGCAAGCGGGTGGCCCGCGGCTCCAACCGGGGATCCTTTGCCGCAGATCTTCACAGTCACCTCGGCGCAGGTGGCAGGCGACATCACCGGCAGTGTGGTCATCGATGCGGCTTCACCGACGAACGCGGTGTCCAGGGCAGCCGATGTGCTGGTGCATGGGATGGTCGAACGCGGTCAGCTCACGCCTGCCCGCCTGACCTTGGATGATGGCCGCGAGAAGTTCCTCAACGGGCTCGCGCTCACCCCGCGGCCCTACCGCACGATCGACGTGGAGGGCGCTGTTCACCCCCGCCGTTTCGCGCTGTCCATTCAACTCTCCTCGGTCCAATGGGGGCTGGCGATCGCAGCGAACCCCAATACGAACGCCGCAACTCTCAACGACTCCCACGCCGCGGCAGCAGCGATCCTCGACCTCATCTGAAGGTGCAGCAGCGCGCGAGTTCCTGCTGGTGCTGCATCGAAGTTAAATAGCTCGCCTTTAAAGCAGAGCTATTCAACTTCGATGGAGCTGTTTCCCTGAACAGCCCCACGCAGGCGGCACCCACGCGGGACACTCCCCACGCAGGCGGCACCCGCCAAGCGGGTCTCCCCTTAGGCGTCGGCCATTTCGAGGGCGGCTTCGGGCTTCGTGGTCCTGGCTCGCACGATCGCGAGGAGGGACATCACGACTCCGATGATCGCCCAGGCCAGCAGGCCGCCATAGGCAGCGGCCACGCCCGTGGTTCCGGCGGTGATCGCAGCGAAGCCGTTCATCGCCGGCGTCAGCGGCAGGATCGGGGCGAGGAAGTCGAAGAAGCCGGGCACCGCGCCGATCGTTCGGCCGGCTACAGCCAGGACCACGGCGATCACCGACAGGAACCTGCCCACGCCGCCGAACCACGCCACCAGTGCGAAGTTGAGCACCATGAACACCAGCGCGGAGACGAACGTCAACACCGCGATGTCGAAGCCTTGGACGGCGTCGATATCCAACACAGTCACCGCCAGGATCGACAGCACCAGGGCCTGCAGCAGTCCCACAATTACGCCAGGCACCAATCCGCGCAGCCAGACGGCCACCGAGGACTTCGTCGAGAGCAGAGTCGAGGCGGGGATCGGCTTGAGCACCGTGTAGGTGACGAGTCCGCCGACCCACAGGGCGAGCATGATGAGCAGCGCAAGAGTCGATCCCTGCAGCACATCGCCCGCGTCGGAGGAGTCCGGCGACTTGATGTTCTCCGAGGCGACTGTGGAGAGCTTGTCACGCTCCGGTGCCGAATAGGAGGGAACCTCGTCCGCGCCCTTCTTCACACCGTCGGCAAACTTGCCGACTCCTTGCGAATACTTGTCTGTGCCCTCGGACAGGGTGTCCAGTCCGGCCGCAAGGTCAGAGGTGCCGGTGGCAGCAGTGGAGACACCGGTCGTGTACTGGTCGAGTCCCGCGGAGAATTCGCCGAGTCCATCGGAGAGCTGTCCGGCACCGTCGTCGAGTTCGCTCGAACCATCGGCGACCTTGGCGATGCCGTCGCTGAGCTCCGGCATTCCGTCGGCAAGCTTCTGATTGCCTTCGGCGACACCGGAGGCACCATCGCGCAGGCCCTTCGAGGCCTCGAGCAGCTTCGGAGCATTCTTCGAGATGTCCTCCATGCCCTTGGTGAGTTCACCGAGGCCGTCTTCGAGTCCCTTGACGAACTTGCTCATGCCGTCGCTGAGTTCACCCGCACCGTCGGCGAGCTTGTCCGCTCCGCCGAGCAGCGACTCGCCGTCCTGCTTCTGCTCCAGACCGTCGACGGCGCTGTTCAGGCCACCCGAGGTGCCGTTGAGCAGCCCCTGAGCGTAGGCCTTCTCAATGCCGGCGCAGACCTCGTCCGGTGTGCCGGCAGGGCACATCTGAGCACGTGCCTGATCGGCCTCGTCCTGGGTCATCATGCCCGCCGACACCAGCGAATCGAGACCGGTCACGGTTCCGCTCTTGGCCAGCTGATCGGCCTGGTCGGCGCCTTCCTGGAGCCCGTCGCGGTACTGGCCGAGACCCGTTGACAGGCCTTCTGCACCCTCGGAGACTCCCTGGGCACCCTTGTCGAGGTCCTTGCCGCCCTTGAGGAGATCATCGAGACCGCCCTCGCCGGAGCCGGAGTCACCGGAACCGGCGAAGCCCTTGATGATCTGGTCGATGGACTTCGTGTACTCGTCGACTCCCCCGGAGAGCTCTCCGGCACCGTCAGCCAGCTTCTGCGTGCTGTCGGGCAGATCCGCCGTCGACTTCTTCATGTCCTGGAGACCGCCCGAAAGTTCAGAGGTGCCCTTCGACAGTTCACCAGCACCCTTGGACAGGTCTCCGGCGCCCTTGCTGAGTTCGGATCCAGAAGAGTCGAGCTTGTCCATACCGGCGGAGAGTTCACCGGCCCCGCTCGCGGATTTCTCCGTCCCCTTCGCCAGCTCTTCGCCACCCTCGTCGAGTTCACCGGCGGCGTCTCCGAGGTCCTTCATCTGATCACCCATGTCGTTGAAGCCGACATAGATGTTGTCGAGGTAGGTCTCGGTCATCTGCGTGTTGAAGGTTGTCCGTGCCACTCCGGCCACGGACTGCGCGATCTGGGTGTCGGCGGCCGGAGCGACTCCGGAGACGTCGACGTCGAGCTGCGTCTGAGTTGCCGACTTGGCATCGCTGACCGAGGTCACAGCCCGGGAGAAGCCCTCGGGGATCGTCAGAGTCGCTGCGTAGGTCCCATCGGACATGCCCTTCTCGGCATCGTCCTCATCGGTGATGACCCAATGGATGTTGTTGTCCTCTTCACCCACAAGCCCGCTGGTCAGCTGCCGGCCGATCGGCACGGTCTCACCATCCACCTCGGCGCCGTCGTCATTGTTGACGATCGCGGCCTCGATCGTATCGAGGCGATCGGTGCTGTTGTACGTGGCCAGAATGAATCCAGCGGCCACGATGATCGGGATGAGCACCAGACCGAAGAGGGACAGCCAGGTCACGGGCCGTTTCGAGTTCGCACGTTCGAGTCTCACGACTGCACGCCTTCCATTTCGCTGCGACCGGCCGCGTGAGCTTGCACGCCGCCGTTGTCATTGTCGGTTCCACGCTCAGCCTCCGGCTTGGCCTCATCGAGATCGAGGTGGAAGTAGTTCGTGTTCGGGGACAGGATCCCGGTGATGTCGCCGTCGGGCAGACCCAGCACGATTGCCGTGCCCTCGGCCTGCAGATCGAAGAGTAGATCGCGTACGTCCCGGCCGCTTTCTCCGGCCAGTGCACCTGCTTCGCTGATGATGAGCAGGTCCGGCGCCGAGGTGCGCAGCTGTGAGAGCTCGCGTGACCCTGGCATCGTCCCCGGCCCGTTCTTATCGAGGTCGAAGTACGGGACACGACGACGCACCCGTCCGGCATGTTCGGGCAGGACCATGTCTCCGATCTTCATCTCACCGGCGGTCAGTCCGACGCGACCGGAGAGAGCCAGCAGCAATGCCTTGCGTGCTTGGCCGCTGGCGACGAGGATCTGGCCCGGTGAGAGCGAGATGTCGACCTGGGCGAATCCGCGTCGACCCGAGCTGACGGCGATGCCGCGACCGTAGACCCGGTATTCGGAGTCCGGTTCCGGCCAATCTCGCAGAGCCACCTCGTGGGCCAGGCCCTCTCCTTCGACATCGAGGCGGGGCAGGATGCGGTCGAGCCACTTCGGCAGCCACCAGGCCTTGTCGCCGAGCATCTGCATGATTGCAGGCACCAAGGACATGCGCACCAGGAAGGCGTCGACGAAGATTCCCGAGGCCAGGGCAAGCGCGATGGACTTGATGATCGGCTCACCCGCGGGAACGAAGGCGGCGAAGACGGAGAACATGATGATCGCCGCGGCCGAGACCACTCGGGCCGACGAGGCGAAGCCGGCCTTGATCGCACCCCGGGCACTCGCACCGTGGACGTAGGCCTCGCGCATTCCGGAGACGAGGAACACCTCGTAGTCCATGGCCAACCCGAAGAGGATGCCCATGACGATGATCGGCAGGAAGCTGATCACCGGACCGGTCGAATCGATGCCCATCGCACCGGCGAAGAGTCCGTCGCGGAAGACGAGGACCACGGTGCCGAAGGAGGCGAAGACGGACAGGAGGAAACCGCCGGTGGCCTTGATCGGCACCCAGATCGAACGGAAGACCATCATGAGCAGGATGATCGAGAGGCCGACGACGAAGATGCCGAAGGGCACCAGCGCCTTGCCGAGCTGATCAGAGACATCGATCTGGATCGCCGTCGCACCGGTGACCGCGGTTTCGAAACCGTCCTCGTCCTCGATGTCGGCACTCAGATCACGGAGGCGGTCGACGGTGTCGAGAGTCGCCGGATCTTCGGAGCTCGTGGTCGGAATGATCTGGAACAGAGCTGTCGTCGCGTCCCGGTTCGGGGTGGCGAGGATGACCTGGTCGACGCCTTCGACGTCCTCGATCTCCTTCTCGATCTTCTCGACATCGCCGAGGGGGTCGTCGGAGGTCACGATCTCACTCGTCATGACCAGCGGTCCGTTGAAGCCGGGACCGAAGTGCTCGTCGATGAGGTCATAGCTCGTGCGGGCAGGCGTGCCCTCCTCCTGGCTGCCTGCAGTGGGCAGGGAGAGCTGGAGGTTGGAGGCAGGGATGGCGAACAATGCGAGTCCACCGACGATGATCACGACCGTCAGCAGCGGAATCTTCGTCACCACGTGCAGCCAACCGGCGAAGAACTTGTTCATGATCGTCTTCGGGTACGGTTCACCGGCCTCAGCCTCCGCCTCGGCGGCAATCTCAGACCGAGAGACGGAGTCGCCCGCCTTCTCCTGCGCGGTTGCGAACGCCCGACGGTAGCGCTTCGTCGGCTTGGGGGTGATCTTGTCCTTGACCAATCCCAGCAGCGCGGGAACCATCGTCAGGGAGATGAGCACGGCGACGACGACGGACCCGGAGGCGCCGATGCCCATGACGGTGAGGAACGGGATGCCGGCCAGGGACAGGCCGAGCAGCGCGATCATCACGGTCATGCCCGCGAAGACGACGGCCGATCCGGCGGTGGCGACGGCCCGTCCGGTGGCTTCGAGCGGGTCATGTCCCTCGGCCAGGAGTGCCCGGGCCCTGGAGACGATGAAGAGGGCATAGTCGATGCCGACCGCCAGGCCCAACATCAGCGCCAACATGATCGATGAAGAGTTGACTGCGCCGAAGGCCGTGGATCCCACGACCAGGAGAACGGAGATGCCGACGCCGATGAGTGCTGTGATCAGCGGCATGCCGGCAGCGCGGAAGGATCCGAGGGTGAGCAGCAGGACGATGAAGGCGATGACGACGCCGATGCCTTCGACCCAGGAGATCTCCACGCCGGTGATCTGGAAGAGCTGGCCTCCGCCTTCGACTTGGGAGCCCTCGGGCAGGGCGTCGCGGATCGGATCCAGTTCGTCGAGAAGCTGGTCGGGGGCCGCTTCGCCGACCTCCTGCTGGGTGCCGTCGTACTGGACGGAGATCATCGCAGCGGAGTCGTCCTCGCTGATCGCACCCTTGACCATCTTGTCGAACGGCGAGGTCACGGCGTCGACGTGAGGGAGGTCTTCGAGCCGATCGACTTCCTTCTCGATCTCATCCTTGTACGTGGAGTCATTGACCGAGTCGCCATCGGCGGCGACGACGATGACGGAGGCGCCCACACCTGAGGCTTCTGGGAAGGTCGTCTCCATCGAATCGAGTGCGACCTGAGCTTCGGACCCTGGGAGGGTGAAGTCGTTGTCGAAGTCCTTCGCGAAGGCCGCGACACCGGCGCCGACGAGCGCGAAGATCACAAACCACAGAGCGATGAATCGGATGGGAGCGCGGTAGGCACGACGACCCAGAGCGTACAGGAATGTTGACACGAAGACCTCGATACAAAAGTGTATTGGATACAGTATTGTATTGTTGTTGACTCAGTGCCCTCAGCGCAAATGCATCAGGAGTTTCGTGAAGATTCTCATCGGATGCCCAGGCCGACAGAGACCCGCACGGACCGACACAGCACAGCCTGTGCGACAGCACCACAGCCACACCAGCACCGCGACCACCCCGACGATGAAATGTTCGATGAATACAGACAATCTCAGCGCCCGCAGACGGCAGACCCGATCCACCTTGGTGGAGGCGGGCATGTCCGTCTTCGCCCACAAAGGCATCGATGGCGCCTCGATCGAGGAGATCTGCGAGGCCGCCGGGTTCACTCGCGGCGCGTTCTACTCGAACTTCTCCAGCCGCGACGATCTGGTTCTGGCCACGATCGAACAGCGCACCTCCCGCGACCTCGACATGCTCGACGCCGCCATCGAACGCTGGCGCGATCGCCTCAACTCCAGTCGACCCGAGAACATCGAAGGCTTCCTCACGGAGTTCATCGACGACACCTTCAGTCAGAAGAGGTCCACCGCCGCCGAGGTGATCGCTGAGCAGGAAATCCAGCTGTACTGTCTGCGCACACCTGAGCTCTACCCCAGGTACGCGGAACTGAGCTCGTTCCAGGTCCAGCGGATCCAATCGCTGATCGAGAACGCCATCGGCTTCGCGAAAGCCGCCTCGACAATTCCACTCAAGGACCTCATCGAGGCGCTCACCGCCATCCACACGCAGTCATCCCTGCGCGCAGCTGCGGGGAAGGATCTGCACGAGGTCGTCGAGATCGATTCCACGCAGATGGTGCGCATCCTCAACCGACTGCTCGACTTCTCGCAGAAGCCCTGAGCGTCCTGGCCTCCCGACAGCCCGGGCTCTCGGCCTACTGAACCTCTAGTCAGCCCCAGGACCGGCCGCTAGGCACTAAGGTGGTTGGCGTGAATGAACTACAGCGCGAATATTACGCCTTCATCAACAACATGGACGTCCGCCTCGGCGCGTTCGTCCTCGCCGACCTGCCCGAGACCTTCGACAAGGAAGACGGGGAGACGGTGAAGTTCCCCAAGGACTTCGGCCCCAAATCCCTGCCGATGCTCGAACTCTTCGTCCTCTCCCGCTTCCCCACTCCCGACGATGTGATCGACCCGGAGAACCGCCGATTCGTCGAAGGCCTCATCCGCTACCTCGGCGAGACCTATCTCCGTGCGATCGGCGGAGCCTGGGACCACGACGAAGAGACCGGAAACGGGATGCCGTTCATCCGTCCGGATACCGAGGAAGGGCCGCTGAAGGGTGAGCCCATCCCGATTCTGGCGATCATCCTCGCCGCGGTCGACGCCCGTACTGCCGAGGTCTTCACGGCAGTCCTGAGCAAGGCTCGCGAGAATCTCGGCGGTGACGGTGAGCCGAAGCGCAGCTGCACCGGTCTGGCGATGGGGATGCTCACGGCTGAGAACTCCAGCGAGGAAGAGGTCGAGTTCCTCACCCGCTTCATCGGCACCGTGGAACCGGGCATCGCCGCCTGGACCCAGGAACAGGCCGACCCGTCCTCGTGGGAGTTCGGGCGCGAGGCGCTGGTGCGCTTGGGCAAGCAGCTCAAGGCCCGCTACGACTCGCGTGACGAGATGATGACGGAAGAGGAGACCGAGTTCGTCGCCGGAGCGATGCGCTTCATCGGTGAGACGATTCGGCGCATCGGCTTCGGACAGTGGCGCTACGGTGCCGACCTCGAACCCGATGATCCCCGCAGCAGGCAGCCCTTTGTGCGTTTCCGCGTCGGCGACCAAAACCTCGACATGGTGCCCTGGCGCTTAGCCCAGACGGCGCTTGAGGATTCGAACTCGATCGCCTCGGGCCTCGACACCATCATCTCGATGCGCGAAGAGGAAGCCGCGAACGAAGCAGCCGCCGAGGGTGACGGCGCCAAGTCAGACGACGCTGAGCCAGACGGCACCAAGTAAGGCAGCGCCGAGACGGACAAGGCCTGAGGCTGACAGCTCAGAGCTGATAGCGACGGTTGCCCTGCATCCCGTCCGCCGGTGAACCCGGAGCCAGGTCTAACTGCTTGCGCTTCGGGTCGATCTGCACGGTGACCAGAGTCGCCGAGCGATCCCCATAGGTGGCACCTGGATCCGGAGTGCAGGACACCGGCGCCTCGCCCGGACCGGTGGTCAGAAGGTCGGTGAGGTCGGCCGTCGACTCGGGGCCGCCGGATGTTCCCACTTGCTTGGCGTAGTCCTCGAGTCGCTGCTCGAGGTGAGCGTGACGGGCACGGGAGGTCGAGGTCGCATTGAGCTCGAGGCTGCCGGGGATGAGCTCGGGGTGCAGGAAGTGATTCGTGTGCAGCAGGAATCCCGCACCGGCTCGACGCTCACGCTTCTCGGCGTTGGCGATCTCGACCTGGACCACCTCGTCGGCGGTGACGACCGTGATGATCGACGATGATGTGGTGGGTGCCGAGTGGATGATCTCGAGCGCCTCGGCAAGAGTGCTCGCCGTCGACAGGACCCGCTCGAGGATCATGTGGATGGGCACTCCCCCGGCCCCGTCGCCCTCATGCTTGAGAATGTTGAGCAGGACGCCGACGCCTGCCTCGTTGAGTCCGATCTTGCCTGGCATCCCGTATTCGGCGATGCCCACGTGGCGCAGCTGCCCGGGCACGGCACCCACATCGTTGATGTGCCACAGTGTCGAGAAGTCGGCGGCCCAATCCCAGTTCTGTGCGGCCAGCGAGCTTCCGGGGCGGGTGAAGCTCACGGTCGAGCACTCCGTCGCCGAGGCCGGCGCCAGGGTCATGATCTCTGTGCGGGCGATGACCTCCATGAGTTCCTCGACGGGGATCTCAGCTCCCTGCGCCACGGCTGCCACCTCCTCGGCGGCCTCCGGGGACCAGGCCTGGAGACGCGCGAGACTCGACGCGGCCGCGGCACGGACATCCGCCTCGGCGATGGACAGGAATTCGAAGTAGCGCCGGTAGCCGGCGATCGCGGACTCGATGCCCGTGCGCAGCTCACGCCCGCGCTGGGTGCCGCGCCGGAGGTGGTCGGAGGCTCGGACCATGAAGGTCTCGGGCCTGACCTCGGCTGCGGGAACGTATTCGGTGCTCATTGTCGATTCCTCTTCTCGCGCGGGCTCGTTCGTCTCACGACTGCGGGACGAGTGACCCCACTCCGACGTCGATGTCCAGGTAGTGCATGTGAGCGGCCGTTTCGGCCAGGGCGGCGAACAGGTTGAAGTTGTGCAGGGAGTCGAATCCGCGCGACCAGTGCAGGCCCTGGGCGATCGAGTAGACGCTGTGATCGTCGGTGGCGTCCATGCGTTCCGTGATCTCGTCCAGACGCTGCTGGTGATGCTCGACGAGTTCGCGTCGGCGATCGTGGAGACCCTGGAAGCGGAAGCCGTGTGCGGGCAGGACCGCCACCTCGGCGTCGAGCTTACCGATCTTGTCCAGGGAACCGAGATAGTCGCCGAGGCTGTGCGTGATCGCGCCGCTGTCGAGTCCGATGTTCGGGGTGATCGTCGGGAGCACATGGTCACCGGAGAACAGCAGCTGGCCCTCGTCGCGGACGAACACCGAATGCCCGTAGGTGTGGCCAGGGGTCCACAGCGCCCGCAGCGATCCGGACTCCAGCGGCAGTTCGGAGCCGTCCTCGAGGATGTTCACGGTGTCGGGCATATTGCTCATCAGCAGTGCGAAGTCATTCTTCGACCCGGCCTCGCCCTTGCCCTTCTTGCTGCCGACCTGGAGGCTTTCGACCTCGTCCCAGCGATCCTCGGGCACTCCGTAGGCGCGGGCGATGTTGATGCTCGGGTCGACTCCGGTGCCCAGGTCCACGCTCTTGGAGAAGAACTTCTTGATCGAGCGCAGGTCCTCGCCGTGCATGGCGACCCACATGTCGGGGTTCTTGTGCAGCAGTGCCGGAACCAGCCCGATGTGGTCGCGGTGGTAGTGGGTGATCGCGATCCCGTGGACGTTCGCGACAGTGAATCCCAGGGATCCCAGCGCCGAGGTGAGCGCCAGGTACTGGTCCTTGCCATCCCAACCGGGATCGATGAGGATCAGACCCGAACCGTCGGCGACGGCGTAGCAGTAGGTGTAGACGAGCGGGTTGTTCGGGATCGGGACGGGAATCGCCCAGACACCTTCGGCAACGTTCTCCACTTCGGGCAGGACTCTGTCCTTCCACGCCTTCGACTGTGCGGAGCTGAGTGATTCGATCGCCATTGTTCGACCTTGCCTTCTCTTCGTCGAGCATCATTGCCAATGCTGATCAACCTACTCTCTTTCCACAGTCACTGAAAAGTCGTTCGATAGGCGGGACAGGGAGGAGCGGTGGGGCAGCACCACCTCGGCGTCGGGATGGGCTTGAGGCCCTGTGTGAAGGGTCGCCCGGAAATCAGCAACCTGGGCTACTGGATTCGTTGCGAATGGCGCGATACAGGTGAAGTTATCGTTTCATTTCGTGAGAATGATTGCGTTTTCGGTTGCACACGGGATAGCATCTATGGCGCAGATCACTTCCATTCCTGTGCTCACACGGGTCCGGATCCGATCGCTGCACCATCTAGCAAGACTCATTGTGGAGGATTGATATGGCCGCGTCAGGCTCACTGAAACGCAACCTCGGGCTGTGGTCCATCGTCGGGCTCGGCCTTGGATATATGACGCCGACGGTGGTCTTCGACACGTTCGGAATCGTGTCGGATGAAACCAACGGGGCGGTACCGTCGGCCTATCTCATCGCACTCATCGTCATGGTGTTCACTGCATTCAGCTACGGCAGGATGGTCAAGGTCTTCCCCACAGCGGGTTCGGCCTATACGTACACGCGAGAGACCATGAGTCCCGGCCTCGGCTTCCTGGTCGGCTGGACCTCACTCATGGACTACCTGCTGCTGCCGATGGTCAACTGCCTCATCGCTCGGCTGTATATGGAGTCCCTGGTCCCCGACGCTCCGCCGTGGGTGTGGGTGGTCCTCTACACCGTGATCATGACCGCCATTGTTGCTGTCTCCATGCGCGGAACAGCCAACCTCAACGGTGTTCTCCTGGTCTTCGCCGTCACAATGGTGACGCTCTTCTGCATTGTCGCCGTCGTCAACCTGACCAACGGCGATGGATCCGGAATCGTCTTCAGCGCCGAACCCTTCATGCACGAGGGCGTGCACATGTCCGCGCTGCTGACCGGCGCCACCGTCGTCTGCTTCTCCTTCATCGGCTTCGACGCCGTGACGATGTACACCAACGAAGCCAAGCATGTGAACCTCATGCCCAAGGCGATTCTGCTGACAGTCCTCGCAGGCGGCGCCATCTTCCTCGTCGCCAGCTACTTCGCCCAGCAGCTCTTCCCCGACAATTCGCAGTTCAATGTCGTCGACGATCCGCTGCCGGAGATCGGACTCCTCACCGGCGGCCCTGTCTTCATGGGCTTCTTCCTGGCCGCTGCCTTTGCTGCCACGGTCGCCTCTGGCCTGGCCTCCCATGCCTCGGTCTCCCGCATGCTGCTGGTGATGGGACGCAACGGGGTGCTCCCGCGCAAGGCCTTCGGCTACATCCACCCGAAGGCGCACACCCCGATGTTCAACATCATCCTCGTCGGCGCGGTCTGCCTGCTGGCGATGTCGTTCAGCCTCGAGTTCATCTCCGCGCTGATCAACTTCGGGGCGCTTATCGCCTTCACCTTCGTCAACCTCACGGTCATCGCGCACTTCGCGTTCCGCACCAGGCAGGTCGTCGACGTCAAGTCAGCATTCAACTATGTGGTGCTGCCGGCCATCGGTGCGATTCTCACCGGCATTCTGTGGGTGAGCCTGCACGAGACCGCTCTCATCGGCGGAGTGGTGTGGCTGGCCATCGGCGTCATCTACCTGGCGGTGCTGACCCGCGGCTTCAAACGGACAGTCCGCAGCTTCGACGATCCTGAGGCCGATGCCGAGATGTCCGAGCCGGAGGCCAAACCAGAGGCCGAACCAGAGCCAGAGGCCAAACCAGAGTCTGTTTGAGGGTAGGGATGCGAAAAGCCCCCGCTCGCTATCGTTTTCACGATGCGAACGGGGGCCTTCACTTTGCGGAAGCGGTGGGATTCGAACCCACGGTACGTTGCCGCACAATGGTTTTCAAGACCATCTCCTTCGGCCGCTCGGACACGCTTCCAATGGTTCGCAATGAACCACGGCCTGCTCAGCGCGAGGCTGAGCCACAACAGTTTCTCATAAACCGATTGTCTTCTGCTAATCGATTCCCGCAGGACTGGAGTCAGTGCTTCCCCGTGCTGGTGTCCTGATCAGAAACTTCGGTGGGCAACTGCTCAGAATCATCGGTCGCCGACTTGTCGGAACCTTCAGGCTGTGGCTTCTCGTGCTTTCCCTCCTGCACGATGTGACGACCTGTCGAATCCGAATCTTCCGCGGCGGCACCGCGGGCAGCGAAGGTCGCGGGCACGGGTGAGACGACGAATTCGTCTTCTTCGTCCTCGAACTCCTCTTCGGCCGAGTCAGCCAGTTCAGCGGGGCTCTGACGGCGAATCTTGCTCTGTCTGGAAGCACCGACCGACGGTGCTGCCGGCTCCTGCTCGATGGTAGGGCGCGACTGAGGCTCGGCGGGCTCTGCGTCGTCCGAGGTCTCCGGCTCTACCGCGTCGTCCACCACCGAGGTGGTGTCGGCATCCGAGGTGGTGTCGGCGTCGGTCAGAGCGTCGTCGGCTTCGACCACTACAGCAGGCTTCTCTGCTTTCTTCTTGTCAGAATCCACAGCCTCAACCTCGGATGAAGAGTCGGAGTCGGGCTCAGCCGAATCATCGGCCTCAGCCGAGACGTCGGAAGCGACGTCGGCGGCAGCCGCAGGGGCCTGCGCAGGGACAGCTGGCGAAACAGGCTCGGATGGCGAATCAGCCTCGGCGGGGGCATCACCGGAACGAGCCGGTTTGCCTTTGAGGACGAGACTTAGGGTCGACAGCGGAACCGAGAGCCAGTTGGGCCGGTTGCGCAGCTCGGTGACGACCTCCACAAGGAGCCTGTCGATGAGGGCCGCGCGCAGCACGGGATCGCCGAGGCCCAGGCTCTCGCCCCGGGCACGGGAGTATCCGCTCAGCAGCGAGTTCTGCACCTGCGATGCCCACAGGAACTCCGGAGAGTCGTAGATGGTCCGCAGCGCGGAGGCGTCATTGCCGAAGCCGTTGACGACGAGCCCGCCGTCTTCGGATTCGAGCTCGCCGGTCCGCTGCAGGCGAGCGAAACCAGCGGCATAGTCAATACTGCGCAGCAGGGCTACGAGGTCCAGTGCCACCGGCTTGGGATCCGAGTTCGTCGAGTCCGTGAACTTCACGACCGAATAGCCGTCGGTGCCGGAACTCACCACGTGATCGAGCGTCAGCTCACCGTGGATCTTCTGCAGCACACCGATCGTCTCGAGTGACTGCAGCTTCGCGCGGTGGGCACGCAGCTCGGGCACCAGAGAGTCCAGGGCCAGCGGGGCACGGCCCAACGCCCAGTCGATGCGTTCGATCCACTTCTTGGCCAGCTGCTTCGTCGGTTCTCCACGGCCTTCGACGATGCCGAATTCGGCAGCCATGTCCGAGTGGAGTTCGCCGATGCGGCGACCCATCTCCGCGGCCTGAGCGTTGTAGGCACCGATCGAACCGGAGTCAACGGCGCACACGATGTCGACAGCCTCGCGCCAAGCGGGTTCGGCGTCGACGTCGACATGGGACAGCAGCGCCATCGGAGCTTCCATCTCGGTGACTTCGAACATGTCGTACCACCGGCCCGAGCCCCAGCCGATGACCTCGGGAACGCTGCGGGAGCCAGCCTCGGTGAGCAGGACTGGAATCGTCAGCGATGACGGCATCCCGTTCTCCAGCACGCGGAAGAAGCTGAGCTCCATCGGCTCGTACTCGTCGTGGATGATGACCGTTGACTTGGAGGCACCGGCGTCGGCGACCTCGATGGGTCGGATGTCGACGGGCAGCTCTTCACGGGTATCGGCGACCAGGGCAGCCTTCGATGGCTTCGGTGGAACCACCTCGGCGGGGGAACCGCTATGGGCAGTCGATGGCGACTGGGAGGGCAGGGTGTCCCGTGTTTCTGCCTTCTCCTGGCTGTGCCGCAGGGATTCGGTGCTCAGCTGGCCGCCGTCGAAGACCTTGCGCTTGGTGATCGCGTCGGCCATGAGGTTGACGAAGACGGGGTCTGCCGCGCCGTCGTAGACGTAGACGTGGCCCAGGGCCAGGTCGTCGATCTGACCGATCAGCGACTTGCGCAGGTGCATGTCTTCGACTCCGCGCAGTGAGAGCGGAATGTTGAGCCGGCGCAGGGTCGGTCCGTCACCGACAGAGATCACGGTCACGAGGCCGGCGAAACCGCCGAGCTCCTCGGCCTTGTATACGAAGGCGCGAGCCACCGACATCGGGGTGATATCGGGGTCGGTTCCGAAGTCTGCGGCGAGCTTGGGAAACCACGACTGCCGAGGTATCCAGCCGGCTAACAGTTGCTCCAGCTCACTGCTGATGGCCATGTCGCCTCCTTGAAGGAATTACGGGCATCTCCATCCAATCATGTTACGACCTTCGCGCTGTTCAGGGCGCACCAGAAATCATCAACTCAGCGCCACTTTCCTTCCCTTCAGCGCACCAGCAGACCACTGTCCCCGTACCGGTCAGCGGCCTGCCAAGTGTCCTTATCTCGGAACGACTTGCACAAGCGCAAGACAGAAGGAGCACAATGGAGTCGTGTTGAAAACAGACGAATCACCCCAGCAGCAAACACTCGCGAACGAGGTCGAAGCGGCCGCGACGCGAATTGCCGACTCCGTGATTAAGTCTCCCCTGCAGATTTCGGAGCGGCTCTCCGCCGCCACCGGTTCCACCGTCTACCTCAAGCGCGAGGATCTGCAGATGGTGCGCTCCTACAAGATCCGGGGCGCCTTCAACTTCATGCTCCAGCTTGATGAGACCGAGCGCGCCCGCGGCGTCGTGTGCGCCTCGGCGGGCAACCACGCCCAGGGCTTCGCCCGCGCGTGCAAGGAACTGGGCATCCAGGGCACCATCTTCGTTCCCAAGACCACGCCGAGGCAGAAAATCGAACGCGTACGCCACTTCGGCGGCGACCGGGTGACCATCGAAATCTCCGGCTCCACCTATGACGATGCATCGGCACTGGCCCACCGGTACGCCGAACGCAATGACGCCCTCCTCGTCTCCGCCTTCGATGACTTGCGCACCATCGCCGGCCAGGGAACAGTGGCTGTGGAGATCGCCGACCAGCTCCAAGCCGCCCCCGATTACATCATCGTGCCCGTCGGCGGCGGCGGAGTGATCTCCGGCATCGCCGCCTACGCGGCCGAGCACCTTCCCGACACCACCGTCATCGGCGCCGAACCCGCAGGTGCTGCCTCGATGATCGCGGCCCTCAAGGCCGGACGACCGGTGTCCCTGGAGAACATCGACCCCTTCGCCGACGGCACCGCGGTCAAACGCGCCGGCGCCCTGACCTACGACATCGTCTCCGAACTCAACGTCGATGTCCGCCCCGTGCCTGAGGGCTCCGTCGCCACGGAGATGCTCGACATGTACCAGGTCGACGGCATCATCGCCGAGCCTTCCGGTGCCATCGCCTCGGCGGCCATCGGGGCACCCGGGACTGCCAAGCCGATCACCATCGAACCGGGATCGACTGTCGTGTGTCTGGTCTCCGGCGGCAACAACGACATCTCCCGCTACCCCGAGATCCTCGAACGCTCACTTGTCCACGAGGGCCTCAAGCACTACTTCATCGTCGACTTCCCACAGGAGCCCGGCGCTCTGCGGCGCTTCCTCAACGAGATCCTCGGCCCCGAGGACGACATCGCGATGTTCGAGTACGTCAAACGCTCCGACCGCGAGACCGGCCCTGCTTTCGTCGGCATCGAACTCGGCAATGCCGAGGACCTGCCGAACCTGCTCGAACGCATGGACGCCTCACAGATCGAGATCGAACGCGTGCACCAGAACTCGCCGATGTTCCGTCTCTTCGCTTGAGGTTCTTCGACTGAGAGCCTCGGGACTCAGTGCCTGAGGGCCTCGGGACTCAGCGCTGTCTCGCAGCACAGAGCGGCCCGGGCCGATCGTCGGGCAAACCACTAGAGTGGAATCATGCGAGCAATCACGATTTCTGAACCAGGCGGCCCCGACGTTCTCCAGATCACCGAGGAGCCGACGCCGGACATCGCAGCCGACGAAGTCCTCGTCACCGTCCACGCTGCCGGCGTCAACCGCGCCGATCTGCTGCAGCGTCAGGGATTCTACGATCCACCGGCCGGTGCCACTCTGATCCCGGGCCTCGAGGTCTCCGGAACGATCGCTGAGCTCGGTTCCGAGGTCACCGGTTGGAAGGTCGGCGACCGAGTCGCCGCCCTCCTCTCCGGCGGAGGCTACGCCGAGTCGGTTCCCGTCCCCGCAGGTCAGCTGCTTCCAGTCCCTGACAGTCTCGACCTCACCGAGGCTGCGGGCCTGCCCGAGGTTCTGTCGACCGTGCATTCCAACATCGTCGGCAACGCGAACATCCAGGCCGGGGAATGGCTGCTCGTCCACGGCGGCGGATCGGGAATCGGCACGGCCGCGATCCAGATCGCCAAGCACCTCGGCGTGAAGATCGTCGTCACCGTCGGATCCGAGCGCAAAGCCGAATTCTGCCGCAACCTCGGTGCCGATGCCGTCATCAACTACCGCGAAGAGGACTTCGTCGAACGCGTCCACGAGATCTGCGTGCGCCCCGACGGCTCCACCGGCGCCGACGTCATCCTCGACATCATCGGTGCGAAGTACCTGAAGTCCAACGTCAAGGCCCTGGGCACCGACGGACGCCTCGTCATCATCGGCATGCAGGGCGGGGCGAAGGCCGAGCTGAGCATCGCCTCCCTCATGCAGCCGCGCAAATCGGTGGCGGGAACGACGCTGCGAGCACGTCCCAAGGAACAGAAGATCGAGATCGTCGCCGAGGTGGCCGCAGAGTTGTGGCCGGCCGTGATCTCCGGTGACATCCGTCCGATCATCCATGAGACGATGCCGCTGTCCGAGGCTCCCAAGGCCCACACCGCGCTGGAAGAGGGCACGAGCATCGGGAAGGTGCTGCTCATCGCCGACGAGTCAGCACAGAACGCGAAGTCGGCACAGAGCGTCTGAGGTTCGTTGAGGCTGGGGCCCAGTTCGCCTGAGCCCCCGCGCAGGAAGAAGGTATCCGATCATGATCAACAGTCCTGATCAGTCCGAGAGTGCATCCGAGCAGCAAGGCGACTCCGTGGCACAGTCTTCGTCCCAGGCCGATGTGTCCTCCCCTGCGAAGGTGATGCGGATCGGGACTATGGTCAAGCAGCTCCTCGAAGAGGTCCGCAGCACCGATCTGGATGAGAAGGGCCGCGAACGCCTGGCCAAGATCCACCGCCGGTCGATCGACGAGCTCGAAGATGGGCTCTCCAAGGACCTCATCGACGAACTCGAACGCCTTGACCTGCCCTTCGACACGAGTGACGGACCTCCGACCAACTCCGAACTGCGCATCGCCCAGGCCCAGCTCGTCGGCTGGCTGGAGGGACTCTTCCACGGCATCCAGACCGCGATCATGGCGCAGCAGGCCATGGCACAACAGGGAATCGCGGGCCATGGCCAACTGCCACCGGGAGTGGTGCCCCCCGGCGCGGCTCCCGGCGCAGCCGAGAACGAGCAGAAGCACGACGATTCCGACGTTCCTCGCCCAGGCAACTACCTGTGAAGAACATCTTCTCCCGTCGGGAAAAGTCGGCCGGTTCCTCATCGCGCAAGGGCCCTGACCAACAGTTCGGCACCGGACTCTGGCGGCACAACCGCGACAGGTTCATCCGCGCCGTCGACCGCTACTACACCACCTCCGTGGCCATCCACAAGCTGCCCAGCGACGGTCAGGGCACCTCCGCCGACGCGAACACGATCGTCGATGGGACGCAGCGCCTCAACGATCTGGTGCCCGTCGTCGACGAGGTCACCGCGTGGCTGCACGCCCACCATCCGGTCACCGGTCAGGTCGTTCCCAGCCACACCCGCAACGCTGTCGGCGACACCCCCGAACTGCTGACCAAGGCCTCATCGAAGGTCGCCGAGGCGGTGCTGGCGGCCTCGATGGCCCGCACAGAGATCATCGCCGGCAGACCAATCGAACCGAGTGCCAAGGCGACCGAACGTTTCATCTCCGATGCCGCACAGCTGCTCGAACGTGCCCAGGCCGCCATCGACGAAGGCCACGAAGCATGACGAAGGCAACGATGACACCGCCGGAGGGCTTCGACGTGGGCCTCGTGGCCAGCGATATCGACGGCACGCTCCTGCTCGATTGGAAACCCATCTCCAACGCGACGATCGATGCGATCCATCGTTGCCAGGACATGGGCATCCCCTTCGTCCTCGTCACCGGCCGGCCGATCAGATGGCTGGAAGCGATCGCGGAACAGATCCCCGACCTCGGCCGCGTCATCTGCCTCAATGGGGCAGTTGTCTATGACATCGCCTCGGCGAGTGTGGTCTCGGCTCACACCATCGAGTTCACCGAGGTGGAGAAGATCATCGCCGCGATCACAGCCTCCCACCCGGAGGCGCACTTCGCGTTCGAAACACTGACCGGCGGCCTCGTCGACAAGAACTTCATCTCACGCAATCCGCGCCAGGCCCATGTCATGGAGGACCTGTCGGAGCTGGCCACACGGGACGTCGTGAAGATCCTCGTCAGCATCGGCTCCGACGATTCGCAAGCCCTCCACGATCTGCTCGACCCACTTGTCGCCGCCAACTGCCATGCCTCGTTCTCCGACCCGGTCAACGGACTCGTCGAACTCGCGCCGGCTGGGGTGACGAAGGCCAAGACGCTCGAAGAACTGTGCAAGCACCTCGGCGTGGCACGCGAGCAGGTGATGTCGTTCGGGGACATGCCCAACGACATCGAGATGCTGACCTGGGCCGGCCACGGTGTGGCCATGGGCAATGCACTGCAGTCGGTCAAGGACTGCGCGGCCACCGTCACCGACTCAGTCGATGAGGACGGCGTCGCCCGCTACCTGAACGCAGTGCTCGACGCCCGCACCTCGCGCTGAGCGTCAGCCGTGGGTGGCGCGGGAACCGGTGAATGAGAGCACCTTGGCGTCGAGGTCGAAGTAGTCAACGAGGGCAACGGCCAGGCCGTCGTCGTCGACAGACTTCGTCACGACTGAGGCATGTTGCTTGAGCACGTCCTTCGACTGGCCCATGACGATCCCGTGGTGGACCCATTCGATCATTTCGATGTCATTGAGTCCGTCACCGGCGCCGATGGTCAGCTCATGGTCGATTCCAAGTTCAGATTCGACGAGTTCGAGGCCGCTGGCCTTCGAGACACCGTCGGGGGCGATGTCGAGCCAGTTGCTCCAGCCCACCGAATAGCTGACTTCGTGGAGTCCGAGACGGTCAACCGCCTCGGCGAACTCCTCTGCAGTGCCGTTCACCTCACGCATCACGATGCGAGTGGCCCGCTTCTCCAGGAGCTGGTCGAAGTCGACGATGTCGAGCGTGTCCGATTCCGCGAGCTCACCCATGGGGAACGGTCCCGAGGCCCAACGGTGCAGGTCTGGGTCCTCGACGAGGAACAGTGCGCTGGGCAGTGCCTCGTGCATCTTCTCCAGTGCGTCCCTGGGATCGAAGGAGACCACGTGGTGCATCTCCCACCCCAGCGGAGCGGCCGGGTCGAGTTTGACGACGACGGATCCGTTCGAGCAGACGACGAATCCTTCCTTGAGGCCGAGTGCGTGCACGACCTCAAGTGCTCCGGGCAGCGCCCGTCCAGTGGAGATGACGAGATGGTGACCGGCGTCGACAAGCTGGGTCAGCACCTGGCGGACGGGTTCGGACAGGGAGCCGTCGTAGTTGACGACGGTGCCGTCGATGTCGAGCGCGATGAGGTGTTCGGGCAATTTCTCTCCAAGCGTGAGGATCGTGGCTTCAGTAACGCGGGCCCTCTGGTCCCTGTGCGGTCATGCCGCCGAGGTAGGGGCGCAGTGCCGCGGGAACCGTGACCGAGCCGTCGGCCTGCTGGTGGTTTTCCAGGATCGGGACGAGCCAGCGGGTGTTGGCCATGGTTCCGTTGAGTGTGGCGACGGGGCGGGTGGCTCCGTCATAGCGTTCGCGGACCTGCAGGCGACGTGCCTGGAAGGTCGTGCAGTTCGAGGTCGAAGTCAGTTCCCTGTAGGTGCCCTGAGTCGGTACCCAAGCTTCGCAGTCGAACTTGCGTGCCGCGGAGTCGCCGAGGTCACCGGCTGCCGTGTCGATGACGCGGTAGGGCAGTTCGCACAGGCCCAGCATCTTCTCCTGCAGAGAGAGCATGCGCTCGTGTTCAGCCTCGGCGTTCTCGATCTCGACGTAGGCGAACATCTCGACCTTCTGGAACTGGTGGACGCGAATGATTCCGCGGGTGTCTTTGCCGTAGGAACCGGCTTCGCGGCGGTAGCAGGAGGAGATTCCGGCGTAGCGCAGCGGACCGTCGCTCAGGTCGATGATCTCGTCCATGTGGAGTCCGGCCAGGGGCACTTCGGAGGTGCCGACGAGGAACAGGTCATCGGCTTCGAGTCGGTAGACCTCGTCGGCGTGCTCGCCGAGGAAGCCGGTGCCGCGCATAACCTCGGGCTTGACCAGCGTGGGTGTGATGGTCGGGATGAAACCGGCCTCTTCGGCCACATCGCGGGCCAGGTTGAGCAGGGCCATCTCCAGCTTGGCGCCGAATCCGGTGAGGTAGTGGAAGCGCGAACCTGCGACCTTGGTGCCGCGGGCGGTATCGATGGCCTTGAGCGTCTCACCGATCTCGAGGTGGTCGGCAGGCTCGAAGCCGTCGCTGCTGAAGTCGCGGGGCTCGCCCACGGTCTTCAGGGTCACGAAGTTCTCCTCGCCGCCGGAGGGGATTCCCTCGACGATGAGGTTCGGGAGCTTGGACGCGAGCTTGTCGAACGCGAAGGTGGCTTCCTCTGACTCGGCCTGCAGCGCCTTGACCTTGGCCGACTTCTCTTTGCCTGCGGCGATGAGGGCAGGCTTCTCGTCCTTGGGTGCCTTCGCAATCTGGGAGGAGAAGGACTTCTGATCTGCGCGTGCGTCCTCGAACGCGGTGATGGCAGAACGGCGTGCGGAGTCCGCAGCCAGGACTTCGTCGACGAGGTCGACGGACGAGCCGCGGGCCTCCTGCGATGCCTTGAACAGGTCCGGGTTTTCTCTGAGGAGCACTAGATCGATCACCCTCTCAGCTTAACGGTATGGGAGTCTTTTCGATATTCGGCGGGCTCGTAGGAGGGTCAGCGGCGCGCCAGAGGTGGGTGAGCAACTCCCACCCGAGTTGGGCACTGTAAATTTGGGGCATGACCATTGCTTTAGACCCCATGATGACGTGGTTCGTCGTCGCCGGCATCATCGTTGTGCTGATCGTCGCGTTCTTCGTCGGCCACCGCATCGGGACGCGTCGTGCGCTGAGCCGAGTTCGACAGTATGCCCGCGGCACTGACTCTGAGTCGACTGAGATCGAGCTCTCCAGTCGCTACCGGGCCGCCCTCGTCGTCAACCCCACCAAGGCCGATGTCAGCAGACTATCCTCGACCGCCGAGGCGATCTGCCGTTTCGAAGGCTGGAACCCGCCGTTGGTCATCGAGACCACACCAGAGGATTCCGGTGAGGGAGCCACTTCCCGCGCACTCGATGAGGGGGTCGACGTCGTCATCGCCGCCGGCGGTGATGGCACGGTCCGCGCAGTCGCCTCGGCGCTGGCCGGGTCAGAGACACCGATGGGGATCGTCCCACTGGGAACGGGGAATCTGCTGTCGCGAAACCTCGACATCGTCCTCGACAAGACCGAGTGGGCGCTGCGCATCGCACTGTGGGGCCGCAACCGGAAGATCGACGTCGGAACCGCGAAGACCGCCGAGGATGGGGACACTCACGTGTTCACCGTGATGACGGGACTCGGGTTCGATGCGGCCGTCATGGCCGACACCAATTCCGACCTCAAGTCCCGCCTGGGCTGGTTGGCCTATGTCGAAGCCGGGTCCCGGAAGCTCGTCGGTCGACCCAGCCAGGTGAAGGTGACCTTCGACGACGACTATCGGGTCTCGGCCCGCGTGCGTTCGGTCCTCGGCGGCAACTGCGGAAAGTTGCAGGGCGGCATTCAGCTGCTGCCCCAGGCTGTCATCGATGACGGGATGCTCGACGTCCTCATCGTCAGCCCGAAGAACCTGGGCCAGTGGGTCGGCGTCCTGGCCTCCGTGCTGGGCCGGAAGACCTCGAAGGGTCTGCACACGGACATTCGCAAGTGCCAGAAGGTCGTCATCGAATCCGGCGAGGAACTCGATGTGCAGCTGGACGGAGATCCGATCGGCCAGTCAGGATATCTGGCGATGGAGGTCATGCCCGCAGCGCTGACCGTTCGTGTGCCGACGGTCGAGCAGCGCAAGCAGATCCGAGCCGAGGCCTGGCCCATCTGAGGGCAAAGGCCCGGTAGTTACCGAATAGTTACATCACGGGAGTGTTTCACTGCGCACCCTTTGTTCACCAAAGTGTTACTGCAAATACCACTGAACAAAACTTACGCAAATAGTTTAGAGAATCCTTCGAACCTAGTATGAGTTTCAGATGTGCACCCCCTCACACTCTCTAGATTGAAGGCACTGACAATGAAGAAGCTCATTCTCGCGCCGGCCGTGGCCCTCGCGTTCACAGGTCTGGTGGCCGCCCCAGTCGCCGCCGCCGAGACCCCCTCCACCCATTCCGCGTCTGCCAAGGCTGAAGCAAAGGCCGAGCAGGACAAGAAGGACAAAGAAGCGGCCGACAAGCTCGCCAAGGAAGAGGCCGCGCAGAAGAAGGCCGACGAGGAAAAGGCCGCTGCTGAGAAGGAAGCCAAAGAGAAGGCTGAGCAGGAGAAGAAGGACGCAGCCGAGAAGAAGGCTGCTGACAAGAAGGCCGCAGCCAAGAAAGCAGCCGACGATAAGAAGAAGGCTGACGACAAGGCAGACAAGAAGTCCGGCGATGATGCCAAGGACGCGAAGAAGCCTGCGCCGAAGGATGACGAGCCGAAGAAGGACGACTCCGACGACAAGGACGATGTCGAGGAGATCAACGCTCAGCTGAAGGTCGCCGCCTCGTCGGTTTCGGCCGAAGATCTCGCCACCAAGGGAGTCAAGGTCACGGTCACCGGACTGGAGAAGGGTGACAAGCTCTCAACCTCCGGCCTGAGCGCACCGGCCACGACGGCCTCCGGCTCGACCGCAACTCTCAACGTCAAGTACAACGGCGATGCAGAAGACCTCACCGAAGGCTCGAAGGCCCTCACCGTCAAGGTCCAGCGCGAAGGCGTCTCGGCCGAGAGCCTGCAGACTCAGGTTAAGGTCACTAAGGCCGACGTTGACCCCAAGGTCTCGCTCACTGTCGATCCCGAGGAGATCACCGCCGAGGATCTCGCGAACAAGGACAAGGGCGTCACCGTCACCGTCTCTGGCGTGAAAGAGGGCGACAAGATCAAAGACTCCCTGACCGGAGATACCGAAACCGCCGAAAAAGACGGCGACTACAAGCTACACCTTTACTACCAGGGTGCAGCTGAAGATCTCGCCGAGGGTAAGAAGTCGTTCACAGTCACCATCGATCGCGAAGGCGAAGATTCGGTCACCCTCGAAGGAGAGATCAACGTCGTCGACGAGGTCTCCGACGTTGACCCGAAGGTCTCGCTCTCAACCAATGAGATCTCGGTCGAGGACTTCAAGAAGGATGGACTCAAGTTCACCGGTGAGGGCTTCAGCCCCAACGGCACCGTCAGTGTCCAGGGCGAAGCCGTTTCGGCACAGAGTGCCGCACCACAGGCTGACAAGGCCACTGCCGACGAGGATGGCAATGTCAGCGGAGTTGTGACCGCGCCTGAATCGATCGAAGCTGGCAAGTACTCGCTCACCTTCATCGACGATGAGACCGGTAAAAAGAGCGCCCCGGTCGAAGTCACCGTCACCGAGGACGACGCCGTTGAGGCGATCGATGCATCGCTCAAGGTTGACCCCAAGGAGATCACCGCAGCGGATCTCGCCAACAAGGACAAGGGCGTCACCGTCACCGTCACCGGCGTGAAAAAGGGTGACAAGATCACCGACTCGCTGACCGGAGACACCGAGACAGCCGAGGCCGACGGCGACTACAAACTCCACCTCTACTACCAGGGCAACCCCGACAGCCTCGAAGAAGGCAAGGTTCCGTTCACGGTCACCATCGACCGCGAAGGCACCGAGTCGGAGACACTCAATGGCAACATCACCGTCGTCGCCGAAGACAAAGAAGACGGCGACGACGGCGACGGAGGAGATACCCCCGAAGCGCCAGCAGAAGCATCGTTCACGGTCTCGCCGAAGACGCTCGAAGCAGCGGACTTCGCCAACGACAAGAAGGGCGTCACCCTGGCCGTCGAGGACTGCGAACCCGGCGCGGATGTGCACTTCGAAGTCACCCCTAAGGGCATCCAGGTCACCGCGTACGAGAACACGGTCCAGGCCGACGACGAGGGCAAGGCTTCGGTCAATGTCTTCGGCACCTCTGACAACGTTTCAGCTTATGTCGGCGACTACACCGCCAGCGCAACCTGCGGCGATGACTCGATGAAGGAATCATTCACAGTCACCGCCGGCGCAGATGGCGGCGGAAGCGACGGCGGCGACAACGGCGGCAACGATGGCAGCCAGCTGCCACGCACCGGTGCAGACCTTGGTGGTCTTGCCTCGGGAGCGATGCTCCTCCTCGTCGGTGGAGCCGCAATCGCCATGACCGGTCGTCGCAAGAAGGTCGGACAGTCACCTACCGACTTCTGATGAACACTGCAGATGATCAACTCAAATAGGTGAGCATCTGAGCCTGCAACTGGGTGCGGCCCCGGCTTCGGTCGGGGCCGCACCCATGTCCAACACGCCCATTGCTCTAACTGGTCAACGACGCCTGTGACTGATCTGTACGACAACTGTGAACAAAACGACCACAACTATGCTCGTTGTAAATATTTCATTATTGTTACCTTCGTAGGACATCATCCTCAGCTGCTTAAACGAAGGACATCATGAAGAAGCTTGTACTCGCCCCCGCAGTGGCCCTGGCCATCACCGGCCTTGCCGCATCCCCAGTAATGGCTGCACCTGAGACCCCCGCTCAGACACAGCCCACATCACAGACTGGCGCACTCCAGAAGGCCAAAGTCTCTGGCGCAACTTCAGCGGACGCTCAGGCCGGAACCATCGGAGTCTCCGCCGACAGCGTCACCGTCGAAGAATTCGCCGAAAACGGCGTCGGAATCGCGGGCGAAGGACTGACCCCAGACACCGAGTACGCACTCGCTGTAACCCCTGCCGATGGACAGGCCGTCAACCCATATGAAACGACCGTCACCACTGACGCAAGTGGTGCGTTTGAGACGGCAGTCGAAGGCGTAGGAGAACCCAACCCCGCGTTCGTAGGCAGCTACACCGTGACTGTGACTAACCCAGAAGACGCCGAAGACTCAGCCACGACTACCTTCAAGGTCACCGGCGACGCCGAAGAGCCAGAAGCACCCGCAGTCGACCCGAAGGTCTCCCTCAACACCGAGAAGATCTCCGCCTCGGACTTCGAAAAGGACGGCCTCAAAGTCACCGGCGAGGGCTTCACCCCCGACAGCGCAGTGACTGTGCTGGGCAACGCCACTCAGTCGCCCTTCTTCCAGGAAGAGGTCAAGGCCGACGAAGACGGCAAGATCAGCACCACCGTCGAGGCACCAGAAGATGGCCTCGAACCAGGCGACTACTCGGTCTCCGCAGTCGACGCCGAAAGCGAAGAAGTCTCGAACTCTGCCAAGTTCACCGTCACCGCAGACGAGACCGAAGAGCCCAAGCCCACCACTCCGGCCGCTGAAGCCACGCTGAAGGTCTCGCCTGAGACCATTGAGGCCGCTGACTTCGTCGTGGAGAACAAGGGTGTCACCCTGGCAGTCGAGAACTGCGAGCCAGGCTCGGACGTTCACTACCTCGTCACCCCCAAGGGCAACTCGAACGTCACCGCCTACGACAACACCGTCAAGGCCGATGACGAGGGCAATGCCTCCGTCAACGTCTACGGCACCTCTGCCAATGACCCATCGGCCTACCTCGGCGACTACGACGTCACCGTCACCTGTGGCGACGACGAGCTCACCGGAGCCTTCACCGTCAGCGATGACGCCAACGCCGGCGGCAGCGACGGAAACGAAGATGGCAATGAAGACGGCAACGCAGACGGCGGTAACGGCGGCGATGATGACGGCAACGGAAACGGTGGCGGCGACCTGCCTCGCACCGGTACCGAGCTGACCGGCCTCGTCGGCGGAGCTGCTCTCCTCCTCATCGGTGGAGCCGCAGTCACCATGACCATGCGTCGCAAGAAGGCCGTCGAGGATCCTTCAGCGATCTGATAAGTCGGCCGTCGCAGCGGCGATGACAATGTAAGAAGAGTGCGAGCCCGTGGAGGGTTCGCACTCTTCTTGCATTCACGTTCGGACATCCCTGTTGGGCGGCTATTTCCCGGCATAAGGAATTGTGCCGATGTGCCGTGCCCGAGGCATCAATCCATCCGGTCGTACCGAGCACGCAGACTGAGGAAGACTCCGTAGAGCACAAGACCAGCACCCACAGCGAGCATGAGCACAGTGCCGAACGGCTGGTCGCGCATCGCTTTGAGCGCTCCGTCAATTCCCGTGAACTCTTCGGGGTCACCGGTCATCGCCGAGACGACGACGAGCGCTCCGACTGCCAGCAGCGTCGCGCCTTTGCCCAAATATCCGATGATGCCAGTGGCAATCAGCAGCGTGCTCACCGGAGCCTTACGTGGCATCCGCAGCTCGTCCATCCATTTGAGGCGGATCCCGGCGATACAGAAACCGATGCCGATCATGACGATCACAACCCCGATCGCTGCGAGGATGTACAGGCCGCCCGGGGCCTTCGCCAGGGTCGTCGATGCCTGAGAGCTGGTCTTGCCTGAATCAGATCCGCCGCCGATGACGGACTGGGCGAACGTCAGGGCAACTGCGGCATAGGCAACAGCGGAACCGATCGTTTTGATGAATTCGACCCATCTGCGGCGTCCCTGCCGATGCTGAGGGGCATTCGTGCCGGCTCCGCGCAGAGAGGCGGAACCGAAGAAGGCGTTGAACACACACCAGAGGGCCATCAGCCCACAGCCGATCAGGCACAGGACGATGAGCACCATGCCGAACGGCTGTGCGGCCATCTGTTGGACCGCACCCGATTGATCCGCCTCGCCACCGCGACCGAGTCCAACGGCAACCGCGGTGGCTCCGAGGATGATGTGCACGATTCCATTCGCGACGAAACCAGCTCGCGCAACCCGTTCGAACCACTTGCTGTCCGCAGCTTCTTGGGCCGCGTCGTCGGCCGAGTCCGCGGCACTTTTGAGCTTGTCAGTTTCGTCCATGAACGACATTCTGGCACAGCACGGTCGGTGTAGTGACGAATGCCGGCGTCGACTACAAGAGGCTGCGCCGCGGGCAGCCTCCAATCTCAGTTGCTTACCGGCGTCTGAACCTGTTGTAGAGAACCATCGCACCCGGCTCGGGCCGACCCCGGGGCCGCCTGCCACGCGAGATCGAGACGACGTCACCAGCAGTGCCGGCAGCGAAGACACGAGCTTCGCGTTCCTTCGCTGACATCCGAGACCTGACTTCGGTCTCCAGCTCCTCGTTCCGGGACTTGAGCGCATCGACCTGATTCTGCAGGTCGATGATCTTCTTGATCCCGACGAGGTTAACGCCTTCGTCCTGCGAGAGCTGCTGGATCATGCGCAGCTCGGCGATGTCCTGACCGGAGTAGCGACGACCGCGTCCTGCCGTGCGCTCGGGGGTGACGAGACCCAGTCGGTCATACTGCCGCAAGGTCTGCGGGTGCATACCCGCCAGATCCGCCGCCACCGAGATGACATACACCGCAGCACTCGACGAAATGTGCATGTGCATTGTGTTTCATCACCTCAACTGGCTTTGGCCTTGTCCAGGAGGCCGGCGCGGGGGTCTTCACCCTCGGTCGCAGTCCTGAACGACTCGACCGCAGCCTTGGCCTCCTTGGACAGGTTCTTCGGCACCGCGATCTGGACCGTAGCCAGCAGATCGCCGGTGCCTTTCTTCGTCTTCACACCTTTGCCCCGCACGCGCAGGGTCCGTCCCGAGGGTGTCCCCGGTGCGACCTTGACCTTGACGGGCGTTCCGCCCAGGGTCGGCACCTTGACCTCAGCGCCGAGGGCCGCCTCGTCGAAGCTGACGGGCAGGTCCATGCGCAGATTGTCACCGTCACGGGTGAATACCGGGTGCGGTTTCACGTGCACGGTGAGGATCACGTCGCCGGGCTCGCCGCCGTTCGGACTGGTCTTGCCCTTGCCGGCCAGGCGGATCTTCTGCCCGTCCTTGACCCCGATCGGTGTACGCACGGTCAGCGGCTTCCCACCCGGCATGTTCAGCTTCACCGAGGCTCCGTTGATCGCTTCGGTGAACGACAGGGTGGTGTTGGACTTGATGTCCCCGCCCTTGGTCGGTGGCGAATAGCCGCCGCCGAAACCGCCACCGCCGTAGCCTCCTCCGCCGAAGCCGTTGAGAAGGTCAGCGAGATCTGGGGGCACGTCTCCCCCGCCTCCGCCGTAGGGCGAGCGGGTCCGTGTCCGTCCGCCTCCGCCGAAGAGGTCGGAGAATACGTCGTCGAATCCGCCGCCGGAACCGCCTGCGGGTCCACCGGAACCGGTGAACCTGGCTCCGCCGCCCATGGCGCGGACCTGGTCATACTGGGCGCGGGATTCCTTGTCAGACAGCACCTGATGTGCCTGGCCGAGCTCCTTGAACTTGTCTTCAGCCTTGGAGTCACCTGGGTTAGCATCCGGGTGGTACTTGCGTGCCAGCTTGCGGTAGGCCTTTTTGATCTCTGCGTCGGAAGCATCTTTGGAGACGCCGAGGGTCTTGTAGAAGTCCTTTTCGAACCAATCATTCTGAGGACCGGTATTCACCTGGCACCTCCTTCCGTGTCTTCTTCATCAGTGTATTCAATTGTCTCCTCACAATCCGCAACCCCGGGATTGTCATCCCGGGTGATCCGGACCGCCGCCGAGGTGGTTCCACGGTGGTGGGACCACCTCGGCGAGGGTGTGGTTCTCAGTCTTCCGGCTGCTGCACGCCGACGCGTGCCGCACGGATGACCCGGTCACCCATGCGATAGCCCGGCTGCATGACCAGGAAGACGGTCGGAGTCTCGACGTCGTCCGATGGCTGCTGCATGAGTGCCTCGTGCAGCCGCGGATCGAACTCGTCGCCGACTTCACCGTACTGCTCGACGCCGACCTTGTTCAGCGAGTCGACCAGCTTCTTCACGTGGGTCTCGAAAGGCCCCGTGACGTCGCCGTTCTCCTGCGCCAGGCGCACTTCGTCGAGTACTGGGATCAGGGCCTCGACGGCCTTGATCGTTCCACCGGTCGCAGCCCGCTCGCGTTCGCGATCGGCCCGCATCCGGTAGGCGGCGTACTCGGCGTTGATGCGTTTGAGGTCGGCCAGGTGCGCTGCAGCCTCAGTTCCCGGTGCGGGTTCGGCAGCCTCTTCGCCCTGAGCAGCCTCGGTGTCGTTCAACGTCGAAGCGTCGGCCGGGATGTCGACGCCGAGGTCGCTGGCATCAGCCAGATCCTCCTCCGCGCCCTGGACGTCGTCGGCGCCTGCGGCACCGGTGGCGTCGTTCGCGACATCGGCCTCACCGGTCTCCGCCGAGGCCGACGCTGAGTCGGCCTCTGGGCGGAGTTCACCGGTGTCCGGATCAATCCGGCGCTTGTCGCTGAAGGTGAAGCCTGGCTCCTCGGACGACGGATCGTTGCCCTCGGAAGTCATTACTTCTTCTCCTCGTCCTCTTCGTCGACAACCTCAGCGTCGACGACATCGTCGTCAGCGCTTGCATCTGCACCGGCTGCGGTCTCTTCACCAGCGGCGCCTTCGGCACCACCCTGCTGGCTGTAGATGGCTTCGCCGATCTTCTGCTGGTTCTCGACGAGCTTGTCGTAGGCAGTCTTCACTGCATCGTCGTCTTCACCCTTGAGCGCTTCCTTGAGAGCCTCAACGTCCGAGTTGATCTCGGTCTTGACCTCTTCGGGCAGCTTGTCCTCGTTGTCGGTGACGAGCTTCTCGGTCTGGTAGGCGAGGTTCTCCGCATTGTTGCGAGTGTCAGCGGCCTCACGGCGCTTCTTGTCCTCGTCTGCGTGCTCTTCGGCTTCCTTGACCATGCGGTCGATGTCTTCCTTCGGCAGCGCGGAACCGCCGGTGATCGTCATCGACTGCTCGGTGCCGGTGCCCTTGTCGGTGGCCGACACGTGCACGATGCCGTTGGCGTCGATGTCGAAGGCGACCTCGATCTGCGGCACGCCGCGAGGAGCCGGAGCGATGCCGGTCAGCTCGAAGGTGCCCAGGTTCTTGTTGTCGCGAGTGAACTCACGCTCACCCTGGAAGACCTGGATCGACACGGAGGGCTGGTTGTCCTCAGCGGTGGTGAAGGTCTCCGAACGCTTGGTCGGGATCGGGGTGTTGCGCTCGATGAGCTTGGTCATCACGCCGCCCTTGGTCTCGAGTCCGAGCGAGAGCGGGGTGACGTCGATGAGCAGAACGTCCTTGCGCTCACCCACGAGGACACCGGCCTGCACGGCTGCGCCGATCGCGACGACCTCATCGGGGTTGACGCCCTTGTTGGGCTCCTTGCCTCCGGTGAGTTCGGTGACGACGGCGGAGACGGCGGGCATACGGGTCGAACCGCCGACGAGCACGACGTGGTCGATCTCGTTAACGGACACGCCTGCGTCCTTCATGACTGCGTGGAACGGAGCCTTGGTGCGCTCGAGGAGGTCCTTGGTCAGGTCCTCGAACTTCGCGCGGGTCAGGGTCTCATCCAGGTGGATGGGTCCGTTCTCGCTCATCGACAGGTACTGCAGCGAGATGTTGGTGCTGGTGGCCGAGGAGAGTTCCTTCTTGGCCTGCTCCGAAGCTTCTTTCAGACGCTGGATTGCGGTTGCGTCCTTGCTCAGGTCGACGCCGTATCCGTTCTTGACCTCACCGACGAGCCAGTCGACGATGCGCTGATCCCAGTCGTCGCCGCCGAGGCGGTTGTCGCCCGAGGTCGCACGGACCTGAATCGTGGAGAAGTCGTCTTCGTCCTTGCCGACTTCCAGCAGGGAGACGTCGAACGTACCGCCGCCGAGGTCGAAGACCAGAATGGTCTCGTCTTCCTTGCCGCGCTCGAGGCCGTAGGCCAGAGCTGCAGCGGTGGGCTCGTTGATGATGCGCGAGACCTTGAGTCCTGCGATCTCACCGGCATCCTTGGTGGCCTGACGCTCGGCGTCATTGAAGTATGCGGGAACGGTGATGACTGCGTCAGTCACGTCTTCCTGCAGGTATTCCTCAGCGTCGTGCTTGAGCTTCTGCAGGATACGGGCGGAGATCTCCGGAGCGGACATCTTCTTGCCGCCGATCTCGGTGGACCAGTCGGTGCCCATGTGGCGCTTGACCGAAGCGACGGTGTTCTTGATGTTCGTGACGGCCTGGCGCTTGGCGATTTCGCCGACCAGGGAGTCGCCGTTCTTGTTGACAGCAACGACGGATGGGGTCGTGCGACCGCCTTCCGCGTTCGCGATGACCTTAGGGTCACCGCCTTCGAGGACTGTGACGACGGAGTTCGTGGTTCCGAGGTCGATTCCAACTGCACGTGCCATAACGTTTCTCCTTACATATCGTGAGTACTCTCGACTCGAATGTGTGCGATCGGGCGGATCCACCACCGGGCTTCCACAGCATTTCCTGCTGCGGGGACGAGCGGTGGACCCACTCGACCGCACACATTGAGCCAACTGCACTCAAGTATTATCTTCGTGACTCGAGCAGTCAAGCTCAGCCTCACTAAAGTTGCGTACACTAGACTCAACTTTGCGGAGCGAAGGTTTATTCCGCGGGGGAGAAAAAGTTTTTAGGACAGCCCTCCGCTGCTCCCCGACAGGGCACTTGACGTCGCAGCTCAGCCACTGGTGCCGCATGACTCACAGCAGAAACGGCCCACGGAGAATTCCGCAGACCGCTTCCACAGTGGAGATGACGAGGCCTCAGGACAGGTCGGTCCTCGGATTCGCACCATCCAGCTGACCATCCCGACTGAACCTGCGCAGCTGGGTCACATGGCTCGGGTTGAGCTCGGCGACGCTTGAGACCTGAAGCAGCTTCATCGTCCGCTCAATCTGTTCGCTGAGTATCGCGATCGTCCGGTCCACTCCTGCTCGACCGCCGGCCATGAGGCCGAAGAGGTAGGCGCGACCGATGAGCGTGAAGTCCGCGCCCAGGGCCAGGGACGCGACGATGTCGGCGCCGTTGCGGATTCCGGTGTCGATGATGATCTCCACGTCCTTGCCGATCTCGCGAGCCACCTCGGGGAGGAGTTCGAAGGGCACGGGCGCGCGATCGAGCTGGCGCCCGCCGTGGTTAGACAGGACGATCGAATCGACGCCGAGGTCGGCCAGCTTCTTCGCATCAGCGACGGTCTGGACTCCCTTGACCGCGAACTTACCCGGCCACATCTTGCGGATCTCCGCCAGATCGTCGAAGTCGATCGACGGGTCCATCGCCGAGTTGAGCAGCTCGCCGACCGTTCCGCCGGTCTCCGACAGGGACGCGAACTCGAGCTTCTGGGTGGTCAGGAAGTCCCACCACCACCACGGACGCGGGATGGCATTGAGAATGGTCTTCGGCGTCAGCTGCGGCGGGATAGCGAAACCATTGCGGGTATCGCGCAGCCGTGCACCGGCGATCGGGGTGTCGACCGTGAAGAAGAGAGTGTCGTACCCTGCTGCGGCGGCCCTCTCAACGAGACCATAGGAGATTTCCCGCTCGCGCATCACATAGAGCTGGAACCAGTTCCGACCTTCCGGGTTGACCTTCTTCACGTCCTCGATCGAGGTCGTTCCCAGAGTGGACAAGGTGAACGGAATGCCCGCAGCACCGGCCGCGGAGGCTCCGGCGATCTCGCCTTCGGTCTGCATCAGCCGGGTGAACCCGGTCGGTGCGATACCGAAGGGCATCGCCGAACTGCCGCCGAGGATCTGAGTCGTCGTATCGACGTGCGAGACATCGTTGAGGATGGAGGGGTGGAACTCGACGTCCTGGAAAGACTGAACCGAGCGCTCCATCGAGATCTCGCCTTCGGCCGCACCGTCGGTGTAGTCGAACGCAGCAGCCGGGGTGCGGCGCTTGGCGATCTGGCGCAGGTCCTCGATCGTCAATGCAGCATCGAGACGACGCTTCCGGGAATTGAGCTCGAACTTCTTGAACTTCATCAGCTCTAAGATCTCGGACGGATTGGGCAACTGTCTCTTGACCATGGGCACTGCCTCTTTCTCTTCAGTTCGTATTTTCAGCTAGGTGGTTTCAGTGTTCTGTCTTCAGCTTGCGGGCTTCAGATCACGGAGTTTCAGGCTCCACCGGGAAGCATCCAGGACAGGACGGTCGACTGCAGACCAACCAGCAGACACATGACGACGAGCATGCCCAGCGACCACCAGATGACGCGGCGGAAGATCGAGGACTCCTGGCCGAGGAGGCCGACCGCTGTGGCTGCGATGGTGAGGTTCTGCGGGCTGATCATCTTGCCCACGACGCCTCCGGAGCTGTTGGCGGCCACCAGCAGGACGGGATCGATTCCGGCCTTCGTCGCGGCCGTCTGCTGCAGTGTCGCGAACAGTGCGTTGGCGCTGGTGTCGGAACCGGTCACCGCCGTGCCGAGCCAGCCGAGGATTGGCGAGAGGAAGGCGAACAGTGCCCCGGTCCCGGCGATCCAGGTGCCGATTGTGATCGTCTGGCCCGACAGGTTCATGACGTAGGCCAGTGCCAGGACAAGTCCGACGGTGAGGATGGAGAATCGCATTTTGACGACATTGTCGACGAAGACCTGGACTGCGTCCTTGACGGTCATCTTGTACACGATGGCGACGATGATGCCTGAGACCAGCAGCATCGTGCCCGGTGATGACAACCATTGGAAGTTGTAGACCGTGCTCGTCGACAGCTCTCCGGCAGCGGTCATGATGTTCCCGTCAAGCCCCGGCCAAGGAATCTTGATATCGGTGCTGGCCAACCATTTGTCGATGACTGGGATCAGCTTGGCACCGGAGAAGATGACGATGACCATGAGGTAGGGGAAGAGCGCCATGAAGACGCGCTTGCCGGTCAGAGGTGCAGCCTTCGTGTCCACCGTGGTCGTCACGGCTGCGGCTGCTCCACCAGCATCGGGAGCGCTGGCCTTCTCCTTACTGCGCTCGTCTGCCATCTTGTCCAGCGCGTCCTGGCCGCCGACTGGCTTCCAGAACTGGAGCATGACCACGGCAGCAGCAAGGCCCATGAGCGAGGCGACGATGTCCGTCATCTCGACCGAGAGATAGTTCGCGGAGACGAACTGTGCTGCTCCGAACACGATCCCGACGACCAGAGCAAGTGGCCACAGCTGACGCAGACCGCGCTTGCCGTCAACGAGGAAGATGAGGAACAGCGGCACGACGGCAGCCAGCAACGGAGTCTGGTGACCGACCATGGCACCGATCTCTTTGTAATCGATCCCGGTGAGGTTACCGGCGGTGATGATCGGGATGGCGATCGCACCGAAGGCGACCGGAGCGGTGTTGGCCACCAGCACGACGACTGCTGCACGCATGGCGGTGAAGCCGACTGCGATGAGCATGACACCGGTGATGGCAACCGGGGCACCGAATCCGGCAAGGGCTTCGAGCAGTCCTCCGAAGCAGAAGGCGACCAGGATCGCCTGCACGCGAGGATCATCGGAGATGACGTTGATGACCAACCTGAGGTCTTCGAAGTGTCCTGACTTCACCGTCAGTTCGTAGAGCCAGATGGCGGTGATGACGATCCACATGATCGGGAACAGCCCGAAGGCGAATCCCTGGCTGGCTGAGAGCCCCGCCAGTCCGACCGGCATGCCGTAGACGAAGATGGCAACGATCAGGGCGACGATTACGGCTGCCAGCCCGGCCCAGTGGGCCTTCCACTTCAAGAACCCGAGGGTGACGAAGATGGTCAGCAGCGGCAGCAGCGCAACCAGCGATGACCGCATGAGGCTGTCTGCAAGTGGGGCGATTTCAGGAGTGTACATATTTTCTCCTACACGGTCGGTGCTCGACTCCAGCGTCTGCGGTTCGACGATGAACGCGCCCCGAACATGCATACTCGATTGGTTTAAGTATGTCCTTTGTGTGGTCAGACCACTAAAGTGAGTGTAGGACTGAATGTGATCCAGGTCAAGGATTTGCTCCCGATGAGGCAGGGTCCTACTCATGGGATGATGGCGAGGTGCGAAAAGTGAGTACTCATGCCCAGTGAATCAGTCCGCAAGGACGACGACACCGCCGCAGGTCACACCGTCAATGCGCCTCAGGGACCGAGCTGGAAGCCGGTTGCCCGATCGAGCACCCACGAGCTCGTCATCAATGCGATCGAGGAGCAGATCACCTCCGGGTCCCTCACCGTCGGCGATCCGCTCCCCTCGGAACGGGAGCTGGCTGCCAAGCTTCAGGTCAGTCGCGCGGCGGTGCGTGAGGCCCTGCGGGTCATGGAGTCACTCGGCGTCATCGTCTCGAATGTCGGCTCAGGAAAATCGGCGGGCACCTTCATCGCCTCTATGCCCAAGGAGGCGCTGACTCGGTTCCTGCGCCTCCACGTGGCTCTGGCGAACTTCAGCATCGAGGAGGCCATCGAAACACGCATCCAGCTGGAGCGCTCAAGCACCGCGCTGGCGACGGGACGGGTCCACGATGACGCGCTGGCCGGCATGAATGCCTCATTGGCGATCATGGACACTCCGGGCGTGAGCCTGGAGACCTTCAACGATGCCGATACCGCCTTCCACGTCGCCATCGCCCATGCTTCGAACAATCAGCTGCTCTCGGATCTCACGGAAGCCATCCGCGGTTCTCTGCGGCGACCCATCCTCGATGCCTTCCACGAGGTCGAGGATCCGCGCGCTCTGATGGCGCAGCTGCAGGAAGAGCACCATGCGATCATGCAGGCGATCGTCGACCGCGACACCGATCACGCGGTGCAGCTGACCGAGGATCACATCCGATCGGCCACCGCCGCCCTGCCGCAGCTGACCAATCAGAGCCGGGCAGGCAGCTGAGCGCAGGCGTCAGCCCGTCACCCCGGTGACCTCATTGCTGGCGTGTGGCAGTTCAGCACTCTTCTCCACCTCGCCGGTCGCCAGATCCACGATGTGGAGCTGGCTCTTGTCCGGTTCGGAGACGTAGGCTTTCTCCCCCTGCACGAAGAGCGTCGGCCGAGGCTGCTGCCAGTCCACGGGCTCCTTCCATGCTTCGGTGACCGGGTGGGAGTCAGTGATCTTGCCGGACTCCGGGTCGATGACGTTGAGCTTGCCGTCAGTGCCGAGCACGAGGGCCTCACCTTCGGGTCCGCGGGCCAGGGAACGGAAACTGTACGAGGAGTCGAGGTCGACGAGTTTCATCGTCCCGGTCTCGGTGTTCGTCAGAGTGACCTTCTCCGGGCGCTCGAGTTCGGCATCCTCGTCGACCTTGTAATCGCCGAGCACGACCGGTGAGTCATCGGATCCGGCCTGATTGCCGATGCGGCCGTATGAATCCGGGGCGTCGACCTTCGTGAACTTTCCGTCCTTGTAGTAGAGGATGCCGTCTTCACAGCCGACGGCGATCGCCTCGTTCTGGGCAGCGGCTTCCCCGTGGACACCCGGGCAGTCTTCGTTGCGGGCGATCTCCTTGCCGTCGGCGTCAATGACCTTCGCTCCCGAGCGTTCTTCTTCGTTGCCGATGGTGTGCAGGACGTTGCCGTTCTCCAACTGCACTGCCACACCGTGGTGTGCCTCTTCTGCTTCTTTGACCTCGGGTTCGGGTGTGCCGTCACCGAAGGCATTGGTGTCGAAGATCTGCATCCGTCCGTCGCCGTCGCCGAAGAGCACCGTCGAACCACCGTGGCGCACGACGTGACCTGGGGTATCGGTTTCGTAGACCTTGTCGGTGAGTTCAGGCGATCCGGCGAAGCTGTGGGTATGGTCGCCGTGCTCTTCGGTCCAGACTCCGGCGTCGAAGAGCTGGAATCCGCTGGCCACCGAGACCATGACGTGCCGTCCGTCTCCGACCGGATTGACCCGGTTGAAGCCTTCGAGCTTCGTGTCGTCGATGACCTCAAGCGTCCTCGCATCCAGAGTGAGGATGCCGCCGTCGTAGGTGGTGACCAGTCGCGACTGTGCTTCTTCGACCTGTTCGGCGTCCGAGGGCTCCCCCGCATCTGTCTGGTCGCCGGTGTCGGGGTCGGCCTCCGCTCCGGTGCCGCCGCAGCCGCTCAGCAGGAGGGCGGTGACGGCCGCGGTCGCAGCCAGTGGTGCGATCAGGGTGTGTCGTGTTCTCATTCTTCTCTCTTCCCTATTCTCATGATGGTGTGTCCGTGATCTGTGGTGATGCGAGCCCGTCCGCGATGGCCTTCGCGTTGGTTCTCTGCATGTCGATGTAGGTTCCGGCCTCACCGTCGGCCTCGGTCAGCGATTCCGAGAACAGCGGTGTCACTTCGACGTCGAGGTCAACTTCCTCAGACAGGGCCTCGGCGAGCTTCTGCGGCTGCGAGGAGTCCGCGAAGATCGTGGGCACGCCGGCGTCTTCGACCGTGCGCGCGAGCTCCTCGAGGTCGGCTGCCGAGGGTGAGGCCAGCGTGGTTCCGCTTGGCAGCACCGCTCCGATGACCTCGAAGTCGAAGCGCTGTGCGAAGTAGCCGAACACGTGATGATTCGTCACCAGCTTCCGGTTCTTCGCAGGAATCGCTTCGACGATCTCTGCGATTTCGGCATCGAGGTCCTCCAGTTGCCCCCGATACGAGGCCACGGACGGTTCGATCGCCTCGGCGAGGTCATCGCCGACCTCCTCCCCCAGCGCCGAGGTGATGGTGTCGACGGCGGCGATCATCCGCGCGGGATCGGTCCAGAAGTGCGGATCGGGTGTGCCCGCGCTGCCGCCCGAGGTGTATTCGAGGGGGTCGATGCTCTCACCGACATCGAGGACACGCACCCCTTCGCTGCGCGCATTGTCGAGGTTGGCTGAGAGCCCCTCTTCCAGTCCGAGGCCGTTGCCGATGATGAGATCCGCGCTCTCCATGGCCCCGGCTTCCTTCGCCGAGATGCCGAAGGAATGCGGATCGGAGTTCGGCTTCATCAGCACCGTGACCGCCGCGTGGTCTGCGACGAGACTGCTCACGACATCGCCGAGGATGTTCGTCGTCACCACGATCGACGGCTCATCGTCGCCCCCGCTGCAGGCAGTCAGTGATCCGAGCGTTGCCAGGGTGAGTGCCACCGCAGTGAGGTGGTGCCGTGTGCTCATCACCGTCCCGTCACAGCCAGGCTCGCGGGCGCTCCGCCGAGGTCGAAGCTGCGTGCCTCACGCAGCCCATCGGCCGGGTCGAGTTCGAGCACTGTGCCCGACGCAGGGTCGCTGACATAGGTGCGTTCGCTATCCACGGCCACCGAGGGTCCGGCTCCGTGACCTTGGTCCTCGGCGTCGAAGGGCTTGATGAGTTTCTTCTTCGCCAACTCCTTCCCGGTCTCCGGGTCCAGCGAATAGACGGTCCCGTCTTCGTCCAGGGCCACGACCACGGAATCGTCGGGGGCGATGCCGGCGGAGACCACCTCGGCGTCGGTGTCGGCGTACATCCATTCATCGGTCGACGCGTCGAGGATCCCGATTCCACCATCATCGAAAGGTGCCGCGGCGAGGTCTCGACCGACCTCGATCGACCACGCGCGCTCATCGGTGTCCTCGGGGTAGGGCAGCACCTCGGCGTCGAAGCCCTCATCGACCCTGATCACGCCGTCGGCGCAGGCGAAGACCAGCCCGTCGCGAGTGACTCCGGCTCCGTGGATCTCCTCGCATGTCGCATCGATCGGCGAGGCCTGACCCTTGTCGTCGTACACGGTGAGTTCGGAAGGCAGATCATCGGCCTTGTCCCCTGGAAGCGTGGACACGAAGTGATCCTCGAAGGGGACCGTCACTCCGTGGTGGGCACCCGGTTTCACGGTGCCGAGCTGAGTGAGTTCACCATCGCCGAGGGCGCTCCGGTCATAGATCTTCGCCCGGCCCTCGCCGTCGAAGAAGAAGGCGACCTCGGTCGGGGTCGAGACGACGTGCGCGGGGTCGGCCCCGTCGACCTGACCGATGGTCTTCGCCTCGGCCTTGTAGTAGTGCCTGTGATCGCCGTGGTCGACCGTCCACGCCCCCGTGTCGACGGCTGTGACCGTTCCGGCTTCACCATCGCCGAGGTAGAGGTACCGGGAATCTGCCCCCGCCAGGGTCGTCGATGGTGAGCCTTCGACCTTCTCCACGACATCCTCGGTGAGCAGGTCGATGACCGAGACCGCGCCGGTCTTCGCATCACTGACGGCCAGCCGCAGCTGCGGCTCGTCGGCCTCCTCTGCCCCTTCGACATATCCGTGGGGCGCCGTCGATTGACTGGGGCTGTTGGCCCCGCTGTCCGCTTGTTGGCCCTGGCACCCGGTCAGGGCGAGCAGTGCGATCAGTGCCGCGCTCGGTGCGGCGAATGCAGTTGTCCTCGTCATGAGATCTTTCTATTGATAATGGTTCTCATTGTATTGAAAGTATTGTAGCGCACTTTTCACCCGCCTCGCGACGAGCACCGCGAAGAAGATGAGGACGGTGAGCAGCGCAATGGTCGCGCCGGCAGAGGTCTGGGCATACCAGCTCACGAGCAGCCCGAAGAAGCACGAGAACACACCGATCACCGAGGCCGCTGCCATGATTGCCCCGACGCGGTCGAACAGGAGGCAGGCCGTGGCCGGGGGTCCAATGAGGAGTCCGAAGACGAGGAGAGTGCCGACGACCTGGAACGATGCGACAACCGCCAGGGCTGTGAGCATGAGCATCGCGATATGAGCCCAACCGGGCCGCATGCCCAGAGTTGCGGCTTTTCGCTCATCGAAGGCGAGCGCGAGGAACGGCCTGTGCAACAGAATGCAGGCCAGCACTCCGAGGCAGGCTGCGACTGTGAGGATGATCAGGTCCTGGCCGCGGACCCCGAGCACGTCACCGAACAGGAAGCCCGTGAGGTCGACGGCGAATGATTGGGAGTGGGACACGATGACCACGCCGATGGCCAGCATTCCGACGAAGAGCAGTCCGATGCCGACGTCTTGGGACAGCTTCGACTCGCGCGATACCCAGGTGATCCCGGCCGCCATCACCAGCGCACTGACCGCCGCGCCGATCATGAGCTGACCGCCGAGGAGCGCCGCGATTGCGACTCCCGGCAGCATCCCGTGCGACATCGCATCCCCGAAGAAGGCCAGGCCGCGCAGGACGACCCAGGTGCCAATGCACCCACAAAGCACGGCAGCGAGCACACCGGCGATGAGGGCGCGGAGGACGAAGGACACCTCGAAGGGCGCGAATAGGAATTCCATTTGCTGATGATAATCATTATTGTTATCGAATGGGCAATCCGATCACAGTCGCAGACCTGACCTGCCACCATGGTGACCATCTCGCGGTGAAAGGCGTGTCACTGACAGCAGTCCCGGGCCAGGTCACAGCACTTGTCGGGGCCAACGGTTCGGGCAAATCGACCGTCCTCATGGCGCTGGCCGGCCTGCTCAGGCCGACGAGCGGCACGATCTCCGGCCGTCCGGCCAGCATCGCATTCGTGCCTCAGCGCAGCACGGCTCCCGACCACCTGCCGATCACCGTCCGGCAGACTGTCGCGATGGGCAGGTGGGCCTCCTGCGGGCCGTTGACTCGCCTCGGCGGTGAGGACAGACGCATCATCGATGACTGCCTGGCACGTCTGCGGATCAGCGACCTCGCCTCGCGACGCCTTGGGTCGCTCTCCGGCGGACAGCGTCAGCGCGCTCTCGTGGCGCAGGGCTTGGCGCAGCGCCCCGAGCTGCTCCTCCTCGACGAGCCGCTGGCCGGCATCGATATTCACGCGGCCGTGGACATCGCCGAGGCCATCGACTCCGAGCGCAACCGCGGCGCCACGATCGTCATGGCCACGCACGAGCGCGCCCAGGCCGAGCGTGCCGATCATGTCGTCCGGCTCGAGCAGGGCGTCCTCGCAGCGGGTTGACGGGGACGGCTGGCTGCCTGCCGACGCTGACATCGACCTGCCGCCGCGGTCAGGGTCACTCCTCCCTGTACCCGGCGTCCACCTCGGCGGTCTCCGCTTCGATCCTTGCCTCATCGGCATCGCGCTTCGCCGCGGCCTTCGCGTCGTGGCGCTCGGCCCGGCGCTCCTTGCGTCGCTCGACGAGGAGGTAGAGGGCAGGCACGAGGATCAGAGTCAGCACGGTCGAGGAGGTCAGACCGCCGATGACGACGATCGCCAGCGGCTGGGAGATGAAGACTCCCCCACCTGTGAGCCCCAGTGACATGGGCACGAGTGCGAAGACCGTGGCAGCGGCCGTCATCAGGATCGGGCGCAGACGCAGACGGGTGCCGTGGATGATCGCATCCATCAGCCCCATTCCGTGTTCACGAAGCTTGTTGATGAGGTCCATGAGCACGATCGCGTTGGTCACCACGATGCCGATGAGCATGAGGAGACCGATGAGCGAGGGAATGCCCAGCGGCGTTCCGGTCAGCAGCAACAGCAGCACGGCACCGGTCGCGGCGAACGGGATCGACACGAGCAGGACCAATGGCTGCACGAAGCTGCGGAAGGTCGCGATCATGACAAGGAAGACCAGCGCGATCGCCACCAGCATCGCCCATCCCAGCTGAGCGAAAGAATCAGCTTGCTCCTGGCTGGCGCCTCCGACGTCGAAGCTCACACCAGCGGGCAGGTCCATGCTCGAGGTCAGCGCACTCGCCTCGGCGGATACGGGATTGAGCTGCCCTTCGGCCGGTGTGGCGAACACGGTGACCTGACGGTCCCCGTCCTCACGAGTGATCGTGGCAGGAGTCTCGGTCTCATCGACGTTCGCGATCTCATCGACCGTGATCGGCTCACCCTTGATGTCGGGGATCGCTGCCTGCTCGTCGGCGAGGTCCTGCTCCTCGTTCTGGTTCTCCTCCTGCTCACGCTGGCCATCGACCAGGTCATCGATAGCGTCGTTGGCTTCGTTCAGACCCTTCTGCGCCTGCTCGACTCCTTCTTCGGCCTGGTCGACCTGCTCGGCCGCCATATCATCAGGGCTCGGTGCCGGTGGAGGATTCTTTGCGTCCCTCAGTGCTTTTCGAGCCTCTTCCAACTGATCGGCGGCATTGTCCCGGGCCTCGCGTGCAGAGTCGAGCTGCTCGGCCGCGTCGTCCTCGGCCTTGGCCTTGGCTTCGTCGGCCCTGCGATCGGTCTTCTCCTCAACGGCGTCGGTCGCGTCCTCCTGCGCGTTCTGCGTCTGCACCTCGGTGACCGGAAGCTCCAAGGCTCGGATCTCATCGGGTGTCGCATCAGGGTGGGTCGGTGCGAGGAAGATGTCTCGCTCCTTGCCCTCCAATGTCAGAGTGCCGGCCTCGCTGCCCTGCAGGGCAGCGGCGATGGCCTGGCCCACCTCAGCCTGGCTGTAGCCGTAGTCCGCGGCCTTCTCACGGTCGACGTCGACATGGATGATCGGCTGATCGGAGGCGAGGTCGTTGCGGGCGTTCGTCACACCCTCGGTCTCACTCATCTTCTTCGTCACCGCGTCAGCGGCCTCGCCGAGGGCCTTCATATCAGAGCCGGCCAGCTTGATCTCGACGTCCTCATTCGTGCTGCCGGAGGCGTCCTGAACATCGGCCTCACCGATATCCTCACCGAGGCTCTCGACCTGGGACCGAATCCGGTTCGTCGCCGCCTTCGCATCGGAGTCGGTCTTCAACGTGATGTTGAAGGAATTCTCGGCGCCGGTTTCTGGCCCATTGACCGTCGTCGAATAGGTATCGACGTCGGGGTCGGAGGCGAGCACGTCTTCGATCTTCTTCGCCGCCTCGTCGCTGGCCTCGAGCGAGGCTCCGGCGGGCAACGTCTGTGAAATGTAGAGGGAGCCCTGTCCCGCAGATCCGAGGAGATCGGTCTTGAGGAAGCTGGCCATCATCATGGTGACGGCGAAGATCGCCACAGAGATGACGATGGTCCGCCATGGGTGCCTCAGTGCCGCGAGAATGGCAGGCAGGCTGCGCTGCTGGAGACGGTCGACCCGGTCGGAGGCCTCACCGTCACCGGGCATCGGCTCCACCGGAGCATCGGCAGTCGCCGCTGGAAGCAGTGTCTTGCCCTTGGCCTCGCGCTTCGCGTTCTTCTTCTCGATCTTCCTCTGGCGGCGCTCCGCTCGCTTGATGCCCTTCTCACGATGCTTCTGGGCCCAGGCCTCATAGCTTGCATCGGTGGCAGCCTGGCGCTTCGGGGACAGAGGCTTCGGGCTCTTGCGCAGCACCCAGTAGCTGAAGACGGGAACAATGGTCAGAGCCACAACGAGAGAGCCGAGCAGAGCCAACGTCACGGTCACGGAGAACGGGCGGAACAGCTGCCCGGCGATGCCGTCGACGAAGGCGATGGGCAGGAATACAGCCACAGTGGTCAGCGTCGATGCGGTGATGGCCCCGGCGACCTGCTTGACCGAGGCGACGATGTCATCGACCGTCAGCTCGGTCGTGCCCTGCCGTCTGCGGATGTTCTCGATGACGACGATGGAGTCGTCGACGACGCGTCCGACAGCGATGGTCAGGGCACCCAGGGTGAGGATGTTGAGTGTGTAGTCCCCGACCATCAGTCCGATCATGGCAATGAGCAGCGACATCGGGATGGAAATCGCGGCGACGACTGTGGAGCGGAAGGAGCCGAGGAAGGCCAGGATCACGAGGATGGCGAAGAACAGCCCGAGCCCGCCTTCGACGGACAGATCGTGGATCGACTTCTCGATCTCTGGTGCCTGATCGAAGATCGTGGAGAACGCGATGTCGTCCCCGAGTTTCGGACCCATCGTGTCGAGGACCTCGTTGACGCCGTGGGAGACTTCGACGACATTGTCATCCTGCCCCTTGGTCACGGACACCGTCACAGCATCGTTGCCGTCGGCACGCGAATACGAGGTCTTCTCCACCGAGTCGAGCTCAACATCGGCTACCTCACCCAGCAGGACCGTTCCATCGGCCGTTCGCAGCGGAGTCTTCTCGATCTGGTCGACGGCGTCGAGTTCGCCGCCCACCTCGACCGACAGAGACTTGTCACCGGTTGCGCTCTGTCCGGCTGGGACGACGGTTCCCGCAGCGGTGAGCTCATCTGGCACCGAGGTGGTGACGACATTCTTGTCGTTGACGTCGTTGGGCCGGAAGCTGATGTTGACCCGCTGCTCGGTCTGTCCGGCCACCTCGACGCCTGCGACGCCGCCGACGGCTTGGAGTTCAGGCACAAGCTCGTTCTCGACGAGGTCACCGAGCTTCTGTGCATCTTCTCCCCCGGAGACGGCGAACATGACCACCGGAACGTCGTCGATCTGCTGGGAGAGCACCTCCGCCTCGGCGCCGTCGGGCAGGTCCGCCTTCGCGGAGTCGACGGCGGAGCGCACAGAGTCCGTCATCTCCTCGGCGTCCTTGCCGAAGGGCCACGTGATGTTGGCCGACATCGATCCCGCCGAGGTGGTTGTGCTCACTGTCTCGAGGTCACCGAGGCCCTCAAGTGCGGTTTCGATCGGTTCGGTCACCGTCTTCTCGACGACCTCTGGTGAGGCTCCCGGGACCGTGACCTGCACCGAGGTGCCAGGCAGTTCGACCGAGGGCATCGTCTCCTGGTTGAGAGAGGTGGTGGCGATAACGCCGAAGACGGCGATCACGAGGGTGAGCAGTCCGACGATGAGGCGGTTCTTCAGACTCATCCTGGTGATCAGGGACACGTGTTCCTCCGGGTTTCGAGCATAGGGCAGCTGCGGGCGGGTGTTCGGGCGTTTCGGTGACGCTGATGTTTCAGCGGTGGTTCTTCAGCGGTGGTGCTGGGTGGGGTTGGTCGAGCAGGGATGGTCCGGGCAGGGGAACGAATCCAGTCTTTCAGGTCAGCCCGTACAGCGCGTCCCCCAAAAGTTGTCTTCCTCCTCCCCCATAAGGCTGAGTGCGACAGGGGAGATCGGTCATAATCTGATCATATGAGCGCCGTGGTCTGCGGGCGCGGGTGTTTTCCTCCGTATCGGGTTCCGGTAACACCACAATCGCGCTCCATGCCAGCACCGGGACAGGTCAGTGCCTCACAGCGCTGGGTCGACGCAGATGGTTGCTTCGTGCTCTCAGCTGTATTCGGCGATACTCAGCTGCCTTCAGCTGTGCAGGGTTGTTTTCAGCTGTGCAGGCGGACGTAGTGGCGGAGTCGCTCGACGCCACTCGGGTCCCCACCGCCGTGCAACGCGCCTTCCAGCTTCGCTTTGACGACGTCTTCGTCGAAGGATTCGCCGATGATGACGAGCACACTATCCCAGCTCGTGTCTTGGGCGACGGCCGTCGAGTTCTGTGGCACAGCCGTCGAGTTCTGAGGCACAGCCGTCGACACATAGACATTCGGTCCTACTGCCTGGATTCCAAAGCTCCTGCTTCGGGCCCTGTCGTTGACGAGGATCGACCCCTTCACCCGGTAGACCCCGGCCGGCAGATCTTCGAGGACGTCGAGTATGGCACCAGCGTCAGCACACCCGTGACCGGTGACCGTCACCGACTGTGCGTGCCTGTGGACTGGGACGTTCTCGCCGTCGACGCCCTCCTGGGCCGCTTCGACGTAGGCCTGCCGGATGAGGTCCCGGATCGGCAGTTCAGCCTGGATGGGTTCCGTGTTCGCTCCTGGCTCTTCGCCCGAACAGGCACCTGGCTGGGTTCCGTCGCCGCTTCGTCCGGCCCCGGATCCTGGATCGAAGATGAGTGCCGGGTCGAGTCGGCCGTAACTGGTGCCGACGACGAGCAGTCGCGGATTGCGCTGATGAACCCGCTCCTGGATCGCATCGACAGCGGACCCACGTTCCGCTGCCGGCAACTGGTCGAGCTTGTTGACAAGCACCAGAGTCGTCGCCGCGTACCGCATCGGGGGTGCGGTTTCAGTATCGACCGTAGCGGCATGCATGGTGGCATCGATGACATCGATGACCCCGCCGAGGTGAAAGCGGTGGTGGCCCATGCGAGTGACCATTCGCGCCAAGGTCAGCGGTTCGGCGAAGCCGCTGGCTTCGACGATGATGGCATCGAGCCGCAATCGTGGCTTCGCGAGTGCTGTGAGGGCGTCTTCGAGAGAGGTGTCGTCATCAAGACAGCAGATGCATCCACCCGAGATGGAGAAGGGTTCATCGACCTGCCCGACGACGAGGCCCGCGTCGATGTTGAGGTCTCCGAAATCGTTGACGACCACCCCGATGCGCGCGTCGGGGTGGCGCAGCAGATGGTTGAGGAGGCTGGTTTTCCCCGCCCCCAGGTAACCGGTCAGGAGGATCACCGGAACAGCACCTGCGGGCTGATTCCTACTCACATGTCCTCCGCATCAGTCGCATGGCCACCACTCACCCGCTAATGGTAACGTTTTTCATTAAGTTCAGGACACATCGACGTATGCGCATATGCTCATAGGACCAACTGCATTGCACAGGCTGCACAGGCGGAGGCACAAGGACATGACGGTTGAGGAACCCAAGAGGACTCGGAGCACGGCGCAGAAGGCCGTGATCAGCTCCGCGCTCGACAACGAGAAGCGCTTCGTCTCTGCCCAACAGCTCCACAGGACACTTGAAGATCACGGTCACACGGTCGGGTTGGCAACCGTCTATCGGCAGCTCAACGCCCTAAGCGAATCCGGTCATGCCGATTCCATCACCATCGCGGAAAAGCAGCTGTTCCGCGCCTGCGCTCAGGACGAGCACCACCATCATCTGGTGTGCGAGAACTGCGGCAAGGCTGTCGAGATCGAACCGCCCAGCGAGGACTGGATGAGCACCATAGCCAAAGCTCATGGATTCGAAGTCACCCGACATGTGTTCGAGATCTTCGGACTCTGTGCTGAATGCGCCGCATCTGCACAGAGCAGATAGTGTCCTCGTCGAATCACATCGTCGCCGTGCTCCAGTCTGGGAACCGGTCCGGAAAGTCTGCCCAGACCATCGGTCCGGCCGCCAACTCCTCATCACTGAGGGCGGCATTGTCGAGGACCCGTCGCAGCAAGGGTTCATCGATCCCAATACCGATGAACGCCACGTCCTGACCAAAGGCCAGGACTTCGCCATCGGCACTGAGCCTGTCATCAAGTGCCAGAGGTGAGAGCGTGAAGAACCCTCCCACCTGGTCCCATTGGCCGGTGATGTGCGGCCGGGTGGCCAAACGGGCAAAACCAGCCGAACGCAGAATCCGACCACAATGCCCCTGGAAGAGGCACGAGGTCAGTGCCTGGTGAAGTCGCCCAGGGTGGAACGGTCGCAGCTGCTCATATCGGCACGCCACGACTCCACGCGACTGGAACTTCGGCGTGAATTCTCCATTGAGGATCGAGACCCAGCCCGCAACCGGCGGCCGCTTCGCAAATGGCCGCCGATCCTCGCCATGGACGCGGTCGGAATCGGCGATGAGACACTGGTCGGCACTCGGAGCAAGATGGTCGAGCAGAGCGGCAGCCTGCTCGAGTTCCGCGGTCTCCAGCGCCCCGGAATTGACGATCGCGATCGTTGAGGAAAACTCGATCTGGCTCACGAGCAGCTCTGCCCTCGCAGCGAGGATACCGCCCTCGCACTCGCCGCCCATGGCCGGCAGGCCGACATAGTCCGGGGACCATATGTCGACAAGCATGTGCGCGACATCGAGTACGCAGACAAGGTCGATGAGGCGCGTGTCGACACCGGTCGCATTGAGTGACCCCACGATCTCCATCACCGGCGTCTCGAAGGGGTATTCCAGCACGATGCCATGCGCCTGAGATGCCTTGCGGAGGAGGTCGACCGTGCGGTCCACCACCTCGACGCCCTCGGCGGTCTGTTCAGCGGGAACGAGGACGAATCCGCGCACCGCCGCCAGACGCCTGGCGTAGCTGCTCCGCTCCTCCACACACATGCCCGTCACCGCGATCACATCGATGTCGGCCTCCATCTTCGGCATTGGCTTCCTTTCCTCGAAGAACCTAGTATTAATGTTAATAATACTCGTTCTCAATAAGGAGTTCAGCAATGAAGGTCAGAAATTCTCTGCGTTCGCTTAAGAAGCAGCCGGGGGCACAGGTCGTTCGCAGGCGCGGCCGCATCTTCGTCATCAACAAGAAGAACCCCCGCTTCAAGGCCCGTCAGGGCTGAGTCGAGCTCAGCATGTCCGCTCTGGTCCACCCGCACGGCTGTGTGTGAAGACCTCGGGGTAGAGTTCGACGAGCTTTCTGGTGTGGCGGATATGCAACGCCAACATCGCCTCGGCGGATTCGACATCGCCGTCGATGACGGCCCGGAGGATCATGCGGTGCTCGGCGAAGATGTCTGCCCGGCGAGAGCGTCGGGTGACTCCATTCGGGGCCAGCAGCTGCCTGCGGTAATAGTGGGTGAGGTTCCACAGGTGATCGACCGTGTCGTGGAGCCTGATCGTCGTCGCTCCCGCCATCAGCGCTTGGTGGAAGTCATGATCGCACTCGAGGAACTCACCCGGCGAGGTCGCCGCTTCCACCCGCAGTGCGCTGGCTTCGAACTCGACGAACGACTCCGCCGTGTGCGTGGGCATTGCCATTCTCAGCAGCAACGGCTCCAGCCGTTCCCGCATCAGATAGATCTCCCGGCACTCGTCAAGATCGAGTGTGGAAACCCATGCTCCGGTCGATGCCACAAGGGTGACCAGCCCGGAGGATTCGCAGGGTCTCCCTGATCGGCAGCCTGCTCACACCGAACTCCTCGGCGATCTCTTCCTGCCTGATCCTGGTTCCGGGAACGAGAGCGCCTTGGATGATCCGCGACCTCAGCTCTGCAGCGATTCTGGCGCTGGCCGCCTGATCGTGTGTCACAGCTCAAACCTCCTTCGCCCATCACCGTACCCACTCTCGGGCAGGTACCCGCTCTCGGGACATGCCCTCTCAGACATCCGCCCCCTGCCGTGAAGCCTAGTCGCCCTCAAGCCGGAAGAGCGCGGGCTTCAGGCCAACAGAGAGTGCGCTTGCTGCCCTGAGACGACTGATCCCGAGCCCCGGATCGACCGTTGCCCCGAGACACGCCGTGCCGATTGCAATCAAACTGCAATCCACCACTATCTCGCGCGGAGACACTCCGAAATGTGGAATTGCTTCCTGTGAATTCCACGCTCCATTGGATCCAATGTGACAACACGGCATTCGTCTGGGGTGAGATCATCACGGTGATCTTCTCGGTCGTCGTCTTCTACGTCGGCATCAGCTGCCGACTGTCTCCAGAGGAATCGGTCGAAGCCATCGAGCAAACGCAGATCGACGACTGATCACCGACTTCGATCCAACTTCGATCGTCTCAACAGCCATGGTCGAAGTGGGATCGGGCTGGAGGCGATTAATGGCTCAGGGAAGGACCTTCAGACTCTTGGCACGTCGGACGCAGTCATCTCGCGTCGAGACACCAAGTGTGCGGTAGAGCTTGCGCAGGTACCACTTCACCGTGTTGCGGCCGATGAACAGTCTCTCCGCGATTTCACGATTCGTGTACCCGGCGTCGACGAGGTGAAGGATCTCCCTCTCGCGTTCGCTCAGTGATTTGGGCTTCGGGGCCAAGGTAGCGAATCTGTCGATCTCGTCCGGTCGGGCAAAGGTTCGACCGGCTTCGGGATCCGCCGCTGAGGGTTCCTCCTCAAGAGCGGCGTGCGTCGGGAACAGCTTGCGCATCCAGTCGAGCGTGCGTGTGCGGGGATGCCAGGATTCGGGTGAGTCGATGAGCCGAGACACAATTCGCTGAATGGGACGCCCACCCTCGACGAGCGGCTGTGGGATGCCGGCTGCTTCACAGTCTGGCAGGACCTCCCGCAGCATCTCGTCGGCTGCCTCGGTCAATCCATTGACCTCGAGTACGGCGGCGAGGAGAATCTGATCGCGCAACGACTGGAAGTGATTCCCCTGCTTTTGCAATTCAACGAGCAGAGCTTCGGCCTGCGGCCTGATGGTGGCCACGGCTGCTGGATCTTCTGTGTGCAGCAAATGCGAGAGATCGTAGCGAAGCAGTTCGCCCTCGATGTTGGCCTTCTCCCTGCCCGTGGCGTCCAAGGGCAGACTTGGGCGCCTGGCTTCGAAGCCGAGCCGTTCCTTGGTCGCGACCATCCGGTCCCACAGCCGAGTGAGCTGCAACGACAGCCCGGCCTGCTCACCTTTTTCGATGATGTCCCAGGCACCGTCGGCGTCTCCCCGGCGAATGCGGATATAGGCCAGTGATTCATAGACAGGGAACATGAAATCGACGACCCCCGCACGTTGCCCCAGCTGCAGCGCCTCTTCGAAGAGCTCCTCGGCCCGGTCGACCTCACCACGATGGTAGAGGAGTTTCCCGACGAGACCGAGAGAGAGCTTCGCCGCGTGGGATTGTCGACCAGAGCGTTCGCAGGCCGTCCGGAATGCGTTCTCCCAGTGATGCTGTGCCAAGGCGATGTCGAGGTTGTGAAACGCTATGAGTCCTGCGAAGCATTCACCATAGACCTCACTGAAGCTGCCGACGACCTGACGGTGATACTGCTGCGCCCACCGTTGCAGCCGATCCGCCTCCGGGCCGCGACCTCGGTGGATCTCGAAGAAGGTCACGACGTTCGCTGCAACGGAGACCGTCCAGGGGTGGAGCCGCTCGCTCTCTTCGAGTACCTCATCCTTGAGCCGATGGTCGTCGGAGACTCGATCTTGATACATTGCCACGCATTCCCGCACCACGAGTGATTCGTGCGACAGACGGAATCGGTCGGCAGCAGTGAGAGTACGGTCAGCCTCCGCCGCAGTCGCCAGCAGTTCGAGTGATGAGAACGCGTCGTCTGGAAAATGAAGCAGGCAGTATGCCCAGGCTATCGCCAGCTGGAGCCAGGGACGCACTCTGAGTTCGCTGTCGGGAAGCTTCGCGACCAGAGCGAGCAGAGTCGCCATCTGAGAATGCTCGACGAGCCGCAGCGACTGTTCCTCGACGACATCGGCGGCGAACGCATCCTCGCCGGCTAGGATCGCATGGTCGACGGCAGGAGAGAGCATTCCCTGGTCGTGGAACCAGTGCGCCGCAAGCGAGTGAAGCTCGCCGACCTTGTCGGGATAGTCCCGTTTGAGGCGCTGCTTGAGGAAATCCCCGAAGAGATGATGGTAACGGAACCAAACTCCCGAATCGTCGAGACGCTGCAGGAAGAGATCACCGTAGAGCACCTGCTCGAGACGCTGTTCCGCGTTGGCCTCACCGGTGAGCAGAGTTGCAAGTTCGGCATTGATCCGAGTCAGCACCGAAGTGAGGAGAAGGAAGCGTCTCAACTTCGGATCCAGCAGGTCGAGCACGTTCTCGGCAAGGTAGTCACTGATTCCGTGCTGGCGACTCGCCAAGTTGCCGATCAACGCGGTGACATCGGAATTCTCCTTGAGGGAGAGCGACGTCAGCTGCAGCGCGGCGATCCACCCCTCAGTCGTCGTATGCAGCTCCGTCAGCTCCATTCCCGAGAGACTGAGCCCCTTGACATCAACGAGGAATTGGCGTGATTCGCGTTCATCGAAGCGCAGGATCTCCGGAGCCACCTCGACGACCTGATCGTGGACGCGAAGGGACGTCAACGGAAGCCCTGATGTGGACCTGCTGGTGACAAGGAAACCCAGCTTGTCACCAGAGACTTCAAGCAGACGAGCCAGCACGTCCCGTGTACGTGAGTCATCGATCACGTGCCAGTCGTCGAGCACTACGACACAGCGAGACGGTGCATTGTTGACCACATTGATGATCAGGGGGATGACGTGACGTTCGGCGTCCTCGGGCCGCTCTTCAAGGATCTGGAAGACGCTCTGGTCCAATTCCGGGTGGGCGCGCTGGAGACACTCGAGCAGGTGGCTGAGAAACCACAAAGTGTGATTGTCGTCAGAATCGAGTGAGAACCATACGACTTGACTGCCGCGTCGCTCGAGCTCTGCGACCCATTGCGCAGCGAGAGTCGACTTTCCAAAACCTGCCGGCGCGTGGATCAAGGAAAGTCTGCGCATCGCCACCCGATCGAGCAGAGCGTTCATACGCGGACGCGCCAGCCACTGACCGACCGGTGTCGGCGGCCGGAACCGGGTAGAAGCTGTTGGCGGCATGCGAGTCATCAAGACACTCCCTCGTGGTTGAAGCGACATTGATTCGGTCGATTCACGTCCCGATCCTACCGTTCAGCTACCGGGAGGGCACCCCTGCGTCCGACCACCACCCCGGGTGGTAGGTCGTATCCCTCCCCCGGGACGGCTTGTGGTGCCCTCCCAGACGGTCAGTAGATTCGACCCCACAGCGGTTGAACACCAGTTATTCCGATTACACCGTTGATCCGCATACTCAAGGAGGAGTTCATGGACTATCTGATCAATATCGACAACGGGGGCACGCTGACTGACATCTGCGTCGCCGGTAAAGAAGGGCTCTTCTATACGAAGACGCTGACGACGCCAGCAGACCTCTCCGAGTGCTTCTTCACCGGAATCACAAAGGCCGCAGAGAAGGTGACAGGCGAATCCACCGCCTCGGCTCTGCTGCAGAAAACGGACTTGATCCGCTATTCCTCGACCCAGGGAACAAACGCCCTGGTCGAGCGCAAGGGCCCAAGCATCGGAATCGTCACCGACGAACCCGACTTCATGGAACAGATCCGCTACGACGATGCCACAAGTTCGCTATTCGACGAGCTGGTCGGTTCACGAGTGTCGGTCATCGACACGGTTGACGGCGACGACGAAATGGATGCCACTCTAGTCCAGGCAGTCAACTCGCTGACCACGGCAGGCGCTGAGCGCCTTGTGGTGGCGATCTCGGATCCGGAACATGAGAAGAAGCTCAAGCGCATCTTCCTCAAACGATTCCCCCGTCATCTGCTCGGCTCCGTGCCGGTTCTCTTCTCGTGGGAATTCGCCGCGGATTCGCTGCGAACAAGGCGTCTGTGGTCGGCGATCCTCAATACCTTCCTTCATCCGACACTGGAGCGCTTCCTCTACAGCGCCGAACATCGCCTCCGTGCGCACAAGGTGAAGAACCCGCTTCTCATCTACCGCAATGATGGTGCCTCATCTCGCGTCGCAAAATCTGTGGCGCTCAAGACCTATTCCTCTGGTCCTCGCGGCGGACTCGAAGGAACCCGCGCGCTGGCGTCGGCCTACGACATTCCGCATGTCCTCATGATCGATGTCGGCGGAACCACCACTGACGTCGGTTCTGTTGAGGACCTGCAGATCGCCACAGATCGAAAGGGTCGAGTCAACGGGATTCCGACCTCATTCGAACTCAGTGACGTCCAGTCCAAGGGCGTCGGAGGCAGCTCGATCTTCAGAGTCGTCGACGGCGAAATCACAGTCGGGCCGGAAAGCGTCGGTGCGGCACCCGGGCCAGCATGCTTCGGATTCGGCGGAACCGAGGCCACCATCACCGATGTCAATCTGCTGCTGGGCATCCTCGACCCCGAGACCTATCTCAACGGGGAGCTGCGACTCGATCCAGAACGTTCGCAGCAAGTGATCCAGAAGAACATCGCTGATCCTCTCGACATTGACATCGACCAGGCTCTGCTCCGCCTGGAGCAGGCGCATTCGGAGAAGATCGCCGAGGCGTTCTCCTCGCAGGTGCGAACGGATGGGACGACGACGCTCGCCGCATTCGGCGGCGGCGGCCCGATGAGCGCGTGTCATGCGGCCCGCGTGGCCGGGGTGAATCAAGTGCTCATACCCCGGCTCGCAGCGGTGTTCTCCGCTTACGGCATCAGCTTCTCCGATATCGCGCAGTCCTACGAGGCCGAGATCACCGAGCTCGGCTCCTCGGAAGTCGACACGATCCACACAGACTTCCTCGACCAAGCTGAGCGGTACATGTTCCAGGAGGGCTATGCCATTGACGAATGCGACCTCGTTTGGAGCATCATCGTCGAGAACGAGGATGGCAGCGAACATTCGCGACACGACCTCGACGAGTCCGTCGCTCTGGAGAGCGGACAGCGAAAGATCCTCCGACTCGATGCCCGCCACTCCCTGCCGCATCCGGCACTGACAGCAACATTGCCGGTGGCAGAAGGGGCTGCAGAATCCTCGGCCTCCCGTTCCGTGCTGACCGCAGACGGGGAACGGAAGTCGACTCCCGTGTACGTGCTCGAGGACCAGGCACCGAACGCTGCAGGGGTTGGTCCCGCCATCGTCGAAGGCCCGTTCTTCACGGCCCGGGTACCGGAGCAGTGGGAGTTCGTCGTCTCTGACACAAACGACCTCATCCTCACCGATCACGCCTGATTGCGTCTGATCACATCGAATCAATTCAATGACGAATCGAAAGGATCCAATCCAATGAAAGTACCCATGACGGAGTACCTGTACATCGATCTAAACAGCGAGCGCTGGCAATGCCGAGTCTGTGCCCAGGACCTGGGCGATGCCCGAGGCAATTACAAAGAAGGCACACTCGTCCACGACCGCGATCCGGAGGAGATCCATCCGCCGCTGCTGGACCGGGAGAAGTATCAGTACACCTTCTCACCAGATCCGGTCTACTGCCGGATCCTCGAATACTGCTGCCCGGGCTGCGGCACGCAGATCGAGGCCGAGTATCTTCCGCCGGGTCATCCGCCGACCGTTGACATGATCTGGGACATCGATTCTCTCAAGGAGCAGTGGGCCAAAGTCGAAGAGAATGCAATCCAGGTCATCAACTACGGACCCGATGAGAACGCACTCGCTGACCTGAGCCCGCGTTTCGAAGAATCCTCGTCGAGCACCACTCAGAGCTGAATCGGAGACGAACAATGAAACGAATCTCAGTAGACATCGGCGGTACGTTCACCGACTGCTTCTTCGCGTGGAACGAACACTACATCGAGTCCAAGGCGCTGACCACGCACCACAATCTCGCTCTCGGATTCAACGCCGCGCTTGAGAACGCCTGCTCCCTTGCAGGCCTCAGCCGCAAAGACGTACTGCAAGAGGTCGACTCAGTCCGGTACGCCACCACCCTCGGCACCAACGCTCTGATCGAAGCCAAAGGCCCCAGGGTCGGGGCAATCGTGACCCACGGATTTGAGGACACCATCCACATCTCCCGCTCCAAGGGATACGGTGCCGGCCTCGACCCTCAGAAACAGGGCGATATGGCCGACGCTGAGAGGCCGACACCTCTCGTTCCGCGCAATCTGGTGCGAGCAGTGAAAGAGCGGGTCGATTCCGTCGGCGACGTTCTCGTCGCCGTCCAACCCGATGACGTGCGCAAGCAGGTGCGAGAGCTCGTCGACAACGGAGCCGAGGCGATCGTCGTGGCTCTGACGAATGCAACCGAGAACGGCTCACACGAACAGGAGATCCTCGAGGTCATCCTCGATGACTATCCGGCGCACGAGCTCGGGTCCATCCCCGTACTGCTCAGCAGCCAGGTCTCGGGCCGGAAGGGCGAATACGTCCGGGCGAACTCGACGATCATCGACGCCTTCCTTCACCAGACGATGTTCCACGCGCTCAACCAACTGTCCGCGAACCTCCGCGAGGCCGGCTATGAGAAGCCGATGCTCGTCATACATAATTCCGGCGGAATGGCACAGTCGAACTCGACTGATGCCCTGCAGACGATCCACTCGGGTCCGATTGCAGGCGTCGGAGGAGCACAGCACCTGTCGGAAAGCACGGGCATCGGCGACGTCGTCTCCATGGACATGGGCGGCACCTCCTTCGACATCGGGCTCGTACCCGAGGGCGGAGTTCAGCACTATGACTTCCAACCCACGATCGGTCGTTGGCTTGTCTCCGTTCCGATGGTCCACCTCAACACCCTCGGCGCAGGCGGTGGATCGATCGCCAGCTACGACCGCATTCACAAATCCGTCAGCGTCGGACCTGAATCCGCAGGATCGGATCCCGGGCCCGCCTGTTACGACCGAGGTGGTCTGTCGCCGACGGTCACCGATGCAGACCTCTTGCTCGGCTACCTCGATCCAGACAACTATGCCAACGGCTTCATCAAGCTCAATCCGAAGCGGTCCCGCTTCGCCATCGAAGAGGCTCTCTGCGACGAACTCGACCTCGAACCGGTCGACGCGGCGAAGGTGATCAAGCGCACCGTCGACGAGCAGATGGCAATCGGCATCGAGATGGAGCTGCGTTCGCGCGGCGGCACGGTTGAGGATTACACAATGGTGGCTTACGGAGGAAATGGACCGCTCCACGCGTGCGGCATCGCCGCCCGGGCCGGTATCTCCCGCATCCTCTTCCCACCCTTCGCGTCTGTCTTCTCCGCGCTTGGCGCAGGCAACCTCAAGCCGCTGCACATTCACGAACGCAGCTCCTATGTGGTGCTCTACGATCCGATCACCCGCTCGCTGTTCGATGAGTATGAGCGTTTGAACGGCTACATCGAGGAGCTCGAACGACGCGGACGCGAAGATCTGGTCCGCCAGGGATATGCAAGCGACGAAGTCAAACATCGTCTCGAAATGGACATGCGCTATGGAAACCAGCTTGTGACCACGGCCGTGACATTCAAGATCAATCGAATCGACAGCGTCGGCGACGTCCTCAGCGTGATCCGCAAGTTCTCTGACATCTACGGAGATCGATATGGACAGGGCACCCAAGCTCCCGAGGCAGGAGTCCGGGTGCAGACGGTGCGGGTGGCTTCCTACATTGAAGGAGAAGTCGTGCGATTCGACGATCTCGAGTATGGCGGAGACCGCACGGTTCCAGAGTCCGTCGAACACAGAGAAGTCCACTTCGTCGGTGAAGACGAGGCTCTCGAGACACCGATCTACGATGCCGGGGCACTGCACGAGAACTATGTCGTTCACGGCCCCGCCGTCATCACCACAGAGAACACCACCTATCTGGTCGAACGCGGTTGGCGCGTCGAGCCGACGCCGCAAGGCGCAGTCTGGCTGCTCAATGAGTCGGCCTCTCAGGGCTCCCCGTCTTCGCCGATCGAATAAAGGAGAATGACCATGACCACCACAGAATCATCACAGCAGACACACGCACACTCACACCCGACCCCTGAAACCCATCTGACTGCCGAAGAGCAGGAGTGGGTCGACGCCTTCATGAACGACACAACGCTGTTCATCGGGCCGGATCCGGAGATTATGCGGGAGCACAGCATCGCGCAGCGAAGTCCTCTTGAAGAACGCATACTCGCCCACGATCTCGATCCGCTGGTGGCTGACCGCATCCGCCGGCGCCTGGCCGGTGCTCTCGACGAAGCATTCGAGATGTGCGAGAGCATGGGTGCCGCACCGGGCGCAAAGTGGGCGGACCTCTCCGTCGCCGTATACACCGCGGCAGGGGATGTTGCCTATATGTCGAATCGCGGCGTCATCGCATTCTCCGCCGTCCTCCACCATCCGATCCGACACATCATGAAGTACTGGAAGGACGAGCCCTCAGTCGGTATCAATCCCGGCGACGGCTTCTTCCACAATGATGCTCGCTTCGGAATGGTGCACAACACCGACCAGTCGATGCTCGTTCCCGTCATGCGCGAAGGTGAAATCATCGCCTGGGTCGGTGCGACCATCCACGAGGGCGAGAACGGCGCCTGCGAGCCCGGCGGCATGCCGTCCGGCTCGGAGACGCCCTTTGACGACGGTCTGCGCGGGTCGCCGATGAAGATCGTCGAAAAAGGTAGGCTGCGTCGCGATCTGCTCACCTTCCTTCAACATTCGACTCGTGATCCGAAGCTCATGCTCGCCGACATCAAAGTCAAGATGGGCGCGGTCAAGCGCGTGATGGACATCGTCGATCAATCCATCGGTGAGTTCGGGGTCGAAACCTTCGTCGGCTCGATCCGAATGACGGTCGAAGACGTCGAGCAGGAGGTGCGCCGTCGCGTCTTGGAGATGCCCGATGGCACGGTCACCGTCAACCAGTTCGTCGATTCGACCCTGAAGGAGAACATCCTCATCAAGTTCGCCTGCAAGATCACGGTCAAGGGCGAGCGGCTCATCGTGGATCTGCGAGGAACGGGACCGGAGATCATCAACCGGGCCATCAATTCTCCGCTGGCGTCGACGAAGGCCTTCGTCTCACAAGCGATTTTGTCGTACTGGTGGCCCGACCTGCCGCGTTCGACTGGTGCCCTATCCCCCATCGAGATCATCTCGGATGAGGGCACTTGGGGGGACTGCAGCTATGACGCTCCGACGGGCCAGAACCTGCAGGCTTCGTTCCGTGGATTCAGCGCTCTGCAGATTGCCTACGCCAAGCTCCAATTCTCTGTGCCCGAGAAGTATTCCAACGTGCTCGCCCCCTGGTTCAACCAGATCAACGACTTCCTCTGGGGCGGGACCACGCAGCACGGGGAGCAAGTCGGAAACCTCTGCGCGGATCTCAACGGCATGAGCGGCGGTGCCAAGCCCTTCCAAGACGGAGAGGACTCGGTCGCTCCGCTGTTCTGCGCCATGGCCGATACCGGTGAGCAGGAGGTGATGGAAGAGGAAGTACCGTTCCTGCAGCTGGTGAGCAAGCGCGTCGTCCGTGACAACCAGGGGTTCGGCAAGTACCGGAGCGGAATGGGCTACGAAATGATCGTCGCGGCCCGCAATACTCCGAGCTGGGGATTCATGACGGTGACCTCGGGGGCGAAATTCTCCTCCGTGTGTGGGCTCTTCGGCGGGTACGGATGCCCCACTTACCCACTCGCGATGGTCAAAGGAATCAACATCTTCGACATCGTGAAGAAGGATCCCTCGCAGTTCGATCTGTCCATGGAACGGGTGATGAACGAGCAGCCCTTCGAAGGTGGGACCTATTCGACCTATCACATGGGCCTGCAGTTCGACATCGCACAGGAAGGCGAACTCTACATGATCGCCCAAGGTGCGGGAGGCGGCTACGGGGATGTGCTGGAACGCGACCCGGAACTCGTCGTCGAGGATCTACAGCTCGATCGCATCTCGGAACAGGTGGCTCGCGACATCTACCGAATCTCGTGGAACCCGGAGACCTTCGTCGTCGACGTGGAGCAGACGGAGCAGCTTCGCGCGGATGAGCGTCGGGCCCGGATCAAACGGAGCAAACCCTACGCCGAGTTCGTCAAGGAGTTCGTCACCGAAGAGCCGCCGACGGATGTGCCCTATTTCGGCTCCTGGGGGCAGGAGAACAACGAACACCTGTTCGCCACGGTCTGGGATCATCATGGCGCGACGCAGGTGCAAGGAAGACTCGAAGAGATACCGATCATCTTCATGCCGAACAGGCACGTTGTGAAGATCAACAACCTCGAGAGCCGAATCAGGGAGCTGGAAGAGAAATACAACGAAGTCATTCCGCATCGGATCTGACGCCCGCACGCCGGGCCCGGGCCCATTGGGACCCCAGCCTCGTTGAGGCCGCTGGCCCATCGAGAGCCGTGGACCAGCGGAACGGATGCCCGGAACCCGGCTCTGCTCCAGAGTCGGGTTCCGGGCATCCCCGATCACCACAACCACAATAGGCACTGCAACACCCATCGTCACACCCACAAGCGTTAGGAAGAATGATGTCAGACCGGCTCACAGCACTGCTCACCAGCAACGACAAAACACCTCGGCTACTCCTCGACGCGGCCGACTACGCCAAGCGAGTTCTGCTCCAAGACAAAGATGTCCCCTGGAGCGACGCCACCGCCTTCTCGAATCACCTCTCTAGCATTCAGATGCTGCTCAAACCGGACGTCGCCCTCATCCGGATCGATCAGCTGCTACAGGACGAGCTGGCGCACAACACGACACTGCTCGAGACGATGGCGGCGAAGACCCGAACCGGGTACGCAACGAGGACAATGCTGGGCGACGAGGCGCTCAAAGAAAAGGTGCGCGATCTTGTCTTCACTGCGTCCAAGACGCAGAACGCACCAGTCTTACTCCATCTCTCGTCACCGAAGGCTCTGCTCATTACGGCCGATCGCGCGGCCAATCCGGACTCTGACAAGAGCTTCGACGATGATTCGGCCGAATTCGCGGCCGTCTACTACGCGGACTGGGTACGCATCTTTGCGGAACACAGAATCGCCGGCATCATCTTCGACGAACGGACAGAACTGACAACGGATGAGGCATACCAGCCGATCCGCAATACCGCCGAACACTATGGTTGGCTGATCGGGCATCGAGGGGAAGACTCACTGGACTTTGGTGAGGACATCCCGACGGTTCCGGTCGTCGGAGCAGATTTCTGGGACGGATCCGGGGATGTCCCGACCGCTCAGGCACTGTTCTCGGAGGTTCCCGCCGACGCCGTGCCCGAACAAGTCCTCGAGCGGATCAAGGAGATCAGAGAACAGGGGCAGGCGAGTTGATTCGACTCTGCCCATTCTGATCAAATCGAGTGCGTCTCAGAGCTCTGAGTCGAATCGGGCGCGGATGCGGTCGAGTTCTTCCACGGTGTCGAAGTCGGCGATGACCTCCGCGTCGACGTGGACCCTGGTTGTCTCGACACCGGCGTATAGGAGCTTCACCGCCGCGTTCACGGGGTCGCCGACCTCAGCGAGGCGTGAGAGGAGGAGCCCGCGCGGCCACGCGGCGCAGAGGAACTGGGTCTTGCCCCGATCATCGCTTCCGGCCGCCGGCAGCCCGGTTCCCCGGCAGTAGTCGACGAGTTCTCGGAGGTGGCCGGGGGTGATGAGAGGCATGTCGCCCGCCAGCACGAGGGTCACACTCGCGGCATCTCGGGCCAGGGAGGGCTGCGATCGCGTCAGAGCCACAGGATTCGTGTCGACCGCATCGGCTGTCGACGACGCGCTATGCATCCTCTCACCGGCAGCGGCGATACCGGCGAGGGGTCCGGCGAACTCCGGCTCTTCACGGATGTGATGCACTGTTTTCTCCTCCCCAGCTGAGAGCCCCTCCACTGATCCGACAACCCACACCTCCGCGGTGGGATCGAGCGTCCGGACAGCGCCGAGGATGCGGGAGATGACGGTCGCCTCGCCGAGTTCGACTGCGGGCTTGTGGGCTCCGTCGAATCGACTCGAGCGGCCGCCGCTGAGGATGATCGCGCTGATCGTCATACCCCCGATGCTACGCGTGGATGACAGGTTCCGCGGCGGCGAGCAACGGAATTCGAAGTCAGATCCCGCGAGCTCTGGGACATACTGGTAGGCACGAACACATCCGCAACCGCGGACCAGCGCTCGAATTGCACGGAGGAATCGCGAATGACGAAGTTCGATGTTGTCGAAGCATCCATCGCCTCACTGCGACAGGCACTCGAGGACGGAACCGCCACCTCGGTGGGGCTGGTCGAGGCCTACCAGGCGCGCATCGCCGCCTTCGACGGCCCCGACACCGAGACGAAGCTCAACTCCGTGATCGTAGCCAACCCGGAGGCTCTCGCCGAGGCGGCCGCCTCCGACGAGCGACGTGCCCGCGGTCACGCGCTGGGCCCCCTCGACGGGATCCCGTACACCGCGAAGGACAGCTATATGGTCACCGGCCTGACTGTGGCCGCCGGTTCCCCCGCGTTCGCGGAGCTCATCGCGGGCAAAGACGCCTTCACCGTCGAACGCCTCCGCGGCGCCGGGGCTATCTGTCTGGGGCTGACCAACATGCCGCCGATGGCCAACGGCGGCATGCAGCGCGGTCTCTACGGTCGAGCCGAAAGCCCCTATAACCCCGAATGGCTGACCAGCGCCTTCGCCTCGGGATCGTCGAACGGCTCCGGTACAGCGACGACTGCGAACTTCGCCGCCTTCGGACTCGGCGAAGAGACCTGGTCCTCGGGACGGGCTCCGGCCTCACACAACGCACTCGTCGCCTACACCCCTTCTCGCGGAGTGATCTCGGTGCGCGGCAATTGGCCCCTGGTGCCGACAATGGACGTCGTCGTCCCCCACACCCGATCGATGGCCGACCTCTGCGAGGTTCTCGACATCATCGTCGCCGACGACACCGAGACTCGCGGCGACTTCTGGCGAGTCCAGCCCTGGGTCGAGATTCCCGCCGCTTCTGCCATCCGCCCCGATTCCTATGCCACACTGCTTCCCACCGATGCCGAGGCGGCACGCTCGACTCTGGCCGGCAAACGCTTCGGCATCCCGAAGATGTACATCAACGCGGACCCCGAGGCCGGAACGAACCCCGAGGGCGGCATCGGCGGACCGACGGGACAGCGGGTCGAGACCCGAGCCTCGGTGATCGCTGCCTGGGAGACCGCCCGCCGTGACCTTGAGGCCGCCGGTGCAGAGGTGGTCGAGACCGACTTCCCCGTCGTGAGCAACTACGAAGGCGATCGCCACGGTGCTCCGACCATCAAGACGCGCGGCATCGTCAGCGCCGACTACCTCGATCGCGAGATCAATGATCTCTCCGCGTGGGCCTGGGACGACTTCCTCGCCGCCAACGGTGACCCGAAGCTGTCCTCCCTCGCTGAGGTGGACGGGACGAGGATCTTCCCCCACCCGGACGGTGCCCTGCCGGACCGCTACACCGGGTTCGACGACGACATCGCCGAATACCCGCAGCTGGCTGCGGACCGCCCCTACACCTCGGTGACGGAGATCCCTGAGCTCGAAGACGGTGTTCGAGGCCTCGAAGTCACACGACGGATCGACCTCGAAGAGTGGATGGACGCCAACGAACTCGACGCCGTCGTCTACCCGGCGATGGCCGACGTGGGACCGGCCGATATGGATGTCAACGAGGCCTCGGCCGATCTGGGTTGGCGCAACGGCACCTGGGTCGCCAACGGCAACCTGGTGCCCCGGCATCTGGGCATCCCCTCGGTGACGGTGCCGATGGGCACGATGACCGACACCGGCATTCCCATCGGGCTGACGATCTCGGGCCGCGGCTGGGATGACACGAAGCTCATCGAACTCGCCGCGGCCTTCGAAGCCACCGGCGACCGGCGTGAGGAGCCTCCCCGCACGCCACGGCTGTGATCATGTCGAGGCGGTGAAACCGGCTGTCCACGCAGGGTGAATAAGTCTGAAACCTTCGGGTGAAATCGCCAGGTTACTGGATCGTAGCCATCAATCGGTGCCACAGTGTTGGACATGACCGATTTCTCTGTTCTCGCCGAACGCGCCTCCACTCTGCTCGAAGCCCACCAGCAGAATCGTCCCCTCGTTCTGCCGACGGTGTGGGACGCCTGGTCGGCTCGTGCAATGGTGGAAGCGGGCTTCGAGGCCTTAAGCATCGGCTCCCACCCGCTCGCCGATTCTCTGGGTGCCGCGGACGGTGAGGCGATGAGCCTGAGCCAAGCGTTGGCGGGCATCGCCCGTGTGTGCGGATCTGTCGATGTCCCGGTCTCTGCTGACCTGGAATCCGGCTACGACACCTCGGCGCCGGACCTCATTGCTGGCCTCCTCGAGGCGGGAGCGGTGGGCGTGAACATCGAGGACACGGTGCACAGTGAGGGTCGGATGCGCAGTACCGAGGAACATGCCGAATACATCGGTGATCTCCGTCGGGCCGCCGATGCGCAGCGAGTGCATGTGGTCATCAATGCCCGCACCGACGTGTTCAAGAACCCTGATCAGTTCGAAGATCCCACCGCCGAGGTGATCCGACGTCTCAATCTCTGTGCCGAAGCGGGTGCCGATTCCGTCTACCCCGTCAGACTGCCGAACACGGACACCCTCAAGACCATCTTGTCCGAGGTAGCGCTGCCGCTCAATGTCACGGCACACCCCGTCAAGGGAGCTGTCCCCGATGAACTCGATCTCTCCCAGCTGCAGGATCTCGGGGTGAGTCGTGTGACCTTCGGCCCGCTGCTGCAGGCGACCGTGCGCGACTACTTCGCAGAGTTCACCAGGAACTGGCACTGATATCAGCCGCTGTTTCCGCGGCCACCGAACGCAATCACCAGCAGATCGCCAACCGCAGTGATGAGGAGCCGCAATGCCTGAGAATCTCCGTGAAGGACAGCCCGTCTGGATCGATTACACCTGCCACGAATTCGAGTCCACGACGAAGTTCTACTCCGAGATCTTCGGGTGGGAGTTCGAGGATCAGGGACCTGACTTCGGCCACTACAACATGATCACGAAGGACGGCGCCGCTGTCGGCGGTGCCATGCGTGCCGTGAATATGGACGGCACTCCGAACCCGATGATTCCGGCGATGTGGACGACCTACCTCCACACCAGCGATATCGCCAGCACCTACGCGGCGGCGCTCACCGCCGGCGCGGCCCCCATCGCCGAACCCATGTCCGTCGGACCGCTGGGACAGATGGCGGTCATCACCGACCCCACGGGTGCAGGTGTGGGCATGTGGCAGCCCGGCAACTTCACCGGGTTCGACACCCCACTCACGCCCGGAACTCCGGTGTGGTTCGAGCTCATGACACTTAACTATCCCGTCGCCCAGGAGTTCTACCGCAACGTCTTCTCATTCGACATCGTGGCGATGGAGGGGTTCCCCTATTCGACCCATGGCGCCGAGGAGAATGCCGTGGCCGGCATCTGCGACGCCAGCGAATGGACACAGGTCTCCTTCTGGCGTGACTACATCAATGTCGAGGACGCCGATGCCACCGCAGCACGGGTGGCTGAACTCGGCGGCAAGGCGCTCGCGGGCCCCGAGGATTCACCCTATGGTCGCATCGTCACCGTCACCGATCCGGAAGGGGCGACCTTCCAACTCCAACAGAATCCGTGAGAGATCGCTTCTCCAGGCTGAGGCGGAAATATCTGAGCCTGGGACTTGGCGAGCTGGCGGCCGTCGCAGCATTTGCGGCGGCCGCCTTCGTCTTGCAGCAGCGACTCGACTCTGCGGGAGCAGGAGCGGGCGCGGCGCTGTGGTTCGCCCTCATGCCGCTGGAGTTCGTTCTCATCCAGGCAGGGGTCTATTGGCTGCTCGCGCGGACCTGGATCGGCCCTGGTCGAATGCCGTTGCAGCTGGCTCGACTATTCCGCGGACTGCGAATCATCAACCCGCTCATCCTGCTCGCCGGGTTAGCAGGAGTGATCGCCAACTTTCCATCGACGCCGCTGGCGGCTGTGGTCGTCATCGTCGTGTGGGTGTTCGGAATCGCCGAATACGTCAACTACTACCTCGTCCGGCTTTCCTACCCGTGGACGCAGTAGGCCTCAGAGATCGGTCGCTGGAGAACGCCGAAGCTGGTCAAGGACATGCGCGCGGCACGCTGAGCTCAGGCGCGCAGTGCGAGTGCGAATGGCAGCACTGCTGTTGCTCCCGCCTGTCGCAGCAGTCGCGCCCCGATCGCCATCGTCCAGCGAGAGACCACCTCGTCGTCGACGAGCAGTACCGCTTTACCGGCCACTGCCTCTTCGATCTCGGGCGGGACGACGAAGGCATCGTAGAGATCCTTCACGCGGAAGGCACTGTTGACTTCAGGGCTGCCGTGATCATGGACCTGCAGCAGCTCTCCCCCGTCGATGAGTCTGCCGACCGAGGCCAGATTCGCCGCCAACGATCTCACCGTCGTGGGCCTGCGCGCACTTGGCACCGAGACGACGATTTCGGGGCGGATCTCCCAGTTCCATTGGGCCAGGACCTCAAGGCACCATTTGCCGATCTGCGCGGGCACTTCGGCATCGGGAGCGTCCGGAGCGAGGAAGGATCGCAGGGTCTGCCCCTGCCCCAGGTCGCTGAGTCGGGCGATGGCTCGCCCTTCGGCTGCCAGCTCTCCCGCGGGAATGCGGCCCTTGAGCGGGACGCCGATGTTGGCCATGCCGCTGGGCCAGGTGCTGCGTGGGTCGATGGGCAGGCCGATGCGATGCAGAGTCCCTGCTGTCGCCTGCCTGTTCTCGTCCGAGATCTCGGCCGACCACCAGGCTCCGGCGCAGTTGTCGCAGCGTCCGCATGGCTTGGGCTCGGGGTCATCGAGCTGGCGGATGAGGAATTCCATCCGGCATTCGCGCGTCGACTCGTAGTCAAGCATCGCCTGCGCTTCGGCCGCGCGCACTGCAGCGACCTTCTCGTATCGCTCCTGGTCGTAGGTCCAGCCGCGGCCCGTCGAGACATAGCCGCCCTTGATCTTGGTCACGGCGTCCTCGACCTCGAGGGTCTTCAGGAGCAGCTGCAGCCGGGTGCGCTTGGTGCCGACCAGCGTCTCCAAGCGGGCCACGGACAGGGGGCCGTCCGCCTCGGCGAGGGACTGCAGCACGGCATTGGCATCAGTCTGGCTGGGCATCGACGCTGTGGCGAAATAGTTCCAGATCTCCTGATCCTCTGCTCCGGGCAGAAGCAGGACATCCGCGGAGTCCGTGGCACGACCGGCACGACCGACCTGCTGGTAGTAGGCGACGGCTGAGGACGGGGCGCCAACGTGGACGACGAAGCCGAGGTCAGGCTTGTCGAAGCCCATTCCTAACGCCGAGGTGGCCACGAGCGCCTTGATGCGGTTGTCCTTGAGCTGCTGCTCGAGTTCGGCCCTCTCCTCAGCATCGGTGCGGCCGGTGTAGGCACGAACCTCATGCCCCTGGTCGCGCAGGATTCGGGTGATGTCCTCGGCTGCGCTGACCGTCAGTGTGTAGATGATTCCCGAACCGGTGAAATCACCGAGGTGGGAGGACAACCAGGCGATGCGCGCGCTTGCGTCGAGCCCGGGTTGGACCCCGAGTCGGAGGGAGTCGCGGGCGAGCTCGCCACGGACAACGGTGGTGTCCTGGCCGAGCTGTTCGGCGACGTCGGTGACGACCCGGGAGTTGGCTGTGGCTGTCGTGGCGAGGACGGGGGTGTTGCCGGGAAGTTCGGACAGGATGTGTCCGATGCGCCGGTAGTCGGGGCGGAAGTCGTGGCCCCAGTCGGAGATGCAGTGGGCTTCGTCGACGACGATGAGGCCGAGGAAGGCCAGCAGCTGCGGCAGAACTTCGTCACGGAACTGCGGGTTGTTCAGTCTCTCGGGCGAGACGAGCAGGACGTCGAGATTTCCTGCCCTGAGGTCATCGAGGACGGTGTCCCATTCGGTGACGTTCGAGGAATTGAGGCTGGCCGCGCGCACTCCGGCACGTTCGGCCGCAGCGATCTGGTCGCGCATGAGGGCCAGCAGCGGGGAGATGATGAGGCTGGGTCCGGTGCCTGCCGCGCGCAGCATTCTGGTTGCCACGAAATACACAGCTGACTTGCCCCACCCTGTCCGCTGCACCACGAGGACGCGCTTCTTCTCGACCACGAGGTCGCGGATCGATTCGAGCTGGCCGTCGCGGAACTGGGCGTCGGGATTCGCGGTGAGCTCGGCGAGGATCCGCTGAGCCTGAACGGCGAATTCGTCGGCGTCGATGGTCCCTGTGCTCGGGGTGGATTCCGTCATGGGCCCAGTCTAGGCGGGAGCACTGACGCAGCCGCTCAGCCCCTGGCCCGCCCGCTCAGCTTCTGCCTCATCACCTCAGCGCGAGCTCGATTCCCAGGGTGGCGAGGACACCGAAGAGCACGCCCCACAGGATGATCGAGATGATCTGCCAGAAGGCCACGATATTGCGGTTGGCACCGAATCCGACCATGGCCATCGAGGTGATCTGCGAAGGCAGGAGAGTCTGGCCGAGCAGGGAGACTCCGGGGACACCGAACTTGTCGAACATGCGTTTGAGTCTCTGGCGCTTCTGCGAGGGCTCAGCGTCTTTGTCTTTGTTTTTCGTCGCCTTGTCGCGGATGGCCCCGGCTCCGTATACGAAGGCGAGCATCGAGATCACGTTGCCGATGACGGCCACGAGGATCGCGACGACCGGGTGCAGGCCGATGGCGACACCGATGACGGCACCGAAGTAGGACTCAACGAAGGGGATCGCGGAGACGAGCAGCACCCCGGCCCATTGCAGCCAGTCGGGGAACGAGTCGGCGAAATTCTGGATGGATTCGATCATTCTTGGGCTCCATTTTCACTAGGGCGGAGTCACGGTCGAGGTTCTGCGTCCGACCCCACGATCCATTTCAGACCTGGAACCCGACTTTCTAGCACAGTGTGCCAGTACGCTGTACTATACAGGAAGGGACACTGCAGTGCGAGACCGAGAGGAGCAGCAATGTCACGACGCGATGACATCATCTCTGCGGCAATCCGCCTGGCCGAACAGGGCCCGCCTGGGCAGATCAGCCTCAGCGTGCGGGCAGTTGCGAAGGAGGCCGGGATCGGTGCCTCGACGCTGCGCCACTACTTCCCGACCCAGGCTGACCTGCACGAAGCAATCGCCCGGGGTTCGATGAAGACGGCAGTCAAAGATTTCTCAATCTCTGATTCCGAACTGGATCCTGCCGATCGTCTCTTCGAGTGCTGCGCGCAGTTCCTCCCCACGCACGAGCACCGCGATATGCAGCTCGAGCTGTGGTTCACGATGCATCTGAGTGCACTCGGCCCCGACCGGCGCGAAGTGTCCCGCAGGCTCCTCGAGTACGGGCACGACTTCACCTATGAATGCCTGCATCGGTGGCTCGGAATGCTGTCCGAGGAGGGCCATATCGACCCCGCCGAGGTGGCCTCCATCTCCGTTGCCCTGTTCACCATGCTCGATGGGCTGGCTCTGCATTCGATCGTTACTCCCGAGCGCGTCACCGTCGATGCCGCGCTCGATCAGCTCAGGTGGCTGATCGCGAAGGTGCTCGAACCGGTACCTGGCGCGCAACGGTAGACGTGCCAGCTGGGTCGAGCGTCAGCGCATCTGGGCGGCGGCTCGGTGCAGGGCCTCGGTAAGTCGGCCGAGCTTCTCCGAGGCGAGGTTCCAATGATGCCAATAGAGCGGAACGTCGATGTTCGGTTCGGACGAGAGCGGCACGAGGTCCTTGCTGAGATCTCCCAGCTGCGTGATCGGGATCAGCCCCCACCCGACCCCTGCCTCGACTGCGGCCGCGAACTCCCAGGAGCTGGGCACCACCGACATCGGCGGAATCGTCGTCACTCCGGCGCGCCTGAGATAGGTGAACTGCAGGTCATCGTCCTTGCCGAAGTTCACCATGGGCAGGGATCCGAGATCCACCTCGGCGAATGATCCACCGTCAACCTCGGCGCCGTACTTCGCGAGCAGGCCCTTCGTCGCGACGGCGACGTAGCGCATCGAACCGAGCTTCTGCACCTGGGTGCCGTACCCACCGACCTCCGCCGAGGTGATGGTGCCCAGTACCTCCCCCGACGTCAGCAGCGGCAGGGCTTTGTCTTGGTCGGCGACCTCGATGCGGATGACGATATCGTCCCAGTCGGCCACCTCGGCGAAGATCGGACGGAACCACGTCGAGAGCGAATCGGCGTTGACACCGATGCGCAGCACTGTCGGGACTCGCCTTCTCTGGTTGGGCGCTGCACCGGCGTCCTTGCCGATGCCGTCGGGAGCGTCGATGTCGATGCCGTGCAGACGGTCCATGGTTTCGGACTCGAGGAGCTCTATCTCCCGCGCATATTTCAGGACCGCCTCCCCCGCCTCGGTGACGGTGATCGGGTTCGTGCGACGGATGAGCACCTGCCCGATGCGGGATTCGAGCGTGCGGATGCGCTGACTCGTCGCCGATGGCGTGACGCCCAGGACGAACGCTCCACCTTCGACCGTGCCCTCGTCGACGACGGCGGCCAGAGCTTTGACGTGATCGATGTTCATGAAGTAATTGTGCATCAGATGAAGATTCTGTTGTTTTTCTTATCCGCCTGCGCGCCATAGTCTTTTCGAGTGCTCACTCATCTCGTCAGCGGAACCCTCGCCGGTTGGTCGCTCATCATCGCCGTCGGTCCGCAGAATGCGCTCGTCCTGCGGCAGGGAATTCGGCGTGAGCATCTCGGCGTGGTGCTCACGATCTGCATCCTCGCCGATGTGCTGCTCATCGGAGCTGGCACGGTGGGCATCGGTGCGATCGTGCTGCTGGCTCCGTGGGCTCTGGAGATTCTGCGGTGGCTGGGTGTGGCCTATCTGCTCTGGTATGCGTGGGGCAGCCTGAAATCTGCGCGCGAGGCATCGGGGCTCGAGGCAGATACGCATCAGCGCAGCCTGAAGTCCATCATCGCGACGACCCTGGCACTGACGTTCCTCAATCCTGGGGTCTACCTCGATACCGTCGTCATGCTCGGCAATCTGGCGAATCAGCAGGGGCCAGGAGGAGCGTTGCCGTTCACGATCGGGGCGATGCTCGGATCTCTCACCTGGTTCCTCGGCATCGGCTACGGCGCCCGTGGGCTCTCGCGCTTCCTTGCAAAGCCGCGGGTGTGGCAGGTTCTCGACGTGCTCATCGCCGTGGTGCTGGTGATCTTGGCCCTGCGGTTGGCGTTCGGGTAGAAGTTTAGCTGTCTTCGCCAGCCGCCTCGGCGACGTTGCCCGGAATTGTCATGTCCGTGCCGACGTCTACATTCGGACACATGGATTCCCGGGTAGATCTGCCGCTGCGATCGGTGACCAAACATGCACACTCCCCGCCAGAGCTCAGCCCTTGGCTGCGTGAGCTTCCTGCTGTGCATGACTTTCTGGACGGCTTTGAGTTCGAGCGCACCACCGTCTTCGTCGGTGAGAATGGCTCAGGCAAGTCAACGCTCATCGAAGCGCTGGCCACCGCTCTCGACCTCCCGCACGGTGGCGGCACGGGATGGGAAGTGCGCGACCACGCTGAGGAGGTTCCTGAGCTGAGCGAGCACGTGCAGATCGTGCGCGGTGCCGCTTCGAAGCGCGGCGCATTCTTCCTCCGCGCCGAAACTATGCACGAGAACATGGCCTACCTGATGGAGATCGGCGCCATGCGCGGCCACCACTACTCGCAGCAGTCACACGGCGAGATGTTCATCGAGATGCTGTCAGGGAAGTTCATGGACTTAGGGCTGTGGGTTCTCGACGAACCGGAGAGCGCACTGTCCTTCACTGCTTCGCTGACGCTCCTGCAGCTCATCCGAGAGCGAGATCGCGCGGGGCTGCAGACCATCATGGCCACCCACTCCCCCGTCCTGGCCCGGGCCGAGGGAGCCAAACTCGTCGAGGTCGGCGAGTGGGGGCTGCGCGAATCCACATGGGACCGTCTCGATATGGTCGATCACTGGAGGCGATTCCTCCATGAACCTCAGCGGTACCTGAGATATTTCGATGACGATTGACCACCTCGGCGAGGGATGGGTCCAACGCTCCGGAACCTTAGAGCGACAGGCTCGGGTGGAGCTGGGTCAGCGTGACCATCCGTTTCCGGCCGCAGACGAACATGGTTGCCACCAGACAGATCGCGGTCATCAGCAGCAGCACGACCGCCGACTGCGCGGCGATGAACATGTCCCCGCCGGCGATCAGGGTCCGCAGACCGTTGACCGCGTGGGTCATCGGCAGGAACGGCGAGATGATCTGGAAGATGCTCGGCGCCGTCTGCACCGGGTAGGTGCCTCCCGCCGAGGCGATCTGGACCATGAGGAGGACCAGGGCGACCAGTCTGCCGACACCTCCCAAGGCCGCGACGCAGAGTTGGTGGACCGCGTGGAAGCTGGCCGCTACGAGCATCGAGAACAGCAGGGTCCATATCCAGCTGCCTGCGGAGAAGTCGAGGGCGAAGGTGAGCACTCCATATAGCACCGCGACTTGGGCGACTCCGAACAGGATGCCGGGCACGTAGCCGGCCCACGCGATGCGGGAGGACTTCGCCGATGACATCAGCGCGCGATACGGAATCGCGTTGATGACCATATAGGTGATCATGCCGCCGATCCACAGGGCCAGGGAGACGAAGAATGCAGCCAGGCCCTCACCGTAGGCGTCCACAGCATTGTCCTTGAGTTTCTCGGCGTCGACAGGCACCGCAACGACATCCGATCGGTTCTCGCGATCAGACTTGTCATAGGTCGGGATCTGTTTGAGCCCGTCGGCGAGCTTGTCGGCGAGTTCTCCCGAACCATCGACGAGCTTATTCGCACCCTTGTCGAGTTCGTCGGAGCCGTCAGCCAGCTGCGAGGATCCGTCCTTGAGGTCGGCGACACCGGTCTTGGCCTTCTCGGTGCCGTCCTTGAGCTGGATGACGCCGTCGTTGAGGTCGCCGGCGCCCTTGGCCAGGTCTCCCGCACCGGCGTCGAGTTTGATCAGTCCGGAGTGCAGGTCATCGGCCCCGGTGGCCACCTTCTGCGCCCCATCGTCGAGTTTGCCGATCTTCTTATCGGCTTCCCTGATCTTGCCCATGACGTCATCGACGGCGTCCTTGACCGGATCCTCCAGATCCTTGGCCTCATCTGCGGCCTTCGATGCCCGCCCGTGGGCTTTGTCGAGATCCCCGCCGAGGTTGTCCATGTCGTCAGCGAGTTTCTGCACATTCGGGTCATCGGGATAATCTTCACGCAGCTGTGCGACCCGGTCGTCCATATCGCCGTTGACCGTGTTCCGCGCCGAGTCGAAGTCGTCTTCCGCCTGGTTCAGCTTGGGGCGTGCTCCCTCGACGAGGTCGTCGGCGCGATCGCGCAGGTCCTCGGCTTTGTCCGTGGTCTCGTCCGCGGTGTCGCGCAGCTGCGAAGTTCCATCGGCGACCTGTCCGGCCCCGGTCGCCAGTTTCTTCGAACCGTTCTTCGCCTCGGTGGTGCTCTTGGCCAATTTGTCGGCCCCGGTCTTGAGGTCTCCGCTGCCCTTTTCGAGCTCTCCTGCTCCCTCATCGAGATCGCCGATTCCGGTCTGCAGCGTCCCTACTCCCTTGTCGAGAGTATGCGCGCCGTCGGAGAGTTCGCCCGTCCCCTCGTGGAGGTCGGTCGCGCCGTCGTTGAGCTGGGAGGCGCCGTCGACGGCCTGCTCTGTCGAGGAGTGGATGTCGTTGAAGCCGAGGTAGACCTCGGAGACGTATTCGGCCGTCGTGGTCTCGTTAAGTGCTGACTTGATCTCGTTGAGGATGGTTCCGGCCATCTGTCCGACGATGAAGTTGTGTGCATCGTCGGTGCGCAGGTTCAGTCCTGCCTGTTCAGGGTCGTCTCCCCCGGTTGAGACCAGACGCTTCGAGAAGTTCGATGGGATCTCGAGGACTGCGAAGTACTTGCCTTCGGCCAGGCCGTCGTTGGCCTCCTTCAGCGAAGTTTCCTGCCAGTCGAATCCGCCTTCGCCTTCGGGAGTGATCTTGTCGACGAGCTCGTCGCCGGCCTGGAGCTTCTCGCCGTCGGAGTTAGGTTTCTCCGCGCCTTCATCGGTATTGACCACGGCAGCCTGGAGCTGGTCAAGGTTGTCCGTCGGGGCCCAGTTCGAGGCCAGGTACAGTCCACCGTAGATCGCGGGGATGACCGCGACGACGATGATCGCCAGGCGAGTGATCGTGTGTCGTTTGAAACGGCTGAGCTCGAGCCAAGGCAGAGAGAACATCGAAGAAGCACCTTATTGTCGTCGACAGATTCGAAAAGCTGGTGGAAGCGGGCCACGGTCCGAGTCGCCCACCTCGGTGACTGAGTCCGGCGACTCAGTGGCGGGGATGTTGGGTGAGCTGCAATGTGCTCACCGAGGTGGGTGAGACCTCCGTGGACAACGCGTCGAGGACGAGGTCGACATCGGAGGAGTCCTCGCAGGACGCGATGACCGTGAGTGGATGCTCGGGATCGCGTTTGCGGCGCAGCTCTTGGTAGATGAGGATGGCCGCCCAGGCGCGGGCACGGTCTTCGCGCTCGCGCAGATAGTCGATGTTGTCGAGGACGACGACCGGTGCCTGAGCGAGACTGGCAAGGCCGAGCTCAAGGAGAAACTTCTGCAGCTCGGTGAGCTCGGAGACGAAGGCCTTGCCCTCGTCGTCGATGAGGAAATCGGCGTCCTTGGCATCAGATGTGGAGAAGTTGCCCTCGGGAAGACGGTCGATCACCCCGGTGGCGGAGGCGAAGGTCTCGCGGATGACGTCGATGACCTCGCGCAGGGAGGACTTCGAGACCCAGGGTTTGTACCAGGGCTGGAGCATGATCAGCCGTTCGGCGATGTGCTGGGCGAGAGTGAAGTCGTTCTCGAGGTCGGTGAGACCGGCGATGTGGCCGACTGTGACCTGCTCGCGGACGAGGCGAGGCTGTTTACGGATGTCGAGTTCGCCCACATGCCCCTCGCCGGAAGTCACGCGCATGCGTCCAGCGATCGAGAGCAAGAGGGATGTCTTGCCGGACCCGGCAGCACCTTGGATGATGGCGACCGAACCGCGCGGGACGTCAAGGTCGAGGCCGGAGAACACGTCCCCCTGCTTTCCCGACAGCCCCCATCCGCGAAGACTGACGTGGCTGACCGCCTGCTCCGTCTCATCGACGAGCGTCTGCGAAGTGCTCTGCATTCCTGTTGCCCCCAAAGTGTGCGACTCTGTCGACCCATTGCGCTGGCCGATGACGCGGGGAACGCGGTTCAGGCATGCTCCACTGCCAAGCACATTACGCCACATAGGCTCGCACGGAGCCGTTCCGTCTGACGCAGGTCAAGTCACTCATGAGTAACTATAGTGCCGAAATTGCTTACCGTCTTCAAAATGCGGCGAATGTCTCCAATCCCACAAAAAGTCGATAATGGAGAAATGAGCAACGGACAGACGAACTTGGCACACCTGCAGACAAGGTGGGGGCTGAGCCCGGGGACGGTCACACCAGGATGTTTCGCGTCCGTCATGGCCACCGGAATCATGTCCGTCGGCGCACACCTCAAGGGACTGACCGCACTCTCAACGATCCTTTTCTGGCTGGCCGTGGTTCTCTACGTCTTCTTCCTCTCGCTCGTCATCTGGCGTGCCTGCGTGCACAACGAGGAGCTGCGTGCCGATCTCCACAATCCGTCGAAGGCCTTCGGGTTCTTCACCTTCGTCGCAGCCACCAATGTCCTGGCCACCGCTCTGGAGGGCCAAGCACATTTCCGCGTCGCCCTCGTCGTCTTCAGCGTCGGCCTCATCGCCTTGCTGATTCTGGGCTACCTCATCCCGTTCTCCGCCGTGCTCGGCTCATCGAAGTCTCCCATTCTCACGCAGGTCAACGGCACCTGGTTCGTCTGCGTGGTTGCGGCTCAGTCAGTTGCCGTCGCCGCATCCGGGCTGATGGCACACCTGCCAGCCCCGGAGGCTGCGTCTGGCGTCAATCTCAGCTCCGCCCTTGCCGTCATCGCTGTCATCGCTTGGAGCGTCGGCATCGGGCTCTACCTCCTCTGTGCCGCCTTCGTCGGGATGAGGGCGCTGCTCCACCGCATCGGCCCGGAGGACCTCGATGCCCCGTACTGGGTGATGATGGGCGCACTGGCGATCTCAGTGGTCGCAGGTTCGAAGATCCTCGAGGGTGGGACTGCGCCGATCCTTGCGGCGACGACCGTCATCATCGCGGGCGCCTCGGCGATCCTGTGGTCGATCTCGACCTGGCTCATCCCAGCACTAGTCATCGCCGGCCTGTGGCGACACTTCGGACATCGCATCCCCTTGGGTACTCGGCCGGGCTGTGGAGCATGGTCTTCCCACTGGGGATGTACTCCGTGGCGAGCACGAACGTGGGGACGGTCGACGATGTGCCGATCATCTCCTGGATCGGCGCTCAGTGGTATTGGATCGCGCTGGCAGTCTGGGCGATCGTCTTCGCCGCGATGGTGTGGTCATTTGTGAAGTCCATGAGCGCGAGGGGGTCTTCTGGCGTAGCGGCGGGGTGAGGGCGTTGCTACGAGGGCGGCGTCGCCGGGAGCAATACGCCCAGTCAGCTTCACGCCCTACATCTGCACCAGTAGGTTTTAGTAGCCCCAGGTCGCAAATGTCGAATCCCCCGGGTTTGTTTACAACCTCTTTCATGACTTCGTTGACAACCAGTCTCACCACATAACTGACGGATGGTTTCATGACTTCTCTGACAGGTCCTCGTTCATCACTTCGTTGACACTTCCGCCCTCGGCTCGACCATCGTGCGAGGCGTAATGCTTCGCGGCGTAGGTGCGTTGTTTGTCCAACCACGACGGTTTCGGATCCCGAATCCTCGCGCCCCGCACCTGCCACAGAAGAATCATCCGCCCGGTGACCTCCGCGACGTCCAACGGCATTGGGAACCCGATCGATTCCCCACCATCACGAGTATCGAAGAGCATGTACTCCGTGTCCGTGAGCACCGGGGCATACGTGCCGACCAGATGAGTGGGCACTTTGATGATCTTCCCCTGCAAATAGATCTGCGGGTTCGCCTTCGTCACCACCACTTGGTCCGGCAACGGCCGCAGATGCCCGCGCACTGTGTGCTGCCGGTCCTGGCCGACAAGCTCAGCGGTGGCGGCGGTTCTCGTGTTCTTGGCCTTGTAGGCCAGCGCGGTCGCAACGAGGTCCGTGTGCGGAATCGGAGTCCCGTCCGAGGGACGATGCTCCGCGGCCTGCCATGCCTGACCTGGCCTCATCGACCCCGGCAACGATTGGTGAGGCCGATGATGGTTGTAGTGCTTGCGGTAATCGACGAGCAAATCCTGGACGGCGTCCAATGTGACCGGCTTGTGCGCGGTGAGGAACCGCTGCAGAGTCTGGTGTGACCGTTCGTCCTTGCCCTGGGTCGTCGGTGACCGGAACTGACCAGTGATCGCCAGACATCCGCGATCAGCCAAAACACGTTGCAACTGGGTGACCGCGCCCTGCCGGGAGAGGTTGAACGCCGCCCCATTATCCGACAACAGTTCCTGAGGCACCCCGTAGGCGTCGAGCGCGGTCGACACTGTTGTCACGGCGTCGTCGCCGTTCTCCGGCCGACCGTACGCGCTGGTCCCCACATCCATACGGGTCGAATCATCGATGAGCTGATAGATCGTGACCTTCGTACGCAGGGCCGTATCGTCGTGGTCGAAGAGTCTGAACTCGAAGGCGTCGAGTTGCCACAGTTCCATCGCGGCTGCGCGCTGGAACCGAATGTAAGACGTTCGGGGACGCTTCTTCGGGTTCTTCGCCACGACACCGGCGTCTTTGAGGATCCGGGCGATCGTCGACACCGATGGAATGCATTCGTCGGCGAAGAGTGCTTCGTCGACGACGGTGAACCAGATGGTCTTCGGACCGGCATCCCAGCCCGAACTGCTCACACGCTCCCGGACGTCGAGGACGATGTTGGCGGTGTCGGTAGTGAACGTGCGGGCTGGCTTCTTCGGGGCGCGTGAGCGAGGGTTGAGCGCCGCGTTGCCTTCAGCGGCGTAGCGGTCGCGGACCTTGTAGAACGAGGGTCGGCTGATGCCGTGTGTGCGGCAGAATTCGGAGATCGATGGGCTTGCTGGGTCGGCGGGGTCGTAGGAGATGATCTGGCGGCGAAGGGCAGATGAGAGCGATTTCGACATTCCCCGATTCTCACGGGGCTGCTACCTGTTAACGAAGTCATGGAATCGGTTGTCAACGAAGCCGTGAGAGAGATGTAAACGAACTCCTGAGACATGACAGCCCCAGGTCGCAAAGTGAAACTAGCTGTATGAGGTAGCGGGAACGGTGCGACTTAGCAGGCGAGGTGCGAAACGGCGCTGAGCGTATGAATTGGCGTGTACGAATCGGCGAAGCAACGCCTACGACGATGCTCAGGCTGTTCCCGCACAGCAAAAAGCTGCCGCATGCAGGGTATGCATGCGGCAGCTTCAGTTCGTTTGAGGCCCGGGCTCTGCGATCAGAGCCCCGCTCAGACGAGAACGTTCAGACGATCAGACGTCGAAGCGCTGGCCCTCAGGCTTGGAAGGCAGGAGCTCGAGGACGAACACGATGAGACCGCCGACTCCGGGAATGAAGCTGAGGAAGAAGAACGGTCCGGCGAAGTTCGCGTCGTGCAGGCGACGCCACGTGATCGCCAGGTTCGGGATGATCATGGCGAGAGCGATGAGACCGCCGATGACATAGCCGATTCCAGCGATGATCACGCCGGGACCCGACATAGCAGCCTGTGCAGCAGCCGGATCGTAGGGATCGACCATCGCCGCGGAACTAGCCGCCATGATTGCGCCGACAGTGATCAGAATCATTGGAATGAGCTGCACGAGGAAAGCGAACAGCGCCATCCACCAGAACTCGCTGCGCGATGCGCGGCCCGAGAAGTGGGTGTACTTCTTGAAGAAGCGCTTAACGGCCTGGCCGAACGACGCACCATAGAGAGGGAGGGACAGGTCTTCTGGGCTGGCAGCTCCGCGAGGCTGGCCGCCGAATCCACCAGCGCCTGGGCCCATTGCTCCTGGACCTGTGGCACCGGGGCCTGCGGGATATGCGTTGTTCGCGTCGTAGGACATGGTGACCTTCGTGGTAGGAAAAATATCGTCTCTGCACAGGAAGTGCGATATCAATTGTGCTACAGAGTGACCGGAATCCTCGCATTCGCGGTGTTCCAGATCTGGAACGTGAAATGAACAGTGTGTATCTATGGCCCATCGATACCGTTACGGCGATGCCATGACGCGACAGACGCCCGAGAGGATCAAGCCTCTCGGGCGCCATCAACGCTTCGCTTCAGACGAACGCTCGGAACAGGAGATCCCTCTCCCGCAACGCTCTCACCTCAGGCATCGCCTCCAGTGATGGCATAGGCCTCATCGACCGGAGCCTCCTCGATGTGACCATCGACGCGACGCAGTGCCTTCCAAGAGACGCTGAGGACCACGACAGCCAGCAGCACGGTAGCCGCACCGAAGAGGTACGGGGCCCCGACGCCAAGGACTTCGGAGACCGGTCCGGCCACCAGCGGAGCAACGGCGCCGCCGATGAAGCGCACACCCGAATAGGTTCCAGAAGCCACCGGTCGGGGCAGATCGCTGGCTTCCATCGCAGACTCGGTGAAGACCGTGTTGAGCACGCCGAGGACCAGTCCGGCGAGGATAACACAGATGATGATTCCGACGAAGGACTCCACCAGGAATCCCATCACAGCCAGCAGCACAGCCAGTGCGATCAACGCGACGACGAGACTGCGGCGACGCCCGATGCGCTTGGTCAGAAGTGGCGCCCCGAAAACGGAGGTGATTGCCACGCACATGCCCCAGCCGAAGAAGACATAGCCGAGGCCCATGGCCCCGAAGTCCTCGATGCCGGCCTTCGCTGCGGCCGCCTCGACAGGGAATGGACTGTAGGCCAGGAGGATGAAGAAGCCGAAGTTGTACAGCAGTGCGGCGATGCCCAGCACGAGGACGCCGGGACGCGCAAGCGCCCGGAAGGTGGCGCTGAGTTTGATCGGCTCAGGCGCGGTCTTGATGCCGGTGTCCGTCTTCCCTCCGGGCAGCAGGATCACGATGGCGATGAAGCCGATGGCCATGAGGACAGCTGTGCCGAAGAACGGTCCGCGCCACGAGATTCCGCCCAGCAGGCCACCCAGCAGAGGCCCGGTCGCAATGCCGATGCCCAGAGCCGCCTCGTAGAGAATGATCGCTTTGTCGGCACCACCGGAGGCGGCACCGACGATGGTTGAGAGAGCGGTGGAGATGAAGAGCGCGTTGCCCAATCCCCAGCCCGCGCGGAAGCCGATGATCTGGTCGACGCTGCCGGAGATTCCGGCCAGGGCGGAGAACGCGACGATGAGGATGAGGCCGATGAGCAACGTGGTCTTCGCACCGATCCGGGAGGACACGAAGCTCGTGAAGAACATCATGCCGCCGGTGATGAACAGGTAGCTGGTGAACAGCAGCATCGACTGCGACGGGGATGCGTGGAGTTCGGCCGAGATCGCGGGCAGAATCGGATCAACCAGACCGATGCCCATGAACGCGATGACCGCGGCGAACGCGACCGCCCATACTGCTCGTGGTTGACGCAGAATCGATGCTTCCGCGCCCTCCCCGTCTTTCGTCTGTGCTTCATTACCTGGTGACACGCTCATTGCTGTTCCTGCGCACCCTTTCGTCGATAAGTTGTGGTTCGCTGTCGCTTGTCTGATGTGATTCCTCGGCTCGATGTGATTGCCGCCGAGGTGGTTCGTCGTCAGCCGGTCTGCTCGTCGTCTGGCTGAACCTCATCGGCATCCACCGGATGCTGATCCTGCAGGTATTGCGAGACCAGGCCCAGCGCCCGATGGACGCTGAGTCTGTCTTCGGGAGTCAGTGCCTCGAAGTAGGGCTCCATCCGCTCGGCCAGTATGTTGCGATTCTCGGCCAGCCTGGAGCGGCCGGCATCGGTCAACGAGAACTGCGATGCCCGTCGATCGCTCGCACTGGCCTCGCGCAGCACATATCCCGCCTCTTCCAAACGGGCCAGAATCTTCGTCGCAGCCGGCTGGGAGCACAGGTAACCCTGCGCGAAATGACCGACCCGCACGGGTTGGTACTGCTCGACCACTCCGAGGCCACGCAATGTGACCAGGTCACTTTCGTCACCGATCACTCGCCTCAGAGCCCTGGTCAGGCGGGAGGACACGACAACGAGGCCAGAGACGAGCTCCGCCGAATCAACATCATCCATAACTCCGGTATATACCTAAGTTATGTAATTTCGCAAGGGCTACATCCCACCTTCGGAGCTGGCGCTGTTCGGGAGAACGCCCCTGGCGGGACTACGGCAGGGCACCTGCGTTTCTCATGTGACGGACGTCATGGCCGCCTCGGCGAGGTGCGTGCTAATCTGTGGTCACATGTTCCGGGGACGGTGAAAATCCGTACCGGCGGTGATAGTCCGCGAGCCGGCTGCATTCGTGCAGATGGTTGACTTGGTGAAATTCCGAGACCGACAGTCAGAGTCTGGATGGGAGGAGCATGGCGACCGCGGTCGCTGTGAGTCGGTGCATCCCAATGCGCTGTCGCACACGTTCGCACGCTCTGATAGTTGCACCCGCAATATCCTCCCTCCCGGCATCGGCTCGGGAGGTTTTTTCATGCAGGCAGAGTTCACCGAACTCGAAACGACCGCGATGTCCGCGGCCCTGCAGGCTGCGCGAAACGGTCACCGGGGCGCGAACCCGCTGGTGGGAGCCGCGATCCTGACGAGGGACTCGCAGATCGTCGTCGGCCATCATGCTGGTGCCGGCAGCCCCCACGCAGAGGTGGACGCCATCACCACGGCCATCGACCTCGGCGTCGACCTCACCGCCTCCACCCTGTTCGTGACCCTGGAACCCTGCAACCACATCGGCCGGACCGGACCGTGCACGCAGGCGATCATCGATGCAGGTATCCCTGAGGTCGTCTTCGCTCTCTCCGATTCCAACGGCGTTGCCGCTGGCGGTGGAGCCACCCTCGCCGAGGCGGGGGTCCGGGTCCGCTCGGGCCTGGGCCATGACGAATCCTCGGCTCTCAACGCCAGGTGGCGTCGCGCCGTCGATGCCGAGCGTCCGTTCGTCACAGCGAAGATCGCACAGAGCCTCGACGGCATGGTCGCCGCGTCCGACGGGACCAGCCAATGGATCACCTCGGCGGCATCGCGAGTGCATTCACATAAGTACCGGTCCCGCGTCGACGGGATCCTCGTCGGCACCGGAACGGTCCTCGCCGATGACCCCCGACTCAATGCCAGAGGTCCGGGCGGTGATCCGCTGGAATCCCAGCCGGTGCCCATCGTCCTCGGGCTGACGTCCCTGCCTTCGGAGTCCTTCCTCGCACTCAATCCCGACACCGTTCACCTGCGTACACGCGACATCACTGCAGCACTGGGCGAACTGCATGCCCGCGGGATGCGCCACATCCTCGTCGAGGGTGGACCCAGCGTGCTCGGCGCCTTCTTCGCCGCCGGCGTCGTTGACGAGGTCTTCTGTTATCAAGCGCCACTGCTGGTGGGGGCGGGAACATCCAGCTTGTCGGGTCTGGGTACGTCGACCCTGAGCGAGGCAGTCGGCCTGGTTTCCGATGAGACTGCCGAACCTGCCATCACGCAACTTGGCGCCGACGTCCTGCTGCACTTCGTCACCGGCTCGGGCAGCGGTTCAAGCTCCGGCAACACCGACAACTACACCATCTGACTCATCTCCAACTGACCATCGACAATCCATTCGGAGGGCACATGTTCACCGGCATCATCGAGGAGCTCGGCACCGTCGAAGCCATCGACCACTTGGATGACTCTGCCGTCATCACCATCGACGCCAAGGGGCTCGTCGACGACCTCGGCCTCGGCGGCTCGCTAGCCGTCAACGGCGTATGCCTGACCTCGGTCAGGGACGAATCATCCTCGCCACAGGACAGTGGTGCGCCTGGCGAGTCGCCGGGTGCCTTCACCGCCGAGGTGCAAGGACCTTTCACCGCCGAGGTGATGGGCGAGACTCTGCGCTTGACCGGTCTCGGGGCTCTGCGCATCGGGGACCGGGTCAACCTGGAACGGTGCACCCCGGCTTCGGGGCGCTTCGATGGCCACGTGGTGCAGGGACATGTCGACGGGTGCGGTGAGCTGCTCAGCCGAGACGACTTCGCCGAGTGGTCAACCCTGCGCATCGGCATCCCGAACTCTCTGGCGCCCTACACCGCCACCAAGGGTTCCATCGCTCTCAACGGCGTCTCCCTGACGCTGACCGCTGTCTCCGAACCTTCCGAGGCCAGCGCCTGGGTCGAGGTCGGGCTCATCCCGGCCACACTGACCCACACCACGTTCGGCGACCTCTCCCCCGGCGATCCGGTCAACGTCGAGGTGGATGTGCTCGCGAAATACACCGCCCGCCTGCTTTCGTTCCGCACAGAGACCACCGCGGAAACGACCACAGTCTTCAACTCAACCGACAGCATCCGACGAGGAGCCGACCATGACTGAAACCACCCCGAGCGCTGCTCGACTCGATCCGATCAGCGAGGCAATCGCCGCTTTCGCCGCGGGCCAGCCCATCGTCGTCGTCGATGACGAGGACCGCGAGAACGAAGGCGACCTCATCATGGCTGCTGAATTCGCCGAGGCTGACACCATGGGCTTCTTCGTCCGCTACACCTCGGGCGTCATCTGTGCACCCATGGATGCTGAGCGTGCCGCCGCACTGGAACTTCCGCCCATGGTCGCTGCCAACGAAGATCCGAAGGGCACCGCCTACACGATCAGCTGCGATGCGGTCGGCGTAACCACCGGCATCAGTGCCGCCGAACGCGCCCTGACCGGACGCCACCTCGCCGCAGCAGCCCCCGATCCGGCATCGATCACACGCCCGGGGCACGTCTTCCCACTCATCGCGAAGTCCGGTGGAGTCCGCGAACGCCCCGGCCACACGGAAGCCGGAGTCGAGTTCGCTCGGCTGGCCGGTGCCACTCCCGTGGCCATGATCGGCGAGGTCGTCCATGACGACGGTTCGATGATGCGCTTCGACTCCCTCCGCGAGTTCGCCGACGCCCATCAGCTCGTCATGGTCTCGATCGAAGGACTCATCGACTACCTCAACGAGTCCGATCACGAAGACGCTGTGAATGCCGAACGGCCGGATGCCGGATCAGCGGGTCATAGCTCAACTCATGAGTCTGGCGCGAACCTGCGAGCGATCGAAGCCTCGGCGGAGGTGCCGCTGCCGACGAAGCACGGGAGCTTCAGCGCCCGCGCATTCACGATCGACGGGCACGACCACCTCGGCGTGTTCTCCGGGATCGATTCTGCCGCCGTTGCCCATGAACCGGCGGGTCAGGAGCCTTCACTGCACGGACCCGCTCCCCTGGTTCGGGTGCATTCGGAGTGCCTGACCGGGGACGTCTTCGGATCGCACCGCTGCGACTGCGGTGAGCAGCTGGATCTGGCGCTGCAGCAGATCTCCGACGAGGGTGGCACCGTGATCTACATGACAGGCCACGAAGGCCGGGGCATCGGGCTGAGCAACAAGCTCCGCGCTTACGCCCTGCAGGATCGGGGGCTGGACACCGTTGATGCGAACCGTGAACTCGGCTTCCACGACGATGACCGTGACTACCGTGCCGCCGCGGAGATCCTGCGTTCGATCGGCCTGACTCACATCCGTCTGCTGACGAACAATCCGGACAAGACCCGGGCGCTCGAGTCGCTGGGGATCACGATCGAGGCCGTTGTTCCGCTGGAGATCCCAGCGCGACCGGAGAACTCGAACTACCTCAACACCAAACGTGAACGCATGCACCACACCCTGACCTTGCTTTCTGTGGTCGGCAGCGCCACTGCTTCGGCGACAATCGCCGAGAAGCACCACTGCTGAGCAGGCATTTCACTCACTCGCACTACTCACCACTGACTCTTCCGGCCATCACGGCCGCGACGAAAGGATCCACCCATGGCACATTCCGGAGCACCCGAGCTCACCGTCTCCGCGGCCGATACTCGAGTCGCCATCATCGCAGCATCCTGGCACACACAGATCATGGACGGCCTAGTCGACGGCGCACAGCGCGCGGCTTCTGAGGCCGGGGCCCAAGCCACCCTGGTGCGGGTCCCAGGAAGCTTCGAGCTGCCCATCGCCGCAGCCCGACTGGCTCCACACTTCGACGCGGTCGTCGCCCTCGGCGTCGTCATCCGCGGCGGCACCCCGCACTTCGACTATGTCTGCCAAGCCGCCACCGATGGGCTGAACCGCGTTGCCATCGACTCCCGCAAACCAGTCGGCTTCGGCGTGCTGACCTGCGACACCGAACAGCAGGGACTCGACCGTGCCGGACTCGAAGGCTCTCAAGAAGACAAGGGCCACGAGGCAATGACCGCGGCACTGGTCACTGCGCAAGCCCTGGCGGAGTACCCGATCGCGTGAAATGTGAAGCGGCCAGTCGCCGCGGCGAACGTGAGCGTGGCTAGTCAGACGGCAGTGGGCGCGACTGGGGCTTCCTACACCAACGGTTGGTAAGTTCTTTGCGATCCCGAGCTCGGGATCGCAAAGAACTTACCAACCGTTTCAACAAGAGTCCACAAATATGTCGGGATTCCGGTTCGCTGGACCTGCGAAAGTCGACTCATGCGCTTTGCGATGTGGATGAGCCCGAGCTTTGGAGCATTTTGCGACCGAGAGATTCGTGCTGGGGCCGTAAGCAACAACTGCGATAACGGGAACACCGCTCAGGGTCAGCGGAAATCGCTGCTTGAGCCGAGTATGAATCAGTCCACAGCTGGACCTGACTTCGACGTAATTCCCCTGGGGATGCCGGGTCGTTATCCCCAACGCTCCTGAGCCACTTGGAAAGTGTGCCTCTGGCCGCCCGATACTGATCAGCATGTCGTATTGGCACTCGAAACCGATGACGTTCAGGCAGATGCCGACTCCATTCACCCGCGCCGATCTAGCCGCTCGGAAGATCACTTCGTATGCACTGCAGCATGATCCTCGGTATATCCAGCTCGTCCATGGTGTTTGGATCGACAGAACCGAGGACACCGTGGCTCCCACGCCGGTTTGGGCAGGAGTCAATTGGCAGAGAGTTGCGACGCAGCTACGAGGCTTTCGTCTGCGACGCCCCGACGTGGCCGGCACATTCTGGACTGCGGCTCGTCTCTATGGCTTGCCAGTGCCGAACCGAATCCGGGATCAGGATCTACACGTCGCCGGAGACACGGCCTGCACCCGAGTCAATATGCGACAAGTCATTCTTCATCGACATCGTCAGCTCAAGCAGATCGACTTCTTCGACCTGCAATTGGTCACGGTTCCGCACCTTCTCGTCGAACTCGGCTCTCACCTCAGTCTGCTCGAACTCGTGCAATTCGGCGATGCAGCGGTGTCGAAGCGATTCGGCGGCCCGAAGACCACTGTCGAATCGCTTCAAACCGAACTCGCCACTCGCCGCCAGGTCCGCAGCCGCCGAAGGATAGAGAAGGCGTTTTCGCTCGTCCGCCTGACCGTTGACTCTCCTCGTGAGACCTGGCTACGGCTGTGGCTCATCGACAACGGCTTTCCCGAACCTGTAGTTCACCCGCAGGTTCTCTGCCGGATAAAGAATGTGATCCTGCAACCCGATTTGGGATATCCAGAGTTCAAGCTGGCCATCGAGTATGAGGGAGACCATCATCGATCGTCAGCGGGGCAATTCAACACTGACATCGAACGGCAACAACTGTTGGAAGCCGAGGGGTGGACCGTCCTCCGAGTCACGAAGAAGACAGATTTGGCGACCTTTGGGAAACTCCTCAACACCCACCTGAACAATCCTGCCTGAACCTGCAGCCGGGGGCAGATGAATAGGCAAACGGTTGGTAAGTTCTTCTCGATCCGGAGCTCCGGGTCGAGAAGAACTTACCAACCGTTGACGCGCACAGGCTTTAGCGGCAGGCCTCCAGCGGCCAGCGACCCTCAGAACAGCTGGCGGATGTTCGTTCGTGCCAAGTCGATGAGCTCGTCGCCCTTGCCAGAGAGCACCGTGCGGACGGCGTAGAGCGCGAAGCCCTTGGCCTGTTCGGCGGTGATCGTGGGAGGCATGGACAGTTCCTGCCGTTCGGTGACGACGTCGAGGACCGCCGCACCGTCGTAGGCAAGGAATTCCTTGACGACCTTCGGCAGGTCCTTCGACTTCTCGACGCGGAAGCCCTTGATCCCGACCGCCTCGGCGATGGTGGAGAAGTCGGGGTTCGACAGCTCCGTTCCGAAGGTGACGAAGCCGGCGGCCTTCATCTCCAACTCCACGAAGTTCAGCGAGGAGTTGTTGTAGACGACGGTCTTGACCGGCAGTTTGTTCTGCGTCAGGGTGATGAGCTCGCCCAACAGCATGGCAAGGCCACCGTCTCCGGCGAGCGCGATCGTCTGCCGGTCCGGATGGGAGGCCTGGACGCCGACGCTTTGGGACAGGGCGTTGGCCATGGAGCCGTGGCTGAAGGAACCGATGAGTCGGCGCTTGCCGTTCATCGTCAGGTACCTGGCAGCCCACACCACGGGTGAGCCGACGTCGGGGATGAACACGGCATCGTCGTCGGCCATCTCGTCGATGAGGCGAGTCAGGTACTGCGGGTGGATGGTCCGCTTCGACGGGGTTGCGAGTTCGTCGAGATCCTTGCGGGTCTTACCGTAATGCTTGGTCATCGACTTCAGGTGAGCGCTGCTGCGGCTCGGTTTGATCAGCGGCAGGAGCTCGCCGACGGTGTCAGCCACGGTGCCCACCAGACCGATGTCGACGCGGGTGCGCCGTCCGATCTGGGAGCCTCGCACGTCGGCTTGGATGACTGTCGCGTCGTCGGGGTAGAACTGCTGGTAGGGCAGGTCGGTGCCCAACATCAGCAGAGTGTCGCAGTCCTTAAGCGCATGGTAGCCCGAAGAGAAGCCGAGCAGACCGGTCATCCCCACGTCGTAGGGGTTGTCGTATTCGATGAACTCCTTGCCGCGCAGCGAATGCACGATCGGTGCCTGCAGCTTGGCGGCGATGGCGATGAGCTCATCGTGGGCGCCCTCGGTTCCGGCACCGGCGAGGATCGTGACCTTCTTGCTCTTGTTCAGTGCTTTCGCAGCCTCTTCAAGCTGGGATTCTGCGGGGATCACACGGGGCGCATACGACCGGACCACCTCGGCGGCGGCAGAGATATCGGCGAGTCCGACGTCACCGGGGATGACGAGGACCGCGACACCGCGCTTCTCGATGGCCTCACGCATGGCGATGCGCAGCAGGCGCGGCATCTGCTCCGCGGTCGCCACGTGCTCGACGTAGACGCTGCATTCGCGGAACAGCTCGGTCGGGTGGGTCTCCTGGAAGTAGTTCGAGCCGATCTCATCGCTGGGGATGTGAGCGGCGATGGCGAGCACCGGCACACGAGAGCGCTGGGCGTCGTAGAGACCGTTGATGAGGTGGAGGTTTCCCGGCCCGCAGCTGCCGGCGCAGACCGCGAGTTCACCGGTCAAGGCGGCCTCGCCGCTGGCGGCGAAGGATGCCGCCTCTTCGTGGCGGACGTGGACCCATTCGAGCTGCGGGTTGACGCGCAGCGCATCGGTGAAGCCGTTGAGCGAATCTCCGGGGATCCCGTAGACCCGCTTGACTCCGCTGGCCACGAGCGTATCGACAATGTTTCCGGCGACGGTGGGCATAGGATTCCTTCCGTTGGAACACGTGGAGCTCTCACAGCTCCGGGGTGGACCTCCGTCAGCATCCCCGTCAGAGTGCCGACACAGGCTGGTACCGCGGTTTCAGTCTACCCCCGAGGTCAGCGGTCTGCGGGTGTGAAGTCAGAGACAGGTCAGACGGAGCAGGTGCCAATGCCTGAAGCTCACGGTCTGAGGCTCAGCGCCAGGACGTCCGCAGCACTGACGCCAGCTGCATCGGATTCGTTCCGCGGTATGCGGTGAGGACCCCAGCACCCTCCGGGTTCCTCGTGTAGATCGCTTCGCCGCCGCCGATCCACCGGTCCCACGCTTGCGAATACGCCAGCGCCGATTCTCTTCTCGTGCCGAGAGCCGAGGGCACCGCGTGCCAGACCGGGTCACTTTGCTGAGCATTCGACCACCCGAGCTGCAGACGCTCCCACAGTCCGCGCGCTCCCGTCGATGTCTGTGGCAGGGACCAACGAGAAACCAGATACCTTGGGTCGGCGATCGGAGACACCGCCTCGTCGAGGGCGAGCGCGAAGACCTCCGCGGACCGGGCATCCGCATCGAGATGGCACCGCAGGTCCCCGCGCGCGTCAACGCTAATCCGCACAGACTCCGATCCGACCTTGCTCATCCCCACGTTGTGCAGAGCATCGGCGATGGCACCGGCGAGTTGGCCCACCGTCGGCGGCTTCGCATAGAGGTCAGTTCGTCGTTGCCCTGCCACGGACAGCGCCACCGGCAGGCTCACCCAAAGTCCAAGGCCGATCACCGCGAGCACCACACCTCCGCTGCCGCCGAGCGCCACACCCAGCAGCAGGAGAACCAGCCCAAGCCCTATCCAGGGCACGACGGTGGCAGTCCTGATCCCGAACGGCAGGATGTGCCCCGGATCCCCGCCGAGGTGGCGCGGAGCAACGCTGACCTCGTCGTTGCGAATGGGGTCAGCTGAGGTGGGGCCCGACCGTTCCGGGCTTTGATGGTCTGTGCGCTGAAGGATTCGCACCGAGCGCAGTGCCTCGTCTCGATAGTCGCTGCCGACCTGCCATCGCCCGGCGATTTCCCGGCGGTCTTGGGATCGGGCGATCATCCGCGCATTGATCTCGTCGGATAATTCGGTTGCAGGCGGCTCGTAGGGCGAGAAGGCGGAATCGATATGGGCCACGCCGTCGACGACCTCGCCCTCGGAGTCTGTACCGAAGAAGCCGTCGTGTTTGCGCACCAGACGCCCCCAGTCCTGGTCCCCGCGTGGATGATCGGGGCTGACGCAGACGACCGTCCAGTTGAGCGCGACCTTGTGTGCCTGATCTGGGTCTCGCCGCAGTGCGCGGCCGCGGGTCTGCGTCACCGCGGTCGGCGTGGTCGCGGTGCTCAGATCGATCAAGCCGGTGATGGCCGGTGCGTCCCATCCTTCGCCGAGGAGGGCGCGAGTGCCGATGAGCACCTGTGACTGGCCCGTGGTGAAGAAGTCTGTCACATAGGGAACCCACGTTCGGCTGTTCCACGGGCCTTCGAGTCGGCTGATTCCCGCTGCCGGTTCGCTCACACGCAGGCGGGAGGCCAGGGATTCGTCGGATTCGGCGATGCGTGCACGCAGCTCACTGAGTACCTCCGGTGCTCCGGCTACGGTCTTGCCGGAGACGAGCAGTGGTCGGAGACCTGTGGTGCGGGCATCGGAGACGAGTGTTTCGAGAACGAGCAGTGCCGAACCGGAGCGTTCGCTGATCACGCCGCTGACGTCGGCGGACAGTGTCGATGTCAGCGATTCAAAGTCGCAGAGGACCAGCATGCGCATGCGTTCTTGGAGGTTGGCCGCCTCGGTGCAGATGATCTCGGTCGTTGCCTGTGGCTTCGCTGCCGAGTAGGCGATGACGCGGTCGACGGGTGAGCGTCCTGCCCGTATGCCGTTCCGGGTCCAGCGGTACCCGATTGCGGGCAGGGCACGACGGATCGCCTCGGCGAGTTCGATGTCTTTGGGGTCTTCGGAGGCCATCAGGTGGTGGCGCATCCAATCGTCGATGAGCAGTGCCCAGTCAGCGGCATCGGGGTTGCGGCGGTGCTGTTCGGCGGGGCTGGCGCCCGGAGGCAGGCGGAGCAGCTGTGCATGGTGAAGCCGCAGCGCAGCCGAGCACAGTTCCGGTTTCGAGCGGCTCATGGCCGCCCAGCTGACAGTCTGCTCTCGGGTGCCCAGGAACCGTCTGTCAACCCATTCGAGGAACGGCACAGTGCCCTGGGTGGGGTCGAGGATGTCGGTGATGAGTTCGGTGAAGCGCACAGCCTGCCCCGACAGCCAGCTGTTCTCCTCGTTCGTCGGGGTCGTCACCCAGACGAGGTCCGCGAACGGTGCGAGGTCGCCTTCGCGTACGACTGCGGGGATCGACGCGGAGTATCGGATGTCGGAGAACAGTCCGGACACCAGCTCTGCCTGTGCTGTTGTCATCGTGCCCGGTGGTGTCGCCGTGAGCCCGAGCACCCAGACGCCGGGCAGCAGGTCGAGAAGTTCGGTCAGCAGGCTGCCCCACACGTCGAGCAGGTGATGGCATTCGTCGAGGATGAGCAGCAGAGGGCCTGCCTCGCCGAGGCGGTCGACGAGTTCGCGACCGCCCGGAGCGAGTTCGTTGAGGAGGCTGTTCGTGGTGTCACGGTCTTCGTCGAAGACGGCCAGTGATTGGTACGTCAGGGCGGTGAACCTGATGGTGAGTTTCCGGTCGAGTCCGGCGGCGTCGGAGCTGTGGCTGTTCCAGGCGTTCGCCCACTGAGTCTGGATCGCAGTGTTGGGGCCGAAGGCTACGACCCTAGCGACGTGCCCGTCGTCGAGAAGGTTCTTCGCGTGTTCGATGCCGACTCGAGTCTTCCCAGCGCCTGGCGGCAGCACGATCCATGACCGGCGAGCATCTTCGGCGACCGAGTCGGCGAGAGCATCGAGAGCTTCGCGCTGGTGCCGACGCAGAGGGGGCTGGCTGTTTCGCGGTTGACGCTCCCCGGAGATCGACATGTTCATCAGTCTAAAACGAGCCAGTGATCAACTGGGCGGAATGCAGCTCAGTTCAGTTCAAGCGGAAGCCACGAACAGCCAACCTCGCCCTGGAGCATAGGGGAGGTCACGCACTTCGACGTCGGCAAACCCGGTTTGCAATAGCGTGCGCTGCAACGCGTCTTTAGTTCTGAATCGCAGAGTCGATGTGGAATTGATTCGCTCGCCATCGCTGCGGAAGATCGTCGGTGAGTCAAAGGTGACGTACTCATCATCGACTTTGGTGACCTGCTCCCAGGTTTCGACAGGCCCCTCGCCGTCGACGTCAACAACTCGCCAGGTCAATTCTTTGTCCCAGCGTTTCCAGGCACGATCGGAAGGTCGCCTGGTCTCGAAAACCAGGTGTCCTCCTGGACGAAGGCAAGTGCGAATTGCTCGAAGTGTGGCAAGCCAGTCCTCGTCTTCGAGAAATACCTGTGCAACATTCGCTGTCATTGTTGCTAAGTCGAAGTTTCTATGCCGAGTTGGGTCATCAGCGATGTCAGGAGCCTCGGCCACGACGAACTCAGCCAAGTCGGAATCTACCTTTGACAGAGCGACGTCAATAGATGCGGCAGCGGGATCGATACCCAGGACGGAAATTCCAAGATCGACAAGACGGGAGATCAAGGTCCCGGTCCCGCAGCCAACGTCAAGAACGACTCTGGCTCCGAATCCTCTGACTACGTCGACATATGTGTCGAGGTCACCTCGATCCGGGTCAAGCGGATCATAGACTCGAGCAAGCCGCGGATCTGAGAACAATGCATCAGGCACGCAAACAGATTAGCGGCTGGCCGCACTTAAAGGAATCAACCGACCATAGAAGCAACGCATCGTAGGCGAAAATGTGACAACCTATTTGTCACATCAGTGGAACGTGTAAAGAAATCGCCGAATTCTTTACACGTTTCTTTACGTACTCATGTCCGAGTCGCCGGCTCTTACACCTTGGTCCGAATCATGTTTTGGCTGACAGCACCGCCGCCCCAGTCAGCAACGCGGCCATGACGATCGCCATCATCGGATAACCGCCGACGACTCCGGCTAGCGCCGGTCCCGCCACCGGTGCCAGCGCAGTGCCGGCGGTGATGGGAGCGACGAAGACTCCGTTGATCGCACCGAAGTTCGCAGTCCCCCACCGGTCGGCCACGGCAGTTGCCTGCAGCAGGGTGATGCACCCGCGGACACCACCGGTAATCATCGCTATGCCGATGAGCAGCCAGATGGGTCCGGGCACGAAGGCGAGCAGCCACAGCCCGATCGCTCCGGCGCCGAGCAGCAGCACGGTTCGCGCCCGTGAGCTCGTGCGCCTCTGAAACGTCGGGTAGAAGAATCGTCCGGCTACCTGCCCGAAGCCGACGAGTCCCAGGGCGATCGCGGCGAGCGAGTATCCGGCTCCACGCTCGATGATGAGTGGGATGATGTTGATCGTGACTGCGAAGAGAGTGAAGGTCGCCAGCGCGACGGCGATCTGGAGGATGACGAACTTCGGGGACCGCGTTATGCTGCGGAGCTGCGCGCGTGATGGCACCGTCGAATTCTGCGACATCTCATCGGTCCAGCCACGGTTGAGGAAGAACCAGTGCATCGGCAGAGCCGTCACGGCCAGGATGCCGGCAAGGATGACATACGTCGGTCGCCAACCCCAGGCGTCGATGAGCCAGGCGATGATCGGGGCGAACACCGTTGAGGCGAGACCGCCGACGAGAGTGATCGTTGTCAGCGGCTTGGTTCGCTCGGCCCCGTACCAGCGGGTGACGACAGCAAAGGCCGGCGGATAGAGGGTGGCGGCCTGGGCAAATCCTGCCAACACCCACGCTGCGAAGAAGACGACGAGGTTCGGTGCCACCGCCACGAGCAGCAGCGCCACAATGCCGATGAGGGTGCCTATGCTCATGAGCGTCCTGGGCCCGTGGGCGTCGAGCAACTTACCGACGCGGACGCCGGCGAGCGCGGAGACGATGAGCCCGACGGTCAGTGCCGCGGTCACAGTGGTGTGGCTCCACCCCATGTCGGCCGCGATCGGAGTCACCGCCACCGGAAGGGAGTAGTAGAGCAGACCCCAGCTGCACAGCTCAGCGATGCACAGTGCGGCCAGACCTCCGCGTGGCCGGTCGGTCACCCCTGTTCCCCTGTCATCGGTGCAGACTCCCCCGCCGAGGTGGCTTTCGCTGTCAGTGCGGCGAGCGCGGTGGCCCACGGAATGCGTTCCTGTTCGAGTCGCACATCGCCCTCGGCGCGCAGTCGGGCGAGTGCCCGCGATTCGGTCCCAGTCAGTTCCGGGAACACTCCTGTGTGGGGTTTCGGCTCCTGCACCCACAGGTCTCTGTGGTCGATGAGGGTGGCTTCGTCCATGAGCGTCGAGTCCACGTGCGGCAGGTGCTTGCGCAGCCGCGAGAGAATTGCGAAGCCGTGCGAGTCGAGGTCACCCCAGTAGATGACTCGCGCCCTGTGCGTCCAGGCCAGGCGGGCAACATTGTCCACCGCGTAACCCGAGCCGTGGACAGCCACAGCATCGTCCCAATCGGGCATCGCGAGCACAGATTCGAGATTCTCGAACACGAATACGAGCCGTGGCGCAATTGCCAGCTGGCTCAGTTGGGTCACTGGCGCGGTAATGTCGCTCAGCCCCGACGGTATGAGTTCCGGGTCGAGGATGCGCATCCGAATCCGGGGTTCGGCATCAAGGACGTCGACGGCTTCGGATCGCCCAGTTGCCTCCAGCAATGCTGTGACCAGGGACCTGTGTGTCTCAAACCATTTCGAGTCGACCCCGCGGATAGGCAGCTGGCGTGGCCGCAGGGTCCCCACGGGGTGATCGCGCAGCCATTCGACGACGTCGAGCAGAGTGGTGAACTCGGCCGGGCCCAACCCGAGGATCCGTTTCGCGTGTGCTTTGATCGCCGAGGCGAGAGGATCCACGCTCGCCGCGACATGCTCGACATTCGCCGAGGTGGCCGGGCGCTTATCGCAGAACCGTGATCTGATCGTCGCGGTCCGGTCCCGCAGCCGACGCCACTGTCGTGCCTCCTCACCGCCGACGAAGTTCGCCACAGTCTCCGGAGTTCCAAGCCGCAATCGCAGCGGGACCTGTTGCCGACCGACCCGTGCCCAGGAGCGTTCGGTCCAGTCGATGACCGGATTGTCGGAGATTTTCGGCATCGCGGTGTCGGTATCCGGAGCGAGAGCAGAAGCGGGAGCAGGAGCGGCAATCGTCCGCCAGCTAGCGGCCCATTCCATCGCTGCTCGCTGATCGTCGAGCACTTGCTTCTCCGTCGGCGGGTGCAGGGCGATCTCGAGGACCACAGGGCCGGGCTGGGTGGCCCAGGTCGACATCGACTTGTTCAGGCGGGTACGGGCCTTCGCCCGCGCCTCGGCGACGGAGAGCATCGTCATCGACGCCTCCCCGGATCAGCTCTCATCAGCGCTCTCCTCGGCCCAGACCATGGTCGAGGCCAGGGTCTTCTGGCGGCTCGGGTTCTCGATCGAGGTCGCCGCACCAACATAGGGTTCGATGGTCTGCAGAAGTTTTTGAGGAGTGGCCAAGACCATGTGGAAACCGAACTCGATGAAGATGTCGAGCGCCATGCGCGTATACCTCGTGTCGGCCTTGTCGAAGGCCTCATCGAGGATGATCGTGCCGTACTTCGAGATCGCCTCGTCGGGATCAGCCAGCTGGTAGCGCAGTGCCGCTGCGAGGCAGAAGATCACGAGCTTCTGCTGCTGACCACCGGACATCGCCGCACCCGAATCGTAGGTGGCATGGGCGCGACCGTGGTCGTCGATCTCCTCGGCCAAGAAGGACACGTGCAGACGCGTGTCGAGGCACTGGTTCTTCCACACCTTGTCGACGTGCTCGCTTGAGGCGAACCGGCGCATCACCTCGGCGAGAGTGTCGTACTTATCCTCCGCGGTCTCCATGTCCTCATCGCCCCAGGTGCCGCCGGCGACCTTGCGGAGGTCGGAGATGAAGGCGTTGACGGTCTGGCTGCGACGGGTCTTGACTTTCAGCCGCAGGTAGCGACCCTCGTCGAACTGGGAGCGCAGGAGGGAGGAGTTGATCGGTGCGACCCGGTCCTCGATCTCATGTGGGGCGGCGTGGATCTCGTTGAGGAGTTCGCCGATGAGGTCGCGGGAACGCTGTCGCAGCAGGTCCCGGAACCTGTTCTCGTGGTCGGGCAGGCCGTGGGCCAGGATTTCATCGAGCATCGCCAGGTAGTCGTGTCGATCGGCGACATCGGCGGTGAGGTCCGAGGCGACCGAGGACCACGCGGCCTTGAATTCAGCTGCCAGTCTGGTCACGGCCTGACCGGCCTCGCTCGCCATGGCCTGTGCCTTGTCCTTCTCCGACTGCAGAGCCTGGGAGACCTGCTGACCGATCTCGGGCAGAGCTTCGCGTTTGATGCTTCGCTGGATACGTGTGAACCGGGCCTCGAGCTGTTCGGCGATCGTCGGATCCACTTCGGGGATGCGTCCGGCATTGACGTCGTCCTCGAGTCGGCTGAGGCCGGCCCGCAGACCGGTGATCTCTTCGTTCGCTCGGCGCAGGGCGTAGTCGCTGTCGCGGGTCGCAGTCTCGGCAGTCTCCTTCGCCGCGCGGGCTTCGCGTTCGGCGCCGATCGCCTGCTGCAGGTCGCCGTCTGCGTCCTCGAGTTCGCGCAGCGCCTTCTCCAGGGCCGCGATCGTCTCCTTGGCTCCGGCCAGGTCCACATCGCGCCAGGACTGTTCACGGATTCCGGCGAGGATGCCCTTCCGGCGGTGGGCCTGTGCGGTCTCTGCATTTGCGGCGTCGACGATGGCCTGAGCCTCGGCCAGTTCCGCTTGGGCTTCTTTCAGTGCGGCGATGAGAGCTTCGAGTTTGCTCTCCCGGTCACCGAGCACCCACTGGCTGCGATCGTCGATGCGACGCCGGTCATCCTTCTCATAGCGTGTCCGGGAAGTCTTGACCTGTCCCTTGATGGTGACGGCCCGAGGATGGTCATCGAGCTCGTCTGGGCTGTCGACGCAGGCGAAGTCGTAGCGTTCGGACAGGGTGGAATGCACCCAGTCCCCGAATCCGGTTTCGGCCACAGTGACCTTGTTGACCAGGGACTTCGCACTGTTGACGGGTCTGGGCTTCGGAGCTTGGGCGGGGATCTCTTCGAAGACGAGTCGTCCCTTGATCCGGTGGGAGTCGACCCAAGACCGGACCGCACCAAGGTTCTCGCTGCGCACGAGGACCGTGAGCGCCAACGGGCGCAGCACGCGTTCGACCGCCCCAGTCCAGGCGGCGTGGTCGGGGTCGACTTCGATGAGTTCGGCGGCGAAGGGCAGGGCCTTCTCGCTCAGTCCGGTGCCTTCGGCCAGTTCCTGTCGGATCTGGAGCAGGTTGCCCGGCACGGTCGAGCCGGAACGACGCAGGGAGTCGATCTCGGCTTCGAGGTCTCTGACTCGTGCCCGGGCTTTCGAGAAGCGGTCGTGGTCGGCATGGCTGGGACCCGCGGCCTGTGTCTCGTTATCGAGGGTGGCGGCGATCTGGGCCTGGAGTTCGGCGAATTCCGCCGCCGAGGTGGGCACCTGATCGATGTCTGCCTGCTTCAGCTGTCGCTCAAGACTGGCCCAACGGTCGGCAATGGCCCGGCGTTCGGTCTCGGCCGTGTCAATGCGCTGCTGCAGGTGCTCGGCCTCCGAACCGCCGAGGTCAAGGGTGGCTCGGCGGGCGAGGTCGTATTCGTCGACGGCAGCGTCGTAGTCCTTCTTGGCCCGGTCGGCGGCGACCTCGATTTCGACGAGTTCCCGCCGCTGGGCTGAGAGGTCTGAACGCATGAGGTCGAGTTCGCGTCGTTTCTGGAACGGCAGCAGGGCATCGTTGAGGGCGATCGACTTCGCCGCTGACTCATGGGCGGAGTCGTAACGGTTCGAGGCCTCGCGCAGCTGCAGGAGGTGGTCGCGTTGGCGGCGGAGTTCGACGACGTGGTCGTGGGCGTCTTTGAGGTCCCCGAACTGGTTGACCGCGGTCTCTGCCAGGTCGAAGGTGACCGGTGGTTCGAGCATGTGGTCGCGGAAGAGGCGGTCGAGACTGTCGAGGCTCTTGGCCGATTGGGTCTTGTGCAGCAGCTGCAGCGCCGATTCGCTGGCCATGCCGAAGACCTTGCGCATCCGGGCGTAGAACCTGGCGTGGGACCCGTTCGAGGTGATGAGGGCTTCGGGATGCTCGGTCTTGAGCTTCCTCGTCTCAAGGCCGGTGCGGGCGTACTGCTGCAGGTCGGCGAGGTCGAGGCCGGCCCGTTCGAGGATGCAGACGTCGGACAGGTCGGTCATCTTCGTGCCCGAGCCCTTGATGAAGAAGAGCCTGGCCAGAGACAGCGGACGGTCGGTGCCATTGTCATAGCGGAGGATAATGCCGCTCCACGTGGCGCGTGGCCGCAGGTACTTGCTGACGACACGGTCCTCATCGGAGTCCGCGGTGCGGGTCCACGCGCCGCGGACATAGCTGACGAGACTGCGCTGATCGACCCGGCTGCCCGCAGTTTGGGCCGCGACGTTGAACCGCAGCCACTTGTCGGGGGTGAGTACGGCGGCGATGCCGTCGAGCAGCGAGGACTTGCCTGAGCCTGAGGGCCCGGTGATGAGGTGGCCCTTGTGGGAGACGGGGATGCGGTGGATGTCAGCGTCGAAGGTGCCCCAGTTCGCGATCTGGATCTCCGACAGCCGCCACTGGCTGCCGACATCGGGACGGTCGGCTCCACGGGCACGGGCCTGGTCCGCGATGAGTGCGGCATCGAGTGGGAAGAGGGCCTCGGTCATGCTTCGTCCTCCTCGGTGTCGTCGGAATCGCGATCGTCGGTGTCGTCGGTGTCATCGGAACTGAGTCCCGCCTCGGCGATGGAGCCCTTGGCCTCTCCAGAAGCGATGCGCTCGTAGACGTCGATGAGCTCGTGCACCTGGTCCTCGTCGATGAGGAACTTCACCATCGGTGAGATTTCGAAACGCTCCTCACCTGCCTTGTGGAGGACGCGCAGGCGGTTGCTCATGCGACTCCATGCACCGTTGAGATTGCGCTGGAACGTCGATTCGTCGCCTGTGCGATAGATCGCGAGGCGTTCGTAGACCTCCTCGCGATCGACGATCACGCGCTGCTCGCCGGGGGCGGCCAGCAGGAGCTGCCGTAGGACGAGAAGCATGGCGGTATCGAGGAAGGTCAGCCGTTCGCTGCGCACAGCCGCGGGCACATCGATCTCCTCGGTGACGACCTTGCGAGTGAAGGCGAATTCGTCGATCTTGTCGATGACGAGATCCAAGAACAGGTCGTGCAGCCGTGAGCGCACAATGGACTCGTCGGCGACCAGCGCCGACCACAGCTGCGGGCTCTGTGCGCCGGAGACATAGGGACCCTTGAGCAGTTCGAGCAGAACCCGGCGAGTGCGCTCACCCAAGGTCCCGGTGTCCTGGAACCACAGCCCACTCGAGTTGTGCGCGGACTCCTCGGCCTCGGTAGGTGTGTCTGCGGAATCGTTCATAGTGTGATGCCTTCGGTGAAGTAATGGCGGCGGATCGTGGCGCTGCGTCGAATCCCGTCGACCCCGGCCCATTCGAGTCGATCCCGGGCTTCGGAATCGACATGTCCGTAGGTGCTGGCCAGGGACAAGAGACCGACGACGCTCGCCAGGCCCTGTGAGGCTGGGAACTGGTCGAGCACCTCGGCGACGGAGATCTGCTGGGCTCCGTGGATGGCCTGATTGACGTTGTCGGAGAGTTCGGAGAAGTCGATCTCCGATTCCCGGGCGACGGCGATGAGTTCGGCGAAGTCGACCTCGGTCTCGGTCGCCTCGCCCAGTTCGGCACCGGCATCGAATTCGGTGGGATCGTGGAGGACGACCTCACCGACGCTGCCCAATGCCACGCTTGAGAGCTCGAGATCCACGCCGAGGTTGTCGTAGGGTCTGCGCACCTGTGAGACCGGGGCCGCCGCGGCCAGGGCATCCTGGATCAGGGTGCGCATGACGCGGTCGCGTTGGAATTCGTGGGAGTGGACGTAGCGGCGCAGACCGCGGGCGAACTCGGACAGGATGTCGGAGACTTCGCGCGAGCCGTCCTTCATCTGCCGCATCAGAGTGCGAAGTGACCGGCGGGTCTCGGCTGTCAGCGTGGCCGAGAAGTCACGATCGAGGATCGCTGCGATGTCCTCGTCGAAGGCCGAGGCCTGTTCGGGATCGCGGACGAGTTGGGAGAAGGCGGAGAACGTTCTGCCCTCGTCGGAGGATTCGATGAGGTCGACGCCGCGGAAGACCTCGTTCAGTACCTGGGACTGGGAGTCCTCGGCGGCAAGGATCGAGATCCGCAGTTCCTGGTTGAGTTCTTCGAAGCGGGCCCGAACGCGAGCGAAGTCGGCGGGCAGGCCCTGCGCCTGTTGGAGGATATCGCTGACTCGCTCATTCGCCCGGCGTCGGTCAAGGACGATCGAACGGGGGTCACCGCGACGGACGCGGGCGATCTCGGCATCGATGCGGTCGCGTTCTGCTCGCAGGGATTCCAGTCGGCGGGAGCTGTCCGGGTCAGTGTCGATGGCCAGCTGCCGCACCGATTGGGCGAGGCTGACCAGCCGTGATTCGGTCGCGGTCTGCGGCGGGGTGCGCAACTGTTCGAGCATGCGGATGGCGTCGAATCCCGCCGCGGAGAGTTCGTAGGTCTCGCCCCTCGCCGAGGTGGCCGGGCGGCGCACGAGGATCTCCGCCCGGCGCCAATCGTCACAGTAGGCCTTCGCTGTCCGCGTGGACAGATCGAAGTGGTCGCGCAGCTCCTCGAGATCGGAGTCGATGGACTCGTGCAGGTCTTCGGTGGAGATTCGGGTGCCGGGCTTACCCAGGTGTGTTCCCAGCGTCGCCGCCATGACCGGGAGATGGTCTGCCCGCAGCATGCGCAGAGTGGCATTCGTATCGAGCAGTCGCCGGTAGGCGAGTGCGGAGCTGAGGGCGGACATGTCCCCTATTGTCTGCGCCGGTGGGGTCCGTTGCCAATTTCAGGTGCAGTTCGGGTGCGCGGACCACGGGAACGCAGCTTGCATGCCTCTCATACGGCGCACCGCTCATCTTCGGGCGGCGCACAGGTCGTTTTCGGGCGGCTTGCAGACAGTCGATTATTGGCCCGATATTCATGTTTTGTTCAGCTCGTGACACTCGCCACTGGATTCGCCATTCCGATATCGAATCGTTATATCGTGTGCCGATGACTCGGATACGACGATGGCCCTACACCTTTGCCATGCTGCTCTCCATAGCTGTCGCATTGGTCGCCCTTGCTTCTTCGATCTACCTCGGGCGGCCGCTCAGGGACCCGGACGGCTTCCTCGGACCCGCCTATATCCGGATGCCGTTGCTGGCTCTGCTGTTCTTCGGCGTGGGCATCGTCGTGGACGCCGTGCGAACGAGCGGCTGGAAGCATCTGTCCAACGGGATGCGCGAAGTCGTGAGAAACGAATGGAGCCTCCGTCGGGTCCTGTGCATCACCGCGGGCATGATGAGTTTCTACATCTGCTATCTCAGCTACAGAAACCTCAAGAGTGACCTTCCGACCTACCGCGAAGGAGTCATCTACGATCACGAGCTTTCGCATACCGATCTGTGGTTCAGCGGGGGCATCAATCCCGCTGTGTTCCTGCACAATCTGTTCGGCACCGGGTTCATGGCAGAAGTGCTCTCCGTCGTCTATCTCGCCTATCTTCCGCTCATTCCCATCAGCCTCGGCGCTGTGCTCATTCTCAGTCGCAACCTCGCGATCGGCGCCTGGTATGCCACGACGCTGTGTCTCAATTGGGTGCTGGGCACGGTCAGCTACTACATCCTGCCCGCTCTTGGGCCTGCATTTGCCCGACCCGAGCTCTACCGCGGCTTGGCCGACACCGGGGTCACCGAGCTGCAGCAGTCACTCATCGAAACTCGGCTCGACGTCCTTGTCGACCCGGTCGGCAGCGGGCAGATCCAGGGTGTGGCCGCGTTCGCCTCTCTGCACGTCTCCGTGACGTTCGCAGCGGCCCTATTCATGATGCGAACCAAGCAGAAGCCGCTGTGGCAGACAGTGACGTGGATATTCTTCGGCGCCACAGTGATCGCCACGCTCTACTTCGGCTGGCACTACATCCTCGATGACATCGCCGGCATGGTCATCGGCTGGGCTTCTGTCACTCTCGGTGCCTGGGTCACCGGCAACCGACGGAAACGAGCTCAGCAGAGCAAAGAGGCCGATGCCATTGCCGCCGAGCAGCGTGCGGAACCAGCACTCGTCGAAGCTTCCTAACGGGTGGAGCGTCTACCGACTCATGTCTCGTCCCTTCCGCCGAAGGTCTTCGGGTCGACGGGTCGGTCCTTCTTCGGCAGCTTCGCAACGACGAGACAGTAGGACTCGAGCACGAGATCGTGCAGAAGGTCGGGATCAAGGATGTTCCCGGATCCGTCTTCGGCCGCGCCTGCTCCCGCCACAGTGATCCAGTGCTTCTTGCTCATGTGATATCCGGGAGTGATCTCCTCATAGGCATCACAGAGCACCTCCCCGTCCAGCGGATCGATCTTGAGATTGAGGCTGGGCACACCGCGCAGATCGAAGGCCATCAGGAACATCTTCCCGCGCACCTTGTACACGTTGTACTCGGGCCCGAACGGGTGCTCGATCTCCACAGACGGGTACTGGATCGCCTGGTCATGAGCGAGCGTGAGCACGGTGTCGGGATCCATGTTTGGAGACTAGCAAAGAGCCATGACACAGAACGTCGGCATCAGGGGCTGAGCACCGAAACTGCCCGATAGACTCGTGCCCATGTCAGAGAACGCTCCTCATCTCCTCGTCGCTGCCCTCGGCGGCACCATCGCCTCGACCTCGAACCAATCCGGAGGTGTCGCCCCGGCCCTGAGCGGAGCGGAGATCGCCGCGGCCGCCGGCCTCGACCAGATCTGGCCGGACCTGCAGGCCGACTTCACACAGGTGTCGCAGGTCTCGAGCGCCAATGTCACCCTCGACATGCTCTTCGACGTCCGCGAACTCGCGCGCACCACCGAGGCCGACGGCATCGTTCTCACGCAGGGTACCGACACTCTCGAGGAGAGCGCCTTCGCCCTCTGGCTGCTCAATGACTCGGCCACTCACATCGCGGCCACCGGGGCCATGCGCAATCCGACACTGCCCGGCGCCGACGGCCCTGCGAACGTGCGCGCCGCCGCTCTGACCGCGCTTTCCTCTCTGAGCAGTGAACTGCCCTCAACCCTGGTCTTCAACGACGAGATCCATGATCCGCGTTTCGTCCGCAAGTCCCACGTGACCTCGACTGCGGCGTTTTCCTCCGGCCCAGTCCTCGGCGCGATCGGGTGGATCAGCGAAGACACCGTTCGCCTCCCCCACAGGCCGACGGCTGAGGACGCGTCCCCATTCGCGGGCCTTTCCCGCCCGGAGACGCTTGCGAAGGTCGCCCTCGCCGAGGTGGGGATGGGCGAACCCGAAGAGACACTGACCCAGCTCATCGAGTCCGGTTTCGCCGGTGCCGTCATCTCCGGGGTCGGCGGCGGCCACGTCCCCGAGCATCTGCTGCCAGCGGTGGCCCGCCTCGGCGAGGCGATGCCCATCGTCCTGGCATCGCGGCCGGGCTCGGGTGCGAGCCTGAGGAACACCTACGGCTATCCGGGCGGTGAGATCGGGCTGCTCGAGTCCGGGCTCATCCCCGCCGGAATCCTCGATGCCCGCAAGGCCCGCATCGTCCTCACCCTGGCGCTGAGCCTGGGACTCGACCCCGCCGAGGTGTTCGCGGCATTCGCGTGAGCGTGGGAGTCAGCCAGGAGCTCCTCCTCCGGCATTGATTCGACAGCACGACGCCTGAACATCCCTTTGTCACTCGCCGAGTACGGTTGGCCCACCCCGGAGTAGTCGATCAACCGTCCACCCGAATCCGTGGCCGAGGCCCATGCCCGCACCATCGATGCCGCCGAGGCGTTGGCCGGGGTAACGGCCGACACGGTCCGCGTCGTCGGAGGCGGTTCGCAGAACGCACTGCTGTGTGCCGGTTGTCGGCGGCCCGAATTGGCCGCACAGTCATGTCCGGTTGAGCCAACGGCGACATTCGGGGATAAATGACGGCCTGTAACTGACATTCGGGCGTGAAAGATGGCCTGAAACTGAAACAGTCGGTAAGTCCTAGTCGAAAATAATACGAAATTCGACCAGGACTTACCGACCGTTTGTGATTTCTGCGCCGCCAGCGCGGCTACAGCGCCGCTGGGAGGCTGCGACGCAGGGAGCTTACCTCAGCTCTCGGCGTCGACTGCCACGACCATCTTGCCGAAGTTGCGGCCTGCGAGCAGGTCGTTGAAGTACTCGGGTGTCTTGTCCAGGCCCGGGCGAATGTCCTCGCGGTAGCGGACCTTTCCTTCCTTGACCCAGCCGCTCATGTCGGACAGGAAGTTCTCGTGGTGCTTCTCGACGAACTCATTCTGGATGAAGCCGCGGACGTTGAGTGACCTCGTGAGGATGTTGCCCATGAGCGCACCCGAACGGTCGGGGCCCTCGGGCAGCTCGGTCAGGTTGTAGTTGGCGACGAGACCGCAGACGGGCACGCGAGCGTAGGTGTTCAGACGTGGCAGCACGGCCTTGAACACGTCTCCGCCGACGTTCTCGAAGTAGACGTCGATGCCCTGCGGCACTGATTCTTTGAGTTCGTTCTTGAGGTTGCCGGTCCGGTGGTCGAGCGCGACGTCGAAGCCGAGCTCGTTCAGGTGGGCGACCTTCTCGGGTCCACCGGCGATGCCGACAGCCTTCGCGCCCTTGATCTTCGCGATCTGACCGACGACGGAGCCGACGGGGCCAGTGGCGGCAGCAACGGCCACGGTCTCGCCTTCCTGTGGGCGCCCGATCTCCAGGAGTCCTGAGTATGCGGTGAAGCCCGGCATGCCCAGCACGCCGAGAGCGGTGCTGACCGGGGCGACTTCGGGATCGAGACGGCGCAGGTGTGCGGCCTTCTCGATGGAGTACTCCTGCCAGCCGCCGTAGCCGAGGACGGTGTCGCCGGTGGAGAAGTCGGACGAGTTCGACTCGACGACCTCGGAGACCGTGGCACCGACCATGACGTCGCCGACCTCGACCGGCTTCGCATAGGATTTCGCATCTGACATCCGACCGCGCATGTAGGGATCGAGTGAGAGATACAGAGTGCGGAGCAGAACCTCACCGTCCTGCGGCGAACCCAGGTCGACCTCGTCGAGGAGGTAGTTCTCCGCCTTCGGCTCTCCGACTGGACGAGAATTCAGGCGAATCCTGTGGTTTGTCGTCATCGAGATGCTTCCTTTCATCGACGCCGCGCGCTGTCTGCGCACGGTCGCGGGATGTCTGTGGGGCTGAATCGTTGGCGGCCGAAGCGGCAGAGCCTAGATCCAGTCCTTGTTGTAGCAACCACTTCGGATCCGCTGATGTTCCTGATTCTGCGAAGATTTCGAGACTGCTGATTCTGCCGCCAGTTCTCGCGCCTTTTTCTCCCACTTCGGGTCAAATGCCCAGGTGAACTCGCCGAGGTGGTCGAGCAGTTCCGATCCATTGCGTCGAATGATGTTCGACCATTCACGTGGCCAGGCTCCGTAGTTCGCCGCGGCGGCGAGTTCGTCTACGTCCTTGAACACCGCTCCGTTCGGGTTGAGAATCGCACGCCCGGATGTCGTGTGCAGGGGCATGCTGGCGACGGGGAAAGTGATGTCGAGAATGTGATCGCTCGTAAACAGGGTGTCACCCGTGCGGCGGTGGGTGGCCTCGAGGTTGACGTACCAATCCGCGCGGACCCCCGCAGAACCACCGGCAGCAGCGTCACCCGCAGCAGACCCTGCTCCCCCGGGTTTGAGCAGAACCCACACGGAGAACGGGACTCGCGGCGGGACGATCTTGAGCACCCCGAGCCCACGCCAGCTGCCGGGCGCCTTGATCCGTCGGGGCGCCTCGGCGGACGGGCGGAAACGTTCCTTGAGCGGAACATCGTGGGGATTGGAATCCTCCCACCCGACGATTCTCGTATCGACCGTTTCGGTGCCTCCTGCCATCCACAGCACTGCACCGGTGGGACCGTCCTCGATGACGTGCATCGGCCGACGCACCTCGGCGTGGTCACGGTCGAAGTCGAAGCGTCGAAACGACCAGGTCACGGTGTCGCCGGGCATCCAGAAGGGTCCGTCACCTACGTGACGTGTGCCCGGCGGGACGTCGATCTCGTACGGATCGGTGAACTCCATACAGGCAGTCTAAGTTCGAGTCATGAGTGAGGGCTGGACGTACACGAGTCCGCTTCGCAGGCACCGATACTGCCAAGCCGCTGCCCGCCGTTTCGGCCCGCTCAGCGTCCACCGCCTAAGGTGGTGGGCATGGACGACTTCACACTTCCCGATCGCAAGGACGCGACTCATCACAGCAAGGCGACCGCGGCGGAACCTCCACGCACCGATGCCGACGTCCCGGCCTACCTCGAGGCGCTGGGCATCCCGGGCCTCGCCGATATCCACATCCACTTCCTGCCGCAGAACGTCCTCGACAAAGTATGGGCCTACTTCGACGCCGCCGAAGCCAGCTATGGCTATCCGTGGCCGATCCACTACCGCTATGACACCGAAACCCGCCTGAACATCGTCCGTGACCTGGGCGTCCGTGCCATCCCGGCACTGACCTACCCGCACAAACCCGGCATGGCCGCCTGGCTCAACGAGTGGAACCGCGAGTTCGCCGCCGCCCATGACGATGTCATCCACTGCGCGACTCTCTACGCCGAACCGGAGTCCGCCGACTATGTCCCCGAGGCTCTGGCAGCAGGTGCCCGACTGTTCAAGGTCCATATCCAGGTGGGTGGCTTCTCCCCCGATGACCGGGTGCTCGATCGGGCGTGGGCGGCACTCGCCGAGGCGCAGGTGCCCATCGTCATCCACGCCGGCTCCGAACCTCTGCCGGGTGCCCACACCGGCCCGCAGGCCGTGGCGAATGTGCTCGAACGCTACCCGTCCCTGAAGTTCGTCGTCGCCCACATGGGCATGCCCGAATACGATGCCTTCGCCAGCCTCGCCGAGGATTACAGCGGAGTCCACCTGGACACGACGATGTACGTGTCAGGATTCTTCTCCTCCCCCGCCGAGGTGGACCCGGCTTACCGTGAACGCTTGGCCGGTCTGCAGGACAAGATCATCCTCGGCTCGGACTTCCCGAACATTCCCTACCCCTATGCGGATCAGATCTCGGGGCTGGCCGGACTCGACCTCGGCGACGAATGGATGCGCTCGGTGCTGTGGCGCAACGGAGCGCGGGTACTCGGGCTCGATGGTTGAGCGCGTCCTTAGAATCGATGGCTGAGGGGCAGAGATCTCAGTCTCCGTGTGGCGGCGGGGCTCAGCTCTCGCGGGGGATTCTCTCCGCACCGATGACGCCGCGCAGCAGGTCTTCATCGATCGGGGCGCCGCGCCTGGTCACACTGATCTGACCTGTCGGCTCGAGGATCACGCAGGCCACCTCGGCGCGCTGTCTGATGCCTGCCATGCGCAGCTTCGAATACACTTCGGCGGGGTCGACATGGGCTCTGGCGAGGTTGTCGATCAGCAGCTGACTGCCGGCCATGAGGACGATCGCGGGGCTGTTGACGATGCCTGCGATGCGGTGGAAGCGCCGGGCCTTTCCGGTCAGAGCCTGGAGGATCAGCAGGGTGGCCAAGGCCAGGAGACCGGCGATGAGAGTCGGAGTGTCACCAAGGATCGAACGACCGATGATCGCCCCCAAGGCGATGATGGCGGCAAGGTCGAAACTCGAGAGGCTCGCGAGGGTCCGTTGGCCGAATACGCGGACGAGAATAATGATGCCGAGGTAGAAGGCAATGCAGGATACGACGATCCTCACCGCATCGATGCCGTCGAGTCCGAATTCCAGCCAGTCCATGTATTTCCTCCCGACTGGATACTACAACGTCATGCCTGCACCTCAGCGGGAACGGATCCATTCAGCGACGGTGACGGCGGAGAGCCTCGGCGAATCGGGGATGAGGCCATTTCCGGACATCGGTCCTGGGATCGGAACGGAGACGATCTTCGGGATACCCCTCGCACGGGATCCGCCACTCGGACCTGCTCCGACGCTCACGGCCGAGTCTGCGTCGGCCGCCGCGATCCTGCCGGCGATCGTCGGAAAGTCGCTGACCTCGGGGCCGGCGACCTCGATGGTTCCGCGTTCTCCTGCATCGATGGCCTCGGCCATCATTCGAGCTGACTCGTCGGCGGCCAGGGCCTGCACTCTCATCTTCGGCACGAATGCCACCGGACCCGCGGTGAACGTCATTGTGTCAACAAGTTCGAACCACTGGGCTGATCGGAACATCAGGAGCTGGTCGGCGGGGATCAGCCTGCGGTAGACCCGTTCCTGCAGTTCTTTGGCCTGGTAGTAGCCGAGCAGCTTGGACGCCGCGACCTCAGGCTTGAAGGCGATGGACAGACACACCATCGCTGCTCCCGGATTCTCTGCCGCGGCCAGGGCGATCGACCGGGAGCTGCGGGAGAAGAAGTCGAGTGCTTTGTGGCGGTTGTTCGTCATGAGATTGACGCAGTCGACGAGGACATCGCTGCCTTCGGCCGCCTCGGTGACTCCTTCTCCCGCAAAGGTGTCGACCCCGATTCCGCGGTGGGCCGCGATCACCGAGTGCTCACGTTCACGCAGGTGTGCCACGAGTCTGCGGCCGAATGTGCCGGTGGCTCCATAGACGGTGATCTGCATGTCTCATCCCCTGGATTCGGTGGATCGGCGACTGTCGAGTCACAGGGTCAGCGGAACGCTGACCGAATGGCGGTGCCCGCCGGCGGTTGCGCCGACGGGCACCGTATGGACCAGTCTAGTTCTGCTCGATGGTGATCGTACCCATGTCGGTGCTCGCCGAGACGGGGATGATCGTTTTGCCCTCGGCATCCTTCGAGGACCGTGCAGCGTCGTACTTTTTGACGTCCTTGGCCAGATCCACGCTCCCCTCATTCGAGTTCGCGTTGATGCGGTAGAACAGATCCTTGGCGTCAGCGGCACTGCCATCGTCATCCTTGGAAGCGGCGGCCTCGGCGGCCATCCTCTCCTGGGCCAGGTCCAAGCGCGGCAGGCGGATGTCGATCGTGCCTTCGTCGGCCTTGGCAACGATGCCGGACATCGGCACCATGTCGTTGGTGAAATCGAGATCGATCGTTCCCGTCGAGGTCACGGCGTCGACGTGATCGCGAACGTTGAGATTGGAACCGTTGAGTGTGCCCACACCGGTCTTGGATTCGATGGTGTCGAAGGTCCCGCTCAAGTCAGTCATTCCGTAGTCGGTCGATGTCTGCAGACGCTCGGCCGAGCCGCTGACATCGACTGCGCCGCCGTCTGTCTTCGCGACGATCTCCTGGTAGTCACCCACGACGTCGATGGCACCGTAGCCGCCGTTGAAGTCGAGTTTCATCTCCTTCGAGGTCTTCGCAGGAAGGGTGACTTCGATCTGGGCGTTCTCGAGGTTTCGCTGATCGTCTACGGACACCGTCGACGAGTCCTCGGCCTCTCTCACCTGCAGCGTCGGTGCTTCGTCGCGGGGCCCGGTAGCGGTGAGCCGGACGGTCGGCTCATCGGTCTCGGTGGTCTTGACGGTCACTGATGCGGTGGTATCGAGGAGGAACTTCAGATCCGTGACTGAGGTCGACAGCGGCTTCGTGACATCGAGCTTCGCGTAGTTCAGACGAGAGGCTCCGTGCGCGACGCTGAAGGCGATCGGGACGAGGAGGACGACGAGCGCGGCGATCGTGATGATCACTCGCATGCTCGCGCGGGTGGATTCGCTGACGTGGACTGTGGCAGGCATTCTATGCTCCGAGGAATGTGAGGACGGCGAGGATGCGTCGGTTGTCAGAGGTGTCGGCGGTGAGGCCGAACTTGGTGAAGACCGAACTGATGTGCTTCTCAACTGCTCCCGCACTGAGGTAGAGGGTGCGGGCGATCGCGGCGTTGGATTTGCCTTCGGCCATGAGCTGGAGGACTTCGAGTTCGCGCGGGCTCAGCGTGGACAGCCCATCCTTCTTGCGTGTGCGCACGAGGATCTGCGAGACGACTTCGGGGTCTAAGACAGTGCCGCCGGAGGCGACCTCGTCGACGGCTGCGAGGAAGTCCTCGACATCGGCGACTCGGTCTTTGAGCAGGTATCCGAAGCCACCGGTGTTCTCAGCGATGAGTTCGGATGCGTACTGCTCCTCCACGTACTGGCTGAACACGAGCACCTTGACGTCGGGGTTCTGCTTGCGGATGAGGACTGCGGCGCGGATGCCCTCGTCGGTGAACGTCGGCGGCATGCGCACGTCGATGATGGCGAGGTCCGGCGGCGTGTTGTGGACTGTGGCGAGGAGCTCGTTGGCATCGGGGACGGCGGCGATCACTTCATGCCCGGCATCAACCAGAAGCCTCTCGAGTCCGGCTCGCAAGATGGCAGAGTCTTCGGCAATTACGATGCGCATGGCACCTCCACAACGACAGTAGTTGGCCCACCTGCAGGGCTGGTCAGGTTCAGTGTCCCACGAGCGGCTTCGACGCGATCGACCAAACCGGCGATCCCGGTGTGACGGCCCGAACGGTCGATGCGCGCTCCGCCCTGACCGTTGTCGGTGACGACGATCTGGACTCCCGCCTCGATGGGGGCGATGAAGACCCGAGCATGTGTCGCACCCGAGTGCTTGGCGATGTTCGTCAGGCACTCTGCGACGACGAAGTAGGCCACGGCTTCGGCCTCACGATCGATGCGCCCGGCGAGTCGAACGTCGACCTCGACGGGAATCGTCGAGCGTCCGGCCAATGCGGAGACGGCCGCGTCGAGGCCGCGGTCTGTGAGCACAGCAGGGTGGATTCCACGTGCCAGTTGGCGGAGTTCGTTGACGATGCCCTTCGCCTCGGCGTGGGCTTCGGAGACGAGCTCTTTGGCGCGCTCTGGATCTTTGTCGATCTTCGACTTCGCCATGCCCAGCGTCATGCTCAGGGCGACGAGTCGTGGCTGGGCTCCGTCGTGGAGGTCGCGTTCGATGCGCAGTCGCTCCGCACCCGCAGCTTCGATCCCGGCCATGCGGGCCCGGTCGAGATCGGTAACCTCGGCCTGCAGGGCAGCGGTGCGTGCCGGTGGCAGGAGGCTGCGGTCGAGTGCCCTGTCGAGGTACGGGGCGAACCACAGGATCGCCAGTGAGCTGGCGAGGACGATGAGAGAGCCGATGGCGATGCCGGTGCGCCCCAGCCCACCGGTGGTTCCACGGAAGAAGAAGTCGGTGATGCCCTCAGGATTGATGGCGCTGAAGATGCCGATGATTGCACCGCAGATGCCGGCGATGGTGCCGCCGACGATGATCGCGCCGAGCAGCATCTTCACGTAGTGGTGGGCAGTCGAGCGCCAGAAGGATCCCGACTTCACGTGCAGCCATCGATTGTGGAAGAAGCGGCCGAAGGCAGATTCTCGGGTGCTGCGTTCGACCTTCGGGACCGGGATCCGGTCGCCATAGATCAGTTCGGCCCGGTAACGTTCGAACACGTTCGCGCCCTGTTGGACGACGACCCAGGCGACGAGTGCGAGCACACCGAGGCCGAGTGCGAAGATTCCGCCGAAGCCGGTGAACAGCAGGCCAAGCGGGATCCAGGCCCAGACCACAGCCATCACGGCGGAGAGCACGAGGTTCGCGACGCCGACGATCCCGACTCGCTTCTGCGGCCATTCGATCGGACCGTCGGCGGGAATCTCGGTGCCTTCCTCACGCGTCAGCGGCATCGCCCCCGTCGCAGGTGCGTACGTGACGTTCTCCGACTTCGGCTTCTTCCGCCGAGGTGGCTGCATCGGCTGCATCGGCATCTGGCCGTTGGGAGCGGGCACGGGCGCAGGGAGCTGATTGGGGTGTTGGCCCTGCTGTGGGCTTTGCTGCTGGGCGGAGTAGGTGCGCGGCTGGTAGCCGGGCTGCTGGAGAGCGCCCTGCTGCTGGAGATTGCCAGGTCCAGAGGAGTGGGTGCCCTGGGACGGGTACGCCTGAGTGGGGTGCTGTGAGGGTGTTTGCTGCGAGAACCCCTGCGGGAAGTTCGCATTCATCACGCGGGTCTGGGGATAGGCCTGTGTGTACTGCTGCGTTGGGTGGTTAGTCGCCGGCGATTCCTGGTCGTGAGCCGAACCGTGCTGTTGAGCCGACCCGTACTGCTGAGCCGACCCGTACTGCTGAGCGGCACCGCGGCTGAAGGGAACCTCCATATCCATAGGAGCCGTCCGAAACTGTCCGGCCTCCGTCGCCAACGGTGTGTCTGCGGACTCGTCGACTGCGCCGTTGCCCGAAGGCTCGGAGCGGTCTGCAGACTCCTCGGCCTCGGGGGTCTTTGCAGCCGCGGGAGTCTCTGCGGTCGGGGGCGCGTTGACGATCGCCTCGGCGCCGATGGGCCTGTCCGATTCTGGCGTTTCTTCTGGTGCCTGGGACTCCAGGGAATCGGCGCTCTGCGGCTCCGATTCGCGTGGGTTCGTGGGGGTGTTCTCACTCATAGCAATAACGCTACGGGAGTCGACAAGCTGCCAACAGCACGTTGACCACCTAGCCTGCGTCGGGTTTTCCCCACGCCCCGTGACCACGCACACACGCGCCACGCACCGCCACCTGCGATTTGCACCGTCCCACCACGCACCGCCAGCGGTGAATCCCACCCACAGCTCCACGCACCACCGCTGGCACTGCGCGTGGCACTGCGAGTATCAATTCATACCGTTGCTACAGGGTGTTGAAGAGTTGACGGTGAGGGGTCCGCAATTGGAACCTCCGCACCCAGTGCCTCCGCGTCGGAGCTCACGCCGTCCGGAGTCTGCACCGTCGAAGCGAGCGCCGCGTCGAGGTCGGCGAGGATGTCGGCGATGTCTTCGATGCCCAGGGACAGGCGGATGAATGTCGGCGAGACGCTGAGTTCGCAGTCTGCGACGGCCAGGTGGGTCATGGTCGCAGGATGGTCAATCAGTGACTCAACACCACCGAGCGATTCGGCCAGAGTGATGAGCTTCGTGCTCTTCACCAGCGACAGAGCTCTTGCCTCGGTGTCGGTGCGGAATGAGACCACTCCCCCGAAGCCGCTCATCTGCTTCTTCGCGACCTCATGACCCGGGTGAGATGGCAGACCTGGGTAATACACCTCAGCGATCTCAGGACGGCTCTCCAACCACTGCGCCACGGCCTGCGCGTTCTCACAGTGCTTAGCCATCCGCACCGGCAGGGTTTTGATGCCGCGGCGAGTCAGCCATGCATCGAAGGGGGCGATGCCCAACCCGACGGATGCGAGGTAGGACTCGAGACGTTCGACAACCTCGGCGGCACGGGGACAGGTCGAACCGTCACCGGCGAGAACGGCACCGCCGATGACATCGGAGTGGCCGTTGATGAACTTCGTCGTCGAGTGGATGACGACATCGGCGCCGAGCTCGATGGGGCGCTGCAGAATCGGGGTGGCGAAGGTGGAGTCGACGGCCAGGATGGCGTTTGCGGCGTGGGCGAGCTTGGCAGTCTCGGCGATGTCGACGATGTCGAGCCCGGGATTGCTCGGAGTCTCGACCCACACGATCGCGGTCTTGGCCGAGATCGCGGCCGCCAGCGCCTCGGTGTCGGTGAGATCGACGGTGCGGATGCTGATGCCCCAGCGCTCGTATTCATTCTTCAGCAGCCGGTACGTGCCGCCGTAGATGTCGCGCGGGATGATGATCTCATCGCCGGGACCCAGCAGTGCCGAGAAGACCGCGACCTCGGCGGAAGTCCCCGAGTTCACCGCCGCTGCGAAGGAGGCGTTCTCCAGTTCGCACAGCACGTCTTCGAGGTCGCTGCGGTTCGGGGTGCCGGTGCGCGCGTAGTCGAAGCCGGCGCGGGTCTGGCCCGGGGTGTCCATCATGAAGGTCGAGGTCTGGAAGATAGGGGCAACAACCGAACCGGTATGCGATTCGGGGTTGGCCCCCGAATGCACAGAGCGGGTCGAGATTCCGTTCTGGGTGATACTCATGGCGGGACCTTCCTTCACTGATGGCACTTCGACTTCGCTGCCGAAGTTCCACCAGTGTGTACGTACTGGCACGAGTGCTGCCGTCGTCTGTGACCTCGGATGTCACCAGCCGTCATGTGACGGTCTTCCGGCGTCACTTTCCGTCACGAAAGAGTCTGAGCAGGAAATTTCTCGATCCGTGGGTCTTTTCGCTCCGAGTCATGTAATACTTAGCCTCATGGCTAAGTATTCGGATCAGCTTGATGCGATGTTCACCGCTCTTGCCGATCCCACACGACGTGCAGTGGTCCACCGTTTGGGCCACGGATCGGCGAGTGTCGGAGAACTGGCAGAGCCCCTGCCGATCTCACTCCCGTCGTTCATGAAGCATGTGCGCACCTTGGAGTCGTGTGGGCTGATCCGAACTCAGAAGACAGGCCGGGTGCGCACCTGCGTACTCAACCGCGATCGACTGACACTGCTCAATGATTGGCTGGCCGAGCAGAGACTCATCTGGGAGGCCAGCACGGATCGCCTCGAGCGGTTCGTCACCGCCACAGACGACGAGATCGCACACAGCGCTGCCGCTGACACCAACGGCAGCAATCACAGTAGGGAAGAATCATCACCGCAAATCTCGCTCGCACCCGACATTTCGACTCCGCTCTCGACCTCACAATCCAGAGAGTGATCCGAGCGCCAAAGGAATCCATCTGGTCTGCTTGGACGGATCCTGACAAACTGGCGCAATGGTGGATACCAGCGCCGCTGACTCTTCGCGTCGACGCCCTTGAACTCCGCCCGGGTGGGGCCTTCTCCACCATGATGAGCGAGGACGGGGAGACCTTCACTCCGCACGTGGACGCCGTCTTCCTCCTCGTTGAGGACAACAGCCGTCTGGTGTTCACCAACGCGGTCAACAGTACGTGGCACCCTGTCTCTCCCGACCCTGTCTCCATGACCACCGAGATCATCTTGGGCGACCACCCCGACGGCACTGACTATCAGGCCGTCGTCCGCCATGGCAGCCCCGAGCAGCGTGCCCGTCACGAGGAGCTCGGCTTCTTCGACGGCTGGGGCACCGTCACCGAGCAGCTGGCGCAGTCAGTGGAATGAGGCGAGCGGGGCGGCGGCCCCGATCGCTCCTCAGCCGAAACTGACAATCGCTTTGCCACGATCCGCCGCCGGCATCTCCGTCGCTGCAGCCCTCTCGGACCCCGGCGCCTTCATGGTGGCGGCCAGCACCAGTGAAATCAGGAGCGCCGAAACGGAGACGAGCGTCCAGATCAGTGGAGCGATTCCCACGAGGAGTGCGATCGCGATGCCGCCCATGGCCAGAGTGACCGCCGTGAGGGCCCGAGACACAGGACTCGACAGACGCTGACCCACTCGAGCCTCGAAAGTCGAGAAGCTCGCCCGCACACCCCTCGCCGCTGCGCGCCCGAACTTGGCCAACCTATCCTCACCGGGGAACGGGATCTTCGACATGGCCATTGCCAAAAGCGCGGCCAGTCCCATCACCGTGATCAGCCATGACAGCCTGGTCAGCCACCACCAATTCGATTCGATCTCAGGGAGTACGATCCCGGCTGCCGACAGCCCATCTCCTGCCGGCACCCCGGACAGCAGCTGAGCTGCGTAGCCCAGAGCTCCGATAAGGGTGATGACGATCGGCATGTGCCACAGGTAGACCTGGATGCCGTAGGTGTTGCCCCAGGAGATGACACGCTCCCAGATGCGGGCACGGTACTCGTATCCGACCGCAGTCCGATCCGAACCACCGGACACGATTTCGTTCAGACGCGCATGGCTCAGCCGCAGGATGCACATCTGCGCAACACCGAGCAGCACCAAGGCACCGGTGGGCGGGTTGAGGTTGATGAGCATGTTCGGGCTGTAGACCCCAAGACCGACAAGCACCCCGAGGCTCACCAGGGACAGCACCATCACGGTCCAAGCAGACCAGGCCCGCACGGGACGATGAATGGCGTCGGCGTAGAAGAAGCCGCACTGCTGGATCAGCGGCCATACGAACAGGAAGTTGAGATAGCCCAGTCCGGTCACTCCCGTGAATGCGACCAAGCCGTCCACAGCGACCACCGCGCCGGCAAGCGCTGCGATCGTCCGCCTCGGCGCCCTTTCGTGGAAGTGCACCGCCAGGGGAACCAGCGATGTCAGCCCGACGTAGACGGCGAGGAACCACAGCGGTTGCCCGATGCGAGTGCTCGCCTCGGCGAGCAGGCCGGCGGGCACCCCCAATTCAGAGGCCAGGGACAGTCCGACACCGGCAACGCCGATGAGCACTGCGACCGGAATGACGAGGCGGCGCAGGCGGGCATGAATATAGTCGGCCCAGGTGCCACCGGTGGCTTGAGTGCGTCGCCAACCGTTGATGGCGGCGTATCCGCCGATGAAGAAGAACAACGGCATGATCTGGAAGAACCACGAGGCGATTGTGAAGCCGGTGGTGTGCAGCAGCGCCACCGTGGGAACAACGTCACCGTCTGCTCCGAGCACGGCTGAACTCATCATCGAATGCAGGATCACCACGACGACGAGGCAGCCGAACCGGATGAGGTCGATCGCCCGGTCCCGGTGCGGTCGACGAGTGGTGTCGCCGTGCGGGGCGGAAAGGTGGTTCGCCCCGGCCTCGGGCGGCCTGCTGAGGGTGAGTGACATGTCGGCTCCTTGTCGGATTGAGCTCCGCTGATTGCACAGAGTGCTGAGCTCGTCGTTCGATACATCCGAACCTATGGGCGCGATCACCGCCGGCACATCACCTCTGAGTTCCGACCTGAGTCCGCCCAAGCACTACTTTCGGATGAGACGGGACTCCACCGACTGGATACCCTCACCCATCCAGCCCAGAGAGCCGCGGCCCAGCGAAAACAGTGCCGCAAACCTTCCCGGTGCAAACACCGCGGCCCATCGTGAGTGCAAGAATGGCCACGAAAGCATCACCCGAACAGAAATCCACCCCGTCCAGGACATCCGAGCAAGGAGCACGAAACGATGACGACGATCGCCTTCGAGAAGACAGCCCTGCCCATCATCGGCGCGCCGATGGCCGGCGGCACCACGACCCCGGATCTCACCGCTGCTGTTGCGCGAGCCGGCGGCTTCCCGTTCGTGGCCGGCGGCTACCTCACCGCCGAGGCGTTGGCCCCACTCATCGATCGCATGCGGGAGACGACCGAGAACTTCGGCGTCAACCTCTTCGCTCCGAATCCCGTTCCCATCGACCGCGCGGCCTTCGACGCCTTCGCCTCCGCCCTCGAACCCGTGGCTGCCGAACGCGGGCTGACTCTCAATCCCGAACCGGTCGATGACGATGACCATTATGCGCAGAAGGTCGACTACCTTCTCGCCCATCCCGTGCCCTTGGTCTCGATGACGTTCAACATCCCCACCGCCGAGGTGGTGGCTCGTCTCCATGACGTCGGCACCCAGGTCGCGGCGACCGTGACGACTCCCGCCGAGGCCCGCACCGGTGCCGAACGCGGCGTCGATGCCCTCATCGTTCAGGGCCCGCGGGCGGGCGGGCATTCGGGGACGGCCGATCCGACCCGGTCGATCGAGGACCGCGCCACGAGCGACGTTGTCAGAGATGTCCTCGCCGAGGTGGACCTCCCTATCGCGGCCGGTGGCGGAGTCGACGGGGTTGAGATGGTCGAGGCTCTCCTGCAGGCAGGGGCGAGCACCGTGGTCGTGGGCACTCTCCTGCTGCGCACCGATGAAGCAGGGACTGCCGAGACCCACCGCGCGGCTCTGGCGTCCGATGACTTCACTGAGACACAGCTGACCAGGGCATTCACCGGACGCCCTGCCCGCACGCTCGTCAATGACTTCGTGCGGACGTTCGACTCGATCGCCGTCAACGCCTACCCGGCGGTTCATCATCTGACGAAGTCATTCCGCGCTCAGGCGAAGAAGGACGGCGATCCCCAGGGCCTGCACCTGTGGGCCGGCACGGGCTATCGCGGCGCACGTGAGGCCTCGGCACAGACGATCGTCAAGGAGCTCGGCGCTCAGTTCGCCCGCTGAGTCCGTGTCGGTTCCGAGCGGCGGATTCCCGAGCCTCGAGTCCGGTCAAGATCGAGCCGCCCAAGGAGCCGATCGCCCCGGACGCATTACGGAGTGCGGCTGACTGTTGCGGAGTCGAAGGTCTGCTTCTGGAAGCTGGCCACAGTCTGCCAAACCCCGGTTGTGATTGCCTACCGGCGCACTTCGCCGATTGGGGCGCGGCTTCGCACGGAAGAATACTGCGAGGATCTGCGCGCCCTGGTCTGGCGGGGCAACGAGGATGCCCGGGTTGTGCTGGATGCTCTAGAGCGGTTGGACGTCAGCGAGGAGGACGCCGTTGTCCAACTGGACGAGGTGGCAGTGGAGCTGGAGTTCTTTGTTCGTCAGCGGAGGATGTCGAGGAAGGTGAGTGCGATTGAGGGGGGCGAAGCGGTTAGTGGATTCGCTTCTGCCGACCACATGAACATTGCAAACGTTTGCACCCGTCACTTTGTCATCGCGTGGCGGGTGCTTTCGTGTTCATCCCGGCACTATGGGGACAGACCCATTCCCGATACGGCTACAGGAGGACCACCGGTAGCCACACATACTGAAAGACGCATGCCTCGCGCTTCAAGCCGCCCCTGTTGATACTGCCCCTGACCAATGTTCGCTCCTCGGCCGATGGGCTCGGGGTGCCAGTGGGCGGGTGATGCGCATTTGCTCCGCACAACCGGATGCCAATGATTGGGTGCAGGTGGCGCATCCGGGCATGCCGACACAAACAGGTTTCGTCGGCGGATACATGCATGTGGATTACCTTGAGCTTCTGCCGACCTATGATTCGCACACCATGTAGTGGTTTGCGTACGTGAGACCTTCTTAAGTGTCAGACACTCTAACGGTTGTTGATGTCTCATTGAATGTTGGACACTATGACACGGTTGAGCAAGCCCGGCCAGCATCGACGGTAGGCGGAGACCCATTCGTCTATATCAAAGGAGATCAACATCACTAAAGGCCAAGGCTACGACTTCCGCTACAGCTCGGAAACCGACACGGCGCCGATGCTGAAAGCGCTGGCCGCTGTCCCTGGCATGCCCGACTACGACGGCGCCGACCTCGTGGAATTCGTCAACGAGATCCTTCCGCAGCACCCGGATGCGTTCGACATCCTGGATGTCACCCTGGAAGGTGGTTACACCACTGGCGAGCTCGAGCTGGCCATCTTCGCACCGGACACTCGCGTCAGCTATGACGACTTCCCGGATGCGTACGAATTGCAGGAAGCTGAGGAGGCCAGTGTTGGGCTCCCCCGCGGCTTGGCGCTGTTCAGCGACCAGATAGCCAATCTTGGCTACACCATCGGTGGTCCGCAGCTAAGCGACTACGAAACCATCGGGTAGGCCGAAGTCGACCCTACACATGAACCCCAGGCGTTAATACGTCTGGGATTTTATCATGCGCCACTCGGGCAAGAGGCAAGAAGCGAGAGTCTTTGTCACAAACTGTCATGCTGCGGATCACCGAAAAAGTCCATTGAAAAATAAACCGTACTTGCTGTAAGACTGCGTTGACGATTTGCTCAGAGTCCCATAAGGTCAACAGTTGAACTAGCAACCCCGTTTGATGTTTAAACAACTAGGAGCATGATGTTCAAGAAGTCACTATGCGCTGGAATACTTGCGTTGAGCCTTGCATCGTCATCAGCAGCGCCCGCGTCCGCGGTCGATGTTGAGTACCCGAGTCCGCAGTCAGGCCAGGAGTCAGCAAAGCTTGCTGAAAATTACACGCACGAAGAAATTCTGCAATTCCTGTTTGAAGGAACCGGCAAGGTAGCAAAAGAAAACCCTGAATTGCTTGAGCGGTTCAACTTTAATAAGGACCGCCCGATGGCGGACAAGGAAGTCCTTGGCAAGGTGATTGACGAATACCTTGACTACCACCCCGATTTTGAAGGCAAAGTTGTTAGCCCTTTGACGTCGGGCGACCCGAAGCAGGTTGAGGCTGCATTGACCAACCTGACGGATACCTACTTCGATTTCCTAGAGGACGAATACGGGGTGGAGTCGGTGCCCATAAAAGTGTCCCCACAAAAGGGATGTGGGCCTGGCGGCAAAGTTTGCGTCGTCGCCTACGCGGTAGGTTTTGTCAACGTTGCTGTTTACGCCAATGCCGCTGCTGCAACGATGGCGGTCATCGGGCTCTACGTCGTCCCTTCGGCCGTGTCTTACCTGATGGCACCGGACTCGGCAGATGGAGAACTCGTGAAAACTGAGTTCGTTGCTGACCTGACCCGTGCGCTTGCCGTATGAGTCGGAAGTGGTCAATTGCCGGGGCAGCAAGCGTGCGTTCGCTGGTGACGCTAGCCCTCCTCGGATTAGCGATACTGATGCTCCTCGTATCGGTATTCTTTTCGCTGCCTAGCAATGTGCTGTCCGATAGAGGCAAAGTCAATGCGGCCAGAGTGTTTAGTGTTGATCTTGCGCCGCAGGGTTGGGGGTTCTTCACAAAGCCGCCATCAGACTCGGATCTGTTCTACTACGACGGCAACCTGCAGTCCGTGATGGAGACCCCACAAGGACGGGCGGATAACCTGCTAGTGTCCTGCGCCGTAAATTCGTGTAAGAAGTTGTAGAATGGAGTATGCCTCGCACCGGTCGTCCGAAAGCCGAACTGATCCTCACCGATGAAGAACACCAGACGTTGACTCGCTGGTCCCGTCGGCGCAAGTCCTCACAAGCCCTTGCTCTGCGCTCACGAATCATCCTCGGCTGCGGGCAGGAACGATCAAACAAGGAAGTCGCCACCAGCCTCGGCTGCACGCCCGCGACTGTGGCCAAATGGCGGAACCGATTCATTGCCGACCGACTCGATGGTCTCGTCGACGAACCACGCCCAGGTAGACCCGCCACGATCACGGCCGAGCAGGTCGAGGACGTCATCACCTCAACCCTGGAACAAACACCGAAAAACGCCACCCACTGGTCACGGGCGCAGATGGCCGAACGCAGCGGACTATCGAAATCGACGATCGGACGGATCTGGAAGGCCTTCGAGCTCAAACCCCACCGCGCCGATGGGTTCAAACTCTCCAACGACCCTCTCTTCGTGGAAAAGGTCTACGACATCGTCGGCCTTTACCTCAATCCACCCGAGTCCGCTGTCGTGCTCAGCGTCGATGAGAAGTCCCAGGTCCAAGCGCTGTCTCGGTCCCAGCCGGCGTTTCCGATGATGCCGGGCATGCCGGAGAAACGTACCCACGATTACGCCCGCCACGGCACGACGAGTCTCTTCGCAGCGCTGAATGTCGCCGATGGAACCGTGATCGCCTCGACACACCGCAAGCACCGCGCGATCGAGTTCAAAAAGTTCTTAACCAAGATCGACAAACACGTTCCAGACCACCTCGACATCCACGTCGTGTGTGACAACTACGGCACGCACAAACACCCGTTGGTGCGGAACTGGCTGGGCAAGCATGAGCGGTTCCATATTCATTTCACGCCCACGTATTCGTCGTGGATCAACCAGGTCGAGAGGCTCTTCGCTGAAGTCACCCGCGAACTCCTCCAGCGCAGTGACCACCGAAGCGTGCAAGCCCTGGAGAAAGACCTTCGCGAGTGGGTTAAGGCGTGGAACGAGGACCCGCAGCCATTCGTGTGGACGAAAACCGCGGAAGAGATACTGGAATCTCTCTCACGACTAATGCAACGAACTACCGGCGCAGGACACTAGGCCTAAGCCGGACACAAAGAGCTCAGGGCCCCGAGGGCGGCGCGCTGCTGACTCCCCTCGCGGAAGAGGACTGGTTCAAGTGCGAAACGGGTGAAGATCTAGAAGAGTGCTATGAATCCCTCAAAGCATCCACGACCGAGCCCATTCGAGCCGACAACACGTTTAAACACCCGACGCTGTGCGGGAAAGTAGTCATCGCCCAGGCAGAGCCGGTCCCCTGGTCCTACCGGGACCTGTATGAACAGACGCACATCCCGGAAGGAATGATTGAAATGCAGGTGACATGCGAAAACTAGTTCATGGACTCACTCTGCCGATCGAACGGTCCTTGGCCTGCATGCCGTCGGGTTCGAGGAAGATCGCGGTTGCGCGGTCCCTTATCGCCTTAGCCCAGCTGTCAGTTCTGTTGCTAACTGAGTGGGATGCACTCTTCGTGTCGTCATCGGACAAAGATTTCGGCCCATCTTGTGACGGCGTCGCCCGTATTGGCGCGTACTGCATGATGTACTCGTGGGGTGGGCTCACGGTACCCACGCTCGTGGTTATTGCCAGCCTGCTGCTCGTCCTCTCTGGCTACTTCCCCCGTTACACAGGGCTACTCCACGCATGGGTGACGTTGTCCTTTGCGCCAGCGATCAGTCTCGCCGATGGCGGAGAATCAATCTCACAGGTCCTCGTCCTGCTGCTTGCGCTCGTTTTGCTATCGGATGGCCGGAAGAACCATTGGATGCCTGATGAGGTGGGTGGTTCAAAACTCCTGCCTCTGAGCTGGGTAGCTGCTCATTTAATACGCTTTCAGATCGCATGGCTTTATCTGAATTCTGCGATAGAGAAGACCGCTGTTCCAGAATGGCGTGACGGATCCGCTGTTTATTTCATTACGCTAGATCCCATGTTTGGCACCGCCCCGCCATTCGGGCCGCTGTTTGATTTCGCTGTCGATATTCCTTTCCTGTCGCTAATGATGACGTGGGGAACGATAGCTGTTGAAATGTCGATTGCGTTCTTCCTGGTTGGGCCGCGCCGGAGCCGACGTTTCGGTGTTTGGCTGTCAGTTTGTTTGCATATTCTTATTATCGCAATGATCGGGCTATGGTCGTTTGCATTCATTATGATTGGAGCTGTGATCGCTGCCTCGGGACCGACCGTTGTGTTGAAAGAATTGCGTCCGAAGATGGCTGGATTTCGTAGTCAGGTTAGTTTTCTAGAAGAACATGAGGTAAGCGATGACCACGGTGTTGCGCGTACGCATTAAGACGAATTGGGTCAACGGTTGGTTTCTGAGACTGTTCACCAAGCCTGTGGTGCTGGTCGACCGTGTTGAATACCCCGGCCAGTGGTCGAAAGTTACGGAAATTGAAACGATCGACGAGAGCTCCACGCGAGTAGCAGTCGGATTTCGCTACTTCGGCCGCGGAAGCGTGCTCGGAACCTCGGAATCAGTGCTGACGCACAACACAGATGCCGGAACGGACTCGGTTGATATGGTCTTCAAAAACGGACCCTTGAACCACCAGCCGTTTCGGCTAGTGAAGCGCACGTGAGTGGTGGCGCTGCGCTCCTGCTAGTCCGCTAGAGGAACTGGGACACTCTTCACAGGCACATACCCAATAGAAAAGACCCCGAGCACATCACACGCTCGGGGTCTTGGGGTTGTTGGTTACTCGTCGGACATGAGGATGTCGAGGAGTTCTTCGAGTACGCTGACGTGTTTGCCAGTCCTTCGCTGCTTCATACGCCGTATGCGCTCAGCAAGCGGGTCAGGATCATGCTCCAAGCAGAACATGCGATCGCCAACCGAGGCGAACATGTCATCTCCTCAGACTTCGCAGACGGCACCGATCTCGTGGAGGTCGAATACGCCTGATGAGAACAATCCGCAGTGTTTACAGCTTCCAGAGCCGTCCGTGTAGCCGCGGGTTTCGAACTCGTGCTCGTGACCGTCGGCGATGTAGCCCTGGTACTTCTGCCACGCCTGCTCTTCCGCCGCCTTAATAGAGTCCCCTTCACCACGGATGAAAGTATCTGGCATTGCTCCTGACTTGCACAGGTGACCGGTGATTTCACGGTGTCGTGGAATGTTTGTGCTGGTAAGGGAGTTATCACTCGCGCTTTTGGGTAACTAAATTCGACACTAAAATGGGTCCATGAGCCCATTCGTGCGTAAGGTCCCCACAGCGTCCGGGGCCACCGCAGTGCAGATCGCTGACAAAACAGGTGGACGCTACCGCATCGTCGAGCACCTCGGTTCTGCCCACACTCCCGAGGAACTCGCAGCACTCATGGCTCTTGGCCGCGACAAACTCCACCCCGGACAAGGTGTCCTCGACTTCGACCACACCGACAAACCCGCCACGGCCCCCGCGGTCGTGAAGTCCAGCCGGTCACAAGTCATCGTCGATACGATCCGTGCCGCCTACGAGCGTTTGGGCTTTGATACCGTCGATGACGAAGCCTTCTTCCAACTCGTCCTCGCCCGCCTGATCGAACCCACCTCGAAATCCGATAGCGTGAGAGTCCTTTCCGAGCTCGGTGTCGATACTGTCCACCGCAACACGTTCCTGACGTGTCTCAAACGCGCCCGCGACCACAACTATCGCGACCAGATCGCAGCGAAGTGTTTCGACTACTCAGTGGCTACGACCGGGATCAGTCTCCTCCTCTACGACGTCACTACCCTGTACTTCGAGGCAGAGAAAGAAGACAGTCTGCGAAAAGTCGGATACTCCAAAGAACGTCGAGTCGACCCACAGATCGTTGTCGGACGGGACTCCTCGTTGATCGAACAGGGTTCCCGTTAGAGATCGGGTGCTTCGAAGGCAACAAAGCAGAGACCCACACGATCATTCCCGTGATCAAACGCTTCCAAGACCGCCACCAAGTATCGGACATGGTCGTGGCTGCCGATGCCGGAATGCTCTCGTCGAAGAACTTAAAAGAACTCGATGACGCAGGCCTGCGGTTCATTGTTGGTTCCAGGCAGGTCAAGGCCCCGCACGACCTGGCAACGTATTTCCACTGGAACGGCGAGTGGGCCGATGACCAGACCGTCATCGATACGATCACTCCTCGTGGCCAGAAACGACTTGACCCACACCGAACAAAAACGAGGTCGGAACCCGTCTGGGACGCGGAGTCGTTTCCGGATGCGTGGCGGGCGGTGTGGCAGTACCGACGCAAGAGAGCGATGCGTGACGAACAGACTCTGAATCTGCAGCGCAACCGAGCTATCAGCATCATCGAGGGAGACTCGCAACCGAAATCAGCGAGGTTCGTCAAAACCAAGGGAGCGGAGAAGGTCTTCGACGAGAAGGCCTATGACCGGGCGATGAAGCTGTCCGGGTTCAAGGGATACGTCACCAATATTCCAAAGACCATCATGCCGGCAAGGGAGGTCATCGGCAGCTATCACGACCTCTGGCATGTCGAACAGTCGTTTCGGATGTCGAAGACAGATCTCGATGCCAGGCCGATGTTTCACCGGACCCGGGACGCGATCGAGGCTCACCTGACAGTCGTGTTCACTGCTTTGGGTGTGGCGAGGTTTATGCAAGACGCGTCCGGGGTGTCGTTGAAGAAGATCATCACGACGTTGCGTCCGTTGCGGGAGTTCACTGGCGTCATTGGTGATCAGGAGATCACGTTCGCCCCAGATATCCCGCCGGCGGCGAGGGAACTCCTCGACGCGCTACCGACTGGCCAATCACCTTGACTCCGCCAGGGTAACTAAACCTGTGCAACTCAGGTCTGGCATTGCTCGATCGATACACCACGACCGATGATCGGGGCCACCTCAGTTTCCAGTACTCGGTTCGAGCCCTTCACTGTGGCGGTCACTTCAAGTTCCGTAAGCATGTAATCGTGTTCGGTTCACCCTGGACAGGGCACCAGGTGCCCATCACTGATCATGGCGGACACCTCGAGTTCTATCTCATCCCGCACGGTGAACTCGTCGCGACGCTCGATCTTCCTCTACTCAGGCAATACAACATCAGCAAGGTCGGCAGATTCGTCAACAGAGACCGTAAGCACCTCCCATCGGGAGTCGAATCGTTCAAGAAACCCACCTGAGTGTCAGATAAGTCAGTACGGACACTGTCCGATAAACCACTGCGAACAGTGTCCGATATGAAGGTAGTCAGCACGCGGGTGCAATTAGTGACGTCACGGAGGTTTAAGGCGCCGAGCCTTCACGCACGGAGGTTGAGTGCCGAGCCATTCAGCTCCCGGCGACGACCAGGCCCGATTCGTAGGCGGCGACGACGATCTGGGTGCGATCGCGCAGGCCCAGCTTGGACAGGATCCGCGACACGTGGGTCTTCACGGTCTGCTCGGCCAGGAACAGGTGCTCAGCCACCTCGGCGTTGGCATGGCCTTTGGCCACCAGGGTCATGACGTCGATCTCACGGTCGGTGAGCTGCCCGAGCACGGCGGTGTCCTTGGCGATCTTGGGTCCGCTCACGTACTCGGAGATGAGTCGGCGGGTCACGGACGGCGCCAACAGCGACTGCCCCTCGGCGACCACGCGCACGGCGGTGATCATGTCTTCTGCGGTGGCGTCCTTAAGGAGGAAGCCGCTGGCCCCTGCGCGCAGTGCTGAGAACACGTACTCATCGGCGTCGAAGGTGGTGAGCATGATGATCTTCGGGTGCTCGCCGGGCATCGAGAACACGGCCCGAGTGGCATCGAGACCGTTGAGCTTCGGCATCCGGATGTCCATGAGGATGACGTCGGGTGCGGTTCTGCGCACGAGGTCGACGACTTGCGAACCGTCCTCGGCACTGCCGACGACACTCATGTCCGGCTGTGCATCGAGGAGAGCTCCGAATCCTTGGCGGACCATGGCCTGGTCATCGACGATGGCGACGCGCGTCGTCTCGGACGAGGGCGGCGGAACCCCGTCGCGCGCAATCGACCCTGGTGCGGGACTCGGCGTCGACCCTGGTGCGGGACTTGCCCCTGGCACTCCTGCTTCTGGCATGCTCTCACGCTACCCGACCCGCACCACGGTGGACCCTCGAAAGCCCGTGAAATCAGGCGGAAACCTCCCCACCAGGGCCGATTTCATCCGAAAGTAGCACTCCCCCGCCTGCACAATCACTCCTTCGTATGATGCGCCCCATGACACCAGGTCCTTAGCGTGCACACCATGATCATCACAGCGATAATCCTCGCCACGGTCGCAGCCTTCTGCTTGGCACTCGGCACCCACTTCCAGCAGTACGCCGTCGCCACCATGACACCCGGACCCAAACGCCGAGCCACCTGGATCACAGGCCTGGGACTCATGGGCATGGTGACCGTCCTCAATGTCATCGCACTGGGCCTCGGGCCGGTCGCCATCGTCCAACCCATCGGTGCGATCTCCCTCGTCTTCGCCGCGCTCATCAGCCGCCGGTACTTCGGCTTGCAGCTCGGTGCCCCACTGCTCATCAGCATCGGGGTGACGATGTTCTCGATCTTCGCCTTCGTGACCACCTCGGCGCAGTTCTCCCACGAACTCGTCGCCACCGAGGAATCGGTGACGTGGCTGCTGGCACTCCTCATCGCCCTCAGCGTCTTCGGCGCGCTCTTCGCACTCAGTCGGGCCGGGCACATTCCACGCGTCATCATGACCGGCATCATCTTCGGCACGGTCGCCGCCGCGACACATGTGCTCGCCCGCACGGTCGTGGCTGGCGGACTCCCCGAGTTCGACCTCATGGGCGCGCGGTGGTGGATGGTGCTGGCAGCCGTGGCCCTCGCCTCGGCGGTGGGATTCTGGCTGGTCCAGACTGCCTACGCCTCAGGCCCTCCAGAGACGGTTCTGGCCGGTCTGACCGTCATCGACCCGATCGTGGCGGTGGCCATCGGCGCCGCCTTCTTCGGCGAATACACGGGCCTTACCCCCATGGCCATCGGCCTCCTCCTGCTCGCCGCGGTCGGAGGGATCGGCGGCGTCTGGATGCTCTCCCAGTTCCATCCCCGCGTCCTCGAGGCGAAGATGCCGTCCGCTGCAGCATCACTGACCGCGTCGAATCACCTCGACGACGCATACGCCCCCGAGCACGTCCCAACCAACGTTCCTGCCCTCCGCTCACCAGAGCCGCACACACTGACGCTCAACGAACAAGGAATCCGAAAATGAACCCGACCCTCGAAACCTCTCCCACCGATGCGGCCACTTGGCCGAGCACGTATTCTGAGACCGTGCCCCGTCCTGCTGATACACCGCCCATCACCCGATCGTGGTGGTCGCGGATGTGGCACAATCTGGGGCGCGACAGTGTCCTCATCCTTCCCGGTTTCTTCATTTCCCTCATCGGGTTCGTCGCGCTCATCGCGCTGTTCTCGGTGTCCATCGCGACCATCGTCATCTGGATCGGCGCCCTGCTCCTGCCGCTGACGCTCTACGTCGCGACCGGATTCGCAAACCTGTCCCGGGCCCGTGCCCGGCAGTGGGGAGCCCCCATCGCCGAGGTTGTCCATCGTCCCCGCGGACGCGGAATCAGCGGGTGGTTCGGTGTCATGGCCGAGGGACGGCGCTGGCTCGACCTGCTCTTCGAAATGGTCTTCGCGCTGCCGATCCGGCTCTTCACCTTCTCTGTGGTGATCCCCTGGTTCTTCGGTGCCCTGGGTGGGATCACCTACTTCTTCTGGGGACGATTCCTCCCCTACGACAACACCGATCTCATCAGCCTCATCGCAGCCTGGTGGAACGACACCCCCTTGGTGGATCTGGGATTCGGCGCCGAGGCGACCTTCCAGTTCATCTCCGGACTCATCCTCCTCGTCACGTTCCCCTTCGTCCTGCACGCCATGGCCCGGTTGGAGATCGCGGCGATTACGGCAGGTCTGGCGCCCGGTCACGATGGGGCCACCTCGGCGGGAAAAGCACGAGCCGGTGACGCATGGGGCCACGATCCGATGGGGGCTGCTTCGGCGACTTCGTCGGGATCGACAGTCCTGGTGTCACCGGCAGCCAACTCGTTCCTGACGCGCTCCGCCGGCGAGGGCTGGTTCTGGCTGATGAGCATCTTCGTGGGCGTGGTGCTCGTGGCCATCGGATGGCCGGTAACGGCGGTTGTCTACGGAATGCCAGCGGTCGTTGCAATGCTCCTCGCGCTCACCTCGAGCGGGGCCTTGGTGCTTGCCGTGAGCAAACCGATCCCGGCCATCGTCCTCGGCCTCGTCTCCTCCGCTGCAGGAATCGTCCTCACTGCGGACGTCACAGGGGAGGTCTGGCCGTGGGCAGTGACGTCAATCTTGGCTTTGCTCTTCCTCCACCTCATCATCGGGATGCGGCACAGCTGGCTCCACCTCGTCATCCTGTGGTCGCTGTCCACAGTGCTCGGCGCGCTGAGCCTGACCATGCCCCATGCGGGAGGACTGTCGGGGGCGCTGGCAAATGTCATCACGACGGTCTCACTCACTGCCGGAATCTCGATCGTCGCGGTGATCGGCAATCTGTGGATCCGCGGACGCACCCAGCTGGCCACGGAGCGCCAGCTCAGTGCCGAGCAGTTGGCCAAGCGTCAAGAGCTCGAGGAACGCAACCGGATCGCCCAGGAACTCCATGACGTCGTCGCGCACAGCATGTCCGTCATCAGCGTCCAGGCCACCACGGCCCGCTACCGACTGCCCGAACTCGATACCCGAAGCGTTGACGAGTTCGATTCGATCGCCGGCTCGGCTCGGCAGGCACTCAATGAGATGCGCGGTCTGCTGGCGATTCTGCGCGGTGGCCGCGATGCCGATCTGGCTCCGCAGCCGATGATCGATGACATTCCCGACCTCGTCGAGGCCACCCGCGGTTCGGGCGCCGAGGTTGAACTCGAATTCTCTGCGGAGCCGATCGAGATCAACCCGACGACCGGATTGACCGCTTTCCGCCTCGTCCAGGAAGCACTGTCGAACGCTCTGCGCCATGCTCCCGGCGCACCAGTGAGGGTGTCCGTTCGCACCGATGAGTGGCAGCTGTCGGTCAGTGTCGTCAACGGGGTTCCGGGTTCAACCGACTCAGGAACGAATCACCCGGGCTCGGGCCAGCCCGACGAGGGCCACCTCGGCGGAGGATTCGGCCTCAAAGGCATGCGCGAGAGGGTCGAAGCACTCGACGGAACGCTGCAGGTGGGTCCGACTGCTGAGGGCGGATTCGAGGTCAAGGCCACGTTGCCCACCTCGTGAAGGGCTTACTGATGCTCCGATGGGATAATGATGGTGCTGCCCAGACAATCCTTCGGAAGGATCGGCCCCCGATGGCACACCAGGCCCCGAGCGCATTGGCCCAAAGCCTCCGACGAGCGATCGTCATGGCGATCGTCACGACCTTCAGTCTCGCGGCGCTGGGCGGGATCATCGTCCTCCTCGGCGACATCGAGTCGGAGATCGCGTACCAGGTCCTCGCCACGACGGCGCTGACGGGAGTCTTCAGCGTTGCAACATTCTGCGGGGCGACACTGATCGGCAGGCGCGGCAAGCAGTTCGGCGTCATCACCATCGGACTGGCCGTCCTCGCTCTGGCGCTGGCCCTCTGGTTCGTCTGGGCAGAGCCCTACGACGTTGACCTCCCTTGGAAGCTGCTCGTCACGGCCTGCCTTCTCTCCGCCTGCACCTCCGTCGCTTCGCTCATCCTGCTGTTGGTCTCGAACCGGTCGTGGACGGTCAGGATCGCACTGTCGATCACCCTCTGTCTCATCGCTCTCGGCTGCGCGCTGTCGTTGATCTCAATCTGGTTCCAGTCTGCGTGGGACTACGAGTGGCTGACTCGGCTGATCGGAATCGTCTGGATACTCGCAGCCCTGGGGGTCGTCGTAGTGCCCGTCTCCTCACTGCTGCTGAAACCCGAATCCGCGGCAGTTGAGCCACAGACGGATCTCGGCGAAGCGGACTCTGATCTGTCCGCGAAGGCAGTTTCTGAGCTGTCCCCGCAATCAGTCCGCCGCATTGAGGAAGCCGCCCGCCTAGCCGATCTCACGCCCGACGAATTCGTCGACCGCTGCCTGACGACGCTGCCGGACTCCCACTGAACCCTGCTCCCCTCATCGGGGGCCATCGGCCGTCGAGCCCTTCAGGCTGAAGCCCCGGGGCAGACGAGTGTCGATGAAGCCTGCTGCGAAGGCACCGATGATGAGCAGGACCAGGATCGCGATCATTCCCGCGAGCTGCTCAAGCACGGGGTTCCCGGTGATCGTGTGCGCGGCCCACTGTGCAGACCCGCGTGGTCGTCGGGAGATCCGAATTCGTCTGTTGGTTCGCTTTCCTGTTTCCACGTTCTTCTCTGCTTTCCTCGGTGCGTTGCCGGCGTCGGGTGTCGAGGACAACGAGTACTGCAAACACGATCGGGACGCTGATCGAGATGACGGTCTCGATCGCCGGTCCGCTCGTCGCATTCATGTCGGCACCGGAGAGGACCCCGAGTCCCAGGGCGAAGATGTTGTTGACGATATGGAAGGCCATGCCGACCTCCAGTCCGTTCGTGTACAGGGTGAGGACGCCGACGATGACTGCGAAGATGCCGACATCGATGAGTCCCGGCAGGTCGTAGAGGTGGCCGAAGACGAAGAATGGGACAGGGATGAGCACGGCCCAGGCGGGGTGCTTCAGCCAGCTGCCGATGACGTTCATCGCCAGACCACGGAAGATGACCTCCTCGGCGGCGGCCTGGAACGGCACGAGCAGGAAAACTGCGACGAGCATGGCGGCGACGCGGCCGTCCCACTGCACGCCGGAAGTCAGGTCCCCCATCGCCCCCGGTGAGAAGACGATTAGCACGACCGCAGCGATCCCCCACACGGGCAGACCGAGCAGCATGTACCGACCGAGCAGACCCCAGCGAAGTCCGCGGCCGACCGCCCCACTATAGGAAGGTCCGCGGCCGACCGAGATCATCGACCAGAACCACCGGCGATAGACGATGCGTGTGGCCAGTTCCGCTGCCGGCCACATGAGGATGACGGTGATCAGACCGTTGACGATTCCATTGAGCGTGTTGAAGTCGACCATGGTCTCGGCGAGGGAGTCGAAGTCACCATTTCCACCATCGATGACGATCAGTGCCCAGACGAGGAACCCTCCGAACTGGATGATCAGGCCGACCCCATAGAAGACTGCGGTGAGGACGACGACGAGCAGCGGGCTGTACCACCTGTGCTGCGGCTGCGATCTGAACTGGCGAATGAAATCCGTTGACATGTCTCCAGCCTTTCGCACCACCTCGGCGGGAGCGCTCGGTCATCGGTTCGAATGATCTCATCCTTTCGGAGGACAGCACCGGCGAGCGGCGACAGGTAGTGTCGAATTGTGACTCCTCCTTCCGGCCGCAGCTCTCTGATGCATGTCCTGCTTTGGACAGGCATCTCGGCGGCCATCGGCGTGTTCGCGCTCATCGTCATCGTCGGAACCGAATGGCCGGATTTCGAGGAGGCAGGTGCCCGCACCGGAGCGCTCGGTGCCGAACTGTTCATCCATATCCTCTTCGGCCTCATCTCTTTGGCCTGCCTGCCCATCGTCCTTGCCTTCGACGGACGGACGATCCCCCGCCGATCCCTGCACCCCAAGGTGATTGCGGCCGAGAAGCTGCGCGATTTCCTCACGAACACTGGTCGCGGCGGCGTAGAATTCCTCGCCTCGGACGGCTCCGTCGAATCCCTGCAGCGTCGGCCCGGCGGCTGGGTTCCGGTGGCGGTCGGATTCCTCGGCATCGTCACCGGTACGATCGGCGTCCTCGGCGCATTCGCCGGACTGCTCATCCTCATCACCCTCACGTCTCGACGCAGCTGGTCACTCGACTTCACCTGCCTCGCTGCCGCGATCATCTCCCAGGGCCTGACGTACACGCTCACCCCGACGGCGGTCGGAGCCTTCGAACTTCCGCTGTTCCTCGTCAACGGAACCGTCTACGCAATGATCGTCGTCATCGGCGTCATCCGCGGAGCCCGCGAACAAGGGCTCATCGACACCGCCGCGCAGACGCTTCTGCGCGAACGCTCGCGCCAGGACCGTGCCGTCGCTGAGGTGCGCCGCGGCATCGCCCGCGACATGCACGACTCCCTCTCGCACCACCTCAGCGTGATCGCCATGTACTCCGGTGCACTGTCCGTCAGGCGAGACCTCGACCCCGAGTCCGTCCACGAAAGCGCCCGACTCATCGCCAGCAGCGCCCGCCGCTCGGGAATCGAGCTGCGAGAGGTTCTGACGATGCTGCGCGGAGACGACCAAGGCACAGTGATCGACCCCGATCTCGACCGCCTCGTCGCCGACCGCCCGGAGTCGGTGACTCTGATCTACTCCGAACCGCTCACCTCCGAATCACTGCACGCCCTGGGCAGCCTCGAACGAATGACGATCTACCGCTTCGTCCAAGAGACCATGACCAATGCCCTCAAACACGCGCTCGGTGAGATGCTCACCATCACCATCGGCGGCGAGGGCGATGACGCCGTTCGATATATCACGATGACCGCGCGCAATCACTACCCGGACAGCCTCCTCGGCGCCCCGGCACACGGCGAACCCCACCGCAAGCAGTACATCGCCGGCTCCGGCCTGGGGATTCTGGGTCTCAAGGAACGGCTGGAGGCGATGGGCGGTGACCTCGAGGTCAGCCACTATCCTGACTTCGAACTGCGAGCTCGCATCCCCGTCCAGAACACGGAAGAGATCAGCGCATGAGCATCAGAGCCATCATCGCCGACGACGAGTCCCTTATGCGTTCGGGCCTGCGCCTGCTCCTCGGCGCCGCCGATGACATCGACATCATCGCCGAGGCGGCCAACGGTGCCGAGGCCATCGAACTTGCCCGAGAGCTGAGTCCAGACCTCATTCTCATGGACATCCGCATGCCTGTCATGGACGGGCTCGAGGCCACCCGTGCCCTCATGGCTCAGACTCTTCATCCGGAGGTTCTCATCCTCACGGCCTTCGGCACCGATGAATTCGTGCTTCAGGCACTGCGCTCGGGAGCGGCCGGCTACATCCTCAAGGACACTCCGCCAGAAGATCTCATCCACGCGGTTCGGGCAGCCGCGAACGGCACACGAACCTTGTCACCAAGTGCGGTCGAGTCCCTGCTGGGACGAGACACCACCTCGGCGACAGGAGTGTCTGGTGCTTCGAATTGGAACAGTGCCCCGATCGGACCCGACCCCTTGGAACCGCTGACCACACGAGAACGGGAGATCGCCGAGGCGGTCGCTCAGGGGATGACGAATGCGCAGGTGGCGCGGGCGCTGTTCGTCTCCACAGCCACGGTGAAGACCCATCTGGCTCGCATCTTCTACAAACTCGACGTCAGCACCCGCGTGCAATTGTCCCTGCTCGTCAACGAACGGCGCTGAGCGTCGAGGACGACTCAGATCACTTCGGGGCCATGCGGATGGCGCCGTCGAGGCGAATGGTCTCACCGTTGAGCATCGGGTTGGCGACGATCGATTCGACGAGCTGCGCGTACTCGGCGGGCTTGCCCAGCCGAGACGGATGGGGAATCGACTTCGCCAGAGACTCCTGGGCCTCTTCGGGCAGACCGGCCATCATCGGGGTCTCGAAGATGCCCGGCGCGATCGTCACGACACGGATCTGTGAGGATGCGAGTTCGCGCGCCATCGGCAGGGTCACCGAGGCGATCGCGCCCTTCGACGCGGAGTAGGCGATCTGTCCGATCTGACCGTCGAAGGCTGCGACCGAGGCGGTGTTGACGATGACGCCGCGTTCCTCACCCACATTCTCCTGCGCCTGCATCGCGGCAGCGGCGAGGCGGCACACGTTGACCGTGCCCACGACGTTGATGCTGAGCACCTTCGAAAACGCGTCCAAAGCCAGTGGGCCCTTGCGCGAGACGAGCTTGCCCGGAGTCGCAACTCCCGCACAGTTGACGACGACCCTCAGCAGTCCGAGACCGGTCGCGGTGTCCACGGCCGCCTGGACCTGCTCTTCGTTCGTGACATCGGCTGAGACGAAATGGGCACTGGAGCCCAGTTCCGCTGCCACCTGCTGACCCACCTCGGCGTTGAGGTCGACCATGACGACCTGGGCACCGGCAGCCAGGAGCCGTTCCGTGGTGGCACGGCCGAGCCCGGAGGCTCCGCCGGTGACGAGTGCGACTGTGTTGTTGAGATCCATGAGTGTCCTTCGCAGCGTTGAGTGAACGGTTGAGTTGGTTCGACTTTAACGCAGGCCAGTCTGGTCCGGGCACGACGAAGCCCGCCGACCTTTCGGTGCGACGGGCTTCGAACGTGTCAGCTGTTGGTCAGGCTGCCTGCTCCTCGGAGGCGGAATCCTCGCGCACGGACTTCAGTGCCTCGCCCCAGGCCACGAGGTCATCGGCCATCGAAGCAAACGGAGTCGCGGAGACCTCGGTCGGGGTGAAGACGCCATCGGCGAAGTCGGTGAAGAGGCTGAAGGAGGCCTGGTCACGGACAACAGCGAGCTTGTAGTTGGCGAGGATGTGGCGCAGGTGCTCGGCGGCACGCACACCCTTGTCGGCGCCGTAGTTCACGATGCCGGCGACCTTGTGGTTGAACTCGCTGGCCACGAAGTCCAGGGCGTTCTTCAGTGATCCGGAGATCGAGTGGTTATATTCAGGGGTGACGAAGATGAAGGCATCGAATTCGGCGAGCTTGGCGCCCCACGCCTTGGTGTGGTCGTTCTGGTACATGTTCGCGCCGGCCGGGATGACCTCGTCGAGCAGCGGCAGATTGAATTCGCCGAAGTCGACGATCTCGGCACGCACGTCCTCGCGACCGGCCAGCTGGTCCTTGGCCCAAGCCACGACCTGCGGATTGAGTGCCTGCGGGCGCGAAGTTCCGGGAATGATGGCGATGTTGAGCATGTCCGTCCTCAGTTCATTCATAGGGTGCAATGTCAGGTGATGCTGGTTTCAGGTGATCGGCACCGGCAGTCTTCGTCCGTGCCATCCACATCTGCCCAACATGATTGAACCGTCAATCATTCCCGTTCCATACTGTGATTGGCGTCACTTCTCACTGCCTGTATGGGGTGACCCCCGCACATTCCGACCACAGCCAGCGCACACCTCGGCGGCGCGAGATCCGCGAATTCTGGCCGGAAACGGCCAATCTCAGCCCAACGTCATGTATCCTCGGTTGGCAAGTGAAAGATTGTTCGATATCCGACCGTCAAGGAGCATAAGCACCGTGAGATCAACCAACGGCCGCAACAACATCCTCCGCTCGGCTCGGGACACCTTCGCCGCAAAGGGATTCGACGGTGCCTCCATCCGCGATATCGCACAGGCCGCAGGACTGAGCCTGTCCGCACTCTACTATTACTTCCCATCCAAGCAGGAAGCTCTCTATGAGCTCGTGCACACGGCGTACACCTGGTACAGCGAGCACAGCCGAGCTGCCATCGCCGAGGTTGGCGATGATCCGACCGAGCAGCTGACCGTGGCCGTGCGCTACCTGGCTCGGTACCGGATGGAGAATGTCTCGGTGTCCACCGTGCTGCTGCGCGACACCGAACGGCTGACCGGTGACAATGCCGCTCGCGTGAAAGAACTCCAGCGTGAGGCACGAGTCATCATGGGCGACATCGTCCAAGCCGGCATCGACGCCGGGACGTTCCAGGTCGACAGTGCGCAGCTTGTCACGCGTGCGATCCACTCGATCTGCAATTCGCTCTCACTCTGGTACCAACCCACCGGCGACCTGACTCCCGATGTCATCGAGCGCGATTTCACTCAGTATTCCCTGCGCATCCTCGGCATCGACCCCAGCGCAGTAGAGCTTGACCGGCTCATGGCGCTGCCGATCAGCCAGGCAGGCATGCTCGACTTCATCTCCGACGACCAGGCCTGACCCCGCGACGGCCAGGCCCACATCGCTATATTCACCCGAAGGGACTAAACCCGCACGGCGCCGCGCGTGTTTAGTCCCTTCGGGTATTTTTTGTCGCTAGTTCGGACCGCCGCTCAGCCGGCAGTGGTGCGCAGGCCGCGGGCGAGTCCCCGGCGTTTGGCCTGTTCGTCCGGGTCGGGCACCGGCAGAGAGGCGATGAGTCGCTTCGTGTAGTCGTTGCTCGGTGACCCGAGCACCTGCTCACCCGTGCCTTCCTCCAGCAGCTCACCGTGGAACAGCACTCCGATGCGGTCGGAGAGCATGTCGACGACAGCCAGATCGTGGCTGATGAACAAGGCGGCGAAATCGAACCTGTTCTGCAGCTCGACGAACAGCTCGAGCACCTTGGCCTGCACCGACACATCCAGGGCAGAGGTCGGCTCATCGGCGACGAGCAACTCCGGATCGAGCGCGAGACCGCGGGCGAGGGAAGCCCTCTGGCGCTGGCCGCCCGAGAGTTCGTGCGGGTATCTGGCACCGTAGGCCTTCGGCAGCTGCACCGAGTCGAGCAGTTCGAGCACGCGCTTCTCACGATCCCTCGGCGACATGTCCTGCTGGTGGATGGCGAACGGCTCCGCCACGCACTCACCGATCGTCAGGTGCGGGTTGAATGAGGCCGCCGGGTCCTGGAACACGAATCCGATGCGGCGCCTGATCGGAGAGAAGGCTCGTTCCTTGAATCCGACCATCTCGTGCCCGAGCACCTTGAGGCTGCCTCCACTGGCCCTGGTCAGGCCTGCGATGGCACGCCCGATCGTGGTCTTGCCCGATCCTGATTCGCCGACCAGACCATAGACCTCGCCGGCCTTGATGTCGAAGCTGACCGAGGACACCGCCTGGAAGTCCGACCGTCCGAATCCTCCCGGGTAGACGATGTCGAGGTTGCGGGCAACGACGATGGAATCGCGTTCATCCCGAGGCTTGCCGGGGTCCGCATCAGCGCCGGTGGAGTCGCCGGCGGAGTCGCGGGCGGAGTCGCGGGCGGATTCGCCGGCGCGATCCTGCTTCGCCGAGGCGGCAGCGGCCTTGCGGCTGCCGGCAACCGTCGATCCCAGGCGAGGAACAGCGCCGAGGAGGTCACGCGTGTACTGCTCCTTCGGGTCACTGAAGAGCTGCTTGACCGAGGACACCTCGACGAGGTCACCGCGATACATCACGGCCACCCGATCGGCGAGGTCGGCGACGACACCCATGTTGTGGGTGATGAGCACGATCGCGGTCCCTGTCTCATCGCGCAGGTCCCGCAGCAGGTCGAGGATCTCGGCCTGGACGGTGACGTCGAGAGCCGTCGTCGGCTCGTCGGCGACGATGAGTTCGGCGCCCAGCGCCAGCGCCATGGCGATGACGATGCGCTGCTTCTGCCCACCGGAGAACTGATGCGGATAGTAGTCGAAGCGGTTCTGCGCATCGGGAATCCCGACCTGCTCCATCGCGGCGATGACCTTGGCCTTGAGCTCGGCCTTGCTCGCACGTTTGTGGTGGGCCCGCAGGCCCTCGGCGATCTGCCACCCCACGGTGTAGACGGGGTTGAGCGCCGTCGAGGGTTCCTGGAAGACCATCGACACATCGGTTCCGCGCAGCTTGCGCAGCTGCTCCCCGGAGACGCTGAGCACGTCCTTGCCGGAGACGATGACGGCGCCCGACCGCTGTGCGGTTTCGGGCAGGAGTCCGAGGATGCTGCGTGCCGTCACGGTCTTGCCGGAGCCGGATTCGCCCACGATGGCCAGCACCTCCCCTGGGGTGACCGACAGGGTCACGTTCTTCACCGCGTGGACGTCGCCGCCGTCGGTGGAGAAGGTGACGTCGAGCCCGTCGATGTCGAGGATGCTCTTCGCCCGACTGGCTGTGCTGTCCGAGCCGGCCGCGCTGTCCGAGCCGTCGGTGCTGTTGTCTTTCACGTTCTCATTCATCACTTGGCCTCCGCGGTCTCATTGATGCTCGACGATGAGCCGGCCTTCGCGGCCTTCGCTGTCTTGGCGCCCTTGGCTTTGCGACGCACCCGCAGACGCGGGTCGTTGAGGTCGTTCATCGACTCGCCGACGAGGGTGATGCCCAAAACGGTCAGCACGATCGCCAAGCCTGGGAAGACCGAGGTCCACCACACGCCGCTGGTCACGTCGGGCAGTGCCTTGTTGAGGTCATAGCCCCATTCCGACGCCGAGGTGGGTTCGATTCCGAAGCCCAGGAACCCGAGTCCGGCCAGAGTCAGAATCGCCTCGGAGGAGTTGAGGGTGAAGATCAGCGGCAGAGTACGGGTGGCATTCCGGAAGATGTGCTTTGAGATGATCCGGGTCTTCGAAGCACCGAGCACGATCGCCGATTCGACGAAGGGCTCTGCCTTCAGGCGCAGGGTCTCTGCGCGGACGACGCGGAAGTACTGCGGAATGAAGACCACGGTGATCGAGAACGCGGCCGCGGCGATGCCGCCCCAGGCACTCGACTGACCGCCGGAGATCGCAATCGACATGACCAGCGCCAGCAGCAGGGTCGGGAAGGCATAGACCGCGTCGGCGATGACAACGAGGATGCGGTCGAGCCAACCGCCGAGGTAGCCCGAGACGAGTCCCAGGATCACGCCGGCGAAGAGTGACATGATCACGGCCACGATGATGACGGCCACCGCGGTCTGGGCTCCCCAGACCACACGGGAGAAGACGTCGTAGCCGCCGACGGTCGTTCCCCAGATGTGGGTCCCGCCAGGTGGCAGCTTCGATCCGAAGTTGCCCTCGGAGGTGCCCAGCTGGTTGAACCCGTAGGGGGCGATCAGCGGTGCGAAGATCGCGCAGATGAGGACGATGCCGCACAGGATGAGACCCGTGATGAGCATCCCTCGCTGCAGACCCACTGACTGACGAAGATGGGAGACGATCGGGAGGCGGGAGAACCAGGACTTCTTGGCTGTGTTGTCTGGAGTGGACATCAGTACCTCACTCGGGGGTCGATGAAGGCGGCGATGACGTCGACGAGGAAGTTGGTCAGCGCCACGATGATGGCGAGGAAGACCACGATTCCCTGGACGGCCACGAAGTCACGGGCGGTGAGGTATTCGGCGAGCTTGAAGCCCAGCCCCTTCCATTCGAACGTCGTCTCCGTGAGCACGGCGCCGGCGAGCATGAGCGCGATCTGCATGCCCATGACCGTGATGATCGGGATCAGCGCGGGACGGTAGGCGTGTTTGGTGACCAGGCGGTATTCGGAGATGCCGCGGGACCGGCCGGAGTCGATGTACTGCTGGCCCAGGGTGCCGATGAGGTTCGTGCGCACGAGGCGGAGGAAGACTCCCGCCGTGAGCACGCCGAGGGCGATCGCGGGCAGGACCGCGTGGGCGAGCACATCGCCGAGAACCTCGAAGTTGCCGATGCGGATCGCATCGATGATGTAGAACCGGGTGGGCCCAACCACGCCCGACATGATGTATTCGGTCTCGGTGGTGCCGCGACCCGCCACGGGCAGGATGGGCAGGAATACGCCGAATACCAGCTTGAGGATCATGCCCGCGAAGAACACGGGAGTCGCGTAGCCGAGGATCGCGAGGATGCGCAGCGCGGCGTCGGGGGCCTTGTCCCTGTGGTAGGCAGCGAGCATGCCCAGCGGGATGCCGAGGATGAACGCGACGATGAGGGCGTAGAAGACGAGCTCGATGGTCGCGGTGCCGTAGTTGAGCAGAATGCTCGACACGGGTTGGCCGTCTGAGACCGTGGTGCCGAAGTCGCCCTTGAGCAGATTGCCCATGTATTCGAAGTACTGGACGAGGAGCGGCCGGTCGTAGCCGGCGGCATGGATGCGTTCGGCCAACTGGCTCTTGGTCAGGCGTCCACCCAGAGATGCGGTGATCGGATCACCGGTGATGCGCATGAGGAAGAAGACCAGAGTGGTGAGGATGAAGATGGTGGGAATGATGAGGAGGAATCGGATGACGACGTAGCGTCCCAATCCGCCCCCCGAGGGATTCTTCACCGCGACCGAGGTCTCGGCGGCTTCTGCCCCTGGTTCGCTGATGGCTGCAGACATGTGTTCCTTCATTGCTGGCGTCGACGCTCAGAAAGCTCGAGTGCCGACGTGGTTCTTGTTCGGTGCCACAGAGTGCGGGCACGCTGGATGCGGTTGCAGACACGCTGAATGCGTTCGCGGGCACGCTGGATGCGGCTGCGGGCACGCTGGGTTGCGGTCGCAGGCATGCTGGGATGCCATGCGAACGCACCACGAGGTGCAGGCGGGCCGGGCGGCTCACCTGCACCTCGAATGACGATCAGGTCATGGATCGTCGCGGCGTAGCCATGCGCACTCTCACGTCGTTGGCGACGTGTGTGGTTCGCGCTCTCACTTGCTCAGCAGCGCCAACCGGAACTGGAACGCGGGGTCAAGGGTGTCATCGACGCCCTTGACGTCCTTGCCCGAGACCGCGATCTGGTTGCCCTGAAGCAGCGGCAGGGTCGGCAGCTCTTCGGCCAACTGACCCTGAATCTTCTTCAGCGCGTCTGCGCGCTTGCCCTTGTCGTCGATGGAGGACTGAGCGTTCAGTTCCTTGTTCATCGTCTTATCCCGGTAGTGATTGGCCAGGAAGCTCGGTGTCTCGTCGGTGTCATAGAAGAACGGCACCAGGTAGTTGTCGGCATCCGAGTAGTCCGGGAACCAGCCGAGCTGGTACATGGGGTAGGCGTCGTCGGTGCGGTCCTTGCTGTACTGCACCCATTCGGTCGACTGCAGGTTGACCTTGAACAGCCCGGTCTTGTCCAGCTGATCCTTGACCAGAGCGTATTCGTCGCCCGAGGAGGGACCGTAGTGGTCGGGGTTGTACTGCAGGTTGAGCGTGACCGGGGTCTTGACGCCGGCATCCTTGAGGGCTTTCTTGGCCTTGTCGACATCGGCTCCGCCCTGACCGTCACCGTACTCCGACTTCAACGGCTCGTCGGCGCCCGGCAGTCCATCGGGAACATGCGAGTACAGAGGAGTGAAGGTGTCTTTGTAGACCTGGGAGGCGATTGCCTGACGATCCACCGAGTCGGCCATGGCCTGACGCACGGCCAGGGACTTCTTCTCATCCGCATTGTCGGTCTTGGCACCGAAGGGCATCGTGTCCATGTTGAAGACGATGTAGCGGATCTCGCCGCCGGGGCCCTTGTGCACCTTGAGGTCCTCGTTCTTGCCGAGGTCTTCGACGTCGGTGGCCGAGAGCGAACGCCAGGCCACGTCGATCGTGTTCTCCTGGACGTCGAGCTTCATGTTGTTGGCGTCCGAGTAGTACTTCATCTGCACGGTCTCGGTCTTCGCCGGCTCGATGAAGCCCTTGTAGTCGGGGTTGGCTTTGTAGGTGATGAGTTCGTTGAACTTGAATCCGTCGATCGTGTAGGGACCGGCAAAGGCCTTGCCGTCGACGATGTCCTGGTTCTCAGTGATCTTGTCCGCCTCGAAGACGTCCTCGTCGACGATCGGTCCTGCGGCACTGGCCAGCACACCTGGGAAGGTCTGGTCGTTCTTGCGCTTGAGGTTGAAGATGACCGTGGAGTCATCCGGAGTCTCAACTGATTCCAGGCCGCCGAGGAGGGACGACGGTCCGTTCGGATCCTGAATCTTCAGCTGTCGATCGAAGGAGAACTTCACGTCCGAGGAGGTGAGTTCGTTTCCGTTCGCATACTTCAGCCCGTCCTTGAGCTTGACCTCGTACTTCGTCGGCTCACTGAAGTCCGCCGATTCTGCGATGGAGGGATTGAGGTCCGCGGTTCCCGGCTTGTAGGCCAGGATGAACGGATAGACCTGCTGCTCGACGAGCGAGCTTCCGTTGTCATAGGCACCGGCCGGGTCGAGAGCGACAACCTTGTCTGTGGTTCCCACTGTGAGGGAGCCACCGCCCTCTTCACCGTCGTTGCCGGTGGTCGAGGTCGAGCATGCCGAGAGTAGCAAAGCGCCGGCAGCGGCGATGGCCACTGCCTTTGCACCAGTTCGACGTTTCATTGTGTTCCTTGTCATCCAAAGTGCTCTCCGAGTCGTCTTTGCTCGGAGAGATCCGCACCACATCTTACGGCCGCCGTCCCAAATAGTGAACTGAATAGTATGACTCCGCCCACCCTGTCATCACTTTGAAACCTCGCGGTGACCGCTCAGAAGACCGCGCCCGAGCTGATTTTCCGGGCCGACACCACTGGATTTGCGTCGCGGGTCACAATCCGTTTGACTTATGAGGTCAATCACAGAGAAAACTCACGTTTTCGTCGCTGATTGCCCATGAAAATGCTCGATCGGGCTCACTGCCGGGTCCCGCCGAATGTTCGTTTCCACTTTTTGCCTCCCTGATAGGAGAAGCATGTCCGCAGTCCTCGAATGGCTCAACGGCATCATCTGGTCCTCTGCCCTCGTCTACCTGTGCCTCGGTGCCGGTGTCTACTTCACCATCCGCTCTCGCGCAGTCCAGATCCGACAGATCAAAGCGATCTTCACCCAGATGTTCCGCGGCAAGAGCTCCGATGAAGGAGTCTCCTCGTTCCAGGCCCTATCGATATCGCTGGCCGGTCGAGTCGGAGTCGGCAACATCGCCGGCGTTGCCACCGCCATCGGCTTCGGCGGACCAGGTGCCATCGTGTGGATGTGGATCTCCGCGCTCCTCGGCGCCTCGACCTCCTACGTCGAATCAACTCTTGGCCAGGTGTTCAAGGAGCAGGACCCCAAGACCGGTGAATACCGCGGTGGACCGGCCTACTACATTGAGAAGGCCTACCGCCACACCAAGGCCAAGGGCCTGTTCAAGGTCTACGGCATGGTCTTCGCAGCAGTCACCGTCATGGCGATGAGCTTCATGCTCCCGGGCATCCAGTCCAACGCCATCTCCGGCGCCGTTGAGAACGCCTGGGGAACTCCGACCTGGATCACTGCGCTCATCCTCGCCATCATCATGGGCTTTATCGTCATCGGCGGCGTCAAGCGCATCGCGCACTTCGCTTCGCTGGCAGTGCCCTTCATGGCCGTCATCTATATCATTGCCGCGATCGCCGTGACCCTGATCAACGCCGACCAGATCATCCCGGTCTTCCAGCTCGTCTTCACCTCAGCCTTCGGCATCGACGCAGGACCAGAGGCTGCCTTCGGCGGAATCATCGGCATGGCCGTCCAGTGGGGTGTCCAGCGCGGTATCTACTCAAACGAAGCCGGTCAGGGCACCGGACCTCACGCGGCCGCCGCCGCCGAGGTCTCGCACCCGTCGAAGCAGGGTCTCGTCCAGGCCGGGTCGGTCTACATCGACACCCTGTTCGTGTGCTCGGCAACTGCGTTCATGATCCTCTCCACCGGCATGTACAAGGTGTTCGGCGAAGACGGCACCACCATCATCGGCACGGGGCGCGGTCAGATGGTCGAAGAGATCGCCGCGACTCCGGGCGAGAAGTGGCCGCAGGCCGGTCTCGACACGATGATCTCCGGTTTCGGCGCCAGCTTCATCGCGATCTCGATCTTCCTCTTCGCCCTGACGACCATCGTCGCCTACTACTACATGGCCGAGACCAACTTGGTCTACCTGCTGGGTCGGATCAAGAACCCCCTGGCGCTGACCATCGGCAAGCGCGTTCTGCAGGTACTCATCCTCGTCGCAGTCGCCGTCGGTGCGATGTCGGCCTCCGGCAGTGCCTGGGCACTCGGCGACATCGGTGTGGGTCTCATGGCATGGCTCAACATCATCGCGATCCTCATCCTGCAGGGTCCTGCGTTCAAGCTCCTTCGGGACTTCGAACGTCAGAGGAAACAGGGGCTGGATCCGGTGTTCGATCCCAAGGCGCTCAACATCAGGAACGCTGACTTCTGGGATACGCGCATCGCCAAGGTGGCGGCGGGAGAGAAAGTCTCGGAAGGCTGATCACCGCTGCCAGGCACAACTGAGTAGACACAATTGAATAGACGAGAGGTCCGGGACAATGGCGTCCCGGACCTCTCGTCGTACCGCGCGGTTGTTGCGCCGCACCGCCGCAGCTACTCCAAAGTTGCGACAGGGCTGCGGCGCGTGCTGCCTATTTCAGGCTGGTTCCTGCGGAGCCGAGGTTCTGGCATGCCTCGACGATGCGATCGGCCATGCCGGCTTCGGCTGCCTTGCCGTAGGCACGCGGGTCGTAGATCTTCTTGTTCCCGACTTCGCCGTCGATCTTGAGTACGCCGTCGTAGTTGCGGAACATGTGCTCGACGACGGGACGGGTGAAGGCGTACTGGGTGTCCGTGTCGATGTTCATCTTCACGACTCCATGACGAACCGCCTCGGCGATCTCTTCTGCGCTCGAACCCGAGCCGCCGTGGAAGACGAGGTCGAAGGGCTTGTCCTTGCCCACCTGCGCGCCGACATCGGTCTGGATCTCACCGAGCAGCTCGGGACGCAGCTTCACATTGCCCGGCTTGTAGACGCCGTGGACGTTTCCGAAGGTCAGAGCCGTGAGGTAGCGGCCCTTCTCGCCGGAGCCCAGAGCCTTGACGGTGGCCAGGCCGTCGGCAACCGTGGTGTAGAGCTTGTCGTTGATCTCGTTCTCAACGCCATCCTCTTCGCCGCCGACGACGCCGACCTCGATCTCGAGGATCGAGTGGGCGGCCGCCGAGAGCTCGAGCAGCTCCTCGGCGAGGACGAGGTTCTCAGCGAGGGGAACAGCCGAACCGTCCCACATGTGCGACTGGAAGTAGGGTTCGCCGCCGTTCTTCACACGTTCGGTCGACAGAGCCAGCAGCGGCTTGACCCACTCTTCGACCTCCTTCTTCGGGGCATGGTCGGTGTGCAGGGCGATGTTGACGTCGTAGCTCTTGGCCACCTCGGCGGCGAAGACGGAGAACGCGATGGCTCCGCGCACTCGGTCCTTGATCGTCGGGCCGGAGATGTACTCGGCGCCACCGGTCGAGATCTGGACGATGCCGTCGGATCCGGCCTCTGCGAAGCCGCGGATGGCGGCGTTGATCGTCTGCGAAGAGGTGCAGTTGATCGCGGGGTAGGCGAAGCCCTCAGACTTCGCCCGGTTGATCATCTCGGAATACACTTCGGGGCTTGCAATGGGCATATGGGCTCCTTGGTCGGTGGATTCGGTGCGCTTTCGGTTGCTCCCAGACTACTCGGTCTCCGGCAGGCGACAGAAGCGGTCCCCGCCGTGTACAGGGAATTCTCGCTTCTCCGCGAACATGCGGCCTGCACGAGCACAGACAGCAGAGGCGACCAGGATCAATCACCTGGTCGCCTCTGCTGCTTCGTTGGATTCTGCCGCACGATCCCTATCGGGAGCCCTTGGGCTTCCTCTCCTCCTTGGGTGCCCTATTCAGCACACCCTTGGTCCGTGACAGCCGATAGTCGATGCGTGCATCGACCTTGTCGCCGAGGTATTCGTCGAAGTCATCGGCGATGTGCTCACCGACCTCGTGGAAACGCTGACCGGTCTCGATCTCCCGAGCTCTGACGGATTCGATCTGGAACGCCCGCACCATCGAGATCGCGATGAATATCAGGATGATGCTGAACGGCAGCGCCGTCGCCAGGGAGGCCGCCTGCAAAGCACCGAGGCCGCCGGCCAGGAGCAGTCCGATCGCCAGAGCGCCCTCGAGTGCGGCGAACAGCACACGTGACCACACCGGCGGGTTCGGGTGCCCGCCCGACGCCAGCATGTCGACGACCAGCGAGCCGGAGTCCGAGGAGGTGATGAAGAAGATCGTCACGAGGATGATGGCAATCACAGAGAGGATGCTGCCCATCGGCAGGGAGCTGAGCACATCGAAGAGCACCTTCTCCGCCACGACTCCGTCTTCCGGGTCGACTAGGCCGCCCTCGCCGAAGAGCTGTTTGTAGATTCCCGTGCCGCCGAGTGCAGCGAACCAGATGAATCCGACCACGGTGGGCACGAGGAGGACGCCGGCGATGAACTCCCGGACGGTGCGTCCCCGCGAGATGCGGGCGATGAACACACCGACGAACGGGGCCCAGGAGATCCACCAGCCCCAGTAGAAGATCGTCCAGCTGGATGCCCACTCGGCGCCTTCCTCACCGGTGTAGGCACCGACGTCGAAGGTCATGTTGAAGAAGTTCGCCAGGTAGACGCCGAGGGATTCGATGAGGTTCTGGAACAGGAACAGGGTGGGGCCGAGCAGCAGCACGGCGATGAGCAGAAGGCCCGCCAGTGACAGGTTGATGTTCGACAGCCACTTGATTCCCGCGCCCACTCCCGAGATCACGGACAGGGTCGCCAGGAAGGTGATGACGACGATGAGTATGACCAGGAATGTGTTGTCGACCTCGCCGACCAGCCCGATTGCCTGGAGCCCCGACGAAATCTGCTGCACGCCGAGCCCCAGTGAGGTCGCGATGCCGAAGACGGTGCCGAAGATGGCGAGGATGTCGATGATATCGCCCATCCACCCTTTGACGCGGTGCCCGAGCAGCGGCTCCAGCGCCCAGCGGATCGAGACGGGACGTCCGCGACGGTGGATCGCGTAGGCCAGTGCCAATCCGATCACCGCGTAGATCGCCCAAGGATGCAGTCCCCAGTGGATGAAGGTTTGGGCCATCGCCAGCTTGGAGATATCCGCTTCGCTGCCGTCCCATCCCGGCTTGGGGCCGGATGTGGCATAGGTCAGCGGCTCGCCGACGCCGTAGAAGACCAGGCCGATGCCCATGCCAGCGGCGAAGAGCATGGCGAACCAGGAGAAGACTCCGAACTCGGGTTTCTCCCCGTCACGCCCGAGCGTGATCTTGCCGAACTTCGAGAACCCGATCACGACGGAGAAGATGACGAATCCGCCGATGACGAGCATGTAGTACCACCCGAGGTCGGCGACGATCCAATCGTTGATGCTCGTCAGGACCTTGCTGGTGCCATCTGGCAGGAAGATCGCAAGCAGCGCAACGCCCAGAATGGCGATCAGGGCAGGCCAGAAGACGGCCGGAGCCACCATTCCCTTGCCCATGCGCACTCCCTGAGCACGCAGTTTGGCGGTGATCTCTGCGTCGCTGTCGTCATCGGTGATTGAAACATCGCGCGGCAGATGCAGCCTGATCGGTTCGGGGTCTTCGATGAGCATATGTGGGCGGCGGGCATCATCTACCGGCGCCGAGGCGGTCGTTTCCTCCGCCCTGCCGTTCCCGTTCTCGTCGGAGGTAGTCATAGGGCCTTTCGATTCAAGTGGACGTACAAGTGGACATAATCGTCTACCCACTCTGCCGCACCACATCGGCACTATCAAGTAATTCGCTGAGAACTTATCGGAGAACTCACTGCATAGGCAATCGAGGAGCCCACGTAGTCGTGCGCGGCTGACCCGTTCAGCGTCGGCTGGCGCGGCTGGCGCAGGCGAAGTCAGCTGCGGGGGGCACCGACGATAATTCAGTACAGTGGCGTCATGGAGACGAATCCGAGGCCGGCTGCTGGGTCACGTTCGAAAATACTCGGCTGGGCCCTCTGGGATTGGGGCTCGGCGTCCTTCAATGCCGTCATCATCACCTTCGTCTTCGCCCCCTATCTGACGAAGAGCGTGGCGGCCACCGAGGAGGCGGGCTCGTCGGCACTCGGCTGGTCGACAGCCGCAGCCGGGCTCATCATCGCTCTCGTGGCGCCGGCTGCAGGCACCCGGGCCGACGCCGGCGGACGACACAAACTGTGGCTCGGCGTCCACACCGGAATCGTCATCCTCACGATGTTCGGCCTCTTCTTCGTCCGCGACTCCCCCGAGTATCTGTGGCTGGGTCTCCTCCTCATCGCCATGGGCAGTGTGTTCTTCGAGTTCGCCGAGGTGTCCTACAACGGCATCATGGTTCGCATCACCCAAGCTGACAACGTCGGGAAGGTCTCCGGCTTCGGCTGGGGCATGGGCTACGCCGGCGGACTCGTCCTTCTCGTCATCCTCCTCGTACTCGTCATCCAGCCCGAGGTCGGGCTCTTCGGTGCTGGCGATGAGGGTGGAATGAGATTCCGCGTCGTCGCCGCCCTCTCCGCGGTCTGGTTCGCAATCTTCGCCCTGCCGGTGCTGTTCACAGCACCGAGCGCCAAGGCCGCCAATCCCGCGAAGGGGCATCCGGTCAAGGCGTTCATCGCCGATTATGCCGCGCTCGTCCGCCGCCTGGTACGGATGTGGAAGGAGGAGCATCAGACGCTGCGGTTCTTCATCGCCTCGGCAGTGTTCCGTGATGGTCTGGCCGCGATCTTCGCCTTCGCAGGAGTCCTCGCGGCAGGCAGCTACGGCTTCTCCGCCTCGGAGATCATCATCTTGGGTGTAGCCGCCAATGTCGCCGCCGGCGCAGGAGCGATGATCGCCGGAGTCTTCGATGACAAGCTCGGACCCAAGCCCGTCATCATCGCCGGGCTCATCATCATCCTCATCGGCGGACTGCCGATCCTCTTCAGCGATACCGCAGCCGTGTTCTGGGTCTGTGCTCTCGTGCTCAGCTTCTGCGTCGGCCCGGTGCAAGCCTCGAGCCGATCATTCCTGGCCAGGATCACTCCGCCCGAACGAGCCGGAGAGAACTTCGGCCTCTACGCCACGACTGGTCGGGCCGTGAGCTTCCTGGGCCCGGCCATGTTCGCGGTCTCGATCTCGATCTTCGGCTTCCAGCGGGCCGGAACCCTGGGCATTCTCATCGTGCTGTTCATCGGCCTGCTCCTCATCATCCCAGTAAGGCCCGATGCCCCACGGAAGGCGATGCAAGCGCAGGCCGAGAGCTGAGGCGACGAGGAGCTGAGGTACGGGACTCCCCCTCCCAAAAGGGGCCAACGGTTGGTAAGTTCTCCTCGATCCAAGAACGAACTTCGATGAGAACTTACCAACCGTTGACGCATCGAGTGCGGTGCCAGCCGCGGCCAATGGGTTTGGCGTCAGGCGCGGGCCAGCAGCTCGTCGATCTGGTTGATCGCGCCGGTCCTTCCGATACTAGAACTGCTTCATTACTGGTCCTAGATCCAGCACATTACTGTTAAGAAAACGTAACATTCGCAGTGACCGAATATCACGAAATGGTAATACTTCAGACATATTGCGCCTTAACAGTGCAGATACCAGGCAAAACGCACCACCGGGAGGGCCTTTGTCAGGCTGCCGAGCGCCTTCTGGTCAGCATCGCGGCATCGCAGGCTCCGATTCCGCAGATCCTCGGCGACTGGAGCCTTCACCCACTTGTGAGCCTGAACACCGAAACGTACTATTGGGATTAAGTTACCGAACGATCAATCAGGAGTTTTCATGGACACCTTGCTGAATGCAGAGGAGCGCGAGTTCGCGCAGAAGATGCGTCAGTTCTATCGCACGGAGATCCCCGAGGAACTGCGCTTCAAGGTCGCCACCGGCCAGGAGCTGACCAAAGAGGACATGGTCACTTCGCAGCGCATCCTCAATCAGCACGGATACGCCGTGCCGAACTGGCCCGTCGAATGGGGTGGCCAGGACTGGACTCCTGTCCAGCGCCACATCTGGCTCGAAGAGATGCAGCTCGCCTGCGTCCCGCAGCCGCTGCCCTTCAACGTCTCCATGGTCGGCCCTGTCATCGCGACCTTCGGCAGCCAGGAGATCAAGGAGCGCTTCCTTCCCGCCACCGCCAACATCGACATCTGGTGGTCGCAGGGCTTCTCCGAACCCGATGCCGGCTCTGACCTCGCTTCGCTGAAGACCACAGCAGTCCGTGACGGAGACAAGTACATCGTCAACGGTCAGAAGACTTGGACAACCCTGGGTCAGTACGGCGACTGGATGTTCAACCTGGTGCGCACCGACCCGAACGTGAAGAAGCAGGCAGGTATCTCATTCCTGCTCATCGACATGAAGACCCCCGGTGTCACCGTCCGCCCGATTCAGCTCATCGACGGCGGCCATGAGGTCAACGAAGTCTTCTTCGACAATGTCGAGGTGCCCGTCGAGAACCTCGTCGGCGAAGAGAACAAGGGCTGGACCTACGCGAAGTTCCTGCTCGGCAACGAGCGCACCGGCATTGCCCGCATCGGCGGTTCCAAGGTCAACCTGGCTCGGGCCAAGGCCTACGCCGCGGTGACGAAGACGGCACGCGGCACTCTGCTGGATGACCCGCTGTTCTCAGCCCGTCTGACTCGGATCGAAGCTGAACTCACCGCACTCGAGATGACCCAGCTGCGCATCCTCTCGACTCAGGCGGCGGGATCGGACAAGCCGGACCCACGCTCCTCCGTGCTCAAGCTCAAGGGCTCGCAGCTGCAGGAGGACATCAGCGAACTCCTCGTCGACGTCCTCGGCCCACAGGGACTCGACTTCGTCGCCGACCGTGCCCAGGGCGAAGGCTTCTCAGACCTTCCGCTGGGTGCCGTCGATGCCCTGCCCGCGTACTTCAACACCCGCAAGGTCACCATCTACGGCGGCTCGTCCGAGGTGCAGCGCGGAATCATCTCGAAAGCACTGCTTGGTCTCTGAGGTTCCCAGGACCCCAGGACATTTAAGAAGAGGACAATCATGGATCTTGAACTCAACGACATTCAGCAAGAACTCGCCAGCACTTTGAACAAGTACCTGCGCAGCGAGTACGACACCCAGGCCCGCGAAGCCATCCTGGCCAGCGAAGAGGGCATCTCCCGCGAGAAGTGGGAGCAGTTCGCAGAGATGGGCCTTCTCGGCCTGGCAATCCCGGAGAACTACGGTGGAGCCGAGATGACCTTCGCCGAGGTTGCGGTGGTCCTCGAGGCATTCGGCCGTTCGCTCGTGCTTGAGCCGTTCCTGGCCACCGCAGTGCTGGGTGCCACCGCCATCGTCGCAGCCGGCACCGAAGAACAGAAGCAGGAGATCCTGCCCTCCGTGTGTGAAGGCCAGACCTTCCTCGCCTTCGCCGCTCTCGAACCGGGCCTGCGCTACGCGGTCGACACGCCCTCCACCACCGCCTCGGCGGGTGCAGATGGTGCCTACACGATCAGTGGTGAGAAGACCGGCGTACTCGGCGGCGACGTCGCCGACCACTTCATTGTCACGGCCGCAGAGAACGGCGACCTGGGACTGTACCTCGTCGCTGCGTCGGCCTCGGGAGTCAACCGCGTCGCTCACCGTCAGGCCGATGGGCAGGGCAGCGCCAGCGTGAAGTTCGACAACGCTCCGGCCCAGCGCCTGGGCGCCGCCGACGCGCACGCCGTCGTCGCAGAACTGCTCGATACCGCGAACGCTGCGATCATGGCCGAAGCTGTCGGCGTGATGGAGACCTCTCTGACGATGACGGCTGAGTACCTCAAGACTCGCGAGCAGTTCGGTGCCCCGATCGGTGCCAACCAGGCTCTCCAGCACCGTGCGGCCGACCTCTACGCGGACCTCGAATACGCCCGCAGCATGGCGCTCTATTCGCGTCTCGCGGTCACCAATGAGGAAGCCGGCTCCGAGAAGGACCGCCACCGCGATGTCATTGCGGCCAAGATCATCATCGATCAGTCGGCTCGCACCATCAGCCAGGAATCGATTCAGATGCACGGCGGCATCGGCATGACGATGGAATACCCCATCGGTCACTACGCCAAGCGCCTGACGGTCATCTCACGCACCTTCGACGATGCCGATTCGCTGACTGCCGAGCTGGCAGAGATCGGTGGGCTCATCGAGCCGCACGCAGCCGACCTCAACTGAGGTCAGGCAGCTGACGCTCTTCCGCTTCACGCACTCAGCCTGAAGCGGAAGAGCACCAACAGCGATCAGCTAGAGAAAACAGTGGACGTTTTGTGCTGATTCCAACCCTGGAATCAGCACAAAACGTCCACTGTTTTCGTTCCCCGCCGGTACGCCGGTCCGCCGTCGCGCGGGCCGGAGGCAGTCAGTCCGGAGGCCCGCAGCCCTTCAGTTCACCGGCTGGTCGTAGACGTGACGGCGGATCCAGGAGTGCATGGTGATCGCTGCCGCGGCCGCGGCGTTCATGGACCTCGTTGAACCGTACTGGGCGATTGACAGCACCGCAGTGCTCGCCTGATGTGCTTCATCGCTCAGCCCGGGTCCCTCCTGGCCGAACAGCAGCAGGCTGCGGCGCGGGAGGTCATAGGTCTCCAAGGGCACGGAATCCGGGAAGTTGTCGATCCCGATCAGCGGCACGTCGTTGTCGGTGCACCACTGCAGAAGATCGTCGATGCTCGGGTGGTGGATGATGTGCTGGTACCGGTCGGTGACCATCGCTCCACGCCGATTCCAGCGCCGTCTGCCCACGATGTGCACTGCGGCTGCGTTGAAGGCATTGGCCGTCCGGACGACCGAACCGATGTTGAGGTCGTGCTGCCAGTTCTCAACACCGACGTGGAATTCGTGCCGCGTGGCGTCGAGATCGGCCACGATCGCCTCAAGTTTCCAGTAGCGATACTTGTCGACGACATTGCGCCGATCGCCCTCAGCCAGAAGCTCGGGATCGAAGTGCTCAGACACAGGCCAGGGGCCGGTCCACGGACCGACCCCCACCTGTGGCGCGTTCGACTCCGACGCGCTGTCCTCAGTCACTTCTTGTCATCGGTTTCATCCGCCGAGGTGTCAGCCTTCGACTTGCCCGCCGAGGTGTCGGCGGAGTCCGAATCGACCACGTCGTCCGAGTCCGAATCCTTGGCAGCATCCTTCGAATCGGTCTCCTTCTTACCGGCTGCGCCGACGGAGACCTTCTGTGCACGCTTGCTCATCTTCACGGGCTTGCCGCCGCGTCCGCCGCCGGTGAGCACCGCGCGAACGTAGGCACTGCTGGCCAGGGAGTGGACGATGAGCGCCACCACTGCTGCGATGGCCGCAGCAACCAGGCCCTCCCACCATTCAGGTGGGCTTGCGAAGAAGCGTCCGGCGATTCCCAACGGCGAGGTGAACGGAGTCCACGACAGCACCTTGGCGACCATTCCGGAGGCTCCCATGATGACGGGAGCGATGAAGCCGGCCACGGTGATGACGCCGATGATCGAGACGAAGATCTTGCGTGCCGTGCTGCCAGCCACAGTCGATGCCCACAGGAGGAGCGCGTAGATGGTCCAGGCAGTGAACAGCAGGGTCAGTGCGAACCAGCCCAGCCCGGGCAGCATGGCGAATGCCAAGGAGGTCTTCCCCGTGATGGAGAGCCCGAGCTCTGCCACAACGATCGCGATCACCAGGTGCACAGCCGTCAGGGACAGCATGCCCGTGATCCGACCCGAGGCCGAGGCGCGAGGAGGGATCGTCGCCGCGATGATCTCGGTGATCCGGTTGCGCTTCTCCAGACGCAGGTTCTGATAGAGCGCGGTGCCGAGGGTGGCCACCACGAGAAGCGCGAACACTGCCATGCCCCACAGCAGCGGAGTTGCGATCTCTGCTCCGACTGCCGGCGCGTTCAGCAGTGTCGCTTCAGTCTTCGGCGCCAGCTTCTCCAGCAGTGCCTCGGGCTGTTCGTCCAAGGCGATGATCGTCGGCTGTGCCTGTCCGCTGGGGTCCTGGATGAAGGCCGCGTCGACCTTGCCCTCCTTGACCAGCTTCTCTGCAGCCTGAGCGTCCTTGGCGTCGGTGATCTTCACGCCCAGCTGCTGCTCGTACATGGCAGCCTGTTCGCCTACTCCGACCATGGCCATGGTCGGAGTACCCGACTTCGCGTCGGATCCGGCGACGACGCCGGAGATGATCGCAGCGAGGATACCTAGCACGATGACCGCGCCGGTGACCAGGAAGAACGGACTGCGCAGTGCGGTCGTGCTCTCTCGGTTCGACACCAGCCACGCGGCTTGGCGCTTGTTCACGTCGACGAACTCGGAGACCAATCCGGTCTCGGGGAGCTCGTCGGCGGAGGGCTTGTCCTCGGCAAGTTCGAACGGAACCTCGTCGAGACCGTCGTCGGCCGCCACTGCGTCAGCGTCGCTGGCATCAGCCGCATCGGTTGCGTCGGCAGCATCATCATCGGCAGTCGCAGCTGGCTTTGCGCCCTTGGCGTTCTTCGTCGACTTGCCGTTCCGAGCCGCTGAGGCCTTCTTGGCCGACTTCGCACCGGTGCCGGTGCTCTGTGTTGTGTCGCCATCGTTGTCGGTCACCGTGACGTCGTCGCCGACCGGAGTGCCCAGGTCATCGATGTTCTCGCCCGCAGTGCCCTTCGACACCTGTGGCTCTGGGGAGTCCCCGTCTTGGCCTTCGTCCTTGCCTGCCATCACAAAGCCTCCTTGTACTGCTCGGCCAATGTCGGGCGAACACTCTCGAAACTCTTCACACCATTCAGTGCTGCCACGGTCTGTGCGGCCGCACCAGCATCGGCGGCCCGGAAGCTGATGACGTTGTCGGCGGAATCGAGGATCGCAACGTCGCTGATGTCCGCGCGCTTCTCCAATGTCTTAGCAGCCGCCTCGGCGTCGGAGAGCTCCACCCGGTACTTCACATCCGAACGCAGCTCTGCCACGCTGCCGGACACGCTGGCCCGTCCCTGGCTGAGGACGATGACGTCGTCGGCATGGGCCTGCGCGGCCTCCCAATTGTCGGTAGCCAGGATGACCGGCACGCCTGAGGCTGCGTGGGCACGCAGCAGGGACATCACAAGTTCGGTTGACTCCGAGTCGAGTCCGGAGAAGGCGTCGTCGATGATGACGACATCGGGATCGGCGGCCAGGGTCGCTGCGATGTCGACGCGGGCGATCTCGGTGCCGCTGAGGTTCTTCAGCGGGGCATAGCCGCGATCGGCGAGCTCGAGACGCGAGAGCAGCGTCAGCGCATTGCGCTCCGCTGCTCCGAGCGTGATGCCGTGCAGACGCGCCAGGTAGACGATCTGATCGATCACGCGCATGTTCGGGTAGCCGCCGCGCTCGGCGGGCAGATATCCGAAGTTCTGACGATCGCCGAAGTCGAGCTCGAAGTCCTCGAGCTTGACCGTGCCCTCATCGGGCGAGATCAGCCCCATGATGACGCGAACCAGCTCGGTCCGACCGGCTGAACGGGATCCGACGATTGCGGTGATCCGGCCTGCCTGCGCGGTGAAACTCACCTCGTCGAGATAAGTTCGCTTTCCCTTGCGCAGGGAAACCTCTTTCAGTGTGAGCACGCGTCATCCTTACTTTTCCTGAAGCAGTACTGTGGGAGTGTCTCATCTATCGTGTTGAATGGACCACGATGTTTCAAACCAGGACCCCGATTTCGACAGAATTGCCAGTCGAGTCCCAGCTGGTGATCGACGGGTGAGACGGCGCCCGCGGAGTCCGAGGAAACGTCTCAGTCCAGACCAAGATCGCTTGTCGTCAACGCCGTGAGATACGGAATTCCCGTCGCCTCGACCCGCTCCTTGGCTCCCGTGTCACGGTCCATGACCACGGCCACGGCCACCACCTCGGCGCCGGCCTCCTTGAGAGCCTCGACGGCGGTGAGCACCGAACCACCCGTGGTGGAGGTGTCCTCGACCGCAACGACCCGTTTGCCGGCGACATCGGGGCCCTCGACGCGACGAGACATCCCGTGCTTCTTCGCCTCCTTGCGGACGACGAAGGAATCCACCGGAGTGCCGCGAACGACGGAGCGGTGCATGACTGCGGTGCCGACCGGGTCGGCTCCCATCGTCAGACCGCCCACGGCATCGACCTGCTCCAGCAGGCCTTCGGCAGCCAGGAGGTCGAGCACCACATCGCCGATCAGAGGTGCGGAGCGATGATCGAGAGTGACCCGGCGCAGATCCAGGTAATAGTCAGCTTCCCTGCCTGATGAGAGGGTCACCTTGCCACGAACCACGGCGAGTTCGTCGATGAGGTCGAGCAACTGTCGGCGGGTGTCTGCGCTATCGGTCATGCCCACAAGTCTAAACGGCCAGTGCCATTGCGCGGACCAGGGCCGTCACACACACCCAGCGCCCCCGTCGCCGAGGTGGTCGTGAGCCCCAGCCGCCCTCGCCGAGGTGGCGATGGGGATCACAGCATACGAACAGAATTCGTCCGTGAGGTTTCCACCGAGCGAACGTCTGCACCAATGTCATAAAGAATCGGGCGAAGCGGTACGTTCCGCGAGAATCGGATCTACCATTGGAGACAGATTCACTCAGCAAGCCCGATCATCAGCCACTTCTGAAGGGATGTGAACCTCATGGGTTTCATCGCATACTTGATTCTCGGACTCATTGCCGGTGCCATTGCCAAGGCCATTCTGCCGGGCAAGCAGGGCGGCGGACTCATCGCCACACTCATCATCGGCGTCATCGGAGCCATGATCGGCGGCTGGCTCGGCGGCGCGATCTTCGGCGTCCAGATGGATGCCTTCTTCTCAATCTCGTCCTGGCTGTGCGCGATCGGCGGCTCGCTGATCGTCCTTCTCATCTGGGGCTTCATCACCAGCAAGATGGGCAAGAAGGACAAGGCCGCCTGATCACGGTCTGATCCTGGCGAGGGCCGGAATCCATCACTGGATTCCGGCCCTCGCCATATTCACCTGCAGTCCTGGCGGCTGCCCTTCAGTCGAGGGTAGCTGCCCATTCAGTCCTGGCAGCTACCCTCGGCTGACGACGCGCAGATCGATGTCGAGCCGTCCGCTGGCCTCCACTGCCCCGCGAGCGATATCGGCCTCGACGACGGAGAAGATCTCATCGACAACCTCGGCGACCGAACGGGTGCGGTCAAGATGGGCATCGATCCTCACCTTCACACCGTCGTTTCCGCGAGCCACGTCGACACCGACAGGCTCACCACCGACTCGCCGCAGCACTCTGGCTGTGGCTGTGGCGACCAGATCGCGCAGTCCCGGCGCCAGGCTTCTGACACCGGGAACCGAGGTCACCGACGTCGCCAGACGCTCCGACTCCGCGACCTCGCTGCGGACGCCTGAGCCGCTGCCGATACCAGAGCCATTGCCGCTGTTCACGAGGTTGAGGTCCTTCGCTTCGCCACGATCAGTCAACGTACACATCCTCAGCATTGATATCGATCCTGACAGCTGGAATCCCGAGTTCGGACAGAACCGCGGCGGACACGGCCCCGCGGATCGCCTCGGCGGTGGGGGCGAAGGAGATGCCGGCGCGCATAGCCAGTGTCAATGACACCGTCGCCGCTCTGCCTTCGGGTTCACCGGCGGGTTCGACGTCGACGCTGCGGGCACGGATACCGTCCACCGAGTCGACGGCTCTGCGCACAATTGAGCGCACCGCGGCAGTGGAGATCGAAAACGGGTGACCATGTTCGGTCTGCAGACGTGTCGAGGGCCCACGGTACAGATCGTCTCGGACCAGCTGGAGGATGCGCTCGCGCACCCCGGCAGTGTCCTCAGGTTCAGGTTCGAACGTGGCCATGTATTCGTCGATGACACCGCGAAGCTGAGCGTCTGATTCCCGCTGGAGATCATCGTTCGTCTGGTCAGGTTCAGCGCCGGAGCCGACATGTTCGTTCATGTCCATCCTTCCATCCCCTCCATGACGGCAGTTCGGGCCCGGTGGATGCGGCCTCGCACGCTGCCTTCGCTGATGCCCAGAGTCGCGGCCACCTCGGCGTAGCTGAGACCCTCCATCTGGTGGAGCACCCAGGTTACCCGCTGTTCTGACGAGAGCGTCTGGAGAACGCTTGAGAAATGCTGAAGAGCGGTGCGTGCCTCAACGGACTTCTCAACCGATGCACGCCCGTCTGGGTGGATGCTCATATCGTCGGGGTCCTGTGCATCCGAGGGCCTGGCCATCCGCCGCCGCAGCATGTCGGTGCACTTGTTCGATGCCAATCGGTAGATCCAGGTACCGAAGGCGGCGGGCTCACTCAGGGCGTTCAACGACTTCCACGCCTGCACCAGCGTGTCCTGCACGACGTCCTCGGCATCCTGCCGATCACCGAGAGTGCGCAGGCAGAATCGCAGCAGCTTCGTCTCATACCGGTCGACCAACGACTCGAAGGCATCGATATCACCTTCCCTCGCGCGCACGACCAGGGTGACGAGATCGAACCGATCATCGTGCCTTGTCATATCCACATCGTATGCGACCGTCGGCGCTATGAGCGCACATTCCGTGCCGGGGGAATGTCGAGTGCGAACTCGCTTGAGAACTTTTTCAGCACAGGTGCGTGAGGTTCTCTGACCTGCCGCGTCTGTACCAATGTCAGCGCAATCGAAACGTTAAGGAATCAGAAATGCCTGAAGTCAAGCAGTCCACCGTTTCCCAGCAGTCCACAACCGACGATTCGGTGCGCAGCCCCCTCGTCACCGACATGGGCAACACCACGATCGCCGAGAACGTCGTCGCCAAGCTCTCCGGCATCGCTGCACGTGAGGTCCCCGGCGTCTACAGCATGGGCACCGCCGCACGCCGCGCCTTCGACACCCTCACCGACCGCATCCCCGGCTCGCAGACCAACGTCTCCGGCGGAGTCTCCGTCGAGAAGGGTGAGAAGCAGACCGCGATCGACCTCACCATCGTCGTCGAGTACGGAACGTCGATCGTCGACGTCGCCGAGGCGATCCGCCGCAACGTCATCCGTGCCGTCGAACAGGGCACCGGACTCCAGGTCGTCGAGGTCAACATCGAGGTCACCGACGTCCACCTCCCCGGTGATGAGGACGATCAGCAGAGCTCCAACGACACCGTCGAACTCAACTGATCTGCCCCCTACACACCAGTTTGCATACTCAACACACGAACGCAGCCTTTCCCGCGGCCGATCTCAGGCCCGAGAACGACTCGCCGCCTCGGCGGAAGGAATGACATGTCGAAAACACTCATCGGACTGCTCGTCGGATTGACGCTGGGCATCGTCGCGTACTTCGGAGGATTCCTGGCATTCCTCATCGTCGCCATCTGCGGCGGGCTCGGCCTCGTCGTCGGCCTGGTCCTCGACGGACGACTCGACCTCAGCGCACTGAGTTCACGTTCAACAACGCGGAGGTGACAGCGTGGCTTCATCACGTGGCGACCTCACGATCGCGGACCGGGTCATCGAGAAGACAGCCTCCCAGATCCTCAAAGGTCTGCCCGGAATCGGCGGGACGAAATCGGGTCTGTTCGGACTCGGTTCGAGCGCCGATCTCGATTCCCGGCCCAGTGTTGACGTGACCCTTTCGGGTCGAAGCTGCACCCTCGAAGTCGAACTCGGACTGCAGTACCCATCCCCCATCACCGAGGCGACCGAATCGGTCCGTCGTCGCCTCAGCACCGATGTCGAAGCCCTCACCGGAGTCACCGTCCATCAGGTCGACATCTCCGTGAAATGGCTCAAGCCCAATGCATCAGGATCCGGAAAGACAGTGAGGAATCTGCAATGAGCGCACGACTGTTTCGGGCACGCCCGGCACGCGTGGTGCCCGCCGTCATCCTCGCCATCCTGATCCTGGTCATCGCCGTGGCCCTCGGCTGGGCGGCCATTGCCGCCATCGCCTCTGCAGGTTCCGGAAGCTCCGCGCTCTCGGACGGAGTCCCAGGACTGTCGAGCCTCGGCGAGATGACCTGGGGATCCGCGGCCATCATCGCCGCCTGTGTCGTCATTGCGCTGCTGGGCCTGATCTTCCTCATCATCGGAATCTCGCCCGGAGCCAAGCGCGTCATCGGCTACCGCACGCAGACCCCGGAGCACATCGAGCGCTTCGAAGTGGTGCTGCCGACCTCGGCGCTGTCCGGCCTGGCGGCCGCGGCAGCGGACTCCGTCGACGGAGTCTCGAGCGTGCGCGCCGCATCCAATGCCTCGTCGACGAACGTCACCTTCTCCACCCCCGTGCGTGACAACGACGAGATCCGCCGCGATGTCGATGCCGCAGTCACCCAGCGCTTCGACTCGATCGCCTTCGACCGCACACCCACCGTCAAGGTCCGAGCACACAGGAGGCAGGCATGAGACGTATGGCAGCAGGTGCCAACCGCACCGGACTCATCATCGTCGGACTGTTCCTCCTGGTGGCCGGACTCGCTGTGCTTGCGATCAGCTTCGGCCTGGCAGCAGCCGTGGCCCCCGGCTTGACGCCGGACGCAGCACTGCAGCCTGTCGCCGCCGTATTCGCATTGCCGTTCTCCGCGGTCATTGCACTGGTTGTCGCCCTCATTCTGGCGATCATCGGCATCCGTTGGCTCGCTGCGCAGGTCCCGCGGAAGGATTCCGCCAAGCCTCTGCGCATGCAGGAAGATGCTCGCAGCGGTGTGACCACAGTGACGGCGAACGTCGTGGCCGCCGCCGTGGAAGATGACCTCGAAGCCACCCCCGAGGTCGTGGACGCACAGGCCATCCTGCGCGGAACTGCGCGACGCCCTGAGCTCGTCCTCCACCTCGATGTCGACGAACGCGCCGACATCGATTCAGTCGTCGCCGACGTCGCAGATCGCGTGACCCGCAACGCCAGTCAGGCACTCGGCGTCCCGCTGTCCGCAGTCGGCGTCGAGGTCGCCATCGCCAGGTCACGGCAGAGGAAGCAGCGCAGTGTTCAGCTGTGAATGACAAAGACCCCGGGGCGCGTAATCGCGACATCCCGGGGTCCTCGCAGCACTCCCCTCGAGTACCCGGACGCATCCCCATACGTCCGTTGTGTCCACCCGATCCCCACCGGGCGAACACCATTATTGGATCACACATCGATCCTACTTGTAAAGATTGTTCCGCCCTGCCTAAGCCGCAAGGGCGCCTTTCGGCGACCCTGAACACCTGATAGAACCCCAGGTCACAAGCCTCGCCGAAAATAATTCAAGACTCAACTTCATTCGGCGGGTCGCAACTGTCACTGCCGCGAACTCAGTGATCGTCTCGTCTGCTGAGAGAGAATCCCGTCGACCCCCAGCGCACCAGGGAACGCGGAACGAAGCGGGCGATTCGAGCCGCCAGCGCGTAGCTCACCCCGGGGACCGAGACCACCTTGCCGCGCCTGGCATCGCGCAGGGACGCGGTGACGACCTGCTGCACACTCAGCCAGATCCAACCCGGCCCGGGCCGGTCGACGCCGAGTCGTTCATGGAATCTGGTCCGAATGAATCCAGGCAGGACGACGGTGACCGTCACCGGGGTACCTCGCAGTTCGCCGGCGAGTGCTTCAGTGAAGACCAGAGTCGACATCTTCGATGCCGCATACTGCCCCATGGTCGTCAGTGCCGCCATGGACGAGACGTTGATCAGACCGCCGCGACCACGTTCGCGCATCTGCTTGACCGCGGCCAGCGAAAGCTCGCGCACGGCGCCGGTGAGCACCATGTCCTGGTCCTCAAGCTCGGCCGCATCCGAGTCGAGCAGACCCTGCTTGAGTCCGTATCCGGCGTTGTTGATGAGCAGATCGATCCGTGAGGTCTCAACCACAGTCCGGACCATGTCGATGCCGGATCGGGTGGACAGATCGGCCACGACAACCTCGGCGTGGGTGCCGTGTTCGGTTTCGATGCTCGTCGCCAGCTCCCGCAGGCGCGTCTCATCGCGGGCCACGAGCACGAGGTCATAGTGATCGGCGGCGAGGCTGAGGGCGTAACCACGCCCCAGCCCTGAGCTGGCGCCGGTGACGAGAGCGCGCGGCCTCGTCACTTCGCGCCCTGGCCCACCCGCACTGTCAGCGACTGTGCCGCGGTGCCGATCGGCCCCTTGACATCGCTGAGGACGCTCGTGGTCTCGCCGATCCCGGTGGGGCCGAACGCCACCTTCGTCTCGAAGCCGACCCAGCCTGGTTCGGGGACTCGGGTGAGGTGGATGGTGAGGTCGACATTGGGGAAGAACGTCGTCTTCGGATCTTCTCTCACAGCCAGCCCGTTGGCTGTATCGACGAGCTTCACGAAGGCCGCGGTCGCGGGGTCGTCCTCACCGTCGACGAGGGGAAAGGGGGACCGAATCCAGGAACGAGCGAATCCGGGGCGGACGTCGGCGAACTGGCCACCGTCCAACGAGGCGATGAAGCCTCCGCCCCAGCGGCCGGTGAACGGTACGGCAGGAGCTTCTTCGGGCTCTGGCAGAGCCTGCCATTCGTCGCCGACGACGCTGGTGGTGTCGCTGGGCAGCAGGCGCCAGACTCTGGCGTGGACGCTCGTGCGCTCACCATGGCGCATGCTCGCCTCGATGAGTTCGATGGTCCGACCGGGCCTGATGACGTTGACGTCGATTGTGAATTCGCCGGAATGGATGACGCCGAGGATGTCGAAATTGATCCGAGAGACCAACTTGTCCGAGGGCAGTCGGCGTTCGATCTCTGCCAGCACCAGTCCTGCGGCTGGGGCCAGATGCTGTTCGCCCGGCTGCCAGGCGCCCTGACTGTGCAGCGTCGAGATGAAGGTCTCCGGCCCCGTGCGCACATAGTAGGAGTCGGGGCAGGCGGCACCATCGTGGCCGAGGTGTTCGTTGAGTGCTTCAGGCATGACCCCAGATTATCGGTAGCCAACCGGCGCCGAGGTGATGGGGCCACGGGGTGCGCCTGCTGACTCCTCCTGGTGACCGGCTTCCTTCTGCCTGTTGAGCTTGGGCCTGCGGTCGGGACCGCCTATGGTGGGAGAGTGAGAATCGCGAGCTGGAATGTGAACTCGATCCGCGCCCGACATGACAGAATCGGCGCCTGGCTGGATCGCTCCGACGTCGACGTCCTGGCCATCCAGGAACTCAAGTGCAAGGACGAACAGTTCCCGGAGGACCTGTTCACCTCCCGTGGCTATGAAGTGAGCTTCCACGGCCTCAATCAGTGGAATGGTGTGGCCATCGCCTCCCGAGTCGGACTCGAGGACCCCGAGATCGGATTCACCGACATTCCCTCATTCGGCGAAGAGCCCGTGGTCGAGGCCCGTGCACTCTCAGCCACCTGCGGCGGAGTCAGAGTGTATTCGCTCTACGTTCCCAATGGTCGTGAACTCGACCACCCGCACTACACCTATAAGCTCGAATGGTATCGGGCCCTGACTGCCGATATCTCTGCACAGTTGAGTGAAACACCTGATAAGAAGCTCGTCCTCTGTGGCGACTTCAATGTCGCACCCTTGGATGAGGACGTCTGGGACATGGCGGAGTTCGACGGACTCACCCATGTGTCCGAGCCCGAGCGCGATGCCTTCAACTCCCTCCTCGGCGCCGGGCTCACCGAGGTCACCAGGCAGTTCACACCAGGCCCAGGCGTCTACACCTTCTGGGACTACCAGAGGCTGGCATTCCCGAAGAAGAAGGGCATGCGCATCGACTTCGAGCTCGCCTCACCGTCCTTGGCTGAGAAGGCCACCGGTGCCGAGATCGACCGCGAGGAGCGCAAGGGCAAGGGCGCGTCGGATCACGCTCCTGTCATCGTCGACTACGAGGTGTGAGCAGTACCCGACGAAAACCTCACGTCTTGAGCCTGCTTCGGCACTCCCCCACGCCGCTACAGATCAATATTGACGAAACACCACTTCACAAGTGATCCTAAGAACAACGTGCCGCTGCTCACTCCCCGATAATGCGCAACGGCATCGTTGAACACAGATTGAGTGAAGTTGAACGCAGACAAACGCAGACTTAGTGAAAATCACATAGCTGCCACATTGTGTAACCGGAATTCTCTCAAAGAGATCAGATAGATTACTTAATGGTAGTCAATCCCCAAATCCCCATATCCCCACTGCCAGAGGTCCCCACCCATGCATGATTCCGCTGACCAGGGCGCTCCCGTTCCCCCGACGGACCGCTCAGCCGGTGCAGGCGTCTTTCCCGGCGAGCGCTCGACGACAGCTCACGCATTCGCGACTCGCCTCGCCGATTTCGCGCCCGAGCTGCCCGAACCAGTGTGGAAGAGTCTGTTTTTGCAGACATCTGGCCATATCTTGGCAGGCCAAGCCGTTCTGCAGGGCGCCGACTCGATGGGCCATGACCTCTCGACAGTCGATGCCGACCACTACTCGGATCTGCCATCCGCCGAGGTTCTGACTCAGATCAGAAGCCAGGCCCCGGACAGTCCCGAGCTGAGGTTTGCCCATCTGCTCTCATTCGTACGCGACATCAACGCCGACACTCTGGCCATCGCCGCCGGAGCAATGCGCTACTTGGGGTCGTTTGCCGTCCCCATCGACCCAGAAGGCGGCGACACCTTCGACATCGCTGACCTGAGCGCACATCTGCTCGAGGACGGATTGCTGTTCCCATCGCTGGAAGACACCGGTCAATACACGATTCCGCCGGTCATGAGAGCGATCCTGAGGCGGCTCTACGACGACCGGGATCGGCACAGCGAATCGCGGTCGCGACGCGCACTTGGTGGCAGCGCCGCGGAATGGCTGAAGGCCCCAGCCTCCTATCATTCGGAGGGCTTCGATGAGGCACTCCTGCAGGTCGCGGAGGCCGGAGAGTGGAGCGCACTGACAGATCTCTGGGCGAACCGCGGCCATGCACTCATGGTCGATCATTTCGACGCGACTCTCGAGGCCTTCTCGAAGGTCCCCGAGGCGCAGACTCAGAACTCGGCGGTATTGGCCGAGGCGAAGGGCGACTGCCTGCAAGCAGGTGAGGCCAGACGGCGCCTTCGCGTCAGCGACGCCCTCACCGTTCTCGGCCAGGTCGACTTCGAGCACTCGGCGGTCCCGACGCTCGACTCGCAGCTGGAACGGATCAAGGACGGTGACTTCACCGTCGATGACATCCTGATCATGGCCATCGCATCGATGCGGCGCCAGAAGGTGTTCGGCCAGTCGGACCAGGGTCTGCAAGTGGCCCGGACGGCCCAGGAGCTCATCAACGACAGCCGACACTTCCAGTCAGCATCGAGCCGACTCTGCGAAGCACGATTCCACCTCGAATATGGGATCACCACCATGTTCGTCGGCGATCTCACGGGCAGTGTCCAACTGCTGCGCCGGTCGATCATCATCACAGAGCTCGCCTCTGCGTCCTCTCCTTATCTCCTGCTCCCCGCACATGCCTACAGTGCCCTGGCGTACGCGATGCTCGGAAACGGGCCATCGAGTGACGCGCACCTGCGTCACTTCGACGAGCTCAGGGAGCAAACTCGCTTCAACAACCCCCACACGCTCACCGCCTATTCCTTGGCTCGCATGATTCGCGCCATGGACGGCCTGGACCTCGACGCAGCAAGCCGGTACTCGGCGCGCCTGACTGACCCCTCACTAGGTCATCACTCGTGGCTCGGAGTCGTTCAGTACAGATCGCTATTAGGCATTCTGCGCAGCGATGTCGGGATCGAGGGCAAGCGCCTGGAGCAGATCATCGACACCAACCGATCGTCCCTGCCGGCCTACGGACTCCTGCTCCACTCACTCCAGCTCATGCTGGTCTCCCTCCACCTGGCTCAGGGCCAGACCCATCTCGCCCAGAATGTCCTGCTCGACGCCGAGACCGAATCGCCGTACATCATCCTGGCCAGAGCTCAACTCCATCTGACCATCGGTGAACACGGGACCGCGGCGCACCTGGCGAACAGAGTGCTGTCTCAGAAGCCACTCGACCTGCACGCCAGGGCCTCGGCACGTGCGATTCAGGCTGCCAGCTTGTTGGGCAAAGGAGAACTGGCAGAGTCAGACTCCGCGTTCGTCGACGCACTCGAGTACTGCAGGATCGCAGCCAGCCTCATTCCCGTGGCGCTGGTTCCCAAGTCTCTGCGCGATCAGTTGATCGCGCGCAGCTCCAGCGCTGCCGAGTGGGACCTGATCGCTCCGGTCTTCGCGAGCGAATCCAACTCCACCGACGGCGCCGACGGTGCCATCGGCGGACCGGGCGATCGCGGTGCCGGGGAACGGCTCCGGCAGCGGCTGCTGGATCTTGGGGAGACACTTCGCATCCGCGCCGGTCACACACTGCTCAGCCCCTCGCAGAGACAGCTCCTGGCACTGCTGGACACCCAGTCCTCGGTGTCCGCAATCGCCGCTGAGCTCAGCCTCGTCGAAGGAACTGTGAAGAACAAGCTGTCGAATCTCTACGCGCGCCTCGGCGTCCGCAATCGCAGAGATGCGCTGGCCCGCGGCTACGAATACGGGTACCTTCCCACCGAGCGCTGAGTCTGCGGCGCGCATCGCAGGACCCCTGAACAGTCCCCGGAGGCTCCCGTGATGACCTCCCGGAGGAAAGCTCGTCTCATTCGCGCGTAAAGCATGGACATCCACCCCGTCTTCTGGTGAAGTTGAATCAGGAGCTAGGAAGGTGACGAGGATGTCAGCAACAGTCCGCGAACTGGTCGACGAAGCCTACGACAGGCGCGAGTCGACATGGAGGGCCGCCCTGGAGACGGTCAACGATTGGGTCGAGGCCGCATGCTCGGGCTCCGCGCTGCTGTCAGGCGATCGAGTCACCGTCGGCCGCGGACGGATCAAGGACCGACTCCGAGCCGGGGAGAAGCTGCGCCGCAAACTCGCCGACGCCAATGACGAGATCCATGAGGCCGTCGAGGTTGAGAACCAGGTCATCGATGTTGTCGGTGCCCGGGCGGTGTGCCGCACCGAGCGGGAACAGACCGCGCTGTGGGATCTGCTCACCGACAGCAATGACAGTTCGAACCTCTCCATCGCCGAGGTGCGGGACTATTCCGCCCAGCCCAAGCCCTCCGGTTATCGCGGACGCCATCTCATCATCGAAGTTCCCTTCGACGCCGAACCCTCAGTGCTCGTCGAGCTCCAGCTGCGCACGATCATGCAGGATGCGTGGTGTGTGCTCGCCGAGGAGCATCTGTTCAAACCCGGTCAGGCACTGAAATCAGATGCCCAGCAGGAGCGGCTCTCCGTCGTCCTCTCCGGGCTCCTGGCTCAGGCCGATGTGGTTGCCGCCTATATCGCCGATGATGTCAGTGCCTACCTGGGAATGGGCAACGCCTCACCGCCTCGGACGGTGACGAATGTCGATGCTGCAGCGGAGGTCCCCTCGATCGAGGTCACCATCCGCGAGCTCAATCATTCCTATGTCCTCGCCGCCGACGAGGTCGGTCGGCACGGGATCATCCGCCTGGAGAACCTGGGACTGACGCCGGAGAATCCCGAACACTCGGCGTTCCCGAACCCGGGTGACAAACTGCAGGTGACGATGGACGAGTCGAACACCACGCGCTACTTCATCCCGGTCGCCGGGCAGCACTGAATCGCCCCGGCGAACGGGATGCATTCCGATTCGCCAGACCGTCTAGACTTGTCTTCCATGGGTAAGAAGTCGAAGCGTTCCAAAGAAGATGTCATTGCCAAGCGTCTGGCACGTGCAGAGGCCACGGCCTTCGTTGCACGTCCGTTCGAGGGACTGCCGTTCGAGGCGGACCTCATCTGCCTGCGTGAGCTGGTGCCGGCGGCGACCGCCTCGGCGAAGCTGAAAGAGGAGTTCGGTGGTCAGGAGATCACCATCACCTCCCTGCTGCCCGCAGCATGGCAGGCCTGGCACCGTGAAGACGGTGAAATCTTGGCCGGCATGCAGGTTCCTGTGTCCTCGACCGATGCTTCTCGCGATGTCGCCCACGGCATCCTGGCCGCAGTCGATGCGGAGCCGGGCACCACCGTCGAGGCGACCACCGAGCCAGGTCAGGGACCGCGTCTGCAGGACATCCTCGACACCGACCACCCGTTCGACATCCGCGTCCTCGAGACTTTCGAGTACTGGAAGCTGCCCGAGGCCGAGACGGACTCCGATGTTGCTGCGGCGCTCGAACAGGCCAACGACTCCATCTCCCCCACGGAGAAGCTCGCCTCGGTGAAGTCCGCCTACTGGACCGAGATGTCGGGCCGCACCTACGTCCGTTGGGCACGCCCCGAGGGTGAGGACGCGATCGTCGACGCTCTCGCGAGCCTGCAGGTCGAGGGGCTCAACGACCTCGGCGGTCCGGGCACTTTCCTGGGATATTTCCGGGCCCACGGAATCATCGTGCCCGTCTGGGAACTCGAATTCGGCACACAGGTCGACGACATCGAAGAACCCATCGCGGAGTTCGGCAAGCGCCTCGAGACGACCATGAACTCGGGCGAGTCTCTGTCTACCGAGGCACGCCGTGCACGTTCAGGCATCGTCGCTCGTCAGCTGACCATCCACTGAGTTCCGTCGCCACGACCACCGGCGAGCGTCGACGCGCATTCGCCGGTGCGTGAGGCGGACAGGAGAAGAGTTTCCATGTCCGAACAGTCGAACACCCCAGTTCCATCTCCGGGGGCGGCACCCCGCGCGATCGCCGCCGTCATCCCCGCGATGGACGAAGCCGACCGGATCGCAGCGACCGTGAAAAGCGCCAAGCAGATCCCCGGCGTCGACATCATCATGGTCGTCGATGACGGTTCGAGTGATGACACCGGCGTTCGTGCCCGCAGGGCCGGCGCCGAGGTGGTCACCCACAGGAAGAACAAGGGCAAGGCTGCGGCCATGATGACCGGCGCGTTTGCGATCAGGAATCGTGAGATCTCCGACTCGGATCCCAACCAGCGCCCGAATCACCGCGCCCTCCTCTTCATCGACGGCGACTTGGAAGATTCAGCCCTCAACACGGCCCCGCTCGCCGCACCTGTCCTCGCTGGTGAGGCCGATATGACGATCGCGATCCTGCCCGCACAGAAACGCAAGGGCGGTGGGTTCGGCTTCGTCGTCGGTCTCGCGAAGAAGGGCATCGCCGAACTCAGCGGATTCGACGCGACCCAGCCCCTGTCGGGAATGCGCTGCCTGAGCCGCGAGGCCTTCGACACGGCACTGCCCTTCGCCGCCGGCTGGGGCGTCGAAACGGCCATGACCATCGATGTCGTCAATGCCGGCCTGCGCGTCGAAGAGGTCGAATGCGACCTCCACCACCGGGTCACGGGCAAGGACCTCAATGCACAGCTGCACCGTGCCGCCCAATACCGCGACGTCGCCCGAGCGATCCTCGTGCGCAGACTCCGGGCCAAGAAGCAGAACGGCACCTCGCCGAGTACCGAGAAGGAGACTACGCAGTGAGCGCAGAGCGCTACGCCTACCTGGGCCCCGAAGCCACATTCACCGAGGCCGCACTGCTGCAGTACCTCGACTCCCACGGCCTGCGCTCGAACGCATCGACCCAGCCCATGCGCAACGGGGCCGCGGCTCTCGAGGCCGTCCTCGACGGTGACTGCCTGGCTGCGGTCGTGCCGATCGAGAACTCCATCGAAGGCGGCGTGCCGGCCACGATCGATGCCCTGACCGATCATGGTCAGCTGCAGATCATCGCCGAGGTGGTCGTGCCCGTGCGCTTCGTCCTGGCGGTGAAGCCGGGGACCGATCCCAGCACGCTGACCTCGTTCGGTTCCCACCCGCATGGCGAGGCGCAGGTGCGGACGTTCATGGCTGCGAACTTCCCCGATGCCGTCTACCTGCCGACCTCGTCGACGGCCGCGGCCGCACGAGATCTGGCTAACGATGCCGCCGACCATGTGGCGGCCGTGTGTCCGGCCTTGGCGGCTGAACGCTACGGGCTTGAGGTTCTGGCCAATGACATCGGAGAACGTCAGGATGCCGAGACCCGGTTCGTCGTCGTCACTCGCCCCGGTGCTATTCCCGCACCGACTGGATCCGACAAGACCACCATCGTGGCCTCGCTGCGCTCCGATCGTGCGGGTGCGCTGTTGGAGATGCTCGAGCAGTTCTCCAGCCGCGGGGTGAACATGTCACGCATCGAATCCCGACCCACCGGTGACGGACTCGGGCTCTACCAGTTCTCGATCGACCTGCTGGGACACGTGCACGAGGCCCGGATGGCCGATGCGCTGCAGGGAGTCCACCGTGTGACCAGGAGTCTGAGGTTCCTCGGCAGCTACCCCAGTGCGGTGGAGACCGGTGTGCCACTCGACCCGACAACCACGGACGATTCGTTCTCCGCCGCCGCTGCTTGGCTCGATTCGACGCTGGGCCGCTGAGACACGACTGCAAGCCCTGCGAACAGTAGGCAGACACCGCGGACAGTAGACAGACTCTGCGGCCAGTAGTCTGAGTATGCACGGGTCGCCAGACCCACATTTCGACGAAGGAGTCGCCCATGGGAAACACCTCTCCGACCGCCGCCCCTCACCCGAATGAGGCTTATGACGCCATCGTCGTCGGGGCAGGCCTCGCGGGACTCGTCGCCGCCCATGAACTCAGCCTCGCCGGGAAGCGAGTGCTCATCCTCGACCAGGAGAACCGGGCCAACCTCGGCGGTCAGGCCTTCTGGTCCCTCGGTGGACTCTTCCTCGTCGACTCCCCTGAGCAGCGCCGACTCGGCGTCCACGACTCCCTCGACCTGGCGCGCCAGGATTGGGCCACCTCGGCGGGCTTCGACCGGGAAGACGATCATTGGCCACGGCAGTGGGCCGAGGCGTATCTCGAGTTCGCCGCCGGAGACAAACGTCGCTACCTCCATGACCTGGGGCTGCGCCTGACACCGATCGTCGGCTGGGCAGAGCGAGGCGGGTCGGGTGCCTCCGAGCACGGCAACTCCGTGCCGAGGTTCCACCTCACCTGGGGCACCGGCCCCGAGGTGGTCCGGGTCTTCCGCGAGCCCGTGGAGCGGGCAGAAACGGCAGGCCTCGTGACCATGGGGTTTCGGCATCGTGTCGATGAGCTCATCGTCGACAATGGCGGCAGCGGCAGCGGCAGCGGCAGCGGCAGCGGGGATGGTGCCTCGGTCGTCGGGGTTCGCGGGCGGAGACTGGCCCCCAGCCACACCGGCCGCGGGGTCGAGTCGAATCGCGAGGAGCTCGATGGTTTCGAGCTGCGTGCCCCTGCGGTCATCGTCACCAGCGGCGGCATCGGCCACAACTTCGAACTCATGCGCAAGTTCTGGCCGGCCGAACGCCTCGGCGAGTTCCCGCAGACGATGCTGGCCGGAGTCCCTGCCCATGTTGACGGGCGCATGCTGGCCATCGCCGAGGAGGCGGGTGCGAGCCTGATCAATCGGGATCGGATCTGGGCCTATACCGAGGGCATCGAAAACTGGAACCCCGTGTGGCCGAACCACGGGATCCGCATCATTCCAGGACCCTCGTCACTGTGGTTCGACGCCGAAGGCAACCGGTTCCCAGCACCGAACTACCCCGGGTTCGACACCAACCGGACCATGAAGACCATTCTCTCGACCGGTCACGACTACTCGTGGTTCGTGCTCAATGAGTCGATCATCCGCAAGGAGTTCGCGCTCTCGGGTTCGGAGCAGAATCCCGACATCACGAAGAAGGACTGGCGCCTGACTTTGGATCGCGCCCGGTCCTCCGATGCTCCCGGCCCGGTCGAAGCCTTCAAAAAGTTCGGTTCCGACTTCGTCGTCGCCGACACCACCGAGGAGCTGGTCGCCGGGATGAACGAGCGCTCCCGCGGTCCCGTCATCGATCATGACCACCTCGTCGACCAGATCATCGAACGTGACCGGCAGATGGACCATTCGTTCTCGAAGGACGCGCAGGTCCAAGCCATCCACAATGCCAGGAACTACCTCGGCGACAAGATCGTGCGGGTCCAGAAACCGCACAAGATCCTCGACCCGGCCCACGGTCCGCTCATCGCTGTGCGGCTGAGTCTGCTCTCCCGCAAGACCCTGGGTGGGCTGGAGACGAACCTCGACGCCCAGGTCATCGGAGCAGACGGCACACCGATTACCGGACTCTATGCGGCCGGCGAGGTCACGGGATTCGGCGGCGGAGGGATGCACGGCTACAACGCACTTGAGGGAACCTTCCTGGGCGGGTGCATCTTCTCCGGGATGCGTGCCGGACGTGCCGTGGCGGGAAGTTTGGGAAGCGCGTGAAGACCATGACGAACACAAATCTCACGGTGTTAGTCACCGGTGGCACTTCCGGCATCGGTGCCGCGCTGGTGAGGAAGTTGGCAGACCGTGGCTGCACGGTGCTGACCACGAGTCGGGACCCCGAGCGGATTCCGCAGTCCGAGCGGATCCCCGGGGTGCGCTATCTTCAATTGGACCTCGCCGATCTCGACAGCGTCGAGTCACTGGGCGCCGAGCTTGGCACCGTCGACGTCCTCGTCAACAATGCCGGCGAGAGCCAGTCGGGTCCCTTCGAGGAGCTGCCCTCCGATGCCATCGACCGCCTGTTTCACACCAATGTCTTCGGGCCGGTGCGTCTGAGTCAGCTCGTCCTGCCCGGTATGCGCGAGCGTGGTCGCGGCCGGATCATCATGGTCGGGTCCATGCTCGCCAGCTTCCCCCTGGCCCACCGCAGCTCCTATGTCGCCTCCAAGGCAGCCCTGCGCGGATTCACCACGGCCGCACGTCAGGAGCTCTCGCCATTCGGAGTCTGGCTCAGTGTCGTCGAACCCGGGTCTATCGCCACCGGGATCGGCAACCGGCGGACGAAGTACCTCTCTCCCGGTTCTGTCTACACCGAGGATGTGAGAACGATGCTTGAGCACCTCGATGACAATGAACGAGGCGGGATCTCGGCCGAGACCGTGGCCACGACCATCGTCACGGCCATCGAGGCGGCCAGGCCTCGCGAATTCTATGCCGTAGGGAGCAGGGCACCGCTGCCGTTCCTGCTCAAACGGGTGCTCCCGCGCGCGGTGATGTCACGGATCGTCGCGGCCCAGCACGGGCTCAAACGATGAGTTCCGCGATCTTGCGCCGCTGAGTGGCTGACTGCCTGAACGGCTACTGGAACCGTGAGGGCAGAAGGAACTGCGTGGTGGAGATTCCGAGCACTCGCTGCTGACGAGTCAGGTTGTACGTGCGATCGTGCTGAAGGTACTCGACGAGGAACAGCTCCGCCCGGTTGCCCCGCTTGAAGAACGTCTTGATCTTCAGGCCCAGTTTCGCGGCGAAGAGCGCCTTGTCCTTCGCGATCGCATCGATGACGACAGGCTCGTATTCCATACGGGCGAAGTGGGTGGAGACGGCGTCCTTGAGCTTGTACGGAGTCGGATCGCCGATGTTGAACGGGCCCGAAGCCGAGGGTACGTCGACGCAGGCGATGGCCGCTCGCACCAGGTTGTCGATGTGGGTCAGGGTGATCTTCTGCCGACCGCCGCCGGGAAGTCGCAGGACTCCCTTCTTCGCCACTTGGCTGAGATAGGGCATGAGCATCGTCTCGCCGGGGCCGTAGACCGCGGCGGGCCGGAGGATGGCAGCATCGGGACGGATCCGCATCACCAGCTGCTCGGCCAGAGCATGCGTCCTCGAATAGGCGTCGTGGAAGTCGTTGGGATCCTTGGGCCCGGCCTCTTCCCACAGGTCCGCATGGGGTGCGTTCGTGGAATAGACGGTGGTGGAGGAGATGTGCACGATTCGCGCCTTCGCGAATGCGTCGAGCACGTTCCTCGTCCCCGTGACCTTGACGCTGTAGAGCTCATCGTCATCGGCATTGACGGCCGCGATGCCGGCGCAGTGGAAGACCGCCGTGGCCTTCGACGCCAGGGACTTCACCGCTTCCGACGCAGGTTCGGTCAGGTCCCACGCCTGGAAATTCACACCCGGAATCTCGGGATCGCGTCGACCCAAGGCATAGACCGTCTCATCCCTGTTCGCCAGGGCACGGGCGATGGCGCCACCGATGAAGCCGCTGGCTCCGGTCACGATTACCGCCACGTCTGATCCTCCATCATCATCTGAAGCATCTCATCCGGTCCATCCGAATGAGCACACTGTCATAGGAAATCACACTGTCAGTCCCGATGCTGCCACCGAGGCTCTCTTCTGGTGAGAAAAGCGTCGATCCCCTCCTGCGCATCGGCTGCGACGGCGTTGTGCGCCATCACCTCCGACATGTGCTCATAGGCCTCTGCCAGAGGCAGATCGCGCTGTTCGTAGAACGCTGCTTTGCCTATTGCCACTGTAGCTGACGAGGCTGACGCGACCTTCCGCGCCAATTCCAGGGTCGAGGCCTCCAGCTCGTCATCGGCGACGACATCGGAGACCAGACCGAACGACAGTGCGTCATCTGCGCTGAGGAAGTCCCCGGTCAGCAGCATCCGCATCGCCGTCTTCGCCGGCACCGCCCGGGTCAGGGCCACCATCGGTGTGGAGCAGAACAGGCCGATCTTCACCCCTGGGGTGGCGAACCGAGCCGACGCTGCTGCGACCGCCAGGTCGCAGCTGGCGACGAGCTGGCACCCGGCGGCGGTCGCCACGCCCTGGACCTGTGCGATGACCGGCTGCGGGATCGATTGGATCAGCTGCATGAGTTCGGAGCAGAGTGCGAAGGTCTCCTGCTGCGATTCCAGCTTCGCCCCGCTGATCTCCTTGAGATCATGCCCGGAGCTGAAGACGTGACCTGCGGTGGACAGGATCACGGCACGGACATCGGTGCGCTGACCCACCTCGGCGAGGGTGTCGATGAGACCCTTCATCACCGAGCGCGACAGCGCGTTCCGAGTCTGAGGCTCGTTGATCGAAATCGTCGCGACTGCGTCCTTTTCCAGGGAGAATACAATTGAGTCAGACATAAGGGTATTCTGCCAAAATATCGTTGGTCCGGCGCGGAAACCTGATGTGGATCTCTTTCCGAATCCTTACCAGGCGCCCCCTCATGGAGACGATGTTTCCTGACATCGATGCCGTTGTACCGGTGTGCATTCATGCCACCCATATCGAGGAGACGAGCATGACGACTCTGCTGATGATCATCGGATTCGGTGCCGCAACCAGCGTGGTCGTGGGCCTGGGCCAGAAGCTGCGCCTCCCCTGGCCGGCTCTCATGGTCATCATCGGCATCGCCGGCGCGTTCATTCCCACGTTCGCCGAGATCACCATCGAACCCGATCTCATTCTGCCTCTGTTCCTGCCTCCGCTCCTGTTTGCCGCCGCGCAGAAGACCTCGTGGGCGCTCTTCGCCATCCGCTGGCGCACGATCCTGGGCATGGCGGTCGCTCTCGTCGGGGTGACGGTGGCGGCAGTGGCCGGAACTGCGGTCCTCCTCATCCCCGGGATCACGATCGCGGCGGCGGTGGCCCTCGGCGCCATGCTCGCCCCGCCTGACCCCGTCGCCGTCGATGCGGTCGCGGGAACTGTCTCGATACCTCGGCGGATCATGTCGACCCTGCAGAGTGAAGGGCTGTTCAACGATGCCGCCTCCCTCGTCATCTTCCAGACGGCGATGGCGGCAGCCATGTCCGGCACCGAGGTGGACTTCGGTCAGCTGGCCCTGTCCTTCCTCATCTCCGCGGTCATCGCCATCACCGTCGGCCTCGTCGTCGTGTTCATCGTGTGGTGGGTGATGGAGAAGATCGACCATACGATCGCCCGCTCCTCGCTCATGCTCATGCTGCCCTTCGGCGTCTACCTCATCGCCGAACATTTCCATGCCAGCGGAGTCATCGCCGTCGTCGTGGCCGCGCTCGAGGTGCGCAGGCGCGACGTCGAAGGCAACTCGGCGGAACGTGTCACCCAGGCCTCGACGTGGCAGGTCCTGGAAATGCTCATCACCGGAATCGCCTTCGGCCTCATCGGCCTCGATCTGCGCATGGTCGTCGAGTCCGAGCACGCCGACCTGGGAAAGGCCGTCCTCGTGGGGTTGGGCATCGCGCTCATCGTCATCGCCGTGCGGTTCGGCTGGCTGCTCATCGGAACCGTGCTGGAGAACAAGCGCAGGGAGGAGGACCCGGATGCCGCACCGCTGAACATCAGGGATGCCACGCTCATGACCTGGGGCGGCATGCGCGGTTTGGCCACGATCGCACTGGCCCTGTCGATTCCGGCGACCACAGACACCGGCGAACCCTTCCCCGGCCGTTCCTACATCCTCGTCGCAGCCGCGGTGATCCTGCTCGTGACGCTGGTGCTCGCCGGCCTCACCTTCCCCACCATCGTCAACGTCCTAGGCATCGACGACGAGGCGGAGAAGGAACGCCAGGCGACGAAGGAGATCGCGGCCCGGGCCTACAAAGCCGCCCTCCACCAGATCAAGAACGACCCGGCTCTGCCCGACGAGGTGGCCGACCCTCTGCGCGCCCGCTTCAAGGGCCTCTATGCGCAGCTGCTGGGAACCACTGACGACCAGGCCAGCTCTGAACAGGCGACGACGCTGAAGGAGAACCGCGAGGTCATGGCCAAGGTGCAGACCCGGGCGCTGCAGTCGGCCCGCACGGAAGTGCTCAAGGCCCGGCGCGAACGCGGCACCGATCCGGAGGTCGCCGACAGGGTGCTGCGCCGATTCGACCTCCAATCCGTGCTTCTGAGGTGAGCTGCTGCGTCGAGTCACTCCCCGCGGTGCGCCTGCGTGACATGCTCCCCGCGAGGAGGCGGATTCTCGGGTTTTTCTAAAGCTGAGTGGAATAGACTCAACTTTGTTGGTGTTGAACTCTTCGAGAGCAATTACTGTTCACGGAACACTTGTGAAGGAGATGCGCATGGACGCACAGATGACAACCAAATCACGCGAGACGCTGCAGTCCGCGATCAATGACGTCGTGGCCAGGAGGAACAACCAGGTCGAGCCCGCCCACGTGGTCGCGGCGCTGCTTGATCAGCCCGACTCACTGGCCTCGAACCTGGTGACCAAGGTCGGCGCCGACCCCCGGACCGTGCTCGCCGCTGTCCGTTCGACCATCGACGGCTTCCCCACCGTCAGCGGGCAGACCGTCGCCCAGCCGGGACTCTCGCGCTCCGGACTCGAGATGATGAATCTCGCGCAGGAGGAGATGACGAGCCTCGGCGATCAGTTCGTGTCGACCGAGCACCTGCTGCTCGCGGCAGCCGCAGGCAAGGACGGGGCAGGCGAAGCCCTTCGAGCCAACGGCGCCGGACGCGATGCGCTGCTGGCTGCCCTGCCCGAGCTGCGCGGAGGCAAGAAGGTCACCTCGGAAAATCCCGAGGACACGATGCAGTCGCTGGAGAAATACGGCGTCGACCTCACCGCCACCGCACGTGAGGCCAAACTCGACCCGGTCATCGGCCGCGACAAGGAGATCCGACGGGTCATCCAGGTCCTCTCCCGGAGGACGAAGAACAACCCGGTCCTCATCGGCGAACCAGGCGTCGGCAAAACCGCCGTCGTCGAGGGACTGGCTCAGCGGATCGTGGCCGGAGACGTGCCCGAATCCCTGCGCAACAAGACCCTGATCAGTCTGGACCTGTCCGCAATGGTCGCCGGAGCGAAGTACCGCGGTGAATTCGAGGAGCGGTTCAAGGCCGTTCTCGAAGAGATCAAGAACGCCGATGGTCAGATCATCACGTTCATCGATGAGCTCCACACCGTCGTCGGAGCCGGAGCCACCGGTGACTCGGCGATGGATGCCGGCAACATGCTCAAACCGATGCTCGCCCGCGGTGAACTGCGCCTCGTCGGCGCAACCACCCTCGACGAGTACCGGGAGAACATCGAGAAGGACCCTGCCCTGGAACGCAGGTTCCAGCAGGTCTACGTCGGTGAGCCCAGCGTCGAGGACACGGTCGCGATTCTGCGTGGCCTCAAGGAACGCTACGAGGCCCACCACAAGGTCTCGATCAACGACGGCGCCCTGATCGCCGCGGCCACCATGTCCAATCGCTACATCACCGGGCGTCAGCTGCCGGATAAGGCCATCGACCTCGTCGACGAGGCCGCGTCCCGACTGCGCATGGAGATCGACTCGGCTCCGGTCGAGATCGATGAGCTCCGCCGCGCGGTGGACCGACTGAAGATGGAGGACATGGCCCTGTCCAAGGAAACGGACACGGCTTCGATCGAACGCCTCGGCGCCCTGCGTGCCGACCTTGCCGATCGGGAAGAGGAGCTACACGGCCTCGAGGCCACCTGGGAATCCCAGCGTGCCGGCCTCAACCGTGTCGGCGATCTGAAGACGAAGCTCGACGATCTGCGTTCCCAGGCGGACAAGGCCCAGCGCGACACGGACCTGGAGACCGCCTCACGTCTGCTCTACGGGGAGATCCCCGCCGTGCAGAAGGAGATCGACATCGCCGAGGCAGAGGAGGCCAACGCTGAGACCGAGACCGATCCGATGGTCAGCGATCGGGTCTCGAGCAATGACATCGCCGAGGTGGTCTCCGCGTGGACCGGCATCCCCGCGGGCCGCCTGCTCCAGGGGGAGATCGAGAAGCTGCTGGGCGCCGAGGATGTGCTGGGCAAGCGTCTCATCGGCCAGAAGAATGCTGTCACCGCGGTCTCGGATGCGATCCGACGCTCACGTGCCGGCATCGCCGACCCGGACCGTCCGACGGGCTCATTCCTGTTCCTCGGACCCACGGGTGTGGGCAAGACGGAGCTGGCGAAGTCCCTCGCCGACTTCCTCTTCGACGATGAGAAGGCCCTGATCCGCATCGATATGAGCGAGTACGGGGAGAAGCACACCGTGTCCCGTCTCGTCGGTGCCCCTCCGGGCTACGTGGGCTATGACGAGGGCGGTCAGCTCACCGAGGCTGTGCGCCGTCGCCCCTACTCCGTCGTCCTCCTCGATGAGGTGGAGAAGGCTCACCCGAGCGTCTTCGACATCTTGCTGCAGGTTCTCGATGACGGTCGCCTCACCGATGGCCAGGGCCATACGGTCGACTTCCGGAACACGATCCTCATCCTGACGTCGAACCTCGGTTCGCAGTTCCTCGTCGACAGGTCGCTGAGCGCGCAGGAGCAGAAGGATGCGGTGCTCGGCGTCGTGCATTCGACGTTCAAGCCCGAGTTCCTCAACCGCCTCGACGACATCGTCCTCTTCGATGCTCTGAGCACCGAGGAGCTGTCCTCGATCGTCGACCTGCAGATCCAGCGTCTGGCGTCTCGACTGACCGAACGGCGGATCACGCTTGAGGTCACGGATGCCGCCGAGGACTGGCTCGCGCTAGAGGGCTATGATCCTGCGTTCGGTGCCCGGCCTCTGCGCAGGCTGGTCCAGCGCGAGATCGGTGACAAGCTGGCCCGCGCGCTGCTGGCCGGCGATGTGGCCGACGGAGACGACATCGTCATCGGCCTGCCCGAGGATCCGGAGACCACCGGACTGGAGCTGCGCCCCAAGCGGTGACGCGCCGCGTAGTCGGTGATGCGCCGCGTAGGTGAGCAGTGAGGGCCCCATCGAAGTTTCAGAGCTCTGCTTCAAAGTCGAGCTCTCAAACTTCGATGGGGCCCTTCCGCTGTGTCCGCGAAGCGACGCTTAAGAGGTCAGCGCGAGGACTTCGCTTTCGCCCGTTCCATGCCGTCGCTCGTCGACTTCCACCAGCGACTCACCAGCTTGTGGAGCTTTTCGAAGCTGCGGTCGCGGATGAAGATGGCGTCGACGGCGATCATCGTCAGCGAGAACCAGGGCAGTCCCATCAGCAGGGCGATGCCCAAGTGGAAGGACAGAATGCCCAGGAGGCCGATGATTCGCGTGTACCTGTTGAAGAGCATGAACGGGAACGCGCACTGGAACAGCACCGAACCCCAGGAGATGGCCACGACCATCGGCCCCCAGGCGGTGAGCAGGTCAGAGAGCACCGGCCAGGTACCGAACTGCTGAGTCTGCAGCGGGTTGTACACCGCAAATCCGTGCTGCCAGGCGGCACCGCCTGCCTTGTAGAGACCACCCGACATGTAGATCGCACAGACCTGGAAGGCCAGCACGACGATCGCCAAGTTGTTGGCCATGATGAGGACCCAGCGATAACTGCCGCCATCGGTGTCGGGGAACTCCGGGTTCTGCTTTCTCTTGCGTTTGGCGTCCAATGACCATCGGCGAGTGGTGTCGGCGAAGAGCATCGCGATCATGAACATGCGATACGCGTTGTCACCCTGATCCCCGGCACCGTCGTTGAGCTCGATGAAGCTGACCCACAGGACGAGGTAGAAGGGCAGGACGATGCGTGTCCGCCATCCCAGGACGATGACGACGGCGAGGATCGCCAGACCGATCATCATGATGGTGAACAAGGCAGGGTTGGTCACTGCGCGGTGGAAGAGGGAGAACAGCCAGATGTTGGGGAAGTCGCTCTTGGGTTCGGCGATCTCACCGTTCCAGGCGCTGCCCACGCCGAAGGTGTAGTGCCGGGCGTTGAAGTTCGTCAGCAGAATGCCGAGCCCGGTCAGGCCGATGAGGATACGGGTCACCGCGAGACCATAAGTGGCGTGGTAACGCCCGGTGAGCATTTCCTCCAGCCAGTTCCACCCGCGTGAAATGCTGCCTAGGACGCGTGAGGCGAGCGGAATGTTCTCATTCGAATCCGCCTGCGTCTGCGCTTGTGAGTCCACTTCGGGTTCGTCACCCTTGACCTTGGTGTTCCTGTCACTGCTCATCTGCACACCTCACTTCATCGGAGGCACAGAAGTACTTCGCGAACTCCTCATCAGACTGGTGTGGTTCGCTCACCAGTGCTCGCCACCCGACCGGAACCGGCTGGATGTTCGGTCGTTCGGCATCATCGTCATTGCGCTGCGCGAACGGGACGACGTTCTGCCGAGCCGCCTGGTACTGGACGCGCTGGACGTCCTCGCCCCAGATCGCCTTGGCCACCTGTGTCGCATACGCCGTGGCCAGGTGCTCGCTCTCGAGATATCCGCCCACAGCACCATCGGGGTCCTCGTACTCCTTCAACTTCGTCGTCAGTCGGTCGACCGAGTCATCACCCTTGAAGTAGTCGAGCTTGACGATTGCCTTCTGATCATTGGGCAGGTCCTCCCACGATCCCTTGATATCGGAGGCTACTCCGATGCCCAGGCCGGCCGAGCGCGGCGGGAAGGGCCTGTAGGTCGAATGGTCGAGTTCGACATCGGTGGCTCGCACCCAGTCGGTGACCTCTTCGCCGCCGCCGTCGGTCTTGACGACCGCGCGGACGTCGAAGTAGTAGTCGCCGTTGATCGGCTCAGGAGCGAATACGCTCCATGACTGACCCCACAGGGGAATCATGTACTCCGAGAGCAGGTTCCCGGGGATCACCTGTCGCGCCGTCGACGACGGGGCGATCCAGAGGAAGCTTGCGAGCAGGTGGAACGCGGTCAGCAGCATGGCCACAACCATCAGTACGCGTTTGACGACCGGCCTCCCGGCGGCCTTCGTCTCAGTCTTGTCTGTGTCCATCTCAGTCCTGGATTATGGGCGCCACTTCGCGAAATCCGCCTTGACCAGAAGTGGACTGCTCAGGATCTCCCCAGTGACTAGGGTGCTTTCATACAGACTCTAGGGTACGTCAGTGAATCCGGAAGTTCAGCCCGAACAACCCAGGTGTTTTACGAACCCACCCTGTTCCCACGCCTGCCGCAGCCAGAGTTCATGCGCCTGAGGTCATGACTGGTGCCATGACGTCGACCATGACTCTGGTCGTGACGGTGAAGTGACTGCCCTCATCGTTGACCGCGCAGCCATTCCTTGACCGCGTCGGTGCTCTCCCCCAAGGTCGGCGGCGCAAGATCGTAGCTGGCCGGAGTCTCTGACAGACGGATCGGATTGGCCACCGTCGGGATCACGCGATCCCCGGCCCCCGCCTCGGCGACGGGCTCAAGTCCCAGCGACGATGCCAACTCCACACCCTGGGCGATCGTGTTGATCGGGGCACACGGAAGGCCGGCAGCGGAGAGGATGTCGAACCACTCCTGATTCGTCTTCTCACTCAGTGCGGCGATGAGTTCGGGTTCGAGTTCTCCACGATTCTCGTTGCGGTCGGAGAAGTTCGCGAAGCGTTCATCCTCGGCCCACTCGGGGTGGCCGAGCACGGAGGCCAATGACTTGAACTGGTTGTCATTGCCCACGGCGATGATGATCTGACCCTCGGCTGTGGGCATCGGCTGGTAGGGGTAGAGGCTCGGGTGGGCGTTGCCCATGGCCTGCGGAACGACGCCACCGGCAACGTACGCCGAGGTCTGGTTCGCCAGTCCCGACAGCGCCGAGGACAGCAGGTTCGTCTCAACCAGCTGCCCCTGACCGGTGTCCTTGCGGTGGGCCAATGCGGCCAGGATCCCGACCGTGGTGTGCAGACCGGTGAACACGTCGACGACGGCGACACCGGCCTTGACCGGGCCCGACTCCTGGGATCCGGTCACGCTCATGAAACCCGACAGCCCCTGGATGAGCAGATCGTAGCCGGGCTGCGGGTTGTCGCGCCCGAACCCGGTCACCGAAGCGTAGATGATGCCTGGATTCTCGGCCTTGACGGTCTCGTAGTCGAGCCCGTACTTGGCCAAACCACCGGCCTTGAAATTCTCCACCAGAATATCCGCCCGCCGGGCCAGTTCCTGTGCCAGCCCCAGGTCGTCTTCGTCCTTGAAGTCGAGGACCACGGAATGCTTGTTCCGGTTCGCCGTGAGGAAGTACGTCGCATCGTCCCCGCGCCGAGGTGGCGCCCAGTGCCGAGTGTCATCACCGGTCCTGCCCTCGACCTTGATGACCGTGGCCCCGAGGTCCGCGAGCATCATCGTCGCGTAGGGCCCCGCGAGCACTCGTGAGAAGTCAGCGACGACCACGCCCGACAACGGGCCCGTGCCCGAGCGAGAGAAGAGTTCCTGCAGATCCTGCTGTTCCACGTACTGCCTCCCATGGCGAGTTCGAACCCTGTCATCCAGGAATCCTGTCATTCACGTCAGACTATACGGACCCGCCCCTCACCGCCCGAGGTGGTGCCTACATCGCCCAGAGTGGTGCGAAATCCGTTGACCCCCAGGAGCCGAATCTCGCTACACTCGGGACAAGCCACGCTTCCTCAGACTCGAAGGGATGAACGATGACGTTTCACATGCCCGCGGAAACAGCCGCCCATGACCGCATCTGGATGGCATTCCCATCCTCTGGATACGCCTTGGGCGATACCGAAGATGAGGCAGAGGCCGCCCGCCGCACCTGGGCCGCCGTGGCCCGTGCCACCAGCGAGTTCACGCCGGTGACTGTGGTGGTGTCAACGTCGCAGACAGACCATGCCCACCGCCACCTCGGCGAGGGGATCAGCCATCCGATCACCGTCGTCAACGCAGAACTCGATGATGCGTGGATGCGTGACATCGGTCCCAGCTTCGTCGTCGACGACAACGGTAAGCTGCACGCCGTGGACTGGGTCTTCAACGGCTGGGGCGCTCAGGAATGGGCGACATGGGATCACGATCAGCACATCGGCCGCTTCGTTGCGAACCAGGCCGGCGTCCCGATCCTGGACTCCCAGCTGCGCAATGAGGGCGGTGGCTTCCACGTCGACGGGCAGGGCACGGTGCTGGCCACGCGCAGCGTGCAGCTGGATCCGGGCCGCAACCCCGACCTGACCGAGGCCGATGTGGAGGCCGAATTCGCCCGCACCATCGGGGCGAAGAAGGTCATTTGGCTCGACCACGGTCTCTACCGCGACAATCAGACCTTCGGCACGCGCGGCCACGTCGACATCGTCGCGGCCATGCCCAGCCCTGGTGTCGTCCTCATCCACGATCAGCGCAATCCCGAACACCCGGACTTCGAGTTCTCTCAGTCGCTCAAGACCCAGTTCAGGGCCGAGACCACAGCGGAGGGCCAGCCCTTCGAGGTCGTAGCGATCCCGGCGCCCGAGGTGCTGCGCGATGACGAGGGGTGGGTCGACTACTCCTACGTCAACCATCTCGTCACCAATGACGGGGTCATCGCCTGCACCTTCGACGATCCGATGGACGCCGAGGCGGTGTCCGTGCTTGAGCAGGTGTACCCGGGCCGCAAGGTCGTCGGCGTCGACGCTCGCGAACTCTATGCTCGCGGCGGAGGAATCCACTGCATCACCCAGCAGCAGGCCACAGTGAGCTGAACGCCGCTGAACTGTGTGCTTTCTACAAACCTGAGACGATATTCTTTCACGAGGGAACCATCTGCAGTATAAGGTGGTGAACCAGGACACAGTGCCGATGCGCACGACCGCCGTTCACCGTCGGTCCGAGCACTCACACGTGTTGCATGCAGTCACGGCAAGCTGAGAAGGAGAGCAGGAAAATGAAGAAGCGATTGATTCTCCTGGCTGGTCTGGGAGTCGGTTACGTACTCGGATCACGCACCGGACGTCAGAGCTACGAGAAGCTCAAGGCCCAGGCACAGGATCTCTGGACCGACCCGCGAGTGCAGGACACCGTTGAGAAGGCGAACCAGTCGATCCGCGAGAAGTCACCGGCTGTCGCCGATGCTGTCCAGACTGCAGCCGACAAGGTCAACTCCGCTGCCGGAGCCGGTGCAGCCTCCACGGGCAGCAAGTCCGCCGGCACCCCAGGTGCCACGTCCACGGGCACCCCCGAGGTCAAGGACGATGTCATGGCTGACCCCATGCGCGATCTCGATGACGAAGGCCCATCCGGACTCTCCGAAGACACCTGAGGCTCGTAAGCGACGACGCTCCCGCACACTGATCGGTGTGCGGGAGCGTTGTCTTATCCTGTCCAGTTCAGAGCAGCGAGCTCGTGAGCCTGGCGACGTTCTCCACATACTTGTGCAGCAGCGGCCGATCGTTCCAGCGTTCGGCGTCGAGCTCGACGGAGTTCGGCGCGTACCGCTGCGCTTCGAGGTCGTACATCCGCTGGGTGAACTCCTTGTCGACGATGAACATGGTGACCTCCATGTTCATCGCGAACGATCGCTCATCCATGTTCGAGGATCCGATGATCGAGACTTCATCGTCGATCATGAGAAACTTCGAATGCAGCACGGTCGGGGCGTGGTACAGGAAGATCCGGACTCCGGCCCGCACCAGATCGGCGTAATAGGACTGCTGGGCCCGTTGCGTCACCCAATGGTCGCTCGTCTCCCCCACATACAGGCGCACGTCGACTCCGGACCGGGCCTCTGTCGTGAGCGCGTGCATGAGCGACTCGTCGGGCACGAAGTACGGTGAGCAGACGACGACGCTGCGGTTCGCGTTGTAGATGAGGTGATTGAACAGACGCAGATTGTTCTCGTCTTCGAACCCTGGTCCAGACGGCACCACCTGCGCCTGGATGCCGCCGTTCTGCGGTGCCCGGAGTTCCCCTTGCGAGGCTTCGTCGAAGAGTTCCCCCGTCTCCGAATACCAGTCCGTGATGAAGACCGCATCGAGTTCATCGACGACTGGGCCGCTGCACTTCAGCGACAGGTCCATCCATTGGAAGCCCTTCCGCAAGTTGCGTCGCTTGTTGTAGGACCGGTCGATGATGTTCTGCGACCCGGTGAAGGCGACCTCGCCGTCGACGACGAGGATCTTCCGGTGGTTGCGCAGGTCGGGTCGCTGGTATTCGCCCTTCCAGGGACGGATCGGCAGGGCTCGGCGCCACGCCACTCCCGATAAGTTGAGCCGCTTGACCAGGTCCGAGTAGCCGGGATATCCCAGTGAACCCAGATGGTCGATGAGGATTCTCACCCGAACCCCGCGCTCGTGCGCGGCCAGCAGCGATTCGAAGAGCCGCCTCGTCGTGTCATCGATGGCGACGATGTAGAACTCGAAGTGGACGAACCGAGTGGCCGCATCGATCTCGTCGGCCATCGCCTCCATGCAGGCGTGGTTGTCGATCTGCAGATCGAAGGCGTTGCCGTGCGTCATCGGCAGCGCGCCCAGTTCGAAGTTGAGCTGCGCCGCGGTGCTCAGCGGTTCGGGCATGTGGGCGGAGTCGCCGATGATCGCCCGATCATCGGTCTGGTCCCGGAAGATGTCGTTGACGAGCACCTGTTTGTCCCGCCGCCTCTTCGGCAGCTTCGCCGAGCCGAGCAGCAGGAACGCGAGAATTCCGACGTAGGGGATGAGGAAGATTGCGAGCAGCCAGCCGAGCGCGACAGATGGTCTGCGGTTGTGCGGAATCCAGCCCAGCGCAACGATGCGGATGATCATGTCGATCGCCAGAAGTGTGACAATCAGCCAGTTCGGCCACGCCTGATCGATTGAGAAGAAAAGATAGTTCTCCAATCTGGTCATGTCCTTACTCTTCCGGTCTGCGGGCCGTCAACGCCGGGTGCCGCGCTCAGACTCCCAGGCACCAGAGCTCAAGCTGCCTTGAGAAACTCGCCGTCGCTCTCGTCTGGCACCATCGTATCCTGCCGCATGATTTCCAATGAGTTCGCCCCAGCGGCCCACCCCGCCTCCGCCGAGGACAACAGTCACAGTCATAATGGAAGGTGACGAGCAGACACAGAGGCGAAGGTGCTGACAGTGATTCGAGAAATCTCCCCCGAGGGGTCCGACCGTTCGGACCTCGCCGATTCCTCCAGCCGCGGGCCCGATGTGCCCGACCCGCACGCCGTGCCGATCAAACCCGCCGTCAGCGTGCTCATGATCCGCGACGGTGCCACGGGGCTCGAGGTCTTCGTCCAGCATCGGGTGTCGACGATGGACTTCGCCGCCGGCGTCGTCGTCTTCCCCGGCGGCCGCGTCGATCCCATCGATGAGCAGACTGCGGCCTCCATCGCGGTCCCCGATCCGCAGAGTCATCAGGCAGCGTGGAAGGACTCCACCATCGCCGAGGTGGCCGACGGTTGGCGCATCCTGCTGGCCACCGCTGTGCGTGAGGTCGAGGAGGAGACCGGCGCCGTGCTCGATCCTGCCGGCTTGAAGCCGTGGGCGAACTGGGTCACCCCGGCCGGACGGCCTAAACGCTTCGACACCTATTTCTATGCCCTCTCGGCCGGTGACCTCGAGTCAGCCCACCATCAGACCACCGAAGCCCATTCGAGTGAATGGATGCCAGTGGCCGAGATCCTGACCGCCGAAGCCGAGGAACGCCTCAAGCTCATGCGCCCGACACTCGTGCTGCTGCGTGAGCTCGACACGTTCGACACCGTCGCCGAGGTGGTCGGATCCGCCCGGAGCATCGACCCGGTCCGCCCGGAGTTCCCCGGCAAGCACGGCTGAGCCTCGCCGGGTCGTCACGGCTGAGCCGCGGCGGGCCGTCAGCTGAGCGGCCGGCACATCACAACTGCGTCGCTGCGCCTCAGCCCTTCGACCGCTTGGCCATGCGCGCCAGCCGATCTGTGACGACTTTGCGCTGCTCGTCGGTGCCGATGAGGGAGGCCAAGGCCTCCTGCTCGGCATCGAGGCCAGTGGCCAGGTCGGCCTCAAAGGAGAGATCGACGAGCTTCTTCGCCCAGACGAGCGCCGAGCGTGATTTTCCGGCGATGTCGGCGGCGAGCGCAAGGGCTCGCTCGACCGGGTCCTCGGCGACTTCTTCGACGAGACCGATCCGCAGGGCTTCCTCGGCTCCGATGGCCTCACCTGTGGCGATGAGCTTCTTCGCCATTCCGGGTCCGACCAGGCGCGGCAGGAGCTGAGTCCCGCACATGTCCGGGATGATCCCCCATTTGATCTCCATCAGCGAGAGCTGGACGTCGGGTCCGGCGATGCGGATGTCCGTGCCCAGCGCGATCTGCATCCCGCCGCCGAGCGCCGGACCCCTGAGTCCGGCGATGACCGGAACCTCGATCAGGGACCACACGTGCACGGCCTTCTGCGCCAGCGCCCGAGCGGACCCGAGCCGCTCACCCACGTCGACGGCGCCTTCGGCCGGTGACTCGGACCCCGCACCCGCCTCGGCGGAGGTCGTCGCGGTGCCTTCCTCCGCGAGCCTGGACATCTCGGTGAAGTCCAGGCCAGCACTGAACGCCCGCCCGCGGCCGGAGAGCACGACGGCCCTGACCTCAGTCGATTCCCTGAGCGCGAGGCCGACCTCGACGAGGTCTTCGAACACCTCTCTGGTCAGTGAGTTGAGCTTCTCGGCGCGGTCGATCTCCACATGGGCGACGCCCCGGTCGATCGTATAGGTGACGTTCGAATGTGCTGCGTGGGGCATGAAGTCCTCCGGTTCTTAAGCTGAACGAATGATCAGCTGCGTTTCTTGAACCCTATCGAAGCCCCGGTCAACGTCAAGATGAGAACGGCGAACAATGAGGTCATGCACATCACGACCACGCCCGGCCACGCGAAAACGGTGAACAGAACCGCCGACAGCCAGGCGCCCAGGCTGGTGCCCAGATAGTAGACGGTGAGATAGATGGCCGCCGATCGGGTGGAGTCGACACCGGGCCGTGAGGCGCTGGCTGACGCGGATGCGCCCGTGTGGCCGAGGAAGAAGCCGCCGGTGAGCAGGGACATGCCGATGATGATCACCGGCAGATCATCGACGAGAGTGAGTCCGGCGCCGACAAGTGCTGTGACCATCCCGATCAGTGTCAACGAGGTGCGCGAGAGCCTCGTGGCCAACCGACCGTAGTACGTGGTGACGACGGTGCCGACGAGGTAGATGAGGAAGAACAGTGCGACTGCGCCTTCGCTCAGCCGCCAGGGATCATGCTGCAGCCGAGTGCCGAGCATCGTGAAGGAGCCGCCGAAGACGATCATGCACAGGAAGCCGGTGAGGTAGATCCGCCACAGCCCCGATCTCAGCGGAATGATCGCCCGCCGAGGTGGCTGCGCGGTGTCCGCTGCTGCCGAGGATTCTGCATCGGACGTCGACTCCTGCTCTGTCGCCGCCGGTTCCGGCGCAGTCGTCGACGATTCGCGGGCGGCGATCACTCGTGAGGTGGTGAAGAGATCGTGGCGGAGCAGCCAGACCACGATGAGCCCGAAGACCAGAGAGACTGCCGCGGTGAACGCCAGGCCGCCGTGCCAGCCGAGGCCCTCCGCGGCAAGACCGGTCAGGAGCCGGGAGGAGAGTCCGCCGATCGTGTTGCCGGCGATGTAGACACCGATAGCGCCGGGCAGTGCCTTCGCCGGCAGCCGCAGCGAAAGATAGGCCATTGCGGTGGCAGGCACCGAGGCGATCGCCACGCCTTGGAGGAAGCGGACCGCGATGAGCAGTTCGGGGCTCGGCATGAACGGCAGGATGAGCGCGAGGAGCGCGGCCAGGACCACGCCGCCGGCGATCTGCCTGGCATGCCCGATGCGCGGGGCGAGCACGGAGAACGGGATGAGGAAGACGGCCATGGCAACGTTGGTGGCGGAGACCGTCAGGCTCGCTGTGGGAGCGTCGATGTCGTAGGCGCCGCGGATGGCGGGGAGCAGTCCCTGCGTCTCATAGAGCACGAGGAAGACCGAGACTCCGGCCAAGAACACCGCCACGATGGTTCGCCGAGTACTCGTCGCGCTCGGCTCACCAGTACTCATAGATCCAACGCTATGCCGATACTGGGGAAAACCCCAATGCGCGAACACTCACGTGCTTCCTAGGCTGTACTCAGATCCCCCACCTGACGCCCATCCCCCGGTTCTCCGCGGCACGTCGATCACATCACGTCGCCGCTCCCCGGAGAGCGGCGACGCAAGAGAAGGAGAACACCGTGTCCGTGTCGCCTCTGGTCCCCGAACTGCCCTCCATCGACCCCTTCGATTCCCTCAATTCCCTTGACTCCCTTGAACGTCCGGGTTCCGTGAAACGACCGAACTCCGACAATGAGGCCGAGCACAACCATCCCAACCGCTCCTTCTTCGTCACCTGGCTCCTATCGCTCCTGCTGGGCTTCCTCGGTGCCGACCGCCTCTACACGGGACGTTTCCTCACCGGCGGGCTCAAGCTGGTCAGCCTCGGCGGACTGGGCCTGTGGTGGGTCATCGACCTCGTCATCGTCATGGCCGGCGGACTTCGCTACGACAACCGTCCCCTCAGCGGTTACGACTCCTGGAAGGAAGTCGCGTGGATCGCCACGGGGTTCCTCCTCATCATCGGCTACTCCCTCCAGCTCGACGAACTGGTCCAGGCGCTGCTCATACGAGTGTTCTGAGCCAGACGGGCGGAAATTTAGCCCACCCTTTCCTGAAATCCCCGTGTTCTCGGTTTAGGCTCGCATCAAGCACAGACCGAAGAAGTTCAAGGAAAGGTCGGTACCCCATGGTCAGCCAGCCCGGAGGAGACTCAACAGGAAAGCGCGTGGCTCAGGCCGCTGCCGCCGTCTCAGCGCTCGGCCTCGGCGCCCTCGCCGCCTGGGATGTGACCCAGAAGAAGCATTCGATCCTGCGCAACTATCCGGTCGCCGGTCACGCACGGTATCTGCTCGAGTCGATTCGCCCAGAGATCCAGCAGTACTTCATCGAGCGGAACTGGGATGGCCGTCCGTACAATCGCAACACTCGCGCAATAATCTACGAACGCGCCAAAGGCAAGCACTCCGAAAGCGCCTTCGGGACTGAACGCGATGTCAATCGCACGGGCTACGAGGCCCTCATGCACTCCACGGTTCCGATCGCGAGCTCCCCCACTCCCCCGCGGATCCGTGTCGGCGGGGCGGAATGCACACAGCCCTATGACATCTCGCTCCTCAACGTCTCGGCCATGAGCTTCGGATCGCTGAGTGACAATGCGGTGCGCTCGCTCAACAAAGGCGCCGCCCTGGGTGGGTTCGCCCAGGACACCGGAGAAGGCTCGATCACGCCCTATCACCAGGAGTTCGGCGGCGACCTGATCTGGGAGATCGGCACCGGCTACTTCGGCTGCCGAACCCCCGAGGGCGAATTCGCTCCGGACGTCTTCGCCCAGAAAGCACAGGACCCACAGGTCAAGATGGTCTCTCTCAAGCTTTCCCAGGGTGCCAAACCCGGCCTCGGCGGCGTCCTGCCCGGCCCGAAGGTCACCGAGGAGATCTCAGAGATCCGCGGCATTCCCGTCGGCAAGACCTGTGTCAGCCCACCGAACCACAGCGTGTTCTCGACGCCGATCGAGCTCCTGCAGTTCATCGAGCAGATGCGAAAGCTCTCCGGCGGCAAGCCTGCTGGTTTCAAGCTCTGTGTTGGTTCGCGCACCGAATTCCTCGGCATCTGCAAGGCGATGGTCGAGACTGGCATCACTCCAGACTTCATCATCGTCGACGGCTCTGAAGGCGGCACGGGAGCTGCGCCGCTCGAATTCGAGAACCACGTCGGCCTGCCCCTGACACAGGGCCTGATGATCGTGCACAACGCGCTCATGGGTGCGGGACTGCGGGATCGCATCAAGATCGGTGCGGCAGGGAAGATCGCGGCCGGTTCCGACATCGTCAAGCGACTCATCCAGGGTGCCGACTTCACGATGGCAGCTCGTGCCATGATGATGGCCGTCGGCTGCATTCAGGCTCAGGTCTGCCACACAGGCAAGTGCCCCGTCGGCGTGGCCACACAGGATCCTCGCCGAGCTCGCGCCATCGATGTTCCCGACAAGTCGACTCGCGTGAAGAACTACCACGACGGCACCGTCACCGAGGCCGTGCGCCTGATGGCTTCGATGGGCGTGGCCCATCCGGATGAGCTGGAACCGACGATGCTGCGTCGCAATGTCTCGGAGTCTGAGTCCTGGTCCTACGCTCGTCTCTACGACTGGCTCAAGCCCGGCGAGCTGCTCAGCGGCGCTCCCGATGACTGGGCTGCCGATTGGGAGACGGCACAGGTCGACTCCTTCGCCATCCCGCACGGCCGCAGCCGCTGAGTCATACCTTGAGCCGCGGCAGTGCTGGATTCAACTGAGACAACAGGAGATCGCCATGGCAACCCTCGTTCTGCTCCATTCCGCACTGGGCAAGACTCCCGGCGTCGAAGCGATCGCCGATCGATACAGAGCCGCCGGGCACACCGTGCTCACCCCCGATGTCTACGAGGGACGCACGTTCACCACCGCCGAGGCCGGGGTCGGTCACTCGCAGGACGTCGGGTTCTCTCAGCTGGTCGATCGGGCTGCCGCGGCCTGTGCTGACCTGACTGGTGAGATCGTCTTCGCCGGGCTCTCCCTCGGTGCCGGCATCGCCCAGCAGATGGGCAAGAACGACGCGCGGGCACGGGGCGCGCTCCTCTTCCACGGCGGCGGCTTCCCCAAGCCCACGCGATGGCAGGAGAATGTGCCCGTCCAGATCCATTTCTCAGTCGATGACGAGTGGAGAGACGCAGCTGCGCCACAGACTCTGCTGGAGTCGGCTACCCGAGCGGGGGCGCAGGCGGAGTATTTCCTCTACCCGGGCGGGAGTCACCTCTTCAGCGATCCGCTGGTCGCTGACTACCGAGGGGACAGCGCGCAGCTGCTCCTCGACCGCAGTCTGGCGTTCCTCGACAAGGTCTGAGGCCCTCGGCTCGCTCCCACCCAACAAACGTCGAGAGCCGTCCGATCAATCGTCGAGAGCCGACCGCACCGGCCAAAGCCGACTCCCTGAAGTCGCCCGCCGCCGCTACGGTCGGCCTTCGGCGAATTCGCATTCTCCGGACTAGCAGAATCTGCGATTGCATCCGCTTCAATACTTAGCATTTCATTGCGTTTAGTATCGTTTGATGCCATTATCGTTAGATGGTTCAGGTTTACATGAAACAGGACCTTCTCAGATTCGGCTTGACCGATGATGACGTCCGCCGAGCGCAGCAGTGTTGCCTGCAAAAGATTCGGCGTGGGCACTATGCTGTGGTCCGCCCTTGCAGTTCACCGCATCATGCCGTTCTGCACTCGCCTGGCGCTGCCGAGCCGATCTCTTATCCCCAGACTTTCGGCGATATCCGAGACCAGAGCGAGAACCTCAAACCCTTGATTCGTTCGCGACTGCACGAGCTCCGCTCCGGAGACGTCTTCTCTCACATCTCGGCTGCTCTGATTCACGGCATTCGCCCGCCGTTCCCTGCAACCGACAGGGCCGAGATCATCCGTACCGGTTATCACGAGAACTTCCCAACATTGCGCATCTATAACCGCATCGTTCCACCGGCAGACCAGACCACCATCGGCGATTTTGCGGTCACAGATCTCTCGCGCACGCTCTCCGACATCGCTCATGACTACCCATTGGAGATATCCGTACCGATGATCTCCGAGGCTCTTCGAGCCGGCAACATCAGCAAGTCCGACCTTTTCGAGCAGATGAAGATTCGTCGAAGAGGGTGCAGAGTTGCGAAGCAAGGCATCGAGCTGTCCGACCCGCTGCATGAGTCTCAGGGCGAGTCACTCTGTGCGGTGAAATTCCACAGATTCTCCATCGGAGAGATGATTCCGCAGGTGACAGTGCACGATCGCGCTGGGAAGTTTCTCGGCAGATGCGACTTCAAGCACGCAAGACTTCCGTTGATCGTGGAGTTCCATGGTCTGGGCAAGTACTACCTCAATGAGTCCGGACCAGATCGAGCCAGCAAGGACAACCATGCTCGGCACATGCGGCTCGCCAATGCCGGGTTCACAGTCTTCAATTTGGTCTGGGCCGATCTCTTTCGCAGCGAAATGTTCACTGCCATCAAGAAGCACATCGCCGAGAGCCGACCGCACCAGCCAAAGCCGACTCCCTGAAGTCGCCCGCCGCCGCTACGGTCGGCTCTCGACGAAAGTTCACGAGCCGGTGCGGAGTCGCTCCTGACTTCGGCTGCCGGCGGGTCAGCCCATCACCAGGCCGTTGTCGACGACGAGGTTCTGGCCCGTCACCGCGCGTGAGGCCGGCGATGCGAAGAACACCACCGCCGAGGCGAATTCCTCCGGAGTCGTCACGTGACCCAGCGGAGTCTGTGCCGCGATCTGGTCGAAGACCTCCTCCGGCGTTGCCGAGGAGGCGTCGGTGGTGCGCAGCAGACCACCGGAGACCATGTTCACTCTGACTCCTGAGGGGCCGAGATCTTTTGCAAAGGTCCTGGTCAGGGACAGTAGAGCCGCTTTGGCCGCCGTGTAGTCGTGGTACGGCACGACCGGGTTCTGGACGAGGTTGGATCCGATATTGATGACCCGGCCCGATCCGATCTCACGGAATCCGCTCATCGCGGCCTGGACGGTGTTGAGCGCGGCACCGACGGCGCCGCGGAACTGGTCGGTGAAATCGGAGAAGTCGATCTCGTCTGCCGGCTGTCGTTCCTCCCCGTTGAAGGAGAAGTCGACGAGGGCGTTGTTGACCACCGTCGACACGGGCGCGCCGAACTCCGCATGTGCGGCGGCGAACATGGCGTCCACGGCACGTGAGTCGGTGACATCGGCCTCGATCGCCACCGCACGTCCGCCGCGGGCCCGGACCGCCTCGGCGAGTTCCTCCGCTGCTTCGGCCGAATAGCGGTAGTTGATGACGAGCGCGGCCTCCTCGTGCGCGAAGGCCTTCGCGATGGACGAGCCCACACCGCGCCCGGCTCCTGTCACGAGGACGATCTGCTGGTCAAGCGGCATAGCCGATGATGTGAATGCCTGGGCGTTGCTCATCGCGATTCTCCTTCGAATGCTGGGCGGTCCTCACTGCTCGGGAGGCCGTTGCAGGTCGTGATCTCACCCTACATTCGCGGCCCGTCCCGTGGGTGAACGTGAATACCGCCCCGATCCTCCTTAGACTGAGTACTCGACCATCGTTGTCCATCCCCAGGAAGTCCTTCATGAGCGAGCTCGGCGCCAGCATCTCAATCGGAGTCCTCGCAGCACTCGTCGTCCTCATCATCTACATCATCGCGGCTCGGATCGGGCGATGGCAGCCGGCTCCGCAGCGTGGGCCACAAGGCGGGCAGACGCAGCCAGGCTACGGTCCCGGCGGCACCGGTCAGCCGGGCCACGCACCGGGTTCACGGCCACGGGGCGGCTCATACGATCAGTCGACCCGAGCCTATGACCAGCCGACTCGTGCCTATGATCAGTCGACTCGGGCCTATAACCAGCAACCCGAGCGCGTCTACGGAATGACCGAGGACGAGACCCGCGTCATGCCCGCGGCCGGCACCGATTCCGACGAGCGCGCCACGAAGGCGCAGCTGCGGGACAACATCGGCCAGTCGGGGCAGATGGTCGAAACGAACCGTCGTGCGGCCACGTCGTCCAACGGTGACACGCTGGCGGTGTTCACATATATCTTCGGCGCCGCCCTCATCGCCGTCATCGCGTTCGTGTTCTTCAACAACCTGCTCCTGCCCGCGACCGTCGGTGCCCTGGCCGGAGCGATCATCTGCGTGGCTCTGGCCTCGACCTACACGCTGAAGTCCCTGGCCTTCTGGCCGGACAATTCGACGATCACCATCATCAACCTCCTCGTCGCCTTGGCCGCCGCCGTCGCCATGTTCATCGGCGCGGAGCAGACCGAACGCGACGGGTTCACCCTGGGCCGGATCACCGATTCCTTTGACGCGCTGCCCTTCAGCGAGGGATTCACCGGTTTCGCCACCGCCATCGCTGATCGTGTCGTCGAGTTCTTCCGCGAGTTCGGCTTCATGGGCTTCATCTTCGCGCTGCTCATGGGTGTGGGATGCATCATCGTCTTCACCCTCGCCGCGAAGTCGCTCATCGATGTCATGGACTGGCGCATCTTCGTGCAGTTCGGACGCTTCGTCACCGACCGCCCCATGTCCCATTCGCGTGCCGTTCGGTTCCAGTCCTCGAAGGTCTCGCACACGGTGACGTCGATCGTTTTAGCAGGAATCGCGATCCTCTGTGCGACGGGAATGGCCTATGACGGATTCACCTGGTTCACTCGCTGAGAAACAATTCAGCCTGAGGGATATAAGATAGTCTCCGGACTTCCCCCGTCGTGGCGCGCTTCATAGGGTGCGTCGCATCGGCCCAGCAGACTACGACGAACGACCCGCAAAGGGATGAGAACCTCAATTGGCGAACGGCAACGCAACATTCAGGCACTCGAACGTGGCGCTTCTCGGCCTGACCGAGATCCTCGCCCCGAACGAAGTGACCTCCCAAGAATTCGACGAGCGCCTCGCCGATACCCTGTCCACCCTCAATCTGCCAACCGGTCTTCTGCAGCGCGTCGCCGGTGTCGACGCACGCCGCAACTGGGACGTGCCGAGCCAGTTCGCCGATGGAGCGATCGCGGCCGGTAAGAAGGCCCTCGCCGAGTCGGGGGTCTCTCCCGAGTCGATCGGACTGATGGTCAACACCTCAGTCACGCGTGAGCACCTCGAACCCTCTGTGGCCGTCGGCGTCCACGCGGGCATCGGTCTGGGCTCGCAGGCGATGAATTTCGACATCACCAACGCCTGCCTGGGCTTCGTCAACGGCATGACCTTGGCTGCGAACATGATCGACGCCGGACAGATCGAGTACGCGCTCGTCGTCGCCGGTGAGGATGCCTCCCGCGTCCAAGAGGCCACACTGGCCCGACTGACCCGTCCCGGCATCAGCCGCGAGGAATACCTCAACGAGTTCGCCTCCCTGACACTGGGGTCCGGTGCCTCCGCCGCCGTCCTCGGGCCAGCCGACAAGCACCCGGAGGGCCACCGCATCCTGGGCGGCATCACCCGTGCCGCGACCCAGCACCACGAGCTGTGCGTAGGCGATCACAACGGAATGTTCACCGACACCAAGGGCCTGCTGGCCGGCGGTATGGAACTCGTCGTCGCCGCGTGGGAGGAAGCCCACGAGGACGGTTGGGACTGGCGCGAGATGGATCGCTACGTCATGCACCAGGTCTCCGACGTGCACGTGAACTCAATCACGAAGGCCGCGAATCTCGATCCCGATCGGATTCCGGTCACCTATCCCGAACTGGGCAATGTGGGACCGGCATCCCTGCCGATCACGCTCAGCCGTGAGGCATCACACCTCAAGCCCGGCGACCGCATCCTGTGCATGGGAGTCGGGTCGGGACTCAACACCGCAATGACCGAAATCGAGTGGTAGAGGTTCAATGAGATTTCCTGCACGGCCGGCTCAGACTCCCCCGAAGCTGCCCGAGTGGGACCCTGCCTGGTCCCGAATCGTCGAGGCCAGGACTCCCGACGGGCCGCATTCCTTCCACGTCCTCGACACCCTTGAGGTGCTGCGCGGCGAAGGGCTGGAACCAAGCGGCACGATCCTTGCCCTGCACGGCAATCCGACCTGGTCATACCTGTGGCGACACCTCGCGCAGGCGACGGTGGACATCGCCCGGTCCGGTGGTCGCGTGTGGCGTCTCATCGCCCCCGACCAGCTCGATATGGGGTTCTCAGAGCGGCTGAGCCATGAGTCGCTGCCGACTCCCCACGGTGCCGAGGTCCGTCGCATGTCCCAGCGCATCACCGATTTCGATGCCGTCGTCACACCCCTCCTCGCCGAGGTTGCCGGCAGTGCCGCACCCAACGCCGGGACTGCACCCAACGACGGAGCTACGTCCGTCGATCATCCGATCGTGACGATCGGTCACGACTGGGGTGGCGTCCTGTCCCTGGGCTGGGCCTCACGCAACACCGATCTCGTCTCCGCCTCCATCAGCCTGAACACGGCCGTCCACCAGCCCGAGGACGCCCCCATACCGGCACCCCTGCGGGCCACACTGGCCGGGCCCATGCTCCCGACTGCCACCGTGGTCACCGACGGATTCCTGCGGGTGACGATGAGCCTCGGCGATCTCGATCCAGAGATCAAGGACGCCTTCCGCTCCCCCTATGACAACGCCTCTCTGCGTCACGGGATCGGTGGCTTCGTCGCCGACATCCCCGTCGATGAGAACCACCCGTCCTATTCCGAGCTCCAGCGCGTGGGTGCCGACATCGCCGCCAACGAGCACCCTGCGCTCCTCGTGTGGGGACCGAAGGACCCGGTGTTCCTCGAACGCTACCTGCGTGATCTGCGTCAGCGCCTGCCCCAGGCCGATGTGCACCGCTTCGAACTAGGCTCGCACCTGGTCAGCGAGGACTACGATGTCGCCGGAGTCGTCACCGACTGGCTGAAGACACAGTTCCCTGCCTCGACGGACACGAACGCCGACAACGTGCAGTCACCGGACGCAGAACCCCCGGCACGCGGGGTCACCGCGATCCTCGACGCACGCCACGATGACGAGTCCATCGCCTCGGTGGACTTCGCCCAGAACCCTGCGCAGCAGATCTCCTGGCGCCATCTCTGGCACGTGACGACGAGCATCGCGGGCGGTCTGCTCGAACTCGGTGTGCGCCCCGGTGATCGGGTCTCCATGCTCGTGCCACCCGGCAACAACCTCACCGCGGCCCTCTACGCCTGCCTGAAGATCGGTGCGGTCGCCGTCGTCGCCGACGCCGGGCTCGGACCGAAGGGCATGACCCGGGCAACCACCTCGGCGGATCCGCAGTGGATCATCGGGGAACTGCCGGGACTGGGCCTCGCCCGCGCCTTCAACTGGCCCGGACGCCGCATCTCCGTATCCCCGCTGGGAGCGGTGCAGGCCAAACTCCTCAAGGTCGAAACCAGCCTGACTGCGCTTTCGCGCACCACACACCACGCACAGCTGCCAACCCCGGCAGCCACCGACGATGCGGCGATCCTCTTCACCTCCGGATCGACGGGACCGGCCAAGGGCGTGCGCTACACCCACGGCGACATCTCAGCCCTGGCAGCAGTGCTGACCCGCGTCTTCGATGTCCGCGAAGGCACCGGCCTGGTCGCCGGCTTCCCACCCTTCGCGCTGTTGGGACCGGCCATCGGGGCCACCTCGGTGACTCCGGACATGTCCGTGACCAAGCCGAAGACTCTGACGGCCAGCGCCATCTCCGATGCGATCATCGCCGGTCATTCCACGATGGTCTTCGCCTCCCCTGCCGCGTACAAGAACGTCGCAGCCACCGCCTCTGACCTCGATGAGGAGCAGAAGGCCGCCTGCGCGCGGGTCGAACTCGTGCTCTCGGCAGGTGCCCCCGTGCCGCTGGAGCTGATGGATTCCATCGCCGAGGTGTTCCCGAACGCGAGCATCCACTCGCCGTATGGGATGACCGAGGGTCTCCTGCTGACCGACATCGACCGTGCCGGTGTGGCCGCCGCGGACGCCACGGCCAACCTCGGCGTGTGCGTGGGCCGCCCCATCGACGGCGTCGAACTGGCCCTGGCTCCGATCGACGACTCAGGTGCATCCGCGGATGTGCTGGAACAAGGCGTTGACGCACAGGGACACCTGGGCGAATTCGTCGTCAGCGCCGCTCACATCAAATCCGGCTACGACAACCTCTGGGCCACCACCGCGGCCTCGGCACGCGATGACCTCGACGGTCGGACCTGGCATCGGACGAACGACATCGGCCACATCGACGCCGAGGGACGCGTCTGGCTCGAAGGTCGCCTGCAGCATGTGGTCACCACACCGCGAGGACCTGTGGGTCCCGGTGGCCTCGAGGCACTCATCGATTCCGATGAGCAGGTCAGCCGCTCCTCGATCGTGGGCATCGGCCCGGCTGGAACGCAGTCGCTGGTGGCCGTCCTCGATGCTGAAGGGACCGAGCTGTCTCCCGGTCTGGCACCGCTGGACCTGACCGCGCGCCTGCGGGAACTCGTTGCCGACACTGTCGGACACGACCTCACAGCGGTCCTCATCGCTCCCACATTCCCGACCGATATCCGCCACAATTCGAAGATCGATCGATCTCGTTTGGCGACCTGGGCCGACCACGTCTTATCCGGCGGTTCGGTGCGCACCAAGGTCTGAATTCCGTCCGTTTCCCGTCCGTCTGAGGAGTCTTCATGAAGATCACCGTCACCGGCGCCTCCGGGCTCCTGGGGTCATCCGTCGCTCGTGCGCTGGTGGCAGACGGCCACGAGGTCACCACCTTGCAGCGTCGCCCCTCCTCGGTGGCCGGTGCCCGCGATGTCATCGGCTCGGTCACTGATCCGAGCCGCACTGCCGAAGCCCTCACCGGCGCCGAGGCGGTCGTGCACCTGGCAGCGAAGGTATCCATGATGGGCGACCCCAGCGAGTTCGAGGCCGTGAACATCGGCGGCACGCGGACCCTCGTCGATGCTGCTCAGGCAGCTGGTGTGAAGCGGTTGGTCCACATCTCCTCACCGTCGGTGGCCCATACCGGTGATTCGATCATCGGCGCAGGAGCAGGTCCGGCCTCCCCCGAGCTGGCACGCGGCGAGTACGCGCGAACGAAGGCCGCTGGGGAGCTCATTGCACTGGATGCCGATTCGCAGGACTTCAAGGTCCTCGTCCTCCGCCCCCACCTCATGTGGGGTCCTGGCGACACACAGTTGACGGAACGCGTCATCGACCGTGCACGGGCGGGCCGGATGCCGATTCTCGGATCGGGTGCCCCGCTAGTCGACGCCCTGTTCGTCGACAACGCAGTCGAGGCGATCGTTGCCGCCGTAGACGCTGTGGCGGCCACGCACGGCGAATCGTTGGTCGTGACGAACGGTCAGCCGCGTCCCATCGGTGAACTCATGTCGCGGATCGCGATCGCCGGCGGCGCCGAGGTGCCGAAGCTGCGCATTCCCGTGGGGCCCGCGTTGGCCGCCGGCTCGGTCGTGGAGAAGGCCTGGGAACTGGGAGAACACGACGATGAGCCTCCGCTGACGAGGTTCTTGGCCGAGCAGCTCTCCACCGCGCACTGGTTCAACCAGCGCCGCACCCAGAAGGTTCTCGGGTGGACGCCGCGCGTCAGCATCGAAGAGGGTCTGAGGATCCTCGCCGCACACTACTCGGGGGCAGCCTCAGACACGGAGTGATGCCGGGGCGAGGCCTGTTCCTCAGTCAGCGCCTTCGGCAGTCAGCTGCCGTGATCAGCCTTTAGGTGTTGGTCCGCCGGGAATCGTCTCTTCTCCGGCCCCGTCGTCATCCGAGGACTCCTCGGCGTCTGCCGATTCGTCGTCACCGGATACTCCGTCTGCCTCGGCGGTCTCGGATTCAGCGGCTTCCAGCGAGTCCACGGAGACTCCGGGTTCTCCGGTCGGAGGGCTTTCCAGGGACGATCCCGTCGCCTCTTCGTTGAATTCGTCCGGTGACAAGGTCTCCGGTTCTTCGTAGTTCCGCTCGGCATCGGTGCCTGGGGCCACGCCCGGTTCCGCCTCAATCGAGGATTCGTCGGCTTCCGGTGACGTGTCGTCCTCTGCCGCCGATCGCATCGGCGGGGCCGTCTCAGGCACAGAGTCTTCAGTGGTCTTCGATTCCGGCACAGCGGTCGCCCCGGGCACAGCGGTCTTTCCGGGCGAAGTGGTCTTCGACTCAGTCGCGGTGGTCTTCTCCGGCGCAGGTTCGGCTTCGGAAGGCTTCGCTTCGGAGGTCTTCGCTTCACTCTGCGACTCGGGCTCGCCGTTGTCATCAAGACTCACCCCCGCCTCGGCGGCCAAACGGGCGCGACGTTCCGCACGCGCATTCGCGCGCTCTTCCTCGCTCATCGCCGGTTTCGCGGGGGCGGCGTCCTTATTGCTGGGTTTGACGACTTCCCAGATCAGGAGAACGACGACCATCGTGATTCCGACGGTCGCACCCATCAGCAGCGAACCCCATGGGCGTGGCATCGAGAAGAGGTCGGCGAAGGCGTTGATGCCGAACAGGGCGCCGATGCCGATGATCAGAGCAACAAGATATCTCATGTCCCCATTGTGCCTTGTCTGCGATGACAATCAGGAGTTCTCGGCACAATACCTGTTGTGAAACAGCTGAGTTCATGCACGCTCTGCGCAGGCTGGGCCGACGTACGGCCTGCCCGAACAGCTGCTGGCCGGTGGCCACCGGTCGCGCGCCGAGCGCCGACGCGCGACCGGGAAGCTCAGGCTTGGTCGCGCGGCATGATGTGGATGTGGTCGATGTTGACGTGGCTCGGCAGAGAAGCGGCCCAGCGGATCGACTCTGCGACATCGTCGGCGGACAGGTTGAGCTTGCCGGCGTACACCTTGGCGGCCTTGTCCGCGTCACCGTCGAAGCGGTTGAGGGAGAAGTCGGTCTCCACCCGTCCCGGATCGATCTGGGTCACTCGGATGGGGTCGCCGACGTGCTCGAGTCGCAGTACCCGGGTCAGTGCGCCCTCGCCGAACTTCGCGACGTTGTAGCCTGCACCACCGGCGTAGGGGGTGAAGGCGGCCATGGAGACGGTGTTGATGATGTGGCCCTCCGAGGCGATGAGCTTGTCGAGCAGAGCCTTGGTGACTCGGACGGTGCCGAGGACGTTGACGTCGAACATCCACTGCCAGTCTTCGAGGTCGGCCTCTGCCACAGGGTCCAGTCCGCGGGCACCGCCAGCATTGTTGACCAGAAGATCGACCCGATCGACCTGGGCTGCGAGATTGGCGACGGATTCGTCCGAGCTGACATCAAGCTCGACGGCGGTGCCGCCGATGTCGGCAGCGACCTTCTCGATCTTGTCTTTGCGGCGGGCGGCGACGATGACCTGCCAACCGTCCTGTGCGAGTGCGGCTGCTGTGGCCGCGCCGATTCCCGAAGAGGCTCCGGTGACGATTGCTACCTTCTGCGTGCTGTCCTGTGTTTGAGTCATGGCGTCAGTGTGGCACAGGGGACATTTTCAACAAGACCGTCTCACCATGTGCTCTCAAGTGGCACTCTCGCAGTCAGAGAACTCCGTCGCTCTAGCGTCGAAACGGCTCGCGCGCAACCATCACAGACCCAAAAATCGACGCAATCTGCCGGTACGGGCCGCTGTGCCATGGGTCACAATGGGATCATGAACACGATCGCACAGGACCAATCCCCCAGCTACGACGATGTCATCGCCCGCATCGCTGCCGATCCTGAAGAGTTCTGGCTCGACCAGGCCAAGAAGCACGTCGACTGGATCACCGAGCCGACTCGCGCCGTCGATGACGCCAACGCCCCCATCTACCGTTGGTTCCCCGACGGTGAGCTCAACGTGTGCTTCAACGCCGTCGATCGCCATGTGGCGGCCGGACGCGGAGATCAGGCGGCAATCATCTATGACTCGCCTGTCACCGACACGATTCGCACGATCACCTACTCGGACCTTCTCGACGAGGTTTCCCGCTTCGCCAGGGCCCTGTCCGATAAGGGTGTGGTCAAGGGCGATCGGGTCATCATCTATATGCCGATGGTTCCCGAGGCTGCGATCGCCATGCTCGCCTGTGCCCGCCTCGGCGCGATCCACTCGGTGGTCTTCGGCGGGTTCGCCCCCAACGAGTTGGCTGTTCGCATCGATGACACCTCTCCGAAGGCCGTCATCTCCACCTCGTGCGGGGTCGAGAAGAGCCGCATCCTCGAGTACAAGCCGATGGTCGACGAGGCGATCGACATCGCCGAGAACAAACCTGAGTTCACCGTCATCGTCCAACGCGACGAGCATCGCTGCGAGATGGGCGAGAATGACCTCGACTACGCCGAGCTCCTCGAGAACACCCCCGAGGGCATTGATCCCGTCCCCGTCAAGGCCACCGATGAGCTCTACGTTCTCTACACCTCCGGCACGACGGGAAAGCCGAAGGGCATCGTGCGCGATTCCGGCGGTTACGCGGTGGCTTCGGCATTCTCGATGCCCAACATCTTCGGCCTCAATCCCGGTGACACGATGTTCACAGCCTCCGACGTCGGCTGGGTCGTCGGGCACACCTATATCGTCTACGCGCCGCTGTTGGCCGGAGTCACTTCGGTCTTGTTCGAGGGCAAACCGATCGGCACCCCCGATGCGGGCACCTTCTTCCGCATCATCGAAGACCACAAGGTCAACGTTCACTTCACGGCACCGACGGCCATGCGTGTGGTCCGCAAAGAAGATCCGAACGGCGAACTCATCAAGAAGTACGATCTCTCCAGCCTGCGGGCATCGTTCCTCGCCGGTGAGCGTCTTGATCCCGACACCTATGAGTGGACGACGAACATCCTCGCCGAGGCGACCGGTCGGGACATTCCCGTCGTCGACAACTGGTGGCAGACAGAGACCGGGTGGCCGATCGCAGCCAATCCACTCGGCCTCACGCAGTTCCCCCTCAAAGCCGGGTCCCCGACCAAGCCGGTGCCGGGCTTCCAGGTCGGCGTCCTCGATCCAGCCGGCAAGCCCATGCCGGCAGGCGAGGAGGGTCTCATCGTCATGAAGCTGCCCCTGCCGCCGGGAACGATGGCCACCGTCTGGGGCGATGACTCCAGGTTCGTGTCCTCATATCTCTCGGCCTTCGACGGCTATTACCTCACCGGCGACTCGGGATACCTTGACGAAGACGGATATGTCTTCGTCATGGGTCGCACCGACGATGTCATCAACGTCGCCGGTCACCGCCTGTCCACGGGTGTCATCGAAGCCGTCATCGCCTCCCACCCCGCAGTCGCAGAGACCGCAGTGATCGGTGTTCACGATGACACGAAGGGGCAGAGTCCGCGTGCGCTGGTCGTTCTCAGTGATTCCGCCGAGGCGACCGATCCTAAGGCGGTCATCGCCGAGCTCGTGGCACTGGTGCGCAAGGAGATCGGCCCCGTCGCCGCATTCAAGCAGGTCGATATCGTCACTGCACTGCCGAAGACCCGGTCGGGGAAGATTCTGCGCAAGACGATGCGCGAGATCGCTGACGGAGTCGACTCCCCGGCCGTGCCCTCGACGATCGAGGATCGGACAGTGCTCGATGACCTGGAGCTTGTGCTTCAACGCGGCTGAGCCGTGGCCTCGCCGAGGTGCTGCTGGCTTGCGTCTCAGCCTTCGGCGAGCGCCTTGAGTCCTTCAAGTGAGGCCAGCAGGTTCTGCGAGGTCGTCGACTGTGCCCGGGGCAGTCGCCGAGGGTCCCTCAACTCGGTCCAGTCATATGTCTGGCGAACCAGGCTTGAGCGTTCTCCTGTCGCTTCGATCTCCCACGTCCACTTCTGCCCGAAGGGCTCCCCGCCGACTTCGGAGGGCTTCCAGGCGATGAGCCTGCCCTCTTCGAACTCGACGATGTGGTTCTCACGGTCCACGCCCTTGGTCAGGGTGGTGATGAAGGAACCTCCGACGCTGGTCGGCCTCTGCCCTGAAGCGGCTGTGCCCAGGTTGTCGTTGCCATCCCACTCGGGTTGGCGGACAGGGTCCGCGATGAGCTCGAAGATCTCGGCAGCCGGGGCGGCGATCTCCACTTCGACGCTGACCACTTTGAGGCCCGGATCGATCGTGTCGAAGACAGAGGCGTCAGAAGCCTCAGCCCCGTCGGAGGGAGCAGATGAGCGGGATGTCGATTCGGTCATGGGATTGCGCCTCTTCGCTTGGATCCGGTTCCGGTGGCAGGTACGCAGCCTCGGAATGCAGTCGCAATCAGGATACACAGGGCAGGGAGTCCACGACTCCTCTGTGCGCAGACACTCAGCAAGTGCGCGCGCACTCAGTCCTCGAGTGCCCGATCCTGGCGTTCGGCACGAAGTGCTGCGGTGCTGAAACGGGTGAACAACCGCGACGAGTCACTCGACAAGGACCACAGCACAGCGACCTGCATGGCGATCGTCGTCAACGCGTACATGTTGGTCGCGAGGTCGCGATCTCCGGTGAAGTAGTTCGTCATCGACACGATCACCGACACTGTGGACAGAGTCAGAATCCACAGCCTCGCCCGGTTGCTGCCCCGGAACACGGAGATGCTCGCGATCACCTGCAGGCATCCGATGAGGAGGCTGAGTCCGATGAGAACGCCCGCCACGATCCGTGTCGCCACCTCGTTTCCGAGGGTTTCGATGTCCTTGCTGTAGTCGACGACTTCAGTGCGCAGTCCGTTCCAGTCCAGCACGGTGCCCAGGACGTCCCATGCTTGGAAGAGGAGCAGAATCAGAACGAGTGCGGCACCGACGACAGTCTGCAGCGGCCGCCTGTGCCACAGAGTCCTGGTGACCTCCCTGACTGATTTGGCATCGGCGTAGATCGAGGTCGCATCGAGGGCGAGGTCGAGACGATCCGGGGAGTCGGATTCGTCAGCGGTGACCTCGGTGACCTCGATGATCGGCAGGTCTCCGTCGGTGATGATCGCGTCTCCGCCGCCGTTGCGCGAGTGGTAGCCGGTCGAGAAGTCCTCGATGTGCTGAACGACGATCGCCTCATCGGCCGAAGACACCGTGTCGACGATGTAGTCACGTTCGACATCGGTGTTCTCTTCGATCTTGTGGGTGAACTGCAATGTGAAGAGAGAGATTCCGACGCTCTTGTCGTATGTGCCCGCCGCCAACCAGTCCGCCTGGTGCCCACCGGGCAGCATCCAGCCGGTGGGGCATTTCCAGAATCGGACGTGATGTCGCTGCCCGGGATCGCCGTCGACCTCCTGCTGATAAGCGAAGTCCTGCCGTCTGCCGAACAGCAGCAGAGGCGATACGGGCGCCTTGGGATAGCTTCGCCTCGTCAGCGTGGATGCGATGATCTCCCAGGTCGAGGCCGGGGTGATGCTGTCGGCAAGGATCCACCCGGCGGCCTTCATCGCGTGGTGGATCTGTGCCTCATCGCCGCGCCATGCGAGGTTGACCGGGTCGCCGAGCAGTCCGTCCGACGTCCGGGCTCGACCGATGAAGTAGTTGGGGACGTAGATCTGGGACAGGATGCGGTGCAGCCGTGGCAGTGCCAGGTAGGACACCACCACCCAGAACACGAGCAGAGTCAGCACCTGCCACCAGCCCAGTGAGAATCCCTTGAACAGGATCAGCACCGCCAACCAGGTCGACGAGGCTCCGGCGAAGAGGAAGAAGAGGTAGTCAAGCACCCCGGTGACCGTGAAATGGTGACGCCGGAACGCGAACGGCTGCCGTTGCCGTCTCTTCGGGGAGGCGGCCGATCGGTCTGGCCCAGGATCGGGCGTCGTTGTTCCGGAGGTCATGGGACAAGTTTAATGATCGCGGCGTCGGTTCAGGGCTGCGGTTGCCGTGGCTGCGACTTCGAAGCTCTCGTCGGTGCGCAGCTCTGCAATGAAGTCATCGGCCTCGGCACCGGTAGTTTCGATGAGGACCTGCAGCACTCGAAAACGCACCGTCGCCTCAGGTGACTTGGCATGGCGACGCAGGTCCGCCATGATCCGGGACGCGACCTCTGCCCGTGCCCCTTCCTCCGGGGCCTCATTGACGAATGCGGCGAGAGCTTCGGCGGCTTCGATGTCCTTGGGCCCATCCATCGCGATCTCGAGCAGATCTGAGACTGCAACGGGATCCCCCATCTGACCGAGAATGAGCGCCGCACTGCTGCGCACCTGAAGATCTGGGTCGCCGAGGCCGGAGTGCAGGGACGCGGTGATCATCTTCTCAGCGACGGGCCCGAGCTCGTCTCTCGCTGTATTGCGACGGATCTCGTCGAGGGCCTGCAGCGCATTGCGTCGGACGTCGACGGACAGGTCGTCCATGCCCTTCGCCAAATAGCGGACCGCTTCGGATCCCGACTGTGCCAAGGCCCAGCGCATGGCCCCGGCGGCGTTGAGCACGGGTTCATTGAGTACGGCTGTCGACAGGGATTCGACGGGCACCGTTCCGTCGACGCCGCTGCCCAAAGCCGCCTTGTGCCGTTGGATGACGTCACCAGATTCCAGGGAGCGCATGAGATCGATGGTCAGCAGCAGCGCCTCACCATCGGCATGGTGGAGGCGGTCGATGCGTTCGAGGTGGGAGAGCAGCTCCTGTTCGGCTGCGATGCGCTGCTTGGTCGTCTCGACCAGCTCGTGAAGCAGCCGGCTGGGATCGAACGCCGGATCGCTGAGCAGGGTTCCGATCTCTGACAGCGACATTCCGAGTTTGCGCAGCCCCTCAATATGGAAGATGCGACCGATATCGGCCGCGGAGTACTCCCGGTACCCGCTCGAGGTGCGCTCGCTGGGATCGATGAGGCCCAAGGATTCATAGTGTCGCAGCATCCGAGCGCTCACACCGGAGCGTCTGGCAACTTCGCCGATCCGCATTGGCACCCCTCTCCCGTCTCCACTATAGACAGGTCACACTGCTGCAGCTCGGCCGACAGAGCACTGAGCTTCGGAGGAAGGAGTCCGAGGTGTCGCACGCAGCGCCGCGCGAGCTTGCCCCGCTCGGCAACGCTGCCTCGGTCGACCCTTCCCAAAATCGACCTATGCTGACGCCTCGGACCCCAGTGCGACCACGCGCTTGGCTTCACTCAAGGCGTGAGCAAAACCGGCATCCGGATCGGTGAACATGTCCCGGGTAGCCATGGCGTGTGTCCGCACTGTTTCTTCCTCTGCCTGCAGTCTTCCATCGAGCACTGACACGAGATCCTCTCCGAGGGAGACGATGGCTCGACTGAGGCTCTTCTGCGTCTCCACATCACCTCGTCCAAGCTGCGTGACCAGGGACGATGCCAATTTCTCCCGCTCATCACCGGGGACGAGTGCCACTGCGGCCCTCCACGCACTGCGGGCCACCTCGGTGTCGGCATGGGCGATCAGGCCGTCTCCGATGGTTCCCGGATCCATGGCCTCCCAGCCGCGGGGATCACCGATCTTCGACAGCGTGTGAAGGGCCTGGCTCTGGGCCTGCGGCACCTCGGAGCTCAGCTCGGCGATGAGCAGCGGGACGGTCGCCTCGGCGGGCATCCGTGTGATCGCCCAGGTGAGCATGTCACGGACGAAGAAGTCCGGTTCGGTTCTGCACCGCTGGATGAGGGCGCCGAGGTGGCGGTCCTCGGCCGTGGTTCCGACTGACAGTGCTGCCTGCAGCCGCTGCTGTGGGTTCGGCGACGACAGTGCCGCGATGACGGGCTCCTGATCCGAACGGCTCTGCGTGATGCTGTGTGGATTGGTCATTGGTTCCACCTCCTTGAGACCAGTGAAGACCTTGACACCGTGTCAAGGTCAAGGTCGGGACCAAGAGACACCCCATTGAGCATCAGGCTCGCCTCGTAGAATCGGACAATCACTTCTGCCGGATCGGAATGCGCCTTGAACAAGATCGATTTCAAGAAGACGCTGCGCGGCTATCGCGCCAAGCACGGCGTCTTCGACACCCTTACCATGCCACCACTGCAGTACCTCATGGTCGACGGGCACGGCGATCCGAATTCGTCACCCGATTTCACCTCGGCCATTGAGACGCTCTATCCGCTGGCCTACGCCCTGAAGTTCTTCAGCAAGAACGAGCTGGGTCGTGACTACGTCGTCCCGCCGCTCGAGGGGTTGTGGTGGGCAGAGGACATGTCCACGTTCACGAGTGCCCGCGATAAGTCTCAGTGGGACTTCACGCTCATGCTGCTCGTGCCTGACTGGCTGGATCAGTCCCATCTCGACCACGCTTCCACACTGTCTGCACAACGCAAGACCCTCCCCCGCCTCGGCGACCTCCGCATGACGACGCTGCACGAGGGTACAAGCATTCAGACCCTGCAAATCGGGCCATTCGACACCGAAGGGCCCGTACTCGAGCTCATGCACACAGACGTCATCCCGGCCGCGGGGTTCGAGATGACCGGCAGACACCACGAGATCTACCTCAGCGACCTGCGAAGAACGGCTCCGGAAAAGTTGCGGACGGTTCTGCGTCAGCCTGTGCAGACAACAGCCGCCGGCAGAAGCACCGCGAACTGAGTCATCTCAGTCGCTCAACCGCTGTTCAGCCGCCGCTCGACCACTGCCCGGGGGAAGCTGGGGCACTGCTCGATGCACCATTCCCGCTCGAGCCACTGCCCGAGTCCTCAATCGAATTGTCGATGTCAGCGCTCATAAGGACCACTGCGGCGACGACTGCGATGACCACGACCCCCATGACGAACAGCGCGATCACACCCACCAGGCACCCGAAGAGTGGAGGTCTCGGGTTGCGTCGTCTCACGAAGATCATGATCCGATATTAGACGGCGGGCCAGTCGATTCGTCCTGAGGAGATGACGCAGACTTGGAACATGACGCGTCACCACCGACGCACACAAAAAATTCACTTCCGTGACCGTTCTGTGACAAAAGGCACGGCGTGGACACATGCACCCCTCAGTTTGTTGCATTATCGTTATATTCATGGCTGAAACGACTCGACACCGCAAGGGCTCTCGGTCCGTACTTCGTGGTGCCCTGATCGGTTTCGGGGCAGCGGTGATGGCCTTGGTCCTCGCCGCCGTCATCATCGTCAATTCGCCTATCTCCTTCGGTTCGACGACGATCAGGCAGATGCAGATGGCTTCAGTGAATCAACTGTCCGAGCAGCAGATCGACAATGCCCGACTGATCATCGGCATCGGTCGCGGCGGCGACTTCGATGACCGCGCGATCAGAATCGCTCTCATGACCGCGCTCCAGGAATCCTCGCTGCGGAACCTCGACTCGGGTGACCGCGATTCGGTCGGCCTGTTCCAGCAGCGCCCCTCGCAGGGGTGGGGTGAACCCGAGCGCCTCAACGACCCCATCTATGCCACGAAGTCCTTCTACGGAATCAACCCGGACGTCGAGAATCCGGGACTCGTGCAGATCGAGAATTGGCACACGATGGCCCCCACCGAGGCGGCACAGGCCGTCCAACGATCTGCCTTGCCCGACGCCTATGAGCAGTGGGAGTCACTGGCCGACGACCTCATCGGCACCCAGGACAACGTCGAAGCCCTCAGCTGAACAGTGAGATCACCGCAGAATTTCCGGTAATCTCTATCCATGGCTTCCACTTCAGATTCCACCCCGGTCAATGCCGCAGTCAATCAGCTCCTGCGCGACCCCGAGGGCAATCTCGAAGCCATCTCTGAGACCGCCGACCTGTTCAAGGCACTGGCCACGCCGTCGAGGCTGAAGATGCTGCTGGTCCTCGCTCACGGCGAGGCGACCGTGACGCATATCGTCGAGTCCACCGAGCTTTCGCAGCCACTGGTCTCCCAACATCTGAAATTCCTGCGTGGCCTCCACCTCGTCGGGGTCAACCGAATCGGCCGCGAAGCCTATTACTCACTCAAGGACGACCACGTCGCTCACATCATCCTCGACGCTCTGGCCCACACCGTCGAAGGTCACGAGCACTGAGCGCATAAGTCGCCAGGACCCGACCAGCATCAGCGTCGTCTGCACCAGGGGCAACCTCGTCTGCGCCAACGTCAGCGTCGTCTGCGCAGCGCCTCCGGGCCGCCACCGACAATCCAGACGATGACGACGACCAGCACCGCGCCGATCCACTGCGCCGGCTGCAGCCGCTCTCCGGCGATGACCGAGCCCAGAACCACGGCCGACAGCGGTTGGAGCAGCATCAGGGCTGCGGTCCGCGACACCGACACCAACGGGCTGGAGATGCTCAGCAGCACCCATGACAGAGCCTGGCCGAAGACCGCCAGCGCCACCATCCACGCCCAACCGTCCCAACCCAGGTCGAAGTCGAGCCCGCCGAGTAAGAGACCGGCGATCGCCGTCATGACTCCTGCAGCGATCGTGCCCACTGCCACCGGCGCGACCACGAAGTTCGGTGCTGCCTTGCGACAGTGGTGGATGCCGAAGATGTAGACGCCGTAGAGAATTCCAGACAGCACTCCGAAGATCGCGCCGCGCTCCGGGTTCGCTGCTCCCTCATCGGCGCCGAAGACGCCTCCGGTGAGCAGCATCCCGATGATCATGATGGGAATGCACGTGATGAACAGCCACCCGGGCCGCGTTCCTCCGAAGACCCAGACCAGGGCCGGGAACACGATGACCTGGACGCTGATGAGGACTGTGGAGACACCGACTCCAGCGTCGAGGACGCTCTGGGCCCACAGCACGTAGTCAATGCCCAGTGCCGCACCCGAGACCGCCGCAACCACAAGTGCCCGGGACGGCAGGAGGCCATGGCGTCGGAGTTCGAGGATTGCCAGTGGGGCTAAGACGAAGACAGCGATCCAACAGCGCAGGAATGCCGCGGTCGGGGCACTCGCCTCGGCGAGGATGACGAACAGACCGGCCGAGCCCAAGAGCAGTGCGGACACGATGATGCCCAGCGTCGGCAGACCGGAGGACGGCGGGACCGAACCGGCGGATGAACCCGACACGGGTGGCTTCGCAGGCGGTCCCTCGCCGTAGGCCGCGGCCGAATTCGGAGTCATCTCATGAAGTCGAGGATCCGGTCGAGCGCCTCGGCGGTCTTGTCCGCACCGACAGCCAGCGACAGCCGCACCGAACGAGGCCCGTTGAGGGAGTCGAAGTCATCACCCGGCGCCAAGGCAACTCCGGTGGTCTCAAGCAGAGACTGACACCAATCGGTCGCGGTGTCGATGCCAGCGTCCGACCGCTGCAGGATCTCATCGATGCGGGCATACATGTAGAACGCCCCATCAGGCGGGGCCATATCGGAGAACCCCAGGTCAGCGGTGGCGTCGAGAACGTGCTTGCGAGCTCGGGCGAAGGATTCGACCGCGGTCTCGCATTCGGCATAGGACTCCTCGGTGAACGCCGCCACGGCCGCATACTGGGCAGGAACCGGGGCACACAGCGAGAGGTTCCCGGTCACGTTCTGTGCCGCCGACGCCAATGACTCGGGCAGGATCGCCCAGCCGAGTCGCCACCCGGTCATCGCCCAGTACTTCGAGAACGAGGAGATGACGATGGCATTGTCGTCATGGGCCAGCGCGGTCTCACCGCGCGTGCCGATGTAGGAGATGCCGTGGTAGATCTCGTCGGAGATCACCTGCACACCGTGCTCGGCACACCAGGAGATGAGCTCGCCGAGGTGCTCGCCCGAAATCATCGTCCCCGTCGGATTCGCCGGCGATGCGAGCATCAGTCCCTTCAGTGGAGCCTGAGCGTGTGCCTGTTCGAGGAGTTCGACGGTCGGTTGGAACCCGTGGTCGCCACCGCAGTCGAGTTCGACGATCTCGCAGTTCAACGCGGCGAGGATGTTCTTGTACGCGCCGTAGCCCGGGCGGGCGAGCGCGACGCGGTCGCCTGCGTCGAAGCAGGTGAGGAAGGCCGTCTGGAAGGCACCGGAGGAACCGGTGGTGATGGCGATGCGTTCCGTGGGCACCTCAACGCCGTACCAGTCGCGGTAGTGCCCGGCGATGGCTGTGCGCAGTTCGGGGATGCCGAAGATCGGGGAGTATCCGAGGTTCGTCCCGTCGGCGACCACCTCGGCGGCTCTTCTGCGCACCGGTCCCGGTGCACCCTGAGTTGGCTCGCCCAGACACATGGCGATGGTGTCACGGCCGTTGCGCGACATCTCCTGGACTTTGGCCACGATGCCCATGGCGGCAAAGGGCTGGACGAGTCCGGCGCGGTCAGAGACGCGGGGTGCGCTCGTTTGAGTGCTCATGGTCAGTGGTCACTTCCTCTCGCGCGGGACGCGTCCCATGAGGTAGAACTCGGGGTTGGGCATCATTCCGCCCACGTGTGCCATGCGGTTGGACAGGCCGAAGAATCCGGTGATGGCGCCGATGTCCCAGGCGTCCTCGTCGTCGAATCCGTGCTCGGCCAGGGCCGCAAAGTCAGCGTCGGAGAGTGTCCAGGGCTCTGTGCAGACCGTCATCGCGAAGTCGAGCATCGCCATCTGCCGGTCGGTGATGTCGGCCTGCCGGTAGTTGACTGCCACCTGGTCTGCGACCAGTGGCTTCTTCTCCATGATGCGCAGCACGGCTCCGTGTGCGACGACGCAGTAGAGGCAGTTATTCACCGCCGAGGTGGCCGTGACGATCATCTCCCGGTCTCCCTTGGTCAGGTTCCCGGTCTCCTTCTCCATGAGCGCGTCGTAGTACGCGAAGAACGCGCGGAACTCGGCCGGTCGCCGAGCCAGGGAGAGGAAGACGTTGGGCACGAAGCCCGACTTCTCCGACACGGCCAGAATCGTTTCTCGGATATCGTCTTCGACATCGTCGATGTCAGCGTAGGGGTATCGCATACTGCTCATGCTAACCGTGAAGACTCGTCATATGTGCCGCGGGTCACGGATCGAGCTGGGATGCTGCTGCGCTGAGGGCTAGGGTGAGGAACAGACCATCGATGACGATTGAAGGAGTGGAATCATGAGCGATGAGAGCACCGGCTCAACAGGTGAGGTTCAGCTCGACAACGGAGTCTTCCGCGTGACCAAGTGGACCATCGAACCCGATGGTGTCATCCCGATGCACAAGCATGACTACGAGTACGTCGTCGTGCCCATGGTCACCGACACGATGCGGGTGAGGAACTCCGACGGCACCGAGATCGTCGCCGAGCTCGAGGCCGGTGTCAGCTACACCCGTGCCGCTGGAGCCGAGCATGAGGTGTCGAACCCGAACGGCACCGCCGACGTCGTCTTCGTCGAGGTCGAACGCCTCTGACTCTGACAGCCTCTGACTCAGGCGACATCTGACTCAGGCAGCAGCCCTCAGACCGGGACGTCCCAGGTATGGACGGGTTCGCCGGAGGCCTGATTCTTCACATAGGCGTCCATCATCGCTTTGAGTCCCTCGCGACGCTCCGGGGAATCCGGGGCGCTGTTCGGTGCCAGATGGTCGAGCATCTTCAGCTGCCAGGTTGCACCGTTGGTGCGCAGCTCGGCGCGGCCTTCGATGATCGACATGTATTCGTCGATGACGTCTTTGTCGATGCCCAGACGGCTCAAGCCTCTCCGCGCCTGCGGGATGAGAACGTCGAGCACCAGGTCCGCGACATCGATGTGGCCGATCTTCGGCCAGGTCACGCGGGCGCCGATGCCGTCCTTGGCACAGGCGAAGAAGTTCTCCTCGGCCTCGCGGAAGGACATCCGCGACCACACGGGACGATTCTCTCCGACGAGGAACTCGGCGAGACCGTAGTAGAAGGCGGCATCGGCGACCATGTCGACGGGAGTCGGGCCGGCCGGGAGGAGTCGGTTCTCCACACGGATGTCGGCACCGGAGTCGGAGGAATCGTAGATCGGTCGGTTCCAGCGCCACACGGTGCCGTTGTGGAGGTTGAGTTCGTAGAGCTTCGGAGCGTCGGCGGAACTGAATTCGACGAAGTCCTTGATCTCGGGCAGCAGCGGCGGGAAGTAGCGGACGTTCTCCTCAAACAGGTCGAAGACGCTGGTGATCCACCGTTCTCCGAACCACACCCGGGGCCGAACCCCCTGGTTGACGAGTTCGGGAGTGCGGGTGTCGATGGCCTGGGTGAACACGGGGATCCGTGATTCGTGCCAGAGTTTGCGGCCGACGAACAGCGGCGAGTTCGCACTCATCGCGACCTGTGCCGCCGCAATCGCCTGGGAGGCATTCCAGGCTTCGGCGAACTTATTGGGTGCGACCTGCAGATGCAGCTGCATGGACGTGCATGAGGCTTCCGGTGCGATGTCGGCGAATTCGTGTTTGTACTTCTCCTCACCGTCGAGTTCGATGCGGACGTACTCACCGCGGGCGTCGACGATCGAGTTGCTCAGCGCCTCGTAGCGGTTCTCCTCGGTGATCCACGTTTCCTCGGTGAGGAATTGGGTGCTCAGGGTCGGCAGCGTGCCGATCGACGTGACCGTCAGTCCCTCCGCCTCGGCGGCCTTCTGTGCTTTGTCCAGCCGATGCGCCACTCCTGCTTCCAGGGTCTTCAGTCCGCGCCCGGCCACCTGCAGCACAGGGTGGTTGAGTTCGAGGTTGAACCCGCCGATCTCGGACTGGAACTCATCGTCGAGACGCTCCAGGACTTTCGTGTTGTTGAGACTCGGCTGATTGTCGGAGTCGATGAGGTTGAGTTCGAGCTCCAGACCGATCGTGCCCGCAGATTTGAACTCCGCATGGCGCAGGTATGTGTCGAAGAGCTCGAGGTTCTCCGCGAGCTTCTCTCGGTACAGTGTGCGTTCTTCCGGCGTATACCGCTTGGAACTGACTTCCTCACCCATAGGTCAAGCAAACCACAGTCACTCGCGTTTGCGCATGCCGAATTCGTCGCATGATGCGGACGTCGCAACCGGCCTTGCGGGCCCCATCGTAGAATCTGGTCATGACCACCTCTCAGACCTCAGATCTCCAGTCCGCTGACCTCGTGGCGAAGGCCAATGACCGCCTCCCCCTCATCCTCGAAGACATCGAACGCGTCATCACGAAGGAGACTCCTTCCCACGACAAAGAGGCCGTGGCCGCCGGTGCTGCCGACTTCGTCGAACTGCTGCGCGAACGGCTCGGGGCCACCGCTGAGGTCATCACCGTCGATGACACCGCTCATGTGCGCCTGCGCTTCGGTTCGGGCCCGGCCCGCGTGGTCCTCCTCAACCACCAGGACACGGTCTGGCCGCACGGAACCTTAGACCGCATTCCCTTCTCCACCGACGACGGCATCTTGCGCGGTCCGGGCAGCTTCGACATGCTCACCGGGGCGATCATGAGCATCCACGCGAGCGCGATCCTGCGCGAGCACCTCGGCGAGGGTGGACTTGATGGTCTGTCGATCCTGGTCAGCGGTGATGAGGAGATCGGGTCGATCTCATCATCCGATCTCATCCGCGCCGAGGCGGCCGAGGCGAAGGCCGTGTATGTGATGGAGGCGAGCGCCGGGGGTGCACTCAAACTCGAGCGCAAGGGCACGAGCAACTACGTCCTCGTGTTCACGGGCAAGGCCTCCCATGCGGGACTCGAACCGGAGAAGGGGATCAACGCGGGCATGGCGCTGGCCCTGCATCTGCCCCTCGTCGCGGATCTCGCCGACACCGAGGCGGGTACCTCTGTGGTGCCGACCGTGATCAGTGCGGGCACCACGTCGAACACGGTCCCGGCCGAAGCACGCGTCGACATCGATGTGCGCGCCCGCACCGCCGCCGAACTCGACCGCGTCGATGCCGCTATTCGTGAACTCGCCACTCGTCCACAGCTGGAGGGGTCGTCGATCGAGGTCCTCGGCGGCATCAATCGTCCGCCCTTCGAACGTGAGCAGTCGGCGGTGCTCTTCGAGCGTGCGACTGCCCTGGCCGCTGAACTCGGTCTGCCCGCACCGGAAGGTGTCTCCGTAGGCGGCGCTTCGGACGGGAACTTCACCGCCGGCGACGGCATTGCGACCCTTGATGGCCTGGGCGCTGTGGGCGATGGTGCGCATGCCGAGCACGAGCACGCGGTCATCGACGAGATCGCCCCACGCACCGCCCTGCTCGCGGCCCTCATCGCCGATCAGCTCCAGGGCTGAGCGAGCCTCAGCGCGCTGCGCTGACTCGGTCGTTCACCTGACCGGGTAGCCCGCGACTCGCATGTCCTCCGGGTTCTTCGTGGTGAAGAGCCAGTCACGGAAATGCGGGTCCGGGACGATCTCATCATGGGCAATGAGATGATCGGTCCCGACGAGGTAGTAGTGGTAGTCGAGCCTGTCGAGGATGCGCATCAGCTGCTCGGGCTGAGCTCGGTCGTCGAGGATCTCGCACAGAATGTCCGGTCGCAACGTGGCCAGCAGTTCCCGCCCGTTGTCGAGGACGTCGTTCTCCGCGCCCTCCACGTCGATCTTCACCGTCACCAGGGGGTGGCCCTCCGGCAGGTCCGGGAGGAGTTCGTCGAGAGAGGTGAAGCGCACCTCGGCGCCGGAGTCGAAGTCCATCCCCGTCCCGTAGAACGAGGGCAGCGCCGATCCCCCGTCGCCGGTGGGCACCTGCATCGTGGTGCCGGGCTTGCCGACTCCCGTCGGATGGACAGTCACCCGATCGCCGAGGTGGTTGCGGGCCACGTTCTTCTCCAGCCCGGTGACGACGGCGGGGATGATCTCGAAGGAGTGGGCGACCGCGGCCGGATTCGCAGCCAGCACTGCCATCGTGAATACCCCGGTGTAGGCGCCGATGTCGAGGAAGACGTCAGCGTCGCGGGACAGTTCGACCATAAGGTCGAGTGCGAAGGCGTCCTCCGACTCTGTCCGGCGGCCCTTGCCCCAGTAGAATTCCTTGGCGATCTCGCAGCGGAAGGGATCGACGAGGTAGAAGCCAGCGCCTCCGGCACGCCCGCGCACCTCGGTGAGTCCGATCGGTGCGGGCAGTCTGCCGACCTTGATGCCGTTGATGTGGGGCGCCACCGTCCGCATCAGCGGGTGGAGATACGGCTGTGCGAGAGCAGCCTTGACGGGCAGTTTGAGTCCGAACCACTTCTGCTTCCGGCCCTTGAAAGTCCGCAGGTAGTCGTTCACGTAGCTCTCCCTCACGTTGAGCGCGATCTTTGACTCACAGTACCAATGTCGAGAACCCCTGTTCTAGGAGTGTCACACCTGTGAGACGGTCAGTACGCGCCGTCAATGATCACAAGGAGTCCTGCCGGAGCATTCTGAGGGCGATCAATGTCGGCTTCGCGCCTCGGACGTTCGCCCATGTCCCAGACTCCAACACCCGCCGAGGTGGTCCGGCGAGTGGTTATAGGCTGGGTCACAGGATCATCAGCCCGAACACAAAGAAGGTGCATGGCGCATGAAGCTCAAGTCGATCACTCTCCACCAGGTGTCCATTCCCCTCGTCACCCCCTTCGAGACCTCGTTCATGCGGGAAACGGAGAAGGACTGCTACCTCGTCGAGGCCACCTTCGACACCCCTAAGGGTGAGATCACGGGCTGGGGCGAGTCGGTGGCGATGATCTCCCCGCTCTACTCGTCTGAGTACGTAGCCTCGGGCATCGATGTCACGAAACGCTGGCTGGCACCGATCCTCTTCGACGTCGACGATCTCACCGCGGAAACCGTGTCCTGGCATCTGCGCCACGTGATCGGTCATCCGATGGCGAAGTCCGCGCTGGAGATGGCGGTCATCGAGGCTCAGCTCAAGCTCAACGACCAGTCTTTCAAGAGCTACCTCGGCGGCGTCGTCGACTCCGTCCCCTCAGGTGTCTCCGTAGGCATTCAGGACTCTGTCGAAGAGACCGTCAAGGTCATCGGCGGCTACCTGGAAGAGGGCTACGCCCGCATCAAGCTCAAGATCAAACCGGGCAAGGACATCGCACCGATCGCTGCGGTGCGCAAGGCCTTCGGCGATGACTTCGGATTCCAGGTCGACGCGAATGCCGCCTATACGCTCGTCGATGCCTCCCACCTGCGCAGGCTCGACGAGTACGGACTTCTCCTCATCGAACAGCCCTTGGGTGAGGCCGATATTCGTCAGCACGGTGAACTCGCGAAGCTGATGGAGACACCGATGTGCTTGGACGAGTCGATCGACTCCGCCGAGGCCGCCGCCGACGCGATCTCCATGGGAGCCGCGGCCGTCATCAACATCAAACCAGGACGAGTCGGCGGCTTCATCGAGGCGAAGAAGATCCATGACCTCTGCTCCGCTCACGGTGTGGCAGTCTGGCACGGCGGAATGGTCGAGACCGGTCTGGGACGTGCCGCCAATGCCGCTCTCGCATCGTTGCCCGGATTCACCTTGCCCGGAGACATCTCGGGATCGAACCGCTTCTTCCACGAGGACATCACCGAAGAGATCGTCATGTACGACGGCAAGGTCGACGTGCCTACAGGAGTCGGCTTCGGCGTCTCAATCGATCCCGCGAAGCTTGAGAAGTTCCGCACCGACTCAGTGGAGATCCTGCCGCAGAGCTGAGCCGCCGAGTCTCGACGCCAGACCTAACAGTCGGTAAGTTCTCGTCGAAAGCATCAACTTTTTCGACCAAGACTTACCGACCGTTTCGCGCTACGGCGACCGACGGCCAGGGAACGACCTCAGGTGTGGGTGTGTGTCTCCTGGGCTGCGTCCTTCGCCCGGTCGAACTGGAATGTCGAGTGTTCGATCGCGACCTTGAAGTGTTCAGCCAGGCATTCCTGCAGCGCGACGAGGATGCGCGGCGCGTGGCCGTCGTAGAAGCACTCGTCGGCGAGGACCACGTGTGCGGTGAGCACAGGCAGGTTGGAGTCGATGCGCGTGACGTGAAGATCGTGAACCTCCTGGACGTGCTCGACTCCTTCGATGTGCATTTTGACCTTGTCGAGGTCGAGTTCCCTGGGAGCGACTTCGAGGAGGATCGAGCCGGTCTCCTTGAGGATGGTGAAGGCCCTGGGGACGATCAGCACGGCAATGACCAGGGCTGCCACCGCGTCGGCGCGGGTCCAGTCGAAGAGCCAGATGGAGACGGCAGCGAGGATGACGGCGACGGATCCCAACGCATCGGCGATGACCTCGAGGAATGCGGCCCGGAGATTGAGTGACTGCTCCTTGGATGAGCTGAGGATGATGATCGACACAATATTGCCGACCAAACCGACGACACCGAAGAACAGCAGCTCCGGTCCGGGGACCTCTGGCGGGACGAAGAAACGGCGGATGCCCTCAATCAGGCTGTAGACACCGAGCCCCAGCAGCAGAGTCGCCTGCGCTCCGGCGGCGAGCACCTCGGCCCGACGAAACCCCCAGGTCTTCTGACCTTTGGGCGGCTTCCGGACCAGAGTGGCGGCGAAGAGCGCGATTCCGATGCCGATGAGGTCGACGGAGTTATGTCCGGTGTCGATCAGCAGCGCCAGGCTGCCTGTCATGATCGAGCCGATCACCTGGAAGACGAAAATGACCAGGACGATGCCGAAGACGACTGCCAAGCGTCGACGCGATCCTGAGCTGTGCGTGTGGTCGTGGGCCATGGGAACCTCCTACGCCATCACATTAACATATGCGCATGTCTTTATGAATCAATATGACGCCGAGGCTAGCCCCGGGCAGTGGCACCGAACGCAGAATGCGTACGTGCCCAGCAACGATTGCTGGACGCGTACGCATTCTGCGCGCGTCAATCACACGGGGAACTACTTCTTACCGGGTCCGCCGTCCTGAGGACCGCCGTCGTCCTTCGGCCCATTCGAACCTGAGCCGCCCGAGCCGCCCAAGTCGCCGTCACGGCCATCGCGTCGGCGCAGCGCGTCGGCGATGTATGCCTGCACGTCGATTCCGGTGGCCTTCTTCACGTCATCACCGATGTGCGTGAGGTCGAGTTCACCATTCTCGTCGAGGTAGTCCTTCGGGTCGAAGTTCCCGCTCGACCACGCGCTGGGATCTCCCAAACCAGTGGGCTTCGATCCTCCTCGACCCGAGCGATCGCCGCGGCCTGACTGGCCGCTGTGACCCTCGGAGATCTCACCTTCGACGACCTGATCCTGGCCGTCGGCTCCATCGTCCGCGGGTCCAGTCCCGGCGAAGTCACCGCTGTCATCGAACGTGGTCGAGTCATCGCGGACCCAACCGTTCGCGGACTTCGAGCCGCCCTGGTTCTGGGCCTTGTCGACGAGGTTTCCGAGGTCGATGCCGGTCGTCCCGCGCACGACCTCGAGGACCTGAGCGAGGTTGTTCGACACGGAGTTCGCCAGCTTGGACTCTCCGTCGGTAGAGACGATCGAGAGATCCTTGATGTTCGCGTATGGGGCGACAAGCTCACCGGCGATGGTCGGCAGAACCTCGAGGACCTTCGACAGCACGGCCGCATCGTTGAACTTCTTATAGGCCTCAGCCTGAGCCTGGAGCGCTCCGGCTTCTGCCTCACCGCGAGCCTTGATCGCATCGGCCTGGGCCTCACCCTCGAGGCGAATGGCCTCGGCGTCCTTCGACCGGCGGTGCAGTTCGGCGGCAGCCTCGGCGCGACCTTGAGCTTCGACATCATAGGCACGCGCATCGGCTTCGGCCTGCTGACGGTAGCGTTCAGCGTCGGCAGGACGCCTGACCTCGGCATCGAGCTGTTCGGCACGCAGCTCTGCAGCTTCCTTGGCAACCACGCGATCGCGCTCGAGCAGCTTCTGCTTCTCGGCCGCGGCAGACAGCGGACCGGCGTTATCGGCTGCTGCCTGACGCTGATCAGCCTCTTCCTTCAGCGCCGCACGACGCAGCGCAAGCTGCTGCTGCTGTTCGGCGATGGCCTGATCGGTCAGGGCCTGCTGCTTCTGGGTTGACTCGTTCTGCAGCGCTTCTTCAACGGCCGATGCGCGACCGGCGTTCGCCTCGGCGATGGCGGCATTCTTCGCGACCTCGGCCGCCTGTGGGCGACCCCAATCCTTCAGGTAGCTGCCCTCGTCTTCGACCGCGGAGATCTGGAACGTGTCGATGACCAGGCCCTGGTTGTTCATCGAGTGCGCGGACTCCTCCTGCACCTGGGAGGCGAAGGAGGCCCGATCCTGAATGATCTGCTCGACGGTCAGCGTGCCGACGACGGCGCGCAGGGTGCCGGAGAGGATCTCCGTGCTGTAGGGCTCGATCTGATCCTGCTGATCGAGGAAGCGCTGCGCTGCCTTGCGCACATCTTCCTCGGTGCCGCCGACCTTGACCTGCGCAACACCGTGCAGGCGCAAAGCGATGCCGTTCATCGAGATGCCGTCGATGGCGACTGCGATCTGGCGTGAGGACAGCGACAGGAAGAATGCCTTCTGCACGACCGGGTACACGACCGCGCGACCGCCGATGATGATGCGGCCGGTGCCACCCGAACTGCTGGCGTTCCGTCCGGTGATGATGAGGGCCTCAGACGGGGAGGCGATCTTGATCGAGCGCATGATCACGAAGAACACGATCAGGGCGATGATGACGATAGCGCCGATGACGACGGCGCCCAGGATGAAATCCACTTGGGCCTTTCCGAGATTCTGGAGTGGAAGGGACAAGGCGCAGTGGGACCACAGCGCCTGTGGTGTTCATCCTATGCGAGTCTGCTTTTCCTGGACAGACCTACCAGAGCCCGAGATGGCGCCGGGTCAGTCCAGCGCCGAGGTGGGCCCGAGGTTCACTTGCCCCATTCACCGGGAGGACCGAGGAAGAGCAGCCCGCTGAAGATGGCGATGACCACGATGACCCCCACGCCGATGGCCAGCAGAGGCGAGCGGATTGCCCAGGAGGTGAGTTTCTCGAACCAGTTCCGCGGTGTGCGTCCGTTTGCGCCCAGTCCCCAGTCGCCTTCGAGTGCACCCGTCTTTTCTACCGATCGCTCGAAGGGAATCGTGGCGTAGGGAATGATGGCCGAGCCCAGGCCCGTGGCGATGCGCTTCTTGCTCCACATCTGCGAGGTTCCCACGCCGATGACGGCGATGACGAAGCAGATGAAGACGAACCCGTGGATTCCGCCGCCGATGCGCACACCGATCTCGGTGACATGGGTGTATTTGAGGATCATGCCGATGATGAGCAGAGTCCAGGTGATGGTCTCTGCGATGGCAAAGGTCTTGAAGAAGAGTTTGGGAGTCACAGCAGTCCATTCTGCCTGACCAAGATGGGCAGGTGCTGAAGTACTCCGCCGACTGAGCGGGAGCGTCTCACCACAGAAGGTGAATGGGCACGCGGGCCGGTGAACTTTTTCAGTCACCGGCCCGCGTGGTCTGCGGAGGAGGCTCAGGCCTTACGGCGGCGAGCTCCCATGGTCATGATCACACCGAGCAGGATGAGTGCTCCGGCCGAGATCACGAGAGGCAGCGCCTCGTTACCGGTACGCGGAAGGTCTCCCCCACCGTCGCCGGCACCGGGGCCGTCACCTTCGGCGACGACGTCGAACGAACCGGTCAGCGGATCTCCGCCCTCACAGTCGACGGTGACATCGTAGGCGCCGATGTAGTCATCTGCGGCCGACTTTTCGAGACCGCGCACTCCGAACTTCGCCACAGAATCGGCATCTGCCGTCGCGGTCTGCTCGAACTTCTCGATCTTTCCGTTCTGCGGATCGACGGTCATCGTTGCGGTCGTGTCGGCGGTGCAGCCGGCAGCCGCGACCTGAACGCCGGTCTTCCCGACGAAGTCATCCACTTCGATCGTCGTCGGATCGATGTTCAGGCTGCGCTCGCTCGGGTCATCGGTCGGGTCGTCCGTCGGATCGTCCGTCGGGTCATCGGTCGGAGGATCCGTGGGATCAGTGGGCGGATCCGTGGGATCGGTCGGTGGATCCGTCGGGTCCGTCGGAGGATCGGTCGGCTCGTCCACCAGATCATAGGCCAGCGTGTGGACTGCGAAGCCGATGGCGGGAGCGAAGATGTCGACGGACTCCTTGCTCACGTTCTCGATCGTGTCTGTGGGCTGGTGGTAGTTCGTGTCGTGCTTGTCGCCGACCGTACCGCCGAACCACTCTGCTTCCTGTTCGGTCTTCGTGCCATCGGCGCCGGAGAACAGTCCGCTGGCGGGAATGCCGTTGTCGATGAACGCCTGGTAGTCAGAACGTCCTGAGAAGTCCGTTCCGACATTGGGCTGATCGATATCGGCGAAGTAGTCGGTGAAGATCCCTTCGAGCTCCGCGGACCCTTCGGGCACGTTGACCCCGTCGGGGATCGGCACATCGGAACCGTCGGAGTCGAGGGTGCCGACGATGTAGTTGTCGGATCCGATCATGTCGAAGTTCATGTACGACTTGACCTTCGACAACTCTGCCTCGCCGAGGTTCTCCACGTAGTGGGTCGATCCGACGAGTCCGACCTCTTCGGCTGCCCACCAGCCGAAGCGGATGGCGTTGTCGGCTTCGGTCGGCTGCTCGGCCAATGCCTCGGCGCTGGCCAGCAGTGCGGCCGATCCCGAACCGTTGTCGTTGGCTCCTGGACCTTCGGCGACACCGTCAAGGTGAGCGCCGAACATCTGGACGTTGTCGTGGTCGCCGGCCTTGGTCTCGGCGATGACGTTCCAGGTCGTCGAGGTGGTGTATTCGGTCTCGAGCGTGAAGTCCGCCAACAGTGGCTCGCCCTCGGCCGCAGCCTCGATCTTCGTCAGCAGATCATTGCCGACGTTGTAGCTGACACCGACGGTGGGTGCGCCGTTCTCAATACGCTCGCCGAGAGTGGCGTTGAGTGGCTCATCGGGTGCGGAGGTGTCGTTGTTGTAGAGGATGACCGCTGCGGCTCCGGCGTCCGTGGCTGCCTGGGTCTTCTCTCCGAAGGAGCAGGTGCCGCGTGCGACGAGGACGAGTGCGCCCTCTGCGCTGTCGTCGAAGTCGCTGGCAGCACAGCCGAGCTGTCCGCCGGCCAGGTCGCTGTAGTCATCATCGACCGGCAGCGCCACAGGCAGATCGGTCAGTGGTTCCTCGGTGCCTTCGGTGTAGCTGGCCTCGGTGACCTCGAGATCTTCGCCGTCCACATTGACAGCGACCTCGCCGAATGTCTGGTTGTCGACCTCGAAGGCCTGACGTTCGACGTCGAAGGCGCCGGTGGCCTCGAGCGTCTGCTCGACGTACTCAACGGACTCCTCATAGCCGGGCGTTCCCAACGCGCGGAATCCCTCGTCGGCGTGGGAGGTCGAGATATCGGAGATCTTCTGCAGATGATCCATCACGGCGTCGCCTGTGACGCCCATATCGGTGTGCTCGGTCGGTCCCGCGTTCCCGGCGGCCAGGGCCGGACTGAATCCGCCGAGAGCCAGACCGGTGGCAGCGGTGACCGCCAACCAGGTTTTAGTACGCAACTTCATGGAGTTCCTTTCGCTCCTCAGGTGCCAGACGAACCATGATTGCTCTTCGCGCACGACTGCGAGCGGGCATCTCTGACCGCGTCCGGTCATCGACCGGACGTCACCCACGGGGTAATCGCAGCACACAAATAGCTGAGCGCGAACCGGAGGCACCGACGCTGTCAGAAATTCGCAACAGCAGCGGTGCCGACCTGTCGAGCTCAAGGGGAAGCTTGATTCTCACGTTTCGCGATGACTTCGTCATTGGTAACGAAATACATACATCTATAACGAAACGGTGACACAACTCACATTGAGCTTTAATCTAGTCTACCCCCTGGCCGATTGAGGTAACGAATTGATAACAACCAATACTTAGTCGATTGCGCAAGTGTTGAATTCAGATGCCTAATCCCAGTAGAATCAGACCAGTGATGAACAACGAATCCACAGCCCCCGAAGCGCGTCCTGAGCCCGATCGCAGGACCATCAGACGCTGGCAGAGATACCTGGCAAATGAGCGTCTCGAAGAGCGCGTCTACCGCAATCTGGCCGACCGCCGCTCAGGCGAAGATCGGGAGATTCTCCTGGCCCTGGCCACCGCCGAGTCCCGACATCAGGAACACTGGATCGGCCTCCTCGGCGAGCATGCGCAGAAGAAGCGGACCCCCGATCTCATCACTCTGAGCCTCGCGTTCCTGGGACGACTCTTCGGCTCGGTCTTCGTTCTCGCGCTGGCACAGCAGTCGGAGACGAGCTCACCGTATGACGATGAGGAGGCCGCGTCGGCAGAGATGGCAGCCGATGAGCGGATCCACGCCGAGGTTGTCCGTGCTCTCGCGGCCCGTTCCCGAGCCCGCCTGTCAGGAAACTTCCGTGCAGCGGTCTTCGGTGCCAACGATGGACTCGTATCCAACCTCGCACTCGTCCTCGGCGTGGGCGCCGCTGGGGTGGGCAACCACGTCATTCTCCTCACCGGCGTCTCCGGCCTGCTCGCCGGAGCCCTGTCCATGGCGGCCGGGGAGTACATCTCCGTGCGGTCCCAGCGCGAGCTGCTCGATGCCTCGACGCCGGATCCTGAATCGCGCCATGCACTGGCCGATCTCAACATCGACGCCAACGAGCTCGCTCTCGTCTTCCGCGCCAGGGGCATGGACTCCCCTGAAGCCGATGCTCGGGCACATCGGACGATCGCAGCAGCCAAGAACAAGAACGTGGCTCCTCAGCTGCCCAGCCTCGACTCCGGCGTCGACCGCGACGAGCTGGGCACCGGCTTGGGGGCATCGCTGTCGAGCTTCGCCTTCTTCTCCTCGGGCGCCCTCATCCCGATCCTGCCCTATATCTTCGGCATGTCCGGTCTGCCCGCCGTGTTCCTCTCTGCCGGCCTCGTCGGCATCGCACTCCTCTTCACCGGCGGCACCGTCGGCCTGCTCTCCGGAACCGCTCCGGGACCCCGCGCCCTGAGACAGCTGGCAGTGGGATTCGGTGCAGCAGCCGTGACATACGCTCTCGGCCTCCTGTTCGGCGTCAGCGCAGGCTGAGCGCAGCAGCCGCTCGGCGCAGATTTTCTCAGAACCTAGACTGTCGTTATGACCGATGCTCTTGTCCTCATCGACCCTGCCGCATCCACTGTCGAGGTGGCCGATCTCGGCGCACCCCAACTTCCCGTCACGGATCTGTCGGCCCACCGCGGAGACGGCATCTTCGAAACCGTCCTCGTACGCATCGGCGACGAGGTGACCGTGGTGTCTCACGACCGTCATTTCGAACGGTTCTGCGCCTCCGCCTCGGCGCTGGGCCTGCCCGAACCGGAACCTCAGCTATGGGATCGCGGACTCGATACCGTGATCACCGAGGTGCGCGCGGCCGATCCGAACCTCACCGAGTTCGGGGTCCGCTACGCACTGTCGCGCGGAACGCAGAACCCAGACGGCAGTCAGAGTCCGCGCGGATGGGCATTCAACGTGCCCGTCGATGAGAAGATCACGCACGCTCGGGCAGAGGGGATCTCCGCCGTCAGCCTCGACCGCGGCTACGACGCCTACCTCGGCACCAAGGCACCCTGGCTGCTCATCGGAGCCAAGACCCTGTCGTATGCGGTCAATCAGGCCGCAGGCAGGTATGCGGCCGAGCAGGGCGCAGACGAGGCCCTCTTCGTCTCCCATGACGGCATCGTCCTCGAAGGGCCGACGTCGAACCTCATCATTCGCCGAGGCGACCGCCTCCTCACGCCGAATCCGGAAGCAGGTCTGCTCTCGGGCACGACCCAGCGCCTGATCTTCGACCATGCGGGAGAGCTCGGGCTCAATGCCGAATATGCGGACTTCGGCCTGAGCGAGGTGGTCGAGGCCGATGGCGCTTGGTATGTGTCGTCGATGCGCACGGCCGTGTCACTCAATCAGCTGGACGGGAACCCCATCCCGCGAGACGAGGAGCTGACAGCGGAGCTTCAGAGGCTGATCATGGCTGGCTGACGCCGTCGGCCGAATCCGCTGCCGAAGACCTCGGTGTATACCGGTTCGCTGCGGACCGAGGAGACGGCACGATCACCGTCAGGACCAGCGCGAGGATGCAGGCTCCGCAGCCGGCGAACCACAGGATCCAGAAGATGTCGGCGAGCAGCGGGAAGAGGCCCAGAACGAAACTCAGCGCGCCGAAGGCGAACAGCCCGGTGATGACCGCGACTTTCCATCTGCTGAGCATTCCAGCTCCTTTCGTGCGCTGAAGCTTCAATCTATCGCTCGCATTCGCGCGCCACATCCCTCGAAAGTATGAAGTTCTGCCTCCTGCGTATGAATGGCTCTCCTGCGCTAGTGTGGTCACGTACGGATTCGCACCCCAGCGACATCTGCGCGGCGCATCATCGCCGCAGGCACAACGTCTAACGAAAGGACACGAGCATGGGAAAGCTCGCATGGCAGGTCATCGGCGTCGGAGCGCCCATCGTGGCAGCATTCGCGGCTCGCAAGGCGTTGACCTTCGCTTGGGAGAAGTCGACCAAGCGTCCCGCACCGAACAACCCAGTCGATGACGAGATCTCGATGTCCGAGGCGCTGGCCTGGACCATCGTCTCCGGCGTCGGCGTCGCAGTGGCGCAGCTCGTCGTGCAGCGCGTCGCCGCCAGCACCGTGCGCAACAGCTTCGGCGACGACGCTCTGCCCAAGAAGTTCCGCAAGCAGATCGAAGAGGGCGTCGACTGATCGCTCGGTCCCGCTGACGCGTCAGCCGTAGAGTTCGTCGATCACCCCGGCCAGATCCGCCACTGCGATCTGGCCGGGCGCCGACGACTCCCCCAGCTGTGCAAACGTTGCGCAGCTTCCGAAATCAGCGCCCATGATCCGACTGGCTCGGCCCAGCTGCCCCATCGAGATCCCGAGCACCGGTATCCCCAGAGTCTCTTCTGCTCGCGCCGTGGCCCCCAGCAGCTCTGCGACATCGGCACCGCTCGTGGGCATCATCGCAATCTTCGCCACATCCGCCCCGGCATCAGCCATCGCGGTGAACGTGGCGCCCATCGCTTCCGCCGAATCCGTTCCGGCGAAATTGTGGTGCGAGGCAACCACTGAGATCCCTCGATCTTGCGCCGCCTCGATCAGCTCTGTCGCACCACTGCGTTCGATCTCGACATCAAGTGCCCACGTGACTCCCGCACTCCGCTTCGCCGGTCCTGATGCTCCGAGCTCTCCGGCCAGCCCGGTGATGACTGTCCTCAGAATCTCTGTGTAGACGTCTTCGCCCACCTCGGCCTGCCCGCCTTCGAACCCTGTCCGCAGCGTGATGAGGACCGGAAGTCCTGCTGTGGTCACATGTGGTGCCAGGTTCAGGACAGCCTCGGCGAGGTCCCGGGGTTCCGTATTGCGAACGCTCGCGATACCGGCGATCACGGGATCGATGCGCCATTCGATGACGTCGACGACACCGGCATCGGCGATGGCCCCGCACTGCCGGGCGATCTCCTCGGGCGCAGTGGCCTGAACAGGGACGATAATGGCCGGTCGCCGCGGATTCGCAGGCGTCGGTGTCGCAGCCGCCTGCGTCGTTGCCGGCGCGGACGTGTCGACAGCTGCCCGGTGGTCTGCGGCATCATTGAGGAACGGCAATTGCTTCATGGCCCAAGCCTAGGCGCTGGGGCCCCGCACCAGTGAAGAGGAACACCACGTGGAGACCAGGGATCAGCGCACCATCACCGCTCGCGACGGTTTTCCACTCGAGGTCCAGGTCAGCGGGCCGCCTGAGGCGCCGGCTCTGCTTCTCCTCCAGGGGCAGTCGAACTCCCATCGCTGGTGGGATGAGCTGCGCGCGGACTTCGAACCGCAGTTTCGCACCGTCACCTTCGACTACCGCGGCACCGGCGGCAGCCGTGGCGAACTGACCGAGCTCTCGACCGCGAGCTTCGCCGCTGATGCCGCCGAGGTTCTCGATCATCTCGGCATTGCGCGCGCTGCCGTCTACGGGACATCGATGGGCGGGCGTATCGCTCAGATGCTGGCGCTGGATTTCCCCGATCGTGTCGGCGCACTGGTGCTGGGATGCACGACCCCCGGGGGTCCGAATTCGGTCAAACGCCCCCGCGAGGTGGGGCAGTCCCTGGCGCGGCTACGCGGACGCGAACATACCCAGTATCTGTTCTCACTCTTCTATACCCCGAACTGGACCGTGGCTCCGCGGTACAGCAAACTGCTCGGCGACGACACGATGACCGCTCAGGAATCAGCGGCTCATCTGCGCATCAGCGCTCATCACAATGCGTGGGAGCGTCTGCCGGAGATCACTGTGCCGACGCTCATCGTCCACGGCGATGACGATCTCATGAATCCCGTCGACAATGCTCAGCTGTTGCATGAGCGCATAGCGAACTCCCGGATCCTCATCTGCCCTGGTGGTCGGCATGGTTTCTTCGAGGAATTCGCCGAGGTGGTCAACCCCGAGATCCTCGGATTCCTGGATACCGCTTTCTGAGTCTCAGTCGCTGAGCTCCTGATCCTTCCCTGGCACTGCGCCCTGTTGAGGGCTTTTTCAGCGGACGCAAAGCCTCGATCCGCATCAACAAACCACATTATGTAACAAATCGGATAAGGACATATCTATATGCGTCAAGAGCGGTTTGTAACAATCAAGTAACGCATAGATCTATATCGCCCCAGGTCAGGCGGGTCGTCAAGTCCGCAAAACCGCGTTCTATAGACAAAACTACTGCCGAGAATCCTGAAAAAAACTACAATAGGAAATGAGATATCCGTGTGCGGTGAGGCGAGTGAGCGATCGGCCCAGGTCGGATCGACCACCACCGCATCGCAAGGCGGGGGTGAAGCCTCGCGTTCTTGCGGAGAGTCAAGAATGTAAGGAGGAATCACGTGAGCGTTGTCAAAGCGTCAAACGTTTACAAAGTCTTCGGCAAGCGCCAGAAGGAAGTGGTCAAACGCCTCGAAGAAGGTGCCGATCGCGATGAACTCACAAAGCTCGGAACAGCCGCAGTCATCGATGCCAGCTTTGAAGTCGAGGCAGGGGAGATCTTCGTTGTCATGGGCCTCTCCGGCTCGGGCAAGTCGACGCTGATCCGTACACTCAACGGGCTGTGGGCTCCGACCACAGGATCAGTCGAGATCCTGGGCACAGACATCGCCAAGATTGATGCGGCAGCTTTGCGCAAGGTGCGCAGCGAGCACATCTCAATGGTCTTCCAGCACTTCGCGCTGCTCCCGCACCGGACGGTTCGCGACAACGCCTCCTACGCACTTGAAATCCGGGGGGCAGAGAAAGCCGAGCGAGACAGAGTCGCAGACCGCTGGCTCAAGGATGTCGGGCTCGAAGGCTGGGGAGACAAATACCCCGAACAGCTCTCCGGCGGCATGCAGCAGCGTGTGGGTCTGGCACGAGCTCTCGCAGCCGAAACCGACATCCTGCTGATGGACGAGGCGTTTTCCGCACTGGATCCACTGATCCGACGCGAAATGCAGGAACAGCTCGTTGAACTGCAGCGCGAACTCAAGAAGACCATCATCTTCATCACACACGATCTCAACGAGGCGATGTTCCTCGGCGATCGGATCGCGGTCATGCGAAACGGACGCATCGTCCAAGTCGGGTCCCCAGAGGAGATCCTCACCGATCCCGCAAATGACTACGTGGCACAGTTCGTCCACGACGTCGATCGTGCCCGTGTCCTGACAGCGAGCAACGTGATGGAGAAGGCACGACAAGTCGTGACCAATCAGAACGGGCCGCGAGTTGCACTGCGAAACATGCGAGAGAGCAACGCTTCGGCAATCTATGTCACCGACCGTCACCGCAAATTCCTCGGCGTCGTCAGCGATCGCGATTGCATCGACCACCTCCGCCGAGGTGCGAACACACTGGACGAGATCATCAAACCGTTGGCGACACCGGCATCGCCGGAGGACCTGCTCATCGAGCTGTTCCTACCGTCCTCGGAATCACCTCTTCCGGTGCCAGTGACGAACGACGAAGGACACCTCGTCGGAGTCGTGCCTCGCGCCACCTTGCTCGCCGCACTGGGCAACCAGAACGGGGACGAAGAGCAGGCCCACGATGACACCAGCCTCGAGTGGACTGCGCCGGTGGACACAGGACTCATCGATCAGGTCCTCGCCGAAACCGATGATGCGTCAGAAGCCGGAGCAGCAAGAGGGAAGGGTGAACTCTAATGGAGAACATCAGAATCCCAGTAGGAATCTGGGTCGACACCGTCTTCGACTGGCTGAAAGACAACGTCGCCTGGTTCTTTGACTTCATCACCTTCCTCTTTACCTTCCTCATCGACACGCTCACCAATGTGCTGGTCGATCTCCATCCACTCGTCATCATGGTTCTGCTTGCACTCATCGGCTGGGTCCTGCGGTCGTGGCAGATGGCGCTGGGTACATTCATCACCTTGTTCTTCATCGTGACGATGGATCAGTGGGTGCCTTCAATGCAGACTCTGGCACTGGTCATCATCGCAGCGATCATCGCAGTCATCATCGCGATCCCGGTCGGTATCCTGGCGGCCAGGAACGATACGGCTTCTGCCCTGATCCGGCCGGTGCTCGACTTCATGCAGACCATGCCGGCATTCGTCTACCTCATTCCCGCGGTCACCTTCTTCAGCATCGGTGTGGTGCCCGGCCTCGTATCAACGGTCATCTTCGCTCTCCCTCCAGGCGTGCGATTCACGGAACTCGGTATTCGCGGAGTCGACTCGGAGACGGTCGAAGCCGGACAGTCCTTCGGTGCAACACCCGGGCAGATCCTCAGGGGCGTCCAATTGCCCCTCGCCACGCCCACAATCATGGCCGGCATCAACCAGGTCATCATGCTCGCCCTGGCCATGGCCGTCATCGCCGGCTTCGTCGGAGCCGATGGCTTGGGCAAGAACGTCGTCGAGGCTGTCGCCAGCCAGAACCTGCCCCTCGGCGTCGAATCCGGACTCGGCGTGGTCATCATTGCCGTCTACCTGGACAGAGTGACAGCTGCGTTGGGAACTGCAAAGGACTTTCCGAACTCGCTGATCGCCACATTCCGCGGTCGCAGCGCCAAGAAGAAGGCCACTGCAGCACAGGCCTGACCATCCCCTCACCTTCATAGACAAAAGTTGTCGAACACAAGAGAAAAGGAATATGCAATGAAGAATAGATTTCTCACCACATTCATCGCTGGAGTCGCGGCTCTCGGTCTGGCCCTGACGGGCTGCTCGCAGGAAGCTGCCAAGGACGACGGCGGAGGCGGTGACAAGGGAGACATCAAGCTCGGCTATGTCACCGGTTGGACCGACGGTCAGAGCGTCTCGCTGCTGCTCGAAGATCAACTCGGAAAGCTCGGCTACAACGTTGAGACCGAGACCTTCAGCGACGCTGCTGTCCTCTACGCCGGCATCGCCAACGGCGACGTCGACATGTACCCCTCTTCCTGGCCTGAGGTCACACACAAGCAGTACATCGACAAATACGGCGACGATCTCTCCGATATCGGCGCGTACTACGACAACGCAGTGCTCACCATTGCTGTGCCGAAGTACATGAAGGACATCAATTCGATCGAAGACCTCAAGGGCAAGGGCAAGGACTTCGACGGAAAGATCATCGGCATTGAGCCCGGTGCCGGTCTGACCGCTGCCACGAAGAAGATGATCCCCGAGTACGGCTTGGACAAGGAGTACGAGCTCGTCACTTCGTCGACCGCAGCCATGCTCACCGAGCTCGGCAATGCCACCGACGCCGAAGAGGACATCGTCGTCACCCTGTGGCGTCCGTTCTGGGCAAATAATGCCTACCCGGTCAAGGACCTCGAAGATCCGAAGGGCGCGATGGGTGAGGCTGAGAAGCTGCACTTCACCGGCACCAAGTCGTTCGCAGAGGATTTCCCCGAGGCCGCTGACTACATCGGCAACATCAAGCTCGATGACAAGCAGTATGGTGACCTCGAGGATCTCGTCGTCAACGAACACAAGGATGATGGAGAAGCTGCCATTGCCGAATGGCTCAAGGCCAACCCTGACGCCTACGAAGGTGAAATCACCGACGAAGAGAAATGATCTTCTTCCAGGGGGATCAATCTTGAACTCCTGAATAATGCGAATGACCCTTCTGCTCACGTTCACGAGCCGGAGGGTCTTTCGCATAGTTCGGCCGCTGGTATGCGCTAACTTTGCATAAGGGGAACCGTAGGAACACAGGAGAGGCATGGCGATGAGTTCGAATGAGGTCCACTACGCGCACGCCGAAGCCGACTCCGCTCGGGCCACGATCTCTACTCCCGTCGGCCCGATCACCATTACCAGCAACGGCCAGTCCATCACCCACGTCGAATGGCGAGAGACGGACACAGAATCCGGTCAGCCTGACGGCACCAGCCTGCACACTGCTGGCCCCGGCTCTGACCACCGTGATCCTCTCCTCGCCGAAGCACTGAGCCAGCTTCGCGCTTACTTCGACGGCAGTCTCAGCACCTTCGACCTGCCCATAGACCTGGGCCAGATCTCCGCGGTCGCGCGGACGGTGCTCACCACTCTCGACGAGACGGTCGAGCCGGGCACCACGGTCACCTACGGCGAGCTTGCCCGGCGCAGCGGGACTGGAATCCCTGCACGGGCAATCGGCAGCATCATGGGCATGAATCCACTTCCTCTGGTCATCGCTTGCCATCGAGTCGTGGCCAGCGATGGGCTGGGCGGCTACTCTGGCGGTCGTCGTGGCGAAGGATTGGCCACGAAGCACTGGCTGCTCGAGTTCGAGGACGCACTCCCCCGCCCACTGTTCTGAACCAGTGACGCACCTGAGAAGGCACTCGCCTCATCCTCTCGCAGCCAGCGCAGTGTCGGCCTCAGCCCTCGAAGAGGCTCTGCCCGATGTACTCCCCTTCTTCGATACCGGGCGGAACCGCCCACACAGTCGACCCGATCGGCGTGGTCCACTCATTGAGCAGATCCACCTCGGCGAGCCGGCGTTGGATCGGCAGAAACTGCCGTTCGATGTCGGCCTGGAATGAGGCGAACAGCAGCCCGGCGCCCTCCTCCGCACCTGTCTCGTAGTTGAACGTTCGCCGATGGATCTGCGCCTCCGGGCCCAGCCCATCACGAGCCCTGGCCACGTGCGAGGCCGCCGAGATCTTCGTCAGACCCCGCCTGTCGACCGCACCGAAGTCGGGAACATCAAACTCGTCTGTTCCTGACAGCGGCGCACCCCGGTCGAGGGTCCGTCCCGTCGCGAACTCACGTGCCGGCCGGTCAGCCTTGTCCCAGGTGTCGAGGTTCATCGCGATGTCACGCAGCACCAAGGTCGTTCCCCCGCGCATCCAGTCAGGCAGATGCGCGCCGAGGTTGTCCGGCGGTTCCCCGCGCGCGGAGTACACCGCATCCGTCCGACCGGTGCCCTGTCCCCAGATGATGCGCGCGAAATCTTCGGATCCGGAACCGGGATTGGCGGTCCCGTCCAACTGTCCGAAGAGGTTCCGCTGGGTCTTTCCCTCTCCCTGGCTGCCGTAGGACCGGCGGAAACCCTCTCTCTGCCAGGCCACCTCGGCGAAGTTCCGGGAATCCTTCCACAGCATCCGTCTCGCATGTGCCAAGGTCAGCGGATCGTCACCGCAGATCTGCAGCAGCAGATCCCCGGTGCACCGCTCGGGATCGAGATCGTCGATGGAGAACTTCTCCAGCGGGCCCAACCACGTCGGCACAAGTTTCTGTCCTGCCAGCTTCACGAGGCCGCGGCCGAATCCGAACGTGACCGTCAATCGCGCAGGGTCGTGGGCGAGTTCGGGTTCGGAGTCAGCCAGCGGCCCGCTGCCCTGAGTCAGGGCGGCCGCGTCTGCGGTGAGCAGTCGCAGCCAGCGGACCACCTCGGCGGCCTTGATTCCGGTCTTCAACGTCAGCGCCAGGAAGTGCGCGTGCGCCTGAGGAGGGGTTTCGACTCCAGACTGGTGAGGACCGTAGAACGGTTCGGTGAGCGGACCGTTTGCCCCGCTGAGATCACGGGACGGCGCGGCCTCGGCACGGTCTGTGACACGGGATCGCCCGATGCCGAATCCTGCGACGGCTCCGACGACTCCCGTCCCTCCGGCCGCAGCCGCCGATGCGATGAGGCCTCGGCGGCTGAAGCCGTGGGGACGGGGCGCGGAGTCGCTGGGCTCAGACTCAGTGGTCACCGTGTTCCCCGTGGTCCATCTCGTCATGGTCCATGTCCCCGTGATCCATGTCCTTGTGGTCGGCTCCGTCGCCTTCGTCGTCGGCCTCGCCCGGGGCGTAGTCCTCCTGCGCACCCGAATAGTCCTTGGCGATGGCGGTGACCGGGAAACTCTGCTGATCGGCGGTGACAAGCTCTAGTGAGATCTCCTCACCGGGTTTGATCGGCTTCGTCAGGCCCATGACCATGATGTGATCGCCACCGGGTTTGAGGCTCAGGGACTCACCCGCAGGAACCGTGAAGCCTCCCTTTTTCTCCTGCATCGACATTCCTCCGGAGTTGTCCTCAAGAGTCTCGTGGAGTTGGACCTGCTCCGCGTCATCGTATTTCGCTTCGACGAGGTTGATGTCCTCATCGCTGTTGTTCTTCAGTTCGCCGAATACAGCGGTCATGCCGTCGTCGGCGGCCTTGACCCAAGCGTTGTCGAGACTCAGTGAGTCGACGCTGACCTGGGACTTACTCGTTTCTTCCGGTTCACTGGCCTGGCTCTGGCCGCAGGCGCTGAGGCCGATCATGGCGGCAACGGACAGGGTGGCCATCAAGGTGGTGTTCTTTCGCATTTCGTCTGCACTTTCAGCTTGTCGGTGCAGCCGGGCACAGGTCTCGACGAATGTCGGCGCGGACGCGTTTAGTCGCGATCGGACGCGGTCTGATTGGTTCCGACGCGGCCCGATGCGATCGGTCGCATGGACGCGATCGGGCACACGGGACGGCTCGTCTGCGACAGTGTGTGGCTGTCACCAATGATGTGTGGGTCGGCGGAGTATCCGCCGGTGGTGAAGTTCTGAGCTCAGACGAGTGCGGGCGGACCGCGTCGGTAGTTCGGGCCGACGACGGCAGAGGTGATCGCCTGCGGCAGATGAAATTCGCCGTGGACGAGTCGGGCCGGGAACTCGGCCAAGACTCCGACAGCCTCGGCGAGGGACCGCAACGCGGTGGCGATCGGTCCCAGAGCCAGCTGCAGGATGGTCAGGATGATGTCTTCGCCGCGTTTGAGGACGACGGCGGTGACTACAACAGCGGCGACGTGGGCGAGCACCATGGCCAGGCCCGCACTCGAGCCGTCACCGGCCATGTGCGACATCGGCTGGGACATCGACCCGGTCTGGCTCAGGTCGAGGGCACCGGCCCCATGATTCATGTGGTGGTGGCCCATAGCGGTTCCGGTCGCCGAGGCACCGCTGGAGGCAGGTGCGGCAGTGAACCAGCCCATCGACAGGTGCATGAGGATCTGTCCCAGGCCCAGCAGCGATCCCAGTCCCAGATAGCCGAGCCGACGACCGGCGAGGATCATTGCGGCCCACAGGGCGAAGACGAAGACGATCGCAATGCCGACGACAGAGATCGAACCCCCGGCACCGACGTGCATGAGTACGGCGAGCAGGGTCGTCATGAGTGCGGCGAAGAGAGCACGCACAGACTTGTTCGACCCGGTCATGCCGCTCCTCTCCTGGGACTTCTCACACGGATGACATCATGGCTGAGCCTCAGAGGACTCAAAACTACTACTCAGTGTAGAACCAAGTGGGCCCCAGACGCCACAGCGATGGGGAGGTTACATCCTCAGCCAGGTATCGGCGGTCTTCTTGATCATGGCCCCGGCGGCCTCGGCCTCGTCCAGCCAGGTCACGGGCTGGCCCTCGAGGTCGATCACCGCGTCGGAGAGGACGATGACGTCGAAGTTGCACACCAGCGCGGCCATCGCCGAGGCACGAACCGAGCCTGGCAATTCGCCGCCCGCATCGTCATCAGCAGGATCTGCTTCGCCAGCCGAGTCTCCATCGTCAGAGACGCCCACATTCTCCCGGGTGCCTGCACCATCAGCAGCACCCGCACCATCCGCGCTGTCCGCCTCGTCCGAAGCGTCTGCGTCCTCGAGGGCTGCAACAGTGGTCACGTCCCCACCGGCGATGACGATGCGGTCAACGCCCATGTCGTGGAGGCCGGGAGCCAGGTCGCGGATGCCGTCGAAGACATCGGGCTTCTCTGAGCGCAGCACGAGATCTTCCTCGTCGGGGACGAAGATGGACAGTTCCTCATCGTCGATATCGACGAGTTCGTCCTTCGTCGAGGCGAAGATGAGCACACCGCCGACGGTGCGAGTGCGGCCGACGATGTCGACTAAGATCTCGGCGTTCTCGTCGGAGATATAACTGGCGTCGTCGGTGTCTATGAGGAGCAGGGCATCCATGTGTCCTATCGTGCCATGTTCTGTGCCCGGATGCTCATGTCCGCGTTCAGCAGCAGGTACTCGGCGGGCATCCCGGCGCGCAGCAGACAGTGCTCGTCTGCTGCGATGAGCCCGAGTGCTCGCAGGGGCACCAGGCTGGCGGCCTGGACGGCTGCAAGCGGGCTCATCCCCACCTCGGCGACCGCCCTCATCACCGCATCGTCCATGGTCAGGGTCGAACCGGCGATGGACCCCGTCGACCCGTCCTCGCCCAACAGTCGTGCCACCGAATCCTCGACCTGCACCGGCAGCGAACCGAGCATGTAGGCCCCGTCGGCCATCCCCGTCGCGGCCATGGCATCGGTGATCAGAGCGATCCTGCCGGGGGCCAGTTTCGCAAGCATCCGTGCCGGTGGCCCCGCCACGTGGACTCCGTCGTTGATGAGTTCGAGGCTGACGTGTCCGGCATCGACGGCGGCGAGGATCGGGCCGGGTGCCCTGTGGTGGATGCCCGGCATCGCATTGAACGTGTGGGTGAGGATGCGTGCCCCAGCCTCGAAGGCCCGCGCCGCCTCCTCATACCCGGCAGCGGTGTGGCCGATAGCCACGCTCACCCCCGCCGAGGCGAACCGTGAGATCGCGTCGATGGCACCGGGCAGTTCTGGGGCGATCGTGATCTGGGCCAGCGCCCCGTCGGCGGCGGCGAGGATCGATTCGACGGCCTCGGGTGTGGGTGCGGTGAGCACCTCGGGTGCGTGCGCGCCCTTGAAGTCCGGGGACAGGAAGGGCCCTTCGGCGTGGAGTCCCAATACGGCGGGGTTGTCGCGACAGAGCCTGGCCCCGGCAGCAAGGGAACGGCACAGGCCAGGGACGGTGTCAGAGACGTAGGACAGGGCGAGCGCCCGAGTTCCGTTCCGGCGGTGGACTGCCAGCACCTCTGCGAGCCCGGGTTCCCCGTCCTCGGCGCTGGAGCCACCGGCCCCATGGCAGTGCATGTCGACGTAGGCGGGTGCCAGATACGCTCCCTCGGCGTCGATGATCTGCACCGTCGCCGAGGTGTTCAGGTCCTTCCAGCCCATCCCACGTCCGCGTGCGATGACGGTTCCCCCCGCCGACGCGATCCAGTCATCCCCGGTGGCCGGAGTAGGGCCGTCCGAGATGGACCCGTCCGAGGCGACCCCAGTGGGATCGCCGTCGAGGATGACGGCGTTGTGGGTGATCGTGTCTGCGGGCATCATGTTGCTCACCAGAGTATTCTCCAAGGTCATCGCTGCAGTTGAGCCGTCACCCCAGAGTGCGGGCACGTTGGGCGTCGATGTCGAGGACATGTTTGTCGAGGAAGGCCAGGACCGTGCGGTACCAGACTTCGGCGTTGCCGCGACCGGTGATCCAGTGGCCCTCGTCGGGGAAGTACAGGAAGCGGTGCTGGGTCAGTCCGTCCGCATCCAGGGGTGTCTTGGACCGGGTGAGCAGGTCGTACCAGAGTTCCTGACCCTGACCGATGGGCACCCGGTAGTCCTTGTCGCCGTGGATGACGAGCATCGGCACCTCGATCCGGTCGGCGAACAGGTGCGGCGAGTAGGTCGACGACTGCGTCCGCATGGCCACGTCCCAGGAGGCGTTGTCCGTGGTCCGGCCCATCGACGTCGTGTTCCACAGGGAAGCGTGCGTGACGATGCACGCGAAGCGCTCACTGGTATGTCCCGCCACCCAGTTCGCCATGTACCCGCCGTAGGATCCGCCGGCCAGGGCCGTGCGCTGTGCGTCGATGTCGGGTCGCTCGATCGCCGCATCCGTGAGCGCGAGGATGTCCGTGAATGGCGCCCCGCCCAGCTCCTGTTGGCCACGATCGATCATCGCCTGGCCGTAGCCGGTGGAGATCGCCGGATCCGGCAGCAGCACCGCGTATCCGGCGGCGGTGAACGGTCCCGGATTCCACCGGTACGTCCAGGAGTTCCAGGACCCCCAGGGTCCACCGTGGGCAAGCACGACGAGGGGGAACGGCCCCTCCCCATCGGGCAGAGCCAACCAGGCACGCACCGCGGTGCCGTCATCACCTTCGGCGGCCACCTCGGCGAGGGTGCCTGTCCCGTCGATGACACTGGCAGGATTGGCCAGCTCGCTGATCTGCCCGGACACCAGGTCGATGGCGATGGGCAGGGGTGCGACGTCGATCGCCGAGGCGGTCGCCACGACCCGCAGTCCCTGCACCTGGAGCCCCGCAAAGGCATATTTCTGGCCGGGACCGCCCACCAGTCGCCGAGGCTGTTCGTCGGTGACATCGCCGATGAAGACACTGCCCCGACCGTGATCGTCAGCGGTCGCCACGATCGTCGAATCGTCGGCCCAGACAGGGTCGAACCAGTGATCGGCATCGGGCCAGACCGGGCTCAGCGACTCGGTAGCGAGGTCGAGGACCGTGAGTGCCGCGGACAGGTTCGTCGTCGACGTCCAGAACTGCTCCCGGGTGAGAAGGGCGCGGGTGCCGTCGGGGCTGATGGCGTCGATGCTGTAGGCGTGGTCGACAGCGGCCTCGATCAGGAGACGCGGTGCCCCATGCTTGTGCACGTCAATCTGCCAGATCTCGCTGGCCTCGAGCTGACCGGGGATCGGCTTCTCGACCTGCACGAGGACAAAGCGGGCCTCATCGTCAACCGCCCAGTCCACAAGTCGTCCGGGTGGCAGTGACAGGTAGCGGAAGGTGACTCCGGTGCCGCCTTGTGCGTCATCCGCGGCGGGTGCCTCGTCGAACTCTGCGGTAACCGCGTTCAGGTCTGCGATCGCGAGGGTCTCTCGCCCTGGTCCCAAATCGTGGTCCCAGCGGCGGATGGGGAATCCGGAGTGGAGGATGCCGCTGACCTTGGACTCTCTGCGTTCCCGGCTGTATTCCTGGTGCTCGTCCTCATCGGCAGCCCAGGTGTGGACGGGGGGCTGCGCGACCAGGGTCTGACCTTTTACGTCGAGCCGGGAGTAGCCGCCGTCGTGATCGGCGAGCTTGCGCGCCTCCCCGGTCTCCGGCAGCGCCCACAGGCTCGGGCTCTGGGCGTCCTTGCCGTCTTCGCCGATGCGTTTGGCCGCGAAGTAGATCGTTCCGGACTCATCGATCGTCGCCGGGCCGATGGATTGATCACCACGGGTGAGGCGCCGAGGACTCTCTCCGCCGATGTCAGCAAGGTGGGTGAGGTAGCTGTTGCCGTCGGAGTTGAGGAAGGAGTACTGGGCGATCACACGACCGCTCCGGTTCGTCAGGAGGCCCTGCAGGCGGCGCGCATCGAGGAGAGTGGTCACAGCGTCGTTGGTCGTCATAGTCCCATCCTAGGATCATCGCCGAGGATCGGGACGCAGAATCTGTCGAGGACCTGTGCCGACGGGCCACGGACCGACACCGTCTATTTGAATCTCGGTGCGGGAACCTCTGCTTCGTCGATGGTGACCGTCGGCAGCATCTTCTCAAACTCCTTCGCGGCGGCCGTGTCCGATTCGAGAGCGCGCATCTCGACACCGATCTCAACGAGACGCCCATTGGCTCTGTACCCGATCCGGGCCCCGTACATGAGAGTCGGCTTCTGGTCGATCGCGAAGATCTCGCTCGGACCGAGCACACCGTGGAACGACCAGTAGTATCCGGCGGCGAGGCCCCCTGTGCGCTCGGAGACCACCGAGGAGCCCTTCTTCGAGAACGAGAACTTCTTCTTCGCCTCGACCACCGATTGCGGCGACTCATCGTAGGCCTGAGTGCAGGAGATGAGGACGACGTCGTTGTCGGCGACCGAGGTTCCGCGCGAGAACGAGTGGAATTCGGCGGTGGACGAACTCTGCGACCACCCGTCTGCCATGGCAAGGCTGACGTCGACCGGACATTCGGCGCCGAGGTTGACCGAGACTTCCTTCATCCCGTCGGGGATTCCGTCTTCAGGTGGTGCCGTGGTGGGGCTCTCGCCTGCACTTTCCTGAACGGCGACACGGACCGGTCCCGAGTTCCGTTCTGCGGTGCGGATCTGCAGGGCCGAACAACCGCTGAGGACGAGACCGAGCAGTGCCGCTCCTGCTGCGACTGTTCGCACCTTCGCAGCGTGTCTCATCACCGGTCGGTCCTCGGCTGCTGTGCTGAATCAGCTTGCTGTCCCGAGTCGGGCTGCTGCGAGCCTGGCTGGCTGCCGTAATGTTGCTGCGGTCCAGACTGCGGATCACCGGCGCCTGGGGCAGGCTGCGAGCCCGGCTGCGGTCCAGACTGTGGGCCTGCTGGTCCGCGGCCTACGCCCGGGCCAGGCTTGAACCGGGAGTGCTGTCCGGAGTCCGGCGGGAACCCACCACTGACCGATTGCCCGGTCGAACGGTTGACCAGGTCTCCATCGACGCGTTCGAGGCGTCGTTTCGAGGTCCGCCGCGGAGTGCCCAGGATGCGTCCCTGAAGCTCGGCCTCATTGGGCTGCCGGGGAGGTAGGAAGCCGGGTGTCTGCCCCGAGTCGGGAAGCTGCACGGGTTGGACCGGATGCGATCCTGCCGCGGCCTGCCCGACCTGATCGGCCATCGGCGGCACCGTCACCTGTGCGGCGTCGCCGAGGACCGGCAGCACCATGCGCACCGAGGTGCCCACACCCTCCTGGCTGAACAGCTGCACCGAGCCGCCGTGACGGGTCACGATCGCTCGGACCAGGGACAGTCCCATGCCGGAACCGGCCACCGCGCGGACGCGAGACCCCCGTGAGAGTTCGTCCCATACCTGCTCCTGTTCGGTCAGCGGAATGCCGCTGCCCGTGTCGGCCACCTCGACGACGACCCACCGATGGCTGTCGATGATCTGCTCATTGGCACGCAGTTCGACGACTTCGGCCTGGGAGGAGTACTTCAGCGCGTTGCCCAGCAGGTTGAGGATCGCTGTGAGCAGCAGATCCTCCTCACCGGCGACATCGGGCAGGCGCCAAGGGGCGCGGGCGACGGTGGCCACGATCATCCGGTCCTCAGCGCCCGGTGCTGTCGATGCGTCCTCGACGGCCTGGTGGATGAGCCGATCGAGGTCGACTCGGGAGTAGTCGATGATGCGGGTCTCGACGTCGGCGAGTCTGCGCAGATCGGCCAGGAGGCGTGCGACTCGGCGGGAGGAGATGTCGACCTGTTTGGCGCCGGATTCGACCTCGGTGATCGTCCCGCCCTCACGGACGACGTCCCGGATGCTCGCCGCCGAGGTGCGCAGCGCGGTCAGCGGATTCTTCAGCTCGTGGTCCAGACGGATCAGCATCCGGTTGCGCTTGGCCAGGGAGTCCTCGCTCGCCGCCGTTTCGATCGACTCCCGCAGCGCGGCCTCACGCCGTCGCAGGTATCTCCAGATGAAGAACGCGGCGATGGCCAAGCCTGCCAGTACGAGGAACAGCAGAAGCAGGAACAGCCAGATCTGGACCTCGATGACCAGGAAGTTCGTCATAGGGTCCTCTGGCCCTCTTCGCCTCTGACCTCACCGACGAAGCGGTAGCCTCGCCCCTGCACGGTGGCGATCCACCGGGGTTCCGCGGCGTCCTCGCCGAGGACCCGGCGCAGTTCGGCGACTCGAGAGTCAACCGCGCGAGTGCCCACAGCCTCTTCGAATCCCCACAGGATCTCGAGCAGACGGGAACGTTCGATGAGTTCGTCCTGGTGGACCATGAGGTATTCCAGCAGCGTGAAGCCCTTGGGCGTGATGACCAGTTCGCGGGCCCCCATCCAGGCGCGCCTGCCCACACGATCGACGCGCAGTCCGAAGCTCGACACCAGCACGGGAGCCGTCGCCAAGGGCGGCCCGTCCGAGTGGGTCCGGCGCAGGACTGCGCGGATGCGTGCCACGAGCTCATGCGGGTCGAAGGGTTTGTTGAGGTAGTCGTCGGCACCCTCTTCGAGTGCCATCGCCCGCTCGACGGCCTCTCCGACCTGGGTCAGCAGCAGAACCGGGACCCAGTTCTCCTCCTGACGCAGCCGACGCAGAACCTGTCGGCCGTCGGCACCGGGCATGAGCACGTCGAGGACGCACACATCGGGATTGTGCCGGTGGATCTCGTCGAGGGCCAGCAGTCCGTCGCTGGCGGCCAGCACCCGGAAACCGGAGCGTTCGAGGAAGGGAACGACGGCGCCGAGGACATCGGGTTCGTCATCGGCGACCAGCACCATGGGCTGGGGTTCGTGCTGATTGTCAACCGTCATTGTGGTCCGTTCCGATTCCTTTTCTGCGTTCCCACGCGACTTCTCTGGCCTCTGCCCGATCGACCGCCTCGGCGAGTTCATCTCGGTACAGCATAGAACGACGCAGGTGCTTGGTGCGATAACCGGCGCGTCCCACCATGTGCGTGGCCACGGGAATCGTCACGAGCTGGAAGGAGATGATGATCGCCAGAGTCGTCACAGTCGCCCAGTTCGGGTACTGAAGCGCAATCGCCAGGGCCACCGCGATCAGCCCCAGCACCTGGGGCTTCGCACTCGCGTGCATGCGTGAGAGGAGATCGGCGAAACGCAGCATACCCACTGCCGCAGCCAGGGACAGCACCCCGCCGAGGAGGATGAGCACCGCAGAGATGATGTCGAGGATCATCGGCGTCCCCCTCCCCCGTCGTCGGTGTCGCGGGCAGCGTCGTCGGCTTCACGGGCAGCGTGTTCGTCGGGGTCGCGGGCAGCGTGATCGTCGGCGGCCTCGGACCCGGTGCGTGCACCGTCGTCGGAGTCATCCGGCCCCGAATCCGGTCCGGTGCCCAGGCCCTCGCCGTCCGTGCCGGGGTCGGTTCCTTGGTCGAGGCCCACAGTGACCGGCTCTTCGTCTGCTTGAACGGTGATGGCTTCGGGGCCGTCGGGGCTGTCGTAGATTCCGCGGGCCACGTCATCGGGCCACGCATCCTCGTTGTCGGACTCCGCCGGTGGGCGGCTCTGCGCGTCGCCCTGGCGATCCCCCTCGCCGGTCGATTCCGTGGGCATGTGCCAGTCGGAGCTGGAGAAGTCACTGAGTGAGCCCACCTCCGCGCCGGGAGTCATGGAATCGGACTTCGACACGTACCGGGAGACGCTGACGGATCCGACGAATCCGAGCATCGCCAGCACGATGAGCACGGGCAGGAGATCCGTGCGCCCGGACAGGGCCATGAACCCGCCCAGACCGCACATGATCGAGGCCAGCACGACGTCGGTGGCGATCATGCGATCAAGGATCGAGGGGCCGCGGACGATGCGGTAGAGGGCGATGATCGCCGAGGCAGCCAGCAGCACCGAAGCCACGAAGACGAGGGTGTCGAGAACGATCTGACTCATCGCGCACCTCCGTCGTCGTCGGCCACCGGGTCGGGGTCGACCTTGAGAGCGGCGAGATCGCGATGGGAGCCGACGGCCCGGATGAGCAGCCGTTCGATGTAGTAGACCTGCCGTTTGGCCGTCAGGATCTTCTCCTCGGAATCGCAGTCGAGGACGTGGAGGTACAGGATGCCCTGCGCGCGGTCACTGTCGATGATGATCGACCCGGGGATGAGGCTCGCGGTGTCGGCCACGAGCGTCATCAGCAGGTCCGAACTCGTGCGCAGATCACAGGCGATCACCGATCCGGCACCCACCGCGCGACGACGGAATGCGAACCAGGCGACCTCGACGGAGGCGTAGATGAGCGAGTACAGAAACCACAGACCGTAGTTCAGTGCGTGGATGATGTTGAACCGGCCGGAGAGCACCACCGGGGGCAGGTAGAACACCCGGGTCACGACGAAGGCGAGGATGACGCCGGTGATGATGTGCATCAGCGACACTGCGTCCCAGAGCATCACCCACAGCACCACGAGGAAGAACACCAGCACGAGCTGCTGGACGAAGCTTCTGCCCTTCGTCATCCGGGACCGTTTGGCGTTCACTGGTCATCACCGCCCAACACATTCGTCACATAGCTCACGGGAGACTGCAGGTTCTCCGCGGCGCGATCGGACAGGTCCCACAATGGGCCCGCAAAGACCGTGAGGACGATCGACGCGACGACCACCACCGTGGTGGCGACGACCATCGACCCCGGCACACCGATATGCGCCTTCCAGGGTTTGCCCGCAAGCTTGGCCTTCTTGCGTTCGGCGAACTCCGCAACGAGCTCCTCATTCGGCTCCTCCGCATCCGCAGGGTCGCGCCAGAAGGCCAGGTTGAAGGTACGCCCGATGACGTAGAGGGTCAGCAGGCTGGTCACGGTGCCGGCGACGATGAGAGCGACGGCCAGCCAGTCGTGGTCGGAGAAACCGGCCGCGAAGAGTCCGACCTTGCCGATGAACCCGGAGAACGGCGGAATGCCGGAGAGATTGAGCGCCGGGATGAAGAAGATGATCGACAGCGCCGGCGAGAGCACCATGAGTCCGCCGAGTGACCGCGTCGAGGTCGAACCACCTCGCATCTCCACCATGCCGATGGCCAGGAACAGTGCGGTCTGGACGATGATGTGGTGGACCGTGTAGTAGATCGCGGCAGCGAGCCCGACAGTCGTACCCAAGGCCACTCCGAAGAGCATGTAGCCGATGTGGGAGACAAGGGTGAATGACACGATCCTCTTGATCTCCGACTGGGCGATTGCGCCTAAGATTCCGACCACCATCGTCAATGCCGCGGCGATCAGCAGCGGCACTCGCAGGGAGGATTCGGCGAACAGGAGGGTTTCGGTGCGGATGATCGCATAGATGCCGACCTTCGTCAGCAGACCCGCGAACACGGCCGTCACCGGGGCCGGAGCGGTCGGATAGGAATCGGGCAGCCAGAAGGACAGTGGGAAGATCGCGGCCTTGATGCCGAAGCCGATGAGCAGAAGGACGTGCAGGATCATCTGCACGTCCGGCGGCAGTTCGGCCAGCCGATCGGTCAGCTGCGCGATGTTCACGGTTCCGGTCGACGCATAGATGACGCCGATTGCGGCCAGGAAGATGATCGAGGACACGAGCGAGATGACGACGTAGGTCACGCCCGCCCGGATGCGCTCGGCCGTGGCGCCCAGGGTCAGCAGCACGTAGGAGGCGACGAGGAACATCTCGAAGCCGACGTAGAGGTTGAACAGGTCACCGGCGAGGAAGGCGTTGGCGACGCCCGCGCACAGCACCAGATAGCTGGGGTTGAACACGGAGATCGGGGTCTCGTTCGAATCGTCGTTGGCGTCCTGGCTCAGTGCGTAGATGAGCACGCACAGGATGACCAGGGAGGACACGACGAGCATGAGCGAGGAGAGTCTGTCGGCGACGAGCACGATCCCGGCAGGAGGCTCCCATCCACCGATGGCCACGACCTGCGGACCTTCGGCGTCGACGCCGAAGAGCATGATGAGCGAGATGACCATGACCGCGCTGAGAATCAGGATCGACACGATGTTCTGTGCCCGCGAATGCTTCGACAGCACCAGCGCCAGCCCGGCCCCGATGAGGGGCAGGAGGACGGGCAGCGGCACCAGCACGGGAAGGAGATCGATCATTTCTTCTCCCCCGTCCCGGTTCCATCGGACCCTGTGTCGTTCGTGTCATTCGTGTTCGCCGAGGTGGTGGCCTCACCGACTTCCCGCGCCGAGGTGGTGCCAGCCTCACCGGGTCCAGACCGTTCCGCGTCGACCGTGGCGTTCGGGTCTTCGCGTTCACGAGGTGTGCCGTCATCGTCGAGGTCGATGGCGCCGGTGATCGGGCTCTCGGCCTCGTCACCGAACTCGGTGTCGTCGTAGTCCGTGCTCGCTTCTGCCTCGGAGTCGATCATCTTCGTGATCGCCACCTGAAGGTCGGCGGTGTCGTCCTGCAGCGAATCGGCCCTGACCAGTCGCCAGGAACGGTAGATCATGGCCAGCAGGAACGCCGTGACGGCGAACGTGATGACGATGGCGGTGAGGATGAGCGCCTGCGGGAGCGGATCGGACATGCCCGCTGTGGACAGGTCCTCGCCGTCGGTCAGCGGCGGCCCTCCTCTGCCTGCGGTGAGGATGATGAGCAGGTTGACGCCGTTGCCCAGGAGGATGAAGCCCAGCAGCACGCGGGTCAGTGACCGCTCGAGCATGAGGTAGATGCCGCAGGCGAAGAGGAATGCCATCGCCAGCACCATGATGAAGGGCACAGTCACAGCCGCCCCCCTTCGGCGCCGTTGTCGACATCGAGGTGATTGACACGGTCGAGGATCGAGGAGACGGCATCGTGCTCAGCCTTGGCGCTGAGGTTCTCCGACAGGTGGTAGGACTGGTTGAGCCGGTTGGTCAGCACCATTTCATCGCGCTCCTGGTGCAGATCCACCTCGGCGCCCAAGGACCTGAGGATGTCGAGCATCAATCCGACGACGATGAGGTAGACGCCGATGTCGAAGAAGGTCGATGTTCCGAAGGACAGGTGCCCGAGCACCGGTATGTCTCCTTCGAAGTAGACGGACTTGAAGACGGCGTCGCCCCAGAACCATCCGCCGATTCCGGTGAGCACGGCCAGGATCATTCCGGTGCCCAGCAAGCCCGACGGGGTGAAGCGGGCCGCCTCGGCGAGTTCGAATTTGCCGCCCGCGAGGTAGCGCACGACCAGTGCCAGACCCGCGACGAGGCCACCGGCGAAGCCGCCCCCGGGATCATTGTGGCCGGCGAACAGGAGGTAGAGGGAGAAGATGAGGACCGCGTGGAACACCAGACGGGCGGTGACCTCGAGGATGATGGAGCGGTTGCGTGGGGCCAGCGTGCGTCCGGCGATGAGCCAGGAGACTCGCCGCTGCGTCACGTCTTCGCGTTCGGGATCGTGTCGGCGTGCCGGTGCGTGGTAGTCACTGATCTCTTCGGGGACCGGTTGGAAGCGTACCCGCCCCTGCAGTTCGGTGCCGTCGCGGCGGGAGACGAACCGGTGGAGGTGTCCTTCGCGGCCGCGGACGAAGATCAGTCCGGCGATTCCGGTGCCGGCCGCGACGAGGACGGAGAGCTCCCCGAGGGTGTCCCAGACACGGATGTCGACGAGGGTCACATTGACGATGTTCTTGCCGTGGCCCATTTCATAGGCGAGTTGGCCGAAGTCGACGGAGACCGGTTCGCTGACACGGGCCCCGACAGCGATGAGGACGACGAGCATCATGGTCACGCCGACGCCACCACCGATGATGGCGCGCCAGGCCGGTGTGAAGCGCCCGGTGCTCTGACCGATCCGAGCCGGAAGCCTGCGCAGGACGAGGACGAAGACGACGATGGTGATCGTCTCCACCAGGACCTGGGTCAGAGCCAGGTCCGGGGCGCCGACGAAGGCGAAGTACGCGACCATCGCATAGCCGGAGATTCCGGTGACGACCACGGCGGTGAAGCGCTTCTTGGCACGGGTCGCAGCCACCGCAACGACGATGAGGACCGCGGCGACGATGAAGTCGAGTGGAGTGTTGAAGAGGTCGAACTCGATGTTCCAGGTGTCGTTCGTGATGATCGCAAGGCCGAGGCCGGCGACGAGGACGAGGTAGACCACGCTCTGGTAGAACGGCAGCGAGCCACGCTGCGTTCGCGAGGTGACCCACAGCGCCAGCTTCTCCATCGAGCTGATCATCCTGCGGTAGAGGTCGTGGAAATCAAGGCCCGATGGCAGCGTCGACTGGACTTTGGCGAACGAGTCGCGGACGAAGAAGAGTCCGAGGCCGACGGCGATCGTGACTGCCGACAGGGCCAGGGCCGGTTCGAACCCGTGCCACAGAGCCAGATGATAGTCGCCGTCGCCGGGGTCGATGACCGGCAGCGTCGATGTCCAGGCCTCGAAGTAGCCGTCGACGAGTCCGACGGCCGGCCCCAGCGCCACGGTGAGCACAGTGAGCATGACAGGGGAGATGATCAGCGTGATCTTCTCGTCGCGGCGGGCGATATCGTCGACGCCGTCTTTGCTTGAGAACGCACCCCAGACGAAGCGTGCCGAGTAGGCGACGGTGAGCATCGAACCGATCATCACGCCGACCAGCGCGATGATCGCCGCCTTGTCGCCCGAGGCGAGCAGGGTCGAATAGACGGCTTCCTTGGCGGCGAAGCCCAGCAGCGGCGGCAGACCGGACATCGAGGCCGCGGCGATCGTGGCGCAGACGGCCACGACGGGGAACGCCTTCCAGCCCCCGGAGAGCTTCGTCAGGTCGCGTGTGCCGGCCCGATGGTCGATGATGCCCACGCACAGGAACAGACAGGCTTTGAACAGCGCATGTGCGATGAGCAGGGCCAGTGCGGCCTTGGTGATGTCGGGCGTGCCGAATGAGGCCAGAGTCGTGAGGAATCCCAGTTGGGAGACCGTGCCGAAGGCGAGCAGAAGTTTGAGGTCGGTCTGTTTGAGGGCCTGCCAACCGCCTATGAACATCGTGAGCAGGCCCAGCGTGAGCAGGACCTCCGACCAACCGGGCAGAGTGTGGTAGCCCGGTGCCAGACGCAGGATCAGGTAGATTCCGGCTTTGACCATCGCTGCCGCATGTAGGTAGGCGCTGACCGGGGTGGGTGCGGCCATGGCTCCGGGAAGCCAGAAGTGGAAGGGGATCAGCGCGGACTTCGAGACCGCGCCGACGAGGATGAGGATCACGGCGGTGACGATGACGGGCCCGGTGTCCATTCCGAGGCTCGCCCGCTCCATGAGGGTGGAGATCTGACCTGTTCCGGTCACAGACATCAGCAGGATCATGCCCACGAGCATGGCCAGTCCGCCGGCTGTGGTGACGATGAGCGCCTGCAGCGCAGCCTGGCGGGAGCGGCGACGGGATTGGCTGTGCCCGATGAGGAGATAGGAGAAGACCGTGGTGCCTTCCCAGAACAGGTAGAGCATGAGGAGCTCATCGGCGAGGACGAGTCCGTACATCATTCCTGCGAAGGCCATGAAGACAGCGGCGAACCTGGCCAACCCCGGCTCATCGGGCGGGAAGTAGCGGGCACAGTAGACGAAGACGAGAGCACCGACGCCGGTGACCAAGAGGCTCATGATCCAGCCGAGCTCGTCGAGGCGGAAGATGCCGTCGAGGCCGAGGGCCGGCAGCCACCCCATGCTCTCGACCCACGGCGAGCCGCCGGGCCCGAAGATGTCGGGGACCTTGGCCAGACTGAGGATCAGCCCGGCCAGCGGCACCAGCGCTAGGAGGAAGAACCCGTCCCGGCCGAGGCGTCTGACCAGTGGGTACGCAATGACAGCAGCCCCGAAAAAGGCTCCTGTCATGACTATCACCGGCGGACACCTCCGTCATTTATACGATTTGCCAGAATGTAGTTCTCACCAGTATTTTCTCACGACACACCGCGTATCTCCCAATCAATGGGGCGGTTCGCAGCAGTCATTCTGAACACGTTCTACCCGGTCTCCGCACGCATTCCGCACGAAATCCGCGCCGCTTTCGCACAGGTTCTGGGCGAATCGGGACATTCGCCGACACCCGAATCAGACGCTCCGTCAGTCCATCGGCGGGATGGGATTCGCAGACCGAGCCGCAGGCTGACTCAGCTGCGCAGCTGGTTGGTTCAGCTGCGGAGCTGGCTGCTCGTGACGAGGAACCCTGTTTCGTCCAGGCCGGTCCCGTCACAGCCGATGAGCAGTTCCGCGCCGATGCTGTCGACGAGGCCGGCAACCTCGTTGCGCATCCGGCGGAAACGTCGGGTCTGGATCGGCTGGTAACGCTTCGACTCGGCATCCATCCAGTGCACGTGGTACTCGATCAACGGCATCTGGAGATGCTTGGCGATGATCGGCGGCACCCAGTCAGCCTCGGACACACGAATCTCGAGCTGGCCGGCCGCCTCGGCGATCTCCCCGAGAGGCACGAGGAGCGAATAGCCGTCGAGGATCACCGGCGCCGAGGCGTCGAAGAGCGGATCGTCGATCGTGGCCTGAGCGAGGACCGCCTCATCCGGGGTCGGCAGCGCCTGCTGGAAGGCATGCGGGGCGTGCCTGCGCACCAGGGACAGTGCAACGTCGGGCTCGAGCCAGTAGGACGAATAGAGGTAGAGGTCGATCTTCGCCTCCGGATCGGGCACGAGGATCCGAGTCGGCAGATCCGCCTCGTCCGCGAGGCGGACACCCGTGTGCAGGCGTGATGCGACAGCCAGGATGAGACTGAGCGTCCGCTCCTCCTCCCGGTCGGGCAGGCCCGCCGGGAACGCCTCGTGGAGTCCGTCGGCATCGCTGAACCAGTCCGGCGGCGGAACCGGTTCACGGTCCCGAGGGCAGTCGACGACGACCGCGTGGTGGGCCCAGTCGGGCAGCTCGAGTGCGGCGATCGCAGCCGCGTCGAGATCAACCCCCTCGCTCAGACGTGAATGTCGACTCAGCTTCAGCTGACCGTTGCCGTCCAAGCGGGGGATGATGTCGGGAAGCCGGTTGTGCACGAGTGCGAGCACATCGGAGACCTCGACCCCCTCGTCGAGGAGAAGCAGATGAAAACCGCGCAGGTCCGCCGAGACGTCCGTGTCACCGACACGCTCGGCAGCCTCACGCTGCATCCGCAGCTCTCGGCGTGTGGTCACATGTCCCTCCGGTAGAAGTTGAGGTGCGAACGGGAAGCCGTTGGACCGTGCTGTCCCTGATAGCGGTTGCCGGTGGACTTCGAGCCGTAGGGATTGAGCGCCGCCGAGCTGAGGCGGAAGAAGCAGAGCTGACCGATCTTCATTCCCGGCCACAGCGTGATTGGCAGGGTGGCGACGTTCGAGAGCTCAAGAGTCACGTGACCAGTGAACCCAGGGTCGATGAAGCCGGCCGTGGAGTGGGTCAGCAGCCCGAGGCGGCCCAGCGATGACTTGCCCTCCAGGCGAGCGGCCACATCATCGGGCAGGGTGACGAGTTCGTGGGTGGAGGCCAGCACGAATTCCCCGGGGTGCAGCACGAACGGCTCCCCCGGTGCCGCCTCGACGAAGCGGGTGAGTTCGGGCTGGTCGAGGCTCGGATCGATCACCGGGTACTTGTGATTGTCGAACAGACGGAAATAGCGGTCCAGGCACACATCGACGCTGGCGGGCTGGATCAGAGACGGGTCATAGGGGTCGAGGGCGATGCGTCCGGAGTCGAGCTCGGCGCGGATGTCGCGATCGGAAAGGAGAGTCACGTATCAAATGGTAGTCGCCCTGGGCTCTGGAGTGCAGTGAGCTGGGCTTCCGAGGGGGCGAAAAATGTCACAGACGCCCCGACACGCCGTACTTAGGTAACGACTTGATAACGATAACAGCAGTTTTTGCTGGTTTTCTCCCGTGTGTCTCCCCATAGCCGTTGGTGAATGCTTTAGAGTTAGGAGCTGTACGAACCCGCGCACGATGGTGCCTTCCTCTTCTTAAGCCAAGGAATGCCGGGAGTCCATCGTCTTTCGTGGGTTGACAACGAACGAAAGGCATTACTGTGAAGACCTCGCGTCTTGTGCTTGCCCCCGCAGTAGCCGTTGCATTGACAGGTCTTGCTGGCGCTCCCGCGTTCGCAGCGACAGAGTCCGCTCCGGTGCCGGCAGGCCCGCTCTGTGCGTATGATGACGCACAGCAGTCAACTGACCCCGATTCCAAGGTTCCCGACAGCTCGGACCCGCAGGCGACACTGTCCGCCGCACAGGTGACCCGAGCCGATATTGCTGACCGCAAGAAGGGCATCGGATTCTCCGGTACGGGATTCACCCCCGACAACAAGGCGACCGTCACGGTCGTCGGCACCGATGGGTCCAAGTACTCACCAGAGACCAAGCTGACCGTCGACGAGAAGGGGAAGGTGTCCGGCACCTACTTCTTCTCGGTCACGGACAACGCCAAGGTTCCGTCGGGCAACTACTCGCTCTACCTCGCAGACGAGAAGACCGAGAAGGACTCCTCGAAAGTCTCCTTCGAGGTCGTGGCCTCTGCCAAGGATATCGACGAGGATGCCAAGGCACCCGATTGCACCCCTGCAACCGGCCCGGCCTCGGATCCGTCCGAGACCGACGAGCCCAGCGAATCCGCTGCGCCGACTCCGTCTGAGACGAAGACTGAGGAGCCGAGCAAGACTGCCGAGCCGACTCCGACCGAGACGAAGTCGGAAGAGCCCCCCGAGACCGCGAAGCCGACTCCTTCTGAAACGAAGTCGGAAGCGCCGAAATCGGAAGTGCCGAGCGAGGAGCCGACTGAGACCAAGGAGGCTCGGAAGCCCGCTGCTCCCAAGCCCACCGAGACGGAGTCGAAGTCTCCTGAGCCGACCGACACGGAGTCCCAGACACCCGAACCGACAGAGTCCGATGCTGCGGAGCCCAAGGCCCCCGCAACCGATGATGCCGACGATGAGTCCGAGGCTCCGGAAGCAGGACCGTCGGAGACCACAGCTCCGGCCAGCCCCGGCACCGATGACGGTGAGAAGAAGGCCGACGACGGTGAGAAGAAGGGCGCAGCCACCGCGACCCAGGCACTCATCATCGATCCGACCGAGATCAGCTCCGAGGACTTCCTCAACGAGGGCATCAAGCTCGGCATCACCGGCGCACAGCCGGGCGAGAAGATCACGATCACGGTCGAACACGCTCAGGGCAAGGTCGATCGCTACACCATGACGAAGGAAGCCGACTCCGAGGGCAAGGCGACCTTCGGCGTGCAGGCGAAGGTCAAGGCAGTGCTGGGCACGTACAACGTCACAGCTCAGGCTGACAGCTTCGACAAGCCACAGGGCGGCAGCTTCACCGTCGTCACTAACGGCACCTCCGTCGACGAAGGCGGAGAGAACAGCAGCGACAACGGCAGCGATCTGCCTCGCACAGGTGCAGAGATGACCGGGCTCGCGCTCGGCGTCGGCCTCCTCGTTGTAGGTGCCGCAGCCGTCGTCATCACCCGTCGGCGGATGACCGCCTCCGACGATCCTGCGGAGTTCTAAGATCCGTTGAACGATGAATTGTCCCTAGCGGGGCTGCACCTCGGCGGACACCAGATCGATCTCGGTCGTCTCCGAGCAGGGACAATACTCGGTCTCATGGGCAGCACGGACAGCACCACTGAGGTGGTGCTGTCCGTTGCTGCGCGCTCCGACGTCGCACCTCCACCGCAGTTCCCGACCGGAATCCGGTCGGGTCTCATGCGTGTGCGCAGGTGGGTCAAGTCATATCTTCGCGAAGCCAATGCCGGATCTGGGGAGGCGGCATTGGCACAAGCGTGTACGGAATTCGGGCTTCGACCCGATGTGCTGGCACGTCGGTTCGGCGAACTCGATGCCAACGAACAGGCAAAACTCCGCCTGGCGGCGGCGTGGTCGACCGGAGCGACGTGGTTGACCTTCATCGACCCCTTCGCATCCGTGCCGGGCCATGTGCGTGCAGGTCTGCGCGGTCGCCTGGCCGATCTGGCCGCCGCGCACGGCCGCGGGATCGTCTTCACCTCGAATACGCTGACCGACTTCACCGTCGCCGAGGCGGGTGTGGCCGATATCGAAAAAGGCGAGCTCGTCGCGTTCGGCACTTTGGAACAGGTCGTCACGGAGCCCAGGGGCTCCCTGCCCGCCGAGCTCAGCGGAGTCAACGTCTATTCCGGGCTGGCGCGCAAAGGGTGGCTGTCGATCGGCCACTCTGCAGTGAAGGCTCGGACCGAACTCGACGGGAAGGTCTTCGTCACCCTCGGGTGGCGCAGTGCCCTCCTGTCACTGGACGAGCACGACCCGGCGTTCACCTCGGCGACGGTGTTCGAGGCCATCGTCATCGGACTGCGCGATCGCGGATCCTGCCTGCAGGCGAAGCTGTCGCCGGTGGACACGGAGATGGGCCTCGCACTCGACGTGGACCTGGCCGACCTGGCCGGGGTTCGCCGCGCCGGAACCGCCGGCGCTGACACCGATGGCGATCAATCCGGAACGGTGGGCGGGTTCGGATTGCTTCACCCCAGCCTCGGTTCGTCGATCGCAGAGCTGCGTGCCAACGTCAAGGTCGGCACCCATGTCTTCGTCGAGGTCGACACCTCGGCGCTGCACGCCTACTCAGTGGAATGATGCCCGGCGGCGTACGTCTGGTCACTGCGACCCGCGTGTCCTCGCCGGTGATGGGGCTTCGCTGCGGCCGATTGGCATTAAACTGAAATTCCCTCATCCCCACCGATTCAGGAGAGCAATGCGAACTTCGCGCAAGCTTCTGATTTCGGCGCTCCTGATCATCGTCCTCACCGTGGCCGCAGTTCCGCTCCTCAACCTCACCGTCTACACTCCTGCCCGAGCTGCAGAGGCCTATATTTCGGCGATCGAGGACGCCAATGCCGAGCAGGCGTTCTCCTACCTCTCCTCCCCCACTCCGTCCTCGACTCTGGCACTCAACCATGATGTGCTCTCAGCCGCACCCGACCTGCCGCGTGATCCCGAGGCGACGACGGTGTCGATGGACGGCGATCATGCGAAGGTCTCGCTGAGCTATGTCCTGTCCTCGCAGACACAGACCGTGGATCTGTCCATGGTCAAGCTTCCGGCGAGGGCCGGACTGTTCGATCGCTGGGCGATCGAGCAGAAGGAGTGGCCCACACTCGACCTGCAGGTCGAAGGTTCGTCAACGGCCACGGTCAACGGCTATGGAGTCTCCGCGGGAACTGTTCCCGTGCTGTTCCCGGCCACCTACCTCGTCGGCTTCGATGCGACCTACCTGAAGTCGAAGCCCGAACGCGCCGAGGTGATCGCTCCGACCGACACCGCCGAGATCGCGATGTCGCCCGAGCCCACTGCGAAGTTGGAGCAGGCTGTCGACGAGCAGATCACCGAGCATCTGCAGAAGTGTGTGAAGTCGAAGACCCTCTACCCTTCCGGATGCGTGTTCGGCTACGACACGGACAATGAGATCCTCGGCGACGTGAAATGGTCGCTGGCACGCGACCCCGAGGTCAGCCTGACCGCCTCGGGCAACGACCTCGAACTCACCCCGTCCACGGTCGAGGTGCGCATCCAGGGCCGCTACCGCGATATCGTCACGGCCGCCGAACACGACTTCGACGAGACGCTCTCCTTCGTCATGGGAGGATCCGTGGTCGTCAAGTCCTCAAAGGTCAGCTTCGATCCGCGCCGCCTCGGAGACATCTCCGTGAAGTAACGGCTTTGGGCGCGCCTGAGCGAGTCTTCAGGCGTGCTTGGCTGAGCCTTTGAGCGTGCTCGTTTGAGTCTTCAGGCGCCGCGGAGGTCGAGGGTGAGCTCGGCCGGGGCCGTGTCGACAAGGTCGACTGGGATGCCCCAGTCCTGCTGGTAGAGGTGGCACGCAGCGTGCAGCGGGATCTCCCCGCCGGGCTCTCCATCGCAGGCGGCCGCTCGCGCGGTCACGTGCAGGACCCCCGACTCGAGTTCGGGGTTGATGACGATGTCGCGCTTCAGCCCCTCTGCTCCCCCGCCGCCGGAGACGATGAGTTCCGGAGGCGTGGATGAGACCTGCAGGTATGTGGGGTCACCCCACCGGTCGTCAAGCTTCTGACCTGCGGGGACCGTGAAGCTCACACTCACGCCCACGGGTCCCGAGGCAATCTCCGTCGACGGCCGCTTGCTGGTCAGCGCACCCTCGTCGACACGCTGGGCGTCCTTGGGCAGCTTCACTCTGGTCAGGGCGTGCGAGGCGGACTCGACGATGAGGAGTTCGGCATCGGCTGCCTCCGTGGCGGCGTCAGCGCTTCCGGCTGCTTCAAGGACGAAGATATCGGAGGGTTCGCGCAGCCCGCGAGCCAGCGTCGAGACCTCGTTCGTGGTGAAGTCATAGCGACGGATTGCGCCGTTGTAGGTGTCGGCGATTGCGATCGACCCATCGGGCAGGCTCCGCACGCCAAGGGGGTGCTGCAGCCTGGCCTCGGCGGCAGGTCCGTCACGGAAGCCGAAGTCGAAGAGCCCCTCGCCGATGAGCGTGGAGACTGCTCCGGTGCTCGGGTCGAGGCGACGGATCGCTGAAGTCTCCGAATCGGCGATGAACACATCGCCATCAGAGCTGAGATCGAGACCCGAAGTCTGTGCGAACCATGCGGCCTCGGCCTCACCGTCGGCCAGTCCTTCATTCATGGTGCCCGAGAGCAGGCGGATCGAGCCGGTTTCCGGGTCGAACGACCAGATGGTGTGGTTGCCTGCCATCGCCACAACCACCTCGGCGGTGGCGGGGATGTAGAGGACATCCCACGGTGAGGACAGCTTCACGTCGAGGGCGGGACCGTCGTAGCGGCCGAGCTCTCCGTGAGTCCCGACCACATTGTCGATCGCGCCGACCATGTGCTGTGATCCGGTGCCGGCGACCGTCGTCACGGTTTCGGTGTCGAGGTTGATGCCCCGCAGAGTGTGGTTGACGGTGTCGGCGACGACGAGGTGGTAGCCGGCCTTCGCGGCCACGTCATCGGGCAGGACGGTGATGCCGCCGGGTTCGCTGAAGCTCGCCGAGGTGAAGTCCCCGTCGTTCGCTCCGCGCTCTCCGGTGCCGATTCGTCGGATGATGTTCTGACCGGAAGCGTCGTATTCGACGAGGCTGTGGTGTCCTGAATCGGCGACGAGGAGGTTGCCCGAAGGCAGTTCGGTGACCTTGCCGGGGTAGAACAGTTCGGTCTCCGGTGCTGGTGGCGGCACGTAGGGGCCGTCTCCGGAGTGCAGCGTCCCCTTGGCTGAGTGCTCGTCGATGAGGCCTTCGATGATTTCGCCGAGGCCTGCTCCGTGGCCTTCGCCTGAGAGGGTGGCGACCAGGTAGCCCTCGGGGTCGATGACGGCCAGTGTGGGCCAGGCTCGGGCGGTGTATGCCTGCCAGGTGACGAGGTCGGGGTCGTCGAGGACGAGGTGCTCGACCTGGTAGCGTTCGACGGCCTGATCGACGGCCTCCACGGTGCGTTCGAACTCGAACTTCGGCGAGTGGACGCCGATGATGACGAGCTCCTTGTTGTACTTCTCCTCGAGCGGTCGCAGCTCATCGAGTACATGGAGGCAGTTGATGCAGCAGAAGGTCCAGAAGTCGAGCAGGATGACCTTGCCGCGCAGGTCGGCCAGGCTCAGGTCCTTGCCGCCGGAATTCATCCACCGGCGGCCGATGAGTTCAGGTGCACGCACCTTGACCTGGTGGGCGGATGCTGGGGATTCCTGCGGACTGGAGTTCATAGCTCCATCTTCACAGATTCACCGCCGCGACGGGAGACCCGGTGTCATCATGTGACCAACGCCCCAGCCCTCATCGTGCGGGCTGGCCCCGCGCCACGACTCCGGCGCAGTGCGGTGGGCGGTGGGAGGTTGGGCGGCGGCTCAGGAGTAGTCGCGAGCGCCGAATACGCTGGAGCCGACGCGGACCATGGTTGCGCCCTCGGCGATTGCGAGCTCGAAGTCGTTGCTCATCCCCATGGACAGCTCCGTGGCCTCCGCGGGCATGACATCGGATGCGATGAGCTTCTCCCTCAGTTCCCGCAGGTCGGAATAGCTGGGACGGATCTCTTCGGGTGTGCGTCCTGGCAGGCCGATCGTCATCAGCCCGCGCAGCTTCATGCGTGAGAGTCCGCGGAGCTCGGTGATGAGACCTTCGGCCTCTTCAGGGGCGATGCCGGACTTCGAATCCTCGCGTGAGGTGTTGACCTGCACGAAGATGTCCACCGTCGAATCGAGCACCTCGAGGCGGTTGTTGATCTTCGTTACCAGTTCGAGGTTGTCGACGGACTGGATGCAGTGCGCGTGGCGCAGAGTGTGGTTGACCTTGTTCTTCTGCAGCGGGCCGATGAGATGAGCCTCGTGATCGAGATCGGCCAGCTCCTCGGCCTTGCCGACCAGCTCCTGGACCTTGTTCTCGCCGATAAGTGTGAACCCGTGCTCGAGTGCGACGCGGATCTTGTCGGCCGGCTGGGTTTTGGTCGCGAGCAGCACCTGTACGTCGGTGCTCGTCCGACCGCTGGCCTCGGCGGCGGCCGCTGCACGAGCAGCCACCTCGTCGAGGTTGTCCCTGATGGAGGCGATGGCCTCCGGGGACAGCGAATCGGGTGCGTTCTGTGGTTCGGGAGTGTCTGGGGAACTCATGCTTCCAGTCTTACACGTACCCGCTGAAGTTGCAGGTCGAGGGCACAGCGGCATGGGGCCCGGTTCTCTGCAAACGGTTGGTAAGTTCTCCTCGAAGCCCGTTCGGGGATCGAGGAGAACTTACCAACCGTTGGTGTTCGTCCTGCGGAACACAGACTGTCAGCGGCCGCATGCTTGGCGGCGGCGTTCGTCCCAGCCACTCGCCGTAACGGCGCTGCCCCTTGATCGGGCAGGCCCGCGCCTACTCGGGCAGCCCAGCCGCTATTCGGGCAGGCCCTTGGCCTTTGCATCGATGTTCTTGATCAGCGCCGAGGTGTCGAGGCCTTCGAGTCCGGCGTCGACGAGCTTCTGCAGCTGAGCGTGGACGAGCTGAGCCGCCGGCAGGTCGAGGCCCTGTGTCTCGGCGCCGGCGAGAGCCAGACCGACGTCCTTGTGCATGAGGGCTGTTGCGAACCCGGGCTTGAACGAGTTGTTCGACGCAGCTGTCTCTGTCACGCCGGGCACGGGGTACCAGGTGCGCAGCGGCCAGGAGTCTCCGGAGGAGACGGTGGCAATGTCGTAGAAGACCTTCGGGTCGAGTCCGAAGTGATCGGCGAGCACTGCACCTTCGACGACGCCTTGCAGGCTGATCGAGAGCATCATGTTGTTGACGATCTTGGCGGCCTGGCCAGCTGCCTCGCCACCAGCGTGGAACATGTTGCCGGCCATCGGCTCGATGAACGTCTTCGCCTCGGCCACGTCCTCATCGCTGCCGCCGAGCATGAAGGTCAGCGTGCCGGCCTCGGCTCCGGTGACGCCACCGGAGACCGGTCCGTCGACGAAACGGAACCCAGCCTTGACCGCTTCGGAGTGGAGGGCGCGAGCCGAATCGAAGTCGATCGTCGAAGAATCGACAAGGAGGGTCGTGGTATCGGCATGCGCCAGAACGCCGTCGGCCTCGAGGTAGACCGCTCGGGCGTGCTCACCCTTGGGCAGCATCGTGAAGACGATGTCAGCTCCGGCGACCGCCTCGGCGATGGACTTGACGGGGTTCACCCCGTGCTTGGCTGCCTCTTCGACGGCGATCTCCATGAGATCGAAGCCATTGACGGTGTGACCGGCTTTCACCAGGTTTGCAGTCATCGGACGGCCCATGTTCCCCAGGCCGATCCATCCAATCGTCGACATAAAATGCCTCCTCGCATCATGTTCTTATGCTGATTCAGTGTTGCCTCTCACATTACGCCAGTCGCTGCGGCGACACAGGTCGAGGAGAATCACATATTCCGCACCGGATATGTGCGCACACGCAGATAGGATGGGACGACTATGGCTTCATATGCACCAGGCGCTTCCGGTTCGCAGATCTCACCCGAGGATCTGCTGACGCTGCTTGCCGTGGCCCGGTTGGGCAAGTTCACGGCCGCCGCCCACAGCCTGGGACTCAACCACACCACCGTGTCCCGACGCATCGCCGCCCTGGAGAAGGGCTACGGCGAACGACTGCTCGTGGCCTCCCCAGACGGGTGGGAGCTCAGTGCCGCCGGCCGTCATCTGCTGCCAGTGGCCGAGGACATCGAGGCCGCGCTGGGACGCATCGACTCCCACGCCAACTCGGCGCTGTCCGGCACGATCCGCCTGGCCTGCCCTCAGGCCTTCGCCCTCGAGTACGCGGTACCGGCCCTGACCCGGCTTCAGCGCAGCCATCCCGGACTGCAGTTCGAACTCATTGCGGCGACCCAACGGGCCCGACAGTACCGTTCGGGTGTGGACATCGAGGTCGTCGTCGGTCGGCCCAACGCGCCGCGCAGCGTCGCGAAGCACATCCGCGACTACCGGCTCCAGCTCTATGCCTCGCATGATTATCTGCGCAGCCACGGCACACCGACGACGATCGACGACCTCGCCGAGCATCGGCTCATCTACTACATTGAGAACTCGCTTCAGGTCGACGACCTCGACGAGGCCGGCAACGCTCTTCCGCGGAGCAAGGGTTTCTTTCGCTCCACGTCCGTGCATGCTCACGTACTCGCCACCTCGAACGGGGTCGGCATCGGGATCCTGCCCGATTTCCTCGCCGCGAACAACAGTCGCCTGGTGCAGGTGCTGCCTGAGGAGTTCTCGAAACCGGTCTCCTACTGGGCCTCGGTCCGCCACGAGTCCCTGCGCAATGCAGGGGTCCGCAGCGTCCTCGAGGTCCTCTGAGCCGAGCCCAGGTGCCGGACCGGCAGCTGTCAGGCCGCAGACCAGCCGCCGTCGACGCTGTGTGCGCTGCCGTTGATGACCGCGGCCGCGTCGCTGGCCAGGAACAGTGCGAGTGCAGCGATGTCACCAGGATCGGCTAGTTTCGGCACCGCCGAATGGCCGAGGAAGACCTGCTCGAGGACTTCGTCCTCGGTGATGCCATTCGTCTTCGCCTGATCGGCGATCTGACCCTTGACCATCGGCGTCATCACATAGCCGGGGTTGATCGCATTGCAGGTCACCCCGTGTGGTCCTGCCTCAAGCGCGGTCGTCTTCGTCAGTCCCATGAGCCCGTGCTTGGCCGCCACATATGCTGATTTGTTCGCCGAGGCGCGCAGCCCGTGGATCGAGGACAGGTTGATGACCCTGCCCCACCCCTTTTCATACATCCTCGGCAGCGCCGCCTTCGTGAGCACGAACGGTGCCTCGAGCATGAGCGTATTGATCAACCGCCACTCGTCGAGGGGGAATTCGGTGATCGGATGGATCCTCTGGATGCCCGCGTTGTTGACGAGGATGTCAACGTCGAGATCGACTCCATCCAGCGCCGAGGTGTCCGCGAGGTTGACCGTCCACGCCTCTCCCCCGATGTCGCCGGCCACGGCTTCCGCCGATTCCGCATCGACGTCGGCGACGATGACGTGAGCTCCCGCTGCGGCGAAGGCTTCGCTCATTGCCTTGCCGAGGCCGGAGGCTCCCCCTGTGACGAGGGCGCGTTTGCTGCTGAGATCGACCATTTCGGTCCCTTCGATCGTAGTGTGCTTCGCCAGTGCAGTCAGCTGTGGTGGTGTCAGCTGTCGAGGTGTCCACTGTCATGGATTCGGGCGGCACCGATGTTCATCGGCACCGCCCGAAGACCGAACTCACTGTCGTGTGTTCGAGTGCTGAGATACGCGAATCAGCGCTTGGCTGCGTGACGACGGTCCTTGTCCACCTGGTCCAGTGAACGCAGATCGATACCCTTCGTCTCCTTCGTGTACAGGAGCGCGATCATCGAGATCGCGGCAGCCACCAGAACGTAGATCGCGATCGGCACTGAGGATTCGAATTTCTGCAGCAGCGCAACCGCGATGATCGGTGCGAACGACCCTGCCACGATCGCCGTGACCTGATAGCCGGTCGAGACACCCGAGTTGCGCATGCGGGTCGGGAACATCTCCGACATGATCGCCGGCTGGCCGGCATACATCAGTGCGTGGAAGATGAGCCCCAACAGCAGGGCGAGGAAGATCATCACGGCACTGGCTGTGTCGTACATCGGGAAGGCGAAGAAGCCCCAGGTTGCTGTGAGAGCGATGCCGATTCCGTAGGGCAGCTTGCGCCCAACCTTGTCCGCCATGGCCCCGACGAAGGGCACGAGCACAGCGTGGATCGCATGGGCTCCGAGCAGGAGGCCCAGAATCTCACTTGACTCGATCTTCACCACCTGCGCCAGATAGGTGATCGAGAAGGTCACGACGATGTAGTAGTGGATATTCTCGACGAAGCGCAGGCCCATCGCGGCGAAGACCTCGCGGGGGTAGCGCTTGAAGACGGCCTTGATTCCGTAGTCCACACCTTCTTCGATCTCTTCAGACTGGACCTCGTCGAAGATCGGTGCGTCTGAGACACGGGTGCGGATGTAGTAGCCGATGAGCACGATGACGGCCGAGAGCCAGAAGGCCACACGCCAACCCCACGAGAGGAAGTGCTCTTCGGTCAGCGTTGCGGTGAGGACGAAGAGCACCCCGGTGGCGAGCAGGTTGCCCAATGGCACACCGGACTGCGGGAAGGATGACCAGAAGCCGCGTTCCTTGTTCGGTGCATGTTCGGCCACGAGGAGGACTGCTCCACCCCACTCGCCGCCCACGGCGAAGCCCTGCACGACGCGCAGCAGGACGAGGAGAATCGGGGCGAAGGGCCCGATCTGATCGAACGTCGGCAGACATCCCATGAGGAATGTGGCCACACCGACGAGGACGATCGACAGCTGCAAGAGCTTCTTGCGTCCGTACTTGTCACCGAAGTGCCCGAAGACGATACCACCGATGGGGCGGGCGATGAAGCCGACCGCGTAGGTGGCGAAGCCCGCCAGGATCGGTGTCAGAGGGTCATCCGACGGTGGGAACAGAATGTGGTTGAACACCAGGGTGGCGGCCGAACCGTAGAGGAAGAACTCGTACCACTCGACGACGGTTCCGGCCATCGAGGCGGCGACGACCTTGCGCAGCTGTGCGCGGATCGTCTTCCTCTCGGCATTGTTCGAAGAACTCATGACTCTCCTTGATTTCCATGATCCGCATCACCGTTGAATGCGCGGATCGACTCGCTGTGGCGTCTGGGCCCGTGCGGAGGTGAGCCTGCAAGCCCCTGCTATGCGGCTTCAGGTCCACGCCGTCGGCGCGGGTTGCGTGACGCTGTGGATAAATATGATCCATGCAACAGTCTGCGCCATCCAGCGAGTGATTGGGTGCAGAAAGGGCTCGAATCCGGGAATTATCTCTGCACATTCCCGCACACGAGGTGTGCAGTCATCTGCTTCGCGGGCTGGAGTTCGCGTCGCGCTGCGCCATGTTGGCGAGCATGTCGTTGTAGGCGCGCAGCTCCGCGTCGTCGGTGCGTGCCTCACGTCGGTCAAGGCGCTTGGCCTCACGATCGGAGGACTTCGACCATTGGAAGGCGACCATGATTGCGATGAAGAGGGTGGGGAACTCTCCGATGCCCCAGGCGATTCCGCCGCCCATCTGCTGGTCTTCGATCGCCGAATAGCCCCAGTCGGCACCGATGTTGCCGAACCAGTCACCTTCGATGAGGACTTCGGAGCTCATGATCGAGATGCCGAAGAACGCGTGGAAGGCCATCGTGATGAGCAGCATGAGCAGCCGCAGCGGATAGGCGGGACGCTCCACGCCGGGGTCGATGCCGATGAGCGCCTGTGCGAACAGGTAGCCCGCGCCGAGGAAGTGGATGATCATCAGCTCGTGACCCAAGTGCCATTCGAGCGCATATTTCATCACGCCCGAGTAGTAGAAGACGACGAGGGAACCGGCGAAGTTCACGCTTGCAAAGATCGGGTTCGCAAAGAACCTCATATAGGGAGTGTGGACGAGCCAGAGCACCCATTCGCGCACACCACGTGATCCGTCGGTGCGGGCCTTCGTTCCGCGCATGAGCATTGTGATGGGAGCACCGAGGACCATCGGCAGGGGGACCACCATGATCAGGAGCATGTGCTGGATCATGTGTCCGGAGAACTGGATCTCGCCGTAGACCCGGGCACCGCCTGAGGTGACGTAGACGAGGAAGATCATGCCCAGCAGCCAGCAGATCAGGCGATGGATCGGCCAGGAATCACCTCGGCGCCGGAGATTGATGAAACCGACGATATAGGCCACGGACAGGCCGACTGCGATGACGACCCACAGCGGGTCGAGGGACCATTCGGTGAAGTAGCGGGCGAAGCTCGGCGGCGGGGGAAGCGGCTCACCGGTCAGGATCTCTGCCGGGGTCGGATCGCCCACGGGTTCCTGAGACACCGGTGGCTGAGACCGTGACAAAGCAACCGCCAGACCCATGGTGGCCCCGAAGATGACGAATTCCACGACGATGAGTCGCCAGAATTCTCTGGTCGCCGAGGCGGCGGCACCAAGACGTCGGATGACGAACTGCCGATGCCAGAAGCCGATGAGGCCGAGCAGAATCGTCGCAAACGTCTTCGCCACAATCACCTGCCCGTACGGGGTCATGAGGTCATCGAAGCTGTGGACACGCAGCAGCGAGTTCACGACGCCGGAGAAGGCGACGATCGCGAAGGCCATGAGAGCGATCGAGGAATAGCGTTCGATCGTCGAGCGCAGCAGGTTCGAACGCGCCAGGTCCGAGCCGAGGAGCGCGATGACGAAGAGGCCGCCCAACCACATCGTCACGCCCAGCAGATGCAGGCCGATGCTGTTGACGGCCTGGGTGTGCCCGGAGGCCTCAGCGGAGTGGCCCATGAGTGCCAGGGGGATCATCACGCCCACGCCAAGGACACCCGCGACGGCGATGCCGAGGAAGCTGCGCGTGCCGAAGCACAGGGTCGAGGCGACGGCGATGAGTACGACGATGAGGGTCCAGAGCTGGCCGAAGGCGATCTGGGTCAGGAACACGCCGAGCTGATTGGAGAAGTCGAGGTATGCCTGGGCACCGACGGTGTCGGCGAAGGTGAAGACGAGGACGGCCACGGCGGAGATCGTCCAGGCGATCGATGCCACCTCGGCGATCTTCAGGGTCTTCTCCCAGAGTGCATTGAGCGGCTCCGCGTCGGGGGTGCTCGATTTCGCAGTCGTGGGGTTCGCCTGTTTTCCCCTGCCCTTCTTCGCAGTGCGGGGCAGGATGAGGAGGGCGAACATCAGTGCGCCTACGGTCAGCGACATCGACACATTGAAGACGAGCTTGGCCGCGGGAAGGCCGTAGCGCACGTAGGGGCCGGGGTCGTTGAGCAGTGTCGCCTCGGCTGCTCCGGTGAAGAGCATCGCGAGCAGGCCCACGGCGAGCCCGCCGACGACGACGAGGGGGACGGCGGCGCGAGACGTGAATCGAGTGATCGATTCGAAGACTTGAGTGCTCACTGGTGGCAGGCCGCCGCTTCATTCATGGTTCAAGGATATCGCCGCAGTCTGATGCTGGGCGAACTGCGAGGCTAAGACGTGGCCGAGATCTCGGCACGGAGACAGGAAATGACCCGGACCAAATGGTCCGGGTCATTCCACGCTGATGCTCGAGGCTCAGTTAGGGCTGCCAGCGGCAGCTTTCAGCTTCGAACCAGCGGACAGCTTCACGGAGTAGCCGGCCTTGATCTGGATCTCTTCACCGGTCTGCGGGTTGCGGCCCTTGCGAGCGGCACGTTCGGTGCGCTCGACGGACAGCCATCCCGGGATGGTGAGCTTTTCGCCCTTGCCGACGACGTCGGAGAAGACATCGAAGACACCATCAAGAACGTCCGAGACCTGCTTCTGAGTCAGTCCGGAATTCTCTGCAACTTCTGCTACGAGCTCACTGCGGTTCTTAGCCATAAAAGTGTCCTCCTTAGGACAAGTCGGTCGGTTACCGGTCCGTTTTTCCGATAACGAACTTCCTCGAGATTACCAGCTTGACTTCGTGATGCCGGGCAACTCGCCGTTGTGTGCCATTTCGCGGAAACGAACACGGGAGAGACCGAACTTGCGGAGGTAGCCGCGCGGACGACCATCAACCTGGTCGCGGTTGCGCACACGCACTGGTGAGGCATCGCGAGGAAGCTTCTGCAGTCCGAGGCGTGCTTCTTCACGCTGCTCGTCGGTGCTGTCCGGGTGTGTCAGCTGACGCTTGAGCGTCGCACGACGCTCCGCGTAGCGCTCAACAATGACGCGACGCTGCTTGTCGCGTGCGATCTTTGACTTCTTAGCCATGTGCGCTCAGCGCTCCTCTCGGAAATCGACGTGCTTACGAACAACTGGATCGTACTTCTTGAGAACCATGCGATCCGGGTTGTTGCGGCGGTTCTTGCGGGTCACGTAGGTGTACCCGGAGCCAGCTGTCGACTTGAGCTTGACGATGGGACGGATGTCCTGTGCCTTAGCCATCAGAGCTTCACTCCCTTGGCAATGAGTTCGCCGACGACGGCGTCAATTCCGCGCACGTCAATCACCTTGATGCCCTTGGCGGACAGGTTAAGGGTGACGCTGCGACGCAGAGACGGAACGAAGTAGCGCTTTTTCTGAATATTCGGGTTGAAACGACGCTTGGTTGTTCGTTTCGAGTGGGACACGTTGTGTCCGAAACCAGGGACGGCCCCGGTTACTTGGCAGTTTGCTGCCATGACTCTCCTCCAGTTCACAAGTTACCGACTCTCGAAACAAGCTGATCTGCGTGGGTTCCACGCTCGCTTGCGCCGATGTCGGAAGACATCAACAAATTTTCGCGATTGCTGCTCGGCCGGACGGATGCCCGACCACTTGCCAAGCTGCTGCCCGGCATGCGGCGTTCGCAATGAAAATTGTGTACGCCAAAACAGGTTTGCCCGTTCGGGCGAGATGTCTCACCAGCGCTGAAGCCGTAGCCTGTGAGAGATTGGCCGAAGCTGGAGTGCAGCGGTGGGTGAGCACCATGTTGGCCTTAGCAGATCAATCGGTGATCGAACTGCTACGACACAACAGATAACAATCTTAGAGAGAAACAGGCCTTCAGAGCAAATTCACTGACTCGCTGTCGCCAGGCCCCCTCAGGTGTGTCGCAATTGAGGGTCGGAGAACACCCTGCGCCCGGATTCCAGGGGCGGACACCGGTCTCACCTCGCGCTCATCCGGCACGCAAGTTCGCACCCGCACTCCAGGACACAATGCGTCCTGCCCTCGTCCATGTTGAACACGTGCCGATGACGTGCCAAGGTAAGAAGATGATTGCCACCACATTTGGCACTCAGGAGGACCGATGAGCGACGTTCCACCGAGGCCGCGAATCCGTCCAGCGACCAGCGACGACTGGCAGAAAGACCAATCTGATCGTGCCAGTCTGACCTCGTCGCCGGGGCAGGAGTCCACCCAGAGTGCTGCTGATTTCGACAACTCGACCTATTACGAGTATCTCGAGAAGCACACCGGTGACGTACCTGTATCCAAAAACCGTTCTCGCAACGTCTTCGCCCCCGCGGGCGCTTCCCCGTTCCAGGGACAGGCTCCGAGCGCGTCAAGCGCACCGGCGGCCCGTCAGTGGCTGCCTGATGGTCATTCCACTCACTCACCCCAGGCGGAGCACGGCTCTGATGGCCCTGCATCCGGACAGATCCCACTCCAGCCCGCTCCCGCCCCGAAGAAGGGCAACGGGGCCAAGATCACCGTCGTCATCATTGCCATCGTCATGGTTCTCGCGCTGTTGGCATTCTTCGGTATCCGCTGGTTGGCCCCGTCGACGGGAACCGTGCCTGTCGACTTCGGCGCAGACGAGTCCGCATCGCCCTCCCCCTCACCGTCCGAGTCCAAGGTGGAGTCGACACCGAACCCCCAGGAGGCCCTGTCGACCTACACGAAGGAAGGCACCGCAAAGGCGAATGACCTCGAAGGGCAGTGGGTGACTCAGGTGAGCGCGAAGGACGTCGGCCTGGAAGCCGACGGCAAGACATGGTCGGCACAGGACATCGTCAACGAGTTCGAGACCAACCGCGTCAAATACCCTGGCGCAATCCTCATCCACAGCGGTGACTGGGATTCCTATAAGGATGACAACTACTGGGTCACCGTCATCGACACTCCCTACAGCGATCCCGAGCCTGCACTCGATCAGTGCCGCTCCTGGGGGCTGGACCGCGACCACTGCCTGGCGAAGCGTCTGGTCAAGGACGGAAGCCCCACCGACAACAGCGCCTACCTCGACAAGTAGGGCTGCACCCCCTCGATCGCTTCCTGTGACAAGGGCCCGGCACTTGGTGTGCGACAGATACGCCGGCACTGCGCCGAAACATCTATGAAGCGCCTATACAGCCATGAGCATCAAACAGCGGTGGAGCGCCGAAGCACCTGTGTGTACACAGGCGTTTCGACGCTCCACCGCTGTATGGAGGATTGACCCGCTCCACCGGGCAGTAACGCTCAGAACTGCTACTGCTGCTTCAGGCTCTTAGGCCAGCAGCAATGTCGGGTCCTCGAGTCCACGACCGACATCGGCGAGGAACTTCGAGATGATCTCACCGTCGACGACGCGATGGTCAGCACTCACCGACAGTGTGGTGATGTCACGCGGGACGATCTCATCTCCCACGACCCACGGCTTCTTCCGGATCTGCCCGAAGGCCAGGATCGCGGCTTCCCCTGGGTTGATGATCGGGGTGCCCGCGTCGACGCCGAAAACGCCGACATTGGTGATCGTGATGGTGCCGCCGGACTGATCGGCCGGAGGCGTCTTGCCCGAACGCGCCAGTGCAGTCAGATCCTGAATGCCCTGTGCCAAGTCGGTCAGGCCCATTGCGTGTGCGCCCTTGATGTTCGGCACGATCAGGCCACGCGGGGTGGCTGCGGCGACGCCGAGGTTGACGTACTTCTTGACGACGATCTCATCGCCTTCGAGGCACGAGTTGATCCGCGGGTTGCGGGCAACGGCCCAGGCCACGGCCTTGGCAACGAGCAGCAGGGGTGAGACCTTGACGTCCTCGCCCAGGAACTTCGTGGACTTCAGCCTGCGCACGAAGGCCATCGTCTCGGTGACATCGACGTCGAGGAACTCGGTGACGTGAGGCATCGTGAACGCGGATTCGACCATGGCCTTGGCCATCATCTTCGCCACGCCCTTGAACGGGATCCGTTCTTCGAGTTCGCCGGAGGAACCGGCCCCCGCCGAGGCGACTGCTGATCCTGCACTCGTGACTGCGGCTGCGGTGGCTGCCGCTCCGGTGCCACTGGCTGCGGCCTTGACGTCATCACGGGTGACCTCGCCACGCGAACCCGTCGGCACGATGGCAGCCAGGTCGAGGCCGAGGTCCTTCGCGAGCTTGCGCACGGGAGGCTTGGCCAGAGGCTTGCCCGCCGAGGCTGTCGCTGGTGCCGCAGCTTCAGCCGGTGCCGTTGCAGCAGCCGCGGGAGCTGCCGGGGCCGCAGCTGGTGCCGGAGCTTCCTGTGCGGCCGGAGCCTGGCTCGGGTTCGCCGGCGCCGCGACGCCTGCACCCTTGCGAGGTCGACGTTTCGACGAGGCGGCCTTGGCACCGTAGCCGACCAGGGTGGCACCGCCCTCGGCGTCGCCACCGCCTTCGGTCGCGGCCTGGGTTTCACCGGCTGCCGGCGCCGAGGCTCCAGCGTTGTCGGAGCCGCCATCTGAGCCGCCGAAGCGGATGATCGGTGTCCCGACCTCGATGGTCTGGCCCTCCTCGACGAGCAGGGCGCCGACCTCACCAGCCTGAGGACTGGGGAGTTCGACCAATGACTTGGCCGTTTCGATCTCGACGAGGATCTGGTTGACGGTGACGGTGTCACCGACGGCGACCTTCCATGACACGATGTCGGCCTCGGTCAGGCCCTCACCGACGTCAGGAAGAGGAAATTCAAAAGACATGTCAGCTCTCCTTGAGTCAGTAGGCCAGTGCCCGGTCGACACCGTCGAAGATGCGATCCAGGTCGGGCAGGTAGTGCTCTTCCATCCGCGAACCGGGGTACGGCGTGTGATAGCCGCCGACCCGGATGACCGGAGCTTCGAGGTTGAAGAAGCAGCGTTCTGACATTCGCGCCGCGATCTCGGAGCCGAGACCCAGGAACGTCGGTGCCTCGTGGGCGACGACGAGACGACCGGTCTTCTTCACCGATTTCTCGATCGTCGCGAAGTCGATCGGGCTGAGACTGCGCAGGTCGATGAGTTCGACGCTCTTGCCTTCATCAGCAGCAGCTGCGACAACGTCCTTGGCCGTGGGCACCAGTGGGCCATAGGCCACCAGGGTGACGTCGGTGCCTTCGGAGACGACGCTGGCGTCGTGCATGCCCAGCTCGCCGCGGTTCGCGGTGTCGACGTCGCCGCGCAGCCAGTAGCGGCGCTTGGGTTCGAAGAACATCACCGGGTCGTCGCTCTTGATCGCTTCCTGCACCATCCAGTAGGCGTCATGAGCATTCGACGGTGAGACCAGACGCAGTCCCGCGTGGTGGGCGAAGACGGTTTCCGGGCTCTCGGAGTGGTGTTCGGGTGATCCGATGCCGCCGCCGTAGGGCACGCGGATGACGAGCGGAACTCGTTCCTTGCCCAGGGTGCGGTTGTAGAGCTTGGACACCTGCGTCACGATCTGGTCGTAGGCAGGGAAGATGAAGGCGTCGAACTGGATCTCGATGACCGGGCGGTAGCCGCGGATGGCCATGCCGATCGAGGTGCCCACGATGCCGGATTCGGCCAGCGGCGCATCGATGACCCGCTGCGGACCGAAGTCCTTCTGCAGACCCTCGGTGACGCGGAAGACGCCGCCGAGCTTTCCGATGTCCTCACCGATGAGGACGACCTTCGGGTCGTCCTCCATGGCTTTGCGCATTCCGGCCGTGATGGCCTTTGACAGGGGAAGTTTCTCCATCAGGCCTCACCTGCATCGGCGAACGAGGCCTGGTATGCGAGGAATTCCGCACGTTCCTCGTCGACGAGGGGGTGAGGTTCGGAGGTGACATGGGCGAACATCTCGACGGGGTCGGGATCTTCCATGGTCATGCAGTTGTGGCGGATGCGGGCGGCGAGGGTATCGGCCTCGGCGTCGACCTCGGCGAAGAACTCCGCGCTGGTCTCGGTGTGGTTGTCGAGGTAGGCCTTGAGGCGCTTGAGCGGGTCGCGGTCCTCCCAGATCTCCTCTTCGGCTGCATCACGGTACTTCGTCGGATCATCTGCCGTGGTGTGAGCACCGCGACGGTAGGTGAAGGCCTCGATGAGCATCGGACCGTTGCCGGCGCGAACGGAATCCAGGCTGGCCCTGGCCACGGCGTACATGGCGATGATGTCGTTGCCGTCGACGCGCAGGCCGGGAACGCCGAAACCTTCGCCGCGCTTGCACAGTGGTGCTGCGGACTGGACGTGGGTGGGTTCAGAGATGGCCCACTGGTTGTTCTGGCAGAAGAACAGCACAGGTGCGTGGAAGGCTCCGGCGAAGGTCAGCGCCTCCGAGACATCGCCCTGCGAGGTGGCACCGTCGCCGAAGCAGGCGATGGCCGCAGTGTCGCGTTCCAGGTCACCGGTGCCGACGTCGCCGTCCATGGACACGCCCATCGCGTATCCGGTGGCGTGCAGGGTCTGCGAGCCGATGACGATCGTGTACGTGTGGAAACGGTGTTCCTGAGGGTCCCAACCGCCGTGGTCCTGGCCTCGGAACATGCCGAGGAGAGTTTCCGGTTCGACTCCGCGAGTGTAGGCGAGGCCGTGTTCGCGATAGGTGGGGAAGACGAAGTCCTGGGGGCGAGCCGCCCGGCCCATCCCGATCTGAGCTGCTTCCTGACCGAACATCGGCGCCCAGAGGCCGAGCTGTCCTTGGCGCTGCAGGGCCGCACCCTCAGCATCGATGCGACGCACCAGGACCATGTCCCGGTAGAAGCCGCGCAGATCCTCATCGGTGAGTTCTGCTGCGAAGGCGTCATATTCACCGGATTCGACGCGATTGCCGTCTTCGGTGAGCATCTGGATCATCCGAGGTTCCGAAGACTGACTGTGGGCAGTCCCGGTTCCCACTGAAATGTTGGAGGTCATTCCAGTTCTCCTTTGTTCAAGGTCCAAGCGCACCGGAGGTGACCAGTGGTGGACGGTGTCCTTCAGGCAAGGCCTCTGGTGTGAGATCTCGCCTTCGAGTGATGTGATTCACAGGTGATACCACGATACCGAATCCACCGACTGCATGCCACATCGGCAACGTGCGTCGAGCGCCAATTGTTATGGTCGGGTTCAGCCTAGGAGACGAACTCCGCGCGTGTGGTCCCCATCCAAAGCCCTCCTTGCCGAATTGTCGATGGTCGCAGAGTTGCTCCAACGTCCGACAAACGCACGTCCGAGCACTTCAGAACCCTCCCTCGCCGAGGTTGTCTCGGCCCTTGGCAGTGTTCACGTTCGTCTGCGTTTGCCCTGGTAGTCCCGTGTCTCCTTGAGGTCACCGGAGAAGAATCCCGAATTCTTCGCGGTGAAACGGTTGAGACCGGCATGCCCGCCCGCGAGCATGAGCCCGATTGAGGCGCTGTAGGCGGCCGAGGAATGTGCGGCTCCGGCGGAGGAGAACAGCTCGTCGAGCTCGGCATCTGTCTTGCCTTTCAGGTTCGGGGCCTGGCGCAGCTGCTCGGGGTCGTAGTCGACGGTGATCGTCGACCAATGGTCGTCGGCCGGATTCTCATTGCCGTCGAGGTCGGGGACCAGATCCTGTTCGTGTTCGATCGAGAGGACATCGATGCCCTCATCGACCGGGAAGTCTGAGATCGGTGCGCCCACGGTGAAGAGCGCAGTGACGTTGACATCGTTAAGGAACGCCGGATCGGCGGCCAGCGAACCGGCGACGATCCCTCCCTGCGAATAGCCGACCAGCATCACCTCGCTGTCAGCTCCGATATTCGCATCGGCGATAGCCTGGCGGACCATCTCTGCCATGACGGTGTCGTTGCCGGCCATCGCCTGCACGTTCGTCGTCAGATCAGTGGTGTTCTCACCGGGCTCGGGCGACCAATCGCTCGTCGCCGGGATGTAGACGATATAGCGGGACGTGCCGTCAGCGTCGGTGATCTCCTCGATCCGGACCTGCCCGGAATCGACGCCGCGGTGACGGTCGGCCTCTCTGCGGTAGAGGTCTTCGATGTCGCGCGGCGGCTCGTCATCGGGCGCCGTGATCCCCTTTGCCTTCCAGACCTCAACGTCGGAGGGCAGCAACAGCCCGAACATGTTCGCACCTCCCAGGACCCAGGCCGTCATCGATGACGAGTCGTGCGGCCACAGCGCATGGTCGCCGTCGGTGGCCAGCACCGTCGGCGGCAACCCCATGAAGCCGACGACGATCCCCGGCAGCACATGCTCGATGACGGCCCCGGAGACATCCGAATTCTCGAACACGAGGGCCACGAAAGCCTCCTTAGCCGCGGCCTTCGTCTGCACCAGGTCGATGCCGAAGTGTTTGGCCACGACATCGTCGAGACCAGTGACGTCGAGGAGTTTCAGCCCCAGGTAGATCGGCGCTCCGACTGCAATGCCGATGGGAATGAGCGCGGGCAGGCTGATGGCGATGACTCGCCCGGTGACATATCCGAAGTAGTCGAGGAGCCCGCCGAAAGTGTCGCTGATTCCCTTCTCCGCCTGCCGGTAGGCGAGGGCAGCTGCTCTGACGGCGAGGACTGTGGCTTCGAGCTCGATGAGCACGAGCGCTGACTGGTAGTGATAGACGGTCCGGGCGGCATCGAGGTTGATCGCGGTGAGCGGTGAGGGAACCTGCGTCAGAAGCGTGGCCAGGTCGAAGTCGGCGCGCGTGCCTTCCACACTCAGGTCACCGATGTGGCCGCAGATTCGCTGCAGTTCGTCGCCGCTGGTGTCTGCTCGATCATCGATCTTCAGCTGCGGACCGCCGGTGGTGCGGGTGTCGATCATGGCTGGATCCCGGTCATCGGCGGTCGTGAGAACACCGCTGTCTGCAGTCGAGCCATGGTCGAGGCAAGGAGGAGCCGCACCGCGTTGCCGCCGAGCTTGTGTTCGGCTCCGACTGTGATCGCCTCGCCCTCACGCTCGAGCGTCGGGCGGGACCAGACTCCTTCCACTCGGTGGAGGAACTCCATGCCGGCGACCTTGGATTCGTCGAGGTAGGTCAGGGTGAGCACGCAGTCCTTCTCGATCAGCGAACACAGCTCCTCGGTGACCTGAGCGAGGTCCTGAGGCCGGAGGCGTCTGAGAAGTTGGAAGTCAGCGAACTCTTCGAAGCCTTCGCCGTGCAGCACCAGGATCGCCAGGCAGATGTCATCGCACAGGGACACCTCGAGGTGAGCGGTCTCAACCCCGGAGCTGATGACGATCGTGATCCGCGAGCGGGTGAGATTGAGCTCCGCGGTGAACCCGGCCAGCCACGCCGTGAGCACGTCGAGTCCGCGCCGCGATGATCCCTCGGCAGGCTCCCCCAGCATCACGGTCTCTCTGATCGCCGTCCCCCTGACCGCGGAGTCGCCCGACATCACACCCGAGGGGGCACTCGGGGCTGTCACGGCCGATCGGGTAATGCGGGCACCTGGCATCAGCTCGCGGGGCCAGAGCACCCTCAGGCGTTCGGGAAGCCTCATGATGCGTGCCGCATCGACGGCGAACCACTTGTCCCCCGGCCCGGCTCCCAGCTTCGTCCTGTCGCTCATATCTGGATCCGGCCTCCCACCGAGACGACCTGCAGATGCAGGTCATAGGCTTCGGCGAGCTTGTCGGCCCTCTCCGCCAGCGTGTTGATCGAGTCCGAACACGTCAGAAGACGGTCACTGAGCATCCGTCCCGCAGGAGAGTCCCACCCCTCGACCTGCCGACAGGTCTGCGCCAGACTCCGCAGCTCGTTCGCTCGTCGCCTCCATCCATCCCGGTTGAGTGCCAGCTCATCGGTGATCACTGTCATCCTCCTGTCCGATTCAGCCTTCACCGTACGAACCCGCGTCCGCCGCCGAAAGCACGCTCAAGCACCCTGTGGAAGCACCCTGACCATCCACAGGAATTCCACGCAGAAGTCAGGGCAGATCCCACCGCCGGACGATCACGAGTCCTCATCGGCGGCCAGCGCGGCCCTGACCACTTGGCGGGCGGTTCCACACCCGCGTGCGGCTCATGAGAAAATGAGGGCATGCCGACCGTTTCGCTTGCTGACATCACACCCGCCATCGCCCTCGGACCGCTTGATGGCCGTTATCGCAAAGACACCGCTGACCTCGTTGATCACCTCTCCGAAGCAGCCCTGAACCGCAACCGGATCACGGTGGAGGTCGAGTGGTTCATCCACCTGGCACAGAACTCCGTGATCGACGGAGTGCGTCGCCTCACCGACGATGAGGTCAGCGGACTGCGCGCCTTTGCCGAGAATTTCGATGCCGATACGATCGCTACGCTCGCCGCCCACGAGGCCGTCACGGTTCACGATGTCAAGGCCGTCGAGTACACAATCAAAGAAGCGCTAGTCGAACTCGGCGCCGACGATCTCAGTGAACTCGTCCACTTCTGCTGCACCTCCGAGGACATCAACAATCTGTCCTGGGCACTGGGCGTCAAGGGCGCCACCGTTGATGTGTGGCTGCCCCGCGCCAAGGCGCTCATCGACTCGCTGGCCGACACCGCCTCGGCGCTGGCAGAGGTCCCGATGCTCTCCCACACCCACGGTCAGCCGGCGACGCCGACGACGATGGGCAAGGAGCTCGCGGTGTTCATCCACCGACTGCGCCGCCAGTACGAACGTGTCGAGGCAAGCGAATTCCTCGGCAAGATCAACGGTGCCACCGGCACCTATTCGGCCCACCTGGCTGCCGTGCCCGGTGCCGACTGGCCCAAGTTGGCCAAGACCTTCGTCGAAGGCAGCCTGGGGCTGACATTCAACCCGCTGACGACGCAGATCGAATCCCACGACTGGGATGCTGAACTCTTCGCAGACATCGCCCGGTTCAACCGCATCGCCCACAACCTGGCGACGGACATGTGGACCTACATCTCGATGAACTACTTCAAGCAGATCCCCGTCGCCGGCGCGACCGGCTCCTCGACGATGCCGCACAAGGTCAATCCGATCCGCTTCGAGAACGCCGAGGCCAATCTCGAGCTCTCGTGCGCTCTGCTCGACTCGCTGGCCTCCACTCTGGTCACGTCCCGGATGCAGCGCGACCTCACCGACTCGACCTCACAGCGCAACATCGGCGTCGCCTACGGCCACTCCGTGCTGGCTCTGAACAACCTGGTCAAGGGACTCGAACGGCTCGCCATCAATGAAGAGGCCCTGAACGCCGACCTCAACTCCAACTGGGAGGTTCTCGGCGAAGCGATCCAGTCGGTCATGCGCGCCGCCGGGCTGCAGGGTGTACCCGGAATGGACAACCCCTACGAAACGCTCAAGGAGCTCACTCGCGGAAAACGCATCGATCAGGCCGATCTGCAGACCTTCGTCGCCGGACTCGGACTGCCCGAGGCCGAGACTCAGCTGCTGACCGCGCTGACTCCCGCCACCTACATCGGCGTTGCCGCACAGCTGGCCGAATCAGAGGTCGCCGACTGGAAGGCTCGCTCCCAGAGCTGAGCACGGCGCACGGAAGACACTGTTACTGAACAGTAGATAATTTGGTGGATCTTCATTAGCCTTGTGCTCATGACGAGCACAATGATGAGTTCCGTGCGCATTCCGGTCACCGGCGGCCCACACAGCGAAACCACCGGCAGCCGGGACCAGGCGGCAGGCGATACCGAGCGGCACAGTCACGTCGTCGGCACCGTGCTGATGCCGCCAGAAACCCCGACCGGATTCCTCACGGTCCATCCCGCCACGGCGACTCCGGCTCGCTTCTACACGAAGTTCGCCGAATACGCCGTCAATCAGGGGCTGGCGGTGCTCACCTACGATGTGCGCGGCGTTGCCGCTTCGGGACCGGCGAGCGAGCACGCCAGGCTGCGGATGCGTGACTGGATGCAAGAGGACGCGAATGCCGTCGCAGACTGGGCCAACCGGGAATACCCGGAGCTGCCGAAGCTGGCAATCGGGCACAGCCTCGGAGGCCATGCTCTGCTGTTGGGCAACGCCAACGCGGGCCTGCACGGCATCGTCACCGTGGGCACCGCACTGGCGGCACTGCAAGACATCAATCCCCGCAGCGAACGACTGCGCGTGGGCCTCATTCTCAGGGCGCTCGGCCCCCTGATCAGTCCGCTCGTCGGCTACGCTCCCGGCAAACGCCTCGGTCTCGGTGAGGACATCCCGACCGCGGCCATGCTCGAATGGGGTCGCTGGGTGCAGATGTCCGAGTACTTCTTCGACGATCCGAGCCTGGGCGCCACCGCGCGGATGGCCCGCTTGCGCACACCTGTGCTCGCGATCGGTGCCAGCGACGACAACTGGGCCTCAGCATTCCAGATCGACGCACTCGTCGATCATGTCCGCCTCGCCGAGGTGCAGCGACGCACCATCACCCCTGAGGAACTCGAGGTCGACCGAATCGCGCATCACGGTCTGTTCAGGCGCCGGGTCGCCGAGAAGGCCTGGCCGGAGATCATCACCTGGCTGCTGCGGCGACTCCCCCGACACTGACCTCAGGCCGGGACGAGATCCTTGTCGCGGTCCACTTCCGCCAGGGGCCTGCCCGCCATATTGCGAGCCAGGAACAGGGTCGGAACGCCGGCCACGACGACGATGACGGTCGCATAGATCGCCGGGGCCAAGGTGAGGCCGGTCGAGCTCATCAGGGCTGTCGCAATCAGTGGTGAGAGTCCGCCGAAGAGGACCGTGGCCACGTTGTAGCCGATCGCCATTCCGGAGAAGCGGCTGGTGCCGGTGAACTGTTCGGGGACCATGGCCGCTGCCACAGCACTCCATCCCGCGGCCGGCACCGCGAGGAAGGCTACGCCGAAGATCGCGACTCCGGAGTTCCCATCGGCCAACAGCGCGTAGGCGGGAATGGTGGTGAGGATGAAGACGGCCATGAGCACCGCCAGCGTCTTCTTGCGGCCGAAACGATCGGAGGCGATGCCGAACAGCGGCGTGATGACGATCGCCACGACGGCTGCGATGGTGCCCAGCGCCAGTGACCCGGAGTTCTTCACCTGCGAGACCTCTTCGATATAGGTCGGCACATAGGTGATGTTGAGGAAGTAGCTGACCGATCCGATCGAAGAGATCAGGAACGCCACGAGGATCGCACGGGGCTGTTGGAGGAATGCGATGAGCAGCGGAGAGCGACCGCGTGAGACCACAGGCTTGTCGCTCTTGGCAGCCTGCGCCTCCTTCGTCTTCTCCGCGGCCTGCAACCGCTTGAAGGTGTCGGTCTCCTCCATCATGCGACGCAGCGGGATCATCAGCGCGGCAAGCACTGCACCGAGGATGAACAGGACGCGCCAGCCCCAAGTGCTCATCGCCTCGGCCGAGAGTGTGCTGGCCAAGAATGCCCCCGACCCGACTGCCAGGAGAGCTCCGACCTCACTGTTGGCCGCCGCCCAGCTGACAGCGAGCCCCCGGCGCTTGCTGCCGGCCGATTCCATCAGGAAGACCATGATGCCGGTGTACTCGGCCCCGACGGAGAACCCGGAGAGGCAGCGGAAGAAGACCATGCCGACGCCGGCCCAGATGCCGATCGTGTCGTATCCGGGCATGATCGCGATTCCGAGCATCGCGACGGCCATGAGCACAGCGGAGACGACCAATGCGGACTTGCGTCCGACCCTGTCGCCGAGGTGGCCGAAGACCATGGCGCCCAGTGGCCGGAACAGGAACCCGGCGGCTCCGACGCCCAGGGTGAGCAGGAGCGAGTCGGGCCGATCGCCGAAGAATTCCTTGGTCAGGATGGTCGCGACGTAGAAGAAGATCGAGAAGTCATACCATTCGACGATGGTGCCGAAGGCCGCGACCATCATCGATCGACGGCGTCCCTTCTCCTTCTCCGGGCTGGTGGATGCTGCTGGGTCCGACTGGGCCTGCGGTTCGAAATCTGACATCGAGGAGTCCATTTCCTAGGGAATGCTGCGGCCATCTCTCCCAACGACCACGGACAAAGCTGCTCATCGCGACTTTCCTGACCACCTTACTGCTGGTGGGAACCTGTGCGCAGGTCAGCAGGGAACTCTCAGCCCGCACGCGAACCGAGTCCGAACTAACTGAGCCCCACCGACCTGAGCCCGAACAGGGAGTCGGTGAATCGGTTTCCGAACATCGCGTTCGGGTCCAGCTTCTGTCTCAGCGCACAGAAGTCCTCGAAGCGCGGATAGAGCTCGCGCAGATCGTCGGCGCCCAGAGTGTGGATCTTGCCCCAGTGCGGGCGGCCCCCGTGACGTCGGCAGATCTGTTCGACGACACGGAAGTACTCGGCGAAGTCGTCCTTCACGAACCGGTGCACGGCGATGTACATCGTCTCGCGGCCGAAGGCGGTCGAGAGCGGAACATCATCGGCGGCGGCAGATCTGACTTCGATCGGGAAGGAGATCGACCATCCTCTCGACTCGATCGTGCGCCGGATCTCACGGATCGCCTCGGCGCCGGCTTCGAAGGGAAGCGCGTACTCCATCTCGTTGAACCGCACCCGCCGCGGTGTCACGAAGACGTCGTGTCCCGGTGCTCGATAGGTTCTGTCCGAGACGGCGGATTGGGCGATCCGATTGATGCGCGGGACGAGGCTGGGCACCGCCGATCCGAGCTCGACGGCCAGGCGCAGGGCGCCGTTCTCGATGACTTCCTTGTCGAAGAGGTTGAGGAAACGGTTGCGCACCCCCGCCTCGGCGAGGTGGCCGGGGCCGATCTCACCGAGCCCGACACGGGTGTTCGTCTTGGTCAGCGCGGTGTCGGTGTGCGGGAACCAGTAGAACTCGAAATGGTCGGCCGCGCGCATCCGTGGTTCGAGGTCGGCCAGCAGCTCGTCGACATCACTGACGATCTCCTCGGCGATGAGGTCGAAGGCCGGCACGCACTGCAGCTCGATCTCCGTGACGATGCCCAGCACGCCGAGGCTGACGCGGGCCAGGTCGAAGATCTCCGGGTGGGTCGTGGGCGACAGGTCGGTCACGGTGCCGTCAGCAGCCATGAGCAAGAGACCGGTGACGGTTCCCGCGAACCCGGTGAACCCGAGCCCGGTCCCGTGGGTGCTCGTCGAGATCGCCCCGGCGAGCGCCTGCGGATTGACGTCGCCCTGATTGGCCAGGGCCAGCCCGAAGGGCGCGAGCAGAGCCGGGATGTCGCGCAGCCGGGTGCCCGCGTGGAAGCGCACCCGCCCGGACTCCTCGTCGACGGCGATGATTCCGCTGAGGTGGTCGAGGCTGATCATGACGTCATCGCCCGCTGCCACGGGGGTGAACGAGTGCCCCGCACCAACGGGTCGGACCCGTTGGCCGGCGTCGGCCGCGGACCGTAGGATATCGCCCAGTTCCCCCGCCGAGGTGGGTCTGAGGAAGGTGTGCGGATGGGAGTGGACGTGGCCGGACCAGTTCCGGAAGAGCTGTCGCTGAGTCGGTCTGCCGCTGCGGGTCACAGCACCCACCCCTGTCCACGATAGGTCGACCACGAGTCGATGATCTGGGTTCCTGCGACGACGAGGAACTCATTGAAGTGCTCGGCGAGCTCACCGGCCTTGCCATGTCTGAACCAGACGAGGTCGCCGATGCGCAGGTCTTCGGTGCCGGGACCGGTCAGCGGGGTCTGGACTTCACCCGCGCCCTCGAGGCCCGCGTAGTCGAGTCCCGGGGGCCAGGCGATCGTCGGGACACGGTCGGCCCCGGGCACGCCGGAGGCGATGAAACCGCCTTTGAAGACCGTGACCCAGCCGGGCCCTGGTCGGCGCACCACGGGGGTGGCGAAGTAGGCGGCCGGCTCGTGTCGGAAGTGGGTGTAGCCGTCGAAGAGTCCCGGGGAGAAGAGTCCGGAGCCGGCGGCCCGTTCCGTCAGCGTGCCCTCGGCCACGCTGGATTCGAAGGATCCGGTGCCGCCGCCGTTGACGAATTCGAGGTCGGTGAGTTCACGCACCGCATCGACGACGCTTCTGCGCCGCACCTTCAGCTCGGCGATCGAACGCTTCTGCATGATACGCACCATGGCCTGTTTGGCCGTTGGACCGGCATCGGCCGTGCCGGCGACTTGGCCCTCATAGGACATCAGCCCGACGAGGTTGGTCTCCGGGCGGGCGATGACATGTTCGGCGAGGTCGACGGCGGAGGCCGAATCGCGGATCGGAGAGCGCCTGGCCCCGATGTGGATCCGACTGCTCAGCACCCCTGAGCCGAGGCGGTACGAGGCATCGATGTCTATGCACACGCGCACCGTCTGTGCCGTACCGCCGGCTGCCGCAGCATCGCGGCGGGCGCTGTCGATGATGTCGAGGTGGGTGGGGCAATCGATCATCAGGGTGATGTTCTCGGTGGCCCCCGCCTCGGCGAACATCTGGGTGAGACTGCCCCGGTCAACGGTGGGATAGCCGACGAGGATATCGCGGACCCCGCGGGCATGGAGGATCAGCGCCTCCGGAAGTGAGAAGGCGAAGACACCGGAGTAGCCGGGGTGGGCGAGCGCACGCTCGATCGCTGCGGGAGTGCGCAGGGACTTCGTGGCGATGCGGATCGGCAGCCCTTGAGCGCGCTGAGCCAAGGCGGTGACGTTCGCGTCGAACGCCTCCAGATCGATCACCGCGACAGGAGCCTCGACCCCCCGCAGGGCGTGACGCAGTTCACGTGAGACCATGAAGATACTGTAGCGTAAGTTAGCGGTTCCATAGGCAGCAATCCACCCATTCACTGACGACACGGAGGCATGATGCACACGGACGTCACCAGCACCACCACCCCCTCGGACGAACTCACACATGTCACCGATCGGCTCCGCGAATTCCTCGACACCAACCCCTACGCCGAGGCTTCGGGCAGCGGTGATCGCATGGTCAGCCCCGACCCGTTCACCGGCCTCGAACTTCCCCGCTTCGCCAAGAACACCCCGGCCGACATCGAGAAGGCCTATGCCACCGCGCGCATCGCCGCCGACGCCTGGGCAGCCCGATCCCCCGAACACCGGGCTCGGGTGCTGCTGCGACTGCATTCTGCATTGCGCCGCCACGAAGATCTCCTCCTCGACATCATTCAGTACGAGACCGGCAAGGCCCGCATCCACGCCTATGACGAGATCCTCGACACCTACAACGTGTGCCGCCACTACGGCGTGACCGCTCCCGCCCGACTGCGCCCGGAACGCCGTCGCGGTGCCGTTCCCGTCCTGACTCGTACCGAGGTCACCCGCACACCGCTGGGCGTCGTCGGGTTCATCACCCCCTGGAACTATCCGCTGACCTTGGGCGCAACCGACCTGCTCGCGGCCCTGGTCGCCGGCAACGCCGTGGTGCACAAACCCGACAGCCAGACAACCCTGACCGCCATCATCATGCGCCGTCTGGCCATTGCCTGCGGCCTGCCCGCGGAAGTCTGGCAGCTGGTGCCCGGCCCCAGCAGCGAAGTCGGCCCGGCACTGATGTCCGGTGCCGATGGGATCTCCTTCACCGGCTCGACCGCTGCGGGTCGCTCCATTGCCGCCGAGGCTGCCTCGCGTCTGCTTCCCACCGCCCTTGAACTCGGCGGCAAGAACCCGATGCTCATCCTCTCCGATGCCGATCTTCCCTCGGCCGTGGACGGGGCCGTCCGCGGGTGCTTCTCCTCGGCCGGTCAGCTGTGCCTGTCCATCGAGCGCATCTATGTCCACGAGGATCTCTACCCCGAGTTCTGTGCCCATTTCGCCGAGGCGACCCGGAACCTCGAGCTCAGCCCCGACTACTCCTACGGCCCCGGAATGGGCTCCTTGGCCGGGCCGAAGCAGCTGGCCCGAGTCAGCGAACACGTCGAACAGGCCCGAGCCAGCGGAGCTCAGGTCATCGCGGGTGGCAGCCCGGTCCCGAAACTGGGCCCCTACTTCTACCTGCCGACCGTGCTCACCGATGTCACCGAGGAGGCCGAGCTGTTCGCCGAGGAGACCTTCGGCCCAGTCGTCGCCGTGTACCCGGTGGCCAGCGACGCCGAGGCGATCAAGCGGGCCAACGCCTCCGAATACGGTCTCAACGCCAGCGTCTACTCCCAGTCCCGCGGGCGCGAAACTGCCAGGCAGCTCGAGTCCGGGATGGTCAATGTCAATGAGGCCTACGTCGCCGCCTGGGGTTCGATCGACTCTCCGGCCGGCGGCGTCAAAGCCTCAGGCATGGGCCATCGGCATGGAGTTGAGGGTCTGCACCAGTTCATGCACACGCACAACATCGCCGAGCAGAATCTGGTTCCCATCGCTCCGTTCGGCCCGCTCGATCAGTCGCGGTTCGCCCGCACACTGACCACCGCGTTTGAGGTCATGCGCGCCCTGCGGATGAAGTGAGGTGCTCCCTCAGCACGGATGAGGTGAGGTTCTTCCTCAGTTGAGCGATTCGAAGAATTTCTTCGCCACCGGCACAGCCGCCTCGGCGCCGAATCCTCCGTCTTCGACGAGAACGGCCACGGCCACGTCGCCCTGATACCCGGCGAACCAGGAGTGGGTGCGCGGTGGGGTCTCGTCACCGTATTCGGCGGTGCCGGTCTTGCCGTGGACCGGTTCGCCGGGAACGTCCTGCAGCGCGCTGGCGGTGCCATCGGTCACGGCACGTCGCATCAGCTTCTGCATCGTCGTGACCGCGTCGGCGTCGATCGTGCTCTTGTCCTTACCCTTGTCGTCGTCCTTGCCCTTGTCCGAGGTCACGAGCAGGGGCTTGACCGTGTCGCCCTCGGCCACGGAGGCGGCCATCGCCGCGACCGCCAGCGGGCTGGAGACGACCTTGCCCTGACCGATCATCTGCGCCGCATGCGTCACCGCGTCATCATCACTGGGAACGGTCGCCATCTTCGCACCCAGCCCCAGATCGACGTCGTCCATGCCCAGGCTCGACGCCGCATCCGTGACCTCTGAGCCCGAAACCTTCTGCGCGGCATCGACGAAGGCGGTGTTGCAGGATTCGGCGAAGTTGTCTTCGAAGGCCACCTCGCCCAGGACGTGGTCTTCGGCGTTCTTGAAGCTCTTTCCATCGACCGTCGTGGTCTTCGGGCAGTCGAGAGTGGTCTTCGCAGTGACTCCGGCTTCCAGCAGAGCCAGGCCGGAGGCGACCTTGAACACCGATCCGGGTGCGTACTGGCCGGTCAACGCCCGGTCCCAGGCAGCACCCTCGGGGTCCTGGTTGGCCACCGCGAGGATGTGACCGTCGCGGGGCCGGATCGCCACCAGCGCTGTCGGCTTCTTGCCTGTTTCGGCCGCTTTGTCTGCGGCTTCCTGCACGTCGACGTTGAGTGTCGTGGTGATGTTCTTACCGTCATGGTCGGGGAATTCGTGGACGAGGACGGGATCGGCAGACTTGGCTTCGTCGCTGGCCTCAGCATCCTCGGCGTCGCTGATGTAGATCGCTTCGCTGCCTGGTCCGCTCAACTGCTTTTCATAGGCCTTCTGCAATCCGCTCTTTCCGACAACGGACTCGCCGGTGAGCTTTCCGTCAGAGGCTTCGACCTCCTCGGCGCTGGCGGCTCCGGCCGTTCCCAGGGTCGGACCGGCAAAGCCCTTCTTCCGACTCAGCGGCTGAGTGTGCCTGTTGAAGACGGTGCCCGGCAGGGAGTGGATCGAGTCCTTGACTTTTTTGTAGTCACTCTCACGCAGGGTGATGACGGGAACGAGCTGATCGGGCTCCGCTTTGTCGACACGCTCCTTCAACGATGTGAGATCGATGTCGAGTTCGTCCTTGAGCGTGCTCAGGGTGTCATCGCCGTCCCCTGCTTTCTCGAGTTTGGCCGGGTGGATGCCGATGTCGACGACGGGACCTTCGCCCATCAGTTCTTCGTCGTCCTCGCCGAGGATCGCACCTCTTTGCCCTGGGGTGGTCTGCGAGACGAGGACGCGACCGTCGTCCAATTTCGGATGCAGCACCGTGGGAGTCAGCTCGGCCGACCAGAGCAGACCTTTCTTGTGCAGGGGAAGCTCAGAGGTGTACTCCCAGGGTTCGCCTTCCTGGTTCGTCCAGGACCACTTCAGCGTCGCGACGACGTCATCACCGTGCTTCTTCGTGCCCTTGAGCTCCACCGAGCGATCCTTCATGCTCTGGTCGAGTGTCCCCAGAATCAGACCGTGCAGCTTCGTCGCCGTCGTCTGATCCGACCAGACACTGGATTCGATGGTTCCGCTGTTCAGGTCGGCGGCGGCGTCTTCTGCAGCTGTCTCTGCCCTCAGCGGCAGTGTGAACAAGGCGAAGACACCGGCAGCGACCAGCAGCGCGACGACGAGGGCGATGGCCAACCACATTGTGGACTTCTTTGTCATAGAACAATTATCAATGGGCTCGGCCGGGAAGTCCACTTGCCGCATGCTGTTGGGCGGCTGGTTGAGCCCTGTGGGGATGGGGCCCGGGTATCGAGGGGGTGGTTCAGGCGTCGTCGGCGACGACGGTGTATTCGAGAACGGGCCTGCCTGCGGCTCCATATCGGGGTCGGCGGTTGAGCATGCCCGCATCGGCCATGGCTTCCAAGTACCGGCGTGCGGTCACTCGGGAGACACCGAGACCTTCGGCCACCTCGGCGGCGGACTGGCCGGGCTTGTCGCCGAGGACCGACTTCACCTCTGCCTGCACGGCGTCGGGGACGCCTTTAGCGGTCGCGGTCACTGTGTGGGTGCGCAGTGCGGCGATCGCTGTGTCGACGTCGGTCTGGGTGACCTCACCCTCGGTGCTGTCTCCGCCGAGGCTGTTGCGGTAGGAGGAGTAGGCCTCGAGCTTGGACTTGAAGACCGGGAAGGTGAACGGCTTGATGATGTACTGGGCGACGCCGTAGGACAGCGCCTCCTGGACGATCTGCATGTCGCGGGCGGCGGTGACGGCGATGATGTCGACATCGACGCGGTGGCCGCGGATGGCCCGGCAGACCTGCAGACCGTGTCCGTCGGGAAGGTTCATGTCGAGGAGGACGAGGTTGATGCAGTCCGCGTCGAGACCGTAGATCTTTCCGGTCAGAGCCGACATCGCCTGAGTGGCGTTCTTCGCTACACCGGCAAGGTGATAGCCGTCGATGCGATCGATGTACTTCGCGTGGGCCCGGGCGGCGACCGCCTCGTCCTCAACCACGAGCACACCGATGCTCGACTCAGGCGTAGTTGTATCTGACATGCCGCCAGTCTAACCAACACCGTTGCGGGGTCGCGGTGGATCGTGTTACAGCCTGGGCACATCCGTGACACAGGACTGGAACGCGTCGTGAGCTGCCAGATGCACGATAGTCGGTGCCTCAGGGTCGAAAATCGCGCGGATTTCGACCCGGAGGCACCGACTATCAGTGGCGTCGGCCTCAGACACCGACTATCAGAGGTGCAGACCTCAGGCGCGTTCGAAGATCGCGGCGATGCCCTGGCCGCCGCCGATGCACATGGTCTCGAGTCCGTAGCGTGCGTCGCGGCGCTCCATCTCGCGCAGCATCGTCGCCAGGATCCGACCGCCGGTCGCGCCGACGGGGTGGCCCAGGGAGATTCCGGAGCCGTTGACGTTGAGACGGTCGAAGTCGTCCTTGCCGAAGCCCCATTCGCGGGTCACGGACAGTGCCTGGGCGGCGAAGGCCTCGTTGAGTTCGATGAGGTCGATGTCGGCCAAGCTCAGTCCGGCCTTCTCGAGGGCCTTTGCGGTGGCAGGCACGGGGCCGATGCCCATGGTCTTCGGTGGCACTCCGGCCACGGCCCAGCTGACCAGGCGGCCCAGCGGCTTGAGCCCCTGTGCCTCGGCGGCCGCACGGGTGGTGACGATGCTCGCGGCCGCTCCGTCGTTCTGTCCGGAGGCGTTTCCTGCGGTGACCGTCGCCTGGTCATCGTCCTTGCCCAGGATGGGGCGCAGCTTCGCGAGCTTCTCGATGCTGGTGTCTGGACGAATGTGCTCATCAGCGTCGATCTGATGTTCGGCGACCTTGCGGGTGGCGGGGATCGTCACGGGAACGATCTCCTCGGCGAAGCGTCCGTCCTTGGCCGCTGCGGCTGCCCGCTGATGTGAGTTGTAGGCGAGTTCGTCCTGCTCGTCGCGGCCGATCGAATATTCGCGGCGCAGGTTCTCTGCGGTCTCGAGCATGCCGCCGGGAACCGGGTAGTTCTTTCCGCCCGGAGTGGTGCGGCCACGGCCCAGGGAATCGGTGAATTCGGCATTGCCGCCGCGCACACCCCAGCGGATGGTGTCGTTGTAGAAGGGTGCGTGGGACATCGATTCGACGCCGCCGGCGATGACGAAGTCTCCGTTGCCGGAGCCGACGACCATGGAGGCGTCAATGACTGCCTGCAGTCCGGAACCGCAGCGGCGGTCGACCTGCTTGCCGGGCACGGTCACGGGCAGCCCCGCGTCGAGGGCGGTGACTCGGCCGATGCAGGGAGCTTCCGAGGTGGCGTAACCCTGACCCATGATCACGTCGGCGACGAGTTCTGGATTGAGCCCGGTCCTGGCGATGAGCTCGCGGACGACGGTGGCGGAGAGCTCGTGGGCGGGGATGTCGCGGAACTGTCCTCCGAATCCTCCGATCGCGGTGCGCAGCGGTTCACAAACGACGATGTCCTGGTCCATAGTTCCTCCACTCGATTTCGCGGCAGCCGATGGCACATGGCCATCGGCCCGGCATTCCTGCTCAGCCTAAGCCGAATCCATACGGTGACGCGGAAATGTTTCATTCATTGGGACCTCGCACAGCACAGGCGAGGCCCCGCTGAGCACCTCAGCTGCGGTCGTCGCGCACGATCTGGATCGGGCCCGTGGGCGGATTCCCGGACGGCGGCTGGCTCGATGACGAGGGCCCAGTCGAGGGATTCCCGGACGCCTGCCCGAGTTCCCCGGGGTCAACGTCGCTGGTGTCGGGCAGCCATACCGTGAGCACCGCGCCCTTGAACTCGTCGCAGTCCTCACCGCGGCCCTGGACGTCGACGGCCCCGCCGAGACGGCGGATGGCTTGGACGACCAAGGACAAGCCGACCCCGCGGGTGCCGGATTCCTGGCGGCCGAGTCCCTTGTCGATCTCGACGCCGTCATGCTTCGTCGACCAGCCGCGTTCGAAGATCGCGTCAACGTACTCTTCGTCGATGCCCGGACCATCGTCGCTGACCTCGATCGTGAACCCGCTGGCACCGCCTGCTCCGCTCAGGTGGACATGCACTCGCTTGTCCTCGGGCAGAACGTCCTGCCTGCGCAGAGCGTCGAAAGCGTTGTCGATGAGGTTGCCGAGGATGGTCGCGAGGTCACGGTCATCCCCGCCGAGGCGGCCCGAGAGTCCCGCTGTATCGACCGTCATATCGATGCCCACCTCGGCGGCCTGGGCGATCTTGGAGAGCAGGAGTGCAGAGAGCACAGGATGGTCGAAGCTCATCTGACCATCGCCGGTGACCCGGTTGAGATCGTCGAGGTCCTTGGCGGCGAATTCGATCGCCTCGTCGACGTGACCGGTCTCCAACAGGGAGACGACCATGTGGAGTCGGTTCGCATATTCGTGGGTCTGTGCACGCAGAGAATCGGAGAACGATCGCACAGAGACGAGTTCACCGGAGAGTTCGGCGAGTTCGGTGTGGTCGCGCATCGTCACAACCCAGGTGTCGCTGGCGGCGTCGGTGGGCTGCTGGTTGACGACGAGGACCCGATCGTCGGTGTAGTGGATCTCGTCGCGAGCCCACCGGCCAGATGAGAGGAGATCCCTGAGGGCATCGGGCAGGTTGAGGCTGCGCAGCGCGATGCCGCCGATCGGCGAGGTCGCCCGGACCGGATCGTCGGTGTCAGCGATCTTCTCACCCGCCTTCCCCTCGCCTGCTGCGGGCAGCCCCAGGAGCTCGCGGGCCTCGGCGTTGATGAGGACGATGCCCGTCGAACGGTCGAGGAGCAGCAGCCCCTCCGACACGGCTTTGAGCACCGAGGAGTAGAACTCGAGCATGCCGCGCAGCTCGTTGGCGCCGTAGTCGCCGGTGACGCGGCGCAGTCCACGGGAGGTCGCCCAGGAGGCGGCGATTCCCAGGATGAGAGTGGTGATGGCGATGCCGATGAGCCAATTGCTCTGAGCCAGGAAGCCTTCCCGCACGGAATCGGCCGAGTTGCCGACGACGACGGCCCCGACGACGGTGTTGGGTCCGGTGTCGTCGACGCCGAGGTGCTTTGCGAAGACTGGGCTGATGACATACATGGTGCCGCTGCCGGGCCCACCATCTTCGAGGAAGCGCACCACGGACTCCCCCTCGGAGACCTTCGAGCCGTCGACGGCCGCAGCGAGCTGATCGACGGAGTCATCGGGCACATCTCCCGATGCCGAGGACACGATGTTCGCCTCGATGCGCTCCTGTCGATTCGACGATCCCAACGACGGCGGGGTGACGAGGTAGTCGATGGGCACAACCGCGGCCACATCGAAATCGTACTGGCTCACCACATTCTCGAGCATCGTCTCGACGTCGTCCTGAGACCCCTCATCGATGAAGTCATCCGTGGTGGCCTCACCCGACCCGACCAGGCTCAGCGACATCGACATATTGTCGGCCGCAGAGCCCAGCAGATCCTGTTCGCGCTTCTGGTTCAGCTGGGAAAGCTGGATGTAGAGGAGGCTCGTCGTCAGCACCATGATGCCCACGAGCATGATCGAGTTCGCGAACATGATGCGCCCGGAAACGCCGAACTTCAGACGCCTGCTCACACGTGCCACTGGTCCAGTCAGTCCTCCTGACTTCACGGCACGCTGATCCTTGGGCATGGGTCCATTCTGCCACCCACTGCCCCAATCCCCGGGTCAGCCGGACTCGCGAGGATCAGGGTCGCGACGGTCACGTTCGCAACGACCAGAGCCCGGGGACTCAGATTCCGAGGCTGATGGGCCCGGAGGGCACGGCGGAGCACACGAGCACCTCATCGGCGGCGATCCGCGCCGCGGGTTCGACCGGGTAGATGACCGACCCGGCGGCCAAGGACACAGCACAGGTGCCGCAGGAACCGCCTCGGCAGGAGTTGTCTGCGCGCAGTCCGCGCGCCTCCAGTGCTTCGAGCAGTGTCCCCTGCTGGGGTTCCCAGAGGAAGCTGGTGCCCGAATTCTCCAGAGTCACCTCGGCGGGCGAGCATTGGGCGATGGCCTCGCTCATGCCGGTGTTCGGGGAGGCGAAGATCTCCTGGTGCACGGCCGGGACTCCGGCCTCGGCGCTGGCGTCGAGCACTGCACGGGTGAAGTCTGCGGGCCCGCAGACCATGACGTTGTCGCATCCGGCGAGCCAGTCGACGAGATCGGCATGACCGGGCCTGCCCTGGCTCGCGGTGTCGCGGTGGTGGGTCTCGACGGGAATCTGTCGCGAGTGGGCGCGCTTCTGCAGCCGATCCCAGAGGCAGGCCGTCCGGTGGTCGCGGTCGACGTGGAAGAGCTTGATCTTCTCGGTTCCCGACAGTTCGGCTCCGCGCATGAGGCCGAGGCTCGGGGTGATGCCGATGCCGGCGGTGACCAGCGCGGTCGTGCCTCCGAAGACACGGTTCGCGGTCATGGTGCCGTGCGGCCCGGAGGCGAGGACGGACTGCCCGGCCGCAAGCTCTGCGACCGCCCGGGAGCCCTTGCCCTGGGTGCGCACCGCGATCGACACGATGTCATCGGAGACATCCGTGATCGTATAGGTCCGCCAGAAGGGCTCGCCGAGGTCGAGGTGGACGCGCAGGTTGGTGCCGGGTTCGTCGAATTCGCGGATCCAGCCCTGGTCATCGCGCAGGGAGACTTCGACGATGTCGTTGCAGATCTGCTGGCTGCCCAGCACGGTCATGAAGCGCGGGGTCCGTGCGGTTTTGACGAGCTCTCGTGGGGCATCGCCTTCGATCTCGATCTCATCTCCGGTGCTGACCAGGCCGGATTCCAGGATCCGACCGTAGACGCCGCAGTGCAGGTGCCCACACGCCGAGGCCAGAACCCGGGGGACGTTGACGTCGACGGCTGTGGTGGTCGGGTTGACCGTGGTCGCTGGGCAGCGTTCGATCGCCTGGGTGATGGCCAGACGAACCCCGCCGAGGCGGACGATCTTGCCGATGAGTGCGAATTCCTCGAAGGGGGCGAGTCCGTCGACGAGGACGTTTCCGCGAAAGCGCAGCGGGTCGAGTTCGGTCTCGCCCGGCGCCAGTGCCGCCTGTCCGTCGGCGGTCTGGGAGATCGCGGCGACCGTGGCCGGGTTGATGATCGAGACACCTGCGGCCTGTGAGTCGAACATGCCCTGATCCGCGACGCTCAGTGCGCGCGGGAAGTCACCCTGAGGGGGTATGCGTGCAGAGAGGAAGTCCGCCGAGGTGGCCCGTGTGTCCCGGTCATCCGTGCGAAACGTCGTGGTCTCGTTCTGCGGAGACGTCAAGGTCACCGTCGCCGAGGGATCGGCCACGGCCGGCTGGGAGGAATCAGCCGCCTCGGCGAGGTCGAGTGCCACTTGCCACTTCTGCAGGTCGGTGTCGTTCTTGAGCACCGTGAACGCGGAGTATCGGTGCCAGCTGTCATCGGGGATGTCGAGACTGCCGTTGGTGAACGCGGCGACGCGGTCACCGCGGATGCCTCGGCCGGTGCGCACATCCGCCTCCGGGATCTCTTCGGCAGGGAACCCCTTGACGGGGAATCGGAACAGTCTGGCAACGCGCATGATTCGATTGTAGGAGCTTGACGACGCCCGGTACCCACGGTGAGACCAATTGCACAATTGACCTATACCCTAAGGGGGTATAGAGTATCGTCATGACTGAGCACCATGGATATACCCCGCAGAAGGACGCCCTTGCGAAGCGGATGAAACGGATCGAAGGTCAGGTCCGTGGGATCGGCAAGATGATCGATGACGACAAGTACTGCATCGACATCCTGACCCAGGTCTCCGCCGCAACGGCCGCGCTGCACGCGGTCTCCATCAACCTCTTAGAAGAGCACATCGCTCATTGCGTGGTCGACGCCGCATCCTCAGGGGATGACGACGCCGCCCGCAAGAAGATCGAAGAGGCTTCAGCCGCTATTGCCCGACTCATCAAGAGCTGAATGTCAGGAGACACATCATGACGACCACCACCATCAACGTCAACGGAATGACCTGCGGCCACTGCGAGGCAGCCGTCAAGGAAGAGCTCGGAGCACTGCCCGGAGTCACCGATGTCGCCGTTGAGCTCAATGCCGGCGGGGACTCCCCCGTGACCATCACCTCCGAGAAGGATCTCGACGAGGCCGCGATCAGCGCCGCCGTCGATGAGGCCGGCTACGAGGTGAAGTGATGTCGCGCGAGGTCGATCTCGACATCACGGGAATGACCTGCGCGTCCTGTTCGGCTCGTATCGAGAAGAAGCTCACCCGCCTCGACGGGGTCAGCGCCGAGGTCAACCTGCCGCTGAATTCCGCCCACGTCATCGTCGAATCCGAGCTGAGCGACGCCGACCTCACTGCCGCCGTCGAAAAGGCCGGCTATGGCGCCACCGTCAAGACCACCTCGGCGAGCGGACCGGAGATCGTCGACTACGATCCTCGCCATCTGCGGCCCCGCTTCATCGGTTCGCTGATTCTGGCGGTGCCGATCGTGGCCATCTCCATGGTCATGAGCTGGCACTTCCCCGGCTGGGAGTGGATCGTCGCGATTCTCGCCCTGCCGGTCGTGACCTGGGGCGCCTGGCCGTTCCACTCGGCCGCATTCAAGGCTGCCCGCGGACGGTCGACGACCATGGACACCCTGGTCAGCGTCGGGATCATCGTCGCCAGCGCCTATTCCTACATCACCTTGGGCCGGGCCGTCGCCGACGGCTACGGCTGGCAGATCCCCGCGACTTATCATGTCTGGTTCGAGGCCGCGGCCGCGATCACGGTGTTCCTGCTCATCGGCAAGCTCACCGAGGATCGGGCGAAGAGTCGGGCCACCGCAGCACTCAAGGCGCTGCTGGGCCTGGGTGCACGGTCGGCGAACGTGCTGCGTGAAGGCACGGGAGACACCCGAGCTGAGGTCCAGGTCCCGATCGACGAACTCGTCGTCGGCGATGTCTTCATCGTCCGTCCGGGCGAGAAGATCGCCACCGACGGCGAGGTGATCGCGGGGCATTCCGCGATCGACGAGGCCATGCTCACCGGCGAATCTGTGCCCGTGGAGGTCGACCTCGGCGACGCCGTCACCGGCGCCACCATCAACACCTCCGGCGTGCTCGAGGTCAGAGCCACCCGCGTCGGATCCGATACGACCCTGGCGGCCATGGCCGACCTGGTCAGCCGGGCACAGACGGGCAAACCCGCCGTGCAGCGCCTGGCCGATCGGATCTCTGCCGTGTTCGTGCCGATCGTCTTCGCGATCAGTGCTCTCACGCTTCTGGCCTGGGGGCTGATCACCGGCGACTGGGCGATGGGGCTGCACGCGGCCCTCACCGTCCTCATCATCGCCTGCCCCTGTGCACTGGGTCTGGCCACTCCGACGGCCCTGGCCGTCTCCTCCGGACGCGGTTCGCAGTTGGGCATCCTCGTCTCCGGGCCCGAGGCTCTCGAGTCGACGCGGTCGATCGACACCGTCGTGCTCGACAAGACCGGCACCCTGACCACCGGCGTCATGACCCTGTTGGACACGCAACTGAGCGACACCGACTTCGCGGTCCTGGCTCGCTTGGAATCACAGAGTGAGCACCCGGTGGCCCGCGCGATCGTCGAGGCCGCTGACACGAGGGCTGAGTCTCAGCCGGCTAAGCAGGCGAACGCCGGGCTGGGACGAACTGCCGCCTCGGCGGGGGATGATTTCGAGAACATCCCCGGCGGCGGACTGCAGGCCACGATCGACGGTGCCGAGGTGCTCGCTGGTCGGCCCGATCTGCTCCGAGAGCGCGGAATCGACGTGACATACACCTCCGATTCTGTGCCCACCGGTGCCACGATCGTCGCTCTGGCCATCGACTCGCAGTTCCGCGGCCTGACCTTCGTCTCCGATGAGATCAAGACCGGAGCCGCCGAGGCGATCGCCGAGCTGCATTCGCTTGGCATCGACACCGTCTTGCTGACCGGGGACAATGCCCAAGCCGCCGAGGTGGTCGCGGGCACGCTCGCCATCACCGAGATCCGCGCCGATGTCCGTCCCGAGGGCAAGATCGCCGTGGTCAATGAGCTGCAGGCTCGGGGGCAGGCGGTGGCGATGGTCGGCGACGGCATCAACGACGCCGCGGCTCTGGCCGGTGCCGATCTTGGTATCGCGATGGGTTCGGGCACCGATGCGGCGATGGCCGCATCGGACATCACCATGGTGCGCTCGGATCCCCGGCAGATCCCGCAGGCGATTCGCCTGTCGCGGAAGACCCTGGGCCTGATCAAGGGCAACCTGTTCTGGGCCTTCGCCTACAACACGGCTGCCGTTCCGATCGCCGCGTTCGGACTGCTCAGCCCGATGATCGCCGGAGCCGCGATGGCGTTCTCCTCGGTGTTCGTCGTCCTCAACAGCCTGCGATTGCTGCGGTTCAGGTAGGACGCGTCACCTGTCAGCCCTGGATGCGGGTCTGACGGTCGCCCCATTCCTGGTTGCGGAGTTCGAACTTCTGGATCTTGCCGGTCGAGGTCTTGGGCAGAGCCTCGACGATCTCGACCTCGCGTGGGGCCTTGTACTTCGCGATCTGCGTGCGCACATGGTCGATGACTTCGGCTTCGGTGACCGCTGAGCCTTCACGCACGATGATGAAGGCCTTCGGTCGTTCGCCCCATTTGTCGTCAGGGACACCGATGACGGCGACTTCGAGGACTGCCGGGTGTGAGGAGATCGCCTGTTCGATCTCGACGGTGGAGATGTTCTCGCCGCCGGAGACGATGATGTCCTTCGAGCGGTCGCGCAGTTCGATGTAGCCGTCCTCGTGCATCACGCCGAGATCACCGGAGTGGAACCAGCCGCCCTGGAAGGCCTTCGCGGTGGCGTCCTCGTCGCGGAAGTAGCCCTTCATCACGTTGTTGCCGCGCATGACGATCTCGCCGATCGTCTGTCCGTCGGCGGGCACGTCGATGAGTTCGTCACCCGATTCGAGAGCGACGATGCGGGCCTGATCGGCCTGGACCATGCCGACTCCCTGCCGCGCCCGCAGCCTGGCTCGGGACTTGTCATCAAGGGAATCCCACGAATCCTGCCACTCGCACACCGTGTAGGGACCGTAGGACTCGGTGAGTCCGTAGACGTGCACGATCTGGAAGTTCAGGGCCTCCATCTCCCAGATGAGGGTGGGACTGGGTGCGGCACCGGCCATCGTGGCGGTCACCGCCCGGTCGAGGGAATGCGCCTGTTCGGCGTTGATGACCGTGCTCATCACGGTCGGGGCACCGTTGAGGTGGGTGACTTCGTGTCGATCGATGAGATCCCAGATCACGTCTCCGCGGACTTCGCGCAGGCACACCTGGGTTCCACCGGCCGCAGCCAGCGCCCAGCCTGTGCACCACCCGTTGCAGTGGAACATGGGCAGTGTCCACAGGTACACGCTCTTCTCGTCGTGGTCGGAGTGGATGATCTCACCGAGTGCGTTGAGATAGGCGCCTCGGTGTGAGTACATCACGCCCTTGGGTCGACCTGTGGTGCCCGAGGTGTAGTTGATCGACAGCGTCGCCCGCTCGTCCTCGACGAGCCAGGAGAGCTCGTCGGTGTCAGCCTCGGCACCGGCCAGGAACTCATCCAGGCTGGTCACAGACGGTGCTGCGAAATTCGGGCGGGCCACCTCGGCGGAGGCGGCGATCGTCGTATCCTCGACGTCGACGATGGCTTCGACCGTGTCGAGGCCATCGAGGACCGGGGCAACGCTGGGCCACAGCTGCGTGTCGATGACCAGCAGCTTCGCCTGGCTGTGGTTGCAGATGTAGCGGACCTCTTCGGCGGCGAGCCGGGTGTTGATCGGAACGAGGACGGCTCCGGCCAGCGGCACGGCGAATTGGGCCATGAGCGCCTCGGGGAGGTTGGGCATGAGGTAGGCGACTCGGTCGCCGGGCTGGATGCCCGCCGCACGCAGAGCATGCGCCCGGGTCTCAACAGCGGCGGCGAATTCGCGGTAGCTCAGCTCCTGGTCGTTGTAGACCACGGCACGCTTGTCGGGAAAGACGTCGGCCGAGCGGCGCAGGAAGGACAACGGTGTCAGTTCTGTGTTCCAAGTCTCCATAGAAAGAGCCTACGACACCGCTCAACGGCCCCGCCGAGGTGGGTCTCAGCTTCCGGAGGACTCCGCCGTCGGGGCGGGGCTCAGCTTCCGGAGATCACGTGAGGGTCGATCAGCTCATTTGAGGATCGGGTAGGTCTGATCCTCATTCTGCGTGTCATTGCGCATCACCCAGTTGAGCAGGCAGGCCATGGCACTGACCAGGACGAATGCGGCACCGCCATAGATGAAGGCGAATCCGAATGCGGTCCCGTCCTGCCACGCACGGGTGACGATGATCGACAGGACCAGAACGACGACGCCGCAGACGAGCCCCACTTTGAGCGCATCCTTGTAGGACACGGTGCTGGTGGACTTCTTCTCAGACTTCGATGGTGCCATGTCCCCAGGATACCGGCCCCAGCTGAGAATCGGGCCACCGAGGTCCCCCGGCACCGGATCGGCAGGAGACAGGAGCGTTCCTGAATCGCCGGAATCGTGGTGCGGGTGGACTACCTGGGCAGAACACGCAAAAATGTCTACGTGCCCATCCCCTTTCGCCGCCCCTCCGCTGAGGCCGCGCGCTCGTTGAACTTCACCCAGGTCACCCCTGGTCAGAAGTCGCGCCCGCGCACCGCAGTGAGGACATTGATCGCAACAACCCTTGCAACGATCACGTTGGCTGGTGTGGCTGCATGCGGTCCGGACAAGGGTCTGCGGGTGGAACCCGAGGGTGAGACGTCTCCCACCCAGTTCGAACCGGGGAACTCGGATGCCGGCCCGCCCAACAAGCCGTTCTCCCTCACGGAGATCCGCAAGACCATCGTGGAGGCCTCGGGAATCGCAGTCACCGGAAGGGCGACAGAGTCCGCGCAGGTCATCGACGACTGCGAGGAATGCCTCACATTCGGGAAACCGTTCCTCAGCGGCGACAAGAAGTTCCAAGTCGTCACTGTGGCCAACCCGAAGCAGAAGAGCGAGGACATTGCCGGCGCCGTCATCAGTGAGAAGGACGGCAAACCACGCCTTGAACTCATCGCCACCGGTAACCAGATGAAACTCAACCCAGGCAAGAATGGGACACTGGTGGTGCAGGAGGCGATGTATGCCGACGGCGACGATGCCGGCTACCCTTCGGGTTGGTCGGTGCAGGTGTTCCGCCTGCATGAAGGTAGGTTTGAACCGGGTCAACGCTTCACGCGGCTAAATGGAGAAACGTAATGCATATTGTTCTGGTTGAGGATGACGAGGTCATCCGGGAAACGACCCAGATCGGCCTGGAACGGTTCGATTACACGGTGTCGGCATTTGCCGACGGACGTGAGGGATACGAGTTCGTCGCTGCACATGGTGCCGACGTTCTGCTTCTCGACCTCATGCTGCCCACCATGAACGGCGCATCGATCTGCCGGGCTGTGCGTGAGCGCTCCACCATTCCCATCATCATCATCTCCGCACGCTCGGATGCGATCGACATCGTCCAGGCGCTCGAGGCCGGAGCCGACGACTACCTCACCAAACCCTTCGACATGCAGGTGCTCAACGCCCGCATCCGCGCCGTCGTTCGCCGCTTCATCACCACCGGCACCGACAAACTCGGCTACTCCCCGACGACCGAGATGGGCGAGGAGCACGAAACCGTGATCGGCCCCGGCGGCATGATCACCGGAGACGGCATCCCCGAGGTGCTCGGAGCCAGCCCCGGCATGGACACTCGCGAACGACTCAAGGCTCAGCTCGAGTCCGACGACACGTACTTGGGTGCGGGCGGAAAATTCACCTCGGCGGATATGAACGCCGGTGGAGACGAGCAGATGATCGGCGGCGACGTCTCCGTTCCTCCTCGCCCAGACGGCTCACCGGCCATGCAGTCCGGGTCAGGCCAGGGCGGCTACATGGGTGCGAGCCAGCCCCAATCCGGAGGCACCGACTCCGATGGCGAGCTCGGACCGTTCCGCACTCGCCTGGGTTCGCTGGTCCTCGACACCGGTCGCCTGACCGTGGAGATCGACGGCGAAGAGGTTCACCTCACCCCCACCGAGCTGCGCGTCCTCCTGCTCCTGACCGAGCAGCCCGAACACGTCTATTCGCGTGAGAAGATCGCCTTCACCGTCTGGGGCTACGAATGGGCCGGCGACTCCCGTGTCGTCGACGTCCACATTCAGCGCCTGCGGAAGAAGATCGGCGCCAACATGATCGAGACCGTCCGCGGATTCGGATACCGCTTCGCGGGCTGATCGCATGTCACTGCGCTGGAAGATCTCCCTTCTCATCGTTGCCTCGGTCATCATCGCCGTGCTCTCCTGCTCGATCGTGCTGCGCCAATCCGCGGCCCGTGCCGAGGACGACCGGATGCGATCGACCGTGACCGAGCAGCTTGCGAACTCCGTCGCGATCTTCTCCGAGACCGGGGTGCTCACCCTCAACGCCCGCATCGATGACCCGGCACTGCCAAAGGATGCACGTGCCCAGGCGCTCAAGGGTCAGAGCGTGACGATGCGCTCCGAGGTCGATGGGGAGGAGATCGTGTGGGCGGCGGCTCCGATCGAGGTCGGCTCCTACACCGAGGTGATCTCCGTGCGTGCCTCGACCAAGGACAGTCAGGAGCTCATCGGCCGTATCGACCAGGCGCTGCTGGTGGGCATGATCGGCTCCGCGCTGGTCGTCGGCGGTGTCGGCTCCATTGTGGCCGGGCGCATCTCCCGCAGGCTGACTCTGGGTGCTCAGGCCGCACGGAAGATCGCGGCCGGGGACACGAGCATCAGAATCGCCGATGTCGTTGACGACACGGACCAGGAGGTCGCGGCCTTCGCCTCGGCGGTCGACACTGCTGTGACGCGCCTGACCGAACGCATCGACTCCGAACAGCGATTCACCGCTGACCTGGCCCACGAGATGCGGACCCCGCTGACAGGGCTGGTCAACGCGGCCAACCTGCTCGAAGAGGATTCGCGTCCCGCCGAACTCGTCAAGGACCGGGTCAAGCGCATGCAGGTGCTCGTTGAGGACCTCCTCGAGGTCTCCCGCCTCGATGCGGGGCGGGCGAACCCCGAGTTCACCCGCGTCAACATCGACCAGGCGATCCGATCGCTGCTGGGCACGATGACGGCCTCCGGTGCTCTGGCCGGCCACGACATCGACACACAGTTCGCGGCCCTGAACTCAACTCTGGTCACCGATGTCCGCCGCTTCGAACGCATCATCTCGAACCTGCTGGTCAACGCCATCAAACACGGTGCGGATCCGATCCGCCTGGAGACGAGCACCCGCAGCATCACGATCACCGACTCCGGCTCCGGCTACCCGCCCGACATCGTCAACACCGGCCCGACCCGCTTCGTCTCCGCCGGTGGCGGCGGTATGGGACTTGGCCTCGTGATCGCGCAGGGTCAGGCCCGTCTGCTGGGCATCCGACTCATCTTCAGCAACGACCCGATCACCGGCGGTGCCCGGACCGAGGCGATCTTCCCCGATCCCGAGGCTCAGGACCAGGCCCTCAAGCAGTACCTCGAAACCGCCTGAGCACCCAGCGGCAGTCGCAGTGCGCTGTCAGCTTCGCAGTGTGCCGTCAGCAGCGCTGTGTGCCGTCGTCAGCTGCGCAGTGCGCGAGCATATCGCCTGCGGTAGATGATCTGAGCGAGACGGACGAAGGGTTCGCCTAGGCGCCAGATCCCCATTCCCGCTCGTGAGACGGAACGCAGCACGAGGAAGACGCGGTCATCGGGAGTGCGGATGAGGATGAAGGATTCCTCGCCCGTGATCGGATGCCCGGGCTTCGTCCCATAGGTGAAGCCACGACGAGTCTCGGACTCGAAGACGGTGATGACTCGAGCCGGCTCCGGCAGGCGAAACGGCCCCAGCCGCACGAAGATCGTCGGCTCCTGGCCGGCCTCGACCCGTGGGATGTCATGGCCAGTCTGTGCAAGCCCGATGTCGAAGCCGCTGCGGATCTTCACCTCCCAGTGCAGGAGCTCTTCGGCACAGCGGTCAAAGGTGTCACGCCCGTGGCCGATGAAGAAGGCCGACTCGAAGTCCCGGTAGCCTGCCGGCCGATCGACCCAGCGAGGCGAGAGCGGCTGCGTCAGAGTGTCCATGCCACCAACCTAACCGAATCCCGGACACACCGGTGCCAAGTCTCCTGCGAACAAGTAAGGTGCCAAGTACCGACATCCGCTCAATCGAATGTCCGCTAAGAAAACGCTTGACACCCACCACGTACGACAGTCACGGATCAAAGGAGAACCAAGAATGCGCACACTCAATGGAATCGATGAGATCACTTCGCTCGTCGGCACCGAGCTGGGCTCGTCCGAGTGGACGACGATCGACCAGGACGCGATCAACACCTTCGCCGATGTCACCGACGATCACCAGTGGATCCACATCGACGAGGAGCGCGCGGCAGAAGGCCCCTACGGAGCGACGATCGTCCACGGCTTCTTCACCTTGTCTCTGATCCCGAAGTTCTCCAGCGAGATCTTCACCATCGAAGGTGTGTCCATCCGCGTCAACTACGGGCTGAACAAGGTCCGCTTCGCACAGCCCGTGCCGGTGGGTTCGCGCCTGCGCGGCACCGTCAGCGTCAACGAGGTCATCCCCGGGGACAAGGGCACCCAGGTCATCCTCAAACACGTCATCGAGATCGAAGGCCAGGAACGACCGGCATGCATCGCCGAGGTGGTCACCCTCCTCGTCGAGTGACCTGACCTCCACAGCACAATGGCGCCCACCGCCCCAGCTGACACTGACGCTCAGCTGGGGCGGAACTCGTCGAGCATCTGCGCGACGCGGATGTAGCCGAGGTGCGAATATGCCTGGGGATGGTTGCCCAGGTGCATCTCCGCGACCGGGTCGTACTCCTCGGCCAGCAGCCCGGTCGGCCCCAGCAGGTTGTCCACCTGCCGGAACAGGTCCCAGGCATCGTCGATGCGTCCGACCTTGATGAAGGCTTCGACGAGCCAGGTCGTGCAGATGTGGAATCCGCCCTCAAGGCCGGGCAACCCGTCGTCGTAGCGGTAGCGGAAGACCGTCGGTCCCACCCGCAGTTCACGTTCGATGGCGTCGACTGTCGAGATGAAGCGCGGATCATCGGCGGGCAGCAGACCCGAGAGTCCCACGAACAGGCACGCCGAGTCGAGATCGGTCTCGCCGTAGGCAACGGTGAAGGCCCCGACCTCCTCGTTGTACCCGTTCTCGAGCACATCGTGGGCGATCTCCTCGCGCAGCTGCCGCCAGGCCCCGGGGAGTTCACGACCGAAGCGTTCGGCGATCTGCAGCGCCCGATCGACCGTCACCCAGCACATCACACGCGTGTAGACGTTGTGCTTGGGCGGCCGCCTGGCCTCCCAGATGCCGTGATCGGCCTCGAACCACCGCTTGCTCACGGCCTCGACCATCTGGCAGGTCAGTCGCCAATAGGAATCCGGAAGATCGCCGAGGTGCTCGCTGAGCTCGTTGAGGAGCTCGGTGACCGGCCCGAAGACGTCGAGCTGAACCTGATGTTCGGCCGCGTTGCCCACTCGCACCGGCCGGGATCCCGCGTATCCGGGCAGATGGGCCAGCACCGCCTCGGTGGTCAGGGCGGAGCCGTCGACGGCGTAGAGCGGGTGGAGCTGTTCAGGAGACACAGTGCGGGCCAGGATTCCCGTGAGCCAGGACAGGAAACCTTCGGCCTCACCGGTCGATCCCAGCGCAAGCAGGGCGCGCACGGTCATCGAACCGTCGCGCAGCCAGGTGTAGCGGTAGTCCCAGTTGCGCACGCCGCCGATGCCCTCCGGCAGGGAGGTCGTGGGTGCGGCGAGGACTCCCCCGGTCGGTTCGTGACAGAGGGCGCGCAGGGTGATGGCCGAGCGGATGACCTCTTCGCGGTGGTGGCCGGGGATGTTGAGCGTATCGACCCAGTTGGTCCAGAAGTTCAGGGCGCGTTCGCGCACATGGTGCTCTCCGCCGGTGGCCATGTACCTCGCGTCACCGGTTCCGGTGCCGCAGGCCAAGACCAGCACGACGATCCCTCCGGGTTGCTGCGAAGGCACAACGACCGCCTCGGCGGTGTGAGACTGCCCGACATCGCTGATCTCGAAGTCGATGCCCGGTGCGATCAGGGAGATGGGCTCGGAGGTCCCCAGCACCTGCACTCCGTCGTCGGTGCGCACCATCTGCGTCGGCACGGTCGCATAGTCGAGGCGTGGGGCGAAGCGGATCCGGGCCGAGGTGTCGCCGGTGAGCACGCGCACGACGATGGTGTCATCACTGTTGGCATCGACCGGGGCGAGGTAGTCGAGGCAGCTGAGCCCCGGCCACCGGGTCTCCAGCAACGTCGAGTGGGTGATGTAGCGCTGCGTCAAGGGCGCGGTTCCGGCCTCTGTTTCGACAGCGAAGAACCCGGCCGCCTCAGCGCCGAGGATCTCGGAGAACATCGATGAGGAGTGCGGCAGCGGGTGCGGCATCCAGCAGATGCGGCCGCCCGGGTCCACGAGCGCCGTCGACTGCCCATTGCCCAGCAGGCTGTGCCGATGGATCGGGGTCGCGCGCCTGCCGAAGAGCCAGGATTTGCGCAGCTCGTAGATCGCAGCGAGGACGACAGAGACCTCGGCCGGTGAGCTGATCCGGTAGTCGGCGTGGGTATCGCCGGGTTCACGGCCGACCTTGAGCCCCAGATCCTGGTCCCCGAGTGTTTCGAGTGCGAATTCGTCTGCGGTGTCGTCGCCGATGAACACGACCACCTCGGCGCCGGTCTGCTGCCGCAGGCGCTGCAGAGCCTCGGCCTTGGACGAGGGGACGACCGAGAGGTCGATGACCTGCTTGCCCCGAGTCGGGAAGATCACGTGGGCCTCGACCAAGTCGTTGACCGCGTCTTCGACCTCCTGACGTTCGGACTCGTCGAGTCCGCGCAGGTGCACGGCGGCGCCGGTGGTCTTGTGTTCGATGATCGTGGTCGGCAGGGTCTGGAAGACGTCTCGCCGGAGTCCGTCTAAGGCGGTGCGCTGCTCCTCGTCGAGGGTGTCGATGGCGACCGTGTCCGTCTCTCCACCATGGGAGCCGAAGAGGTGGACCTCCCGCGGCAGCCGTGACATGGCCGCGAGGTCGCGCAGGCTGCGCCCGGAGATCACCCCCGCCGAGGTGGTCGGAAGCAGAGCGAGCGCGCGCAGTGAGTCGACCGAGGAGTCCAGCGGGAACGCCTGACCTGGCAGGTCGACGATCGGTGCGATGGTGCCGTCGTAGTCTGTGGCGATGAGAAGCGAGGAGGAACGAGAGACCTCGAAGAGGCGGCGGAAGAGTTCCGGGGAGAGTTCGCGGCTGGCCTCGGCCAGGTCACCCAGGAGGCCGGATGAGCTGACGGAGGCGGCTATCGGAGTCAGCGGAGAAAGATTCTCGTAGTCATGCTCGACGGTACTCATCTCACCTCGGTCTTCTCGAGTTCGGCTGTGGTCCTCATGTGATGGACCGTGCTGGCAGTGCAGGGCGTGGCGAGCATGCAGGCTGCTCCGAGTCCACGGCCCGGGTCAGTTCTTGGTCTCGGGCCGGTTCTGATCGTCTGGATCCTCGGGAGCTTTGAGATCCTCGGTCGTGTTCAGTTCATCGAAAGAGTCTGAGGTTACGTAGTCGGCGTCGGCTGCCCCTACCTGACCGGCCGCAACCTGCTTGGCCTTGCTGATGCGCGAGTAGCCGCCGATGATGAAGATGACTCCGGCGATGAGCGTGGCCACGCCGGTGAACCCGAGGATCCACAGTGCACCGAAGCCGTCGCCGAACATGAGGATCACGCCGAGCAGCACGTGGCAGGCCGCGGCGATGAGGAAGTCCGATGCCATGGGGTGAGACTTGAGCTGGCGGTAGTTCCACAGTTCGAGGAGACCGTGCAGCAGTGCCCAGATGCTCATGGCTGCGCGCAGTTCCGCCGGCTGCTCGGCGAGGAACAGGAACACGATCGCGGGGACCGTGATGATCGCCTGGCCGTAGACCGCGGTGCGCACGTTCAGCGGCGAACGCAGTCCCTGGTAGACGAGCACCAGCGCGAACAGCACCAGGTAGCTGATGGAGAGGATGTCGACGATGTCGACGCCCATCGACAGGTGCTTGGGGCTGGCGGCATCGCGTGGCCAGAAGACCGTCGCGAAGCCGAAGGCGACGCCGAGGATTCCGCGGACGACCATCGGAGCACCGAGTGCCTTCGACTCGGAGATGGCCTGAGGCAATGCCTCGGGTCGCGGTTGCGTGGACTCGGTGCGCGGTTCGTCGGTACTCATCACGACACCAGTTTAGGTCTCTCACCTGAGTCTGTCTGGTGTTGGCCTGGACACAACCTCCTCATGTATTTACGTAATTACGTACTTTGTGTATTCTGGGCTTATGAGTTCGTCGTCGAAGGGTCAATCCGCACGCACGGTCGAGGAGCGCGTGGCCGAGCTCGAGCGCAAGATCGCCGAGCTGGAGAATGCCGTTCCCACGACTGCACCGGCCGCCGAGGCTGAGTCCGATCGGGCGCCGAATGGCACGAAGAGCACGAACCCGACCGCTGATGACGACACCTTCTGGGCGCTGAACGGCCTCATCGATCGAGCGGGAGACGAGGGTGGAGTCGTCTACACCGGACATACCACTCCCCCGGGTGGGGAATCTCCGGTGTCCTGGCAGATGGGGCTGCCGTCGGCAGCGATCAATGACCTCAATTTCGCCGAGGCTGCCCCCGCCCTGGCAGCACTGGGCCACCCGGTCCGCCTCGAACTCCTGCAGGCCATCTATGAGGGGACGACTACCGTCGCCCAGCTCGGCGAGGACGAGCGATTCGGCACGACCGGCCAGATCTACCACCACATCCACGCCCTGGCCGGGGCAGGCTGGCTCGAGAACTCGCGCCGAGGCCACTGGCGCGTACCTGGCCAGAAGATCGTTCCCCTCCTCACCCTCATCCTCATCGGCACTCACTGACACTCACTGACACTCACTCAGGAGCCCCCATGAACACCGCTTCCGCCGCCGCGAACTCCAACAATCCTCGTCCACGCTCGGCCTCAGAAGAGCCGCGGGCTCAGCGGACATGGATCGCGGTGCTCGCTGCCGCGATCGCGGGTGTCCTGCTTCTGCTCATCACTCCGTTTCCACGTGGGTTCCAGGGCGAGACCACTGGCGATGCCGCACTGGTCAGTCAGGTCGAGAACGCCCTCGATAGCGGGCACTGGCACCATGTGGCAGCCGCGAAGATTCATGGCGATGACGTCACCTGGGGAGGAGTCGGTGCCGACGACGATTCGGAGTTCGAAATCGGATCGATCACGAAGACCATCACCGCGGCGCTCTTCGCCGATGCGATCGAACGCGGAGAGATCGACGAGGAGACCAACCTCGGCGAGGTCTGGCCCGAACTCGACGGTGAGGTCGCCGAGGTGACTCTGGCATCGATCGCCACGCAGCGCTCAGGACTGCCCGCTCAGGAACCGTCATTGAGTTTCGGTGATGGCCTGGCGACATTCCTATCGAGCTATATCCACACCGACCCTTATCGCGGGACTGCGACGGACCTCGTCGACTCGTTCAAGGACGTCGACGTGGGTGAGCAGGAGCCGGAGTACTCGAACTTCGCATTCGGGATCCTCGGACAAGCACTCGCGACGGTCACGGACTCCAGCTACGGCGATCTCGTCAGGGACCGGATTACGGAGCCCTTGGGAATGACGGACACCTACGTGCCCGGATCGGCGGAGGGACTCTCGCATGGCTACACGGCGTCCGGATTGCCTGCAGCGCCATTGACGCTGGGCGGGACTGCGCCCTCGGGTGCCATCAGATCAACTGCCCACGACATGAGCATCTGGCTGCGTGCGACGATGGACGGATCGGCCCCCGGCGCGACGTCAATCCAACCGCGTGAGGATTACAACGAATCGGATCGAATCGGCTGGGCGTGGCTCACCACGAAGGATCGCAGTCCCAATCTCACCTGGCATAACGGCGGTACCGGCGGGTACCGCTCGTTCCTTGGTTTCGATCCGAAGACTTCGCAGGGGATCATCGTCCTCGCCGACTCGGCAATCTCCGTTGACGATGCCGCCGACGTGATCTCAACAAGTGAAGCCTCGGTGGCGACCCGGCACTCTGCGCAGGTGCACGGCGATCAGGCAGGAGCGCACTCATGAATCCAGTACTCTTCTCTCAGATCGCGTGTGCGATCGTCATCGTCTGGGGTGCCTTCTCTGCGATCAAAGCATCTCGAGCTCCCACCAGGACCGTGCTGCTGAGCAATCTCCTCGTTGCTCTCGCCATGCTTCTGCTTGTCCGATTGATTGCAGACTACGGTGGTTGGACATCTTGGTTCATCTACGTCTGGATGCTCTGCCTCGGCGGGTACGTCTTCGGCGTGTATCTGGCAGCGAGGGCTTGGTCGCAACTTCCCTGGGTCGCCAATGGTGCAGCGGCCAAACGGTCAGAGGTGACCAGCCTCGGAGTATCGAGCGTAATGACGGCGGCTGCTGCGGGTGCGCTGGTGATTCCCGGGTTCATGCTGGGTTAAGACTGCCGATGGCACGCGACGGTCGCATTTCACCTGAGCTTCATGTGTCGGCGACCTACGGGAGCTGGCATCGAACTAGTTTCGTTGTATGAGCCCATTGCCTAAAGAAGGTCGTCGTCTCCCGCGATTGTGGATATACGCCGCCATCGGCGCCGTCATCGGTGTTATCGCGGGACTGACCACAGAGCCTGGGTTGGTGATCCCGTTCGCCATCTTCGGCTTCGCCATGGGGATGGGGATCTATTGGATCCTGCGTGGCGACGGTCCGGCCGAGCCACGGACCACCGACACCACTCGCGGAAGCAACGGCGAGGGCGAGGGCGAGGACAACGCAAACCGAGACGGCAACGGCAACGAATAGAACCGTCAATCGAGGGCATGCTCAAGTACAGCCTGCCGGTCGACTATTTTCCTCCACGTGCAGCCAAACGACTGGTTGCTGCGACCGACCTGAGACGTCAGGAGGATCCTGAGATCGTCAACGTCCCGTCAGAGTCGGTGACAGAAAATTTCGGCAATGGATCGGTCGCAGGGCCAGCGAGGACCTCACCGGTGGACGTCGAGAACTGTGAAGAATGGCAGGGGCAGGTGATCTTGTCTTCGGTGATCATACGGACCTGGCAGCCCTGATGAGTGCAGACAGAGGAGAACGCGTGGAACTCACCTTCCTTCGGCTGGGTGACCACATACGTTTCGTCAATGACGGTTCCAGAACCGATGGGAACGTCTCCCGCTGCGACGCTGGCATCTTCTGCTGAACCACTTGTCGGTGCCTCGGACGAGTCCTCGGACCCGCACGCCGAGGTCAACGCCACCGACGAACCGACGACAGCTGCGGAGCCGACCATGCCGGCGGATTTCATGATCGTGCGTCTGTTGGTTTCCACTGTGCTCCTCAGCCTCCTGTGCATACGTGAACAGTGCAGAATCCGTAGGACTGTTCGGCTTCCAGGGTAACGCGAAGCACTGACTCTCCTATATCCATTCACTCAGAGTCAGCCTGTCCCGTGGGACGTCGCCAGCAGCGATGCCGGGTCCGGCAGCAACGCCCGATCAACGGAATATCTCACGGTCGTGAATGCAAAAAGTGGTGGTGCGGACCCCACCCCGTCAAAAGGGCCGAAATCCACACCACCACAAACAAGTGAAGGCCACCCCCAAAAAGGGAGTCGCCTTCACTCTTAAAGAATATTGCGGCAGTCACCTACTCTCCCACAACCACCAAGTTGCAGTACCATCAGCGCGAATGGGCTTAGCTACCGGGATCGGAACGGTTAACCGGGCGTTTCCCCACCACTATCACCACCGCAAAACCAACAAACCACCACCACCCGAGTAATCACACCTCAAGAGTGTAGTAGCGGTCCAAGAACCGTACAGCGAACGCGAACACCACACACAATGTGACTCGTTAATATCTCGTAAAACCCATAGCGTGAAACACGCACACACCAACCAAACAAATGGGTTGATGAGTGATCGGCGTATTAGTACCAGTCAACTCCACACCTCACAGTGCTTCCATACCCGGCCTATCAAACCCATAATCTATAGGACACCTCACCCCAACTTAATGGGTTGGAAATCTCATCTCGAAGCAGGCTTCCCGCTTAGATGCTTTCAGCGGTTATCCTTCCCGAACGTAGCCAACCAGCCATGCACCTGGCGGTACAACTGGCACACCAGAGGTTCGTCCGTCCCGGTCCTCTCGTACTAAGGACAGGCCTCCACAAATTTCCTACGCACGCAGCGGATAGGGACCGAACTGTCTCACGACGTTCTAAACCCAGCTCGCGTACCGCTTTAATGGGCGAACAGCCCAACCCTTGGGACCGACTACAGCCCCAGGATGCGACGAGCCGACATCGAGGTGCCAAACCATGCCGTCGATATGGACTCTTGGGCAAGATCAGCCTGTTATCCCCGAGGTACCTTTTATCCGTTGAGCGACCACGCTTCCACAAGCCATGGCCGGGTCACTAGTCCCAGCTTTCGCTCCTGCTCGACACGTCCGTCTCACAGTCAAGCTCCCTTGTGCACTTACACTCGACACCTGATTGCCAACCAGGCTGAGGGAACCTTTGGGCGCCTCCGTTACTCTTTAGGAGGCAACCGCCCCAGTTAAACTACCCATCAGGCACTGTCCCTGAACCCGATCAGGGTCCGAAGTTAAGAAATCCAGAATAGTCAGAGTGGTATTTCACTTGACGACTCCACCACCACTAGCGTGATAGTTTCACAGTCTCCCACCTATCCTACACAAACCACACCGAATCCCAATACCAAACTATAGTGAAGGTCTCGGGGTCTTTCCGTCCTGCTGCGCGTAACGAGCATCTTTACTCGTAATGCAATTTCGCCGAGTTCGTGGTTGAGACAGCAGAGAAGTCGTTACGCCATTCGTGCAGGTCGGAACTTACCCGACAAGGAATTTCGCTACCTTAGGATGGTTATAGTTACCACCGCCGTTTACTGGGGCTTAAATTCTCCGCTTCACCCTTACGGGTTAACGAGTCCTCTTAACCTTCCAGCACCGGGCAGGCGTCAGTCCGTATACATCGACTTACATCTTCGCACGGACCTGTGTTTTTAATAAACAGTCGCTTCTCTCTGGCCTCTGCGACCACCACCAGCACATCACAACGCTTGGTTGCTTCACCGGGATGGTCCCCCTTCTCCCGAAGTTACGGGGGCATTTTGCCGAGTTCCTTAACCACGATTCTCTCGATCACCTTAGTATTCTCTACCTGACCACCTGTGTCGGTTATAGGGTACGGGCAACACACAACCTCACGCCGATGCTTTTCTCGGCAGCATAGGATCACCAGATCACCCCACCAAAATGGGGCGCCCATCAGCTCTCACACTCAATGTGGGGACGGATTTACCTACCCCCACGTGCTACGACCTTAGACCACGACTACCATCGCGTGGCCTGGCTACCTTCCTGCGTCACACCTCGCGCTTACCGACTCCACACTCAGGTCCCACAGAATCCTTCAACCAGACACCCGAAGGCATCACGGAAGAACACCGAGGTTAGTATCGTGTGTTTTGGTATTGACGGTTATGCGTCGGTACCAGAATATCAACTGGTTGTCCATCGACTACGCCTGTCGGCCTCGCCTTAGGTCCCGACTTACCCAGGGCGGATTAGCCTAGCCCTGGAACCCTTGGTCATCCGGTGGACGGGTTTCTCACCCGTCTTTCGCTACTCATGCCTGCATTCTCACTCGTACCGGCTCCACCACTCGTTCACACGGCGACTTCACTGCCAGCACGACGCTCCCCTACCCAACACCCCACCATTACGGCTATAAGGGGTGCTGCCACAACTTCGGCGGTGTACTTAGCCCCGCTACATTATCGGCGCTCAATCACTTGACCAGTGAGCTATTACGCACTCTTTCAAGGATGGCTGCTTCTAAGCCAACCTCCTGGTTGTCTTCGCAACTGAACATCCTTTCCCACTTAGCACACGCTTAGGGGCCTTAGTTGATGGTCTGGGCTGTTTCCCTCTCGACAATGAAGCTTATCCCCCACTGTCTCACTGCCACGCTGAACCTTACCGGCATTCGGAGTTTAGTTGACGTCAGTAACCCGGTGGGGCCCATCAGCCATCCAGTAGCTCTACCTCCGGCAAGAACCACGCAACGCTGCACCTAAATGCATTTCGGGGAGAACCAGCTATCACAGAGTTTGATTGGCCTTTCACCCCTAACCACAGGTCATCCCCTCCATTTTCAACTGAAGTGGGTGCGGGCCTCCACGCGCTCTTACACACGCTTCACCCTGCCCATGGCTAGATCACTCCGCTTCGGGTCTAGGACACGCGACTCAGACGCCCTATTCGGACTCGCTTTCGCTACGACTACCCCTCTCGGGTTAACCTCGCCACGCACCGCTAACTCGCAGGCTCATTCTTCAAAAGGCACGCCATCACCCCAACAAGGAGGCTCTGACGGATTGTAAGCACATGGTTTCAGGTACTATTTCACTCCCCTCCCGGGGTACTTTTCACCATTCCCTCACGGTACTATCCGCTATCGGTCATCAGGAAGTATTTAGCCTTACCAGGTGGTCCTGGCAGATTCACACGACATTCCACGAGTATCGTGCTACTCGGGCAAACACATATCGTCGGGGCCACATGTTTCGTCTACGGGACTCTCACCCACTCCGGTACTGTTTCCCACCAGCTTCGACTACACGCAGCACACATCAACGACTCGGTCATGCTGGACCGAACACGCATTCCCCACAACACCGCATACGCAACACCAGCACGTTTGACACGCACACGGTTTAGGCTGATCCAGTTTCGCTCGCCACTACTCCCGGAATCATGTTTTATTTTCTCTTCCTACGGGTACTGAGATGTTTCACTTCCCCGCGTTCCCTCCACACACCCTATATATTCAGATGCGGGTCACCACACTCTCATGTGGCGGGGTTTCCCCATTCGGACACCCTCGGATCACAGCCCGTTTATCGGCTCCCCGAGGCTTATCGCAGATTTCCACGTCCTTCATCGGCTCCTGATGCCAAGGCATCCACCATGCGCTCTTACACACTCATCACACCCAAAAAATTTGGTTGCAAAATGTGTGTGCGAAAATTTCACACTAAGATTTCACAAGAAAAATCACATTACATAACAACACAGGCATTGCCTGTGTTGTTGATGCTCGCGTCCACTATACGATTCTCAAACCACTACCAAACACCACCCACACCCACACAACCGAAGGCTGCTGGTCTGGACGGGTTGGTCCTGTTGGTTGAAACCACACCCAACCATTGCTGGTTGGTTTGTGATTCCAGGACCCAATAACGTGTCAGTTCTAGCCCACCATCATCACACCGTCGACAAGGCATGAACCTTAACGACGCTGTGCGGGTTGAGCGAAAATAATGATGTTCCACCCTTGAGCTCCCAACCGGCACCACGTACGGGTGACACGTTGGGGTTCTTATGTGTGCTCCTTAGAAAGGAGGTGATCCAGCCGCACCTTCCGGTACGGCTACCTTGTTACGACTTAGTCCCAATCACCAGTCCCACCTTAGACGGCCCCCTCCACAAGGGTTGGGCCACCGGCTTCGGGTGTTACCGACTTTCGTGACTTGACGGGCGGTGTGTACAAGGCCCGGGAACGTATTCACCGCAGCGTTGCTGATCTGCGATTACTAGCGACTCCGACTTCACGTAGTCGAATTGCAGACTACGATCCGAACTGAGACTGGCTTTAAGGGATTCGCTAAAACCTCGCGGTCTCGCATCTCTCTGTACCAGCCATTGTAGCATGCGTGAAGCCCAAGACATAAAGGGCATGATGATTTGACGTCATCCCCACCTTCCTCCGAGTTGACCCCGGCAGTCTCCTATGAGTTCCCACCATCACGTGCTGGCAACATAGAACGAGGGTTGCGCTCGTTGCGGGACTTAACCCAACATCTCACGACACGAGCTGACGACAACCATGCACCACCTGTACACCAACCCCAAAGGGGAGGAACTGTTTCCAGAACGGTCTGGTGTATGTCAAGCCTTGGTAAGGTTCTTCGCGTTGCATCGAATTAATCCGCATGCTCCGCCGCTTGTGCGGGCCCCCGTCAATTCCTTTGAGTTTTAGCCTTGCGACCGTACTCCCCAGGCGGGGCACTTAATGCGTTAGCTACGGCGCGGAGAACGTGGAATGTCCCCCACACCTAGTGCCCAACGTTTACGGCATGGACTACCAGGGTATCTAATCCTGTTCGCTCCCCATGCTTTCGCTCCTCAGTGTCAGTTACAGCCCAGAGTCCCGCCTTCGCCACCGGTGTTCCTCCTGATATCTGCGCATTTCACCGCTACACCAGGAATTCCAGACTCCCCTACTGCACTCTAGTCAGCCCGTACCCACTGCACGCGCAACGTTAAGCGTTGCGTTTCCACAGCAGACGTGACCAACCACCTACGAGCTCTTTACGCCCAATAATTCCGGACAACGCTTGTACCCTACGTATTACCGCGGCTGCTGGCACGTAGTTAGCCGGTACTTCTTCTGCAGGTACCGTCACCCCGAAAGGCTTCTTCCCTGCTGAAAGCGGTTTACAACCCGAAGGCCGTCATCCCGCACGCTGCGTCGCTGCATCAGGGTTTCCCCCATTGTGCAATATTCCCCACTGCTGCCTCCCGTAGGAGTCTGGGCCGTGTCTCAGTCCCAGTGTGGCCGGTCGCCCTCTCAGGCCGGCTACCCGTCGTCGTCTTGGTGAGCCATTACCTCACCAACAAACTGATAGGCCGCGAGCCCATCCCCAACCGAAAAAACTTTCCACCATCACTCATGCGAGTGATGGTCATATCCGGTATTAGACCCAGTTTCCCGGGCTTATCCCGAAGTCGGGGGCAGGTTACTCACGTGTTACTCACCCGTTCGCCACTCATCCACCCCGGTGCAAGCACCAGGGCTTCAGCGTTCGACTTGCATGTGTTAAGCACGCAGCCAGCGTTCGTCCTGAGCCAGGATCAAACTCTCCATAAAAAAATTATGTTACGAATGAATCCCAGCAAGACAGCCAACCAACGATCACGGGGTGACCGAGGCTGACCAATTAATCATGTCCACACATGCTGGCGTGACCACCCGGCGAAGGGTGACCACAAATATGTGAACATGTGATTGTCTTACCAGAAATACTTAATGTTTCTGGCATCACTATTTGTTCAAACAAACACGCTATTGGATTCTCAAACCACAAACACTCACCCATCACCACAACCCACAATTGGGGCGTGTTCACTGGGGGTGTCAGTTTCAATTGTTAGCTGCCACCAACATTTTCCGTGTGGACCAGACAAACTGTGTTTGTGCTGGTCACACCCGGTGAAAACTGTTCTCGAAGAGTTCGTTTTCTGCGGGGCAACGAGATACAACTCTAGACCAGGCCAGCCTCTGCGTGCAACTCGAAACCGGAAATCTGATCGTGACGCCCACCACACCCCTTGGATTGGCCGAAATTCCCCCGCCCGGACCCCTCTATTCCGCAGGGCTCCGGCCCTTGGATCCGCAGGCCGGTCTCGTTGCTAGACGTTGAACCCTCCGAGCCATAGGAGTTGCCCAGTATCCGGTGGCTCTGCCGGTGCGACCCTCTCGTTGTGGGACTGCCTCAGTGTGCCGCTGCGTCCCTCTTATTGCAGACCTCTCTGCACCGGCTCATGGCGCAACACTGTGCACTGGGCTAGGTAGGTTCGGCCAAGTCAGGGCCGTCCACTAGCCTTGGTCTCATGACTTCGGCTCCCACAACCTCTCCGCTCGACGTCCTCCATGATGTCTTCGGCTATGACGAATTCCGGGGCCAGCAGCAAGCGGTCGTCGATCAGATCGTCGGTGGTGGAGACGCGGTCGTCCTCATGCCCACCGGTGGAGGAAAGTCCCTCTGCTATCAGATTCCAAGTCTCGTCAGGCCCGGGACAGGCGTCGTCATCTCACCACTCATCGCGCTCATGGCCGATCAGGTCGCCGCACTGGAGAATCTGGGTGTCAGGGCGGCATACCTCAACTCGACACTCGACTTCGAGGAGGCGCAGAACGTCGAACGCGCACTCCTGGCCGGCGAGCTGGATCTGCTCTACCTGGCACCGGAGCGCCTAGTCCTGCCGCGCACAATGTCTCTGCTCGAACGAGCCCAGGTCGCACTGTTCGCGATCGATGAGGCTCACTGCGTATCTCAGTGGGGCCATGATTTCCGCAGCGACTACCTCGGCCTGGGAGTGCTGGCCGAACGCTTCCCCGATGTGCCGCGCATTGCGTTGACTGCCACGGCCACACCTGCCACCCACGCAGAGCTCACTGATCGTCTTCACCTCGGCGAGGCCCAGCATTTCGTCGCCAGCTTCGACCGGCCCAACATCACCTACCGCATCGAACCGAAGCAATCCGGTCGCTCCCAGCTCATCAGCTTCATCACCACAGAACACCCCGGCGACTCCGGCATCGTCTACTGCCTGTCCCGCCGCGGTGTCGAACAGCTCGCCGACGCTCTCGTGGCCCGGGGGATCAACGCTCTGCCCTATCACGCGGGCCTGCCCTCTGAAGTGCGTGCCGAGCACCAGGCACGGTTCCTCCGCGAGGACGGTCTGGTCATGGTCGCGACGATCGCCTTCGGCATGGGCATCGACAAACCCGATGTCCGCTTCGTCGCCCACCTCGACCTGCCGCGCAGTGTGGAGGGCTACTACCAGGAGACCGGCCGTGCCGGACGTGACGGACTGCCCGCTGACGCGTGGATGGTCTACGGCCTCGGCGATGTCGTCTCCCAACGTCGCCTCATCGAATCCGGAGACGGCGATCGAACCTACCAACGCCGAGCGATGTCGCACCTTGATTCGATGCTGGCTCTGTGCGAAACCGTCGACTGCCGACGCGTGCAGCTCCTGCGCTACTTCGATGAGGAATCCGAACCCTGCGGCAACTGCGACACCTGCATCACTCCCCCGGTGACCTGGGACGCAACAGTGGCCGTGCAGAAACTGCTGTCGGCAGTCATCCGCCTCGACCGAGAACGCGGCCAGAAATTCGGCTCTGGACAGGTCATCGATGTGCTGCGCGGCAACGACAATGAGCGGTCCCGCTCCGCCGACCATGAGAGCCTCAGTGTTTGGGGCGTCGGCAGCGATCTCAGTGAAACCCAATGGAAGACCGTGGTTCGCCAGGTTCTTGCCCGCGGTCTGCTCGAATCGCATGGCGACTACGGTGTCCTCGTCGTCGGCGAGGCCGCCGGACCCGTCCTGCGCAGCGAGGTCGAGATCTCACTGCGCGTGGATCCCGTGAAGAAATCCGGATCGAAGAAGGCAGCGGCCAAGCGCCGAGGTGGCCCCGAGGTCGAACTCGGCACCGCAGACACAGCCCTGTTCGAGGCTCTGCGTGCTTGGCGTGCCGAGCAGGCGAAGGAACAAGGGGTCCCCGCCTATGTCGTGTTCCCCGATGCCACCTTGTACGGAATCGTCGAGGCCAAACCGAGCACCATCGGCGAGCTGGGCCAGGTCAGTGGCGTGGGTCTGAAGAAGCTCGACCGCTATGGTCCCGGCGTCCTCGAGGTCCTTGAGTCCAGCGCCGCCTGAACTTGACCCACTGATCGTGGGCCCAGTCGCTCATTCCTGACCTGCGGCGAATGCCTCGGGTCCTTGTTCCACTGCAGCGGGATCCATCCACATGAACTCGATGATGTTGCCGTCTGGGTCGGCCATGCTGATCGAGTACATGAATCCGAAGTCCTGCGGCTCTTTGTTCTCCGATCCGCCGGCGTCGAGAATCTTCGCTCGTGTTGCGTCAACGTCATCACGGGAATCCCGACTCAGAGCGGTGAGCACCTGTGCGGTCGAATGCGGATCGGCGATCGGCTTGTCGGTAAACGTCCCCAGGTACTCCCGCGTCAGAATCATGAAGAAGATGCCTTCGTCCCATTTGAGACAGGCGGCGTTCTCATCGGTGAACTCGGGAACAACCTCGGCGCCTAGATTGGCGTAGAACTCTTTTGATCGATTGAGATCGGTGGTCGGGTAGTTGACGAAGATCTGGGTCATGACTGCTCCCTCGCAGCTGGTGTCCAGCAATGGGCTCAATATCCTCGTCTTCGCTCACCGGCATGTCAATAGACCGACGAGACTCATCAGTTCGTCTTCGTCACGGTGACGTCGATGGGCGTCTGATTCGTGAAGATGTCGAAGACCGGGCAGTGAGCATCGACGGTCTTCTGCAGCTCCTGGTAGGCCTCGTCACTGTCTGGGCCCGTGATGTTCACGGTGACACGGACCGCGGAAAGCCCCGGTCGTACCGAATCGTCGGCACCGAAGAGTCCCCGAACGTCGAGGTCGCCCTCTGCGCTGACGTCGAGGTTCTCGATCGTCAGTCCCAGGTTGTGAGCATAGAGACGGTAGACGACGATCTGGCAGGAGATCAGGGCACCGAGCGCGTATTCCACGGGGTTCGGTGCAACATCGTCGCCGGCCAAAGGGGCCGGCTCGTCGACGGTGAAGGTGTGCTTGCCGGCAGTGATGACCGAAGAAACCGAGCCCTGGGCACTGCCCTTGGCAGAGAAGACCAGCTGCGCGTTCTTCACCGAGGCGACGATCCGGTCGTTCCATGCCTGCCCCGCCGAGGAGAGGCGTGCGGCGCGATCCTCGGCACTGATGGCAATGGTCGAACCAGCGTCGGTGGTGGATCCTGTGGTGGTTTCAGCTGTGGCGGTCATGAGCGTCTCCTCGGTGTGGGTGGTAATCGTCTGAGTGATCCCCAGACTAGGAACACAGGCCTCCCACGAGCGGGCTGCTCGTCAGATTCCGACGCGCTCCGTCACACTCACGAAATGCGCCGACGCATACCGACATAACCCAGTTGCCTGCTCGGCGAGGCTGACGCTCGTCAAAAGCTCGTTCCCGTGTCCCATCGGGGGAACCGAATCTCATACTTCTGACGGACAACACGCCTGATCAACGACTCATAGTGTTGAGGCATGAGCGAAGCCCCATCTCGAAGTCGACTCTCGACGACGACCCTTCTCATCGCGGCAGGAGCCGTCCTCGGCATCGCTGCTCTCGTCTTCGGAACTGCCGTCGTCATCGGGCTCACCGTTCCAGGTGTCCGGGCACATTTCGATAGCCTCATCGTCGCTGTGCTGCTCGTGCAGAGCGCAGGGACTCTATGGGCGCTGACGTTCATCCTGCGCCACCGCGGTCACCGACTCTCGGACATCGGCTTCGCCCGCCCCTCTCTGCGCCTCTTCCATCTGCTGTGGCAGATTCCCACAGCGGTGATCGTGGTGATCCTCACGCAGGCCCTCGTCTTCGCAATCACCGGCTCGGACCCTGTCAGCGACTCGTCGACCGATTCGCTGGCAGGAAACGCCGGCGCTGCCGGTGCGATCGTGATGTTCGCGGCCGTCGCAGTCATCACCCCGTCCTGGGAAGAGCTGTTCTTCCGCGGCCTGATCTTCGGCTACGTTCGTGGCCGCCTAGGCACAACATGCGCGGTTGTCATCAGCGCCGTCATCTTCGCGCTGTGTCATGGCGTGCCGATTCTCCTGCCCTACATGCTTGCGCTCGGCCTCTGCCTAGCACTGCTGCGGGTGTTCCACGGCAATCTGTGGGGTTCACTGGGTCTGCACATCACGATCAATTCGACGGCGTCGCTGGTTCTGTTGCAAGCCGTCTTCGCGTGAGGAAGCTCAGGCGGGCCGTCTTCGCCTGAGTTCCTTTCGGCATGGCCGTCCTCTCACTCACGGGCGGTGATGTCCGAACACCAGACTGGTCTGCGTGTGGGCGATCATCGGATCCGAGAGGTGCTCGTCGATGAAGTCGTTGAGTCCCGTCGGATGGGCGGCGGCGATGTGCACGAGCAGGTCCCGCTCCCCCGACACCTGGAAGACATCAAGGGTCTCAGGTGCCCGGAGCAGCCCCGCGATGACATCGCTCATCTTTGACCTCCCCACCGGTGACATCCGCACGGAGATCATGCCGAACACGTGCAGGCCGAGCGCTTCGAAATCGATGTCGGCATGAAATCCCTTGATGATGCCGCGCGATCTCAGTGCACTGACTCTGCCCGAGCAGGTCGACGGGGCAAGCCCCACCCGACCGGCGAGGTCCTTGTTGGAGATCCGAGCATCGGAACCGAGCTCACGCAGGATCGCCAGGTCCACCTCGGCGAGGTGGAAATTGTTCGATTCAGCATGATGATCGACGATCAATTCCGAATTCACCACAGAAATCACTTCCAATTCTCGCCATCTGTTCGGATTGCCTCGATGATATCCGTGATCTGAGTAGTCTGTGAGGTGAACCGGATCAACCGACCCAATGAAGGTGAGTCATGACGACCCTCGAGCGATCAGCCTGCGAACTCCTCGACCGCGACGATCCTCTGCGCAAGCTCAGAGACGAGTTCATCCTCCCCTCCGACACGATCTACCTCGACGGGAACTCGCTGGGTGCCCGAACAAAGGGCGCGGCCGAACGTGCCCAGGAGGTCATCGAGGACGAATGGGGCACCGGCCTCATCCGCTCCTGGAACACTGCCGGTTGGTTCGATCTGCCAGCGAAGCTGGGCGATAAGGTCGCCGGCGTCGTCGGTGGTGGGACCGGCAGCACCGTCGTCACGGACACCACCTCGATCAACCTGTTCAAAGCCGCATCGGCCGCACTGAAGATGCAGGCTGCCGATGCGCCGGGGCGTCGCGTCATCCTCACTCAACGGGAGAATTTCCCTTCCGACATCTACATGCTGCAGGGCCTGGCCGAGCAGCTCGACGACGGCTACGAGGTGCGTCTCGTTGATGACGCCGAGGTGACCGCCGGGTTCCCGAACACGATGACCGACGAGGTGGCCCTCGTCGTCCTCACCCACGTGAACTATCGCACGGGTCGCCTCTTCGACATGGCCACCACCACCTCGGCGATCCATGCTGGTGGAGCGATGGTGATCTGGGATCTGTGCCATTCGGCGGGAGCCCTGGAGATCGACCTGGCCGGATCGGGCGCAGATATGGCGATCGGCTGCACCTACAAATTCCTCAACGGCGGGCCGGGTTCACCCGCATTCATCTGGGTCTCCGAGGCACTGCAGAACCGTTTCACCCAACCGCTCTCGGGCTGGTGGGGGCATGCGAAACCCTTCGAGATGTCACCGGACTACGCTCCGGCCGAGGGCATTCGCCGGTATCTGACCGGCACGCAGGGCGTCATCTCGATGGCGGTGGCCGAATTGGGCCTCGACATCGCCGACAGCGTCAATATGGCAGCCGTGCGACATAAGTCCCTGCAGCTGTCCGACCTCTTCATCGAGCTCGTCGAATCTCGCCTGGCCGATCATCCCGTCCAGGTTGTCACCCCGCGTGAGCACGCTCATCGCGGGTCACAGGTCTCGATCACCCACCCTGAGGGATTTGCGGTGATGAGTGCCCTTATCGAGCGTGGAATCATCGGCGACTATCGGGAGCCGGAAGTTCTGCGTTTCGGCCTGACTCCGCTCTACATCGGCTTCACCGACGTCTGGGACACCGTCGAGGCGCTGCGCGAGATCCTCGACAACCGGCTCTGGGACGCTCCTGCGCACAAGGTCCGCGGCGCCGTCACCTGAGGCTCGAGGCTCGGAGCTCGGAGCTCAGTCCGTCCCGCTCCTCGCCTGAACTTCGGCCTGCTGCAAGCGCGGTCAGCCGACCCGGCGCTCGCGTCCGGCCACCGCATATGCGCCGATTCCCAATGCGCCGATCGCCAGGACCGCGCCGCCGATCGTCACGGCCTGCGGGATCGTCGCGATCGTACCGAGCACGCCGACGGTCACGCCGGAGAACGTCTGCATTCCGGGACCGAACATCGAGTAGGAGCCGATGACGCGTCCGCGGATCTCGGGCGGCGCCTCGAGTTGGATGATGGCCATCTCGGTCGATTCGGCGGTGATCTTACAGACCCCCGCAAGCACGAGGACAGTCAGCGCCAGCCACAGGTGCGAGGTCAGCGCGAAGACGATCGAGCTGGCACCGAGTCCGGCTGCGGCGATCGCTGCCGCCGCCGGGGTCGGTCGCACCCAGCCCGTGGCCTCGAGGAAGAACCCGCCGAGCACACCGCCGGCGCCGAGTGCGAAGAGCAGCAGCCCGTACGTGAAGTCACTGTCTCCGCCGGGGCCTGTCAGGAGGCCGCCGAAGACCGGCATCGCCGTCTGCAGCACGGCGCCGATCGTGATCGAGGCCAGTGCGGCCAGCAGCAGCATGCCGATGATGGAGCGGTTGTGTCGAACGTCGACGAGCACTCGCAGCGACTGCACCAGAGTCGTACGCGTCTTGTTCGGACTCCCGCTCCTGATGTGCCCGGTGAAGGGTGTGCGCATCAGGAAGATCGTCAGCGGAAGGTAGAAGACGATATTGATGAAGATGCCCCATGTCGGGCCGAAAGCGAGCAGAAGTGCCGAACCGACGACGGGCCCGAACAGGATACCGAGGCTGCGGAAGGTCGCATTCATTCGCACCGCGCTCGGCAGCTCCTTGCGGTCGACGAAGTCATGCAGCATCATCTGCTCGGCCGGTCCCCACAGGCATCCGGCCAGGCCGTGGATGACGAGCAGCACACATGCCTGCCACAGCTGGAGCGAATCGGTGAGGAAGAGGATGCCCCAGCACAGGGACACGAACATGAACAGGCCCTGCCCGATCTGGATCAGCCGCCTGCAGTCGAAGCGCTCCGCTAGAGAGCCTGCGTAGACGGAGAGCAGGAGGAACGGAAGCCAGTGGCTGATGAGTTGGAACCCGACGAGGGCCGGGGACTCGAACTTCTGCCACAGCACCCAGTAGGTGATGACGTGTTCGATGTTGTCACCCATCATCGCCAGCCCGGACCCGACCAGGTAAGGCGCGGTCTTCCAACTGCGCAGCACCCCGAAGCGGCGCGGATGCGCCGAGCTGTCGGCTGAATCGTCTCGAATCTCACTCACTCGGCCCATTCTGGCACCGTCGAGGTCGGGCCGAACCCGAGGTACCGAAGCGTGGAAGCCGATGTCGCCGAGGTGGCGCTGGCCGTGACATGGAAGTGACCCTTGATCTCGCCCGACAATGGGGTCACCATTGAACTGATCGAGGAGGATCAGATGTCAACGAGCACATCCACGCACCAGCCGCCGCTCGCCTCACAGCGAGAGAAGACCGCCCTCATCGTCATCGACGTCCAGAACGGCGTCTTCGCCGAGAGCTGGCATGCAGACGAGGTGATCGGAACGATCTCCGATCTCGTTCAACGCGCCCGCGACACCGGTGCCGAAGTCATCTGGGTCAGACACTCTTCAGGAGAACTGCCACCGGAATCGCCGCAATGGCAGATCGTCGACGCGCTCACGCCCGCCGAAGGCGAGGCCATCGTGGAGAAGACCCACGGCAACACCTTCGAGGACACCGACTTCGAGGAGGTTCTCGCGTCCAAGGACGTCGGCCACCTCGTCGTCACCGGTGCCCAATCCGATGCGTGCGTAAGGTCCACGATCCACGGCGGGTTCGCCCGCGGCTACGATGTCACGCTCGTCTCCGATGCGCACACGACCGAAGATCTCAGCGACTGGGGCGCGCCACCACCGGAGCAGGTGGTCTCCCACACGAATCTCTACTGGGGCTTCGAATCGGGACCTGGTCGAACCGCCCGGGTCCAGGAATCGGCCGAGGTCGACTTCACTGCGCCGTGATTCCTGAGATGATGTGCCCATGAGTGAAGACAAGCGCAGCATCGAACTGACCAGGATCGCTGAGAACCATTACCGCGCCACGGCACCGAGCGGTGCGAGCATCGAATTCGGTCGCGGTGAGGGCCTGATGACACCCGTGGAGCTGCTGCTCGCGGCCGTCGCCGGGTGCTCCTCGATCGATGTCGACACCGTGACCAGCAGGCACACCGAGCCGACGCGCTTCGACGTCTCGGCCCAGGCCGACAAGATCGACGAAGACGGCGCGTCCCGCGTGGACAATGTCCATCTCGACTTCAACCTCGACTTCCCCGATGACGAGGACGGCCGCAAGGCCGATGCCCGCGTCGAGAAGCTCGTCGGCCTCTCCCATGACAAGTACTGCACTGTCTCGCGCACGGTCGAGCACCCGACGAACGTCAACTTCAGCATCCACCGCGCCTGACCCTCTCCGAGGTAGTGGCTCAGCTCTCGGCCAGCCGCTCCCGTTCGACGTCGATGTCGAAATCGGCCGCCGGCCATTGCGGGTCGATGTCCCGCAGCACATTGAGCAGGAGCCGCTGAACCGCGATCCGGGCGTACCATTTGCGGTCGGCGGGGACGACGTACCACGGGGCCACCTCGGTGGAGGTGCGTTCGAACACTGTCTGGTAGGCCCGCATGTAATCGGGCCACATGAGTCGCTCGTCGACGTCACCCGGGTTGTACTTCCAGTACTTGTCGGGGCGATCCAAGCGCTCCATGAGTCGGTCCTTCTGCTCATCGGGGGAGATGTTGAGCATGACCTTGATGATGCGCACACCCGCCTCGGCGAGTCCTGCTTCGAAGTCGTTGATGGCGGTGTAGCGGCGCTCGATCTCTTCGTCATCGGCAAGCTCACGGACCTTGCCGATGAGCACATCCTCGTAGTGGGAGCGATCGAAGACGCCGATCATGCCGGGCCCGGGCACGCGTGGTCGGATGCGCCACAGGAAGTCGTGGGAGAGCTCCTCCTTCGTCGGGGCCTTGAACGCGGCGAGTTCAACTCCCTGGGGGTCGACGGAGCCGACGACGTGGCGCACGATTCCGCCCTTGCCAGCGGTGTCCATCGCTTGGAGGATGAGGAGGACGGCCGGGCCCGACTCCTCGTCATGATGGGCGGCGAAGAGTCGCTCCTGGAGATCATCGAGTTCGGGAATGCAGGCTTTGAGGTCCTTGCGTCCGGATTTCTTGTTGCCCTCGTATCCGGGGGTCGAATGCGGGTCGACTTCGTCGAGCCGAAATCCTTTGCCTGCCCGCAGCAATGGCTGCGGATCGCTGCTCCAACTCTGCGTTGTCTTCTCGCTCATGACTTCATCTTTGCAGGCAGGAGGGTCAGCGTCTATATCTTTGGTGATCTCCGGCGATTACCGAGGTGTTCTCACCGGGTTCTGCGTGATCAGTCGGGCTTGCGAAACACTGAAGGCAGTTTCTTCATCTTCCGCTCGGTCTCCCGATACGACCATTGCCGCATCGGCTGCGGCACTCTCCACTGCAGCTTCCAGGCAAGCATGCGGAAGACGAATGCGAGGCCGGCGATGATCAGCGACACCATGTTGTTGAGGATTCCCGTCGCGTCGGCGAGGAGCGCGCCACCGGCCCCGAAGAGAGCCGGGAGGAGATAGAGATCGGTGCCGGTGAAGATCGCCGGGTTCTCACTGGCCACTGCATCGCGCATGAGGCCGCCGCCGCAGGCCGTGAGCGCACCCATGAGCAGAGCCGCCGGGTAGGTCGCTCCCGCCCCGAGGGCGATCGTCGTCCCGGTGACACTGAAGATCGCAAGCCCGATCGCGTCAAACGTGACGATCAGACTTCGGGCTCTCGAGACGTGCTTGCCGATGAGGTAGATGAGCAGTGTGGCGATGAGCGGTGGGGCCAGATAGATCGGCTGGCCCAGCGCATTCGGGACTCGGTCGAGGAGGACGTCGCGGATCATGCCTCCGCCGATGCCCGTCATCGTCCCGAGAACCAGGCCTCCGGTGATGTCGAAGCCGCGCCTGGCAGCCAGGAGGACTCCCGAGACGGCGAAGACGAAGGTGCCGGTGAGGTCGAGTGCGAGAAAGACTGCTTCCTGAATGTCCACGCCCTGCTCCCCTTCCGACTCATCAACGGTGCGCCCCACACACCGGTCGGTGCGCGGTCAGCATTGCCGACGCCGGATCTCAGGTCTCGGCGCCTGGTCACCACTGTAGTATCCCCTCGCCGAGGCGGCAGTGAGCCGGGAGGTCAGCTGAGCTGGAAGTTGTCCGGGTTCTTGTAGTCCTCGATCTCGACACTCGGGCTGCCCTGCCCCTTGAGCAATTTCGAGATCGGGCACCGGGCATGGGCCCGCCCCGCGTACTTCTCCGCGTCTGCGGCAGAGACACCATCGATGGAGATATAGGCCCTGGGCACGAAGTGGAACCCGGCGTTGGACTCACCGTGCAGGTCGACCTCAACGCGAACGCGGGACTGTGCTTCAACGTCGTTAACTGCCAACACAACCTTGAGTGTCTCACCGAGACAGGTGCTCCAGGCCATGGCAAGGAACTGCTCCGGATTGCTGCCCTGATCGGTATGAGAGGTCGGGGCCGTCGACAGTGTCATACCGTCTTCGACTCGCACTTCACCCGAGGTCCCGCCGAGGTTCTCGACCTTGGCCGTATAGATGGGGCCACTTGCGCTTCTTGGTTCATCCGAGTCTCCGCTTGGCGCCTGCGGCTCGGCGTATCCTGGGTTCTCAGTCATTGCACCATGCTACGTCAGCGTGACGGCAAGTTAACTGACAATTTCGTGAACGAGACGCACCCCAGGAGCGAATCTTCGCGTCCTGATCGCCCATCCGGACCGTCATCCGCTCCGAATACCTGTACATGAGAAGACCATTTCGCGCCGCCCTCGCTGGGATCGTCGCCACCCTTGTCCTGCTCGGTGCCGCCGACCTGATCGCCCGCGCGTTCGGTCCACCGGCGGCCCCCCTGCTGGCATTGGGTCAGACGATCATTCCGCTGGCACCGACCGGTCTCGTCAAACCTGTCATCGACCTCTTCGGCACCAATGACAAGCTCTTCCTCATTGTCACCACAGGTCTCGGCGCGCTGGTGCTCGGAGGGCTCATCGGATGGCTGGCCTCTCACCGGCTCCGTCTGGCGACGGCGCTGCTGTGCGTGGCCGGGCTGGTTCCCATCATCGTCATTCTCATCCGCCCCGAGTCCAGTGTCGTCGACATCATCCCGACGCTCATCGGGCTCGCACTGGGCCTGGCCGTCTTCCGTCTCCTTATGAGCTTTGGAATGAGCCGCACTGAGAATAGGACAGCTCCGGCTTCAGAGCCGTCTCGTCGCCGTTTCTTCATCATCACCGGCATCATCGGGACAGTGGGCGCCGCTGCGATGGCGGCCGGACAGACTGTGGCCGCATTGACTCTGGATGCGGGAGCCGCGGTGGCCAAACTGGTGCTGCCATCACCTGCCAAGAAGGCTCCCCCGATCCCCACCTCGGCGCATCCCGATGTCAAGGGCCTTGCGCCCTTCGTCACGGACCCCAAGGATTTCTATCGCATCGACACGGCGTTGGCTCCTCCGGTCATCGATCCCGAGGAATGGTCGCTGAGGATCCACGGGATGGTCGAATCGGAGGTGACCTTGACGATGGATGATCTGCTCGACCTTCCTCTCGACGAGCACCACCTCACGCTCACCTGCGTCTCCAATCCCGTCGGGGGTGACCTCGTCGGCAACGCCACCTGGTTGGGTTACCCGGTGCGTGAGCTGCTGCGCCGGGCGAATCCGAACAAGGATGCAGACATGGTGCTTTCCCATTCGATCGACGGGTTTTCGGCCTCGACACCGGTCGAAGCCCTCACCGATGGCCGGGACTCCCTGCTGGCTGTCGGAATGAACGGCAGTCCGCTTCCTCCCGAACACGGCTTCCCCGCCCGCCTCGTCGTTCCCGGACTCTACGGTTTCGTCTCAGCCACCAAGTGGGTCACCGAACTCGAAGTCACTCGATTCGATGAGAAGACCGCCTATTGGACTGATCGAGGGTGGGATGCCAAGGCGCCCATCCTCGTCGCGTCCAGGGTCGAAGTGCCGAAGCCGTTGGCCAAGGTGCCTGCCGGTGATGTGGCCGTCGCTGGCACGGCATGGGCCCAGCGCAGCGGCATCAAGCGAGTCGATGTGAAACTCGACGATGGGGAATGGACATCGGCAGAACTCGGCGATGAGGTCAACATCGATACCTGGCGTCAGTGGAAGACGGGGTTCAGCGACGTCGAAGCAGGGTTGCACACAGTCACAGTCCGTGCGATCGATCAGGACGGAAACGTCCAGACCCCGGAGCGCAGGAAGTCCATTCCCAACTCCGCGACCGGTCACCACCACATCCAGTTCAGTGTTGAGTAGAGCGATCCTCAGCCACGCACCGGACCACACCGTCACGGACCCAGACTCCCCACTCAGGCGGAGACTGGGGCCGATCTGCGCAGGTCTGAGGACATTGCAGGGGCTCCGTGAAAAAGAAGTCCAAAGAATTCTTGAATTTCACCCATCCAGAACCAGACGGGCTGCGAATACCAGGTACACAGCGAGCAATGAAGGCAACTTCAAAGCTGTGCGCTGATACGCACCACCGTTGATGCACCACCTCAATTAGGAGAATAACGATGAAAACGCTGCTTCGCACTCGCACCACCACCATCCTGGCCGCCGGGGCGATCGGGCTTATGGCTCTGAGCGGCTGCTCGGACATGGGCTCCGACTCCGAATCCGGTGACACCGAGACCAAGTCCAGTGATACCGCAGAAAGCCCTGCCGCATCAGAAGAGTCGGGCGACGACGCCATGGCCGGCGGGGATCTCGTCGGACCGGACTGTGCCGCCTACGCCGAGGCCAATCCCAAGGGCGGCGGATCGGTCGAAGGAATGGCACAGGATCCTGTCGCCACAGCGGCATCGAACAACCCGATGCTCAAGACCCTGACCAAGGCCGTTTCGGGCAAGCTCAATCCCGACGTCGACCTCGTCGACACTCTCAACGGAGACGAGTTCACCGTCATCGCACCCACCGATGATGCCTTCGGCGACGTGCCCAAGGACGACTTGGACGCGCTGGCCAAGGATTCGGACATGCTGACCAAGGTCCTCACCTATCACGTCATCCCAGGAAAGCTGTCGCCCGACGAGATCGCCGGTGAGCACGAGACCGTCGAAGGTTCGAAGGTGACAATCTCCGGTGAAGGAGACGACCTCAAGTTCGACGATGCCGGTCTGGTCTGCGGTGGCGTGGCCACCTCAAATGCCACCGTGTACATGGTCGACAGTGTGATGATGCCATCTAAGTGACACCAGAGCTTCACGAGGTGGTGGCCAAGGACCGATTTCGACATCTCGGATCGGCCCTTGGCCACCACCTTTTTCATACGATGTGTGGACAATCGAAGAACAGTAGCCGATTTCATACGATGTGTGGACAATCGAAGAACAGTAGCCGATCGAATGACATGATTGGGCAATGAGTTCAGATGATCCTTCGGCTCCAGGCCATGGACCCCCGGGATATGATTCCCGAGCGTCAGACGGCACCGTCACCACAGCAGCAGACTCGAGCAGCGACCAGCTGCTGCGGATCGCCGCCGGTGACAGGTCCGCTTTCGAGGAACTCTTCGTGGCACAATCCCGAATCCTCATGGCCGTGATCCTGCGGATTGTGAGAAGTCAGTCGCTCGCCGAAGAGGTGCTCCAGGAATGCTTCACCGAAGTGTGGACCCGGTGCTCCGGGTTCGACCCACAACGCGGGACGGGCAGGGCATGGCTAATCACGCTGTGCCGGAGGAGAGCCATCGACTGCGTCCGCAGTGTTCAGGCCCAACAGGATCGCGACTACGCCGACGGCCTGAGATCGTCGGCGGAAGAGGGAGAGCAGGTCGAACAGACGGTCATCGACAGATCCGAATCGGACAGAATCGCCACCGCGCTGAAGATACTTCCGCCGGACCAGGCACAACCCATCGTCATGGCCTTCTACCAAGGCCTGACCCACGCTGAGATTTCGGAGAATCTCAAGGTGCCCCTCGGCACCATCAAGTCACGAATCAGAGACGGAATGAAGAAGCTGCGAGAAGAGTTGGAGGCAAGCCGATGAGTGCCGATCGAGATTATCTTGCTGCCGGCCTGGCCCTGGGTGGACTCAGCGAAGCTGAGCTTGCCGAAGCGCAGGCTCTCGCAGAATCCGATGCTGATTTCCGGTCCGAGGTCGCCGAGTATGACGACACCATGGCGCTCATGGCCGAATCCGATGCAGAAGCGTCTGAATCCTCAGGCACAGATGTCTCTGAACCCATCAGTGCAGCCACCCGGAACGCAATTCTCGCCATCCCGAGCACACATGCTCAAGAGGATGAGGCCGCGCAACCACAGAGCCTGGAACAGGCTGGTTCTGAACAGCAGCAGACTCAGCCCTCAGCACCGACTCAGCTCAACGCCCCGGCTCAACCCGCATCGCAGGCAGACAATCAGTCGTCCTCGGACGTGCCGCCGCCTGCCGACCTGGCCGAGCACCGTCGGAAACGCAGCGCATGGGTGCCGATGGCTGCAGCCGCTGCCGCTGTCATCGTCGCCGCCGGCGTCGGAGTGAATTCCTGGCAGAAGCAGAACGAGCTGGAAGATGACCTGGCAGCTGCTCAGCAACAGCTCGACGACTCAGCTCGTCTCATGGAAGCTGGCGATTTGAAGACCAGCACTGCAGAGCTGCCCGAGGGCGGATCGGTCACTGTGGTCTCGTCCGAGAAGGAACAGCTCATTCGCCTCAGTCCTCGCGACGTCGAAGTCTCTCCATCAGGAAAATCCCTGCAGATGTGGGTGATCGGCAACGAGGGTCCCGAGAGTGTGGGGCTGATGACGAAAGCACCGGTGACCATCGCCGATGAGCCATTCGCCAAAGGAAGTCTGTTCGGCGTCACTGTGGAGCCGGAAGGCGGCTCGGACCAGCCGACGACAGATCCGATCGTGGCGATCAGCCTGTAGTCAATGACCCTTGCAGAGATGTCTGGAGGCATCGCCGAGCGAACGTGATCGGCCGAGGCTCCACCCTGCGCCGGAGACTGCACGCACCAGATCCCCACAGCGACGGATGCCCCAACGCGGCTCGGCTGTCTAAGCTGGAGGGATGGCAGAGAACCCGACATCGCTGAGTCCTACACGCGGCGACGTGTATCTGGTGTTTGGGCTGGCCGTTGCCTCTGTGATCTTCGCCGTCCTCTATGTGACGACAGGCTACTGGCCGTTCCAGGCGCCGTTGTGGGTTCTGTGCCTAGCTTCAGTGGCGGTCACAGTTCCCCTCATCTGGAGGCGGCGGTACCCCAGCCAAGTCGCCTGGATCCAAACCGCGATTTTCGTCACCGCACAGTTCGGCGGCGCCATGGAACCCGGCGTCACGCAGATTATCCTCTTCATGGGCGTGTACTCAATCGGCGCGTGGCAGAGCAATCGTCGGGCGGCTCTCGTCTCTCGAACACTGCTGTGCACAGCCATCTTCATCTACCTTGTCGCGTCCGTGTTATTCCAATCCAATGGTCTTTCGGGCATGACAGTTCTGCAGGTCACCGCGAGTTTCGGTGTCAGTCTGCTGACGAATATCGCCTACTTCGGCGGTGCATGGCTCTTCGGCAACCGAGCCTGGAACCAGCGTCTGCTCCTCGACGAGCTGCTCTCCGCCAACGCCGAGGTCCGCTGTCAGGAACAGCAGCTGACGCGTCAGGCTCTTGACCTCGAGCGAGTGCGCATCGCTCGCGAGCTCCACGATGGCATCGCCCACCACATCACCGGCGTCGGCATCCACGCCGCAGCCGCCCGGCGCAGTCTCGAGAAGAACCCCGACAAGGCACGAGAATCCCTCAAAACCATCGAATCCTCCACCCGAGAAACCGTCGATGAACTGCGTGCGCTCGTCTACACCCTCCGGGACACGGACGACGCGAGCACCGGTGAGCACAACACGAAGGGCAACCCCGGCCTCGGCGACATTCCCGAACTCGTCGACGCCTCACGTCGATCGGGACAGCAGGTCGACGTTGTCACGATCGGTGAGCCGAGACCGCTGACGCCGATCACGGAGATGTCGATCTACCGGGTGATCCAGGAGTCCCTGACCAACTGTCGTCGTTATGCGGGATCGCACGCGGAGGTGGATGTCCGCCTGCGGTACGGCACCAGCAATCTCGAAGTCGAGATCAGCGACACCCGGTCTCCCGGCGGGCTCCACGAGGAATCGCACCCCGACTCCGAACCTCCGGCGAAGCAACCGGGCCTGGGCCTCGGCATCATCGGCATGCGCGAACGGATGAGCGCCATGGGCGGCTCCCTCGAAGCCGGTCCGAAGTCCCGTGGCGGCTGGCTTGTACGGGCACAGATCCCCTACCCTCGGAGCCTCGCCGACCCCGATGCCGACGTCGCCGAGCACCCAGCTGCTTCCTCCATCACCGACTCCACAGCAAAGGCCGAACAGTGATCAGAGTCCTCCTCGTCGATGACCAGGCGATGGTCCGCACCGGTTTCCGCACGATCCTCGAAAGCGAGGACGGTATCATCGTCGTCGGCGAGGCTGAGAACGGTCAGGTCGCGATCGACCGCGCACTCGACCTCGCACCGGACGTGATCTGCATGGACGTCCAGATGCCGGTCATGGACGGGCTCGAATCCACCGCGGAGATCGTACGCCGCGGCGCGGCCGGAGCAGTCCTCATGCTCACCACCTTCGACCGGGACGATTTCCTGTTCCAGGCATTGGCCGCCGGTGCCAGCGGGTTCCTGCTCAAGACCGCCGAGGCGGAACAGCTCATCGACGCAGTCACCGCACTGGCGGCCGGCGATGGGCTCCTCTCCCCCGAGGTGACCCGACGCGTCATCGAACGCTCCCTGCGCTCCCCCGAAGCCACCACCTCGGCGGCTCCCGAATTGGAACTCCTCACCGACCGAGAACTCGAGGTCCTCCACCTCGTAGCCAAGGGGCTGAGCAACTCGGAGATCGCAGGCACGCTCTTCGTCGGCGAGGCCACCGTCAAGACGCATGTCTCCAACCTGCTGACCAAGCTCGACATCCGCGACCGTATTCACGTCGTCATCTTCGCCTACGAGAACGGGATCGTCGGGAGGTGAACGCTGATTCATATACAACGGGTGTAGCATAATTTCGTATTGCGGAATTTTCCCACCATTCCTCAACAGACTCTCCCCCATATCTCCCCACGATTGACCCCCAGCACAGCCGATTCAGCACTTCTTCGGCACCAGTTCCCCGCTGGAAGGAAAGGACGCACCTGCATGCGCGGCACGGACACCAGCACGCCGTTCGACCCCGTCCACGACCGACTTGTGCACAAAGCGCCGACCCGCAGTCGAAAATCGGCACAGATCCTCGACTTTCTCCGTACCGGTCGCTCCGTCGTCGTAGTCTGTCTCACCGGCGACAGCGCCCTCGACTTCGCTCGGTCTTTGGCGGCCTCACTCGGACAGCCTCAGCTCTCCATGCTGCGAGTGACCACCCACACGAGTGCTGCTGAGGTCGAGGAATTCGTCGATCCGGCACGGCTGGACGGCGGTGCCCGCATCGTCTGCGGCGCTCACCTGCTTCCACCCGAGGTCGAATCGATCATCGACCATGCCCTTCACGTCTCTCGAGTGCCCATCGCCTACCTCGTCGACGGCGATCGACTGCGCACTGTTCACCGAGGCGGCAACGGCAGCGGACCGCTCAGTCAGATCGCGACCGGCTGGAGCAACGGCGAACTCGAGCGAATCGACCTGGCGCGACTGACCGGCAGCGAAGCGCTTGCACTGGTGACCGGACTGGCGGGCACCCTGCCGTTGGATGACCTGCAGCTGCGAACCCTGGCAGCACTGTCCGCAGGGCGCCCACTGGTTGCGGCCGATCTCGTTGCGTGGGCCGAGGACTCGCCGCACAGAGCCCCCCAGCGTTATCCCCACGCCAGCGTCGACTTCCCCACCTTCGGTCTCCGCTCGCTGTCGCGACTGTCGCCCCAGTATCCGCACCTGCAGACGGAAACTCTCGTCGCCGCGCGCCGACTCGGTTCGATCAGCCCCCTGCCCCTGAGTACCGCCAAACAGCTCTTCGGCAACACGGTCATCGCTCGCCTCATCGATCTGAGGCTGGCGCGAGAGTTCGAGGTCACCGGCCAGCACTCGGTCGCGGTCTCGCCGCTGCACGTTGCGGCGATCGACAACGCGCAAGTCGGCGAAGCCAGCGAAGAGGAGGACAAGAGGTTCCGCAGCAGACTGGAGACGATGTGGCGGGCGGGCTATCCCGTCGGTGAGGTCGCCTCAATCAGCCTGGCCCGCGAACTCATCAACGACGGTCGTGAGCTCAACCCGTCTCGAGTGCGCCTGCTGCTCGCAGCGGCCCGATCGCTCAACCGCCTCGGCGACCCGATGGAAGCCACGGTGATGCTCCTGACCGTCGAGGACGAGGTCAAGGACGATCCCAAACTGTTCCTCGAATGGGAACTGCAGTCGATCACCGCGCGGCTGGTCAACGGCGACCGCGAGGGCGCAGTGGAACTCATCCAGACTGGAATCGACCACGGACCCATGGGACGTGAACGCGACCCGGTCTGCGTCGAGCTGCTCTTCGTCGCAAGCGCAGCACTGGCTTCGAACAATGAACTCCCGCAGTGGTGGACGGATTTCCTCCGGGACGTAATTGACCCGCTGGTGCCTGGAGCCGCGAACCTCGTCTCGTCTTTCACCGGCAGTGTGATGACCGACGTCGACGAGGTCCGAGCGGTCCTCGATTCTCCGCAGGCATCACCGGCGCTCCGGCTGGCTGCTATGGCGGCCGTGTGCCAGCATCACCTCAAGAATGACGACGCTGATGGCCTCGCCTCCGCCGCGGTGGAGGGATTCGAATACATCACCGAACTCGTCACCGTCCAGTCGCGGATCCTTGACGACTTCACCCACACGATGGCCTGGTACTTCGCCATCGGAGTCACCGCCAACTGTCTCCTCGCCGGTATCGAGCCCGAGCGTTCCGAGCTCGCCGTGCGGCAGCTGCTCGAAACTGCGTGCGGGGCATCGGCGCACAGCGGATGGCAGCTGACGGCCACGGCCGCGTGGTGCACCGGGATTCTGCGCCTGCTCGAAGGCGAAGTCGACACCGCAGCACGCGATTACGAGGCATGTGCAGCATCGATCAACCCTGCGCTGCTGGCCGTCGGCTGGGGCCTGCGCGACACCGTCGACCGCTGGCAGCGCAGCAACGCTCCCTATTACCGTCTGTCCATTTCGGGCGAGGAGACAGCAGCACAGGGATACCGACTCCATGACGGCCTGACAGCCCTGCTCTTCGGTCCCGGAGCCACGACTCCGGCGGAGATGCCCACATGGATGCGGACCGTCTTCACCCACGCACGCTTCCTCGACGGCACCATCACCGCCGCGGAGGCGAGCGCGTCCCTGAGCGGAGACCCCGACATCAATCTGCCGGGACCTCGCGCAGCTCGCAGACATATTGATGCGGTCGCCGGTGACGATGCCGAGGCGGTCCTTGCGGCCGGTCATGAACTGCAGCAGGTCGGGTACCGGGGAGCAGCTCGTCACGCCTTCGGGCAGGCTCGCGCTATGTTCCTTGGTGAGCGGATGAGTGCCCGTGCCCGAGTCGCCGGTGAAGCGCTGGACGCGCTGCGCATCAGAGCTTCGACAGCACCCGAGGACCCCCGCCCCACGAGCGATGCATCGGTGATGTCGACCGATTCCTCACCCGCCGTGACACTGACGGAACGCGAGCTCGAGGTCTGCCGCCTGGTGGCCGAGGGGCTGACCAATGTGCAGATCAGCCAGCGGCTCGTGCTGTCGGTGCGAACGGTCGAATCGCACGTGCTGCAGGCGCGAGCGAAATTAGGTGCCGATCGCCGCCGTGACATCCCCATGGAGATGCTCAAGCTTCGCGATGCCGGACGGATCAATGCCGTGGACCGCTCGCCGAGGTGACTTTCACGGGTCTGACTTTCACCGGTCGCCCCGACCACCGCACATAGATACTCGCAACGACTAGCCCGGCCCCCATGATGACGATCCACCACGGAAAGCCCGGAAGGTCGGGTTCGGCGGTGCCTGCTTCGCGGTCGGCGGCCGGAGTCGGGAGCACGCGTTCGGCGGTGATGAGGATGCGCTGTGAGTTGATCCCCAGAGGGGTGCAGGTGACCAGAGTGACGAGGTCCTTCCCGATGACCGGCTGCAGTGATTCGGTCTCATCGGGTTCGACGACCTGAGTGCGCACCACCTGGTAGGCGAGGACCTCCCCGAACGTGGTCAGAGTGAACATGTCGCCCTTGGTCACCTTGTCGAGGTGGGTGAACATGGTTGCGTCGGCCAGCCCGCGGTGGCCGGTGATCACGGAGTGGGTGTCATCTCCGCCGACGGGCAGGCTCGTGCCTTCGAGGTGCCCCAACCCCTTGAGCAGGGTCTCATCGCTCGTGCCGTGGTACGTGGGCAGATCCAGCTTGATCGAGGGGATCCGCAGCCGGGTCATCACTTCGGTGCTGCCGTCGTTAAGGACCTCGTCGTAGACGGGAGCACCGTTGGACGAGGTGCCGCTGCCTGAGGGCAGGCGGTGGTTCGACTCGAGCAGGGCACCGGACTGCAGGGCGTCGTTGTACAGGTGTGCGTCTTTCAGCTGCCGGGCGTCTTCGACACGGTCGGATTCGGTGGTCTTCGCTGAGTCGCCGAGGATCTTCGACTGATCCAGCTGCGAGAACCAGGCTGCGGCGCTCGGGTACGTCCAGATGCCCAGGCCGGTGAACGCAATGAGGGCGATGACCAGGGCGAATGCGGGGACGCGCCAGCGGCGCCCGTCGGTTGACGGGCGCCGCGTGCGTTCAGGTGAGAGTGTCACACCTGGTTCTTGCGACGGTTGGCCACGACGATGGCTGCACCACCGGCGATGAGCATCAGGCCAATGCCGGCGATCATCGCGAGCATCTTGCCATCGGCACCGGTCAGCGGCAGGTTCGGGTGACCCTGCTGGGTGTTCGCGAAGTCGAACCCGACGGCTGCGGATGTCTCTCCGGCCTTCACTGTGACCTCGTTGACGGTGTCGTCGAGGACGTAGCCGGCAGGTGCCTTGGTCTCCTTGATCCAGTATTTCTGGGTGGTGTCGTCATTGTTGCCGACCCACAGGGTGATCGAGGCGGTGCCATCGGCCTTCGTGGTCAGTTTGCCGACGGACTTGGTGGCCGCGGCGTCTGAGTAGATCGCGAATTCGGCACCGGCGAGGGTGTTCGTCTTGTCGCCCTTGGCGAATTTGTGGATCGTCAGTGATCCCCAGTTCGAGCTGACAGCGGGGGTCTCGACGCCGGAGTCGTTGACGTTGACGAGTGCGGTGTTCTCGATGGTGCCGTCACCCTGGCTGGTCACCTTCGTGGTGATCGTGGCGACGACATCATTGCCGGCCTTGAGCTTCTGCAGTCCGGCGGCGGTGAAGCTGATCTTCACGGTGCCGTCCGAGTTGCTGACGGTGTAGTCGGTGCCGGAGGTGAATCCGGCCAGCGACGCGGACTGGAACTCCAGTCGTTTGTCCAGCTTGTCGGAGATGACGAAAGAGTTGTAGCCGTGGTTTGCGCGTGGGACCGGAGCGGTGATCGTCCAGTCGACGGTCGAACCGAGTACTGGTGCGGCCGGGTTCGCCACCGTCTTGGTGGGCGTCGTGTCGTTGACCGAGTTCTTCGGGTAGACGTTGACGTCGTAGAGCCACTTGCCGTTGTTCTGTGACAGCGGCAGGGTGACGAGGAAGGGTGCCGTCGTCGAGGTGGCATTGGCCGGAGCGCTCGACTCCGTGACGAGGTAGAGACCCAGCGGCAGTCCACCGAAGGTCGCGAGCCCGTTGGCGTCGGTGGTCTTGGTTCCCTTGTCGACGAGCGTGTAGCCGCTTTCGGTGACCGCCGAGGCCTGCAGACCGGAGATCGCATCCCAGCTATCGGGCGTGGTCAGGTCGATGGCCTGACCACCCTTGGCAGTGACCTGCTTGACGGTGAATCCGGCGCCGGCCAGCGGCTTGCCCATTCCCGAGGTGTCTGCGAGGACGGAGCCATTGCCGCCGTCGCCTCCCTCGTTGCCGTCGAATTTGTGGATGACGATCGACCCGGACTTGCTCGAATCGATATTGCCCACATGGTCAGTGGCCTGCGCCGTGCCAGCCATCCCAAGGACGCTCAGCGCCGATACTGCTGCCACAGCGGTCAGACGCCGCCACAGACCCAGTTTCCTGCTTTTCATGTTTTCCCTTTCAGTGCTTCCGGTTCCTGCGGCGCAGGCCCTTGAGAAGTGCTCCCACACCACCGGCTGCGCACAGTGCGACTCCGGCGATGATGAAAATCTGGCTTCCTGTTCCACCCGTGAGCGGCAGCGCGACCTGCGGCTTCTGCTTGTTGGTGAACGATCCGATCGACTGCTTGAGCGTCGATCCGGAGACCGTGAAGGTGTGTTTGGTGTCGTCGAGGACGTATCCCGCCGGGGCGGACTTCTCGACGAGTGTGTGCTCGCCCCACTTGAGGCTGCTGAGCGCGAACTTGCCCGCGGCTGGGTCCTTGTCAGGACCGGTGCATCCGTCCGCCGAGGTGGCCGTACAGTCCTCGACCTCGACCGCGGTTCCGTCGGGGCCGGTCATCGTCCACACGGATCCCTTGAGTGCGTTGCCGCCCTCGTCGGTCTTATTCCAGGTCACGGTTCCGGTCTTCGCGGTGTTCGTGATCGTGCACGTCACCGTCTCGCCGGCCTTGATGGTGACCTTGTCCGCCGTGACCGTGTTCTTCGGTCCGCAGTCCCAGGCAGAAGCCTCGTAACCCTCGGGTCCGTCGAGTTCGGAGAGTGCGTATTCGCCGGCCTTGACCTTGACGTCGGTGATGTCGTTCGTGCCGGTCTTGCCGGAGATGGTCTTGTCGCCTGTGGCTTTGTCACCGATGGCCTTGAGCGTCCAGTCGGTGGCCTTGGCCGTACCGGCTGCGTCCTTGTTGTCGACCTTCTTCACGAGGGTGAGCGAGGTGTCGCTGACCTTGTTGAGGTAGCCGCACTTCACATCGTCACCGGGCTTGATGCCCGTGAGGTTGGTGCTCTTCTCGTTGTCGAGCTTCTTCGTGCCCTTAGTTCCGTCGAGATGCGTGATCTCGCAGGAGCCGGAGGAGAATTCGAAGCCGTCCTGCTGAGTCTCGGAGATTGCCAGGGTGGCTCGGCCCGTCGTCTTGTTGAACTTCAGTGCCCATTTGGCGTCGCCGTTGGCGTTGGTCTTCTGCGTGGCTGCAGTGGGTGTCGAAGTGACGGTGTCGGTTGTGGCAGTCGTCTTCGCTCCGACGGTCCAGTCCTTGCCCGGCTTGACGTTCTTGCCGTCTTCATCGGCGACATCTTTGTGGATCGACACGTTGGCAGTCAGCGGCGAGTTCGTGATCGTGCAGACGACCGCTTTGCCGGTGTTGGGGATGGTCACAGTGCCCGAGGTGCCGGTTCCGGAGGCGCCGCTGATCGGCTTTTCATCTACTGTGCACGAATATGCGCTGGCGTAGTCATCGAGGTCAGCTCCGTTGGCTCCGGTTTCGGAGAACTTGATCGTCGCTCCACGCTTGACAGGCTGAGGCCCGACGATCTCCTCCTGCAGGCCAGTGGAGCTGCCGGTGGTGGTGGCCGTTCCAAGATCAGTGCTGCCCTGCTTGAGCGACAACCCGAACTGGTCATCCGCTTTTGCACGTCCACCTACGACATCCTTCTGCAGGGTGAGGGTCGCTGGCGAGGAGCACGAGGCAAGGTCTGTGCTGCCCCAGTTGTTATTGCTGGCGAACGAGGACTTGTTCGACCAGTCCGGCATGTCATAGTTCGTGACTGCTGTACCTGTGCCGAGATACGCCTTGCCCGCCGAATCGAATGCCACACCATTGACGTTCGAGTTGGTAGTGAACCCCGAGGACTTTGCAGCGGCAATTTTTCCTCCGCTGCCCGCTGCCAAATTCTCTGCCGTCACAGAGAACACGGTCGTGGTGGTGTCCGACCCACGAATCACGAACAGATTGCCGTTGGAATCGAAGGCGATGTCACCGTTGGCTGCGCTTCCGGCGCCTGCGCTGGTGTCGATCCATCCCTTGATCGAGATGCTGCTCGATGACGAATCATAGCGATAAAGGGTGAATCGTGTGCCGCTGCTGCTGTATCCACCGAAATAGTACGAACCTGCAGCCAGATCCACGGCACCACCGACAAATCCGATGCCGCTGGTATTCACCGTTCTTCCGGTCGACGACCAGTTCCCGGTGGAGGGTGAGAATTCGTAGACGGTAACGCCAGTTTCTGCGCCGGTCCACCAGCTGAAATTGCGCTCGTATGCGAAGGCTGTCGAGCCGTTCTTACCGATGCCTAAACCGTTGAAATTGCTGACATTGCTAGCTGGCGAGCCTGCTTCGACACCGCTCGTTCCTTGGGTGATTCTGCGCATCTGCCCCGAACTCGACACCGAGTACACATTCCCCGGTTCGCAGGTCAGCGAGACAGGACTCGCGGCTGCACGTGCTGCTGCGGGGGCCTTCGTTTCCGGAGCGTCCGTCGCAGGGGCCTTCGTTGCGGGTGCCGACGTAGCGGGAGCCGACATGCCAGCGTGCGCGGGCACAGCCGGCATCAGCACGATGCCCATACCGGAAAGAACCATGACCAATGCGGTCAACGCAGCCCATACAGAACGCACACGCAAACGTGTCAGCGGCATACTTTCCTCATTCCGGTACCAAACGATCTCGCCCGTGGCACCTCACGATCCCGTCCGCGCACACGACAGCGTGTGAGCTGCGGACAGGCAGGGAAACAGAGGGGCAGAGCTTGACGAACTTCTTCAGATTAGGAAGTTGAATGCGCAAAGACATTGCTGGGAGCGGCCACTTCAGCAATAGATCAGTAGTTGCTGTGTGACATCACGCCCGCAGCAGGAACTACTCAGTAGTTCCCAATTCAACTACCACCGGCCTCCCCCGTACCGGTGAGGCCGAAATAGCCCGAACGACGGATTCGCATCGCCGAGGCACCGCATAGGTTTGAGTCATGATCACCTTGGACTCAATTTCTCGCAGCTTCGGCGACAAACAGGTTCTTCACGACCTGTCCTTCTCCATCGGCTCGGGGCGGATGACCGGGTTCGTCGGTTCCAACGGCTCCGGCAAGACGACGACCATGCGCATCATCCTCGGCGTGCTCGCCGCGGACTCCGGGAGCATCACCGTCGACGGCGAGACCATCACTCCCGCGCACCGCAGCGCGATAGGCTACATGCCCGAGGAGCGCGGCCTCTACCCGAAGATGCCGATCATCGATCAGCTCATCTACCTCGCCCGCTTCCACGGCCTCAGCCGCCATTCCGCCCGTCGACGTGGCCTCGAACTCCTCGAGCAGCTCGACCTCAACGGCAAACCCAGCGACAACCTCGAGGCCGTGAGCCTCGGCAACCAGCAGAAGGTGCAGATCGCTGCCGCGCTCATCCACCGCCCCCGTGCCCTGGTCCTCGACGAGCCCTTCTCCGGACTCGATCCCGTCGCCGTCGAACGCACCCTCGAGGTGCTCAAGGACTTCGCCGACACCGGTGCACCCGTCCTCTTCTCCAGTCACCAGCTCGACCTGGTCGAGCGTCTCGTCGACGACCTCGTCATCATCGACGGCGGCCGGCTTGTTGCGGGCGGCACCGCCGATGAGCTGCGCAGTCAGCGCAGCACCCCTGAGTGGATACTGCAGACCGATACGGACATGGGCTGGGTGCGCGAGATCCCCGACATCACCGTCGTCGAGTTCGACGGCAACTGGGTGCGCTTCGCCGCACCGAATCCGGACATCGCCGAGGCGGTCCTGCACCAGGCCATCACCGTGTCCTCCGTGAAGTCCTTCGCCCCGCACACCGTCGCCCTCAACCGTCTCTTCCAGGAGGTCACGCAGGCATGAGCATCCAACAGGATTCGAACTCGCTCGACACCAACGTCCCCAAGAAGTCCGGGCTGGCGACGACAGCGCAGACACCGCGCGCCAGCTTCACCACCGCCATCGGCCTCGTCATCGAACGCGAGATCATGGTCCGCATCAAGTCGAAGGCGTTCATGGTCTCGACCTTGCTGAGCATCGTCCTCTTCGGTGCACTCGTCGCGGTGTCAGGGTCGCTGCCCTCACTGTTCTCCTCCACGGACAAAGTGGCGGTCACCTCGGCGGGGGCACAGGCTGTCGAAGGAATCGACGGGATCGAACTCGTCTCCGTGGACAGCGTCGATGAGGCGAAGGAACTTGTGAAGTCGGAAGACGTCACGGCTGCTGTCGTCGATGACCCGGCGTCCCCGGTCGGTGTCACCGTCATCGCCGAACGCTCCGCACCCGAGTCGCTGACCGGCGAGCTCAGCCAGGTCCCGACTGTCGAACTCCTCGACCCCGACGCCCCGGATCCGGGCCTGACCTACATGATCGGACTGGGCCTCGGCCTTGTGTTCTTCATGTCGGCGGTGACCTTCGGAACGACCATCGCCTCCTCTGTGGTGGAGGAGAAGCAGTCCCGGATCGTCGAGATCCTGCTGGCCTCCACCTCGGCGAAGGTGCTGATGTTCGGCAAGGTTCTTGCGTGTTCCCTCCTCGCCTTCGCACAGATCGGACTGACCGCGCTCTCCGTCCTCATCGGCGCCGCCATCAGCGGAAACGATCTGGTCCTCGGCAAGGTCACGGAGCCGATCGCCTGGTTCATTCCACTCTTCATCGTCGGCTTCGTCATGATTGCTTCCCTCTATGCAGCGGCCGCATCGATGGTCTCTCGGACGGAAGATCTGGGCTCGACGTCCAGCCCGATCATGATGCTCATCTTCCTGCCCTATATGGCGGTCATCCTCTTCTCGTCCAACGAGGCCGTGATGGCTGTGATGTCCTACATACCGTTCTCCGCAGCGGTCGCGGTCCCGATGCGCGTCTTCCTCGGCACGATCGAATGGTGGGAGCCGTTGGTATCGCTGCTCATCCTGGCAGTCACCACGATTCTGGCTCTGCTGCTGGCGACCCGGATCTTCGAACGCTCCATCCTGCAGTCGGGTCCGAAGGTGTCGTGGAAGCAGGCGCTGAGCAGGTCGAAGGGGTGAGTTTCTACAGCCAGCCGTTGTCGCGAGCGATGCGCACGGCGTCGGCGCGGTTGCGGGCGGCGGTCTTGCCGATGCCTGCCGACAGTCGATTGCGCACGGTGCCGGAGGAGATGAACAGCGCCGAGGCGATCTCGCCGACGCTGCCACCGTCTGCAGCGGCCCGCAGGACCTCGGTCTCCCGTTCGGTCAGCGGCGAGCGCCCGTGAACGGTGGATTCGACGACGAGTTCGGGGTCGATGACCTGAAGGCCTGCCATGACACGGCGGATCCCCTCGGCGAGGCGGTCGACCGGTGCGTCCTTGACCATGAACCCGCTCACGCCGGCGTCGAGGGCTCGCTTCACCCACCCCGGACGCCCGTAGGTCGTGACGATGACAACTCTGACCTGCGGAAACTCTTCGGCCAGTAAGGCCGCAACCTCGAGACCGTCTAGGCCGGGCATATCGACGTCGAGCAGCGCCACCTCAGGAGACCGGTGACGAACTGCTGGCAGCACCTCATCACCGCGCGCGCATTGGGCGATGACCTCGAAGTCTGGTTCCATTCCGAGCAGTGCGGCGAGCGCTTCTCGGACCATGGTCTGGTCATCGGCGATAAGCAATGTAGTCATGCGGATGCCTCCTGGCGTTCGACGCTCAGGACGAATCCCTCGTCGGTGTTCTCAGTCGTGACAACGGCGCCCACCGCCTTCGCCCGCTCGCTCAGGCCACGCAGACCGGAACCGGCACCCACCTCGGCGAGGTCGGAGCGTTCACCTGAGGAATCGTTTCGGATCGTCAGCCGATCGGGTTCGAGGGTGATCGCGCAGCGTCTGGCCTGGGCATGGCGGAGGACATTGGTGCTGCCCTCGCGCACGCTCCAGGCGAAGAGTTCACGCAGCTGCGCATCGACACTGTCCACCGACGTGGGCGCCTCGACCTCGATGCCAGCGGCGCGCAGCGCTCGGGTGGCCGCAACGAGTTCTTCTGCCAAGGAGATCGATCGTGTTCCCTGCACCGTGGTGCGCACATCGGCCAGGGCACCCCGCGCCAACTGTTCGATCTCGCCGATGTGCTTCGCAGCCTCCGGCGCACCAGCAGCTTGAAGCTTCGCGGCCAACTGGGCTTTGAGTGCGATGACGGTCAAGGAGTGGCCGAGGACGTCGTGGACGTCCCGGGATACCCGCAGCCGTTCAGCCTCGTGTTCGAGTCGGCGGTTCTCCTCCTCGGCCGCACGCGCTGCACGGGCTCGATCGCCGGCCATGATGGCCATGACCATGGCGAAGCTCGAGATGGAGATGCCGAAGGTGGTGGCGTAGTCGTGGGTCCAGCCGGGCACGAGACGTTGGGTCACCTCGGCGGCGATGAGCGTCAGACCGGCCACGATCAGTCCAGGCACCAACCGCCGGACCACGATGACGAGGATGACGGAGACGTAGGCGAGGAACGACAGTCCCTCCTCACCGATGAGATCGGTGACGATGAGGCCGATGACGATCATCGCAACGAGGCAGATGATGACTGGGAGTCGCCGGGAACCAACCTCACCCCGTGGCCCCCTCTGTCCTACACCCACAGGGTCGGAACCTGTGCTTCGAGACAAGGTGCCGAGGTTGAGCCCGCTGACCCACATAGCCAGGTAGAACACCGCTGCGAAGAGGACAGTCAGTCCCACACCCCAGTACCGGACGGCACCGGTCTGGTCCCATGCCCCGGTCACTGGGTAGACGAGGAAGACCATCCAGATGGCGGGGAAGAACCACCTGATGAAGGGAAGTCGCACTGGTGATTCTGAGGTCACTGCGACTTCCCTCCTTCGCTGCTGGTATCGCTCACACCCTGGTGGTGTCTTTGCGCAGAGCCCAGGCCGAACCGGCGATGAAGACAGCCAACCAGACGAGGATATTGACCACTGCCCACTGATCGTAACCCCCGCCGAGTGGCGCGCGGGCGATTTCCCCCGCCCCGTATGCCGGAGTGAAGCGGGCGATCGTCTGCAGAGTTTCGGGCCACACGGCGAGGGGAACGAAGAGTCCGCCGATGAGGGAGAAAATGCCGAGGACCATGCTGGAGATCTGAATGGCGTTTTCGGCAGGAAGCAGATAGCCGAGCATGACGCCGAAGGCCGCAAACACTGAGGACGTGAGAACGACGAGGAGACCGCAGACGACCATGGTGCCCAGTGGTGCATGAACTCCGGTGACCGCGGTGAGCCCGAAGACGACGATGACGGACATCGCACCCAGGACCATCGAGACGAGCACCTTGGTGATGATGTAGGCCGCCGGATGCAACGGGGTCAGTGCCAGCTGTCGGCTCCAGCCCAGTGCCCGCTCGACGGCTACCTGGGCACCGCCGGTGGTCGTCGCCACCATCGCCCCGTAGGTCGCCAGGGACACAGAGATGTAGAGTGCCGCGTCTGTGTTGCCCAGCATCTGACCGCGGTTGGTCAGTCCGAAGATGAGGTAGAAGACCGCAGGCATGACCATGGTGAAGATGAGGGTGCGTCGATTGCGCAGCTTGCGCAGCAACTCGAGTCGCACCAGTGTCGAAGAGAATCCGCCCAGTCGCGGTGGTCTGCGTGCGTCAAGAGATTCGAGGAAGGCCGTCGCCGAGGCGGTCGCTGGGTTGGCTGTCGCAGGGTTGGCGGTCTCGGTGGCTGCGGTCGCTGAGCTTGCGGTCTCGGTGGCTGTCGGGTGAGGTATCGGGGTGGACATGTCATGCCCCTTTCGAGGTCAGAGTGCTGTTCGAGGTGGGGCTGGGACTATTGCTTGAGGCGGGACTGCTGCTTGAGGTGAGGCTGATGAAGGCGTCTTCGAGCGAGTGGGAGGTGATCTCCAGGGCGGTGCAGGCATGGTCGAACATTGTGCGTGCGACCGAATCCGAGTCCGTGGTCCGCATCTTCAGACGCCGTCCCTGCCTATCGACGGATTCGACTCCGGCCAAGCCGCGAAGCAGCGTGATGAGGTCATCGGCACCTGAATTGGGAAGGGTGGCGCTGACGGTCTTTGCCGAGGCCATGGCCCGGATCTCATGAGCGGGACCGTCGGCGACGATGCGACCGCCTGACACGAGGATGACTCTGTCGGCGAATTCGTCGGCCTCTTCGAGGTAGTGGGTGGCGAAGAGGATCGTCTTCCCGTGCAGTGCGTCGGCGCGCATCTCATGCCAGAAATCCCGGCGCCCGGTGACATCCATGCCTGTGGTCGGTTCGTCGAGGACGATGAGCGCAGGGTCCGGCAGCAGTGCCATGGCGAATCTCAGCCTCTGCTTCTGTCCGCCCGAGCACTTCTTGACCACCGAGTGGGCGATGTCGGCAATGCCGGCCCGTTCGAGGACGACATCGACGTCTAGTGAGGAAGCGAAGATCGCCGAGGTGTATTCGACCGTTTCGCGCACCGTGAGGTCATCGAGGAGCCCCCCGGTCTGCATCACCGAGCTGACCAGTCCACGACTGACTGCTCGCCGAGGCGGCATACCGAAGATCTCGACCGATCCCTCATCGGGTCGGGAGAGCCCGAGGAGCATATCGATGGTCGTAGTCTTGCCTGCACCGTTGGGGCCGAGGAAGGCCACCACCTCACCGGGCCGGATGCTCAGGTCGATGTCGTCGACGGCTGTGAGACTGCCGAAGCTTTTCGTCAAGTGGTCAAGGGTCACGGCTGGAGGCATGGCTGCCTGCTCAGATCGTTTAAGTGGATTATTCGTCTGTGTGCTCATGACTTCAGATTAGGAAGATACAGGCGCACCTGATGATGCCATTTGTCACTACGTTCGCGAACGATTCTCTTCGTCTCCTGGCACACTGGACGTTAAGAACCGTGAATCATTTCTCAAAAGGGGTCCGCAGCAGTGGCGAAAGAGCAATCTGAGCTGAGTCGCAAGGAGCGCTCGCGTGCGGAGACGAAGGTATCGCAGCCAGCGTGGCGGCGAGTACTGAGCATCGGGCTGCAGACCATCGCCTGGTTCATCGCAGGCGTCTTCGCTCTCATCATCGTGGTCACGGTGCTCGTCCCCCGCATCATCGGAGCCGAGCCTTTCACTGTCGTCTCCGGTTCGATGGAGCCGACCATTCCGACCGGCTCGGTCGTCGTCTCCAAACATGTCAGTCCCGACACGGTGGCATTTCGCGATGTGGTCACGTATCAGTTGAATTCAGGTGAGCCGCTGACGGTCACTCACCGCGTCATCGGGGTCGACAACATTGACGGAGAGACTCGGTTCAAAACACAAGGGGACGCGAACACCTCTCCCGATCCTGAGCCGGTACGGCCCGAGCAGATCCGTGGAGTTGTCAGCTATCACGTGCCCTTCGTCGGCTACCTGGGTCAGCTCGTTCCGATGGGGGCGAGGGAGGGGCTTGCCACCGGCCTGGGCATCGCGCTCATCGCCTATGCAGTGATTGTTCTGATCAGAAGCGCTTTAGGTCATAGAAATAATTCTGAGGATACAAGGAATTCTGGCGAAACGGTTCAATCGAAGCGCGCCAGACATTAAAAAGCATGTGCGCAAAACTACATTGCTGGTCCGCCTGATATTGGCTACCATCTAAGTAGTAGCTGTAGACAACGCCTGCCATAGTAGGAGCGGGTGGCTCGCGGCGACTTTCATTCCTTTTTCATCCACTCACCCTCAGGACTGACCTTGAAGAAATCCACGAAAGCACTCATCGCAGGCGGCATCGGCGTCGCTCTCCTCGTCGGCGGTGCAAGCACCGTCGCATTCTGGACCGACGAAGAGTCAGGAGGTGACGGAGTGATCACTGCCGGCACTCTCGAGCTCGGCACTCCGGCCGGCGGCGGTTGGGAGATCAGCCACGCCGGCGACGGCTCAGGCGCTGCTACCGACCCCGTCGCATTCACCCCCGCGTCCGATCAGATCGTCCCGGGCGACATCCTCACCTACACCCAGGACATCCCTGTCACCCTTGAGGGTGAGAACATCGCGGCACAGTTCGACGGCGCCATCGATGTCACCGCAGCCGGCGGCGAAGCAAACGACGCGGCTCTGGCAGAAGCGCTTGAGACAGAAGATCTCGCCGCTACCGGAATCACTGGAGCGACGGGCGACCTCTCATTCGACAATGGCAAGCTGACGGGCGAAGGCACCGGGAATGTCGAAGTCACCACAACGGTCAATTTCCCATGGGGTGCCGAAGGCGATTACAACCCGGCGAAGCTCGGATCACTGAACTTCGCTGTCGACTACACACTCACCCAGGTTCCAGGCAACTGAATCTGACGCAGCCGAGGTTGGGGTCGGCATCGGCCGTGCCCCAACCTCGGTGATCGTTTCACCTTCCATCGCTTCAAAGTCCGAGGAGTCTGCGCATGCCCGTACGCCGCGCCATACTCGTCGCCGTCGCTGCTGCGGCCGCGGGTGCTCTCCTCCTCGGCGGCAATGCCACCTACGCGGCGTGGTCGGATTCCGACAGTTCCGAACGCACGACGATCACCGCCGGCGATCTCCGAGCCGAAATCGCGCAGACCGGTCCGAGCGCTGTCAAGACCGGAACCAGCCCAGGCATCTATCCGACAAATGGCAGCCGCGGAATCATCCCGGGAATCCAAGCGCAGCGCTGGACCTACACCGTGACAAATTCCTCAGACTCTGACGTCGCCGCCGGCGGAACACTCGAAATCAAGGGATCGATCTCGAGTGCGGCTGACTACGCAGCGATCCTTCCCTATCTTCGCGCCTCGGCCACTGTCGCAGGAAACGCGCGCACGATTCCGAACTCCGCGTTCACTTCTACAGGCTTCTCTCACACGATCGCACTCGGTGAGCCGCTCAAACCCGGTAAAACGGTGAACGTCGAACTCACCATCTCAATGCCTGCCACGATTACGAATTCGCAGGGCAAAACAGTCGATGTCGCCGTTGAACTGCTCAAATACCGCAGCGCGAACACTTCTACCCATCAAGTCTTCACAATGAAGAACTCCGCGAAGTTGAAGCAAGCCGGCCGTTCATGAGAAATCCAAGCTCGAACGGGCATGCGCGGCAAGTCTGGACCATTGCGGCCGTGTTCGCCGCGCTCATCCTCGTCCTCCCCATCGGGTTCACCACGGCTTACCTCACCGACACAAAGACCGCAGCCGACACGTCCGGAGGTACAGGCCGGTGGTGCTCGGTGCCGACCCCGGAGAAGCAACCGAATGTCTACCGGCTCAAAGATTTCCCAACTCACCAATGGAGCGGATCCGGCACTTCATCCATGATCATCGTCCCCGTCGTCCGCAACGGAGAGTTCGGGCCAGGCGGGGGTGATGGTCGTCTTGGTGTGCGCGCTTGGGCTTGCCAAAGCAGCTCGCTCACCACCAGTTCATCGATCAAGATCACCTCCTGGAGGAATGCCTCGAGCAATCAAGGCACCATGAACTGGCTCAATCGAGTGGGAGGCGATGGATTCGCCTCGCACCGTCTCAGCCTCACCAGCGATTTCGGCGCCCAACTGGCAAAGCTCCATCGAGAAGGTTCGACCAACCTCCTGGGCGCAGGGCTCATTCTCAATGATCGACAGCGCTATACATGGCTGATGTCGTCAGGCCGGGACAGATCGTCCACCTCCGCGTCGCCCACGTGCCTCACTATCCTGTGCACACTGAACATCGACCCCTACCCCACTTTCTCCGCTGGCTTCCAAGCCGACACGGCAGGCACACGGGAGGCGAAGAACAGTGTTGAGTACCTCGCCTCGTCGTACTGGAAAAATGCTGGGACCTGGACGGGGGGAGTTGTTACCAGACCGACAGAACAGCCCGTGAATCTCACCGCCTATTCCGGTTCGCCCAAACCGCCCTTCGCAAACGGCACAGGCCCGGCAAGCACAGACGGACGCCAGGTGGAATGGGTCGTCATGGAATGGTGGGGATCAACTGCCCCGACCGATGACATGGTCCTCGAGGTTTTCGTCCGATGAGACTCAGCACTCCTCGAGCGGCTCTTACGAAGGCTGTTGCAATAGCCTCAGCTGTTTTCCTTGTCTTAACGGCGACTCCCCCGTCCCCCGCCAACGCCCAAGGACAGCTCGCTGTCACCCTCCCGGATGGCAGCACGCCTAAGGAACTGTTGACAGATACGACCCTCGTCCCTGGCAGCACTACCGAAGAGACGCTCATCGTCTCCCAGAACACCGACGAATCTGTGAAGACAGGCGTCCGATTCGAATCACAGTCGCCACATGGACCGCTGCACGACGACGCTGACCTCACAATCGATGGGCTCGGAAGCTCGACAACGGTCCCCTTGGGCGAGGGACTCGATGCCGAATCCCCCTTCTGGCTCGGGAGCTTGTCGCCTGACGACGAGGCCACCATTACGATCCGCGTTCACCTTCCAGAGTCTTCGGGAAACGACACACAGCGAGAACAGGCACGGTTCCGCATCATCGTGACCGCTCAAGGTGAAGGCGGCACCGCTCCGACCCCTACTTCGTCACCGACGCCCACAGACTCACCGACTGACCCCAGCGATGCGTCCAGCGACGAGGATTCCACTGCCGATGGCTCTTCTGATGCAGGGAGCTCCGCAGATGCCGACGACTCGTCTGCTGGTTCATCTGCCAGCTCCGCTGATACTTCGACCGATTCCAGAGGATCCGCAGAAACAAGCACTTCTGCCGAGGCAAGCGTGTCCGCTGATTCGACGTCGTCTGCCGATGCCGACGGATCATCCGATCCAGGTGGGGATCTGCCTCGCACCGGTGCAAATGTCTTCGCTGCGCTCCTCTTAGCGGCAGGACTCCTGGCTGCAGGCACCTTCGCCGTCCGCACAGCCCGGAAACGCAGCAGCTCAAGCAGCCGGGACAGCTGACTCCAACCCCTTGCACACCGCTGTGACTCGTGATTGCGTTACTCATATGAATTCGCCGGAGCTGCCACTGCCGCTGTCCACCAACCGACTCAATCTGCGTGCATATCGAGAATCCGACGCCGAGGCGCTGCTGCCCATCTACTCCCGCGAAGACGTCGCGCGATTCCTCCTCTGCGAGCCTTGGACCGCCGAGGTGGCGCGAACAGAGGTGTCCAAGCGTATTCCGAGAACCGGCCTGGGCACTGAGGCTCGCGCACTCGCGCTGGTCATCGAAACTGCGGACGGGCTCGAGGGCATCGAGGGCTCGGTCGTCATCGGCGACATCGCGATCTGGTTCGATGGCGAGTCATCGGAGAAGGCCGAGATCGGCTGGGTTCTCAACCCTGCGGCCGGCGGCCATGGATTCGCCTCTGAAGCGGCCACTGCCATGCTCAATATCGGCTTCGACCACTACGGACTCAATCGGGTCGTTGCACAGATGGATGCCCGGAACACCGCCTCGGCGAAGCTGGCCACCCGCATCGGCATGCAGCAGGAAGCTCACCTGCGCCGGGACTGGTGGTCGAAGGGCGAGTGGACTGACACCCTCATCTTCGGGATGCTGAGCAGCGACCGTCAGGTGGCGTGAGCTTCAGAGAGTGTGAGCGTGTGAGTCCTACGGCGTCCGCCGGCGCAGAGTCAGCGAACCGACGATGATGGCACCGATGATCCAGCATCCGATGAAGAGGATGCGAAGCCAGATGTACGCGGCGTCTTCGTTGCCCGTCGACACCGCCGTCAGTGCATCGATCGCATGGGAGAGCGGCAACCAGTCGCCGATCGTCTCGAGGACATCTGGCAGCTGGTCCCGAGGCAGGAAGATGCCGCCGAGAAGAATCTGTGGGAAAACGAATACCGGCATGAACTGCACAACCTGGAACTCGGTGCGAGCAAAGGCGCTGGCCAGCAATCCCAAGGCCGTACCGAGAAGCGCATCGGCTATTGCGACGGCGAAGAGCAGGAGCACCGACTCTTCGATTTCGAGTCGGCAGACCCACGTGGCATAGCCCACCGCGATCGCCGTCTGGATGACGGCGAGCAGCCCGAAAGCCAGCGTGTAGCCGAGGATGAAATCGCCGCGCCCCATCGGCATCGACAGCAGTCTCTCGAGCGTTCCGCTGCGACGTTCGCGCAGCGTGGCGATGCTCGTGACGAGGAACATAACGATGAAAGGGAAGAGCGCAAGCATCGCGGGTCCGATTCGATCGAAGACCGGAGTCTCGTCGAAGATCCATGCCACAAGCCCGATGAGGAGGCTGGGCACGACAAGCAGCAGCGCAATCGTGCGCGGGTCATTGCGGATCTGCAGAAGGACGCGGCCCGCTGTGGCCAGCGTTCGCATCGGACTCACTGCGCACCCCTCGTACGCCCCTTGCCTGGAGCCGCCTTCGAGGTGGAGGTCAGAATTCTCCGCGCCGCAGCAGAATCGTAAGTGATGATGCGCAGGAACGCGTCCTCCGCGGTCGCCGCCCCCGTGGTCTCCAGGAGTTCGCTCGGTGTCGTGTCGGCGATGACCGCGCCTTCGCGCATGAGAAGCAGGCGGTCGCATAGAGTCGCCTCGTCCATGACATGACTCGAAACCAGCAGGGTCGATCCCTCGTCGGCGAGGCGGCGGAAAATGTTCCAGAGATCCGACCTCAGCACAGGATCGAGGCCGACCGTAGGCTCGTCGAGGACGAGCACATCGGGCGACCCGAGCATCGCGGCCGCCAACGACACACGATTCGCCTGACCGCCTGAAAGCGTTCTGGCCAATTGATCGGCCTGCCCGCCGAGGTCGGTACGGTCGATGACCCGATCGACATCGGACTTAGGTGCCCCCTGGATGCGCGCGAAGTAGCGCAGGTTCTGCCGTACCGAGAGATCTTCATAAATGCTGGCCAGCTGCGTCATATAGCCGACCCGATGCCGCAGCGACGCGGCTCCCGCAGGCTGACCCATGACGCTGACCGTGCCGCTCTTGACCACCTGGACGCCGACGATGGCCCGCATGAGCGTCGTCTTCCCGCTGCCGCTGGGCCCCAGCAGGCCAACGATCGCACCACGCGGGACCTCAAGGTCGAGACGGTCGATGACGATGTTGGAACCCCGGCGGATGCGCAGACTTCGCGTCTGGATCGCGATGCTTGTCATACTGTGAATGAGACCCCCGATGATCGGGCACGTCAAGTGACTTGGTCCACCAAAGGTCTGGTGAATAGTCCGCTCGCCCGGGCAAAGGTTCACGAAACGGGCCTCTGATTGGTCAGAACCACCTCGGCGAGGGTCATAACGTGGAGATAGCAAACGTCGTCTGAAAGGTTTTCACGGTTCACATGTACAGGCAGTCGTCGAAATTGGCCAACGTCCTCTACGACATTCGGGGACCCGTCCTCGAAGAGGCCGAGGCGATGGAGGCCAAGGGCCACACCATCCTCAAGCTCAACATCGGCAACCCTGCACCCTTCGGATTCGAAGCCCCCGAGGCGATCGTGCACGACATGGTCAAGCAGCTTCCCGTTGCGCAGGGCTATTCCGATTCGCGCGGGATCCTCTCCGGACGCCGGGCCGTGGTCCAGTATTACGAGACTCGTGGCATCCACAATCTGGACACCTCCGAGGTGTTCCTGGGCAACGGAGTCAGCGAACTCATCACCCTGTCCCTGCAGGCGCTATGCAATCCCGGCGACGAGATCCTCGTCCCCAGCCCCGACTATCCCCTGTGGACGGCATCGGTCGCCCTGGCCGGCGGCACCCCCAAGCACTACCTGTGCGACGAAGCCACCGCCTGGCAGCCCGACCTCGAGGATCTCGAATCGAAGATCACCGAGAACACCCGCGGCATCGTCGTCATCAACCCGAACAATCCCACCGGCGCCGTCTACTCGCGCGAAACCTTGAAGAAGATCGTTGACATCGCCCGTCGTCACGACCTCATCGTCTTCGCCGATGAGATCTACGAAAAGATCACCTACGACGATGTCGAAATGGTCAATATGGCCACTCTCACCGGCGACGATGTCCTGTGCCTGACCTACTCGGGACTGTCCAAGGCCTACCGGATCGCCGGCTACCGCGCCGGCTGGCTGGCCATCACCGGACCGCTGTCCGAGGCCAAGAGCTACCTCGAAGGCATCAAACTCCTGGCCAATATGCGCATGTGCGCCAACGTTCCCGCCCAGCACGCAATTCAGGCAGCACTAGGCGGCAAGCAGTCGATCGAGGACCTGGTCCTGCCGCAGGGCCGCCTCGGCGCGCAGATGAACCTCGCGCACGAGGGGCTGAACTCCATCGACGGTGTCTCCGCGCACCGAGCCAGCGGTGCCCTCTACATGTTCGCGAAACTCGACGTCGACAAATTCAACATCACCGATGACGAACAGTTCGCCCTCGACCTGCTGCGCGAACAGAAGATCCTCGTCTCCCACGGCACCGCCTTCAACTGGTCGAGCCCCGACCACTTCCGACTCGTCACCCTGCCCTCCGTCGAGGTCCTGGACGAATCGATCAACCGCCTCGGCGAGTTCCTCTCCGGCTACAAGCAGAACGCACCCAGCACCTGCGAGCTGCCGACCGTTCAGGAGATGTCGCCGGCGGCGGGGTGAGCTGAGGCTGAGATAATGGCCCCATGACGGAGCGCTCGACAGGACCAGAGACCGTAGCAGTGGACTCCGTCGCACGGGCTATCAGTCTGATCGCGCGCGGCAACCCCGTCGATCGCGGCTCGTTGAAGGCAGAACTCGGGCCGCAGTCGACCCTCATCGACTCGCTTCTCGACCTGTCCACCACTATGGTTCGCTGGCGCCAGAAGGACCATGAACGCGCAGCCCTGCTCGAAAGCGCCTCAGAGCTCATCCAGGTCAGAGACACGAAGCGCCTGTTGCAGAAGCTCGTCGACAGAGCCAAGTCGTTGATCGGCTGCGACATCGCCTATCTCTCGGAATACAACCCGGAAACCGACGAGCTCAACGTCAGAGCCAGCCGCGGGGCCATTTCGCTCCAACTCCCGGCGCTGCGAGTACCACCCGGAGTTGGGCTCGCAGGCCGTGTCGTCCGCGATCGGGCTGCCCACTGGACCTCGGACTACGACCTGACTCAACTGCCGCATGAGCGGCGTGTCGACTCAGCAGTCAAGGCAGAAGGCATGGAGTCACTCCTCGGAGTGCCCATGGTCGTCGACGGTGAAGTCCTCGGCGCTCTGTTCGCGGCGAATCGCTACCCCCATGACTTCGGGGCAGATGAGATCACCTTGCTCTCTGCTCTGGCAGACCACGCTTCGGTGATTCTCAAGACCGCCCGACTCATGGGCGAACTCGCCGAAGCGGCCGCACTGTCTGCTGCCTCAGAAGAACTGGCCGCGGCCAAGGCGAGCACCTTGCAGCGCCTCGTCGAGGTCGAAGAGCAGCTGACCCAGTTGGTGCTGCAGGGCCACGGTGCAGCAGCCGTCACGAAAGTCATTGCCGAGACCCTCCGTGCCGAGGTGCTCATCGTGGACAGTTGGAGCCTTGACTCCCCCGATTTCCCAGCAGACGAGGGATTCCTCGCCGAGGCCGACGTGAGTCGAGATGACATTCTTGCGGCGTTGGACACCAGTCACCGCACCGGACGAAGCGTCCAGATCGCCCACGCCAAGCGACTCATCGCTGCCTCGGTGGCGTCGAACAGACGTCAGCACAGCGGGCTGTTCGTGCTCTTCCACAACGACCCCAAAGACGGCGACCACAGCATCGTCGCGCAGGCCGCACAGTCTTTGGCACTCATTCAGATGAACGAGCAGTCACGTGCCGACGCGGAGAACCGTGTGCGCGGCGAACTGGCCGTCGATCTGATCGCCGACACCAGAAGTCTCGACGAGTTGCGAGCGCGAGCGCGTTCCAGCAACTTCACCCTCCTCGGCCCCTGGCAGCTCATCGTGGTTCAAGCCGGCCCCAACGACTTCGACCGCATCGGTTCGTATCTGGCTCGGATCGAGCCGCGGATTCTCATGACTCAACGTTCCCCGGGCCTGACCGTGCTGCTGCCCCGTTCGGCACATCGAAGCCGAACGCAGCTGAATGAGCTGCTCACCGCCTCAGACGTCCTGCGCGAGTGCCTGGTCGTTGTCTCCGACACTGAATTTCAGCGTTCGCAGCTGCGCACCGCAGAAGACGAACTCTGGTCGTGCGTGCGTGTGCTCAACTCGCTCTCGATCACCACAGGCGTCCGCCCCACTGAGGACTTCGCTCCTTACACGGCGATGTTCGGCTCAGCCCCCGAACACGTCGGACAGTTCATGGAGCGCATGCTCGGCCCGCTGCGACAATGGGATCGGCGGCAATCGGCCGATCTGATCACCACACTGCGCACCTACTTCGAACACAGCAGCAGCGTCAGCCGCACCGCCGCTGCTCTCTCGGTTCACATCAATACCGTCAAACTGCGGCTGGAGCGCATCGATACGGTACTCGACAACGACTGGCGAGCGCCCGAATACGCGTTCCGTCTCCACGTCGCACTCCGCCTGGATCAGCTCCGGCAGAAGGACTGAACCTACCCGGGTATGAGCCAGCAGCCCTGGCCGATACGGCCATGAGCGGACAATATTACTGGCTGCAACGGCCATAGGTGTTCGAGTCCTGAAGTGTTTGACTGAACTCTGCGCGGAATTACTCTGCGCAGACGCTCTGACCGGCTCAGCTCGGCCGCTTTCGGCAGCCGCAGTCGGCAGACACAGATTCGAAGAAGACTCGACAGGAGACACACCATGGCAGAGAACAGTCGTATCGCCGACTTCCGCAATAAGTCGGTCAACGATCGTCGCACGGCAGTAGCCGAGGCAACCGGGCTCGACACCGAGGTGTTCACCCAGATCGATGCGACTGCGTTCGGCCCCGAGCAGGCCGCCAACCTGAGCGAGAACGTCTTCGGTGTCTTCTCCCTGCCGTTGGGAGTCGCCACCAACTTCACGATCAACGGCACTGATGTCCTCGTACCCATGGCCACCGAAGAGGCATCGGTCATCGCCGCAGCCAGCAACGCCGCACGGATGGCACGGCCCACAGGCGGGTTCTTCACCAGCTCGACCCAGCCGATCATGCAGGCACAGATCCAGCTCATCAATGTGGCAGACCCTCATGCCGCACGGTCCCGTATCTTCGAACGCCAGGACGAGATCATCGACCTGGCCAATGCGCAGGATCCGAAGCTCGTCGAGGTCGGCGGAGGAGTCAAGGGCCTCGATGTTCGCCTCGTCGAGGCGAAGTCGGCAACCTATGTCGTTGTCCATCTCCACGTCGACGTCCGCGATGCCATGGGAGCCAATGCGGTCAACACCATGGCAGAGGCGGTGTCGAGCAGCCTTGCGGCGATCGCCGAGGGCGACGCACTGCTGCGCATCCTGACGAACAAGGCAGATCTTCGCCTGAGCCGAGCGCGCGCCGTCTTCGACAAAGAACTCCTGGGTGGAGCCGAAGTCGTCGACAACATCCTCCACGCCTACGAGCTGGCGGCAGCCGACCCGTACCGGGCCGCCACTCACAACAAGGGCATCATGAACGGCATCTCCGCTGTCGTCCTGGCCACCGGAAATGACACTCGCGCGGTGGAAGCCGGCGCCCATTCGCATGCCCTGGTCGACGGTCGGTACACCTCACTGTCCACGTTCGAAAAGGACGCCGAAGGCAACCTCGTCGGCAACCTCGAGATGCCGATGCCCGTCGGTCTCGTGGGTGGTGCCACGAAGGTCCACCCTGCGGCCCGCACCTCCCTCCAGGTCGCCGAAGTGAGCACCGCGAAGGACCTGGCCGAAATCATCGTCGCAGCCGGTCTGGCGCAGAACCTGGCGGCGCTGCGGGTTCTGGCCACCGAAGGTGTGCAGCGCGGTCACATGTCGCTGCATGCGAAGAATCTTGCCGTGTCCGCAGGCGCCACCGCCGAAGAGGCCAAGATCATCGTGGAGAAGCTGATCGAAGAGAAGGCCTTCCGCTTCGATCGGGTTCAGGCCATCCTCGCCGATCTTCGCTCAGGTGCACAGAAATGATGGACTCACTCCCACAGGTCTTCACCCATGACGATTTTCCGACTCAGGTCAGGGTCTACGAGGTCAGTGCTCGGGACGGGCTACAGGCTGAATCTCTCACCCTGCCCGCCGAGGTTCGGGCCCAGCTCATCTCCCGACTGGCCGATTCCGGTCTGAAGTCCATCGAAGCAGGCAGCTTCGTGTCCCCTCAGGCCGTTCCGCAGATGGCTGACACCCGCTCAGTTCTCGACGAGCTCGACCTCGACTCGGACATCTCCTACCCAGTCCTCGTGCCCAACCAGCGCGGACTCGCCGATGCCATGTCCGCGGGCGCCAAGGACATCGCTGTGTTCGTCAGTGTCACGGAAGCCTTCTCTCGGGCCAACCTCGGCGACAGCCTCGAAGTGACCACGGCACGCAACCTTGACGTGGCGGCCGCGGCCACCTCGGCGGGAATGCGCGTGCGCGGTTATCTGTCCATGGTCTTCGGCGATCCCTGGGAAGGCCCGGTGGACCCACAGCGTGTGGTCACGGCATCTCATCGACTGCTGGAAGCCGGCTGCTCGTCGCTTTCGCTCGGCGATACCATCGGCACCGCCACACCTGGTCACGTCACCGCGGTTCTGCAGGCCCTGATCGACGACGGCATCCCGGTCGAGTCGATCGCGCTGCACACCCACAACACCTACGGTCAGGCGCTGGCGAACGTCTACGCCGCCCTCCAGCTGGGAGTGACCGAGTTCGACGCCTCGGCCGGTGGGGTAGGTGGCTGCCCGTTCGCAGGCTCAGCGACGGGAAACCTGGCAACTGAGGATCTCCTGTGGATGCTTGACGGTCTGGGAATCTCGACCGGAGTCAACATCCGCGCAGTCGCGGAGACGAGCCAATGGCTGAGTCAGCAACTCGGCAAGCCACTGGCGTCGGCCACCTCGGCAGCCATCGTCAATCAGTAGCACCACAGTTCACAACAGACCGTTCATCAACAGAAGGTAGGCGAAGATGCCACAGCTGCTCGAAGTCTGGAATGACACTGTCGACTCAAAACACCTTGTCGGCAGCATTGCCATCGGAATTGGGGTGGCGGTTCCCGCTTTCCTCATCTCCGACCATCTCTTCACGACCACCGGCGATCCGGAACTGGGGCATTCCTACGCTCTTCTCATCGGGATCGTCGGCTGCATCATCGGTGCCGTGATCGCCGGGATCCTGTTCAAGCCCAAGCGGGTGATCACGCAGTCAGAGGCCGATACACGGAACCGACAGGAGGTCATTGACGAAGTCGTCGAAGAGTACGGCGACCTGGGTGACCCCCGCGATCTCAAACCGGGGGTGCAGGAGGAGATCCGAGCACTCGGGCTCTTCGACGCTCTGGTCGAGAACCATGAGAACCGGGCGAAGGGTGCACAGCTGTGAGCGCGGATCTCATTGAGCCGATCCTGTGGGCGATCGGCATGGCCCTGCTGGCCGCGGTGCTCTTCACCGGAATCGGCCTCATCTCAGGCACCGACGAGACAGCGATCGTCGCACCCCTGGCACTGCTCGTCATCCTCATCGGAGTACCGCCGGCCGGCGTCATCGCCTTCTTCTTGGCAGCGATCATCGCCAAGCACATCTCTCACGCCGTGCCCACAACACTGTTGGGGATACCCGGCGACACCACCGCCGTGCCGATGCTGCGCGAAGCACAGCTGCTGCGTTCTCTCGGAGTGCCTCATATCGCCCTGCAGAAGGCCATCTCCGGCGGCGTGATCGCGGTGATCATCGCGATTCCTCTGTCGATCCTCTTCGCACTGGTCCTCACTCCGTTCGCCGAGGCCATCGGTGCCGCAGCCCCGTGGATCTTCATCGCGGCGGCCGTGCTCGTCGCGTACACGTCGAAGGGAAAGCTGGCGGCAGTCGTCGCACTGATCCCCTTCGTCCTCATCATCGTCGGGCTGCAGGCATTCATCCTCGAACAGAAGGACGCGACGTTCACAACCTCCTTCTTCCTGGGCATCGCGACCGGTCCGCTCATCTACGATCTGTTCTCTGCCCTGTCCCCCGCGGGCCGTCGGTCGATGACTCAGGCAGGCAAGCGGGAGTTCGACCTCGCGCCCGACGTCCGGCCTGCGGGTGGGGCAAAGTTACCGAACCCCTTCAAGGTCCTGGACCGAAAGCAGTTGGCCTACACGAGCGGTTCGGCCGTCATCACCAGCGCAACCTTCGTGTTCTCACCAGTCGCCATGGCGGTGCTCATGGGTGAGATCGCCGGCAGCCGAATCAAGAACGGTTTCCATCGACTGACTACGGTCGTGTCCGTCAGGAACGGAACCACCGAGTCGACCTATATCGCCGAGACACTGATCCCGCTGATCGCCATCGGCCTCCCTCTCTCGCCGATGGCCGCGGGCCCGGCAGCGCCGCTGTTCAACGCGCCGCCGGTCTACACCCTCGATGCGGAGACGGGCGAGACGAACAATCTGCACGACCTGCTGTCGACCGGTGAGTTCGCGCTCTTCTCGGTCATCGCCGCGGTCATCGCAGTTGCAGTCGCCTACCCCTTCGTGATGAGGAACGCCCACAGGGCTGCTACTTGGGTGATGAAATCGGTCTCACACGAGGCGATCATCGCCGGATTCGCCGCGCTCATCTGCGTCATCTGCCTCTACGAAGGTGGTCTGCTCGCACTCGGCGTGACCATCACTGTGGGACTGGTCGGTGGTCTGTTCAACAGAATGATCGGCATGCACGCAGGCGTCCAATTTATGGGCTACTACGTCGCCGTCCTCACGGTTCCGGCAGTTCTGGCCCTGTAAAAGGTCCCGACGGTCCGACATTGCTGGTCGCCTGGGCCAGACTCGAAGCACCGGGGTACGTCTACCTCGGTGCTTCGTTATGTCTCAAAGACCGCCCTGTCCCTGTGACGCGCAAGGTCTCGAAACGTCACAGAAATTCATAGTCTAGTAATCGGATCGACTTAGTGGGTATTGTTGGCAGCGAACGAATTGCTCAACAATCTTCAGCTTGCTGAAAGGTCACCACTATGCGCCAGCTCATCGTCCTCGGATTCGTCGGGCTTCTTGCCCAGCTCATCGACGGCTCCCTCGGCATGGCCTATGGAGTGACGTCGACGACCCTGCTGCTCGCGGCCGGGATCGCGCCGGCCACAGCATCGGCGGCGGTGCACTTCTCTGAGATCGGCACGTCTTTGGTCTCCGGCATCTCCCACCACAAGTTCGGCAACGTCGACTGGAAGACGGTCTCGATCCTCGCGATCCCCGGCTTCGTCGGTGCCTTCGCCGGCGCCACCTTCCTCACCAGCCTCAACGGTGATGCGGCCACACCGTGGATCTCGGGCATCCTGCTGGCCCTCGGAATCTATGTGATCTGGCGCTTCCTCGCCCTCGGCGGTCGACGCCCCGAGTTCAAGGGCCGGCCCGGAGTGAAGCTGCTCGTTCCCATGGGACTTGTCGGCGGAGCGCTGGACTCCATCGGCGGAGGCGGTTGGGGCCCGGTCGGGACCACCACTCTCCTGTCATCGGGGCGACTGGAACCACGCAAGGTCGTCGGGTCGATCGACACCAGCGAATTCGTCGTCGCGGTCGGCGGCTCGCTCGGGTTCCTCTTCGCGCTGGGCTCTTCAGGAATCGAATGGTCGATCGCCGGGGCGCTTCTGGTCGGCGGTGTCATCGCCGCACCCATCGCCGCCTGGCTGGTCAAGATCCTGCCCGCACGGGTGCTGGCGATCGCCGCCGGCGGCATCATCATCCTCACCAACGCACGCACGATCGCCCTGGCCCTCGGAGCATCGTCGACCACGGTCACCATCACCCTCATCGCCCTCGCAGCAGCCTGGATCGCACTCATCGTGCATGCGGTTCGCCTTGAGCGCCGCACCCGTCAGACCGAATCCCTCGCCGAGGTGGGCGCCGAAGTCACCACCGGAAGCTGAGCACCGCAGACGGCCGGTTCCCCGGCTCAAGCCGGGGTGCCGGTTCGCAGGGGTGCCGGTGAGCCCGCTGTTACTATGACGGCATGCGGGTCACCACGAAATCCGACTATGCCCTGCGGGCCCTGATCGAGATCGCCAACGTCAGCGACGGCGGCCCCATCAGCGCCGATGAGCTCGGAAAGCGACAGAACATCCCCAAGGGATTTCTCCAGGCCATCCTCGCCGACCTGCGCCGAGTCGAGATCGTGGCCTCGGTCCGCGGCAAGTCCGGCGGCTGGACACTGACGAAGCCCGCGAGCGCAACCACCATCGCCGATGTCATCCGCGCCGTCGACGGACCGCTGGTCTCCATCTACGGCCAGCGACCTGAGGCCGTCGAGTACGACGATGCCGCCGAATCCCTCCAACAGGTGTGGATCGCGGCCCGCTTCGCCCTCCGCGATGTCCTCGAGCAGGTGACCATCGAGGCTCTGGCCTCGAAGACATTGCCCGCCGAGGTGACCGAGAAGGTCGCAATCGAAGACGCTTGGAACCCCCACTGAGCAGTCACCACCAGCGCATCACCGTCGTTGCATCCGTTGCGTCACCGCCATTGCGCGGTGACGGTTCCCACGTCAGCGACCACCTCGGCGACGGCGGCATGATGGGCGGCGATGATCGGGTCGTGCCGTGTGACCTTCGCGGTCGACTCCCCCGACCGTGCGCGGGATACGAGGAGGACGTCGCGGCGGCAGGCGTCCATCGGCATCGGGATGACTTCGACCGTCGGGTCCTCGGGGACCGAGGAATCAGGGATCACTGCGACCGCCAACCCGGCCGCGATCATCCGGATGATCGCGGCGTAGTCATCCATCCGCATGCCCACCCGCGGCTCAAAGCCGGCGGCCACACAGAACGACCGAACTACCTCGTCGATGGCATCTCCGGGATCGATGCTGAACGCCCAGGTCTGGGACACCAAGGCCGTGAGATCGGGCATCCCGTGAGCATCGAAAGAGACCGGACCGACGGACTTCGGCACGCAGAGGAAGAGCTGCTCCGAATACAGGTGCTTGGCCTTCAGTGTCGACGGGATCCACGTCTTGTCGATGTCGGTGGAGACGAGCAGCGCCAGGTCGAGGTCTCCGGATTCCAGCCTGGCGACGAGCTTCGCATGCTCATCCATGGTCACATCGAGTGCCGCGGCCGTCATATCAGCAGGTGCGGGAAGAACAGTGGCCATCTCGTCAGGGGTCTGCCAGCGCGCACGCTTCTGCAGCTGGTTGTGCAGCTTCGGGATCACTCGGGCACCGACCGTGGGAACGGCCCCGATGCGAACCGGAACCGCCTGATCTTCACGCCACAGAGCCACCTCGGCGCCGAGGCGCTCGCACAGTCCCAGGATCTCCACGGCACGGGAGACGACAAGGCCGCCGACCACTGTCGGCTGCGATCCCCGCGGGCTCTTCTCGATCAAGGTCGAGCCCAGTGCCCTCTCCAGATTGCGCAGGTGATGGTTGACGGTGGGTTGGCTCCACCCCAGCGTGGTCGCCGCGGCGGCAACCGAACCGGACTCGGCGATCGCGCGCAGGGCCGAGAGACCACGGGTATCCAGAGTTTCCAATATCCTCCGACCACAAGCTCAATAGTGTGTATTCATCAGTTTAGGAAACTTGGTATTCTCCCGGCAAGGGGTCACTCCCTAACCTGGATTCATGACCGTGCATCAAGACTCCCCCATGACCTCCGCCTCAGATCATTCGGCATTCCCGGGAACTGCGAAGACCTACGCGCCCTATGCCGATGCACTGCAGGCGGCGGCCAAGCGTGACTCGCTGTTCCTGTCCACCCCCGGACACGGCGGCACCACCACGGGAATCTCCGCAGGTCAGGCCGAGTTCTTCGGCGAGCACACCCTCTCCCTGGACATCCCCCCGCTCTTCGACGGCATCGACCTCGGCGTCGACACCCCGAAGGACGAAGCCCTGCAGCTGGCCGCCGAGGCCTGGGGCGCGCGGCGCACCTGGTTCCTCACCAACGGCTCCTCGCAGGGCAACCGCATGGCAGCGCTGGCGATCGGCACCCTGGGCACGGGCGTCGTCACCCAGCGCAGCGCCCATTCGAGCTTCATCGACGGCATCGTGTTGGCTGGCCTCAACCCCGGCTTCGTCTCCCCCAACGTCGACGAGGTCAACGGCATCGCCCATGGAGTCACCCCGGATTCGCTGCGCCATGCCATCGCCGCTCACCCTGAGAAGGTCTCTGCCGTCTACCTGGTGACCCCCAGCTACTTCGGTGCAGTCGCCGACGTCAGCGCTCTGGCCGAGGTCGCCCACGAAGCCGGTGCCGCCCTCATCATCGATGCCGCATGGGGCGCCCACTTCGGCTTCCACCCCGACCTGCCGGAGTCCCCCGTGACCCTGGGCGCCGATATCGTCATCATGAGTACACACAAGCTCGCCGGCTCATTCACCCAGTCGGCCCTGCTCCACCTCGGCGACACCGAATTCGCGAACAGGCTCGAACCGGCCCTGGCCCGTGCCTTCATGATGACGGCCTCGACCAGCGAGAACGCCCACCTCATGGCATCGATCGACATTGCCCGCCGCGACCTTGTGAACTCCCAGGATGCGATTGCCGATTCGCTGGACAACATCCGCCAGATCCGTGCCCGGATCGAGGGCTCCGAGCACTATCATCTGCTGTCCGGAGACTTCATGAACCATGCCGACGTCGTCGACATCGACCCCTTCCGCCTGCCCATCGACATCACCTCGACGGGACTCGACGGCCATGCTGTGCGCAAGCGCCTGACCGAGGAGTTCGACATCTTCGCCGAGATGGCGACGGCCACGACGATCGTCGCCCTCATCGGCATCGGCAAGTCCCCCGACCTCGGCCGACTCTTCGACGCACTCGACCAGATCCGTGCCGAGAACTCCGGGACGCCCGGTGCAGGTACGGCCGAGTCTGCGACGAGAGCCTCGGGCATCCCCGCGCTGCCGAACGCCGGAGAGTTGGTTGCCCTGCCGCGCGATGCCTACTTCGCAGAATCCGAACTCGTCCCCGCCGCCGAGGCGATCGGACGGACCAGCGTCAGCTCGCTGGCCGCGTACCCACCCGGAATCCCGAATGTCCTCCCCGGTGAGAGGATCACTGCAGAGACCGTCGAGTTCCTACAGGCCGTCGCTGCCAGCCCATCGGGACACGTCCGCGGCGGCGTCGATGCGACCCTGAGCACGTTCCGCGTCCTCAAGGACTGACTGCTGCCGTCGGGCCTGACGGCTGTCGCCGTGCCCGACGGGATTCGACCGGGCCTGGCAGACTGGTTGATTGTTCAAATAACGATACTGAATGCACAAAGCCTTCTTGTCGGCTACAGTCGCCGCTGAGGATAGATCTCTCACAGAATGCCCTTCCCCTGTCCTCACTGCTGTGTCTGAGGCAGTCTGCAATGACGAGCCGCAGACCGACTGACGCTGCCGATTGATTCAGGACCGGATGGACGTGGACGTACACCAGCCAGGGGAAGAACTCGCCGATTTCACGGAGAACGAGCTCCTCTCACTCATCGACCTCGGAACCGCCGGCGCCTATTCCGAGATCTACCGACGCTACCGCGATGACGCCGTGGCCAGAGCAACATCGTCCCTGCCTCCTGCGCAGGCTCGACAGGTCGCCGATGATGCATTCCTCAATGTGCTCAGGTCCCTGCTCAACGGATCCGCCGACACAGCCGAGGGACTCCAGCCCATGGTGGATGTCGAGATCGATTCAGCAGTGGGCTCCCCCGTCGATTCGGAGGTCGACTCCGCAAGCGACGAAAACCTCGCGAGCTCGACGCCACCGCGTGGTCAGGAGTCACACGACGATGCTCCAGCTGAGGCTGAGGCTAAGACTGAGGCTGAGGCTGAGGCTCCAGTGCCTGCATTGCTCTCGCAGGCACTGTCGAACCTGCCCGACAACTGGCAGCGGATCCTGTGGCTGCACGAGGTCGAACGGCTCTCACCCGAGGCTGTGGCCGAACAACTGAATATCAGCGCACCCGCCGTCGAGCGGCTGTCCGCTCGTGCACGCCGAAAACTGCAGGACGAGTGGCAGAAAGTCCGCCCTGTGGACAGCGAGACAACCGCCGACCACCGTGGCGCGCTCATCCCCGCACTGCTGACCTCGCCTATCGTCATCGAGCGCCTCTCCGACACCCTGGCACAGACAGTTCCCGAACCAGCACCTGTGGTCCCAGAGTCAGCTCTCGCAGGTCCAGATTCGGCTCCCGCGAACTCCGAACCCACAGCCGCCGACAAGTCGACCGCCGACACATCTGCCGACGAACTGCCCAAAGCTGAAGCTGCCGCCGGTGCGAGCCTCGCCGTCGCAGCCGGCGCAGGCGCCGCTTCTGGCTCTGGCTCTGGCTCTGGCTCTGGCTCTGGCTCTGGCTCTGGCTCTGGCTCTGAAGCAGCATCAGCCCCGGAACCTGAGGCGTCAACAGACACCGAGGTCGACTCCGATTCAGAAGCTGGGGCTGCTGCAGAGGCTGTCGCCGATACTGAGGTTGGGGCCGACACCGACTCCGGAGCAGCCGAAGATTCCGACTCTGCCGAAGCAGTAGGCGCTTCCACTGCAACACTGGGCGCTGCAACTGTTCAGAGTCCGTCCCAGACACCTGCCGCAGCGCGTTTCAGCATGCCGAAACCCGTTCTCATTCCCGTGGTCGCCGCATGCATCGGCCTCCTCGGGACACTTGTCGGCGTGGCCCTGGTGCCACAGCACGACGAGCACACCGGGCTCCGCTCTGGCAGTGCGAGCACTGAGGTCTCACCCGCCGACTCCTCGTCGGAGCACGACGACAAGAGCAGCAGCTCCGGTTCTCCCAGCGGCACGAGCTCGGACAAGCACGATCGCAAATCGGGCTCAGAGACATCGTCGTCTACTGACTCCGACCGGGACCGGAACGAAAAGTCACGCCGAGACCCGGGGCACGAAGACGACCGCTCAGACGGCGGCCCATCAGCCAAGAGCATTCCCGGCGGCGACGACGGCGGCAGAGACAGCGGCAACGACGATCGCCCAGCAGATGAACCGGGCGACTCAGGTCCATCGGAATCCGACAGTTCAGAGCCTGAATCGCCTTCAGAACCGACACCATCAACACCCGACGATCCTGAGACACCCCCGGAGCCATCGCCTTCGCCGCCGGAGGACCCTGCGCCTACGGAACCGCCGGAGGAGCCCACCGAGCCGACACCGCCGCCGGAGGAGCCGAGCCCCTCGGATCCGCCACCATCAGATACCGACACACCGTCGGAGCCTGATCCCACGCAGGATGGCCCCTCGAGCACAGCCGCCACCACGAACTGAGCTGACGCCATCTCGAGCTGAACTGGCGGCACTTCAATCTGAGCTGACGGCGCCTCGAGCCGAAGCATCGACTACCACTCATCTCCGGTTCGCACGCCCGAATCCCTGTGCCCCGAGCAGTCTCCAATAAGAACAGGTTCTTCTTCGGTAAATACTTCGGTCGCCTTCAGCGAACCCACAGAATATTTACCGCGAGACAATTCATCGTGATTTGGGTCACAAAATTTGTTGACATGGGTGTTTAATCGAGTAAAGATGTTCAGCATTGTCGAAAAGCGATCACCCCGTAACTCTCGAGTTAATTACTCCCGAGCTCTTTGGGTGTCAGAAAATCGAATTGCATCTGAAACGAGGAACCACTGATGTAAGAAGGCCAAGCAAACCCGATTCCAGATGGGACGAAGCTGCCCCGCAGGGAGCGGAAAGCACTCAAGAAGAAGCGCTTAGAGGCCGACCACTGCATCGTGATCGAGAAGAAATCCATTCGCACCGCAATCGGCGGCACCACAGTCGGCAACTTCATGGAATGGTTCGACTTCGGCGTCTACGGTTACCTGGCAGTCACCATGACCACGGTCTTCACCGAAGGCATGGACCGGCAGATGGGTCTCCTCGTCACCCTGTTCGGCTTCGCGGTCTCCTTCCTCGTCCGTCCTCTCGGCGGCATGGTCCTCGGGCCGCTGGGCGACAAGATCGGTCGCCAGAAGGTCCTCTTCTTCACCATGGCCACGATGGCCACCGCTACCGCGCTCATCGGCGTCCTGCCCACCGCGGCCCAGATCGGCCTGTGGGTGATCATTCCCCTCTACCTGCTCAAGATGATCCAGGGATTCTCAACCGGCGGCGAGTACGCCGGTGCGACCACCTACGTCTCCGAGTTCGCCCCCGACAAGTCGCGTGGCTTCTGGGCCTCCTGGCTCGACGTCGGCTCCTACCTCGGCTTCGCAGCCGGTGCAGGCACCGTCGCCATCACCACCGTCATCTCCACGAGCGTCGCCGGAGAGAACGCTATGGTCGACGGCGGTTGGAGGATCCCGTTCCTCATCGCGATCCCCCTCGGTGCCGTCGCCATCTGGTTCCGACTCAAGATCCCCGAGACACCCAGCTTCGAAGCCAACGTGGCCGAGGGCCTCGATGTGAAGGTCAAGGACGACAAGTACGCTCGCCACGGCCTCATCGGCGTCATCCGCCACTTCTGGAAAGAGATCCTCATCGGCATCGCCATCGTCGCCGGTTCACAGACGGTGGGCTACGCCCTCACAAGCTTCATGCCGACGTATCTCGAGGAGACGGTCAAGGTCTCGAACGTCCAGGCGGCCGTGGCCACAATTCCGGTGCTCGTCGTCATGTCCCTGTGCCTGCCGCTGATCGGACGTCTCTCCGACAAGATCGGCCGCAAGAAGGTCTTCCTCATCGCTGCAGGACTGACGATCGTACTGATGGTCCCGGCCTTCGCAGTCATGCAGATCGGCGAGATGTGGGCCGTCGTCATCGCGCTGTTCATGGTGGCTCTGCCGGCCGGCTTCTACATCGCCTGCCTCGCGTCGACGCTGCCGGCGCTGTTCCCGACGGCATCGCGCTACGGTGCCATGGGCCTGACCTTCAACATCGGCGTCTCCCTGTTCGGCGGCACCACGCCGCTGTTCAGCCAGGCGCTCATCGACCTCACCGGCAACTCGTACATGCCTGCGTTCTACATCATGTTCTTCTCGGTCATCGCCTTCGTGGCGGTGCTCCTGATGAAGGAATCGGCGCACAGGCCGCTGCTCGGTTCGTTCCCGACAGTCGCTACACACGAGGAAGCGGTCGAGCTCGTTCGCACCCAGGATGACAATCCGGACCTCGATCCGGACACCATGCCGATCCCGGTCGTGAAGGTGTGATCCGCAGTCGCAACAGGACCGCCGAACAGTCCTGACCATCGCCGAGGCGGTCGCTCCCATCCGTGGGGGCGACCGCTTCGTCGTGCACCTCCCAGTCCAGTTCGCTTCCCCGACCTCAGTGGGTAGCTAGAGGTTCTCGGTCCGCCTGAAGTAGAAGAGATTGTCGATGACCAGGGCCTGCGCCTCGGCCGACCGGCCGGCTTCGATGAGCCCGACGAGGTCGACGATCTGCTGTGCCGATTCAGCGTCGACGATGGCGGCGATCGAGTGGGCCGCGAAGACTCGCGACTGGTCACGCAACCGCAGACTGATGTCGGCTGCCCGGCGGCCAAGACCGTGCTCGAGCAGATGCTCGTGGAAGAGTCGATCGGCAGTCATGAAGCCGATCGTGTCGTCCTCGTGCGCCGCTGCCAAAGCGGCCTCGGCGTGCGTGCGAAGATCGCCGAGGGCGGCCTCACTCGCCGCCGGATCCTCACTGGCCCGTGCACACAGCGCGTCGACCGCAGGTCCGGCGAGCAGGGCGCGGATGCGGATGATCTCCTCCAGGTCCTCTCGCGTGACCGGCACCAGGCGGAATCCGCGGTTGGGCACGGCCTCGACTGTCCCCTCGGCGACGAGAGACATCATGGCCTCTCTGACTGGGCTCAGGGACATGCCCAGCTGCTTGGCCAGTCCTGCCGCCGAATAGATCGTGTCCTCGTCGAGGTCACCGGTCGTGATCGCATGGCGAATGACGATGAGCGCGTGCTCCCGCAGCGTCGGGGCCGTCTCAGGTCGAGCTGGGAGCGACGCGCGACTGCCCGACGTGTGGCCTCCCAATGCACGACTGCCCGAGGCCGGGCCCTTCGCTTCAGGTGCTGCTGATTCGCTGGTGACCAAAATTCTCCTTCGATGACTATTGACAGCATAACCACGACGACTCACGATTGAGTGAAGTAATCGGTTATCGACTACTCTCATTTCGATCAAGTCGAATTGAGCTCGTCGACACCACAGCGTGGTCGCCGCGAAGCGGCCACTGTCGTTCCTGCGAAGAAGGAGGAACCTTGTCCCTCGACCCCCTGCTCCAGCCGTTCACTCTGGGTCCGGTTCAGCTCAAGAACCGCATCGTCTCCACCGCGCATGAGCCGGCCTACACCGAGCTCGGAATGCCCAAAGACCGCTACCGCCTCTATCACCGGGAGAAGGCACGCGGCGGAGTCGGACTGACGATGACGGCCGGATCGGCCATCGTGTCCAAGGACTCCCCCGCCGCCTTCGGCAATGTCGACCTCTCCACCGACGAGGTGATTCCCTGGTTGGCCGCCATCGCCGATGACTGCCATGCCGAGGGCACGGCAGTGATGATCCAACTCACCCATCTGGGCCCGCGCAACTCCAACTTCACCGCCGACTGGCTGCCGCTGATCTCCGCCAGCCGCCACCGCGAACCCACCCACCGGTCCTTTACGAAGGCCATGGAAGAGTTCGACATCGAGCGGGTGGTCGACGATTTCGCCGCAGCGACAGCTCGAGTCAAGGCCGCGGGCTTCGACGGCCTCGAATTCCTGCACACCGGCCACCTCGTCGACTACTTCTTCGCCTCGCGATTCAATGAGCGCGAGGACGAGTACAACGGGGACCTGGCAGCCCGGATGCGCTTCCCGCTCCAGATCATCGATGCCATGCGCGGAGCCTCGGACGGGCTCGCCCTCGGCGTTCGCATGTCCGTGCTCGAACAGCTCGAAGACGGGATCACCGAGGAGGCCTCCATCGAGGTGCTCAAGGAGTATGCCGCCCACGGCGTCGACTTCCTCAACCTCAACGTCGGAAGCATCAGCTCCGACAAGGAACTCGCCGAGGCGATCCCAGGCATGGGCACCCCCTCGGCACCCTGGCTCGAGACCTGCCGTCGCGTCCGGCAAGCCATCGACATCCCCGTCCTCCACGCCGCACGGATTGCCGATGCACCCACAGCCCGCTTCGCGATCGAGGACGGCTGCCTCGACCTCGTGGGCATGACCCGGGCGCAGCTGGCCGACCCCTACCTGGTAAAGAAGATCGAGGAAAAGCGGGAGGACGATATCCGCCCCTGCGTGGGCGCGAACATGTGCCTCGACAGCATCTACACCTCAGGCGCCGCGACCTGCATCCACAATCCCGCGAGCGGACGCGAAGCCGATCTGCCCCAGGAAGTCACTCGCGACGTCGAGTCAGGTCCCAAACACGTCGTCATCGTCGGCGCCGGTCCCGCAGGTCTCGAGGCCGCACGAGTGGCGGCCGTGCGAGGGCATCGGGTGACCGTGCTCGAAGCCGACGAAGCGGTGGGTGGTCAGGTGCGAATCGCCGCCCGCTCGCAGCGCCGCCGTGACCTCATCGGCATCATCGACTGGCGAGCGCAGCAGTGCAAGAAGCACGGCGTCGACATCAGACTCGACACCTTCGCCGAGGAGGACGACATCCTCGCGCTGTCCCCCGACGTCGTCATCATCGCCACCGGAGGCGTCCCCGACTCCAGCTACCCTTTCCGCGAGCAGGGTCCGTCGTTCGACGTCTGGGACGTCATGAACGACTGCCTGCGCAATAAGTCCCGGGTCCTCGTCTTCGACGATCACGGCTTCTACCCGGCACTCGACGCCGTCGAACACCTGGCTCGCAATGGCCAAGAAGTCACCTACGTCAGCCCCGAACGCACCATCGGCGTCGACGTCGGATCAATGAACTCCCCTGCCTACCTGCAGGTGTTCTCCGAATTCGGCGTCAAGGTACACCTCGGCGAAAGGCTCGCAGCGAAGCCGAAGATCAACGGCAAACTGGTCACCGCACGCCTGCGCAATGACTACTCGGGCATCGAGACCGAGCTTGAGACCGACGCTGTGGTCGTCGATTTCGGGACGACACCCAACGACGACGTCTACTTCGCGCTCAAGCCGCACTCGAGCAATCACGGTGAGATCGACATCGATTCCTGGATCCACGGTCGCACCCAGCCAGATCGCGAAATCGGGGCGATCCCGCCCACCACAGGAGGAGCTGCTTCCGCAGGCACCGTCGCCGAGGCGAGCGCTCCCTTCGCGCTGTACCGGATCGGTGATGCGGTCGCCTCACGCAACGTCCATGCCGCGGTCCTCGAGGGACTGCGAGTGGGAATGGGGCTGTAGCGCCGCCTCTTTCGCACTCAGCTCCGCGACACTCAGCGACTCTGTGACACTCAGTGAATCTGCGACACTCAGCGACAGGGAGCCATGACAAGCCCGTCTGCCGATAGACTTTTTTCGACAGAGCATTGTTAGCTGAGTCACATAAAGGTAGATTGAACATACCTTTACACATCGATGGAGAGAGTGACTGTGGGCAAATACATCGCCAGACGCATACTTCTCATGGTTCCCATCGTTCTCGGCGTTGCCACACTCTCGTTCGTTCTCATGCAGCTGGCTCCCGGCGATCCCGCTGCCGCCTACCTCGGCGACAAGGCGACTCCGGAGGCGGTTGCCCAGCTGCGGCATGTGTGGGGACTCGATCAGCCCTTCCTCATCCAGTACTTTCAGTTCCTCGGCGGTCTGATCGTCGGCGACTTCGGTCCCTCGTTCATCTTCCAGACCTCCGTGCTCGAACTGCTCAAGCTGCGCATGCCCGCGACTCTCATGCTCATGCTCGTCTCGGTCATCTTCGCCGTCGCCATCTCCATCCCGATCTCGCTGTGGGTGGCCGCCACGAAGAGCCCCACTGCGGCGATCGTCTCCCGGATCTTCACCGCCACGGTCCAGGGAATGCCGGCGTTCTTCGTCGGCACCCTGCTGATTCTGGTTCTGGGAGTGAATACGGGACTGTTTCCTGTCGGCGGGTATGGGCGCAACCTCGGCGAGCATCTGTATTCTCTGGTGCTGCCGGGCATCGCGGTCGCGCTCACGATCTGTCCGGTCCTCATCCGCAGCCTGACCGCGGCTCTCAACGACTCGCTGTCGGCCGAGTACACGAACTTCGCGATGTCGAAGGGGCTGAGCCGGTCGAAGACCGTGACCAACTATGCGTTCCGCAATGCTGGAATCACGGGAATCTCGATCCTCGGCATCCAGGTCGGACACCTCGTGGGCGGGGCTCTGATCGTTGAGAACGTGTTCGCGATCCCGGGTGCTGGTTCGCTGCTCATGCAGTCGGTGCTGGCCCGTGACTACAACGTCGTCCAAGCTCTGACCGTCGTCTTCGGCATCCTCGTCGTCCTTGTCTATCTGCTCACCGACATCATCTACAGCGTCGTCGATCCGCGCGTACGGCTGGGAGGCTGAGCATGTCCGCCGAATCTCTCACTTCCAAGACCGCACCCCAGGCTCGGTTCACGATGCCGCTGCCGGCGTTCCTGCGTCGCCACAATCTGCAGCTGTGGGTCGGACTGGCCATCATGGGCCTCATCGTCGCCGTCCTGGCAATCGGACCACTGTTCGTCACTGCCGATCCCAACCGTCAGGATCTGCTCAACGCCTTCGGCCCCTCCTCGCTCGCCCACCCCATGGGAACCGATCAGCTGGGCCGCGACATCCTCTCCCGGTTCCTCAACGGTGGTCGGGTCGACCTCATGGTCGCCGTCATCGCCGTCATCGTCCCCTTCATCCTGGGCACCGTTCTGGGAGCTTTGGCGGGTTATTTCGGCAGGTGGGTCGATGTCGTCATCATGCGCTTGGCCGATATCGTTTCGGCTTTCCCCTTCTATGTCCTCGTCATTGTGCTCGTCTTCGTCATGGGCAACGGCATGGCCAGCATCTTCGTGGCGATCAGCCTCGTGTCCTGGGTCGCCTACGCTCGCATCGTCCGCGGCGAGGTCCTCGTCCTGCGCGAAGAGGAATTCATCTCCGCCTGCCGAGCCAGCGGACTCTCGACTCCGCGGATCTTAGCCCGCCACGTCATCCCGAACACCGTCAGCCAGGGAATCATCTACGGCATGAGTGACATCGTGCTCAACATCGGAGTCGTCGTGACCCTGAGCTTCTTCGGCATGGGCATCGTCCCACCGACAGCAGACTGGGGGCAGATGATGAACGACGGCCAGCAGTACATGGGCACAGGCAACTACGGACTCATCCTGTGGCCAGGCTTCGCCGTCGTCCTCGTTTCCCTGGCCCTGGCGCTCATCGGCGACGGCCTGACCAACATCCTGAAGCCGAAGAGGTGAGCCGAATGAGCAGTGCGTCCGCGACATCTCAGCCCCTGTTGGAGGTCGACTCACTCACCGTCGACATCGACGGAGAGGTCGGCAGGCACCGGATACTGGACAATGTGTCGATCACCCTCGAGCCCGGTGAACCGATGGGCCTTGTCGGCGAATCGGGGTCCGGGAAGTCCATGACCCTGCGCACGATCCTCGGCATGCTGCCGCCGGCGGCCACCGTCGTCGACGGGGAGGTCCGCTTCCGAGGAAAGAACATCCTCACCTCGGGCAGCAGCCGAGGCTACGACCAGAAGGTGCGCGGCACCGGAATTTCGATGGTGTTCCAGGAGCCGGCGATCGCGCTCAATCCCGTGATGAAGGTGGGACGGCAGATCACCGATGCCATTGCCGAGCACAAGGGCCTGTCGAAGCGCGCCGCTCATGACCTCGCGATCGAGCTCATGGACCGAGTCGGCATCGCCGATCCCGAACGCAGAGTCTCGGACTATCCGTTCCAGCTCTCCGGGGGCATGCGACAGCGTGTGATGATCGCCGCCGCGCTGGCCCAGGAGCCGGAGATCCTTCTCTGCGACGAGCCAACGACGGCATTGGATGTCACGATCCAGGCCCAGGTGCTCGACCTGTTCCGCACGATGCAGCAGGAGAAAGGGCTGGGTCTGCTCTACGTCACCCATGATCTCGCTGTCGTTGCGCAGCTGTGCACGAGCATCAGCGTGATGAAGAGCGGGAAGATCATCGAGCACGGGAATCTGCAGAGTATCTTCGACGATCCGCAGGAGGACTACACACGCAGACTCCTGTCGGCGACTCCACGGATCGACGATGGAGTGCAGTTGGAGAGGGCGACATGACCACACGACTGCTGGCACAGGGCGACGACGCCTCCCGCCCAGGCACAGGCTCCGGCGACGGCTCGTCATCGAGCTCGAGCACATCGTCCGGGCGAGTCTCATCGGCGGGCTCCGGCCTCAAAGCCGAGAACATCACCGTGACCTTCGGTCGGGGCGAGCGAGCGTTCACCGCGGTCGATGATGTCAGCATCGAGGTCGCCCCGGGTGAGATCGTCGGCCTGGTCGGAGAGTCAGGCTCCGGAAAATCCACGGTCTCCCGAGTCATCTGCGGTCTGCAGCGCGACTATTCGGGCACCATCTCCTTCAATGGCCACGAGCTCGAGCCGAAGCGCAGCGCGAAGCAGTGGCGGGTCGTCCAGATGGTGTTCCAGGACCCATTCGCCTCCCTTGATCCTCGGTACACGGTGCGGAGCACACTCACCGAGGTGATCAGACACCATAAGCTCGCCTCGGGAGCAGGCCTGAAGCGCAGATGCGCCGAACTCATGGACATGGTGCGCCTGCCGGTCGAATTCCTCGACCGGACTCCCACAGCCATGTCCGGCGGTCAGCGCCAACGCGTGGCCATTGCCCGAGCACTCGCGGTCCAGCCCGAGGTGATCGTGGCCGATGAGGCGGTGTCCGCCCTTGATGTCAGCGTGCAGGCAGAGATCATCGCCCTCTTCGCCCGCCTGCGTGAAGAGCTGGGACTGTCGATCCTCTTCATCTCCCATGACCTGGCCGTGGTGAAGAGCCTGTGCGAGCGCGTCTGCGTCATCCACAACGGAGTCCTCGTCGAGAGCAGTTCGACGGCTGAGATCTTCCACAACCCTCGCGAGGACTACACGAAGTCCCTGCTCCAGGCCATACCCCGGTTCGACAGTGCCTTCCTCGAGCGGGCTCCGGAACGGCGAACTACCTCGTCGAGCGAAGGAGGCCGTTGATGTTCGGTCAGCGTACGTCTAAATTCCTCGCCGTCATCGCCGCGTCCCTGCTGATACTCACCGGGTGCGGAACGGGCAATGAGGAGGCGCCTGCCAACGGCGGCGACCTTATCTTTGCTCGCGGCAAGGACGTCACCACCCTGCTGCCGCCGACCACGACGCAGAATGCCGATATCTGGACCCTGCAGCAGGTGTACGAAACGCTGACGCTGAACAGACCAGATGGGACCGGAGTCGTCCCGGGACTCGCAACGGACTGGAAGGAATCGAAGGACAAGCTCTCGTGGACGTTCAATCTGCGTGAGAACGTGAAATTCCACAGCGGCAAGGAGCTGACGGCCGATGACGTCGTCTTCTCCCTCAACTATGCGAGAGACCAAAACGACGACGCCAATCTCTGGGCCGGGGAGTTCACCCTCATCGACGACGTCAAAAAGGTCGACGACTCCACTGTGAAGATCGAGCTGTCCAAACCGTGGGGGCCGCTGCCCAGCTATATGGCACTGTTCGCAGCCGCGATCTACCCGGAGGACTTCGGCGGCCACGATGCCGAATACATGGCTACTCATGCCGACGGCACAGGACCCTTCAAGGTCGACTCCTGGTCGAAAGGGCAGAGCCTCAAACTCGTGCGCAACGACGACTATTGGGAAGAAGGTGTGCCGAATCTGCACTCGGTGACGTTCAATGTGGTCTCCGAGGACAACACCCGCAGACTCCAGCTCCAGGGCGGGCAGGCCCACATCGATGAGGAACCTGCTCCTCTGAGCATGAGCACCATGGACCGGTCACAGGATGTCTCGGCCACTGCCTTCGAATCGACGAAGATCCTCTACTTCAACCTCAATAACACGCTGAAGGGTCTTGACGACCCGAAGGTGCGCCGGGCGATGTCCTACGCGGTCGACCGGAAGTCCGTTGTCGATGTCGTCTATGCCGGCTACGCGGATCCGGCAAGCTCCTTCATCTCCCCTGGTCTGACCGGCCATGCCGAAGGCGTCAACGGCGGGGAGTACAACATGGACAAGGCCAAGAAGCTCATGTCTGAGTCCGACCACGCGGAAGGGCTGGAGATCACCATCCAGATCCCCTCCGGCGTGGCCGACCGTGAACTGCTGGCGCAGATCGCCCAGCAGTCGTGGCAGGATCTCGGGATCACGGTCCATGTACAGAAACTCGACGATGCGACCCTGGTGACCAACCGCACCAACGGCGACTTCGAGGTCCAGGTCGGCTATGCGACCTCCGACGTCTCCGACACTTCGCAGATGATCAACTTCCTCGCGGTCACCGACGACTCGGGCATCCGCTCCGGCTATGGCAACCCGCAAGTCAAGAAGTGGTCGACTCAGGCTCTGGCTGAACCCGATACGGACAAGCAGAACGAGCTCTACGCGAAGATCCAGCAGAAGGTCGCCGACGATGCCCCGATCATCCCGGTCGCCTACCAGAAGGCGTTGTACGGAATCAGCAGCGACGTCGTTGACTTCAAACCCTATGTGCTGGGAACCTACGGGCTGCGCGAGGCCAAGCTCACGCAGTAGATCTCGCGACTGCGCGCAGAGAACTCAGTGCTCGAGGATGATCTTTCCGGTCGTCGCCCGGGATTCGAGTGCCGTGAAGGCATCGGCCACCTCGGCGATGGAATAGCGGGCGCCGATGCTCACCTTGAGGTCTCCGTTGCGTATCCAGGCGAAGATCTCCTCTGTCCTGCCGCGGATCTCATCTGCGGTGCGGACGTGGTCGGCGACGGTGGGGCGGGTGAGGAAGAGCGAGCCCGAGGTGTTGAGCGTGTTGACGTCGACCGGGTCGACCGGACCGCTGGCGTTGCCGACGACGACGATCGTGCCGCGGGTGCGCACGGCTTTGAGATCATCGTCGAAGGTGGTCTTGCCGACGCCGTCGTAGATGACGGAGGCGCCGATACCGTCCGTGACTTCCAGGGTCTTCTCCGCGAAGTCTCCGTAGCCGAAGACATGGCTCGCGCCGTTCGCCCGGGCGATTTCGGCCTTCTCCGCAGAGGAGGTCGTGCCGATCACTGTGGCTCCCTTGAGCACCGCCACCTGCGTGAGCAGCTGGCCGAGCCCGCCCGCCGCCGCGTGGATGAGCACGACATCACCGGATGTGACCGGATGGGTGTCCGTGGTCAGGTAGTGAGCGGTGATGCCCTGCATGAGAGCGGCAACCGCGGTCTCATCGTCGATGTCGTCGGGCAATGGAACTGCCTTGGCCGCCTGTACGAGAGCGAACTGGGAGAAGCTTCCCTGCCCACCAGCCATCCAACCGACGCGCGAACCGACCTCGAAACCTGAGATACCGTCGCCGGTGGACACGACCGTGCCGACGCCTTCGACTCCGGCACGAAAAGGCGTGGGCAGGGCCTTGCGACGCTGGACCACGTCGAGGAAGTTCACTCCCGAGACGCTCAGCTCGACGAGAATCTGCCCCTCAGCGGGTACCAGTTCCTCGTTGTCCACCTGCACGTAAGCCTCTGGACCGCCGTGTTGTTCAACCTTGATGAATGTCATCGTTACCTCCTCGAAATCGATGTCGATGTCTGCGCGCCGACGCTCAGCGGAATCGGCGTCGCATCCTCGACTCTGCGGCACAGCTGCTCGCCGACGAGGGCGTGGCTGGACTGACCATGGACGAGTTGGCCAGGCGAGCACAGGTCGGCAAGGGCACTCTCTACCGGAACTTCACCGACAAAGCTGGAATCGCCTCGGCGCTGCTCGACGATCGGGTGCGGGATATGCACGCGCGGATGCTGCAGGGACCGCCGCCGCTGGGTCCGGGTGCGCCCGGCAGCGAGCGACTGGCGGCCTTCGCCGAGGCATATATCAGGCATGTCTCGAGCAACCTCGATCTCGTCCTCCTCACCGAGGACTCAAGTCCGCGCGGACGATTCGACCGAGTGGGCTATCCCTTCTGGCGCCGCCACGTCGAGATCCTCATCGAAGAAGTCCGAGCAGACGATGCGCAGCTGCGCGCCGAGGCGGTCATGTCCGTGCTCTCGGCCGCTCAGCTGGAGCAGTGGATCCGCATTGAGGGGCACGACCTCGACGAGCTCATCGCCCGAGTGCAGAAGATCGTCGTCAGCATCGCAGTCGGCTGAGTTCAGTCACCGCTCCACAACGAGGTCACTCAAAGGCGTCGAACAGCAGGGCAGAAACTTCCCGGCCGCGATCTCCTTGGGGCGGATGCCTCCTGCGTGGTTCATCTCGACCTCGCCGCTGACCAGGACCGACTTGCAGGTTCCACACATTCCCTCTTCACAGGAGGAGGGGAAGACCATTCCGGCTTCGACAGCTGCGTCGAGCACTGTGGTCTCAGGATCGCAGTCGACGTGTTTGCCGCTGGTAGTGAACTCGATGCCGAAACTCGCCAGCGCCGAGCCGCTGCAGACGCCCTCAGCTGCTTGCGAAGCCGAACTGGCCCCTGACACTGGTGCACCCACTGCTTCGGCTACGCGTTCCTTCCGCGCCAGCCGCTCGGCCGGGGTCGTCGCGAACACGAAGGACTCCTCGTGGACCCGAGAGCCGAGCACGCCGAGCTCGTCGAGCATGATCCGGACCGCGGCCATGTAGTCGGCGGGACCACAGACGAAGGTCTCGCGATCTGCCAACTCGGGAACCACCTCGGCGAGGGTATCTCTGGTGATGCGGCCCCGACGACCAGCCCACACCTGGGCCTCTCTCACTTCGGAATCGGACTCTCCCACCTCAGCAGCGGAATCCCGGGAGCACATCGTCACCACACTCACTCCGGGAACCTCGGCAAGCTGCTCGAGTTCAGGTCGGAAGATGATGTCGGACGGAGTGGCCGCATTGTGGATGAGCACGATGTCGGTCGGCGTCCCGGCCTGCCTGGCCAGCAGGGACCGGACCATCGACATGATCGGGGAGATGCCCGAGCCGCCCGAGACGAACAGGTGCTTTTCGGCCGGGTGGAAACTGGTGCTGAACAGGCCGTAGGGTCCGTCGACGTGGATGCGGTCGCCGACCTTGAGCACATCGTGTAAGTAGGTCGAGACCGCGCCGCCGTCCACGCGCTTGATGGTCAGCGTGAATGTGTTCGTCCCGAACGGCGCCGAGGCGATCGAATAGCAGCGTTCACGCTCGAGTTCGGGAATGCGCACCGTCACGTACTGCCCCGGCTCGAAGTCGATCCTGGACATCCAGGGCGCGAAGAGTTCGAAGCTCTTCACGTTGTGAGTGACCTCGGTGATGGACACGCATTCGACCATCCCAGTCAGTTCCGCGTCGGCTTCCGGGGTCGCCGTGCCAACGCCTGGGGCTGTCGTGCCAACGCCGGGGACTGTTGCGAAGCCAGCGTGCAGTGTTTCCTGGTCGATCGTCATCGGCTCTGCCCTCCTGTGCTGTTCTGTGCCCTGTGGGCCTGCAGCCGTTCGATATACCAGGTGCAGAACTCCTCGAGGTCGCTCTCCGTGGGCGCATAGGGTCCGGGAACGTAGGCCGGTGACGAGATCCCGCGATGGGCCTTCGCACACAGGGCCGCGTCCTGCTCGTTCGTCTTCACCCACACGGTCGTGAGGTTCTCGACGTCATAGTCGACGCCTTCAACCGCATCCTCATGGACCAGCCACGTCGAGCGCACCAGCGTCCGGTCGGGGCCCAGCGGGACGAGGGAGAAGGTCACCGCGTGATCGCCCATAAAGTGGAACCAGGCGTTGGGCTGCGTGTGCATCGACAGTCGCCCCAGCTCAGGGGTATCAAGATCACCCAACAACTTCGCCGAGGCGACCCCACCGTCCATCGTGTACGACTCACCTTTGCCGTCGAGGGCGGCCCGTTCGATCCGGAAGCCGGTAGCTCGGCCGCTGAGCTCTGCGATGAGCTGCGTGGGCAGGTTGTTGCGTTCGCTGTTGACCCGCAGTCTCTCCTCGGCGTCGAGGTAGCGCTGGTAGGCAGGCTTGAGTCGCTTCGGAATCTCCTCTGGGGCGTAGCCATAGGTCGGGAAGAACGTGCAGGTCAGCTCCGGGTGCCCGGCCTCGCAGTGATAGCACTCGCGGTTGTTCTCCATCACGAGCTTCCAGTTGGAATGCTCGATGAGGTCGACCTGGGCTGCGACCTTGGTCTTGTCCAGGGCGTGCGGTTCGATGTAGGGCGCGATCCGCTCGGCCACCTCGGCGAAGTCCTCGGGTGGATTCTGGGCAAGGCAGATGAAGACAAGTCCCGCAACGACGCGGACGTTGACCGAGCGCAGGGAGAAGCAGGTGCGATCGAATCCTGGTGCTTGGACACCTGCTGACATGAGGTCGCCCTCGGGCGAGTAGGTCCACTGGTGGTAGCTGCACACGATGTTGCCCACGGACCCATTGGCCTCGGACAGGAGGCGAGCGCCGCGGTGCCGGCAGACGTTGTGGTGGGCGCGGATGTTCTCATCGTCATCGCGGATGATGATGACCGAATAGTCGCCGATGTCGATGGTGACGAAATCGCCGGACTCTGGCACCTCGGCGGCTGCTGCTGCGAAGATCCACGTCGAGGCGAACACGGCGTCGATGTCGCGGCGGAAGAACTCCTCGGAGAGGTAGAACGGGGCATCCAAACAGTACCCGGGCCGACGCTCGTCGATGAGCCGGTCGGGGTTGTCAGGGTTGTCTGTCCGGGGATCGACTTCAGGTGCCAAAGTCATCGGTGTCACCGCCTCGCTGCGATTGCTGTAGCTGATGCTGCTGTTGTTGCTGCTGTTATTGCTTAAGGCCAGTGTCCGCCGGAAGACCTGCGAAGAAAAGCGAATCTTTTTCCACTCGATCGTGCAACAATATTGCATGATTGATCGGCGTCTCCAGGTTCTCCGAGTCCTCGCCGAGGTCGGCACCCTCACCGAGGCCGCACACCGTCTCGGATACACTCCATCGGCCGTGTCCCACCAGCTGCGATCCCTGTCCAAGGACCTGGGTCTGACCATCCTCGAACAGCGCGGCCGGGGCCTGGTTCTCACTCGCGTGGGTCAGCTGCTGCTCGAGCGGACCCAGGAGCTCTTCACCCGATGGGAGGAGATTCGGGGCGAACTCGCCGAGGCGGACGCGGGCAGTCCGATGCGCCAAAGACGCCTGCGCCTGTGCGGCTTCTCAACCGCGGCGGCAACTCTGCTTCCGCCGACTGCGGAGAAGGTGAATGAGCTCTTCCCCGATTCGCAGGTGACCATCATCGAGGCCGAGCCGGAGGAGTGCTTCGAGCTCCTCGTCACCGAGCAGGCCGATATCGCCGTCGTCGTGGCCACGGATCCTCTGCCGCCCCGGAGCGACGTCAGGTTCGAACAGAATGCGCTGGTCAGCGACCGGCTCGACCTCCTCGTCCACAGCGATCATCGTCTCGCTACTCGTTCTGCGGTGTCGCTGAGCGAGGCCGCAGAGGAGAGCTGGATCCTCGACCGCCCGGGCTCCCCCTACTACCGGCTGGTGCGAACGGCATGCGCGGCGGCCGGATTCTTCCCCGAGAACGCCCATCAGTCCCGGGAGTGGGAGACAGGTGCGGCCCTGGTCTCCGCCGGGTTGGGGGTAGCGCTCATCCCTCGGTTGGCCAGGCTGCCCGAGGGCTACGATGTGGCTCGCGTTCCGCTGCGCGGCGACCCGGTCCCGTCCCGGAAGATCCTCACCGGAGTCCGCAGCGGATCGGCCGGTCAGCCGATCATCGCCGCCGCGCTTGAGATCCTCCACGAGGTCGCCGCCTCGGTGGCTCAACGCGGAGTATGAGCAGTTGGCTCCTCACCTCGGGCGGTGCCAGCCCATTGCCGCGTCTCTGATCCGGCGGCGCTTCCTCGCGGTGATGACGGTGAGCACGATGCCCAGGATCAACGCTGCCAGCGACGCAAAGCCCAGAATGTGGCTGGTGAGGATGAAACCGGAGGCAAAATCATCAAAGGCATCGACGTTGCCGCCCCCGCCGAGCAGGAACAGCACTCCGGGAATCATGATGATCCCGAGCGCCAGCAGCATCCCGAGAACACCGGCGACCATGAGCAGAATCCAGGGAACCACCGAAGGCAGCCGGGGTGGGGGCGACGAAGGTGGCTGCGGCATCGGGAACTGCGGCGGATACGGCGGTCCAGCCTGGGGCGGCGTCCAAGCATTCTGGTCAACCATGGCCTGCCCCTCCCTTCGTCGTCAGCTCCTCGTGCTCACCATCGTATTGGCACCTCGGCGCCGATCGACTGCTCAGCTGTGGCAGGTCTGCAACGCACGATCCAGCCGCTTCGGGTCCAACCTCACCGTTTCGCTTCCGGAAGAGCATTCACACCCCAGTCGGGGGTGGCATAAAGTCAGTTGCACAAGGTCAGTTCCCAGGCCGAATCACGAAGGATGTGCACACCGATGGACGAAGTGAAGAATCTCGACACCGAGGCTGTATTCGCCACGCTGACCCCCGCCGAGGCGGTCGCTTCCCTGCGAGAGGCGCTCGCGGGCGATTTCGATCCCAGCAATGACATTCCGCGCACCATCAGCGACGTGACCGCCGGCAACATGATCTTCATGCCCGCAGAGATCGGCGACTGGGTCGGGGTCAAGCTCGTCGGCGTCTCCGTCGCCAACAGCGAGCGCGGCCTCCCGCGGATCATGGCCCAGTACCTCATGTACGACGCCACCACTCTTGAGCTGCGCACCGTCATCGATGGTGCCGCACTGACGACGCTGCGCACCCCGGCCGTGTCCCTGGCCGCGGTCGAACCCGCACTGAACAGGTTCACTCAGCCCGTCAATGTCGTCGTCTTCGGTGCCGGCCCACAGGGGACAGGACATGCCGACACCATCGCCGACGTCCTCGACGTCGAGCTCGCAGACGTCTGCTTCGTCGTCCGTTCCCCCGATCAGGTCACCGCCGATGTCCATGAACGCGGCAGAGTGCTGCAGGCTCAGACCGCCGAGGTGGACGAGGCCATCCGTGCCGCCGACATCATCGTCACCGCCACCACCGCAAGCGAGCCCCTGTTCGCCGCAGATCTCGTCAAACCCGGCGCCGTGGTCATGGCCTGCGGCTCCCACGACCCCCACTCACGTGAGCTGCCAGCCGAGCTCTTCACCTCGGCGATGGTCGTGGTCGAAGATCTCAGCACCGTTCTGCGCGAAGGCGGAGACGTCGTCCTCGCTATCTCCGACGGTGCGCTGAACGCGGACTCGCTGATAACGATGAAGGCGTTCAGCAACGGCGAGGTCAGCGCCGACCCCGACCAGACGCTCATCTTCAAGGGCTCCGGCATGTCATGGGAGGACCTGGCTGTGGCCACGAAGCTGGTCGGCAAAGCATGAGCTCCTCCACCGAAGGAGCCACAGGAGCCAAGGGAGCCACGGGGAAGTCAGGTGAGCTTCACCGCAGCATCGGATTGACCGAACTGGTGTTCATCGGTCTGGTATTCATCGGGCCGGCGGCTGCTGTCGGTGTCTTCGGCACGCTCGACGCGAACTCGGGTGGTGCGGTCGCCCTCGTCTACATTGTGGCCACGATCGTCATGTCGTTCACCGCGGTCAGCTATATGCGCATGTCGCGGGAGATCCCGCGGGCCGGGACGGTCTTCGCCTACGCCTCGGCGGGAATCGGACCGCGAGCCGGATTCACCGCCGGCTGGATGATCCTCCTCGACTATCTGTTCATCCCGTCCGTGGCGTACCTGTTCACGGGCATCGCTCTGAACTCGATCTTCCCGAGCATTCCCGTGTGGCTGTTCACCGGCATCGCCGTCATCCTCACCACCGGGCTCAACCTCGCGGGCGTGAAGATCGCCTCACGGGTGATCACGCTCGTGGTCGTCATCGAAGTGCTCGTTCTCGGGCTGGTCCTCGTGCTCGGCATCATCTTCCTGGCCGCCAATGGACCCAGCCGTGATTGGCTGTCCCCACTGACCGGCGTGGGCGCGTTCTCGATCACTGCTGTACTGGCTGCGGTGTCTGTGGCCGTCCTGTCCTATCTCGGCTTCGACTCCCTGGCGACCTTCGCCGAGGAGGCCAAAGGCGGGCCGAAGATCGTCGGACGCGCCACCCTGGTGTGCCTGATTCTCGCCGGGGTCTTCTTCGTGGCGCAGACCTGGGTCGGCAGCCTGCTCTCGCCGGTCTCCCCTGCCGAGCTGCAGGCCAATCCCGAGTTGGAGGGTGCCGCCTACTACGATGCCGTCGATGCCACCCTCGGGACATGGGTCCACTGGCTGCTGGCCCTGGCCAAGGCCGTCGGTGCGGCATTCTCGGCCATGATCGGACAGGCCGCCGGCTCCCGCATCCTCATGGACATGGGGCGCAAAGGCCAGGTGCCGAAGTTCCTGAGCCAAGTCTCGCCGCGCACCGGTGTTCCGTGGAAGGGAATCCTCGTCGCCGCTGTCGGCAACGTCATCGTTGCCGGTTGGGCCACGACCCGTGCGGACGGACTCGACCAGCTCACGTCCATCGTCAATGTCGGCGCGCTGAGCGCATTCATCTTCGTCCAGGCCTCAGTGGTCGGCTATTTCCTCGTCAAGCGCAAGGGTTCTGAGACCCCGAGCTGGTTCACACACGGGGCGATTCCGATCATCGGCGCCATCCTGCTCGCCATCGTCTTAGTCAGCGCGAATCCTCTGGCACTGATCATCGGTGCGGTGTGGTTGGCCATCGGCCTCGTCGTGTATCTGGTGCGCAACCGCCGACGAGTGTGACTGGGTCAGACTGCTGACCTCAGTCCTGGAGTCGGGTTGTGCCGTCGATCCCACCCGAGGTGTTGAGCTGCTTGGCATAGCAGTAGTCGGCTCCCAGTCCGTGTGACGAACACCAGGACAGCGCCTCCTCGGGGTCGTCGTATCCGATTCCCACAACGGTGACCCAGAAGTTGTCTTCTTTGAAGCTGGCGAAGTCGCCAGACCACACCAGCTGCACGCGGGGATACTCTTCCCGCAGCTCTTGGTGTTCGGCGAGAATGTCCTTTTCCTTCCAGACTTTCCCCTCGGCCTCCAGGTCCAGCTTCTTCGAGCTCAGCTGCGGCACCCACTTCCCGTTGAGGTCGGCTTTGACGCTGGGTCTGTCACCTTCGATCAGCTGATCGAGAGCCTTCGCGGGGTCATTCGACAGTGATGGTGACTCCGAGGGTTCGGGACTCTCTGAGGGACCCTGACTCGACGAGGCCTCACCTCCCGGGGTCTTCGCATCCGATGAGGCCGGTGCCGCAACCGTGTCACCGTCGGAGTCATTGCCGAACAGAGTCGCTGCGCCCCACCCGATTCCGAGGGCGACGACCACGATGAGAACTACGCCCAGCGCGATGAGCCCCTTCCGACTGCGCGGCTTCCCTGTCTGTGCGGCGGCATAGGGCCCCTGGCCATACTGGGCATTGGGGTTCTGCACCGGCGCCTGCGGTTGCTGCGGGTACTGCTGTTGCTGCGGGGGCTGTTGATATTGGTCTTGCGGGGCCTGCGCCGAAACGGATTCACTCTGTGGGCGCTTCGGCCTGGGGTATGGGGTCGCGGGAGGAGGCACGGGAGTCGCGGCAGGGCCATTACCCCAACCATTTCCGGCATGCTCGTTCGGCTGACCCCAGCCGTTGTCTGACGGCTGTTCTGGCTGCCCCCAGCCGGTATTAGCCTGTTGGTTCCACCCTGAATCCGACTGCTGATTCCACCCTGTATTTGGCTGCTGCTGCGGAGGATTCGAGCCGTGTCCTTGGTGCCCGTTGCCGTTCCACTCAGGGTCGCGGCCACTCCCGGGCGGAGGGGGATTCTCACTCATCAGCGACTCTCGATCTTTCTTTGCGAAATAAGTCAATTTAGACAACTTCGATGGTGCCACAATCCTAATATAGGATTGCCACTACAAAATGAATATAAAGTCGCACATTGACTTATATCCATCTACAGACCCCTCGCCTGCACCGCTGCAGACCCACCCGGATGAAGGACCTGACATGAGCGACTCATCTCACGACGCCAAAGACAACGGAGCCGCGGAAGAGTCGAGCAGCCCTCCCGCTACGGAGCCGAAGAGCACGGAGAATTCGCCCGTCCCGAAGAAGCCCGAATCCTCTCCCGCGGCCGGGTCAGACGCGGACGCTTCTGCCACTGGCTCCGAACCTACTGTTGCCTCCGGATCTACGGCCGGTTCGAAAAGTGACGACCTTGATTCCACAGCGCGATTCGCACCCGGATGGAACCAGAACAACCAGCAGCAGTCCCACCTCTATGGCTCAGAACCGCAGGCCGGATCACCACAGCCGAGGACGGGATCGCCCCACCCGAACTCGTACTACTCTCACTCGGGCAGTCAGCCGAATGGGTATCAGGGAAACCAGCCAGGTGGATACCCCGGCAGCCAGCCAGGTGGATACCCGGGAAACCAGCCAGGTGGGCACATGGGCAGTCAGCCCGGCGGCCACCTCGGCGGTCACCCTCAGGGAGTTCCCTATCCGCAGCCTCCCCAGTACCCGCAGTCCCAGATGTCTCCGTCTGCGGCGAAGTACCTGTCGGCATTCGGACAGGGGGCCACATGGCGCAGCGCCCTGATCCCGCCGGGGCTGGCGCTGCTCGCCGGAATCATTGTCTCGATCATCGTCTCGGCGCTGCTCACCTCGATGAGCGATTTCACCGCTCTCGCTGAAGAGATCGGCTTCAACACCGACGGAATCAGCTATGCGCTGCCCTTCGTCCTGCTGGCAATGTCCCTATTCGGTTCGGCTGTCTTCCGCTTCAGCGTGCAGGCAGGAGACATGGGGCAGGCGTCGGGCAGCCTCTTCGCCTCGGGAGCACCGCTGCTCATCACCATCATCGTCATCGGTGTGCTGTGGTGGTTCACGAAGCGCAGCGAGTTGAAGTCACCGTCACCCAATCGCGGAGTCACCTGGATCCGCATCGGGATCACGACCTTGTCCATGGCTCTCGTCCTGCTTCTTCTCCAACTGATCTTTGCGGCGCGCTTCTCCATCACGGAAAGCGGCGGCATGATCGATCTCGAATTCTCCGCCGTGACCGTCCGTTCCTTCTTCCTGCCGCTGCTCGCCGTCTTCATCACCAGCATCTGTGCAAGGATCGCCGGGCACTTCAAGGGCAGCGAGGCCATCGGCGCCCCCTTCCTACGGTGGCTCGTCCCGCCGATTCTCGTGACGTGGACCCACCTCATCGTGGCCACACTCGCCCTGTCAGTCGTCGCAATCTTCATCATTCCGCTGTCCTTCGACATGCCCTGGCAGACGATCCCAGCGCTCTTCATCAACGTGGGCCTGATCCTCACCCTGCTTGTCCACCTCGGCGGAGTCAGCGCCTCGGCCCAGGGCGACATGATGGGTTACGACTCCGGCGGGTTCTCGGAATCACTGACTATCTTCAGCCGTGAGGCACCCGGGCAGCTGTGGATCGGACTGCTTGCGGTCGTCGCAGCCATTCTCGTCGCAACTCTTGTCGCCACCGTGACTCGCCGTCCCTATTGGACGATCCCCGGCGAGGACAAGCAGCAATGGGCCACCGCGTGGAAGATTCCCTTGGCGTTCTGTGCCATCTGGGGACTGCTTTCCGTCCTGGCGGTCCCCCTCCGCATCCACCTCGAGGGATCTGCCGCAGCTGCCTCGATGTTCGATGGGTTCGGCACCGCCCGCGCTGGCGTCGGCCCTCTGGCCTGGTCGTTCCTCCTCTTCGCCCTCTGGGGCGTTGTCATCGAGGTTCTGTCGAGGACCCTCGGCCCGCGGCTTGTCCTGACCATTCCAGCCATCGCGAAATTCTTCGCTGGACGGGCCGTCCACCCGCACTGGGGCCAGGCTCTGGGCATGAGCGAACCGCGCCATCCCCTCATCCATCCAGATGCCGTCGCTGGACGTGGCCCCGGAGTCGGTATGACAGCTGCCGGCGCTGGCGCTGCGGCTGGTGCAGCTGGTGCCGGTGCAGCAGGTGCGGCGTTTGGCGCTCAGCCAGGACCGTCTGCCCCAACCCCGGGTTCAGCCGCGACTCCCGGAACAGATTCTGCGGGCTATGCAAATGTCCCGCAATCTGGCGCCCCGACTCATGCAGATCCCGGCTCTTACCCGAGCTCAGGCGCCACCTATCCGATGCCTGCTCACCCAGGCGGCTCCCCGAACGGCGCCTATGCCGTGGCTGGCTCGCCCCCACCTCCCGGAACAGCACCGGCCCAACCCTTCAACAAGAAGAAGGCCACTCTGGTCGGCGTAATCAGCGGCTCGGCGGTTCTCGCGATCATCGCGGCACTCATCGTCGTCACGCAAGTCAACGGGAACACGTTCAGCCCCGAAGCCGCCGTTGAGAAGTACTTCTCCGAACTCTCCGATGGCGACGCCGAGGGAGCCTTGAAGATGGCCGACGTCGACGTACCCTCCGAGCAGAGGCAGCTGCTGACGAATGACGTCCTGAGTGCCGCAAAGGCCCTGCCGAAGGACGTCACCGTCGAAGATGCCGAAATCAACGGAAACTCGGCGACAGTGACCGCGACCTACGACGTAGGAGGAAGCAAGGGCACGACGAACTTCTCGCTGCACAAGGCGGGCAAGAAGGCTCTGTTCTTCGACGACTGGAGGCTGCAGGCGCCCGAGCTCTTCTACCTCTCCGTCGAGACTCCCGGACTGAACAAGGTCAAGATCAACGGCATCGATATCGAGACCAGCCAATCTGGCCTCGCGCTTCCGGCTTTCCCGGGAATGTACACCATCGGACTGTCGGAAGAGACCGACCTGGTTTCTGCAGACGAGATCGAGACACGAGCGTTCTTCGCCGAGGAAGGCGACTCAGAAGGGTACGAGCCGGCGCTGCTCGCGGCCCAGCCCACCGACGCATTCCGCACTGAAGTGAACAAGCAGGTCAAGACCCTCATCGACAGCTGTGCCAAGAAGACCGTCGCCCAACCCGACGGCTGCCCGTTCGGCTCCTACAGCGCCGAAAGCTACGACGCGACGAACCTCAAATGGTCAATCTCCTCGTATCCGACGGCCACCGTGGGCGATCCATCGGGCGAAGGCTATTTCGACCCTGGAGAATCCACTGGCCCCAACGGCGGCCCAGCCTGGCCGATCTCGACAGAGTCGACCGGCGAAGCGTTCCTCACCGGAAAATATGACTCGTACTTCGACGAATCGGAGACCTTCGATGACACCGTGACATTCTCGGTCGACGGCACCGCGGAGATCGTCGACGGCAAGGTCGTCATCAACATCGAAGGCGACCCGTACGGGTTCTGATCAGGCGCTGTGCCTGTGCAATAGGTCAAGGCCCTCTGCAACGTACCGTTCGCGATCAGCAGTGGGCACCATGGCACCGCCCGTCACCCACACCAGATGAGTGGCATTGTCCTGCCCATCAGCACTCCACCCTTCACCTTGACCATCACCGAGGTGGTCCATCGTTCGCCACGGAACGGTCAGTCCTGCGGTCGCCGAAGGCTCGACATCGAGTCCTTCGGACTGGTGGAGCACACCGACGCCGGCCTTGATGACCTCGTCGCTGACCGTGGCGAATCCGGTGATCAGGGGGCTGATCACCGGACCGATGAAGCGGGAAGGCCGCGCCACGGCTAGACCATCGGCTGCGGTGCTTCCGCTCAGCCCGATGTCCTGGACCGAGATCTCGCTGTGCAGGCCGGTCCTCACTCCGAGGAACATTGCGGGTGCTTGGCTGGGCTCCACGAAGATGCAGTGCACATCGTCGCCGAAGACCCGCTTCAGGCCATAGGTCACTCCGCCTGGTCCGCCGCCGATCCCGCAGGGCAGGTAGACGACGAGAGGGTGATCGGCGTCGACGATCACTTGCGCATTCTCAAGTTGGTCTTTGAGACGCAGAGCCGCCACCGCGTACCCGGCGAAGAGACTACGCGAGTCTTCGTCATCGACGAAGTGAGTGCGTGGAGCGCCGGCGGCGGATGCTCGACCGGCTGACACTGCTGCCACAAAGTCCCCGGCATGTTCGATAACGTCGACACCGTGGCTGCGCAGAAGTTCCTTCTTCCACTCGCGGGCGTCGGCCGACATGTGCACCGAGGCCGCGAAGCCGAAGGCGGCGCTGAGAATGCCGATGGACAGTCCCAGATTCCCGGTGGATCCGACGACGATCCGGTGAGTTGCGGCGTGCGCACGAAATTCTTCGGAGCTGTAGGTGGAGGGTTGGTTCGGGTCCAGTCCACGCTCGGCGGCGACCGCCTCGGCGTATTCGAGGACCTCGTGGAAACCTCCACGGGCCTTGATCGATCCGCTGATCGCAAGGGCATCATCGCGCTTGAGCCACAGCCTGCCGGGCAGCACGGCGCCGAGGCGCTTGTTGAGATCTCTTTGTACGACATCCGCTGGGACGAGGGGTGACTCAATGAGTCCGCCAGCAGCCGCGGTCTCTGGGAACGTGTCGGCGAACCACGGGGCGAAGCGGTCGAAACGCTGTGCGGCCCGGTCCATGAGGTCGGGGTCCACCCCGGCCTGGCGATCCACACCGGCTTCGAGGTCCCCACTGGCCGACCGATCCACATTGGCGTCGAAATTCGCGGCCATACTCTGAAGCACCTCGGCTGCGGGGTCGAGATCACTGCGCATCCAGGTAGTCGGTTCGCCGGATGCCAGGGACCGGACGACCGGATCGGCAGCATCGAATTCAATCTCAGGCTGTGATTGAGAGGTCATGGGAACAGACTCCGATTCTGCGCGGTGCCGAAGGACTCAACGAATTGATCCTATCTGTGGCCTCAACCCGGGGCTGACCACTCCCCTGGCGCGCACCAGAGCTTCAACGAGCAGCGCTCTGGCGACCCTCGGAATCTCCGTCGCACAATTTGGACAGGCTACCCTTACCAACTTAACGTAGACTTGTGCATGAACGTTGCACCACATCGCTTGCAGAGAGCTTCTCCCCGCAAGCGGCCGCCACGAGTTCCCCGGCACGACGAGGAACGAAGGAGCATCTGTGCCACAAGCACCCATCACCGCCTTCGAGGCCACCGTCATCGGCATCGAAGATCTCAGTCCCGTATTCCGCCGCGTCACCTTCGGCGGCGAGGGCCTCAAGGACTTCGGATGCAGCGGCCACCCGCGTGACCTGCGGTTCAAACTCATCATCCCCTCGGCCGGAGCGCCGAAGCCTGAGTTCGACCTCATCCGCTTCCTCGATGAGCAGGACCCCGATTCTGGTGTTTCTTGGTATCAGGCATGGTTGCAGCTCGATCCGGGTGTACGCGGTGAAATGCGCACCTACACGGTTCGTGAATGGCGCGAGGACGCCTGCGAGCTCGTCGTCGACATGGTCCTCCACACCGATGATCAGGGCCGCTCGGGTCCCGCTGCCGCCTGGGCACAGAACGCCGAGGTCGGTCACAGTCTGCACATCATCGGCCCGTCTCGCCGTGCCGAAGGGCCTACTGCCGGGATCGAGTTCGCGCCGGCAGATGCCGACACCATCCTCCTCGCCGGCGATGAGACCGCGGTGCCCGCGATCGCCTCGATCCTTGAGTCGCTCAAGGGCGCCGAGGTGCAGGGAAAGGCAATTCTCGAGGTCCCCAGCGCCGAGGATGTTCTTGAGTTGGATGCTCCCGCAGGGTTTGAGATCCAGTGGCTGCCCCGTGATGACGCTGACCATGGTCAACTGCTCGAGCCGGCCGTCCGTGACGCTGTCCGAGTCGAGAGCCGAGTACTCGCCAAGGTGGGTGCGGGCACCGCGGGGACGACGCCCGTTGAGCTCGACGACGTCAACATCGACGAACAGATCCTGTGGGACGTCCCGACTGCACTGACGCAGGCTGCTCAGGGCAGCTCGAGTGGCACCGATAAACATACCCGCCCGTTCTATGCCTGGATCGCTGGCGAGGCCGGACCCGTCAAACGCCTGCGTCGCTATCTTGTCCAGGAGGTCGGAGTCGATCGTCATCAGATCGCCTTCATGGGCTACTGGCGTCAGGGCAAGGCCGAGGGCTGATCAGCTGCGCCCTGTTCACTTCGAGGACGATCCGCTATGTCCACGCCCTCAGCGATCCGGGGTATCCCCAACAGGATGTCATCGACGGTGCGATCTCTGCCCTTCGTGAACTTGCAAGCGACGACGCCGTCGCTCGGGACTGAAGCAAGGAACGGTGATGCAGGCGCATACAAATGCTGTTGCGCGATGATGTCGCCACGAGGCCGCACTCTCAATCGTCGAAGAGTGTGTCGATGACTTCTTGAGCCACGAACCTCGCATGCAATATCGGCCGCCTCGCCGGATCAATCGATGCCGGAGGTACCCACGCGGGTCTACCGTCTTTGAGCATCACTGTCTCCCAGTCCGATCTGTCCAGAAGGTGGTGATGGGCAGAACAACTCAACGTCATATTATTGACATCCGTTCGACCTTCTTGTGCCCACTCAACAATATGGTGGGCATCGCACCATCCCGGCGGTGCATCACATCCCGGGAACGTACATCCTTGATCACGTGCTGTCAGGACCGCGATCTGTTTCGCATTCGCGAACCGATTCTCCGTCACGACCTGCATCGTCTTCGCCTTCTCCGAAATGAGTTCGAAGAACACCGCCCCGTTGAGGCCATTGCGAGCCAGTTCGCTGATCGGGACCGGGTTCTCAGTACCTGTGGTGCCGGTACCGGTTCCGTTCGCGAGGTCTTCGGCCTTCGCGGTGACGACTAACGCGTATTGGGCGCCTTGGCCGGTACGAGTCATGTCGATCCTGGAGATGAGAGTCGCGAAGCGTTCGTAAATCCACTCCTGAGCACTCAACCTCTGCCCGGTCATGTCGACGAGGGTGCCGTCTTCTAAGACACCCGACTCGCTCACATCCGATGCGCTGTTGTCGCTGCTGTTGCTGGTGTTGTTGTTAGCGATTTTGGTTCGCGCTGTCAGCAGCCCGTTGAGTTGCCCGCCCGTGACAGGGTCGAGGAGACCGGCAAGTTCCCAGTCACCGTTGTCACGGGCATGCATGGTGACCTTGTACATGGACCGGTCTGTGGCATCGATGGGTTCTTGACCATCGGGATCAATATGGGCCAGGATCCGAGCGAAGATCGCACGCAGGTCATGGACCCGCACACTTGGTGCTTTCTCCACGAGTGTTGTTTCGGCATAGTCGCGATTGGCTTGGGTGGTCCAGGTGGGTAGTTTCTTCAAGCAGTCCTTGATGACCGTGGCCTGATCGGCGGAGAGTCGGCCTTCGTTGAAGGCATCAGCGACCGTGGGAAACAGTGGTGCTTGTGGCTGCCCTGTCAGAGTCACCCGTCCGCCGAGGTTTTTGGCCATGTCGGTGCGGCGGTTGGCTTCGCGGCTGGTGATGTTCAACCTGTCTTGGATGAGTGCCTTCGTTGTTTTAGCACCATAGTCAGTCGGTGTTCCCACTCGTTCACATACTGCCAATGCCAGGGTGGATAGTGCTTCGTTGACTCGGTGGAGGGCTTCGAGTCCGTCGATGAGTGTGATCGCATCATCGGGACCCATCAATCGGTCGAAGGTCCGCAGCCCGTCCTTGAGTCCACTGAGTGCGGTGAGGCTGGTCGTGACTTCGGGAGCGAAGCGTGAGAGGTCTGTCCATTCCTCGCTCGAGAGAAGCGGGTGAGGACTTGGAGTACTTTCATCGTCGGGCACCGCTTCATGAACGTCGTCGGTCTCGTCATCATCGGTGGATTCCGCACCCTCGGCTGTTGGCTCTACGGCCTCGTTCGCCGTATCGGGTTCACCGGTGGGTACAGGCGCGAGTGCTTCGAAGGTTTTTGCGAGGGGGTGGCCGGTGAGGTCGAGGTTGGAGTCTTTGAGCTGGTCGAACAACGTGAGCGCATCGTCAGAAGAAGACTCGCCCGAAGCATCCTCTGCACCCGTGGCGGCATCACTGGAATCGGAGCGTGGGTCACGCTTTTCCGGGTTTCCTGGGGTGCGGTCGGGGGTGAGAGTCATGGTACTGAAGTCCATTCGCCAACATCGTCGTTGCTCTTCTTTCAATTATACATTTATTTTGACCATTTGCACCTTCTTTTTCGAATCTTGTTCGATCATGATTTGATTCTTGTACCTATTGATGGCCCATAAATCTTGGGATGTTCGCAACGCCCCAGGTCAGAGAGCAGCACGAACACGCTCGCAGACACCTCTTCCCCGACAGCCGGAGTTCCACAAAAATGTGCACACAAAAAAGCCGCGACATTGTGAAACCACAATGTCGCGGCTCTCGAAGCCACACGTCTACTGCCCCGGAGGTCTAACGCCTCAGACGCCGACTATCCCCGGCCACAGCCACCTCAACGCCAGCACGCCAGCCCTGACCCAACCCCTCAGAACGCGCTGAGCATCTTTCCGGGGTTGAGGATCCCCTGGGGGTCCAGGGCATTCTTCACAGCGATCTGGATCCGCTTCGAACCCTCGTCGAGTTCATTGTTCAACCAGTCGCGCTTGAGGAAGCCGACTCCATGCTCACCGGTGATCGTGCCGCCCAGCTCAAGGCCGATGCGCATGATCTCGCCGAAGATCTCCTGCGCCTGCGCGGTCTGCTCCGCATCGCTGGCATCGAAGAACACAGACGGGTGCGTATTGCCGTCGCCGGCATGAGCCACCAGTGCGATCATCAGCCCCGAGGATTCCTGCAGCTCTTTCAACCGGTCGCAGAACTCGGGCATCGCCGTGCGCGGCAGGCACACATCGTCGAGCAGCTGCCCTCCCCCATGACCATTGGCGAACTTCTCATACGCGGGCTGGATCATCCGTCGTGCAGCGATGAGCGCGGCCGAGTCGGTCGGATCGTCGGAGTACGCAACGTCGAGTGCACCGCAGGCTTCGGCTACCTCGGCGAATTGGGCCATGACTGCCTGCGAATCCGCAGGATTCTGGTCGACCTGCATGATGAGCATCGAGCCCGCGTCGCCGTCGAGGCCGAAGTCACCGAATTCGTTGAGCATCTTCAGGCTGGAGGAATCGAGGAATTCCATGAGGCTCGGCACGCCGCCTGCACCCATGAAGTCCGCAACCGTCTGCAGGCCGGAGCGCTCGTCGGGGAAGGTCGCGACCGCGGTGAATGGGTCGGGCAGCTTCGGAATCAGGCGCAGGGTCGCCTCGACGACGATGCCCAACGTGCCTTCGGAGCCGACGAACAGGTGGCGCATGTCGAGTCCGGCCACGCCCTTCGCTGTTTGCGGGCCCAGCTTCGTCAGCGTGCCATCGGCCAGAACAACGGTGAGGCTGCGAACATAATCCCTGGTCACGCCATACTTAACGCAGCACAGGCCGCCCGCATTGGTGGCGATGTTCCCACCGATCGATGACAGCGCGACCGACCCCGGATCGGGCGGGTAGGACAGTCCGAAGGGTGCGAGATGATCCTTGAGGTCCTGGTTGATGATTCCGGGCTGGACGGTGACGAGTCGTTCGGCCTCGTTGACGGACACGACGTCCTTCATCCGCGAGACGTTGAGCAGGATCGCCCCAGGTGAGCCGTTCGCTCCACCCGAGATCCCCGAGCGGGCACCCTGCGGGACGACGGGCACTCCATACTCACTGGCGAAGCGCATGACTTCCTGAACATCGGCCGCCGAGGTGGCCCTGACCAGAGCGATCGCCCCTTCGTGGGGGCAGAACAGCGCCTCGTCACGGGCGTGGGCCTCGATGACGTCGGGATCCGTCGTCAGCGCCCCTTCACCCAACCGCGCCGCCAGCGCTTCGAGTTCGGCCGGTCCCACACTGGTCTGGTTCTGTACTGTCATGACATCCTTCCGAACGGAACTGCCGGGGTGGTCACGACCGCCTCGGCGACTGTCTGCTTGTGACGATCGAGCCCATTCGGCCCTACTTCGTCATCTCCGGATTCACCTTATCCGGCGCGGGAGCGGACTTGAGGATGAGGGTGACGATTCCGGCGGCGACCATGGCGGCGCCGACGACCCACATGCCTGCGTTCTGGGTTCCGGTGAGCTCGGCGAGTCCGCCGGTGATGTAGGGAGCGAAGAATCCGGCGGAGTTGCCCAGCGAATTGATCAGCGCGAGACCTGCCGCGGCTCCGGCACCGGCGAGGAAGGTCTGCGGCAGGGGCCAGAAGGTCGGAAGGGCCGCGCAGATGGCCATGCAGGTGATGGTCACCGCGATCATCGTGGTGAACGGCGAGCTCAGGTACAAGGCAATCGGGATCGTGACGCCGCCGATGAAGAGCGGAATCGCGACGTGCCAGACGCGCTCATTGGTCCTGTCCCCATGCCGGGACCAGAAGTACATAGCGAAGGCACCGAAGACATAGGGAATGGCCGTGATGAAGCCGATCTCGACGATCGAGTATTCGACGCCGAAGGTCTCCTGGAAGCCGGAGATGATGGTCGGCAGGAAGAAGCTCATCGCGTAGAGGCCGTAGACCATGCCGAAGTAGACGAAGGACAGCGCCCACACACGAGGCTGGAGCAGGGAGCGGCGGACCGGGTAGTGGAAAGTCTCGGACTTGCCCTTCTCCTCGGCGTCCATCTTCGACTGCAGCCAGTTCCGCTCCTCAGCCGAGAGCCATTTGGCATCGCGGGGGTGATCGGTGAGGTAGAAGATGCACATGATGCCGAGCAGGACCGCGGGCACGCCCTCGACGATGAACATGAAGCGCCAGCCGGCGAAGTTCTCGAAGATCGAATTGCCGCTCGAGATCAGCCACGAGGACAGTGGGGAGCCGATGACGCTGGACATCGGGATCGCGAGCATGAACAGCGCGGTGGCCCGTGCGCGCATTGATGAAGGGAACCAGTAGGTGAGGTAGAGGATGACACCCGGGAAGAATCCCGCCTCGGCGACACCGAGGAGGAACCGCAGGAAGTAGAGCCATCCGTGACTGGGCACGAACGCCATCGCCGCTGCCACAAGGCCCCAGCTGATGAGAATTCTCGCGAGCCAGATCCGAGCGCCGAACTTGTGCAGCGCGAGGTTCGAGGGCACCTCGAGGAGGAGGTAGCCGAAGAAGAAGATGCCGGCCGCGAACCCGAACTGGGTGGCGGTCATCGCGAGGTCTTCGTTCATGCCACCCGGGCCCGCGATGCCGAGATTGGTGCGGTCGAGGTAGTTGATGAAGTACATCGCGATGATGAACGGAATCAACCGCACCGTGACCTTTCTCAGGGTCCGTTTCTCCATCGCGGAGTCACTCGGCGGTTGTTGGCTCACAGGTGGGTTCACCTCGGATGACATGTGATCTCCCTCGATCAGGCTGAAGCCGGGATTACGGCTCTCGGCACGCTACTGACACACAGTACATCAGCTTTTGTTCAGGTTCCTAAAGATCGGCCCCAAAGTACCGAATACCGGGACGCAGACCCGTCAAAAGGCAATCCAAAGACCACCCTCGCCGAGGTGGGGCCGGGGTGAGTGCGCAGTCGTCACGACTGCGGGACCTAGGATTGATCCAGGGCCCACAAGGAGGACACCATGCAGCCGATGACCGAGCTCGACGCCGACCCCCTGCGCGACTATTACCGGAAGTTCGCCCAGTATGAGGCGACCGGTTCCTCTCCGATCTACGCCGCTTGGGCCACGGGTGTGGCCGAGGATGACGAGATCATCGCGCTGCTCCTCGACTTGCCCAAGCCGAAGCGTCAGGCCAACCTTCTCTTCGCAGCTGCCCGCCACCTCGGCGCCGGTGAGGGTGACTACCCAACCTTGCGGACCTGGCTGCTCGAGCATTGGGAGCTGACACGGGATCTCATGCTCGCTCGGTCGACGCAGACGAACGAGGCCGGCAGGTGTGCGGTGCTGCTGCCGGCATTGGCGCGGATCGAGGGGCCCATCTCTCTCATCGAGGCTGGGGCTTCGGCGGGCTTGTGCCTCTTCCCGGATCGCTACAGCTACGGCTTCCGCACCGATGCCGGGACTGTGACCCTTCACCCCGACACCGGCCCCAGCCAAGTCAAACTCGACTGCGCACTGGTCAACGCCGAGGCTCCAGACCGCCTCCCCAAGGTCGCATGGAGGGCCGGGATCGACCTCAATCCACTCGACATCACCGATGCTGACCAGCGGAGATGGCTGCAGTCACTGATCTGGCCCGAACATGATGCCCGACGAGACCGGCTGACCGCTGCGGCAGAGACCGCGGCCGCCGACCCGCCGAGGTTGGTCGCCGGGGATCTGCTCGAGACCATCGAATCCCTCATCGCCGAGGCCCCCGCCGACACTCAGGTCGTGGTCTTCCACAGCGCAGTCCTCGCCTATGTCCCAGCCGCCGAACGCGAGCAGTTCGCCGAGCTCATGGCCTCACGTTCCGACGTTGTGTGGATCAGCAACGAGGGTGCTGGGGTCCTCCCCGAGATCGGCAGCCAGGTGCCCGGTGAACCCGACGGACGATTCGTCCTCGCCGTCGACGGTGAGGCGATCGCTCTGACGGGGCCGCACGGTCAGAGCTACGAAGGACTCTGACCGCCGAGGCGGGCCCGCATTTTGGCGCTGGCCTCGTTGAGTCCGACGATCTCGACGTGCTTGCCGTAGTGCTCGTACTTATCGGTCACGGAGTCCAAGGCTGCGATCGTCGAGGCGTCCCAGAGGTGGGACTGGTGCATGTCGATGACGACGTGATCGGGATCCTCGGCGTAGTCGAACATCGTGTACAGGTCGTTGGAGGAGGCGAAGAACAGCTCGCCGTCGACGGTGTAGCGGGCGCTGGGCTTCCCCTCTGAGTCGACGATCTCGCGGTTGACGCTGACGAAGTGCGCCACCCGATTGGCGAATGCGACCATCGCTACGAGCACCCCGAGGATCACGCCGATCGCCAGGTTGTTCGTCCAGACGGTCGCGATGACGGTGACCAGCATGACCGTGGTCTCCGATTTCGGCATCCGCTTGAGAGTGCTGGGGCGAATGGAGTGCCAGTCGAAGGTTGCCCAGCAGACGAAGATCATGACGGCGACCAGTGCAGCCATGGGGATCAGTGCGACGATGTCGCCGAGGACGACGACGAGGATGAGCAGGAAGACTCCGGCGAAGAACGTCGAGATCCGCGTCCGAGCCCCCGAGGCCTTCACATTGATCATGGTCTGGCCGATCATCGCGCAGCCGCCCATGCCGCCGAAGAAACCGGTGACGATATTGGCCACACCCTGCGCCCAGGACTCACGGGTCTTGTTCGAACGGGTGTCGGTGACATCGTCGACGAGCTTGGCCGTCATCAGGGATTCAAGCAGGCCGACGAGGGCCATCGCCAGCGCGTACGGGGCGATGATCTGCAGCGTCTCGAAGGTCAGCGGCACGTGCGGAATGAAGAGGCTGGGCAGAGACTCGGGCAGCTCACCCTTGTCCCCGACATTCGGCACGTCCCAGGCGAAGGTCACAACGAGAACAGTCAGGACCACGATGGCGACCAGTGGTGCCGGCACGATTGAGGTGAAGCGCGGGAGGACGAAGACGATGATGAGGCCGAGCAGGCACAGGGGGTAGACCAGCCACGGGACGCCGATGAGTTCGGGCACCTGGGCTATGAAGATGAGAATGGCCAGGGCGTTGACGAATCCGACCATGACCTGGCGCGGAATGAAACGCATCAAGCGCGCCACTCCGACCAGCGCCAGAATCACCTGGATCACGCCGGCCAGGATGACTGTGGCGATGAAGTAGTCGGTGCCGTGCGAGGCCACCAGTGGTGCGATGACGAGTGCGACTGCGCCGGTCGCCGCGGAGATCATGGCAGGACGTCCGCCGAGGATCGCCACGGTCACTGCCATCGTGAATGATGCGAAGAGTCCGACCCGCGGATCCACCCCGGCGATGACGGAGAAGGCGATCGCCTCCGGAATGAGCGCCAATCCGACGACGAGGCCGCCGAGAATCTCGGTCTTGAGCCACCCGGGCCGCTTCAGCGTCCGGAGCACACTTTGGCGCTCTTCCGGCGTCGCGGAGTGCTGTGCACTGTGTGGGGGCAGGGTGGTGGACACAGGATTCTCCTACGAACAGGGAGGAATGGGAGACGATGCGGTGAGTGTGAGCCGTCGGCTGCTGGCCGTCGGTAGCGAACTATCGGCTGCGAACTGACGGTTGCCGACCGTCACGAACCTTCACGACACGTCAGAGTTCGAACTCAACCTTAACGTTGCGTTAAAGTTGGTGCAAACCGAATCGTGTGGTGGTTGCCGCGCGGTACGAGCCGCGCAGCTGGGCCGCACGGTGGAACCAGAGCGATACCGCAACTGGATGGCAGAAAGACGTGACGAATCACAGGCGACGAGAGGGCGCGAGGGATGCACATCGGCGAGATGACGGAGAAGTCGGGCCTGTCCTCACGGACGCTGCGCCATTATGAAGACATCGGCCTCATCCCCGCCACCGGCAGAACCGAGGGCGGCTTCCGGGTCTACACCGACGAGGACTTCCGGCGCCTGATGACGATCCGCCGCATGAAGGCCCTGAGCTACTCCACCGCAGAGATGGGCGAACTGCTGGCTCATCTCGACATCCTGGAAGGCGACTTCCCCGATGCGGAGCGGGAGGAGGCTCGGCGCAATCTGCTGGCGCTGCTCGACGACGCCGATGCCAGGCGGGAGAAACTCGCCCGCCAGGTCGAGCGTGCCGACGAATTCCTCGGCATCCTCCGCGACCGCCTCGGCTGAGGTGCGACGATCAGCCGGACACCTCGTCACCCGCTCGCGAAAAGTACAGAGGTAGAGCCCAGACCAGCAACCTTCACGCCCAGCCGACGACCAGCCGGGCCGCCTCGGCGGGGATCATCGGGTCCACCCCGGTCAGGTCGGCGAATCGGCGCAGACGGTTGGCCACGGTATTGCGGTGGCAGAACAGCTCGGCAGCGCTCTCCGCGATGCTGCCCGAGCGCAGATAGGTGTGCACCGCCTCGACGAGACGTTCGCGCTCGGCCGCACCGCAGACGGCGAGCGCCCGCTCGACGTCGGTGACGATGGAGTTCCCGGCGGCGTTCAGTGCCTGTGCGGCCAGTCTGGCCCACCCGCGCTCCCAGGTCATCGCCCCCACCTCATCAGCGGTGAGCAGCTGCGCCAGGTCCCGTGCGGTCAGCGCTGACCTACGCAGGGATCCGATTCCGGGTGCCTTGACCAAGCCCACCCGCGCCTCGGCGAGGCGATGTGCGATCGCCTGCAATCGTGAGCCTGAGAGCTCCGGAGAGCGAGTGAAGGCGATGAGCACATCGCGAGGTGGTGGGTGAACATGGTCCCGCCCGCGCGCTCGTGTTCGGAGATGAGCACCCGCAGCGCCGAGGTGTCCTCACCGCGTGCGGCCACGACGAGCAGTGGTCCGTCTGGATCGAGGCCCAGCGCCGAGGCGATCGTGGACAGGCGTTCATCCGTGGGGTTGTGATCGTCGAACAGTCCCGCAATGAGTCCCTGCCTCACCGAGGACTCCTCTTCCCGCATCCGCTGCCGCTCTGCCGCGTAGGCCTGCTGGACCTGGGAGACGTATTCGTCGACGGTGGAGAGCACAATCCCGGTGTGGCGGATGACGAGTTCAGCATCATCCTGCGTTGCAACCCTGGTCAGAGCCTCCCACAGGACGTTGAAGTCGTGCCGGATCGCAGTCATCAGGGCCTCCAGAGGAATCCCGGCGCGGGCACGGGAGACCCCGACCTCCGTGGACACCGCCACCGGACCGTCGAAGCCGCCGGCGCGCAGCCCCTCGACGAGCGACTGGAATGAGATGAGTCCTGTCCGCTTCAGCTCCGAGACCGGAATCGGGGCGGGATCGTAGCCGGGCACCCTGACGACTCGGGACATGAAACGGTCGGTGAGCTCCTCGAGATCCAGGGCGTCGAGGAGCTCGATCCAGCGCCGCCGGTCACCCGGCAGGGGCTGATCCTTGAGCTGTCTCTCGTGATGTGGAGGCATCGTCCTAGACTATGTGCAGATGCACAATCAGCGACAGAGATCTCGGGGCAAAAATTGCTCGAAATCGTGCGATATCACTCTGTAGTGTTCTAAGTTACAAGACCCAGCCCTGCCCTCGATGGAGAGACACATGAGTCACAACGACCCCACAGCTGCAGCGGAGTACTCCGCAACGCATGAACTCAGCATCAAGGATGCCAATAAGGTCGCGCTCGGAGCCCTGTTGGGCACCGCGCTCGAATGGTATGACTTCTTCCTCTTCAGTGCCGCTGCGGCCCTTGTCTTCAACGTGCAGTACTTCACCAGCGAGAATGCCACCGCCGCTGCGCTGGCGTCCTTCGCGACCTTCGGCGTCGGGCTCGCCGCACGTCCCATCGGCGGTCTCATCTTCGGCCGCATCGGCGACAAGGTCGGCCGGCGCAAGGTTCTCATGGTCACGATCGTCGGAATCGGCATCGTCACCGGCCTCATCGGTGCCCTGCCGACCTACGCCGCCATCGGCTTCGCAGCGCCGGTGCTGCTCGTGCTCCTGCGCATCCTGCAGGGTCTGTTCGTCGGCGGCGAATGGTCGGGCGCTATGACCCTCGTCGTCGAGAACGCCCCACTTCACCTGCGTGCACGCTACGCCGCGATTCCGCAGATCGGCTCGCCCATCGGCACGATCCTGTCCTCCGGCGGCTTCTTCGTCATGACCCTGATCCTGTCGGCGGACAGCTTCAGCGCCTGGGGCTGGCGCATCCCGTTCCTCGTCGCAATCCCGCTCCTCCTCGTCGCCGTCTATATCCGCAGCCGTCTCGAGGAGTCACCGGTCTTCCGTCAGCTCGAGGAAGCCGACGAGCTCGAGAAGAGCCCCGTGCGCACCACCTTCCGCGACAGCTGGAAGCAGATCATCGTCGGAATGGCGGCGGCTCTCCTCGGCGTCGGCGGCTTCTACCTCGTGACCGCGTTCTGCGTCTGGTACGGCGTCAACGTCCTCGGCTACGACGATTCGCTTCTGCTGTTGGGCAGCATGGTCGCCGCCGCCGTCGAGATCTTCTGCCTCATCTGGGGCGGCGCGCTCGGAACGAAGTACGGGGCCAGCAAGGTCATCCTCTGGGGTGGAATCGCCTCGGCGGTGGTCTCCGTTCCTGCCTTCCTCATGTTCGCATCAGGCAATCCGGTCCTCGTCGTCATCGCGATGACCTTGGCCGTCGGCACGCTGTCGCTGCCCTACGCCGCATCGGGCACCGTGATGACCGGCCTGTTCCCCGCCAGCACCCGCTACACGGGTGTCGCCCTGGCGCAGAACGTCGCCGGCATGCTCTCGGGCTTCATTCCGCTGCTCGCCACCGGGTTCGTCGCTGCGGCGTCCGATCATTGGTGGCCGGCCGCGGCGATGCTGGCCTTCCTGTCGCTGTTCACGGCCTTCGCCGGAGCCATCGCCCCACGTCTGAGCGTCGACCTGCCCGGCTTCAAGCACTGAGCAATGCTCGCCGAGGTGGTCGACCGTGCGTACGGCCGACCACCCGCGCGACAGCGTCGCCTCACCACAAGCACGAACACCACCAGCACCTGCAACTGCACTCACCTTCGTGAAAGGACCCACGCGCATGTCCCGTTCGGCCGGTCACCACATCGTCAACACCCTGGAGAACGCCGGAATCGAGCGGGTCTACGCCGTTCCCGGTGAGTCCTATCTCGACGTCCTCGACGGACTCTACGACTCCTCGATCGAGACCGTCGTGTGCCGCCAGGAGGGCGGTGCCGGGTTCATGGCGCTGTCCGAATCGCGGCTGACCGGCCGCCCCGGAATCGCCATGGTCACCCGTGGTCCGGGTGCTGCGAACGCGATGATCTCCGTGCACACCGCCTACCAGGACGCCACCGCGCTCGTCCTCTTCGTCGGCCTCGTGCCCATCGCCGATCGTGCTCGGGAGTCCTTCCAAGAATTCAGCCTGGCCGAATGGTTCTCCTCGACGGCGAAGAAGGTCATCATCGTCGATGATGAGGATCGCGCCGGTGATCTCACCGCCGAGGCGATGCGCATCGCGGCCTCCGGTCGCCCCGGTCCCGTGGTCGTCGGCCTGCCCGAGGATGTCCTCGTGCGCATGACCGAGGCACCGGACACGAAACCTGCACCGATTGCCGAACCGCAGCCCTCGGACGCGGATCTTCAGTCGCTGACCACACGTATTGCCGCAGCCGCGAAGCCCGCCTTCGTCCTCGGTGGGGACGGCTGGCACGAGGGCCACGGGCACGACCTGCTCGACCTGGCCGCCTCGGCGGGAATTCCGGTCTTCTGCGATTGGCGCGCCTACGATGCCGTTCCCCACACCGGCCCCGCCTGGGCCGGCTGGTTGGGCTATGGCCGCGCCGAGGCGGTGGCGGCCGGTTACGGTGACGCCGACCTGCTCGTGTTCGTCGGTGCCACCCGATCCGATGTCGCCAGCGACGGCTACACGCGCGGCTTCGACGCGGAGACCGTCATCGTCGGCCTCGATCCCGAGGCAACGCAGCATGCCGGGCGCATCGACCAGCAGATCCTGGCCTCCCCACGCAGCTTCGTCACGGCGCTGACCTCGAGCGATGCCGCTGCTCTGCGCGGCGAGCGCACAGATTTGTGGATGACGTCGTGTTCCGATGTGCAGTCCAAGGTCGCCGCACACCGTCCCGACGCCGAGGTGGCCGGCGCCGCCCCTCGCACCGGCGTCGATCTCAGGGTGGCGTTCGGAATCCTCGACGACCGCCTCGGCGGGGAAGCCGTCCTGACGTACGGGGCGGGCAATGCCACGATCTGGGGCCACCGCTTCATCCAACACCGTCGGCCCGCGAGCCTCGTCGGCGCCCGCAACGGTGCGATGGGTCTGGCCGTTCCCGGTGCGGTCGCGGCTTCGCTCGTCTTCCCAGAGCGTCGCGCGGTCGCGGTCTGCGGTGACGGTGACTTCTTCATGAACGGCCAAGAGCTGGCCACGGCCTTCGCCCACGGGGCGAGTCCGCTGGTCATCGTCGTCGACAACGGTGTGTACGGCACGATCGTCCAGCACCAGGTCAACCACTATCCGGGCCGACCCTCGGGCACCCGCATGGTCAATCCCGACTTCGCGACCTGGATGTCCTCGTTCGGCGGGCACGGCGAACGCGTCGAGAAGACCGAGGACTTCGAGGCGGCCCTCGACAGGGCACTGGCCGCTGATGGCCCGGCACTCGTCCATGTCCTCATCGACTCCGAGCTCATGCCCCCGTCCGCTGACGAGATCTCGGCCTGACGATTCCTCGAACTCCCACGACCTTCCCCACACCTTCGCAAAGGACGAACAATGACGCAGACTCCCCACCCGCAGACACCAGACTCTAAGACACCCAGCTCACTTAATCCAGCTCCCTCACCAGCGACGACGCGGGCTGACCTTGACGACGAATTCCTCGCCGACTGGTCCGTGCACTCTCGTTTCGGAGCCGTCGAGGGCACGAACGGCGTCGACCGGCAGGCGGCGAGCGCGGCCGATGGTGAGCAGCGGAAATGGTTCGCCGAGCTGTTGGAGAAGCACGGGTTCAGCGTTCACCGGGATGCGATCGGCAACCAGTTCGGGCTGCTCGAACTCGTCCCCGGCGCCCCGTATGTCCTCACCGGCTCGCACATGGACTCGCAGCCCACCGCCGGACGATTCGATGGTGCCTACGGGGTCATGTCCTCGGCCCACGCGTGCTTCGCGGTCGCCGATGAGCTGCGTGCGGATCCGTCGAAGGCGAAGTACAACCTCGCCGTCATCAACTGGTTCAACGAAGAGGGCTCACGCTTCAAACCGTCGATGATGGGCAGCAATGTCTTCACCGGCAAGGCCGAACTCGAGGCCGCACTGGCCACGACCGACCCGCAAGGTGTCACCGTCGCCGAGGCACTTGACGCGATCGGTGAACGCGGTGACTTCACCGCGCCGGAGATCGCGGCCTATGCCGAAATCCACGTCCAGCAGGGCCGCAGCATGGAAGAAGACGGGGTCACGATCGGCCTCGTCAACGCCACGTGGGCCGCTCACAAGTATGAGTTCCGCGTCACCGGGGAGCAGGCCCACAGCGGTTCGACGCTGATGAGTGACCGCCGCGATGCGCTGCTCGGTGCCGCCCGCCTGGTCGTGGCCGCCCGTGACCTCGTCGACGATTTCGATGCGGGTGCGCTGCACACCGCGTGCGGTGAGCTCAACGTCTACCCGAACTCCCCCGTCGTCGTCGCGAGTGAGGTCGGGCTGCTCCTCGACCTGCGCTCCCCCAGCGCCGAGGTGATCGCCGCCGCCCATGACTCCCTCATGTCCACGGTCGCCCGGGTCCGCGAGGAGGTCGGGGTCGACATCGAGATCGTCGCCGAACACAGCTGGGATCAGAACCCGTACTCCGAGGACGGGGTCGAGCTGGCACGGTCAGCGGCCGAGGACCTGGGACTCACCTCGGCGAGGGTGATGACCGTGGCCGGCCACGACTCGACGAACATGAAGGACACCGTGCCCACGGTCATGCTCTTCGTGCCCAGCGTCGGCGGGGTCTCCCACAGCCTGCAGGAATTCACGAAGGACGAGGACCTCGTCTCCGGACTCCATCACCTCACCGAGGTGGTGCGACGGCTGGCGGCCGGCGCGCTGGGGTGAGCGCTCGTCACAGGCCTTTCAGGCGGTAGGGCACGAACGCGTCGTCCTGGTCGTAGGGGTAGGAGATCTCTCGAGCCACGGTTCCGGTCGAGCCGCCTTCTTCGATGCCGTAGTAGGCGGTGTGCTCGTCGTTGGCCCACCCGTTGAAGATGGCGACGTGCCCGTTGGCGCCCTCTGTGCCAGGGCCGCCCTTCATGAGGACGTCGCCTGGCTTGAGGTCTTCTTTGTCGATGGTCTCGGCGAAGTCGGGCAGGGTCACCGTGTTCTCGCTGGCGTCGAGTCCCCAGGCCATGGAGACGAAGCCGGAGCAGTCGGTACGGTATTCGTTGCCCTGTGGGTCGGGGTGATAGCCGGTCATGTCGTAGGGGACCTGCTGGTCGACCCAGGTCTGTGCACGATCGATGATCTCGTCGCGTGCTTCATCCTCGGTCTGCTGCGTCTGGCCCTGCTGGTTCTGACTCTGCTGGTTCTGACTCTGCTGATTGCGGACCTGGTTATGCGATCCGGCTTCCGGGGCTGCCTGCGCAGGGGCGCTGACCAGGGCGGTGCCGCCGGCAACGAGTCCGACGGTCAGTGCAGTGCTTGCGAGTGTGCGTGTCACCTTCATGAGATCTTCCCTTTCTCAACGTGGCTGAATCGCTGTGTCTGAATCGCTGTGTCGTTGTCGTTTCAGTGCGCGGGTGTCGCTCAGATGATCGCGTCGACATCCTGGTTATCGGCGACGAGCTGGGCAGCGAGCGTCTCCCACTTGTCGTATGCGTCCGGGTAGGCCGATCCTTGGACGGCCTGAGCGGCTTGTCCTGGGGTCATCGAGTCCCATCCCTGGATCTGGAGGAGTCCTGGATTCGGGCACAGAGGATTGACTCCGTAGAAGGCCTTCGATGCGTAGACAGGGTCCGTCACCTGGGCCAAAGTTCCCCAGCTCACCGAGGGGCGCTGCTGGAACAGGCCGGCAGAATCACGGTCGCCGCCGTCGAGGTTGAGCAGACTCGACTCCTGCAGTGCCGTCATGACGGCGATCTTCTGGGCCTCGGTCGAAAGGTCAGCACCCTTGCCGACGGCGATGATGATGCGTGCATTGTCGATCTGGACCTGGCTGAGTGCCGTGGAGTCCTGGGTGCTGGGGACCTTGCCGCCGTCGAGCGCCTTGCTGGTGAATGGAGCTGCCTCGGGTGCTGGGGAGTTCGGCTGCGCTGATGCGGCGGTCGCCATCGAGGCACCACCGGCGATGAGGATTGCTGAAAGAGTTGTCACTGCGAATGCACGCTTGAGTTTCATCTGTTCTGACTCTCCTATGATTGCGAGCGAGAGGTACGGGTCGGTCTGTGGTCTCGCTCACGCTCCACCCTTTCGGAGTCAGGTGGTGGGTTTCAACGAATGCGTTCTCAACGGCAGTTGAACACTCCTTGTCCCGAGATCAAACTCGGAATTCGGAAGTAGCCTTGCTCCATGGACCCAACGTTGCCCAAGGACGTCGCATACGCGGTCGGTGCTTATCTGCGAAGCGCCGACCAACTGTTGCCGGGTGCGGTCACCGCATGCGCAGTCGGTGGTTCCATCGCCCTTGATGCCTACCGACCGGGCCGCAGCGATATCGATGTCATCGCCGTCCTCAGCGATGAGTGGAAGGGTCACCGAAGCCTCATGGCACGCCTGCGGCTTCTGCACCTGTCGCAGGTGCCTCGTCTGACTGCCCGTGCTGCCCGCGGTATGGGGTTCAGCGCCTGCTGCAACACCGTCTTCATCTGGGAGTCCGAGGTCGCGCATCCAGTCACCCAGATCCGACCGGTCGCGTCCCACGTCGGCGAGGTCTTCGACTCTCACGGTGCTTTCGACGTCAATCCGGTGATCTGGAAGGAACTCGTCGACGGAGGCATCTCCATCCGCGGCGGCCCTGTCTCGGACTGGGGTCTCGACCCGGAGCCCGGTGAACTCCGCAGCTGGGTGGCCCGCAACCTCCGCGAGTATTGGGCACCGCTGGCTGACAGCGCCCACAGTGGCCGACGCCGCCTATCAGCGGGAACTGTGGAGTGGTGCCTGGTCGGGCCGGCGCGAATGCACCACACCCTTCTGACCGGGGAGATCATCAGCAAGGAGGCCGCCGGAAGGCGTGCGCTCGAGGCTTTCCCCGACCACTCGGCGATCCTCGAGGTGGCCCTCGCCCGACTGCGAGGCGCCCCGCTACCGGCAAACCCACCTCGTGATCAGTGGCGCGGCCTGACTGCATCGGCGATGAGGTCGATCATCGCCGACTCCCCAGCCGACGACCTCACTTGATATCGTCGACGTCCTGGTTCTCGTCGACGAGCTGAGCTGCCAGCGGTTCCCACTTCGCGTACTCGTCAGGGTAGGCCGAGGACTGCACGTCCTGCGCGGCCTGGCCCGGGTCGATGGTCTCCCAGTTGTCGATCTGAGTGAGGCCCGGGTTGGGGCTGTCGGGATTGACTCCATAGAACGACTTCGACGCGAAGACGGGATCCTCCACCTGCTTGGCCGATCCCCAGTTCATCGAGGGGCGCTGCTGGAACGCTCCGACGGAGTCCCGGTCCCCGCCGTCGAGGCTCTGCAGGCTCGACTCCTGCAGTGCGGTCATCACGGCGATCGTCTGGGCCTTCTCCGACAGGTCCGCGCCCTTGCCGACGCCGATGATGGTGCGTGCATTGTCGATCTGCTCGGAGCTGAGCTCGTCCGGATCGTCGATGCCCACGGCCGTGCCGTCACCCTGGTCCTGACCGGGGCCCGAGGCATTGTCGCCCGGCTGGTCGACGGCTCCTGAGATCGGATCGGCCGAGGCCGAGGTCGCCGCAGCCAGGGAGAGACCCCCTGCGATGACGGCAGCGGACAGTGCAGTCACCGCAAATGTGCGCACGCGTTTCATCTGTTCTCACTTTCCTGTTGGATCGGGCGAGCTGCCCTGACGGCGTCCTGGTTAGGTCCGGTCCACGTCTGTCTCCTGCTTTCGGCACAGGGATGCTCCGGTAAACGCCTCACACCACACTGTCGGACACAGGAAGTCGGTTCAATGCCGAGAGGCTCATAGGTGGCTTCGTCTCGCCGCAACGAATCGGGAGGGATTCGTGAGCATCAGCTCAGAATTCGCTGACCGCTCTGCGGCACCATGCGCCGCCCGAACTCGCCCGTGACCCGGGTCTCGGTCTGCCCATCGGGTCGCTCGCAGGTGCGAGTCAGACTCCATTCAGGACGCCGATCTCCTACCTCACAACCTCGCGTGAGGTGTTGTCGATACGGCGGGTCCAACCGCGACCGTCGAGGTATTCGAGCAGGGGTATGACGACGCGACGCGTGGTGCCCAGAGCCTTACGAGCAGCGCTCGTCGTGAACGGCTGGTCCAGTCCCGCAAGCAGCCGCATCGCCTGTGCGGGTGTCCGTGGTGACACGACCACACCATCGCCGAGGCGCAGGAGTCGTCCCGCGGACTCGGCGACAGCAAGCTCCCGCACACCCAAACGAAGTTCTCGCAGGTCATCAGCTTCGGGGGCGGCAAAGGGATTGGCCGCCAAGCGTCGTTCCACTTCGGCGACACCCGCCTCGGCAGGGCCCAGATCCGCGGAATGCCCGGGAGGGCGGACCATACCCTTGACTGTCTCCAGGCCGGCGCGGGAGGCGATCGCGGCGACGAGTTCGCGATTATGATCACCGGGCAGCGAAGGGTCGAGGCGGCGCAGCTCTTCAGCCAATGCCTTCTCGGGGACGCCAGCTGCCAAGGGCTCTGCCGCCAGCTTCGCCTTCACGATGGACGCGGCCGCTTCCACCCAGTTCTCGAGGGTCGGCCGGTGCACGAGCCATCCCCCGGACGCATTCACCACAGCGTCAGACAGGTCCTCGGGCACACTCAGACCGAAGCGCACCAATCTGGCCCGTTCGACGGCTCCCCGGCGGGCCACCTCGGCGAGGATATCCCCGGTCTCCGGACGACCTTCCAGCTCACGGACTCGTCTGGTGCCGGCGCCTCGGCGGCTGAGTTCGGGTGGGTCGACGTCGAGGACGACGACTCCGGCGAAGACGTTGCGGCTGCCGGGGCTGCGCAGGACGATCCGGTCCGTGACCTGCAGCGGCAGCGGGCGTTCGAGCGTGAGGCGGGCGTGGTCGCCGTCGAAGGGCCGCATGTGCACCGGGACCGCGGCGGTGCCGATGTGGAGCATAAGCCCGTGCACGCCCTCATCGAGGAGTTGGCCCATGGTCCGGCGCACGTCGATGACCTCGACGATCGGCCACGCATCGTCACTGATGAGAGCGTCACCGCGGTGGATGTCATCGGCTGCGACGTCACGAAGATTCACGGCGACACGGGCACTGGGGACGACCACCTCGGCGGAGGAGTTCCGGCTCTGCAGACCGCGGACGGCCGTCGCCTCGTCCGAGGTCTCCCCGACGAGGCGCAGACGATCACCGGTGTGCAGGGTTCCGGCCGTGAGCGTGCCGGTGACCACGGTGCCGGCGCCCTTGATCGTGAAGGCGCGATCGACCCACAGCCGCAGTCGGGCCTCGGAGTCGGGGGCAGGAGCCTCGGCGGTGACAGCATCGAGCGTCGCGACGAGTTCGTCGAGACCGTCCCCGGTGGTCGCGGAGACGGTGAGCACCGGAGCATCAGCCAGCGGTGTGCCCCGCAGTTCGGCTCTGACCTGGGCCTCTGTCGCTGGGAGCGACTCGGGGGCGAGGTCCGCGCGGGTGATGACGACGAGGCCGCGGGTGATGCCCAGCGCGGTGATCGCGTCCCGGTGGTCACTCGACTGGGCCTGCCACCCCTTGTCCGCTGCGACGACGAGGCACACGATGGGGGCCGGGCCGACGCCTGCGAGCATGTTCGCGAGGAACTTCTCATGCCCAGGAACGTCGACGAAGGCGAGCTCCCGCCCGGACGGCAGCGTCGTCCAGGCGAAGCCGAGGTCGATCGTCAGACCCCGTTTCCTCTCCTCTGCCCAGCGGTCCGGTTCCATCCCGGTCAGGGCGTTGACCAGGGTGGACTTCCCGTGATCGACGTGGCCGGCGGTTGCGAGAACGTACATCTCAGGCATGGTTCCCACGAGCTCGGTTCACGGCCTCGCCGACTAGATCGTCATCGGCTTCGGGGACGCAGCGCAGGTCGATGAGGCATCGTCCCTGGTGAACTCGGGCGACGACTGCCGGGTTGCCGAGGCGCAGCGGGCGGGCGAGCTCCTCGGGCATTTCGACGGCCCAGCCGGGAAGGGGAACGCCGGGGGCTCCCCCGCCGCCGACGCGCCCGTCGTGGGCGACAACGGTCCCGGAGACGAGGCCAGCCAGGCGCTCAGAACGTTCCCTGAGCCGATCGACGTCGATGTGCAGAGCGTCCTGGACCGGGTTCTCGGTGTTCGCGACCGTGGCCTCGATTGCGGCCAGCGTGAGTTTGTCGGTGCGCATCGCCCTGGCCAGGGGGTGCTTCGCGATGCGCTGCACGGCATCGCTGCGGCCGAGGATGAGTCCGGCCTGCGGTCCGCCGAGGAGTTTGTCGCCGCTGACGATGACGACATCGGCTCCGGCGGCGAGCGCACTGGCGATGTCGGGCTCATCGGGCAGGTAGGGGTCGGGTTCGAACAGTCCGCTGCCCAGATCGGCGATGAGTGGGAGTTCATGGTCGTCGGCGAGTTCACGCAGCGCAGCGATCTCGACGGAGGCGGTGAAGCCTTCGACTCTGAAATTGCTCGTGTGGACCTTGAGCAGGCTTGCTGTTCGATCGGTGATTGCCTCGGCGTAGTCGTCGAGATGGGTGCGGTTCGTCATGCCGACTTCCCGAATCCGGGAACCGGTCGTCGCCATGAGATCGGGCAGGCGGAAGCCAGCACCGATCTCGATGAGTTCCCCGCGACTGACGATGATCTCGCCTGCCACCGACGCGTCGCTCGCACCGGCCGAACCGTCGTTTCCTGTCACCTCGTCACCGCGCAGCGCAGTGACCGCGAGCAGCAGCGCAGCGCCACCATTGTTGACGATCAGTGCGTCGTCGGCTCCCGGGCAGGCTCGCAGAATCGCCTGCTTCGCACCGATCCCCCGCTTGCTGCGTCGACCGGTCTCCAAGTCCATCTCGACATCGACGTAGCCGGCCGCACTGGCCACGGCCCGTCGCGCCGGTTCGGACAGAGGAGCGCGGCCGAGGTTGGTGTGGACGATGATTCCGGTGGCGTTGAGCACCGGGGTCAGTGAGGAGGCCGAACGGGAACTCAGGTGTTCGATGACGGTGGGGACCACCTCGGCGACGGGGATCTCACCGGCGCGAGCGGCTTTCTGAGCTTCGACGATGATCGCCCTGATCGTCGACTGGCTCAGCCTCTCACCTGCGGTGATGACCTCCGGGAGGTCGAGGAGGTGATCGGTGCGCGGAATGCTGCGCCGCGGATCCGTATGGGCCAAGGCTGCATTCTCCTTCACTGCGGTCGAGCGCGACGACACCGACGATGCTGGTGGCGGAGGCGGACGGGAATCGAACCCGCCAGACCGAGATACTCGGTCTCACCGGTTTTGAAGACCGGGGAGCCCACCAGGACTCGGACGCCTCCGTGAAGAATCCTACCCCGGCGTGCAGGGCCCCGGCTCCCCGCCTGGACAGGGACAACGCTGATTGTGTCCACACTGACCTCCGGGAGAGGCTTCTCGCCTCGAACGCAGAATGCTAGCCTGAAAGTGGAGGGGCGGCGCGCTCTCCGATGTCGAAGGGGACATCCATGCCGATCGGCTACATCATCACAATTCTCATCATCGGGGTGTGCACATTCACCGCCCTGATCAGGGTCACGCGCTTCGGAATCCTCGCCTTCTACCTCACGATGGTCATCAACGAGATCCCGCATCTGGCAGCACTCCTCCTCGTTTTCTCCACTGTCCTGGCACTCAGCGAAGGCGATGTGCACGGTCTTCTCGGATCCGTGCTGCTCATCGTCGCGGGGCTCGAGTTCGTCGGTCTCCTCGAACTGACCAGGCGAGCAACCCGTGCCCGGTCAGTGGTCGCCTCGACCGCTGCCGACCACGGTGTGCAGATCAGCAACGATGCGGCTCAAAGCTGGATACGACCGCTCGTCGTCCCGGTGCCTCTGCGGCCAGGGGCGGTCAAACGAATCGGACGCTTGCCCTACGGCGATCATCCTCGCCAGCGCCTGGACGTCTACCGGCACAGGAACGGTGATCTGTTCGGCCCGATCCTCGTCTACTTCCACGGCGGCGGCTATTCCTCCGGAAGCAACCGGAATGAGGGCCGCGTCCTACTTCATCGTCTGGCCGTTCAGGGCTGGACGTGCATCAGCGCCACCTATCGCCTGCGGCCCGACGCGGGATTCACCGACCATCTCGACGATGCGCGCGCTGTCCTGCGATGGGCCCGGGACAACTCCGAGATCCACGGCGGCGATGTCACGAGGATCGTCATGGCCGGCAGTTCGGCCGGCGCACATATGACCGCGACGACCGCGCTGGCTCCTCCGAGTTCCGCCGAGGCGGTGCCGCGGATCGCTGCCGCTGTGTGCTTGTACCCGTGGATCGGTCGATATTTCGGCCGAGGCGAGGACGAGTCACAGCCGTCAACGCCTCTGGCTCTTGACCCCTCAACGGCACCGCCGATATTCATCGCACACGGTGATCATGATTCCTGGGTTCCTGTCGAAGAAGCTCGAGCCCTGTACGACCACATTCGCACCGGGTCGCCGAACACGACCTGGTACGTCGAGCTGCCCGGCGCCCAACACGCCTTCGATGCTCTGTTCTCCTGGCGCAATGCCGCCATCGTGGACGGCATCGTCGCCTTCCTGGAACCATCGGCGATGCCAATGAACTGACCGATTCACGCCGATGAAAGGACACATCATGTCGGATTTCACTTGGGATCCGAACACCTACCTCGACGTCATGGCCGAGGAGATCCCCGACTACCGACGGCTCCAAAGTGAGCTTGCCGCAGCCGTCGCCGAGGCGGATCCGCGCACGATCCTCGACCTCGGGGTGGGCAGCGGGCTGACCGCCAGACGGGTCGCCGAGGCACTGCCGCAGGCTCACATCCACGGCATCGACGAAAGTGAGGAGATGCTGGCCGGTGCCAGGAAGGTTCTCGATCATCACCGCAGCACGCTGAGCCTCGGGCGGCTGGAGGATTCGCTGCCGAACGGTCCCTTCGACCTCGTCATGTCGACGCTTGCGGTGCATCACCTCGGCGGGGAGGGGAAGGCCGATCTGTTCTCACGGATCGCACGGGTCCTTGTTCCTGGCGGCCGGTTCGTGCTCGCAGATCTCGTCGTTCCACCCGATCCGGCAGATGTGATCACGCCGATCGACGGGGTCATCGACACCCCCAGCCCGCTGGCCGAACAACTCGATTGGCTGAGCGAGGCAGGGCTGACACCTCGCGTGGCCTGGCAGCACCGAGACCTCGCGGTAGTGGCGGCAGACATGGTCGATTGACAGACGGCGCACCCTTCACACCCGCTTTCACTCTTCTGACCGAGTTCACTCAGGGTTTGCTCAGGTGTTGTCATGGTCGCCTTAGGCTAGCCGGGTCTCCCCGCTGTCTTTCCAGAAAGACCCCATGTCTTCACACACCCTGCCTTCGTCGAGTAATGCCGCGTTCACCAGGTCATTCGTTCTCGTTCTCGCAGTGATCGCTGCACTCCTCGCTCCGGGGACGATGGGGCCGGGCGGACTCCTGGCCACCTCGGTGCCGGCGAGCGCTGCCCCGCCCAGCAATGAGGATCTGGGCAAAGACGGGTCGGTCCTCCGCTCCTCCGAGACGGAGCGGGTCGCACCGGGCCTCGAGGTCACGGACTTCTCGCGTCTTGAGGACGGTGGCTGGAACAACGGAAACGTTCTCACCGCCGATCTCACCACGGATTCCCTGTCCCTCGACGTCCGCGACACCGGCACGGTCGCCAGCCACGACACCACGAGCGAGATCATGAAAGGAGGCAAGAACGGTGCGAAGGCAGTCGCAGCGGTCAACGGCACGTTCTTCGATATCAACCACTCCTATGCCCCCATCTACACCTCGGTGAGCAGGAACGGAATGCGGATCGGCTCTCAGACTCCCAAACCGGCGTTCACCCTCGCCGACAAGAAGGCCGCTGTGACGATGCTCTCGGCGGCGGGCACACTGACCGCCGACGGAGAGGAGACAGACCTCGGTGGGCTGAACAATCCGAACCTGTCGAGCGATGCGATCGGCGTCTACAACGAGGCCTGGGGTGACTACTCCCTCAATCGGCCCGTCGGCGGACCCGATGCGATGGCAGAGGAGGTCGCGCGGGTCACCGTCGTCGACGGCGCCGTCACGAAGTCCTCCGGGATGATCGACGAGGCCGGGGATCCGGACGTTCCCGAGAACGGCCAGGTCCTCCTCGGACGTGACTCCGGAGCGAAGACTCTGTCTGAGCTCGAGGTCGGCGACGAGGTGGAGATCGAGATCGGCCCCAGCGAGGACGTCGACCTGGGCATCGGGGGAAGCCACCAGGTCCTCAAGGACGGCGAAGTCCCCGATATGGGCAAGGACAGCTTGGTGACCACCGCGCATCCGCGCACAGCCGTAGGCATCAGCAAGGATGGATCCGAACTGTTCGTGACCACGATCGACGGCCGCAGCGAATCATCGGGCGGAATGAGCCTCGACGATATGGGCGAGTTCTTCTCCGACATCGGCGCTCACAATGCCATCAATCTCGATGGCGGCGGATCGACGACGATGCTGGCACGCGAAGCCGGAGCAGATGCACCCGCGCTGCAGAATGACCCCTCCGATGGAGAGGAACGCTCGGTCGGCAATGCCCTCGTCTTCTACTCCGATGCGCCGGCACAGACCATCGACGACGCGCAGATCGAGCCCGTCATCGAAGACGAGGACTCCGTGTTCAAGGGGCTGCACCGCAGTCTCACAGGCACAGCTCTGGGCGCGAACCTCGAGCCGATCGCCGCTTCGGGCACCTTCTCTGCCGACGGAGGCGTCTCGCTCGCCGATGCGGATGAGGACACCGCTCGTGTAGCCGGCGACGCGACAGGGACCGGACGGGTCTCCTACCAAATCGGCGGTCACACTGCGCGACAGGAGCTGCGGGTGCTGGGTAAGGCCATCGGCCTGCAGCCGAGCACTCGCGCGATCAACCTCGAGAAGACGGGGGCGAGCGAGAAGGTGCGCGTCCAGGGCTTCGATTCTGAGGGCCGGCGCGCCCTCATCGAGCCACGGGACATCGATATCGAGTCCTCGGAGGGGCTCTCGACTGAGGACGACGGAACGGGCGGCCTCGTCGTCACCGCCGAAGGCGATTCGCCCACGGGATCGATCGGACTCACCGTGGGCGAGGCCACGACGACCATCCCTGTGACGGTCGGCACGGAATCGACCGAAGTGCTCGACTTCTCCGACCTCTCCGGATTCACCGACGCCTCGGACCGCGCGACAGGCTCCTTTACGGCAGGAGAACCCACCGATGACGGCAAGCCGAGCATCGACCTCTCCTATGACTTCACCACCTCCTCGGCGACCAGAGGCTACTACCTCGTCCCGAAGGAACCGGTGCCGGTCGAGGGCAACACCTTGGCCTTCGAGATGATGCTCCGCGGCGATGGTTCCGGTGCCTGGCCCCGACTGCAGGTGAAGACCGCCGACGGGACGACGACGAACATCGACGGGGACCATCTCACCTTCGACGGCTGGCAGAAGGTGCGCTTCACCGTGCCCGCCGGCCTCTCACAGCCACTGACCCTCGAGCGGATCCGCTTTATGGAGACTCGATCGGCCGAGAAGTACATGGGCGAAATCTCGATCGCCGACCTGCGCGCGGTCTCCACCCCGCAGACCGATGACCCGAAGACGCAGGCGATCCACGATCCGGCCCTGCTGAGCACCGGCTCCGTCGCGGGCCGACCCCAGCAGGTTGCTGTGATGAGCGATGCCCAGTTCGTCGCCACAGATCCCAACTCAGAATCGGTCGAGGGCGCGCGGCGGACCTTGCGTGAGATCCGCAGGGCCGACCCGGATCTTCTCGTCATCAACGGCGATTTCGTCGACGAGGCCTCACCTGCCGACTTCGAGCTCGCCGAGTCGATCATCGCCGACGAGTGGACCGAGGACATCCCCTACGTCTACGTCCCCGGCAACCACGAGATCATGGGCGGGGAGATCGAGAACTTCGAATCCGCGTTCGGATCACCGACAACTGCGAGGACCGTCGGACGCACGAAGGTGCTCACCTTGAATTCCTCGGCCGGGTCCCTGCACGGCAGCGACAGCGAGCAGCTTCGTGCACTCGAGGATGCCCTCGCTGAGGTGAATGAGAGTGATCATCTCACCGGCATCACCGTGTTCTTCCACCATCCTCCGCAGGATCCGCTGCCGTCGAAGACGAGCCAGCTCGGTGACCGTCGTGAGGCCGCGGAGTTGGAGAAGAAGCTCGGCGAGTTCCGGGAAAGCAGCGGAAAGTCTGCCGCGGTGATCAACGGCCACGTCGGAGTCTTCCACGGGGCTGCCGTCGAAGGAGTCTCGTACCTCATCAACGGCAACTCAGGGAAGAATCCGGCGGGCACGCCTGCCACCGGGGGATTCACCGGCTGGACGATGCTCGGCATCGACCCCGGCGTGGGTGAGGTCGGAGACAATCCGAGCACCGCCGACCGCGTGGGTTGGCTGGCCGCAGAGACGAGGCCGCAGGTGGACTCCATCTCCGTCGACGCGCCCTCATCGATGGTGGCCGGACAGTCCGCTGATATCTCCGCCGAGTTCACCCAAGGCGATCGCACCGTCCCGGTCGGCTGGCCAGCAACGGCACAGTGGGGCGGAGACGGTGTCGTCGTCGATGCCGGCGCCGAGGTGGATATGCAGAATGCGACAGGAACGAAGGTTCACGCCGAGGCGGCTGGATCCTCGGCACCCGAGGCGGCCTCCGAAGTGATCCGGATCAATCCGGCCACTGGAGAGATCACCGCCGAGAACCCCGGCACCGCAGTCGTGGAGGTGACTGTCAACAGCAAGACCGCGAAGACCACGGTCGAGGTCGCCGGAGACGGACCGCCTCCCGGACCAGGCGATGACGAGGGTGATGAGGACGCCGAAGGGTCTGACAACGGAGCCGATGAGGACGGAGCTTCTGCAACCTCGGATGACGGTTCGAACGACGACGGGGCTTCGGCAGGGTCAGAAGACGGCACATCTGCTGCATCGGGCGCCTCGGATGACGGCGGTGACGAGGCGAACGGTTCGGGCAGTGCGGACGGCTCGGACTCTGAAGTGTCTGCTGGCGGCTCGGATGACAGCAACTCATCCGACGATGGCTCCGATCAGTCCGGCAACAGGGACGGTTCGGCGAATGACGGCTCCTCTGCGAGCGGCGGCGCCGATCCAGGGTCGAATTCGGACGGTTCGGGCGACGGAGGCGGAGATCTGCCGAGAACCGGCGGGCCGGTGCTGGTGACGGCCGCTGTGGGCGCTCTGCTGGTCATCGGCGGACTCGTCATTGCGAGGCTCGCCCGTGCCCGCCTCGGCGGTCGGTCGGGGGTCCGACACTGATGCATCGGTGCCGCTGCCCCGGCGATCAGGCGGCGCCCGATCATGGTCAAATGAGCACCTTTAGCACTAGTCTCACCTCGGTGTTAGTCTCGCGGTATGACTGCCATCGATGATCGTCTGACTTCATTCGCCCACGGCGGAGGCTGTGCCTGCAAGATCCCGCCCGGCGAGCTCGAAGAGGCGGTCAAGGGCCTGACCGGCCAACCCGGTGCCGATGTCCTCGTCGGCCTCGACGACGGTGACGATGCCTCTGCCGTCCGGGTCCGCGATGACCTCGCGGTGCTCTCGACCGCTGACTTCTTCACCCCTGTCGTCGACGATGCCTACGACTGGGGGCGGATAGCGGCGGCGAATGCCCTGTCCGACATCTACGCGATGGGCGGGACGCCGATCACGGCGATCAACCTCGTCGGCTGGCCGCGCGAGAAGCTGCCGATGGAGCTGCTCACCGAGGTTCTTCGCGGAGGCCTCGACGTCGCAGCCCAGGCGAAGTGCCCCGTCGCCGGTGGGCATTCGATCGACGATCCCGAGCCGAAATACGGCATGGCCGTGACCGGCATCGCTCATCCCGATGAGCTCATGCGCAATGACGCCGCCGAGGTGGGCCTGCCCCTGACATTGACGAAGCCCATCGGTGTGGGCATCCTCAACAACCGGCACAAGCAGACCGGCGAATACTTCGCCGAGGCCGTTGCCACGATGACCGCGCTCAACGACGAAGCGGCACGTGCGGCATTGGCCGCAGGCGTGCGCGCGGCCACGGATGTGACCGGCTTCGGGTTGCTCGGCCACCTGTTCAAGATGGCTCGGGCCTCGGGCGTCGGTGCGGTCATCGACGCGGCTGCGGTCCCCCGCCTCGGCGGAGTCGATCAGTCGATTGCGGACGGGTATGTCTCAGGCGGTACTCGTCGCAACCTCGACTGGGTGCGTCCCAGCCTCACCGCCGACGACTCAGTGAACGAGGATGACCTGCTCCTCCTCGCCGACGCTCAGACCTCGGGCGGACTGCTCGTCGTCGGCGAGATTCCCGGTCAGCCGATCATCGGCGAGATCGTCGTCGGATCGGGCGTCCACGTGCGGTGACCCGTTGGGCACCCCTCACCGTTAGCGCCATAAGCACCCTGTGCAACAGGTGGTTTAGTCACTGGCAGGGCGGGGTGCACGGGTACCTGTATGCCGTGACGGCAAGGGTAGGAGATGGGGGCTGCGGGCACGGCGCACCTTCAAATCGTGGCAGACCCCTCCACTTCTTCCGCTCAGGAGGGCGTGACGTCCTCATCGCGGAAGCGCCGGAATCCGCTGGTGAAGAGCCAATAGAAGACTCCGGTCAAAAGCGCGCCGAGGATAACCTCCCACCAGCCAAATGAGCCGTGGCCCCAGCCGATCAGGTGCATGATGTACCGGACGACGGGGACGAGTACAGTCACGACCGCAGCTTCTTTGAGGCTGCGCCGGTCACTGAGCAGTTCCTTGATTGCGTCCTTCATAGACATCCCACGTTACTGCACATGCTGTATTTTGCAACACACGTTGCCGAAAGTCCTGAGCATCCCTCACCGGTGATGACGCAACACACCGTTGCGCCAGGTGGTGGCGCGGCTCCGGGTCAGCGGTTCCACCCACTGACTCCGGCAGTCCGCGAAGAGCCTAAACCCCGGTCGTGATCGAGTCGCCTGTGATGCCGCGGGCGCGGCGCTCTTCGAGGCGAGCGCGCTGCGGTTCGACGACGTGGCGCGGATCCTTCGTGGATTCGATGCCGGCTTCGAGGACCCCGAATCGCGTGTACGCCGAGGCGGCTGCGAGTGCTGTACCGGACACGACCGAAAGCGCACGCAGCGCTGTTCGAGTCTTCCAACCCGCACCCTTCCCCAGCTTCTTTGCGAACACCCTAGCCCCCACCTCGGCGGCGGCTGTTCCGATCGCACCGGCGATGAGCAGCTTCTCCGCCCGGTGGAGCTTGTGGCCGGGTTCGCCCTCTTCGAGAGGATCCACCTCGGCGGGGTGCATGCCCTTCTTCATCCGATCCATCGTGATCGCCTCTCCGGCGGCACCGACCAGAGCGAGCAGGCGTGCCGGTCCGTTCTCCCGCACGGGAGCCAGAGCCATCGCAGTGCCTCCGGCAGCCACTGCGGCCGAGGACACGAAGACGTAGGAGAGACCATTGCGGCCAGCAGCGTTCCAAGTGGGGACCGCGGTGTCGCCGAGGAGCGCTCCGGTGTACGCGGCCAGAGGAGTGGCGAAGAGTGCCGACTCGAGCGCGGCAGGAGTCTCGAAAGCATGGAGAATTCGACGCAGCGGCCCCAGCGGAAGCCGCAGACCGGTCAGCCGGTCGACTTCGATCGCGGCAAGTACTCCCGAGCCGACGCCGAATCCGGAGAGAATCCAGGTGCCCAGGCTCATGGGCGAGCTGACTTTGAACACGCGCATCATGTTGAGGAAGCGTTCGGGACGGCCGAGGTCAGCCACGAGTGCCGCTCCCCCGACGCCGGTCGCGGTGATCGCCGTGAGCCTGGTGGCGATGCGCAGACCCGGGCGGTCGCTGAACTGGGCGCCGAGGCCCAAGAGGCTCGAGCCGCCGGCCAAGCCGCCGAGGAACAGGTAGAGCGCGATCTCATCGCCCCATGGCGGAGCCTTGACGATGGCACGTCCGTAATAAGAGGAGAATTCGACATCCTCGACCATCGGCATCTCACGGTTGCCGTCGGCCCCGCGGTTCTTCCAACCCTGACCGCCGCCACGGCCACCGGGGCGACCGCCTCGGCGACGCTTCTTCCGTCCGCGATCGAGCTCAGGTGGGCGGTAGGAATCGTATTCGGATGTGCTCAACGCCGGCTCCCGAGGAACGCGAGTCCGGCGGCAGCGACCATGCCGAGTGCGGCCATACCCGCCTTGGCATACATCTGGGGCAGGTCCTTCGTGGGCACCCGCGGATCCGGCGGCAGGCCATAGACCTCCGGCTCGTCGAGGATGAGGAAGACAGATCCGGTTCCGCCGACGCCGTCGTTCGGGTTGGCGCCGTAGAGACGGGCCTCGGTCATGCCCTTCGCGTGGAGGTCGGCAACGCGGGTGTGGGCCTTGTCGACCATGTCCTCGTGGTCGCCGAACTTGATCGACTCTGTCGGGCAGGTCTGCGCACAGGCCGGTTCCTGGCCATCGACGAGGCGGTCGTAGCAGAGCGTGCACTTGTTGGCTGTGTTCTTGTCCGGCACGTCCATATCCGCGGCCTTGCGGTCATCGCGGTCGGTGGGCGTGTTGATCGTGCCGTCATCACGGCGTTCGATGACGCCGAAGGGGCAGCCGGCCACGCAGGTGCCGCAGCCGTTGCAGACATCGTTCTGCACGACGACCGTGTCGAATTCCGTGCGGAAGAGTGCACCCGTGGGGCACACGTCGAGGCAGCCAGCGTGGGTGCAGTGCTTGCACACGTCTGAGGACATCAGCCAGCGGAAGTCAGCGGTGTCCGGTGGCGTCGTGTCGAGCTTGGCGATGTCCTCCGGGTCGCTCGGGCTCAGGGCTCCTGGTGCCAGCAGGTCGATGCCCATCGGCGGTGTCGTGGGTAGACCACCGCCAGTGGCACCGGCCCCGTTGGATCCGGATTCCGCGGCGCCCAGTGCGCCACCGAGCGGCTGCGTTCCTGAGTTCTCGTCCGTGCGGGGTCGGATCGTCGGCATGCCGAGGTTGACGAGTTTCCGTCCGGATTCGCGGGCGGCTTCGATCCGCTCGGAGTCCTGTTCGATGAAGGCGACGTGACGCCAGGTGTTGGCGCCGAGGCTGCCCGTGTTGTCATACGAAGAGCCGAGGAGTTCGAAGGTGCCGTCCTGCGGATTGTTGTTCCACTCCTTGCAGGCGACCTCGCAGGCCTTACAGCCGATGCAGATCGACGTGTCGGTGAAGAACCCTTTGCGCTCGTGCGCGGAACCATGCCAGTGCCCGTCCGCAACGGCGTCGTTCTCGACAGTCGAAGTCGACATCAGTCCTCCTCCTCGTTTCCTCTATTGTCCACGGTAGTCGTGTCAGCAGCCTCGTCCTTTCGGCCGCTGATGTCACGTGCACCCTCGCCGAGGTTGCCCTTCTGAGCGCTGTCCGCATCCTTGCCGATGTAGCCACGGTCCGGATCCCCGTCGGTCGGGTCCCCGTCGTCCGCGCGGTTCGCGCCCACGGTCTCGGTCCTGTTCTCGTCGATGGAATCGGCGGGTCGAAGATCGACACGACCCGAGCGGTCGTCGGCACTGTCGGTCGCTTCTCTTCCGAAGGTGCGCCCGGGGGTGACACCGACGGCGGAGTCGCCGCCGCGATGCGGATGCCCGCCCTTGCTGGCCGCAGAATCAGCGGCGAGCGACTCGGCGACCACCGCGTCGGAGACGGTGACGAGCTGGTTGCCCGATTCGGGACTCAGCCCGGCCTCTCGCTGATACTTCTCGACGAAGTCGACGAGTTCGGGTCCGCGCGGACGCCTGCCCGGCATGATCGTTCCGGCCACGTACTTGCTGTTCTGGATGAACACGTTGGGGTCCATCGTGACACCCAACAGGTCATTCGCAGAGTCGCCTTCGACCGTGGCATCCCCACCTACACCCCAGTGATAAGGCAGGCCGATCTGGTGGATGGTCTTCCCGCCGATCGTCAGCGGCGCCATTCGCCTGGTCACAAGCACGCGGGCCTCGATGGCTGCGCGCGGGGAGACCAGAGTGGCCCACCCATAGGGCTCCAGGCCCACCTCGGCGGCGAGCTCTGGCGAGATCTCGCAGAACATCTCGGGCTGAAGTTCTGACAGGTAGGGCAGCCACCGAGACATGCCACCGGCGGTGTGGTGCTCGGTCAGACGGTAGGTCGTGAACACGTAGGGGTAGACCTCGGAACCGGGATTGCCGGCACCTGGCGCGGACAGGTTGTCCTCACGGCGCATGACCAGGCGCGTCGGTGAGCTCTGCTGATCGTAGAGCGGGTTGTCAACCGTCGATTCCTGCGGTTCGTAGTGTGTGGGCATCGGTCCGTCGACCATGCCGCTGGGTGCGAACAGCCAGCCCTTGCCATCGGCCTGCATGATGAACGGATCATCTCCGTCAAGATTCGCAGGTCCGCCGTGGGCCTGATCCGATCGGGCCGAGGGTGCGCGATCGATCGGGAAGTCGGGCACATCCTTGCCCGTCCACTTGCCGGATTCCTCGTCCCACCAGACGAATTTCTTCCGCTCCGACCACGGGGTGCCATCCGGTGCCGCCGAGGCGCGGTTGTAGAGGATGCGGCGGTTCGCCGGCCACGCCCAGGCCCATTCGGCGGCGGTCTCGTCCTGCTCTGTGCGGGGCTTGCGCCGGGCGGCCATGTTCTGCCCGCCGGCGTAGATGCCCGCGTAGATCCAACAGCCGCCCGCGGTAGAGCCGTCGTCGGTCATCTGGTTGAAGTTGTCGAGCGGCTGCCCGTCCTTCTCTCCACCGACGTAGTAGCCGTTGATCTCGGCCAGCACCGATTCGGGGTCGACCTCGCCCTCCTCGTCGACCGGGTAGTCCCAGGTCATGTCGAGGAGCGGACGGTCGCGAGGGTCGGTCGAGTCCTTCAGCTTCTCTCGCACTCGCTGACCGAGTTCGAAGAAGAAGTCGAGTTCGCTCTGTGCGTCACCTGGCGGGTTGACGGCCTTGTGCCGCCACTGAACGAGGCGCTGCGTCTGCGTGAAGGTGCCGGCCTTCTCCGTGTGGTTGGCTGCGGGCATGAAGAACATCTCGGTCTCGATGTCCTCGGTTGTGAGCTCACCGCTGGCGATCTCCGGACCGTCCTTCCACCAGGTGGCGGACTCAATGAGCCGGAAGTCGCGGACGACCATCCACTTCAGGTGGCTCATCGCCATGCGCTGCATCCGACCGTTGGCTGATCCCACGGCCGGGTTCTGGCCCAGCAGGAAGTAACCGTCGACACCATCGTTGAGCATGCGGACCTGCGTCTGATAGGTGCCGTGGGCGCCGTTGATCTTCGGCAGATAATCGTAGGCGAAGTTGTTCTCCTTCGTCGCCGCGTCGCCCCACCACGCCTTGAGCAGGTTGGTGGCGTAGCTGCGCCCGTTGGCCCAATAGCCCTTATGGGTCTCCGGGGTGCCCACAGCGGCGACGTAGTCGTCGAAGGTCTCGTGAACTCCTGCACTGGGCATCGGCAGGTAGCCGGGCAGCAGGTTGAACAGGGTCGGGATGTCGGTCGAGCCCTGGATCGTGGCGTGCCCGCGCAGAGCCATGATGCCGCCGCCAGGTCGGCCCATGTTGCCCAGCAGGAGCTGGAGGATCGAGGCGGTGCGAATGAACTGCGCGCCCAGGGAGTGCTGGGTCCAGCCCACCGCGTAGGCGAAGCAGGTGGTGCGTTCGCGTCCGGAGTTCTGGGTCACGGACTCGACCAGATATTCGAAGTCGGCGGGTTTGATGCCGCAGTTCTCGGCCACCATCTCGGGTGTGTACCGGGAGTAGTGACGCTTGAGAATCTGGAACACCGACCTGGGGTCGCTCAGGCTCTCATCCCTGACCGCCCGGCCTGCTTCGTCGGTCTGATACGACCAGGTCGAGTTGTCGTAGGAGTTCGTGTCTGGGTCGAATCCGGAGAAGAGACCGTCCAGGTCCTCCGTGTCCTGATAGTTCTCGCTGATGAGGTTCGTGGCGTTCGTGTACGCACGCACGTACTCGTCGAAGTGCAGACCTTCGCTGAGGACACGGTTGATGAGCGCGCCCAGCAGCACGATGTCAGAGCCGGCCCGGATCGGGACATGCTTATCGGCAATCGCGGTGGTGCGCGTGAAACGAGGATCGACGTGGATGACGCGTGCACCCCGGGCCTTGGCCTCGGTCACCCATTGGAAGCCCACTGGATGGCACTCGGCCATATTGGATCCCTGGATGATGATGCAGTCGGCATTCGCCATATCCTGGACGGGTTGTGTGGCGCCGCCTCGCCCGAACGAGGTTCCCAAACTGGGAACCGTGGCGGAGTGTCAAATACGCGCCTGGTTCTCGATCTGTATCGCCCCGGCCGCGGTGTAGAGCTTCTTCGCGAGGTAGTTCTCCTCGTTGTCGATGGTCGCCCCGCCGAGGCTGGCGATCCCCATCGTGCGCCGCAGAGGGTGGCCCTTGTCGTCGAAGTCCTCCCAGTGATTGCGGCGGGCTTCGATGAAGCGGTCGGCGACCATATCGAGGGCGGTGCCCAGATCGAGCTTCTGCCAGTCCTTGGCTCGTGGTGCTCGGTAGAGGACGTCGGTGATGCGTCCGTTGGCGTTGACCAGCTGTTCGCTGGCCGCGCCCTTGGGGCAGAGGCGTCCGCGAGAGATCGGTGAGTCCGGGTCGCCTTCGATCTGGATGACCTTGTCATCCTTGACGAAGACCTTCTGACCACAGCCGACGGCGCAGTACGGGCAGACCGACTGCACAACCTTGTCCGCGGTGGCATTGCGTGAGGTGGTCTCCCGCGTCTTCTGGGACACCACTGATTCGCCGCGCCCCGACGCATCGGAGGATCGCAGCTGCCGGATCACCGGCCACTCGAGAGGACTGAACCGAGCCATGGCTCAATCCTAGCCCTTCTCGGTGGCCGGTGGTGACCAAATCGATCACGATCATCCGTCGGTGTTTCACCAGGTGAGATGTGGTGATCTCACTCGCCGAGGTGGCTCCTCAGTCGGTGACCATGTGCGCCAGGAGGACGCTGTCGTCGATTTCCGATGGCTTCCCGTCCGGTCCTTCGACCTCGCGGGTGCGAAGCTCACCCAGTTCGATCTCCCAGCGAGCCGGGCTGCCGCCGATGAGCAGGGCGAAGTCTCCGTTCGGGGTGACCGGTTCATGATGATGGCCGAGTCCGTGGCCCAGTTCGTCATCATGGTTCTCGGCCCAGTCCGGCATCTCCGCATGGGAGATGAGCAGAATTCTGCCGCCCGGTGCAACGTACTCAGCCAAGCGGCCGACGAGTTCTTCCCGGGTGTCGGGCAACCGGGTGTGGAGGAAACAGCCGAGGACGAGGTCGAAGCCGCCTCGGCGAGGTTCGAGGTCACTCCACGTGGTGATGTCGGCGACCTCGAGCTTCACGCTCACACCTTTTGCCTCGGCAATCTCGCCGGCACGGTCGATTGCGGTCTGGGACAGGTCGATTCCGGTCGCGTCCCAGCCCTGCTCGGCCAGCCAGGTGACGTCGGCGCCCTCACCGCAGCCGACGTCGAGGACGCGGCCGGGGGTGAGGCCGCGGGCCACGGCGACGAGCGACTCGTTGGGGTTGCCCGACCAGATCGCCTCGCCGGTGCCGGCGTAGCGCTCCTCCCAGGCAGCGACGGTGTCAGGGACTCCCTCATTCGAGGCGGAATCCTGAGAAACAGCCTGCTGGGGTTCGGTCACTGTGCCGATCCTGGTCCGGAGGCCTGCTGCCCGGCTTCGGGAGCTGACTGGCTTGCATCTTCGGGAATGGCCGAGGGATCCGCCTGGTCGACTCCGGCTTCCTGCTTGGCCAGTTCGGCGCGGACTTCGTCCATGTCGAGGTCCTTGACTGCGGTGATGACTTGCTCGAGCTGGGGTGCGGCGAGAGCGCCAGGCTGGGCGAAGACGACGATGCCCTCACGGAAGGCGACGAGCGTCGGGATCGAGGAGATCGCGAAGAGACCTGCGAGCTCCTGCTGTGCCTCGGTGTCGACCTTGCCGAAGACCACGTCCGAGTTCTGTTCGGAGGCCTCTTCGTACACGGGGGCGAACTGCTTGCAGGGGCCGCACCAGTCGGCCCAGAAGTCGAGAAGGAGGATCGAGCTGTCGGTGATGGTTGACTCGAAGTTGTCTTTGGTGATTTCAATCGTAGACATCCGGGCAGTCTAAACGCCGACTATGAATACTGTCTGGACGCATTCGCAGTCTGGACTCCTGTTCGGACAGCCGCTCAGCCTCTCCGGTCAGCGCCGATCGTCCGCAGTTCGGTCGATCGTCTGTAGCTCAGTCGACCGTGTGCAGTTCAGTCGACGAGGTCGCCGATCGGCTCATCTGCCGTGATGGCAGAGAAGACGGCGTCGGCTGCCGGAGACTTGACGACTCGGTTCTGATTGCCAGGTGCCGGCTGCCACGGCATGATGTTGAAGCTGATCGAGTCTTTGGGCACCGATGACACTGTCGAGGCCAGCGATCCAAGCGCCGAGACCGAGTCAAGGTCATTATCGACGCGCAGAGACGAGGTGACCGCGTCAAGGAAGTTGTACAGCCGGTCGGGCCGCGACAGGGTGTGAGAGCTCTTGGCTCTGTCGATGATCGAGTCCATGACCATCTGCTGGTTGCCCATGCGGGAGATGTCGCTGCCGTCGCCGACGGCGTGCCGGGTCCGCGCGAGCGCCAGGGCATCGGTGCCGCGCAGCGTCTGCTCTCCGGCTGGGAGATCGAGATTCGCCTTATCGTCGTACAGGGGTTCGTCGAGATCGACGACGATTCCGTCCAGTGCGTCGACGATGGTGGCGAAGCCGTCGAAATTGACTTCGATGAAGTGATCGACGCGGACTCCCGTGAGCTCTTCGGCCGCGGAGACCGAGCACGCCGGGCCCTGGTTGAGCGCCGAATTGATCATGGCGCGCCGAGGTTCCGAAGCCCCCGAGCCGGTGTCCTGACAGGCAGGCATGTCCATCATCGTGTCGCGGGGAATCTGAATGGCGTCGATGCGTGAAGAGTCATCGGAGATGTGGGCCAGGATCATCGCGTCGCTGCGGGCACCGTCGCCTGAGCCGTAGTCATCGGCATCCAGTTCCCGGGTATCTGAGCCGAGGATGAGGACGTTGAGTTCGTCTGTGATCTTCTCGGGCACCTCGCCGCCTCCCGCTCGCAGAGGAGAGGAGGTGATGTTCGACTTCAAGCCGTTCACAAGGGTGACGACCGTGACCGGTACCGCGATGACGAGGACCGCGAGGATGGCGACGACGGTGCGGCGGCGACGGTATTTCATGGCCAGGCGGCGCTGACGGCGTGGGCCGATTTCGGAGGAAGGGCCGGTTTCGCGGTGCTGCATAGAACGTCAATTCGAAGTGGACGACGGATTGCATACAATCCTAATTATAATTTCTCCGAACTTTCTGGCACCGATGCCCGAAACACTCTGTTAGAGTTAAATTGTTCCCGTACGAAACAGTGCGGAGCACATGGTGTCGCGAGCGTAGGTAGATTCGCTTGGCACCGTGCGGTTGCCAGTTGGCGCGTGTCTACCGTCCGCGCCTCATAAGATTTTTTATACTTTTCAGTCCAGCCGTTCTACGGCTTCCATCCCGCACCTTCGAGTGCATTACCGATACCGAGCTTTCCCGCTTTCGCCTGAGACAAGGATTCTTCACATCAGCACGAATTCCGGAACGTCGGTTTCACCACAGTTTTTCGTCGGACCTGCGTTCAATGCGCAGACCATCCAACGAGAAATCACACACTCAGACGATCAGCTTGTCGACTCTGTCGATCAGATCAGGTCTCTGAGAGTGTGAACAGCCGGGCCCGCAAAAGGGTCCGACCATCCAGATCGCTTCGGCGATCACCAGTTTAAAATAAGGATACAAAGATTATGGCTACAGGTACCGTGAAATGGTTCAACTCGGAAAAAGGTTTCGGATTCATCCAGCCTGACGATGGTTCAGCAGACGTCTTCACTCACTTCTCCGCGATCGAATCGACCGGCTACCGTGAGCTCACCGAAGGTCAGAACGTTGAGTTCGACTCGGAAATGGGTTCCAAGGGCCTCCAGGCCACCAGCGTTCGTCCCCTCTGAGAAAACCCGTAACTCTCCGGTCCCGGCCTGAGCGCTGTTGATTCGTCAGCAACGATCACCTCGCGGGAGCGAAGTTACCCTCAGTTTTACCAAAAGCGTGTGTTCGCGTTTGGAGCTTGTGTTCTCACTTGCTCCGAGCACGACCACACGCTTTTCGGCGTTCCGGGGCTGAGATTCAGCAACGCTGACATCCTGCAGTGCTGACACCCTGCGGTCATGCCGCGAGGATCCAGCGACAGTTCCGAGCAGGAGCGTCCGCGGACATCAGTCCTCTGCCGCAACGGGTCGCCGCGCGAAAGACGGAGCCAAGCGCCCCAGCAATTCGGTCAGCTGTTCCTGTTCTGCGGCGTCGAAGACGTCGCCCAGAAGGGTGGTGGCCTTCTCCTCGGCGACCTTGACGGCATCCTGGTAGAGCTCGGCACCGACATCGGTCACGCACACGAGTGAAATCCTCGCGTCGTGCGGATCGGAGTCCCGCGCCAGGTATCCAAGTTTTTCAAGCGGTGCGACCAGGCGGGCAATCCCCGACGGGGTGATTCCCAGGCGATCAGCCAATTCGACGCGACGCAATCGTCGATCCGGGGCAGCGCACAGACTCTGCAGCACGCTCATATCGTTCAGCGTCAGTCCCTGAACCTCCAGCTTCCTCCGGATTTCGGTGTCCGCCCGAACGAGTCGCATACACAGCTCCAACATGAAGCACAACCTTTCATTGTCAACTCATTGAGTACTCAACGATATGTCATGCAGATTGCAATTCAAAAATTGTCATGCGGAAACACTGAATGATGAACCTCTTGCGGGCAATGAGCTGAGGTTCGCCGAGCCATTGTCGACAGCTCGCTTGGCAACTACGGTTTCAATTATGGAATCACAGTCGTACTACCAAAACAAGCACAATACCCAAGCTCAACACCCGCCACCTGCACCGCTGGCGCTTCGCTGGCTGGTGGTCGGAGTCGTCGCCAGCATCATCCTGCTCATCGCCCTGCCCATCGTCATGATGATCGATCAGGCTGGCCTCAGAGCTGCAATCGAGGAGGATACCGGAGGCAGTCTGGATCCCGAGTGGAAGGACTGGGTCCTCGTCGCGACCATCGTCTACGCAGTGGTGCTCCACCTCGTCGACGTCGCCCTGCTGCTCTGGTTAGTTCCCAAAGTCCTGCGCGGGCGCAATTGGGCTCGCATCACGTTGACGGTCTATCTGATTGTCGCCACCTATTTCAGCCTCTACTCGGCCACCCAGGGAGCAATGTTCCTGTGGGCCGTGATCCCCACGGATATTCTCCACGTCCTCATGATCGGCCTGCTCTGGATACCTTCCTCCGTGCGCCGGTACTTCGGGCCTTAAAAATCTATGACTCACCAGCTGTGACGCCGCCGACTCACCTCCATGCATGCAGCCCTTCCGGTTGCTACGGTGATACAGCTGTCCTGCCACCGGAAAGGATCTCTTGTGCCCAAGCTCATCGATCATGAGAGTCGGCGCGAGGAGATCGCCGCAGCAGCATGGCGGGTCATCGTTCGAGACGGGGTCGCCGGAGCATCTGTGCGCTCGGTCGCCGCAGAAGCCGGGCTGTCCGTCGGTTCGCTCCGGCACGTCTTCGCAAGCCAGTCCCAGCTCCTCGCCTTCGCCATGAAACTGGTCATCGACCGGGCCGGCGAGCGCGTACGGAGACTTCCGCGTGCACCGAGTCCGCTGGAGTCGGCCGAGGCCATCGCGGAAGAGCTGCTTCCTCTGGACGAGGATCGACGCCTCGAGATGGAGGTCTACCTCGCTCTCTTCTCCGCCTCGGGTGCCGATCCGAACCTGCAGGAGACGAAGCAGGACGCTTGGAGGCGAGTGCGCACGACCTGCCGCATCATCATCGACCAAGCGGTTGGAGCGGAGGCCAAGGACCGGCCCGAGCGCATCGAGACCGAGGTGATTCTGCTTCACGCCGTCATCGACGGTCTGGCATCCCATCTGGTGTGGCAGCCCACAGAACTGAAACCACACGATGCTCGGCGAGCCCTCGTCGAGCATCTTCAGCAGATGCAGGCGCGATTGTCCGAGAGTAGCGTTGGAACTCCTGAGGTCCCCACACAGAATAGGTGATTCCACGATGTCTCAGCCGACCGACCTGCACCCCACCACCGTCGTCTTCGACCTGGGCAACGTGCTCATAGGCTGGGATCAGACTGGCCCTCTGGCCGATGAGCTGACCCGCGACGAGTGGAATGCTTTTGCCGCCGAGGCTGACTTCGGCACGCTGAATACGCTGGCCGATCGCGGGGTTCCGATCACAGAGGTGGTCGCACGGGCGGCCGAATCAGATCCACGGCACGGTGAGATCGTCGCCGCCTACTATGACCGCTTCGATCGGTCCCTGACCGGTCCGATTCAGGGAATGGCCGAGGTCGTCGCCGAGCTCAAGGCCTCGGAGATCAGGTTGCTGGGTCTCTCGAACTGGTCGGCCGAAACCTTTCACCATGCCCCGAAGGTCGCACCGGCTATCAACGAGCTCGAAGACATCGTGGTCTCTGGGAGAGAGAAGCTGATCAAACCCGACGCTGAGATCTTCCACCTCCTCAGCCGACGCTTCGACCTCGTACCCGAGCAGACTGTCTTCGTCGATGACCTGCAGGCGAACATCGATGCCGCAAACCAGCTCGGATTCGTCGGCCTGCTCTTCACCGGTGCCCAGCAGCTTCGCAACGACCTGCACGCCCTCGGGCTCCTCGGCTCCCCTGCAAACGTGGAAAACTGAGAACGGGTCATCCCCGACCCACACTCTCTGACGAGGAGAAGTGATGACGAATACCGGTTTCCTGGACACCATCGACTCCCAGCTGGATTGGCAGCGCGACCTCTACAAAGACTTCCACCGGGAGCCCGAACTCGGCCTCGAGGAGCACAAGACCTCGGACCGGATCGAATCAGAACTCAAAGACATGGGACTCAGCGCTGAGCGCATCTCGGCCACCGGCCTTGTCGCCGTCATTGAGAACGGCAAGGGACCGACCGTTCTGGCGCGGGCCGACATCGACGCCCTCCCCGTTTCCGAGGACACCGGTCTCGACTACTCCTCCACGATCGACGGTGTCATGCACGCCTGCGGCCACGACATTCACATCACCTCCCTGTTGGGCGCGGTCCGACTGCTGAATGAGAACCTCAACGCCTGGTCAGGCACGTACATCGCACTGTTCCAGCCCTCGGAAGAGAATGCGGCCGGCGCCAAAGCGATGATCGATGATGGGTTGACATCGAAGATCCCCAAGCCCGACATCGCCTACGCCCAACACGTCATGCCGATGCCCACCGGAACGGTCAACACCAAGGCTGGGCCCGTGCTCTCCGCCGGTGATTCCGTGAAGATCACCGTGCACGGACGCGGTGCCCACGGATCCATGCCGCATCTGTCCGTGGACCCGGTGGTCCTCGCCGCCACCATCGTTCTGCGCCTGCAGACCATCGTGTCTCGGGAGACCGATCCCGGCGAGTTCGCGGTGGTCACGATCGGTGCGTCAAACTCCGGTTCGAAGTCCAACATCATTCCCGATCGGGCCGAACTTCTGCTCAACCTGCGCACCTACGACATGACGGTTCGCGATCGGATCATCGCCTCGATCGAACGCATCGTCAAGGGTGAATGCGAGGCCGCCGGCTCACCGAAGGAACCGAGCTTCGAGTACTACGATCAGTTCCCCCTCACCGACAATGATGAGGACGCCAACGATGCGGTCACCAAGGCGTTTGAGGACTACTTCGACGACGGAGTGGTTCTGCCAGCGACTCCCGCCACCGCCTCGGAGGACTTCAGCGAGATCCCCGACGCCTTCGAGATTCCCTACGCCTACTGGATGATCGGCTGCGCCGATGCCGATGCGTACAAGAAGGCCGCCGAGGCGGGAACCGTGAACTCTGACATCCCCGCCAACCATTCGCCCCAGTTCGCCCCGGTCATCGATCCGACGCTTGAAATCGCCACCAAGGCTCAGGTGATTGCGGCACTGTCGCAGTTGGGGAGCTGAGGCAGCGCCCGACGACGGCTGGGCGAACTGCTCAGTCGTTGACCGAGCGCACCACGCGTGCCGGCGACCCGACCACGACGGTTCCTGCGCGCACGTCCTTGGTCACGACCGAGGCCGCCGCAACCACGGCGTTGTCGCCGATGGTCACTCCGGGCAGGACGGTCACATTCGCACCGATCCACACGTTGCGGCCGATGATGATGTGGCCAGGATGCATGTCTCCGCGGCGGTCCGGGGAGATGTCGTGGTTAAGGGTTGCCAGCACGACGTTGTGGCCGATGAGGCTGTCGTCTCCGATCCTGATGCCACCCTGGTCCTGAAAGCTGCACCCGGAATTGATGAAGACCCGTCGACCCAGTGTCGTGTTCTTCCCGAAGTCGGTGTGGAAGGGCGGGAACATGGTGACCGTCTTGTCCACGGGCTTGCCGATCAGCGATGCCAAGAGCTGCCGGACCTCGTCGGGTTCGTGATACGAACCGTTGAGCTCGGCTGTGATGCGCAGTGCTTCCTGGCTGCTGCGATGCATGACCTCGTGGAGGGGCGAGTCGCTGGCGATTGTTTGACCGTTGTTGAGTGCCTTGACCAGATCCTTGAGTTCCATACTGGCCATCCTTTCGCGTTTCTCATTTTTCTGCATTCTTCCTCGGAAACGCGCTCACAGTTCAGGACGACCCTGTCGTCCCCACATCCGCGAACTCGTCTTTCATCGACGTCAGCGTCCTGTGGATGTTCATTCGCTGGAAGTCGGCGAAGGAACTACCGCCGGTGAGCACTCGGTCCACGACTGTCGCGACCCAGTCCGGCCAGGTCGTGCGGTCATCGTTCCACGTTTCGGTGACCCGTGTGCGATCGCCGAGGTCCTCGAGTTCGTAGACCCAGGTGGCGATTCCGCTGCTGATCGCCGGCGCACTCGCACCGATCTTGCGGACTTCGAAGGCGAATCGGCGGCCCGGCTCCGAGGCGGTGACGACGCATTCGGTGACCCACCGTGCCCGATTGCGTCGGTTGCTGCCTTCGAAGACCTCGCCCACCTGCAGTGGTCTGGATTCGGCAGGCGTGTGCGCACCGGTGTTCTCGGGACTCCAGCGTGGCATCTGCGTCGGATCCGCCACCTGTTCCCACAAGGTGAGTGCATCGACGTCAATGATCATGCTGTCACTGACCTGCATTGTGCGCTTCATTCGCTTCCCTTCCTCGCTCACACCCACCCTAGTGGCGCTGACGCGGAGTACCCTGAAGCCCATGCCACCGAACGCGACGCCGCGCCTGAGATTCCGTGAGATGTCACCGGATGATCTCGACGAAATGGCGGACCTCCTCGGCGATCCACGGGTCATGGAGTACTACCCGCGCCCCAAGGACCGTGAGGAAGCGGCCGGGTGGATCAACTGGAATCAGCGCAACTATGCCGAGTACGGTCACGGACTCTGGGTCATCGAAACCCACGACGGCGAATTCATCGGAGACTGCGGTCTCACCTGGCAGAAGGTCAACGAGGCTGCCGCCCTGGAGGTCGGATTCCATGTGAAGGCTTCTGCCCAGAATCTCGGATTCGCCGCCGAGGCGGCCACCGCCTGCCGTGATTTCGCCAGTTCACATGCGCTGGCGTCCCGATTGGTCGCGATCATCCACCACGACAATCGACCCTCCCAACGCGTAGCGGCGAAGATCGGCATGCACCGTGATCGCACGCTCACCCATTCGTCGCCGATCCACCTCGTCTACGCAATGGACCTCTGAACTTGAGAAACTCCGTCGATGTGCCCGAGCAGCCGCCGCGATAGCCTGGAACTATGAGCGTGAAGGTCACCCGGGACGAGGTCATCGCGTACCGCCTTGAGGCGCAGAACCTGAATCGGCGCCTGGACAAGCGGTCCCTGGTCGCTGCCACTGGAGTCTGCGGGGTTCAGAACAGTCCGCCCGGATCGGCTCTGCTCGCGCTCAATGCCCGCGTCTCCGATGTCGCTCGGGAAGCGGTCAACACTGCGATCTCCAAGGACAAGAGCCTGTTGCAGAGCTGGTCCATGCGCGGCGCACCCTTCTTCTTTCCAACAAGCGATCTTCCCGTTTTCACCACTGGAGTCCTCCCACCCACAGAGGATGGACGCCGCCACTTGATCCTCGGTGTCGAGGCCTCGCTCGAGAAGCTGGAGATGTCCCTCGCCGAGGTTGTCGACCGGACCCGTGACACGATCGGATCCGTGTTGTCCGGTCGCAGGCTCACGGTCAATGACCTGGGAGCCGAGATGACCGAGCTGATCGCTCGCGAATTGCCGAAGAAGAAGCGTGCCGACTGGGAGCGTGAGGGGCCGTACGCCAAGGGACAGCCTCTGGGAGAGGGTGTCGTCCATTTCTGTCTGCGCATCCTCACCTTGCAGCAGGTCATCTGCTTCGCTCCGCGGGACGGGAAAAGGCACCGTTCGTGCTGCTCGATGAATGGCTGGACACAGACGTTCCCGACGTGGCTCCGGAGGACGCTCGGGCTGAGCTCCTCCGGCGCTACCTGCATGCCTATGGGCCGTCCACGCGCGGACACTTCGCCTCGTGGCTCGGTGTGCGTGCGCGAGAAGGCGAGGCGTGGTGGGACCTGCTCGAGAACGAGATGACCGAGGTCGACTACGGTCGCAGAGCCTGGGTTCTGACCGAGGATCTCGATGCCCTGCAGTCACCGCCCACTCCAGCCGGTGTGCGGCTCCTCCCGCCGCGCGACCCCTATATTCAGGGGCGCGATCGGGAGACCATCATCGACAAGCAGTTCCATCGCGACGTGTTCAAGACCGTCGGTGAGCCGGGGACAGTCCTAGTCGACGGCCGAATCGTAGGCACCTGGCGAGCGCGCAAGAAGGGGAAGAACCTGCACATGTCCGTCACATCATTCGACCGGCTGTCAGCCCGTTCGAAGAAGGTAGTGGAAGCCGAGGCCGAGAAGGTGGCGATCCTGCGTGGCGCCGCAGCGGTTGAGGTCGATGTCGACTCCGCTTGACCGGAAGGCTGGAATACGAAGTGACCGGAAACTGCAGTTCAGCCAGCGTCTCCTGGACGAGCGCCCCTCCCCAGCAGCACTTCACCACGGGCGACAGTCTGATCCCGGAGCGCCTGCACGACGGCGGCAACGGCGGGGCGACGCATCGAATCGGGGCGCAGCACCATCCAATAGGGCAGCCGTTCGGACAGGGTGTCGGGGAAGAGCCTGACGAGGTCATCGTGGAGATCGGCCATGAAGCAGGGCAGGAATCCAATGCCTGCACTGGCACGGGTGGCCTCGACGTGGACGAACACGTTGGTCGACGACAGTCCGTCCTTCATGGTGGGGACCAGGCGACGCGGGGCATCAAGGTCATCGACCTGGAGCATCGAATCCACGAAGTACACGAGGCGATGTTCGGTCAGCTCATCTTCGGTGGCCGGGGCACCGTGTTCGGCCAGATAGTCCCTGGATGCATACATGCCCAGTTCGTAGTCGCCGAGTTTGAACGCTTCGGCCCGGTGGACCTGGGGTTCGCCGACGACCACTTCGATATCCAGGCCCGAACGCTGCTGCAGGGCCTGTCGTGTCACGGTCACGATCTCCACGCTGAGGCCTGGATGCTGACGCCGCAGTTTAGCGACCGCGGGGGCCGCGACATAGGAGCTGAATCCGTCGGTGGCCGTCATCCGAACGACTCCGGTGATCGGATCGGGACCGCGACGGGGATCACCGAGACCATGCACCGCGCCTTCGATCTGCTCCGCGACTCGGACGGCTTCCTGACCAAGGTCGGTCAGCTCCCAGCCTCCGGAGGCACGGGACAGCACTCGACCGCCGAGGGCCTTCTCCAGTGCAGCGATGCGCCGGGAAATAGTCGTGTGGTTCAAGCCCAAAGTTTGTGCCGCGGTCGTGAACTTGGCCGATCGGGAAACCGTGAGCAGCACCAGCAGGTCGTTGGGCTTTGTGTCCATATCTGCAATATTAGGCAGAGAGGACTCCGAAATGAGCCTCACGGCCACAACTTCTGTGCACGAATGTAAAGAACCAGGCGGAAAGAGCCGGTCGAACCTCGTCAGTGAGTTCGACGTATGAGCGATCACACTCTGGTCTCATACCTCATCAGATTCACTCCGCCTGGAAACGACTGAGTCTCCACCAGGTTCAGATGCACCCAGTTGTCGAGTGCAGCGAAGAAGGGCGTGCCGCCGCCGATCAGGACCGGATAGGTGACGAGGATATATTCGTCGATGAGTCCGGCCCGCATGGCGGAGGAAGCGAGCGTGGCGCCGACGATGTCCATGGGGCCACCATCGTCTGACTTGAGCCGAGTGATCTCAGCAACGGCATCGCCGGAGAACAGACGCGCGTTCCAGTCGACCGCACTGATTGTCGAAGAGAACACCACCTTCGGCATGTCCAGCCACCTGCGCGCATACTCGTGTTCTGCTGGTGTGACCCCCGGCTGCTGGGCGGCCGTCGGCCAGTGAGAGCTCATCGCCTCCCACAGTCGCCGGCCGTACAGCGCCAGCGCAGTCGCACCCACCCGATCGGACCACCACTGGAACACCTCGTCATTCGGCGTGGTCCAGCCAAGATCATCTCCAGGAGCGGCGACGTAGCCGTCCAGGCTCACGTTCATCGCAAAGGTCAGTTTCCGCATGACATCGGCCCCTCTCAAGTCGGCAGCCGCTGGTGCAGAAGAGTCTACTGCGGCATATTGACGAACCGGGACTTCGCACCTTGGAAGGCTACGGAGATGTCTGCGGTCGGACCCGCACGGTGCTTGGCGACGATGATGTCGGCTTCGCCGGCGCGTTCGTGTTCCTTGTCGTACATGTCGTCACGGTGGATGAGCAGCACCATATCGGCGTCCTGCTCGATCGAACCGGACTCACGCAGATCCGAGATCATCGGCCGCTTGTCCGTCCTCTGCTCGCTGCCACGGTTGAGCTGCGACAGCGCGATGACCGGGATCTCGAGCTCCTTGGCCAAGAGCTTGAGCGAACGGGAGAACTCGGAGACCTCCTGCTGACGCGATTCGACCTTCTTGCCGGAGCTCATCAGCTGCAGGTAGTCCACGCAGACCATCTTGAGATCATGCTGCTGTTTCAGGCGACGGCACTTCGCACGGATCTCGGTCAGCGCCATGTTCGGCGAATCGTCGACGAACAGCGGAGCATCGTTGATGCGCGATTCCGTCGCGGCCAGAGTCGTCCAGTCGTGAGGGGAGAGCTCACCACGGCGAAGGTTCTGCAGGGGAATCTCCGACTCCGCGGACAGCAGACGCATGACGAGCTCGTTCTTGCCCATCTCCAAGGAGAAGAAGACCGCGGCCTGGCCGTGGTGGATCGCGGCCGAGCGCATGAAGTCCAACGCCAGCGTGGACTTGCCGACACCGGGTCGAGCCGCGATGACGATCATCGTGCCCGGGTGGAAACCGTTGGTCAACGCATCGAATTCGGTGAATCCGGTCGGCACGCCCGCGGTCTGGCCATCGGTGTCGCCGTTGCGTTCGATCTCCTGGGCAACATCGCTGAGAATGTCGGAGAGGATCACATAGTCCTCAGTGGTGTGACGCTCGGTGACCTGGTAGATCTCTGCCTGGGCCGAGTTCACGACCTCATCGGTGTCGCCTTCGGCGTCATAGCCCATCTGCACGATGCGGGTACCGGCCTCGACGAGTCGGCGCAGCACGGCCTGCTCGCGCACGATCGCGGCGTAGTAGCCGGCGTTCGCGGCCGTCGGAACGGAGGAGATGAGCGTGTGCAGGTACGCCGCACCGCCGACGCGTGAGAGGTCACCGGTCTTCGTGAGGTAGTTCGCCACTGTCACTGAGTCCGCGGGTTCACCACGCGAATACAGGTCGAGGACGGCCTCGTAGATAGTCTCGTGAGCAGGTTTGTAGAAGTCGTCGCCGGTCATGGATTCGACGCAGTCGGCGATCGCATCCTTGGACAGAAGCATCGCGCCGAGGACGCTCTGTTCCGCCTCGACGTCCTGCGGCGGGGTCCTCATCCCGTCAAACCCCTGATTGTTGCTCAATCGTCTTCCTCTTCCTCGAACCTCGTCGGCGGACACCCGCTTTCAACGCCCTCCAACTGTACCTGGATCGAGAAGCCGCAGAATGTCCTCAGTCGCGTGAACGACCAGCTGTCGCCACGGTCACGAGGATCGGCTTCGCCAGCTGCAGTCCCGATCTGATGATGAGAATACCGAGGACCACTGACGCGAGAATTGTGAGGAATGTGATCGGTTTGAGCACGAGGGCGGCCCCAGCCAAGGGCAGCACGAGGACCAGACCGAGCCCGCCGGCCAGCAGCGATACCCAGATGACCGGACCCAGCACTGCTCTCACCATGGCCTTGTGCATGGTCTCCGGGTCCATGCCCGCAGCATAGAGGTCCTGGAAGGTGTCGGCTCGGTCGTAGATGTCGGCAACCTGGTTGATCAGGGCCGATACGGCGATGAGCAGGATCGATATGCCCATCACGAGCATGACTCCGGTGAAGATGTCCTGCAGCAGGAACCTGTCGGCTTCCTGCATCTGCGCCCCGGGTTCGTCACCCGCATCGAGGCCGAGTTGCATGAGCGAGATGCCCGTTCCACCCACGGCAGCGACGAACGCGGTCATCGCCAGGCCTGAGACTCTGCGCCAGAACCGCTTTGGTTCGTCGGAGACTAGACGCGCGGCGATGAGTCGTTCCGGAGTCTGTGCCCTGTTCCCGCTCAGATGGGCAAACCACCTGATCAGGAGTCCGCCAAGGAGGTCGACGACGAGCAGACCGAGAACGAAGGTGGCGATGCCTGCCGAGAGGACGATCCCCATTCCCAACCCGCCGGACTTCGACAGCATCACGACCACCGGCAAGGTCAGGATCACCACGGCTGCCATGACCACCTGCACCACGGGGAACTTCCGTTCCAGGGCCTTGGTGCGCACGCCCAACGGTGAGATCGCGACCTTGCGCAGCCCCAGCAGGGCCGAGGCGATGCACACGAGGATGAGGAAGACGACCACCGACGCCACCAGCCACGCGGGCATGAGCATGTTCTCGTACCCGATGGGATGTCCCATGAAGTGGATCAGGCTCACCGGCCAGGCCAGACCCAGGTAACCGAGGACTCCGAGCACGATTCCGCAGATCGCAGGCACGAGTGGTTCGGCCACTGCGAGAGTGACGATGGACGAGCGTCTGGCGCCGAGCAGCGACATCGTGGAAAGGCGCTCATCCTGTCGCCTGGCGGACAGGGTCGCCGAGGCGGACGCCAGGGTGCTCGCGGGAATCACGAGCAGAATGGTCGCGAAGCTCGCGAGGAACTTGTACATGAAGTCCATACCCGCCATGTCCGGGTCGGGGCTGGGTGGGACCTGGAAGAACATCCATGCTCCGGCGGCGACGGTGAGGAACAGAGTGGCGCAGGCGAAGAAGGCACTCATCACCAGCAGCGAACTCGATGAGCTCAGTGTCTTGCGCCCCAGGACGAGGGGAACGATGCGGGTTGCTGTCGGCAGCGCGGTGGACATGTCGATCTCCTTCTCAGACCGCGGCGTTGACGGTGGTGACGCTGCGCACGAGCGGACGGGTGAACTGCAGTCCAAGCCACACCATCACCACGCCGCCGACGAGCACAGATGCGACGACCCCGATGGTCAGCGGATCGCCGAGGTCGCTCGCCGATGCCATGAGTCCGGCCAGGATTCCGCCCAGCAGCAGCGACACGAGGGTGACGAGGACGATGGGTGACATGACTGCGTTGACGGTGACTCGGTGCATCATCTTCTGCGTCATTCCCGCCGAGTGCAGTTCCCGGTAGGTCGATGCCCGGTCGAGGATGTCTGCTGCCTGGTTGATCGTCGCGGAGATGACGATGAAGACGAAGGCAATGGCCAGGGTGAGGATGAGTCCGGTGAAGATGTCATCGGCCATGTACTGGTAGGGGCCCATGATGGCCTTGTCCTCGGCTGTGAGATCTCCCTGATTCGCCCGCATCATCGCCGTTCCGGCACCGCCGACGACCGCGATGAAGGTGATCATCGACAGACCCGCCACGCGACGCCAGTACTGTGCGGGGGCATCGGCGATCATCGACGCCGCGATCATCGACGTGGGTGTGCGGGCCATCCTGTGACTGAACCAGCCGTGGATGCGCATGACGAGGACGCCGATGACATTGATGAGCAGGAGGGCGATGCCGATCGTGATGATGCTGGCAACGACGAAGACCATCGTCGGTTGGTTGCGGTCCAGTGAGAAGACGAGCGCACCGATCATTCCGACCACGAGCACGACCACGGCGATGATACGGGCCACGGGGAACTTCCGCACCAAGGACCGGGTGCGCACGCCCAGTGGTGAGACCGTGATCTTGCGCAGGCCGAGCAGCGCCGAGAGCAGGCAGACGAAGAGCAGTCCGATGACGACTGCGGCGAGCAGCCACAGGGGCATCATCAGCGCAGAGTACCCGAGCGCCTGGCCGTTGAAGACGAGGAGGCTGAGCGGGAAGGCCAACAGGAAGTAACCGGCGATGCCCGCAATGATCCCGGCCGAGGCGGGAATGAAGGGTTCGGCAACTGCGAGGAGGCGGACGGTGCCGGGCTTCGCGCCCAGCAGCGAGAGGGTGGACAGACGTTCATCCTGACGCCGGGCACTGAGCTTCGCCGAGGCGACACCCAAGCTGATCGCGGGAACGATGAGGAAGACCGTGGCCAAGGTCGCGAGCATGCGATAGAGCCCGGCCACCTCGGCGTATCCGGAGACATCGGGTCGGTCGTTGAAGGCCCAGGCACCACCGGCGACCGTGAGGAAGAGCGTGGAGCATGCGAAGAATGCGATGGCGACAAGCTTCGAGGTCGTCGAGGTGAAGGATTTCTTGGTCAGTACGACGGGAAGGATATTCATGGTCGGCATCACCGGTTGTTCTGAACGTACTGGTGGTTCTGCACAGGCTGGTTCGCAGAATCGGAGACGATTCGGCCGTCGGCGAGGCGGACGATGCGAGAGCACCGGGCGGCCACTGACTCATCGTGGGTGACCACGACCAAGGTGGATCCGCGGCCGGTCGTCGAGGCGAGAAGTTCGGAGAGCACCTCGGTGGAGGTGGAGGAGTCAAGGGCACCGGTGGGTTCGTCGGCGAAGGTGACCACGGGCTGGGTGACCTGAGCGCGGGCGATGGCCACGCGCTGTGCCTGACCGCCGGAGAGCTGTCCGATGCGTTTGTTCAGGTGTTCGGCCAGTCCCAGGCGCTGCAGCCATGCGCGGGCATGCTCGGTCGCATCGGAGCGTTTCATCCCCGAGAGCATGGCGGCGAGCGCGACATTGTCCAAGGCGGTGAGCTCGGGCAGGAGCAGGCCCTGTTGGAACACGAAGCCGAAGACCTCGCGGCGCAGTGCGGTGCGGCCCTTCTCCTTCAGCGAGGTGATCTCTGCGGCGGCGCTGCGGTCGGTGGGCAGGAGGCGAATGTTGCCCTCGTCTGGTCGGATGATGCCTGCCAGGCAGTGCAGGAGGGTCGTCTTGCCGGAACCGGAGGGTCCCATAATGGCCAGGGATTCGCCGAGGCCGATGCCCAGATCGACTCCGGCGAGTGCGTAGGTCTGGTTGTAGTGCTTGGTCACGTTCGAGGCGGCGATGATCGCGGGAAGCTGTGTGTTTGTCATGTCTCCATGTTTTCGCAAACGGACTTGTGCCACTATGAAGACGACCCACCACCTCGGCGAGGAAAACCCGACTCTTGGAATAGGGGTTACAGTTCCGGCGAATCACCTGGTGATTGGCTTGGGATCAGACTTGCCGATAGACCAATCGGCGATCAGCCGCCTATTGTGAATGCGTAGCGGTTGCCCGACGGTTCCGCTGCACTTGAGCCACTCTGCGTGAACCACTCTGGGTGAACTCACGACGAGGACCAACCAAGACACGTCTACAACTGAGGAGTCATCATGAAGGCACAGTGGATCAGCATTCTCGTCGACGACCAGGCTCGGGCCATGAAGTTCTACACGGACAGGCTCGGCTTCATTCCGAAGGTCGATGTGCCGGTCGGAGACGACTTCCGCTGGCTCACCGTGGTCTCACCCGAGGCTCCAGACGGAGTCGAGATCGTCCTGGAGCCGAAGGGCCACCCCGCCGCGAACGACTTCACCTCTGCGCTGAAGGCCGACGGAATCCCTCTCAACCAGTTCGCCGTTGAGGATGTCCAGGCCGAATATGATCGCCTGTCAAAGCTCGGTGTCACGTTCACGCAGGAGCCGACGACGATGGGACCAGTCACCACCGCCGTCCTCGACGACACAGTGGGCAACCTCATTCAGCTCATTCATCAGGAAGAGGACACCGAGCCCGACCTGCCTTGAGGCTGAGTCGGCTGCGTCACGGCGGGTCTGCTCACCGAGCAGCGATGCTGCTCATTCTGGCGGCTCTACCGCGCATCACCCAGGCAGCAGCACGATGATCGTGTGGATGACGAGACCGACGAGGGCGCCGATGACTGTGCCGTTGATGCGGATGTACTGCAGATCCCGGCCGACGTAGAGCTCGATCCTCTCGGCGGCTTCCTTCGCATCCCATCGTTCGATCGTGTCGGAGATGACGCTGGCGATCTCGGGGCCGAAGCTCTCTGCCAGGTCACCGGCCGTCGTGGCGATCCGGTCATCGATCTTGGTGGAGAATTCCGAATCTTCCTGCAGCCTGCCGGCGAATTCTCCGATGAGTTCGGAGATGCGTCCGCGCACCTCGCCGTTGGGGTCGATGATGGCCTGGCGCAGGAGCTGCTTGAGCGAAGTCCAGATCTCAAGCACGGAGTCGACGACCCCGGATTGGCTGAGCAGGTCGTTGATGATGACCTCGGCCTTCTCCGACAGTGGAGTGTCAGAGTTCAGGTCGTCGGAGAGGTCGACGAGCCAGGCGTCGAGGGCCTGTCGTGCCTTGTGGTATTCGTTGTCGCGGACGTCGGCGACCCAGCCGAGCACCTCTCGCTGCAGTCGGTTGGAGAGCTGCTCGTTGACGAAGTCGGGAACCCAGGACGGGGCCCGGTTGTGGACGATCTCATCGATGACCTGCGGGTTGTCACCCAACCAGGAGTACGCCTCGGCGACGATGAGGTCGACAAGCTTGTGGTGCGCCCCGTCGAGGACGATCTGACGCAGCAGCTGCGCCAGCACCGGAGTCTTACGGGTCGCGACCAGGCGCGGAATGATGACATTCTTCGTCAGGGCCACGACGGAATCGTCGTCGATGCGGGCCAGCACATATTCGAGCCCACCGGCGGCACGGTCGACGACGAGGTCCCGGTTGGCAGACTTGCTCAGCCACTCACCGGCACGGTGGGAGACCTGAGCGGACCGGATCTTCGTCGACACCGCCTCGGCGTGGAGGAAGTTCGCGGCGACGAACGCGGACAGGCTCGCGCCCAGGGTGTCCTTCTTGCGGGGAATGATCGCGGTGTGCGGAATCGGCAGCCCGAGTGGATGGCGGAAGAGTGCCGTGACAGCGAACCAGTCGGCGATCGCACCGATCATCGCAGCCTCCGAGGCACGGGAGACGAAGCCCCAAACCCCGGTATTGTCGGTGAAGATGTGGGTCGAAAGGAAGATGAGGGTGGCGAGGACGAGCAGCGACAGCGCCAGCGTCCGCATCTTGCGCAGACCCCGCGCCCGTTCCTGGTCCTCCGGCGTCAGCTCGCTCGGACCGCCGAAACGCGGCACGGATGGTGCTTTTTCGATCGACATCGTTCCCCCTTCTTCGCCTGCCATCGACTTTAGCGAAGTAGCGGCCCGTCATGGGCATCGGCAGGCTGTGCCGAGCCTGGGAACCTGCGTCGTGGAGTCTGCGCCCTGTCGCCGATTGCCGCATCGTGTTTGGATGGGAAGAGGCACCATTCGACGACTTCCGGGAGGATGACATGGCAGAGACGTTCAATGTGGGCGACCACGTGGGGTGGAACTCGGAGGCCGGCGAGGTCTCGGGCACGATCACGAAGGTCCACACTTCCGACTTCGAGTACAAAGGCCACAAGCGTCGGGCATCGAAGGACGAGCCGCAGTACGAGATCAAGAGCGATAAGACCGATCACATCGCCGCTCACAAGGGCACGGCCCTCCACCGGATCGACAAATAGTGAGCAGCTCGCAGTTCTTCACCATCGGTCACTCGAACCATTCTCTTCAGGAGTTCATCGACCTTCTTACCGACAACGCCGCCGAGGTGGTGGTTGACGTCCGCAAGCTGCCCGGATCGAATAAGAATCCCCAGTTCAACGCGGATACTCTCGTCGATGACCTGGCCAAGGTGGGAGTGGACCTGCGTCGGCTCGAGGGACTGACCGGCCGGCGCCCGGTGAATCGTGACATCGACTTCGAGATCAATGGGTGGTGGAAGAATCGCAGCTTCCACAACTATGCCGATCACGCCCTGACGGAGGAGTTCCGGACCGATTTCGAGCAGCTGCTTGAGTGGGGCGCGAGCAACCGCTGTGTGCTCATGTGTTCAGAGGCGGTGTGGTGGCGCTGCCACCGGCGCATCATCGCCGACAACCTGCTCGCACACGACTACCCAGTCACCCACATCATGGGCAAGAACCAGACCACCGCCGCCGAACTCAGCTCGGGAACCGTCGTCGACAAGGACAGACGCGTCACCTACCCGGCAACTGCCTCAGACGACTCGTCGGGTGAGTCGGTGGATTCGTAGGTAGCAGAATGTAGGGCGCAGTCGCTCAAATCAACATTCTTCTCCCTGTGAATCGGCGCATTGCACTGAACTGCCTCACCGTCGCTCCGGTGAATGGTCTCAATTGACGAGACCGAGCAGTCTCACCAACATTTCGGGCGTAGTGTGTCGGGGTCTGGTCACCGCTGTCCCGCACGGGAGGGGACCTGACCAGGTTTCCGCTTCAGGCTGACCGGACGGTTCACCCCCGTACAGTCAGGAGCAGCCGTGCCAGCACAACCGGCCGAGGCCACCATTTCCGAGATCACCGATCTCATCACCTTCGACACCACGAGCCGGGATTCCAATCTCCCACTCATCGACCACGTCGTCGACCGTCTCAAGGCCGCAGGCATCGAATCTCAGCGTGTGCCCAACGCCGAGGGAACCAAAGCAAACCTGCTGGCCACACTGCCCGCCGCCGATGGTTCCACCAGCGGTGGCATCGTCCTGTCCGGGCACACCGATGTCGTACCGGTCGACGGTCAGGACTGGTCGAGCGATCCCTTCACCCCGTAGGTCAGGGACGGCAAGCTCTACGCCCGCGGCAGCGCGGACATGAAATCCTTCATCGGTGTCATCCTCGCCAAACTGCCCGAGCTGGCAGCCGCGAATCTCAAGGAGCCCATCCACCTCGCCTTCTCCTATGACGAAGAGGTCGGCTGTGTGGGCGCGATCGACCTCGTCGACAAGATCACCGAGGCGGGCGTGGCCCCACGCGGCTGCATCGTCGGTGAGCCTTCGAGCATGCGGGTCGTGCGCGGACACAAGTCGATGAACGTCTTCCGTGTCGACTTCCACGGCGTCGCGGCACATTCCTCGCTGACCCCAGAGGGTGTGAACTCGATTGCCTACGCCGCCGAGTTCGTCACCTTCGTCCATGCAGTCGCCGCCGAGTTCCGCACAGAGGGTCCCTTCGATGAGAACTATGTCGTGCCCTTCACCACGGTGACGGCGAATACGATCAGCGGCGGCATCGCCGTCAACACGATCCCCGCCGAGGCGAGCGTGCAGTTCGAGTTCCGTTCCCTGGGATCTGTGGATCGTGAAGCGCTCGTCGAGCGATTCCGCGCCGAGGCGGCCCGCCTCGAGCGCATGATGCGTGCGGAGAACGACAGCGCCCACGTCGACTTCACCGTTGAGGCCGCCGCTCCCGGCTGTGAGACTCCTGCCGACGCCGACATCGTCTCCCTGGCCGGACAGTGGGGCGGAGTCGTCAGTGATGACAAGGTCACCTACGGCACCGAGGCGGGACTGTTCTCGAACGCGGGCATTCCCACCGTCGTCTGCGGCCCCGGAGACATTGCCCAGGCCCACGCTCCCGATGAGTACATCGAACTCGAACAGATCGCCGCCTGCGAAGCATTCATCGGCAATCTCATCACCGACCTCAGCGCAGGCACCAAGCACAGCACGGAAGGAGAGTGAGCACCATGAGTTCCTCCACCGCGAATCCGCAGCAAGAGCCCGTGCTCGAGGCGACTCCGGAGCGTCTCCTGGCCGCCCGCAAGGCCGTCATCTCGAGTTCGATCGGTGCCGCCCTCGAATGGTTCGACATCATCGTCTTCGCGTCGTTCGCCGTTGTGATCTCGGAGATCTTCTACCCTGAGGGCGATCCGGTCTTCTCCCTCATCCTCACCTTCGCCACCTTTGCCATCTCCTACCTGGTTCGCCCCATCGGCGGCCTGGTCCTGGGCCGGTTCGCCGATCGACGTGGCCGCAAACCGGCGCTGACTCTGACCCTGTTCCTCATGATGCTGGGCACGCTGCTCATGGCGATTGCCCCGACCTATTCGCAGATCGGGGTCTGGGGAGCGCTCATCATCCTGGCCTCCAGGCTCCTGCAGGGGTTCTCTGCCGGCGGCGAGTTCGGCACGGCGACGACCTTCCTGGTGGAGACCGCTCCGCACCGGAAGATGTACTACGCCTCCTGGCAGATCGCGAGCCAGGGAGCATCGATGGCCTTGGCCTCGGCCTTCGGCTTCGCCCTCAACACGTATCTCTCCGAAGAGGCACTCCACTCCTGGGGCTGGAGGGTGCCGTTCCTCATCGGTCTCCTCGTCGGACCTGTCGGACTCTACATCCGCTCCAAACTCGACGAAACCGAGGAGTTCACGTCGAGGCCTCCGGCGAAGTCGCCCCTGCGCACGCTCTTCGCCAACCACTGGGGTCGCATCCTGGCCGCCTCCGCGTCGGTCGGCGTCGCCACGATCTCCGTGTACATGATCCTCTTCATGCCCACCTTCGCCATGTCCAACCTGGGCATCTCACCCACTGCCGCCTACCTCGGCGGTATTTTGGCAGGTCTCGTCTGCCTGATCGGATCACCGCTGGTGGGCCGCCTTGCCGATCGGGTCGGTCCCGCGCGGATCATGACCTATGCTGCGATCGCGGCTCTCGTGCTCGCGTGGCCGCTGTTCCAGCTCATCGTCACCCAGCGCAGCGTGCCCGCGTTCATCTTCGTCATCGCCGTGCTCGGCGTGATCATGGCGTTCTACTTCGCGCCGCTGCCGGGCATGCTCTCTGTGCTCTTCCCGGCAGAAATCAGAGGCACCGGACTGTCCACGGCCTACAACATCGGTGTGACGCTCCTCGGTGGCATCGCTCCGCTGGTGCTCACGTGGCTGCTCGACATCACCGGTTCGCTGAACTCGCCGAGCGTGTACTACATGGGAGTCGCCGTGCTCTCCCTCATCGGTCTGTTCTTCGTCCGCAGACACTACGGCCAGCGCTGAGGTCGTTGGCGGGGCGCGACTGACTGCGGCGGCCGGACGCGTAGGTCGCCAGCACGCCCGGCCGGCCTCGCGCCCTGCCGCCGGCGCGCCTGCCTTGGTATCCTGGCGCCATGTACTGGCCACTGACGCCCCGGGAACATGAGGTCGCGCTGACGATGATCCGTCACGCCCATCCCTCACCCGATGATCAGGACCGCGCCACGTTCACCGATCCGCAGCGAGAGGCCTGGGATCAACCCGCCCCAATCACACCGCAGCAGCGTGTGACCTGGGAGTCCAACCTCGCCGAGGTGGTCGTGACGAACCCCTGCGAGTGCGGTTCCTGCCCGTCGATCGGCATGCGACCGGTAACTCGTGTCGACGACGAGAGCAGAGACGACACTGGTGGACAGGGAGACTTCGCGAACCGAGTCATCCTCGACGGCACGGTCGACGGGTGCATGCTGCTGCTGTTCATCGACGACGACAGCCCCAGCTATCTCGAACTAGCTCCCACAGATGAAGAGGTCTTCACGGAGTTCCCGCCACCCGAACGCATCCTGTTCTGAAGCCCCGACGACCGCACCGTCGTCGAGCGCCGCGCGAGCGCCACGCCACTCGCGCCCCCAATTCACCGAGAGCATACAAAAACGTCGAGGGGACACTCTGTAAAGTGTCCCCTCGACGTTCAGCTCTGCTTTCGACTACGAGTCCGGCTGACCGATGGTCGGCCAGGCTCGTTGCGGAAGCATCAGGCCTTGCCGATGACCTCGAACTTGGCGTTCGCGGTAATCTCGTCATTGACGCGCACGGTAGCTGTGTAGCTGCCGGAGGTCTTGACGTGAGCAGGCAGTGCAACCTGACGACGATCGAAGTCGTGTCCGGTTGCGGTGTGCAGTGCTTCGGCCACAAGAGCCGGGGTCACGGCGCCGAAGAGGCGGCCGTTCTTACCGGACTTGAGCTCGATGCGGGCGCTGGAGGATTCCAGCTGAGCCTTCACCTTGACTGCTTCATCGTGGTCAGCGATCTGCTTGGCCTGACGAGCCTTGCGAAGAGCATTGACATGCTTCTCCGCGCCCGCGGTCCATGCAGATGCCCAGCCACGAGGCAGGAGCAGGTTACGAGCGTATCCGGCGCGAACCTCGACGATGTCGCCGGCGGCTCCCAGACCATCAACTTCCTGGTTCAGAATAACTTTGCGATTAGGCATGTTCTCTCCCTCCGATCAGCGAGCAGTGCTCGAGTAGGGCAGAAGTGCCATCTCGCGGGCGTTCTTGACGGCCTTTGCGATGACGCGCTGTTCCTGCACGGTCACGCCGGTGACGCGACGAGCACGGATCTTGCCGCGGTCGGAAATGAACTTACGGAGCGTAGCGGTGTCCTTGTAGTGGATCTTCGCCGCTTCGCCCTTCTTGAGCGGATTAGCCTTCTTCTTGATAGGCTTCCGGATCTCTGGCTTTGCCATGAGTATCTCCTGATTTACGAAATGTCTTGAACGTGTTTAGAACGGCGGTTCATCGGCGCCCGGGTTGCCCCAGCCGCCGTTGCCGCCCTGTGGACTCGATGATGCCCACGGGTCATTCGCCGGTGCGTTGTTCCCCTGGCTGTAACCACCCTGGCGCTGACCACCCTGCTGCGAGCCACCCTGATTCGGGTTGCCTTGCTGCGGGTTGTTGCCCCAGCCGGAAGACTGCTGCTGACCGAAGCCACCCTGCTGGGAGCCTCCGCCCTGCTGCTGTCCGCCGAAGTTACCGCCGCCGGAGAATCCGCCTCCGCTGCGTTCGTTCTTCGTCACCTGAGCGGTGGCGCGTCGCAGGCTGGGGCCGACTTCGTCGACATCCAGTTCCATGACGGTGCGCTTCTCGCCCTCTTTGGTTTCGAAGGACCGCGACTTGAGGCGGCCCTGAACGACGACCCGAGTACCACGCTGCAAGGATTCGGCTACGTTTTCGCCCATCTCACGCCACACCGAGCAGCGAAGGAACAGGGTTTCCCCGTCCTTGAACTCGTTGGACTGACGGTCGAACATACGCGGCGTCGAAGCCACGGTGAAGTTAGCGACCGCAGCACCGTTAGGTGTGAATCGCAGTTCGGGATCACTTGTCAGGTTCCCGACGACCGTGATGACTGTTTCGCCTGCCATTGACTGCTCCTTGAAACGAGGTGCTTGACGCTATTACTTGGCGTCTGGGCGGAGGATCTTGGTGCGCAGAACGGACTCGTTGAGTCCGAGCTGGCGGTCGAGTTCCTTGGTCGTTGCAGGCTCTGCGTGGAAATCAACCACGACATAGAAGCCTTCGGACTTCTTCTGGATGTCGTAGGCGAAGCGCCTGCGTCCCCAGATGTCCACGTTGTCGACGGTTCCGTTTTCAGCCGGGACAACCTTCATCAGCTTGTCCACGGTGTCAGCCAACGTCCGCTCGTCGGTTTCGTTGTCAAGAATGAGCATGAGCTCGTAATGACGCATCTGTCACCCACCTCCTCTGGTCTTTACGGCCATGGTCGTTCCATGGCAGGAGGGTAAATGCATATCCGTTCCGTCCCTCACGCTTGTCGTGAAATGGGAACAGACCTACACAGTCTAGTGGACGGGCACCTGCGGTGTCATGTCGGATCCCCGTGCCCTTGCACACGGATGACCGGACGATCGGCTTCAACGCGCCGAGGTGGTTGTGCCGAGCGCAGTCGACCGCGGATTCGTCGTCGGTACAGATTCTCACCCGCGCAGATGACAACGACGACGAGTGCGAGCAGCCGCAGGAGAGTCAGGAGCGCGACGAAGGTCGGTTCGAGTCCTTTGTCGGGCTCGATGGCAGCGACATCGCCGAGGTGGATGGCAATGGCGAAGGCAGTCTCCGCAACAGCCCAGATGATGAGCACCCACCAGCGACGAACGCTCAGCGCGAGGAACGGCAGGATCCACAGGCTGTCCCAGGGCATCATCGCGGGGGCCAGCAGCAGGCAGCCGCCGATGAGGAGGCAGGCGGCGACGGCCGGGTCGAGTCCCGTTCGCCGGACCATGAACAGGGAGACGGCGATTGCGGCGATGACTCCCGCACTGGCGATGATCCACACCGGTGCCCAGGTCTCGGCGGTCCCCAGGCGTGCCATGACCAGGATGGAGGCGAAGGAGCCGCCGTCGACGGCGTCGCTCATCCAGTGCAGTACCCGGTCGATGGCGGTGCCGTCGATGACCAGCAGAAGCGCCGAGGTGATGGTGACCGCAGCGAGCATCATCCGCGGGTCCCGGGGACGCAGTCGTCCAGCGGGGCGCGGACCGGCCAGGGTGAGGGCGAGGAGAACCAGCAGGGCCAACGGGTTGATGAACACGGCTATCCCAAGGAGGACCCCGGACAGCCAGGGACGAGATCTCATCGGGGAGGATCCGACGAAGATGGTCATGGCCCAGACGCTCAGTGCCAATGCCACGGGGTCCAGTGTCGAACCTAGGGTGAAGAGGGTGACAGGCGAGGCGAAGGCTGCGACCAGCCAGGCCCGCTGCCGGGCGAGGACCAGAAGAGCGACCCCGAGTGCGGCGAAGGCGATGACGTTGATGATGAGGATCATCGCCATGAAGACCGAGACATCGTCGGTCATGAGTTTGCCCAGGTGGACGAGACGAACCTCGAGTGCGGACAGTCCCGGCATGCCCCCGTGGGAGCGTCCAACGGCATCCTCGGGATTGAATTCTCCGAGGAATGCCATGGACAGAGGCCCGGAGCACATCCTCGCCGAGGCGGACGGCTGTTCGTAGCCTGAGCTCAGGCACGGACCCTGCAGTGCGAGGGCGAGGAAGGTGGTGAAACCGAGGATTCCGGCGAAGATGTATGCCTGACCGCGCCGGAACCGCGCACCCGCCGATGCGAGGTGAATGCCGTCCGGACCGCCGAGCAGTGGCTCGGCGATCCGGGTGCTGGGCTGTTGAGGCATGACTAGAGGTTACCGGCCCGAGGGCCGATGACTGCTATCAGCCCCCGAGACCGAGTGGGTCGCCGTTGCCGTTGTTGCCACCGCCGGTATCTCCACCGCCGCCGGTGTCACCTCCACCGCCGGTATCTCCACCGCCGCCGGTGTCACCTCCGCCGCTGGTGTCGCCACCGCCGCCGTTGTCACCACCGCCGCTGGTGTCGCCGCCACCGCCAGTGTCACCATCGCCGCCGGTATCTCCACCGTCGCCGTTGTCACCGTCACCGCCGGAATCGCCGCCTTCGTCCTTCGAAGAACCGTTGTCTTCGCGACCCTCGTCGCCGTCCTTGCTGTCGGCGTCCTTGTCCTTGTCTTTGTCATCCTTCGGCTTCTCGCTCGGTTCGTCGACTGGGGCCTTCTTATCGGACCCGTCGCCGCCGTCGCTGCCGTCGCCGTCGCTGCCGCTGGGTGCCTTGGGCTCTTCCTTCGGGGCGGGCGCTACCGGTTCATTCGTGTTCTTGGGCTTCGGCTTGTCCGGCAGCTCTCCGCGCTCGGGGAACTGCTCAACCTTTGTACCCTCGAGAGCTGACTTCATGTACTCGGTCCACACCTGAACCGGGAACGAGCCACCGGTCACTTGGCCACGGCCGCCGTAGGGCCCAATCGGAATCGGTTTGTTATCAACCTCACGGTAGAGGACCACCGAGGTCGCCAGGTTAGGCGTATAGCCAGTGAACCAAGCAGCTAGGTTCTTGTTAGTAGTGCCTGTTTTTCCAGCGGCTGGACGACCGAGGTTGGCAGCGTAGGCACCTGAACCGCTGTTGACCACCTGTTGCAGCGCATATGACGTTTCGGCCATTACGGCATCGTCGAAGACTCGTTCGCCCTTGGTCTCGGGCTTATACACCTCTTCATCATCGGAGCCCTGGGTGACCTTCTTGATCGCATGGGTCTCGTGATGAACGCCATTGGAGGCGAAGGTCGCATAAGCGTTGGCCATATCGATGGGCTTCACGCTGGGCGTGCCCAGAACGTTCGATTTATCCGGAGTCAGATCAATCGAACATTGGCCGGTGTCGCCCGAATCCAACTGTTCCTTCGTGCAATTACCACTCAAGCCAGCTCGCTGAGCGACATCGACAGTCTTGTCAGGACCGACCTGCACATTGAGTGCTGCATATGCCGTATTGATCGATGACTGCGTCGCTTTGAGCAGGGTCACCGGCCCATAGTTCGCACCACCGAAATTTGTCACCGGCCACGGAGACCCGCCATTTGGGAATGTCGTCGCGCTCCCCGGGTACCGGTCCGTCAATCGCACACCGTTCTCCAGTCCTGCGACGAGGGCGAAGGGTTTGAAGGTCGATCCGGCCTGTACATGACTCTGTGTTGAGGCGTTGAATGCCTGGTCCAGGTAGTTCTCACCGCCGTAGAAGGCTTCGATGCCACCGGAGTCCGGATCGATCGAGATCAGGCCGGCCTGCATCCCCTCCGGCTGATCGGGCGGCAGGTTCTTGATAGCCTTTTCGGCCTCCTTCATCCGATCCTTGTCGAAGGTGGTGGTGATGTTGTAGCCACCGCGGTCCAGCTGGGCTTCATCGATGTCGAGTTTATTCAGGGCTTCACGCCGGACAAAGTCCCACATGTAGCCGGTCTGGCCTTTGAGGGATTCTTCCTTGCTTGCTTCCTTCACCTCGGGCATCTTGACCTTGGCGGCCTGCTCTTCGGTGATGAAGCCCTCATCGGCCATCGACTTCACAACATAGTCGAAGCGATCCTGGTAGGCCTCGGGATTGTCTGCAGGGTCAGCTGCACCCGGACGCTGGATCATCGCGGCCAGCAGAGCCGACTCGCTGACATCGAGGTCCTTCGCCGACTTGTCGAAGTAGTTCTGGCTGGCAACTTCAACGCCGTAGGACCGGCGTCCCAGATAGATCGTGTTCAGGTAGTTGGCGAGGATCTCATCCTTGCTCTGCTGCTGGTCGATCTTGAGGGAAATGAACATCTCCTTGATCTTGCGATCCAGAGAATGCTCGTTGGTCAGGTAGAAGTTCTTCACGTACTGCTGTGTGATCGTCGAACCGCCGCCGGCGTACTGGTTCGTGACGACGCCGACAACGGCGCGGGAGAGTCCCTTGATCGAGATTCCGCGGTTCTCATAGAACGAAGTGTCCTCGGCGGCGATGGCGGCCTTGCGCATCGGCTCGGAGATCTCATCGATCTTCACGGACTTGCGGTCTTGGACCTTGTACTGACCGATGGGAGTCTTGCCGTCGCTGAAGTAGGCGGTCGACGTCTGACCAGTGGCCTCGATATTGGGCTCAGGGACGTCCGTGGCGGCGTAGCCGATGGAGAACAGCACGCACAAGGCGATGATGATGCTGAGTCCGCCGACGACGAGCAGCCGGATGCTGGGCAGAAAACGCGTCCATCCGCGCACACCTGAGCGCGGATAGTTGAGAATATTCTTTGTTTTCTTGCCTCTGGTTTTGGCTTGTTCTTGTCCCTTAGCCACCCAAGGTCCTCCAGGTCAGTTTGCCTGCCGCATTGCGTGGCGACGAGGTTCGATAAGGTCACACTTGAGCTTCAGTGTGGCACGCCTTCTTTGGAACAGTGTGAAAATCTCCTGAATCCAGCGCCCTTCTGCCCCAGTAGTTACCTGTCAGTACATGCGAGTAGCGTCTTTCATCCGCCCTCACCAGGGATTTTACCGTCCAGCACGGTCATCGACCACATCCAGTGCGGAATTGCTCACATTTAGCCGATTTTTCAGCTGTTGGCCGCCTGTCGGTCCACCCCTGTGCACAGAACTGTGCACTCCCATCCCTCAGCACTCGGCGAGGGATGGGAGTGCCCTCAGCCCTTGAGGTCGAAGTCCGTGTCGGCGAACTCCTTGCCCTCGACGACCGGTTCACCGCTGAACGGGTGCAGCTGGTCCTCACGGGCGCGGAGCTCTACGCGGCGGATCTTGCCGGAGATCGTCTTCGGCAGCTCAGAGAACTCGAGCCGGCGGATGCGCTTATAAGGGGCGAGATGCTCACGGCAGTAGGCGAGAATGGCTCGCGCGGTCTCCGCGTTGGGCTCGAATCCGCCGGCAGGGACGACGTAGGCCTTGGGAACAGCGAGACGCACGGGATCCGGCGATGGGACCACAGCCGCCTCGGCGACGGCCTCGTGCTCGATGAGCACACTCTCGAGCTCGAACGGAGACAGACGGTAGTCGCTGGCCTTGAACACGTCATCGGCGCGGCCGACGTAGGTGATGTAGCCGTTCTCGTCGCGTTCGGCCACGTCACCGGTGTGGTAGACGCCGCCCTCGAAGGCTTCAGCGGTCTTCTCCTCGTTTGACCAGTACCCGCTGGTCAGGCCCAAGGGGCGGGGATCCAGGCGCAGGCAGATCTCGCCCTCATTGCCCTCTTCGCCGGTCGCCGGATCGATGAGGACCACGTCGTAGCCGGGCAGAACCTTGCCCATGGAACCGTATTTGAGCTCCTGGTCGGGAGAGTTGCCGACCTGCAGGGTCGTCTCCGTCTGGCCGTAGCCGTCGCGGATGAGCACATCCCATTCCTGCTTGACCCGGTCGATGACCTCCGGGTTGAGGGGCTCACCGGCGCCCAGGGCGATCTTCGGCGGGTTCTTGAGGTGGCTGAGATCTGCCTGGATGAGCATGCGCCACACGGTCGGCGGGGCACAGAAGCTGGTGACTCCGACCCGGTCCATGGTCTCCATCAGGGCATTCGCGTCAAAGCGCGTGTAGTTGTAGAGGAAGACGCAGGATTCGGCGATCCAGGGGGTGAAGATGTTCGACCAGGCGTGCTTGGCCCAGCCTGGAGAGGCGACATTGAGGTGGACGTCTCCGGGAGTCAGGCCCATCCAGTACATCGTCGACAGGTGGCCGACAGGGTAGGACACGTGTGAGTGGGCGACCATCTTCGCCTTCGAGGTCGTGCCCGAGGTGAAGTAGAGGAGGAGCAGGTCATCGGCGCGCGAGGTGCCCTGCGGGTCGAAGCTGATGTCTTCGTCGTCGGCGTCGGCGTAGCTGTAGTCCTGCTGACGAGCGGCGTCGGCACCGACGACGATGCGGACCACCTCGGCGTTGACGTCGTCGAACTTCGCGGCATCCTCAGCACCTGCGATGACGAACTCGGCCTTGCCGCGATCGACGCGATCGTTGAGATCGATGGGACCCAGCTGAGTCGTCGTGGGCAGGAGGACCGCGCCGAGTTTGATGCCGGCGAGCATGGTCTCCCACAGCTCAACCTGGTTGTTGAGCATGATCATGACGTGGTCGCCGCGCTTCACACCGGAGCGGCGGAGGAAGTTGGCCACCTGGTTCGAGCGGCGGGAGAGTTCGGCATAGCTCCACTTGCCCTCTGAACCGTCCTGCTCGACGATCCACAGCGCTGGGTTGTCGTTGCCCTCGGCGACTTTGTCGAACCAGTCGATGCCAAAGTTGAAGTGGTCGAAGCGCGGCCATTCGAAGCCGTCGCCCGCCGCGGCAGCATCGCTGCGCAGTTCGATCAGCTTGTCTCTGGCTGCACGGAACTCATCGGTCACAGTCATCCGGATCTCCTCACATCGTCGCCTGCGCCACATCATGTGACGACAAGCACAAACATACGCGATTTACGAAGCTATCAGTTGCTGTGAGGAGGACAACAGGCGGGGTGGAGCCTAAGGCTGTTCGCCAGGCTCAGTTTCGGTGGGCCCGTTCTCGGCCCACCACTGCCGCAGAACCTCTTCGGCGCGCTCTTGCCCCAGCGGGCCGTGCTCCATCCGCTCCTCGAGCAGGTGCTTGTAGGCCTTGCCCACCAGCGGCGAGGGCTTGATGTCGAGGATGGCCATGATCTGGCGACCGTCGAGGTCGGGACGGATCGCTGCCAGCTCCTCCTGTTCGCTGAGCTTCTCGATCCGGTGCTCCAGATCGTCGTAGGCGAAGGCGAGCCGATCGGCCTTCTTCTTGTTCCGGGTGGTCACGTCTGCCCGGGTGAGGATGTGCAGGCGGGAGAGCAGTGGACCGGCATCGGTGACGTAGCGGCGCACCGCAGAATCGGTCCAGCCGGCGTCGCCGTAGCCGTAGAAGCGCAGATGCAGTTCGACGAGGCGGCCGACAGCCTTGGTCGTGTCCTTGTCGAAGCGCAGCGCCTTCATCCGCTTCGCCGTCAGCTTTGCACCGACGGCATCGTGGTGATAGAAGGTGACGGCCCCACCGGGCAGGAACCTGCGGGTCGCGGGTTTGCCGACATCGTGCATCAGCGCCGCGAACCTGACGACGAAGTCCGGCACCACGAGGCGGTTGGGATCATCGGCGCTTAACCCGGCTTCGCGTTGTTTGGCCGCATACTGCTCTTCAAGCTCGACGGCTTGGCGCAGCACGGTCAACGAGTGCTGATAGACGTCCTTGTGGCGATGATGCTCATCGGTCTCGAGCTGCAGGCCGGCGACTTCGGGCAGAACATGATCGGCGACATCGGTGCGTACCAGCAGATCGATGCCCACGGCCGGGTCGATGCCGGTCATCAGCTTGAACAGCTCCACCTGGATGCGTTCGGCGGAGATGATCGCGATCCGATCGGCCATGTCACGCATCGCCGCTTCCACCTCGGCGACGGGATCGAGACCCAGCTGAGCGGTGAATCGTGCGGCGCGCATCATGCGCAGGGGATCATCGGAGAACGAATCCGCGGCGGTGCCCGGGGTGCGGATGACACCCTCGACGAGGTCGGTGAAGCCGTCGAACGGGTCGACGAAGGTCATCGCCGGGAGTCGAATCGCCATTGCGCCGATCGTGAAGTCGCGTCGGACCAGATCAGCGTCGAGGTCTGTGCCGAACTGCACCGTCGGCTTCCGCGATTCCGGATCATAGGCCTCGGCGCGGTAGGTGGTGATCTCGATCTGCGCACCGGATTTGATCGCGCCGATGGTGCCGAACTCCCGGCCGATGTCCCAATGAGTGTCCACCCAGTCGGAGATGAGGGAGAGGATGTCATCGGGGCGCGCATCTGTGGTGAAGTCGAGATCGGGCATCGGACGGCCCAGCAGTGCATCGCGAACGGAGCCGCCGACGAGCGCGAGTTCGAATCCGGCCGCGGCGAAGCGCTTGCCCAAGGGCCCGAGGATGTTCTCGAGCTCATCGAGCTTGTCGTACAGACGGGCGTGCGCGGTCTTCGGGTCCACCGAGCTCCTTCGTGTTCTACCGTGTTCGTTCCAATCGGAGACGACTCATCTACAGCCGAGTCCAGCCTACCGGGAGCGCGCCCCACGACACTTCCAAGAATCGCCTACTAAGGTAGGAGAATGACCACACCGATGCCCAAGCCGGGACCCAGAGCGTCTCGTCGCACCACGGTAGAGGAGATATCCGCCGGGGGCATCGTCGTCGACTTCACACGCCCGGAACTGACCGTGGCCGTGATCGCCCGGATCAACCGGGCAGGACGGATCGAATGGTGCCTTCCCAAGGGTCACCTCGAAGGAATTGAGACCCCCGCCGAGGCGGCTCGCCGTGAGGTGGAAGAGGAGACAGGCATCCTCGGGCAGATTGTCTGCCCCCTTGGCACCGTCGACTACTGGTTCACGGTGACCGGAATCCGAATCCATAAACTCGTCCACCACTTCCTGTTGCGTGCACGGTCGGGGACGTTGACCGTGGATAATGATCCTGACCAGGAAGCGATCGACGCTGCGTGGATTCCGTTCAACGATCTGCGCTCCCGGCTCTCATTCGCCAATGAGCGTCGCATCGTTGCCGCCGCCCGTCCGATGGTCGCCCGATTGGAGCAGTGAAACCCATCAGCCATATGCGTTTCCTCCTCGCCCTGCTGAGCACAGTCCTGCTGCTCGCAGGGTCAGTTTTCGCTGTCCCGCTCATGAGTGGAGCAGACCCCGCACGTGCGGCGACGAACACCGATTCGAGCGACGCCGAGGTCTCGATCACCCTCGACGAGGTCACACCATGGGTGGATGAGAAGGGCACGCTCACGGTGCGCGGCACGATCACAAATCCCACAGATCAGGCGATCTCCGATCCCAATCTGGCTCTGGCGATGTCCACACAGAAGCTCAACTCCGGACGCAAGATCCAGAGTTGGAAGACCGATCAGTCCCGGAACCGTCTGGTCGCTGACATCGAGAACGACGGCCCCGATGCTCGCGAGAAGTCAGAGGACGCCGGGCAGGACTCGGCCGAGGACGCAGATCCGATGACTGAGGTGGACACCGCCTTCGACAAAGAGATCGCGGCCGGGTCCTCCTCGGAATTCACGTTCTCCGTCCCAGCCGATGAGTTGGGGCTGCAGAAGTCCTCTCCGGTCTCGGCCTGGGGTCCACGCGGCCTGAGTGTGCAGCTCGGTGATGACACCGGACGTCTGGCTTCAGAAGTCGGATTCTCCACCTGGTATCCGAGCCCGAAGTTCGACAAGACCAAGGTCAGCATGCTCGCCCCGGTGACGCTTCCGGCTCACACCACCGACGGGATCATCGATCCCGACGAACTCGACAAGGCGATCGGCAAGGGCGGTTCCCTGACCGCGATCAGGAACGTGCTCGACAATCCTGGAGTGGGCATCGCAGTCGACCCCAGGGTCATCGCCTCCTTCGAGGCCGCGATTGCCGACCCAGCTTCCGAGGATGAAGGGTCGGATCCCGAGGAGACCGACGAACCCACTCCGCAGGACACCGAAACGGCGACCGCAGGACCCGATGCCCAGGACACCGACCCTGGTGCGAACTCCGATGATCAGGGCAGTGCCGACGGGCTCACCGCCGATGAGTTGAAGGCCCAGGAAGAGCAGCGCAAGCGCCTCGACACCTGGTATCAGGATTTCCTTGACGAGGCACAGTCGCACACCGTCATCGCTCTGCCCTTCGGAGATCCCGATCAGACGACTCTGCGCAAGGGCGATCTGAAGAGCCTGGGGACCTTCGCACGGAAGCAGCGGATGATCGTCAAGGATGTCCTGCCGAAGGCCAAGACCGACATCGCTTGGCCCATCGCCGGCTCCGCTCAGCGTTCTGACCTGGCCGCCTTCGCCAAAGCCGGGGACAAGGCAGTGATCCTCGACAACACCCAGCAGCCCTCTCTGGGTGGCGTCCACGACAACGCCCATTCGAAGACCCGACTCACCTCCGATGCTCAGTCGTCGATCGACACTCTGATCAGCGATTCGGCTCTGGCGAAGCAGAGCGCTCAGGTAGCCGACTCGGACCATCCGGCCTCCGGGATCTCGGAATTGGTCGCAACGACCGCTGCGATCCAGGCCGAGGCCCCCTACCGGACACGGCACCTGCTGCTGCCCATGCCACGTACAGCAGCCTCGGCGAACTGGGAGCAGACGGTCGGGGCCGTCGCGGACGCCCCGTGGGTCGACCCCTCCGGCATCGATGAGCTCCTCGACACCGATGTCGTGCCCCGTGGCGTGCTGCAGACCGGGACGGATTCGAAGACCATCGGCGCGAAGGCTGTGAAGAGCCTTGCAGAGACCCGGACGACGCAGAGGAAATTCAACAGTGTGTTCTCCGATCCGGCAGGAGCGAATGCTCGGCTGGACCGCGAACTGCTCAGCTGCACCTCGGTGGCATGGACGCTCGGTGGAAATGCGACTCGCTGCGCTGACGAGGCTCAGGCGTCGAGTGAGAAGGTGAGGAACAGCATCCATCTCGAGAAGGGCTCCTCGGTGCTGCTGGTCACCGGTGAGGAGACGACCATTCCGGTGACGATCGTCAACGATTCCTCCGCCGAGGCGAAGATGAGCATCAGGATGAAGCCGAATACCCCGCAGCTGCGGGCCGAACCCACAGAAACCGTGGTCGTGCCAGCTGAGGAGACCATGCGCGTCGACGTTCCGGTCAAAGGCCTGGCAAACGCCGACGTGCCGACGACGATCGAGATGGTCGCCACCGATGACGTCGTTCTGCCGAAGGACGAGACGCTGCTTGTCAGAGTGCGGGCCGACTGGGAGAACATCGGCACGGCGGTCGTCGGATTGGCACTGGCCGCCGTATTCGTGATCGGCTTGATCAAGACGATCTCCCGCGGCCGCAGGAAGATCCCCGAACAGCAGCTGGCTGATGCGATGGCCCGCGCGAAGAACGACGAATCGGAAACGAGGTAGGACTTGTCCAATCTTTCATCATTGGCCAAATCCTCGGCCATTATGACCGCAGGTACCCTGACCTCGCGCATTTTGGGCTTAGTCAAGGCGTCGCTGCTCGCAATGGCGATCGGGGTCACCGCGGTTCAGGCCGACGCCTTCGATGTCGCCAACAAGGTGCCCAACACCCTGTACATGCTGCTGGCTGGCGGTGTTGTCAATGCCGTCCTCGTCCCGCAGCTCGTTCGGGCGTCGAAGAGGAAGGACGGGGGCGAAGACTACACAAACCGTCTGCTGACCTTGGCGTTCCTCATTCTGGCGGCGGTCGGCCTCATCGCGACCCTGGCCGCACCGCTGCTCGTCTGGCTCTACTCCTCGGGCTGGGGTCCGGATCAGATGGCCTTGGCGACGGCGTTCGCCTATTGGTGCCTGCCGCAGCTGTTCTTCTACGGCCTCTACACGCTTCTGGGCCAGGTACTCAACGCCAAGTCCTCGTTCGGTCCGTACATGTGGGCACCTGTGCTCAACAACGTCGTGGCCATCGTGGGTCTATTGGTCTTCATCCTGATGTTCGGCACGGACAAAGCGTCTCCGCATGGGCTGAGCACCTGGGATCCGGGCATGATCGCTCTCCTGGCGGGATCAGCCACGTTGGGAGTCGTCGCTCAGGCACTCATCCTGATCTGGCCGCTCAAGCGCATCGGGTTCAAGTACAAGCCGACCTTCGGCTTCCGCGGGGTCGGTCTGGCCACAGCAGGAAAGGTGGCGTTCTGGACCTTCTCGGCCATGCTCATCGGACAGATCGGCTTCCTCATCATCTCCCGCGTCGCTGCCGGAGCCTCCGTCCCGGGTGAGGGCAATGCCTCAAACGCCGCGTATTCCTACGGCTATCTCGTCTTCATGCTCCCGCACTCGCTCATCGCGGTATCGCTGGCCACGGCACTGTTCACCTCGTTGAGCAAGAATGCCGCAAACAAGGACACCGAGGCGGTCGTCGGCGACTTCTCCATGGGTGTGCGCATGGTCGGCCTCATCAACTCCTTCGCCGTGGCAGCGCTCATCGTCCTCGCCTCGCCCGTGGCGATGATCATCGCCGGCGACGGCCGCGAACAGGCAATGGCAGTTGGGCTCGTCATCATCGCTATGGTGTTCGGGCTCATTCCCTTCAGTGCCAACTACCTGGCACAGAGGGTCTTCTACGCCTATGAGGATGCGAAGACGCCGTTCTTCATCCAACTTCCACAGGTGATCTTCCAATCCCTTTTGGTGCTCTCGGCCTCGATCTTCCCGAATTCGGTCACGGTGGCCATCATCGGCCTGGCGATGAGTCTGGGCTATCTCCTCGCCATGATCCTGTCGTTCACGCTCTTGAAGAAACGCCTCGGCGACATTGATCTCCGCGGGATCCTGACCGCCCATATGAAGTTCTTGGTAGCAGCCTTGATTGCCGGAATTGCCGGTTACGGTCTTCTCTTCTTCTTCCCGGACTTCGCTCTGTCGGGCCAGTGGCAGGCTTTCGTCTCCACCGCCGCCGTCGGCACACTCATGCTCATTGTCTTCCTGGGAGCATGTTATTTGCTGAAAGTCAGAGAGTTGCATTCGATTATTGGCGTCGTTGCTGGAAAACTAAGAAAATAGCCTGCGCACTGAAGCCCCTCTGGAGGTGGTCACCCTGATCGATATCGAACCCGGCATGGTAGTTGCCGGTCGTTACGTCGTATCAACGGTCGACCGTCGCTGGCTCGAGGAGAAACCGCAAGCGGGGGCAGTGTGCACAGCCCTCGATGCCATCCTCGATGAACCTGTGCTCATCCACGTCGCCGATGCCGATGGATCCACGGATGTGCTCGAGGCAGCGCGACGGGTCTCCATCCTCGGCGATCATCGCATTGCCCCGACCTTGGACGTCGGCCATTCGAACGGACTCGACTATGTCGTGTCCAAACGCATCGCCGTCACGCCACTGAGTGAGATCCTCCCCAAATCACCGCTTCCCATCGATGCCGCCTGCGCTCTCATCGGCGAGATCGGGACGGTTCTCGTCACCGCCGCCCGACGCGGCCTGTTCCATATGTTCCTGCGCCCGAACACGGTGGGAATCACGACCAAGGGCACCGTCCTGGTCTCCGGCATCGGCATCGATGCCGCCCTGGCTCTGGGCACCGGGGTCATTTCGCCCGAGGACTATACGCCGACGAAGGCCTCACGCGAGGATGCACTGGGGCTCATTCGGCTCTTCTATGCCGCCATCACCGGCTATTGGCCGTCTGAGGAAGCATTCAACGGGATCCCCGCCGCCGGTCGTGAGAACTCCCGCATCGCACGCGCCAAGGCTCTCAATCCCGAGATCTCCAATGAACTCGATGACTTCGTCAGCGGAATCCTCACCGGATCTGATCCGGGACCGGGATCAGTGGCAGAGGTGCTGGGTTACCTGGATGAGTGGGATGCCGAGCTGCTGCGCTACGTCAACCGTGCACCGGTGCTCGACAACGACAGCGTCTTCAACCAGTCACCCCGCAGCTTCGACGAGGCAACGAGTCTGCCCGCACCACGATCGACATCGATCGGTTCTGCCCCTGCGAACACCGCCAGCGACGACCAGGTCAAGGCAGCTCTGGTTCGCATCGGCATCACCCGTCCGGGAACTCGCGGACTGGCTGTGGGAGTCGTCGGAAAGACGACGGGACAGTATGCGGATCGGATGCAGATGCGTGAGGCATCCAGCTTCCCCATCGGTAAGGACCAGCTCGACAATGCCGCCCAGGACTGGGAGGAATGGGAGCCGGAGCAGACCTATTCGGAGTACTCCGCGTACGCCGATCACGAGTATGACGAGAATCTGACCTCTCCGATCATGAATCGTGATGCTCAGGATTCGGATCCCGATACTCAGGCACTCGACATCGTCTCCGAGGACAGTGTTGAAGAGGCCGAGGACGACAACGACACCCGAGTCATCATGGACGGGGACGACAACGACACTCGAGCCATCATGGACGAAGACGATGACGGGTCGTGGTTCCTGGGCGGGATGTTCGAGACCAATGAGCAGCAGCGCGAGCATCAGCTGCGCGAGTACGAACGCGAACGCCGCATCGCCAAGGCCAAGGAAGACGAAGCCCGCCGGCGCATCGCCGCGCTCGAGGCCTCGTCGGCAAGTAAGCGGCAAGAGGCCAGCACCTCCACGCCGCCCAAGCAGGTGCGCAGGCTCTCGCCCAATTCGGTCGATGATTCAGACACCAAGTCGGCTCGGACGACTGCTCCCGTTCCCGCGGTCTCGCCCGATAAGCAGTCCGACGACAACTCGCGCTCCGGCAAGGCAGGGGCTGCAGGTGCCGCGGGTGCGGCGGCTGTCGGCGCCGCCGGTGCAGCTGCGGTTGCCGGTGCTTCGAAAGCGGACGGTTCCGCAGGCAAAAAACAGGCCGCAGGAAAGAAACAGTCCGCGGGCAAAAAGCAATCTGCAACGGCAGGAGCCTCGACCGGCAGCAGCACAGCGAACTCAGATGCACCGGCGAAGAAGTCTGGCGCAGGGAGTGCAGCAGCAGGGTCTGCGGGTGCAGCGGCCGGCGGTGCAGGTGCAGCGCCAGGCGGGCCTACGAACACCGGCGACGGCTCGGACGAGGACCCTAAAAACACCCGAAGGCCATTCGCCTGGCTAGTCCTCGCGCTGGTGGTCATCGCCGCCATCGTCATCTCGATCGCCGTCTTCAGCTTCAACTCAGGCGAAGAGAACCCCGACCCAGTCGCTGAAACCTCGGCTCCGGCAGACACGGATGACGGCAAAGACAAGAAGACAGAGGAACCTCAGGCCAAACCTCCGAAGATCGATAAGGTCACAGCTTTGGATCCCGAAGGCGACAATGAGGAGAACGACGACCAGGCTCAGGATGTCGTTCCCAACACCGACGGGTCCTGGCGCACCGACCGCTACAACTCGGCGTCCTTCGGCAACCTGAAGTCCGGCGTCGGTCTGCTGTTCGAACTCGAAGACAAGACCACGGTGAAAGAGGTCAAGGTCAAGTCTTCGAACTCGGGGGGAACCTTCGAGATTCGCGATGGTTCCGACCCTGAGGATGCAAAGAAGGTGGGCGAAGGGGAGTTCGACTCGGATGGCGTCACGATCAAACTCGATGATGACGTCGAAACCGACAACCTGATTCTCTGGGTCACCGAGCTGCCCCAGGACGAGGGCGGATTCCGCGCCATCGTCAACACCGTCGACATCAAGTAAGAATCATAGACAGACGGCTGTTCCTCAACTTCGCAAATCAGACGCCAGCGGCGCAGAAAGCCACCCGCTGCCCTCATCAGCAGGTGCGGAATAGTCGCAACCGCCGTACCGTTACAAGTACGATAGGCATTCCGTGCCGCCGTCGAGCGGGGCACTGAGAACACAGCGAGCAGAAACAGGGAATTTTCACATGACTGATACACAATTGGTGATCATCGGGTCGGGTCCGGCCGGATACACCGCGGCCGTCTACGCGGCTCGTGCGAATCTTTCGCCCGTAGTCATTGCGGGTTCTGTGACAGCCGGTGGTGAACTCATGAACACCACCGACGTCGAGAACTACCCAGGATTCCCCGCTGGTGTGCAGGGTCCGGAGCTCATGGAGAGCATGCGCGAGCAGGCTGAGAAGTTCGGCGCCGAGGTCATCTACGACGATGTCGCGAGCCTCAAGCTTGAACCCGGAGCTCATCAGATCGAGACGGCGCTCGGTGCCCGGTACACGGCGCAGGCCGTCATTCTTGCAACCGGCTCGGCGTACCGCGAGCTCAACCTTCCGAATGAGAAGAAGCTTTCCGGTCACGGTGTCAGCTGGTGCGCAACCTGCGACGGCTTCTTCTTCCGGGACCAGCACATCGCCGTTATCGGCGGCGGCGACTCCGCCCTCGAAGAGGCAACGTTCCTCACCCGTTTCGCATCCAAGGTGACGCTGATCCACCGCCGTCAGGAGCTTCGAGCTTCGCAGGCGATGCAGGACCGAGCGGCAGCCGATGAGAAGCTTGAGTACCTCCTCGACAGTGAAGTGGCTGAGATCCACGGCGAAGATTCGCTCACTGGACTCACTGTCCGCAACACCGTCACGGGCGAGACTTCCGAACTGCCCGTCACGGGCATGTTTGTGGCCATCGGCTCGGACCCTCGCACCAGCCTCTTCGGAGATCAGCTCTCGCTGCGTCCCGACGGCTATCTCAATGTCGAAGGACGAACCTCCAAGACCGCGATCGAAGGTGTCTTTGCTGCCGGCGACGTCATCGACTCGGTGTACAGGCAGGCGATCACCGCTGCAGGATCGGGTTGTTCGGCAGCGCTTGACGCTGAGCACTACCTTGCCGATCTTGAAGCAGTAGCAAAGCAGGCCGAGGCTGTCACCACTGAGGTCTCCGAGGCCGCGGCACCAGTCGCTTCCTGATATACCCACTCCACTGGGCGTAGATGAGGGCGAGTTGGCACATACTGCGTCTGCAGCTTCTCAGCCGGAACATCGCCTCGGGGAATGAATCCCACGCAACGGCTGTTTCTGCTATTGAACATCATTGAGAGAAAGGTTGGTCATGTCGACAGAAGTCACTGACGCCACGTTCGAAGAGACCGTATTGAAGTCCGACAAGCCAGTCCTGGTGGATTTCTGGGCTCCCTGGTGCGGCCCTTGCCGTATGGTCAGCCCCATCGTTGATCAAATCGCTGAAGAGAACACAGAGAAGCTCAACGTGGTCAAGGTCAACACAGACGAGAACCTTGAGACCGCGAGCAAGTATGGAATCACCTCGATTCCTGCCCTCTACGTCTTCAAGGATGGTGAGGTAGCCAAGACCATCATCGGTGCCCGGCCTAAGCCGGCGCTTGAGGATGAGCTCTCCGACTTCATCTGATCATGTTCTAAGGCGCCTGTTGTACGATCAACAGGCGCCTTAGGTCTATCCAGATGGCAGACAGGAACACGTTCAGAACTTCGCACAGCAGATTGGCATGGCATTGACTCACAACCCGCACCCGCAGTTTTCACGCGGGACCAGCTCTGAGGTGTTGCCCAACATCAAATCTCAGATGGCTCGTTTGGGGCTCAATGTCGGTGACACCGATTCTGACGAATTCGATCGCGCATTTGAGCTTGGAGTCAGGCAGTTCCAGCAAGTGCGTGGAATCCTCTGCGACGGTGTGATGGGCAAAGAGACGTTTACAGAGCTCGAGCGCGCCAGATATCAGCTGGGCGACCGTGTGCTCCGCTATGACCCCGTCAGAGTCCTTACCGGCGATGATGTACTGAGACTCCAGCGGACCCTTGCCGGACTCGGGTTCTACGCAGGCCGCATGGATGCCGAATACTCCGCAGTCACGGACGCTGCTGTCAAAGAGCTGCAGATGAGTCTCGGGACCAAGGTTGATGGGATAGCAGGTCCACAGACCTTACGTGGACTCGATGCGATCGATCGCAAACAAGACACCGGCAATCTCTTCGCGCTCGAGGAACGAGCTCGCGTGGCAGCATCCGGAACTTCCCTTGCGGGACGAACCTTCGTCATCGAAGCTGCAACTACAGTTGTAGATTTCGTGACTCTTCCGATGACGTCAGAACAAGCGGAGACCGAGCGTCGGATTACTACTGATATAGCAACCCGCCTTGCTGGACGTCTTGAAGCGGTGGGAGCTGGCGCCATTGTTCTCGACGGAGACGCCGTCGAAGTCAACACAGCTGACCAACTTGGCGCATCTGCTGTCGTAACTGTTACTGCTGACGTCAACAAATCAAAAGACGCAAACGGAATCGCGACCTTCTTCTTCGGGCACGAGACCCATTCCGATATCAACTCTCCAACCGGTGCACGCCTGGCAGAACTTATACAGAGCGAGCTCACTGCACGAACCGGGATGAAGGACTGCAGAACCCACGCCCGCACGTGGTCTTCCTTGACAAGGCTGCGAACGCCGAAGGTACATGTGGTCTCTGGTTACCTCACCAATATGCAGGATCTCGAGAATCTTGAGGACCCCAACGTGCGAGACGCGATCGCAGACGGCATCGCGGCCGGGCTGCAGAGACTCTACGTGCGAGAGGACTCTGACCCTGAGACGGGCACCTTGAGCCTCGCGGAGATCAAGGCGTACAGCTGAAACCCACCCACTGTCGTGTTTCACGTGAAACACGACAGTGAGCTGTAGATTCCAGTTCAGTTTGTAGATACGCCCCTGCATACAGGTACTAAGCGGACGCGATTGCAACATTGAGTGATTAACCTGTTCCGCACACCAAGTAGACCTCTAGCGGGTAGACCGCACAGTAGAGCGCATTACGCACGTCAAACTACGATCTGTGACCACACTGCACTCTAGATAAGAGGTGTGCTGACAGGTCGTACACGACGTCGAATCAGCCAGTTGCTAGTCAGTAGGTAGAAATCATCACCTACTCACGAATCGAGAAGACACGCTAGGAATCGCACAGCGCGGCTGGACTCGTCCGAACCCGTCAAATCACACTGCCACACGGCATGCGCTGCAGATCGATATGCTATACGACATCATTGTGGACATACCGGTCTTGAGACGAACACCAACAGAAGTCAATACTTCATAGCCGCTGATTCACTTACACCTAACCGAAACTCGATCGCATAGTTTCACGTGAAACGTGTGCCTGGTAGAAGGATGGCCAAACCCGGGCGATTCGACGGCGCCCAAGAGTTACCAGTTCGCGGGTTTACACGATGGCTATGAATCCCACAGAGCCACCCCGCAGTCACAAAAAGGATATCGCTGCGCAGATGCCATAGGGGCACAGTCTTCGGTAGCTCAATCACACCGGACACGTATTAACTACTTGAACACCAAATCGCCTATCTGCCCAACATGGTAAGAGCGATACGCCTGGTTGGTAATCGTTTCACGTGAAACGCGACGCGTACCTTCGTTACAACGGCCGAGAATACAGCGTTCCCGGAAAAACGAAGCTGCGATAGTACCGCTGCCCCAGGCAGTTGCCTTCAGCACCCCCCATTCACGGGCGTTCCCAAAACGGAAAAGGGGTAGTGGCGATCAAACGACGGCCTCCTGCTTCCGCTTCTAGCCGCACCAGTGCCAAAACGATGAGTGGGCAATGTTTCACGTGAAACAATCTCGAATGTAAATGACAATGCCTCAAATGGCACCCATATACCTCCACGAATCGACACGAGTCCCCGCTACTAGCATTGAAATCGGTCTCGCGGTGGGCGTAACCGATTGCCGATGCCGGCAAGCCACCGGCGGTACGAGCACAGTGCATACGAAATCGTTCCAACTCGCGAAGAAGGGTTCCTGTAAAAGGCCGAGGAGCCACATGTATAACAGCGTTTCACGTGAAACGTAAGTATTGAATGGACCAGGTGTAAGTGGTATCCAGTCACGAATATCGAAAGTCCGCATGTCGCACGCGGTGACTGTGCGAACATTCTGACCATGTTGCAGTCAGCCTCTAAGACAACAAACTCAAGTTTGAGTGGAGAATACGTAGAGGCCGGCTTACTCGAATCGGCTTGTTCCACGTGAAACATAACGCCCCAAGTACATGAACTGTCAGTCAACGCGCCGCGGACAATCGTAGCTACATAGCAATCAAACAATCGCTTTCGACAACTTCCGAGACGATCTAGGGCGATTCTGCACCGGTGGCTACGGGCAAGAACAGCCATGTGTTCCACGTGAAACAACGCATACATCGGGCTCCGGGCCCATGTCCTTCACTCGAATCGGTAGTAGGGATCGTAATCCCGAAAGAACGCGTAATGCAGATCCTCAGTAACAATATGCATTGGACCAGGCACTGCGGATTTCTCAAGCAGTGCTGCTGCGCCGAATCTCGTTCTGCGCTGAGAAAAGAGAATGACCCTGGTAGACAACTAGGGCGAAGTTGGTGATCCCTTTTCTTCAGATGAGGCACCGGCCGCAAATAGACACAGGAGCATCATGCGAACGTGACAATTCCACTGGAAATTGATGTTCCACGTGAAACATTTACTCCATTAGGAAGACCGGCCTAAAGCTGGCCTCCGAATCATTAGAGACTCTCACACGTATACGCTGATTCAGTTGGAGTTAGGCCTCCGCCTAGTACCAATATATGCAGCTGAATGTTCTCGATTGGTCCATTCGCAGGGTTAACCCGTACCTAGTCACACTACCGAAAGACCAGATAGACCACGTGTGCGTCCCTACCGCATGTCTGTGCCAAATGATTGCACTCAACAAAACAGAAGAACAGCGTTTCACGTGAAACATCTATAGCGAGCCCGGTTTTAACGCTCTCGGCTGACAGCATTTCGACAATCACGTATCAACAATCGTCAGAGATATGGATCCACTAGACCATTCTTTAGAACTGGAGTCGCTCGCACAGTGCTTTTCGACGCCCACTCGCCAAACGGCGTTGGATTGCTCTAGTCGCGCCGACGCTAGGCATCGCCACGTCTTTGCTGTTTCACGTGAAACGGCCTGTCGATGGGAATTCGGACTGACCCATAACCACAATGGCAAGAGCGACCTACCGAACGTTGAAATGCGACGCCGACCATGCTGCGGTTGTAACCGATGGACCTGCCGCATTCCCCAACTCTCGGGATCCATCGGACGACGGCCACAGGAACGATAAAGAGGGGAGGCTAAGAACGAACAGCGCGATAATAGACTGTTGTTTGGGCTCGAAAGATCGAGTGGTCCCTAATCTGGCACAAACGCGCCTGTTCTTGCCAGCATCAATTGTCCTCGTCAATCGAAGTGTTCCACGTGAAACAAGTGTCTTCTTCGCCAAACTGCCGGTAGACCTTGCTCAACCGTCTGAGACTAATCGAGGATAAGCATAGGCTTCTGATCGATAACCTGGCACTCCATATCCGGGGCCTTCAGTTCATTACCGTCATTCGCGCGCATTCGCTCATACAAGCGAGCTGAGTCGCACGACTCATAGACCGAACTGAATACAAAGAAGGCGGGTGAGAAGAATCCTTCTCACCCGCCCATCTTCAACCAATTGGGGAAGAACTATTCGGCCGGCGACTCCACACCCAGCAGCAGAAGAATACGGTCAAGGTCATCTTGGTTCGCGAATTCGACGCTCAACTTCCCCTTCTTCTTACCCACGGTGATGTTGACCTTTGTGTCCAGACGATCCCCGAGCCTCTCGGCAACTTCAATGAACTGGGGTGCCACTTTCGTCGTTGCACGTGAAACATTCATAGAATCACCGCGGTTCAACAGGACAACTGCCTCTTCTGAAGCTCTGACGGAGAGTCCTTCTGCGACGATGCGCTGAGCAAGAATTTCCATATGCTCTGGCTCCCGAAGTCCGAGAATTGCACGAGCATGTCCCGCCGAAATAACTCCGGCCGCAACCCGTCGCTGAACGAGAGGTGGCAGGCGGAGCAGCCGCAGTGTGTTGGAAATCTGAGGGCGTGAACGACCGATTCTCTCGGAGAGCTCCTCCTGTGTACAACCGAAGTCCTCGAGCAGCTGACCGTATGCAGCAGCCTCTTCCAATGGATTGAGTTCTGCGCGATGCAAGTTCTCGAGGAGCGCATCTCGCAGCAGATCGGTGTCGTCGACATACCGAATGATCGCTGGAATAGCGGAGAGGCCAGCATCCTTGGTCGCCCGCAGACGCCGCTCACCCATAATGAGTTCGAAGCGCTCTGAATCTCCGGGCTTCTGCCGAACGACCACAGGCTGGAGCACACCAATCTCGCGAATGCTGTGGACAAGCTCGCTGAGTTGGTCTTCATCAAAGAATGTACGAGGCTGACGAGGATTGGCATCAATCAGGTCGACGTCGATCTCGCCGAACTCTGTATCGGGAATCGAATCTACACCAGGGGTCTCGATACCGGAGTCACTGGAGCTCTCTGTGACTACTTGTTCACTATCCTGGCTATCATGATCCGCGGCACCCGAGACATCCGTAGCCGAGTCGTTCACAGCTGAGTTGTCAACGGATTGAAGCGTGGACGACGTCGCATCTACTTCATCTGTAGTTTGAGTACTGAAGCCGCTGCTTTCTTCACGCGCCTCATCGAATCTTTCGTGACCCGACCGGTATACCCCGGGGTGAGTCTCGGAAACTTCGTCATCCGGGTGAGACGTCTCCGAATCGACAGTCTCGTTCGTCATACCGCTGGAGTTTGCCTCAACATCGGGCTCCGCAGTCTCAAACACCGGTGCCGCGGCTTCATAGCTGGTGTCATACTCCTGGGCCTGTGAAGTCTCGACTGAAGATGTCGATCGCACGTTATCTAATTCCGGAGACGACGCCGCCGAAGCTGCTTCCTTCGTACTGGAACTCTTCACGCCAGACGACATCTTCTCGCTGGATGTAGAGGCTGCCGAACCGTTGTTCGCTGCCTTCGCAGGTGTTCCAGAGGTCTTGGTACCGGACGTCTTACTCGCAGATGTCTTAGCCCCCGTTGTGGTGCGCTTCGAAGCTGCACCCGTTGCGCCTTTTGCCGTGGGAGCCTTAGCCGAGGAAGCGGACTTCTTCGCGTTCGTCGAAGTCGTGGAGGCGGACTTGGCCGGAGTGTCCTTCGCAGCACTGTTGGCAGCTGTGCTCTTCGCTGGGGTGGTCTTCGCCGTTGAAGATTTGGATGTTGAGGTGCTCTTCGCGGAAGCAGGCTTCGCAGATGTAGTCTCCTTCTTAGCCGTCTTGGCCGTCGACGAGGTTGTGGTGGCTCCGGCTTTGGGCTTCCGGCGACGAGAGGACTGCATAGAGGCCGCGGGATCTGTGCGAGCGGCCCGAGCTGCCTTCTGTTCCTCTGTGCCCTGCTTACCCTCGTCAGGCTCGCCGCCGGAGAAGAACACGTCGACTGGGCGATCGCTCGACGCCGCATCCGGGATCAAAGCACCCAGTCCACGGCCCAATCCACGCTTCCTGCGTTCAGCCACGATTTACTCCTCGTTGTGCGATTTCTTCGGCTGCTTCGCGGTAGGACAAAGCGCCACTGGAATGGGGGTCATAGGAAATGACAGTCTGACCGTAGCTCGGAGCTTCAGAGATCCGTACCGAGCGTGGAATCGCCGAAGACAGGACCTGCTCAGGGAAATGGGTGCGAACATCGTCCGCGACCTGAGCGCTGAGGTTGGTTCGGCCGTCGTACATCGTCAGCAGGATCGTCGTGATCGACAGTTTGGGGTTCAGATGCTTCTGGATCAGCTGGATGTTCTTCAACAGCTGGCTCAGTCCCTCGAGCGCATAGTACTCACACTGGATCGGGATGAGGACTTCCCTGGCAGCAACGAATGCGTTGACTGTCAGGAGCCCCAGGCTCGGCGGGCAATCAACGATGACGTAGTCGACTCGATTTCCCGCTGCAGCCTCCTCGTCGAGGTAGACGCCCAGTGACCTCTGCAGGCGCTGTTCCCGGGCAACCAACGAAACAAGCTCAATCTCTGCGCCGGCCAAGTCAATCGTCGCCGGCACGCATTTGAGCGTGTCGAAGTCCGGGCACTGCGCAACCGCGTCGCGCATCGGCACATCGTCGATGATGACATCGTAGATGCTGGTGACCTCGGAATAGTGGTCGATGCCCAGAGCTGTACTTGCGTTGCCCTGCGGGTCGATGTCGATGAGCAGAACATTGAGGTTCTGATTCGCCAACGCAGCAGCGATATTCACTGCTGTGGTGGTCTTCCCGACGCCGCCCTTCTGGTTGGCGATGGTGAAGACCCGAGTAGAGTCTGGTCGTGGAAAACTCGCCTGGGACAGTCGATCAGCGCGTCGGTTATCACGCGCGATTGCAGCACCTATGGGAGACGACTCGTCCATGATCGGCATTCGGCGCACTCCATCATCCATTGGTTTCACAAAGCTATACTCAGCCTAGACCAAATCTACTTCGTACTATTTCTTGACTATCTCGACGACACGGCTGGGAACATCGAGGATTCCACCGTCGACGATGTGAATCTCCGGCTGGGACAGTCGGTACCGCTTCAAAAGCTTCTTCGTCTTCGCCAGCTCGGCCTCAACCGAAGCGCCCTTGAGAGCCAGGATGCGTCCCTCAGGTCCCATCACCTCATGAGTCCATTCGATGAGGGTCGTCATCGCTTTGACTGCGCGTGAGGTCACAACGGTGAACATCTCCTCGTCGACGAGTTCCTCAACGCGGGCGCGGACTATTCTCACATTGTCCAGACCCAGGTCGTCGACGACCATCTTCAGCCATTCGACCCGACGCTCCATCGGCTCGATGAGCACAACCTGTGCCTCGGGCCGAAGCAGTGCAATCGGAATGCCGGGCAGGCCGGCGCCGCTGCCGACATCACCGACGACATCGCTGTCATCAATGAACTCAGCGACAACAGCACAATTGAGGATGTGCCTCGTCCACAGCCGGTCGATCTCGCGGGGACCGATCAGTCCCCATTCGATGCCAGTGGTGGCCAGATGCTGCGCATACCGCTGTGCAGCTGGGTAAGCGGCACCAAAGAACTCTTCTGTGCCTGCCGGGGGGATTTCGAGGGCGGAGAGGTCAGTCATGGGCAGGACGGACAAGCACGTGCCGGCCCTCACCCTCGCCTTCGGACTCCGAAACCAATCCGGCCTGGGCGACCTGATCGTGAATGATCTTGCGTTCAAAGCTGTTCATCGGCTTGAAAGCGAATTCGTTGCCGGATTCCTTGACATCGTCGATTGCCTGCTTGGCCTTCTTGATGAGCTCATCACGACGATTGTTTCGGAAACCGTCAATGTCGAGCATGAGCCAGGAACGCTGGCCCGTGCTGGTCTGCACAGCCAGTCGGCTGAGTTCCTGCAACGCACCGAGGGTCTTGCCATCGCGGCCGACCAGGGTACGCAGATTCGAGTCATCGTCGTCCTCGCAGACGATCGACAGCTGTGCGCGGCCGTCCCCGACATCGATGTCGATGTCGCCATCGATGTCAGCGACATCCATCAGCTCTTCGAGGTAGTCCGCTGCGATTTCGCCCTCTTCCTCGAGGAGTTCTGCTCTCGTCGGCTTCGCAGCCTTCTCGGCACCGTCAACAGCGGCCCCAGCGTCGGCAGTCGCGTCGACGGTCTCATCAACAGTCGTGTCGACATTCTCTTCAGTCATGGTTCTTCCTCAGCGCTTCTTGTTCTTCTTGCGGTTCTTGCTCACCGGTTGCTGCCGCTGACGGCTCTGGTTCGGGGTCTGCTCAACTTCGGTGGCGGTCCCGCCCTTGACCTCAGACTTCTGAACAGGCTTGCCCTTGTGGGCCTTCCGCTCCAGCATCTCCTTCTCGGCTTTGGAGCCGGGGGCTGGCATATTGCGAATGACCACATGCTGCTGGCACATCGTCCAGGTGTTCGAGACGAGCCAGTAGAAGAGGACACCGAGTGGGAAGTAGATTCCGCCGATGCCGAAGACGAGTGGCATCACGTAGAGAAGCATCTTCTGCGACTGCATCATCGGGTTCGCCATAGCGGACTCCGACATGTTCTTCGCCATCATCTGCTTCTGCGTGATGAACATCGTCCCAGCCATGATGACGATGAGGATGCCTGTGAGGAGCTTGACGGAAATGCCCGGGTCTGTGAAGACTGCCGACAGCGAAATTCCGAAGACCGAAGACTGCTCTGCCTGAATCGCGAGATCCTGAGTGAATCCGCCGATGGCGCCGACCGATCCGTCGGCCACCTTGGGCATGTTGTGGATAACACGGAAGAGAGAGAAGAAGATCGGCATCTGCACGAGGAGAGGCAGACACGAGGCCCAGGGGCTGGTCTTGTTGTCGCGGAACAGATTCATCTGCTCTTCGGCCATGGCCTGACGCGAGTACTGGTCCTTCTTGCCCTTGTACTTGGCCTGCAGGCGCTGAATCTCAGGCTGCAGCAGCTGCATCTTGCGCTGAGATTTGATCTGATAGACGAACAGCGGAATCAGGACCGCACGAATCACGAGAGTCAGTCCCGCGATCGACAGCACCCAGGTCCAACCGTTGGCGGCCGGCAGGCCGATCGCCGTGAAGATCTCGTGGAAGATCGCGAGGATCCAAGCAACTACCCACTGCAGCGGGTAGAGCAGCTTGTCCATCCAGTCCATTCAGTACTCCTCGTTACAACGAATCTTCACGATCGTTCATTTTGCCATTGTTCGCAGGTCTTCGCGACACAGAACTCATCGTCCTGTTTTCGCACGTGCCGGAGGCCTTGGCCCCAAGCAGCTCGCGGTGGCCAGATGCGCTGAACATCTGTCGCACACACGTCAAGTATTGTCAGTGGCCCTCATCGTTGTGCATGGAGACTGAGCGGGCCTGGCGCGCTGAACCGGGAACATGGTCCACCCCGCCGTGGGAAAAGGGATTGCATCGCAGTATTCGCCACCCAGTTAACACCATTCCCTTGAGAACTCCGTGTATCTCGAACGCTTCCAAGCCGTACATCGAGCAGCTGGGATAATACCGGCAGACTTGCCCGTACATCGGAGACACCACGGTTCGATAGGCCCTGATGAACCACACGAACGGCATGCGCGGTCCGATCCGGATCAGCCACCACGCGGTGGGCCAGAATCCGGCTGGCCTGCGGGGCACCTCCGACGGGTGCTTCAGATCATGTTCGGCGTCCACGGCTCTCGAGCTTCTTCTGCGCCTTGTCCATCAGCATCGTGACTTCGGACTCGAGCTCTGCAAATTCTGCGTCGGCTGCTTGGGGCAATGCTCTGATGACGAACAGGGCGCCAGAGTCCAGGCTGTCGAGTCGGACCCGCATGATCTCTCGAAGACGACGTTTCACTCGGTTCCGAACAACGGCGTTTCCAACGGCCTTGGATACGATGAAACCCACGCGTGCAGCGTGGGAATCATCAGTATCAATCAGGCTGTGTGCCATCAAATGGGCCGAGCGCACACGGACGCCAGCTTTGAAGACTCTTCTGAAGTCGTCTCCGCTGCGGATCCGGTGAGCCGCGGTGATCACACTTATGCCGAAACTTCGGCACGTCCCTTACGACGACGTGCGGCCAGGATCGAACGGCCGGCACGGGTGCGCATGCGCAGACGGAAGCCGTGCTTCTTGGCGCGCTTGCGGTTATTGGGCTGGAAAGTACGCTTACTCACTTCAAGTCTCCGATTTCTAGGTTGCGGTCGAACGACAATGCGTTCTCACAAAAAACGGCGGTACGAGTCTCGACCGCCGAGCACTCCTGTGCATAAGAGCCAAAAGATATTCAAGATAATCGGATGAAGCCCGGTACACAGGACACTCCATCTTAGCGAAGGTCAAAGTTGCTGGTCAAACTCGATGGCAATGTTTCACGTCACTGTCGCGACCTGTTTGCCGAAATTCATTCTCTGCACATCTTCACCCGTCCACAAGTAACAAGCGTGTAGTTTTCCACATGGTTATCCACCAGTGTGGAGGATTACTGGGCAGACTCGTCAGTTCTCCACAAACTGTGGAAAACTATGTGGAAGTCATACACAGGTGTGGACCGTGCCAAGAACAAACGACGAAAACGG